>NZ_CP088089.1:6030000-7868972 GCF_021052305.1 Bradyrhizobium sp. WU425 | reverse complement strand
CATTTGAGAACTTTTCTTGAGAGATAAGGTTGCGTGGTGAGCGCCATGCTGAGTTCCTGCCAGGGATACCTGCTCAGGGATATTTGCGATGGCGGGACCTCAAGCGATTTCACCTGCAGGCATGGCTCGACCGTTCGGCGGAAACGCCGCGTCCGGTCAGCAATGTCTAGAGATGGAGGGGTCGCGAGGTCAGCGCGTACTCGGCGCTCCGTTACACGCGGGAGGCTTGATGTCCGACGGATCTAAAACGGCATCGCTGGAAGTCGAAATGCTGGAAGTCGAAATGTGTTTCAATACCGCGTTGAGTTCGTAAGACATGATACCTCCCCGTCCTGCCGTGATTGCTCACGACAAGGTCCTGCGTGTCCAAACGACACCCGCTTCGTAGTCGGATGCCTGCCCGTGTACTCGTCGTCCGCTCGGCTTCGCCATCATGCCTGTCGGGGCAGCTTTCAAGATGTCTCTTAAGCGCGAGAGAAAGATCCCGCTTGGAGACATTCAGACAAAGAGCTACCGTTCCCACATTGCTGTGGGTTTTGATCCGACAATCGCTTGTTGAAGCGTCGCCTACGTGCACACCGCCGCCGATTTGCACGCTCGCCCCGTTTCCGATACCGCGCTGGTCTCAAGATCGTGGGCGCCGCTGACGTCTTAAGGAATACACTATGCGGAAAGACTCGCAACGGAATTGATTCACACTTGAGGCATCAAAAATCTTGATCTGCGTTAACGCCACGCGGCACTTGTGCACAGGCTTCAGAGCAAGTTTTTGGATTCGTGCACAGAATCGAAGATGCCGCGTCCGATGTGACAATTCTCCGCCACCGCCAAAAATTTTTTACAAAAGCGTCACGCGCGCGACGCGCGGGTGAATTTTCCAAATGCTTGGCCTCACTATGTCGATAAGTTGTTAGTGAGCCATCGTTTTTTGAGTCTCGTTTCACAGGGTAACTCCATCGCGTGACGCGATCCGGGGAAACTACGGTGTGCAGAACTCGCAAGCCCGCGAATTCAACTTGCGCCCGCCTCGCAGGGGCTTTTTGCACCGCGGTGCAAGTTTCCGCTGTTGCAAAACCATTCGCAGGTAAAACTACGGACGCGTCATGGTGCAAGCGCCGCAATCCTCCAATCGAAGGTCGTTCGACGCGTGACTGCTTGCGTGAATATGACGGGCAACAAAAAAGCCCGGCGTGAGGCCGGGCTATTTGACGCGTGTGATGTGCGATGTGATCGCCCGATCGAACGACTCGATCGGACGGCGTGCCAGAACGCTCGCAAGTTTACTTGGCGAGCTTGGCGATCTGCGCGGTGAGCCGCGAGACTTTGCGGCTGGCATTGTTCTTGTGAATGATGTTTCGCTGCGCGGCGCGCATCAAGGCGGGCTCGGCATTCGCCAGCGCCGTCACGGCAGCGGCGCGGTCGCCGGTCTTGATCGCTTCTTCGACGTTACGTACGGCACCGCGCATCTGGGTGCGGCGCGACTTGTTGACAGCGGTGCGGCGGGCGATCTTGCGCGTCGCTTTCTTGGCGGAAGTGGTATTGGCCATGGTCTCAATGTCCTTTGCGGGTACCGGTCGCGTCTTGGTCGGGTAGCGCCGGCTTGCTTGACCGCGTAATCGACGCTCGGAATTAGGGTGTTCGGTTGCTAGGCTGTTCCCGGAACATGAGCGACGGCCTTGCGGCTGCCTCTGAGGCCCAAGGAGCCTCTCAGCCCAAGGAACCTCTCAGCTCAAGGAGCCTCTAAGCCCAAAGAGCCTGCATCTGCTCAAAGAACAGCGGCGGCAGGATTGCGCCCGCCGCCAGTTGGCGCCCTTATAGAGAGGGTCTTCGGCACCGTCAACGCTTTCCCGGGCTGCAAAAGCAGCCCCTCAGAACCGGGGTGAGTGCCGTAACGCCCTGAAGAGGTTGAATTTCTGCCGTCTCCCTTGTATTGGCTGGCGGCGTTCCGAGGGTCGTCCGATCGGACGACTATATAGGGTGAGGCATGATCCGCGGCTTTTTCCGACTGATTGGGCTGTTGCTGCTCGCCGGCGGGTTCATCTTCATGGTCTATGATGGCGCCCGCTGGGTGGCCGACCAGACCCTGCGGTTCACCCGCTTCGGCCAGTTCTGGAACGACATCAATCAGGCCAGCCAGACGGCATTCCGGACCTGGGTCGAGGCCAAGGCGCCCTGGCTGTGGACCTCGGTGATCCGCCTGGTGCTGGATCAGCCGGTTTTCGCCGTCCTCGGCATTCTCGGCATCCTCCTGATGATCCTGTTCCGCCCGCGCAAGCCGTTGATCGGCTATTCCCGGGATTGAGCTTTCGAGCATGCGGCGCTGTAACAGGGCTGCCGCTCCGTGCGTAAAGACCTATATTCCCACCTGATCGCGAGCACGCCGCCTGAGTAATTAGCCCAGGCGATGCACGGCTCGTTCGGAGATCCGTCCATGCTGTTCATGCGCAAGACCACCGCATTGCCGAGTGCCGCGGAAGCGCTGCCGGGCCGTGCGCAAGCCATTCCGACCGCGACCACCCATTTCGTCAACGGCGCGAAGTTGCAGCCGCCTTATCCCGCCGGTCTCGAGCAGGCGGTGTTCGGGCTCGGCTGCTTCTGGGGCGCCGAGCGCAAGTTTTGGGAGCTCGGCGACGGCGTTTACACGACTGCTGTCGGCTATGCCGGCGGCCACACGCCGAACCCGACCTATGAAGAGACCTGCTCGGGCCGCACCGGTCACACCGAAGTGGTGTTGGTCGTGTTCGATCCGAACAAGGTGTCGTACGAGAAGCTATTGAAGACGTTCTGGGAGAGCCACAACCCGACGCAGGGCATGCGTCAGGGCAACGACGTCGGCACGCAGTACCGGAGCGCGATCTACACCTATTCAGACGCGCAGAAGAAAGCGGCCGATCAATCGAAGGCGCTCTATCAGAAGGCGCTTGCTGCAAAAGGTCTCGGCACCATCACCACCGAGATCGCACCCGCCGGCGAATTCTACTTTGCCGAGAACTATCATCAGCAATATCTGGCCAAGAATCCCGCCGGCTATTGCGGCCTGGGCGGCACCGGCGTGTCCTGCCCGATCGGCGTCGGTGTGAGCGCGTAAGCTGGTCCCTCGTCATGGCCGGGCTTGTCCCGGCCATCCACGATCTTTCGTGCGGCACCAAGAACGTGGATGCCCGGGACATAGGCGAGCGGAAGCGACGCCGTCCTTCGGACGGCTACGCCCGGGCATGACGGAGTGTTTGGTACCATTGCCAAGCCACCCGCCCCCTCAACGCTTTATTAACCATAACCGGTGCATCACTGGATCTGTCTCGTTTCGAGGGATAAGTCCGGTGCCGGTTGCACGCGCGTTTCGATGGTCGATCTCGGCAGCATCCCTGGCAGCGTCCGCCGCGCTGACCCTTGGCGGCTGCATGCAAACCGCTGGTCCCGTCGCCTATGTGCAGCCGCGCGCCGATCTCGATTCGATGGTCTATGGCCAGCCGTACAACGCGCCGCAGCCCGCCGTCGTCGGCAGTGGCGGCGGTGCCATCGCAGCACTCAGCAATTCCTTTGCCTCGCCTGCGCCCATGCCGGTCGGTTATGCCGCGCCGATGGCGGCGCCTGTTCGCTACGATGCCTCCTATCATCTCGACGCCGGCGACAAGCTGCGCGTGGTTGTCTACGGCCAGGAAGGTCTCACCAACAGCTACGCAATCGACGCCGGCGGCTCCATCACCATGCCGCTGATCGGCGGCGTGCCGGCACGCGGCCGCACCCCCGCGGGTCTTGCCGGCGAGATCGCCGCAAGGCTGCGCAACGGCTACATTCGCGAGCCCTCGGTCGCCGTCGAGATCGAGGCCTATCGTCCGTTCTTCATTCTCGGCGAAGTCTCCGCGCCCGGCCAGTATCCTTACGTGCCGAACATGACGGTCGAAAGCGCCGTCGCGATCGCCGGCGGCTTCTCGCCCCGCGCCAAGCGCGACGTGGTCACCGTCACGCACACCGAAGCCGGCGGCGCCATGCGCGCCGTGGTGCCGCTCGGCACCCCCTTGAGCCCCGGCGACACCGTGTTTGTCGGCGAGCGCTGGTTCTAGAGCGTTTTCGAGCGAAGTGGATACCGGTTCGCGTAAAGAAAACGCGTCAGAAAAGAATCTAGAGCCTCGGTTCTGATGCAATCAGAACCGAAGCTCTAGCTCACCGCCTGAAATCCAGACGCCCGTTCGGAAAACATCCGTCGATCCTGGTGGCGTCGACCACCAGTCCAACCCATGGCCGTGTGATCGCCGGGTTGGTCAGGTTGATATATTTCCCGACCAGGCGACCCGCGCGATCACGCGCCGTATCGATCAGCCCGTGCCGGCGGCCATGGTCCCAGTCGAAGCGGAGGAAAATGCGCTCGCCTGCGACCCGCACCTCCGCGCGTCCTTCTTTCCAGGCTTGCGGCGTATCGCCGGCAATGGTCGGATCTGCGCCGCCATTCCAGCGGCTGGCCCAGATGCCGTCGAGCGGGTCTGACTGTGCCGCGATAATTGCCCATGCCGCCGCGTTGACGTCAGCCGCATCGCCGGCAAGCGCGGCGGTTGCGGCATAGTCCATGACGTCGCGATCATCAGGCGCGGGCACGTCCATGGTGCCGAACGGATTGCGGATGACGATGTTCGTATTGGCCTGCTGCATCATGATCTCCCGGCGCGAATTGGCTTGATCAGCCAGCTCTATCGCCGGGCAGCAGGATGCAGCCACCCGATTCCTGCTCGTCATCCGGGGCGCGCGAAGCGCGAGCCCCGAATGACAGCGAAGACAGCCGCGCGCGCTACGATTTCAAATGCTTCGCGAAAAATTCCATGCTGCGCGGCCAGGCGATGTCGGCGCTGGCCTTGTCGTAGCTCGCCCGCTCGTCGCAATGGAAGCCGTGCTGCGCGCCCGGATAGACGAAGACCTCCACGTCCGGCCGCTTCGTCTTGATGGTCTCGACGTCGGTCAGGGGAATGCCGGCATCCTTTTCGCCAAAATGCAGCTGTGTCGGAACTTTTGGTGTCTCGTCGGCAAAGCGTACGACGGCGCCGCCGTAATAGCCGATCGCGGCCTTCAGGCCCGACAGCCGCGTCGCCGCGACGAAGGCGATGCTGCCGCCCAGGCAAAAGCCGATGATGCCGACCGGGCCGACGCTCTTCACCGCATCGATCGCCGCCTGCGTGTCGCGCAGCATCGCGTCCCAGTCCGGACTGGCGACGAACTTGCGCGCTTCCGCGATCTCGTCGGGCGAGTAGCCGGACTGGAAGCCCGGCGAGGTCCGGTCGAAGATCGACGGCGCGATCGCGACATAGCCTTCCCCGGCGAGGCGATCGCAGACCGAGCGGATGTGATGGTTGACCCCAAAAATCTCCTGGATCACCACCACCGCGCCCTTCGCCGTGCCGGCGGGGTCAGCGCGATAGGCACTGAGCTGGAATTTGTCGGAGGCCGTCAGCTTGATATCCTGTCGCACGCGGGTTGTCCTTTTGGTTAGTCTTCGATTGCGGGTTCCGCTCGTTCCACAAACTCGTCATGCCCGGGCGTAGCCGTCCGAAGGACGGCGTCGCTTCCGCTCGCCTATGTCCCGGGCATCCACGTTCTTGGTGCGGTAGGAAAGATCGTGGATGGCCGGGACAAGCCCGGCCGTGACGATGTGGCAGCTCCAACGCATGATGGCGCAGAGACGATTGCTCTGCGTCATGAAAAGCCACTCTCACTCCCACATCCAGTTCTCGCCATAATCCTCCTTCCAGCCCGCCAGCCGTCCGTGGCGGAATTGCAGGAACAGGCGGTGACGGGTGGGGATCAGTCTGCTGCCGCCGATGTTGCGAAGGGCGAGATAGATCTCGTTGCCGGGGCGTCCCCGCACATATTGCAGCGGTTGCCCCAGCGCCCGCGCAGTCTGGTCGGCATCCATGCCGAAAGCGAGCGGCGTGTTGTTCGACAAGGTCGCGACGAAGGGCAGGCGGGGCAATGTCCCGCCGAGTTGCTCGGCTTGCGCGGATGCTGACAGCAACACCGCGCCCGCAGCCAATATAGCTCGCTTCATCGCCACTGTTCCTGTCCGACCTATTCCGGCAAGTTCTTCAGGAAAGGCAGCACCGCGTCAACAAAAGCCTGTGGCTGGTCGATGTTGACGGCGTGTCCGGCGGCGGGGATCACGACTTTTTGTGCGCCGGGAATTTTCGCGGCCATGTAGTCCGAGGCAGCTAGGAACGGCGTGTCGTCGGCGCCGACCACGATCAGGCTGGGCACCTTGATCTCCGGCAGCAGCTCGATCACCTTCGCATCGCGCTGGGTCAGCATGCCGCGTGCGGCGAGCGCCAATCCCCTGGCATCGCGATGGCTCGCGGTGGCGCGCTCGCGCGTTGCCGCCTTCAGCACGTCGAGCCCTTCGCGATCGAATTTGTCGGCAGTGGCGAGCGCGCGCGCATTCCAGGCCTCGCGTGCATCGTCCTTCTTGAAGCCGGGGCCGGTGTCGATGATCAGCAGCGCGCGGACGCGCTTTGGATGCGCGCGAGCGAAGGCAAGCGACATGTAGCCGCCGAGCGAGAGCCCGCCAATGATGGCGCGCTCCGTGCCGACCACATCGAGGATCGCGGCGATGTCGCCGACGGTGAGTGCTTCGCTGTAAGCGGCGGGATCGTCGGGATAGTCGGACTGGCCGTGACCGCGCATGTCCCACAAGATCAGCTTGTGATCCCGGGCAAGTGCCTCGACCTGCCCATGCCACATTGCCGAAGTCGATGAGTAGCCGTGGGTGAGCAGCAGCGGCCAGCCCTCGCCATGAACCTCGTAATGGATTCCAACGCCGTCCCGATCGATCTTAGGCATTGCATCCACCTTATTATCTTGTCTTCCCCCATCTTAACGCGCCGGGTTACTCGGAGGAAACTGCCTGAATGCGATGGCCTGCCTGCTTGGCGTGCACTCTGTTGCGTTCAGCCGCTGCATCACCGCTGTTCTCGCAACGCACAAGATGCGCGCGCCTCGTTTGTTTCGATCGATTCCAAATTGCATTTGCCTCCGCGCCTGAACGCGATCATTCTTGCGATCAAGGCTGGCGCCGGCCCGGTGGGCGTCCGCTACTCAAGTTGCCGCCGTAAGCGGCTTCATGCACCGGCAGGGGAAGACGCCTATGCCAACTCTCACCATCAACGGGCGGAGTCTGTCCGTGGATGCGGCGAACGACACGCCGCTCCTCTGGGCGATCCGCGAGCAATTGCAGATGACCGGCACCAAATTCGGCTGCGGTGCCGGCCTGTGCGGGGCCTGCACCGTGCACGTCAACGGTGAAGCCGTGCGTTCGTGCCAGACCATGGTCGGCGATGTCGCCGGCAAGAAGATCACCACCATCGAAGGCCTCGCCGCCAAGGGCGACCATCCCTTGCAGAAGGCATGGATCGCCGAACAGGTGCCGCAATGCGGCTACTGTCAGTCCGGTCAGATCATGCAGGCGGCCTCGCTGCTGGCGAAGAATCCCAACCCGACCAAGGAAGAGGTCGTGGCGCATATGGACGGCAATCTTTGCCGTTGCATGACCTATTCGCGGATCCAGAAGGCAATCATGCGCGCCGCAACCGAGATGCGCACCGCATCCGCCTCCGGCAACGAGCGGAGGCCCACATGAACAAGCACGTGAACAACGTTGCGCCCGAGGCGACCGATCTCAGCCGCCGCTCCTTCCTGGTCGGCACAGCGGCCACCGGCCTCGTGCTCGGCTATGCCGGCGTGCCCGGCATCGGTGAGGCGCTTGCGGCGCCTTCGAACTTCGAGCCGAGCGTTTGGTACGCGATCGCGCCCGATGGTCTCGTCACCGTCACCTGCGGCAAGGCCGACATGGGCCAGCACATCGCATCCACCATGGCGCAGATCGTGGCCGAAGAGCTGGGCGCGAAGTGGAGCGACATGCGCGTACAGCTTGCCTCCAACGATCCGAAGTTCAACGATCCCGTGTTGGGCGCTCAGATCACCGGCGGCAGCTGGTCGACCATGATGAACTTCGAGGCCATGAGCCGCGCCGGCGCTGCCGGGCGGATGGCGTTGACAGAAGGCGCGGCCGCCGCGATGGGCGTGCCGGCGTCGGAGCTCGTGGTGCGCGATTCCATGATCTCGCACCCGAAGTCGAAGAAGGCGATGTCCTTCGCCGATGTCGTCAAGAGCGGCAAGGCGACAAAAACCTTCACGCCGGACGAGCTGAAGGCGATCAAGCTGAAGACGCCGGATCAATACACCATGATCGGCGTGTCGGTGCCGCAGCTCGACATTCCCTCCAAGACCAACGGCACGGCCAAATACGGCATCGACGTGATGCTGCCAGGCATGGCCTATGGCGCGGTCGTGACGCCGCCCGTGCGCTTCGGCGCCACGGTGAAATCGGTCGACGACAGTGCCGCCAAGAAAGTGCCGGGCTTCATCAAGGCCGTCACCCTCGACGACAAGACCGGAACGACCTCGGGCTGGGTCGTCGCGGTCGCCGGCACCTATGCCAACGCCAAGAAGGCGGCGCAGGCGCTCAAGATCGCCTATGACGGCGGTCCAAACGCGAAGGTGTCGAGCCAGTCGCTGCTCGACGAGGCCATGCGGCTTCAGAAGCAGGAGGATTCCGGCCAGTTCTTCGTCAAGGACGGCGATCCCGCGGCGGCGTTCGGCACGGCGGCCAAGGTGCTGGAGGCGGAGTACACCACCAGCATCAATATCCATGCGCCGATGGAGCCGATGAACGCCACTGCGGAGTTCAAGGGCGAGATCCTGCACATCTATTCCGGCAACCAGTTCGCAACGCGCTCCGGCGCGATCGCGGCGGGTGCGGCCGGGATCGATCCGAAGTTCGTGGTCATGCATCAGATGTGGCTCGGCGGCGGCTTTGGCCGCAGGCTCGATGCCGACATGATGATTCCGGCGGTGCAGGCGGCGAAGGCCATCGGCAAGCCGGTGAAGGTGATCTATACGCGCGAGAACGACATGACGATGGATTTCTCGCGTCCGCTCACCTACCAGAAAGTGAAGGCAGGCGTGGACGGCGACGGCAAGCTCATCGCGCTCAGCCACGACGTGGTTTCGGCGTGGCCGACCCAGCGCTGGGGAATACCCGATTTCCTGACGCCCTCGGTCGACAAGAAGGGTCCGCTCGACTCCTTCACGGTGAACGGGGCCGACTTCTTCTACACCGTGCCCAACCATCATGTGCGCGCGATCAAGAATGAGATGGCGCACAACGCGACGCCGTCCGGCCAGCTCCGCTCGGTCGCGCCGGGCTGGACCTTCTGGGCGGTCGAAAGCATGATCGACGAGATCGCGGCGGCGGCGGGCAAGGACCCCGCGCAGTTCCGCATCTCGCTGCTCGACGGTGCAGGCAAGAACGACGGCGGTGCGCAGCGGCTGCGCAATACGCTGCTCGCCGCGATGGGTCTTGCCGGCTACGGCACCAGGAAGCTGCCGAAAGGTGAGGGCATGGGCGTGGCCTGCGTCTCGTCGCAGGAACGCGCGACCGCAAGCTGGACGGCCTGCGTCGCTCACGTCGCCGTGGCGCCATCGGGCGAAGTGACCGTGAAGAAGCTCACGGTCGCCACCGATGTCGGCACGCAGGTGCATCCCGACAACATCCGCGCCCAGGTCGAGGGTGCGGCGCTGTGGGGCCTGTCACTGGCGATGTACGAGAAGGCGACGCTGAAGGACGGTGGCATCGAACAGACCAATTTCGACAGCTACACGCCCTTGCGCATGAGCCAGGTGCCGGAGGTCGCGATCGCCGTGATCGCCAATGGCGAAAAGGCCACTGGCGTCGGCGAACCCGCGGTGACAGTGATCGCACCCGCGATCGGCAATGCCATCTTCAACGCCTCGGGCGCCCGCGTCCGGGCCCTGCCGATCACGGCCGAAGCCGTGAAGGGCGCGATGAAGGCGTAAGGCTGGTTGCGATTGTTGACCTGACATGATCCGCCGGGGGCAGCCCCCGGCGGATTCGTCGTTAAAAAAGCCCTGTGTTTGCAACCACATCTCTACTGTGCATGGGGTTGTTTTCGAGGTTTTTGATTGGAACCGCCGGGGACGCGAATTCCGTAAAATTGTCCCAGATTCCGCAGGGTTCCATTGAGCACGCCTCTTAAGGGCCGGAGAACCTGATCCGGCTTAGGCTTTTGCCCGAAACACGCCCGTGCTCTTGGGGAAGCCATGAACGCCTCAGCCAAACCCGCCGCCAAACGCCGGCTTCTGCTCGCCTCCGACCGGAGCGACGAGAGCACCGAGCTCGCCAGCATTCTCAAGGCGGTCGGCGACGTTGCCACTGTAACGACGCAGGAGCTCCCCGAGCAGCCCTCGCGCGATCTCTCCGGCCTCGTGGTCGACATCAATCTGCGCTCGCCCGACAGCGTGCAGCGGGTGCGCAACAAGCTGCGCGGCGACGCCTATCGCGCCATGCCTCGTCTGTTCGTGCTTGCGGACGCCCTGCATCACGGCACCATGCAGGCCTGGGCGCTGGGCGCCACCGACACCATCTCGCGGCCGCTTCAGCCCGAGGACATCCTGCAGCGCATCCGTGCGGCCTTCCCCGACACCGCCGTCTATGACGCGACCGATCGCGGCAAGACGCTCAATCGCGGCGTCGAGGCCGCGCACGCGGTACTGAAGAAGATGTTCGAGAAGCTGCCGCTCGGCGTACCCCTGACCTTCGACGACATCATCGCCGCCGAGAGCAAGATCCTGAAGGCGATCAAGCACTCCTCGCTGCGCGAGTGGCTCACCACGGTTGGCTGCCACCATGTCGGCAGCTACCGGCATTGCCTGTTCGTGACCGGATTTGCGGTCTCCTTCGCCCAGCACCTCGGCATGCGCGAGGACGACCAGCGCCGGCTGACCCGTGCCGCGCTGCTGCACGACGTTGGCAAGGCGTTCGTTCCCTCCGCGCTGCTCGACAAGGCCGGCAAGCTCACCGACGAGGAGATGGCCGAAGTCCGCCAGCATCCGCGCCGCGGCTATGACGCGCTCGCAGCTCAAGGCGGCTTTCCGCCGGAGATGCTGGACGTCGTGCTGCATCACCACGAATTCCTCGACGGCTCGGGCTATCCCAACAATCTCTCGTCGAACCAGATCAGCGATATCGTGCGGGTCACGACGATCGTCGACATCTACGCGGCACTCGTGGAGAAGCGCGCCTATCGCATGCCCTTCACCCACTCGCGCGCGTTTGCGATGATGGAAGGCATGGGCGGCAAGCTGGACCAGCAGCTGTTGCAAGCGTTCCGCCCGGTGGCGCTGGGATCGTTCTGAACTCCGGTGTCGTCCTGGCGAAAGCCAGGACGACATTGTGGTAATCGCTCGTGCTACCCCACCATCTTCCTCAGCTCCGCCTTCGCCACCTTCTCCAGCGTCGAGCGCGGCATGTCGTCGACGAAGCGGATCTCGCGCGGCATCTTGAAGTCGGCAAGGCCGGCGCGGCAGGCGGCCATCACGGCGTCGTGCAGATCAGGCCGGGCACCGGCGACGCCACCCTGCGGGATGATGAAGACGACCGGCACCTCGTCCAGCATTGGATGCGTCTTCGCCACCACGGCGGCCTCGCGCACGCCGGGGACCAGTGCGACCACCTGCTCGATCTCCGACGCCGCGACGTTCTCGCCGCCGACCTTCAGCATGTCCTTGCTGCGGTCTGCGAAGCGAATGTAGCCGTTCTCCAGCCGCCCCACGCGGTCGCCGGTGAGAAAGAAGCCGTGCTCGTCGAAGCTCTCGCGCGTCGCCTTTTCGTTGTGCAGATATTCGGCGAACAGCGACAGGCCGACAATGCCCTTGATCGAGAGATTTCCGGTGCCGTCGATTTCGGTCGGCCGCCCGTCGTCGTCGGTGATGCGGATTTCATATTCCGGCGCGGCGCGGCCGATCGACATCGGGATGTTGGGCTGGTCGATCTCGCCGACGATGCCGTGGGTGATGGTCTCGGTCATGCCCCACCAGCCGATGATCTTGACTCCGAAGGCGGCGAAGGCCGGCGGCTCGTTGATCGCGGTGCCCCACAGACGGAATTTGTGATCGCGCGGGATGTCCTGTTCGAGCAGCGCCTTCATGCAGAACGGGATCGTCGAGGTCCAGGTCGAGCCGTGCTCGCGCGCAGCGCCCCAGAACCGGCTGGCGGAAAAGCGCGGCTGGATCACGCAGGTGGCGCCGACCCATAGCGTCGCCAGCATCGAATAGGCCAGCGCGTTGGTGTGGAACAGCGGCAGATAGGCCTGATGCACGTCGCTTGCGTGCAGGTCTTCGTGCGCGGCGTTGATCTTGGCGCCCCACAGCGCGTTGGCGTGGGTCCACAGCACCGCCTTGGGGCGCGATGTCGTGCCCGAGGTGTATTGCACGCTGCACGGCGCGAGCGGATCGATCGCGCGCCTGGGACGGTCGGCGCTATCGGCGAACAGCTCCTCAAAGCTGTCGCCGCGTGAGACCGGGTTCCCGGGCGGCGCGCCCGCATCGTGCGAAGTCACCGCCATCCAGCGGATGTTGCGGCAATTCTGCGCGACGATCTCGGCATAGGCCGGCTGTGTGATCGCGGCGACCGCGCCGCAATGATCGGCAAAATAGTCGAGTTCGGCCGGCGCCGAGCGCGTGTTGGTGGTCACCGCGATGGCGCCGAGTTCGACACAGGCGAACCAGGCCAGCAGCGCCTCGATGCAATTGTCGAGGTGAATGAGCACATACTCGCCCGGCTTGACGCCGCGCCTCCCCAGTCCCGCCGCGAGCGCGCCAACCCGCTCGTGAAACTCGCCATAGCTCCAGCGCCGCGCGGGCGCGTCGAACGGCGCCCAGATCAGGAACGGATGCGAGCTGCTCACCTCAGCCCGCATCTTCAGCAGCCAGGGCACATCGAGCCCGTCGAACGGGCCTACGATTCCGGCGGCGGCTTGCGAAGTCGGCATATGTCCTCCCGTGCAGCCTGCATCTTGCCGGCGGCCGCGCTTTGATGATTGCGTCTTCCTGCTCTCTCAGCCCTCATGCGACGGTGCGTGGGGCAGGCGGCTTGGCCTTACCGGCCGCCGTCCTCGTATGACGAAATCTCGATCAGGCTGCCATCCGGATCCCTGCAATAGACCGAGCGCAGGGTGCCGCGGGCGCCTTGCTTGGGAACCGGGCCCTCTTCGATCGCAACGCCATGTGCCTTCAAATGCGCCACCACCTCGTCGGGGCTGGCGGAGGTGAGGAAGCACAGATCCTCGCTGCCGGCGGTCTGGTGGTCCGCGGTGAACCACTCCACCTTGTCGGCATCGCGCGGCCGGACGTTGATCTTCTGGTTACCGAATTGTAGCGACGTCCGCGGCGCTTTGCCGCCGCCGGGGTCGAATACCTTGACTTCCATGCCGAGAATCTTGCCGTACCACTCGGCGGTCACTGCGACGTCCGCGACGTTGATCACGAGATGATCGAGGGCTTCGACCTTGACCGCCATGCCTTATCCTTTCGTCGTGATGCGCCCCGTGTACTTTCCGCCTGCGGCAAGCTTTGTTACAACCGCGCCGACGCCATTTTCAAGCTATCTGGCTTCAAGAACAACACGTTGGGAGAACCCTTGAGATGATCACACGCCGTACCGCGCTGAGCCTGCTCGCCGCCAGTCCGCTTGCAGCCAGCCCGCTGTCGAAGGCCCTTGCCGCCGATTACCCGACCCATCCGGTGAAATGGGTGGTCGGCTATCCGCCGGGCGGAGCCACCGACATCCTGGCGCGCCTGATCGGCCAGCGGTTGTCGGAGAAGTTCGGCCAGCAATTCGTGATCGAAAACAAGCCGGGTGCCGGCAACAATATCGCCACCGAATCGGTCGTCAACGCCGAACCCGACGGCTACACGCTGCAACTGGTCAATCCGGCCAACTTCATCAACGCCTCGCTCTACACCAACCTGAAGTTCAACTTCGTGCGCGACATCGCGCCGGTCGCCTCGTTCCAGCGCGTGCCGAACGTGATGACCGTCAACAAGGACGTGCCGGCCAAGACCGTCGCCGAGTTCATCGAATACGTGAAGGCCAACCCCGGCAAGGTCAACATGGCCTCCTCGGGCAACGGCACCTCGGTGCATCTGTCCGGCGAGATGTTCATGGCGCTGACGGGCTGCAAGATGCAGCACGTGCCCTATCGCGGCGCCGCACCCGCGATCACCGACATGCTCGGCGGCCAGGTGCAGGTGATCTTCGACAACATGCCCTCGATCATCCAGCACATCCGGTCCGGCTCGCTCCGCGCCATCGGCGTCACCACGGCTGAGCGCTCGCCGCAGCTGCCCGACGTGCCGGCGATCGGCGAGACCGTGAAGGGCTACGAGGCGAGCGCGCTGTTCGGCATGGGGGCGCCGAAGAACACGCCCAAGGAGATCATCGCCAAGCTCAACAGCGAGATCAACACGCTGATAAAGGAGCCGGACATGGCCAAGCGCCTGGTCGAGCTCGGCGGCGAGCCGCGGGCGCAGACGCCCGAGGCGTTCGGCGAGGAGATCAAGGCCGAGACCGAGAAATGGAAGAAGGTCGTCGAGTTCGCCGGCCTGAAGGTCGAGTAGCGATTTTGTGATGTGCGCGATTGGAGCCCTGCCCGTTCGGCAGGGCTTTTTTCTTGGATGCCGTGCCATTGAGCTGGAATAAAGCGGCTTCGTGAAACCTGATGGGTATATGGCGCGTATGATGCGCTGTGAGGAGAGGAGTAGATCATGCGTAAGACGCAATTGGTGCTGGTGGCACTCGGCGTGACGGCGCTTGCCGGCTTCGCGACGGTTACGCCGGCATCGGCGCGCGACTATCCTTGGTGTGCCCAGGGCGGTGAGTATGATTATCCGGGGGAATGCTCCTATAGCAGCTATAAACAATGCCAAGCCAGCGTGTCCGGCCGGCTGCTGTACTGCGATCGCAATCCCCGCTTTGCCTACAGCCAGGTTTCTCCGGCGCAACCGCGATCGCACCGGCGGCCGCGCCCCGTCGCGCCGTACTAGCGAGCTGGCTGACTTCAGCCCGGTTGGAGCGCTTCGTACAGGCTCGACGCCTCCAGCCGGCCCGCGTTGCCGCTACCGCTTCGCGTCGGCCTGCTCGATTCCGTTGCACGAGATCAGCATCGTGTAGGGCCGCGCATTGCCCGCGATGTCTGTGGTCTTGATCTCGCCTTTCGGTTCGGCAGTCTGGTAAGGCACCACGGAGTTGTCGAGGAAGTCGCGCAACGCGCCGGTCTTGATCGCGAAGTTGATGTTTTCGGGGATGTTGCCGGTCGCAGCGGCCATCCGTAATCCGTCCAGCTTTCCCGTAACGACGCCAACGATCTGCCCGGTGGTGTCGAACAGCGGGCCGCCGCTATTGCCGGGCTGCACCGGCGCACTGATTTGCAGGAAACGCGAATCGTTGCGCATGCCGCTGAGCGAGCTGACGATGCCGGTCGTGACGGTGAAGTCCGAAGTCAGCAGCCCATGGAAGGGAAAGCCGATCGCGACGACGGAATCGCCGGAGCGGATCGAGCGGTCGCGGATCCGGGCGAACTCCTTGAACGTGGTCGTCGACGGCGCCTGCAGCAACGCGAGGTCGTTGTTGGCGTCGCTCGACACCACGCGCAAAACCATTCCGGCTTCGCCCGTGAGATTGCCCTTGATGTCGCCGACGCAGCCATTGATCACATGGTTATTGGTGACGACGTGTCCGCTGGCGCTCACGACGAACCCGGTGCCGCTCTTGGCTCTGGCAGGTTTGCTGCCGTTGGCTGGCGGTCCCTGCTTGTCCGGCGCTGGCTGCGGCTTGGCGGCGATCTTGGTGAAGTCGCCCGCCTTGTCGAGCCCGTCGGCTTTCACCTTGGTGACGCAATTGGCCAGTGCCGCAATCACGGGCCCGGCCGAGGTCAGGTCGAAATTCAGCACGGTGCGGCCGCTCGTCGCGACCATCAGGCTTGCCTTCTGAAACGTTCGTACCACGTTGGCAGGCATGACGGAGCTGAGCATGTTCGTCTGGTTGGCCGTGGCGAACAGTCTGGCCTGCTCCTGTCCGTCAAAGATGACGTCGATCGCGGCGTTCTCGCCCTGCTTGAAGCGGTAGCTGGGACTGGCAAAGCTCAAGATCCACGAGCCCCCAGCATTCTGGCCGACGACGAGAATGACGCCGTTGGCATAAGGCGCCGTCGCGGCACAATGCGAGAAGGCTCCCCTTTCGTCATTGCTGAACGCGCCGCCGACCCAGTTGCCGATTTTGACGCTGCCGAATGGGCCGGCTGCCTGTGCTGCGGTGACGACGCTCACCTGCAATAATGACGCAACGATGAATGACTTAAGCCACATACTCTCCCCCCAGCGCGTTCGCGCGCATCTTATCTGCGGGAGGAGGTTTCGCGCAACCGGCAGTTGTCTGTTGAGGACGGGTCCTCTCGGACGACGTTCGGGACTTGCCTTTACTTTGCGATCCGATATACTTTGCGGTACAAAGTAACGGGACCGATAGTCCCGGCAAACATGGGCGGAACGAGGTTTTGGCGTTGCCAATGCGCGATCTCGACAAGGCGCTGGCCGACATCGTGGCGATCCGCAGCCAGATTGCGGCCGGCACGGCATTTCGCGGTTACGGCCCGGCGACGATGGCCGCGACCGGCGCGGTCGCGCTTCTCACCGCGATCCTGGAATTCTGGCTGCTCGGCGATGCCACCGGCGAGCCGCTCGCTTTCTTCTTCGGCTGGTTCATTGCCGCCGCGCTCTCCGGCCTGATCATCGGCATCGAGATGCGCGCGCGTTCGCGCCGCCATCATTCGGGCCTCGCTGATGCCATGATCCACCAGGCTGTCGAGCAATTCCTGCCCGCTGGCGTTGCCGGTGTGCTGCTTGCGGTGGTGATGTGGAAGTTCGCGGGCGAAACGCTGTGGCTGCTGCCGGGCCTGTGGCAGATCCTGGTGTCGCTCGGCATTTTTGCCTCCGTCCGTTCGCTGCCGCGCACCGTGGCGCTCGCCGGCGCCTGGTATTTCATATCCGGCTTTGCGGTGGTGGTGCTCGCGAGCCAGACCCATACGCTGTCGCCATGGACCATGGGCCTGCCCTTCGTGATCGGGCAATCGGTGATGGCGGGCATTCTGTATTTCGCATCGGGAGACCATGATGTCGAAGATTGACAGCGCACCGTTCTCTTATGAAGGACTGGACCGCGTGATCCACGAGAAGGCGAGGCTCGGACTTCTGACCTCGCTGATGGCGCATCCGAAAGGTCTGGCGTTCGCCGATCTCAAGCAGCTCTGCGGCCTCACCGACGGCAATCTCAGCCGGCATCTCGCCGTGCTCCAGGAAGCCGGCCTCGTCGAGGTGACCAAGGGCTATGAGGGCAATCGCCCGCACACGACCTGCCGCCTGACCAAGGCCGGCCGCCGCCGCTTCCTCGACTATCTCGCCGTGCTCGAACGCCTGGTGCGCGACGCAGCCAAGGCTGCCGGCCGCGAGGCGGCGCCGCTCGGCCGTCTCGGTATCGTCTCGACCTGATCCTCCCCCTTTTTTTGACCGGAGACTTTGCAATGCAAAGTGACCTTGTGTCCCGCAACGAGAAGCTTCACGTCGGCATCATCATGGATGGCAACGGCAGATGGGCGACGCGGCGCGGCCTGTCGCGCGTGCGCGGCCATGAGGCCGGCGTCGAGGCGATCCGCCGCATCGTCGAGGCCGCGCCCAAGCAGGGCATCGGCACGCTGACGCTCTACGCCTTCTCGACCGACAATTGGCGAAGGCCGAAGGCCGAGGTTGCCGCGCTGATGACGCTTCTGAGATTCTACCTCGGCAACGAGGTGCAGAGCCTGGTCAAGAACGGCGTGCGCCTCACCGTGATCGGCCGGCGAGACCGCCTGCCCGACGGTATCGCCAATGCGATCGCGCGCGCGGAAGACGCCACCGCGCACGGCGGCACGCTTCATCTGCGCATCGCCGTCGACTATTCCGCCCGCGACGCCATCCTCAACGCGGCGGCGAAGGCGGCGGCGCTGACGAGTCTCACCCGCGAGGCGTTCTCGCAGCTCGTCACCGGCGAGGCCGGTTTGCGCGACGTCGACCTCATCATCCGCACCTCGGGTGAGAAACGGCTGTCGGACTTCCTGCTCTGGGAAGGTGCCTATGCCGAGCTGCACTTCACCGAGCGGATGTGGCCCGAATTCGACGCGGGCGATCTCGCTGCGGCCCTGGCCTCCTTCCACGGCCGCGAGCGTCGCTTCGGCGGCCTCCAGGCGATCGTGCCGGAGGAGGTGCCTTCACTCTCTCGCGTGTGACGCCCGGCACCGAGCAACGAACTGTTCGTTTTCGGCCGCAAGATTGGCAGCACCGTCCAAGCGGTAAGCGCGCGGTCTCGGCTAGGTGTGCATTCGATGCAACCTGCCGAGAGCCGCGCGCATGTCACAGCCGTTGCTGGATGCCATTGTCGAGTCAGCCGAAGGCAACGCCACGCTTCGTATCAGGCCGGCCAGCGCGTCCGATGTCGAGATCCTCTCGATCTATTTCACGAGCCTCTCCACGACATCGCGCAACAAGCGCTTCATGGGCGCGCGGGCGGACTTTGCAATGATCGCGGCCGAATGCGTCGCCAAGACCAGCAATCCCGGTCATTTCACCCTGCTCGCCGAGATCAGGCACGAAGGGCAGGGCACGATCATCGGCGAAACCAGATACGCCTACGATGCGGCTGCACGGCATGGTGATTTCGCCATCTCTGTTGCCGATGGCTTTCAGCGCCAGGGCGTCGGCCTCCAGATGATGACGGCGATGGAGAGGCACGCGAGCGATCTCGGTCACGAGATGATTGCAGCCGAGACCGCGCGCGTGAACGCCGAGATGCGCGGTCTTGCGAAGAAAGCGGGGTTCGAGGACACCGCTCTCGGAGACTGGCAGTCGGTCCATCTCGCGAAGCGTCTGTCGCGATAGCCGGGCTTGCCGCGAACCGAGCAAGCGCGACCGAAGTCGGCGGACGTGGCGGAGCTGGACCCGAGCGTCGAATTCTGGTGTCGTGGCACACCCTCAATCGCGTGTCTCCCAATGACCTCCTTCAAGACCATTCGTGCGCGCGCCGAAAAACGCAAGGGCGGGCCCAAGGCGCTCGAAAAGCTGATGCCGGAAAAGCCCGACCTGAAGGGCCTCGCCAAACGCGGCGACGACCGCATCCTCGCAGAGATGACGAAGCGTGTGTTTTGCGCGGGCTTTGCCTGGAGCGTGATCGAGACGAAATGGGACGGGTTTGAAGACGCCTTCCTGCGTTTCCAACCGGCCAAGCTCACCTTCCAGCCGGAGGATTATTGGGAGGACCTGCTGCGCGACGCGCGCATCGTGCGCAACGGTGCCAAGATCATGTCGGTGCGCGACAACGCGGCCTTCGTCCAGGAGATCGCAAGAGAGCACGGCAGCTTCGGCAGGTTTCTGACGAAGTGGCCGCCGTCCGACCAGATCGGCCTGCTCGAGCTTCTAAGCAAGCGCGGCAGCCGTTTGGGTGGCAATACCGGCCAGATGCTGCTGCGGTTCGTCGGCTGGGACGGCTTTGTGACGTCCAGGGACGTCGTGGCCTGCCTGCGCGATGCCGGTCTCGACATTGCCGAAGAGGTCAAGTCGAAGGGCGATCTCGCCAAGGTGCAGGCGCAGTTCAACGCCTGGGCCGAGGAGACCGGGTTGTCCTACACATATCTGTCACGCATCTGCGCGCTCTCTGTTGGCGAGAACAGAAGCGAGTAACGAATTCGGCTCTTGAAATCAGCTCTTGGAATTTGGCTCTTGGGATGTTGAATCATGTGCATCCTGTGGCGATCTGGTGCCGCAAGCGCGGCAGACGCGACGCGCGATCACGAAATGCATTTCTCCGGAACATTTGTGCGTAGCACCTGTTCGGAAGATTGGGCCAGGCGAACATCAGCGCAGGGAACGCCCGCTCTGGCTCAGCTCAGTGAAACCGACGTGACAGAAACGGAGCAGCTCATGAAGCTCACATCCGAACAGGTGAAGCAGACCGTCAACCAGCTCGGCGCTCAAGTGCTGCCCGACGAGCATCCCGCCATGCCGCAGCTCAACAGCATGTTCGGCGAGCACACTTTCTTCGTCGATGAGACGGGGCTGAAGGTCGTCGAGCCCACGGCGCCGCCGGGCACCGAGCGCCAGAGCGGCGAAGTGGTCAGCCTCGCGGATTGGGGCGATTCCGAGCTGACTCGCCTGATGGCGCACGAGCCCGAACCGACGGGCGTGATCGTCGTGTTCGAGCACGTGAGGCATTGATCGGGCCCCAGCGGAGCGACCTTGGGTGGCAAGTCTGAAAACCCGCCACCGTAGATTCGCGTTGCGAGCGCGCTCTACGTGGCTGTCTGCGTCCGTCGAAAGCCCGTCGGTTTGGTTCAGATGCCGAGAGTCAGCTGCGGCGGCTCCGCATCGTCCCCGGCTTGGAGCGAAGACAGCGAGACCCCCAGCAGCCTGACGCTCTTGGGCAGCGGAATCTCGACTTCGAGCAGGCCGCAAGCCAGCCGCTCAAGATCGTCCCGGCCTGCAACCGGCGAAAGAGCGGACCTGCTGCGCGTGATGATCTCGAAGTCGGCAAACTTGATCTTCAAGGTGACGGTGCGGCCACGGCTGCCCGTCGCATCGCAATGGCGCCACACCTTGTCGACGAGCGGCTTGAGCTCGGCGACCAGCGCGTCGAATTCGGTGAGATCGCTTGAGAACGTGGTCTCCGCGCCGATGGACTTGCGGACCCGGTTGGCCCGGACCGGCCGTTCGTCGATACCGCGCGAAATCCAGTAGTAATAGGCGCCCGACTTGCCGAAATTCGCATTCATGAACTCCAGCGTCTGACGACGAATATCGAGACCGGTGAACATGCCGAGCGCGTTCATCTTCGCACCCGTGGCCGGGCCTATCCCATGGAATTTTCCGACCGGCAGGGTCTCGACGAAGGCGGGTCCCATCTCCGGTGAAATCACGAACTGACCGTTGGGCTTGCGATGATCGGAGGCGAGCTTGGCCAGGAACTTGTTGTAGGAGATGCCGGCCGAAGCGTTGAGGCCCGTCTCGGCCTTGATCCTCTCGCGGATCCTGAGCGCAACATCACGCGCCAGCGGGATGCCTTGCAGGTTTTCCGTCACGTCGAGGTAGGCCTCGTCGAGCGACAACGGCTCGATGATCGGGGTATGCTCCGCGAAGATGTCGCGGATCTGCCTAGAGATCGCCTTGTAGACCTCGAAGCGCGGCTTGACGAAGATCAGATCGGGACATTGTCGCTTCGCCGTCACGGATGGCATGGCAGAGCGAACGCCGAACTCGCGGGCCTCATAACTGGCGGCCGCGACGACGCCACGTTCCGCGGAGCCTCCGACGGCGACCGGCTTTCCGCGCAGCTCCGGATGGTCGCGTTGTTCCACGGACGCGTAGAAGGCATCCATGTCGATATGGATGATCTTGCGGACGGGCGAAGCTTCGCCGGTCGCCGTGTCGGATTCGCTCATGGCAAGATGATACAATCGAGCGATGAGAAGCGCGAGGTGGGTGTGGTTCAGCGCTCGAGACAGGCTGGCCGCCGCTCCGGGATGTCCCACTTCATCAAAAAAACAATCTCAGGCTTGTGAGTGGCCAGCATGGCCACGCGCTCTAATATGAGGCTGCGGAGGACAGCCCATGCAATACAGCTCCGAACTCATTCGAACGATGCGTCAGGCGCTGGAGGCCGTGATGGCCAGCGTGCCGCCCGATCAGTCGGTGTTCGGCCTGAAGGCGGCGGTCGCCGAATGCATCCTGAAGGCGGCCGCACACGGTCAGACGTCGTACGCCGGACTGGTGACGTCGGCTTCCGACCAGGTCCAGACGATCATCTCGATGCTGAATTGAGCGTGGGCTTGCGCCGAGCAGACGATGGCTCCGGCGCGAGCGCTATCAAGGAAATTCGGGTGAGGGTGCTCCCAGCGCGGACTGGAAGAGACTGGCGCACCCGACACGATTCGAACGTGTGACCTTTGCCTTCGGAGGGCAACGCTCTATCCAGCTGAGCTACGGGTGCTAGTGGAGGTTCATTTAGCCGATTGGCGGGGGGCGGGCAACCGCTTCCGCCTTCTTCTGCCAGGCCGATTTGGGCTAGGCTGATTTACGGGCCGCGCGGCCAGGAACCGGCACGCTGTCCCGCCCGAGCTTGGCGAACTCGGCGAGCAGCCGTTCGGAGCACATGACGCGGTTGCGGCCGAGCCGTTTGGCCGCATAGAGCGCCTGGTCAGCGGCGCCCAGCAGCCGTTGGGGGCTGCCGTCGGTTTCGCCCGGAATGTGGCTGGCGACGCCGACGCTCAGGGTGACGTGGTCACCGGCCCCGATGGCGCCATGGGTGATCCGCAAGGTCATCACGGCGCAGCGGATCTCGTCGGCGATGGCGCAGGCGGCATCGCAATCCATGTCCGGCAGGATCAGCGCGAATTCCTCGCCGCCATAGCGGCTGGCGAGATCGAGCGGGCGCACGGCATGCCGGCTGACGACGGACGCGACCGCGCGCAGGCATTCATCGCCGCTCTGGTGGCCGTGGCGGTCGTTGAACAGCTTGAAATGATCGACGTCGACGAACAGCAGCGCCATCGGCTTCTGCGTCCGCTGGGCGCGGGCCCATTCGCTCATCAGCATCTGGTCGAACGCGCGGCGGTTCGACAGGCCGGTCAACCCGTCCTTGGTGGCAAGCTCCTTCAGGGCCATCTCGGCGCGCTTCTGGTCGGTAAGGTCGCGCAGCGTCTCCACCACCGCGATCAGATGGCCGGCCTCGTCGTGGATCGGCCCGGCGTCGATGGCGAGATAGAGCTGGCTGCCGAGCTTCGGCATCACGCACCAGTTTTCGGCGCTGAAGCCAAGCCCGTTGTGGCCGCGCGCGCCATACTCCGAATAGAACTCCGGCAGCTGTTCAGGGCGGTCGAGTGCGACGAGGTCAGCGAGGCAAGGGCGCCTGGTCTCGTAGAAGGCCTGCCAGTGCTTATTGGTGCCGATCACCTCGGAGGCGGCGACACCGGTCAGCCGCTCGCAGGCCCTGTTCCAGATCACGACGCGGCGCTTGGGGTCGATCACGAAGGTCGGCACCACCAGATGCTGCATCAGCCGCACGGCATAGGAATCCGCAACGTCGACCGTCTTGGCTGGCGTTTTCCCCGGCTTCGCCATCTCAGGCCACCGCCGCCACCGGCAAGGCATGGCTCGAACCGAACAGCTTTCGCACTTCGCTGGCCGGCTTCGGTCTGCTGAAGAGATAACCCTGCATCTCCGTGCAGCCGAGCGCACGCAGCATCTCGCGCTGCGCCTCGGTCTCGACGCCCTCCGCGACCGTGGTCATGTCGCTGGCGGCGGCGATGTTCACCACCGCCTGCACGATCACGGGCGCGCCGCTCGTCTCGGCGATATCAGCGACGAAACAGCGGTCGATCTTGATCTTGTCGAACGGAAAGCGCTTCAGATAGCTGAGCGAGGAGTAGCCGGTGCCGAAATCGTCGAGCGCGATGCGCACGCCGATGGCGCGGAGCTGGTGCAGGATCGAGAGCGCCGCCTCGTCGTCGCGGATCAGCACGGCCTCGGTGATCTCGAGCTCGAGCCGGGAGGGGGCAAGTCCGGAAGCGACGAGCGCGCCGGCGATCCGCAGTGCCAGCGTGTCGCATTTGAGCTGCACCGGCGAGACGTTGACCGCGACACGCACATGCGCCGGCCAGGTCGCGGCCTCGTTGCAGGCCATGCGCAGCACCCAGTCGCCGAGCTCGTTGATCAGGCCGGTGTCCTCGGCAATCGGAATGAACTCCGCCGGCGACACCATGCCGCGCTCGGGATGCCGCCAGCGCAGCAGCGCCTCGCAGCCTGTGACCTCATTGGTGCGCAAGTCGACCAGCGGCTGATAGTGGATCTCGAAACCGCCGTTCACCAGGGCCTGCCGCAGATCCTGCTCCAGGCTCAGGCGCGCCTTGGCGCTCGCATCCATCTCCGGCTCGAAGAAGCGGTGAGTGCGGCGTCCTCCGGCCTTGGCGCCGTACATCGCGAGATCGGCATTCTTGATGAGCTGGTCGAGATCGGTGCCGTCCCGCGGCGCCATCGCGATGCCGATGCTGGCGTCGGTGGAGAGCTGATGGCCGAAGCAGTGATAGGGCCGGCGGATCGCCTCGAAGATCCGCGTCACGAATGACACCACGTCGGCGGACGACTTGATGCCGGTCTGGATCACCGCGAATTCGTCGCCGCCGAGCCGCGCGATCAGGTCGTCCTGTCCGAGGCAGCCGCGGATGCGGGCGGCGATTCCCTTCAACAGCTCGTCGCCGACGTGATGGCCGAGCGAATCGTTGATGCCCTTGAACTCGTCGACGTCGATATAGAGCAGCGCGAACTGACTGCCGCCGCCGACCTTCTCAAGTTCGCGCTCGATCTGCTCGCGGAATAGCGTCCGGTTGGGCAGGTCGGTGAGCGCATCGTAATGCGCCATATGCGCGATCTTCTCGTCGGCGCGCCGTCGTTCGGTGACGTCCTCGACCACGTTGATGAGGTAACGCGGCTCGCCGGAATTGTCGCGGATCCCGATCCGGGTCGAGGTGATGTAGCGCATCCCCTTGGCCTGGCTCTGCCAGGCATGTTCGTCTTTGAACAAACCCTCGGTCATCTGCAGCGCCTTGCTGTCGTCGTCGGTGACGACTCTGGCGGAGGCATCCGGGTAAATGTCGAAGGGAGTCTTGCCAACGATGTTTTCACTCGATTGGCCGAATTGCTCTTCCGCGGTCCGGTTGACCAGCAGATATTGCCGCGTTTGAGCATCCTTCACCGTGATCTGCGATGGGATGTGGTCGATGATCTCGCGCAGGAACATGTAGTTGCGGTCGCGTTCCTGCTCCAGATTGCGACGTTCGGTGATGTCTTCGATCGTGGCCACCCATCCGCCCTGCGCGAGTGGGGTGTTGATGACCTGGAAAGCGCGGCCGCTCGGCAAGTGATGGCTTCTGGTGGAGACCGTGCCCTCCGCGACGATCCTCATGACGTCGGCGCAAAATGCCTCGACATCGCCTTCGAACGCGCCGCGCTCCTTGCGATGATACATCGCCTCGCGGATGTGACAGCCGGGCTTGATGACGTCGTGGGAGAGGCCGAACATGTCGGCGTAGCGGCGGTTGCAGGTGACGATGTATCCGGCTGCATCGTACAGGATCAACCCTTGCGACATGTTGTTCAAGGCGGTGTCGAGCCGCCCTCGCTCCGCTTCCAGCCGCTGCTGCGCCTCCCGATTCTGACGGCTGATCTGGCGAACGATCAGGAACAGGATCAGCGCAATCACGGTCGCCGAAAGCGCGGCGGTGGTGACCATGAAACCGGTCTGCTGCCGCCAGTCGGCCAGCGCCGCGCTCGTGGTGTTGGTTGCGACGATGACCAGCGGGAAATGCGAAAGCGAGGCGCCGGAGCCGAGGCGCTCGTCGCCGTCGATCGGGCCCCTGACGCGCAGGGTGTGCCGGCCACCTTCGGCCAGCATCTTGCGCATCAGCGGCGCGTCCTTGAAGTCCCTGCCGATCAGCTCTTCGACATGCGGGTAGCGCGACAGCATCTTGCCATTGCGGTCGAACAGCGAGATCGCCGTGCCCTCCGCAAGCGCAACGGATGCGAAATAGTTCTGGTAGCTGTCCGGATCGATCCGGCGGACCATCGTGCCGAGGAAGCTGCCGTCCACGCCGTTCAGCCGACGCGCGACAATCGTGGTCCATTTGCCGATGATGAAACTGCGGACCGACTCCAGAATTACCGGTTCGGCCATCGGATCGGATTTGAAGGTCTGGAAGTAGGCGCGCGAGGAGATGTTGATCTTGGGCAGCGGCTGGGCTCGCGACCAGTTGATCAGTTCGCCATCGGCATCGTAGATCGCGATGTCGCCGAGATAAGACACCGAGCTGATCTTGCTCCGCAGCATCTGGTTCGTCGCAGGTCCGGACATGCGCTCGCGGAACATCGCGGCGGAACTGATCTCCGGCAGGTTCATCTGCCCGATCACATCGGCGGCGACGACGTCCGCATCTTCGAATTGCTGATCGAAGTGCCGCGCGATCAGCTGCACGGTATTTTCCAGCTCGCGCTCGCGGTTGGCCAGGGTACGTTCGCGAAATTCGCCGACGGCCATGGCGGTCACGGCGAAGATCCCGGCGACCAGCAACACGCCGCACAAAGTGAGCCACAGCACCGGTCCGCGCCGAATGGCTGCCTCCCAGCCGTGCTTCGCGGCTAGGAGCATTCGTGACGCAATCTCTGCAAAGACCTGGCGCATTCCCTCCCCCTGGAAGGACAGGAATACACCGCACAAATGGCGTAAAGCTTAGGAAAGCCAGTTACCTGGGCGTTAATCTCGTTGCACGAATACGGTTGCGCCGAGCGAGCCGCCGCGCTGCATCATGAATCGCGCGTTAATGCGATCCGCTCGCGCTCTTGTCGCCGCCGAGATTGCGCAGCCGTCCCACCACGCCGGTCGGAAAGAAGTAGACGCTGGCGATGAAGAGCAGCCCGAGCCACAGCAGCCAACGATCGGGATGCAGCAGCCCTGGCAGCAGCGGCAGGCCGGCTTCCGACGCCGCCTTGGAGGCGACGCCCATCAGCGCCTGCAGATAGTTCTGGGCGAGGATGAAGATGGTGGCGCCGATGATCGCGCCGTAGATCGTGCCCATGCCGCCGATCACGACCATCAGCAGGATGTCCAGCATGATCGAGAAGCTGAGCGAGGTATCGGGGCCGGCATAGCGCAGCCACAGTGCATTGAGAATGCCGGCGCCGGCGGCGACCAGTGCGGCGATGCAGTTGGCGTAGCTCAGGTGGAAAACGGTGCGGAAGCCGAGCGCCTCGGCGCGGAAGCGGTTTTCGCGGATCGCCTGCAGCACGCGCCCGAACGGCGAGTTCACCACCCGCAGCAAAGCGAGGATCATCAGGGCGGAGACGGCGAACACCAGATAGTAGGTCAGGAGGCGGCCGTTGACCTCGAATCCCAGCACGTTCTTCGAGATCAGCACCGTGCCGGGCCTGAGCAGCTCGGGCAGCTGAAAGCTGCGCCCGTCCTCGCCGCCGGTCAGCCAGGACAGCTGCGAGGCCAGCACTTGGAAGGCGGATGCGACCGCCAGCGTGATCATGGCAAAGAAGATCGCGGCGACCCGCAGCGAGAACAGTCCGATTGCAAGCGCAAGCAGCGCGGCAAGCGGCAGGCCGACCACGATGCCGGTTGCGACCGCGCCCCAATTCGGGCCCATCCCGTACAGCGCGATCGCGATCGCGTAGCTGCCGATCCCGTAGAACATGGTGTGTGCGAATGACACCGAGCCGGTATAGCCGAGCAGGAGGTCGTAGGAGGCGACCAGCGCGGCGAAGACGCAGATCTTGGCCGCGACGTTCAGCGCCTTCGCCCCGGGAAACAGGAACGGCGTCGCCACCAGCGCCAGGATGATGAGGACGAGAACGAGCGTGAGCACGCGGCTGCGCGGCGGATCGCCTGACAGGATCATCATCGGCTGGTCACCGCATAGAGGCCGCGCGGCCGCCACATCAGAATGGCGACCATCAGCAGGATGTTGGAGACGAGGGCAAGCTTCGGCACCAGGAAGCCGCCGTAATTGGCAATCATTGCCACCAGGATCGCTCCGATGAAGCAGCCGCCGATCGAGCCGAGGCCCCCGATGATGACGACGATAAAGATCAGGACGGTGAGGTCGTCGCTCATGGAGGCGTGGACCTGCTCGCGATACAGCGCCCACATCACGCCGCCGAGGCCGGCGAGCGCCGATCCCGTCATGAACACGCCGAGGAACAGACGGCGGATGCGATAGCCGAGCGCCTCGACCATCTCGCGATTCTCGACGCCGGCGCGGATCAGAAGCCCGAGCTTGGTCCGGTTGAGCACGAGCTGGATCGCGATGAAGACGGTGAGGCCGATCAGCGTCGCCAGCACGCGGTATTTCGCGATCGCGACGTCGCCGAGGATGAAGGAGCCGCGCAGCGACGTCGGCAGCGGCGTCGGGATGATCTGTGGCCCCCATACTGCATAGAGCGTCTGCTCGGCGACGATCAGGCCGCCCGTCGTCATCAGGATCTGCTTCAGATGCTGGCCGTAGACGGGCAGGATCAGCACCCGCTCGACGATCAGGCCGAGCGCGCCGGACACCGCCATCGACAGCAATGCCGCCGGCGCCAGCACCGCGAGGTTGATCCACAGCGAATCGACCTGGAGCGAGGCCGCGGACGGCGCCAGCACCAGGGTCGCGACATAGGCCCCGACCGCGATGAAGGCGCCATGGCCGAAATTGAGCACGTCCATCAGGCCGAACACGAGCGTCAGTCCGGAGGCCATGATGAAGATCATCATGCCCATCGCGAGGCTCGCGGCCGTCAGCGTCAGCCAGGTGCTGGGCGAGCCGATCAGCGGGATCATCACCAGGGCGACCGCGATCGGCAGCAGGATCGGCGCGATGTCGCGCTTCGGCTTCGGCAGCGGATCGGTTGCGGCGAGCTCGGTCATTGATGCGTCTCCAGGCTCAGGCCGAGCAGCCGCTCCTGCAGCGGCACGTCTGAGGCCAAGGCCGCCATCTCGCCGCGATGAACGATGGTGCCGTTGTCCATCACCAGCACGTTGTCGCCGAGCTCGCGGGCGGCAAAGAAATTCTGCTCGACCATCAGGATCGTGGCGCCCTTGCGCTTGATCTCCTTCAGGCACTCGATCAGCGCCATCACGATCGCCGGCGCCAACCCCTTGGTCGGCTCGTCGATCAGCAGGAGCTTGCGGGGTTCGATGATGGCGCGGGCAATCGACAGCATCTGCTTCTGTCCGCCCGAGAGACTTCCCGCGCGCGACAGCCAGAACCGGCGCAGCGCGGGGAAGAAGCCAAAAATCCAGTCCAGCTGGGCGTCGTCGAGTGGTCCGTCGCGCGCCGCCAGCACCAGATTTTCCTTCACCGTGAGGTCCGAAAACACCGCCATGCTCTCCGGCACGTAGCCGACGCCGAGCCGCGCGATGTCGGGCGTCGCACGGCTCTCGATGCGCTCGCCGGCGAGGCTGATCTCGCCGGAGGAGGCCTGCCAGAGGCCCATGATGGTGCGCAACGTCGTGGTCTTGCCGGCGCCGTTGCGGCCGAGCAGCATCGTGGTCTGCCCCTGCGCGACAGCGAGATCGATGCCCTGGAGGATGTGATAGCGGCCGATATGAGTGTGAACACCGGAGAGCCTCAACAGATCGGTCATGCTGCGCTCCCTCCAGCCGTCTTCCCTTCAACGTTCTTTGGCGCGACGCCGAGATAGGCTTCCTGCACGATCGGTGACGCAATCACCTCGGCAGGCCTGCCGTCCGCAACAAGCTGCCCGTTATGCAACACGATGATGCGGTCGGCGAGCGATCGCACCACGTCCATCTTGTGTTCGACCAGGAGAATGATCCTGCTTTTGTCCTGCTTGAGCTGCGCGATCAGGTTCAGCACGACCGGCACCTCGTCGATGCTCATGCCCGCGGTCGGCTCGTCGAACATGAACACCTTTGGCTCGAGCGCCATCATCAGCGCGACCTCGAGCTTACGCTGATCGCCATGCGACAGTGCGGTCGCGGCGACGCCACGGCGGCCGCCGAGCGCGACCTGATCCAGGATAGCATCGGCGCGGGCGATCAGATCACGGCGGACCATCCAGGGCCGCAACATGTCGTAGTGAGTGCCGTTGGCGGCCTGCACCGCGAGGCGGACGTTTTCCTCCACCGACAGATTCGGAAAGAGGTTGGTGAGCTGGAAGGCGCGCCCCAGGCCTGCGCGCGTCCGCATCGGCGCGGAATGCTGGGTGATGTCGGTGCCGTCGAACAGAATGCTGCCGCTCGATGCGCGGAGCTGGCCGGAGATCAGGTTGAAATAAGTGGTCTTGCCGGCGCCGTTCGGGCCGACGATCGCGGTGAGTTCGCCCGGGCGGAAGCTGCAAGTGACGCTGTTGACCGCGACATGGCCGCCGAAGCGGATGGTGAGGTCGCGGGTTTCGAGGGTCAGCGTCATGGCGGATCTGGCAAATGATGAGAGGAGAATTTGTCCGCGATCAGGCTGCGCTCCCTCTCCCGCTTGCGGGAGAGGGTGGGAGAGGGTGTCTCCTCAGGCGAGAACCCCAAGAGGACAGAGCCTTCTCCCGGCCTCTCCCGCAAGCGGGAGAGGTGAAGGAAGAAAGATCAGCGCTTGTTCTTGATCGGAACGTCCATGTCTTCGATCTTCAGTTCGCGCACCGGCTCGAGCACGGCCCAGGCGACATTCGGATCGACCTTGACCTTGAAGTGATACATGCTCTGCAGCGCCTGATGGTCTTCCTTGCGGAACATCATCTTGCCCTTCGGCGTGTCGAACTCCAGGCCTTCCATGGCCGTGATCAGCTTCTCGGTGTCGGTCGACTTCGCCTTGGTGACGGCGGCGACGACGGACATCGCCGCAGCGAATCCGCCCGCGGTGAAGAAGTCCGGCGGCGCGTTGAAGCGCTTCTGGTGCTCGGCGACGAGCCAGTCATTTACCGGGTTCTTCGGGATCGCGTAGAAATAATAGGTCGCGCCTTCCATGCCGGGCAGGCCCTTATAGGCAGCGAGCGCCGGCAGGATGTTGCCGCCGGTGGACAGTTCGATGCCGTAGCGCTTCGGATCCATGTCCTGGAGTTTCGCCAGCGGATTGCCGGCGCCGGCCCAGATCACCCAGATCACCTTGCGGCCCGGCTTGTCCTTCAGCGCGTCGAACAGGCGCTGGCCGACCGCGGTGAAGTCGGTGGTCGAGGTCGGGGCATATTCTTCGGCGGCGAGCGTCGCGCCGGTCTTGCCGAGCGCCTCCTTGAAGGCGGCGACGCCGTCGCGGCCGAAGGCGTAGTCCTGCGCCAGCGTCGCGACGGTGACGCCCTGCTTGCCGATCGCGACCGCGTTCGAGATCGCGTCCTGCGACGAGTTGCGCGCGGTGCGGAAGATGTAGCGATTCCACTTCTCGCCGGTAATCTGATCCGCGACCGCGGGCTCGACGATCAGGATCTTCTTGTTTTCCTCGGCGACGGGCAGGATCGCGAGTGCCGCGGCCGACGAGGTCGTGCCGATCGCGATGTCAACCTTGTCGTCCTGATAGGCTTCCGCGAGCGCGGCCTTGGAGAGATCCGGCTTGCCCTGGTCGTCCTTGGTGATGACGACGATCTTGCGCCCGTCGAGCGTCATGGTGCCCTTGGTGGCGTATTCAAACCCCATCTGCAGGCCGGTCTCGGTCTGCTTGGCATAGGCCTCGAGCGGGCCGGTCTTGCCATAGATCAGCGCGATCTTGAGATCGTCGGCCTGTGCGGAGGTGCCCGCGGCGAGGGCGAGGATGGTTGTTGTTAAGATGAGCGATCGGCGCACGATGGTCCCTCCTGATGAGTTCTTTGGCCATAGCGATTTGCACAACCGTGCGGACATTGCAATTCCACCTTCCGGCGGACCACGCGACGGGCATGTGTGATATTGTCCGGCCCGGCCGCGCCGGATCGCTTCTGCCGAGGAAATCGGCAGATGCAATTGTTGACCTCACCCGTGGAACGGGTCGCTCAGGCTTTGCAAAGTAACGATCAGGCCGGGGGTTACCGTCGGTATCCGTTCGCGCGGGAATAGCCCTGCCGGTTCTGCTGCGTCGAGCGGTTTGTGACGCTGGCGCGTGCTTCGCTGGAGACGGGCGTTGCGAGCTTCAGCTCCTCCAGGAAGATCGGCCGGGAGAAATAATAGCCCTGCGCGTAACGGATCTTGGTCGCAGCCTGGAGGTAGGCGAGCTCCTCGTAGGATTCGATGCCTTCGGCAATCACGGTCATGCCGAGCGCTTCGCTCAGGGATTCGATCGCGCGCAGGATGCCCTGGTTGCGCGGACGCTTATGGATATCGGTGATGAAGGAGCGGTCGATCTTGATCTCGTCCGCGGTGATGTCGGCCAGCGCCGAGAGCGAGGAATAGCCGGTGCCGAAATCGTCGATCGAGATGGCGACGCCGAGCTTGCGGAACATCGGCAGGATCTCGGCCTGGAAATGATTCTTGGCGACGAAGGCGTCTTCCGTCACCTCGATCATGAAGCGCTGCGGAAAGCCGGTGTAGTCGAGCGCTTGGGCAAAGCTGCGCATGAACTCCGGGTTGCCGGCCTGCTTGGCCGCGACGTTGATGCTGATGGTCGCTTCCGCACCGAACGTCTCGTTGATGAGGTCGATCGACTTGACGATCTCGGCGAGCACGAGATGGGTCAGCTCGTCGATCAGCCCCAGCTCGGTGGCAAGATTGATGAACGAGCCGGGCGCCTGGATCACGCCCTCGTCGTCGCGCAGCCGCACCAGGGCCTCGATGCCCTTCACGTCCTGCGTGCGGATGTCGACCTTGGACTGGAAGGCGCAGCAGAAGCGCTTCTCCAGGATGGCCTGCCGCAGCGACTGCTCGATCTTCATCCGCGCCAGCGCCTCGCGTTCCATGCTGGAATCGAAGAAGGCCGCCGATCCCTTGCCGTCATTCTTGATGCGGTACATCGCGATGTCGGCGTTCTGGCGCAGTGTCTCGAAGCTGCTTCCGTGATCGGGGTAGAGGCTGATGCCGACGGAGGTTGAGGCGAACACTTCCGAATTGTCGATGAAGAACGGCGCCGTCAGCCGCTCCAGCGTCGACTGCATGAATTCGGCGACTTCCTCCTGGTTCTGGATCGGCGATAGCAGCAGCAGGAATTCGTCCCCGGAGATGCGCGACAGCATGTCCGAGTCGCGCAAGCCGCGTCCAAGCCGCTTCGACAGCTCGACCAGCAGGGCGTCGCCCACGGCGTGGCCGTAATAGTCGTTGATGTGCTTGAAATTGTCGACGTCGAGAAAGGCGAGCGCAAAGCGATCGCCGGTGCGACCCTGCGCGAGCAGGCTGGTGGCGCGATGCTCGATCACGCGTCGCGAGGGCAGGCCGGTCAGATCGTCGAAATAGGCCGAGCGGAACAGCTGGTCCTCGAAATTCTTCTGCTCGGTGATGTCGGAGGAGGCCGAGATCAGCAGCTCGCGTCCGTCGAGGCGGACCGGACGATGGGTGGTCAGCAGCACCTGGCGTGCGGCTCCGTCGTGGAGCGCTTCCTCGGCGACGACCGCCTGGCCGGAGCTCAGGGCCTGCCGGCAGGCTTCGAGGCGCGACGCGAGATCGCGCGAGGGGCGGCTGCCGTCCATGCCGAGCTGGGCAGCCGCGACATCGTTGACCAGGAGAAGTTCGCCTTGCGCGTCCTGCACGGTCAGGCCGGCAGGCAGCATTCTAACGATTTCCTTGAGAAATCCGAGTTCGGCTTCGCTCGCGCCGGAATATTTGTTGTCGTTCATAGAAGTCATGAATCTTGTTGTTTCAGCGCGCCTTTGCAATGGCCGCGATCTTGCGCGGTTCCCTCTTAAGTTTGGTTAAGGGGCCCGGAGAATTACGGTGGTGTTTTGCGGCGATGCGACGCGCGCAGCCTATCGTCATTAACAGGGCGTCAACGCGTCCGGTGAAACCGCGAACGACGCGCGCGAACGGGTTTCGTTGGCGCCGCGTCTAACCGTCCTTGGGGATACGGCATTGCATGGTGCAATGAAGTCCGGTCCTGAGATAGGAGACCTCCGTCTTGCCGTCGAAGGCCGACAGCGCCGACTTCAACAGCTTGGTGCCGAAACCCGGCTCGGAGATCTTGTCGACGCTCGGACCCTCGGTTTCATCCCAGGTCACGGTCAGGCGATCGTCGCTGACGGTCCATGACACCTGCAACAGCCCGCGCGGCGCGGAGAACGCGCCATATTTGCCTGCGTTGGTGGCGAGTTCGTGAAACATCAGGGACAGCGTGACCGCAAGTTTCGGCGGCAGGAACAGCCGGTCGCCGTTGAGCGTGAAGCGGACATGGCCGTAAGGGCCGAGCTCGGAGATCAGGAGGTCGCGAATGTCGCAGCCGGCCTTGTCGATCCGTGAGATCAAATCGTCGGTCGCGGCAAGCGACCGCAGCCGCGGATCGATCCGGGCCCAGATCTGCGGCTGATCGTGCAGCACCTGATGCAGCACGGCATGCACCGTCGACAGCTTGTTCTTCAGCCGGTGCTGGAGCTCGTCGACCAGCAGCTTGCGGTAGTCTTCTTCCTCGATCAGGCGTCTGGAAATCCGCCGCTGCTCGACGAGGAGCGAGCGATAGTGCTCGACGCCCCAGATGGTGAGCGCGCAGACCGCCCAATAGAGCGCCAGCAGGGCGAATCGCGCGTTATCGGCAAAGGCATCGCCGAAATTCACGACGACGCCGAGCACGCCGCCCACCAGCGCCGTGATGATGCCGATGCGGAAGCCGCCGAACGCGGCTGCAAAGAACACGGCCGGGAAATACGGCGTGAAATAGACGTCGGGCCGCACATGGGCGAGGGCCCAGCGCGCCAGCGTCGCAACCAGCAGGCAGGCGACCGCAAACGCAAGGCTCAGGCCGAGCGACGGCGGTGCCACGCCCTGCCAGCCCTTGCGGAATTCGTCGATCAGCTTCCCCATGCGCAGTCCGGTCGCGATATGCGTTCGACAATCGAGCGATCGCCAGGAATGTTACGCATGTCGCCGGCCCCAAGCAAAGCTTGCCTTGTCGGAAGCCGGCAGGAATAGTGCCTGCCGCGGCGCCGACCGTCGCGGCGCCGTCGTCGATCGGTGTCCGCCATTTGGCGTCAAGGGGTTCGAAAACAGGGACATTCCATGGGCAGGCTGGATGGCAAGGTCGCGGTGATCACGGGCGCGACGAGCGGGATCGGGTTGCGGACCGCAGAAGTCTTCGTTGCCGAAGGTGCCAAAATTGTGATCGCGGGCCGGCGCATACCGGAAGGCGAGGCCCTGGCGAAGCAGCTCGGGGCGAATTGCGTCTTCCGCCAGACGGATGTGACGGCCGAAGCGCAGATGCAGGCGCTGATCGCGCTCGCGGTGGACAAATTCGGCCGCATCGACTGCCTGTTCAACAATGCCGGCGGTCCGGCGCAGACCGGCGGCATCGAAGGCCTCGAGGTCGAGCGCTTTGACGCGGCGATGGCGACCCTGCTGCGCAGCGTCATGCTCGGCATGAAGCACGCCGCGCCGCACATGAAGAAGCAGGGATTTGGCAGCATCATCAACAATGGCAGCATCGCCGGCCGTCTTGCCGGCTTCTCGTCATCGATGGTCTATGGTGCAGCCAAAGCGGCGGTGATCCATCTCACCAAATGCGTGGCGATGGAGCTCGGCGAATCCAACGTCCGCGTCAACTCGATCTCGCCCGGCGCCATCGCGACCGGCATTTTCGGCAAGGCGCTCGGGCTTTCGACCGACGCGGCGGAGAAGACGCCGGCCGTGATGCGCGAGGTCTACAAGACCGCGCAGCCGATCCCGCGCGCCGGCCTTCCCGATGACATCGCCCATGCTGCGGTGTTCCTGGCCAGCGACGAATCCAGCTTCATCAACGGCCATGACCTCGTCATCGACGGCGCGATGACCGGCGGCCGCAACTGGAGCCAGCAGCAGCAGGGCTACGTGGCCCTGCGCAAGGCGTTCGATCAGGGGGCCGGGTAGTTTTCGTCATTGCGAGGAGCGAAGCGACGAAGCATTCCGCAGAGGAAGTCAGGATTGCTTCGCATCGCTCGCAATGACGACTGCGATGCTCAAACCGCCTTCACCCGCACCCGCAATCCGTCGCGCGGCTTGGGGATCGGCCACATCTGCCAGTCGGGCTTGTAACCCGGCTCCAGCGATACCTCGATGTTCTGCAGGAAGTGCCGCGCGAAGCATTTGGCCTGCATGTAGGCGAAGTGCAGGCCGAGGCACATATGCGCGCCGCCGCCGAACGGCACCCAGGCGAAGCGGTGGCGGTTGCGCTGGGCCTCTTCGGTGAAGCGCAGAGGATCGAAGCGGTCCGGCTCCGGCCAGATCTCCTTCATGTGGTGGGTGTAGAGCGGATTGACGCCGATCGCGGTGCCGGCCGGAATCGAAAAACCCTTGAAGCTGAAATCGCGCATAGCGCGGCGCGGCATCGAGGGCACCGGCGGCTTGATCCGCAGCGCTTCCTTGAACGCCATCTCCGACAGCGGCATCTTTTCGAGATCGTCGAAGCTGCTTGGCGCGTCAGGGGCGAGCCCCAGCGCCATGACTTCCGCGCGAAGCTTGTCCTGCCAGCCGGGATTTGCCGCGAGTTCGCCAATGAACGACGTCAGCGACGAGGTCAGCGTGTCGTGCGCCGCCATCATCAGGAAGCTCATGTGGTCGATGATGTCCTGTTCCGAGAGCAGCGCGCCGTCCTCGTGGGTTGCGCGGCAGAGCTGCGAGAACAGATCATCACCGCCGAGATTGCCGCGTCGCAGCGGAATCTGCTCGCGGAAATAAGCCACGATGCGCTTGCGTCCCCTGACGCCGGCCGCCATCTGCGTGCCGGGCAGCGGTCGGCGGATCGGGGCGACGGCAGCGGCGACCATGTCGATGAAGGCCCGGTTGATCTCGTCGACCTCCGGCCCGATATCGGCGCCGATAAAGGACGCGGCGGCGAGATCGAGCGTGAGCTGCTTCATCGCCGGATAAAGCTGCATCTCGCCGGGCTTGGCCTTCCACTGCGCGACGCGGGCGGCGATGCCGCGGTCGAGATCGCTCAGATACGACTTCATCGGGCCGGACTTGAATGCGACCGACAGCGCCTTGCGGTGCAGCCGGTGCTCCTCGAAATCCAGCAGCATCAATCCCCGCGGAAACAACAGGCCGAGCACCTTGTTCCAGCCATGGGTCGAGGAGAACAGCTTTTGCTGGTCGAACAGCACGAGCTCGTTGGCCTCGGGGCCGAGCAGCACGATATTGGTCTCGCCGAAGAAATGCGTGCGATAGACGAGGCCGTATTTGGCGCCGTTCGCCTCGATATGCCCTTTGGGGTCCGCGAGCACCTGGAAGGTCTTGCCGATGATCGGCCAGCCTTCGTCGCCGGGGATGTGGGTCAGCTCGTTGCGCTTGGGCGGAGTGAAGCCGTGCGCAGGGGCGGCCACATTCTGCATCGACATGACGATTGCTCCGGTTGGCTGGACCCGGCCAACATAACACAATCCAGCTGCGATGACTCCGCGCCTACCGCTTCGCCGCTTCCTTCTGCAAATCCGGCGCATTGACGGCCGGAATCGCAACGCGGCCGGCGCCGGTCACCTTCAGCGCCTCGGCGGCCTTTTCGTTTTCCATGATCTTGGCCATCACGGCCTGTCCCGCGCGCTCGAAGATCGCGCGGTTCTCGATCACGAATTTTTGCGACTTGCGCAAGCCGTCGATGTAGCCGTTGATCTCGGGCACCACGTAGCGCGCGACCATGTCCCAGCTCCGGCGCGTGTTCTCCGGATTGGCCCAGTCGTGCACGAAGCCGATGACGGCGCCGATTCCGCCGGAGACCTGCATCACGTTCTTGATCATCTTGACGAGGTCGTCGGGCGTGCCGATGACGGAGGCCGCGCCGTCGACGAAAGCGGTCTTGTCCACGGCCTCGTCGGGTGAGGCGAACGCGGTGAGCCCGGGCCGTTGCAGCGTGCCGACATTATATTCATTGTGCCAGCGCATTAGGCCGGGGCCGGCCTCGCGGCGCGCCTGCTCGCGGGTCTCGGCGATGTGCCAGGTCAGCAGCACGCGCCAGTTCGCGCGATCGACTTTGGTGCCGTGCTTTTTCGCCGCGTCCTCGGCGAACTGCCATTGCTGCTGCAGCGACATCAGCCCCTGCGTCGTCATCGAACCCAGCGAAATGATGCCGATTCCGTATTTTCCGGCGAGCGTCATGCCGGAGGGCGAGATCTGCGAGGCCACGACGAACGGCATCTCCTCCTGCAGCGGCAGGAGCTGCAGCGCAGCGTCGTTCATGGTGAACCAGTCGCTCTTCGCCGTGACGCGCTCGCCGTCGAAGAGGCGGCGGATCACGCCGATCGCCTCGTCCTGGCGGTCGCGCTGCGTCATCGGATCGATGCCGAGCGTATGCGCGTCGGAGGCGAGCGCGCCGGGGCCTGAGCCGAAGATGGCGCGGCCGCCGGTCATGTGGTCGAGCTGCACCATGCGCTGCGCGACGTTGTAGGGATGGTGGTAGGGCAGCGACACCACGCCGGTGCCGAGCTTGATCCGCTTGGTGCGCTCGCCGGCGGCCGCCAGGAACATCTCCGGCGAGGCGATCATCTCCCAGCCGGAGGAATGATGCTCGCCGCACCAAAACTCGTCATAACCGAGGCTATCTAACTGCTCGACCAGGTCGAGATCGCGCCGGAACTGGAGCATCGGATGCTCCCCGATCGGATGATGCGGGGCAAGGAAGGCTCCGAACTTCAGGCGCGCCATGGCGTTCTCTCCGGCTTACATTTTTTTGTTTGTGGCGCGAAGCTACGTGCTGGAGACAGCGAACGCAATCGCGCGATGTCCCGCGCGGCGGAATGCAGCCATGCGTATGTCGTCTTCCTCTCCCGGCACGCTGAGAGAGGCGGAACGCGCGAGGATCCTACCTTCGAGGTAATCGCGGCGCCGCATGCGGTCTGAGATGATCGGCAAGGACATCCGAGGATCACGCGCCGATGCATCAAACCGTCACAAAGCAGGTCGACACGTCGCGTCGCTGGTGGGTGCTGGCGATCGTCGTGGCCGCCCAGTTCATGTTCGGCGTCGATGCCTTCGTGGTCAACGTCGCCATTCCGACCATCGCGGTCGAGTTGAAGGCGTCGCCGGCTCAGATCGAATCCGTCATCGCGATCTACCTGATCGCCTATGCCACGCTGGTCGTCACCGGCGGCCGGCTTGGCGACATTCACGGCACCAGGAACGTGTTCCTGGCTGGCCTGCTCGGTTTCACCCTGACGTCGCTGTGGTGCGGACTGGCGCGATCCGGTTCGGAGTTGATCGTCGCGCGGTTGACGCAGGGTGCCTCCGCCGCGCTGATGGTGCCGCAGGTGCTGGCGACGCTGCATCTCCTGTTCACCGACGAACAGCGCAACCGCGCCTTCGCCATCTACGGCATTGTGCTGGGGCTCGCGGGTGCCGCGGGCTTTCTGCTCGGCGGTCTCCTGGTCACGATCGATCTCGCCGGCACCGGCTGGCGCTCGGTGTTCTTCGTCAATGTGCCGTGCGGTCTCGTGATCGCGGTGGCGGCCTGGCGCATCATGCCCTCGGCACCGCATCGCGCCGACACGCGGCTTGACATCACGGGCAGCATCGTCCTGTTCGCCGGATTGCTGTGCATGATCGGTCCGCTGCTGCTGGGTCACGATGTCGGCTGGGCACCGTGGCTGTGGCTGGTGATGGCGGTCGGCGCCGCGATCCTCCTGGCGTTCCCGAAGCTGGAGCATGCGGTGGCACGCGCCGGCGGCATGCCGCTGATTGATCTCTCGCTGCTGGCGGACGCCGCTTTCCTGCGCGGCCTTGGCGCGGCGTTCTTTTTCTTCTCCGCCAATCTCTCGTTCTATCTGGTCATGACGCTGTTCATGCAGCGAGGGCTGAAAATCCCGCCGCTCGCGGCCGGCATGGCCTTCATTCCGCTCGCGCTCGCTTTCGTCGTGGCCTCGCGCCATAGTGGCGCACGGGCGCGCCATCGCGGCACCAGGGTCTTGATCGAAGGCTGCGCGCTTCAGATCGCGGGCCTCGCGGCCCTTGCGCTGGTCGCGTTCTCTGTCGACGCGCCGTCCGCGCTCCTGCTCGCGCTCACCATGATCGTGTTCGGCTACGGTCAGGGGCTGGTGATGGCGCCGCTCTCCGGCGCGGTGCTCTCGACGGTGAAGCCTGTGGCCGCCGGTTCTGCCTCCGGCATGTACGGCACCACGGCGCAAGTCGGAAATGCGGCCGGAGTGGCCGCAATCGGCGCCATGTTTTTCGCCGTCGAAGCGGTGCAATCAGCGCGCGCAGGATTTCTCGTCTCGCTCGCACTGTTCGCAACATTAATCATGATCTGCGCCGCATTCCTGGCGTGGATGCGCCGGGTATCTGCACGAAGTTGAGGCATTGCGGTTAATGCGTGCTGATTTCTGCAGGCTTTCCTGAGATTTAGCACCTCATCGACAGCACACGGTCTTTTTATTTTGCGCTGCAGCAACTATTTGGTTTGGGTGGACGTTGAACGTCGCCTGCTAGGAGCTGCCGTGTCGTTAACCAGAAATGTCGATCTCTTGAGACGTCTGCCAAAGCTGGACGGATTGCGCTTCGCCGAGTTTGGCCGGAGCGCCGATGCGTCCAGTCCGTTGCAAGAGGTCACGGGCTTCGGCGACAATCCCGGCAATCTGCGCCTGTTCGCGTTCGTGCCGCCGCAACTGCAGAAGCCGCGCGCGCTCGTCGTCGTGCTGCACGGCTGCGGCCAGACGGCGGCAAGCTACGACCTCGGTGCCGGATGGTCGACGCTCGCCGAGCACTACGGCTTCGCGCTGTTGATGCCCGAGCAGCAGCGCATCAACAACAGCAACACCTGCTTTAACTGGTTCAATCCGGAAGACACGGCGCGGGACAGTGGCGAGGCCTGTTCGATTCGCGAGATGATCGCGCATATGACGGAAACGCATCGCGTCGATCCCAAGCGCATCTTCATCACGGGCCTGTCGGCCGGCGGCGGCATGACGTCGGTGATGCTCGCGACCTACCCTGAAGTCTTCGCGGCCGGTGCGGTGATCGCGGGACTTCCCTACGGCATCGCGACCAATCTGCGCGAGGCGCTCGACGGGATGTTTCATTCCCCGGTGCGGCCGGCGCGTGAACTTGGCGATCTGGTGCGGCGGGCCTCGAATCATCGCGGGCCCTGGCCGAGGATCTCGGTGTGGCACGGCAGCGCCGATCGCACCGTCAATCCCGGCAATGCCAATGAGATCGTCAAGCAATGGCTCGACCTGCACGATCTGCCCGAGGCGCCGATGGCGGAAACTGACATCGACGGCTATCCGCGCCAGGCCTGGTGGAACAAGGACGGCGAGACGCTCGTCGAGTCCTACGCCATCACCGACATGGCCCACGGCACGCCGCTCGGCCTTGCCGACAACGACCAGCGCTATGGCGTGGAAGGCGCGTTCCTGATCGAGGCCGGCATCTCCTCGTCCTATCACATCGCCAAATTCTTCGGCCTCACCGGCTGGATTCCCGACGCTGCGAAGAAGGCGGAGGCAAAGCCGACGCCGGCCCGCTCGCCCGCGCCGCATCTGGCGCGCTCGATCCGCGCCGCGATCGCCGAAGAGCCGGCCGAACCGAAGCGCGAGGAGGCCCGCGGCTTCGATCTCGGCCAGATCATTACGCGCGCGCTCACGGCCGCGGGATTGATGAAGTAACTCAGGCCGTCGCGCCGATAAGGCAGGAGTTTTGTGCCCGTCGTCGCTGCGATCCGCGAATGGGGTGACCGCAACCTGAGCCAGCCCGCGGCGTTCGCAGACGCCGCGGAATAGGCGCTCACATCTCGCCGGTGATGAACGGATTTGTCATCCGCTCCTGGCCGATGCTCGAGCCGGCGCCATGGCCGCAGATGAAGCCGACATCGTCGCCGAGCGGCAGCAGCTTGGTCTTGATCGAGTCGATCAGCGTCGCGTGACTGCCGCCGGGCAGATCGGTGCGACCGACCGAGCCCGCGAACAGGACGTCGCCGACATGGGCGAAGCGCAAGTCCTTGTTGAAGAACACCACGCTGCCGGGCGAGTGGCCGGGGCAATGATAGATCTCGAACTGGAGATCGCCGATGGCCACGCTGTCGCCTTCGTCGAGCCAGCGGTCCGGCTCGAAATTGCGCACCCCCGTCATGCCGAAGCGCGCGCCGCTCTCGACCACGTTGTCGAGCAGGAATTTGTCCGCGACGTGCGGGCCCTCGATCGGCACCTTCAGCGCGTCGCGCAGTTCGGCCGCGCCGCCGACATGGTCGATATGGCCGTGGGTGAGCCAGATCTTCTCCACGGTGACGCCGGTCTGCTTGATGGCGTCCAGGATCTTCGGCACGTCGCCGCCGGGATCGATCACCACGGCCTTCTTGGAAGGCTCGTCCCAGATGATGGTGCAATTCTGCTCGAACAGCGTCACGGGGACGATGATCGCGCCTGCCTTCGCGCTGGCCTCAGCTTGTGTCTCGTTTTGCTCGGTCATGGCGCCACAATGCCGATTTTTGCCATGCCGCCAAGCAAAAGATTTCTCCCCGGGGCCTGGGAACAACCGCAGACATCGTCACACGGCCGTCCCAATTCGCCTGCTGGTTTGAACCGGAGCGCTCCTTCCGCGTTCTCCCGCGCAACAAGCAGTTTTGGATGGATTTCCCGCATGGCTCAGGGCGGCAGCGATTGGTGGCGCGACGGCATCTTCTATCAGGTCTATCCGCGCTCCTTTCAGGATTCAAACGGCGACGGTGTCGGCGATCTCGCCGGCATTTTGCAGCGGCTACCTTATGTGAAATCGCTCGGCGTCGACGCGATCTGGCTGTCGCCGATCTTCCCCTCGCCGATGGCCGATTTCGGCTACGACATCTCCGACTACACGGGCATCGAGCCGCTGTTCGGCACGATGGCGGATTTCGATGCGCTTCTCGCCGCCGCGCACGACAACGGCCTTAAGCTGATCCTCGACCTCGTGCCGAACCACACCTCGGACCAGCATCCCTGGTTCGTCGAGAGCCGTTCCTCGCGCGACAATCCCAAACGCGACTGGTACATCTGGCGCGACCCGGACGAGGAGGGTGGCGGCGTGCCGAATAATTGGCTGTCCGAGTTCGGCGGCAGCGCGTGGCAGTTCGACGAGACCACCGGCCAATACTACTATCACGCCTTCCTCGCCCAGCAGCCGGATCTCAACTGGCGCAATCCCGATGTCCGCGCGGCAATCTACGACGTGATGCGGTTCTGGCTGGAGAAAGGCGTCGACGGCTTTCGCGTCGACGTGATCTGGCATCTGATCAAGGACGCCGAGTTCCGCGACAACCCGCCCAATCCGCATTATGCCGAGGGCCGGCCGCCGAACGAAAAGATAATGACGCAATATTCCACCGACCAGCCGGAGGTGCACGACGTCATCGCCGAGATGCGCCGCGTCACGGATGCCTATGATGCCCGCGTCCTGATCGGCGAGATCTATCTGCCGCTGCATCGCCTCATGGCCTATTACGGCAACGATCTCACCGGCGCGCAGATGCCGTTCAACTTCGCGCTGCTCTCGACCTTCTGGAGCGCGCGCTCGATCGAGAAAATCGTCGAGGATTACGAGAAGGCGCTGCCGAAGGGCGCCTGGCCGAACTGGGTGCTCGGCAATCATGACCGTCCACGCGTCGCAAGCCGCGTCGGGCCGGAGCAGGCCCGCGTCGCCGCCATGCTGCTGCTGACGCTGCGCGGCACGCCGACGCTCTACTATGGCGACGAGATCGGCATGCATCAGCTCGCGATCGCGCCCGAGGACGTGCGCGACCCCTTCGAGAAGAACGTGCCCGGCATCGGTGTCGGCCGCGACGGCTGCCGCACACCGATGCAGTGGGATTCTTCCAACTTCGCCGGCTTCTCGGACGTCAGGCCATGGCTGCCGCTGCCGGAGGATCACATCCGCAACAACGTCGTCGATCTCGAGGCCGATTCACGTTCGATCCTGACGCTCTATAAGCGTCTGATCGCGTTGCGGCAGGGCTGTCCGCCGCTGGTCGCGGGCGACTATCATCCGCTTGCCGCGCAAGGCGATCTCCTGATCTATCGCCGCGAGGCCGAGGGCAGGGCGGTGACCGTGGTGCTCAATCTCGGCCCTGAGCCGATCGCGGTCACCACCAGCGCGATCAGGTTCGGCAGCGAGATTCTGCTGTCGACATTCCTGGATCGCGAGCGAGAGCGGATCGAAGGCGTGCTGGATCTGCGCGGCAACGAGGGCGTGATCATCACGCCACCCTGACCGTCGTCCTGGACAAGCGAAGCGCAGATCCAGGACCCATTGCCCCAGGGAGTGGTTTGACGAAGATTCGTGGTGATAGCTTCGTACAACAATCACCTATTGGGGTAATGGGTCCTGGCTTTCGCCAGGACGACAACGGAGTGCGTGGTCGCACTGACTACCCCGGATGCTTGTTCCCTCGCACCGTCCCGTCGATATCGCTCCGCTTCAACAGATAGTCCAATCCGCCGACGCGGTACCAGCGATAGCCATAGGGCTCCAGCACGACGCGGTGCTGGCCGCGCTTGTCGGCGTGGCTGTGGTCCTCCGCGAGCAGATTGATCAGGTGCGCGCCGGCCTCGCCTGGCAGCCCCGCCGAGAACGCGATCTCGCGCGGCTTCTCGTCGAGATTGTGCACGAACAGCACGGAATTGTTGCGCCAGTCATAGCGCATGATGAACACGGCGGGATCGCGCGTCGCGATGATCGAAAAATCGCCCCAGCCGATCTCCGGCACCTCCTTGCGCATGCGGACGATGCGCTCGGTCCAGTTCAGCATCGAGTTCGGATCGCGCCGCTGCTTGGCGACGTTGACGTGTGGATAGCCGTACGGTCCTTCGTCGATGACGGGCAAGGCCGGCTTGTCGCTGGTGGTGAAGCCGCCATGCGGCTCCGTCGACCATTGCATCGGCGTGCGCGCGCAATTGCGCTCGGGGAGCGAAAGATCATCGCCCATCGCGATCTCGTCGCCGTAGCGGATCACGGGCGTTCCCGGCAGCGTGCACATCAGGCTGTAGGCGAGCTCAAGCCGCCGGCGGTCGCCACCCAGCATCGGTGCCAGGCGGCGGCGAATGCCGCGGTCGTAGAGCTGCATGTCCTTGTCGGGACCTAAGCGCTTGAAAACAAGGTCGCGCTGCGCCTTGGTCAATCGCCCGAGATCGAGCTCGTCGTGATTGCGCAGGAACAGGCCCCATTGCGCCGAGGCGGGTCGCGGCTTGGTCGCCTTCAGCGCTTTCCCCAGCGGGCGGGAATCGGACGAGGCCAGCGCATAGAACAGATGCTGGTTGACCTGGAAATTGAACATCATATGCATGCGGTCGGCATCACGGCCGAAATATTCCATGTCCGTCTTCGGCAGCACGTTGGCCTCGGCGAGGATGATGGCATCGCCCTGCCGCCATTGCAGGAATTCACGGAACGTCCGCAGCATGTCGTATTGTTCGGCCGGCTTTTTCACTTTGGCGCCTTTGGTCGCGATGACGAAAGGCACGGCATCCATCCGAAAGCCTGAGACGCCGAGTTGGATCCAGAAGCCCATGATCTTCAAAATCTCGGCCTGCACGCGCGGGTTCGAGGTGTTGAGGTCGGGCTGGAAATCGTAGAAGCGGTGGAAGTACCAGGCGCCGGCTTCCTTGTCGCGCGTCCATGTCGATTTCTGAACGCCGGGAAAGACCATGCCCTGATTGGCGTTGGCCGGCTTCTTGTCGGACCAGACATACCAATCGCGGTAGGGCGAATTCCTGTCGCTCCGCGCCGCCTTGAACCAGGGATGCTGGTCGGAGGTGTGGTTGACGACGAGATCGATGATGACGCGAATGCCGCGTTGCTTGCAGCCATGAGTGAACTCGACGAAATCGCCGAGCGTGCCGTAGCGGGCATCGACGCTGTAATAATCCGCGACATCGTAGCCGTCGTCGCGGCCGGGCGAGGTCTGGAACGGCATCAGCCAGATCGTGGTGATGCCGAGGCCGTGCAGATAATCGAGCCGGCGCAACAGGCCCTTGAAATCGCCGATGCCATCGCCGTTGGCGTCCATATAGGTGCCGACGGACAGGCAATAGATGATGGCGTTCTTGTACCAGAGATCGTCGATCATGCGCGCGCAGCCTCGGTGGTTCCGCCGAGGTGCGGCGGCTGCGTGATAAGTGTTAAGAGCGAGAGCGGTTCCGTACCCCGCCGTCGTCCGGACAAGCGAAGCGCAGATCCAGGACCAATACCACAGGCCGAAATTTGACGAGGACTGGTGGTGATCCCCTCGTGCACCAACGATCCCTTGGAGTCATGGTCCTGGCTCCCGTGCGCAATTGCGCACTAGGCCAGGACGACGACGGAGGAATCGGCTATCCTCCCCCGATGGACAACACCGCCCGCATTGCCCTCGTGCCGCCGCCGGACCGCCGTCAATCCGAGACGGCGCTGGCGATCGCGCGCGGCACGGCGCGATTGTTGCGCTCGCTCGGCTTCACCTGCATCAGCGAATTACCGCTGCCCTCGGGGCGACGCGCCGATCTCGTCGCGCTGAACGAGCGGGGCGAGATCTGGATCGTCGAGATCAAATCGTCGGTGGAGGATTTGCGCGCCGATCAGAAATGGCACGAATACCGGGCGCATTGCGACCGGCTGTTCTTCGCCTTCACGCAGGACCTGCCTTGCGAGATCTTTCCGCAAGATACCGGCTTGATCATCGCGGATGCCTATGGTGCGCACCTGCAATGCGAGGCGCCCGAGCACAAGCTCGCTGCGGCCACGCGCAAGCAGATGACGGTGCGGTTCGCCATGGCGGCGGCGTTGCGGATCAACCGGCTGGTCGATCCGCAGGGGCATGCGGAGTTTTGGGAATAGCGGCGCCGCGAGCGCGATGCCGTAGGGTGGGCAAAGCGGAGCGTGCCCACCATCCAGGTCAAAGATTGAAGCAGACATGGTGGGCACGGCGCTTTGCGCCTTGCCCACCCTACGGCACCGTTATCGCGGCGCGCGCTTGGCCAAAATCCGCTGCAACGTGCGCCGATGCATGTTGAGCCTGCGTGCCGTCTCCGAGACGTTGCGGTTGCACATCTCGTAAATGCGCTGGATGTGTTCCCAGCGCACGCGGTCGGCCGACATCGGGTTCGCCGGCAACTCGGACTTGTCCGAGCCGGTCGACAGCAGCGCCGCGACGACGTCGTCGGCGTCCGCGGGTTTCGAGAGATAATCGACCGCGCCCATCTTCACCGCGGTGACGGCGGTGGCGATGTTGCCATAGCCGGTCAGCACGATCGCGCGGGCGTCGGGGCGCTTCTTCTTCAGCGCCGAGACCACGTCGAGACCGTTGCCATCACCGAGCCGCAGATCGACCACGGCGAATGCCGGCGCCGCCTTGCCGATCTGCGCCAGACCGTCCGAGACGGTGTCGCATGACGTCACCGCAAAGCCGCGCGTTTCCATGGCGCGCGACAGCCGCTCCAGAAACGGCTTGTCGTCCTCCACGATCAGCAGCGAGCGGTCGGTCTGTTCGTTCAGTTCGGCGATGGCGTTCAAGGTTTCGTCCTCTCTCCAGCGCGTCTACATATGGCGGCGCAATCGGGCGGTGCCAAGGGCGCCAATGGTCGATCGGCCCCGTTGTGCGACGCAAGGTCGCGGCCTATCCTATTGTTTCTTCGAAGGTCTCGATAGCCTCAAAACGGTCTCGCGACCACGTGATCTGGACCACTGCGCCATGGTCCGGAAAGGTCCGGTTGGTAAACGAGACCTTGGCGCCGGTGCGCTCCAGCAAGGTGCGCGCGATGAACACGCCGAGCCCGAGGCCGCCGCCTTCGTCCTTGCTGCGCCGCCGCGACAAATAGGGCTCGCCGATCCGGTTCAGGATGTCAGGCGGAATGCCGGGACCATCGTCGGAGATCACGAGCTCGATTGTGTCCTTGTTCCACCACGCATTCACCTCGACGGTGGTGCGGGCGAAATCGACCGCGTTCTCGACGATGTTGCCGACGCCGTAGAGGATCGCCGGATTGCGCGAGCCGACCGGTTCGGCCACGATGGCGACGGCGATGCGCACCTTGATATCGACGCCGAAATCGCGGTGCGGCGCCACCACCTCCTCGATCAGCTCCGACAGCTTCATGCGGTCGAACGGCGCGCCGGTGGAGGAGAGCTGGGTGATCTTGCTCAATATGTCGCGGCAACGCTGCGTCTGCTCGCGCAGGGTCTTCAGGTCGGCGGCAAAGTTCGGCTCCTTCACCGTCTTCTCCAGCTCGCGCGAGATCAGGAAGATCGTCGCGAGGGGCGTGCCGAGCTCGTGCGCTGCGGCTGCGGCCAGGCCGTCGAGCTGGGTCAGATGCTGCTCGCGCGTCAGCACCAGCTCGGTCGCGGCCAGCGCGTCGGCGAGCTTGCGCGCCTCCTCGGTGACCTGGAACGAGTAGAGGCTGGTGACGCCGATCGCGAGCGCGATCGAGAGCCAGACGCCGACGAGATAGATCGGCGGCAGCACCAGCGGATCATCAGAATCCCAGGGCAGCGGCAGATGGAAGAAGAACAGGACCGAGGCGCAGGCGACAGCCAGCACGCCGAGGCCGAAGGTGAAGCGGGCCGGCAGCGCCGTCGCGGAGATCAGCACGGGCGCGAGGAACAGGAACGAGAACGGGTTCTGGAGTCCGCCGGTGAAGAACAGGAGACCCGCCAGCTCCACGATGTTGAGCGCGAGCAGTCCGGCCGCCTGCATCGGCTCCAGCCGCTGCAGCGGATTGGACACGGTCTGGAGCGCCAGATTGAGCGCCGCCGACAGGGCGATGATGCTGACGCAGGGAACGATCTCGACATTGAATTCCAGCCCCTGCGCCACGATGAAGATCGCGGCGAGCTGGCCGAGCACCGCGAGCCAGCGCAGTCGCAGGATCGTATCCAGGCGGATATGCCGCTGCGCGGGGCGAAAGTCGGAAGCGGCAAGTTCGGTCATTTCGGCCAATGGGGCGGTGCCTTCTCGATCACAAGCGCGCGGCTCACGGAACCGCCGGATTACAAGCCTTGCGCTCTCCGCTGCAATAGCAGAAGAACGCCCAGCATGACGGAGAATGACAAGGCTTCAAGCTGGCCGACTGTCGCGGATCGCAGCCTCTCCGCGGCAATCGCGGTCGATCACCTGGTCAAGGTCTACAAGCAGACCCGCGCCGTCGACGACATCTCCTTTTCGCTTCCGCGCGGCAGCATCACGGGGCTGCTGGGCGGCAACGGCGCCGGCAAGACCACGACCATCGCGACGATCATGGGCCTCGTGCTGCCGACCTCCGGCCGCGTGCAGGTGCTCGGGCATCGGATGCCGGAGGACAGCGCGTCCGTGCTGGGTCGGATGAACTTCGAGAGCCCCTATGTCGACATGCCGATGCGGCTCACGGTGCGTCAGAACCTCACGGTGTTCGGCAAGCTCTATGCGGTGAAGAACCTCTCCGATCGCATCGCTGAGCTCGCCGACGATCTCGATCTCACCGAGTTCATCGACCGCGCCAACGGCAAGCTCTCCGCAGGACAAAAGACGCGCGTTGCGCTTGCCAAGGCGCTGATCAACCAGCCCGAGCTGCTGTTGCTGGACGAGCCGACCGCCTCGCTCGATCCCGACACCGCCGACTGGGTCCGGGGGCATCTGGAGCGTTATCGCATGGCGAACAACGCCACCATCCTCTTGGCGTCGCACAACATGCTCGAGGTCGAGCGGCTCTGCGATCGCGTCATCATCATGAAGCGCGGCCGTATCGAGGACGACGATACGCCCGAAGCCATCATGGCCCGCTACAACCGCACCACGCTGGAAGAGGTGTTTCTGGACGTCGCGCGCGGAAGGGTGAACGGCGCGCAGGAGGTGGCACGATGAGCCAGGCCGTATGTTGCGACCGTAGCCCGGGTGAGCGAAGCGATACCCGGGAACGCCGCCAGCAAGGTCCCGGATATCGCTTCGCTCATTCGGGCTACGCGGTGCCGCAATGACCGAACTCTCCCTCCACCGCGGCATCTCCGTCCACCGCATTGGCGCGATGATCCTGCGCTATTGGTACCTGTTGCTGTCGTCCTGGCCGCGGCTGCTCGAGCTGCTCTACTGGCCGGCGCTGCAGGTCATCACCTGGGGCTTTCTGCAGCTTTACATCGCGCAGAATGCCAACTTCTTCGCGCGTGCCGGCGGCACCCTGATCGGCGCCGTCATTCTCTGGGACATCCTGTTTCGCGGGCAGCTCGGCTTTTCGATCTCGTTCCTGGAAGAGATGTGGGCGCGCAACCTCGGCAATCTCATGATGAGCCCGTTGAAGCCGCTCGAATTTCTGCTGTCCCTGATGATCATGAGCCTGATCCGGCTCGCGATCGGCGTCATCCCCATGACGCTGCTCGCGTTATTCCTGTTTCACTTCAATGTTTATGCGCTCGGCGTGCCGCTGATCGCGTTCTTCTGCAATCTGATCTTCACGAGCTGGTCGGTCGGCATTTTCGTCTCCGGACTGGTGCTGCGAAACGGCCTCGGCGCCGAGAGCATCGTCTGGACCTTGATGTTCGGCATCATGCCGCTCGCCTGCGTCTACTATCCCGTCAGCGTGCTGCCGGTCTGGTTGCAATACATCGCCTGGACGCTGCCGCCGACCTACGTGTTCGAAGGGATGCGCGCGCTGCTGATCGAAAACACCTTCAGGACCGATCTGATGCTGAGCGCGTTGGCCATCAACGCGGTGCTGTTGCTTGCATCTTTTGGGGCATTCCTTGCCCTTTTGCGCAGCGCCAGGATGCAGGGCTCGCTGCTGTCAGGCGGCGAATAACGTCACTTTCTCGTGGATTCTGCCCGGTTTGGGCACCTCGGCCACGTAGATGTACGGAACCATGCATTGACGCAATATTACGCATTCGGCAGTATGCTGCGATGCGAAGAGGAATATAGCGATGCCGATTGGTGAGTTTGGCGGCGCGCCGCCCCTGGTGGCCGAAGGCAGTCCTGTCCTGACGACGCCGATGTACTGGATGTACGAGATGGGCCAAGCCTCTCTCAATCCGGCGCGTGCGATCACGGACGCGACCAAGCTCCTGTTTCAGAATCCGCTGAACCCCTGGGCACGCACCGAGGTTGGCAAGTCCGTTGCCGCGGCCTGCGAATTGTTCGAACGCACCACCCGCCGCTACGGCAAGCCGGAATGGGGCCTCAACGACACCGAGGTCAACGGCATCCGCGTTCCCGTCGAGGTCCGCTCGGTCTGGGAAAAGCCGTTCTGCCGCCTGCTCTACTTCGATCGCAAGTTCGCCCGTCCACTGCGCAGTCCGCATCCACGCGTGCTGATCGTCGCTCCGATGTCCGGCCATTACGCGACGCTCCTCCGCGGTACCGTCGAGGCTTTCCTGCCGGCGCATGAGGTCTACATCACCGATTGGGCCGATGCCCGCATGGTGCCGCTCAGCGACGGCCGCTTCGATCTTGACGACTACATCGACTACGTCATCGAGATGCTGCATGTCCTCGGCGGCAACACGCATGTGCTGGCGGTGTGCCAGCCCTCGGTTCCCGTCGTCGCTGCCGTTTCGATTATGGAAGCGCTACGCGATCCCTTTGTGCCGACCTCGATGACGCTGATGGGCGGCCCGATCGACACCCGGCGCAATCCGACTGCGGTGAACAACCTGGCCCAGGAGCGCGGCATCGACTGGTTCCGCAACCACGTCATCACCAAGGTGCCGTTCCCGCATCCGGGTATGATGCGCGACGTCTATCCGGGCTTCTTGCAGCTCAACGGCTTCATCAGCATGAATCTCGACCGGCATATGGATGCCCACAAGCAGCTATTCGCCAACCTGGTGAAGGGCGACGGCGACCTCGTCGACAAGCATCGTGACTTCTACGACGAATATCTCGCGGTGATGGATCTCTCCGCCGAGTATTACCTGCAGACCGTCGACACCGTGTTCGTGAAGCATTCGCTGCCGAAGGGCGAGATGACCCATCGTGGAACACGCGTCGATCCCTCCAAGGTCACGCGCGTCGCGTTGATGACCGTCGAAGGCGAGAACGACGACATCTCCGGCATCGGTCAGACCGAAGCAACGCACACATTGTGCAGCTCGATTCCCGATCACCGCCGCGTTCATTATGTCCAGAAGGGCGTCGGACATTACGGCGTGTTCAATGGCTCGCGCTTCAAATCGGAAATCGTGCCGCGCATCCACGACTTCATGGTCTCGGCGGCGAATCCGAGCTCATTGCAGGCTCTCGCGGCCGAATAATCGCGTTTTTCGGCTTTCCCGCTGAAAATCGACGCCCTGTCGGAGGCTCCGACAGGGGCGAGTTCCCGCTAGATTCGCGGTATTTAGGTAGCTTTCTAGGAGTGAGTCCAACCTCACCCCTTGGGGGTGCCACATGCGCCGAACGGGGGCGAAAAAAGCCGGTTCCAACCCCAGTCTGTAGGGTCTCCCGGACGCCAGACCCCTGTATATTGGGCAAATGATTTGTTTTTGCGCCGAGCGCTTTCCCTGGCGGCGGTTATGGCAGAATCCGGGCGCTCTCCTGCCCCCCGGACTGACAGACATGGCCACTCGCGCACTCCTCTATCGGCGGCCCCACGAGCCGAAGACCCTCCTGATCACCCATGGATCGCAATATTTTGCGATTCGACTGCGCCGGCATCGCCGCGCGCGCCGTTACACGCTCAGAATTCATCCGAGCGATCGCGAAGCCATCCTCACCATGCCGCCGCGCGGCACGCTCGCCGAAGCAAAAGACTTCGCGCAGCGCCACGGCGCGTGGATCGCGGCACGTCTCGGCCGTTTGCCGAAGGCCGCGCCGTTCCAGCCTGGCACAGTGATACCACTTCGCGGCACGGCCCATCGCATCGTTCATCGCGCCGGCACGCGCGGTACGGTGTGGACGGAAGTGCGCGACAGCGGGGAGCGCATTCTCTGCGTCGCCGGCGGCGTCGAGCATGCGGACCGTCGCATCAGCGACTTCCTCAAGCGCGAGGCTCGCCGCGACCTTCAGCGTGCGGCGGAATCCTATGCCGCCGAGCTCGGCGTCAAGGTCAAGCGGCTCTCGATCCGCGATCAATCCAGTCGTTGGGGCTCCTGCACCTCGGCCGGCTCGCTGTCGTTCTCCTGGCGCCTGATCCTCGCGCCGCCGTACGTGCTCGACTATCTCGCCGCCCACGAGGTCGCCCATCTCGTTGAGATGAACCACTCGGCGCGGTTCTGGCGCGTCTGCGGCAAGGTCTGCCCGTCGATGGAGCGCGCCAAGAAGTGGCTCGATACGTACGGCAACGACCTGCACCGCTACGGGGTCGAGGATTAGGCCCTCGCTGCCAACCTCCATCTGACGCTGTCATCGCCCGGCTCGACCGGGCGATCCAGTGTTCCGAGGCGGTTGTTATTGAACCGAGAGGCCGCGGCGTACTGGATTCCCGCGTTCGCGGGAATGACAGTTGAGAATGCAGCGACGTCCGCGCGTACTCAATTCATCCCTCTGCTCAGGCGCCGACATCCGCGCTTGTCCCCGGCTGCGTGCGCGAGGCGAGATAGGATGACTGCAATTGCACGCCGGCCTTCTGGCCCTCGGCCAGCATCGCCTGGAAGGCTGCGTCGAGTTGATCGCGGCTATAGGTTGCGGAGCTGCTTTCACGCGGGGTCCATTGCGATTGCGTGATCGCGGTGGAAGCTTTTTCAACGGTGCCACCGAGCCGCTCGGCGTATCTGTCGGCCCGCCACTGCGCCAGATCTGGTCCACTCAGATCGGGTGGATCCTCCAGCTTGCCGATCTTTCCAGCCGCCTCGTTGGTCATCGTTGAGGACCCGCCATTGTACAGGGTGGCGACCACCTTGCCGTCGACCTTCACCTGAGCATAGGTGTTCTCAGTGGCATCGTCCGAGACGACCGACTGAGTTGCGCTCGTGTCATGGGTCATCAGCCAGTTCGTTGCCATGAGGTCGCGCAGGTGAGGATTGTCCGCCGCCGATATCGACTTGGCGCCTGTCAGGGGCTTGACCTGCGAGACGTCAATCCGAAAGCCGTCGGTCGCAGCATCAGTCGCATCCGGTCCCGCCGGCTGAAGACTCGATGTCCTATTCGAAGCGGACGTTGATGCGGGTCGCAGATGAGGCAACGCCGCGCTGGATACACCCGACATCATGGAACGCTCTCCGATACTTGCTCAACCTGTGAGAGCAAATCCCGGGCCGCCGACCGGAGCTTGAAGAGACTGGTGTTTTTGCGTTCCGGGAGCTGCGGGGATCGGCCGATTTTGCCATGGTAGGCAGGACTTGCCGAAGACGACACCGGTGGCGAACCGGGAGAGCCGAGATAGCGGCCGCGTTCGGGATGATGGCCGAACGGTTCTGTTTTGCCCGAGGTGTCAAATGGCTTTGCTGTCAGAATCAGCCGTCTTGCGACTCACGCAAGCCGTTGATTTCGTTATCCTCGGCTACTGTGCATGGGGTTGTTTTCGCTTGTTTTTGTTTTGAGGTCACCCGGACCTCAGGTCGGCGCTAGCGATTCCCGCCGAACAGCCGGTCCATCAGCCAGCCATCGAGTCCTGCGGCTGCCTCCGGTCGCGCATTGGCGCGCGTGGGGGGTGGGCGATAGCCGCCGTTGCTGGCCGGTGCGGGTCCGGGCGCTGCCGCTGTTGGCGGCGACACCTGCGACGTCGCCTGCGCCAGGTTCGACAGGCCCCAGCCACCTGGAGAGCTCGGCAAGGCTGCTACCGGCACGCCCTCGTGCGCTGTGCGCATGAAGCGCGACCAGACTTCGACCGGCAAGCCGCCGCCGGTGGCCTTCTTGGTCGGCGAGTTGTCGTCATTGCCGAGCCACACGCCGGTGACGAGGTTGGCGGTGTAGCCGATGAACCAGGCGTCGCGGTAGTCCTGGCTGGTGCCGGTCTTGCCGGCCGCTGGCCAGCCCGGGATCTCCGCCTTCTTGGCGGTGCCGCTGATCAGCGTTTCCCGCATCATCGCGTTCATCATGCCGACATAGCGCGGGTCGACCACCTGGTTGTGCTCGTCCGCCTGGCGCATGTAGAGCAGCTTGCCACTGAGCGTCCTGATCCGCGTGACGACATGCGGCGTCGCCGTGAAGCCGCCATTGGCGAAGGGTGCATAGGCGCCGACCAGCTCGACCATCGAGACTTCGGAGGTGCCGAGCGCGATCGAGGCGTTGGGCTCGAGTTTCGAGGAGATGCCGAGCCGGTGCGCGGTGCGCACCACGTTCTTCGGCCCGACCTCGAGGCCGAGGCGAATGGCGACCGTGTTGAGCGACATCGCGAGCGCCTGGGTCAGCGTCACCGCGCCGAAATATTCGTGGGTGTAGTTCTCAGGCCTCCAGCCCTTGACCTCGATCGGCGCGTCCTGGCGGACCGTGTCGGGCGTCAGCCCCTGCTCGAGCGCGGTCAGGTACACGAACGGCTTGAACGAGGAGCCCGGCTGGCGCCTGGCGGTGACCGCGCGGTTGTACTGGCTCTCGGAATAGTTCCGCCCGCCCACCATGGCGCGAACCGCGCCGTCGGGCGTCATCGCCACCAGTGCGCCCTGGCTGACATTGAATTTCACGCTCTTGGCCGCGAGCTCGTCGATGATGGCGGCTTCCGCCACGCTCTGGAGCTTCGGATCGATCGTGGTCTCGACCTTGATGCTCTCGTCGATCTGGCCGACCAGATCGTCCAGCACCTCGCCGATCCAGTCGGCGACGTAATTGACCGTGCCGGCGCCGACCGGCTTCACATTGTAGGAGGGTTGGCCGATCGAGGCCTGCGCCTGCGCTTCGGTGATGAATTTGGCATCCGCCATCGCCGTGAGCACGATTTTCGCGCGCGCTTCTGCGCCCTCGGGGTTGCGGTTAGGCGCGAGCCGCGAGGGCGATTTGACGAGACCGGCCAGCATCGCCGCTTCCGCGACGGTGACGTTCTTGGCCGATTTGCCGAAATAGCGCTGCGCGGCGGCCTCGACGCCGTAGGCGCCGGAGCCGAAATAGACGCGGTTGAGATAGAGCTCCAAGATCTCGTTCTTGGAATGCTTGCGCTCCAGCCAGATCGCGAGCTCCGCTTCCTGCAGCTTGCGCGCCATGGTGCGCTCCTGGGTCAGGAACAGGTTTTTCGCCAATTGCTGCGTCAGCGTCGAGCCGCCCTGCGACACGCCGCGATGGAGCACGTTGGTGACGAGCGCGCGCAGGATGCCCACGGGATCGATGCCGAAATGCGAATAGAAGCGTCGATCCTCGATGGCGATGAACGCCTTGGGCAGATATTGCGGCAGATCCTTCAGCGAGACGTTGGCGCCGGCCATCTCGCCGCGTTGCGCCAGCATGCTGCCGTCCATGCCGACGATCTGGATCGTCGGCGGCCGCTTGGGGATTTCCAGCGACTGGATCGGCGGCAGATGAGCGCCGACATAGATCACGACGCCGATCACGGCGATCGCGCCCCACAGGCCCAGCACCGCGCCCCAATAGACCAGGCGGCCGAGGCTCGCGCCGATGCGTGACTTGGATCGGCGCTTGGCACTGCCGCGGCCGGCTGGCGCCTTCCGCTCGCGCGGCGGCTCGTCGCCGGCATCCTCGCTCTTGCGCTTGGCAGATGATTTCGTTGATTTCTTCGGCCTCTCATCGCCGCCAGGAATGCGGTCGGCCGCGGTCAGGCGCAGATCGGCGAGTGCCGCAGGCAAGCCGAACAACGGCTCCTTCCGCCCACCCTTTTTCTTTCCCAACCCCATACGCAAACGCCCGGTCAGCCCGCCCCGCCGCACGCTAGCGGTCGCTGTTTAAGGCCCGGTTACCCAGAGCTTAACGCGCGATTAGGAGGTGCGGCATTCGCTGGCCGCAGTTCCGCTGGGAGGTCGGCAGAGCTAGGATCGCCGGCATAAAAGAAAAGGAAACTCAGATGGGCCACATCGATCCAACCAAGGAGATTTTCGCGCAGTTCCGGGACAACGACCGTCCCGGCCCGATCCACATGCTCAACCTGGTGCGCTTACGCAAGGAGGCAGCCTATCCAGATGGCCGCAAGGCGAGCGGCGCGGAAGCCTATGCGGCCTATGGCCGCGAGAGCGGCCCGGTGTTCGAACGCCTCGGCGGCCGCATCGTCTGGCAAGGCAAATTCGAGTTGATGCTGATCGGCCCCGAGACTGAGCGCTGGGACCATTGCTTCATCGCCGAATACCCAAGCGTCGCCGCGTTCGTCGAGATGATCCGCGATCCCGTCTATCGCGAAGCGGTTAAGCACAGGCAGGCCGCCGTGGAGGATTCACGGCTCATTCGGCACGCGGTGCTGCCGGTGGGCAAGAACTTTGGCGAGGTGCCGGCCTGAGCGGCGTCGGCGGAACTCCCTCCTCAAGGTGGATGGCCGGGCTTGACTCGGCCATCCACGCCTCACCTGCTTGCTCCGAGAGAACTAACCCGCCGGACCCGCATCTTCCAGGAGCGGGCCGAACAGCTCCCAGCGTTCGCCGTTGAACTTCATCATCTGAAGCTGCTTGTTGACGCGGTAGTCGGTCGCCGAGGTGTTGGCCTTGATGCCGGGCAGGGCGATATCGCTGGTCACGTCCTTCAGCGAAGCCGCCTGCTTCATGACGTTTTCGCGCGTCAGGTTGTCGCCGCACTGCTGCAGCACGTGGGCCAAAAGCTGGGCGGTACCGTAGCCGTAGGTATTGAAGTTCGAATCCTTGTCGCCGTCCGGATAGTACTTCGCCATGAAGTCGAAATACTTCTTCAGGCCGGCATCGTCCTTCCAGGTCGGATCGAGCGGATCCTTGCCGTAATTGACGCTGATCACGCCCTTGGCGGCGTCGAGACCGGCAGGCTTCATCACCGCGCCGACCGAGGTGGCGTTGATGTCGACGATCTGCACCGGCTTCCAGCCGATCTCGCCGATCTTCTTGATCGCCTGCGCCGCTTGCTTCGGCGTGCTGGCGCTGAAGAACAGATCGGCGCCGGCATCCTTGATCTTGAGGATCTGCGAATCGACGGTCGGGTCCGAGACTTCGTAGGAGGACTCGTTGACGATCATCTTGGCGGCCTTGTCGCCGAGCCCGGCCTTGATGCCGTTCAGATAGTCCTTGCCGAGATCATCGTTCTGATAGAGCACGCCGACTTTGGCGTTTGGATATTCCTTCAGGATGTACTGGCCGTAGATGCGGCCCTCGACGAAATAGTTAGGGTTGTAGCCCATCGTCCACGGAAAGTTCTTCGGGTCCGTGAACTTCGAGGCGCCGGTGGCCGCGAACAGCTGCGGCACTTTCTTGGAGTTGAGATATTTTTGCACGGCCGCATTCGATGGCGTGCCGATGATCTGGAAGGTCAAGAGCACCTCGTCGCTCTCGACCAGCTTGCGCACCTGCTCCACTGCTTTTGGCGGCGAGTAAGCGTCGTCATACTGGATCAGATTGATCTTGCGGCCGTTGATGCCGCCCTGGTCGTTGATCATCTTGAAATAGGCGGCCTGGGTCTTGCCGATCGACGCGTAGGCCGATGCCGGTCCCGAGAACGGCACGGTCTGGCCGACTTTGATCTCGGTATCGCTCGCCCCCGGATCATATTTCTTCTGGGCATTGGCCGCCGAGACCGATAGCGCCAGGGTCAGCGCCGTTGCCGTGGCCAGATGCAGCATTCCATTCCTCATTCGCATTTCCTCAATGTTTGTTGCCGGTGATCAATCAGGTGCGCCTGTGCGCACCTGATGTCACCGCTGACGGCGATAGTGGATGAGGCGTTGTTGCAACGCAAGTTTGGGCGTGCGCCCGCAGTTCGTAGCATGCGCGGCTGCGCAGCAGGTTTGTAAGGTGGGCCAGCGCCGGCGGATGCGCGAAGTGCAGTCCGCCGGGCGTAACCCGCCCTATGAGATATCCGAGAGGCTAACCCGCTGGACCCGCATCCTCCATGATCGGGCCGAACAGCTCCCAGCGTTCGCCGTTGAACTTCATCATCTGCATCTGCTTGTTGACGCGGTAGTCGTTCGGCCCGGTGTTGATCTTGATGCCGGGTAGCGCGAAGCTCGGGGTGAAGTCCTTGATGTTAGCGACCTGCTTCATCACGTTCTCACGCGACAGGTCGTCGCCGCACTGTTTCAGCACCTGCGTCAGCAATTCGGCGACTGAATAAGCATAGGTGTTGACGGTATTGAGCTTGTCGCCTTCGGGGAAATACTTGTCCATGAAGGCAAAGAACGCTTTCACGCCCGGATCGTCCTTCCACTGCGGATCGCCGGGCTCCTTGCCGTATTGGGTGGAGATGATGCCCTTGGAGATGTCGAGACCGGCGGGCTTCAACGTCGCCGAGATCGGGCTCGCGTTGATGTCGAGGATGTGCACCGGCGTCCAGCCGAGCTCGGCGACCTTCTTGATCGCCTGCGCCGCGAATTTGGGTGTCGAGGCATCATAGAAAAGATCGGCGCCCAACGACTTCAGTTTGACCACCTGCGAGTCCACCGTCGGATCGGTGACCTCGTAGGACACCTCGCCGACGATCATGCTGGCTGCCTTGTCGCCGAGACCGCTCTTGAGGCCGGCGAGATAGTCGCGGCCCATGTCGTCGTTCTGGTAGAGCACGCCGATCTTGGCGTTCGGATGCTCCTTGAGGATGTACTTGGCGTAGATGCGTCCCTCGGACACGTAGTTGGGATTATAGGCGATGGTCCAGGGATAGTTCTGCGGATCGTTGAAGCGCGCGGCGCCGGTCGAGGCCAGCAGTTGCGGGATCTTCTTGCCGTTGAGATATTTTTGCACGGCAGCGTTCGCGGCCGTGCCGATGATCTGGAAGGTGAACAGCACCTCGTCGCCTTCGACGAGCTTGCGCACCTGCTCGACCGTCTTCGGCGGCGAATAGGCGTCGTCATACTGGATCAGATTGATCTTGCGGCCGTTGATGCCGCCCTGATCGTTGATCATCTTGAAGTAGGCGGCCTGGGTCTTGCCGATATTGGCGTAGACGGAATAGGGCCCGGAGAACGGCACGGTCTGGCCGATCTTGATCTCGGTGTCGCTCGCGCCGGTGTCGTATTTCTTCTGGGCGAGAGCTTGGTTGGCGGAGAACGCGAAGGCGAGCGCCGCCGTGGCGGTGATGAAGGCTCTGCGATTGCTCATGTGGGCTTGTTCCTCCTGACGGAATTTCCGACCGACGGTCTTGTCCCGTTGATTGCCAACGGTCGCCATCGCTGTCGGAGATTGTGGAGGAACGGCAGGCGCCGCGCAAGGATCGCGGTGCCGCGCTATGGCATCTCAGGTCAGGAACAAGGCCAACAGCGCGAGCGCCGCCGGCAGCGCCTGCACGATCAGGATCCGCGTGCTGACGGTCGCCGCGCCATAAGCGCCGGCCACGATCACGCAGAGCAGGAAGAACGCCTTGATCTGGAACGCGAAGGCCGGATTGCCGTGCACCAGCCCCCAGACCAGGCCGGCGGCCAGGAAACCGTTATAGAGTCCCTGGTTCGCGGCCAGCACCTTGGTGATCGCTGCCTTCTCCGGCGTGTTGCGGAAAACCTTCAAGCCCTGCGGCTTGTCCCAGAGCAACATCTCCAGGATCAGGAAGTAAGCGTGCAGTGCGGCGACCAGCGCCACCAGGATATTCGCGATCCAGATCAAGTTGAGCTCCCCCAGCGTCAGCTTTCGGGTGGACGCTAGCACGGCTGGCGTGGCAAGTGCGATGGCGTGTTTCGATGCAATGGTGCCGCAATGCCCGCGCGACCGACCAAACCGCCTGTAAGCTTCGGCCTCGATCGGCTGGCGACGCCGATCGGGATCGCGCTGCTGATCACCGACGCTGAGGGCGCCTTGCGCGCGCTCGACTGGGAGGATTACGAGCACCGCATGCGCGAGCTCTTGCGCCTGCATTACGGTCTGGTGGACCTGAGTGACCAGCCCGCGCCCGCGGCCATGCGGACTGCGCTGTCGGACTATTTCGACGGCGATCTCGGCCAGCTCTCAGACATCGCCTGGCGCATCGCCGGCACGCCGTTCCAGCAGAAGGTCTGGAATGCATTGGCGCAAATCCCTGCCGGCACCACAATGAGTTACGGCGCGCTCGCCGCAAGGATCGACACGCCCAAAGCCATTCGCGCCGTCGGCCATGCCAACGGCTCCAATCCGATCAGCGTGGTGCTGCCGTGCCACCGCCTGATCGGCGCCGATGGTTCTCTGGTGAAGTATGGCGGCGGCCTCGAGCGCAAGCGCTGGCTGCTGCGGCATGAAGGCGTGGCGGTCTAAGCGCCTGTTTGACAACGGTTGAGCGATTGGCGGCGGCCGGCGATGGGCCGTCGAGCGAGCCTTCGGCCGCTCTCCCCCGCCGTGACCGAATCCATCAGACGTTCGACGTCATTACTTTCTGCACGATCTTCCAAGTCCCGTTCACCTTCAAGCACGACAACAGGTCTGTGAAGTAACGCGGCGGGATGCGCAATTTCACCTTCAAAAGCGCGAGCTCTCCTTCAACATCCGTCGACAGGATCTGATCGTCTCGCTCGAAGCCCTGTTGCTTTGGAGCTTTCATGTCGCGGACCGCTGCCAGCCAGGTCGCAATCGGCGTCACGCCCACGTTGCCGTCCTCGGCGACCTTCGTCACGGAACTCAAGGGGTGAAATATGGATGCAAATTTCTCGGCATCCATTTCATAGGCAGCATCGAAATAGGTTTGCGCAAGGGAGTGCAAGGCGGGAACGTCCGTATTCATTGTCATCCTCAAAGCCGTTACACCGGGCATTCATGCGGCCCGGCCCGGCCAGCCGTGCCGAGCGTCAGCCTGGCGCCCCGTGCAGAAAAGCACCGTAAGTCGTCGAATTGCGGGTGGGAGCCTACGGCATAGTTGTTTATGAAGCCAGCCGACTTGCACGGCATGGGCTTATGATCGATATTCATAGACGATGACAAACGAATTGAACGAGCTCGCGACGTTCGCAATCGTGGCTAGTGAACGAAGCTTTACGCGCGCTGCGATAAAGCTGGGTGTGTCTCAGTCTGCCTTGAGTCACACAATCCGGAGGCTTGAGCAACGGCTTGAGCTGCAGCTGCTCGCTCGAACAACCAAGAGCGTTGCGCCAACCGCTGCGGGGGCAGCTCTTTTGGAAGACTTGTCTCCGGCGCTTGAGCAAATTCGTCACGCCCTCGACAAGGCCCGAAGTGTTCGGCAGCGACCCGAAGGTCGTCTCCGAATCGTAATGTCACGATCAGCTGCCGTGATGGTGTTGTTGCCGCGGTTGAGAGCTTTCGCTGAGTCCTACCCGGACATCGTTCTGGACGTTGTTACCGTCACTGGCCCCGTGGACCTTGTTGCAGGCGAGTTCGATGCCGGTATCCAGCTTGGCGAGTACATTCAAAAGGATATGATCGCGGTTCGCCTCACGCCCGAACTGCGATTGGCGGTAGTGGGCTCGCCAAGCTATTTCGCTTCACGAAGCATCCCCAAGAAACCAAAGGATCTGAACGATCATCGGTGCATTACGCTGCGTCTTGCGGGTGGACCATATCGGTGGGAGTTTCAGCAGGGACGAAAGTCGGTCACGATCAACGTGAACGGCCCACTCATCATTGACGATACCCACTTGGTGATCCAGGCGGCGCTCGCCGGGGTTGGTGTGGGACTCGCTTATGAAGAGCAGGTCGCCGAATATGTTGCGAAGCGCCGCCTTGTCCGGGTGCTGGAGGATTGGACTCCGCCAATTCCGGGCTTCTTCATGTATTATCCCAGTCGTCGGCATCAACCGGCGACGCTGTCTGCGCTGGTGAACGCGCTGCGATTCTCCGAACAAAAGTCGGCGCGATGATTCAGCGGGGAATGACGAGAGAAGTCAGGCCGCTGGCTGAACCGCCTTGTCGCCGGCCATCACGTGGGTCAGCGCGCTCTTGATCGCGGCCTGACGTGTCGGCGCGCTGATCTGTGCGCCCAGGAGATCGGTGACGTAGAACACGTCGCGCGCGCGCTCGCCGAAGGTCGCGACATGGGCCGAGGCGATGTTGAGGTTGAGCTTCGAGATCGCGGTGGTCAGCTCGTAGAGCAGCCCGGGGCGGTCGAGGCCGGACATTTCGATCACTGTGTAGCGGTCGGACCATTGGTTGTTGATGGTCACTTCCGGCTCGATCACGAACGGCCGCGCCTTGCCGCGCACGGTGCGCCGGGCCACCACTTCGGGCAGACGCAGCTTGCCTTCCAGCACGTCCTCGATCATCTCGCCGATGCGTGTGGCGCGCCGTCCCTCGTCCTCGTCGCGGTCGTATTCCCTGGAAATCGAGATGGTGTCGAGCGCGCGACCGTCGGTCGTGGTGTAGATCTGGGCATCGACGATGTTGGCACCGGCCGAGGCACAGGCGCCTGCGATGATCGACAGCAGCCAGGGATGGTCGGCGGCGAAGATGGTCAGCTCGGTGACGCCACGCACCTCGTCGAAGCCGACATTGATCGCGAGCTTGTGGCCCGCCTGCTCGCTGGCACGGACGAAGCGCGCGTGGCGGATCTTGCGCGGCAGCTCGACCTTGAGCCAATAGGCCGGATAGTGCCGGGCGATATAGGCGTCGAGCTCTTCCGCCGGCCATTCCGCGAAGGCGTTACGGAATTCGGCATACGCGGCCGTGAGCCGCTTGCCGCGGTCTACCTCCGAGAAGCCACCCGTCAGCACCGGTTCGGTCTCGTAGTACAGCGAGCGCAAGAGCTGCGCCTTCCAGCCGTTCCACACGCCTGGGCCGACGCCGCGGATGTCGGCGGTGGTCAGGATCGTCAAGAGCTTCATCTGCTCGACCGACTGCACCACGGCGGCGAAATTCTCGATGGTCTTGCGGTCGGAGAGATCGCGCGACTGTGCGACCGTGGACATCGTCAGATGCTCCTCGATCAGCCAGGCCACGAGCTCGGTGTCGGCCGGACTGAAGCCGAGCCGCGGGCAGAGCCGTCGCGCCACCTTGGCGCCGGCGATCGAGTGATCCTCGGGCCGGCCCTTGGCGACGTCGTGCAGCAGCGTCGCAATGTAGATCACGGAGCGATGCTCCGGCCGGATCTTGCGCATCAGGTCGCTCGCCACCGCGAATTCCTCGATGCCGCCGCGTTCGATGTCCTGGAGGAACCCGACGCAGCGGATCAAATGCTCGTCGACGGTGTAGTGATGATACATGTTGAACTGCATCATCGAGACGATCTTGCCGAAGGCACGGATGAAATGGCCGAGCACGCCGGTCTCGTTCATCCGCCGCAGCACGATTTCCGCGTTGTCGGATGTCAGGATCTCCATCAACAGCCGGTTGGCTTCGGGATTCTCGCGCATCTGCGCGTTGATCAGGCCGAGCGAACGCGTCACGTCGCGCATCGCGTCCGGGTGGAAGGCGAGATTGTTCTTCTGCGCCAGACGGAAGATGCGGATCAAATTGACCGGATCATGCTTGAACACGTCGGGCGCGGCGACGTTGATGCGGTTGTTGTCGACGATGAAGTCGTCGCTGTCGGGCACTCGCCGCTTCACCGCGGTGGGGCGCAGCCGCGCCATCATCCGGCTCAGCACCGGCGCGGGCTTGGCCTGCTGGTCCTCGAGCTTGGCGCAGAGGATGGCGGTGAGGTTGCCGACTTCCTTGGCGACCAGGAAGTAGTGCTTCATGAAGCGTTCGACGTCCTGCATGCCGGGATGCGAGGTGTAGCCGAGCCGGACGGCGATCTCGCGCTGGAGGTCGAAGGAGAGGCGCTCTTCAGGGCGACCGGAGTAAAAGTGAAGATTGCAGCGCACCGACCAGAGGAAGTCGGCGCAGCGGCGGAAGGTGCGGTATTCCTGCGCGTCGAACACGCCGCGGTCGACCAGTTCGTCGGTGTCGCTCACGCGGTAGACGTACTTCGCGATCCAGAACAGCGTGTGCAGGTCGCGGAGCGCACCCTTGCCGTCCTTGACGTTGGGTTCGACCAGATAACGCGATTGGCCGCCGCGGCGATGCCGCTCCTCACGCTCGGCGAGTTTCGCGGTGACGAACTCGGACGCGGTGCCTTGCACGACCTCCTTGTCGAAGCGGGCAACCAGCTCGTCATAGAGCGGCCGGTCTCCGGTAAGGAAGCGCGTCTCCAGGATCGCGGTGCGGATGGTCATGTCGCCGCGCGCCTGCCGGATCGACTCGTCGACCGAGCGCGTGGCGTGACCGACCTTCAGCCCCATGTCCCAGAGGCAATAGAGAATGGCCTCGGCGACCTGCTCGCCCCAGGCGGTCTGCTTGTAGGGCAGGATGAAGAGCAGATCGATGTCGGACTCGGGGGCCATCAGGCCGCGGCCATAGCCGCCGGTCGCCACCACTGCCATGCGCTCGGCACCGCTCGGAATCGGCGAGCGGTAGAGATGGCGGGTCGCGGCCGAATACAGGATGCGGATGATCTCGTCCTGCACGTGGCACAGCCGCTCGGCGCAGCGCCGGCCGTGACGGTCCTTCAGCAGGATCGTCTGTGCCGCAGCGCGCGAGGCAATCAGCTCGGCCTTGAGCAGTTGCGCCATGGCCGTGCGGAACGCGTCCTCGCGTCCCTGGTGCTTCTCGGCAAGCGCATCGACCGCGGCGGTGATCCGCGCGGTGTCGAAGCGATCGTCCACCTCGGCCTTGTGTTCAGTCGCGACGCTGTCCATGTCTCACCGGATATAAGAGGCGGCCGGCGCTGTCACCCGCCATTCTCTCGCAATAGTCGTTCCATGCTGGAAAGGTGCGGCTTTGGGCAAAGCTGTTCTCAGCCGGCGCGCTTTCGAGGGATGGATTTTCTCGTTGATTTCTAGATCTAACTCATTGAAAAACAATGAAGTTTTGAGGAGGTCGGGCATGACCAGGATTACACGACGCATACTGTTGGCGGGAGCGGTCGCTCTTGCCATGTCCCCCGCGGCGCGGGCGGCGGATCCGCTCAAGGAAATCCGTATCGACTGGGCGACCTATAATCCGGTGTCGATGGTCCTGAAGCAGAAGGGGCTCCTGGAAAAGGAGTTCGCCAAGGACGGCATCACCGTCACCTGGGTGCAGTCGGCCGGCTCCAACAAGGCGCTCGAATTCCTCAATGCGGGCTCGATCGACTTCGGCTCGACCGCGGGCTCGGCGGCGCTGGTCGCGCGTATCAACGGCAACCCGATCAAGTCGATCTACGTCTATTCGCGTCCCGAATGGACGGCGTTGGTGACATCAAAGGATTCCAAGATTGCTAGTGTCGCCGATCTCAAGGGCAAGCGGGTCGCGGTGACGCGCGGCACCGATCCGCACATCTTCCTGGTGCGCGCATTGCTTGGCGCAGGTCTCACCGAAAAGGACATCACGCCGGTGCTGCTCCAGCACGCCGACGGCAAGACCGCGCTGATCCGCGGCGACGTCGATGCGTGGGCCGGGCTCGATCCGATGATGGCGCAGGCCGAGGTCGAGGACGGCGCGAAACTGTTCTATCGCAAGGCCGACGCCAACACTTGGGGCATCCTCAATGTGCGCGAGCAGTTTTTGAAAGACTATCCGGACGCCGCCCGCCGCGTGCTCGCGGTGTACGAAGAAGCGCGCAAATATTCGCTCGCGAATTACGACGAGCTCAAGAAGACCTTCATCGCCGTGACCAAGCTGCCGGAGCCTGTCGTCGATAAGCAACTCAAGGAGCGCACCGAGCTGACCCACAGCCGCATCGGCGCGCCCCAGCGCGAATCGATCCTCGCCGCGGGCCTCGCCCTGCAACAGGCCGGCGTCGTCGACGCCAAGGTCGACGTGAAGGCGACGCTGGATGGGCTGATCGACGATCAGGTGCCGCTGCCGACGAATTAAAGGCAGGCGGGCGGCAAACTCGGTCGTCGTCCCGGGGCGCGAAGCGAGCCCGGGACCCATAACCACAGGAAGTGGTTTGGCGCCAAAGGGGCAACTCCAAGCCCCCGTAGCCACGCCTTCCCGTGGTTATGGGTCCCGGATCTGCGCTCGGCTTCGCTGCGCTTGTCCGGGACGACGCCGAGAATGCCGCGCGCCCTTGCAATCCCGCACAAGACGCGCTTCCTACCGGCCATGATCTCTGACGCGCCAGTGCTGCAACAGACTACGGAACCGGCCGAGAGCGCCGCGCCCTCGCGGCTGTCGCGCTATGCGGGGCCGACGCTGGGATTGCTGTTGCCACTGACCCTCGCGCTTGGCTGGGAACTCGTGGTCTGGTCCGGCTGGTCCAACGGCCGGCTGGTGCCGCCGCCCTCGCGCGTGTTCGCCACCGTCGTTGATCTTGCACGCTCCGGCGAACTGTTCCGTCACATCGCCGCAACGCTGTGGCGTGTCGGCCTCGGCTTCGCGTTCGGGGTGGTCGCGGGCACCTTGCTCGGCGCCATATCCGGCTATTGGTCGCTGGCGCGGCGGCTGCTCGACCCGACCGTGCAAGCGCTGCGCGCGATCCCGTCGCTGGCCTGGGTGCCGCTGTTCATCCTCTGGCTCGGCATTTTCGAGACCTCGAAGATCGCGCTGATCGCGGTCGGCGTGTTCTTTCCGGTCTATCTCGGCGTGATGGGCGCGATCCTCATCGTCGATCGCAAGATCGTCGAGGTCGGTCGCACATTCCGTCTCTCCGGGCCTGCCATGATCCGCCGTATCCTGCTGCCCGCGGTGCTGCCGGCCTATGTCGTGTCCTTGCGCGTCGGTCTTGGTCTGGGCTGGATGTTCGTGGTGGCGGCCGAGCTGATCGGCGCGTCCGAAGGCCTCGGCTATCTCCTGCTCGACGGCCAGCAGCTCGGCAAGCCCGCGCAGATCCTCGCCGCCATCGTGATCTTCGCGATCCTCGGCAAGCTCACGGATTGGCTGATCGAGATCGCGGCTGCGCCCTTCCTGCGCTGGCAGGACGCCTTCGGGCGTACGACGGGAGCATAAGGCGATGCTGGCGCTCGACCGGGTCAGCAAGACCTATCCCAACGGCGTGCAGGCGCTGGCGCGCTTTTCGGCCGAGATCAGGCAAGGCGAGATCGTCGCCATCATTGGCGGCTCGGGCTGCGGCAAGTCCACGCTGCTGCGCGCCATCGCGGGCCTCGACCGCGCAAGCTCGGGCACGGTGACGCTCGACAACGAGGCGATCGCCTCGCCGCATGCCAAGATCGGCATCATCTTCCAGGAGCCGCGGCTGCTGCCCTGGCTCAGCGTCGCCGACAATATCGGCTTTGGTCTTGCCGATGGGCCCGCCACCGAGCGGCGTGAAAAGGTGGCGCGTGCGCTCGAGCGTGTCGGGCTCGCCGAGAAAGCGCAGGCCTGGCCGCGCGAGCTCTCGGGCGGGCAGGCACAGCGCGTCGCGATTGCCCGCGCACTGGTGCCGCAGCCCGAGGTGCTCTTGCTCGACGAACCGTTCTCGGCGCTCGATGCCTTCACCCGCAGGGACCTCCAGGATCATCTGCTCGATCTCTGGGCCGACACGCGGCCGACGCTCATCCTCGTCACCCATGACGTCGACGAGGCCGTGGTGCTGGCTGACCGCGTGCTGGTGATGCGGCCGCGGCCGGGCCGGCTGTTCGACCAGATCGAGATCAACCTGGGCAGGCCACGCGACCGCAATTCGCCGCTGTTCGAGAATTTCAAGCGAAGTGTGCTGACGTCACTCGATCGTTCGCTCGACCGCAGCGTGCCCGACCGTGACGCAACCCAGGGTCCCGGTCAGGCCATGTGGTGGTGACAATTTCGCTCCGAGCCGGTACATCGCAAGCCGGTACTTCGTAGAGACGATTTTCCCGGGAGAGACAAAATGGACGCCGCAGCACTGCGCCAGATGCAGGCCCCGATCAAGGAGCGCTACAAGACCGACCCCAAGACCGCGATGATCACGTTGAGGGCCAAGGGCTCGACCGACAGCGAGGGCATCGCCTGCAAGGTCGAGACCGGCCGCGCCATCGCAATGGCCGGCCTGCATCCCGCAACCGGCGGCTCCGGCCTCGAGCTCTGCTCGGGCGACATGCTACTCGAAGCGCTGGTCGCCTGCGCCGGCGTCACGCTGAAATCGGTCGCGACCGCGATCGAGGTACCCTTGAAGACCGGCAACGTCTACGCCGAGGGCGATCTCGATTTCCGCGGCACGCTCGGCGTCGACAAGGAGACGCCGGTCGGCTTCGCCGAGATACGTCTGCGCTTCGACGTCGATACTGATGCGCCGCAAGACAAGCTCGACCTGCTGCTCAAGCTCACCGAGCGCTACTGCGTGGTCTATCAGACCATCAAGAACGGCCCGAAGGTCTCGGTGTCGATGCAGCGGATGTAGCGAGCGAAGGCCGCTCGCCCAACAATTCGTGTCGTCTCGGCGAAGCCCGGGACGACAAAAGAAAAAAATGTCCCCCGAGCTCCACCTCATCCTCGTTCTGCGCATGATGGTCGCGGCGGCGTTCGTCGTGACGGCGTCGATCATCACCGAGCGTTCAGGGCCGGTGATCGGCGCGCTGGTCGCGACCTTGCCGGTTTCGGCCGGACCATCCTACGTCTTCCTCGCGCTCGACCACGATGCCGCCTTCATCGCGCAGGGCGCGCTGTCGAGCTTGCCGGTCAATGCCGCGACGATCTTCATGTGTCTCACCTATGTGGTGCTGGCGCAGCGGCGCAGCCTTCTGGTGAGTTGCGGAAGCGCGGTCGCGGTCTGGATCGTGTTCGCCTCGATCATCAAGCAGTTCGACTGGCCGCTCACCGCCGGGCTCGCCGCCAATCTGATCGCGTTCGGCATCTGCATTCCGCTGCTCGCGGGCTATCGCCATGTAAAGATGCCGCTGGTGACGCGGCGCTGGTATGACGTGCCGATGCGGGCCGCGCTGGTCGCGACCCTCGTCGCAATCGTCGTCTCGACCTCGGGCTGGGTCGGTCCCCGGATCAGCGGCATCATCGCGCTGTATCCGGTGGTGTTTTCCAGCATCATGGTGATCCTGCATCCGCGAATCGGCGGTCCGCCGACCGCCGCGGTGCTGGCCAATTCGGCTTGGGGGCTGCTCGGATTCGGAATGGCGATCGCGGTGTTGCACGTGGCGGTGGCGTGGTTCGGCTCCGCCGTCGGTCTTGGGCTTGCACTCGCCACCTGCATTGTTTGGAATCTGACGCTGTGGGGGATCGGGCGGCGTACGCAGCACAAGGCGCGGCAAGCGCCGTGACACTACGGACATGCGGCGCGGCGTCGCCGGATACTTCCGTAGCAAAACTCGCCATGACCGATCGCGAGACGCTTTCCTTCAAACTCCTGAAGGACCAAGCATTCAAGTGACAGCGCCGACCGAGCAGCGTGTAAGGCCTACCGTCGTGCAGCTTTAGGCTGCTCTGTCGGCGATCGCTTTTCCCAGAATTCGTTAGCACTTTATTCGAATCTTATGGGTACTGAATCATCTTGCGTATCCGCCTTGGTCTTCGCAACGCGAGTTTTACCGGCGGAATTCGATTGGAATTCAGCGCGTGTGCCGCGCCGTCACGTCACCTGATCCCGTCTCGCAATTTAATGATTTTGGAGATTCAATGATGTTTGGCCGCAAGTCCCGCAACGACGCGGATGCTAAGCTCGCCGCCATCGGCCGCTCGCAGGCCATGATCGAGTTTGCCATGGACGGCACGATCCTGAGCGCCAACCAGAATTTCTTGAACGCCCTCGGCTATTCCCTCGACGAAATCAAGGGAAAGAAGCACGCCATGTTCATGCCCGCCGACCAGCGCGACGGCGCCGAGTACAAGGCGTTCTGGGCTGCATTGAACCGCGGCGAGTATCAGGCAAGCGAGTTCAAGCGGATCGCGAAGGGCGGCCGTGAGATCTGGATCGAAGCATCCTACAATCCGGTGCTCGACGGCAACGGCAAGACGGTGATGGTCGCCAAGATTGCGACCGAAATCACCGAGAAGAAGATCCGGAGCATGACGGAGTCTTCGAAGATCGCCGCTATCGGCCGCGCCCAGGCCGTGATCGAGTTCAAGCTCGACGGCACCATCGTCACGGCCAACGAGAATTTCTGCAACGCGCTTGGCTATTCGCTGACCGAGATCCAGGGCAAGCATCACAGCCTCTTCATGCCCCAGGCCGAGCGCGACGGCGCGGCCTATCGCGAGTTCTGGGCCAAGCTCAACCGCGGCGAATACCAGGCTGGCGAGTTCAAGCGCATCGGCAAGGGCGGCCGCGAGGTCTGGATTCTCGCCTCCTACAATCCGCTACTCGATGAGAACGGCAAGCCCTTCGGCGTCGCCAAGTTCGCGACCGACGTCACGGCGGAGAAGCTGAAGAATGCCGTCCTTGCGGGCCAGATCACGGCGATCGAGAAGGCGCAGGCGGTGATCGAGTTCAACATGGACGGCACGATCATCACCGCCAACGCCAATTTCCTCGGCGCCCTCGGCTATTCGCTGGCTGAGATCAAGGGCAAGCACCACAGCATGTTTGTCGAGCCCTCGGAGCGCGATGGCAATGGCTATCGCGAGTTCTGGGCGGCGCTCAACCGCGGCCAGTATCAGGCGGCCGAATACAAGCGCATCGGCAAGGGCGGCAGGGAGGTCTATATCCAGGCCTCCTACAATCCGATCATGGATCTCAACGGCAAGCCGTTCAAGGTCGTGAAATATGCGACCGACGTCACGAAACAGGTGCTGGTCCGCATGGGCAACGAGCGCGTCCGCGGCATGATGGAATCGGTCGCCGCCGGATCGGAAGAGCTGAACGCCTCGGTGCGGGAGATTTCCGAGGCCATGACCAAATCGCGCGAGACGGCGATGAGCGCGGTGGAGCAGGTCGCGTCCGCTGATGCCCAGGCCCAGCGCCTCACTGAAGCGGCGCTGGCGATGAGCGGGATCGTCGAGCTCATCAACAACATCACCGGGCAGATCAACCTCCTGGCACTCAACGCCACCATCGAATCCGCCCGCGCCGGTGAAGCCGGTCGGGGTTTTGCGGTGGTGGCCTCGGAGGTCAAGAGCCTCGCCAACCAAGCCAAGCAGGCCACTGACAAGATCGGCGCTGAGATCGGTAGCCTCAACGGCATCTCTGGAGACGTCGTCACCGCCCTGGCTTCGATCAAGACGGCCATCAGCAACGTCAGCGAATATGTGACGTCGACGGCCGCGGCAATCGAAGAGCAGAGCACGGTGACCAACGAGATGTCGACCAGCATGCAGCGCGCCGCAGCGGAAGTGGCGGCGATCGCGGCGAGGGCGTAGCGTTCAGAAGCATAGGGTGGGTTAGCGAAGCGTAACCCACCACTTCTCGCTCGCTGACAAAGGTGGTGGGTTACGCCTTCGGCTCACCCACCCTGCGGCACCGTCACTGCTTCGGCAGCTTGGCCTTCAACGCATACAGCGCATCGAGCGCTTCGCGTGGCGACATCTCGTCCGGATGCAGCGCCTTCACCGCGTCCATCAGCAGTTCGGCCTCGCTCGGCGGTGTGACTTCTGCGGCGGCGCGCGAGGGCACTGCGAACAGCGGCAGATCGTCAGCAAGCGCGCGCGCGGTCTGGCCGCGGTCCTGGGCTTCCAGCTTCGCCAGTACCGATTTGGCGCGCGTGATCACGGCCGGCGGCAGGCCCGCGAGCTTGGCGACCTGGATTCCGTAAGAGCGATCGGCCGAACCCGGCAACACCTCGTGCAGGAACACGACATTGCCCTGCCATTCCTTCACCCGCACGGTCGCGTTGAACATCCGCGGCAGCTTGGCGGAGAGCGCCGTCAGCTCGTGGTAATGCGTCGCGAACAGCGTGCGGCAGCGGTTGCTCTCGTGCAGGTGCTCGATTGCGGCCCAGGCGATCGAGAGGCCGTCGAAGGTCGCGGTGCCGCGGCCGATTTCATCAAGGATCACGAGCGCGCGCTCGCCGGCCTGGTTGAGGATGGCAGCGGTCTCGACCATCTCGACCATGAAGGTGGAACGGCCGCGGGCGAGATCGTCGGCGGCGCCGACACGCGAGAACAGGCGGTCGATGATGCCGATCCGCGCGCGTGTCGCCGGCACGAAACTTCCGATCTGGGCGAGCAACGCAATCAGCGCGTTCTGGCGCAGGAAGGTCGACTTACCCGCCATGTTCGGACCGGTCAGCAACCAGAGCTGGCCGGATTTTTGCGCAGGGCCCGGCGAGAGATCGCAGGCATTGGCGATGAACGGCTGGCCATTGCGCTTCAAGGCCTGCTCGACCACGGGATGGCGGCCCGCCTCGATCGCAAAGCCGAGAGACGAGTCCACCTCGGGCCGCACATAGTTCTGGTCGATCGCCAGCTTGGCAAGCGACGTCGCGACGTCGAGCAGCGCAAAGGCGTGAGCGGCGGCGCGCAGTTCCTCGCTGATGGCCAAAGCCTTGGCGCAGAGCCGCTCGAAAATCTCGAGCTCGAGCCCGAGTGCGCGGTCGCCGGCATTGGCGATCTTGGCTTCGATCTCCCCGAGCTCGGAGGTGGTGAAGCGGACCTGGCCGGCCAGCGTCTGGCGGTGGATGAAGGTTGCGTTTAGCGGCGCCGACATCAGCTTGTCGCCGTGCTGCGCGGTGACCTCGACGAAATAGCCGAGCACGTTGTTGTGCCGGATCTTGAGCCCCTTCACACCCGTGTTGTCGGCGTAGCGCGCCTGCATCGAGGCCACCACCAGGCGCGAGGCGTCGCGCAGATTTCGCGTTTCGTCCAGCGCAGGCTCATAGCCCTGGCGAACGAACCCGCCGTCGCGCTTGATCAGCGGCAGTTGATCGTCGAGCGCCCTGGCGAATTCCGCCGCGAGCTCGCGCGATGGCTTTTGCAGCGCCGCCATCACGACGGCGATCTCCTGCGGCGGCTGGTCGAGTTCGTCAAGCCGCGTCAGCACCTGGTCGGCGGCGATGATGCCATCGCGCAGGCCGGCGAGGTCACGCGGACCGCCGCGGCCGACGGATATACGGGCCAGCGCCCGCGACATGTCCGGGGCGCCGCGCAGGATGCTGCGGATGTCCTCGCGCGCGGCCGAGTCGGCAACGAAGCTGCCGACGGCATCGAGCCGCCGCGCAATCGCCGCCGCATCGGTCAGCGGCGCGGCAAGCCGCTGCGCCAGCAGGCGCGAGCCGGCCGAGGTCACCGTGCAGTCGATCGCGTCGAGCAGCGAGCCGCGGCGTTCTCCGGCGAGTGTCCGCGTCAGTTCGAGATTGGCGCGGGTGGCGGGATCGATCGCCATGGTCGCGCCCGAGGCTTCGCGCGCGGGCGGCGACAGCGGCGGATGTTTGCCGACCTGGGTGCGGTCAACATAGGTGACGGCGGCGGCGGCGGCAGTGGCTTCCAGCCGCGTGAGCTGGGACAGTCCGTCCATGGTCGCGACGGCAAAATAGTCGCACAGCCGCTTCTCGGCAGTGGCGCCGTCGAAGACGTCGCGGGTCAGCGGCGTCACCGCCGGCAGCTCGCGCAGGGTCTGTCCGAGCTCGCTGTCGTTATAGAGCGCGTCGGTGACGATCACCTCGTTCGGATTGATCCGCGCCAGCGTGGCGGCGAGTTCGCCGCCCGAACATTCCGTCACCGTGAATTCGGCGGTCGAGATGTCGATCCAGGCGAGGCCAAAGCGGTCACCGCCCGCCGATGAGCGCGCGCGCGCGAGCGCCAGCAGGTAATTGTTGGCGCGCGCGTCGAGCAGCGTGTCCTCGGTCAGCGTGCCCGGCGTGACCAGGCGCACCACGCCGCGGCGCACGACGCTCTTGTTGCCGCGTGCTTTCGCCGCCGCGGGATCCTCGGTCTGCTCGCACACCGCGACCCGGTGCCCGGCGGTGATCAGCCGGTGCAAATAGTCCTCGGAGCGCTCGACTGGCACGCCGCACATCGGGATATCGGCGCCTTGATGCTTGCCGCGCTTGGTCAGGACGATGCCGAGTGTCCTGGAGGCGATCTCGGCGTCCTCAAAGAACAGCTCGTAAAAGTCGCCCATCCGGTAGAACAGCAGAAGGCCCTGATGTGCCGCCTTGATTTCAAGGTACTGTTCCATCATCGGCGTGACGCGCGCGGCAGCTTCCGCCTGCGGCGCGGGCGTATCGTCGGGAGGCGGTGCAGGGATCGGTTGTTGCATTGTCATGGGCGGCGCAACCTACAAAATTTCGCCCCGCGCTCCTATCGCTTTGGGCGGAGAGGGGAGGTTTTCCACGTTGTCCGCACCGCGGCATGCGCAACTCGCGTGCACACCCGTCGGAACACGCGCGTATCGGTCAATTGACCTGCCGCGGGCGCCCTCCTAAAACTCCGTCGACATTGAAGAATTTAGGCCGGATCGCGGCATTCAGGGAGAACAACCATGCGTGACGTCTTTATCTGCGATGCCGTGCGGACCCCGATCGGCCGTTTTGGCGGGTCGCTCGCCAAGGTGCGTGCCGACGACCTGGCGGCGGCCCCGATCAAGGCGCTGATGGCCAAGCACCCCAATCTCGATTGGGCACAGGTTGACGAGGTCTTCTTCGGCTGTGCCAACCAGGCCGGCGAGGACAACCGCAACGTGGCACGCATGGCGCTCCTGCTTGCGGGCCTGCCGGATTCCGTTCCAGGCCAGACCCTGAACCGGCTCTGTGCCTCCGGTCTCGATGCGGTCGGTGCGGCCGGCCGCGCTATCCGTTCCGGCGAGATCGAGCTTGCGATTGCCGGCGGCGTCGAATCCATGACGCGCGCGCCCTTCGTGATGGGCAAGGCGCAGGAAGCGTTCTCGCGCTCGGCTGAGATCTTCGACACCACGATCGGCTGGCGCTTCATCAATCCGCTGCTGAAGGCGCAGTATGGCGTCGACGCGATGCCCGAGACCGGCGAGAACGTCGCCGAGGAATTCCAGGTCTCGCGCGCGGATCAGGACGCCTTCGCGATCCGCTCGCAGCAGCGCGCGGGCGCCGCGATTGCGGCCGGCTATTTCGCCGAAGAAATCACCCCGATCACCATTCCCGGCGGCAAGGCCGGCCCTGTCACCGTCGACAAGGACGAGCATCCGCGTCCCGAGACCACGCTGGAAGCCCTGACGAAGCTCAGGCCGATCGTGCGCAATCCCGGCACGGTGACCGCGGGCAACGCCTCCGGCGTCAATGACGGCGCCGCCGCGATGATCCTGGCGTCCGAGGCTGCCGTGAAGAAGCACGGCCTGACGCCGCGCGCGCGCATCCTCGGCCTCGCCTCGGCCGGCGTGCCGCCGCGCATCATGGGCATTGGACCTGTGCCGGCCACCCGCAAGCTGATGGAACGTCTCGGCAAGAAAATCAGCGATTTCGACCTGATCGAGCTCAACGAAGCCTTTGCCTCGCAGGGTATCGCCTGCATACGCCAACTCGGCGTTGCCGACGATGCCGACTTCGTCAATCCGCATGGCGGTGCGATCGCACTCGGTCATCCCCTCGGCATGAGCGGCGCGCGCCTTGCGCTCACCGCGGTGCACGGCATGGAGAAGCGCGGCGGCAAGCTCGCGCTCGCCACCATGTGCGTCGGCGTCGGTCAAGGCGTCGCGGTCGCGATCGAGAAGCTGAACTGACGGGACGCGCAGCGTGCCGTCATCCCGGAGCCGGGTGCCCCAGACTCGTCATGCCCGGGCTTGTCCCGCCTGCGAGGCCGAAGCCTCTTCGGCGAGGCGAAGGCCCGGGCATCCACGGTTCTTGGTGCCGCGAGAAGAAGGTCGTGGATGGCCGGGACAAGCCCGGCCATGACGCAAGGTGAGGGAGCATCCCATGATCATCGGGCGCGAGCAGGACGTCACGGCCGCGGCCTTGGCGGTGATGGAGCAGACATCCGATCCACGGCTACGCCAGATCATGGTCTCCCTGGTCAAGCATCTGCACGGTTTTGTTCGCGACGTTCGCCTGACCGAGAAGGAATTCCGCGACGCCACGGCTGTTATCGCCGAACTCGGCAAGCTCTCGACCGACACGCATAATGAGGTCGTGCTGATGGCAGGCTCGCTCGGCGTCTCGCCGCTGGTGTGCCTGCTGAATAATGGCGATGAGGGCAACACGGAGACCGACCAGTCGCTGCTCGGACCATTCTGGCGGCTGAACTCGCCGCGGGTGGAAAATGGCGGATCGATCGTCCGCTCCGAGACCCCAGGCGCGCCGCTGTTCGTCAACGGCCGCGTCGTGGACAAGGACGGCCGTCCCGTCGCCGGCGCCGAGGTCGACGTCTGGCACGCGTCGCCGGTTGGTCTTTATGAAAACCAGGACCCCGAGCAGGCCGACATGAACCTGCGCGGCAAGTTTACGACCGACCAGGACGGAGCCTTCTCGTTCCGCTCCGTGATGATGGTCGGCTATCCCATTCCGACCGACGGCGTGGTCGGCCGCCTCCTGGAGGCGCAGAACCGGCATCCCTATCGTCCCGCGCACCTGCACGCGTTGGTCTTCAAGCCCGGATTCAAGGTGCTGATCTCGCAGGTCTACGACCCCGCCGACCCGCATATCGATAGTGACGTGCAGTTCGGCGTGACCAAAGCGCTGATCGGCAAGTTCCTGCGCCATGACACGCCACATCCGACCGAGCGCGACGTCGCGACGCCCTGGTATTCGCTGGACCATGTCTATCGGCTCGAAGCCGGCGAGGCCGTCCTGCCGCGTCCGCCGATCAAATAGGGCTCAAAGCCGCTTCCCCCAATTAGTTATATCCTATAATGATTGGCGGAAGCGTTGACCGGTCGGAAAAGGGCCGGGGAGGAGTTCGCCAATGACATTCATCTATCCCGTCGACAGCAACACGGCGCATCCGCTGCCGCTGTCGCCCGAGTACAAAAGCTCGATCAAGCGGGCGCCGAACAAGCCCTTGATCCCGATGCGCCATACACTGTCGGAGCTGACCGGCCCGGTCTACGGCCACGAGACCGTTCGCGAGGGCGACAATGATCTCACCACCCAACACACCGGCGAGCCGCTCGGGGAACGCATTATTGTGCACGGCCATGTGTGCGACGAGGACGGCCGCGGCGTGCCGAACTCGCTGGTCGAGATCTGGCAGGCCAATTCCTGCGGCCGTTACGTTCACGTCCGCGACCAGCATCCGGCGCCGCTCGATCCGAACTTTACGGGCGCCGGCCGCACCGTGAGCGACGTCTCCGGTTACTACCGCTTTGTCACCATCAAGCCTGGCGCCTATCCCTGGGGCAACCATCATAACGCCTGGCGTCCCGCACACATCCATCTCTCTGTGTTCGGCCATTCCTTCGTCACGCGTCTCGTGACGCAGATGTACTTCCCGGCCGATCCGCTGTTCCCGTTCGATCCGATCTTCAATTCGGTGCCGGACGAGAAGGCGCGGGCGCGGATGGTGTCATCGTTTGATCTCGAGAACACCCAGCCCGAATGGGCGCTGTGTTACCGCTTTGACATCGTGCTGCGCGGCAAGAACGCCACGCCTATGGAGAACCATTAAGTGCAGGACAATGGGATCACGCCGTCGCAGACCGTCGGCCCGTTCTTCAAATACGGCCTGACGCCGACCGGTGAGTACGCCTGGAACGATGCGTTCACCAACTCGACCCTGACGCCCGACGTCACCGGCGACCGCGTCCGGATCGAGGGCCGCGTGTTCGACGGCGATGGCGTCGCCGTGCCCGATGTCATGCTGGAGATATGGCAGGCCGATGGGCAGGGGCGCTTCGCGGATCCGCAGGACAAGCGCGGGCTGTCGAATGCGAGCTTCCGTGGCTTTGCCCGTTGCGGCACCGACAAGGACGGCAATTATTCCTTTGAAACCATCAAGCCGGGCGTGGTGCCCGATCCCGACGGCAAGCCGCAGGCACCGCATGTCCTGCTTGCGGTGTTTGGTCGCGGCATGCTGCGGCATCTCTATACCCGCATCTATTTCAGTGACGAGGCCGGCAATGCCGCCGATCCCGTGCTGGCGGTGGTGCCTGCCGACCGTCGCGCCACGCTGACGGCCGTGCGCGAGGCCGGCAAGCCGGTGTACCGGCTCGACCTGCGGCTCCAGGGCGACAACGAAACGGTATTTTTCGACGTGTGACCCCCAGCGCCGTCCCGGACAGGCGGAGCCCCGATCCGGGACGACAGCGGAGGACGGGCCCAAGCTTCGCTGCCCGAAACCGTTGACCTGACGCCATTTCCCGTATTTTTCCGGAGTTCGCGCGATGCAATTTCCGCGCGATGCAATCCCGTGTTTACCGTAATCCTTTAGGGTCCGTGGGATTCAGCGCGGCCCATTGGATTTTTCCATGAAAATTCGTCTTTCGCTTTCTTCCGCAATCATTGCTTTCGGCATCGTTCTGGCCATCGGCTTTACCGCCGTGGTCTCGACCAGCCTCTACGCCTTGAAAGAGCTCAAGGTCGGCGGTCCGCTCTATTCTGATATCAAGCTCGGAAACGATCTCATCGCCGACATCCTGCCGCCGCCGGAATATGTGATCGAGGCCTACCTCGAGGCCACGCTCGCCATGCGCGAGCCCGACCAGCTGGCGGCCCATGCCGAACGCCTGGCCCAGCTCCGCAAGGATTACGACGAGCGCAAGGCATTCTGGGTCACCTCCAGCCTCTCGGCCGACCTGAAGACGACCCTGGTATCGAAATCCGACGCCGAGGTGCAGAAGTTCTGGAAGCTGTTGTCCGACCAGCTCCTCCCCGCCCTCAAGGCCAAGGATACGGCCGTCTCCGAGCGGGCCTACGCGCAGCTCAGGGAGGCCTATACCGCGCATCGCGCCGTCATCGACAGCATCGTCGAGAGCGCCAACAAGCAGAATGCCGACATGGAGAAGCTGGCCGCGGACCGCGACAGCTCGATGCTTTACATCCTCCTCGGCGTCTCCGCCGCCGTCCTCGCCTTCATTGCGGCGGGCCTGCTCGGCGTCGCCTTCGGCGTGATGCGCCCGATCGTGCGCATGACCAGCGCGATGCAAAAGCTCGCGACCGGCGATCTCGCCGCCGATATTCCTTTCGCGCACCGGCAGGACGAGGTCGGCTCGATGGCGGGTGCGCTCTTGGTGTTCAAGCAGTCCGCGGTCGAGAATTTCCGCCTGCGCGAGGAGCAGTTGCAGAAGGAGCAGGAGGCGGCGCTCGCCAAGCGTGAGGCCCTGCATCACATGGCCGAAACCGTCGAGCGCGAGACCGGCCGCTCGGTCGACACCGCGAGCGCGGCGACGCAAGGCGTGGAGCGTGCCGCCTCCAGTCTGTCCGAGATCGCAAGGTCGCTCTCGACACAATCGCAGGCGGTCGCAGCCGCCTCCACCCAGGCCCTCGGCAGCTCGCAGACCGTCTCGGCCGCAGCTGAAGAACTCAGTGCTTCGATCCGCGAGATCGCAATCCAGGTCGCGCGGACCAGCACGGTTACAAAATCGGCGGTCGCCGGTCGGGAACAGGCGCGCTCGACCATCCAGACGCTGGCTGGATCGGTGAAGAAGATCGCCGAGGTCTCCGACCTCATCGGCGGCATCGCCGGCCAGACCAATCTGCTGGCACTCAACGCCACGATTGAGGCGGCGCGCGCCGGGGAGGCCGGCCGTGGCTTCGCGGTGGTCGCCGCCGAAGTGAAATCCCTCTCCGACCAGACCGCCAAATCCACCGAGGAGATCGCGCGGCTGATCGCCGAGATCCAGGCCTCGACGCAAGCCGCCGTCGACGCCGTCGAAACCATGGGAGGCCACATCGTCGAGATCGACGGCGTCGCCACCTCGGTTGCCGCCGCGATGGAAGAGCAGGACGCCGCGACCCGCGAGATCACGCGGTCGATTTCCGAATCGACTTCCGCGGCGAAGGAGGTCTCGGCCAAGATCGGTGATGTCAGCCGCGACGCCGCCTCCGTGAACGAGCGCGCCGCGGAGGTCAGGCAGGCGATCGCCGGCATGGCGGCCAATCTCGAGCAGCTCCGGTCGGTTGTCGTCAGGACCGTGCGTGACTCGACCGCTGCGGCTTGAGCCGGGCGGCTGATGCCGCTGGCGCCCGGCAGCGCGGTTGTACAGAATGGAGCAACGCGACGGGGGTCGGGCGCGCATGAAAGATACACGCTTGCCGGCGGTGGCGGACGCGGCAAATCTAACCGCGGCGCTGCGCAAGGCTGGCGCACTGGACGCCGGTGCCGTGCGCGAGGTCAAGGTCCTGCATGAGCGCGATACGGTCGTGTCGCATATCACCCGACTCGGCCTGCGCTATGTCGGGGAATCCGCCGGCTCGCCGCAGTCACTGATTCTCAAGACGCCCCATGCCGCGTTTGCCAAACCGCTGGCGAATGCCGGTCGCCATGAGGTGGCCTACTACACACAGCTTGCACCCAGAACGCCCGCGCTGCTGGTGCCGCGCTGCTTTGACGGGAATTTCGACGAGGAGAGCCTCGCCTGGCATCTCCTGCTTGAGGATCTCACTGATAGTCACGAGATAGCGACCCAATGGCCGCTGCCGCCATCGCGCGCTCAGGCGATGGCCATCGTCGCCGCGCTCGCGCGCTGGCACGCGGCGTGGTGGGACCATGCTGGTCTCGGCGAGACCGTCGGGGTCTGGGCGAGCACCGACGATACGGCGGGGCATATGGAAACGTTCGCATCCCATTACGACCGATTCGCTGATCAGCTCGGCGATCGTCTCAGTGAAGAGCGCCGCACGCTCTACCGCCGCTTCATCGATCGGTCCGACAGGATGTCACTGCGCTACCATTCGCATCGCCACCTCACCATCACCCATGGCGATGCCCACATCTGGAATTTTCTGCTGCCGCGCGCCGGCGTGTCCGACACTGTCCGCATCTTCGACTTCGACTTGTGGGACATCAACGTGTCGACTCACGACCTCGCCTACATGATGGCGCTGCACTGGTATCCGGAACGCCGGCAGGCGTTCGAACGCCTTCTGCTCAATCATTACCACGACACGCTGATGGCGCACGGTATCAGCGGCTATACGCGCGGCGCGCTCGACCAGGACTATCGGCGGTCGGTGCTGTGGCACATCACCAAGCCAGTCTGGCAGTGGAGCATCAACATCCCACCGGTGATCTGGTGGAATAATCTGGAGCGGGTGATGATGGCGGTCGAGGATCTGGGCTGCGAGGAGATTTTGGGGTAGAGGCGCGCAACATCATCGGTGTCGTCCCGGCGAAGGCATCACTCCATCACCGCATGTTCCGGCCCCGCCGCCTGCTTGCGCAGGGTGGCCTTGGTCGAGCCGATCAGCAGGGCGAGCGGGATGGTGCAGAGGATGAAGAACATCACCAGCTCGTAGTCGTGCGCGAAGGCGATGATCTGCGCCTGCACGCTGACCATGCGATCGGCCATGGCGCGACCGGCGTCGGTGGAGAGATTGATCATGCCGCTGACGCTGGGCATCTGGAGCGCATGGTTGAACGGGTTGATGTGTTCGGACAGGATCGCGTAGGTCCGCCGCGTGCCTTGTGTCAGCTGGGCGATGACGACGGAAATGCCCACCGAGCTCGCGACGTTGCGCATCAAGGTCAGCATCGCGGTGCCGTCGGTGCGCAGCTCATTCGACAAGGTCAGGAACGCCACCGTCGATAGCGGCACGAAGACGAGGCCGAAGCCGAAGCCCTGGATGACGCTGACGGTCACGATCTCCGGCACCTGGGTCAAATCGGTCCAGCCGGTCATCTGGAACAGCGAGCCCGCGGTCAGCGTCAGGCCGGTGATGATCAGTGTGCGGGCTTCGATGTAACGCATCATGCGGCCGACCAGCATCATGGCGAAGAAGGTGCCGAAGCCGCGGCTCGCCAGCAGCAGGCCCGCGGTGATGATGGGATAGCCGATCACGTTCTGCATATAGGGGGAGGCCAGCGCCATGGTCGAGAACAGCACGAGGCCCATCACGACCATGAACACGCAGCCGGTGACGAAATTGCGGTCCTTGAAGAGCCCGAAGCGGATGAACGGTGTCGAGGTCGTGAAGGAATGCGCGATGAAGAAGTAGAAGGCGACGGCCGAGACGATGAACTCCGCAAGGATCTCACCCGATTCGAGCCAGCCCAATTGCTCGCCGCGGTCGAGCGCGAGCTGAAGCGACCCGATCGCGACCGCCAGCGCCGCGAAGCCGAACCAGTCGAACTTGAGACTGAGATCCTTCCGGGTCTCGTCCATGAAGATGATCAGCCCGATCACGGTGATGGCGCCGAACGGCAAATTGACGAAGAACACCCAATGCCAGGAATAAGTCTCGGTGAGCCAGGCGCCGAGCGAGGGGCCCATGATCGGCCCCATCATCACGCCCATGCCCCAGATCGACATCGCCTTGGCGCGTTCCTGGAGCGTGTAATAGTCGAGCATCACCGATTGCGACAACGGCACCAGCGCCGCGCCGAACACGCCCTGCAGCAGGCGGAATAACACCATCTGGTTGATGTCCTGCGCAAGCCCGCACAGCACCGATGCCATGGTGAAGCCGGCCGAGCAGATGATGAAGATGCGCTTGCGGCCGAAGCGGTTGGCGATCCAGCCCACCGGTGCCGTCATGATCGCGGCGGCGACGATGTAGGAGGTCAGCACCCAGTTGATCTGGTCCTGCGAAGCCGACAGCGTACCCTGCATGTAGGGCAGGGCGACGTTGGCGATGGTGGTGTCCAGCGCCTGCATGATGGTTGCCGTCATGGCGCAGATTGTCACCATGTTCCGGCGCAGGCCGGGGACCATAAGGGCGGGATTGGACTCCGCCATAGGATTAGTCCTTGTCCTGATCTTTGTCTTGGCTCGCGGTCGCCGACAGGCCGAGCAGACCGGCGAGCGAGCGCTGGTGGCCGGTGTCGATGGTGGCGTAAACGCTCATGCCGGCCTTCAGCTTGCGCACGTATTTGTCGGTCTCGTCGAAATAGATGCGGATCGGCACGCGCTGCACCACCTTGACGAAATTGCCGCTGGCGTTCTGCGGCGGCAGGATCGCGAATTGCGCGCCAGTGCCGGGCGAGAGCGAGCCGATCTTGCCCTTGAAAATATGGTTCGGGAACGCGTCTACCTCCAGCGTGACCGGCTGTCCTTCGGTGACGTAGGTGAGGTCGCTCTCCTTCGGATTGGCGTCGACCCAGGGATGGGCGACGTCGATGATGGAGAACACCGGCGTGCCGGCCGTGACGTAGCGGCCGAGCTGGATCTGTTCGACCTGTGTTGCCACGCCATCCATCGGCGCGCGCAGCACGGTGTGGTCGAGGTTGCGCTGGGCATCGTCCAGCTTGGCTTTCGCTTGCGCGTAGGCGGGGAATTGCTCCAGCGGCAACTCGGGATTCCCCAGCAATTGGGTCTTGGCATTGGAGAGTTGCTGCTTGATGTATTGCGCCTGCGCGCCGGCGGTAACCAGTGCATTGGACGCGTTGTCGAGATCGAGCTGCGAGCCGTAATTGTTCTTCACCAGCGACTGCTTGCGTTCGACGTCGCGCTGCTTCAGGTCCATGCCCTGCTGGGCAAGATTGAGCATGTCACCGTAGATCTTGATGTTGGCAACAAGATTGTCATAGGTGATGCGGGCTTGGGCGAGTTGCGCTTTGGCTTCTTCCAACGCATGACGGAACGGAGCGGGGTCGATCTCGAACAACTCGTCGCCGTGCTTGACGACCTGACCTTCCTTGACGACGACCTTCTGGATTTTGCCGGAGATATCAGGGGTCACCAGCACTTTCTGCGCGCCGACATAGGCGTCATCAGTGCCGACGTAACGGCCGCCATTGAGATAGAAGGTGAAGCCGGCAACCGCGACGACGAGCGGCAGCACAACCAGGAGCAGCACGCGGCGATAGCGGCGCAGGCCCGCCACCAGGCGGCGGCGCGGATCGGTGCCGGCTTTCTTGGTGGGCTTGCCGCCGTCGATTTTCTGCTCGGGCTGGAACTTGAGAACCTGATCAGCCATAGCGTTGCTCCTTACGCGCTTGTTCCGCTCCGCTGCTCTGGATCGCGGACCGCACGTTTTCCTTGATTGTTTCGAGTTGGGTGAGGAGGCGATGGGCGTCCGCCGGAGTGATGCCGTCGAGCGCGTTGGCCGTGAGCTCGGACTTCAGCCCGCTCATCCGCCCGAGCAACTGCCGCCCGGCCTTCTTCAGGTACAGCCGCTTGACGCGGCGATCCGAAGGATCGTTGCGTCGCTCGATCCAGTCGCTGTCACAGAGTTTGTCGATCAGGCGCGTCAGCGTGATCGGCTGCACCTCGAGAAGCTCGGCGAGTTCCGACTGCTTCATGCCTTCGCTGCGCTCGACCTTGGCCAGCACCGCCCATTGCGCGCGGGTGATGCCGAAGCGCGAGGCTTCCTTGTCGGCATAGACCCGGAGCAGGCGATAGAGCTCGGCGAGCGTAAACAGGAAGTTCTGGTCCACGGGCCCTGGGCTCATGAGCTTGGTCTCCAATAAGCTTGCAATATAATAAGCAAGCTTATGATTATTTCATGGCGGGTTTGCGGGACGCTGTCCCGCAGGCCGAGCATGGCTGCTGGCCGCATCGCCGGTCCTGCTTTGGGTTCCCCTTTCGAAATGCTAGAACGCCGGTCGCATGACCCTCGCAAAACCGGCATTTCCCGCGCCCGATCACGATCACGGCCGCTGCACCGCGGATGCGCTGGCGCATGCCGAGGCCGTTTGCGGAGAGCGCGCGCAGAAATTCACGCCTATACGCCGCCATGTATTGGGGGCGCTGCTCTCGAGCCACCGGCCGCTCGGCGCCTATGAGGTCATCGACGAACTGGCGAAGTCGATGTCGCGGCCGGCGCCGATCACGGTCTATCGTGCTCTCGATTTCCTGATGGCCAACGGCCTCGTGCACCGGATCGAAAGCCGCAACGCCTATCTCGCCTGCGCCGCTCACGACCACGACGCGATCTCGGCGGTGACGTTCCTGATCTGCGAGCGCTGCGGCCTGGTCGGTGAGATTCCGTCGGCATCCTTCGCCAAGGACCTCAACGCCGCCGCGCGCAGCTCAGGCTTCGCTCCCAAATTGTCGGTGGTGGAAATCACGGGCGTTTGTGCGCATTGTCAGAAAGCCGCATAGAGCAACAACGGCGCAAAGCCGGTTTTTAGGAAGAAATGTCCTCACCTCAAGCCATACCGTCCGCCGGTCGTCCCCTCAGTGCCGGCGCCATCGCCCTGATGCTCATGCTGTGCCTGACCTGGGGGTTCAACCAGATCGCCGTGAAGCTGGTGCTGCCGGACATTCCGCCGATGCTTCAGGCCACGTTCCGCTCGATGGGCGCGCTGCCGGTGCTGTTCATCATCGGCAGCTTGCGCGGCGTTAAATTCTTCGAGCGCGACGGCACCTGGAAGCCCGGCGTGATCGCCGGACTGATGTTCGGCATCGAGTTCGTGCTGATCTTCCAGGGCCTGCGCTTCACGCCGGCGTCGCGGGCGGTCGTGTTCCTCTACACCGCGCCGTTCTTCGTCGCGCTCGGCTCCTACCAAGTGCTCGGCGAGCGACTTGGTGGGACGCAATGGCTGGGGCTCGCCATCAGCTTTGCTGGTGTCGCGCTCGCGATCGGCGTGCCGCAGCCCAACGTCGATTCGCATGTTCTGCTCGGCGATCTCATGATCGTCGGCGGCGCGGCGCTGTGGGCGGCGACCACGCTGGTTGCCAAGGGCACGCGGCTGCGCTTCGCGGCGCCCGAGAAGGCGCTGGGCTATCAGGTCGCGACCTCGATCCCGATCCTGGGGCTGGCCGCCTGGCTGTTCGGGGAGACCATCCCCCACACCCCGTCGCCGCTGTCGCTGGGCCTGATGGCCTTCCAGGCGATCTGGGTCGTGGGAACCACGTTCACGCTTTGGTTCGCGCTGGTGAAGACCTATTCGGCCAGCAAATTGTCGGCTTTTACCTTCATCACCCCTTTGTTTGGCGTGGTGGGTAGCTATTTCATCATGCACGACACGCTGAACCTGACATTCGGGGCTGCCGCCGTCCTTGTCATTGCTGGGCTTTTTCTGGTTAACCGTCCCAGTCAATCCGCTGCGGCGCCGCGCGATGCATTGCTGAACGTCACCAAAACCTGATATTTGGACGCCATGAACAAGCTCGAAAAAACCATCGATTCCGACGTCGCGGGCCCCGCGCCCCGGCACAAGACCACCCAGGTCAAGGTCGGCGACGTTGCCGTCGGCGGCGGCGCGCCGATCGTCGTGCAGTCGATGACCAACACCGACACCGCCGATATCGACGGCACCATTGCCCAGGTCGCAGCGCTCGCCCGCGCCGGCTCCGAAATGGTCCGCATCACCGTGGACCGTGAGGAGGCCGCCGCCGCCGTCCCGCACATCCGCGACGGCCTGCTCAAGCGCGGCATCACCACGCCGCTGATCGGCGACTTTCACTATATCGGCCACAAGCTGCTCGCGGCCTATCCGGCCTGCGCCGAGGCGCTCGCCAAATATCGCATCAATCCCGGCAATGTCGGCTTCAAGGACAAGCGCGACACCCAGTTCGCCGACATCATCGAGATTGCCAACAAGAACAACAAGCCGGTGCGCATCGGCGCCAATTGGGGCTCGCTCGACCAGGAGCTGCTGACCAAGCTGATGGACGAGAACGCCGCGTCCGCCGATCCGCGCGACGTGCGCGCGGTGACGCGCGAGGCCATGGTGCAGTCCGCACTGCTCTCGGCCGCGCGCGCCGAAGAGCTCGGCATGCCGAAGAATCGCATCATCCTCTCGGCCAAAGTCTCGGCCGTGCAGGATCTGATCGCGGTCTATCAGGATCTCGCCAGCCGTTCCGATTACGCGATCCATCTCGGCCTGACCGAGGCCGGCATGGGCACCAAGGGCATCGTGGCGTCCTCGGCCGCGCTCGGCATCCTGTTGCAGCAGGGCATCGGCGACACCATCCGCATCTCGCTGACGCCGGAGCCCGGCGGCGACCGCACCCGCGAAGTGCAGGTCGGCCAGGAGCTCTTGCAGACCATGGGCTTCCGCACCTTCGTGCCGCTGGTTGCGGCGTGCCCCGGCTGCGGCCGCACCACCTCGACCACCTTCCAGGAGCTGGCCAGCTCGATCCAGGGGTTCATCCGCGACGAGATGCCGACCTGGAAGACGAAATATCCCGGCGTGGAAGAACTCAACGTCGCGGTGATGGGCTGCATCGTCAACGGCCCCGGCGAATCCAAGCACGCCAATATCGGCATCTCGCTGCCGGGCACGGGCGAGGCGCCGGCTGCCCCGGTGTTCGTCGACGGCAAGAAGTTCCGCACCCTGCGCGGCCCGACCATCTCCGCCGACTTCAAAGCACTCGTGATCGACTACATCGAGCAGCGCTACGGCCAGGGCGCCAAGGTGCCGGTGACCGCGGCGGAATAGTTCTGCTCCAGATCAGGAATCGTAGGGCGGGTTAGCGAAAGCGTAACCCGCCTTATTTTTGCGGGCGCGAAGTGGCGGGTTACGCTTCGCTAAGCCGTCCTACATTGCTACGATGCTCCCAAGCAAGAATGCATCGGGAGACACGCCATGAGCTCACTCGCCGGCAAGCAGGGCCCGCGCTATCGCCACGCGACGGACGACGGCGCGCCTTACGAGACCATCGCGGTCGAAAAGCTGACCCCGATCATCGGCGCGGAAATCTCGGGCGTCGACATCGGCAAGCTCGTCTCCGACGATGCGCGCTCCAACCGGCAGATGGACGAGGTCCACCGCGCGCTTGCCGAAAACCTCGTCATCTTCTTCCGCGACCAGCACATCACGCCTCAACAGCATCTCGCCTTCGGCCGCAAGTTCGGTGAGCTGCATTTCCATCCCGCCGCGCCGCATGAGGATGAAGACCCGGCCCTGATGAAGATCTATGCGGATGCGAATTCGCCGCGGGCCAATGGCGAGGGCTGGCATTCCGACGTGTCCTGCGATCACGAGCCGCCGATGGGCTCGATCCTCTACATCAAGCAGTGCCCGCCGCGCGGCGGCGACACGCTGTTCGCCAACATGTATGCGGCCTACGAGGCGCTGTCGGACCGGATGAAGGCCTATCTCGACGGGCTGACTGCGTTGCATGACGGCGAGCCGATCTATCGCGGGCTCTACGCCAATTACGGCGTCGCCGACCGCCCGTCCTATCCGAGTGCCGAGCATCCCGTGGTGCGCACGCATCCGGTCACCGGCAAGAAGGCGCTCTATGTCAACCGCGGCTTCACCCGGCACATCAACGGCATCCCGCGCGACGAGAGCGAGGCGATGCTTGCCTATCTCTACCAGCACGCCGAGAATCCGCTGTTCCAGTGCCGCTTTCGCTGGACAGAGAATGCCATCGCCTTCTGGGACAACCGCTGCACCCAGCACCGCGCGATGTGGGATTACTGGCCGCACACGCGCTCCGGCACGCGCGTGACGGTGAAGGGGGAGCGGCCGGTTTAACCGGCCTGCGCGCCGCGTTCCGCGTTGACGTCTTCCCGCGTCCGCGCCAATCTTGCCGGCAACAACGACCGTCGGGAGGATTTTCCATGCTCCGCGCCGAGGACAACAAATTCCTGACCGAGTCGGGCTCTGGTACGGGCATGGGCGAATTGTTGCGCCGGTTCTGGATTCCTGTGCTGCTGTCCGAAGAACTCCCTGAACCCGACGGCGAGCCGAAGAAGATCATCGTTCTCAGCGAGGAGCTGCTCGCCTTCCGCGATACGCGCGGCGTTGTCGGAATCATCGATCAGTACTGCCCGCATCGCGGCGCCAATCTCTGGCTCGGGCGCAACGAGGAATGCGGCATCCGCTGCGTCTATCACGGCTGGAAGTTCGACACCGACGGCCGCTGCGTCGACATGCCGACGTCCTATCCCGACCTCAATGCCAAAGACCTCATCCGTATCAAATCCTATCCGGCGCGCGAATGGGGCGAGATGATCTGGGCCTATATGGGTCCCGCGGATGCGATGCCCGAGCTGCCCGATCTCGAAATGGCACTGCTGCCGGCCTCGCACCGCTATGTCAGCAAGAAATGGCAGGACTGCAACTGGGTGCAGGCGCTGGAAGGCTCGATCGACACCGCGCATTTCACCTTCGCCCATCTCTCCTTCGACAAGGAGGAGAACGAGATCCTGGACATCAAGAAGCATTTCGTGAATCCGATCGCGCGGATGTCGAGCGATCACATGCGCTGGATCGCGGAGGATCCGCGTCCCGTGATCAAGATCGCCGCGCACGCGGCGGGCCTCACCATCGCCGGCGGGCGGCTCACCGGCGGCGACAACATCTACTGGCGCATTGCGCAATTTCTGATGCCGTTCCACGCCTATGCCCCGAGCGCGATGCCGGGTGAGAACATCTTTGGCCAGACTTTCGTGCCCGTCACCGACACCAATTGCTGGATCTACACCTATGCCTGGAATCCGGAGCGGCCGCTGACGCAAGCCGAGCGCGACGTCTTTGACCGCGGCAACGGCGTGATCGCGGAGGTTGGCGACAATTACGTGCCGCTGCGCCACAAGGGCAACGACTATCTGATCGACCGCAAGCTGCAGAAGACCAGGAGCTACACCGGCATCAAGGGCGTCTCCGAACAGGATGCGGCCGTGCAGGACAGCCAGGGCCCGATCGCCGACCGCACCCGCGAGCATCTCGGTCCGACCGATCTCGGTATCATGCATTTCCGGAAAGTCGTGATGGAGCTGGCGCGGGCGCTTCAGCAGGGCGAGCCGCCGCCGCACGCCGCGCATCAGGATCGCTACGCCGTGCGCTCGGGCGCCTGCGTCACCAGTAAGGCCAAGGACCTTTCCGCGGTGATGCTGGAGCGATTCGGTGACGTCACGGGCTTTGTCGGCCGACCGCGAATCGCGGCAGCGGAGTAGCGCTTGCGGCAGCCGCGCAGCATCATCGCAAGTCTCGTCTCGACGCTGGTCGCGTCGATCTTGCTATGGTCGCTGGCGCCTGCAGGCTCTGGTCATGCTGCTATCGCGCGGAAAATCGCGAAACCCAAGCCGCAGCACGCGCCGGTCAAGTGTGAGATGTCGAAATTCCGGATCGTCGTGGATGTCGGGCACACCGCGGACTCCTACGGCGCGTTGAGCGCGCGCAACGACACGGAGTTCGGCTTCAACTTCCGGCTTGCAAGTCTGATTGCGGCGAGGCTCAGGGCCGAAGGCTTTGCCGCGACCCGGCTGCTCGTCACCGACGGCAAGGCGCGACCGAGCCTGTTCAAGCGCGTCAGCACCGCGAACGATGCCCGGGCCGATCTCTTCCTGTCGATCCATCACGATTCTGTGCCGGACAAGCTGCTCGGGAATTGGGAGTTCGACGGCGCGAACAGCTATTTCAGCGACCGCTTTTCGGGCCACTCTCTGTTCGTGTCGCAGCGGAATCCGCACTTCGCCGCCAGCCTGATGCTGGCCCGGATGATCGGCAGGCAGCTGAAGGAGCAGGACCTGCACTATGCCAGCCAATACACCCTGCCGGTGATGGGCCGCTACCGGCGCCAATTGCTCGACAAGGATGTCGGCGTCTATCGCTATGACGGGCTCGTTGTGCTCTCGCAAACCCGCAGCGCCGCAGTGCTGCTCGAAGCGGGCTCCATCATCAACCGCGACGAGGAGATGGCGATGAACTCCCCGGAGCGGCAGGAGATCATTGCGGGCGCCGTGGCGGTGGCGATGAGGGAATTTTGCGAGAGGCGGTAGTTCGCGCCCCTAGCAATGACGGGAATCTATAGCGGCCCTCCCCGGTACTCCCGGTTTGCCAAGCTTGCCTCCTCCAGGTCCAGATCGCGCTCGATCCGCCGCCGCGTCTCGTCGGTGATCTGGCCCTCGCGCAGCAGCTCGTGGATGAACTTGCGCTCGGCGGCGATCAGACCGCGGGTCAGTGCGGTGCCGGCGGCGGAGACGTCGTGGTGGGTGGGATCGAGCGAGTCCGGCAGCTGGTTGACCCGGATCTCGTGGCGGGCGCGCAGGAGCCGCATCACCTCGTCGGACACGTCCTTTTCCTCGGTCAGCGCGTCGAGCGACTTTAGCGCCGCGTCGAGGGCCTGGCGCCGCGCCGCGATCTCGGCCTCGTGCTCGGCGGCATGCTCGTTGCGACCGGCTTCCGCGACACCGAGCCAACGAACCACGGGGGGCAGCGTGAGGCCGACGCCGATCAGTGTGATGAAGATGACGCCGAACGCGACGAACAGGATCAGGTCGCGAAACGGAAAGGCCTCGCCGCCCGGCAGCGTGAACGGCAGCGCCAGTGCTGCCGCCAGCGACACCGCGCCGCGCACGCCGGTGAACGCAAGCACGAACGGCCATTGCCATGGTGGTGACGGATCGCGCGCACGCAGCGACTTGCTGAGCATTCGTGGCAGATAGGTCGCGGGATAGAGCCAGGCGAAGCGCGCGATCACGACCACCGCCAGCACCACGGCAGTCGCAATCATGATGTCGTCGAGCGGGAACGCCTTCGATTTCTCGTAGAGTGCGCGCATCTGGAATCCGGTGAGCAGGAACAGCAAGCCCTCGATCAGATAAATCACGAGGTCCCAGAAGAAGATGCCTTGCAGGCGCGTCGATGCCGAGATCAGCAGCGGGCCATTCCAGCTCACATAGAGGCCACAGGCGACGGTGGCGATCACGCCGGAGCCGCCGAGATGCTCGGGCAGCCAGTAGGACACGTAGGGCGTGATCAGCGACAGTGTCAGCTCGACCTGCGGGTCTCCCGACCATTTGCGGAACCGCAGGGAGAGCCAACCGACGCCGATGCCGAAGGCGATCTCGCCGGCGACGATGAGCAAGAACTCGCCGCCTGCCAGAGGCAGCGAGAATTGCCCGACCATGATTGCGGCGAGCGCGAAGCGGTAGAGGATCAGAGCGGTGGCATCATTCGCGAGCCCTTCGCCTTCGAGGATGACCATCAGCCTGCGCGGCAGATGCAGCCGGCGCGCGATCGCGAGCGGCGCCACCACGTCGGGCGGCGCGACGATGGCGCCGAGCAGGAAGCCGATCGTCCAGGGCAGGCCGATGAAATAATGCGTGGCGGTTGCGACCAACGCCGCGGTGAAGATCACCGCACCGACCGCCAGCAGCACGATCGGGCGAAGATTCTTTTTGAACTCGCGCCAGCTCATCGCGACGCTCGCCGAGTAGATCAGCGGCGGCAGCACCATCAGCAGCACCAGTTCCGGCGGCAGTTCGACCGCTGGCATGCCCGGCACGAAGGCAAGGCCGACACCTGAGAGCATCAGCAGAATGGCGGGCGCGATGTTGAAGCGGCGCGCGACAAGCGCGGTGCCCGCCAGCACGGCGAGCAGGATGAGAAAGGTCTGAAATTTCGCTTCCATGATGGTCTGTCTTCACCCGGAAGCGGTCGCAAGGTCAATGCGTGCGGCTTTACGCCAGCCGTTCGGCCACCATGCGGCCGATGCGTGCGAACACGGTTTCGATCTGCGCCGCGCTCGGCGTGCCGCCCTGGGTATAGGCCGCGATCAGGATCGGTGCATCGGGCTTCGTATCGGGCTTGGGCCAGGCCACCGCGATGTCGCCGGATGCGTCCTTGCCGTTGTTGCCGGTCTTGTCGCCGATCTTCCAGCTTGCGGGGAGCCCGCCACGCAGCCGGTTCGCACCGGTCTTGCAGCCCACTAGCCACTCCGTGAGCTGCGCGCGCGAGGTGGCCGACAGCGCCTCGCCCGTGAGCAGCCGGCGCAGATTGCCTGCCATCGCCGCCGGCGTCGTGGTGTCGCGGGGATCGCCGGGCGGTGAGCGGTTGAGCTCGGGCTCGTTGTGGTCGAGCCGCGAGGCGGTGTCGCCGAGCGACCGCCAGAACGCGGTGAGTGCGGCGGGACCGCCGATCCGCGCCAGCAATAAATTGGCGCAGGTGTTGTCGCTGAGCTCGACGATCGCCTTGCACATCTCGGTGACCGACATTGCGCCGGCGGCAATGTTCTGCTTGGCGACCGGTGCGTACTCCAGCAGGTCGGCCTTGCCGTACGGGATCATGGCCGCAAGCTGATCCTCGCCACGATCGACCCGCGCCAGGACGCATGCCGCCAGCGAAGCCTTGAATGTCGAGCACATGACGAACCGTTCGTCGGCGCGCCAGGCGAGCCTTGCGCCGGTCGCGAGGTTCTCGGCATAGACCCCGATCCGGCCGCCACTCTCGCGCTCATAGGTTTCGAGCTCAGGCTGCGCGTCTGCGGCGAGCGCGGGGGAGGCGGCGATCCAGTACAGCGAGGCGAGCAGCGAACGGCGGTCGAGAAGCATGGGGGACCTTTTGAGCGAGACGGGGCGGGGAGAGATGCGGCATGCACTCCATCCGCATCGTCATTGCGAGCGCAGCGAAGCAATCCAGTCTTCCTCCGCGGAAAGACTCTGGATTACTTTGCTTCGCTCGCAATGACGGAGGATGTGGGACGAGTGTGCCCGATTTCGGGCAGCGGAAGCCCTCACTCTCGCAGATCATACCGGTAAGACTTCGATACGATCTGCCAGCCGTCGGCGAGCTTCATAGCCACCAGATAGTCCGTGAAAAAACGCGGCGGCAGTTGGCATCGGACCTTGATGAAGGCGGTCTTGTCGTCCGAACGGTCAATCGTGACGATGAAATCCTCGCGCGGCTTGCCTTCGGCCTTGCCGGAGGGGCGCTTGCGCACGCGGTCGAGCCAGTCCGGCACGGTCAGCACCTGCAGCTCGCCCTTCTCGACCCAGCGCAAATCGGCGGAGGGATGGAAGATGGCGCCGAGCTTTTCGGCATCACCCTCGTAAAGTCCGTCGAAGTAAGATTGCACGACGGCTTCGACGCTCGAACGGTTCTGGCTCATGGGTCATCCCTTTGAATGATGGCTCAGGGCGAACTTAGTCGTACACGTCAAAATGCGCTATGGTGTCCGTACCATTTGCTGGGACGCTGTGATGACCGGATCAGAGAATTCGAACGCTCCCTTCCTGATCGGCGAATGCTGCTGCCGCGCCGTGCGCTACGAGGTAGCGGACGCGTTCTCCTATGCGATGAACTGCCATTGCTCGAATTGCCGCCGCACCACCGGCGCTGCCTTCAAGCCGTTCGCCGGCATCGAGCAGGGCAAGCTCCGCATCGTCAGAGGCGAGAACCAGCTCACCATCTACGGTGACGAAACCACCCACGACGCCCACTGCGCCCGCTGCGGCTCGTTGCTTTATTCCCGGGTGCGCGACGGAAAATGGGTCCACGTCGCCATGGGAACCCTGGTCGATGCCCCCTCGATCCGACCGAGCGCCCACATTTTCGTGGGGTCGAAGGCGCCCTGGCACGAGATTACGGATAATCTGCCGCAATATCGGGGCCACATCGGGGATGTCTGAGGGAACCTGCTGCGCACCTGTTTGGCGGCGAACCGCGGCCGGACTGGCGCGACGAACAAAGGGGACCTTTCGGCTTGCCGCCGGCGCCATCTTCGTGACCTCCGTTACAAGCGTCCGCGACGGACCCTGCTAAAGCCGTCCCAAAGGGCGCGAACCGCCCCGAAATCGGAAGTCGTGTCATGCGCAAATTGCTCAGACTTTGCCCAGTCCTCCTCGCCGTCGCGCTGCTATTCGGCGCCGGGCCTGCTTTCGCCGGAAAGCGCGTCGCGCTCGTGATCGCCAACTCCGCCTATCAGCATGCGCCGTCGCTGACGAACCCCGTCAATGACGGTTCGGTGATGGCCCGGACGCTGAAGGAGGCCGGGTTCGACATCGTCGATTCCCGGCACGACCTGACGGCGCAGGAAACCCGGCGTGTGCTGCGCGAATTCGCCGACCGGACCCGCGATGCCGATATCGCCGTGGTCTATTATGCCGGCCACGGCCTCGAGGTCGAAGGCTCGAACTATCTGATCCCTGTCGACGCCAAGCTGGAGCGTGACACCGACGTCTTTGACGAGGCGCTCTCCCTCGACCGCGTCCTGGTCGCGGTCGAACCGGCTAAGCAGCTTCGCCTGGTGATCCTGGATGCCTGCCGTGACAATCCGTTCGGCAAGACCATGAAGCGCACGATCGCCTCGCGCGGCGTCGGCCGCGGCCTCGCCCAGGTCGAGCCGACCAGCTCGAACACGCTGATCGCCTATTCGGCCAAGGCCGGTTTCACGGCGCAGGATGGCGACGGTGCGAACAGCCCCTTTACGGTGGCGCTGTCGAAGCATCTGACGAGGCCCGGCCTCGACGTCCGCCGTGCCATCGGCTTCGTGCGCGACGACGTGCTCAAGTCGACAGGTAATAAGCAGGAGCCGTTCGTCTATGGCTCGCTCGGCGGCGAGGACGTGCCGCTGGTGCCGGTCAAGGTGACCGCTGCGGCTGCCGCTGCGCCCGCGCCCAACCCTCAGGCCGACATCCGCCGCGATTACGAGCTCGCGCTCCAGGTCGGCAACCGGCCGGCGTGGGAGGCCTTTCTCGCCCAACATCCCGACGGCTTCTATGCGAGCCTTGCCAAGCTGCAACTCGAGAAAATCGGCGCCGAGCAGGCTCATGCGGCGGCCACCGAGAAGGCGAAACAGGCCGAGGCCGAGCGCGATCGTCTTGCCGCACTTGGCGCGCAGAAGGATACGCAGGCCAAGGCAGCCGCCGATGCGGAGGCCGCCGAGCAGATACAGCTTGCGGCGCAAAAGGCCAAGGAGCAGGCGCAGCAGCAGGCGGCCGCTGCCGAGCAGCAGCGCGTCAATCTCGCCGCCGCGGCGCCGAGTGCAGCGCCCGCCAGCACGGCGGGCCCCGCCGGCACCAACGTCGCCTCGCTGACGCCGGCCATCGCGCCGGCCGATCTCAGCCGCTCGGTACAGACCGAGCTCGGCCGCGTCGGCTGCTTCTCCGGCGCCGCCGACGGCAACTGGACGACATCCGCGCAGCGGTCGTTATCGCAGTTCAACCGTTATGCCGGCACCAAGCTCGACGTGAAGGTGGCGAGCACCGATGCACTCGACACGGTCAAGTCGAAACAGTCGCGCGTCTGTCCGCTGGTTTGCGAGCACGGCTTCAAGACCGACGGCGACAAATGCACCAAGATCGTCTGCCGTGATGGCTATGCGCTCAACGACGACAACGAGTGCGAGAAGCAGCGCGCCGCCAAGCCTGCGACCGCCAAGCCTGCGACCGCCAAGCGGGACGACGGCGACGAGCGTCCCGCACGGCAGCGTCGTCAGGCCGGCGGTGAGGCTGCCGGAGCGGCCGGCGGCTTTGGTGGCGCTGCGGGCATCGCTGCTGCCGCTGGCGCCAGCCGCCGCTCGAGTGGCGGACAGCTATTCTGCAACAACAGTGGCTGTCGTGCGGTCAACCGCGGCTGCCATCTCGAATATCGCGGCGGCGGCGGCCCGGGCAACGATGGCAATGCCGAGGTCTGTAACTAGGATTGCGGAAATGAGTTCAGGTCGAGATCGCGCTCGCCGCGATGTTGACCGTCAGCGCCAGCAAGGCCGTGTTGTAGATGAATGAGACGATGCCGTGCGCGGTGGCGGTGCGGCGGATGGTCTTGTCGGAGATGCCGACATCGGAGACCTGCGCGGTCATGCCGATCACGAACGAGAAATAGACGAAGTCCCAGTAATCTGCGTGGTCTTCCTTGTCGCCGCTGGGAAACTGAAGGCCGCCCGGCGTGGCGTGCCGGTAATAATCATGCGCGTAATGCAGAGCGAAGATTGTGTGCACGGCGGCCCATGACAATACGATGGTGGTGATTGCGATGCTCAGCTCCAGGCCGCCGCGATGCGGCGTTCCAAGCTCGGAGACGATCGCGGCGATGCTGGCGAAGGCGCCGATCGCCGTCACCAGCAGGATCACGAAGCGACCGTCGTCCTGCATCGCTGCGGCGCGGCGGATGTGCTGGTGGTCGTTGCACAGCATCATCGCGTAGACCAGCACCAGATAAACGGCGATCAACGCATCCCAGCCGAACAGAAGCCGCGTGACCAGCCGGTGCGAACCCGGGATGAGCAGGCAGACGAGAATACCAACGGCAAGCGACATGAACGTCCGCGGACGCGCATAAATCAGCCGCATCGGCCGCGACATCTTGCGAAAGCGGGCGAGGGCGGGGTCTTCCTTGCTGCCGCCCGCCATCGCGCTATCAGCTCTTCCGTTCGGCCACGAACCGCGCAGCCGCTTGCAGCACGGCGGCCCGTTCGCCGAAGATCGACACGGCGCTGTCGGCGCGCGCGAGCAGATCGCGCACGCGCTGCTTGGCGCCTTCGATGCCGAGCTGGGTGACGAAGGTGGTCTTGCCGAGCGCTGCATCAGCGCCGGCAGGCTTGCCGAGCGCGGCGGCATCGCCTTCGACGTCGAGCAGGTCGTCGGCGATCTGGAAGGCTTCGCCGAGCGCGCGGCCGTAATCGTCGAGCGCCTGATATTCCTTTTGCGAGGCCTGGCCGAGGATCGCGCCGGCGATGCAGCCGTAGCGCAGCAGCGCGCCGGTCTTCATCTGCTGAATGCGGGCGACGTCGATCGGCTCGTTGCCGCCAAAGCGGCCTTCGCCGGCGAGGTCGAGAATCTGGCCGCCGACCATGCCGCCGATGCCGGCGCAGCGCGCGAGTGCGCGGGTCAGCAAAAGCCTCACATTGGCGTCGCGATGAATCTCGTCGCGGGTGATGATGTCGAAGGCGAGTGTCAGGAGGCCGTCGCCGGCGAGGATCGCGGTCGCGTCGTCGGTCTTCTTGTGCAGGGTCGGGCGGCCGCGGCGCAGGTCCGAATTGTCCATCGCCGGCAGATCGTCATGGATCAGCGAATAGCAGTGGATGCATTCGAGCGCCGCACCGACGAGCAGCGCGGCTTCGCGGGACACGCCGAACACGGCCGCGCTCTCGACCACCAGGAAGGGCCGGAGGCGCTTGCCACCGTTGAGGCTCGAATAGCGCATTGCGTCCATCAGTCGCTTGGGCCGGGCGATCTCATCGGGCAGGATGTCGTCCGACAGCAGGCGCCCGAGCAGGGCCTCGGTGTCATCAGCGGTCTTGTCCAGACGTTTGGCGAAATCGGACGGGGACGTGCCGGTCATCAAGAAGGGCTCCAGAACTAAAATTCGGCGGGACAATCCTTTATGCGCCCGCCTCAGTCAATCGTTTGGAAGGCCTAAAAAGTGCTGGAAAAGGCCCGAATTATCACAGACTTAATGCCGGGCCCGTGGCCGCGTTTCGTTCTGCGCCGGAAAGGTTGATTTGCGCGTCGTCAAAACCCTTCTCCTGGTGCTCGCGGTCGCGGCTCTCGCGCCCTATGTCGTCGCGCCGTTCTACCGTGCCGGCCATCCCGTTTCGACGCTGATGATCTGGCGCTCGCTGCGGGGTGCGCCGATGCAGCGGGAATGGATCGATCTGGCGGCGATGTCGCCCTCGCTGCCACGCTCGGTGGTGGCGGCCGAGGACGCCCATTTCTGCAAGCATCACGGCATTGACTGGGGTGCGCTGCGTGAGGCGATCGACGATGCGAAGGAGGACGGCACCCCGTTCCGGGGCGCTTCCACCATCACCCAGCAGGTGGCGAAAAACCTGTTCCTCTGGCAGGGGCGGGACTTCGTCCGGAAGGCGCTGGAATTCCCGTTGGCGCTGTGGATCGATCTCGTCCTGCCCAAGGCACGGATCCTGGAGATTTACCTCAACATCGCCGAGCTCGGCCCGCAGAGCCAGTTTGGGGCCGAGGCCGCCAGCGCCTATGCCTTCGGCAAGTCGGCGGCGAACCTCTCCCCCCGGGAGGCCGCGCTTCTAGCCTCTATCCTGCCGAATCCGGTCAAACGCAGCGCCAGGACGCCGGGACCGGGTGTCCGGCGGCTGGCCGGGACCTATGTGGCGCGAGCGCAGGCGAGTTCACTTTCGACCTGCTGGCGGGAGAATCGCTGATTTCCGGTCCTTTTCGGGCGCATTTTCCGGCCCAGAGCCCTAGATTTAAGGCAGGCCTTCCTCTATAAGCCCGGCCTTGACCGGCATTCAGCTCGCCTCGGTTTGCGGGTGCTGAGCCGTCCCCTCGCGGACGATGCCCCAAAACACCAATCCCTAGAGGATATTGAAATGGCCGTTCCGAGAAGAAAAACCTCGCCGTCCCGTCGTGGCATGCGCCGCTCGGCAGACGCCATCAAGAAGCCGACCTATGTGGAAGACAAGGATTCCGGCGAACTGCGTCGTCCGCACCATCTCGACCTCAAGACCGGCATGTACAAGGGCCGTCAGGTCCTGAAGAAGAAAGAGTCCTGAGTTCGGGACCTTTCTGTGGGCAGGACGATCGGGCCTGCCTGATTTCGGTCCACCCATGAGATATGACAGTGACGGCGGCGGAGCGAATGCATCGCCGCCGCATTGTCCTGTCTGGATATCTTGATCGAGAAGGCATTTCGCCGATGGTCGGTTTCCCGCTGCTCCTGATCCCGCTCGCGGTCTACAACATCATCGCATTCCTGATGCCGAGCGTGTCCTTTGCGGACGTGCTGTTCAAGGTGCCGATGATCACGGGCGAGGCCTGGCCGGTCACGCTCGCCGACGTGATGCTCGCGCTAGGTATCGTGCTGCTGCTGCTCGAAGTGGTCAAGGGCGCGCGGCCCGGCTCGAAATTCCTGATGGATCATCTGCTGTCGCTGATCGTGTTCGGCGCGGCTGCGGCCGAATTCGTGATGTGGCCGAAATTCGGCAACTCCACCTATTTCCTTCTGGTGCTGCTCGCGATGGCCGATTTCCTCGGCGGCATCGCCCAGCGCACCCGCCGCCGCGTCGCTTATGTCGCTGAAACGACGGTGCCGGCGCCCCGCAAGACCAAGCGCCAGGCCGAGACGCCGGCGGATGAGTTCGAGCCCAAGTTCGAGCCAGTGTCCGCTCCGCGACCAGCTCCGGCGGAGCCGCCCGCGCCCACGGCACAATCGGTCGCCGAATCCGTGCTGATGGATCACCCGGCGCCGAAGCCTGTGAGTGCGCCCTCGCCGGAAATTCCCTCGCCGCATTTGCAGCCGGGCAACGGCACCCAGCCGTCTCCCGACGCGCCGCGCTGATTCAAGCCACCTGCCGCGTGCGCGCGCTAACGCTCGGAAGCGGGCGCTTGCTGCCATAGGCGACCTGCGCATCCTCGGAAGACGCGCGGCGGAGCCGGCTCGCCTGGGGCAGATGCTCGGCATTGGCGATGAGCTGGGCGACGAAGCTGGGATCGGGGCGTGGCAGCGGGGCCTTGTGGACCCACTGCAAAACCGGCATCAGCGGCACCAGGGCCGAGCCTGTGCCGTTGTCCGCCACGTCCAGTTGACCAGTACTCAACATCGCAATCACCGTTGACCGGCCTAGATTGTCGCGTTTCGAGACGCTGGCGCCGGTGCGTGTCATGTACTCGCAAGGCCTATGCCGGGTGAGCCGCTTCGGTTCCTGCGAGCGAGGAAACGTGGTTTCCAAATTGTTTATCAACTTTGCCTAGGGTCAATGGCGAATCTGGCTTTATCCTGTGCCGGCTCAGGACTCCCCGCTGTCCCGAAACGAGGCGATTTTGACCCCCGCATTGCCGCAAGCCTCCGACATCCTGGCTGCCCTCGGCCAGGCCGTGTTCGCCTGGGACATCGCCAGCGATGCCATCGTCTGGGGTGAGCAGGTCAGCGCCATCTTTCCCGGAATTCCCGCCGAACGGCTGGCCACCGGCGCCGAATTCGCCAGGCTGATCGAGCCCGCGCAATCAATGCGGACTGCCGCGCTGGCACAGACCTCAGCCGTGCATGGCGCCGACGGCACGCCCTACCGGGTCGAGTACGGCGTGCGCATGAGCGCCGCCGATCCCATGGTCTGGATCGAGGAGACCGGCCGCTGGTTCGCCGGCCCCGACGGCCGCCCGGTGCGTGCGATCGGCTCCGTCCGCATCAACAATGAACGCCATGCCCGCGACGAGGAACTGACGAAGCTGGCCCGGCTCGATCCGCTGACCGGCGAGCTCAATCGCTCGCATCTGATCGCCGCGCTGGCCGAGGCCATCGAGGAGACGACCCGTTTCCGCTCGACCGCGGCCTTCATGCTGGTCGGCATCGATCATCTCGCGCGTGTCAACGAGGCCTTCGGCTTCGACGTTGCCGACGCCGTGATCCTCGACGTCGCCACGCGCATTCGCGCGCGCTTGCGCGGCGGCGACGTGCTCGGCCGCTTCTCCGGCAACAAGTTCGGCCTGATCCTGAAGAACTGCACCGTCGATGACATGAACGTGGCTGCCGAACGTTTCCTCGCCGGCATTCGCGACGAGGTGGTGCCGACCAAATCCGGACCGGTGTCGGTCACCGCCTCGATCGGCGCGGTCAGCGTGCCGCGCTATGCCCGCAACGCCGATGAAGCCGTCAATCGCGCCCACGAGACCCTGGACACCGCGAAACAACGCCGCGTCGGCTCGTTCGCAGCCTGGCGCCCGGATGCCGCGCGCGACGCCCAGCGCCGCGTCAACATCCGCGTCACCGACGAGATCGTCACCGCACTGAATGAGCGCCGCATCAAGCTTGCCTATGAGCCGGTAGTTGCCGCCCTTTCGCGCGACTGCGCCTTTCACGAATGCCTGGTGCGGATGGACCAGGGCGACGGCCAGGTGCTGCTCGCGCCCGACATCGTGCCGGTTGCGGAACGCCTCGGCCTGATCCGCCTGGTCGATCACCGGGTGCTCGAGCTCGTGGTCGCCGAGCTCGCGGCCGCGCCGGACATCTGCCTCAGCCTCAACATCTCGCCCGACACCACCATGGATCCGGATTGGTGGGCGGGAATCGAATCGCTGATGCGTGCCCATCCCGGCGTCGCCGAGCGGCTGATCGTCGAGATCACCGAAACCGTCGCGATCCAGGACATCGACGATGTGCGCGGCTTCGTCACCCGGCTGAAGAATTTCGGCAGCCGCATCGCCATCGACGATTTCGGCGCCGGCTACACCTCGTTCCGCAATCTGCGCAAGCTGGGCGTGGACATCGTGAAGATCGACGGTGCCTTCGTGCAGAACATCACCCGTTCCGCCGACGACCGCGCCTTCGTGCAGACCCTGATCGACCTCGCCCGCCGCCTCGACATCAAGACGGTGGCCGAATGGGTGCAGGACGAAGAAGCTGCGAACATGCTGCGCGACTGGGGCTGCGACTACATCCAGGGCCGCCTGATCGGGCTCGCCTCAGCCGACCGCCCCTGGGGTGCGCCGCCACCGGACAGCGTGCTGCCCGCGGCAGGCTGAGACACCTGCCGATCCCTCACGCGCCCTCATCCAGCGCCACGAGCTCGCGCTTCTTGCGCAGCGCGGGTAATAGCGGCGCCATCAGCAGCACCAGCGCGAGCGCAAGACACGCTGCCGAGATCGGCCGCTGCACGAAGGTCCAGAGGTCGCCTTGCGACAGGATCAGCGACTTGCGCAGATTGTTCTCCATCATCGGTCCCAGCACGAACGCCAGCACCAGCGGCGCGGGCTCGAAGCCGAGCTTGCGCATGAAATAGCCGATGATCCCGAACGCGATCATCACGTAGACGTCGAACACATTGTTGCTCGAGCAGTAAACGCCCAGGATCGTGAACAGGATAATCAGCGGGAACAGGATGTTGTAGGGCAACTTGAGCAGCTGCACCCACATGCCGATCAGCGGCAGATTGAGGATCAGCAGCATGACGTTGCCGATATACATGCTGGCGACGATGCCCCAGAACAGGCCGGGGTTTTGCGTGATCAGTAGCGGCCCCGGTTGCAGGCCGTGGATGACGAAGGCGCCGAGCAGCAGTGCCATCACCACATTCGGCGGGATGCCCAAGGTCATCAGCGGAATGAACGCGCCGCCGGCCGCCGCGTTGTTGGCGGATTCGGGACCCGCTACGCCCTCGATTGCGCCATGGCCGAAGCGCTCCGGCGTCTTCGACAGCCGCTTCTCCAGCGCATAGGACGCGAACGAGGCCACCACCGCGCCGCCGCCCGGGAGAATGCCGAGCAGGAAGCCAAGTAACGTGCCGCGCGCCACCGGGCCGGCGCTCGCCTGCCAATCGGCCTTGTTGGGCAGCAGCTGCGTGATTTTGGCGTTGATGATGTCGCGTTTGATCACCTGCTCGGTATTGAACAGCACCTCGGCGACGCCGAACAGGCCCATCACGACGGGGACCAGTCCTATGCCGTCGATCAGCTCCATGCGGCCGAATGTCAGCCGCGGCTGCGCGGTGATGCTGTCGAGCCCGATCAGTCCGAGCACGACGCCGATACATGCCATCAGAAGCGCTTTCGGCATCGATCCCTGCGTGAGGAAGGTGAGCACGACGAGGCCGAGCACCATCAGGCTGAAATATTCGGCAGGGCCGAACGCGATGGCGATGTTGGCGAGCCGAGGCGCCACCAGCATCAGTGCAACGAGTGAAAATGTGCCGGCGATGAACGAGCCGAAGGCTGAGATGCCCAGCGCGGGGCCGGCACGACCCTGCTTCGCCATCTGGTGGCCGTCAATACAGGTCACGACGGAAGCCGCCTCGCCGGGAATGTTGACCAGGATTGAGGTCGTCGAGCCGCCATACATCGAGCCGTAATAGATTCCCGCCATCATGATGATGCCGGATTCCGGCGTTCCTGACAGTGTCACCGGAAGCAACAGAGACATCGCCGAGATCGGCCCGATGCCCGGCAGCACGCCGACCAGCGTGCCGATGAAGACGCCGATGAAGCAGTAGAGCAGGTTGATCGGCAGGAGAGCGACGCCAAACCCATGCGCGACGTTGAGAAGCGTATCCATGCGATCAGCCGATCCCGAACAGGCCGGAGGGTAACTGGATCAGCAGCAGTCGCTTGAGCATCCACCACATGCCGAGCGGTGCCAGAACGGCGATCGGCATCGCCAATGTCCACCGCAAGGGATCGATCAAGCGCAACAAAAGCAGCATGAGCGGGATCGATGACAGCAGGAATCCCAGCGGCTCAAGGGCAAAGGAAAACGCGGTAAGGCAGACGATGACGAGTAACGGCTTGCTCCAGCTCACGTTCTGCCAACGCGAAGCCAGCGTTGGTCCGCCCTCGGTGATGGCCGAGATGATAATGCTGGCCGCGAACACGCACATCAGGATGCCCGTGTAGAAAAGCACGTAGCCGGAGCCAGGGTCGTTGATGGTGCCGAGCTTGAGCTTTAAGCCTTGCCAGATCACGAAGCCGCCGAGCGCGAGCCCGATCAACCCACCCCAGAGTTCGGAGTTGTTGAGGCGGAGTTTGACGGTGGTTTGGTCGTTCATCAATACCTCTCGGCCGTGCCGGGACGCTACGCGGCGCGAAGCGGTGCGCTGCAGATCCGGGATCGATAGGTGCGTGGCAAAGGTAGGTCCCGGCTCTGTGGTGCAGCGCTGGAGAAGCGCTGCACCACGCCCGGAACACGAAAGTGGCTCAATACTACTTCTTCGCAAGCCCGAGCGTATCGATCACCTTGCGCTCCGATTCCGTGACCTCGACGACGAACTTCTTGTAGTCCTCGGTATTCTTGTAGCTCGGCACCATGTCGTATTTGGCGAGCGTGGCGATCACTGCGGGATCCTCGACTGCCTTCTTGAAGGCGTCGTGCAGCTTGGCGACGATCTTGGGATCCATGCCCTTGGGGCCGGCGATGCCGAACGGGGAATCATAGACCATGGGATAGCCGAGTTCCTTCAGCGTCGGCACGTCAGGATAGTTCGGTGATCGCGCGCCGGTCCACACCATGAGAAGCTTCAGCTTGCCGGCGTCGACCAAGGGTCGCCAACCGGTGGAGTCGGCCTGCAGCATGGTGTGCTGGCCGAGTACCGCGGCGTTGGTCTCTGCCCCGCCCTTGAACGGCACCTGCGTGAGCTTGATGCCGGACATCGCGGCGATCTGCTCCATGCCGATATGAAGCGAGGTGCCGGTGCCGGGCGTCGCGTAGGTCACCTTGCCCGGATTTGCCTTCGCGAACTCGACCACGTCTTTCCAGGACTTGAATTGCGACTCCGCGCTGGTGGTTACGCCGAAGGTGTAGCCGGTGAGATGTATGATGTAGGTAAAATCCTTTGCCGGATCCCACGACACCTCCTGCATCAGGGGCAGGCGGAAGACGGTGATCGGAAGCTGTGAGATGGTGTAGCCGTCCGGCTTCGCAGCCGCGGCCATGGTGGCCGGTCCAACCGTACCGCCGCCACCGGCTTTGTTGTCGATCACGATGGGCTGCCCCAGGACCTTGGACGCGCTGTCGGCGATCGCGCGCATCGAGATGTCGGTCGATCCGCCGGCCGGCCATGGAACGATCAGCGTCACCGGTTTGGTGGGATAATCCTGTGCACCCGCGGCGGTTGCGAGCAGCGCGCTCACGACGGCATGCATGGCGGCAATGGCAAAGGTCTTCAGCCCGTATCGCGACATCGAAACTCCTCCCTCGCGGTGGCCTCGTTCGGACCGCGGTTTCTCATTGTTATGACGGGATTGTCCCCGAAATCATGGGAGAAGAAAAGCGCATTGCGCGGCGGCCCCGCAGGGGCGATACGGTGATCCCGCCGAAAAGCGCACATGCGACAATTGGTCGTTTGGAGGCGTGCCGAGATACGGAATTTGGCTCTCGGCTGAGCCCTTACGCCACACGGCGGACTGCGCTCAGCGTCTCGATCATGCGTCCGACCTCCGCGGCCGGCGAGGGCTTGCCGAAATAATATCCCTGCACGGCGGTGCAGCCGCATTCGCGGACGAAGTCGAGTTGTTCGATCGTCTCGACGCCTTCCGCCGTGGTCTCGACGCCGAGCACCGAGCCGAGGCTGGCGATGGTGCGGACGATCGCCACGCTCTCCGGGCTTTCGCCGAGCGTGCCGACGAAGGAGCGGTCGATCTTGATGCGATCGAACGGAAACTTGCGCAAATAGCTCAGAGAAGAATAGCCGACCCCGAAATCGTCGAGGCTGACGCGCACCCCCAACGCGCGCAGCTGGTGCAGGATCTCGATCGTCGCCTCGCTGTCGTCGAGCAGCGCCGTCTCGGTGACCTCGAGCTCGAGCCGATGCGGCGGCAGGCCGGCCTCCGCAAGCGCGCTCGTCACCATCGTCACCAGCCCGCGCGATCGGAACTGCACCGGCGACAGGTTCACCGCGACCGTGAGATCGGGCCAGGTCGCGGCGGTCGCGCAGGCTGTGCGCAGCACCCACTCTCCGATCGGAACGATCAGCCCGTTCTCTTCCGCAATCGGAATGAATTCGGCCGGCGGGACGAGGCCGCGCGAGGGATGTTTCCAGCGCAGCAGCGCCTCGAAGCCGGTAAGTTCGGTGGTGTCGAGCCGCACCTGCGGTTGGAACGCCAGGTGGAATTCACGGGCCTCCAGCGCGCCGCGCAGATCGTGCTCGAGCGCGTGCCGGCTGCGCGCCTCTTCCTCCATTTTGGGCTCGAACAGCTGATAGGCGCCGCGCCCCTTGGCCTTGGCCTCGTACAGCGCGAGGTCGGCGCATTTCATCAGCTCGTCGGCATCGAGCCCGTGATCGGGAGCGATTGCGATGCCGACGGAGACGCCGACATGGATCGACTGGTTCTCCAGCGGCGGCGGGTGACCGATGATCTCCACCAGGCGGCGTGCGAGCCTTTCCGCCGATTGCGGCTGCGGTCCGCGCTGGAGAACCGCGAACTCGTCGCCACCGAGCCGCGCGACGGTGTCGTGCTCGCCGACATTCTCCTGCAGCCGCGCCGCGACCCAGCGCAACAGCCGGTCGCCGGCCGCGTGTCCGAGGCGGTCGTTGACGGTCTTGAAATTGTCGAGATCGAAGCACAGCACGGCCATCGCGCCACCTGCGATTGCGACCTGGTTCAGCCCCTCGCCCATCTTCTCGCGGAACAGCGTGCGGTTGGGCAGGTCGGTGAGCGAATCGTGCCGCGCCATATGCGCAACGCGGGCCTGGGCCTTGTGGCGCTCGGTAACGTCCTCATAGGTGACGACCCAGCCGCCATGCTCCATTCGCTTGTGATTGAGCTTGATGATGCGGCCGTCGCCCAAATAGCGGTGCAGTGTGTGCTCGCCCTCGCGCAGCCTCTCGACATAGTCGGCATAGAGCCGCGCGGCGGTGGTGTTTGGATGGATGCCGAGCTCGCAGCTGTGCTCCATGATCTCGCGCATCGACACACCCGGCTTCACCAATTCGGGTGACAGTCCGTACATCTCGATGTAGCGCCGATTGCAGACAATGACGCGCAAGCTCGAATCGAGCATGCACAGGCCCTGGCTCATGTTGTTCAGGGCCGCGTCGAAGCGCCGATACTGCTCGCTCAGCTCCTCGACTGCGTGCTCGCGCTCGGTGATGTCCTCGTAGGTGGCCACAAAACCACCCTCGGCCAGGGCGCAATAGCGCACGGAGATCGTGGTGCCGTTCGACATCCGTCGGCGTATCGGCGAGGAGTTGCGGTCGGCGATCCTTGCGCTGGCGGCCTCCAGGAGGTGTCGCGGGCTATACTCGGAAGAGAACGCGCCGTTTGCCATCGAGCGTTCGATCAGTTCGCCGAGATGCGTGCCCGGCTTGGCTTCCTCCGGCGAGAGCCGATAGATCTTCCGGTAGGTGGTGTTGCAGACGCGCAGGCGCATCTCGCTGTCGTAGAAGGCGAGTCCGTGCGCCATGTTCTCCAACGCCGCATCGAGCATGAAGTTCTGCTGCCTCAGCATCTCCTCGTATTGCAGCCGCTCGGTGACGTCTTCGTGCACCGTCACCCAGCCGCCGTCGGGCAGAAAACGGGAAACCACCTGCACCATCCGTCCGTCATAGCGCATCACCAGCAGGGTTTTCTCCTTCCTGGTGCGCACGTCCTCCAGCCTGGTGTCGTGGAATTCCTCGCCCGGCATGCCCGGCAGGTTGCCGCGCGACATCCAATGCTCGATGACCGTACAATGCGAGACGCCCGGCTTCACGATTTCCGGGTCGAGGTTATAGAGATTCAGGAAACGTTCGTTGCAGACGACGACGCGGCTGTCGGCATCGTACATGATCAAGCCGTGCGCCATGTTGGCGAGCGCGTGCTGGCTGCGCTCGGTCTGCACGCGCAGCTCCGCCTCGAGCCGGGCGAGGCGGCTGACGTCGTCGCAGATCGTCATCCAGCCGCCGCCGGGAAGCGGCTTCAGCTCGAGCGCCATGACGAGGCCGCTCGCGAGTGTCTGTTGAGTCCGGAACGGCTGGCCGGCTGCGATCCGCGCCATGCGCGCGGCATAGAGTGCGTCGACTTCCCCCGCGGGGATGTTGCCGAGGGCCACACTGTGGGCGAGCACGTCGCGGTAGCTCGTGCCGACCCGCACGATTTCGGCCGACATGTTGAACAGGCTGAGATAGCGCTGATTGACCAGCACGATCCGGTTGCCGGCATCGTAGACGCAGACACCCTGTTCCATGTGGTCGAGTGCAAGCTGGCTCAGCCCGACCAGGGCCTTCGGGCCCTGCTCGCGGCGTGCATCAAGCTCGTTGTCGCGGATCGACGTCATGGGGCGGCGGGGTCTCGGCGGGCAATAGACTTAACGCAGGGCAATTCAGCCGCCGAGGCTAGCGAACAGGCGGGAAAATTCCCTTAAGCGCCGTAGTTTACGGAGGGTGACCGTGATGCAGAGATGCTGCCAATGTGGAGGGGGGTGCAAGGTAGCGTCGCGCCGGTCGGCCTGCGCAATTGCGCCTTAGGCCCGGATGGACATCGAATGTCTGGTCCAAACGGGCCTACGGCCCGTACAGCACGAGTTCCGTATCCGTGAGATCGGCGAGCTGCGGCCGGTGCGGGCCCTTGAAATATTTGCGGCCGCGACGCTCGGTGTAGATGCCGACGAGGCCGGGAACGGAGCCGTTGGAATCGACGGCGACCGCGATCTTGCCGAGCCGCAGCAGCAGCCGGCCGATGCGGCCCGCGCATTCGGTGTACTCGGCCGCGTTGCGGCAGTAGATCAGCTTCATCGCGGGCGGCGCAATGATGCCACGGCGGATGCGCACCGGTTGCAGGATGAAGGGGAACGCTCCCTTCGGCGTGCGGCAGACGAGGCTGAGGCAATTGTAGCGCGCATGCCGCGTCAAGAGCTCGGTCTCGGCATCGGAAAGCCCGTCGATCGTTTTGGCGTGCTGCGAGATGACCTCGATCTTGCTCCAGCGTGGGACGCGCGCCAGCGCAGGCACGGAGAAGAATATACCCCTGCAATAGGCGCGAAAGCCCTGCGTCTCGATAATCGGCCAGGTCCACGGCGCCGGGCTGATGTTGAGATAGGTGACGTCCTTGTGCCGCTGCGCGATCTTGGTCAGGAGCGGGGCGTAGTTGCGGTAGGCCGGATCGACGTACCAGCTCGACAAATTGCACTGGATGGCGGTCTCATCGCCGTCCCTCCGCGCCGTGTAGATCAGCAGCAGCACGCCGACCGGCGTGCCGTCATTGTCGAGCATGTAGCCGAAGCGCGGGTAGCCATCCGGTACCGGTCGGAAGGCTTGCCGGCGCAGGCCTTGGATCCAATAGCCGCGCGAGCGCCCGACGAAGCCGCGCGTCAGCAAGTCCGCGACCGCATCGACGTCGGACTCGGTGATCTCGCGGCATCGGACCTTGGTGTGGATCACGCTCGTCTTTCCCGTGGAAATGACCGGCCTCGTTCCGTTAGCGCCAGCCTTCGCCGTGGGCATCGGCCGCGATCTGCGGCTGCAGGCCCATGATCTCCCGCACCTTGGCGGGCCAGGCGGAAGGGTCGGTGCCGTGGGTGTGGAACATGGCGACCGCCAGCCGGTCCATGCCGAAAGCGACGCAGCCGGTGTGGGCCGGCTCGCCATTGGCGTCCTTGATGTCCCACGTCGTGCCGAAATGCTCGCGGTGATAATTGAAGCTCATGCAGGCGGTCGGCTGCTCTTCCGAGCGCAGCGGGATCAGCAGTTCGAACTTGAGCTGCTGCTGCTTCTGGCTCACGGCCTTCATCTGACCGACGCGGCCGAAGAACGGATCGCTGGCATAGTCGACGCGGAAGGTGAGACCGAGATCGGTCGCAATCGCCTGCGCGCGCACCATCCAGCGCTCGCGGAAATCGGCCACGTCATCGGGGCTTCCGATGCAGACATATTCCCGCATCCGGAACGATTGCAGCCGGTCGAGATGTTTTGACGGTTCACGGCGGAAGCAGTCGGCGGCGACGTCGAAGCGCAGGCCACCCTTCGGCAACTGGCCGCGGCTCGCCGCGATCGGATAGACGGGATAGCAGGCCGCCGGCGACAGCACGAGGTCTGCCGGCGAGAGCGAGCTGGTCCAGTCACCGCCGGCGTCGAAGCGGCTTACCGCGGCGTTGATCTCGCGCTCGGTGCCGTGCAGGCTGCAGACGCAGCCGAGCAGGTTCGGAAAGCTCTTCAGGTAGCCGGACTTCTCAAGCTGAGATCGGCTCATCACCGGCGGGAAGCGCATCACCTCAGTGCCGGCCTCGCGATGGCTCGTGATCAGCGCGGCGAGCCGCTCGACGATGCCCTCATAAAGCGCGGTGCGGGCGTAGACGCCGTCCGAGCCCATCGGATGAAAGAGCTTATCGGCGAGATGATCGAGCGGATCCGCGATCTGCGGCGCGGTCTCAGGCGAGTTGGGGAGAACAGCAATGTTCATTGTCGGCTTCCTGCTATCTGAAATTATTCTTATTGAACGAAGGCACGTCGGTCTCGAAAGCTCGTCAGTCCCGAAGGCTTGTCGGCACGCCGCTCATCAGGGTCGATGTTGCGGCATTGGCCAGAATGCGGTCGTTGTTGATCATGATCGGCGACGACAGCACGTCGCGCAGGTGGCGGCCCATCGTGAACTCGCCGTCATTGCGGTAGCCGGAAAGGCCTGCGGTGCGCATCGCATGCATCACGGTCTCGACCGCGAGCTCCGAGGCCTGCACCTTCAGAAGCGTGATCGAAGACTGGAAGTCGAGCGAGCCGAGCGCGCGTTCATCGTGCTCGGCGAGAGCAAAGGCGTCGATATTGGCCGATATCAGCGCCCGCAGCTTGGCCAGCGACATCTTGGCGGCGGTGAAATGTGCGGCTGCCGGAGGCATCTGTCCGCCCGAGGTGCGGGCCGCCTTGCGGACGAAGGCCTGCGCACGGGTAACGGCGGCTGCAGCGATACCAGCCCAGGCCGAGGACCAGCACAGATGCGCGAACGGCGTCATGGTCTGGGCGTGGATCTTGTCGTAGGATTCCGGGAAGACGCGGTCGGTGGGGCAGTCGACCTTCAGCTCGAAACCGGTCGAGCAGGTGCCGCGCATGCCGAGCGTTTCCCAGCCCAGCGTCCGCTTCAGCGAATAATCGTCCCTGGCGAGCGCCAACAGCACCTGGTCGGACGCAGAAGCGTCTGTGGCGCGGCGGGCGATGGTCACGAGGCCGTCGGCCTCGGCACCGTAGGAGATCACGGTGGCGTCGCGCAGCAGCGAGACAGTGTCGCCGGCGACGTCGACGGCGGCGGCGCTAGCGCGGATGTTGCCGCCGTTCTGACCTTCGGTGGTGGAGGAGGCGAGCAGCCACTGGTCGCGTGCGACCCGGCGCATCATGGTTTCCATCCAGGGGATGCCGTGGCCGTGCCTGACGACGCAGGCGACCTTCGTGGTGTGCATGGCGTAGATCATCGCCGTGGAGGCGCAGGCGCGTCCGAGCGTGTAGCAGACGTCGGTGGCGTCGTGGATCGAGGCACCGAAGCCGCCGAACTCGGCCGGGATCATGACGCCGAGCAGCTTCTGCTCACGCGCAACCTCGAAAGCCTTGTGGGGGAAGCGGGCATCGCGATCGACCCCGTCTGCGTCGGCAGCCGCCACGGTGGCGGTGCGGGCGGCGCGCTCAATGAGAGAGGGACCATGCTCGAGAAAGCTCGTCTGCGTCTCGTCGACAGTGAGGACTGCTTCACGCACGTTCATATCGTCCGCCTCCGGTTTGCCGTTCAGGATCGCCGGCATCATTCGCGATGCCGCTTGAGCGATTCCTTCGACCATCTTTGCTTATGAGATGAGGCTACGGATTTAATTCAAATTCGTCGATGAAATAGAGGGTAAACAAAGCCCAATTCCGAACGAACAGTTAAGTTCGGGTTGTTTGCCTCGTCCGGATTTCCGCGATCGCGTTAGGGATCTGTAAGAAGCCGGAAATCCAACAATCTGAGTCATCGTTTACTAAGAAACGCGAAGTAATGGTGGCGTCCATTGCGGGATCGGCCCGCCGTGCCCATCGTAGCCGGCAACCGGTCCGACCTTTGTCGACAGATGGGAATTTACCGATGCAGGCTTTCGATACCGAGTTGCGCAATCGCATCATCAAGCTGGTGAAGGGCATCCTCGCGCAGAACTCGCTCTCCGCTGAGGTCACGCCGCAGGCCAAGCTCGTCGACGTCGGCCTGACCTCGATGGACATGGTCAATCTGATGCTCGGCGTCGAAGCCGAATTCGACTTCACGATTCCCCAGGTCGAGATCACACCGGAGAACTTCCAGTCCGTCGAGACGCTGGAGCGCATGGTCGCGACCCAGCTGCGGTCGGCGGCCGCGGCATAGCCGGGAGTGCTGGCGCGCGTTCTCCTGACGGCACCTCTTGACCCCATCACCCGTTCCAAAACCGACGTAAAACTGGCATAGCTTCTCCACGGAATCGCGATGGCGCGAACGGGGTGGAGCAGGCATGACGCAGGCGGTATTGGGCATCATCGGCGGCTCCGGCATCTACGATCTGCCGGGGCTGGAGGACGCTCGCGAAGAGGTGATCAGGAGTCCCTGGGGTGAACCGTCGGCACCCCTGCGGCGCGGCTCGATTGCCGGCCTGCCGATCGTGTTCCTGCCGCGCCACGACAAGGGCCACCGGCTGTCGCCCTCCGACATCAATTATCGCGCCAATATCGACGTCCTCAAGCGCGCAGGGGTCACAGACCTGATCTCGCTGTCGGCCTGCGGCTCGTTCAGGGAGGAACTGCCGCCGGGAACCTTCGTTCTCGTCGACCAGTTCGTCGATCGTACCCACAAACGCGAGAGCTCGTTCTTCGGGAGGGGATGCGTCGCGCATGTGTCGATGGCGCACCCGGTCTCGCCGCGGCTGCGCATCCACCTTGCCACGGCGGCCGAAGCCGAGGGCATCGCGTTTGCGCGCGGCGGCACCTATGTCTGCATGGAGGGACCGCAATTCTCGACCTATGCGGAAAGCATGACCTACAAGACGCTTGGCTATTCCGTAATCGGCATGACCAACATGCCCGAGGCGAAACTCGCGCGTGAGGCGGAGCTTTGCTACGCCACCGTCGCGATGGTGACGGATTTCGATTGCTGGCATCCTGATCACGACGCCGTCACCGTGCAGGACATCATCCGCGTTCTGAGCTCGAACGCCGACAAGGCAAAAGCGCTGGTGGCGCGGCTGGCGAAAGACTTCCCGCGCGAGCATGAGCCGTGCCCGATCGGCTCGGACCGCGCGCTCGATACCGCGCTGATCACCGCGCCCGAGGCGCGCGATCCCGAGCTCTTGAAGAAGCTCGACGCGGTGGCCGGGCGCATCCTGCGAACGTGATACGAAAGGCAGAATCCCATGAAGGTCGACGGCAAGCATTTCCGCAGCATCTGGCGTGAGCGCGACGGCTGGTCGGTCGGAGCGATCGACCAGCGCCGGCTGCCGCATGAGTTCATCGTTGCGAAGCTGACCTCATGCGAGGACGCGGCCCTCGCCATCCGCGACATGCTGGTGCGCGGTGCGCCACTGATCGGCGCGACCGCAGCTTACGGCATGGCGCTGGCGATGCGCGAGGACGCTTCCGACGCCGGCCTGAAGCGCGCCTACGACACGCTCGTGGTGGCGCGGCCGACCGCGATCAATCTGAAATGGGCCCTGGACGAGATGCGCGCGAGCCTCGCGCCGATCGATGCACTGGAGCGCGCGGAGGCCGCCTATGCGCGCGCCGACGAGATCGTCGAGCAGGACGTCGAGATCAACCGCGGCATCGCCGGCAACGGCCTGAAACTCATCGAGGCGATCGTCGCAAGGAAGAAGCCGGGCGAGACCGTCAATGTGCTGACCCATTGCAATGCCGGCTGGCTTGCGACCGTCGACTGGGGCACGGCGACGGCGCCGATCTATCTGGCGCACGAGCGCGGCATCAAGATCCACGTCTGGGTCGACGAGACGCGGCCGCGCAACCAGGGCGCCTCGCTCACGGCCTGGGAGCTTGGCCATCACGGCGTGGCGCATACGGTGATTCCGGACAACACCGGCGGGCATCTGATGCAGCACGGCATGGTCGATCTCGCCATCGTCGGCACCGATCGCGTTGCCGCCAATGGCGATGTCTGCAACAAGATCGGCACATATTTGAAGGCGCTCGCCGCTCACGACAATAATGTGCCGTTCTATGTCGCGCTGCCGTCGCCGACGATCGATTTCGCCGTTGATGACGGCATCCGCGACATCCCGATCGAGCAGCGCAGCGGCACGGAAGTCACCGACATGACCGGCCGCACCGCGGACGGAAGGCTTGAGACCGTGCGCATCGTGCCGGAGGGCTCGCCGGTCGCGAACTATGCCTTCGACGTGACCCCGGCACGGCTCATCACCGGCCTCATCACCGAGCGCGGCGTGCTGAAGCCCGATCGCGCCTCACTTGCCGCGGCGTTTCCGGAGCGGATCGCAGCTGCGGCGGAGTAGTTCTGGCTCGGCGATAGCTCGCAATGACGGAGAATGACGCTCTAGCTCAGCTTCAATCCCGTCGCGGCCTCGAGCCCGGCGATCGCCTGGGCGCCGCTGGTGACCTTGATCGTCGTCATGCCCATCTCGCGTGCCGGCTTCAGATTGACGCCGAGATCGTCGAGATAGACGCAATTCTTCGGATCGACCTTCAGCGTTTCGACCATCAGCTGATAGATGCGCGGGTCGGGCTTGCGCAGGCCGATTTTGGCGGACTCGATGACATGGTCGAACAGCACCATCACCTCGGCGACATAGAGTGAGCGCCCGGTCATGCTGCCGATCGCATTGGCCGGCAGATTGTTGGTAATGCAGCCGGTCTTGAATTGCGCCTTGATGCGCTTCAACGCTTCGACCATCTCGGGGCGCAGATCGCCCTGAAGCAGCGGCAGCACGTCGCGGCCGCGCACCTCCGCGCCGAGCGCCAGCGATTCCGTCGCGAACAGTCTGTCGAACGTGTCGATATCGACCTCGGCGCGCTCGAACTTGGCCCAGGCATTTTCCAGATGATTGGCGGCATTGGTGCGCCGGATGATGTCGATGGGCAGGCCACGCTCTGTCTCGAACCGCGTGAACGCTTCAAACGGCGAACTCGTCAGCACGCCACCAAAATCAAAGATCACAGCCTCGATCGTCAAGATCCCGCCCTCGTCAATTCCTTTCCAAGAGCGCTAGCATGCGCTATCGGCAAGGGCCAGTCCGAAGCCATCCTAATGCTGTCACCGACGCCAACACCAAAGCGTGTTCCCATGAAGAAGCTCGTAACCCTCATTGCGATCGCGCTGCCGCTCGCCACGCCCGCTTATGCCATCGTTGGTGGCGGCACGCCCCAGGCCGATGGCGTCGCGCGCGCCGTCGTCACGATCGTCGGCTCGCGCGGCAATTTCTGTACCGGCACCCTCGTTGCGCCAAAGCTGGTGCTTACCGTCGCCCACTGCGTGCAACCCGGCGCGGACTACAAGATCGTCGATCGCGGCACCGACGGGCAGCCGCAACTGCTGAATGTCCGCACCGTCGCGATCCATCCGAATTTCAACATGCAGGCAATGCAAGCGCATCGCGCTACCGCCGACGTGGCGCTGCTGCAGCTGGAAATTCCACTCAAGGGAAAATCGACGGTGCCCGTCGGCGCGCCGAATATTCCGATCCAAGTCGGCAGCCGCTTCGTCGTCGCCGGTATCGGCGTCACCGTGCGTGGCGAGGGCAAGAGTGGCGGCGCGACGCGTGTTGCCGGCCTCGTCGCGACGGGTCAGCCCGGCACGCTCCAGATCCGGCTGGTCGACCCCGTAACCAACGGTGTTCGCGACGGAATTGGCGCCTGCACCGGCGATTCCGGCGGTCCCGTGTTCGAGGACAAGCCGACCGGATCCGTGCTCGTCGGCGTCATCAGCTGGTCCACGGGGCCGAACGGAGCCGCCGGCTGCGGCGGGCTGACCGGTGTTACGCCGCTCACGCTCTATCGCGACTGGATCTTGCAGACCGCGCGGAGCTGGGGTGCGGCGCTGTGATTTGACCGCGACCCGATCTATGTCATCTTGAAGCGGAAGCGCGATGGGCGACCATGTCCGTCGCGGAGGAAACGCGCCGCCCAACCAAGGGCGGCCACAAAAACAAGCAAGGCATAGAAGCAACAATGAATGTCGCTGTTCGCAGTCACGCCACGGCCAAACAGGCTTCTGAACATTTCGACGTGCTGATCGTCGGCGCCGGCATCTCGGGCATCGGCAGCGCCTATCACATGACCAAGCAGCTTCCGGGTGCGAGCTTCGTCATCCTGGAAACGCAGGCGACGTTCGGCGGCACGTGGACCACGCATCGCTATCCCGGCATCCGCTCCGACAGCGATCTCCACACCTTCGGTTATAGCTTCAAGCCCTGGGTCGGGCCGCCGATCGCGACCGCCGAGGAAATCCTCGCCTACATGAACGAGGTGATCGACGAAAACGATATCGCGCGGCATATCCGCTACAAGCACAAGATCAATTCGGCGAGCTGGTCGAGCGAGCAAAACCTCTGGACTATCGAGGCGGTGACGACCGACACCGGCGAAGCGAAAACATTCACTGCGAACTTCCTCTGGATGTGCCAGGGCTATTACCGCCATTCGGAAGGCTATACGCCGGAATGGAAAGGTACCGATCGCTTCAAGGGCCGCATCGTTCATCCGCAGACCTGGCCTGATGATATCGACCTCGCGAACAAGAAAGTCGTCGTGATCGGCTCCGGCGCGACGGCGGCGACGCTGGTGCCGAACATTGCCGACAAATGCGCGCATGTCACGATGCTGCAGCGTTCGCCGACCTATTTCCGTCTCGGCCGCAACGCCATCGAGATCGCGGAGGAGCTGCGCCGGCTGCAGGTCGACGAGGCCTGGATCCACGAGATCGTTCGCCGCAAGATCCTGTTCGAGCAGGACGCGTTCACCAAGCTTTGCTTGTCAAAACCCGAGCAGGTGAAAAAGGAGCTGATCGGGCAGATCAGCGCTGTGCTCGGTCCGGAGTACGATGTCGACACGCATTTCACGCCGAGCTACCGGCCGTGGCGGCAGCGCATCGCCTTCGTGCCCGATGCCGATCTGTTCAAGGGCATCGCCAGCGGCAAGGCGTCCGTCGTCACCGACGAGATCGAGTTCTTCGTTGAGAACGGCATCCAGCTCAAATCCGGCAAGCTGCTTGAGGCCGACGTCATCGTCACCGCAACCGGCTTCAATCTCGCGGCGCTCGGCGACATCGCCTTCGAGGTCGACGGCAAGCCGCTCGCTTTCGGCGACACCGTCACCTATCGCGGCATGATGTTCACGGGCGTGCCGAACATGGTCTGGGTCTTCGGCTATTTCCGCGCCAGCTGGACGCTGCGCGTCGATCTCGTCGCTGACTTCGTCTGCCGCCTGCTCGGTCACATGAAGGCCAAAGGCAAGAAGAAGGTCGAGGTCAAGTTACGCGCCGAAGACCACAACATGCCGATCCTGCCCTGGATCGATCCGGAAAACTTCAATCCCGGCTACATGATGCGCAACATGGACCTGCTGCCCAAGCGCGGCGACAAGCCGGAATGGCAGCACAGCCAGGATTACTGGACCGAAAAGGACGAGATCCCGAAGACGAATCTGGATGGCGGGGAGTTTGTGTACGGGTGAGGACTAGGCGCTAACCAAGCATTGCAACGTCGTCCCGGCCTAGTGCGCAATTGCGCACGGGGGCCGGGACCCATACAGCGAGGCCTATCGATTGCGGACGGTGCTAGTCCGAACGACTAGTCTTCGCCAAATCACTCCCTGGGGTTATGGGTCCCGGCCTTCGCCGGGACGACACGGTGTGCTGAGTCACATCCCAACTCACTCGGAGCAAGACTACGAATTCCTTCTTGTCGCATTCGTTGCAATCGCCGCAGCCGCGGTCCGGTTCTCGACTCCAAGCTTGGAGTAGATCTGCTCGAGATGCTTGTCGACCGTGCGCGGGCTCAAGCCCAAAATCTGCGCGATGTCGCGGTTGGTTTTGCCCTTGCTGAGCCAGGCCAGCACCTCGCCTTCGCGGGTAGTGAGGCCGAGCTCGCTGGTGAACTCGGGTGGCGGCGCGGTGCCGGATTCCCTGGAGAGCCGCAGCAGGAACTCGTTCGGTGCGGTCTCGCCCATGTAGTACAGCCGGAGCTGAGGATTGTCGGGCAAGGAAGCCGCCTGAGACTTCGAGCTGCCCTTGCCCTTCGCCTGCTCCAGCCATTGCAGCAATGATACCGGCAGGACGAAATCGTCGTCGGCCTGCGCGCCGTGGTGGTCCGCCAGCAGCTTCTGCGCCTGCGGGGTCGCCCACAACAATTTGCCCTGGCGGTTGACCGCGAACAGGAATCGGCCGGAGACATCGAGCGCGGCGCGTGCGCTTTGCGTCAGCCGCGCATTGCCGAGATGAACGCGGATCCGCGCCAGCATCTCCTCGATCACGATCGGCTTGGTCACGTAGTCGACGCCGCCGGCCTCCAGCCCGCGCACGATGTGCTCGGTCTCGGCGAGCCCCGTCATGAATATCACCGGGACATTGGCAAGGCCCGCATCGCGCTTGAGGCGGCGGCAGGTCTCGAACCCGTCCATGCCCGGCATCACAGCGTCGAGCAGCACGATGTCAGGCGTGATTTGGTCGACGATACGCATCGCGGCCGCGCCATCGAGCGCCACCATCACCGTCATCCCGGCGCTGTCGAGCGCGTCGGTGAGCAGCCGCAGCGTCTCCGGGGAGTCGTCAACAACGAGCGCGACGTCGCGCTTTTTCGACTCAGTGCTCATACGCATGCAACGTCTTCAATGTGGCCATGTACTGGCCGAGATCGAAGCGGTCGATCAGCGACCGCATTTCCGCGACGAAGTCGGCATGTTCAGGGTGCTCACTGCCGATCTCGTCCAGCTTCAACTGGATAGCCTTGACGTAGCCGATCTGACCGAGCCCGATCAGAGCCTCGATGTGTCGTACAGGCGGCCGCGAGCCGCTCTCCGGCCGCCACAGCGGCACCGCGATCTCCTCCGAGCCGTATTGCCATTCGACCTTGAGAAGCTGGCGGATACTTTCCAAAAGCCTGGGAATATCGATCGGCTTCATCAGGTAGCCGTCGTGGAAAGGCTGTGCCAGCGGTGTGCCGTGCGCCTCGAGCGCGCTGGCAGACACCATCAGGATGCGCGCCTGATGGTGGCCGCTGGCGCGCAGCGTCTCCGCCACCGTCCAGCCGTCCATGCCAGGCATGGAGATATCGAGCAGGAACAGATCAGGCCGGCAGTGCTGGGCTAGCGCCAGGCAGCCAGGCCCGTCGGGCGCGCTGAGCAGGATGAAGCCGAGTGGGGTCAACACCTCGCGCAGGAGGTCGCGATGCACGGGATCGTCGTCGGTGATGAGGATGGTCTTGCGCGCGCCGTGATAGCCCGAGATCGGGGCCTCCACCGGCGCAATGCGCTGCGGATTGGTGACTTCGGATAGCAGCATCTTGACCTTGAACGTGCTGCCGCTGCCGACCGTGCTCAAGACCTTGATGTCGCCGCCCATGACGCCGGCGAGCAACCGGCTGATGGTGAGGCCCAGCCCCGTGCCGGTCTGCGGCTGCGAGACACCGAGCGCGCCACGTTCGAAAGGTGCGAAGATGCGTTCGAGATCGTCGCCCTGGATGCCGGGGCCGGTGTCGATCACCTCGAACTCCGCGACCGGGCTGCGATAGTGCACCACGAACTGCACACTGCCGACCTGGGTGAATTTGATCGCGTTGGACAGCAGATTGATCAGCACCTGGCGCAGCCGCTTCTCGTCGGCATAGACCACGACCGGCAAATGCGCCGGCCGCCTGAACACGAAGTCGATGCTCTTGGCCGCGGCCTGAAGGCGGAACATGCCGACGAGCTGGTCGAGGAATTCGGTCAGGCGCACCTCGTCGCGCGACAGGTACAGCCGCCCCGCCTCGATCTTGGAGATGTCCAGAATGCCGTCGATCAGGCCGGAGAGGTGATCGGCGCTGCGGCGGACGACGCGGACCTGGTCGCGCGGCTTGGTGTTGAGCGTGGTGTCCTGCTCCAGGAGTTGGGCATAGCCGCTGATCGCATTCAGCGGCGAGCGCAGCTCGTGGCTCAGGCCCACCACGTAGCGGCTCTTGGCGAGGTTGGCGGATTCTGCGATTTCCTTGGCGCGCTGGAGCTCGGCATCGGTGCGCTTGTGGGCGTCGATCTCCTGAATCAGCAGCGTGGTCTGGCGTCGGGTCTCGGCCTCGGCGGCCCGTCGGCTCTGCTGCGCCAGCACGAACAGCCAGGCCACCACGCCGATGATGATGCTGAGCGAGAAGAACACCTTCCAGAGCACGTTGGAGACGAGCATGTTCTCGCCAGGCACGCTGACCGAGCTCTGGAGGTAAATCAGCCCCAGCACCAGCGCGACGAGGCCCGCGGAGACCACGAACACACCGATGTAGTGGCCGAACTGCGAGTTGATCCGCTGATAGATCGCCTGCGGCAAGATCCTGGCGAGTGCGTCGGCGAACTGCACCTGCGCGCGCGCATGCGGTTTGCACAAATCGTGGCAGCGCGCATCGAGCGAGCAGCATAGCGAGCAGATCGGGCCGGCATAGGCAGGACAGGAGGTCATGTCCTCCGGCTCGAAATGGTGCTCGCAGATGCAGCACTGGATCGATTCGATGTTGGCCCAACTCCTCTTCGGCTTGCGCGCGATGTAATATTTTCCGTCGGTGAGCCAGGCGATGACGGGCGCGGTGACGAAGGCGACCGTCAGCGCGACGAAGGCCGCGAGCGCTTTCATGGTCGAGCCGAACAGGCCGTAGAATGCCGCGATCGAGACGATGGTCGCGATCGTCATCGCGCCGACGCCGACCGGGTTGATGTCGTAGAGATGGGCGCGCTTGAACTCCATCTGCGGCGGGCGCAGGCCGAGGGGCTTGTTGACCACGAGATCAGAGACCAGCGCACCGACCCAGGCGATCGCGACATTGGAGTAGAGCGCGAGCGTCTGCTCCAGCGCCTTGTAGACGCCGATCTCCATCAGCAGCAAGGCCACCATCACGTTGAACACCAGCCAGACGACCCGGCCCGGATGGCTATGAGTGAGACGCGAGAAGAAGTTCGACCAGGCGATCGAGCCTGCATAGGCGTTGGTGACGTTGATCTTGAGCTGCGACAGGATCACGAACGCGCCGGTGAGTGCCAGAGCCATGTCCGGCTGCGACAACACGTAGCGAAACGCCTCGAGATACATGTGCGCAGGCTCGGCCGCCAGCTCGCTGGAGAGGCCGTGGCTCAGCGCGAAGAAGGCGAGAAACGAGCCCAGCAGCAATTTCAGCGCGCCGAAGATGATCCAGCCGGGCCCCGCGATCAGCAGGGCGGCCCACCACGACGTTCGCGAGGTGCGGCGGTCGCGCGGCAGAAACCTGAGGAAGTCGACCTGCTCGCCGATCTGAGCCACCAGCGAAAACACCACGGAGGATGCTACGCCGAACAGCAGTAGATCGAAATGTCCGCTGGGGTCGCCGTGCTCGCCGGCGAATTTGCGCCATTCCGTGACCGAGTAAGGGTTGGCCCAGGCGATCGCCGCGAAGGGCAGGATGTGCAGGATGATCCAGATCGGCTGCGTCCAGAGCTGGAAGCGGCTGATCAGCGTGATGCCGTAGGTGACAAGCGGGATGATCGCGACCGCGCTGATGAGATAGCCGATCGGGCGCGGAATGCCGAAGCACATCTCGAGCGCCGTGGCCAGGATCACCGCTTCGATCGCGAAGAAGATGAAGGTGAAGGAGGCGTAGATCAGCGACGTGACGGTCGAGCCGATATAACCGAAGCCGGCGCCGCGGGTGAGCAGGTCAATGTCGATGCCGCATTTGGCGGCATAATAGGCAATCGGGACGCCGCAGCAGAAGATGATGATGGAGACGACGAGGATCGCGGCGGTGGCGTTGGTAACCCCGTAATTCAGGGTGATGGTGCCGCCGATCGCCTCAAGCGCGAGAAAGGAGATGGCGCCCAGGGCAGTGTTGGCGACGCGGGCAGCGGACCACCGGCGCGCGCTCTTGGCGGTGAAGCGCAGCGCGTAGTCTTCCAGCGTCTGGTTGGCGACCCATTGGTTGTACTGGCGCCTGACGCGATCTATTCGCTGCCGCCCTGCCACTTCAGCCCCCACTCCTACTCCCGAACGCGCCGGACCCCCTCGCAAAATCCGTACCAAAAGCCTACGTCGTCATTTTGCGGTGCAGTATACGCGATCTTGCGTATGCTTGCAGTGCACAAATTCGAGCCATCCTCACGGCACCAATCGCGTGTCCTCGAACAACAGTGGGGTGCTCATGTCAGACGAAGCGAACAAGGGCCTGTTATCGCCGCTCCGGCGCAAATTATTGATGGGAATGGCGGCCGTGCCGGCCATCACCATGCTACCGCGAGCATCTTTTGCGCAGGCCCCAGCGACCTCGGCAGTCAACACCACGGGTCTCGCGGTCACCGACACCGAGGTGACGGTCGGCATCCTGCATTCGGCGACCGGCACCATGGCCATCTCCGAGACCGGCTCGATCGAAGCCGAAAAGCTTGCCATCGAGCAGATCAATGCCATGGGCGGCGTGCTCGGTCGCAAGATCAAGTTCATCCAGGAAGACGGCGCCAGCGACTGGCCGACCTTTGCCGAGAAGGCCAAGAAGCTGCTGGTCAACGACAAGGTCGCGGCGATCATGGGCTGCTGGACCTCGGCGTCCCGCAAGGCCGTGCTGCCCGTCATGGAGCAGTACAACGGCATGCTCTATTACCCGACCTTCTACGAAGGTCTCGAGCAGTCCAAGAACGTGATCTACACAGGTCAGGAAGCCACTCAGCAGATCCTCGCCGGCCTGAACTGGATCGCCAAGGAGAAGGGCGCCAAGTCGTTCTTCTTCATCGGCTCCGACTACATCTGGCCGCGCACCTCGAACAAGATTGCGCGCAAGCATGTCGAGAACGTGCTGAAGGGCAAGGTGGTCGGCGAAGAGTATTATCCGCTCGGCAATACGCAGTTCAATTCGGTCATCAACAAGATCAAGCTGACCAAGCCCGACGTGATCTTCACCGACGTCGTCGGCGGCTCGAACGTCGCGTTCTACAAGCAGCTCAAGGCGGCCGGCATCGACCTCTCCAAGCAGGCGCTGCTCACGATCTCGGTGACCGAAGACGAGATCGACGGCATTGGCGGCGAGAACATCGCGGGCGCCTATGCCTGCATGAAGTACTTCCAGTCGCTCGACAATCCGAACAACAAGACCTTCGTTCCTGCGTTCAAGAAGATGTGGGGCGAGAAGACCGTGATCGGAGACGTCACCCAGGCTGCCTATCTCGGACCGTGGTTGTGGAAGTTGACGGTGGAGAAGGCGGGCTCCTTCGACATCGACAAGATCGCCGCGGCGTCGCCGGGCATCGAGTTCAAGGGCGCTCCGGAAGGCTATGTGCGCATCCACGAAAATCATCACCTCTGGTCGAAGACCCGGGTGGGACGCGCCAAGCTCGATGGCCAGTTCGAACTGATCTACGAGACCGCCGATCTGGTCGAGCCGGATCCGTTCCCCAAGGGCTACCAGTAAGACGAGATCTATCAGTTAGTCACGGCGTTCGTCGCCGTTTCCCTCTCAGGCAAAACCTCTCCCTGGCGTGGACCGCAAATCCACGCCCAAGACCCCCGCGTCGCGAACCTGCTCGCGACGCGGGACCCTTTCCCGACGGAGGACATCGATGTTCGGCGACTACTCGCTTGGTGACCTTGGCTCCATCTTCGTCATGCAGGGCTTTGCAGGACTGATCCTGTTCTCCGTCTACGTCCTGATGGCGCTGGGTCTTGCGATCATCTTCGGCCAGATGGGCGTCATCAACATGGCCCATGGCGAGTTCATGATCCTTGGGGCTTACGTCACCTGGATGACCTCGAATTTCTTCCAATCCTATTTGCCGAGCCTGTTCAGCGGCTACTTCTTCCTGGCGATGATCCTGGCCTTTGTCGCATCCGGTGCGTTGGGGATGCTGGTGGAATGGGTGCTGATACGGCATCTCTACAAGCGCCCGCTCGACACGCTGCTCGCGACTTGGGGCCTCAGCCTGATCCTGCAACAGGCCTATCGCTCCGTGTTCGGCGCGCGCGAGGTCGGCGTCGAGCTGCCGCAATGGATGCTCGGCTCGCTGCACGTGACCGACAGCATCGAAGTGCCGATCAACGGCGTCTTCGTGATGTGCCTCACCGTCCTGATCACTGTCGGCGTCGCCTACGTGATGTACAAATCGCGCTGGGGTCGACAGGTGCGCGCCGTCGTGCAGAACCGCATCATGGCCGGTGCCGTCGGCATCAACACCGAAAAGGTGGATCGCTACACTTTCGGCCTCGGCTGCGGCATTGCCGGTGTCGCTGGGAGCGCCTTCACCATGATCGGCTCGACCGGGCCGACCTCCGGACAGCTCTACATCGTCGATACGTTCCTGGTGGTCGTGTTCGGCGGCGCGGCAAGCCTGCTCGGCACCATCGCATCGGCCTTCTCAATCTCGCAGACCCAATCCACCCTCGAGTTCTTCCTGTCGGGCTCGATGGCTAAGGTGCTGACGCTGCTTGCCGTTGTCGGAATCCTGATGCTGCGGCCGCAGGGTCTCTTCGCCCTCAAGGTCCGCAAATAACAAGAAGCAGGCAAGTCATGGTCATCAACTCACGCTTCTTCAATCGATCCGAGCTCATGGGCTTCCTCGTGCTGGCCGCCGTGCTGTTCGTGATCCTGCCGCTCTCGCTGGATGTGTTCCGTCTCAACCTCGTCGCGAAGTATCTGACCTACGCCTTCGTCGCGCTCGGTCTCGTGCTGTGCTGGGGCTACGGCGGCATTCTCAGTCTGGGGCAGGGCGTGTTCTTCGGCCTCGGCGGCTATTGCATGGCGATGTTCCTCAAGCTGGAGGCCTCCAGCGTCGAAAATACCAAAATCCAGTCGACGCCAGGCATCCCGGACTTCATGGACTGGAATCAGATCACGTCACTGCCACTGTTCTGGCAGCCGTTTCACAGTCTCGCCTTCACCATCCTCGCCATCATCTTGGTCCCCGGCATCTTCGCGCTGATCATCGGCACTGCGATGTTCAAGCGGCGCGTGGGCGGCACCTACTTTGCCATCATCACCCAGGCGGTGGCGGCCATCCTCACCATCCTGATCGTGGGCCAGCAGGGCTACACCGGCGGCATCAACGGCATGACCGACCTGCGCACCCTCAAGGGATGGGACATCCGGCCCGACCACGCCAAGGTCATCTTGTACTTCGTCGAAGTGGTGCTGCTGTTCGCCTGCATCGGCATCGCGCAGTTCATCCGCCTGACCAAGCTCGGCCGCATCCTGGTGGCTATGCGCGAACAGGAGGACCGCGTCCGCTTCTCCGGCTACAGCGTCGCCAACTTCAAGATCTTTGCGTTCTGTATGGCCGCGGTTTTCGCCGCGATCGGCGGGGCCATGTTCGCGCTCAATGTCGGTTTCATGTCGCCGTCCTTTGTCGGCATCGTGCCGTCGATCGAGATGGTGATCTACACCGCGGTCGGCGGACGGATGTCGATCTTTGGCGCGATATGGGGGGCCATTCTGGTGAACTTCGCCAAGACCAGCCTGTCGGAATCCTTTCCGCAACTCTGGCTGTTTGGTCTCGGCGCGCTGTTCATCGCGGTCGTGCTCGCTTTCCCGAACGGCCTGTCGGGGCTCTGGGCCGACTATGTGCAGCCGCGCGTCGACCGCCTTTTCGCCTCGCGCAAGAAGCCGGGCTGGAGCGACAATTCGGTTGCCGACGGCGCACCAGCAGAGTGAGGAGACCATCATGCTCGTTGGTCATCGCGAGCCGATGCCATGCTGGCAGTGAGGAGATAGGTCATGCTCGTCGGTCATCGCGATGCCGATGCCACGCTGGCAGTGAGGAGATAGATCATGCTCGTCGGTCATCAGCCCAAGGAATTCCTGCTCGCGGTCTCCGGGCTGACGGTTTCCTTCGACGGCTTCAAGGCCGTCAACGATCTCTCGTTTTACGTCGAGGAGAACGAGATCCGCGTCATCATCGGCCCCAATGGGGCCGGCAAGACCACGGTGCTCGACCTGATTTGCGGCAAGACCAAGGCGACCGAAGGCTCGATCCAGTTTCGCGGGACCGAGCTGACCAAGCTGAAGGAGAACGAGATCGTCAAGGCCGGCGTCGGCCGCAAGTTCCAGACGCCGTCGGTGTTCGAAGACCTCACCGTGTTCGAGAATCTCGAGATCTCGTTTCCGCGCGGCCGCACCGTATTCGGCTCACTCACGTTCCAGCGTGACCAGCTGGTGAGGTCACGCGTCGGAGAGGTTGCCGAGATGATCTTCCTCAAGGACAAGCTCAACACCTATGCCTCCGAGCTCAGTCATGGCCAGAAGCAATGGCTCGAGATCGGCATGCTGCTGATTCAGGATCCTGACCTACTGATGCTGGACGAGCCCGTCGCCGGCATGAGCGTGTCCGAACGCACCAAGACCGCCGAGCTGCTCAACCGCATCATCAAAAATCGCTCGGTGCTCGTGATCGAGCACGACATGAAGTTCGTCGAGGACATCGCGCACAAGGTCACCGTGCTTCACCAGGGCCAGATCCTCTCGGAAGGCACCATGGAAAAGGTGAAGAACGATCCCAAGGTCGTCGAAGTTTATCTCGGTCACTAAGGAGCGCGACGATGCTGGCTATTTCTGATCTTCACGTCGCCTACGGCCAGAGCGAGGTGCTGCACGGGCTCAACGTCAAAGTCGCGCCCAACGAGATCGTGGCGATCATGGGTCGCAACGGCATGGGCAAAACCACGCTGATGAAATCGCTGATGGGGATCCTGCCGGCCAAGAGTGGCTCGGTGACCATGGACGGCGCCGAGCTCGGCAGCCTGCCGAGCTACGAGCGGGTGGCCAAGGGGCTCGCCTATGTGCCGCAAGGCCGCATGATCTTTTCTGCCATGACGGTGAAGGAGAACATCGAGACCGGCCTCGTGGTCTCCGGCGGAACCGAAGTACCCGGTGACATCTACGAACTGTTTCCGGTGCTGCTGGAGATGAAGGACCGCCGTGGCGGCAATCTCTCCGGCGGCCAGCAGCAACAACTCGCGATCGCTCGTGCGCTGGCGACCAAGCCAAAAGTGCTGCTGCTCGACGAGCCGACTGAAGGTATCCAGCCGTCGATCATCAAGGAGATGGCGCGCACGCTCAAGCGCATCCGCGACGAGAAGGGGCTTTCAATCGTCGTGTCCGAGCAGGTCCTGAGCTTCGCGCTCGATATCGCCGACCGTGTGCTGGTGATCGAGAACGGCGAGATCGTCCGTGATGATCCGCGCGACGCCGTCGATGCCGCGCAGGTCTCGAAATATCTGTCCGTCTAACCAACCGTGTAAAAGGGGAGCTTCTCGATGCCAGAGACACTGATCAAGGTCGATCTCACCAAGTCGGCCTATGAAAATGACATGGTGCATAACCGCTGGCACCCCGACATTCCGATCGTGGCCTGGGTCAATCCCGGCGACGACTTCATCATCGAGACTTATGACTGGACCGGCGGTTTCATCAAGAACAACGATTCCGCCGACGACGTGCGCGACATCGATCTGTCGATCGTGCACTTCCTCTCCGGCCCGATCGGCGTCAAGGGCGCCGAGCCCGGTGACCTCCTCGTCGTCGACCTGCTCGACGTTGGCCCGATGAAGGAGAGCATGTGGGGCTTCAACGGCTTCTTCTCCAAGCAGAACGGCGGCGGATTTCTTACGGATCATTTCCCGCTGGCGCAGAAGTCGATCTGGGACATCAAGGGTCTCTACACCTCGTCGCGGCATATTCCGGGCGTCAACTTCGCCGGCCTGATCCATCCCGGCCTGATCGGCTGTCTCCCCGATCCGAAGATGCTGGACACCTGGAACAAGCGCGAGGCCGAGCTGATCGCAACCAATCCGACCCGTGTGCCCGGCCTCGCCAATCCGCCGTTCGCGCCGACCGCTCATGGCGGCCGCGCCAAGGGCGAGGTCAAGGACAAGATCGGAGCCGAAGGCGCGCGCACCGTGCCGCCGCGGGAGCATGGCGGCAATTGCGACATCAAGGACCTTTCGCGCGGCTCGAAGATCTACTTCCCGGTCTACGTGCCCGGCGCCGGTCTCTCGATGGGCGATCTCCACTTCAGTCAGGGCGACGGCGAGATCACCTTCTGCGGTGCGATCGAGATGGCCGGCTGGCTGCATCTGAAGGTCGAGGTGATCAAGGACGGCATGGCGAAGTACGGCGTCAAGAATCCGATCTTCAAGCCGTCGCCGATCACACCGAACTACAAGGACTATCTGATCTTCGAAGGCATCTCGGTCGACGAGGCCGGCAAGCAGCACTATCTCGACGTCACCATCGCCTACCGCCAGGCCTGCCTGAATGCGATCGAATATCTGAAGAAGTTCGGCTACTCCGGCGCCCAGGCCTATTCGATCCTTGGTACGGCACCGGTTCAGGGGCACATCTCCGGCGTCGTCGACGTGCCCAATGCCTGTGCCACATTATGGCTGCCGACGGAAATCTTCGACTTCGACGTGATGCCGTCCTCGGCAGGTCCGATCAAGCACATCAAGGGCGATATCCAGATGCCGATATCGCCGGACAAGTAATCCCTGCGCGACCGGATGCGAGACGGCGTATCTGCCGCCCCGCATCCGCCGCGACAGTTCTCTCACAGACAACAGCGTAGGGATGATGCGATGCCGGTCTATGAATATCTCTGTGACGATTGCGGTCCGTTCAAGGATATGCGCCCGATGGCCGAATGCGACGATCCGCAAGCCTGTCCGCAATGTGAAATCATGGCGCCCCGCGTGATTCTGACCGCCCCGAACTTCTTCTGCATGCCGTCGGAGACGCGCAAGGCTCACGCCGCCAACGAGCGCAGCACGCACGCGCCGCAGACGCTGGCGCAATACAAGGCCTCGCATGGCCCCGGTTGCGGCTGCTGCTCCACGGGCAAGAATTCGTCAAAGAACGCGCCGGATAAGAACAAGCCGGCGCGGCTGGTGACCAAGACCAGGAGCGGTGCCAAGGGTTTTCCCACCGCGCGGCCCTGGATGATCAGTCACTGATTCACGCGGCAATCTCAAACAGAGTAGAGGAGCAATTCAAATGCTTCACGGTGACATCTCCAGCAGCAACGACACCGTCGGCGTCGCGGTGGTCAACTATAAGATGCCGCGCCTGCACACCAAGGCCGAGGTGCTCGACAACGCCCGCAAGATCGCCGACATGGTGGTGGGCATGAAGACCGGCCTTCCCGGCATGGACCTGGTGATTTTCCCGGAATACTCCACCCAGGGCATCATGTACGACTCCAAGGAGATGTATGAGACCGCTTGCGCGGTGCCCGGTGAAGAGACCGCGATTTTTGCGGAGGCCTGCCGCAAGGCCAAGGTGTGGGGCGTGTTCTCGCTCACCGGCGAGCGCCACGAGGAGCATCCGCACAAGGCGCCCTACAACACCCTGATCCTGATGAACGACAAGGGTGACATCGTGCAGAAGTACCGCAAGATCATGCCGTGGGTGCCGATCGAGGGCTGGTATCCCGGCAATTGCACCTATGTCTCCGACGGCCCGAAAGGGATGAAGGTCAGCCTGATCATTTGCGACGACGGCAACTTCCCGGAGATCTGGCGCGACTGCGCCATGAAGGGGGCCGAGCTGATCGTGCGCTGCCAGGGCTACATGTATCCGGCCAAGGAGCAGCAGATCCTGATTTCAAAAGCGATGGCATGGGCCAACAATGTCTATGTCGCGGTCGCCAACGCTGCCGGCTTCGACGGCGTCTATTCTTACTTCGGTCACTCCGCGATCATCGGTTTCGACGGCCGCACCCTCGGCGAGTGCGGCGAGGAGGACTACGGCATCCAATATGCCCAGCTGTCGAAGCATCTGATCCGCGATGCGCGCCGCAACGGCCAGTCGCAGAACCATCTCTACAAGCTGGTCCACCGCGGCTACACCGGCATGATCAATTCCGGCGAAAGCCCGCGCGGCCTCGCCGTCTGCCCCTATGATTTCTACAAGAACTGGATCGCCGATCCCGAAGGCACCCGGGACATGGTCGAGGCGATGACGCGCGCGACGCCCGGTACCGCCGAATGCCCGATCGACGGCATCCCGAATGAAGCGGCGCCCACCAATTACTAAGCCGTTGCCCAAATCAGTGTGTGTGAAGGCGTGCCGCTCGCTCCCGTTGGGACGCGGCGCCGCCCCAGATGATCAGTCATTGATGTGAACGACGGTCAATATTGCGACCGAACCGAACACGCAAACGTCGTGGATCGACCAGGCTGCGCCGGAAAAGCGTGCCTCTGGTGCAACATGGTCCGCTGAATCAGTCCGGTTTTGCTGTCCCCCAGCGATTCCGCCGATTCCGTAGTTCCACGGAGGGGCCCGGCGGCCTAGTTTGCCGGCGGCGCCGCTGGGGAGCGCTGGACTGAGGGCATCAAAGTGGAATTTGGGCCGCCGAGGGCTGGTCGGATTGGGCTGCGCCTTGCCGCGGTCGCTTCGTCTGTCGTGGCGGTCGTTCTCAGCCTCGGCCTATCGGCGACACCTGCGCAGGCGGACTGCGCGCCCGACCCGGCGGCAAGCGGGCAGACCGTCACCTGTAGCGGCACCGATGCCGACGGCTTTGCGGCAAGCGGCGGCGTCACCAATCTGACCGTAAATGTGCTGACTGGCGCCAGCGTCAACGATAACGGCACGGCGGCGATCAACGTCAATGACACCAACGTCATCACTAACAATGGCACGGTGGCGGCGGGCTCGGGCCTCACCGGCATCAATGGCGGCAATTCGAACACCGTGACCAACAACGGCGCCATCACGGTGCTTGATAACGGCCTCGGTATCTCCGCGCTCGATCACAACATCATCATCAATGCCGGGACCGTCACCACCGGCGACCACGGCAGCGCGATCTCGGTAGGAAACAACAATAGCGTTAGCAACAGCGGTGCGCTGTCCATCGGCGCGTCGGGCGCGGGCATCTTCGCGGTCCAGAGCAACACGATCACCAACGCCGCGACGGGCACGATCACCGGACTCGATGATTCAATCGGGATTTTCGCTTCGTTCGGTGGCACGACCGTGACCAATGCAGGCGCGATCAAGGTCGGCGATTCCTCCGGCTTCTCCGGCGGCATCGTTGCGACCATGGATAACAACACGGTCACCAACACCGCCACCGGCACGATTTCGGTCGGGCAGGGTGCCGCTGGCATCTTTATGCAGGGTAGTTTTCAAATCGTCAGCAATTTCGGCGCAATCACGGCCGGCGACTTTGGTGTCGGCATCGCCTTGTTCGGTGATGACGCCAAGGTCACCAATAGTGGCTCGATCAAGTCGGGCGATGGCACGTCCGCCGGCATTGCGGTGCAGGGCAATCGGGTCGCGATCAACCAAAACGGGACGATCAGCGTGGGTCTGGGCGGTGCGGGCATCGCGTTTACGGGCCTGTCCTCCAGGATCAGCAACAATGGACGGATCACAGGGGCCGATTTCGCCGAAGGCATCGTAGCTCTCGGTGATTCCAACACCATCATCAACAGAGGTACGATCACGGTCGGCGATTCCGGCTTCGGCATCGACGTGAGCTCGTTCACAACGACAAACCACGTTGTCAATACCGGAACCATCACCGTCGGTGCTGGCGGCGTCGGCATCAGCGTGAGCGGCGGGGCCAACGTCTTCAACTCCGGGAACATCAACGCTGCGGCCGGAATCGCTGCAATCGAGTTTTGTGTCTGCGGCCCCAACACGCTGACGCTAGGACCCGGCAGCATCATCAACGGCCTGGTGCTCGGCACTGGCGTCGACACGTTCCAGCTCGGAGGCATCGGCAAGGATACGTTCAACCTCGACCTGATCGGTCCCCTTCTTCAGTATGACGGCTTCTCGACCTTCAACAAGGTCGACAATTCGACCTGGACGGTGACCGGCACGGGTAATCAGGACTGGAACGTGCTGGGCGGCACGCTCACGCTGGCCGGCACCATCAATGGCAATGTGAGTGTCGCGGCCGGCGGCACGTTCGGTGGCGTCGGCACGGTCGGAAGCTCCATCTCCGTCAACGGCGGCACGCTAGCACCGGGCAGTCCCACTGGGATGCTCAACGTGTCCGGTGATCTCTCGTTTACGTCGGCGTCGCACTACATGGTGCAGGTCTCGGGCACCAGCAACGGCGTCGCGGTCGTCACGGGAACGGCGACGCTCGCCGGCGCCACGGTCGTCGTCGTACCGACCGACTCGATCGCGAAGCACTACACGATCCTGAACGCGGGCACGCTGCCCGACAGCTTCAATCCGGTCGTCGCGGGTTTGTCGTCGAACCTGCATGCGACCCTGAGCTACGACCCCAACAACGTCTTCCTGGATCTCGCGCTGGGCTATGGCGGCGGCCTCAATATCAACCAGCAGAATGTCGCCAACATTCTGACGCACTACTTCGACAACACCGGCAGCCTTCCCGTGGTGCTGGCGAATCTCTCGCCGACGGGACTGACGCAAGCCTCCGGCGAATCAGGGACGGGATCGCAGCAGACGACGTTCAATGCGATGAACCAATTTATCGGCTTGTTGACCGACGTCTTCAGCGCGGGACGCGGCGGCGCACCGGGCGCAACGCCCTATGCCGACGAGACGAACGCGACTGCCTATGCCGCGACCCGCAAGAACGCCAGCGACGCCCTTGCTTCGATCTACCGCAAGGCACCGCCGCTGACATTCGAGCAGCGCTGGGACGTCTGGGCCGCCGGCTATGGCGGCTCGCAGGCCACTGGCGGCAATGCGGCGCTTGGCTCGAACAACGCCACCAGCAGCGTGTACGGCACGGCGGTTGGTCTGGATTATCGCTTCTCGCCGTCGACGATCGTAGGTTTTGCGCTCGCCGGCGCCGGCACCGGCTTCAATGTCACCGGGCTCGGCTGGGGCCGCTCGGATTTGTTCCAGGCCGGCGCCTTCGTGCGTCACAACGCAGGACCAGCCTATGTCACGGCCGCGCTGGCCTATGGCTGGCAGGACGTCACGACCAATCGCATCGTCACCGCCGCCGGCCTGGATCAGTTGCGTGCGCAGTTCAACGCCAACGCGCTCTCGGGCCGTGTCGAGGGCGGCTATCGCTATGCCTCGCAGTGGATCGGCCTCACCCCCTATGCGGCGCTCCAGGCCACCGTGTTCAGCCTTCCGAGCTATTCGGAGTTCGCTGTGGTCGGCAGCAACGTCTTCGCGCTGAATTATGCCGCCAAGGACGTGACCAGCACCCGCACCGAACTCGGCCTGCGCGCGGACAAGTCCTTTGCCGCAGCCGGCGGCCTGATGACCCTGCGCGGCCGCGTCGCCTGGGCGCATGACTACAATCCGGATCGCACCGTCGGTGCGGTCTTCCAGACGTTGCCGGGATCCGCGTTCGTGGTGAATGGCGCCGCCCAGGCGCACGATTCCGCGCTGACCACAGCGGCGGTGCAGATGAGCTGGATGAACGGCTGGTCTGCGTCGACGACCTTCGAGGGCGAGTTCTCGAACGTCACCCGCTCTTACGCCGGCAAGGGCGTCGTCCGCTACGCGTGGTAGAGGCTAGCGTTTCTGCTGCGCCGGCTTGCGCGGCGGTCGCGGAGCGGCAGCCGGTGTGGGTGTCCCGCTCATCTTGTTGGCGGCCTCGCTGACGTCGAGCAGCGAGCGACGGATGTCTTCGAGGAAGTTCGCCGATTTCTTCCTCATGGTGTCGGCGAGCTCGTGCAATCCGTGGATCTTTTCGAACAGCTCATCCGCCTTGCCGTCGGCAAAGCCGGGCACTACGCCTTCGATCTTTGTGACCGCCTTGTCGAAGCCCGCGAAGGCGCTATCGACCTTGGCCATGACGGAATCGATTTCGCCGCCCTTGCTCCGGAGATCGGCGGTGTAGGTCTCGAACGTGCGCAGGCCTTCCCTGATCGCCGGCGCGTTGCTGACGATCGTGCGGTCGACACTATGCAGGGTGTCGACGATCGATTCGGCGTCGCTAAGATCGGCGGTCAGCACGGGTATGCCGTCCGAGTCCAGCGGCACTGGGGGCGCCGAGGGCGCGCCGCCGATCAGCGAGACCGCGGCGACGCCGGTGAGACCCTGGAACTCGATACCCGCGACGGTGTCCTTACGGATTGGCGCGGAGTTGTCGAGCATCACCAGGGCCACGACCTTGCGCGGATTGTCCAGCTTGATCGACAGGATCTGGCCGGCGGGAACACCGTCGAAATTGACCGGCCCGCCGCGGCGCAATCCGCTGGCCGAGCCGCCCTCGAAAACCACGCGCAACTGGCTGCGGCTCTGGAGGGTGCGCCATTTCTGCACGCCGAGGACGCCGCCGAACGCCACGGCAATCACCGCCAGCGTCGCCGTTCCGATCACCAGATTGCTCGCGCGTGCCATGCTGGGTGATTTTACGGCCAAACGAGGGAAGTTGGAAGGAGCTGCAATGGTACGTAGGGCGGGTTAGCGAAGCGTAACCCGCCAACGCCTCGTGTGGCCATGGACTAATTGGCGGATTACGCTGCGCTAATCCGCCCTACGCGACATCAATGCCCAGCCGCGCGTTTGGCCGCAGCATTGTTCAGCACGATGAGGGCATCGACGGCGACGCCTGTTTTGGCATTGATCAGGAACGGATTGACATCAATCGAGGCGATCCGGTCGCCGGCATCCGCGATCAGATTGGACAGGCCGACCAGCGCCCTCACCGCGGAGGCCTCGTGCAAGGCCGGCTTGCCCCGATAGCCGCGCATCTTGATACCGGCCTTGGTGCGGCCGATCAGGAGCCGGGCCTCGGCATCGTCCAGCGGCGCACCGGCGAGCGCCACGTCTTTCATCAGCTCGATGTCGATGCCGCCGGTGCCGAACAGCACGACCGGACCCATCTCGGCATCGAGGGAGGCGCCGATCACGAGCTCCAGATCGGCCTTCACCTGTTGCGCGATCAGGATGCCGTCGAGCTTCGGCTTGCCCTTCAGCTTGCTCACCCGCGCGGTGATGTCGGCGAACGCCTTCTTCACCGCGGCCGGGTTGTTGAGATTCAGCACCACGCCGCCGATATCTGATTTGTGCAGGATCTCGGCGCTGACGACTTTGGCCACGACCGGGAAGCCGATCTGCTTGGCGATCTTCACGGCCTCGGCTGCTGTCTGTGCGATTGCCTCCTTCGAGATCGGGATGCCATAGGCCTTCAGCAGCTTCTTGGAGGCGACCTCGTCGAGTGCGGCGCCGGTTGCCGATTTCAGCGCCTTCTCAAGCACGGCACGCGCTGCAGGCTTCGAGCTGGAGACGATATCAGGCACTTCCTTGCGCAGCTTGGCGTAGTCGAGCAGCGACTTGATCGCAATCACCGCGCGATCCATGCCCTGCATGACCGCCAGATGCGGCAGCGACTTGCGCAAGGTCTTGGTGAACTCGGTGAAGCCGATCGACATCGCGCTGATATAGATCACCGGCTTGCCGGCCCGGCCGGCCATCTCGTCGACGATGCGCAGATTGCGCTCGCGCAACTCGTGCGGCGCTTTCGGCAGCTCGGCATCGATGATGACGATGTCGATATCGGGGTCGTCGATCATCAGCCCGATCGATTTCATGTAGACGGAGGGATCGACCACCGCGGCAAAGCCGGCGTCGAGCGGGTTGCCGACGATCGAGCCCGGCCCGAGCATCTTTGCCAGCTCCGAGCCGACATGCGAGCTGAGTGGTGCAAAATTCAGGCCTTCTGCATCGAAGGCGTCGATCAGCATGCCGCGCTTGCCGCCGGATAGCGTCACTGCGGCGAGCCGGTCGCCCCTGGGCACTGCGGCGTGGACGAAACATTCGGTGGTCTCGATCAGCTCGTCGAGCCCGCCGACCCTGATGACCCCTTCGCGCGTTGCAATGGCGTCGAAGGTCTCGATCGAGCCCGCGAGCGCGCCGGTATGTGCCATCGCCGCCGCGCGGCCGCCCTCGGACGCTCCGAGCTTGAGCGCGATCACCGGTTTGCTCGCGGCGCGCGCCGCCTTGCAGGCGTCCCGGAATGCCTTGGTGTTGCGCACGCCTTCGAGGTAGACCACGATCACCTTGATGCTAGGATCCTCGGCGAAATAGCGCATCAGGTCCGGCGTCTCGAGCCCGGCCTCGTTGCCGGTCGTCACCATGTAGCCGACCCCGACGCCGCGATCTTCCAGGGCCTGGCGGATCGCCATGACGATGGCGCCGGATTGCCCGGCAATCGCCACCGCGCCCTGTTCCATGGTGACGATACGGTCGTCGATATTGGTGAAGAGCTTTTCGCCCGCGCTCAAATTGCCGAGGCAGTTCGGGCCGGTGACCGCCAATCCCGTCTCGCGCACGGCCGCTTGCAGTTCGGCGGCGAGCTTCTGGCTTTCCTCGTCCTGCAACTCGCTGAAGCCCGAGGTGACGATGGTGGCCGAGCGCGCGCCGGCCGCGGCGGCATCGCGGATCACCTGCACGGCAAAGCGCGCCGGCACCAGCACCAGCACGTGGTCGGGCTTCTCCGGGAGGCTTGCAAAGTCCTTGTAGCAGGGGACACCCCAGATGGTGTCGCGCTTGGAATTGACGGGATAGAGCCCGCCCTCGTAGCCGTATTTGACCAAATTGTTCCAGATGCGCTCGGCATAGTTGCCGGGCTTGTCGGTCGCGCCCACCAGCACGATGTTGCGCGGATGCAGCATGGCGTGGATGCCCTTGACGATGTCGCTGGCATCGGGCGGCGGAGACCATGGGCGCGATGAAGCTGAGGCGGCAGATACGCGAGCTTCCATGGTGTGACCTCACCTGTTGTTCTTGTTGGCGGTGCGTCACTCTGTTCTATGGCGAGTTCTTCGGACTGGCAACCACGTGGGCGGGTATGCCGTGCGGTGGAATGAGCGCGCGCCAAGCCCTGGTGATCGACATTTTGGGATCACTGCTCGCGCCGTGGTTCAGTATCGCAGGATGCCGAGCTTGTAGGCGTAGTGATAGGCCAGCTGCTTCGCCAGATAAGGAGCGATGGCGCGCCGGATCTGCATCTGTGTCGGTTCGAAGCCGAGAATGCGTCGCCGCAGGATGCCCATCTCCCTGACGCCGACCGCATAGGTCGATGCCGTCTTTTGTGCGTCATGGATTCGGAAGCAGGCGAGAAATCGCGGCAAGCGTGCAAATTTGAATCCTGCGGCTTGCGCCCGCAGGATGAAGTCCCAGTCCATCGCGTAGTGTAAGCTCTCGTCGATCGGCCCGATCCTGTCCCACACGCGCTTGCGCCAGAACATCGTCTCTTGCGGAATGTAGTCGGCATATCGCAACGCCTTGCCGTCATGAGGCGGGAGCACGGCGCGGCCGACCTCGAGGCCCTCGCGATCGATGAAGACGCGATGGCCGTAGACGACGTCGACACGCGGATGTGCGATGAAGTAATTTGCGACATACGCAAGTGTCCCGGGCAGCAGCACGTCGTCGCTGTTGAGATAGGCCATGATCTCGCTCTCGGCGCCGACGAAGCCGAGATTGATGGCGCTGGATTGCCCCTTGTCCGGTTCGCTGCTCCAGCTCAGGCTATCGCCGCGCCTCTTCAGGAGATCGAGCGTGCCGTCGATCGAGGCGCCGTCCTGCACGTGATAATACAGGTCCGGATAGTTCTGGCTGACGATGCTGTCGATCGTGGCGCCGAGATATTGCGCATGGTTGTAGCTCGGAGTGACCATCGCGATTCTGGGCGCGCCCGGATGGATCGCAGGAGTTCGCGGGAAAGCCGTCAGGTTGAGCAGGCGCGGCGGATATTGCTCGAAGGTCCACATCGGCGGGCGGCGCCAGAGGCTCCGAAGCGAGGAGCGTCTTTGCCCGGCGGCGATAAGATCCTGGTTCCTCTCCAGGAGCGCGACGCGGCTTTCCAGCTGTTCGAGACGCTGCCTGAATTCCTCATCCATCACCGTCTTCTCGCAAATTACAGCGGAAATGCTCAATGGGCCATTCTGATGGGTCTGCGGTCGACGGCGCCGGTTCAGGGGTTCCATCGAGCGGCATTGTCCCTACAGGTCGGGCGGATTCAAGAGGGGGTGCGGATCGATTGCGAACCGCTATTCATCAGTGCCGATCAGGGTAGCATGCAGGATGTAGCGCTCGGGGCCGGACGCGACGGCGTCGAACGGCCAGCAGGTCGCGAGCACGAGTTCGGCTGCTCGTGCCGCAGGATCGATCCCCGAGGCATCGAAGCGAACCACAGCGGAGGAATCCGCGCGAAAACGAAAGTGCTTGCCATCACTGCGTGTGACGTCGATCAGGTCACCAATGGCGACATTCCGCAGGAAACGGAAATGAGTGTCGCGGTGCGCTGCATATACGGCAACGCCCCGCTCGCCCGCGTCAGCCGTTTGGCGGATATGGCCGGGCCCGAAAGCGAGCGCCTGGCCGCTCGCGCCTTCCAGTACGATCGCGCGGGCGCCGATCCGCCTCACCTCGATTCGCGCAACCGGCCAAGTATCGGCCCATGACCATGGCCTGACCACCTCGCCGGTCGCAACGCTCTGGTCGAATGCGCGCTCCAGCAGCACCTGCGCGAGCCATGCTTTGGCATGGATGTAGGCGCCGTCGCCGAACAGGATGATGCCGATCAGGGCGAGAGCGAGGGGAGAGATGATGCGCGGCATTGTACTAATTCCCGTCATTGCGGGGAGCGAAGCGACGAAGCAATCCAGACTGTCTCCGTGGATGAGTTTCTGGATGCTTCGCTTGCAATGACGAAGGTGAGAGGGCGAGTTCAAAAAGGCGCGCGCGGCCGTTGGTGTGTGGGACGGGCAGCCGCGCGCGCTAACAGAGGAGTTCGGGGGGCTCCTCTCTCAAGCGGCGTCAGTGAGCAAGGACTGACGCCGCTTGAACACGAACAGGATCAGGGCGAGCACGACCAAGATCAGGCCTGCGGTCATTTTCAGCTCGGCCGAGGTCGCGGTCTTGGGCAGGCGGATCGCATCCGGTGCAGCGGGCGTCGGTCGCCTCGTGGCCGGCTGGTTGCGTGCATCGGCGTGACGCTCGCGGAGCTGCGCTGGGACCTGCTGTCGTTCGCCAAAGACCTTCGCGAAATCCCAACCGGCCGGCAGGTTGATCGGCAATTCGCTGGGCTTGAGCGGCTCGCCTTCGGGACGGCTCGGCGTCTTGTCGACCGCGACGAGGCTGGTGAGCCGCGTGACGATCTGATGGTCGAGCGCCAGTGCCAGGATTGCCTTGTCCGAGTCTTCGGGCGTCATTTCGCGCAGGGTGCGCGCCACTTCGGCATCGGCGATCTTGCGCTTGGCCCAAAGCTTCGACAGGCCGTTGCCTTCGGCCGTATTTTGCAGCGGCAGCGTCACCGACCATGGGCGGTCACCGACGCGGCCCTTGATTTCGACCGAGCCCGCAAGCGTGTCGAGCTTTGCCGCCAGCACCAGCGGCTCGTCGCGATAGACGTCGGGAATGATCGTCGGTGTGACGTCGGCCTTCGCTTCGGAGAACTTTACGCTCAGCCCGGTCACGGCCGGGTTCTCGAGCTTGGCAAACAGGCCGCGCATGCGCTCCTCGACCTGCTCGACGGAGCCGATATGGGTGAAGGCACCGCGGCCGAGCTCGGCGGCGCGCGTCATCAGATAGGTGTTGGGCGCCGATCCGATGCCGACCATGAACACGCGCGAGCGGCCGCGCATCGCCGTGATCGTTTCGAACAATTGCTGCTCGTTGCCGATCGCACCGTCGGTCAGGAATACGACCTGGCGAACCATGCCGGCGTCGCCAAGCTTGTCGGTCAGCGCGGCCCGCATCGCCGGCACCATCTCGGTGCCGCCACGCGCCTGCAGCGCGCTGACGAACGAGGTGGCTTCACCGACACGCTCGGCATCCGCCGCGACGGAGACCGGAAACAGCACGTCCATGGTATCGTCGAAACGGATGACGTTGAAACGGTCGGTCGGCTGGAGACGGGAGAGCGCGTAGGTGAGGCTCGCCTTGGCCTGAACGATCGACGTGCCGCCCATCGAGCCGGAATTGTCGATCACGAATATCACCTCGCGCGGCCGCGGCTTCTGCGTCGCCTGCTCGGCGGCGGGCGGGGTGACAAAGGCAAGCAAATAATCGGCGTCGCCGACGCGCTCGCGAAATAAGCCGACCGACGGCGCCTTCACGGCCGCTGGCTTCCAGGTCAGTTCGAAATCGCGGTCGGCAGCCACGGCACCGTCGGCAAGCGAGACGATTCGCATCGTATTGTCCGGGCTCGCGACCTTGACGTTATGATGGGGGCTCGTGACCTCGCCGAGCGCAAAGCCGGCGTTCAGACGCACCGTGATGCTGGTCGGATTGACCGGTGCATTCCTGGCGGGATCCAGCACGGGCGGCGAGATGCGGTCGCGGTCCGGCACCGGGTCCGAGTTGGTCGCGCCCCAGCCGGAGCCATCGTTGCGGAAATCGGCGCTCTGGACGATCGGCGCCGGATTGTAGCGCGGCCCGACCACCAGCGGCAGGCGCAGTGAATATTCGTTGCCGGATTGATGCACCGGCTCCTGATATTCGATCTGCACCAGCACGGTTTCGCCGGGGCCGATATTGGCGACCGAGTTGGTGAAGATGTTCGGCCGCTCCTGTTCGGTGAGCGCGGCCTTCTGGCCGGCGCGGCGCGCCTCTTCGTAGATCATGCGCGCCTGTTGCCGCTCCTTGATGTCCCCGACGATGACGCGGTTGCCGACCACCATCTTCAGCGAATCGACGGCGCCGCCCGCGGGGAGCGGATAGACATAGGTGGCCTCGACCCAGTCCTTGGTCGGGTTGCGAAAGATTTGGGTGACTCGTGCTCGCAGCGTCGGGCCCGACACCGTGATGTCGACGTCGATGCCGAGGCGGATCGCTTCCGTGTAGGCGCCATCCTCCTTGAGGAGGAGAGACCCGGATTTGGCATCGCCGGGCTGGAGCAGGCTGGCCTGCTCCGTCGTCGCCGACCAGCCCGGCTCGAAGCTCACCAGCAGGGCCACGAAGGCGACCAGCATCACCGCGATGCCCTGCGCCAGAAGGAACAGTCCGACCACGATCAGTCTGCCCAGCCAAGGGTGTTCGTTGCTGTCCGTCGTGTCATAGATATCCATTTGGCCTGCTCCCGAGCATTTTTGCTGGCCCCGAGCATCCGCCGGGACGGCCCGATTTCGCGAGCAGAATGATCGGCAATGTTCCGCCACGGCCGGCCCGGCCCGCCGCCTCCGAGATGGCGAAGTGCGGTTTTGTGCTGGTTTGTCCGTCCTGCTAGGATGTCGTCCTGGAGCAGGGCCACGATGCAGACGCAGGACAAATTCACCGACAAGCAGCTGTCGGACGAGCAGAGCCGCGAGATCGCGGAGACCATTCGCGAGGAGCTCGCCAGGCGCCGGATCTCCCGGCAGGCGCTGGCCGAGCAGGCCAAGCTCAGCCTGTCGACGCTGGAGAAGGTGCTCGGCGGCCGACGGCCGTTCACGCTGGCGACCACGGTGCGGCTGGAGCAGGCGCTGGGCGTCTCCCTGCGTAGAAGCGCCGCCGTGGTGACGCCTCCGGCCGCAAACGATGTCGCGCCCGACAGCCTCGGCTCCTATGCGCATCGCGCGGTGACGTGGCTCGAGGACGTCTACATCACGCTGCGACCGTCGTTCGGCGACAAGGACGCGATCTTCGCCTACCGCACCGAGATCGTCTGGGAGCCGAAGGTCTCTTCACTGGTGTTCCGCGAGGGCGAGCGGACCGATGCCGCCTATGAACACACCGGCGAGGTCGCCGTGCCGCATCAGTCCGGCTTCATCTATCTCGTCATCATCAAGCACGGCCAGCATCGCGTGATCACTGTGTCGCGGCCGACGGTCGCCGGCGAGATGTACGGGATCATCTCGACGCTCCGCGCCGGTCCCGGCTCGCAGCTGACGCCGATCGCAGCGCCGATCGCTTATGTGCCGCTCCGAAACTTCGCGAAGCCCTCGCTGGGTCGGGTCGCGCCCGGCGATGCTAACCACGAATTGTACCAAAAGCATCTGCGCCGAACGATGGAAGAATCGTTCGCGCTGTTTCTGTCGGTATAGCCCGCAAGAAATTATCCGGAATGACGAGCATGCGTCTATAAGGGGACATGCAGGACGCGTCCGCACTCTACGACGGCGAATCTCCGCTGTTCTCAATCATTATCCCGCTCGAATCTCACCGCGGGCAGTGGGAGATGTCCTGGCTCGGCTGGACGTCGCAAACTGCCGACACATCGCTCTACGAGATCATTCTGGTCGTGCCTCCGGATTTCACGGCACGCGAGCAGTTGAAGGCGCTGGCCGGCAACAGGGCTCGCCTCGAATTCACCGATTCCGAACACGACATCGGGCTCTGCGCATTCGGCGCGACGAAGGCGCGCGGCAGCTATCTGTTCTTCACGGAATCGCACTGCCGGCCCGAACCCGACGTGATCGAACTCTGCATTCGCGCGATCGATACTCATCCCGATTGGGCCGGCTTTTCCTGCCGTTCGATCCCGATCTGCCATAACCGGTTATCCGTGGCAGAGGCCGCCATGTACCAGGCCGACATCGAGTTCGGTATGAAGCAGCATCCCTGGCGCAAGGTCCTGGATCAGTGTTTCGTGACGCGGCACGACGTCTACCGGGAATGCGGCGGCCTGCGCGAGGAGCTCGGTCATTTCGCCGAATGGGTGCTCGCCGCCGCCTATCACGCGAGAGGTCATTCCATCGGCTATCTCGAGGAGGCGCGCTTCCATCACTACTATGTCGGTGAGATCGGCGAGCTGAAGCAATTCACGCTCGACTTCGTGCAAGGCGAGATTCGCTATCTGAGCGAGGCCCGCAACGATGCCGGCAGCGAGCTGCTCGACATTCCGGTCGAGTGGAGCTCGCGGAGCGAGGCCGGCGCGTCGCTCGCCCGCAATGCACTGAACGCGCTCCTGCGCTCCAGCCTCGGTGACGGCGGGGGAGGGCCTGGCGAGAAATGGCTGGCGGTATGGCGTTGGGCCGTGCCGGCGCTGCTCGGCGGTCTCGGCGCGCGCGGTTTCGCGCGGCTGGCGGCATGGCACGCGCGGGCCGTGCTGGTCGCTGTGACGGCCGCCGGATCGAGCGATGCGATCGCGCGATGGATGCGGCGATACATCGCCGCGCTGATCCGGCATCAGAGGCTCGATTGCATTCACCGTCTCGGACGAGATGCGGGACCTGTTGACGGGCTCCTTGGTGAGCGCGTTGTCGCGCAGATCGGATTCCATGCCGAAGAGTTCTCTGCCGGTCACACTTTCCGCTGGAGCGAACCAGAGGCAGCCGTGCGCATCAAGGGGAAGCCGGGCCGCACCATTGTCCGCGTTCGAAGCCCCGCACTTCGCGCACCGCTAGATACGATAGACACGCGATTCTATGTCGATGGCACGGCCATCCGCCCCGAAGCGGTCGTGACCGGTTGTGACAGCTACAGGCTGAGCCTCGATCTGCCGCCGTCAGGCATCGCCACCCTCGCCTGGGCATGCCCCATGTTCAGGGGCGTCGGCGATTCGCGTCGTCTCGGCCTGCCGATCGCGGGCATCGACGTCGGCGACGACATGATCGAGGTTGAAAGCGCGGGAACAGCGCCGTCGCTTGCTGGAAAAGAATAGCGGCCCTTCGGCCGCTATTCGGTCGATTCAGGCTGTTGCTCTCAGTCGAACTAGCCGCCCGTTTCGGCGCTGATGATATCGCCGAACAGTTCCCACTGGCCCTTCTTGAACCGCCACATCTTGAGCTGCTCGATCGGCGCGAAGTCCGTGGCGGAGGTGTTGATCTTGATGCCCGGGATCAGTGTGTCGGGCACGAAGCCCTTCAGGCTCGCTGCCTGCTTCATCACATTCTCACGGGTCAGATTGTCCCCCGCCTGCTTCAGCACCTGCACCATCGTCTGGGCTGCGGCATAGGCGTAAACCAGATTGGCGTCCGAAATATTTGCACCGGGTATGTATTTGTCGACGAAGACCATGAACTTCTTCATGCCCTCATCATCCTTCCACTGCGGATCCGACGCATCCTTCAGATAACCAGCCGACAGCACCCCTTCGGATGCCTCGAGGCCGGCAGGCTTCATCACCGCGCCGATGGACACCGAGACATCGGTCATGAGATGCATCGGCTTCCACTCCAGCTCCGCGATCTTCTTGATCGCCTGCGCCGCGAATTTCGGCGTGGCGATGTTTACGAAGACATCGGCGCCGGTGCCCTTGAGCTTGACGATATGAGCATCGATCGAGGGTTCCGACGTCTCGTAGCTCTCTTCGGCCACGATCAGTTTCGATGCCTTGTCACCGAACACGTCCTTGATGCCGGCGAGGTAGTCCTTGCCGAAATCGTCGTTGGCATAAAAAATCGCGACCTTCGCGTCCGGCTTCTCCTTCAGAATATACTTCGCGAAGATCTGTGCCTCGACGCGGTAGCTGGGCTGGAAGCCCATCGTCCAGGGAAAGTTCTTCGGGTCATTCCACTTGCTGGCGCCTGTGGCGAGGAACAGCTGCGGCACCTTCTTGGAATTATGATATTTCTGCACGGCGGTCTGGGTCGGCGTGCCCAGCGCGTTGAACACCAGGAAGACCTCGTCGCTCTCGATCAGCTTGCGGATCTGCTCAACGGTCTTCGGCGGCGAGTAGCCGTCGTCGTAGGAGATCCAATTGATCTTTCGGCCGTTGATGCCACCCTGGTCGTTGATCATCTTGAAATAGGCTTCCTCGGTCTTGCCGATGACCCCGTAGGCGGAAGCCGGGCCGGAATAGGCCTCGACATTGCCGATCTTGATCTCGGTGTCGGTGACGCCGGTGTCGTACGCCTTTTGCGCATACGCGGTTTGGGCTGTCAGCAGCACCAACGCCGTTGCTGCGGCGAGCAGGGAGAGTTTCTTTTTCATGAAAATTCCTTGGCTTTTCTGGGTTGGAACACGCACGTCAAAAAGAAAAGTGCCCGCGAGAGGGGCGCTTTGATCAGGCGTTGGCGGCTTTCTTGTCGACTTCCGAGGCGCCCGAGAATTCCTTGCGCAAGGTCGGCTTGTGGATCTTGCCGGTGGCGTTGCGGGGTAACGCATCGACGAAGCGGACCTGGCGTGGACATTTGAAGCGCGCGAGATTCGCCGCGCAGTGCGCGAAGACATCTGTCTCGGTCAACCGCTGGCCGGGCTTGGCCGCGACGATGGCGAGGCCAACCTCGCCCCATTGCGGATCGGGAATGCCGATCACGGCGGCTTCCGCGATAGCGTCGAGTTGGTGCAGGACGTTCTCGACCTCGGCCGGATAGACGTTCTCGCCACCGGAAATGTACATGTCCTTCCAGCGGTCGACGATGTAATAAAAACCTTCCTCATCGACGCGTGTCGCGTCGCCCGTGTGCAGCCAGCCATCGGTGAACGACGTCTTGTTCGCCTCCGGCCTGTTCCAGTAGCCGGGCGTAATGTTCGGTCCCTTGACCCAGAGCTCGCCGAGTTCGCCGACATCGGCGTCGCCGCCGTCAGGACGCACGATGCGCACTTCAGTGTGCAGCACCGGCTTGCCGGCGGAGCCGGCTTTCCGTGCCGCATCCTCGCGGTCGAGCACCAGCACGGCCGGCGAGGTCTCGGTCATGCCGTAGCCCTGCTGGAGTGCGACGCCACGCGCCTCCCACACCTTGAGCAGCGGCACCGGCATTGGTGCGCCGCCGACACCTCCCACGATCAACCGGCCGAGGTCGGTGGTCGCGAACGCCGGATGCTGGGCCATGAACTGGTAGATCGCGGGCACGCCGAAGAACACGTTGATGCCCTGTGCGGGATCGTTGATCAGGCCGAGCGCCGTGCCGGGATCGAAGGCGCGCATGATCATCACGGTGCCGCCGGCGTGCAGCACCGGATTGGTGTAGCAATTCAGGCCGCCGGTGTGGAACAGCGGCAGCACGGTGAGCAGCACCGAGGACGGCCCGATGCAGGCTGGGCCGCCGAGATTGACGCAATTCCAGAAGGTCATGCCATGGGTGATGGTGGCGCCCTTGGGATGACCCGTTGTGCCCGAGGTGTACATGATGGTCGAGACGTCATCGAGGGTCACCTCCTCGATTTTCTCGAGTGGCTTTGCGGCGGCGATGCCGGCCTCATAAGTCCCGCTGGGGCCAAGCAGCAGGCTCGTCGCAATGCCGCAGAGCCTTGCCACGGCCAGCGCCGTTTCGGCGAGATCGGTGTCGTGGATCATCACCTTCGGCGCGCAATCTGCGGTGATGAACTGGAGTTCGGGAACGGTGAGGCGGGTGTTCAGCGGCACGAAGATCGCACCTAACCGCCCGCAGGCGAATTGCACCTCCAGCGTATCGGTCGTGTTCAGCGCCAGCACCGCGACCCGCTCGCCGCGCGAGACTTTCAGCGCATGGCGCAGAAATGACGCGAGACGCGAGATGCGCGCGTCGAGCTGCGCATAGGTAAAGCGGCGCTCGCTCGCGAGGTCTATCACCGCAATCTTGTTCGGTGTGCGGCGGCCATGGTGGGCGATCCAGTCGTAGTAACGAACGGCCAAGAATTCCTCCCTCGGCGGACTTGTGCCGCCCGCGTCCCTATTGCCATGCACCATGCCCGGCATGGCCCAAGGGCCAGCCGGAGTTTGTGCACCATCCTTTTTTTGATCCGGAGTTGGCGCGCGAGCGATGAAAATCGTCTTGCGTTGAGTTGCTAGAGCGAGCTTGCTTGGAGCGGGGCTCGGCCAGCCACTCCGCGCAAGTGAGCCGCCAAGGTTCCGGCCATGGTGGACGAGACGAATCCGCCAGCAAGGCGAGAGTGCGATGATGAGCCCGTTCTATACCGCCGAGCATGACGCCTTTCGCGAGGTGATGCGCCGCTTCGTCGACAAGGAGATTGCGCCCTTCGCCCACGAGTGGGATGAGGCCGGTGAATTCCCCCGCGCGCTCTATCGCAAGGCGGCCGAGATCGGGCTCTTGGGACTCGGTTTCCCCGAGGAATATGGCGGGATCGCCGCCGACCAGTTCATGAGGATCGTCGCCAGCCAGGAGCTGGCGCGGGCTGGCGCCGGCGGTGTCAGCGCCAGCTTGATGAGCCATACGATCGGTTCGCCGCCGGTCGCGCGGGCCGCGCGCCCCGAGGTGAAGGCGCGCGTGCTGCCTCAGGTGCTCGCGGGTGAGAAAATCTCCGCGCTCGCGATCACCGAGCCGGGCGGCGGCTCTGATGTCGCGGGCCTCCGCACCAAGGCGCGGCGCGACGGAGATCACTACGTCGTGAGCGGCGAGAAGACCTTCATCACATCCGGGATGCGTGCCGACTATTTGACCGTTGCGGTGCGCACCGGCGGCGAGGGCGCCGGCGGCGTCAGCCTGCTCCTGATCGAGGGGGATACGCCCGGCCTGTCCCGGACAAAGCTGAAGAAGATGGGCTGGTGGGCCTCCGACACCGCGACCCTGCATTTCGACGAGTGCCGCGTACCGGCGGAAAACCTGATCGGCGAGGAAGGCCAGGGGTTCAAGATCATCATGCGGAATTTCAACAGCGAGCGCATGGGCATGGCGGCGGGCTGCACCGCGTTCGCGCGCGTCTGCCTCGACGAGGCCATTGCCTACGCCAAGGAGCGCAAGACCTTCGGCAAGCCGCTCGCGCAGCACCAGGTGATCCGCCACAAGATCGTCGACATGGCGCAGAAGGTCGCCGCATCGCAAGCGATGCTGGAGATGCTGGCCTGGCGGCTGGAGCAGGGCGAAAGCCCGGTCGCCGAAATCTGCATGATGAAGAACCAGGCGACCCAGACCATGGCGTTCTGCGCCTCGGAAGCGGTGCAGATTTTTGGCGGCGCCGGCTTCATGCGCGGCATCAAGGCCGAGCGCATCTACCGTGAGGTCAAGGTCAACGCGATCGGCGGCGGCACCGAGGAGATCATGAAGGATCTCGCGTCGCGGCAGATGGGGTTGTGACCTCTTTCTCCGTCATGGCCGGGACGAGCCCGGCCATGACGAGCACCTCAGAGATACCAAGAACTGGGCTAACAAGATGCTGTTCACCGCCGACCACGACGAGATCCGCCGTTCCTTGCAAAAATTCATTGCCAACGAGATCAATCCGCATGTCGATGAATGGGAGAAGGCCGACATCTTCCCGGCGCACGAGCTGTTCAGGAAGATGGGCAGGCTCGGCTTTCTCGGGCTGAACAAGCCGGTCGAATTCGGCGGCTCCGGCCTCGACTATTCCTATGCGCTGATGATGGCGGAGGAACTCGGCGCGATCAATTGCGCCGGCGTGCCGATGGCGATCGGGGTGCAGACCGACATGGCGACTCCTGCGCTGGCGCGGTTCGGCTCCGATGAAGTGCGGCGCGAATTCCTGGCGCCCTCGATCTCTGGCGACTATGTGGCCTGCATCGGCGTCTCGGAGCCCGGCGCGGGTTCTGACGTGGCCTCGATCAAGACCAATGCGCGCGGGGACGGCGACGATTACGTCATCGATGGTGGCAAGATGTGGATCACCAACGGCACCCAGGCCGACTGGATCTGTCTGCTCGCCAATACGGGCGACGGGTCCGTTCACCGCAACAAATCGCTGATCTGTGTGCCCATGAAGACCAAGGGCGTCACGGTCGCGCGCAAGCTCGACAAGATGGGCATGCGTTCCTCCGACACCGCGCAGATCTTCTTCGACAATGTCCGCGTGCCCAAGCGCAACCGGATCGGCGAGGAGGGCAAGGGCTTTACCTACCAGATGATCCAGTTCCAGGAGGAGCGGCTCTGGGGTGCGGCCGCCTGCCTGAAGGCGCATGAATACATTATCAACGAGACCATCGAATACACCCGCAATCGCAAGGCCTTTGGGAAGTCGATCCTCGACAACCAGGTCGTTCATTTCAAGCTCGCGGAGATGCAGACCGAGGTCGAGCTGTTGCGCGCGCTGATCTACCGTGCCGGAGAGGCGCTTGTGGCGGGCGAGGATGTCACGAAACTTGCGACCATGGCCAAGCTGAAGGCCGGGCGACTCGGCCGCGAGCTTACCGACGCCTGCTTGCAATATTGGGGTGGAATGGGCTTTACCAACGAGACGCCGGTCAGCCGTGCCTATCGCGACAGCCGTCTGACATCGATCGGCGGCGGCGCCGACGAGGTCATGCTGATGGTCCTGTGCAAGATGATGGGGACGCTGCCCGGCAGCAAAGGAAGTTCCTGATGATCACGCTCTATCACTGCGACGCCGCGCGCTCATTCCGTCCGCTCTGGATGCTGGAGGAGATGGGGCTGCCCTACGAGCTCAAGATGCTGCCGTTCCCGCCGCGGGTCTTCGCCAAGGAGTATCTCGCGCTCAATCCGCTGGGCACGATTCCCTTCATGGTCGACGGCGAGACGAAAATGACCGAGTCCTCCGGCATCTGCCACTATCTCGGCATCAAGCATGGACCGACGCCACTGATGGTCGGACCCGAAGATCCCGCCTATGGCGCGTTCGTGAACTGGATGTATTTCAGCGACGCCACGTTAACCTTCCCGCAGACGCTGGTGCTCCGATACACCCAGCTCGAGCCGGAAGAGCGCCGCAATCCGCAGGTCGCCGGCGACTATGCCAAATGGTTTTTGGGCCGCCTGCGCGCCGTCGAGGCAGCCACCGCAAATACCGAGGCCTTGTGCGCGGGCCGCTTCACTGCCGCCGACATCGTGATCGGTTACGCGCTCCGCCTCGCCGATACTATCGGGCTTGCCAAGGATTTTGGGCCAAATGTCGCAGCCTATTGGGCGCGCTTGCAGCAACGGGATGGTTTCAAGCGCGCGGTTGCTGCGGAGCAACAGGCCGGCGTCGAGCAGAACGTGGCGCCAAGGGTGAGGGCCTGATTATCGTTCTGGCGAAAGCCGGGACGGCCATGTTGCCGGGAGTTCCGGGTCGTCGGGACTGCCGCTGTTTTGCGCTTCATGATAGCGCTATCCCGCCGTGACAGCGCCCAGATTTCCGCTAAGGTGACCTCCGTCCGCAGCGGCCAAAGAGCCGCGCGAGGAGGATCCCAATGGAAGATAACGGTCGCGAATCCGACCATTTGATGCTGATCACGCCGGAGCGGGTATTCTATGCCGGCCTGCTCGGCCGCCCCCGCAAGCGGACGCCCGGCTGCTGCCATGTCTATGTCGCGGTGAAGGGCAGTCTGCATCTGACGATCGATGATGCGCTCGCCACCGGCGAGCTGTTCGTTACCCTACCGAACCAGCGGCATTCCATTGCGAGCGACTACCGCACCGCGATCAGCGTGACGCTGGAGCCGGAGAGCATGCCCGATGGCGTGATCGAGGTCCTGGCCGAGCGGCTCACCGGACCCGACAGGGCCGTCTATGCCCGCAAGATCCTCGCCGCCTACACGCTGCTGCGCCAGCGTCGCTACGGCGACATCACCACCGCCGAATTCGACCAGATGTGTTTTGGCGAGGCGCTGCCGCGCCGCGTGCTCGACCCCCGCGTGACGCGTGCGGTCGCCCGTATCGGCCGCTTCACGGGCGAACCCGTGACGGCGGACACATGCGCGGCGGAGGCCGGACTTTCCGCTTCGCGCTTCCTGCATCTGTTCAAGGAAGAGACCGGCATCTCGTTCCGCTCCTTCCGCGCCTGGAAGCGGGCGCGTCACCTGCTGCACTTCGCCAACCAGGACCTCAACCTCGCCCATCTCGCGCAGGACATCGGCTATCCCGACTCCACCCATTTCAGCCACTCGATCCGCCGCTTCTACGGCCTGAAGCCGCGCGCGATCTTCGTCGGCTCGCGCGATCTCGCGATCTATCGCAGCAGCGAGACCGTGAGGCTGGCGGAGGCGAGCTAGCGTCGTCTCGTAGGGTGGGCAAAGCGAAAGCGTGCCCACCATCTTCGCGAGGTATTGAGAGATGGTGGGAACGGCGCAAGAGCGCCTTTGCCCACCCTACGGTTTATCGCCTTTTTCCAGCTTCTCCGCGCAAGAAGCCGCCTGCCGCCCATCACATGATCGCAAACGTTGAATTATCAACGTGCGAGACATTCAAGGCATGAGCGACAAGGCCGTCATCACCTGCGCGCTGAACGGCGTGCTCACCGACCCGAAGCAGCACAACGTGCCTGTCACGCCCGAGCAGATGGCGCGCGAGGCCAAGGCTGCGTTCGATGCCGGCGCGTCCATCATGCACATCCATCTGCGTCAGCAGGCGCCGGACAAGGGGCATCTGCCGTCCTGGGAGGTCAGCGTCAGCAAGGAGATCCAGCAGGCGATTCGCGAAGCCTGCCCTGGCGTGATCATCAATCACACCTCCGGCGTCTCCGGGCCGAACTACAACGGTGCGCTGGATTGTATCCGCGAGACCAGGCCGGAGATCGCGGCCTGCAATGCCGGCTCGCTAAATTACCTGAAGGTGAAGGCCGACAACAGCTGGGCCTGGCCGCCGATGATGTTCGACAATGCGGTCGAGAAGGTGAAGGACTATCTCGACGTCATGAACGCGGTCGGTACCATCCCCGAATTCGAATGTTTTGACGTCGGCATCGTCCGCTGCGTCGGCATGTACCGCCAGGTCGGCATGTACAAGGGCCCGCTCGAGTATAACTTTGTGATGGGCGTCGCCTCCGGCATGCCGTCGGATCCCGATCTGCTGCCGATCCTGATCAAGCTGAAGCGTCCCGAGGCGCAATTTCAGGTCACCGCGATAGGCCGCGAAGAAATCTGGCCGCTGCACCAGCGCTGTGCGGAGCTCGGCGGTCATCTGCGCACCGGTCTCGAAGATGCCTTCTATCTCGCCGACGGCAAGAAGGTAACGTCGAACGGCCAGCTGATCGACGCCATCGCCGCCTGCGCCCGCCGTGCCGGCCGCGAGATCGCGAGCCCGGCGGAAGCGCGAAAGATTTTTGGGACGAATAGGTAAATTATCGCCTCAACCGTCATTGCGAGCGAAGCGAAGCAATCCAGAATCTTTCCATGGATGCGCCTGGATTGCTTCGTCGCTTTGCTCCTCGCAATGACGAGCAGGATTGAGTTATGTCCATTCTCGAAAACACGATTTCTCCCGGCAGTGCCGCCTATCGCGCCAACCGCGACGGCATGCTTGGCCTGATCGACCGCATGCGCGCGCTGGAAGAGCGCACGCGTGTGGCATCAGCCGCGGCGAAAGACCGCTTCCACAAGCGCGGCCAGCTGTTGCCGCGCGAGCGCGTCGCGCTGGTGCTCGATCCCGGCGCGCCCTTCATCGAGCTGTCCACGCTCGCCGGGTACATGTTCGACGTATCTGATCCGGACAAGAGCGTCCCCGGCGGCGGCGTCATCGCCGGCATCGGTTTCGTCTCGGGCATCCGTTGCATGGTCAGCGCCAACGATTCCGGCATCGATGCCGGCGCGCTTCAGCCCTACGGCCTCGACAAGACGATACGCGTGCAGGAGCTCGCGCTGGAGAACAAGCTGCCTTACGTCCAGCTGGTCGAAAGCGCCGGCGCCAATCTCCTGCGCTACCGCGTCGAAGACTTTGTCCGCGGCGGCAACATCTTCCGCAATCTCGCGCGACTCTCCGCAGCGGGCCTGCCCGTCGTGACCGTAACCCATGGCTCCTCGACCGCCGGCGGCGCCTATCAGACCGGCCTGTCCGACTACATCGTCATGGTCCGTGGCCGCACCCGCGCCTTCCTCGCCGGGCCGCCGCTGCTGAAGGCCGCCACCGGCGAGATCGCGACCGAAGAGGAGCTTGGCGGCGCCGAGATGCACACGCAGGTGTCGGGACTTGGCGACTACCTCGCCGAGGATGACCGCGACGCCCTGCGCATCGCGCGCGAGATCATGGCGGCGCTGGAATGGGAACGGCCGGGCAGGGCGAGCGCGGAATATAAGCGGCCGCGCTACGATCAAGACGAACTGCTCGGCATTATGCCGATGGACCACAAGCGCTCCGTGGACATGAAGCAGGTGATCGCACGTATCGTCGATGATTCCGACTTCACCGAGATGGCGCCGAACTACGGCCCGGCCACCGTCTGCGGCCATGCCCGCATCGAGGGCCAGACCATCGGCATCATCACCAACAACGGTCCGCTCGATCCGGCCGGTGCCAACAAGGCGACGCATTTCATCCAGGCGTGCTGCCAAACCCGAACGCCGCTGCTCTATCTGAACAACACCACCGGCTACATGGTCGGCAAAGCTTACGAAGAAGCCGGCATGATCAAGCATGGCTCCAAGATGATCCAGGCGGTGACGTCGGCGACAGTGCCGCAGATCACCATCTATTGCGGCGCCTCGTTCGGCGCCGGCAATTACGGCATGTGCGGGCGCGGCTTCCATCCGCGCTTCTGCTTCTCCTGGCCCAACGCCAAGACTGCCGTGATGGGCGGTGAGCAGGCCGCCGAGACCATGGCGATCGTCACCGAAGCCGCAGCCGCGCGTCGCGGCAAGCCGGTCGAAAAAGAAAAGCTCGATGGCATGAAGGCGCAGATCGTCGGCGTGTTCGACGGCCAGATGGACGTGTTCTCGACCAGCGCGCGCGTGCTCGACGACGGCGTGATCGATCCGCGCGACACCCGCGCGGTGCTGTCCGAAGTGCTCGCGATCTGTCGTGAAGGTGACGCGCGGAGCCCACAGCGCATGCAATTCTCGGTGGCCCGCCCATGAGGAACGGATCAGTGCAGCACCGGCCGTTCTTCAAGGTCCTGATCGCCAATCGCGGCGAGATCGCACTGCGGGTGATGCGCAGCGCGCGGAAGCTCGGCCTCGGCGTCGTCGCGGTCTATTCGGATGCGGATAGGGATGCGCTTCATGTGCAACAGGCCGACCAGGCCGTGCGAGTCGGCGAAGCGCTGCCGGCGCAGTCCTATCTCAACATCGCCGCGATCATAGCGGCCGCAAAGGCCAGCGGCGCGGATGCCGTTCATCCCGGCTATGGCTTCCTCGCCGAAAACGAGGAGTTTGCGCAAGCCTGCAAGGATGCCGGCCTCGTCTTCATCGGCCCGTCGCCGCAGGCGATCGAGACAATGGGCAACAAGGCCGGTGCCAAGGAGATCATGAAAAAGGCCGGCGTGCCCGTCGTGCCCGGCTATCAGGGCGCCGATCAGGGCGATGAAGTCATGCTCGCGGAGGCGAGAGAGATCGGCTTTCCCGTGATGATCAAGGCGGTCGCCGGCGGCGGTGGACGCGGGATGCGGCTCGTTGCGGATGCCAATTCGTTCCCCGAGGCACTGCGTAGCGCGCGGTCCGAGGCGAAGGCGGCGTTTGGCGATCCGACGGTGATCCTCGAACGCGCCATCCAGAATCCCCGTCACATCGAAATTCAGGTGTTCGGCGACAGCCATGGCAACGCCATCCATCTTGGCGAGCGCGACTGCTCGGTGCAGCGGCGGCACCAGAAACTAATCGAGGAGGCGCCGTCGACCGCAGTCACGCCCGACCTGCGTGCGAAGATGGGCGAGGTCGCGGTCGCCGCGGTGAAGGCGTTGCGTTACGAGGGCGCCGGCACGCTCGAATTTCTGCTCGATGCGAGCGGCGGATTCTACTTCATGGAGATGAATACGCGTCTCCAGGTCGAGCATCCCGTCACCGAGGCCATCACCGGGCTCGATCTCGTCGAATTGCAGCTGCGCGTCGCGCGCGGCGAGTCGCTGCCGGTCAAGCAGCAGGACATTCGCTTCACAGGCCACGCCATCGAGGTGCGGCTGTGCTCGGAGGACGCCGCGCAGGATTTCATGCCGCAGTCCGGGCGCATGGCGCGCTGGCAGGTGCCGGATGGCATCCGCGTCGAACATGCGCTGCAATCGGGCTCCGAGATTCCGCCGTTCTACGATTCCATGATCGCGAAGGTGATCGGCCATGGCGCGACCCGCGAGGAGGCGAGGGGGCGGCTGATCGTCGGCCTGGAGCAACTGACCGGATTTGGTGTGACTACCAATCAGACTTTCCTGATGTCATGCCTGCGTCATCCCGGCTTCGCCAAAGGCGAGGCGACCACGGCGTTCATTGGTGCCCATCGCGACGAGCTGCTGGCGCCGCGCGCGGACGCCGCATTCGACATGGCCTTGGCCGGCCTGCTGCTCTACGTCACGAACCCCCAGGCACCGTCGTGGCGCCGCGGACGGAGCCTCGCGGCAACGTTCCCGCTGCCGGCGAAAATCGAGATCGCAGGCCAGGCGCTTGAGCTAGAAGTCTGGCGCGAGCGCGATGGCAGCTACATTGTTGCCAGGGACGGCCGGCAAGACAAGTTCGAGATCGACCAACTCGATCTCGACGTGATTCGCTTCCGCCATGACGGCGTGATGGACAGTGCCAAATTCCTGCGCGACGGCGACCGGCTCCACCTCCAGCGCCGCGGCATCCCGCTCGCGGCGACCGATCTCACCCTCGCCGCGCCGAAGGCGGCCGCAAGCAACGGAGACGGCAAGGTTCGCGCTGCCATGAACGGCCGCGTCGTTGCCGTCCTGGTCAAGCCGGGCGACCGCGTCACTGCCGGCCAGCCGGTGATGACGCTGGAAGCGATGAAGATGGAGCATGTCCACAAGGCCGGCATCGACGGCGTCGTCGCCGCGATCGACGTCGCCGAGGGCGAGCAGGTGACAACGGGCCGGATCGTGGCGGAGATCGGGGCTGAGTAGGGCGGCAAGCTCAACTCGTCGCCCCGGCGAAGGCCGGGACGACAGCGGAGCTACTGGCTCCGCCCCGTTCCGCCATTGAGCAAGCACGCCACCTGGTGCCCGTCCCCCGCGTCCACCAACGCCGGTCGTTCCGTCCTGCATCGCTCCATCGCATACCGGCAGCGGGTGTGAAACGCACACCCCGGCGGCGGATTGACCGGGCTTGGCACGTCGCCGTCGACCAGCGGCACGAGCTTTTTGGCGAGCGGGTTGGCGATCGGTACCGAGGCGAGCAGGGCCTGCGTGTAGGGATGGCGCGGATTGCGGAACAGCTCGTCCTTGTCCGCGATCTCGACGATGCGGCCGAGATACATCACGGCGACGCGGTGACTGATATGGGCGACCACGGCGAGGTCATGCGCGATGAAGAGGTAGGAGAAGCCGTGCTGCCGTTGCAGATCGATCAGGAGATTGATCACCTGCGCCTGGATCGAGACATCGAGCGCGGAGACCGGCTCGTCGCAGACGATCAGGCGGGGCCCGAGCGCCAGCGCGCGGGCGATGCAGATGCGCTGGCGCTGGCCGCCGGAGAATTGATGCGGGAAGTTGCGCATCTGGTCGGGCCGCAAGCCAACCTGCTCGAACAGCTGTGCGGTACGTGCCTCCAGCGCTTTGCCGGTCGCGAGCCCGTGCACGAACAGCGGCTCGCCCACGATGTCTCCGGCAGTCATGCGCGGGTTGAGCGAGGCGAAAGGATCCTGGAATACGATCTGCATCGAACGACGGTGTGGCCGCAGCGCGGACTTGGAGAGATGCGTGATGTCCTCGCCTTCGAGGCGAATCTGGCCCGAGGTCGGCTCGACCAGCCGCAGCACGCTGCGCGCCACCGTCGACTTGCCGCAGCCGGATTCGCCGACAAGGCCCAGCGTCTCCCCGACCCCAACCGAAAACGAGACGCCGTCGACCGCATGCACTGTGCCGATTTGTCGGCGCAACACGCCGGCGCGCACCGGATAGTGCTTCTTGAGTTCGGTGACTTCGAGCAGTGCCTCGGTCATGCCACCTCCGCAACCTCGGCCGCCCGCCAGCATGCGGCGAGATGGCCGCCGCCCCAATCGATGAGCGGCGGATATTCGGCCTCGCAGCGCTTGATCGCGAGCTTGCAGCGTGGCGCGAACGCGCAACCTTTGGGCAGCCCCACCAGCGACGGCACGGTGCCGGGAATTTCGTTCAACCGTGCCGGCGCGGCAACGCCGGGCGCCGGCACCGCCGGGATCGAGGCCATCAATCCGCGCGTGTAGGGGTGCTTTGGCGCGGCGAACAGCGCCTCGACGCTCGCTTCCTCGACCTTGCGTCCCGCATACATCACGATGACGCGTTGCGCGGTCTGCGCGACGACGCCGAGATCATGCGTGATCAGCACGAGCCCGGTGCCGAGCTCTTTCTGAAGGTCTAGGATCAGCGCCAGAATCTGCGCCTGGATCGTGACGTCGAGCGCGGTCGTGGGCTCGTCCGCGATCAGCAGCACCGGCCGGCACGCCAGCGCCATCGCGATCATGGCGCGCTGGCGCATGCCGCCGGACAGCTGATGCGGATATTCCCGCGCGCGCCGAGCCGGCTCGGGGATGCGCACCAGGCGCAGCATCTCGATTGCGATGCCCCGGGCCTCTTTGCTCGACATGTTCCGGTGCAGCCGCACGGCCTCGACGATCTGGTCGCCGATCCGCATCACCGGATTGAGCGAGGTCATCGGCTCCTGGAAGATCATCGAGATGCGGTTGCCCCTGACGGCACGCATCTCTGCTTCGTCCAGCGTCAGAAGGTCGGTGCCTTCGAGCGTGACGGAGCCGCCGACGATGCGGCCGGGTGGATCCGGCACCAGCCGCATCAGCGATAGTGCAGTGACGCTCTTGCCGCAGCCGGATTCGCCGACGATCGCCAGCGTCTCGCCGCGCTTCACCGTGAAGGAAACATCATCGACGGCCTTGAACAGACCGGAGTTGGTGAAGAACACCGTCTTCAGGTTCTTCACCTCGATCACGAGATCGGAGTTCTCAGCCATCAGCCGCGCTGCCGGGGATCGAGGATGTCGCGCAAGGCGTCACCGAACAGATTGGCGCCGAACACCGCGAGGCTGATGGCGATGCCCGGGAAGATCACCAGCCATGGCGCCGTGCGGACATATTCGGCGGCGGATTCAGAGAGCATGCGCCCCCACGACGGGTACGGCTCGGGAATGCCGAGGCCGAGGAAGGAGAGCGAGGCTTCCGTGAGGATAGTCGAGCCGAGCTGGGCCGTCGCAAGCACGATCAGCGGCGCCAGCGTATTCGGCAGCACGTGACGGAGCGCAATGCGTACCTCGCTCATGCCGATCGACTTGGCGGCCTCGATGAATGGCAGCTCGCGCAGCGCCAGCGTGTTGGCGCGGATGACGCGCGAGACGGTCGGGATCAGCGGAATGGCGATCGCAATGATGACGTTCGGCAAGGACGGCCCAAGCGCCGCGGTCATGATGAGGGCCAGCACCAGCAGCGGCAGCGCCTGGAGGACATCGGAGACGCGCTGGAACACGAGATCGACCCAGCCGGAGAGATAGCCGGAGGTGAGGCCGACGATCACGCCGATGCTGCCGCCGAGCGCCGTCGAGCCGATGCCGACCGCGAGCGAGATCCGCGCGCCATGAATGATGCGGCTGAAGACATCGCGGCCGAAGGAATCCGTGCCCATCCAGTGTGCCAGGCTTGGACGCGCCAGTGCCCGAGCGGCATCGATCGTCAGCGGATCGTAACGCGCGATGAAGTCGGCGAAGATCGCGGTGAACACGAACAGGGTCATGATGACGAGCCCGGCCGCGCCCAGCACATGCCGCTGCGCCAAAAACAGCACGCGCCGCCAGCCGACGGTCGCGTGCGCCCCGGCGCGCCTCAGTTCAACGTCATAGTCGATCGCAGCCAACAGGTTCTCCTAATCCGTGTACCGGATACGCGGGTCGAACACCGCGTACAGCATGTCCACGATGAAATTCGCGCTCACCACGACGATGGCAATCAGCATCACCAGGTTCTGCACGATCGGATAATCGCGCCAGCGAATCGCTTCGACCAGGAAGCGCGCGACGCCGGGGATGTTGAACACCGTCTCCGTCACGATGAGGCCGCCGATCAGGAACGCCGCTTCGATGCCAATCACGGTGATGACGGGCAGAATCGCATTCTTCAGCGCATGCTGATAGTTCACAGCGGCGTCCGATGCGCCCTTGGCACGCGCGGTGCGGATATAGTCCTGCCGCAGCACCTCCAGCATCGAGGATCGCGTGATGCGCATGGTCAGTGCCGCGCTGCGGAAGCCGACGGCTGCGGCGGGCACGGCATAGGTCGCAAACGCTTCCAGCCAAGTCGCTGGATTCGGGTTGAAGATCGGCATCTGGTTGAACATCGCCACCGAGGCGGTGAGGATGAGCAGGCCAAGCCAGAACGAAGGCAGCGACAATCCGCTGAGGCTCACCACACGCAATGCGTAGTCGAGCCTCGTTCCCTGCTTCACCGCGCTGATCACGCCAAGGGGGATGCCGATCGAGGTCGAGAACAACAGCGCCAGGCCAGCGAGCCGTGCGGTGATCGGGATCCGTGGCAGGATCTCCTGGAGCGCCGGCTTCTCGGAGACGTAGGAGTAGCCAAAATCGCCGCGCAGGAAGCCGCTGATCCAGTGCCAATATTGCACCACCAGCGGCTGGTCGATGCCGAGCTCCTTCTCCAGATTGGCCTTGTCGGCGGGGTCCACATAGCCCGCGGCGGCGAACAGGATGTCGACGATATTCCCGGGGACGATGCGCAGCAGGAAGAAGATGACGATCGAGATCCCGAACAGGGTCAGGAGCATCAGCAACAGGCGCCGCACCAGATAGGCAAACATGCATCGCCTCCCGTCGAACCCATCAGCCGCCCGCGCTACTTGTCCATCCAGACGTCCTCGTAGCGATAGCCATTGTAGGAGCTGTTCGACATCACCGTCACGCCCTTGACGTAAGGTTGCCAGCAGCTGCCGGTACGTGCGTGGAAGATGATCGGGCGGGCGACGTCCTCCTGCAGCTTCTTGTCGATGTCCCACACCAGCTTCTTGCGCTTGTTAATGTCGGTCTCCTGGGACTGCACGTCGAACAGCTTTTCGATCTCCTTGTTGCAGTAATTGGTGTAGTTGCGCTCGGAGCCGCAGGAATAGTTCTCGTCGAAAGACTGGTCGGGGTCGTCGACGGCATTGCCGGTCAAATTGAGCCCGAGCATGTAATCCTTCCGCGCGATCTTCGGGAACCAGTTTGCGGTCTCGACCACGTCGAGCTCGCCGTCGATATAGATGCTCTTGAGCTGATCGATCAGGATCACCGCAGGATCGCGGTAGACCGGAATGTTGCGGGTCGAGACCTTGACGGCGAGATGCTTATCCGGCCCATAGCCGGCCTTCTGCATCAGCTTTTTTGCTTCCTCACGGTTGGCGTTGATGTCGGGGCCGTAGCCCGGAATGGTCTCGAGCATCTCCTTCGGCATCCCCCACAGCCCATTCGGCGGCGGCAGCAGGGTGCCGCCGATGTCACCCTGGCCCTCGAACAAGATCGAGATGAAGGCCTTTCGGTCGAGCGACAGCGCCATGGCGCGACGGATGTCGATATTGTCGAACGGCGGCGCGGACGAATTGACGATGATGTTGGTGGCGACATTGTTGGGCTCGACCACGCAGACCGCGTTCGGCGCCTGCGATTTGACGTCCTTGAGCAGCGGGATGCTCACCTCGGTCGGGAAGGTCATGTCGAACTTGCCGGCGACGAACGCGAGGATCGCGGTGGAGCGGTTCGGGATGATGGTGAACTCGATGCCGTCGAGATAGGGCCGGCCCTTGCGCCAATAGTCGGGATTGCGGGTCAGCTTGATCGATTCATTGGCCTTGAACTCGACGAACTTGAACGGCCCGGTGCCGATCGGGTGCGTGCGCATGTCGCCGGGCGAGACGTGGCAGGGATAGACCGGCGTGTAGCCCGAGGCGAGCAGCGCCAGCAGCGAAGGCTGTGGCCGCTTCAGGTTGAAGGAGACCTCGAGATCGCCGTTGGTGGAGACGTCGTTGACCTGTTCGTACCAGCTCTTGCGCGGGTTCTGCCGGAACTTCTGCTGCGACTTGCCCATCAGCATGTCGAAGGTGCATTTGACGTCCGCCGAGGTGAACGGCTTGCCGTCGTGCCACTTCACGCCCTGGCGTAGCTTGAAGGTCAGCGTCTTGTTGTCGTTGACCCAGGCCCAGCTCTCGGCGAGCTCGGGCACGATGGTGTCCATGCTGTTCTGCGCCACGTCCTGCTTGTAGATGACGAGGTTGTTGAACACCGGCATGAAGGGAACGTTGAGCGAGTAGGTCGCGCCTTCGTGGATCGAGGCATTGCCGGGACTGTCGCGGTGGTACATCCGCAAAATGCCGCCCTGCTTGGGCTCGCTGGCGAGTGCAACGCTCGAAAACGCAAGCAAAGATAGCGCCGCCGTCGCGGCGAGCGCCCGTACGCTCCGCATCCTCGTCCTCCCTGGACATCGGCCTTTTGCGGCCTGTTTGTCCCGACGATAGCGGCGCGTGCGCGGTGAGGCAACCGTCAAGGTCCGCTACTCTCTCGGCAATTCGGACGACGGAAAGCCGCAGGGGTGTCTCTCACGATGAGAGGGAAGTTTCTCCGGCGACAGCGGCCCTTCACACAATCCTTGACGCCTTGTTCCCCCAATACCGGTCCCGCAGCAGCCGCTTGTACAGCTTCCCCGTCGGCAGCCGCGGCAACTCCTTCTCGAAATCGACCGAGCGCGGCACCTTTTGCCGCGACAGCGACGCCCCGCAGAACGCGATCAGCTCCTCGGCGAGCGCCTCGCCCGGCACGGCCCCGGGCATCGGCTGCACCACCGCCTTCACCTCTTCGCCGAGATCGGAATTGGGCACGCCGAACACCGCGGCGTCCGCAACCTTCGGATGGGTGATCAACAGATTCTCGCACTCCTGCGGATAAATGTTCACGCCGCCGGAGATGATCATGAAGGTCGCGCGGTCCGTTAAATAGAGGAAGCGATCCTCGTCGACATAGCCGACGTCGCCGACCGTGCTCATGCTGCCGTCGGTCGAGCGCGCTTCCTTGGTCTTCTCGGGATCGTTGAAATATTCGAACGGTGAGGCCGTCTTGAACCAGACCTGTCCTGGCGTGCCGGTGGGGCATGGCTTCATGGTCTCATCGAGAATATGGAGGTCGCCGAGCAGCACCTTGCCGACGGTGCCGCGGTGGGCGAGCCATTCCGCGCTGTCGCAGGCGGTGAAGCCAAGGCCTTCGGTGGCGCCGTAGTATTCGTGGATGATCGGTCCCCACCATTTGATCATGTCATCCTTGACCTGCGCCGGGCAGGGCGCGGCGGCATGGATCGCGATCTCGAGCGAGGAGAGGTCGTAGCGCGCGCGCACCTCCTCCGGCAGCTTGAGCATGCGCGAGAACATCGTCGGCACGAGCTGGGTGTGGGTGATACCCCATTGCTCGACGAGCTGGAGGTAACGCTCGGGATCGAAATTCTCCATGATGATCGCGGTGCCGCCCATGCGGATCGTGAGGTTCACGGCGGCCTGCGGCGCCGAATGATAGAGCGGCGCCGGCGACAGGTAGACCATGCCCTCGCGGTAGTGCCAAAGCTTTGTCAGGAAATCGAACAACGGCAGATTGTGTTTCGGCGGCTCCTCCGGAAGCGGCCGCAGAATCCCTTTTGGCCGTCCCGTCGTGCCCGATGAATACAGCATGGCGGTGCCGAGCCATTCATCCGGGATCGGCGTCTTCGGCAGGTCGGCGGTTACCTCAGTGAGGCCGACGATGCGCTCGCTCTCGCCCGGGCCGTCGGCGACGATGCACAGCTTGATGTCGGGGCAGACCTTGATCGCCTCGCGGGCGATATCGAGCTTAGCAACCGACGTGATCAGGATTTTCGACTGGCTATTGACCAGGAGATAGGCGAGCTCGCCCGGCGTCAGGAACGAGTTGATGCAGGTGTAGTAGAGGCCGGAGCGCTCGCCCGCGCCGCAGGCTTCGAGGTAGCGGGAATTGTTCTCCATGAAGATCGAGTAGTGGTCGAGCCGCTTCAGGCCATACTTGCGGAACAGGTGCGCCAGCCGATTGCTGCGCGCATCGAGCTCGCGATAGGTGACGGCCTCGCCGGTCGTCGCCATGATGAAGGCGGGCTGGAGTGGGCGCAGGCGGGCATGCTGACCTGGGTACATCAGTCCTCCGGCTTTGGATCATGCGGCAAGAAGCAGGATTTCGCGCACTTGAGCGGGGCTGTCGATCTTGCGCGGGTTGCGCGGGATCCAGTTCGTGCGCATCGCAGCGTCCGCGATGGCGTCGAAATGCTCCGGCGAGACGCGCACATCGGCGAGGCTGCGCGGCATGCCGAGCGAGCGGATGAAGGCATCGAGCACATCGGCTGCCGCGTGGCCGGGAAAGCCCATTGCGGCCGCGACGATCATCTGGCGCTCGGCATTGTCGCGCGCATTCCAGCGCATCACGGCCGGCAGCATGACGCAGGAGGTGTAGCCATGCGGTACGTCGAAGGCTGCGCCCAGCACGTAACCGATGCCGTGGCTCGCGCCCATCGGCACGCCAGCGGCGAGCGCGCCCATCGACAGCCAGGTGCCGATCTGCGCATCCATTCGCGCGTCGAGGTCAGCAGGGTCAGCCTTCACCCGTGGCAGCGCGTCGGCGAGCATGGCGAGGCCCTTCACCGATTGCGCGTCGGCATAGGGGTGCGTCTCGCGCGAGCAGATCGCCTCGACGCAATGATCGATGGCGCGGATGCCGGTCGAGAGGAATAGCCATTCCGGCGTGTGCACGGTGATGGCGGGATCGAGGATGGTCGCGCGCGGAACGCTGAGCGGATGCCGTAGCATCTGTTTCACATGGGCGGTGCGGTCGGTGACGCCTGCGATCGAGCTGAACTCGCCGCCGGCGATCGTGGTCGGCACGCTGATCTGACGCACGGTCGGCGCCGTCATCTCGGGCGCGACGCCCTTGTGCACGCGGATACGCTCGATGCCGTCGACATCGTCGATGCCGTTGGCGAGGCAGAGCTGCACCGCCTTGGCGCCGTCGGTGATCGAGCCGCCGCCCACGGTGACGATCAGGTCGGCGCCCGCTTCGCGCGCCGCATTGGTGGCGGCGATCACCGCCTCGCGCGGGGTGTGCGCCGGCATGGCATCGAAGACGCCCGCGCAATTTGTGCCCAGGGCTTGTTTGATCTTGGCGATTTCGTCGGTCTGCCGGTTGAGCGTGCCCGAGACTATCAGGAAGGCGCGGCGCGTCCCCAGCCGGTCCATCTGGGCGACCACGGCCTCGGCCGCGGGGGGGCCGAACACGACTTCCTCGATCGCGCCGTAAACGACACGTCCCTGGTGCACGCCTGTCCTCCCTGGACAATTCGTCTTGTTTTATGAGGAGCAATCTAGCCGAGCCGGCTCCGCCCGTCATGTGCGAAGACGCTAACGCACTCTCCGCTTGCTCTCCCGGCTTACGGGGAGAGGCCAACAAGCCCTGTCAACCCGTCATCCGGCCAGGGCATTCCTCCGAGCATTGCCTGCGCTTTGGTCTTGAAGAGTTCATCATTGCCACCCATCTTGTGGCGCCCGCGGGTACAGGCGTACCCTGCTTTTTCCGCGGCTTTGATGCGAGGACCTGGGATGACTGGACCGGACGGAAGCGAGCAATTTGTCAAAACGCACGATTTCGTTTCGCCTCGGCCTTACGCCATCGTCGGCCTTCTCGCCGCGGCGTTCGTGCTCACCGGTTGCGGCCAGCCGGCCTCGCAAGCGAGCGCTCCCCCGCCGGCGCCGGTAACCGTCGCCCAACCGGTCAAGCGCACCGTCACCGATTGGGACGAGTTCACCGGCCGCTTCGAGGCGATGGAGGAGGTGCAGGTCCGCCCGCGCGTCGGCGGGTTCGTCAACTCTGTCGAATTCCAGGATGGCGCCATCGTGCGTCAGGGCGATCTGCTCTACGTCATCGACCCACGTCCGTTCGAGGCGGTGGCCACGCAGGCCGAGGGGCAGCTTTCCGATGCCCGTGCCAAGGTGGAGCTTGCAAAGCGGGAGCTCGATCGCGGTTTGAGCCTGGTGCAGACCAGCGCCGTCTCCGAGCAGGTGGTCGATCAGCGCCGTCAGGCCTTGCAGGCCGCGCACGCTGCCGAAACACAGGCCGAGGGTGCGCTCAAAGTCGCCAAGCTCAATATCGAATTCACGCATGTGACGGCGCCGCTGACCGGCCGCGTCAGCCGCCACCTTGTCAGCCCTGGCAATCTCGTGCAGGGCAGCGATACCGGAACGTCGACGCTGCTCACCTCGATCGTGACGCTCGACCCGATCTATATCTATTTCGACATGGATGAGGCGACCTTCATCAAATACAGCAAGCTGTGGTTCGAAGGCCGCCGCCCGAGTTCGCGCGATACGGCGAACCCGGTGCAGGTGACGCTCGCCGGCGAGACGAAACCATCCCGTGAAGGCAGCATCAATTTCCTCGACAACCGCCTCGATGTCTCCACCGGCACGCTGCGCAGCCGCGCCGTGGTCAAGAACACCGATCTTTCGATCCTGCCCGGTCAGTTCGGGCGTATCAGACTGATCGGCAGCGCGCCCTATGAAGCGCTGCTGATCCCCGACGTTGCGGTCGCAACTGACCAGTCCCGCAAGATCGTGTTCGTGGTCAAGCCGGACGACACCGTCGAGGCGCGTCCCGTGACGCTCGGACCGCTCGACGAGGGCCTGCGCGTGATCCGCGAGGGATTGAAGGCGGACGACCGCGTCATCGTCAACGGCATCCAGCGCGCCCGCGTCGGTGCCAAGGTCGCACCGCAGACGGCACCAGCGCCCGCCGGTGGCAAATCATGAATCTTGGCCGTCTCTCCATCAACCAGCCCATCCTGGCGATGGTGCTGTCGATCGTGCTGCTGATCGTCGGCGCGCTGGCCTATACCACGCTGCCGGTCTCCGAATATCCGCAAGTGGTGCCGCCGACCGTCGTCGTCACCACGCAATATCCCGGCGCCTCCGCGCAGACCGTGTCCGACACGGTTGCCGCACCCATCGAGCAGGAGATCAACGGCGTCGAGGACATGCTGTATCTCTACAGCCAGGCGACCTCGAACGGCCAGCTCACCATCACCGTCACTTTCAAGCTCGGCACCGATCTCGACAAAGCCCAGGTGCTGGTGCAGAACCGCGTTGCGATCGCGCAGCCGCGTTTGCCTGAAGAGGTTCAGCGCAACGGCGTCACCACGCGCAAGAACTCGCCCGACATCCTGATGGTCGTGTTCATGCTGTCGCCCGACGACACGTTCGACCAGCTCTACATCTCCAACTATGCGCTGCTCCAGGTCCGCGATCAGCTGCTGCGGATCGACGGCGTCGGCGACATCCAGATCTTCGGCGCGCGCGATTATTCGATGCGGCTATGGCTCGATCCTGACCGAATCGCCAATCTCGGCTTGACCGCAACCGAGGTGCTCGCCGCGATCCGCGCGCAGAACGTGCAGATCGCGGGCGGCCAGATCGCCGAACCGCCGATCGCCGACCGCGCCTTCCAGCCGAACCTCACCTTCACCGGGCGATTGAAAGACCAGAAGCAGTTCGAGGACATCCTGATCAAGGCCGGCTCTGACGGCCGCACGGTGCGCCTGCGCGACGTCGCCCGTATCGAGCTTGGTGCTCTCGCCTACTCCACCAACAGCTTCCTGCTGCGCAAATCGGCGGTCGCCATGCTGGTGACGCAGCGGCCGGGATCGAACGCGCTCGCGACCGCGAAGAACATTTCGGACACCATGACGAAGCTGAAGGAGACCTTTCCGAAAGGCCTCGACTTCAATATCGGCTACAACCCGACCGAGTTCATCGCGCAGTCCGTCCACGAGCTGATCAAGACCATCTACGAGGCCATGTTGCTCGTGGTCGTCGTCGTGCTGGTGTTCCTGCAGGGATGGCGTCCCGCGATCATTCCGATCATCGCGATTCCGGTTTCGCTGGTCGGCACCTTCGCGGTGATGGCGGCGCTCGGCTTCTCGATCAACAATCTCACGCTGTTCGGGCTCGTTCTCGCCGTCGGTATCGTGGTCGACGACGCCATCGTGGTGGTCGAGAATGTCGAGCGGCATCTCGAGCATGGCATGAGCCGGCGCGATGCCGCGCTGAAGACCATGGAGGAGGTCGGCGGCGCATTGGTGTCGATCGCGCTGGTGCTGTGCGCGGTGTTCGTCCCGACCGCATTTCTGGGCGGAATTTCGGGTCAGTTCTTCCAGCAATTCGCCGTCACCATTGCGGTCGCGACCGCAATCTCCTGCTTCTGCTCGTTGACGCTATCGCCGGCGCTGGCCTCGCTTCTCCTCGTCCCCCACGAGGAGAAACGGCCGCCCGCGCGCTGGAATCTTGTTGCACGCGGCTGGAACGCTTTCACTGGCGTGTTTAACCGCGTGTTCGACCGTCTCGCGCATGGCTACGCCGGCCTCGCCAATTTCGTGATCCGGCATTCGGCGGTGATGATCCTGATCTACGTCGTGCTGATCGGCAGCGCCGGCTGGCTGATCGCCACCACGTCGCAAGGCTTTATTCCGGCGCAGGACCGCGGCTACGTCATCATCTCCGTGCAATTGCCGGGCGCCGCTTCGCTGGCGCGCACCACCGAGGTCGTGCGCGAGATCGAGCGGATCGCGCTGGATACGCCGGGTATCATCCGCGTGGCCGCTTTCGCCGGCTTCTCCGGCGCGACGCGGACGCAGGCCGGCAACGCGGCGGCGCTCTTCCCAGTGTTCGACGAGCCCGAGGCGCGGATCAAGAAAGGATTGTCTGCGAACGCCATCACGGTCGAGCTGCGCAAACGCCTGGCCGCGATTCAGGGTGCCTTCATCATCGTGATTCCGCCGCCGGCCGTGCCCGGCATCGGCACCGGTGGCGGCTTCACCATCCGCATCCAGGACCGCCAGGGCCGTGGGCCGGAGATGCTCGCCGCGGCTACTGACGAGCTTGTCGCCGCGGCGCGCAAATCGCCCTCGCTGCTCGCTCCCTCCGTGTTCTCGCCGTTCTCGGCCAATACGCCGCAGCTCTTCGTCGACATCGACCGCACCAAGGCGCAGAAGCTCGGCGTTCCCATCGCCGGCATCAACGACACGATCCAGACCTATTTCGGATCGACCTATGTCAACGACTTCAACCTGTTCGGCCGCACCTACCACGTCACCGCGCAGGCCGACTTCCCGTTCCGGAAAGAGCCGAGCGATCTCTCGCGGTTGCGCACGCGCAACGCCTCCGGCGACATGGTGATGCTCGGCAGCGTGGTCGAGTTCAAGGACGTTTCCGGCCCTGACCGCGTCGCGCGCTACAATCTCTACGCGGCCTCCGAGCTGCAGGGCGAGCCGGCGCCGGGCACCAGCTCGACCACCGCGCTCAACGCGATCAAGAAGCTCGCCGACGACACCCTCCCGAGCGGCTTCAGCTTCGAGTGGACCGATCTGTCCTACCAGCAGATCACGGGCGGCAATGCGGGTCTCTACGTATTCCCGATCTGCGTGCTGTTCGTCTATCTGGTGCTCGCCGCGCAATACGGCAGCTGGACCCTGCCGTTCGCGGTGATCCTGATCGTGCCGATGTGCCTGTTGGCGGCCACCATCGGCGTGCGCATCATGGGGCAGGACGTCAACATCCTCACCCAGATCGGTTTCGTCGTGCTGGTGGGGCTGGCGGCAAAGAACGCGATCCTGATCGTCGAGTTCGCGCGCGACATCGAGAAAGAAGGCAAGCCGCGGCTGGAGGCCGTGATAGACGCCTGCCGCCTGCGCCTGCGGCCGATCCTGATGACGTCCTTCGCCTTCATCCTCGGCGTCTTGCCGCTGGTGATCTCGTCCGGCTCGGGCTCGGAGATGCGGCAAGCCGTCGGCGTCGCCGTGTTCTTCGGCATGATCGGTGTCACCCTGTTTGGGCTTCTGTTCACGCCGATCTTCTATGTGGTGGTGCGGAACCTGGCCGAGGGGAAGAACGAGGGGAAGCCGAAGGCGGTGGGCTGATAAGTATCAAATGGCGCGCCACCGACCCTTCAATATTCACGCTGTCGTCCCGGCGAAGGCCGGGACCATAACCCTCGAACGTGGTTTAGTGAAGATTCGTCGTTCGGTACTCCTACCGACCGCAACCGAGGGATTCCGCGGTATGGGTCCCGGCCCCCGTGCGCAATTGCGTACTAGGCCGGGACGACGCCGTTTGCTTGGCACGCCCTTCATACTAACGACCAACATGCAATGGATGGGCACCGCCGGGGTTCTTCACTAGTATCCGCGCGATTTCAAAACAGAAAACTGCTGGGAGCTAACAGATGAAATCAGCACTTTTGGCCGCTGTCGCAATTTCGGCTTTGCTGCTGGCCGCGCCGGCCTCTGCGCAAGGCGTCAAGATCGGCATCCTCAACGACCAGTCCGGCGTCTACGCCGATTACGGCGGCAAATGGTCGGTCGAGGCCGCCCGGATGGCGATCGAGGATTTCGGCGGCGAGGTGCTGGGCCAGAAGGTGGAGCTCGTCACCGCCGACCACCAGAACAAGCCGGATCTCGCGACCTCGATCGCGCGCCGCTGGTACGATGTCGAGAACGTCGACATGATCACGGAGCTGACGACCTCATCGGTCGCGCTCGCGATCCACGAGCTTTCCAAGGAAAAGAAGAAGATCGACATCGTCGTCGGCGCTGCGACCTCGCGCCTCACCGGCGATGCCTGCCAGCCCTATGGCTTCCACTGGGCTTATGACACCCGCGCGCTCGGTGTCGGCACCGGCGGCTCGCTGACCAAGGCCGGCGGCGACAGCTGGTTCTTCCTCACCGCGGACTACGCCTTCGGCTACGCGCTGGAGAAGGACACCAGCGAGATCGTCACCGCCAATGGCGGCAAGGTGCTCGGTTCGGTGCGCGTGCCGCTCAACTCCTCGGACTTCTCCTCCTTCCTGCTCCAGGCGCAGAGCTCGAAGGCGAAGATCGTCGGCCTTGCCAATGCCGGCCTCGACACCACCAATTCGATCAAGCAGGCGTCCGAGTTCGGCATCGTCTCCGGTGGCCAGAAGCTCGCGGGCCTCTTGATGACGCTCGCCGAAGTGAACGGCCTCGGCTTGCAGGCCGCGCAAGGCCTGGTGCTGACCGAGGGCTATTACTGGGATATCAACGACCGCACGCGCCATCTCGGCGAACGCTTTCTCAATCGCACCGGCCGGATGCCGAACATGATCCAGGCCGGCACCTATTCGGCGACGCTGAGCTATCTCAAGGCGGTCAAGGCCGCCGGCACCAAGGATCCAGATGCGGTCGCCAAGAAGCTGAAGGAGCTGCCGGTCGACGACGACTTCGCGCAAGGCGGCAAGGTGCTCGAGAATGGCCGCATGGTCCACGACATGTATCTGTTCGAAGTGAAGAAGCCCTCGGAATCGAAGAAGCCCTGGGACTATTACAAGCAGCTCGCGGTCGTTCCCGGCGAGAAGGCGTTCTTCACTGCCAAGGAGAGCGGCTGCCCGCTGACGAAGTGAGGATCTCTATGTCGTCCTGGCGAAAGCCAGGAGGTGGATTCACACTCGAAGTGCAACAGTTGAGAGGAGAAGGCCTCTGCCGGGGTTCTGAAGTCAAGGCATTTGCGCGGGGTGTTGTTGTAGGCGGCAATGGACTGACGGAAGCGCCTGGTTGGGAGCTTTTCGAGGTCGGTCTTTCGGGGGATGAAGCGGCGCAAGCGGCCGATGGCGTTCTCGATGCCGCCCTTTTGCCACGGCGCGTGCGGGTCGCAGAAGAAGGTCTTCATCAAGAGGCTCTGCAAGGAAAGGTGGGCGGCGAACTCGGTGCCGTTGTCGAAGGTGACGGTACGGCGCAGTGCCTCCGGTACGGCTTTGAACAGGCGTACGAGATGGCTAGCGATACCGGCGGCGAACTTGCGTTCGATGGGAACGGCGAGCAGCAGGCGCGAGGTTCGCTCGTGGACGGCCAGGATGGCCTGCCGGTATTTGGAGAACATCATCAGATCGGCTTCCCAGTGGCCCGGGACTTTGCGATCGGCGACCTCGGCAGGCCGTTCTGCCAGCGAAACACGGCCTTCGATGAAGCTTGCGGGGCTCCCGCCTCGTTTGCCGCGGTGGCCTCGCTTGCTCTTGCCTCGAGGCAGATAGCGCCGCCAGGTGAAGTCCGTCGTGCGTGTGATCTGGGCGTAGATGAAGCGGTAGATGCTCTCGCAGGAGATCACCCTACGGCCACGTTCCCGGGCCAGCCTGCCTGCGACCTGTTCGGGTGACCAACCGCGGCTCAAGCCTGCCAAGACCTCGCGGCGCAAGCTGGCGTCCCGCTCGAGGCGAGAGCCCTTCCAGCGCCGCGCCCGGGTCTGCTGCTGAGCATAGCTTGGCTTGTAGCCGACTTGCCTGCCACGGTTCCGCCTCAGCTCCCGAGAGATCGTTGATGGCGGCCGATCCAAAGCTGCCGCGATTTGCCCGACCGAGCCGCCATTGGCCGAAAAGGCGGGCAATCTCGCATCGATCGTCAAGGGAGAGCTGTTTGTAAGTCCGCCCCATGGCAACACCTCCAGATGGAAGTGTTGCACTTCGTTTGTGAACTCAGGGGACCCATTACCCCGACAGCCGCTTGTTGAAACAAGCTGTCGCCGCCATCGTGCCCATAACCGTGTCCTGTCGTTATGGGTCCAGGCCTCCGCCAGGACGACGGCGGGGCAAGTGGCCGTATGTCGGCTGCCTCACACCAGCCGCAGCACCGCCGCTCCCAGCGCCCCCGCCCACAGCGCAATGGCCGCGATACCCTGAATAAAAAATCCCGGGCCGCGTTTTGCGGCGGCCTTCGAATAGCCGATGAAGTAAACGATGCGGCCGACGATCCAGACCGCGCCGATCGCCGCTGCGCCAGAATCGCTGATGTAAATCGCGAAAAGCCAGAGCGACGGCAGGAAGATCGGCATCCATTCCAGCGTGTTCATCTGGATCCGGAACGCGCGCTCGAAATCCGGATGGCCCGACATTGCCGGCACCTTGACGCCCGTTTTGGTGCGCGAGCGCGACACGTTGATGGAGGTGAAGAAGTAGAACAGGATCGCCAGCAGCGTGACGAGGGCGGTGAGGTGATGCATCGCTAGTCCCTTCGAAGAGGTCCCGGTTCAATACCCGGTCAGCTCGAGATAGCCAACGCCGTCATGCGTACCGGCAAAGCTGATCGGCCCTTCCCAATAGGAAAAACCGGTCCCCATCCACGCCTGTGGATTGAGCGGCTTGCACTGGATCGAGAACGACCGCGAGGGGATCGCGATCTGCCATTCCACCGGGAGCTTGTGTCCCGCGACCTCAGCCGTCGCTTTCGGCATCATCTGGATATCGTCGCCCGCGATCATCTGCGTCTCGCCCGCCGCGCTGATCCAGTTGCCGAACGGATAATCTTTGCCGTCCTTCTGCCGGAGCCGGTACAGCATCAGCTTGTCACCGGATGACAGGTGCAGCGACAGCCAGTCCCAGCCGGTCTGGTCGGCATCGAGTGGCTGGCTGCTCCATTCGCGGTCCATCCAGGCCTGGCCGGAAACATCGACCGTCCTATCGTCGATGGTGAGCGTGCCGCGGGCGCGATAGAACGGCTGGCTGTAATAATAGGAGGCCTGACCGCGCTCCGATTTACGGCTGTAGCCGCCGGCGCCCTGCAACACCACCGGACGATCGGCCTCGAGCGTCAGCACGTAACTGAAGTCGGCGCCCGAGGCCTTCAGCGTCAGCGGCGCTAAAGCGCGATCTTCGGTGCGCTCGGATCCGTTCATCTCCCAATCGTCGATCCAGGCCGAGAACGGTTTCGCCGTGACGCCGGCCTGTCCCACACCACCGCGGGAAAACAGCTCGTTGAAGCGGTGGGTGTCGGCGCGCGTTACCGCGGCATGCGCCATCCACACCTGTTGATTGGCCCAGCCCTCGCCCTGCGGCCCCGGCTGCGTCGCCTGCCGGAACAGCGTCCATTGCAGGCCGCAAGCCGCGCCGCTGCCATCGACGAGATTCGCCGTGAGATACCACCACTCGATGCGAAACTCCGGATGCGGCCCGTGATCGCCGGGAAAGGCGAACGTCTTCCCCGGTGTGACCTTCGCAAAGCCGTCGGCCGTTTCGCCGAGCCCGGCATAACCTTGCGCGCCCGCGCGGCTGACAGCCGCGAGCGCGGCGATCCCGCCCGCGAAGGTGCGCCGGGAGATCCTGTCAGCGCTCATTGGCAAACACCTTGACGAGGCCCGCCGGCTGCATCCGGGCCAGTCGGATCATCGGCGGCAGCGCGGCAAGCAACGAGGCGGACAGCGCGATCGCGACCAGTTCGACCAGTTGCAGCGGAAACACATGGAACGGCAGCCGCCAGCCGAACGCCTTCACGTTCACGATCGCGATCAGGCACCACGCCACCAGCAGCCCGAGCGGCACGGCCAGGAGCGAGGTGAACAGCGCGACCGACAGCGTCTTGGTCAATTCGATCGCGGCAAGGCGCGGCCGCGTGATGCCGATCGCCCAGAGCGGCGCGAGCTGCGGCAGGCGGGAGTTCGCCAATGTCAGCAAGCTGGTCAGAAGCGCGATCCCGGCGACGCCGAGCGTGAACGCGTTCAGCGCCGAAGTCACCGCAAAGGTGCGGTTGAAGATCCGGATCGACTCCGCCTTCACCGTCGCCTGGTCGGCGACGCTGCGGTCGTCGAGCGCAAACTGCTTCTGCAGCGCCGTGATCAGGCTGGGGATATTCTCCTTCGCGACGATGAGACCGATGCGCGTCTGCGGCGTCTGCGGAAAATGCCGGATCAGCGCCGCGACATTCACCGCCAGCTGTCCCTTGGGGTTGCCGTAGTCGGCATAGATGCCGACGATGTCGAGCTCCCAGGTCCCGCCCGGCGCCGGGACGTCTACGACGTCGCCGACGCGGACGTTGAGGCGGCGGCTCAGCTGCTCGCTGATGAAAGCGGCATTGCCGGGTATGAGTTGTGTCCAGGCACGGGGTGTGGCTTCGAGCAGCGGCCAGCGCTCGCGATAGAGCGCGTGATCGGGCAGGCCAAGCAATTCCACCGGCTGGCCCTGCACCTGCGCCTCGGCGCGTCCGCCCGACAAGATCGCCTGGACATCGCTGCGCTCCTTCAGCCAGTTGCGGATCGCGACACCTTTGGCGTTGTCGGAGGCGCTGATGTAGACGTCGGCTGCGAGCCGCCCGTTGAGCCAGCCGATGAAGGTGCGGCTGAACGTTCCCACCATGGTGGACACCCCGACATTGACGGCGAGCGCGAGCAGCAGCGCCATCAGCGCCAGCGACAAACCCGAGAGCTGCTGCCGACTGTCCGCCCAGAACCACAGCGCAAGCGGCCTCCGCGCGAAACGCTGCCCGGTCCGCAGGATGATGTCGAGGAAGGCCGGCAGGATCAACGCCGCGCCGAGCATCAGCGCTGCCAGCACGCCAAAGCCCGCGATCAGCGATTGCCCGTACTGGAGCAGCAACAGCGCGACCACCAACACAGCGCAGGCAGCCCCGCTTTGCAGGATCAGCCAACGGCGCTGCCGCTGTTGCCAGGCGCGCGGCTGCGCGGTCGCCAGCACCGGCATCCTGACAGCCTTGATCAGGCTGGTCGCCGCGGCCACCAGCGCGCCCACAATGCTGATGCCGATCCCGGCGAGCCACCATTCAGGTCGCAAGCTGAGCTGCCCCGGGATCTGCGCGCCATAGAGTCCACGCAGGGATGCTGCGACGTCGGGCAAGAGCGCGGCCGCAATGAAATAGCCGCAGGCAAGCCCGATCAGGCCTGCGATCAGCGACAGCGCCACGAGCTCGACCACCAGCACGGTGTTGACCAGTCGGGCCGAGGCACCGCAGGCCCGCAGCGTACGCAGCATCGGCAGCCGCTGCTCGAAGGCGAGACCGACGGCTGAATTGACGATGAAAAGACCGACGAAGAACGACAGCAGGCCGAACGCGGTGAGGTTGAGGTGAAAGCTGTCGGTGAGACGCTCCAGCTCGGTCTCCGCATCCGGCTCAACCCGCTGTAAGCGGTCGCCGACGACGCTCGCTAAGGGCGCGGGCTTGCCCTTGGGCTTGCCGATCAGAAGCCGCGAGATCTGGTCCGGCTTGTTCAGCAGCCGCTGCGCAACGCCGATATCGACCACGAGCACGTCGGGCACGAGCTGCGGCAGCACGCGCAGCGGCGGCAGTATTGCGCCGTTGCTGATCGGCGGCGCTGCGCCTTCCCGCTCCTGCAAGTCGGTCAACGTTTCCTTTGCCACCAGCGTCTGGCCCGGCGGCGCGACGAAGCTGCTCAGATCGGCGGCGCCGAGGCGCGGTGCGTTGCCGACATCGACCGGTAGCGTCACCGGCTCGATGCCGAGCAGCCGGACCGAGCGCCCGTTGACCTGGACCCGTCCCTCCAGCATCGGCGAGACCGGCCAGCCGGCGCGGCGCAGCTTGACGAACAGCTCCTGCGGAAAGGTCGCGGCATCAGGCGCGACCAGCATCGGCGTGCGCGCGCCGCCGAAGGTTGCCGCGGCGCGGTCATAGGCGTTGCGGGCCTGCTGGTTGATCGCCTGCACGCCGCTCCACAGCGCGGTCGCCGCGATCAGCCCGATCAGGAGCGTCGCGAACTGCATCTTGTGGCGCCGCCAATGGCTGAGCAGCACGGCGAGGACCCAGAGCGCGCGCCTCATGCGATCCGCCCGGCATGCAGGTTGACGTGGCGATCGAGTGTCGCGGCCAGATGCAGGCTGTGCGTCACCATCAGAAAGCCGCAGCCGGTGCGCGTGACGAGGTCGCGCGTCAAGGCCAGCACGTCCTCGGCGGTGGCCTCGTCGAGATTGCCGGTCGGCTCGTCCGCCAGCAGCAACGACGGCTTCGTCGCCAGGGCCCGGCCAATCGCGACCCGTTGCTGCTGTCCGCCCGACAATTGTTCTGGATAACGCTTGAGCAGGCCGCCAAGCCCGAGACGCTCGATCAGCTCCTTGTACCAAGCCTCGTCGTACCGGCCGGCGATCCGTGCCTGAAACACCAGATTATCCCCGACCGACAGACTCGGGATCAGATTGTATTGTTGAAACACCAGGCCGATCCGGTCGCGCCGCAGGCCCGCGCGTCCCGCATCGGACAATTTGGTGACCTCCGTGTCTTCCAGTCGGATCGTGCCGCCATCGGCGGCATCGAGCCCTGCGATCAGGTGCAGCAGTGTGCTCTTGCCGCTGCCGGACTCGCCGGTCAGTGCGACGCGTTCGCCGGCCTTGAGATCGAGATCGACGCCGCGCAGGACATGGACCGGCTCACCGGCCGAAGAGAACGTCTTGGAGAGGTTTTGGATGCTCAGCACGATGAATGGCGCCGGACGGAATTAGCGGAATTGCTGCGTAGCACACTTGCTGCGGAAATGCCGGGTTGCGTTGGTATTGAAGCCGTTGTTAGCTCCTAAGAGGACCACATCAAAAAAGTGCCAAAAAGGGACGACGGGGAGAACGATGAGCGCTCAGGCAACGCAGCCCGCGGCGGGCAAGATGACGGGGATGTCCAAGGAAACGTCGAAGGAAACGCAAAAGCAAACGCCAAAGGGCGCCTGGACCGTTACATTTCTCCTGTTTCTTTTCATGCTGGTGAACTTCGCCGACAAGATCGTCGTCGGTCTCGCGGGCGTTCCGATCATGACTGAGCTGAAGCTCGAGCCCGAGCAGTTCGGTCTGCTCGGCTCGTCGTTCTTCTTCCTGTTCTCGATCTCGGCGATCGTGGTCGGCTTCATCGTCAACAAGGTACCGACCCGCTGGGTGCTGTTGACGCTCGCGGTGATCTGGGCGCTGACGCAGTTTCCGATGGTCGGCACCGTCTCTTTCACCACACTCCTGATTTGCCGCATCGTGCTCGGCGCCGGCGAAGGCCCGGCGGCCTCGGTGGCGATGCACGCGATCTACAAGTGGTTCCCCGACGAGAAGCGCACGATGCCGACCGCAATCCTGTCGCAGGGTTCGGCCTTCGGCGTGATCCTGGCGGTCCCGGCGCTGAACTGGATCATCGTCAACCATTCCTGGCACTATGCGTTCGGTGCCCTCGGAATCGTCGGCCTGATCTGGGTCGCCGCCTGGCTCGCACTCGGCAAGGAAGGCCCGCTGGACACCCACGCATCGGCCGTGATCGAACCGAAAATACCCTATCTCCAGCTTCTGACATCGCGCACTTTCATCGGCTGTGTGACCGCGACCTTCGGCGCCTATTGGGCGCTGTCGCTCGGGCTCACCTGGTTCACGCCCTTCATCGTCAAGGGCCTCGGCTTCTCGCAGTCTCAGGCGGGCTTCGTCTCGATCCTGCCCTGGGTGTTCGGGGCGACCATCGTCATTCTCACGGGCTGGATCTCGCAGGTGATGCTGGCACGCGGCTACACGTCGCGGATCTCCCGCGGCGTGCTCGGCTCTGTGCCGCTGATCGTCGGCGGCCTGATCCTCGCGATGATGCCGCACGTCCAAGGTGCCGGCCTCCAGATCGCCCTGCTCGTGGTCGGCTCCGGCCTGTGCGGCGCGATCTACGTCGTCTGCCCGCCCATGCTCGGCGAGTTCACGCCGACGTCGCAGCGCGGCGCGGTTCTCGCGATCTACGGTGCGCTCTATACGCTTTCCGGCATCATCGCGCCGCTCGTGATGGGCAGCGTAATCCAGCGCGCCGGCAGCATGCTCGACGGCTACATGACCGGCTTCACCATCAACGCCGCGATCATGGTCGGCTCCGGTGCGCTCGGGCTGCTCCTGCTCTGGCCCAACACGGAAAAGGCCAGGCTGACCGGTGGAGCTGCTCCGCAGGCAGCGCCGCTGAAGAGCGCGGTGTCGCCGACGTAAGGGGCCACTTCAGCCAACCCAATCACAACTGTCATCCCGGCGAAGGCCGGGATCCATAACCACGATTTTTAGTTTGGCGAAGACTTGGAGTTGGCAGCTTTGCGCCACAACTCCGATTCGTGGTTATGGGCCCCCGGCCCCTATGCGCAATTGCGCACTAGGCCGGGACGACAATTGAGTTTGTTGCTCAAGCCGCGATTTGCCGCTTCCGCTCCGTGAACGGCGACAGCACCACCGTCGCGACCATGAAGATCACGGATGCGCCGAACACCCAATGCGGCGCGCTCTGGTCCATAATCCAGCCGAACAACAGCGGGCTGACGATGCCGCCGAGATTGAAGCCGGTGGAGACGATGCCGAAGGCGCGCCCCGCCGCGCCGGGAGGTGCTGCATTGCGCACCAGCATGTCGCGCGAAGGCGCGATCACGCCGGAGAGGAATCCCGCGGCCGCCATCGTGGCGGTCAGCGCCCAGCCCGGCAGCGTGACCAGCGCGATCAGCAGCACGATCGCCGCGTTCGCGGCGAAGCAGGCGGCGGCGACATAGCCGTGGCGCTCGGTGTGGTCGGCAAGAAAGCCGCCCGCGAGCACGCCGGCGGCGCTTGCACCGAGGAAGGCGGTGAGCGCGACATTGGCCGCGGAATAGGTCACGCCATAGCCACTCATCAGCGCCACCACGCCGAAATTGTTGATGCCGGCGACCGACAGGCTGAGCAGCATGAACAGTGCCGTCAGCGTGATCAGCGCCGGCGTGATCACGGCCTGTTTGGGTGCGTTCTCGGTGCCTGGCTTGGTCTTGTGCGCGCCGGCATCGGGAATGTTCATGGTCACCAGCAACACCGCGACCAGAACGCCGATCACGCCCGATGCGATCAGCGCACCGACACCGCCTGACACGATGACCATCGCGGCGACGATCGCCGGCGCCACCGCGCCGCCGAAATAGCCGGCAAAGGTATGGATCGAGAAGGCGCGGCCCATCCGCGCTTCGTCCATGTGCTCGGCGAGGATGGCGTAATCGGCGGGATGGTAGACGCTGTTGGCGAGCCCGAGCAGCACGGCGCAGGCGATCAGCGAGGTGTAGCTGAGATGCAGGCCAAGCAGGATCAGCGCGAGGCCGCCGAGGGTGAGGCCGCCCAGCAAAATCTTTCGCGCGCCAAAATGGTCGACGAGATAGCCGGTCGGCGCCTGCGTCAGCCCCGACACCACGGCCGACACGGTCAGCGCGAAGCCGAGCTCGACGTAGCCGACGCCGAGTTGATTTTTGAGGAAGGGAAACAGCATCGGCAGGACCAGCAGATGAAAATGGCTGACCCAATGCGCGATCGAAATTCCCGTCAGCGTGCGTAGCGCGCTGTCCGCCTTGCCTTGCTGCGGTGCGGCGAGAACGTCGACCATTGCAGTTCCGTTTCACGTCCTTTGGAGACGCGCAAACTATCGGGCAGAGCGGTTATTTGTCCATGAACGCAGGCGCATGGCAGTAGCGCGGGGCAGGACGACAGTTGAGAGCGTGGCAAGAGACGAGCCCCTCAAAACGGCTCGTCGTCCGGCCCGTAGCGGTCGCGCTTTGGTGTCGCGATGTCGCCGTCTTCGTAATCATCGTCTTCGGTGTCGCGCGGAGGCTGAGGCTTCTTCGCCTTGTCTTTTGCTGGCGCGTCGTCCGCAATTTTGGGCGGCGCGCTCGGCTTGCCGATCTTGGCCATGGCTGGTCCCGGACAGTGATGCTGCGCCCAAACCTATCCGGAAGATATGTGCAGTTCCTGACTTATCTCAAGGCGGTCAGTGCACCACCGGCCCGCCGGCCTTTTTCCAGGCATCGATGCCGCCGGCGATGTGGGCGGTGTTGGTGAGCCCGGCCTCCTTGGCGGCGGCGACAGCCATCGCAGAGCGTTCGCCGAAGGCGCAGAAGAACACGACGCGGCGACCGGTGGCGGCCGCGACCTCGCGCAGCATGCCGCCGGGCTTGAGGCTGTCCTCAACGGACGGATAGGGTGTATGCAGCGCGCCTTCGAGCATGCCGTGCTTCATCCGCTCATTGGTCTCGCGCAAATCGACCAGCAGGATATCGGGACGGCCGAGGCTGCGGATCGCCTCGACGGCGCGGAGCACGCGGCCCTCTTTCTCCAGCTCCTCCTGGTGCAGGCCGACATGCATGTTGGCGGGCACCGCGACGTCCATCATCTTCGGATTGGGCAGCTTCAGATTGGCCATCAGCTCGATATAGTCGTCGACCGAGCGCACCTGGAGCCGCGGATTGTAGCGTTTCTCCTCGCCGATGGTGGAGACGGTGTCGCCCTTGTAGTCATGCGCCGGGAACACCATGGTCTCGTCGGGCAGCTTGAGCAGGCGGTTGAAGATCGAATCGTACTGCGCGCGCGACGAACCGTTCTGGAAATCGGTGCGGCCGGTGCCGCGGATCAGCAGCGTGTCGCCGGTGAAGACGCGGTCGCCCATCAAGTAGGAGTAGGAGTCGTCGGTGTGGCCGGGCGTGTACATCACGTCGAGCGACAGGCCCTCGATCGTCACCTTGTCGCCGTCGGCAACCCGCATCGCCACCACGTCGGCCTTGGTCTGGTCGCCCATCACGGTCATGCAATGGGTGCGGTCGCGCAGCTCGCCGAGGCCGGTGACGTGGTCGGCGTGCAGATGGGTGTCCACGGCCTTGACCAGCTTGAGATCGAGCTCGCGCAGGAGCTGGCAGTAGCGGTCGACCTTCTCCAGCACGGGATCGAGGATCAGCGCCTCGCCGCCGGCGCGGCTCGCCAGGAGATAGCTGTAGGTGCCCGAAACACTGTCGAAGAGCTGGCGGAAGATCATGGCAAGACCCGGCGTGAACTACCCCGAGATTCTACTACATTTCGAGCTTACAAGAGAAGCAATTCACTGTGTAAGCAAGAAAATTTGGAAGATTTTTATTCCTGTGACGGGCGGGTGGGCGTCACCTAGCCACCGCTGCCATTCCCCGCGAAGGCGGGGAATCCAGTACGCCGCGCCCTCCCGTACCCCTCGCGGTCTCGGAGTACTGGATCGCCCGCCTTCGCCGGCGATGACACCGAGTATGCCGCGACGCTTCGCCCCGGCAAAAGGCTCAGGGCCTCACCACCGTGTATCCGTTCTCGCTGAGGAACAGGATCTGCCCGACCCCGACCTGCACCGGCGTAGCGGCAGGGATGAACTCCGGCCGCTTGCCGGTCTCCCGCTCGATCGTGTCGACAGTGTTGAGGCAGATGTCGAAGCGTACGCCTTGCGCGATCAGGCTCTCGACCTGCTTGCGGCGCTCGCTGCCGGTGAACAGGAGGTCGATGCCGGGACCGAACGCCACCACCTCGATTGCGACCTTGTCGGGGTCGTAGGCCTTCAGCAAATTGTTGGCGACGCTGAGCACCAGAGCTTGCTTCCTGGCATCGCCATCGGAGAGCTGCAGCACGATCTTGTGCTCGGCGAACGGCTTGTCCTGGAGCGGCACCTGCTGCGCGAAAGCCGGTGGCATCGCCGCCCAGGCGAACAGCGCCAGCAGCATCGCGGATAGGGTTTGCGACCGCATCATCCCTGTCCTGCGATGCCCGGATTACCCTCGACGCCCTTTAGCGTGACGCCGGAGCCGAGCCGCTCCTGAAACATCCGGCCCGAGCGCAGATATTTTGCCACCACATCCCACACCGGCGCGCCTTGCTGGCCGTTGACCGAGGCCCAGCCCGCGACCTTGTAGCGGTGGCTGGCACTGAGCGCCTTGCCGCCATTGAGCTTCAGCTCCGAGATCCGGCTGCCGATCGTCGCCGTCGGCGTGCAGGTGTAGCTGAGCCCACCGGCGCGCACCATGTCGCCGCCCTGCTGGTAATAGGGATCGGTATTGAAGAGGTTGTCGCAGACGTCTTCCAGCACGTCCTTGATCTCCGCGCCGGTCATCTCCTGCACATAGGTCTCGGGATAGCTGATCGCGGTTTCCGCGAGCAAATCCTCCATCGTCAGTGCCTGGCCGGACAGTCCGGTGACGCCCCAGCGGAAGCCCGGCGACAGCGCGATCTCGGCGTCGAACTCGGTGCGCAGCGCGCTGCAGATCAGCTCGTCGACTGGGCCGGCGAAATTGTCGCGTCGATACAGCAGGCGATCGGGCGTCGCGATCTTCTCCAACCAGTCGGTGACGAAGGGTGCCCGCAACCGGCCGATCAGTTCGGCCATCCCGGGATCGGGTTTCAACAGCTCGGAATAGACCGGCAGCAGATGATATTTGACGTCGCCGACCTTGCCCTTGTCGAGCGCGAGATCGAGCACGGCCAGAAATTTTCCGTTGGAGCCGGCATTGGTGACGAGCGTCGTGCCGCTCGCATTCTTCACGGCGATGGGCTGCGGGATCGCATCATGGGTATGGCCGCCGAGGATGACGTCGATACCGGTGACGCGGCTTGCGAGCTTGAGATCGACGTCCATGCCGTTATGCGACAGCAGGATGACCGCATCGACCTTGTCGGTGCCGCGCAGGCCGTCGACATGCTTCTGGAGCTCTTCCTCGCGGATGCCGAAGGACCAGTCCGGCGTGAACCGTTTGGGATGCGCGATCGGCACGTAAGGGAAGGCTTGGCCGACGATCGCGACGCGATGGCCGCCGAGCTCCTTGATCACGGAGGGCTTGAACACGCGTCCCGTCGCCTTGTCGAAGGCCGGGGCATCATTGAATGCGGCTTCCTCGGTGAGAAAAACGTTCTGCGCCAGAAACTCGCCCCTGAAGCGCGCGAGATTGTCGCGCAGCGCCTGCTCGCCATAGGTGAATTCCCAATGCCCGGTCATCGCCTCGACACCGAGCAGGTTTGCGGCCTCGACCATGTCGCGGCCCTGCATGATGTTGGCAAGTCCCGAGCCTTGCCAGAGGTCGCCGCCGTCAACGAGCACGGAGCGTTTTTCGCCGACATCGCCACGCAAGCGGTCGATCAGCGTCTTCAGATGGGCGAAGCCGCCGAGCTTGCCGAAGCGGCCTGCGGACTTCTCGAACTCGAAGCAGCTGAAGGCATAGGCATCCGCGCTGTCGGGCCTGATGCCGAAACGGTCGAGAAAGGCGCGGCCGACCAGATGCGGCGGCCGTCCCGCCATCTCGCCGATCCCGATATTGACGCTGGGCTCGCGAAAATAGACTGGATTGAGTTGCGCATGCGTGTCGGTGAGGTGAAGGATGCGCGCATTGCCGAACCGTTCGAGGTCGTAAATGCTCGCAGCCTCAGCACCGCGCGCAAGCCGCGGCAGGCTCAGCGATGCGGCAGCAAGGCCTGCATTCTTCAGGAAATCGCGGCGGCGGATCGCCATCCAGAAATTCTCCGCGCCCTCTCACGGTCGCAAGGCTGTTGCACAAGCGAACAGTCTAACGGATTTCCATCGCCTTCCAGGCTTCTTTTTCGGAAATCGCCTGGAAGATCGACGCCTTCGCCAGCGCCTCGGCCTCCCTGGCTGCGGCCACGGCGCGGTCGAAATCGCCGCCATCGGCCGCCTTCTTTGCGGCGGCCAGCGTCGAGACGGTCACGGTCCATTGGTTGCGCATGCCGGCGGCCTCCTTGGAGGCGGCCTCGGCGGCGGCAAAGGCCGCCTTGTAGTCTGCCTCATCTGCCGCGCGCGCCGCCGGCGCGAGCCCGAGGGTAAGCAGCAAGGCAAGCAGCCGGGCGAAAGGGAGTGACAGCTTCATGGCCGCGCTCCCGGTCCCGATATCGGCAGGCCGTTGGCGACGTAGGACAGGAAATATTCGACGTCGCGATATTCATCCGCCTGCGGCTCCAGCGGAACCGCGCGGGTCTGGCTGTTGCAGGTGACGAAGCGGCGGCTGGTGGTGCCCATGCCGCTCCATTCGGAGCGGTAGATCGGCATCGCGTTCAGAATGCCAAGCGCCGGCGCCAGGATCTCGGCGCGGATGCGCTCACCCGGGCTCTGCACATGGCAGCTCGCGCAGGAGAAATTCAATTGGCCGCGGCGGGTGTAGAAATAGCGCTTGCCGTTCTCGAATGCCGCGAGCGCGCGAGGATCGTCGGGGATCTTGATGTCCATCGGCTTGCCGCGCGAGGTGAAGGCCATGTACGCCGTGAGCGAGGCCATCTCGTCCTTGACGTAGGAATAGGGCGCCTCGCCATTGGCCTCGCGGCAGCGGTTGAGCGCCAGCTCCAGCGTGACGACCTTGCCTTCCTTCTCGTCGAAATAAGGATAGTTCTGGCGGATGCCGATGCCGCCGTTCGGGAAGCAGTCCGCATAGGTCTTGCCGTTCTTGAACGGGGTGGCGAACATCTCCTTGCCGGCGTCGAGCGCAAACTCGTAGGGCGGGAATTCCTCCTTCTCCTGCCACTGCCGCTTCATGTCCTCGTTCATGGAATAAGGACCGTTGACGAAATCCTCGTGCTTCACATCAGGGAATTTCTGGAAGAAGAAGTTCTGGAACGCCTTGGCATCGGCGATGGGATCGACCTTGTCGGCCGCCACCACGCGTGGAGAGGTGAGGGCCAACGCGACGAGCGCGGCGCTCAACGAACCAAGCAGGATGGTGGTGCGGGCCTTCATCACGAGATCTTCGCCGTGGTCGTATCCGACGCACCCTTGTTATCGGTCCAGGAGACCTTGAGATCGTCGCCCTTCTTGGCCCCCTTGAAGCTGAACTTGACGTAGGGGTCCTTCGAGACCGCGGTGCCCCAATCGGCAACGAAGACGTCCTTGCCGTTACATTCGAATTTCAGCTGCTGGATGTAATGCGCCGGGATCAGCTCGCCTTTGGCGTCCTTGACGAAGCCGGTATCCATCGGGTGCTGGATCAGCGCCTGCACCTCGGTGATGTCGCCGTTGGCGGTGGCGCGGACGCGAATGCTGGATGCCATCTCGATCTTCCTCGCTTAGCCGCCGCAGCCGCCGACGGTGACCTTGACCTCTTTGGTCGCGCTGTAGAGCTTGCCGTCGGCCTCCACGATCGCGACCACGTTGGTGGTCTTGGCCATCTTCAGCCGGTTGGCGACAGCAGGGATCGTGCCTTCGGGAATCCTGTAGCTGGCGGCCAGCGCGCTGGGATTCTCGGCCACGAAGAATGAAATCGAGGTGACCTTGTCGAGTGTCGTCGTCACCGAGATCGGCACCACACCGCCGTTCTCGGCGATCTCGGGGGCGTCCAGCTTGACCTTGTCGGACGGCTCGGCGGTTTTGCCGTAGAGCGCCTTGATGGCGTCCGCCTCGCTCTTTTGCTTGAACGCCTCTTCCGGATATTTGTCGTTGGCCGCGGCGCGCGCGGGCGCGGCGCCGAACGGCAGATTGCCGAGGCCGAGCAACGCGACCGAGGCTGCGCCCTGAAGGATCAGGCGCCGCGTCGCGCTTGGGCCGGTGAGTGTGGTCATCTCTGGTCTCCCAACCAAATCTCGTGGCATGCCTGAAGTCACAGGGTCTGCAGGAAATCAACGATCGCGCTGATCTCCTGTTCGGTCAAAATCCGGTTCCGGCCGAACGGCGGCATCATGGTCTGCGGATTGCGCTTGGTCTCGTCGAAGATGATCGCGGTCAGTTCGTTGCGATCGGGGTACTTGGCCTTGAGGTCCTTCAGTTCCGGCCCGATCGTTCCCGGCAGGTCGCCACCCCTGATGACATGGCAGGTCAGGCAGTTGCCCTTGCCGCGGTCGAAAGCGAGTTTCTGGCCGTCGGCCACAGCGGACTGCGCCCACGCCGGGGTGGCGAGGCCGGCTGCAATGGCCAGCAAGATGAACAGAACGGGCGTCCGGGAAAAGGCGGTCAAGGCGTTATTCCGAGGCGTTATGCGATGGTCTCGATTACGAAATAGAAGCGTTCCAAAGCACAAAGGGCGCCGCCTGACAATCAAGACTATCCACGCGACAAAATGGAGTTAATATCTTCCCGATTGCAACTAAAGAGATTATTTGTTCAGCCGATTTGGTCCGAGAGTTAGGGGCCGTGGCGCGGGCCGGCTGTTTCCTGAGCGTTTGGGCGCTCAACCTGTTTTCATCGCGTTCTCGTTTTTTCAAGGGGACCTCACTTGGCTGAATATGTCGTCGAATTCGGCAGGGATGGCGGTCGGGTCGAGTCGGATGGGCGGCTCGATGCGCCGGCATTTCATCGCAATCACGAGCCGCTCTGGGCGGCACTGGAACGGCATCTCGCCGGCTGCACCGGCAACGTGGTCGAGCTCGGCAGCGGAACCGGCCAGCACGTGGTCTACTTCGCCCGTCACACGCCCGGCCTGATCTGGTGGCCCAGCGATCTCAACCAGCGCCACCTCAAGAGCATCGAGGCCTGGCGCGTTCATTCGGGCCTCAAAAACATCCGCTCGCCGCTGCGGATCGATCTCACCGATCCGGACTGGTGCCCGGAGATGAAAAGCGGGCAGGGGCCGTCGAGTCTTGCCGCATTGTTCTGCGCCAATGTCATCCACATCGCGCCATGGAGCGTCGCCGAGGGTCTGTTCGCCGGCGCCGGCCGCTATTTGCGGGCCGACGGCAAGCTGTTCCTCTACGGCCCGTTCAAGCGCGGCGGCAAGCACATCGCGCTCAGCAATGCGGTGTTCGACACCTCCCTGCGTGAAGGCAATCCCGACTGGGGCGTGCGTGACATCGCCGATGTCGAGGCGCTTGCCCGCGGCGTTGGTCTTCGCCTTGTCGATACGATGGACATGCCCGCGAACAATCTGACCTTGGTATTCGCGCGATAGGAGGTCGTCATGCCCGGGCTTGTCCCGGGCATCCACGTTCTTCGTGCACCAGCTAAGGCGTGGATGGCCCGGTCAAGCCCGGCCATGACCGTGCGGAGATGTCAGCGCCGCAAACGCTAGCCCTCGTCCTTCCACCCGATCTTGTCCTTTAAGAACCGAAAGCCAATCACCTCGAACCCGGCGCGCTCCTTGTTGTCCTTGCCGTAGCCGTGGCCACCGGCTTCAGGCTCGTAGAACCAGGCCTCGTAGCCCATGGCCTGGAGCTTTGCCGCCATCTTGCGCGCATGCCCGGGATGGACACGGTCGTCGCGTCGCGTGGTGGCGATCAGGATCGGCGGATACGGCTGGCCGGCCTTGACGTTGTGATAGGCGGAGTAGGACTTGAGCCAGTCCCACTCCTCGGGCTTGTCGGGATCGCCATATTCCGCGATCCAGCTCGCGCCGGCGAGCAGCTTCGTGTAGCGGCGCATATCGATCAGCGGGATGGTGCAGAACAGCGCGCCGAAACGTTCGGGGTATCGCACCAGCATGTTGGTGATGAGGATGCCGCCGTTCGATCCTCCCTGTGCGGCAATGCGCTTTGCCGTTGTCATGCCGCGGCGGACGAGATCGGCGGCAACGGCCGCGAAATCGTCGTGCGACAGTTTCTTGCCGGCGAGCCGGCCGGCATCGTGCCAGCGCGTGCCGAATTCGCCGCCGCCGCGCAAATTCGCCTGCACCGTGGTGCCGCCACGCTCCAGCCACAGCTTGCCGAGCGACGGGTTGTAATACGGCTTCACCGAATGGGCGAAGCCGCCATAGGCGCTCATATAGACCGGTGCATCGCCGGTCTCGCCGGCGGGGCCGGTCTGTACATAGGGGATGCGTTCGCCGTCGGTCGAGATCGCTTCGTGCTGGGTCACCACGAGGCCGTCGGCGTTGAATGTTTTCGGCGCCTGCTTCAACACGGTCGGGCTCGCGACGCCGCGCTCGATCAGCAGCAACGACGGCGGCGTCAGCGGATCCTGCACATTGGCAAGCAGGTCGCCATTGCTCTCGGAGGGATGGCGATCCAGCGGCCAGATGTCGACGACGCCGATCTGCGGCAGGCCGCCGAGCGACGCGCGGCTCCAGCCTGTGGCCGACGGCGTGCAGATCTCGAATTGCGGCTGGAGCTCGTCGAGGATCGACAGCACCAGCTTGCCTCCGGTCCAGAACAGGCCTTGCAGGGCGCGGCGAGGTTCCGGCTCGAACAGCACCGCGAAATCGCGGCTGCCGGCGAGGAACGCCGAGAGCGACATGCCGAGCACGGTGTCGGCGGCATAGGTCTTGCCCTCGATCGACCAGGCTTCGCGCAGCTTCATCGCGAACCAGTCGCCATGCGCCTGCAACCAGATGCCGGTCGGCAGATCGAGCTTCGTCGTCGCACCGTCTGCATCGCGCAGCCAGAGCGCATGATTGAAGAAGTCGATCTGGTCGACGATCCAGCTGCGCGGGGCCGCAGCGGTGTCGTCGACGATGCCGGAGATCGCCATATGATCGGCCGTGGTCTCGATGATCACCTGCGCCTGATCGACAGGCTGGCCGCGTCGCCACAGGCGAACCGTCCGGGAATATCCCGAGCTCGTCGCCATGCCTTCGCCATGGGCGCTCGACAGCAGCAGCGTGTCGGCATCGAGCCAATCGGCGCCGCCCTTGGCTTCCGACAGCGCAAATCCGTCCGCAACGAAACTCTTGGTGTCGAGGTCGAATTCCCGCAAGGTGACGGCATCGCTGCCACCGCGCGACAGCCCCAAAATGGCGCGCGCGCTTCCCGGCTGCGTGGTGATGCCGCTCAGCAGCCAGTCCTCGCCTTCGCGTGCCGCGAGCTGGTCGACATCGAGCATGATTTCCCACGTCGGATGCGGTTTGCGAAACTCCGCAAGGGAAGTCTTCCGCCACAGGCCGCGCGGGTTGGTGGCGTCCTTCCAGAGATTGTGCAGTTCGGTGCCGCGGCGGCTGACATAGGGAATGTTGTCGGGACGATCGTAGATCGCCGCGAGGATGTCGCGATCGCGCGCGAAGGCCGCTCCGCCGAACGCGTCGAGTGTCAGGCTGTTCTGCCGCGTGACGAAATCGAGCGCCTGCTTGCCTTCGATCTCCTCCAGCCAGAGCCAGGGATCGTCGTCAGGAGCGCTGAGCGTAGGCCTGTCGTCGACGGACATGAACGAAACTCCGGAAGGTCGCGGCGGATAGGATTTGATCGAGCGCAAGCCGTCAAGTGCGCGGCCCATTATCATCGGCCCGATTGCGTCAGAGACATGGCCTGCGCCCGTTTGCGCCGGTTGCCCGCCCTCCCGCGTCCCGCCATAGTGCCGGGAATCAAGCGAGCCCTTGAAAGCACTTAAAAGCCCGTTGGGGCGGAAATGCCGATGCTGGATGTGACTGCAGCCAATGAGGTCGCCGCCGACGCCCGCGTGCGCGCCAATGTGGTGCGCCTTGCTGCCGCGCAGGCGCTGACCGGCGCCAATTCGGCGGTGATCTTCGCCACCGGCTCCATCGTCGGTGCGACGCTTGCACCCGACATGTCGCTCGCGACGGTACCGCTGTCGATGTACGTGCTGGGGCTTGCGGCCGGCACGCTGCCGACCGGCGCGATATCGAGTCGCTTCGGCCGCCGCTGGGCCTTCATCATCGGCACGGGCCTGGGTACGCTCACCGGCCTGCTCGGCTGCTTCGCGATCCTGCACGCTTCGTTTCCGTTGTTCTGTCTGGCGACTTTTCTTGGCGGCCTCTACGGCGCGGTGGCGCAGTCCTATCGCTTCGCTGCCGCCGACGGCGCCAGCGCGGCGTACCGACCCAAGGCGGTGTCCTGGGTAATGGCGGGCGGCGTGTTCGCCGGCGTGCTCGGTCCGCAGCTCGTGCAATGGACCATGGATGTCTGGCAGCCTTATCTCTTCGCCTTCAGCTTCTTGGTCCAGGCGGCTGTCGCGCTCATCGCGATGGGCATCGTCGCCGGGGTCGACATGCCGAAACCGGCGCCGGCCGATCTTCATGGCGGGCGGCCGCTGCTCGAGATCGTGACCCAGCCACGCTTCATCGCCGCGGCGCTGTGCGGCGTCATCTCCTACCCCATGATGAACCTGGTGATGACCTCGGCGCCGCTTGCCATGAAGCTGTGCGGCTTGAGCATTTCAGATTCCAATTTCGGCATTCAATGGCACATCGTCGCCATGTACGGGCCGAGCTTCTTCACGGGCGCGCTGATCGCCCGCTTCGGCGCGCGCAAGGTCGTTGCCGCCGGCCTGCTGCTGGAGGCCGGCGCGGCCTGCATCGGCCTGTCCGGCATCACCGCGATGCATTTCTGGGTCACGCTGATCGTGCTCGGTGTCGGCTGGAACTTCTCCTTCATCGGCGCCTCGGCGCTGGTGCTGGAGACGCACCGGCCGCAGGAGCGCAACAAGGTGCAGGCCTTCAACGATTTCCTGGTGTTCGGCATGATGGCGATCGGCTCGTTCTCGTCCGGCCAGTTGCTCGCCAGTTACGGCTGGTCCGCGGTGAACATGGTGGTGTTTCCGCCGGTGCTGCTCGGTCTCGCCGTGCTCTCGTTGGCGTCCTGGACCCGTCGCCGCAAAGCGCGGCTCGACGCGGCCATGGGCGAGTTCCCGGATGCGATCTGACATGGCGGGAGGCTGTCAGCAGCGTTGATAGTTCGATCCAGGTCGAAGTGATTTTCTGGTGAAGGTTACTAGATGTCGTCATGGCCGGGCTTGTCCCGGCCATCCACGTCTTGGGCGCGCGGATCGAAGAACGTGGATGCCCGGAACAAGTCCGGGCATGACGGAGTAAGCGGCATGCTCGATAACCCTCGACACGACGGATCCGTCGACGAATCCTCTCTCCGCTACGAAGGCTGGCGCATCGTTGCGGTCTGCTTCCTGCTCGCGACCTTCGGCTGGGGGCTCGGCTTCTACGGCCAGAGCGTCTATGTCGCCGAGCTCCAGCGTGCGCACGGCTGGTCGGCCTCGCTGATCTCGTCGGCCACGACGTTCTTCTATCTGTTCGGCGCGCTGCTCGTCGTCTTCGTCGGCGAAGCCGTCAACAAGTACGGCCCGCGCCTCGGCCTGATCGCAGGGACGCTGGCGATGTCGGCCGCGGCGGTCGCGATCGGCGCGGTGCGCGAACCGTGGCAGCTTTATCTCGCGAACGCCGTGCTCGCCTTCGGCTGGGCCGGCACGAGCCTGGCCATGATCACCAACACGATCAGCCTGTGGTTCGACCAGAAGCGCGGCATGGCGATCAGCCTCGCGCTGAACGGCGCAAGCTTCGGCGGCATCGTCGGCGTGCCGCTGCTGGTGACCTTGATCGGCCATGTCGGCTTCGCCAGCGCGATGTTTATCGTCGCCGGCGCCATGCTGGTACTGCTCGTGCCGGTGATCCTGATTGTCGTCGGCCGCCCGCCCGATCTCCATGGCCGGCGCGCCGCGACGAAAACGAAGCCGCAATCGTCGGCGCAGATTCGTAGCCAGGCGTTGCGCGATGTCGGCTTTCTTACCGTGACCATTGCCTTTGCCTTGGTGCTGTTCGCGCAGGTCGGCTTCATCGTCCACCTGATCTCGTTCCTCGATCCCGTGATCGGGCGCGAGCGCGCGGCCGTCGCGGTTGCGGTGCTGACCGCGATGGCGGTGATCGGCCGGGTGCTGTTCTCGCTGGTGATCGACCGACTCAACCAGCGGCTCGCCTCGGCGCTGTCGTTCCTGAGTCAGGCCGTGGCGCTGTGTGTCGTCATCAATTTGCACAATGATTACGTGCTGATCGCCGCCTGCGCGTTGTTCGGCTTCTCGGTCGGCAATCTCATCACGCTGCCGTCGCTGATCGTGCAGCAGGAATTCGATTCCGCCTCGTTCGGCGTGCTGATCAGCCTCAACACTGCGATCAACCAGGTGACCTATGCGTTCGGCCCCGGCGTGGTCGGTTTTCTGCGCGATTTCTCCGGTGGCTATGAGCTGCCGTTCTATCTGTGTATTGCGCTGGAGCTGGTGGCGGCGGCGTTGATCATGGTGCGGGGGCACACAAGGCGATCGACCCCTTCAGCCTGATCGCGGCGCGCGCGGGGCCCGCTTGGGCGACCTCGCCTTTCCCAATGCCGCGACCCGCATGAGGCGGCGAAAATGCGGGCATTCCATGTGACTTGGCGCCGGACAGGCCGCGGCATGGCGCAGGCCGTCGCGCATCGCGATAAGCTTGCGGATCGTTCGGTCCAACTCGTCGGCCTTGGCGGCAAGCTTCCGCCGGTCGATACGCGGCCGTCCGTCGGGTGCGAACATCCGGGCAACTTCATCGAGCGAGAAGCCCGCCGCGCGCCCCAGCGCGATCAGCGCCAGGCGATCCAGGATCTCCAGATCGAACAGCCGGCGCAGGCCGCGCCTGCCGATCGGGGCAATCAACCGCTTTTCCTCATAGAATCGCAGCGTCGACGCCGGAACACCGGAGCGCCGTGCGACTTCGGCGATATCGATCGTCATCACGCCTCTTGACCTCAAGTTCACTTGAACTGGCAGTATGCCGCGTCCAACGCCGCCAAGGCAAGACGAAAGGGGAAACCATCATGGACGCTATGCAGAAGGCGATCGAGCAGATGAGGCTTTGGAATGGTCCCGCCGGACGCGCCTGGGTCGAGACCCAGGACATCCTGGATGAGATGTTCAAGCAATTCGAGAGGCCGCTGTGCGAGGCCGTTCCTGCCGGCTCCAATCGTCGCGTCCTGGACGTCGGCTGCGGCACTGGTGGTCTGACCGTTGCGGTCGCGCGAAAGCTCGGGCAAGGCGGCCGTGTGGTCGGCATCGACATCTCCGCGCCGATGATCGGGGCGGCGCTGGCCCGCGCCGAGCGCGAAGGCACCTCGGCCAGCTTTATCTGCGCCGATGCGCAGCACCATAAATTCGGCCCGGCGAGCTTCGATACGATCATTTCACGTCTCGGCGTGATGTTCTTCGAAGACTTCGTTGCGGCCTTCGCAAATCTGAGGCGCGCTGCCGCCGAAGGCGCCGGGCTCGCCGTCGTTGCATGGCGGGGCGCAGCGGAGAATCCGTTCATGACGGCGGCCGAACGAGCCGCCGCGCCCCTTCTGCCGAATATGCCTGCCCGTCCATCCGGCGGTCCGGGGCAGTTCGCCTTCGCTGACAAAGATCGGGTCAGGACCATCCTGCTGGAGAGCGGCTGGACCGAGATCGACATCCGGCCGGTGGATATTCCATGCCGCTTTCCTGCCAGCGAACTCGCTCGCTATGTCGGTTGGCTGGGACCCGTCGGAACGATCCTGCAGGACGCCGACAGGGGATTGCGCGAAAGGGTCGTGGATGCGGTGCGGCCCGCCTTCGCCCCCTACGTGGAGGCAGATGCGATCCGTTTTACCGCCGCATGCTGGATGATCCAGGCGCGGGCTTCAACCGACGCGGCAGGCGAGGTCTCGAATGGGTGAAATGATTGAATTTCTGGTCGGCGCCGCCTTGATCGGATCCGGTGCAACGGCCGTGATCGATGGTTGGGCAGTTCTCCGCGCGCATGTTCTTGGAATCCCATCGCTAGACTATGGACTCCTAGGTCGCTGGCTCATCCTGCTCGCGCGCGGACAGTATCGGCATCTTAAGATCGCGGCACCCGATCCGGCTCCACGCGAGCGCCTGATTGGGTGGGCCGCGCACTACCTGATCGGCATTGCGTTCGCGGCCGTCTTGCTGGCGATCTGGGGGCTCGATTGGCTGCATTCCCCGCGTGTCGGCCCCGCATTGATCGTCGGAATCGGCAGCGCGGCGGCACCTTTCCTGATCATGCAGCCGGGCATGGGCCTCGGCATTGCTGCCCATCGCGCGCCACGTCCCAACGTGGCGCGTCTCAACACGCTACTCACGCATGCCGTGTTCGGCGTCGGGCTCTATGCGGCCGGATGGGTCCTGAGGCTCGTGCAGTGGCGAGGTGCGGACTAGGCCTCCCGCTGCTTCAGCAGCTCCTCCACATCCAGCCGCTTCGTGAACATCGAAAGCTTGCCGTCCGGCCCGAATGGCCATTGCTCCCGCGGCTTGTCCCAATACAGCTCCACACCGTTCTGGTCCGGATCGCGCAAATACAGCGCCTCGCTGACGCCGTGGTCGCTGGCGCCGTCGAGCGCAATGCCGGCCGAGAGCACGCGGTGCAACGCATCCGCCAGCGCCGGCCGCGTCGGATAGAGGATCGCGGTGTGATAGAGCCCGGTCGCATCAGGCGGCGGCGGCGAGCCGCCCTTGCTCTCCCAGGTGTTGAGCCCGATGTGGTGGTGATAGCCGCCGGCCGAGATGAAGGCCGCGCCCGAGCCCATGCGCTGCATCAGCTCGAAACCGAGCACGCCGCAATAGAAGCCCAGCGCGCGATCGAGATCGGCGACTTTGAGATGGACGTGGCCGATCCTGGTGCCGGCGGCGACGGCTTGGTTTTGCGACATGCGGCTGCTCCGTTGATGAACTCCACATAAGTCCGGCCTCGGGACAGTGCTACCGGCCGATCCCGAAACCCAGCGTTTCCGGATAGGCAACTTACGACAGCTCCCGCACCTCGCCCTCCGGCAGCTCGAACTCAAACGTGTTCAGCGTCATCGACACCAGCGTGTAATAGCCGCAGAGACCAATCACCTCGACCACGCCGCGCTCGCCGAGCAGCTTCACCGCCTCGTCATAGAGGCCCTTCTCGACGCCGTGGCCCTCATGCAGCGATTTTGCGACGTCGTAGATCATCTTAGCCCTGGGATCGTCGAAGACGGGCGTGCGGCGGTCGCGGATCGCGTCGATGATGTCAGGGTCCATGCCGCCCGCAAGCGCCAGCCGCTTGTGCGCGTACCATTCGTAATGGGCGGTCCAGTGCCGCGCCGTCACCAGGATCGCGATCTCCGAAAGTTTCGCGGGAAATATCGTATCGTAACGCAGGACCTCGCCGAGCCGCGTGGCGTGACGGGCCATGTCGGGGCTGTTGAGCCAGGCCATCATCGGTGCCGGCGGCCCGCCGCGCTTGCCGGCAATCGACTCGTCATAGGTCTGCCGCTGGCTCTCGTTCATTTCGCCAGGCGAAAGAAGCTTCAGGCGCATTGTTGTTTCCTCTTTGTTTTCAAGCTCGCCGTGGCGGCGACTATAGCGGATGCGTGACACGGAAGTGGTTGAATTCCGCGGGAGCTTGGCCCAGAGTCGCGCCCAACAAACCGACATAGATTGATGGAAACGACCTATGACTGACTCCAGGGCCAGCGAGACTGAGACCGCCGATCTCGAAACATTCCGCAGCGAAACGCGCGCCTGGTTGGAAGCCAATTGCCCGCCGGAAATGCGCAAGCCCGCGACGTCCGACGCCGACGTGTTCTGGGGTGGACGTAACGCAAAATTTTCGTCCGAGCCGCAACGCATCTGGTTCGAACGCATGCGCGACAAGGGCTGGACCGTACCGGACTGGCCGAAGGAATATGGCGGTGGGGGCTTAAGCGCCGCCGAGCACAAGGTGCTGCGCGCGGAGATGGCCAGGATCGGCGCGCGGCCCCCGCTGTCGAGCTTCGGGATCTGGATGCTCGGGCCGGCGCTGCTGAAATACGGCAACGATGCCCAGAAGAAGGAGCATCTGCCAAAGATCGCCGCGGGCCTGATCCGCTGGTGTCAGGGCTATTCCGAACCGAACGCCGGCTCCGATCTCGCCTCGCTGCAGACCCGCGCCGAGAGCGACGGCGATCATTTCGTCATCACCGGCCAGAAGATCTGGACGTCCTACGCCAACTACGCCGACTGGATCTTCTGCCTCGTCCGCACCGATCCCGCCGCAAAGAAGCACGACGGCATCAGCTTCATCCTGTTCGACATGACCTCGAAGGGCGTGACGACCAAGCCGATCCTGCTGATCTCCGGCTACTCGCCGTTCTGCGAGACGTTCTTCGACAATGTCCGCGTGCCGAAATCGCATGTGGTGGGCACCGTCAACCGCGGTTGGGACGTCGCAAAATATCTGCTTCAGCACGAGCGCGCGATGATATCAGGCATGGGCGAGCGCGGCGTCGGCCGTCCGCTCGGCCAGATCGCGGCCGATTCCCTCGGCACCGATGCGCAGGGACGGCTCGACGATTCCATGCTGCGTGGCCGGATCGCCAGCTTCGACGTCGACGAAGCGGCTCTTGCCGCCTGCGCCGAGCGCGCGGTCGATCTCGCCAAGGCCGGTCAGGCCCATCCGGCGTTCTCGTCGGCGATGAAATATTACGGGACCGAGCTCAACAAGCGCCGTTACGAGATCCTGATGTCGGCCGGCGGCGTCGATGCGCTGGAATGGGAGAGCGAGCGTTCGAAACAAGGAGCGCGTCCGCGCGCCTGGCTGCGGACCAAGGCCAACTCGATCGAGGGCGGCACCACCGAGGTCATGCTCGGCATCGTCGCCAAGCGCATCCTCGATTTGCCGGGGGCGTAACCCCAGCGTCGTTCCGGGGCGGTCCGCAGGACCGAACTAAGGTGCGCGGTTGCGCACCTGAGAACCTCGAAATTCCGGGTTCACGCTTCGCGTGCCCCGGAATGACAACAACAGACATGCATTCCGCCAGACGTTAGAGACATTGCACATGGCCCTCGTCCTCACCGAAGAACAATCGATGCTCCGCGACAGCGCGCGCGGGCTGATCAGCGACAAGGCGCCGGTGTCGCATTTGCGGCATCTGCGCGATAGCAAAGACCCCATCGGCTTCTCCAGGGAGTTTTGGCATTCCTTCGCCGAGATGGGTTTTGCCGGCTTGCTGGTGCCGGAAGAGTTCGGCGGCAGCGGCCTCGGCTATGTCGAGGCCGGGGTGGTGATGGAGGAGATCGGCCGCACGCTGATGCCCTCGCCCTTCCTCGCAACCAGCGTGGTCGCGGCCTCGGCACTGAACCGTGGCGGCAATGCCGCGCAGAAGTCGGAGTATCTGCCGAAGATTTCCAACGGCTCCCTGCTCGCGACGCTCGCGATCGACGAGGGCGCAAAACACCGCCCGCTTCAGACCTGCCTCCAGGCCGTGCGCGCCGGCAACGGCTTTAAACTCTCCGGCGCCAAGGCGCTGGTGGTCGACGGTCACGTTGCCGATCTCCTCATCGTCGCTGCGCGTACGGCGGGTTCGGCCGGCGAGCGCGAGGGGCTGACGCTGTTCCTGGTCAACCCCAAGGCCAAGGGCGTTGCGATCGAGCGCACCATCATGGTCGACGCGCACAATGCGGCGCGGATCGAGCTTGCCAATGTCGAGGTCGATGCCGACAGCGTGCTCGGCGAAGTCGACCAGGGAGCCGGCTTGCTCCACGGCGTGCTCGATATCGGGCGGGGCGCAGTGGCCTCCGAAATGGTGGGTCTGAGCGAAGAGGTGTTCAACCGTACCGTCGAGTACCTGAAGAGCCGCAAGCAGTTCGGCAAGCTGATCGGCGAATTCCAGGCGCTGCAGCACCGCGCCGCCGAACTCTATGTCGATATCGAGATCACCCGCGCCGCCGTGGTGAAGGCGCTGCAAGCGCTCGATACGGACGTCGCCAAGGCGGCGTCAGCCGTCGCAGTGGCGAAAGCCCGCGCCGGCACCACCGCCACGCGCGCGGTGCAGGAAGGCGTGCAGATGCATGGCGGCATGGGCATGACCGACCAGTTCGACATCGGCTTCTTCATGAAGCGCGCGCGCGTGTGCGAGGAATTGTTCGGCGACGCCAATTACCACACCGAGCAGCTGGCAAGGGCGCGGGGGTATTGAGGCGCACCGTCGCGTCGCATTGGGTGTCATCGCCCACCTTGTGCGCAATTGCGCACTGGGGCGGGCGATCCAGTACGCCGCGGCCCCTCAGTATGCGATTGATGTCTCGGAGTACTGGATCGCCCGTCAAGCCGGGCGATGACAGTTGAGAGAGTGGAAAGCGCCTGCCCCAAGCTCGTCATTGCGAGCGCAGCGAAGCAATCCAGTCTGTCACCGAGGAGCGACTCTGGATTGCTTCGTCGCTGCGCTCCTCGCAATGACGGCGGATAGAGCGCCTTACCGCACCGGCGGCGCGTACTGCACGCCGCCCGCATTCCACAGCTGGTTCATGCCGCGCGGGATCTTCAGCTTCGACTTCTCGCCGATGTTGCGCTCGTACATCTCGCCGTAATTGCCGACGTGGCGGATGATGCGGACCACCCAATCCTTGGTCAGGCCGAGCTGCTCGCCGTAATTGCCCTCGGTGCCGACCAGCCGCATCACTTCCGGCTTCTTCGACTTCAGGGCCTCGTCGATGTTCTCCGAGGAGACGCCGAGCTCCTCGGCGTTGATCATCGCGTACAGCGTCCACTTCACGATCATCATCCAGTCGTCGTCGCGCTGGCGCACGACGGGGGCGAGCGGCTCCTTGGAGATCATGTCCGGCAGGATCATGCTGTCGCCGGGCTTCGACAGGTTGATCCTCAGCGCGTAGAGCTGGGAGACGTCGGCGGAGAGCGTGTCGCATTTGCCGGTGTCGTAGGCCTTCACCACGTCGTCCAGCTTGTCGAACTTCACCTCTTCATACTTCATGTTGTTGGCACGGAAGTAATCCGCGACATTGAGCGCCGTGGTGGTCCCGGTCTGGACGCAGACCTTGCTCCCGGTCAGGTCCAGCGCGGTTTCCTTGTTGCGCGCGCGCGGCAGCATGAAGCCTGCGCCGTCGTAATAGGCGACCGCGGGGAAATAGAGATCGTAGTCGAGCTCGCGCGCCATGCTCCAGGTCGAGTTGCGCGAGAGGATGTCCACTTTCCGGCTCTGCAATTCCTTGAAGCGCTCGTTGGCATCGAGCGCGACGAATTTCGCCTTGCTCGGGTCGTTGAAGATCGCGGAGGCCACCGCGCGGCAGAAATCGACGTCGAAGCCGGTCCAGTTGCCCTTGTCGTCGGGGATCGAGAAGCCCGGCAGGCCCTTGTTGACGCCGCACAGCACCTCTCCGCGGCGTACGGTGCGCTTCAGGGTGCGGGTGTCGTAGAATTCATAGATGATGGCCAGGACGGCGACCAGCACGGCGACTGCGAGCCCGATCAGCAGGCCGCCACGAAAAGTGCGCATCATGTTGCTCTCTCGAAATAATCGGGAAAAGGAATATTCGCTAAGGCGAGGAGATCAGATCAGAGCTCGGGCTTCTGCCGGATGACGACCTTGGTGCCGACAGGGACGCGATCGTAGAGATCGGCGACGTCGCGGTTGACGAGCCGGAAGCAGCCGGAGGAGACCTTGGTGCCGATCGTGTCGGGCCGGTTGGTGCCGTGGATGCGGTAGACCGTGGTGCCCAGATACATGGCGCGCGCACCGAGCGGATTACCGGGGCCGCCGGCCATGAAGCGCGGCAGATAAGGCTGGCGCTGGATCATCTCCGGCGGCGGCGTCCAGTCCGGCCACTCCTTCTTGTTGGTGATGTTCACCAGACCCTGCCACTGAAAACCGTCGCGGCCGACGCCGATGCCGTAGCGGATCGCACGACCGCCAGGCTGCACCAGATAGAGATGCCGTTCGGCGGTCGAGATGATGAGGGTGCCGGGCGCTTCGGTGGTGCGGAAGTAGACGACCTGCTTCTGCCATTCCGGATCGAGTTCATAGGCATCGTCGGCGACCAGGCCCGGCTCGTCGCCGCGGTCGGGCTGCTGGGCGTAGGCGTGGGGCGCGGACAGGATCAGGCCGATCGCAGCCACAAACATCCCGGTCAGGCGACGAAAATCCGTCATTTCAAGCTCTCCCCGCGGCCAAAGCCAAATCATCTGGAACCATCAAATCTCAGGGCCATCTTCATGGCAAGTTCAAGGCACCCTTAGACCATATGTCACGAGAATGCTTTGGTTTTTTGACGGACCGCGCGCAATGCCACAAACGGGGGATGGCGCGAAAAGCAGTGGCCATGGCGTCGCCTAGGGTGGGCGACCAAATTTGCATTCACAAACCCCGTCATGCCCGGGCTTGTCCCGGGCATCCACGTTCTTAGCACTGGCGGTAAAAGACGTGGACGGCCGGGACAAGCCCGGCCATGACGATGTGGAAGCAGCGCGATATCAGATCTGGTTATTCTCCGGCGCGATCCCGAGCCGCCGGACGATCTCCGTCCCCACGGCCCGGGCCTCAGGCCTCGAACCGATGCGAGGGCTGCGAAACCGTTGTCCGGACTGCAATCGGATCACGACGATGCAGTGCTCGTCCTCGGAGCGGCCGCGGCGCTCGACCGTGATCGTCTTGACGTCGCGCCCTTCGATGTGGTCGGCGCGCAACGTGCCGTCGCCCCACAGGCGTTCGACCCGGATATCGCCCTGGCGGATGATCCAGAACGCGCCGGTCACAAGGTTGGCATATCGGGAAACGCCGAAAGCGGCGAGCGCGCCGACGGGCAGCAGCACGATGTCGACCGACCCGGGCGACAGGCCACGCCAGAGCCTGTAGGCGTAGGGAACGGCGCACAATGCGACGACGATCAGTGCGACGATCCTGATGTCTCTCTTCGAGAACGGCTCGAGGGGGTCGCCGAGACGCATCTCGGGATTGCTGGCATCGAGCGGATTGACCGGAGCCTCGACGTCGGGGACGTCGAATTGCGCGGCGATCCGCGCCACCGTGTCGTGCACATGGGTGACATCGGCGATCGGCGGCGATGTCAGGCGCTCACCGGAGGCCAAGGTGAAGGCGAGCTGGAAGCGGGCTTTCGCCCTCTTGCTGCCGGGAACCTGCAATCCCCTGATGTCGTCCTTGGCGACGATCCGCGTCCGCAGTTTTCCGAACGGGCGCTGCTCGCCGATCAAGATCTCGTCCGGCGTGATGATCCACACCACCGCCGGCGCCAGCATGATGATGCCGACGAACGCCGCTCCCACGAGCAGCGCGACCACGGAGATGATTACCTCCAGAGTGTCGTGCGTGAACAGGCCCGGCGTGAAGCACAGCGCAACGGCAGCCGCAAAGCCGGACATGACCAGCCGCTGCGCAATCGAGGCGCCCTCGCGAAGGCGAATGTCGGTGCTGTTGGTGGCGTCGTCCATCGCGGGCGGCTGATTACGTGGCCCGCGAAACTCCACGGACGGGTCCGTGGAGTCAAGCAACAAGGGCGCGACCCGTGCCGGGCGTCAGCTATTGGCGTTCAGCAGCTTTGCCACGGTGCGGTCGATCTCGTCATAACGGCCTTCGCCCTCGTGCTGGAATACGATCTTGCCGTTCTGGTCGATGATGTACTGCGCCGGCCAATATCGGTTGCGGTAAGCGTTCCAGGTCCTGGAATCATTGTCCTGCGCCACCGGATAGGTGATGCCGTGGCGCTTCAGCGCCGCCTGCACATTGGAGGCCGAGCGCTCGAACGGGAACTCCGGCGTGTGCACGCCGACCACGACGAGGCCCTTGTCCTTGTACTTGGCATAGAGATCGGTGACGTGCGGCAGCGTGTTGACGCAGTTGACGCAGCCATAGGTCCAGAAGTCCACCAGCACGACCTTGCCGCGGAGATCGGCGATATTAAGCGGCTTCGAGTTGAACCAGTTGTTGATGCCGGCGAAGTCGGGCGCGGTGTCCTGGCTGGCGGCGGCGGTGACGACAGGGACAGCGCGCGCGGCCTCGTCGCAGATGCCGGGGATGACGGCGCCTGTTACGGCGATGCCGATCAGTGCGGCGGAGACGGCGAGCAGTTTGAAAGTCATGGAAAGATCCTCCGGTGAAGCTGAGGGATGATCACAGGCCGATCTGGCCGGTGGGATAGAAGCCGGTGAGCCACGCCACGATCAGCGTGTCGTATTGGAAGTAGGCGGCGAGCGCGAAGCCGATCACGACGACGCCAAAGCCCTGCTGCAGCCGCGGCGAGATGCGCGCGAGACTGCGCACCCGCGTGGTGGCGGCTTGCCCGCCATAGGCGATCGCCAGCATGGGAATGGCCGCACCGATGGCGTAGGCGATCAGCAGCGTGCCGGCCCAGCTCGCATTCTCAGTGGTTGCGACCAGCGTCAGGATCGAGCCGAGCACCGGGCCGGCACAGGGCGTCCAGACCAGGCCGAGCGTGGTGCCGAGCACGAGCCCGCCGAGTGCGCCCTCGCGCTGCGTGGCGCTGGAGTTGCCGAGATCGAGCCAGCCGTTGAGCCGGATCGACAGCCATTCGAACGGTGCCGGCCACAGCATCAACAGGCCGAAGCCGAGCAGCAGGATCGAGGCCGCTTCGCGCAGCACGTTCGGATCGAAATTAAACAGCCGCGTGATGGCGCCGAGCAGCAGCGCGGTCGCGGAGAACGAGATGACGAAGCCGAGCGCGATCATCGCCGGACGAAGATGCGAGCTGCGGCCGATTGAGGCGCCGAGCAGGATCGGCAGCATCGGCAGCGTGCACGGCGCGGCGATGGTGAGGATGCCGGCGAGGGCAGCGAAGAGAAGTTCGAGCATGGGGCACTCGTGGAGAGGGTCACGAGGGCAGTTCGGGATGAGAGAGGCAGTCGTTACGCCGCGTCACGCCTTCGTGACGGGAGTGCTGCTGCCGCAGCGGTGCCCCAAACACAAAACGACCCGGAGGGGGGCATCCCGTCCGGGTCGCTGGAGGTCTTGGGAGGTTTAACGAAACCGTATGTGAGCTTTATAGGAGGGAAGTTTTTCCGCCTGATGTTGTGCTTTGTTTCAATTGTTTCGTCGGCGGTAACACTTCCGTGTCCGGGGTAGGGTTTAAACTTGTGTCCTATCCCATTGAAATATCTGAACTTCAGGCGGCGAAGCGCTCGACGCCACAGCCCTTAAGCAATTCGGCCAGTTGCTTGCGGGCGTAGAACATCCGGGTCTTCACCGTGCTCTGCGGGATGCCGATGATCTGTCCGACCTCCTCCACCGACTTCTCATGGTAGTAGACCAGCGTGATGATCTCACGATGCGCGGGCGACAGCTTCTGAACGCAGGCGCGCAGGATGGCGCTGGTGTCGCTGCGGTCGAGCGAGGTCTCCGGCGTGTCGCAACCATCGGCGATCTGGCGCACGTCTTCCTGGTCGATATCCTCGAAGCGGCGCTGGCGCATCGCAGTCAGCGCCTTGAAGCGAGCGATCGAGAGCAGCCAGGTCGAAACCTGCGAGCGGCCCTGGAATTGGCCGGCGGTCCGCCACACGTCCAGAAACACCTGGCTGACCAGGTCTTCCGCCGTGGTCGCGTCGCGCACGATCCGCAGGATGAAGCGGTAGACGCGCACATTGTGCCGGCAATAAAGGATGTGCATGGACGTCCGGTTGCCGTCGGCAATGCTTTCGAGAAGCATGTCGTCCGAGGTCGCCTGAGCGGCAATGATGCTCTGGCTGGCTTGGGCGTTGATGGCGATGACGTTCGGCATTGACTTGGCTCCCCGTAGCGCCGCAACCGAGCGGCGTTTCCTTGGACCAAAGTGTTAATGAGCCAACGTTTCGGGACGTCTGCACGAAAAGCGGAAAATGGTTTCGTGCGCCGACAAATTGTTTCGTCGAATTAGCCGCGACGAAACATTCGGGGCAAAAAAGCGTGTAATTTCAATGTACGGAAAATACGGGGATGGGATTAGGCAGCGAGCGGATGCGCCGGGAACGTATTTCGGGCCTTTGCGTTCGCACTCCCGTGTCGTCCTGGACAAGCGAGCAAAGCGAGCGCCGATCCATGACCCATGACCCCAGGGAGACGTTTTGCGGAAACGCGTGGTTGCCAGCCTCGCGCCACAATCTCTGCCTGGGGTAATGGGTCCTGGCCTTCGCCAGGACGACGATGGGAGGCGCTACGCCTTCTCGCCCGCCGGCGAGAACAGATAGCCGCCGCCGCGGATGGTGCGGATCACGGCGGGTTTTGCCGGATCGGGCTCGATCTTGCGGCGGATGCGCATGATGCGCAGGTCGACGGCGCGGTCGAAGGCTTCGGCGTCGCGGGCATTGGCCAATTCCAGCAGGCGCTCGCGCGACAGCACGCGCTTCGGATTGGCCGCGAACACTTTCAAGAGCCCGAACTCGGATGCGGTCAGCGGATGCTCGTTGCCCTCGTCGTCGCGCAAGGCCTGCGCTTCGAGATCGAGCCACTTCGTCCCGAACCGTACCAATTGCTCCTTGTCCGATTTCGCAGCCGCCGTGTCCGCCACGGCTTTCGCCGGCGCGCTCCGGCGCAGCACCGAGCGGATGCGTGCCATCAGCTCACGCAGCTCGCACGGCTTGGCCACGTAATCGTCGGCGCCGAGCTCGAGGCCGACGACGCGGTCGATCGGGCTTGCCGTCGCCGTCAGCATGATCACCGGCACGTTGATGCGGCTCTTGAGGTCGCGGATGATCGAGAGCCCGTCTTCCTCCGGCATGTTGAGGTCGAGCACGACGAGGTCGGGCATGCTGCCGTCGATCGCCGTGCGCAACGACTTACCGCCGTCGCACAGCGTCACGGTGAAGCCGTGCATCTTGAGGTAATCGCCGACCATCTCCCGGGCCGGGGCCTCGTCGTCGACGATCATGATGTGCTGGCTTTGGGTCATGGTCCTGAGATCACGAAATTTCGGTCGCGGGGAGGGTGATGGTGAAGGTCGAGCCCTTGCCGGGGCCCTCGCTCTCGGCGGTCACCTCGCCGCCGTGCATGTCGATAATACGCTTGACGATGGACAACCCAAGCCCGGTCGAGCTCTCGCCGGCGGTCGGTTTTGCCGACAGCCGCTGGAACCGGCCGAACAGGCGGCCGAGATCCTCCGGCGACAGGCCGGCGCCCTCGTCGCTGACGCGGACGATGGTGTCGCCGCCCTCATGGCTGACGACGACGCCGATCTTGCCGCCGATCGGTGAGTATTTGATGGCGTTGCTGATCAGATTGTCGATTGCCTCGCGAATGCGGTCGGTGTCGCACATGGTGACGACGTTGACGGGCGCGGTGACGCTGATCGCCTGCTGCTTGTTGACGGCGAGCGGCTGGTTGGCCTCGGCGACCTCCTTGACCAGGGCCGCGACGTCGACGGGCTCGCGGCGGATGGTGATGTCGAAGGCATCGGCCATCGCATCCGAGATCAGATGATCGACCATCGTGGTCAGGCGCTTGGTCGCATCGCGGATGTGATCGACCTGGGCCACGACGCCGCCTGACGACGCGCCGGTCGAGATCAACTCCTTCAGCATCTCGGTGCGGCCGAGGATGACGCCGAGCGGATTCTTCAGATCGTGGGCAACGGTACCGAGGATTTCGTTCTTGAAGCCGTTGGCGCGTTGCAGCCGCAGCCATTGCGCCGAGAGGCGGCGGTTGGCCTGCATCAGCGCGCGGGTGCGCTGGGCGACGCGGTCTTCCAGCTGGGTGTTGGCGGCCTGGAGCTGCTGGTAGAGGATGACGTTGTCGAAGGCGATCGAGAGCCGGCTGGAGAAGATCTCGACCAGCGAGCGGTCGGTCTCGGACAGCTCGCGCTCGGCCTGCAGCAGCACCACGACCTCGCGGCCGCTTCCGGTGCGCAAATAGATCACGCTGCGGTGGTCGGCGAATTCGTTCTTGCGGCCCTGGAACGCGGCTTCCACCATCGCGCGCAGATCGGGGTCGAGCGCCTTCGACGAGGTGGTGCCGATGAAGCGGCTGTAGCAGCCGCTGCCGGCGAGCACCGAGAGCTCGGGGTCGATGCCGCCATTGTCGCGCAAAACCAGGATACCGGCGCAATCGACGTTGAGCAGCGAGGCAAGCTGGGTCAGTACGCCCTCGGCGAGCCGCTGCATCGACTTGAAATCGTACAGCGTCGAAGCCGCGTCGATGATGATCTCGAGCCCGCGCCTTGTCTGCAGCATGCGCTCGAGCTGCTGGTAGGAGCGCAGCGCCGCGGTCAGCGAGGTGAACAGCTTGTCGGCGGTGAGCTCGGTCTTCGCTTTGTAGTCGTTGATGTCGTACTGCACGATCACGCGCCGTTCAGGCGCTTGACCGGGCTGTCCGGTGCGCAGGATGATGCGCACGGTCTCGTTCTTGAGCTCGTTGCGGATGTACTCGACCAGCTCGAGGCCGGCGACGTCCGTCTCCATGATGACGTCGAGCAGCACGGCGGCGATGTCGTTGTGCGCGGCCATCAGCTTGCGACCTTCGGCCGCGGAATGGGCGGAGAGGATCTCCAGGCCCTGGCCGTTGAGGGAATAGTCCGAGAGCGCAAAACGCGTACCGTCATGCACGGCCGGATCGTCGTCGATGACGGCGATCTTCCATTTCCGGGCGTCAACATCCTCCGATGCGGTACCGGTGTCGTCGATCAGGTGGAGGACATCGTCCTGTTCGGCCATTGAGAAGTCCCGTCAGTCTCTGTGCTTTGCCCGCCGCCCTTGGCGACCCGGGGCATGATAATGCGAAAAGTAGTGCCTTGTCCCAGCTTGGATTCCAGCATCATGCGACCGCCGAGCTGCTGGGTGACGAGGTTATAGACGATATGGAGGCCGAGTCCCGTGCCACCTTCATTGCGCCTGGTGGTAAAGAATGGGTCAAAGGCCTGGCGCTGCACGTCGGAGGTCATGCCGGCCCCGTCATCGGTGAAGATGATCTCGACGTCGTCGGCCCCGCGCGGCCGCGCCGAGATCGTGATCGTGCCGGCGCGGCCGTCGGCAAAGGCGTGGTTGGCGGCGTTGAGGAACAAATTGGTCAGGATCTGGCCGTAGGAGCCGGGATAGCCGTCGAGCAGCAGCCCCTCGGGCATGTCGACATGGAGCGTGATCGGCGACCGCTTCAACACCGGCCGCAGGCTCGCGATGATCTGCTCGGTGGCTTCGCTCAGTGAGAACTGTCGCCGCTCGGCATGGGAGCGGTCGACCGCGACCTGCTTGAACGACTGGATCAGCTCGCCGGCGCGCTGGAGATTGGCGACGAGCTGCTGCGAGGCGTCGCGCGAGGACTGCACGAATTCTTCCAGCTGCGAGCGGCGCAGGCCGCCGTCGCCCTTGAGCTGGGCCTCGAAGATTTCGGTGCGCCGGGCAAAGCTCGACGCAACGGTGAGGCTGATGCCGATCGGGTTGTTGACCTCGTGCGCGACGCCGGCGACGAGGCCGCCGAGGGCTGCGAGCCTCTCGGCATCGATCAGATTCTGCTGCGCGGCGTTGAGCTCGAGCAGCGCGCTTTCGGCCTTCTCCTTGGACGCGCGCAGCTCGTCCTCGGTCTGGCGCTTCGCGATGGCGTTCTCGCGGAACACTTCCACCGCGCGCGCCATGGCTCCGACCTCGTCGCGCGCGCGCGTGCCCTGCACCTCGCGGCCGAGGTCGCCGAGCGTGATCGCGCGCATCGCCGCCATGATCTGCTGCAGCGGCAGCCGGATCGACAGCGCGATCAGCACGCCGGCGGTGAGGATGATGCCGAGGAAGATCACGGCGATGGAGAGAACGCGACGGGAAATGTCCGCCAGCGTGCGGTCGAACGTCTCCTGCGCCTTTTGCTCGCGCTGGCGCATCTTGGTGGAGAGATCGTCGATGGCGCCGATCGCCTCGGCCTGGTTGGCGTCGATGGTGTTGCGCAGCAGCTCGGTACGGTTCGTGAGCTGCTCGGAGAGCTTTGCAAAACCCTCGCGCAGCGCGGCGGTCCGGGCGGCGAGTCGTCGCAGCGCCATGCGCTGGAGGTCGTTGTCGGCGAGATCGATCATCACGGGGATGGTCTTCTCGATGGTCTCGGTGTTGCGGCGGGCGTCGTCGGCCGCACCCGATGACAGCGACAGATAGTAGGAATTGGCCGCGACCAGCATCGCGGTGAAGGCCTCGCGCGACTTGCCCAGCGAAGGCCAGATCAGCGCGTCGCGATGGCCGGTGGCGCCTTCGATGATGGAGTAAAGGCCGGCCATGTCCCTGGCCGGTCCCTGCACCTGATCCTCGTAGGTCTTCGCGATGGTGGCCTGCACGCCGCGCAGCTCGCCGAAGCCGTTGAGGAAGCGGTCGGTGGTGCGCTCCAGCTCCTCGACCGAGCCCGACAGCATCGGGTCCTTGGCGGCGCGATTGGTCAGCGTCCCCAGCACCGCCTCGCGCAGCAGCAGGATCTCGGCGAACAGGTCGGGGCTCGGCTGGTTGATATAGCGGTGGATCAGATTGTGCAGCCGCCCGGTCTCGCTTTCGAGCAGCGCCAGAATCCGGTCGGATTCGCGCACCTGGCGCACGTCGTCCCAGGCCGAGCCGAGCACCTGCGAGCCGTTCCAGATCAGCCCGACCAGCACGATGACCACGGCGGAGTTCAGCGCCGCGATCGACAGGATGCGCCAACGGATCGGCACCGCCCGGAGCACGCCGACCAGCCGCGCGCGCAGCCGCCCCATCGGGCCGGGCGACCTGTCTGCATGCTCGCTGTGTCCAAGCCCGGGCAAGAGGCTTCACTCCACCTTGCGAATGCGTTCGATCAGCGCGGCCGCGGCCGGATCCTGCCCGGCCTTGGCGTAGATCGCGACCATCGCGTCTTCGAACGGCTTGCGGTCGATATCCCTGACGATGGTGACGCCCGCTGCTTCCGCCTTGCGCTGCGACTGCTCCTCCAGGTCGCGCCATTTCTCGCGCATGAAGCGGCTGGAGCGCTGTGCGGCTTCCCTGAAGATGGTTTGCTCGTCGGCCGACAGGCTTTTCCAGGCCTTCAGCGAGATCACCAGCACTTCGGGGCTCATCGTGTGCTCGGTGAGGGCGAGATAGCCGGCATGTTTGTAATGGTCCGTCGTCACGTAGGATGGCCAGTTGTTCTCGGCGCCGTCGATCAGGTGGTTGGCAAGCCCGGCAAGCACCTGCCCATAGGGCATCTCGACCGGCTCCGCGCCGAGCGCGCGGATCATCTGGCTCATCAACTCCGACTGCTGCACCCGGATCCGCAATCCCTTGAGGTCCGCGACGTTTCTGACCGGGCGGGCGCCGTTGTAGATCGATCGCGCGCCGGAATCGTAGAAGGCGAGGCCAACGAAGCCGTAGGGCTCGAAGCTGCCGAGGATCTCGCTGCCGATCGGCCCGTCCAGCACCTTCTGCATGTGCTCGATGGACCGGAACAGGAACGGCATCGCCAGCACGTTCATCGCCGGAACGAAATTGCCGATCAGCGCCACATTGGTCCGGTTGAGATCGATCGCACCGACCCGGGTCTGCTCGATGGTCTCCTTCTCCTCGCCGAGTTGGCGGGAGTGGAAGACCTTGACCTCGTGCCGACCGCCGCTGCGCTCGGCGATCAGGGCGCCCATGTAGCGCAGCGCCTGCACGGTCGGATAATCCTCGGTCTGGGTGTCGGCGGCGCGGAACTCACGCGCAGCAGCTCCCGTCGCGCAGAGGGCGATCAAAAGCGCGACGAAAACCACCCCGGTCCGCGTGCGTTCGGCACGGTTCAACACTGGCACACTCAACCCCTCAGTGGTGGAGTCTATGGCGGGAGGAAAAGGTTCAATGCAATCTAGCAGATGGTCGTGGGAAGGCCATCCCGCCGGGCGCCTCGACGTGATTGTGCGGCGCGGCCGGGGCTCATTCCCGGTTGAAACCGCAAATGCCGCGCCTTAAGCAGGGGCAGCCGCTTTCGTCGGTGCGGCATGGAAAGAGCCATCGTGACTTCAGCATCGCGCCTTTCGCAGGTCGTCGCCGTTTTTGCGGCCCTCTCATTGGCCGCGCCGGTGCGGGCCGCGACCGACATCGCGTGGTGGCACGCCATGTCCGGCGAACTCGGCCGCCAACTGGAAAAGCTCGCCTCCGACTTCAACGCCTCGCAGCCGGATTATCGCGTGGTGCCAACTTACAAGGGCAGTTACACCGAGACGGTGACGGCCGCGATCTTCGCCTTCCGCTCGCGCAGCCAGCCCGCGATCGTCCAGGTCAACGAGGTCGCCACCGCCACCATGACCGCGGCCAAGGGCGCGATCTATCCCGTGTTCAGCCTGATGCGGGACATGAAGGAGCCGTTCTCGCTCAATGACTACCTTCCCGCGGTCTCCGGCTACTACACCGATGCGGCCGGCAATCTCTTGTCCTTCCCTTTCAATTCGTCGACGCCGATTCTTTATTACAACAAGACCATGTTCCGCGACGCAGGGCTCGATCCGGAGGCGCCGCCGAAGACCTGGCCGGAGCTTGGCGCTGCTGCAAAACGCCTGCGCGATCGCGGCGCGGTGTGCGGCTTCACCACCTCCTGGCCGTCCTGGATCCATGTCGAGAATTTTTCAGCCTTCCACAATCTGCCGCTGGCAACGCGGGCGAACGGCTTTGCCGCGTTGGATGCCGAGCTGACCATCAACAATCCGTCTCTCGTGCGTCACGTCTCCGAGCTCAGCGAGTGGCAGAAAACGAAAGTGTTCGACTATAGCGGCCGCGGCCAGTCGGCCGAGCCGCGCTTCCAGAACGGCGAATGCGGCATCTTCATCGGCTCCTCGGCGACGCGCGCCGACATCAAGGCGAATTCGAAGTTCGAGATTGGCTACGGCATGATGCCGTATTGGCCCGACGTGAAGGGTGCGCCGCAGAATTCGATCATCGGTGGCGCCACGCTGTGGGTGCTGCGCGACCGTCCGCGCGAGGAATACAAAGGCGTGGCACGATTCTTCGCCTATCTGTCGCAGCCTGGCGTGCAGGCCGCCTGGCACCAGAACACCGGCTATCTGCCTGTCACCCGCGCCGCCTTCGAGCTGACGCGCGCGCAAGGTTTTTACGAGCGCAATCCGGGCTCGGCGATGTCGTTCGAAGAGATCACGCTGCATCCGCCGACGGAGAATTCAAAGGGCATCCGGCTCGGCTCCTTCGTGCTGATCCGCGGCGCGATCGAGGACGAGCTGGAGCAGGCCTTTGCCGGCCGCAAGAGCGCGCAAGCCGCGCTCGATGCTGCGGTCGAACGCGGCAACAAGATCCTGCGCCAGTTCGAGCGCGCCAGCCCGGATAGGTAGGGGGAGGGATGGTAGCTCGGCGTTAAGGCGCAAGGCCATTCCACAGCGTCATGGCCGGGCTTGTCCCGGCCATCCACGCCTTGGCCGCAGCACGAAGAACGTGGATGCCCGGGACAAGCCCGGGCATGACGAGCTCAACAGCCGTTAGGTTGCGATGTCGATGAAACTCCCTCATTGCGCCGACGCGGCAAGCTTTCGCGCCTTTCGCGCCGACCCTCCGCGATGGCTGCCGATCGCGCTCGATATCGCCCGCAGCTACGATCTCGATGCCAGCGCGCCGCACGTCTTTGCGACCGGCACCAATCTCGTGGTCGGGCTCGGCGATCGCCTGATCCTGAAAATCTTCCCGCCGCTGCTCCGCGCGCAGTTCGTCTCCGAGCACGGCTCGCTGGCCCAACTTGCCGGTCGCATTGATTTGCCAATTCCCGAGATCGTCGCGGAAGGCGATCGCGACGGCTGGCCTTATCTGATCATCACACGCCTTGCCGGCACGCTCGGCTCGGAGGTCTGGCCGTCGTTGCCGGAAGCGCAGAAGGAGCGCGTGCTGCGACAGATCGGCGAGACCATCGCCGCCGTGCAGCGCGCGCCGCTCGGCTCACTCGCGCAGATCCAGCCGCGCTGGGACGACTTCATGCGGGCCCAGATGCAGGGCTGCAAGGCGCGGCACACGCGTCTCGGCCTGGCGCCGAAATTCCTCGCCGGCCTCGACGATCTCCTGCGTGATGCGGCCGCGCTCATTCCGATGGATGCGTCGCCGGTGATCCTGATCGGCGAATACATTCCGGAGAACTTCCTGCTCGCCCGCCACGACGATCAATGGTCGCTCGCCGGCCTGTTCGACTTCGGCGACGTGCTGGCGGGATGGCGGGACTACGATCTGCTCGGCCCTAGCGCCTTCATGGCAGCGGGCCGGCCGGGCAGGGTGCGCAACCTGCTCGAAGGCTTTGGCTATGCGAAGCTCGACTTCGCGCTCAAGCGACGGCTGATGGCCCTGATGCTGCTGCATCGCGCCAGCGACCTCAACAGCCACATCTGCATCGAGGGCTGGCAGGAGCAGGCGGATGATCTGGTCGAGCTCCAGGACTTGATCTGGCCGGGGTGACCGGCCGCGATCGATAGCCGCGCCACCTACGGGCGAGACGCGCTCACGCAACAGGCTAGCCTATTTTTTATGCAAACATACCTCTTTGTATGCAATGGCCCGCAGCTTGGCTTCTGATCGACGGCCCGGACAACAGCGTTTCCTGTAAACATTTCATAGGCTTATACTGGCTTAATCCTTCCTTAAGCCTTGGCACGAACCTTGCGAATCCAGTTCCAACCAGAAAACTTTTGTGTTGGAGCCATTTCATGAAGCGCCGCGATTTCCTCAAGTCCGTTTCCGGATTGGCCGCTGGCGCGGCGCTTCCGGCCATGCCGTCCGTGATATCGTCGGCCAGGGCCGATGCGCGCTCGGAGACGCTGCTGATCGTCTCGGAAGGCGGCCCCAACAATCTCGATATCCACGGCGTCGGCACCAACGTGCCCGGCTATGAGGTGTCCTGGAATTGCTACGACCGCCTGCTCAGCCACGAGATGAAGACCGGCCCCGGCGGCGTGCCCTATTACGACCGCGACAAGTTCAAGGGCGAACTCGCCGAGGACTTCAAGATCGACGACATGTCGGTCACCTTCAAGCTGAAGAAGAACGCCAAATTCCACGACGGCGCGCCTGTGACCGCCAAGGACGTGAAGTGGTCGCTCGACCGCGCCGTCAGCGTCGGCGGCTTCCCCACCTTCCAGATGAGCGCGGGCTCGCTCACGAAACCCGAGCAGTTCGTCGTGATCGACGACTACACGGTACGTGTCGACTTCCTGAAGAAGGACAAGCTGACGATCCCCGATCTCGCGGTGATCGTGCCCTGCATCATCAATTCCGAACTGGTGAAGAAGAACGCCAGCGAGAAGGATCCCTGGGGACTCGAATTCACCAAGCAGCAGACCGCGGGCTCCGGCGCCTACAAGGTGACGAAGTGGACCGCCGGCACCGAAGTGGTGATGGAGCGCAACGACGATTGGGTCGGCGGCCCGCTGCCGAAGATCAAGCGCGTGATCTGGCGCATGGTGCCGCAGGCCGGCAATCGCCGCGCGCTGCTGGAGCGCGGCGACGCCGACATCTCCTATGAGCTGCCGTTCAAGGATTTCCAGGAGATGAAGGCGAGCGGCAAGCTCAACGTGGTGTCGCTGCCGTTCTCCAACGGCATCCAGTATATCGGCATGAACGTGACCAAGCCGCCGTTCGACAATCCCAAGGTACGTCAGGCGGTCGCCTGCGCGATTCCCTATCAGAAGATCATGGACGCGGTGATGTTCGGGCTGGCTAACCCGATGTTCGGCGCGCCCAAGGACAAGCCAACCGAAGTCGCCTGGCCGCAGCCGCACAAATACAACACCGACATGGACAAGGCGAAGGCGCTGCTGGCCGAGGCCGGCTACCCGAACGGCTTCGAGACCACGATCTCGTTCGACCTCAACTTCGCCGGCGTCAACGAGCCGCTCTGCGTGCTGGTGCAGGAGAGCCTGGCCCAGATCGGCATCAAGACCACCATCAACAAGGTGCCCGGCGCCAACTGGCGCACCGAATTGAACAAGAAGGAAATGCCGCTCTTCACCAACGTATTCTCGGGCTGGCTCGATTACCCCGAATACTTCTTCTACTGGTGCTATCACGGCAATAATTCCGTCTTCAACACCATGAGCTACAAGTCGGCGGAGATGGACAAGCTGATCGACGGCGCACGCGCGGCCGCCGCGACCGGCGACACTGCGACCTACGACACCGACGTGAAGGGCTTCGTCGACCTCGCCTACAGCGACATCCCGCGCATCCCGCTGTACCAGCCGTTCGTCAACGTCGCGATGCAGAAGAACATCAGCGGCTACCAATACTGGTTCCACCGGAGGCTGGATTATCGCGCGATGGCGAAGGGGTAAGGGGATGGCGGGCGAGATGGTCGCGTCATCGACTCTCTTTCTGAGTGAGGCGGCCACCGCTCTCTCATTCCATCTCCCCTTGTGGGAGAGGGGCAGGGTGAGGGGTAGCCACGAACTCCGATCTCGCTTGGGGCTCCCCCTCACCCTGCCCCTCTCCCATCGCAAGTCGGGCCTGCCCGACTTGCGCCAATCACCAATGCGCAACCGGGGTAGACCCCGGTTGCGTGGGAGAGGGGGCGCAGCGGAGCAGGTGGCGCGAACCCGCCCACAAACGCAGAGCAGCAGGAGCGCAACCCCATGCTGACCATGATCGGCAAGCGCCTGATGTTCGCGATTCCTTCGCTGATCGGGGTCGTCATCGTCACCTTCCTGCTGACCCGCGCATTGCCCGGTGATCCCGCGGCGTATTTCGCCGGCCCCGCCGCAACGAAAGAAGCCGTCGAGCAGATCCGGAAAAAACTCGGCCTCGACAAGCCGCTGATCGAGCAGTTCTTTCGCTACACCAACGATCTCGCCCATGGCGATTTCGGCAACTCGCTCACGACCGGCCAGCCGGTCGCAGCCGAGATCCGCAACCGCCTGCCGGCCTCCGCCGAGCTGACGCTGCTCGGCCTCATCGTCTCGGTCGTGATCGCGATTCCGCTCGGCGTGCTGGCGGCGACGCGGCCGGGCTCATGGGTCGACCATCTCTGCCGTGTGACGACGACGGCCGGCGTCTCGCTGCCGGTGTTCTTCACAGGTCTGGTGCTGGTCTATGTGTTCTATTTCCGGCTCGGCTGGTCGCCCGCGCCGCTCGGCCGGCTCGATGTGTTCTACAGCGCGCCGCCGACAGTGACCGGCTTCTATCTGATCGACACCCTGATCGCGCGCGACTTCGAGGCGTTCCGTTCGGCATGCAGCCAGCTCATCCTGCCGGCGACGACGCTTGCGATCTTCTCGCTGGCGCCGATCGCGCGCATGACGCGCGCCTCGATGCTGGCGGTGCTGTCCTCCGAATTCGTGCGCACCGCGCGTGCCAGCGGCCTGTCGCCGGCGACCGTCATCGTCACCTACGCCTTCCGCAACGCGATGCTCCCCGTCATCACCACGCTGAGCATGGTGTTCTCGTTCCTGCTCGGCGCCAACGTGCTGGTGGAGAAAGTGTTCGCCTGGCCAGGCATCGGCTCTTACGCCGTCGAAGCGCTGATCTCGTCGGACTTCGCGCCGGTGCAGGGGTTCGTGCTGACCATGGCGGTGATGTACGTGCTGCTCAATCTCGTGATCGACATTCTCTATGGCGTGATCGACCCGCGCGTGCGGTTGGAGGGCTAATCATGAGCACCGTTGCGCCTGCTGTTGAACCCGTCGGCCCCGCGCGCACGTCGGGTCTCGTCGCGCTCCTCGACCAGACCCGCTACGTGCTCGGCGAGAACAAGGTCACCGGCTTTGCATTCGCGCTGCTGATCGTGATCCTCCTTGCCGCGATCTTCGGCCCCTATGTGGTGCCGTATGACCCGCTGGCGTCCGACACCGTGGCGTCGCTGAAGCCACCGTCGGCCGCGCACTGGTTCGGCACCGATCAATTGGGCCGTGACATCTTCAGCCGGGTCGTGGTGGCGACGCGGCTCGATACGTTCATCGCGGTCGCCTCCGTCGCCCTGGTGTTCCTGATGGGCGGGCTCGCCGGCATCGCGGCCGGCTATTTCGGCGGCTGGACCGATCGCATCGTCGGCCGCGTCGCCGACACCATCATGGCGTTCCCGCTGTTCGTGCTGGCCATGGGCATCGTCGCCGCGCTGGGGAACACCGTGCAGAACATCATCCTGGCCACCGCCATCGTGAACTTCCCGCTCTACGCCCGCGTTGCGCGCGCCGAAGCCAATGTCCGCCGTAACGCCGGCTTCGTGCAGGCCGCGCGTCTGTCCGGTAACGGCGAATTCCGCATTCTGCTCGTGCATATCCTGCCGAACATCATGCCGATCATGATCGTGCAGATGTCGCTGACCATGGGCTACGCCATCCTCAATGCCGCCGGTCTCTCGTTCATCGGCCTCGGCGTCCGTCCGCCGACGGCCGAATGGGGCATCATGGTCGCCGAAGGCGCCGGCTTCATGGTGTCAGGCGAATGGTGGATCGCGCTATTCCCGGGCCTCGCTTTGATGATCGCCGTGTTCTGCTTCAACCTCCTCGGCGACGGCCTGCGCGACATCGTCGACCCCCAGCGGAGGACGTGATGGCTGGGTTAGGCGTACTTTTTCGCTCGAAATTCCCCAATGAAATCAACCTCATTCTACTGTGCATGGGGTTGTTTTCGCCATTTTTAGTTGGGAGGTGCCCATGACCGCCCCGCCGCTGCTCGACGTCCAGGACCTTACCGTCGAATTCACCACCCGCCGCGGCATCGTCAAGGCGGTGCAGCACGTCAACATTTCCGTCGCCAAGGGCGAGACGCTTGCGATCGTCGGCGAGTCCGGCTCCGGCAAATCGGTGACGTCGTATGCGGTGATGCGCATTCTCGACCGTGCGGGGCGGATCGCCGAAGGCTCGGTGATGTTCTCGGGCATCGACGTCAAGGCCGCGACCGAAGACCAGATGCGCGATCTGCGCGGTCGCGAAGTCTCGATGATCTTCCAGAATCCGCGCGCCGCGCTCAACCCGATCCGGAAGGTCGGCGACCAGATCGAGGACGTGCTGCGCACCCATGTCCAGCAGGCCATGGTTTCGGACCGCGGCGAGAAGGCGATCGAGGCGCTGGAGCAGGTCAAGATCGCCCGCCCGCGCGAGCGCTATCACGCCTATCCGTTCGAATTGTCCGGCGGCATGTGCCAGCGCGTTGTCATCGCGCTCGCGCTCGCCTGCAATCCGCAGCTACTGATCGCGGACGAGCCGACGACCGGATTGGACGTCACCACGCAGAAGGCGGTGATGGATCTGATCGTGGAATTGACCAAGCGCAAGGCAATGTCCACCATCCTGATCACGCACGATCTCGGCCTCGCCGCTGCTTATTGCGACCGCGTCGTCGTGATGGAAAAGGGCAGGGTGGTCGAGACCGCCAAGGCCGCCGACATCTTCGCCAACCCGCAGCACCCCTACACCAAGAAGCTGATGCGCGCGACGCCGCGGCTCGGCGTGAGCCTGCGGGATCTGTTGCCGGAGGAGGAAGGCTCAGCCGTCGTGGCCGGGCCTGACCGGGCCATCCATCAGGCTTCGCAAGACGAGGCCAGGAAGAGCGGGCAGCCCCTTCTCCTCATCGACAAGCTGGTCAAGGAATATCCCCGCCAGGGCGCCACCGCCACGCTCGGCAAATTGTTCGGCCGCAAGCCGCCGGTCGAGCCGGACGTGTTCCGCGCCGTCGACGGCATCAGCTTCTCGATCGGTCACGGCGAGAGCGTCGGCCTGGTCGGCGAGTCCGGCTGCGGCAAATCGACCACGTCGATGATGGTGATGCGGCTGCTGGACCAGACCTCGGGCCTGATCCAGTTCGACGGCGAGGACATCGGCGCCATCGCGCCGGCCGGCTTTGCCCGGCTGCCGCAGCGCAGCCGCATCCAGATGGTGTTCCAGGACCCGACCGACAGCCTCAACCCGCGCTTCACCGCCGTGCGCGCCATCGCCGATCCCATCATGCAGCTCGGCGACATCAGGGGGCGCGGCGCGCTCCGCGCCCGCTGCGAGGAGCTCGCCACCATGGCGGGCCTGCCGCACAATCTGCTGGATCGCTTCCCGCACCAATTGTCGGGCGGCCAGAAAGCCCGCGTCGGCATCGCCCGCGCCATCGCCCTGCACCCGAAACTCGTCATCCTGGACGAGCCGACCGCCGCGCTCGACGTCTCGGTCCAGGCCGTGGTCCTCAATCTGCTCCAGGACCTGAAGGCGCGGTTAGGTATGAGTTATCTGTTCGTCTCGCATGATTTGAACGTAGTGCGCTTGTTGTGCGATCGTGTCATTGTCATGCGGTCGGGTCGAATCGTCGAGGAAGGATCTTCCGAGCGGGTCTTGAGCGATCCGCAGGACGACTACACCAAGGAGCTGCTGACGGCGATCCCGCATCCGCCGCTGCAGACACTGGGCGCACACTGAGAGCTTGTTTGGGAGCGTGATGGCCGAACCGTTGGACGATTATATCGACGCTGTCACCAAAGCGTTGGCGTTGCCCGTCGAGGAAGCATGGAGGGCGTCCATCCGCGCCAATCTCGAGGTCTCGCTGCGGCTCGGCCGCCTCGTCGACGAATTCGCGCTGCCGGACGAGACCGAGCCGGCGCCCGTGTTCACGGTCTGACGCCGCCATGACGACCAAGCCAGAGATGACGGCCTCCGAGATCGCGAGCGCGGTTGCGGGCCGCAAGATGTCCGCGCTCGATGCGACCGAAGCCGCGCTTGCGCGCATCAAGCAGCACGACACCATCCTCAATGCGTTTACCGACATCACCGCCGATCGCGCCCGCGCCAAAGCGCGCGCAATCGATGCCGATATCGCCGCCGGCAAGACCGTCGGCCCGCTCGCCGGCGTGCCCTTTGCGGTGAAGAATCTGTTCGACATCGCAGGCCTCGCCACCCGCGCAGGCTCGAAGATCAACCGAGACCGCGTGCCCGCCAGCCGCGACGCCACGCTGATCGAGCGCATGGAAGCGGCCGGCGCCGTGCTGGTCGGCGCGCTCAACATGGGTGAATACGCCTATGACTTCACCGGCGAGAACGTCCATGACGGTCCCTCGCGCAATCCGCACGATACGACGCGGATGAGCGGCGGCTCCTCCGGCGGCTCGGGCAGCGCCGTTGGTGGCGCGCTGGTGCCGATCGCGCTCGGTTCCGACACCAACGGTTCGATCCGCGTGCCGTCCTCGTTCTGCGGCATCTTCGGCCTGAAGCCGACCTATGGCCGGCTCTCGCGTGCGCGCTCTTTCCCGTTCGTCGCGAGCCTCGATCATCTCGGCCCGTTCGCGCGCTCCGCCACCGATCTCGCGCTGGCCTATGACGCCATGCAGGGACCGGATGCCGACGATGCCGCCTGCACCACCACACGTGGTCTGGAGCCGACGACACCGCTGCTTGCCAATCCGGTGTCCGACCTGCGCATCGCGATCGCCGGCGGGTACTTCCAGACCAATTTGTTTCCGGAAGCTGTCGAAGCCGTCAGCCGCGTCGCCAAGGCGCTGGGCGCAACGCGCGTGGTGGACGTGCCCGAAGCTGCGCGCGCCCGCGCGGCGGCCTATGTCATCACCACCACCGAGGGCGCCTCGCTGCATCTCGATCGGCTGCGCAAGCGGCCGAACGATTTCGATCCCGCCGTGCGCGACCGGCTGATTGCGGGCGCCATGGTGCCGGCGCCGCTGGTCGACCGCGCGCAAAAATTCCGCCGCTGGTATCGCGCGCAACTCGCCGAGATTTTCAAATCCGTCGACGTGCTGATCGCACCGGCGACGCCATGCACCGCGCCGAAGCTCGGCCAGGTCAATTTCAATCTTGGCGGCGTCGAGCTGCCGGTGCGCGCCAATATCGGCATCCACACCCAGCCGATCTCGTTCATCGGCCTGCCTGTGGTCGCCGTGCCGGTGCCGCTCGATCCGCTGCCGATCGGCGTGCAGATCATCGCCGCGCCATGGCGCGAGGACATCGCGCTGCGCGTCGCGTTCGCGTTGGAGAAGATGGGTGTTGCCGCCGCGCCCAGCCCAAGAGGATTTTGAGATGGAGATCGATCTCCCCGAGGTGATCGCAGACGTCAAAGCTGCGTTCGAGCGCTATGAGCAGGCCCTGATCACCAACGACGTCGCCGTGCTCGGCGAGCTCTTCCGCAACGATCCCCGCACGCTGCGCTATGGCATCGGCGAGAACCTCTACGGCTATGAAGCAATCTCCGGCTTTCGCGCCGGCCGCTCGGCGGTCGGCCTCAATCGCCGCACCGCGAAAACCGTGATCACCAGCTATGGCCGCGACACCGCGGTTGCCTCCACCCTGTTCTATCGCGACACGATGCCGGGCAAGGTCGGCCGGCAGATGCAGACCTGGGTAAAATTCCCGGAGGGCTGGCGCGTCGTCGCCGCCCATGTCAGCATCATCGACGAGTCGAAAGAGACCTGACCGTATGACGCTTGACGATCTTCCGCCCGGAGCGCTGCCGGCCGAACCGGCGGTGCCGCGTGTCGATCGGGCGTCGCCATCCGCGCAGAAGGTCACGCGCGCCGAGGAGCTGCGCCTGCAGCTCGCCGACGAGATCGTGCGCGGAGCTCTGCCGCCCGGCGCGCCGCTTGACGAGACCGACATTGCGCGCCGCTTCAGCGTTTCGCGCACGCCGGTGCGGGAAGCACTGCGCCAGCTCGTGGCAAGCGGCCTCGTCGAAGCGCGCGCTCATCGCGGCGCGGTGGTGGCGCAGCCCTCGTTCGAACGGCTGACGGGCATGTTCGAGGCCATGGCGGAGCTTGAGGCGCTGTGTGCGGGTCTTGCCGCCGAGCGCATGTCCGCCACTGAGCGTCACGGCCTGGAAGCCATCCACGAAGAACTGCGGGTGTTGAGCTACGCCGGCAATCCCGAGCGCTTCCACGAGGTCAACGAGCGCTTCCACAACGCGATCTATGCGGGATCGCAGAACGGCTACATCGCCGAGATCACGCTGGCGACGCGCGTGCGCGTACAGCCGTTTCGCCGCGCCCAGTTCCGCAATCTCGGCCGTCTCGCCAAGTCGCAAGCCGAGCACGACCGCGTTGTCGTCGCCATCATGCGCGGCGACAAGCAGGGCGCCGCCGCCGCGATGCGCGCGCATATCGAGCTGGTGCGCGGGGAGTACGAGATCTACGCGGTGTCGGTTTAGGGGCGCGCGCACGGTTGCGTAGGGTGGGCAAAGGCGCAAAGCGCCGTGCCCACCATCTCCCCAAGCTGACGGTGATGGTGGGCACGTTTCGCTTTGCCCACCTACGAGACCTACGCTGTCGTAGCTTCCGCCATATACTTCCGCCAGCCGCCATACGCGGTGATGTCGCGAGCCTCGCCCAGCACCTCGGGCTCGACGAGAAATCCCTTCACGCTGCGGCCATCGGCCAGCCGCACCGTGCCGATCGCCATCGGCGCGGGAATCGCGTTGACGAACTTGCCGAAGGCGGACGACGACAGCGACCAGATTTCCAGCTCGATCGACGCGCCCTTGCCGGCCTCGACGCGCAGCATGCCCGGCTTTGGCGGCGTGGTCTTCAATGCGTAGAGCTTGTAGTCCGCCGCGGTCCTGGTTGCCTCGATCAGCTGGCCGTTCAGCGCTTTCAGTTCGCCGTTCAGCGCCATGCCGGACAGATGCGCGCCGACCACGGCGATGGGAATCTCGTCGACGCCGCTTGCGGCAAGCGGCGCCAGCGCGGCTTGCACGACGCCCTTTGCGCCAAGCGTCAGTTTGGTATCGGCATGGAACACGCGGCCGATGCTGGCGAGCAGCGCATCGTGCCCGGTGGGTGCAAGAATTGTGATGCCGAACGGGATGCCGTCGGCGCGCATCGCCGCCGGCAGCGCGAGACCACAGAGATCGAGCAGATTGACAAAATTGGTATAGGTGCCGAGCCGGCTGTTGAGCTCGACCGGATTGGCCCGCACCTGCGCGGTCGTATAGGCCGTCGGCGCCGTCGGCAGCACCAGCGCGTCGATATTGGTGAAGGTGCGTTCGGCGATCTTGCGCAGGCCCTGCAGACGATAGAGCGCGGAGAAGGTGTCCGTCGCCGTCAACCGCGCACCGGCCGCGGTGATCTCGCGCGTCACGGGATGGATCGCCTCCGGTGCCGAGGCGAGCAGGTCGCGGATCACGAGATAGCGCTCGGCCACCCACGGTCCCTCGTAGAGCAGTCGGGCCGTCTCATAGAACGGCTCGAGGTCGAATTCGACGAGCGTTGCCCCAAGCGCGGTCCAGCGCTTCAGCGCCTCGGCGTAAGCCGCTTCCGCCTTCTTGTCGCCGAAGAAGATCAGCTGTCCGCTGCGTGGCACGCCCAGGCGCAGGTTTGCCGGGAGCGGGGTGATCGCGCCAAGCGGCCGGTCGCGCGAGAACGGATCTGCCTGATCGGGACCTGCCATCACGGAGAGCGCCAGCGCGGCGTCGTCGACCGTCAAAGCGAATACCGAGATGCAGTCGAGCGTCCGGCAGGCCGGCACCAGGCCAGCGGTCGAAATCATGCCGAGGCTCGGCTTGAGACCGACGATGTTGTTGAGCATCGCCGGCACGCGGCCTGAGCCGGCGGTGTCGGTGCCGAGCGACAGTGGCACCAGCCCGGCGCCGACGGCGGTGGCCGATCCCGAGCTCGAGCCGCCGGGAATGAGGTCCTCGCGGATCGCGTTTCTGGGGATGCCGTGGGGCGAGCGCACGCCGACAAGGCCGGTCGCGAACTGGTCGAGATTGGTCTTGCCGATGATGATCGCGCCGGCGGCGCGCAGCCGCTGCACCGCGGTCGAATCATGTGTCGGGGTATACGAGAAGGCCGGGCACGCCGCGGTGGTCGGAAATCCCAGCGCGTCGATATTGTCCTTCACCACGACCGGCACGCCATAGAGCGGCAGGCTGGCGGCGTCCTTGGTGGCGAGCTTCTCGGCCTCCGTGATCGCGTCCTTTTCGTCGCGCAGGCTGATGAAGACGGCGGGGTCGTTGTGGTCGCGGATGCGCTGATAGGTGCGCGCGACCGTCTGCGCCGGTGTGAGCGTGCCCGCGCGATGCGCGGCCACGATCGCGGCGACCGTTTCAGGCTGCTCAGCCCCCATTTCAGCCTTCATGGCGACAAATCTCCGGCTACGTCTCTTCACCCCGATCGAAGCAAGCGATGTGCCATTGTGTACAGAATCCGGGCAGGACAAGTGCTGCGGATATTACCGAGAGATCAGTGGCTTGTGGGATATTTCGAGCTCCGGCGGACCTTCGTGTCAGCGCCCTGTTACGAGCATTTGCGCAAATAATAGGCAGCTAGATCAGGTGCAGCCGGCAATCCATGCCGCGGATGCGCGGCGACCAGCCCTTTGAACGGCGGCGGGCCGTCCCACCTGGCCCCAGCTTGCGCCCCAACAATTGTCGTGGCCAACATGCTGGCCAACGCGGTCCGCGACGAGGCTGCGACCGGTCCCGGCTTCCGGGCGAGGAGGAAACCATGACAGCCGCCCCACGCGGTGATGCTTCGAGCCTGTTTGCGACACCCAGAACCGTTGCCGAGCATCGCGCCGACGGCAGCATCGTGCTGCGCTCGCCCGAGCCTCTGCGCGATGGCGCGCGCTGCGTCGGCGACTGGCTGGAGCAATGGGCGCGGCAGAGGCCCGACGCGATTTTCCTCGCCGAGCGCAGCAGTGCCGAAGCGCCATGGAGCACCGTTACCTATGCGCAGGCGCTGCGCCAGGTGCGCGCGGCGGCGTCCTGGATTCTGGCGCACGGTCTCGGCGCGGAGCGCCCGCTCGCGATCCTCTCCGACAACAGCATCGATCATGCGCTGCTGGCACTGGCGGCGCAGCATGTCGGCGTGCCCTCGGCGGCGATCTCGCCGGCCTATTCCCTGATGTCAAAGGACTTCGACAAGCTCAAGAGCATGATCGCGTTGCTTGAGCCCGCCGCGATCTATGTCTCAGCGACGAGGCCGTTTGCGGCGGCGCTGGCCGCGATCAAGCCGCTGCATAGCGCGCAGATTATCAGCGGCAATGCCGACGATGCCGATGCGCTGACCTTTCGCACTATCGCGGCAACGCCCGAGAGCCCCGACGTCGCAAAGGCCTTCGCCGCGGTGACGCCCGATACGATCGCAAAACTCCTGTTCACTTCGGGCTCGACCGGCACGCCGAAAGCCGTGATCAACACCCAGCGCATGCTGACGTCCAGCCAGCAGGCCAAGGCGCAGACCTGGACTTTTCTCGAACAGGCGCGCGACGATCTGGTCATTCTCGACTGGCTGCCCTGGAGCCACACGTTTGGCGCGAACCACAATTTCAATCTCGTGCTGCGCAATGGCGGCTCGCTCTATATCGACGGCGGCAAGCCGGCGCCCGGTCTGTTTGCGATGTCGCTCGCCAATCTCAGAAGCGTGATGCCGACCGTCTATTTCAACGTGCCGCGCGGCTTCGACATGTTGATCGCGGCGCTGCGCGGCGACGAGGAGCTGTGTCGCCGCTTCTTCAGCGAGGTGAAATTCGCGTTCTACGCCGGTGCGGCGCTGCCGCAGAATCTCTGGGATGCGCTGGAAGAACTCTCCGTCAAGACTGTTGGCCGCGCGATGCCGATGGTCTCGGCCTGGGGCTCGACCGAGACGTCGCCGCTGGCCACCGACTGCCATTTCCTCGCGGAGCGCTCGGGCAATATCGGCGTGCCCATTCCCGGCACCGAACTGAAGCTCGTTACCTCCGGCGACAAGCTGGAGGTGCGCGTGCGCGGCCCCAACGTCACGCCGGGCTATTGGAAGGCGCCGGAGCTGACCAGGCAGGCTTTTGACGACGAGGGCTTTTATCTCATCGGTGATGCCGTGAAGTTCGCCGACGCGAACCGGCCCGAACGCGGCCTATTCTTTGACGGCCGCGTCGCGGAGGATTTCAAGCTCAATTCCGGCACCTGGGTCAGTGTCGGCACACTGCGCCTCGCCGGCATCGCCGCGCTGGCGCCGCTCGCGCAGGACATCGTCGTCACCGGCCATGGCGGCGACGAGGTGCGCTTCCTGGTGTTTCCGAACATCGCTGCGTGCCGCGCGCATGCCGGCCTGCCCGAGACCGCAGGCGTGAACGACGTGCTCGCGCATGAGAAGATCAGAGCCGCGATCGCGCGGGGGCTGGCGAAACTGAAGCAACACGGCGCCAACTCCTCCGGCCATGCCACGCGTGCCCTGCTGCTCGCCGAGCCGCCGTCGGTCGACGGCGGCGAGATCACCGACAAGGGCTACATCAACCAGCGCGCGGTGCTGACGCGCCGCGCCGATGCGGTGGCGCGGTTGGATGACGATGCGCCGGGCGAGTGGATCGGGGTGTAGCGCTTGGGCCTGTGCCCCGGACGCAGCGCAGCACGCAGTGATGCGCTGCAGAGCCGGGGCCATTCTTCGTGATTGGCATCTATGGATCCCGGCTCTGCGCAGCAGCGTCTCACGCTGCAGCGCGTCCGGGACAAGAGAGCTCGGCAAACCCAACTACGCCAGCCGCCCTGCCGCATTATGCTGCACGATTCTTTTGTTGCCCAAGCAACTAATTTATGCGAACCGTTCCAGACACGGATGACGGCGGGAGGAACCGCCGCGTCGGATCGGAGGAAGCTATGCTCGGCAGAGAGGGTGCCGCCGGCGAATGTTGGCGCATGCCTGGAAATGACAGGGCTCAGCGCCCGCTGTGTGGCCCGTCAGGTCCCGGTGCTGCCGGTCACCGCGCCGAGATTTTCATGCAGGCGGCGCAACAGGTCGATCAGCACCTCGCGCTCGTCCTTGTCCAGGCAGGACAACAGGCGCCGTTCGCGCTCGAATGCAGCGACGATCACCTTGTCATGGATGGCGCGGCCCTTCGCCGTCAGCGAGATCGAATGGGTGCGCCCGTCATTGGGATCGGTACGGATCGAGATCAACCCCCGCTTTTCCAGGCCGGCCAGCGTCCGACTCACCGGGCCCTTGTCGAAACCGATGACGTGGCAGATGCGCGAGGCGGGAATGCCGGGCTCGATCGCGAGCAGCGACATGATCCGCCATTCCGTGACGTTGACGCCGAACTCTCGCTGATAGAACGCGGTGGCGCTGTTCGAGAGCTTGTTGGCGATGAAGGTGATGAACGCGGGGACGTAGCGGTCGAGATCGAGCGTCGGTCCCGTCTCGGCGGGCGCAGGTTTCTGGCGGGCTCTGGTCGAAGGCGGCGGCATGTCGGGATTCTGTCTCGCGGCGTGTCTGGAGACCTAAAGGTAAGCGCGGCCCTTTCACAAGTTCAAAATGAGGGAGGACTTCCATGAGCACTTCCATCTCCCAGGAAATTAACGGTTCGTCGGCCGTCCCGCATCTCGACGTCGATCCATTCGCGATGGATTTTTTCGCCGATCCCTATCCCACGCATGAGCTGCTGCGGGAGGCGGGACCTGTCGTCTATCTCGACAAGTGGAACGTCTATGGCGTGGCGCGCTATGCCGAAGTTCATGCCGTGCTGAACGATCCCGTAACGTTCTGCTCCAGCCGCGGCGTCGGCCTCGCCGATTTCGCGAAGGAGACGCCGTGGCGGCCGCCCAGCCTGATCCTTGAGGCCGATCCTCCCGAGCACACCCGCACCCGCGCCGTGCTCTCAAAGGTGCTGTCGCCGACGGTGATGAAGGGGCTGCGCGACCGTTTTGCCGCGGCAGCGGAAGAGCGTGTGGACGCGCTGCTGGAGAAGCGCAACTTCGATGCCATCACGGACCTTGCCGAGGCCTATCCGCTGTCGATCTTCCCAGATGCGCTCGGGCTGAAGCCTGATGGACGCGAGAATCTCATTCCCTATGCGAGCCTGGTGTTCAACGCCTTCGGCCCGCCGAACCAGTTGCGCAACGAGGCGCTCGCGCGCTCGGCGCCGCACCAGGCCTACGTCACCGAGCAGTGCCAGCGGGACAACCTCACGCCCGGCGGCATCGGCGCCTGCATCCACGCCCATGTCGACGAGGGTGCCATCACCGCCTCCGAAGCGCCGCTGCTGGTGCGTTCGCTCTTGTCGGCCGGCCTCGACACCACGGTCAACGGCATCGGTGCAGCGGTCTACTGTCTCGCGCGCTTCCCTGAGCAGTGGCAGCGGTTGCGCGGCGATTTCACGCTGGCGCGCAACGCTTTCGAGGAGGCCGTTCGTTTTGAAAGCCCGGTGCAGACCTTCTTCCGCACGACCACGCGCGAAGTCGAACTGTCAGGCGCGACCATCGGTGAGGGCGAGAAGGTGCTGATGTTTCTGGCGGCTGCCAATCGCGATCCGCGGCGCTGGGACAAGCCTGACAGCTACGACATCACCCGCCGCACGTCCGGCCATGTTGGCTATGGCTCAGGTATTCACATGTGCGTCGGCCAGCTGGTCGCGCGGCTCGAAGGCGAGACAATGCTCGCGGCGCTGGCCCGCCGGATCGCAAAGATCGAGATCATGGGCGAGCCGCAGCGCCGCTTCAACAACACGCTGCGCGGGCTCGACAGCCTGCCTGTGAGCATCACGCCAGCCTGACGCTGTCGGCATCGCAAACAACAAATACGACAGGGGAGGGAACAATGAAGAACTTGAAGTGGACGCTTGCGCTGGCCGCGAGTTTGATTGGCGGCGCGGCAAACGCCGAGATATCGGACAATGTCGTGCGTGTCGGCGTGCTCAACGACATCTCCGGCATCTTCCAGGACACCAACGGCATGGGCTCGGTCGAGGCCGCGCGCATGGCGGCTGAGGATTTCAACGGCGGCGGCAAAGGCATCAAGGTCGAGATCGTCTATGCCGATCACCAGAACAAGGCCGACGTCGGCAATGCAATCGCGCGCAAATGGCTCGATGTCGAGGGCGTCGACGCCATCGTCGACGTGCCGAACTCGGCCGTTGGCCTCTCCATCAACACGCTGCTGCGCGACAGCCGCATGACGTTCCTGGCGTCGTCCACCGCGAGCTCCGATCTCACCGGCAAGGCCTGCTCCCCCAACACTATCCAGTGGGTCAACGACGCCTGGGCGACCGGCAACACCACGGCGGCCGCGATGATGTCGCGCGGCGGCAAGGACTGGTATTTCCTCACGGTTGACTACGCACTCGGCAAGGGCATCGAGGCGGAAGCCCAGAAATACATCGAGGCGCATGGCGGCAAGGTGTTGGGCTCCTCCAAGCATCCGCTCGGCACGTCCGACTTCGCGTCCTTCCTGTTGCAGGCGCAGGGCTCGAAGGCCCAAGTGATCGGGCTCGCCAATGCCGGCGGCGACACCATCAACGCGGTGAAGCAGGCGGCCGAGTTCGGGATACAGCAGGGCGGACAAAAGCTCGTCGCCTTCCTGCTCTTCATCAACGACGTCCACGGCATGGGCATCAAGGTCGCGCAAGGGCTCCAGCTCATGGAGGCCTTCTACTGGGACATGAACGACGACACCCGCGCCTTCGCCAAGCGCTTCGCGGCGCGGCCCGGCATGAACGGCAAGATGCCGAGCGGCAACCAGGCCGGGGTCTATGCCTCCACGCTCACTTATCTCAACGCGGTTGCCGTCACGGGCAGCGACAATGCCAAGGACGCCGTGCCCGAGATGAAAAAGTTCAAGGGCAAGGACAAGCTGTTCGGCGACACCACGATCCGCCAGGACGGCCGCGTCGTGCATCCGATGTATCTGTTCGAGGTGAAGAAGCCGGAGGAGTCGAAATATCCCTACGACTATTACAAGCTGGTCTCGACGATCTCTGCGGAGCAGGCGTTTCGACCGCTCACGGAAGGTGGGTGCGAGCTGGTGAAGTAGGGGCGGCGATCGCGCCTCACTTAACCTCTCCCCGCTCGCGGGGAGAGGTCGGATCGCTCTTGCGATCCGGGTGAGGGGGTACAGGTCTCACCAATATCTCGTTCGCGGAGAGGCCCCTCACCCCAACCCTCTCCACGTAAGAACGGGGAGAGGGAGAAGAAGCCCTACACCACCTTGCTCGATCCCTGCGTGATCAGCCGCGCAGCGCGCTGGTCGCGGGCGTAGATCCAGAGCCAGCTCAGGGCGACGCTGAGGCGATGGCGCAAGCCGATCAGGAAGTAGATATGGGCGATGCCCCAGATCCACCACGCGATGGTGCCGCGCAGCTTGATGCGGCCGAAGTCGATCACCGCCAGCCGCTTGCCGATCTGCGCGAGGCTGCCGGAGTGCTTGTAGCGGAACGGGCCTGTCGGCTCCTGGCGCAGCCGCGCCTTGATGGTCTCGGCCACGTGACGGCCCTGCTGCTTGGCCGCCGGCGCGATGCCGGGCACAGGCTTGCCGTCCCAGGCGTTGATCAAAACGGTGTCGCCAATTGCAAAGATCTCGGGATGACCGGGGATCGTAAGATCGGCCTCCACCTGGACGCGCCCGGCGCGATCGGCCGGTGCGCCCAGCCATTCCGCCGCGGGCGAGGCGCGCACGCCGGCGGCCCAGATTCGTGTCTTGGCTTCGAGCAGCTTGCCGCCGAACACCACGCCCTCGCGGTTGATCTCAGTGACGGCTTGGCCGAGCACGACCTCGACGCCGATCTTCTCCAGCGAGGCCTGGGCATAGGCCGAGAGATCATCTGGAAAGCCTGCCAGCACCCGCGGACCCGCCTCGATCAGCACCACGCGCGCCTTGTTGGTGTCGATGTTGCGGAAGTCGGCTGGCAAGGTGTGGTGCGCCATCTCGGCGATGGTGCCGGCGAGTTCGACGCCGGTGGGGCCGGCGCCGACGATGACGAAAGTCAATCGTGCCGCGCGTTTGGCCGGATCGGTCTCACGCTCGGCGCGCTCGAACGCCACCAGGATATGACGGCGCAGCGTGGTCGCGTCCTCCAGTGTTTTAAGACCCGGCGCCCATTGCTCCCATTCGTCGTGGCCGAAATAGGCGTGACGCGCGCCGGTGGCGAGCACCAGCGTGTCGTAAGGCACCTCGCTGCCGTCGTCGATCAGCACGCAGCGCCTGTCGGCATCGACGCCGCTGACCGTCGCAAACAGCGTCGTCACATCGCGCCGGTCGCGCATCAGGTGCCGGACCGGCCAGGCGATCTCGCTGGTGGCGAGCGAGGCGGTGGCGACCTGATAGAGCAGCGGCTGGAACAAATGATGGTTGCGGCGGTCGATCAGCGTGATCTCGACCGGGCTGCCGGCGAGCCGGTGGGTCGCCTCCAGCCCGCCGAAACCGGCTCCGACGATGACGACGCGGTGCGGTGTCGTGGTCATGATGCGCCCTTCCGAATCTCGCGGCTCTATCCTCATCTAAACGCTGATCAGGCGCCGCGGTCCAATAGCCGTCGTCAATCGAGGCATAGGCCGGGTGTATCGCGCCCGCGAGAAAGCGCCGCAGCCTTAGCCGAAGTAAGTAGAATTATATTTCTTGCTATCGCCGTTCGGGGCGAAATATGGTGCAGGGCGGGCGCTGAACCATTGGCGGCGCGACAGATTTTGCGTTCAATAGAGATGACCCCGGGGCGGCAATCACCCTGCTTCCGGGCATAATAATATGGAGGGGAGTGGTTATGAGGACGGCATTCTGGCTGGCGGGCGCAGCGGCGCTGGTGCTGGCAGGCCCGGCATCCGCCGGCGACACCATCAAGATCGGCTTCGTTTCGACCTTCAGCGGCCCCACCGCCGTGATCGGCAACGACATGCGCAACTCGTTCGAGCTCGCGCTGGATCACATCGGCCGCAAAATGGACGGCAAGCCGGTCGAGGTGATTTACGAGGACGACGGGCAGAAGCCCGACGTCGGCAAGCAGAAGACCGAGAAGCTGGTGCAGTCCGACAAGGTCGACTTCATCGTCGGCTACATCTGGTCGAACGTGCTGCTGGCCTCGCTCAAGACCGCGGTGGACTCGCAGACCTTCCTGATCTCGGCCAATGCCGGTCCGTCGCAGCTCGCGGGCGAGCTCTGCTCGCCTTACGTGTTCTCGACCTCCTGGCAGAACGACCAGACGCCGGCCGCCATGGGCCTCTACATGAACCAGAAGGGCGTCAAGAGCGTGTTCCTGATCGGCCCGAACTACGCCGCCGGCAAGGACATGCTGGCGGGCGTGAAGAGCACGTTCAAGGGCGAGGTCAAGGGCGAGGAATACACGGTCTGGCCGAGCCAGCTCGACTTCTCCGCCGAGCTCTCCAAGGCGCGGGCCTCGGGTGCCGAGTCGATCTTCGTGTTCTATCCCGGTGCAGCCGGCGTGCAGTTCCTCAACCAATATGCGCAGGCCGGGCTGAAGAGCACGATGCCGCTCTACACGGCTTTCACCGTCGACGAGCTGTCGCTGCCGCTGCAAAAGGAGAACGCGCTCGGGGTGCCCGGTGCGCAGGAATGGGTGAATGATCTGCCCAACGAGCAGAACAAGCGCTTCGTCGCCGACTATCGCAAGAAGTACCCCGGGCTGCGTCCGACCTATTACGGCGCGCAAGCCTACGACGCGGCCCAGCTCATCAACAGCGCCGTGGTCGCGGTGAAGGGCGACACCAGCAAGAAGGACGCGATGAAGGCCGAGATGGAGAAGGCCAACTTCAAGTCGCTGCGCGGCCCGTTCAAGTACGGCAAGAACCACATCCCGGTGCAGAACTTCTACCTCCAGGACGTGGTCAAGGACGGCGAAGGCCAGCTCTCGCTGAAGACGGTCGCGACCATCGTCGAGAACGACCAGGATCGCTTCCACGACAAATGCGCGATGAAGTAGCCACAAGCACGATGCCCCTTCTCCCCTTGTGGGAGAAGGTGGCGCGAAGCGCCGGATGAGGGGTTTGTTTCTGCGTATTCAAAAGTAAGGTCTCGCGGAGAGAACCCCTCACCCGTCTCGCCGCTTTGCGGCAAGCCACCCTCTCCCACAAGGAGAGAGGGAAAGTAAGCTACACGCGCGGCATGCTCGCGGGCCGCACCTCGCGCGCTTGCGCGGCAAGCCTGATCCCGGCATTGGCCGCGCCGAAGCCCTGATAATCCCGCCGCTCCACGATCTCGAAGAAAAACCGCTCGTCGAAGATGTGGGTGTAGACCTGGAAAAACTCTCCGTCGCCCTCGCGGTCGTAGAGAATGTGGTTGGCGCGCAGCTGCCTCATCAGCTCGGGTGCGAGGTCGTATTTGGCTTCGACGTCGTCGTAGTAATTATCCGGGATATCCAGGAAATCCGCGCCGCGCTTGCGCATCTCCGCGACTGCCGCAAAGATATCCCGGCACGTAAATGCGACGTGCTGCACGCCCGAGCCGAAAAATTCCGAGATGAAGCGGGCCGGCAGCGTGCGGTTGGCGGATGAGCCGTTGAGCACGAAGCGCAGGCTCTGGTCGCCGTTGATGACGGCCTGGCTCTGCACGAGGCCTCTGGGATCGGCGATCTCCATCTGCGGCAGCCGCTTGAGGTCAAGGATGCCGGTGTAGAACAGCAGCCACGACAGCATCTCGTCATAGGGCATCGACTGCGCGATGTGATCGACGGCCAGCAGGGCGTCCGCGCGAGCGTCGCTCGGTACCTGTTCGAAATCCGTGTCCCAGTTCTTGCCGGCCTGGTCCAGGAAGTAAAGCAGGCTGCCGCCGACGCCGTGGATCGCAGGGATCTCCAGCTCGCCCGGCCCAACCGGCTGGTAGAAGGTGCGCGCTTTCAGTGTTTCGGCGCGCTGCATAACGAGGCCGGCATTGTCGACATCGAGCGCGATGGCGCAGACGCCGGGGCCATGCGTCACGTAGTGCGAATGCGCAAAGCCGTCGGTCTCGGAGTTGACGACGAGCTCGACCTTGCCTTGCGACCAGCGCTCCACCGCCTTGCTGCGATGCTTGCCGGTCTTGCGGAAACCGAGCTGCGCGAGCAGGCGGGCGAGTTCGCCGGCCTTGGTCTCGTTGACGGCAAACTCGATGAATCCCGTGCCGCGACTTTTGGGCTTGGGCGCCAAGGGTTCGCCGATGAGCTTTGGCCAATCCGGTGCAAGCTGGTCCTCCAGCAGGATCAGCGAACGCAGGCCGTCGACCGCGGTCTGCACGGCCGAGCCGGCACGGAATTGGTCGTTGAAGATCTCCAGCGACAGCGGCCCGGCATAGCCGGTCGCCGCGATCGCCGCCATGAACTCACCGACCGGCAGATCGCCCTGACCGGGGAAGGAGCGGAAGTGCCGGCTCCACGACAAGATGTCGAGCTCGAGCTTCGGCGCATCTGCAAGCTGGACCAGGAAGATCTTGTCGCCGGGGATCGAGGCCATCGCGCGGACCGGAAAGCCGGGGGCCAGTGCGTGAAAGCTGTCGAGGATGACACCGATCGCGGGGTGATCGGCGCGCCGCACGATCTCCCAGGCATCGCGGTAATCGTTGACGTGGCGTCCCCAGGCCAATGCCTCGTAGCCGACGCGCAAAGACCGTTTGGCCGCGCGCTCGCCAAGCTCGCGAAAATCATCCGCGGCGCGGTCGATGCCGCCGAGCGCGGCCGGCGACACGTTGGAGCAGATCAGCAGCAGATCGGTGCCGAGCTCCTGCATCAGGTCGAACTTGCGTTCGGCACGGGCAAAGTTTCGCGAACGCTGCGGCTCCGGCATGCCTTCGAAATCGCGGAACGGCTGAAACGCACAGATCTCGAGATTGAGGTCCCCGCAGAGCATTGCGATGTCGCGCGGACCTGCGCCGAACGACAGCAGATCGTTCTCGAAAATCTCGACCGCGTCGAATCCGGCGGATGCGATGGCGCGGAGCTTTTCGTCGAGAGCGCCGGAGAGTGAGACCGTTGCGATCGAGCGTTTGGTCATGCTGCATTGTCCTCCATCGCGCCGCCGAGGAACAATTGTCCGATGCGGGAATTATTCAAAATGCGCGCCGCCTTGTCGACCATGCGGGTCTGGCCGAGCTCGAGCACGATCCCGATGTCGGAAATCTCCAGCGCCGAGCGGGCGTTCTGCTCGATCATCAGAATGGTGACACCGCGATCGCGCAAGCTCTTCAGGATGTCGAAAGTCTGCTGCACCATCAGTGGCGACAGGCCGATCGAGGGCTCGTCGATCAGCACGAGCTTTGGCTCGAGCAGCAGCGAGCGAGCGATTTCGAGCTGCTTCTGCTCGCCGCCGGACAGCGTGGAGGCCTGCTGGGTTGATTTTCGCCGCAGCGCCGGGAACAGATCGAGCGCGGCCTCGATCCGGCTCTGCAGGTCAATGCCCTTGCCGGCGGAAACGCCGCCGAGCTCGATATTGTGGCGCACCGACAGCTCGGGAAAGATGTTGCGGCCCTGCGGAACGTAGCAGATGCCGGCATTGAGCAGCGCGCGCTGGCTCAAATTGGTGACGTCGCGGCCGGCGAAGTTGATCTTGCCCTCGCGCAGCTTGAGCAGGCCGAAGATCGCCTTGAACACGGTGGACTTCCCGGCGCCGTTCGGGCCGATGATGGTGGTGATGGTGGCCTGCGGCACGGCGAAAGTGGTGCCGTTCAGGATCGTCATCTTGCCGTAGCCGCCGACGAGATTGTGAACCGAGAGGATCGGATCGCTCATGGCTGGTTCCTCAATGTCCGAGATAGGCTTCGATCACGGCGGGGTTCTTTCGCACCTCGTCCGGTCGTCCCATCGCCAGCACCTTGCCCTCCGCCATCACCATCACGCGGGAACACAGCGACATCACGAATTCCATGTTGTGCTCGATCACGACGAAGGTGGCGTTCTTCTCGCGGTTGATCGCCACCAGCCGCTCCTTCAGATCCGTCAACATCGACGGGTTGACGCCGCCGGCTGGCTCGTCGAGCAGCACCAGGCGCGGTCCGCCCATGAAGGCCATGGCGGCGTCGAGCAGTTTTTGCTGGCCGTAGGAGAGCCCGCCGGCCGGCTCGTCGGCGAGATGATCGAGCTTGAAAAAGCCGATCATCTGGTTGGCGGCCTCCGTCAGTCCGGCATCGGAGCGGCCGACCAGGCGCGAGGCCATGCTGCCTTGGTGCTCCTGGCCTGCGAGGATCAGGTTCTCGCGCACCGAGAGTTTGGGGAACACCTGCAGGAGCTGGAAGGTGCGGCTGACCCCGAGCTTGTTGAGCTCGGCGGGTCGCAAGCCCGTGACGACCTTGCCGTCGAGCTTGACCTCGCCGCCGCTCGGCGTGAGCTGGCCGAGAATGCAGTTGAACAGGGTCGACTTGCCGCAGCCGTTCGGGCCGATCAGGCCGAGGATCTCGCCCTCGCGGACGTCGAAAGAGACGCCGCCGACGGCGCTGATGCCGCCAAAATTCTTCTTGATGTCGGTGACTTCGAGGACCGCGCTCATTGCACTGTCTCCAGCCGGGACTTTGCGACGGCGCGCTGGGCGGAGGCCGCCTTGGTGCGGCGTTCGGCGAGATAGCGGTCGAGGATTCCCAAAATGCCGGTCGGCGACCAGATCAGCAGCCCCATCACCGCGATCGCGTAGAGCATCAGATAATAGCCCTCGGTGAAGCGCAGCCACTCCGGCAACAGCACCGCGATCATCGCGCCGAGGAACGGACCCAGGAAGAATCCGGCGCCGCCGACGATCACCATCATCAGGAGGTCGAGCGAGAGCGACAGGTTGAACGGCACGGGATCGATATATTGCGTCAGCGGCGCATAGAGCGCCCCCGCGACGCCGCCGAGCGCCGAGCCGATCGCGAACGCCATCAGCGTATAGCGCCGCGTGTCGACGCCCAGCGACTGCGCCCGCAGCGGGTTTTCGCGCAGCGCCATGAAGGCGCGGCCCCACGGCGAGCGGATCAGCCACCACACCGCGAGCGACACGATAGCGAGCGAGCCGAGACAGACATAGTAGAACGGCAGCGGCTTGTTGGTCGCGATGCCGAAAATGTGCGGACGCGGAATATTGGAGATGCCGTAGATGCCGCCGGTGAGCCAGCTCTCGTTGCGAAATACCAGGAAGGCCAGCGTGGAGAAGGCGAGCGTGACGAAGGCGAGGTAGTGATGCTGCACCCGCAGCGCGGGATAGCCGAGCACCCAGCCGACCGCGAAGCTCAAGCCGATCGCGACGACGATCGCCGCCGGCAGCGGCCAGCCATGCGTGGTCATGATCGCCGCGGCGTAAGCGCCGATGCCGACGAAGGCGCCCTGCGCCAGCGAGACCTGGCCGGCATAACCGAGTGTGAGGTTGAGGCCCATTGCGGCGATGGCCATCACCGCCCACTGGCTCAGGATGAACAGGCCATAGCGGTTGAAGTTCATGGGGACAACGATCAGCGCAGCGACCACGATGAGGCCGAACGCGATCTTGAGAGGTTTGGCGAAGCCGCTCATACGGTGCGCTCCTCGGCACGGCCGAGCAAGCCCTGCGGTCGGAACAGGATGACGGCGATCAGGAAGATCATAGGCACGGCGGCGCGGTACTGCGTTGAAACATAGGCGGCCGCGAGATTGTCGAGCACGCCGATCAGGAGGCCGCCTGCGATCGCGCCGCGCACCTGGTTGAACCCGCCGACGATCGCGGCGATGAAGGCGGCCTGGCCCAGTACCTCGCCCGACGTGAATTTCGCGAGGTAGATCGGCGTGATCAACAGCGAGGCGAGAGCGACCAGGAACGCGTTGATCAGGAAAGTCAGGAGAATCATGCGCTCGACCGGGACGCCGATGATGCGCGCCACCGTCGGGTTCTGCGCCGCCGCCTGCATCTGGTGGCCGAGCGAGGTGCGGTTGAGAAGCGCAGTCAAGCCGAAGACGGCAAGGATGGCGAGGACGAGGACGCCGATGCTTTGCAGCGAGACGGCATGGCCAAGGATGGAGACGTCGCCGGTCGGCACGATCGAGGGGAAGGGTGAGGCTTCGGCGCTGAAGAACTGCTTTACGGCCTCCTTGAGACCGATCGCGAGCGCCATGGTCGCGATCGCGAGCGGCAGCACGCCATGGCGCAACATCGGATCCACCAGCAGCATCTTGAAGGCGAGGCCGAGCAGGAGCATCGAAAGCAGGATGCCGAGGATGATCGCGAGCCAGAACGGCGCGCCGGCATGCATCGCCGCCAGCATCAGGAACGCCGGCAGCATCACGAACTCGCCTTGTGCGAAATTGATGGTCTGCGAGGTCTGCCACAGCAGCGTGAAGCCGACCGCGACCAGCGCATAGATCGCGCCGGTGGCAAGTCCAGCGACCAGAAGATCGAACAGATTGGACATTTTCCCCTCTCGGCGCTCGCGCTCTGTCTCCCCGCTCTCCTCGCTCGTCCTTCTCCCTCTCCCCGCGAAGGGCGGGGCGAGGCAGAAGGGCAAGACCTCACTTCACCTTCGGCAGCACCTGCTTCACGACTTGCTTGCCTTCGACCACCTCGACCAGAAAGCTCTGGCGGTCGATGTCGCCGGTCTCGCTGAAGGTGACGTCCATCAAGATGCCCGGCTCGTCGGCGGCCTTGATGGTCAGGCCATGCAGGGTGTCGGCGAACGCCTTGGAATCGACCTTGCCCATCTTGTCGGTGGTGGCCTTCACCATGTAGACCGCGAGATAGCCTTTCAGCCCGTTATGGTCGGGCACGTAATTGTACTTCTTCGCGAACTTGTCGCGAAACGCCTTGATCAGGTCGACCGGCGCGTCGGTGGTGAGACCGACATGGCCGCGCGCGCCGTTGGCGGCATCGCCCGCAAGCTCGATCACCTTCTGGCCGATCAGCGTGGTCTCGCCCATCAGCGGTGCGGTGACGCCCTGGCGCTTCAGCTCCTTGAGGATGCGTGCGCTCTCTTCCTCGTTCAAATAGACGAATACGGCGTCGGGATTGGCGGCCTTGATCTTGCCGACGTCGGCGGCGAAATCGGCCTGGCCCGCCTCGGTGGAGAGATCGGCGACGACCTTGGAGCCGAGACGGTCGAGCTCCTTGACGACGACATCGCGGCCGCCGCGGCCAAAGTCATTGTTGACCCAGACCACGGCGACCGACTTCGCCTTCATGTCGTCGTGAATGTATTTGGCGACCTTCGGCATCGAGGATTGCTGGCCGAACGAGGTGCGGAACAGGAATTTGTTTCCGCCTTGCGTCAGCTCGGCGGCTTCGCCACCCATGATCTGCGCGATGCCGGCTTCGGCCGCCAGCGGCGCGGTCACCTTCACCGAGCCGGAATAGCCGGGTCCGAGCAGCACATAGGGCTCGGCGTCGAGCGCCTTCTGCACCTGCGCGCGCGCGACGCCCGGGTTGGATTGCGAATCCGCATGAGTGACTTCGAGCTTGCGGCCGAGCACGCCGCCCTTGGCGTTGATCTCCTCGATCGCGAGGTCGATGCCGTTCTTCCAGTTGGTGCCGACGGTGGCGCCGCCCCCGGAAAGCTCGGCGACGTCGGCGAGCTTGATCGCCTGGGCGTGCACGCTGGTTGCAGTCGCGAAGGCAAGCAGGGCGCCCGCCAGCAAAGTCGATTTCATGGTTTCTCCTCCTGTTTCGTGATGGTGTCCGCGGCCTTGTGTCCGGCCGTTTCGGTTACGCTGCGTGATAGGCCGAGCTTCGTGCCGCCATCACCTCGTCGAATGCCTCTCCCATGATCTCGGTGGATGGGGCAAGGCCAGTGAACAGTTCGAAAGCGTCGGCGGCCTGGTAGATCGCAAGCTCCCGTCCGGTCATGATCCGCGCGCCCTTGGCTTGGGCAGCCGCCAGCAGCGGCGTGATCAGCGGCGAATAGACGGCGTCGGCGACCCACAGGTTTTGACGTAGCAGCGTCGGCGCGACCGGCGTTTCCCGGTTCGGCAGCATGCCGACCGGCGTGCCGTTGACGAGGCCCGTTGCGCCGTCGAGCGCGGCCTCGACGCTTGCGGCGACCCTGGCGCCACCCTGTTTGTCGAGCAGCGCGGCGAGTTTTTCGGCGCGTGCCGGCTCGCTGTCGAAGATACGGATGTCGGTCACGTCAAGGCTCGCCAGGGCAAACGCGATCGCCTTGCCGACGCCGCCGGTGCCGATCACGGCGACTGCGTTTCCAGAGGCCGCCAGCAGCGGCGCGACGGCGCGCGCAAAGCCCGTCGTGTCGGTGTTGTGGCCGATCAGCCGGCCGTTCCTGACGACGACGGTGTTGACCGCCCCCATGGCGGCGGCACCCGGTGCCAGTTCATCGAGCAGCGGGACCACCGCCTCCTTGTAGGGAAAAGTGACGTTGACGCCGGCAAAGCCGAGCCGCCGCACGCCCTCGAGCATCATGCGGAGCCCGCCCGCGTCGGCGCCGGCGACCTCGATGAGCTGGTAATGGCCGCGCAGCCCAAGCCCCTCCGCGGCGCGCTCATGCATGGCAGGGGAGGCAGAATGCGCGATGGGTGCGCCGATCAGGCCGGTCAGGAGCTTTTTGGGTGCGGCGGGTCCGCGCTTTGACATGGTTCGCTATCGTCTCGTTGGGAGCGTTTGATCCCGGCCTTTAGCGGGGAGATCCGCCCAATTCCAAGGGGCTTCCCCCAGGAACGATAGCCTTTCCTCGGCCTAACACAATTACCCTTTTGTGCTGCAAACCTAACATAATGTTATCTCTTCCGCGCCCGTGGCGGCGCGGCCCTGCCTTTGCCCCGCGACGGCTCGACCGCGCGCATCTCCGCGCGCAGGGACTCGATGAAATACTCGACATGAAGCGACAGCGGCGCGCCGCGCTTCACCGCGATATAGGTGTCGAATCGCGTCGGCTCGGTGATCTTGATCAGCTCGATGCCGGGATAGCCCCCATGGGCCACCGTGAACTGGTCGATGATGGCGATGCCGAGCCCCGCCTTCACCAGCGCGCAGACCGTGGTGCCGAAGCGGGCGCGGATGGTGATGTTGTACTCGAGGCGGTGGCGCGCGAAGATCTCGGCCATGATCCGCCCGTAGGGATCATTGGGATCGATGCCGATCAGCGGATAGCGCGTGATCTCGGCGGCGGAGACCTGCTTGCGGCCGGCGAGCTCGTGGCCCGGCGGCACGATGCAATAGAGCTCGCCCGAGGCGAGCGGCATGAAGTCGAGCCCGGAATGCTCCAGGCGATAGCTCATCGCCACGCACTCGCCGCGGCCGAGCATGAGATAGTCGATGGCTTCCTCGAGCTTGAGGATGTTGATGTCGATGCCCAAATCCGGATAGCGCCGCCGGACCCGCTCGATCGCGCGCGGCACCATGACTTGCGAAATGCTCGGCACCGAGCCGATGCGCAATTCCGACAATCCGCCGCGCCCGATCTTGGAGATGATCTCGGAGAGGTCGTCGACCTTCTTGTAGACGCCGTTGATCTGCTCGAAGATGTTCTCGGCTTCCGGCGTCGGGAAATAGCGGCCGTTCTGGCGCTGGAAGAAGCGGATGCCGAGCGAGCGCTCGGTATATTTCACCAGGCGGCTGATGCCCGGCGCCGAAACGTTCAGCAGCTTCGCCGCGCCGCCGATCGTGCCCGTCACCATCACGGCACGGATCACTTCAACCTGGCGCAGCGTCATCATGTCCTGGGCATCCGAAGGTAATCGTGGTCGGCGCTGCCTTTCCCTCTTCCCTTGTGGGAGAGGGCGGATCGCCGCGATAGCGCGAGACGGGTGAGGGGTTCTCTCCCCGCACGAGCCTCGCGCATTTGAACGCGTGGAAACAACCCCTCATCCGGCGCCATAGCCGATGCGCAGCGTCGGCGTTTTGTTTTAAGAACGGCGGCCGAAGGCCGCCTATGCCACTTCTCCCACAAGGGGAGAAGGAAGGAAACATTCGCGTTCGGTTGTTCGGTTCACATCAGAGGAAGGCATGGCGCCGAACGGACCGTTCGTGCGCTCACAGCAATTGCGTGCTAGCTCGCCGGTCCGTCCGGCGTGGCGCTCTCTGCCGGCTTGCTGCGCTCGCTTTGCAGCACCCCGCGTGCGAACTCGATGATCTTCTGCTTGTTTGCCGTTTCGCGGACGGCGAAAAATACGCGGTTGAGTTCCAGGCCGAGCACGCTGTTGAGGGCGATGTCCTCGTCTTCCATCGTGGTTTCCCCGCTTCAGACATTGTAGGTGTATCTTGACGTCCCTTCTTCCACAAGTAGATTAAGCCTTCGGGGTCAATGGGATACCGGGAAACTACGGAATCCGTGAATTGAGGCAGTGCCCAAAGACGTGCTATATCGCACAGCGAGGGTCAGGAAACGCACCGATGTCCGCCGTGGATTATGGCCGGGAAGCGCTCGACTTCATCGAGGGGCTTGGGGCCTATCGCAAGGTGCCCGACGCCATGAATGCGCTCGAATCGGCCTTTGGTCGCTTCGGTTTTGAAACCATCATCGTGACGGGGTTGCCCAATCCCGACCAACAGTTTGCACAGATGGTGCTCGCCAAGCGCTGGCCGGCGGGCTGGTTTGGTCTCTACACCGAAAATAACTACGACCGTTTCGACCCGGTGGTGCGGTTGTGCCGCCAGTCAGTCAACCCGTTCGAATGGTCGGAAGCACCCTATGATGCGGAGCTCGAGCCGAACGCGGCCGAGGTGATGAACCGCGCCACCGATTTTCGCATGACGCGCGGCTTCATTGTGCCGATCCACGGACTCACCGGCTACGAGGCCGCGGTGTCGCTCGGGGGCGTCCATCTCGACCTCAATCCCCGCAGCAAGCCGGCACTGCACCTGATGGCGATGTATGGCTTCGACCACATTCGCCGTCTGCTCGATCCAGCGCCGTATCCCTCGGCACGCCTCACCCCGCGCGAGCGCGAGGTGATCGCCTGGGCTTCGCAGGGCAAATCGGCCTGGGAAATCGGCGAGATCCTGCACATCACGCAGCGCACCGCCGAAGAGCATCTTGCAACCGCCGGGCGCAAGCTCGGAGCCGTCAACCGTACGCATGCGGTAGCACTGGCGATTCGCAACAAGATCATCAATCCCTAAGCGACGTACTGGGAAATTTCCCAATACCGAACCATCCTCTTTTCGCAGAGGGTGCCCTCCATTGAGGATGAATGGGGGTTTTCATGATTCACGCCATTTCTGCAGTAAATCGCCACCTTTACGAAGATGTGCTCGATCAGCATTTCCGGCTGCGGCACGACATCTTCGTCGAAGAGCGGCGCTGGGAGACGCTGCGCAGGCCGGATTGCCGCGAAATCGATTCCTATGACGACGAGGACACGGTTTATCTGCTTGCGCTGGAGGGACGCCGCGTCATCGGCGGTCACCGGCTCTACCCGACCACCAAGCCTTCGATGATGAGCGAGGTCTTTCCCCATCTGGCAGCGGTGCGCGGCTACCCGGTGGATCCTCTGGTCTGGGAATGGTCGCGCTACTTCGTCGTGCGCGATCGCCGCGACGGCGCGCTCAACCTGCAACTGATGGCGGCCGTGCAGGAGTTCTGCCTCGGTCAGGGGATCGCGCAGGTCAGCGCGATCATGGAAACCTGGTGGTTGCCGCGCTTTCATGAGGCCGGCTTCGTCGTGACCCCGCTCGGTCTGCCGGCACTGGTGGAGAACGCATGGACCATGGCGGCGACCATCGACATTCTCCGCGAGACGCTCGATGCCCTGCATGATCGCATCGGCGTGCCTTCCATCGTCCAACAGGACGGTCCGCGTATCAATTGCATCGCCCTTGCCAACCTCTGCGGCCTCGCTGCCGCGCAACGAAAGAGCGCCTGAGATGTCGAACATGATGCGGGACAGCCAGATCATGGCGCAGATCAAGGACGAAAATCTGGGCTACATGTCCGACATGGCGCTCGAACTCGCGCAGATGGCGGAAGACACCGGATTGGCGACGCTCGCCTATCTGTTCCGGATGGCGGCGCTGGAGGCCTCGACGGCCAACAGCGTGCTTGCCGAGCCGGATGACCTTCGCCGGCAGATGACGTCGCACTAGGCGTCTCCATCCACACGTTGCGACGAATTCACACCCTCTCTCCCGCAACGGAGGGAGGGTGATCCGTTTGGGTGCGGCAGGTTGACCCATCCTGCGCGGCAGTCTTCTTGCAAGACCGATTGCAGGGCCAGGACCGATCGGATGCATCGGCATGCAACAAAGTGCATGTTGGGTGTCGAATCGCTCTTGCCTCGGAACGATACTGCCATTACCCATTTTTCCGCCTTGTCCAGGCAGGGGGAGCTCTTTCACTGATGGCGACCGTGTTCGAACATCGGCGCGAACCTGCGTGCGCCTGAAAGAGTTTTGATGCTGCTCGTCGTCGAACAGTTCTTGAACGGATTGCAGTTTGGCCTGCTGCTGTTCCTGCTCGCCGCCGGCCTGACGCTGGTGTTCGGGATCATGGATCTCGTCAACCTCGCGCACGGCTCGCTGTACATGATGGGCGCCTATTTCGCCGCGACCTTCGCAGCCTGGACCGGAAGCTTCCTGCTCGGTGCGCTATTGGCGCTCGGCGCGACGCTCGTGCTCGGCATCGTGCTCGAGATGACCGCGCTGCGGCATCTCTACGGACGAGACCATCTTGACCACGTGCTCGCGACCTTCGGCCTGATCCTGTTCTTCAACGAGGCCGTGCGGCTGATCTGGGGGCCGGCGGGCCTTGCGCTGCCGCTGCCGGCCTGGCTCACCGTGCCGGTGCCGATCCTGCCGGGCATTCACTATCCCGCTTATCGCCTCGCCATCATCGTCGTGGCGCTGCTGGTTGCGCTGCTGCTCTATCTCGGCGTGATGCGCACCCGCATCGGCATGCTGATCCGGGCCGGCGCCTCCAATCGCGAGATGATCGGTGCGCTCGGCATCAACATCAAGCTGCTCTACACCCTGGTGTTCGGTCTCGGTGCCGCGCTCGCGGGCCTTGCCGGCTTGATGCAGGCGCCGATCCTCACCGTGCAGATCGGCATGGGCGAGAACATTCTGATCCTCGCCTTCGTCATCATCGTGATCGGCGGTATCGGTTCGATCCGCGGCGCGTTCCTGGCCGCGATCTTCGTCGGCATGATCGACACCCTCGGCCGCGCCTTCCTGCCCAATCTGCTGCGGCAGGTGCTGAGCGGCGCCGCGGCCTCCACCGCCGCGCCCGCGCTGTCCTCCATGCTGATCTATCTGCTGATGGCGATCGTGCTGGTGGTGCGTCCGGAGGGGCTGTTTCCGGCCAACCGCCGATGAAGGCTTTCACTGTGAGCAAGGTCGTCACGGTCCTGCTGCTGACGGGTCTCGTGCTGCTGCCGCTCTATTCGCAAGCATCCGGCAACATCTTCATCCTGACGCTGCTCACCCGCATCGTCATCCTGGCCCTGGCGGCCGCGAGCCTCAACCTCATCATGGGTTTTGGCGGCATGATGAGTTTTGGCCACGCCGCCTATCTCGGCATCGGCGGCTATGCGGTCGGCATGCTGGCGCAGGAAGGCGTGGGCTCGGGCTTCATCCAGTTTCCGGTCGCGCTTGCGGCCTCCGCGCTTTATGCGTTGGTGATCGGCGCGCTGTCTTTGCGCACCCGCGGCGTCTATTTCATCATGATCACGCTGGCGTTCGCGCAGATGGCCTATTACGTCGCCTCGGGGCTGGCGCGTTATGGCGGCGATGACGGCCTCACCGTCTACAAGCGCAGCGACTTCTCCGGGCTGATTAATCTGTCGAACCGCACGCAATTCTATTATCTCTGCCTCGCCTGCCTGTTCGGCGTGGTCTTCCTGATCTGGCGCATCGTCAATTCGCGCTTTGGCCTCGTCCTGCAGGGCCTGCGCTCCAACGAGCAGCGCATGCAGGCGATCGGCTTTCCCTCGAAACGCTACCAGCTGGTCTGCTTCGTCATCTCGGGCATGATGTGCGGCCTCGCCGGCGCGCTGCTCGCCAACAACACCGATTTCGTCAGCCCGGCCGCGATGTACTGGACCCGTTCCGGCGACCTCATGGTGATGGTGATCCTCGGGGGCATGGGCACGCTGTTCGGTCCGGTCATCGGCGCGGTGGTGTATTTGTTGCTGGAAGAGTTCTTGTCGCAGCTCACCGAATACTGGGCGCTGATCATGGGTCCGCTGCTGCTGCTGATCGTGCTGTTCGGCCGCGGCGGCATCATGGGCCTGCTCGGGAGGCTCAATCGTGGCTGAGCCGCTGCTCCGCGTCGACAGGCTGGTGCGCCGCTTCGGCGGCATCATTGCGACGGACAACGTCTCGCTCGACGTTGCGGCAGGCGAGCTGCACGCCATCATCGGCCCGAACGGCGCCGGCAAGACCACGCTGATCAGCCAGCTCACAGGGCATCTGGAGCCGCATTCCGGCAGCGTCTCGCTGGCGGGGCGCGACATCACCTATCTGCCGGCCTATCGCCGCTGCGCGCTGGGCCTGGCACGTTCTTTCCAGATCACCTCGCTGCTGCTCGATTTCACCGCCGCCGACAATGTCGCGCTCGCGGCGCAAGCGCATGCCGGCACCTCGTTCCGCTTCTTCGCCGATGCACGCAAGGAGAAGGGCCTGCGCGATGCCGCGCATGCCGCGCTCGATCGCGTCGGTCTCGTCCATCGTGCCGATGTCCTGGTGTCCAGGCTCAGCCATGGCGAGCGTCGCCAGATCGAGCTAGCGGTTGCGCTGGCAAGCAAGCCGAAACTTTTGCTGCTCGACGAGCCGATGGCGGGACTCGGCGTCACCGAATCCCAGCGCATGGTGCAGCTGCTCCAGGAGCTGCGCAAGGAGGTCTCGATCGTCCTGGTCGAACACGACATGCCGGCGGTGTTTGCGCTCGCCGACCGCATCTCCGTGCTGGTCTATGGCCGCGTCATCGCCTCCGGCGATCCGGCCGCGATTCGGGCGAACGAGGACGTCAAGCGCGCCTATCTCGGCGAGGCCCATGTGGTGACGCACCATGGATGACACGCTGCTCGAGGTCGACGGCATCGAGACCTGCTACGGCCTGTCCCAGGTGCTGTTCGGCTTGTCCCTGTCGGTCAAATCAGGCGAGATGGTCTCGCTGATGGGTCGCAACGGCATGGGCAAAACCACGACCATCCGATCCATCATGGGCCTGACGCCGGCGCGCGCCGGCAGCATCCGCTTTGCGGGCTCGGAAGTGCGGACGCAGCCGTCCTACAGGATCGCGCAACTCGGTGTCGGCCTCGTCCCCGAGGGGCGGCAGATCTTCCCGAACCTCACCGTGCGCGAAAACCTTGTCGCGGCAGCGGCCGATCGTTTCGGCAGCAGCAATCCCTGGACGCTGGCGGCGATCTACGTGATGTTTCCTCGCCTGGCCGAGCGCGCTTCCAATACGGGCAACCAGCTCTCCGGCGGCGAGCAGCAGATGCTCGCCATCGGCCGCGCGCTGATGACCAACCCGAAGCTGCTCATCCTGGATGAAGCGACCGAAGGCCTGGCGCCTCTGATCCGCGAAGAGATCTGGAGCTGCCTGTCGCTGCTCAAGAGCCGGGGACAGTCGATCCTGGTCGTCGACAAGAACGTCGACCACCTCGCCCGCATCTGCGACCGCCACACCATCATCGAGCGCGGCAAGACGGTATGGAGCGGCACCTCGGACGAGCTGTTGGCCGAGCCGGATCTGCAGCACAAATATCTAGGGATTTGAGGGTGAGGGCGCGATGCTGGGCGCCGCTCATACGTTATCGTCCTGGCGAAAGCCAGGACCCATAGCCACCGCATTCAGTTTGGCGAAGATTGGCGGTTAGCAGCCGCGTGCGACAACTTTTCCCTGGGGTAATGGGTCCTGGCTTTCGCCAGGACGACATTGGCAATCACCAGTAAATCCCGTGCCGATGCAGTTCGCGAATCACGCGGGCCTCGGTGGATGGCTGGCGACGTTTCGGCTTGGTCGTTTCTCTTGTGCTGGCAATCGGCGCGGCACTGGACTGAGTTGCGGCCGGAGCGATCGCGGTTGTCGTCGCAGTCGCTGCCGGAGACGTTGAAGCTGGGGCCGTGGTCGCCGTCTGGACATTCGTGGGTGCTGCCGCCGGAGCTTGTGGCGGCGTGGCTGCTGTCGTTCCCGGCTCGGCGGTCTGCTGGCTCGCATTTGTCGCCGCAAGGCTAAGGCTCCGTGGTCCGCCGGCATAGGCTTGGCTTGCCAGCAGCGACATTGCCGCGACATGACACCCTCCGTTCGCTAGTCAATCGCTCTTACCTAAATCCGCTGGGCCTCTATCGCGACGAGCGACCCGCCCCGATCTCAATCAGAGTGGCGCGGCAGGACAGGCGATAGATCAAACTGAACAGATGACCCCACATGACCGAACTCCTTTGTTGATCACGGAGCAAATCTACTCCGCCCATTTTTCCGGCGGTTTTCGCGGGCCTTGGAAAATAGCTTCGTCGGGAGCGGTGAAATGTCGTCGGAACTGAGCGGACGAAGTCGCCTCACGGGGAGGTGAGGGCGTGTCTGGCTCAAAACACCTCGAAATATTCGCGGTGCTCCCAGTCGGTCACCTCGGACAGAAAGCGGTCGATCTCGGCATTCTTGATGTGGGTGTAATAATCGACGAACTCAGGCCCGAGCTTTTCGCGGAAGAACGGATCGTCCTTCAGCGCGCTGACCGCGTCGCGCAGCGATTTCGGCAACAGCGGCGCCTTGGTTTCGTAAGGCGTGTCGGCAGACGGGCCGGGATCGAGCTTGCGGTCGACCCCGTCGAGGCCGGAGAGGATCTGCGAGGCCATGTAGAGATAAGGATTGGCGGCGGGCTCGCCGATGCGGTTTTCCAGGCGCGTGGCGGCGTCGCCGGCGGCGCCGAGCACGCGGATCATCACGCCGCGATTGTCGCGGCCCCAGATCGCGCGGTCCGGCGCCAGCGAATAGGAGCGGTAGCGCTTGTAGCCATTGATGGTCGGGGTGGTGAACACGGTCGACGCGCGGGCGTGGTCGAGCAGGCCCGCAAGCCAGGCGCGGGCGAACGCGCTGAGCGGCTCGCCGCCGTCTTTGGCCATGAACTGGTTCTCGCCGGTCGCGCGCGAGACCACCGATTGGTGCAGATGCCAGCCGCTCGCGAACAGGTTCGGCAGCTTCGGCCGGCACATGAACGTGGCGTGATAGCCGTGGCGGTGTGCGATCTGCTTCACGGCAGAGCGAAACAGCACCATGTTGTCCGCGGGCTCAATGCCCTTCTTCGGGGCGAAGGTGAATTCGCACTGGCTCGGCCCGAACTCCACCTCGACCGAGCGCAAGGGCAGACCGAGCGCGACGATGTCACGCCGCAAGATCTCCAGCACCGGCTCCATCTGGTCGAAGCGCTGCTCGGTGAGGTATTGATAGCCGTGGCTGAGCAGGCTCACCGAAGGCGGTGTGCCGGGCTGGCCGGCATCCTCCGGGCGCATATGCGGATCGTCGAGCTTGAAGATGTGGAATTCGACCTCGAGGCCCGCCACGAAATCATGGCCGCGACTTGCGAGCTCGTCGAGCACTTTGCGATAGAGCCCGCGCGTCGCGAACGGCACGGGACGGCCGTCGTTGAAATAGAGGTCGCAGAGAACCCAACCCGTGGTTGGCGCCCATGGCAAAACGCGAAACGTCGTGGGATCGGCGACCATCAGCACGTCGGCCGCGCCCTCCATCTCCTTCATGCCGAAGCCGCCGCCTGACGTGAACACCGGAAACACCGTGCGGTGCGAGGTGTCCTTGGCGAGCATAGTGGTGGTGATGGAGCAGCCGCTCTCCAGCGAGGCGATCGCCTCGGAGGCGACGATGGTCTTGCCGCGCAAAATGCCGTGCTGGTCCGGGAAGGCGAGGCGGATGACCTCGAGATTCTTCTCGTCGACGATGCGCCGCACGCGCAATGCGGCGTCCTTCTGCTCATCCGACCACAGCGCATGACGCGCGACGAAAGTCACTTTGGCAGTTCCTTCTTGCTCGGCGAGAGTATAGCGCACACTGTCATCGTCCGCGAAGGCGGACGATCCAGTATTCCAGAGACGTCCGTGTGTCCACGAGAGGCCGCGGCGTACTGGATGCCCCGCTTTCGCGGAGCATGACAGCGGAGAATGTGGAGCCGCCGTCTCGCCTCGCTAGCGGCGAACTGCATTATCACTCCGCCGCCGTCAGGCGATGCACGTTGTCCGCGATCTCCTTCGGCACCGGCGCCGTCCACGGCGCGCTGCGGCGGCGCTTGACGTCGACCTCCATCCAGTAGATCTCCCAGCCTCGGGTCGGCCCGATGCCGTCCATGGTCGCCGGACCCTGGATCGAACGTGCGGTGGCCTCGTCGAGATGCAGCATCGGCTTCTCGCCGCCTGCGACCTTCTCGATCTCCTGCCGCAGCAGGCGCCGGTACTGCACGATCGCCTTGTCGCTCGTGCCGAGGTGCTCCCGGGTGCGGTCCTGGATCGCGCCCATCGATTCCACCGCCCACTGGTCGTGCACGTTGATGTCGGTGCCCATGCCGGTATAGGTCGCCGTCTGCTGCTCGTGCGGATCGAAGCCGTAATCGTTCGTCCCGTTCTTGCGCGATTTGTAATCCGGCAGCTCATAGAGCTCGAGCCGCTGGTCGCGCATCTTCTGCTTGTCCACGGGGTTCGAATAACTGGTGAAGATCGCGTACCAGTAGCAGTTCTCGTCGTCGACCGGCACGTGCCACTGTGTGATCGTCATCTCCGTGCTCATGGGGATGACGAAGCCGTGCGGAAAGAGCTGGTTGGTGACGCGCACATGGGTGCGCTCCTCGTCGATCTCGCGCAGTGCGATCAGCCGCAGGCCGTATTCGGTGTGCTCGACATTGATGATCGGGCGGTCGTATTCGCGCAAAATCTTCGTCATCGGCAAGTCGCTGCCTGCCGATGTGCCGCGGAACTGCTTGCCGTAGGCCGTCGAGGTGTCCTCGTCCTCGAAGAAGCGATGCAGATAGGAGGCGTGCGCGGGGTCGATGCCGACTTCGAGCGCCTGGAGCCAGTTGCAGGCCATATGGCCTTTGAACGCGAAGGTGTGCGTGCCGGGCGCGACGAAGCAGTCGAGCTCGGGAAATGCCGGCGGCTCGCCCTCGCCGAGATAAGCCCAGAGGATGCCGCTCTTCTCCACCACAGGGTAAGAGCGCTGACGGATGTTCTGGCAGAGCTTTGAGTCCTTCGGCTCCGCCGGCGTCTCGATGCATTGCCCGGTGGCGTCGAACAGCCAGCCATGGAAGGCGCAGCGCAGGCCGCCATGCTCGAGCCGTCCGAAGGCGAGATCGGCGCCGCGATGCGCACAGTGGCGATCGATCAGGCCGTAACGCCCCGTCTCGTCGCGGAACAGCACCAGGCTTTCGCCGAGCAATCTGACGGGACGGATCGGTCGATCGCCGTCGAGCTCGTCCACCAACGCCGCCGGCTGCCAGTAGCTTCGCATCAGCTTCCCGCAGGGGTCCTTCGCACCGGTGCGGGTGATCAGGTCGTTCTGCTCCTGGCTCATCATGGCGAGTGCATCCTTTATGGAGTCGATTGTTCGCCTATTGAACTAATGGGCGAATTATGACATGCCTTGACGCGGCAGCAAGCACTATTTTGCAGGAATGACCCGACACCATGCCCAAGCTGAAGCGAAGCGAGAGCGACGAACGCGCGACGGATTTCGTCGAGAGCCTCGATCGCGGGCTGCGCCTGCTGCAATGCTTCGGCATCACGGCCGGCCCGATGACGCTGAGCGATCTCGCCCGTGCCGCTGAGCTTCCCCGCGCCACCGCGCGGCGCATGCTGTTCACGCTCCAGCGCGGCGGCTTCGTCAGTGGCGACGGGAAGCTGTTCTCGCTGACGCCACATGTGCTGACACTCGCCGCGTCGTATCTGCGGTCGAGCCAACTCGTCACGGTCCTGCAACCGGTGCTCGACCGCGTCGCGACAGCGGCCAACGAAATCTCCTCGCTCGCGGTGCTCGACGGCGATGAGGTCGTGTTCATCGCGCGCAGCAGTCCGGCGCGGATGTTCTCGGGCGGATTGGAAATCGGCTACCGGCTTCCGGCCTTCTGCACTTCGGTCGGCCGCGCCATGCTCGGTCAACTCGACGATGCCGAGCTTGCTGCGCGCCTGACGGCGACGAAGCGCGAAGCGCTGACGCCGCAGACGGTAACCGATCCCAAGGTGCTGCTCGCGCGCACCGTCGCCGATCGCGCGCAGGGCTATTCGCTGGTGGACCGCGAGGCCGAGCCGCATTTCCGCTCGATCTCGGTCCCCGTCCGCCGCTACGACGGCGTGATCGTCGCCGCCATTAACATGGGCGCGCACGTCGATCGCGTGCCGGCGCAGGAATTGATCGAGCGATTTTTGCCGCTGTTGCGTGAGGGCGCGGAGGCGGTGCGGTCGCAACTCTTGTAGCCCGGGTGAGCGAAGCGATACCCGGGAAAGTCATCGTGAAGACCCGGATGTCGCTTCGCTCATCCGGGCTACGCGCCCGTGCAAAAATCACTAGCGGTTGCGCATCCAGTCGGCGAGGCCGGACAACGCCTTGTCGAGGTCCTGCCGCGCTGCGGCGTCCACAACCGTCTCCTCCAGCGCACCGCGCATGCAGAGCACCCACGCGTCGCGCTCGGCATCGCCGATGGCAAAGCCGATGTGGCGCTGGCGCAGCCGCGGGTGGCCCTTCTCGACCGAATAGAGTTTCGGGCCGCCGGTCCATTCGGTGAGATAGCGCTTCAGCACATCCCTGATCAGGCCGAGGTCGTCCGCATGCATCGCGCGGATGATCTTCGCCTCCGGCAGCGTATCCATCCGGTCGTAGAAGCGATCGACCAGTCGATCGATCGTGGCGCTGCCGCCGATCCGCTCGAACATGGCGATTGCGACGTCGCTCTCGGTCATGGGAGTTCGGACCTACAGCGCCACGCTGCGCAGCCCGAAGCTGCGCGCTTCGTTCTGCAGCACCGGCCGCACCGCATCAACCAGGCGCGCCGCGGCGGCATCGACGGACAGTCCCGCCGTGTCCACCACCGCCGTCGCGCGCGCATATAGCGGCTCGCGGCTCAAGAGGATGTTGCGCAGCTCCGCCATCGCGGAGCGGTCGTCGGCCATCGGGCGCAAATCGCCTTGGCGGCGGACGCGGGCCATGTGCTCCTCGGGCTCGGCCTTCAGCCAGATCGTGTAGAACGACGACAGGATCTGGTCGAAGGTCAGAGGTTCGGAGACGATGCCGCCGCCGGTCGCCAGCACCATCAGCTCGTGGCGCGCGAGCAGCTGCTGCAGCGCCGCCTGCTCCATGCGGCGAAAGCCTTCCTGGCCGTAGAGCGCGATGATCTCGGCGACCGACAGCCCGTTCTGCTGCTCGATCTCCTTGTTGAGCTCGACAAAGCTCCAGCCGACCTTCTTCGCCAGCATCCGCCCAAGCGTCGATTTGCCGGCGCCGCGCAGGCCGATTAGCGCGATGCCGCAGAACGGCGCGCGCCGCGGCGCGGAGGCGCTGCCGCCTGCGAGCAGATCTTTTGCTTGTGCGACCTGCGCCGGCGTCGCCTTGCGCAGGAGATCGCGAAACATCTGCCAGTCCGGGGTCGGATCGGCCGAGGGAAGCAGGTCTTCGAGATGCGCGCCCATCGCGTCGGAGACGCGGCGCAGCAGCACGATGGAGACGTTGCCCTTGCCGCTTTCGAGCTGCGCGATGTAGCGCTCCGATATTCCTGATACCTTAGCGAGCACCTTGCGCGACATGCCGCGCAGCGCGCGCATGGTGCGCACGCGCTGGCCGAGCTGTTCGAGAAATCGGGATTCGGCGTCGGGACTGTCGGTCATGGACTGCGGATCATGGGCCTGCTTGAGCGGATGTCTTCTTTTAAAGAGGTCCTGCGGCGCGTATTAATGAAACATAGTGCCTGCTGGCATTGACAGCAAGCCGAGGCGGTGTCTTTCTATGAATTATAATTCTAAATTCAGGGGAGAAGTCCGTGAGCGAGGGATCCTATAACGCGGTGACCTGGCTGCTCGACCGGAACGTCGAGGAGGGACGCGGCAACAAGCTCGCCTTCGATGACACCGTCTCACGGCTCACCTATGGCGAGCTCCAGCGCGAAACGCGGCGCGCCGCCAACATGCTGCGCCGGCTCGGGGTCCGCCGCGAAGAGCGCGTGGCCATGATCATGCTGGATACGGTCGACTTCCCGATCGTGTTTCTGGGCGCGATCCGCGCCGGCATCGTGCCGGTGCCGCTCAACACGCTGCTGACATCAGATCAATACGCCTACATCCTCGCCGATTGCCGCGCGCGCGTGCTGTTCGTCTCGGAAGCGCTCTATCCCGTCATCAAGGACGTCGTCGGCCGCATGCCGGATCTGGAGCATGTCGTGGTCTCCGGCGCCAAACAGAACGGCCACAAGCAGCTCGCCGAGGAGATTGCGGACGAGAGCGATCAGTTCACCACCGCCGCCACCCATTCCGACGAGCCGGCATTCTGGCTGTATTCCTCAGGTTCGACCGGCATGCCCAAGGGCGTGCGGCACATCCATTCGAACATGCAGGCGACCGCGGACACTTATGCGAAGCAGGTGCTCGGCATTCGCGAGAACGACGTTTGTCTTTCCGCGGCAAAGCTGTTCTTCGCATATGGCCTCGGCAATGCGTTGACCTTTCCGATGTCAGTCGGCGCCAGCGTGGTGCTCAACAGCGAACGGCCGACGCCCGCACGCATGTTCGACCTGATGAACCGCTACAATCCCTCGATCTTCTACGGCGTGCCGACCCTGTTCGCGGCGATGCTCAACGACGAAGCGATGAAGAGCGAGCGCGGCGGCAAGTCGCTTCGCATCTGCACCTCGGCCGGCGAGGCGCTCCCGGAGTCCGTCGGCAACAGCTGGAGGACGCGCTTCGGCGTCGATATTCTCGACGGCGTCGGCTCGACCGAGCTGTTGCACATCTTCCTGTCGAACGCGCCCGGCGACATCAAATACGGCTCCTCCGGCAAACCGGTGCCCGGCTATGCGGTGCGGCTTGTCAACGAGGCCGGACAGGATGTCGCCGACGGCGAGGTCGGCGAGCTCCTGGTCGATGCGCCCTCCGCCGGCGAGGGGTACTGGAACCAGCGCCACAAGAGCCGCCGCACGTTCGAGGGGCCGTGGACCCGCACCGGCGACAAATATGTCAGGGATTCCGAGGGCCGCTATACCTTCTGCGGCCGCGCCGACGACATGTTCAAGGTCTCTGGCATCTGGGTCTCGCCCTTCGAGGTCGAGAGCGCGCTGATCACGCATCCCGCCGTGCTGGAAGCTGCCGTCGTGCCCGAAGCCGATCCGGAAGGTCTGCTGAAGCCCAAGGCCTTCGTCGTGCTGCGCCCCGGCGCGACGACGGCGGGCCTGCAGGAGATGCTCAAGGATCACGTCAAGCAGAAGATCGGCCCGTGGAAATATCCGCGCTGGATCGACGTGGTTGATTCCTTGCCCAAGACGGCGACGGGGAAGATCCAGCGGTTCAAGCTGCGGGACGGGGCGAATTGACAACAGGTCGTCATGGCCGGGCTTGACGACGGAGAGAGAAGAGCGACAGAGCATGACCGACCTCGCCCCCACCGGCTTTCTCAGCATCGGCGACGCCAGCCTCGAATACAAATGGCTGGCGCCGCAATCCGCCGATGCACCGACCATCGTCATGCTGCATGAAGGCCTCGGCTCGGTCGGGCTCTGGGGTGACTTCCCCGAGAAGCTGCGAGAGGCGACCTCCGCCGGCATCTTCGTCTATTCGCGCGCGGGCTACGGCCAGTCGAGCAAGGTCGCGCTGCCGCGGCCGCTCGACTACATGCAGCGCGAGGCACTCGACGTGCTGCCGAAGATCCTCGACGCGATCGGCTTCAGGCGTGGCCTGCTGCTCGGCCATTCCGACGGCGCGTCGATCGCGACGATCTATGCCGGCGCGCATCAGGATCATCGTCTGAACGGCCTCGTACTGATCGCGCCGCATTTCATTGTCGAGGGCATCTCGGTGAAGTCGATTGCGGACATCAAGACGGCATTTGAGACCACCGACCTGAAGGCAAAGCTCGCGCGCTGGCACACGGACGTCGACAACGCCTTCTACGGCTGGAACGCCGCCTGGCTCGATCCCAAATTCCGCGACTGGGATATCTCGGAATATCTCGCTTATATCCGCGTTCCCGTCCTGATCCTTCAAGGCGTGGACGACCAATACGGGACGCTGCGTCAGGCCGAGATCGCGCAGCACGAATGCTATTGCCCGGTCGATTTGAAAGTCATGTCAGGCGCGGCGCATTCTCCGCATCGCGAAGCTCCGGGAGCGACGCTTCACGCGATTGAGCAATTTGCAGCAGCGGCCCTAGGAGAGGGCATGCAACAAAATGCATGTATGGGCCGTTAAAGTCTAGACGCGCGCAACAATATGCATTATTGTGCATCTAACGGTAAACCAAGACGAACTCAAGGGTGGCCCATGGCCGAGGAAAATCGGCGCCTCGCAGGCGGCGCGACATTCATCGATTTCCAGACCGACCCGTCCCGCTACCGGCACTGGAAGCTCGCGGTTGACGGTGACGTCGCCACCCTCACCATGGACGTCGACGAGAATGGCGGCCTGTTCGAGGGCTATCTGCTCAAGCTTAATTCCTACGATCTGGGCGTCGACATCGAGCTTGCCGATGCGGTCCAGCGCCTGCGCTTCGAGCACCCCGAGGTGAAGGTCGTGGTGATGCGCTCGGCCAAGAACCGCGTGTTCTGCGCCGGCGCCAACATCCGCATGCTCGCGGGCTCGACGCATGCCCACAAGGTCAATTTCTGCAAGTTCACCAATGAGACCCGCAACGGCATGGAAGACTCCTCGGAGAATTCCGGCCAGCGCTTCATCACCGTCGTGAACGGCTCGGCCGCCGGCGGCGGCTATGAACTCGCGCTCGCCACCGACTACATCATGCTTGCCGATGACGGCGCGTCCGCCGTCGCCTTGCCCGAAGTGCCGCTGCTCGCGGTGCTGCCGGGCACCGGCGGCCTCACGCGTGTGGTCGACAAGCGCAAGGTGCGCCGCGATCACGCCGATTTCTTCTGCACCATCGAAGAAGGCGTGAAGGGCAAGCGCGCCGTGCAATGGCGCCTGGTCGACGAGATCGCGCCGAACAGCAAGCTCGAAGGCAAGGTTGCCGAGCGCGCGAGGGAATTCGCCCAGGCCTCGAAGCGCAAGGGCAGCGGCAAGGGCATCGCGCTGACGCCGCTCAAGCGCATCATCGATGAGACCAGCCTGCGCTATGGCTTTGTCACCGTAGACATCGACCGCGCCGCGCGCATCGCCACGATCTCGATCAAGGCGCCTGAAGCCGCGCCACCCGCCGATATCGACGGGATGATGGCGCAGGGTGTCGCGTTCTGGCCGCTCCAGGTCGCGCGCGAACTCGAAGACGCCATCCTGCATCTGCGCATCAACGAACTCGAGATCGCCATGCTGGTGTTCAAGAGCCATGGCGACCGCGCCCATGTGCTTGCCTGCGATACCTTCCTCGAAGCCAACAAGGCGCACTGGCTGGTCAACGAAATCAGACACTACTGGAAGCGCGTCTTGAAGCGCATCGACGTCACCTCGCGCACGCTGGTGACGCTGGTCGAGCCCGGCTCCTGCTTCGCCGGCACGCTCGCCGAGCTCGTCTTCGCCGCCGACCGCTCCTACATGCTGATCGGCACGCGCCAGGGCGACAACCGCCCGCCGCCGTCGATCGAACTGTCAGCGATGAATTTTGGCCCGTATCCGATGAGCCATGGCCTGACGCGGCTTCAGTCGCGCTTCCAGGCCGATCCGTCCGATGTGGAACGCGCGGAAGCCACGATGGGCACCGCGCTGGACGCCGAGCAGGCCGAAGAGCTCGGTCTCGTCACCTTCGCACTCGACGACATCGACTGGGACGACGAGGTTCGCGTGTTCCTGGAGGAGCGCGCCAGCTTTTCGCCCGACAGCCTCACCGGCATGGAAGCCAACCTGCGCTTCGTCGGCCCCGAGACGATGGAATCGAAAATCTTTTCGCGCCTCACCGCGTGGCAGAACTGGATATTCCAGCGCCCCAACGCGATCGGCGAGGAAGGCGCGCTGCGCCGCTACGGCAGCGGCCAGAAGCCGAAATTCGATATGACGCGGGTGTGACGACATTTGCTGCGTCATGGCCGGGCAAAAGCGCGAAGCGCGTCTTCGTACAGAATGTCCCGGCCATCCACGTCCTTGGCTGAGCAAGCAAGAACGTGGGTGCCCGGCACAAGGCCGGGCATGACGAAAGAAATCCAAGGAGCACGGCCATGAACGTGAACATCATGAACGTCGACTACTCGACCAAGATTCCGAACAACGTCAATTTGGCCGAAGACCGCCAGGTGCTCAAGGCGCTGGAAGGCTGGCATCCCGGCTACATGGACTGGTGGAAAGACATGGGGCCGGAAGGCTTCCAGGAATCGCTGGTGTACTTGCGCACCGCCTATTCGGTCGATCCGCGCGGCTGGGCCAAGTTCGACTATGTGCGGATGCCCGAGTATCGCTGGGGCATTCTCCTTGCTCCCCAGGAAGAGAACCGCGTCGTGCCGTTCGGCGAGCATTTTGGCGAGCCGGCCTGGCAGGAAGTCCCGGGCGAGTATCGCGCCATGCTGCGCCGTCTGATCGTGATCCAGGGCGACACCGAGCCCGCCTCCGTCGAGCAGCAGCGCCATCTCGGCAAGACCGCGCCCTCGCTGTACGACATGCGCAATCTGTTCCAGGTCAATGTCGAGGAAGGCCGTCACCTCTGGGCGATGGTGTACCTGCTGCAAAAGTACTTTGGTCGCGACGGACGTGAAGAGGCCGACGATTTGTTGCGCCGCCGCTCGGGCGACGCCGACTCGCCGCGCATGCTGGGCGCCTTCAACGAGGCGACGCCGGACTGGCTGTCCTTCTTCATGTTCACCTACTTCACCGACCGCGACGGCAAGATGCAGCTGCACTCGCTTGCGCAGTCCGGCTTCGATCCCCTGTCGCGCACCTGCCGCTTCATGCTGACGGAAGAAGCGCACCACATGTTCGTCGGCGAGACCGGCATCACCCGCGTCGTGCAGCGCACCTGCGATGCGATGCGCGAAGCCGGCATCACCGATCCCACCGACATCGCGAAGGTCCGCGCGCTCGGCGTGATCGACCTGCCGACCATTCAGAAGAAGCTGAACCTGCACTATACGCTGTCGCTCGATCTGTTTGGCTCGGAAGTCTCGACCAACGCGGCGAACGCCTTCAACACCGGCATCAAGGGCCGCTATCACGAGACCCAGATCGACGACGATCATCAGCTCAAGAACGCCACCTATCCGGTGCTGAAGTTCATCGACGGCGAGATCAAGCTCGTCGACGAGCCGGCGCTGACCGCGCTCAACATGCGCCTGCGCGACGATTACAGCCAGGATTGCGTCAAGGGCATGCTGCGCTGGAACAAGGTGATCTCGACCGCGGGCTACCAGTTTCAGCTCAAGCTGCCCAACGTCGCCTTCCACCGCCATATCGGCGAGTTCAAGGGCATCCACGCGACGCCCGACGGCATTTTGATCGACGATGCCACCTGGGCGAAGCGCAAGGACGAATGGCTGCCCTCGACCGCGGACGGCGACTTCATCACCTCGCTGATGCAGCCCGTCACCGAGACCGGCCAGTTCGCCTCCTGGATCTCACCGCCGAAAGTCGGCATCGACAACAAGCCCGGCGATTTCGAATATGTGAGGATCGAGTCGTAAGGGCCGCCAGCGAGGCGCGACGGCCGCGCTACATACTCACCTGTCGTCCCGGCGAAGGCCGGGACGACACCGGAGTGTGAGGTGAGGGCGTCGTGCTGACGCGCCCCCGCCTACCCCGCGATCTCCAGCCCCGCGTTCGCGTACACCACGCCGCCATCCACCGCGATGGTGTTGCCGACCACGTAGTCACCCGCGCGCGAGGCGAGATAGATCGCCACGCCCGCCATGTCCTCGTCGGTTCCGATCCGCCGCGCCGGAATGCGCTTGGCGACCTCGTCCGAATGGTCGCGCGCAGCCCGGTTCATGTCGGACTTGAACGCGCCGGGCGCGATCGCGGTGACGTTGACGTTGTCCTTGATCAGTTTCGTCGCCATGCGCCGCGTCAAATGGATCACCGCGGCCTTGCTCGCCGCATAGGAGTAGGTCTCGCCGGGATTGACGAAAATGCCGTCAACCGAGGCGATGTTGATGACCTTGGCGGGCCGCTCATGCGAAGCCGCCGCGCGCAGCGGCTTGGCCAGCGCCTTGGTCAGGAAGAACAGCGACTTGACGTTGAGGTCCATCACCTTGTCCCAGCCGCTTTCGGGGAATTCGTCGAACTCCGCGCCCCAGGCAGCCCCTGCATTGTTGACGAGGATGTCGAGCTTCGGCTCCAGCTTGATGATTTCGCCAGCGAGCCTGTCGCAGCCGTCGACGGTCGAGATGTCGATCGGCAGCGCGATGCACTCACCGTCATATCGGCCTGACAGCTCTTTCGCGGTGGCCTCGCAAGGTCCTGCCTTGCGCGCAGTGATGTAGACCTTCGCGGCTCCCGCGCTGAGAAATCCCGCCGCGATCATCTTGCCGATGCCGCGCGAACCACCGGTCACCAGCGCGACGCGGCCTTTGAGCGAGAACAGATCGTTGAACATGGTGCCTCCCTTGGTGTTTGGCGACGTTTTGAGCGGGGTAGGGAGGGGAGTCAAGGAAAGCGCCGCATCGTCGTCCTGGCTTTCGCCATGACGACGCCTGAGTTCGGGCAGCCAAGACGGAGAGATTTAAGCCGCCGCGATCCTGCGGAAGCCGTTCCACATCGCGGTCGCGGCGCCCGAGGTCAGCACCGGCAGAATCCGCGTGTCCTGGTAATTGCCGTTGAGCGAGACCCGTGGCAGCGCCGTCATGCGGCCGGCGTTTTCGGCGAACAGCATGCCGGGCCGCGTCGTCACCGCGGTCTTGAAGCCGGCGGATGCAGCGAGCACGAATTCACGCTCGCCCGCCGCCTCGCGATCGCCATAGGGATAGGCCAGATGTTGAACGTTGCGGCCGAGCGCCTGCTCGATCCGCGCGCGGCTCACGGCCATCTCCTGCGTGGCGATCGCTTCGCTTTGCTTGGCGAGATTGCAATGGCTGACGGAATGCGCGCCGATCGTGACCAGGGGATCGGCGGCAAATGTCTTCACCTCGTCCCAGGACAGGCAGAGGCTGCGGCACAGCGCGGCCATGTCGACGCCGTACTTCGTGCAGAGCGCCTCGATCTCGCGCTTGAGATCGTGCTCGCCGGGCAGTGCGCGCAACCAGTCGTGCAGGCGATCGAACGCCACCTGCTTGGCGGCTGGCGTCGTCGCATCGAGCCGCAGCGCGGCATTGCCGATCGTCACCTCGATCTGCTCGGTCTTGGCGATCACGGCCTCCAGCGCCTCCCACCACAGCCGGCCCGTCCCCTCCGCGAAATCGCTGGCGACATAGACCGCCAAGGGCGCGTCAAATTCGCGCAGAACTGGCAGCGCAAAATCGAGATTGTCGCGATAGCCATCGTCGAGCGTGAAGGCGGCGAAGCGGCGGTCGAACCGGCGCCGCACCAGCCGCTCATGCAGCTCGTCCATGCTGACGATGTCGATCTCGCGCGCGCGCAGGTGGCGCAGTGTGGCACGCAGGAATTCGGGGGTGACTTCGAGATGCCGGTTCGGCTGGAACGCCGCGCCGCGGGCCGGCCGCACGTGATGCAGCATGAATATGGCGCCGACGCCCGACAAAAGCGGACGCAACAGGTGGTGGGCGCCGCTGAAATAGAGTGCTTCCAGCCCGGCGCGGATGACGTTGTTACGGAGTTGTTTCATGACCCGCTGGCGGACTTTGGCATTCCGCTTTCAACTTACGGAAGAACCCTTGAAGAAAAAGTTATTCCAATTGTCCAGGCCCGGCCTTCGGAAGGGCGTCATTTCCGGTTTGACAGCCTGCCAAGGGTTTGTTTTGTCTCCGGTTCCAGAGTTCGGGTCGTCGAATGCACAAGCTTTTCAGGTGGGCCAGCAAATGGTGGCCGGGGCTGATCCCCCTGGCCGTCATGTGGGGATTTGCGGCCTGGAATAACACTTTGCCGGTCGAGGCGGACCTTTCCGCCCGCAGCTCGGCGGCGCTAAAGGATACCGTTCTGGACAAGACCCGGATCGCGGTGGATGGCCGCGACGTCAGCCTGGCTGCGGACGCGTTTTCTGAGGAGGGGCGCCGCGACGCCGTTGTGGCGGTCGAGACCGTCCCCGGCGTGCGCCTGGTCGACGACCGGACCCGCCTCGTGCCCGAGGCAAAGCCCTTCGTCTGGAACGCCGAGCGCGACGTGGTGCGGGTGACGCTGTCAGGCTCTGCGCCCCTGCCGTCGATGAAGGGCCGCCTGACCGAGGCGGCCCGCAAGGAGGTCGGCGGCACCGAGGTGGCCGATCAGATGGGTTTGGCCCGCGGCGCACCGCCGCGGTTCGAGGCGGCTGCGATGCTGCTGCTCGACCAGATCGGCAAGCTCAAGGACGGCAAGATCACGATCACAGACACCAAAGTCACTCTGTCGGGGATGGCGCGCGATCTCGGCGGCCGCGAAGCGGTCGCAGCGGCACTTAAAAACCTGCCCGAGGGCTTTTCGATCGCCGCCAACGACGTCAAGGCGCCGCCTTACGTGTTCCAGGCTTACAAGGATCCGGTGGCTGCGACGGTGACGCTGACCGGCTATGTTCCCGCCAACAATGTCCACGCGGCCATCGCCACCAGTGCGTCGCGGAAATTCTTCAACGAAAAGGTCGTCGACAATCTCAAGGCCAGCGTCGGCGCGCCCGGCTCGTTCAGCCCCGCCGTGGTCGCAGCGCTCGGCGCGCTGTCGCGACTGTCGACCGGCACGCTCGTCGTGTCCGACCGCGAGGTGAAGCTGTCGGGCGATGCGCTCTATGAAGGTGCCGCCAACGACATCCGCGCAGGCCTCGGCAAGGATTTTCCGAAAAACTGGCAGTACAAGCCGGAGATCACGGTGAAGCCCGCGGCCGGGCCGGTCGACGGCACCGTGTGCCAGCAATTGTTCTCCGAGCTCTTGGCCAAGGCCAAGATTCGCTTCGGGGCGAAGCGCGCCGAGATCGATCCGGATTCCGCCGGCATTCTCGATCATCTGATCGAGACGGCATTGCGATGCCCCACCACCAATATCGAGGTCGCCGGGCATACCGATGCCGACGGCGAGGATTCCTTCAACCAGGCACTCTCGGAGAAGCGCGCGCAGGCGGTGATCGACTATCTGGTCAAGGCCGGCCTGCCTGCCAACCGGTTCACCGCGGTCGGCTACGGCAGCACGCAGCCAGTCGCCGGCAATGACAGCGAAGACGCCAAGGCGCAGAACCGCCGCATCGAATTTCTGGTGAGGTGACGATGCCCTATCTCGTCTCGTTCCATCTGGGCTGGCTGATCGGCTCGCTGCTGCTCGGCTTCTGCATGGGCTGGATCTCGGTGGTCCAGCGCGGCAACGGCACCTCGAAGGTGACCGCGCGCTGGCTCGCCGTGCTTGTTGCCGGCCTGGTCGCGGCCTCGTTCGCGCATGTGGTCCCCGGTCGCTTCGGCTACTGGCTCGACCTCGGCCTGACCATGTTCGGCTGCTACCTCGTCGGCGCCGCCATCGGCGCCTGGCTGCGCGATCGGGTGGTCGCACGCAGCATGCCGCCGGCCTGAGCGGCTGAGCTGAGAGGCAAACGCGCGCCCGCTATCGCGCTCATCACTTGCTCCGCCATCAGGCAAGGGCAAGGGCGGGGCGCTTGACATTAATACGTACGTGCGTATTATTTCGCCATGCCAAAGCCCTCGCTCAAAGACGCCATTCTCGACGCCGGCCTGAAGGTCATGTTTCGGACCGGCTATCACGGCACCAGCGTGCGCGACGTCACCACTGCTGCGGGCGCGCCGCAGGGGTCCTTCACCAATCATTTCCGCTCCAAGGAAGCGTTCGCCTCCGAGGTGCTCGACCGCTACTTCGAGATCACAAGGGGGCTGGTCGCCGAGGCGCTCGACGACACCTCGCTGACCCCGCGGGCTCGGCTGAAGCGCTACCTGGACATCATCATTGGCCGGCTCGAAGCGGACGGCTACGGCCGCGGCTGTCTGATCGGCGATCTCAGTCTGGAGGCGACCGGCAGCAGCGAGATGCTGCGCGCGCGCCTTGCGGCCATCTTTGCTGAATGGCGCATGCCGTTCGCCGCCTGCATCAGGGATGCCCAAACCAGCGGCGAGATCGCATCCGATTTCGAGCCCGAGGAGCTCGCAGACTTCCTGCTCGCGTCCTGGCAGGGCGCGATCCTGCGCATGAAGGTCGACCGCAATCCCAAAGCGCTCGAACGTTTCAAGAGCATCGCATTCCAAACCGTGTTCAAGGAGCTGACATGACCAAGCAGATCGACATCAAGCTTCGCAAAGCGTCCGTCCTCGGAAGCGGCATGGCCTATCGTGAGGCAGGCGCGCAGAACGCGCCGGTCGCGCTCTTCCTGCACGGCAATCCGACGTCCTCGCACATCTGGCGCAACATCATGCCCCTGGTGTCACCGGTCGCGCATTGCCTCGCGCCCGACAACATCGGCTTCGGTCAGTCCGGCAAGCCCAACATCGCCTATCGCTTCTTCGACCACGTCCGCTATCTCGATGCCTTCATCGAACAGCGCGGCATTACGTCGGCCTATCTGGTCGCGCAGGATTGGGGCACGGCGCTCGCATTTCATCTTGCGGCGCGCCGGCCGGATTTCGTGCGCGGCCTTGCCTTCATGGAATTCATTCGTCCGATGCCGACCTGGCAGGACTTCCACGACACCGAGGTTGCCGCAGAGCAGGAGCATGCCGAGGCGGCGCGGGCGGCCTTCCGTAAATTCAGGACGCCGGGCGAGGGCGAGGCGATGATCCTCGAGGCGAATGCCTTCGTCGAGCGCGTGCTACCCGGCGGCATGGTCCGCAAGCTCAGCGATGACGAGATGGCGCCCTATCGCGCGCCGTTTCCAACACCAGAGAGCCGCCGGCCCGTTCTTGCACTTCCGCGCGAACTGCCGATCGCAGGCGAGCCCGCTGACGTTTATCAGGCTCTGCAGTCCGCGCATGCAGCGCTGGCCGCGTCGTTCTATCCAAAGCTCCTGTTCACCGGCGAGCCCGGAGCTCTGGTCTCACCGGAATTTGCCGAACGGTTTGCAGCCTCCCTGAAGCACTGCGCGCTGGTTCGTCTCGGCGCCGGCCTGCATTTCCTCCAGGAGGATCACCCCGAGGCGATCGGGCGCTCCGTCGCCGGCTGGATCGCGGGCATCGAGGCAGTGCGCCCGCAGCTTGCGGCCTGAGCAGAACGCTACCTCCGAACGACGTGCTCATCGCGGCCGCTGGCGGGCGGCCGCAATGACGTCTGTGATGTCGCAGTGCAACCGGATGATCGAGCGCGAGCCGTCGGCCACGTAATCGTGCGCGCCGCAGCGGCCGCGCGCGGCGCGACCCTCTTTCAACAGCGAAATCCCGCCCATAGATTGATTTCGACTTAAGCCGTGACGGAACATTGTACGGCCGAAATCATCAAAACTTCATGGCGTCTGCGCCAGGATGGCCATGGAGATTCGCGTCAGGCTTGCCGCCGAAAGCGCCAAACCGTGCATCAGGAGCCCGCAACCTGCCTAAAACCTTGAAGCCACGACTTTTTGTTCGAATTGTCGAATTCCACTCCGCCCCAAAACGCGCTAGTGGAGGGGCAGGGGGCATGCGCGATGCCGGAGCCGCCGGCGAGGATTCGTCGGGTGCCTGCGTGTCGTCCGCCTGTTCGCCGGCCACCCTGGCCGCTGAAGCGTTGTTCGAGGTTTAGATGCTGGAAGCCATACGCAGGGCGATGTCGTTTCTGCGCCAGAAGCAAATCCTGCATAAGCTTGGAGTTGTGATCAGCGTCGCGGTCATCGGCATCGCTTGCTATGTGCTCTACCACATGCTGCGCGGCATCGATGTCAACGAAGTCCTCGAAGCGATCAAGAGCACCGAGCCGAGCCAGATCGCGATGGCGGCGCTGTTCGTCGCTGCGGGCTATTTCACGCTGACCTTCTACGACCTGTTCGCCGTGCGCGCGATCGGCCATCCCCACGTGCCCTATCGGATTAACGCGCTCGCTGCCTTCACCAGCTATTCGATCGGCCACAATGTCGGCGCCAGCGTCTTCACCGGCGGCGCGGTGCGCTACCGCATCTATTCCGCCTATGGCCTGAACGCGATCGACGTCGCAAAGATCTGCTTCCTCGCCGGCCTGACCTTCTGGCTCGGCAATGCCGCGGTGCTGGGCCTCGGCATCTCCTATCATCCGGAAGCCGCGGCCTCGATCGACATGCTTCCGCCCTGGCTGAACCGGATGCTGGCGATGATGATCATCGTCGGACTGGTCGCTTACGTGGTCTGGGTCTGGACCCAGCCGCGCATGGTCGGCCGCGGGCCCTGGACCGTGATGCTGCCGGGCGGCCCGCTGACGCTGCTCCAGATCGCGATCGGCATCATCGATCTCGGCTTCTGCGCGCTCGCGATGTACGTGCTGGTCCCTGACGAGCCCAATCTCGGTTTCGTGGTGGTCGCGGTGATCTTCGTCTCGGCCACGCTGCTCGGCTTTGCCAGCCATTCGCCCGGAGGCCTTGGCGTGTTCGACGCGGCGATGCTGGTCGGGCTCTGGCAGATGGACCGCGAGGAGCTGCTGGGCGGGATGCTGCTGTTCCGCGTCCTCTATTATCTGTCCCCTTTTGTCATATCTGTAATCTTGCTGACGTTTCGCGAAGTTATCATCGGCGCACGATCGAAGCGCCTGCAGCAGGCTGCGCTCAAGCTCGACCCCGGCCCCGCGCCTGAAGCCGCTTACGTGAGAAAGCGCAGCGACAGCGGCGCCTGACCGGCGCAAGGCCTTTTGGAGAAGCCCGCCCCGATGGCGATCGACGCCCCAACTTCTCCCTCCTCCCCGCCCTGGTCCGACCGGCTGCGGCACTCGACCGTCATCCTGATCGCCGCGGCGCTCGCGCTATCCGTGGTGGTCTCGCTGGGGGAATTATCGGCGCTGCATGCGATTGCGGTGTTCCTCTGCATCGCGGCCGCAGCGCTGATCCCGTGGCGCCTGCACGATACCGCCGCCTCGCGCGAAGAGACCCGCCGCGTCAACCCGGTCGAGAGCGCGGCGGTCGCCGCAGTGGTCGCCGGCATGCCCGATCCCGCGGTGCTGCTCGACCGCGCCGGCCGCGTCATCCATCTCAACGCCGCAGCCGCCCAGCTCGCGCCGGCACTGCGCCGGAATGAGCTCGCCCAGTTCGCGCTGCGCTCGCCCGAGATCATCACGGCGCTGCGCGAGTCGATCGCGACCACCGAGCCGCGGCGCGCGACCTATCTCGACCATGTCCCGGTCGATCGCTGGATGGAGCTGACCATCACGCCGGTGCCGGTGCCGACCACCTTTGGCGGCGCCGACAAATGCATGCTGATGACCTTTCACGACCAGACGCCGCTGCGCCGGGTCGAGGAAATGCGGGCCGATTTCGTCGCCAATGCCAGCCACGAGCTGCGCACGCCGCTGGCCGCGCTGTCCGGCTTCATCGACACGCTCCAGGGCCAGGCCAAGGACGATCCCAAGGCGCGCGAGCGCTTCCTCGGCATCATGCACAACCAAGCCACCCGGATGGCGCGCCTGATCGACGATCTCTTGTCGCTGTCGCGGGTGGAGCTGTCGGCCCATGTGCGGCCCGACACCCTGGTCGACCTGCTGCCGATCATCTTGCAGGTCGCCGATGGGCTCGAGCCGCTGGCGCGGGAACGCCAGGTCGAGGTCGAGACCCAGCTGCCCGAGACCCCGGTGCTGATCGCGGGGGACCGCGAGGAGTTGCTCCGCCTGTTCGAGAATTTGATCGAGAACGCGCTCAAATACGGCGCCTCCGGTGGACGCATTATCGTGTCGCTGATATCAGGCGCGGCCCCTGATGGAACTCAGGAAATCCGGGTGCTGGTCCGGGATTTCGGCCCCGGCATCGCGCCGGAGCACCTGCCGCGGCTGACCGAGCGCTTCTACCGGGTCGATGTCGGCGACAGCCGCTCGCAGGGCGGCACCGGCCTGGGATTGTCGCTGGTGAAACATATTCTTAACCGTCATCGCGGCCGGCTTTTGATCGAAAGCGTGCCCAAACAGGGCGCCACTTTCACCGCCTGTTTTCCCCAGGGCAAGCCTGCGGCTCTGAGCTAAATTCCAGCGATTTCAGCTGCTTAACACTGTCATCCGACTGTCACCAAACCTTCGTAAAAGCTCAGCTGTCCGCTCCTAAAGGGGCGGCACGGGGAGCGCGATCGGGCGCGGATGGCGCTTCGCTCCCCTGTATGGAGACCAGCATGAATTTCCTCAAAACACTCGTCGCTGCTGGCATGGTCGCCGCATCGACGACGGCGGCCTTTGCTGCCGACATCACCGGAGCCGGCGCGACGTTCCCGTTCCCGATCTATTCCAAATGGGCCGACGCCTACAAGAAGGAGACCGGCAACGGTCTGAACTACCAGTCGATCGGCTCCGGCGGCGGCATTAAGCAGATCCAGGCCAAGACCGTGACCTTCGGCGCCAGCGATGCGCCGCTCAAGGCCGAGCAGCTCGAGAAGGACGGCCTCGTCCAGTGGCCGATGGTGATGGGTGCCATCGTGCCCGTCGTCAACATCGAGGGCGTGAAGCCCGGTGAACTGGTGTTCGACGGCGAGACGCTGGCCAGCATCTATCTCGGCAAGATCACCAAATGGGACGACGCCGCGATCAAGAAGCTCAACCCGAACGTGAAGCTGCCCTCGGAGGCCATCACCGTGGTCCGCCGTTCGGACGGTTCGGGCACCACCTTCAACTTCACCAACTACCTCGCCAAGGCCAGCGCGGATTGGAAGAGCAAGGTCGGTGAGGGTACCGCGGTCGAGTGGCCGGTCGGCGTCGGCGCCAAGGGCAATGAAGGCGTGTCCGGCAACATCAGCCAGACCAAGAACTCGATTGGCTATGTCGAGTACGCCTATGCCAAGCAGAACAAGCTGACCTACACCGGTCTCATCAACAAGGCCGGCAAGCCTGTGCAGCCCACCGTCGAAGCCTTCCAGGCGGCCGCCTCCAACGCCGACTGGGCCAAGGCTCCCGGCTACTACGTCATCCTGACCGACCAGCCCGGCGAGAAATCCTGGCCGATCACGGCGGCGACCTTCATCCTCATGCACAAGGACGCCACCGACAAGGCGGCCTCGCAGGAAGCCATCAAGTTCTTCCGCTGGGCCTTCAAGAGCGGCGGCAAGGCGGCTGAAGAGCTCGACTACATCCCGATGCCGGATCCGGTCGTTCAGCTGATCGAGAAGACCTGGGCTGCCGACATCAAGAGCTAGGTTCGCGACGCTCGTGCCCCGGATGCGCTGCGCTACATCCGGGGCACGGACCAACAAAAAACGTATACTATTTGGTACAGGGGATCGGCGTGGCAGAGATGGCCGTTCAGAGCGATGTAATCGACGACGCCGGACCGTATGACCGCGCCAAGGCCTTGAGCGCGTTCAAGCTCGGCGACGTTACCTTCTACTGGATTACGCGGCTCTCCGCGATCTCGGTGCTTCTGATCCTCGGCGGCATCATCATTTCGCTGATCGTCGGCGCTTTCCCGGCGATGAAAGAATACGGCGTCTCCTTCCTGTGGACGCAGCGCTGGGCGCCCTCCGCAGATCCGCCGGTGCTCGGCGCGCTCGGGCCGATGTACGGCACGCTCGTCACCTCCTTCATCGCGATGCTGATCGCCATTCCCGTGGGTCTCGGCATTGCGATCTTCCTCACCGAGCTCTGCCCGCAATGGCTGCGCCGCCCGATCGGCATGGCAATCGAGCTGCTCGCCGGTATTCCCTCGATCATCTACGGCATGTGGGGCTTCTTCGTGTTGGGTCCGTTCCTGGCCAACACGTTCCAGCCCTTCATGATCAAGATCTTCGACGGCGTTCCCGTGCTGGGCGCGATCTTCGCAGGTCCCCCGTCCTATCTCAGCCTGTTCAATGCCGCGCTGATCCTTGCCATCATGGTGCTGCCCTTCATCACCTCGATCTCGGTCGACGTGTTCAAGACGGTGCCTCCGGTCCTGAAGGAAGCCGCCTACGGCGTCGGCTGCACCACATGGGAAGTCGTCCGCAGCGTGGTGATCCCCTACACCCGGGTCGGCGTCATCGGCGGCATCATGCTGGCGCTGGGCCGCTCGCTCGGCGAGACCATGGCGGTGACCTTCATCATCGGCAACTCGTTCCGGATCTCGTCATCGATCTTTGCGCCGGGCACCACGATCTCGGCGGCGATCGCATCCGAGTTCGCCGAGAGCGACGGCCTGCACCAATCCGGCCTGATCCTGCTCGGCCTCCTGCTGTTCGTTCTGACCTTCTTCGTGCTCGCAGCGGCGCGGCTGATGCTGATGCGGCTGGAAAAGAAGGCGGGGAATTAGCGCCATGAATCCGATCTATTCACGCCGACGCCGCAAGGACATCGTCGTCCGCGGGCTCTGCATCGCCGCAACCGCCTTCGGCGTCACCTGGCTCGCGCTGATCCTGATCACGCTGCTCTACAACGGGCTGGCGGGACTCAATGTCCAGCTGTTCACCGAGAACACGCCGCCACCGGGATCGAACGAGGGCGGTCTGCTCAACGCCATCGTCGGCTCGCTGATCATGACCGTGATCGGCGTCGGCATCGGCGCGCCGCTCGGCATGTTCGCCGGCACCTATCTCGCCGAATACGGCCGCAACGACCGGCTGACCTCGGTGATCCGCTTCATCAACGACATCCTGCTCTCGGCGCCCTCGATCATCATCGGCCTGTTCATCTACGGCGCCGTGGTGGTGCCGATGCGCGGCTTCTCGGCGATCGCAGGCTCGCTCGCCCTCGCGGTCATCGTGATCCCGGTGGTGCTGCGCACGACCGAGGACATGCTGCTGCTGGTGCCGAACGCGTTGCGCGAGGCGGCCTCGGCGCTCGGCCTGCCGCGTTCGCTGGTGATCAAGCGGATCGCTTATCGGGCTGCCCGATCGGGTCTCATCACCGGCGTGCTGCTCGCGACCGCTCGCGTCGCCGGTGAAACCGCGCCGCTGCTGTTCACCGCGCTATCGAACCAGTTCTTCAGCCTCGGCCTGAACAAGACGATGGCGAACCTGCCTGTGACCATCAACAACTTCGTGCAGAGCCCCTATGCCTATTGGAAGCAGTTGGCCTGGAGCGGGGCGCTGCTCATCACCCTGACCGTTCTTGCCCTTAATATTTTCGCGCGCATCCTTGGCGCCGAGAGGACCGCAAAATGAGTGATCTTTCCGTGTCGATGAGCGCGTCCGGTGGACTGCCGCACGCGGCGGTGCTGCCCGAGGCGCCCCCGAAGGTGACCGTGCGTAACCTGAACTTCTATTACGGCGAGCACCATGCGCTGAAGAACATCAACCTGACGCTCGGCGCCAACCGCGTTACGGCGTTCATCGGACCGTCGGGCTGCGGCAAGTCGACCCTGCTGCGCATCTTCAACCGGATGTACGACCTCTATCCCGGCCAGCGCGCCACCGGTCAGCTGATGCTCGATCAGACCAACATCCTCGACCCCAGGCTGGACCTCAATTTGCTGCGCGCCCGCGTCGGCATGGTGTTCCAGAAGCCGACGCCGTTCCCGATGACGATCTACGAGAACATCGCGTTCGGCATCCGTCTCTATGAGAAGATCTCGAAGTCCGAGATGGACGGCCGCGTCGAGAAGGCGCTGCGCGGCGGCGCGCTGTGGAACGAGGTCAAGGACAAGCTCAACGCCTCCGGCCTGTCGCTCTCCGGCGGCCAGCAGCAGCGCCTCTGCATCGCCCGCACCGTCGCGGTGCGGCCCGAGGTGATCCTGTTCGACGAACCCTGTTCGGCGCTCGACCCGATCTCGACCGCCAAGGTCGAGGAGCTGATCCAGGAGCTGTCCGAGGATTACACGATCGCTATCGTCACCCACAACATGCAACAGGCGGCGCGCGTCTCCGACAAGACCGCCTTCATGTATCTCGGCGAGCTGATAGAGTTCGACGACACCAGCAAGATCTTCACGTCGCCGTCAGATCGGCGCACGCAGGATTACATCACCGGCCGGTTCGGCTAGGAGACGCGACATGGGTTCTGAACATACCGCAAAGGCTTTCGACACCGACCTCCAGGAACTCACTCGCCTGGTCGCCGAGATGGGCGGCATCGCCGAGCGCATGATCGTCGAGTCCGTCGACGCGCTGATCCGCCGCGACGTCCCGCTCGGCCAGCGCGTCGTCGCCATCGACACCGAGCTCGACGCGCTGCAGAAGCGCATCGAGGAGCGTGCGGTGCTCACCATCGCCCGCCGCCAGCCGATGGCGGTCGATCTGCGCGAGATCGTCGGCGCCATGCGCGTCGCGACCGATCTCGAGCGCATCGGCGACCTCGCCAAGAACATGGGCAAGCGCGTCGCGGCGCTGGAGACGGACTTCCATCCGCTCAAGCTGTTCCGCGGCCTCGAGCACATGACCGACCTCGTGCAGCAGCAGGTCAAGTCGGTGCTGGACGCCTATGCCGCGCATGATCTGCCGGCGGCGATGGCGGTCTGGAAGGGCGACGAGGAGGTCGACGCCATCTGCACCTCGCTGTTCCGCGAGCTCCTCACCTACATGATGGAGGATCCGCGCAACATCTCGTTCTGCATCCATCTGATGTTCTGCGCCAAGAACATCGAGCGGATCGGCGACCACGCCACCAACATCGCCGAGACCGTGTTCTACATGATCGAGGGCCAGGCCATCACCGACAAGCGGCCGAAGGGCGACATGACGACCTTCGCCAACACGGTACCGAACACCTGAAGACTTAGGGAGCGACGACCCGATGGGCGCACGCATTATGGTGGTTGAGGACGAGGAAGCCCTGACCGAGCTTCTCCGCTACAACCTCGAAGGCGACGGCTATGACGTCGAGACGGTGATGCGCGGCGACGACGCCGACACCCGCCTCAAGGAGCACATCCCCGATCTGATCGTGCTCGACTGGATGCTGCCGGGCCTGTCAGGCATCGAATTGTGCCGGCGGCTTCGCACCCGTCCCGAGACCAAGCAGCTCCCGATCATCATGCTCACCGCGCGCGGCGAGGAGAGCGAGCGGGTGCGGGGTCTTGCGACCGGCGCCGACGATTACATCGTCAAGCCGTTCTCGGTGCCGGAGCTGCTGGCGCGCGTGAAAGGCCTGCTGCGGCGCGCAAGCCCGGAGCGGCTCGCGACGGTGCTTGCTTTTGGCGACATCGAGCTCGACCGCGACAAGCGCCGCGTGGCGCGCTCGGGCCGGCCGATCGATCTCGGTCCGACCGAATATCGCCTGCTGGAGTTCTTCCTGGAGCATCCGGGGCGCGTGTTCTCGCGCGAGCAACTGCTCGACAGCGTCTGGGGTCGCGACATCTATATCGACGAGCGCACCGTCGACGTGCATATCGGCCGCCTGCGCAAGCTGCTCAATCTCGGCCGCGAGCAGGACCCGATCCGCACCGTCCGCGGCGCCGGCTACGCGCTGGATGATCGGTTTGCCAAGGCGGAGCAGGTGTAGGGTTGCAGGCTTGTTTGTTGGCGAGTTGTCCCTGCATTCTCAGCCGTCGTCCCGGACAAGCGAGCGAAGCGAGCGCTGATCCGGGCCCATAACCACCGAACGTGGTTTGGCGAAGACTCGGAGTGACCCCTTCCGCACGATTATTGCGTGCTCGGAGTATGGGTCCCGGCCCCCCGTGCGCAATTGCGCACTAGGCCGGGACGACGCTGAAATTGTTGAATCGTCTTCGCGCGACGACTTGCCGTGATTACCGCGGACCCGGCTTCACCGGTGCGCGGCGCCGATCCGACGCCGGCTGGTACGCAACGCGCGAGTGCTGGGCGCAATAGGGCAGTCCGGACAGCGCCCTTCCACCGCAGAAGAAGAAGTCCGGGCTCGAGGGATCGCCGACCGGCCAGTGGCAGGTCGCCTCGTTCAATTCCAGCAGCGACAGCCGCTGGCTCATCGGCACCACGTTGTCATAGGTGACCGGATCCGGCTCAGCCTCCACCTCGAAGGCCTGCGCCAGCGCGGTGTTGCCGCGCGAGATCGGGCGGCTCACCCGCATCATGTGCTGCGCGGGGCGCGCCTTGCGCGGCCGCGGCGCTGCCGATGATGGGCTCTTGGCGCGGCCCGAAAGGCCGAGCCTGTGCACTTTGCCGATCACGGCATTGCGGGTCACATTGCCGAGCTCCGCCGCGATCTGGCTGGCCGAAAGTCCGGCCTCCCAGAGCTTTTTCAGCTGCTCGACGCGATCATCGGACCAGGTCAAAACCGTCATTGCACCCTTTCCCTCGCTGCGCGCCAGCCATCCTGGGGCCTCGCAGCGAATGCCTAAGCCTTCAAAAACCCGTGCCGCCAGAATCCCTTAAGGCTCGCCGGGCGCGTCTTGAACGCCCGAACGTTTACGCCGGTACATAAGGACTTAAAGATCAGAACCACTGCACGAGATGTCGTATCTGACAATCCAAACGCTACAATATGGCGTGACTCCCGCGCAAGAGTCCGCCGACTCGCTTCCACATGTTCCGTGGCCAAATCCCGCAAAATCGGCACCGCAAGACTACGGATTCAGCGTTTCGCGAGGCTTTCCGGGCGGCATTGACACCCGTTTCACCAGGCCTAAGATAGTCGCACGTGCCGCCCTCAAGAGGCGGCACGTTTCGTTTTCCGGGCCGGTCGATGGTGCGTTGCGCAATGCACGCTCACTCCGTCCGCAACATTCAAGTGACCATCATGACTAACAGCGCAGCGCCGCATTTGCTCCCCGTTTTCGCCAGGTCCGACCTTGGTTTCGAGCGTGGCGAAGGCTGCTGGCTGATCGCGACCAATGGCGAGCGCTATCTCGATTTCACCTCCGGGGTGGCGGTGAATGCGCTCGGCCATGCCCATCCGGCGCTGGTCGCGGCGTTGCAGGAGCAGGCCACCAAGCTCTGGCACATGTCGAATCTGTTCCAGAGCCCGGACGGCGAAAAGCTCGCCGCGCGCCTGTGCAATGAAAGTTTCGCGGATTTCGTGTTCTTCTGCAATTCCGGCGCCGAAGCGCTGGAATGCGTGATCAAGGTCGTGCGCCGTTATCACGCCGCAAAGGGTCATCCCGACCGCTATCGCATGATCACCTTCGAAGGCGCCTTCCATGGCCGCACGCTGGCGACGCTGGCCGCAACGGGATCGGCAAAATATCTCGAAGGTTTCGGCCCTCCGATGGAGGGCTTCGACCAGGTTGCGCATGGCGATCTCGATGCCGTGAAAAAGGCAATCGGTCCGCAGACCGCCGGCATCCTGATCGAGCCGATCCAGGGCGAGGGCGGTGTGCGTTCGGCAACGCCCGCCTTCCTGAGGGCGTTGCGCCAGCTCTGCGACGAGAAGGGTCTGTTGCTCGCCTTCGACGAGGTGCAGACCGGCATGGGCCGCACCGGCGATCTGTTCGCGTACCGCCGCCTTGGCGTCGAACCCGACGTGATGTCGCTGGCCAAGGCGCTCGGCGGCGGCTTCCCGATCGGCGCCTGCCTTGCGACCGCGGAAGCGGCGTCCGGCATGACGCCGGGCTCGCACGGCTCGACCTTCGGGGGCAATCCGCTCGCGATCGCGGCTGCGAACGCCGTGCTCGACGTCATGCTCAAGCCCGGCTTCTTCGACCACGTGCAGAGGATGTCGCTGCTGCTCAAGCAGAAGCTCGCCTCCGTGATCGACCGACACGGCGATGTCGTCAGCGAAGTGCGCGGCGAGGGCCTCCTGATCGGCATCAAGGCCGTGGTGCCCTCCGGCGATCTCGTTGCAGCCTTGCGCGACCAAAAGCTGCTCACCGTCGGTGCCGGCGACAATGTCGTGCGTTTCCTGCCGCCTTTGATCGTCACCGAAGCCGAGATCGAGGACAGCGTCGGGCGGCTCGAGCGCGCCTGCACCGCGTTGTCCGGCAACAAGCGGGCGGCAAGCTGATGAGCAAGTCGCCCGATAAAACACCGAAGCACTTCCTCGATATCAACGAGCTGCCGCTGTCGGAGCTCAAGCGCATGCTCGCTGCGTCCTCCGCGATGAAGGCGAAGCAGAAGGCGCATCAGCCGGTCAGGCCGCTCGAAGGCAAGACCCTGGCGATGATCTTCGAGCGCCCCTCGACGCGGACGCGGGTGTCTTTCGACGTCGCCATGCGCCAGCTCGGCGGCGAGCCCATCATGCTCACCGGCGCCGAAATGCAGCTCGGCCGCGGCGAGACCATCGCCGACACCGCGCGCGTGCTGTCGCGCTATGTCGACGCCATCATGATCCGCATTCTCAATCACGATGCGCTGCTGGAGCTTGCGGCAAACGCCACCGTGCCCGTCATCAACGGCCTGACGCGCCGCTCGCATCCCTGCCAGGTGATGGCGGACCTCATGACCTACGAGGAACATCGCGGCCCGATCGAGGGCAAGACCGTGGCCTGGACCGGCGACGACAACAACGTGCTCGCCTCCTGGGCGCACGCCGCCGAGCGCTTCAAGTTCCAGCTCAATGTCGCGACGCCTCCGGAGCTCGCGCCGAAAAAGGCGATGCGCGACTTCATCAAGGCGACGGGCGCGCCGATCATGCTCGGCACGGATGCCGAAGCCGCCGTGCGCGGCGCCGATTGTGTCGTGACCGACACCTGGGTGTCGATGGGCGACAAGGAAGGCGAGCACCGCCACAACGTGCTCAAGCCCTATCAGGTCAATGCGCAGCTGATGTCGCTTGCCAAGCCGGATGCGCTGTTCATGCACTGCCTGCCCGCCCATCGGGGCGAGGAGGTCACCGACGAGGTGATCGACGGTCCACAATCCGTCGTGTTCGACGAGGCCGAAAACCGCCTGCACGCGCAGAAGGGCATTCTGGCCTGGTGCTTCGACGCGGTGAAGTAATCCGGGCCGGTATCCGCCGTGCCGGCGAAGTAGGTCTTCATCGTCGTCCTGGCTTTCGCCAGGACGACGCTGAATTTGCCCTGCTTGCGTACGATCCGTTCTGCATTCCGGACCCCAGCCCTCACCCCCTTCCAATTCCGCCTTCCGACCCCAGATAAAGCGCCATGGTTTCCCAATCCCCTGATATGAAAACCGGGCCTGAAGGCCCGGTTCGCGCGCCATCCGCGGTTCCGATCGATGACGCCGTGCTGCCTTACGAGGTCGACGCGCTCGATGTGCGCGGTCGGCTGGTGCGGCTTGGTCCGGCGCTCGACGAAATCCTGACCAAGCACGATTATCCCGCGCCGGTCGGCAAGCTGCTCGGCGAGGCCATCGTGCTGACCACGCTGCTTGGCTCCTCGCTGAAGTTCGAGGGCCGCTTCATTCTCCAGGCCCAGACCGACGGTCCGGTGTCGTTCCTGGTCGTGGACTATCAGGCGCCGGATCGCCTGCGCGCCTATGCGCGCTACGACGCCGCGCGCCTCGGCGAGGCCAAAGATACTGGCACGCATTCCGGCGCGCTGCTGGGCCACGGTCATCTCGCCATGACCATCGACCAAGGCCCCGACATGAGCCGCTACCAGGGCCTGGTCGCGCTCGACGGCGGCAGCCTCGAAGACGCCGCTCACGAATATTTCCTGCGCTCCGAGCAGATCCCGACACGCGTGCGTCTCGCTGTCGGCGAGGAATGGCGTTCGAACGACGGCGGCAAGCATCGCTGGCGTGCTGGCGGCATGCTGATGCAGTTCCTGCCGAAGGCGCCCGAGCGTGCGCGGCAGGCCGATCTGCATCCCGGCGATGCGCCCGAAGGCGTCGAAGTGCACGCCGTCGCTGAAGACGATGCCTGGGTCGAGGCACGCTCGCTGATCGAGACCGTCGAAGACGTTGAGCTGATCGATCCGGAGCTGTCCGGGGAGCGGCTGCTCTACCGCCTGTTCCACGAGCGCGGCGTGCGCGTGTTCAATCCGCTGCCCTTGAAGGCGCAATGCTCCTGCTCGCGCGATGCGGTGGCATCGATGCTAAAGAGCTTTTCGTCTGACGACCGTGCCGCGATGGTCAAGGACGACAAGGTCGTCGTGACCTGCGAGTTCTGCAGCTCGGTGTACGAGTTCACGCCGGATGAAGCAGGCGTGGAAGACGCGTAAGGCGTTAGCCTGCAGGTGCGATAGGGTCGGCCAAAGCGGAGCGCGCCCACCATCTCCTGCCCTAATTCAACACCCGCTTGTTGTCCGGGCTGTCCAGCGAGAACGTGGGCACGTCGATCTCGAAGCGTTCGCCGGTCGCGCTGACCATCTGGTAGCGGCCGGTCATGAAGCCCGAGGCGGTCGTGAGCGGCACGCCCGAGGTGTATTCGAAGCGTTCGCCAGGCGCGAGCGTCGGCTGCTCGCCGACGACGCCCTCGCCCTTCACCTCCTGCTGCCGGCCGGTGGCATCGGTGATGATCCAGTGCCGGGTCTTGAGCTGCACGGTCTCGTCGCCGGAATTGGTGATGACGACGGTGTAGGCCCAGAAATAACGGGAGCGGTCGGCCGACGACTGCTCCGGAACAAAGTTCGGCTCGACGGTCACTTCGATCTGGCGGGTCACGGCGCGGTACATGATTGCCATCATACCGAAAACCGCTCCGGAACCAAACGCCGGAGACGCCTTGGCGACATCGTCCCGCCAGAATTCGCAGGGAAGTACACGTCCAAATGGGCTTGCAAATGTACTTGCTTGTGATCCGGTCGCTTTGCGAGATGACGGCCGGACCGGTACACTCCTTGCCACGTCGCGATTTGCGGAAGGGTTTTTAGGCCCCCGATGACCATTGCCGACCAAGTGACGGGATCGACGATCGCGGGAACCGCTAAACCTGTGGAGGTCAAATCCGCGGGAGCGAAGCGGCGCGCGGCCGCGCCGGCCATTTCGCTGCCCGCCATCGGCGAGCGCGAGCTCCGGCTCGACCTATTCCGCGGCCTTGCGCTGTGGCTGATCTTCATCGACCATTTGCCGCCGAGCCTTCTGACCTGGTTCACGATCCGCAATTACGGCTTCAGCGACGCCACCGAGATCTTCATCTTCATCTCCGGCTATACCGCCGCCTTCGTCTACGGTCGGGCGATGCTGGAGTCCGGCATCGTCGTCGCCACCGCGCGCATCCTGCGGCGCGTCTGGCAGATCTATGTCGCCCACGTCTTCCTGTTCACGATCTTCCTTGCCGAAATCTCCTACGTCGCGACCAGGTTCGAGAACCCGCTCTACACCGAAGAGATGGGCATCATGGATTTCCTCAAGCAGCCCGACGTCACGATCGTGCAGGCGCTGCTGCTGCGCTTCCGTCCGGTCAACATGGACGTGCTGCCGCTCTACATCGTGCTGATGCTGGCGCTGCCCTTGATCCTGTGGCTGATGAAGTGGCGCCCTGACGTGACGCTCGGCCTCTCGGTCGCGCTCTACGCGGTGACCTGGGAATACGACCTCTATCTGTCGGCCTATCCGAACGGCTTCTGGGCCTTCAATCCCTTCGCCTGGCAATTGCTGTTCGTGTTCGGGGCATGGTGCGCGCTCGGGGGTGCCCGACGCATGTCGCACATTCTGGCTTCGCGGGTGACGATGTGGATCGCGATCGCCTATCTGGTTGCGGCATTCTACGTGACGCTGACCTGGTATGTGCCGCAGCTCTCCCACTTCATGCCGAAGCGGCTCGAGCAGTGGATGTATCCGATCGACAAGGCCGACCTTGACGTGCTGCGCTTCACGCATTTCCTGGCGCTGGCCGCGCTCACCGTGCGCGTCCTGCCCCGGGACTGGCCGGGCCTGAAATCGCCCTGGCTGCGGCCGCTGATCCTGTGCGGCTCGCATTCCCTGGAGATATTCTGTCTCGGCGTCTTCCTCGCCTTTGCCGGCCATTTCATCCTGGCCGAAGTCTCGGGCGGCCCGGTCATGCATGCGCTAATAAGTCTCTCCGGAATCCTGATCATGTGGGCCATGGCCTGGCTGATTTCGTGGTACAAGCGGGTGGCTGACAAGAGCGGTTCGAAAACCAAAAGCGCCGTCGGCAGCGCCGATATGGCGGGAGGGGGCTGATGAAGGCGAAGGTTTTCCTGAGCCTGATCCTGCTGTGCGGTGGTCTCGCCGCGCCTCCGGCGCGCGCGGACGATGCTGCGCCGGCTGCTTCAGCCGCGCCCGCAGCCTGTGAAGTGCCGTCCTATCTGCTCACCAGCGAAAGCCAGCTTCCCAAGGTCGCCGATGCCGTGAAGGCCGGCAAGCCGCTCGAAATCCTGGTCATCGGCAGTCGCTCGACCACGATTCCGGCTTCCGAGGACGCCTCTTATCCGGCGCGGATGCAGGCCATCCTGAAGGACAAGCTGCCGCCGTCCGAGACTGTGCACGTCTCCGTAGAAATACAGAGCAAGAAAACGGCCGAGGAGGCGGCTGCCAGCTTCGTTAAGCTGATGGAAGCAAAAACGCCTACTTTGGTCATCTGGCAGACCGGGACTGTCGATGCTATCCGAGCCATCGATCCCGATGATTTTCGTGGCGCGGTGACCGAAGGGGTTGTTGCGTTGCAAAAGGCAGGGGCTGACGTCGTCTTGATGAATTTGCAGTACAGTCCGCGTACCGAAACCATGATCTCGGTGCCGCCATACCTCGACAATATGCGGGTGGTGGCGCAGGAGCACGATATTCCGCTGTTCGATCGGTTCGCGATCATGCGGCAGTGGAATGATCAGGGCCAGTTCGACCTATTCAGCCCGTCGCGCGGGCCCGAGTTGGCGAAGCAGGTCCATGATTGCCTTGGCCGGGCGTTGGCACAGTTCCTGATCGACGCTGCCCATCTGGAGCCGGCCCAGCAGCAAAATTGAGGTCTAGCGTTAATGAGTTCTCTCCGCCCTTTTTGCCTGACGGCATGGCTGGCTGTGCCCGCAGCAGCGGTGCTGCTGTTGCTGAGTCCGGCCTCGCAGTCCCACGCGCAGACGCAGGCCGCGCAGGCAACACCGGCCCCGCAGCAGTCGGCTGATCCGGCTCCCGCTTCACCGTCCCAGACCACCGTCGCAGCGACGTCCCCCGACCAGCGCGGCATCACGGCGCGCGCCATCGACAAGGTGAAGCAGGTCGCGAAATCCGCCGGCGACATCTTTAGCCGCGTGCCCTGCCTGTCGCCGAAGGGCGGCTCGAAGGCGATGGGCTCGCTGCCGCATGTCGCGGGCAAGCTCGTCGCCGGCCAGCCCGTCGTCATCGTCGCGTTCGGCTCGTCGTCGACCGCGGGATTCGGCGCGAGCTCGCCGGAGTTCAACTATCCCAATCGCCTTGCCGCGCAGCTGCACCGGCACTATCCGACCGCCGACATCACCGTCGTCAATGCCGGCGTCGGCGGCGAGGATGCGCCCGAGATGATGAAGCGTCTCCAGAAAGAGGTGATCGACGTGCATCCGGATCTGGTGATCTGGCAGGTCGGCACCAATGCCGTGCTGCGCAATCTCGATCCTGGCGAGACCGCCAAACTTGTCGAGGACGGCATCGCTCGCATCCAGGCCACCGGCGGCACCGACATCGTGCTGGTCGATCCGCAATATTCGCCCGCGGTCAACCAGCGCGCCGAGAGCGCCGGCAAGATGGTGAAGCTGCTCGGCAAGGTCGCCGAGCTCCGTCACGTCGGCATCTTCCCGCGCTTCGAGGTGATGCGCGACTGGCACGAGAAGCAATCGCTTCCGGTCGAGAGTTTCGTGATCGCCGACGGACTGCACATGAACGATTGGGGCTATGCCTGCTTCGCCCAGCTCCTCGGCGACGACATCATTCGCTCCGTCGGCCAGATCAAGCTCGGCGTGAACGTGCCCGCGGACGTGCGGACGTACCGGCCAATGTGACTTGTCGTCCAGGCCCCCATGCGCAATTGCGCACTAGGCCGGGACGACAATAACTCACGCCTTCTCCAGCGCCGCCGTCAGATCCTCGATCAGATCGTCTGCGTGCTCAAGCCCCGCCGAGAAGCGGATGAATCCCTCGCTGATGCCTAGCGCGGCGCGGTCCTCCGGCTTGAGGCGCTGATGCGTCGTCGTTGCCGGATGCGTGACGAGGCTCTTGGCGTCGCCGAGATTGTTCGAGATCTTGGCAAGCTTGAGCTCGTTGAGCACGCGGAACGCCGCCTGCTTGCCGCCCTTGACCTCGAGGCCGACCAGCGTCGAGCCGCCGCGCATCTGCTTCTTCACCAATGCAGCCTGCGGATGATCGGCGCGGCCGGGAAACACCAGCCGCGAAATCTTCGGATGGCTCGCCAGCACGTCCGCGATGCGCGCGGCCGTCTCGGTCTGCGCGCGCACGCGCACGGCGAGCGTCTCCAGCCCCTTGAGCAGGACCCAGGCGTTGAACGGCGAGATCGACGGGCCGGTCTGGCGCATGAAATTGTGGATGTGCTCGGCGATGAACGCTTCCGAGGACAGGATGATGCCGCCGAGACAGCGGCCCTGGCCGTCGATGTGCTTGGTCGCGGAATAGACCACGACGTCGGCGCCGAGCGCGAGCGGGCTCTGCCAGATCGGGGTGGCGAACACGTTGTCGACGACGAGCCGCGCGCCGCCACTATGCGCGATCTCGGCAATGCCGGGAATGTCGAGCACGTCGAGCGTCGGATTGGTCGGGCTCTCCAGGAAGAACGTCTTGGTGTTCGGCTTCATGGCGCGCTGCCACTGGTCGAGATCGAGGCCGTCGACCAGCGTGGTCTCGATGCCGTAGCGCGGCAGTAAATCCTGCACGACGTAGAGACACGAGCCGAACAGCGCGCGCGAGGCCACGACGTGATCGCCGGCCTTGAGCGGCGCCAGGATCGCGGTCGTCACCGCGGCCATGCCGGTCGCGGCCGAACGTGCCGCTTCGGCGCCTTCGAGCTCGATCATGCGGCGCTCGAACATCGAGATGGTCGGATTGGAGTAGCGTGAATAGATGAAGCCGGGGTCCTCGCCCTTGAATCGCGCCTCGCACTCCTCGGCGCTGTTGTAAACGTAGCCCTGGGTCAGGAACAGCGACTCCGACGTCTCGCCATATTGCGAGCGTAAGGTGCCGGAATGAACCAGGCGAGTTTCGGGACGGTAGTGGGCGGTTGGCGCCGGGGACTTCGACATAGGACCTCCTGAAGTGACCATCGAGAATGGTCACAAAAAAACCGGCCTGGAATATCTCCACGGGCCGGGATCACAGAGGTCCCCGGCCTGTTTAGCGACTTATTTAACGTGGCTGCAAGCCGGCCGGCTCAAATCACCACGGGATAAGTCATGCTCATATTCCGCAATGCCCTTTCCGTCAAGACGTCCATCGGATAGCCGTAAAACGCTCATATTTCCCGCATGTCGGGATGTGTTTGATCCCTGATGAGGACCCCGGGTTGACGTTCACGGTCGCCGCCGACGCCAATGGTATCCTGCCCGACCGCATGATCGCGGCGATGGCGGAGGGCGGTCTCATCCTGCCCGCTTACGACTTCGTCGAAAGCCAGATCCAGCCGGCGAGCCTCGATTTGCGTCTTGGCGATATCGCCTATCGCGTTCGCGCCAGCTTCCTGCCCGGTCCCGGCGCCACGGTCGCCGAGCGCATCGACGAGTTGAAGCTGCACGAGTTCAGCCTCGCCGACGGCGCGGTGCTGGAGACCAACTGCGTCTACATCGTGCCGCTGCTTGAAAGCCTCGCGCTGCCGCCGGAAATCGTCGCGGCCGCCAACCCGAAGAGCTCGACCGGCCGGCTCGACGTCTTCACCCGCGTGATCGCCGACGGCACCCGCCGCTTCGACATGATCGGTGCCGGCTATCACGGCCCGCTCTATGCCGAGATCAGCCCGAAGACGTTTCCGGTGCTGGTCAGCGAGGGCTCGCGCCTGAGCCAGGTGCGCTTCCGCACCGGCGATGCCATCCTCAACATCGAGGACCTCGAGGCGCTGCACGCGACCGAGCGTCTCGTCGATATCGACGATGCCGACCTCACCGGCGGCGTCGCCGTCTCTGTTGATCTCTCCGGCGAGAAGAGCGGCGGCTTCGTCGGCTACCGCGCCAAGCGCCACACCGGCGTCATCGACGTCGATCGCCGCGCCGGCTATTCCGTCGAGGACTTCTGGGAGCCGATCTCGGCCCGTCCCGACGGCAGCCTGATCCTCGATCCCGGCGAGTTCTATATCCTCGCGTCGAAAGAGGCGGTGCAGGTGCCGCCCGATTACGCCGCGGAGATGGTGCCGTTCGATCCGCTGGTCGGCGAGTTCCGCGTGCATTATGCCGGATTCTTCGATCCCGGCTTCGGCTATGCCGGCGCCGGCGGGCTAGGCTCGCGCGCCGTGCTCGAAGTGCGCTCGCGCGAGGTGCCGTTCATCCTCGAGCACGGCCAGATCGTCGGCCGCCTCGTCTACGAGAAGATGCTGGCCCGCCCCGACGCGATGTACGGCCAGCGCATCGGCTCGAACTACCAGGCGCAGGGCCTGAAGCTGAGCAAGCATTTCCGGGTGTAGGGATAGCCTCACCTTCCGCTGTCATGCCTCGGCTTGACCGGGGCATCCAGTACGCCGTAGCCTATTGGTTCGATCACATCCGCCTCTGGAATACTGGATCGCCCGATCAAGTCGGGCGATGACACCGAATCTGTGTCAAGATGGGAAGTGAATCCGGGCTACGTCCGAGGTGGCGAAATGACAGATCAATCCGAACTCGACGCAAGAATCCTCGACGACGTCGCCGACGCGCTGATCTATTCGGATCGCTCCGGCACGATCATGCGCTGGAACCGCGCATCGTCCGCACTGTTCGGCTTCTCGGCGGACGAAGCGCTGGGCCAGAATCTCGACCTGATCATTCCCGAACATCTGCGCGCCGCGCACTGGAAAGGTTTTGAGGCCGCGCTTGCCAGCGGCGCGATGAAGCTTGCGGGCAAGCCGACACTGACCCGCGCGCTGCACAAGGACGGACGCAAGCTCTACATCGAGATGACCTTTGCGCTGGTGCGGGACGCCGCTGGAGTGGTGCAAGGATCGGTGGCGATGGCACGCGACGTCACCGAGCGCGTCGAGCGCGAGCGTGCCGCCAAAGCCTCGCAAACTAAGCCTGCGCAAAATTCGTGATGCGGAATTGGCGCGCCGGCGTGCAGGGCTCCCTGCGTGCGGCTCAACTTGTCCGTCACCGGATGCAGTGACACACTCGATCAGAACAACGATCGGGAGCGAACATGACCGCACCAGACCCCGCGCAGGAAGCTCAATGGAAACGCTGGCGCGCGGTTGCCGATCTCTATCACGCCTACTTCACCGGTCTGATCCTCACCGTGGTCACGCGTCGCGGCACGGCAGATGCTGCGGAGTTCGTCTTTCGCGTGTTCCGCCGCCAGCAGCAGGAGCGCTTCCTGCCGGGGCTGGAGAAGCTCGGGCTGAGCCATCTGCCGCCCGCCGTGGCAGCCGCGCAATATCACTATCTCTCGAACTGGATCGGCGGCGTGCACGTCGAATACATGTATGAGAGCGACCGCAAAGCCTGGATCCGCTATCCGCCGCCGCGCTGGATCTGGAAAGGCACTGCCATCTGCGGCGTGCCGGGCGAAGTCTCGCGCGCGATGCTGCGCGGCTGGCACGCCAACAACGGCGTGGCGCTCGGCGATACCAGATTGGGGTTCGTCTGCACCAAGCAGAGCGTCGACGGCCAGGACGGGCTCGAAGGCTACTATTATCAATATGACCAGCCCCTCGAACTCGACCAGCGCCTCGTGTTCGCGCGGCACCTCGAAGCCCCGCTGTTCGATGCAGCCGCGGCTCCGGCGTTGCCGGTCGCAAGCTGGCCAAGGCCGAGACTGGAAAAAGCCTATCGCAACTATGCGATGGAATATGTGCGCACCGCCGCGCCCGTGATGGTGCAGCTGTTCGGTCCGGAGGATGCGGGCTATCTCCTGCACCTCACGGGCAAGCTGATCGGGATGCAATATTTCGATGAGGTCGCTGCGGCGCTGTCGATGGGCCGCGGCGGTGCGAGCGAATTCGCGACGTTCCTCAACGCGCTGTTTGTCGCGCAGGACGATGCGGCTGAGACGACGCAATCCGAGGGCACGTTCGAAATCCGTCAGCAGAGCTGGAGGTTGATGGAAGACGGCGCCGATAACCACTCCGCTTGCGCCAAGGTGCTGGCGGGGTTGTTCGAGGGGCTTGCGGCCGGGTGCGGCCGGCACATCGGCGTGCACCTGTCCCCGACACCGAGCGGTCGTCCGCCATTGCTCTGGACGATTGGGTAGACGACGGCGTCACCGCGCTGCCGCAGGGCACGCCTGCACCTAGCGCAGGAGGAATCGCTGCGCGTCGTGCTAACAAGCCTCTTGTTGCGCCCTGCGCGAACCAATTCATTGGCACACCCAAGCATTGCTGCGCCGGAAATGGCGCTTTGCCCGGAGAGGACATGTCAGACATCGCCGAAATCCCGGTCGATGAACAAGAGCGTCCGCTGCCGCCGCCTCCGCGCCCCGTGAGGAGCGCGCTGATGGACGGGCCGATCCTGCGCACGCTGCTCGGGCTGGCCTGGCCCAACGTGGTCGCGCTCTCAGCCGGCACCTGCACCGTGATTGCGGAGACCTCCTATATCGGACGGCTCGGCGTGGAAGCGCTGGCCGCGATGGCGCTGGTGTTTCCGACAGTGATCCTGACCATGACCATGTCAGGCGGTGCGATGGGCGGCGCGGTGGCCTCCGCCATCGCGCGCGCGCTCGGCGCGGGCGATCGCGAGCGTGCCGGGACGCTCGCCGCGCACGCGCTGCTGATCGGCATCAGCTTCGGCCTCGTCTTCATGCTGGGCATGCTGATCTTCGGGCCCAAGGTGCTTGAGATGCTCGGCGGCCGCGGCGACGTGCTGACGCATGCGATCGCCTACACCCAGGTGTTTTTCGGCGGCGCCGTGCTGCCCTGGCTGCTCAACACCATGGCCGGCGTCCTGCGCGGCACCGGCAACATGAAGCTGCCGTCGCTGTTGATCCTCAATTCCGCGGCCTGGCAGATCGTGCTCGGTGGCACGCTTGGCCTCGGCCTCGGTCCGGTGCCGCAATTCGGCATGCGCGGGGTCGCCGCCGGCGCGCTGATTGCCTATTGCATGAATATCGGCGTGATGGGCTGGTACCTGTTCTCCGGCCGCGCCCGCGTGACGCCGAAGCTGCGCGGACTTCGCATCCAATGGGCGATGTTTTTCGACATCCTCAAAGTGGGCGCCATCGCCTGCTTCTCGCCGCTGCAATCGGTGCTGACGATCTCGATCTTCACTCACATGCTTGCGAAATTCGGCACCGCGATCCTGGCCGGCTACGGCATCGGTGCGCGGCTGGAATTCCTGCTGACCTCGATCGCGTTCTCGTTCGGCATCGCCTCGGTGCCGATGATCGGCATGGCGGTCGGCGCCGGCCGCATCGCCCGCGCCCGGCGCATCGCCTGGATCGCAGCGGCGAGCGCCTTCGTCGCCGTCGGTGCACCGGCGTGCCTGGTCGCGGCCTTCCCCGATCTCTGGGTGAACATCTTCACGGACAGCGCGACCGTGCGCGCCACCAGCCACCAATATTTGTCGACAGTGGCGCCGTTCTACGCCTTCATCGGCCTCGCCTCGACGATGTATTTCTCGTCGCAGGGCGCTGCGAAGGTGATCGGCCCGGTGCTGGCGCAGACCGCGCGGCTGATCTACATCTCGGCTGTCGGCTGGTGGCTGTCGACGCATGATGCCACCGCGCAAAGCTTCTTCTGGCTGGCGGCGAGCTCGATGGTCGTGCTCGGCCTGCTCTCGTGCTCCAGCGTGGTGCTGACACGCTGGGGACCGCGCCAAACCAAACCTGCGATCAGGCCGGCTCTGTCGGCCGCCGCGGACTAGCGGTGCCTGTGGCGGCGATGGCCGCCACCACCGCCGACATTGGCGAGCCGCATCAGTTGCGGAATCATCGCCATCATGTCGCCGCCACCGGCGCCGCCGAGCATGCCCATGATATCGCCGCCGCCGATGCCGCCCATTCCGGCCGGCATGGTGCCGCCTCCACCCATCGGCGCGTAGCCGCCGTAATTGGGCGCGCCGAAACCGCCGCCGAGGTTGCCGGCGCCGAGGCCGCCAATGCCACCGCCGCCCATCATGCCAAGACCACCACCGCCATTCTCCATCATGCGGCTCATCATCGGGCCCATGGTCTGCATCATCATGCCGAAGCGGCGCTTGCCCATCTTGGCCTTCATCATCTCGAGCATCGGCGCCATCTGGGTCATTATGTCCTCGCCGCCGGCACCGCCGCCGCCGAAGAACTGCGCCTTTGCCGGCGCGCTCGAAATCGAAAACATCAGCAGCACGGCGGCCGCCTGGCAGATCACCTTGTCCGCACCTCTCATGGCCTGCTCCTCGCGTGCGTGGCGCCGCCGGGAGAGCGGAGCCAACCGGACGCACGGCGCCATCGTTATTGCGGACGAGGGCTGGGCTCTGTGAGAAAGATCACGCAGCTGCGGCCGGAAACGCGCGGTGTATGGCGGCGACGGCGTCCTTGGTCTGTCCCTGCACATAGGGCGCGAGCTCGTTCGGCAGCATGTCGATGATCCAGACCAGGCGGCATCTCGCCTCGCCCTCGGCGATCACCTGCACCGAGGCGCTGTAATGCTTCAGCCGCTCGTTGTTGATCGCGTAGACCAGCCGCTGCCGCGCATCGTCGCAATCGACCAGCACCTCGCGCGCCACCGATCCGTTGGCGAAGGTGACGATGCGCGTGTCGCCGTCGAGCGTGCAGGCCGTGACGAAGCCCGGCGCCAACCGCCGATGCAGCGCGCCGAAATCGCGCACGGCATCCCAGACGTCGCGCGCTGGGGCGTTGAGGGGAATGTCGTTGTGGATGGAGGCCATGATGCAATCCTGGTTGAGTTCCTTGATGTAGAGAAGCGAGCGATAGCGCCGTCATCCCAGCTGTCATCGCCCGACTCCATCGGGCGATCCAGTATTCCAGAGGCCGCTGTGATTGAATCGAGGAGCTGCGGCGTACTGGATACCCCGGTCAAGCCGGGGGATGACAGCGTGTGTGTGTGGTGAGGGCTGCCGCGTTCACACACAGACCGCCTCAACATTGTTGCCATCGGGATCGATCAAAAACGACGCGTAGTAAGTCGGGCTGTAATCCTTGCGCGGGCCGGCGCCGCCATTGTCGCGGCCACCGCTCTTCAAGCCCTCGCTGTGGAATGCCTTGACCGCGTCATGATCCCCCGCGCGAAACGCGATGTGCACGCCATCGGCTTTGCGCCCCTTGTTCAGGTGCAGCCACAGCGCCGGCTCGCCCTTCGGCCCGAAGCCGGCATAACCATCGCCACTCGAGCACACGACATAACCGAGCGGCGCCAGCACCGCGGTGTAGAAGCGCGTGGCGGCGTCGAGGTCGGCAACGCGCAATCCGATATGGTCGTACATGGTCGTCTCCATTGCCAAAGCGCGCCACAATCGGCGCGCGCCGGAGACGAACCTAGTCAGTTGAGGGCAAGCTGCTCTTGGAGAATCTTGCGCTCTCCCTTCGAAGCCTGGCGGAACTTGGTCGGCGATACACCAGCGGCGCGGTGGAAGGTGCGGACGAAGTTGGAGAGATCGCCGAAGCCGACGTCGTAGGCGATGTCGGTGACTGCGATGTCGTCGTCAGTCAGCAGCCGCGCCGCATGCCGCAGCCGCGAGCGCACCAGATATTGATGCGGAGTGACGCCGAGCACGGCGGAGAACAGCCGCAGGAAGTGGAAGGGGCTGAGGCCTGCCTGCCGTGCCGCCTGTTCGAGGTCGACCTCGGCATGCGAGTTGGCGTCGATCCAGAGCGCGGCTTCCACGGCGCGGCGGCGATCACGCGCCGTCGGTGTCGTCGGCTTGCGCGCCTTGCCCGACACGACATCGACGAAACGACCGGTGAGGATCTGCCCGACCTCGTCGAGACCGAGGTCGCTGTTGCCATCTGCCGCCGTCTGGGCGAGCTCGCCCAGCACCATCAGCTCGGGCAACGGTGGCGTCGCGCCGACCTGCCAGACGTCGCTCCGGCCGCCGAGCGCGTCGACCAGATCCTCGCTGAGGAAAAAGGACAGGCAGACGTCGCCGGCGACGTGCTCATGTGTGCAGGTGTATTCCTCGCCTGGCGCGCCGACCAGCATCGAGCCCGCCACCAGCTCGAAGAAGCCGGCGCGGCAATGACAGCCAAAGCTGCCGGCGCGGACATAGGCGATGGAATGGCCGGTGCGGCACTCCGCAAACGGGCTGTCGTCCGGTCCCGCGTCGCAGCGAAACTCGGAGACGGTCATCGAGGGGGTGGTCAGCAGCGTTGTTGCATCCATCCTCCCTATCTAGGTGGAGGGTCTCGGTGGGGCAACGGGCAGCAGGACGTCGAACAGCGTCTTGCTGGCGATCGGATGGGTGCCCTCCAGCGACAGCAGCCGCCGCTTGGAGATTACGCCGCCATAGGGCGAGAGCCGGTCGGTGTAATTGCCGGCCTCCAGCACCCGGTGGCAGGGCACGATCAGCATGTAGGGATTTTTCGCGATCGCCTGTGCCACCGAATGCGCGGCGCCGGAGGCGCCCAGCGCCTTGGCGATCTCGTGATAGGTGCGCGTCTCCCCGCGCGGGATGGCGCAGGCCGCCTCGTAGACCCGCCGGTTGAAGCCGGGCACCCCGCTCGCGTCCAGGCTGACCTCGGAAAAATCAGCATCGCTGCCCTGCAGCAAGCTCACGATGCCCTCGATCGCGAACTCGGCGTTCGCGGAAGGCCGCTGCTCGCGTGCCTCGGGATGGATCTGGAAAATCCGGCGGCGGGTGTCGATCTCCCGCGCCTCCGGCAACTGCACGGCGACGACCCCGGTGCTGCTCCAGATGATGCCGCAGCGCCCTATGGTCGTGTCGAATATCGCGTAGCCATGCCCCACCATACACACGCCCCCACGCAACGTACGCTCTCCCCAGACCGCGACCATAACACCGCCACAATCCGCCGCACCCAAAATCGTACCGGAAACTTAAGAAGGGGCGGGCGGGCTGCGCCAAAGCGCTTGGCGAGATGCGCCGTCTCGGCTAATCAGAGCGGGCGCAAGCTGCGCATCCGCGGGCGTAGTTCAATGGTAGAACGGCAGCTTCCCAAGCTGCATACGAGGGTTCGATTCCCTTCGCCCGCTCCATCCTTTAGTTCGGCAGGCTCCGCAGAAATTCCACGATCGCCGCGTTCACCTCCGCCGGCCGTTCCTGCTGCGTCCAGTGTCCGCACCCCGGTAGCATCTTGATCTCGCGTAATTGCGGCACCCATTGCTTCATGTTGGCAACGTGCTCGGCGGCGCCAGGGAAGGCCATGACCATGTCGTAGTCGCCGGCGATGAAGAGCGAGGGCACGACCACCTTGACGCCCTCGAAGGCGCCCATCAGCTCCCAGTTGCGATCGATGTTGCGATAGTAGTTGAGCGGTCCGCGAAACCCACTATGGGCAAATTCGGCGCCGTAATAGTCGAGGTCCGCGCTGCTCAGCCACGACGGCAGCGGCACCTGCACCTTCGGCAGCATGCCGTCCTTGCGAGAGACCATGCCGACACCGGCGGTCCGCCCTTGACGCTCGGCATTGGCGCGGATCACCGCCGCGCCTTCGCCGGAACCGCCATAGAGCATCGCGCCGAGCGTTGCGCGCGTATCCCTTTCGAATTCTGCTTCGGCGACACCCGGCTCCTGGAAATACAGTTGATAGAACTGCGCATCCGCCGTCTGTGGCATTACGCTCGTCGGCCGCACCGGACTGCGTGGTCGATAGGGCACGCTAAGAATGGCGGCGGCGCGGAAGCGGTCGGGCCGCAGGCGCGCCGTGTGCCAGGCGATCGTCGCGCCCCAGTCGTGCCCGACGATGACGGCGTCCTTCGCCTCGAAAGCGTCGAGCACGCCGACGAGGTCGCCGACCATGTGGAGGATCGTGTACTGGTCGATCGCTTCGGGCCGGTCGCTCTTGCCGTAGCCGCGCATGTCAGGGGCGACCGCGTGGAAACCGGCTGCCCCCAGCGCCTCGAGTTGGTGACGCCAGGAGTACCAACCTTCCGGAAAGCCGTGGCAGAGCAGCACCATCGGCCCCTTGCCCTGCTCGGCGACGTTGAGGCTGATGCCGTTGGCCTTGATCGTCCGCTGCGTCGGTTCGCCCATGTCGCCGCCTCCCGGTCATCGTCGTTGGGTCTATCCTAGTCGGCCCTATAGGCTCCGCAAAGTTTCTAATATATTGGCCCCTCGCTTCCGGCACGCACGCATCGCCCAGCTTAAGCTTCTCGCGGCCCTGATGGGTGCGGTCCTCGTGTCGGCAATGTTCGGATCAGAGACCAGGACCTGTAAAGAAAATGGACCAGCAGAAACTCGATCGCGCGATCGGTCGTCGCTTGAAGACGCTGCGGACGCAGGCCGGCATGACGCTGAATGAGCTCGCAGGCCGCTCCGGCGTCAGCCGGGCGATGATCGGGCGGGTGGAGCGGGCGCAGAGCAGCGCGACGGCTGCGCTGCTGGGAAAACTCTGCGCCGCGCTCGACGTGTCGCTCAGCGACGTCGTCGCGCTGGCCGAAAAGCCGCCGGAGCGGCTGGTGCGGCTCGCCGACCAGCCGCACTGGCGCGATCCCGACAGCGGCTATCGCCGCCGTCACGCGTCGCCCACGGACGCGGCGAGCGGCATCGAGATCATCGTCGTCGATTTGCCGGCCGGTGCGCGGGTGCCATACAGCCCTTGGGGCCGCAATGCCTTCACCCAGCAGCTCCTGATGCTGGAGGGCGCGATCGCCGTGCACATCGACGCCAAGGCGGTTCGCCTGCGCGAAGGCGACTGTCTCGACTTCGATGTGATGCGCGCGGTGATCTTCGAGAACGAGACCAGACAGGACGCGCGCTACGTCATCATCACGCGCCGCGGCGCGTCCTACGGCAAGATGTGAGACCGTGACGATGCAGATCCGCACCGGCGACACCTTTGATCCGCGCGTCATCGCGCTGCTCGATCATCACGTCACGGCGGCGCGGGCGCAGACCGCGCCGGGCAGCGCCCATGCGCTCGATCTCTCCGGACTGCGCGCGCCCGACATCGCGTTCTGGACCGGCTGGGACGGCGAGACGCTGGTCGCCGTCGGTGCGCTGAAGACGCTGTCAGCCGAGCACGGCGAGGTGAAGTCGATGCACACGCTCCAGACCACGCGGCGGCGCGGCTTTGGCGGTGAGATGCTCCGCCACATCGTCACAGAAGCCCGCGCGCGCGGCATGGCGCGGCTCAGCCTCGAGACCGGCTCGTGGGACTATTTCAAGCCGGCGCTCGCGCTCTACCGGGCGCATGGCTTTGTCCTCTGCGGCCCGTTCGAGGGCTATGTCGAGGATCCCAACAGCCTGTTCCTGACCCTCGACCTGTCGGCCAGCCGATAGCTCAGGAGCGCGTCTCCTCGATCCTGTCGAGCACGCGCTCGGGAGCGATGTCGCGGCTTGCCTCCTCCAGATCCCGTTTCGAGTCGGGCTGGACATCGAGCCGCTCGGCGATCTGCGTAAGGAGGCGGGCAACCTTGGTCAATTCGTGCTCGGCGAGAAGGCTGATCTGGAGATCGAGATCGGCGCGCTTGTCCGCTGCTGCACTCATGCGGTTCTGCGAGATCAGCACGAATGTCGACAGGAAGATCGCCTCGACCGAAGCAATCATCGCCAGCACTACGAAGCTCTCGTCCCAGGCCGGGATTCCCGGCAGCCAATGCAGATTGGCGATGATCCAGAAGCCGAACACAGCGACATGGAGATAGACGAACGCCATGCTGCCGGTGAACGCCGTGATCGCATCGGCAAGCTTTTCCTGACCCTTGGCAGCGCGCTGCTCCCGGCGGCGGCGCTCGACCAGAGCCTGGATGTTGCGCTCGAGCGTCGGGCTCAATCCCTCGCCCGGATCATGGGTGATATCGTTATGCACAGGGCGGCAACGGCGGACGGGAAAGGCTGTTCCTGGGCTGAGCTGCGGGAAAATGCTGCCGCCTCTCAAAATGAGTTGCGTACCTCAAAACACCTCTGCTAGCCTTCAGCCATGGCCGAGACGCTCACCACGACCGCGCTGACGCTGAAGGACATCGCCCGCCAGGCCGGCGTCAGCCTCGCGACGGTGGACCGCGTCCTGCACAATCGGCCGGGCGTGCGGCCGGATACGGTCCGGCGCGTCAAGGAGGCGATCGAGCGCAATTCGTTCCAGCCGCACGTGGCCGCCGCCGAGCTCGCCCGCGGCCGCGCCCGCCGTTTCGCCTTCGTGATGCCGTCGGGGCCGAACCCGTTCATGCAGCAGATCCAGGATTGTCTCGGCGAGATGTCGGGCTGGTTGTCGTCCCGCCGCCTTGGCGTCGAGACCGTCGCGACCGACGTGTTCGATCCGTCCATGCTCGCGGCATCCCTGGAAGGGCTCTCGGATGATTACGACGGTGTCGCTGTGGTGGCGCTGGATCATCCCAGGGTCCGCGCCGCGATCGACGATCTCGTCGATGCCGGCGCCAAGGTCGTGACGCTGGTCTCGGACGTGCCGTCGTCGCGCCGGCACCATTATGTCGGCATCGACAACATTGCTGCGGGGCGGACTGCCGGCGCGCTGGTCGGGCGGCTGGTCGGACAAAAGTCCGGCAAGGTCGCGATCGTCGCGGGCTCGCAGGGCCTGCGCGATCATGCCGAGCGCATTTTTGGCTTCAACCAGGTGATGGCGTCGGAATTCCCCGGCCTCACCGTGCTGCCGGTGCTCGAAGGGCGCGACGAGGACGCGCGTTCGGAGCAGGTGTTGACGCGGCTGTTGAGCCGGCATGCCGACATCGTGGGTCTTTATAATGTCGGCGCCGGTACGCAAGGCGTCGCCAACGCGTTGAATGAAAAGGCGTTGAGCGATGCCAGTCGCGACAAGCAGGCGGTGTTCGTCGGACACGACCTCACCGCGTTGACGCGTCGGCTGCTGCTGCAGGGCGTGATGCATGCCGCGATTTCGCAGAACCCCGGACATGAAGCGCGCGCCGCCGTACGTGTGCTGCTCGCGCTCGCCCGTGGCGAGCCGATCTTGCGCGAACAGGAGAAGATCAGGATCGACATCGTGATGCGGGACAATCTGCCTTAGCGGCAGGTGGAATTCAAAACGACCCGTTGCGGGTAAGGCGACTTTGAGTTCGCGCACCGCAACAGGCGAAAGGGAGGACGGCGTGTATCTCGGAATCGACATCGGCACATCGGGTGTGAAAGCGGTGCTCGTCAGCGAAGCCGGCGCTGTTGTCGCGACGGCGGCGCGCGAGCTTGCGCTGTCGCATCCGGCGCTGCTGTGGTCCGAGCAGGATCCCGATGCCTGGGTCGATGCGGCGGTCGGCGCGGTCGACGATCTTGCCGCCCGCCATCCCCGCGAGGTCGCGCGGGTGCGCGGCATCGGACTATCCGGCCAGATGCATGGCGCGACGCTGCTGGACGAGGACGGAGCGCCGCTGCGTCCCGCGATCCTCTGGAACGACGGTCGCTCGCATGCCGAATGCGTCGCGCTGGAGCGGCGCTGCCCGTCGTTGCATACGATCGCCGGCAATCTGGCCATGCCCGGCTTCACCGCGCCGAAGCTGCTCTGGGTCGCCAGGCACGAGCCGAAAATCTTCGCGCGCGTCGCAAAGGTGCTGCTGCCGAAGGCCTATGTCCGCTATCGCCTGACCGGCGAGATGGTCGAGGACATGTCGGACGCGGCCGGCACGCTATGGCTCGACGTCGGTCTGCGCCGCTGGTCGCCCCTGCTGCTGCATGCCACCGGGCTCGATCTCCATCACATGCCACGCCTGGTCGAGGGCAGCGACGTCAGCGCGACGCTCGCGCCGGACTACGCTCAACGCTGGGGCATGACTAGGGATGTCGTGGTCGCCGGCGGCGCCGGCGATAATGCCGCGAGCGCGATCGGGCTCGGCGCCATCGCGCCGGGCGATGCGTTTCTGTCGCTTGGCACATCCGGCGTGGTGTTCCGCGTCACCGATCGGTTTGCACCGGCGCCGGCCGCGGCGGTCCATGCGTTCTGTCACGCGCTGCCCGGCCGCTGGCATCAGATGGGCGTGATGCTGTCGGCGGCGGCTTCGCTGGCCTGGCTCGCGGGCGTGATGGAGACGCCGGCGCCAGCGCTGCTGGCGCCGCTCGGCGAGCGCGTCGATGGACCGAGTCCGGTCAAATTCCTGCCTTATCTCGACGGCGAGCGCACGCCGCACAACGATGCCGCCGCCAGCGGTGCCTTCGTCGGCCTGCGCGGTGCGACCGGGCGCTCCCAGATCGTTCAGGCCGTCCTCGAAGGCGTCGCCTTCGCTGCGCGCGACAATCTGGCGGCACTGAGCGCGGCGGGCGGGCCGCTTCCCGAGGTTGATCTCGTCGGCGGCGGCTCGCGCTCGCCGCTGTGGGCGCAGATCTGCGCCGATGTGCTCGGCATCCCCGTCCACCGCGTCGAGGAGGGCGAGGTCGGAGCGGCGCTCGGCGCCGCCAGGCTCGGACGGCTCGCCGCCACCGGCGAAGACGCGGCTGCGGTTTGCACCCGTCCGCGGCGGCTCGCGAGCTTTACGCCTCGCGCATCGGTCAGCGCGGCCTATGACGAGGCCTATCGCCGCTGGCGCGAACTTTATCCCGCGTTGAAGGAGTGTGCCTGAGTGACTGCGTCAGTGAAATTCTTCGATACAAGCGTACCTGTCGCCTTCGCCGGCGGAGATGCCGGCAACACGCCTGCCTTCCGCTGGTACGACAAGGACCGCCTCGTCCATGGCCGCAGGATGGAAGACCATCTGCGCTTTGCGGTCTGCTATTGGCACTCGTTGTGCTGGCCCGGCGGCGATCCCTTTGGCGGCGAGACGTTCCTGCGGCCCTGGCATCACGGCGCCGATGCGATGGCGCAGGCGCGCGCGAAGGCCGACGTCGCCTTCGAGCTGTTTCGCCTGCTCGACGTGCCCTTCTTCACCTTCCACGACGTCGATGCGGCGCCGGAAGGCAACTCGCTTGGCGAATCTGTTGCCAACCTCAATGCCATCGCCGATCTGTTCGAAGCGAAGATGGCCGCAAGCAAGGTGCGCCTGCTCTGGGGCACCGCCAATTTGTTCACGCATCGCCGCTACATGGCGGGCGCGGCCACCAATCCAGACCCGGAGATATTCACCTATGCCGCCGGCCAGGTCCGCGCCGCGCTGGAGGTGACGCACAGGCTCGGCGGCCAGAACTACGTGCTGTGGGGCGGGCGCGAGGGCTACGAGACGCTGCTCAACACCGATCTCAAGCGCGAGCTCGACCAGCTCGGCCGCTTCGTCTCGCTGGTGGTCGAGCACAAGCACAAGATCGGCTTCAAGGGACCGATCCTGATCGAGCCGAAGCCGAAGGAGCCGACCAAGCACCAATATGATTTCGACGTCGCCACCTGCTACGGCTTCCTCGCGCGTTACGACCTGCTGAAGGACGTCAAGCTCAACATCGAGCAGAACCACGCCATCCTCGCCGGCCACTCCTTCCATCACGAGGTCGCGCTGGCGGAGGCGCTGGGTGTGTTCGGCTCGCTCGACATCAACCGCGGCGACGATCTGCTCGGCTGGGACACTGACCAGTTCGCGATGAACGTGCCCGAGCTTGCCCTGGTGTTCCACGAGCTCCTGAGCCGCGGTGGCTTCAGCTCCGGCGGGCTCAATTTCGACGCCAAGATCCGCCGCCAGTCGATCGATCCCGACGATCTGATCCATGCCCATGTCGGCTCGATGGATGCCTGCGCGCGGGCGTTGCTCGCCGCTGCGGACATGCTCGACGCCGGCGTGCTCACTGGGCCGCTCGCGAAACGCTACGAGGGATGGGCCGGGCCTGAAGGCCGCGCCATTCTCGGCGGCCAGCGCTCGCTTGCCGAACTTGCCGACCGCGCGCACGGCCCGGGCTTTGACCCGCAGCCGCGCTCGGGCCGGCAGGAATATCTGGAATCCCTCGTCAACCGCTACGTCTGAGGAAGGCCGCTGATGACAAATGCACAAGCGACACCGGTCCTCGAGCTGGCCGGCATCGGCAAGGAGTTCGGCGCGATCCGCGCGCTGCATGATGTCGACATGCAGGTCCTTCCCGGCGAGGTCGTCGGCCTGATGGGCGACAACGGCGCGGGCAAGTCGACGCTGGTCAAGATCATCGCCGGCAATTTCCGCCCCAGCCACGGCGAAATCCGCTTCGCGGGCAGCGCGGTTCATTTCAACCGGCCCATCGATGCCCGCGGCGTCGGCATCGAGGTGGTCTATCAGGACCTTGCGCTCGCCGACAATCTCACCGCAGCGGCCAACGTCTTTCTCGGCCGCGAGCTGAAGCGCAGGATCGGGCCGTTCGCGTTGCTCGACCACAAGGCAATGGCGGCGCGTGCACTGGAGCTGTTCGGCGAGCTGCGCTCGGAAACGCGCCCCGACGATCTCGTCAAGCAGATGTCGGGCGGCCAGCGCCAGGCGGTTGCGATCGCGCGGACGCGGCTCTCCAACGCGAAGCTGGTGATGATGGACGAGCCGACGGCCGCGATCTCGGTCCGCCAGGTCGAGCAGGTGCTCGGCCTGATTCACCGGCTGAAGGAGCAGGGCGTTGCCGTGATGCTGATCTCGCATCGCATGCCCGACGTGTTCGCGGTGTGCGATCGCGTCATCGTCATGCGCCGCGGCGAAAAGCGGGCCGACAAGTCCATCCACCAGACCTCCCCCGAGGAAGTCACCGCCCTGATCACCGGCGCGAAGGAGGCGGCGTGATGGCCATGCCCATGGAATCCCCGATCACCTTCTCGAATGTCGGCAAGATCAGATGGTGGCAGCGCGGCATCTTCGCGTCCCAGACCGGCTATGTCCTGCTCGCGCTGGCAGTGCTGCTGGTGGTCATGCATTTCGCCAGCCCGTACTTCTTCACCGAAGGCAACATGCAGAACGTGGCGAAGAATTTCTCCTTCATCGCTATCGCCACCCTCGGCGTCACCTTCGTGATCATCACCGGCGGCATCGATCTGTCGGTCGGCTCGATGATGTGCTTCTCCGCCATGATCACCTCGATGGTGATGACCGAGCTGTCGGCGCCCGGCTCGCCCGCGGGCTCCCTGTTCGTGCACCTAGCGGCCGACGGCAAGACCGTGCTCGCCAATGTCCCTGGCCTGATCCTGGTGGTCTCGCTCCTCGCCGGCCTCGGCGTCGCGCTGCTCGCCGGCCTCGTCAACGGCTTCTGTATCGCGGTGCTCGGCCTGTCGCCGTTCGTCACCACCCTCGGCATGCTCTCGATCGTGCGCGGGCTCGGCTATGTCGTCTCCAACGGACGGGGCAGCTTTCCCGGTGGGCCGGATGCCGGTTATTTCTACGCGCTCACCTCCGGCGACGTGCTCGGCGTGCCCGTGCCATTCATTTATCTGATCGTCCTCGCGCTGGCGATGGCCGTGGTGCTGCACCACAGCTCGTTCGGCCGTCACGTGTTCGCGCTCGGCGGTAACGAGAAGGCGGCCGAACTCACCGGCATCCCGGTCGTGCGGGTGAAGATCGAGGTTTATGTGATCTGCGCGCTCGCCGCAGGCCTCCAGGGCATCATCATCTCGGGCTGGCTCGGATCGGCGCCGGCCAACATGGCGACGTCCTACGAGCTCAACGTGATCGCTGCGGCCGTCATCGGCGGTGCCAATCTCGCCGGCGGCATCGGTGGTCCACTCGGCGCCATCGTCGGCTGCGTGCTGCTCGAGGTGATCCGCAACGGCCTCGTGCTCGCCCAGGTCAGCTCCTACTGGCAGCAGACGCTGGTGGGCGTGATCATCATCCTGGCCGTATTGGTCGACCGCATCCGCTCGCGGATGATCTGAAACGACGTCGTTCCGGGACGGCAACGAAAATGCCGCCTGTCCACTTCCCGGACGATCTTGAGAGGACAGGCGCCAAAGAAGGGTGGAGGAGACGATGAGGAAATTTCTACTTGCCGGCATCGCGGTGGCGATGATGGCTACGCCGGCGTTTGCCGCAAACTACCGGTTCGTGATCGTGCCCAAGGCGATGAACAATCCGTTCTTCGACTTCGCGCGCGACGGCTGCCTGAAGCGTGCCAAGGAGCTCGGCAATATCGAGTGCATCTACAAGGGGCCGGTCGAGCACGAGCCGGCGACGCAGGCCCAGATCATCCAGGACTTCGTCACCCAGAAGGTCGACGGCCTCGCCATCTCGGTTGCCGACGTCGCGGCGATGACCAAGTCGATCGACGCGGCGACCGCGGCCGGCATCCCTGTCATCACCTTCGACGCCGATGCGCCCGGCGCCAAGCGCGTCGCTTATATCGGCACCAACAACAAGGAGTTCGGTGTCGCCCTCGGCAAGGAGCTCCTGAAGCTGCGGCCCGACGGCGGCAAATACGCCATGGTCTCGGGTGGTCCCGGCGCCAAGAACCTCGCCGAACGCGTCGACGGCGTCCGCGAGGCGTTGAAGGGCTCGAAATGGACCGAGGTCGCGGGCTCTCCCACGTTCTGCAACGACGATCCCGCGCTGGCGGTTCAGCAGATGACTGACATGCGCACCGCGACGCCCGACCTCGCCGCGATCGTTCCCATTGGCGGCTGGCCGATGTTCGCCCCCGAAGGCTTCAAGGCCTTCGCGTCCAGGTACAAGAAGGATATCGATTCCGGCAAGTTCACGCTTGTCGTGGCCGATACGCTGAAGATGCAGCTCGAGCTGTTGCGCGATGGCTACGCCAATGCGCTGGTCGGCCAGCGTCCGTTCGAGATGGGCGAGAAGGCGATGGACACGCTGCTCGCCATCAAGAAGGGCGAGAAGGTGCCGGAGATCGTTTATACCGGCCTCGATCTCGTGACCAAGGACAACGTTGCGCAGATGTTGAAGTAGGAGCGTCGCCAGCCCCGCGCTCCTGCCTGCCTCTCCCGCTTGCGCTTTTCGCAAGCGGGAGAGATGATTTTGGCTGTTGGGGAGGACTGTTGAGGCAATGGGAATGAAAAGGTCGCGGCTCGGCTCGCTCGATGTCACCTCATTCGGCCTCGGTTCTGCCCCGCTCGGCGGATTGTTCACCCCCGTCAGCGATGCCGATGCGGAAGCGACCATCGCCAGCGCCTGGTCGCTCGGAATCCGCTTCTTCGACACCGCGCCGCTCTACGGCTTTGGCCTCGCGGAGCGACGCCTTGGCGCATTCCTGCGGCAACAGTCCCGTGACTCCCACGCGATCTCGACCAAGGTCGGCCGTCTACTGCGTGCGCCCGATGGCGCTGCCGCCGAGGACGAGCATTACAAGGGTACGCCGCGCGAGCGGCCGGTGTTCGATTTCAGTTATGACGGCGTGATGCGGTCGGTGGAGGAAAGCCTGGCGCGGCTTGGGCTCGACCGCGTCGATGTCCTGCTCGTGCATGATCCCGACGATCATTACGACGACGCCGTCGCCGGCGCCTTTCGCGCGCTCCAGCGCCTGCGCGGGGACGGTACCGTCAAGGCGATCGGTGCCGGCATGAACCAGTCGGACATGCTGGTCCGGTTTGCAGAGGCCGTTCCGGTCGACTGCTTCCTGCTCGCCGGCCGCTACACGCTGCTCGACCAGGGCGCGCTGGATGCGCTGTTCCCGGTGTGCGCGGCGAAGAATATCGGCATCCTGCTCGGCGGCATCTACAACAGCGGCATCCTGGCCAATCCGCACACGGGCGCGAAGTTCAATTATCAGGATGCCGATGCGGCACTCGTCGCCCGCGCGCTCGCGCTCGACGAGCTCTGCCGCAAGCACGGCACCGAGCTGAAAGCCGCCGCGCTGCAGTTCTGCATGGCCCATCCGGCAGTCACGGTCGCCGTGACGGGCGGGCGCAATGCCGCGGAAATTGCCGACAACATCACGATGTTGGAGATGGCAGTGCCGGCGGCGTTCTGGCAGGAGCTGCGTGGGCGAAAATTCGTCGATGCCCGCGCGCCATTGCCGGGCGGAGCGTAAGGCATGATCGTCGACGCTCACCAGCATTTCTGGGATCCCGCGCGCGCCGACTATCCCTGGATGGACGCGCCCGAGCTCACGCCGATCCGGCGTGCCTTCGGTCCGGCCGATCTCGCGCCGCTCTTGAAAGCCAACGGCATCAACGCGAGCATCCTGGTGCAGTGCCGCTCCGCCCTGGCGGAGACCGAGGAATTCTTGCGGATCGCGGATGCGACGCCCTCGGTGATTGGCGTCGTCGGCTGGGCTGATCTGACCGACGCTGCACTTGGCGAGACGCTGGACCGGCTGCGCGCTTTGCCCGGCGGCGACAAGCTGGTCGGCATCCGCCACCAGGTCCATGACGAGGCCGATCCGGAGTGGTTGTTGCGCGAGGACGTCCAGCGCGGCCTCACGGCCGTGTTCGCGCACGATCTCGCCTACGATTTCCTGGTCCGCATCCGCGAGCTGCCGGCCGCGATCGCAACCGCGCAAGCGTTCCCGCAGGCGCGCTTCGTGCTCGACCACGCAGCCAAGCCGCCGATTGCCGATGGTGGAAGCGACGAATGGTCCAATGGCATCGCGGCACTCGCGGCGTGCGGCAATGTCTGGTGCAAGGTCTCGGGGCTGGCGACGGAAGCGGTTTGGGGCGACTGGAATGCGGAGCTGCTGTTCCCGTTCGTCGCGCACGCCGCGACATGCTTTGGCGAGGATCGCCTGATCTTCGGCTCGGACTGGCCGGTATGTCTGCTCGCGGGGAGCTATGGCGAGATCAAGGGCGCGCTGGAGGCCTGCCTGATGAAGCTCGGGCCTCAGGTGCGGGAGAAGGCGTTCGGCGTGAACGCGAAGGCTGCGTATCGGTTGCCGTTCGGTTGAAGCCGACAGCGCGCGTGTCGCTCAGTGTTCGTCCCCAAACACCCGATCCAGCGCGGCATCGTACGTCCTCTGCACCAGCTCCGGATGCAGCTTCGCCAGCGTCTCCATCATCACGCCGGAATTGATCTCGAGCACGCGCCAGACGCCGTCAACGTGCACGAGGTCGATCGAGGCGAAGGTGATGCCGATGGCCTTGGCGGCGTCGATGGCGAGCTTTGCGCAGGCTGCGCGAAGGTCGCCGTCCTGCATCAGCACGGGCTTTGCCCCTGCATCGAGATTGTGCCGCCAATCCGAGCCACGCTGCTTGCTGTAGACGACGAGTGGCACATCATCGAGCAGGACCACGCGAACTTCGTCCTCGATCACGGCATAGGGCGAGATCACGAGTCCGGCGCTCATCGAAAAGGCTTCGTCAGCGGCATGATCGAGCTCTGTTTCCGTCGTGACCCTGAAGACGGATCGTCCCGACGTCCCCTCGTTCGGCTTCACCACCACGCCTTGCGGATTGTCGCCAAGCAGCGCCAGCATTGCCTCTCGCCAGCCAACGCCGACAACCTTCTCGCCCAACTTGGGGTTGAGGAACAGGCGATGGGGAATGCAGGGCACGCCCTCGAGCGCGAGCACCTCGGCGGTGGCCGATTTGTCGTTGGCCAGGCGGTGCGCGATGGCGCTGTTGAGGCCGATGTCGTAGCCGAACGCGAAGTGGCGCTGCTCGCCCCGGCGCATCGCGAGCAGCCAGCCATCGGCGCGGACATCGAGCGCGATGCCATGGTTCGCGCAATAGCGCTTGATCGCCTGGACGATGATCCGCTCGCTGCTCGCCATGTGTCTCTGTCGCCAGTCGCAGTCGCCAGTTCCAGTCGCTCATGGCGCCAAAAGCCGGAAGAATCCGGGGAAACGGCGCCAACCCGAGGAAAATCAGAGCTATTCTTAATGAAATTCTCGCGAGCGGGGCGGAAATTAAGTGCTGTATTCGGGCCCCGGAGGGAAAAGAAATTGCCCTCCGCATACGCCGGACAGCATATCCATTAATGATGTCACCATTTCCGCCGCAAATGCCGGTTTGACCGGCATCAATTGCATCCGGAACGAGGTTGATTATTGGTCTCAATGGCGTAGATCACACTCGCGAAATCCTCCGCCATGGCAATGGTGTCCGCTCCGCTTTCAGGGGCCGGGCAACGCTTTTGCCCTAAAACCGCAATTATTCGGAATATCGAAAATCATGAGCGCGTTTTACCGAGAGAAGGTTCTTTCCGTCCAGCACTGGACCGACACCCTGTTCAGCTTTCGCGCAACCCGCGATTCCGGCTTCCGCTTCCAGAACGGCCAGTTCGCGATGATCGGCCTCGAGGTTGAGGGCCGCCCGCTGCTCCGCGCCTACAGCATGGCGAGCGCTAATCACGAGGAAGAGCTCGAGTTCTTCTCGATCAAGGTTCAGGACGGCCCGCTGACGTCGCGTCTCCAGAAGATCAAGGAAGGCGACACCATCCTGGTCGGCCGCAAGGCGACCGGCACGCTGATCACCGACAATCTCATTCCCGGCAAGCGGCTGCTGCTGCTCTCGACCGGCACCGGCCTCGCGCCCTTCGCCAGCCTGATCAAGGATCCCGAGGTTTACGACCAGTTCGACAGCATCGTGCTGGTGCACGGCTGCCGCCAGGTCTCCGAGCTCGCCTATGGCGAGAAGCTCGTCGCCGGTCTTCGCGAGGACGAACTGTTCGGGGAGTTGCTCGCGGACAAGCTCATCTACTACCCGACCGTAACCCGCGAGCCGTTCAAGAACCGCGGCCGCATCACCGACCTCATCAGCTCCGAGCAGATCTTCAACGACATCGGCCAGGGTCCGCTCGACATCGCGACCGACCGCATCATGATGTGCGGCAGCCCGGCGATGCTCGAAGAGCTGAAACTGATGTTCGAAGGCCGCGACTTCGTCGAGGGCTCAGGCAACAAGCCCGGCCATTTCGTGATCGAAAAGGCGTTCGTCGAGCGGTAGGCCCTCTCGGTCACGTCCTGGCAAAAGCCAGGACGTTTGCCTGGGTAAAGCGCCTTGACCGGTTAATGCCCGTCCCTTCCGAGCTCTGCTGCACCGCAAAAGCCCGCCCATCGGGCTGATTGATTTGTCCCCGCCGAATTCGCTAGCGTGAAACACGGGCCGCGTCATATCCGTATGACAGGCGCGGGCGTATCGTACCGCCTCATGCTGGCGAGAGGATGGGAATCGTGGCCGACGAGAACAAAACGCAGGAATCGCCCAACCCATCGGCCAAACGCCTGCCGCTGGCGGAAGAGGGGATCATGGAAACCCTGCTGCTGCCATTCTCTCCGCGCTTCATCGTCCTGACGATCTGCGCGGTGGTCACTGCGCTGCTGACCGGCATCGGATTTGCCGATGGCAAGATCTTCGACATTCTGCTGATCCCGATCCTGATCTTCGGCGCGCTGACGGCGCTTGGCGTCCGCGACCTCATGCAGAAGGGCCACGCCGTTCTGCGCAACTACCCGATCTCGGCCCATATCCGTTTTTTGCTCGAAGAGATACGCCCGGAGATGCGGCAGTATTTCTTCGAGAGCGAGAAGGACGGCATGCCGTTCTCGCGCGACATCCGTGCGGTGGTCTATCAGCGCGCCAAGATGCAGCTCGACAAGCGTCCGTTCGGTACCCAGGAGGACGTCTACCGCCAGGGTTATGAGTGGATGCATCACTCGGTCTCGCCGAAGACGCATGCCGAGGAGAAATTCCGCCTCACTATCGGCGGCCCGGATTGCGCCAAGCCGTATTCGGCTTCGGTATTCAACATTTCCGCCATGAGTTTTGGCGCGCTCAGCCCGAACGCCGTGCGCGCGCTGAATGCCGGCGCCAAGAAGGGCGGCTTCGCGCACGACACCGGCGAGGGCGGCTTCAGCCCCTATCACGCGGAGATGGGCGGCGACATCATCTGGGAGATCGGTTCGGGCTATTTCGGCTGTCGTCATCTCGACGGCGCCTTCGATCCCGAAGCCTTCGCGCGCGTCGCGACCCAGGACCAGATCAAGATGGTCGAGCTCAAGATCAGCCAGGGCGCCAAGCCCGGTCATGGCGGCGTGCTGCCGGCGGCGAAAGTCTCGGAGGAGATTTCCAAGATCCGCGGGGTCGCCATGGGCGAGGATTGCATCTCGCCGGCCTCGCATCGCGCCTTCTCGACGCCTGTCGGCATGATGAAGTTCATCGGCGAGATGCGAAAGCTCTCCGGCGGCAAGCCGACGGGCTTCAAGCTGTGCATCGGTCATCCGTGGGAATTCCTGGCGATCTGCAAGGCGATGATCGAGACCGGCATCTATCCCGACTTCATCGTTGTCGACGGCAACGAGGGTGGCACCGGCGCCGCGCCGCTGGAGTTCATGGACCATCTGGGCATGCCGATGCGCGAGGGCGTCAGTTTCGTCCACAACGCGCTGATCGGCATCAACGCGCGCGACCGCATCAAGATCGGCGCCTCCGGCAAGATAGCCACCGCGTTCGACATGGCGCGCGCCATGGCGATCGGCGCGGACTACTGCAATTCGGCGCGCGGCTTCATGTTCTCGCTCGGCTGCATCCAGTCGCTGAGCTGCCACACCGACCGCTGCCCGACCGGCGTCGCGACGCAGGACCCGACGCGGGCGCGCGCACTCTATGTGCCGCTCAAGATCGACCGCGTGCACAATTATCACCTGGCGACGCTGCACTCGCTGACCGAGCTGATCGCCGCGGCCGGTCTCGAACATCCGCAGCAGCTGCGCCCGATCCACTTCTCCCAGCGCACCTCGACGACGGACGTGAAATCCTTCGCGCAGCTTTATCCGTCGCTGCGTCCGGGCGAACTGCTCGAAGGCACCGAAGACCCACGCTTCCGCGACGCCTGGCGGATGGCACGGACGGAGACGTTCCAGCCGGCGCTGTAGGACGCCGGTCCACTTGCAGGGCCGCGGCCGCGCGCGCAAAAGCATCGCGGGGGGTGCGTTTAACGTTTGATTCAACTTTGGGTGTAGATTGTTCCCATGGACGAGCGGCGCGACAAGGCAAGGCATCGCGTGCTGAAGGCCGGAACGATCGAGTTCGGCGGCGGCGGCGCGATCGACTGCACTATCCGCAACCTGTCAGATACCGGCGCCGCGCTCGACGTCAGCAGTCCCGTCGGCATCCCCGACCATTTCAGCCTGCTTGTGCAGGCCGACGGAAAACATCTCGCCTGCACCGTGATCTGGCGCAAGGAAAAGCGGATCGGGGTGAGGTTCGGGTGAGGGTCTAGAGTTTGGCGCAAGCTCTAACCACAAACTCCGCCGTCGTCCGGACAAGCGCCAGCGCAGATCCGGGACCATACCGCGTGATCTGTCGATCATGCGCAGACAGCAGCACCGCGCAAGTACCAGTCTTCGCCAAGCTCAATCCTGTGGCTATGGGTCCCGGATCTGCGCTCCGCTTCGCTGCGCTTGTCCGGGACGACGAGAGTGGATCACCCCGTCTCTACTTCGCTCCGCCGGCTCGCGAGAATCTTGTCGATCCTCCGCCCGTCGAGATCGACCACCTCGATGTGCCAGTCGCCGAAGTCGAAGGCGTCGCCGACATCAGGCAGCACGTTGAACTGTTGCAGCACGAGGCCGGCGACGGTGTTGTAGCGGTGCGGCGGCAGTTCGATGCCGAGCAGCTCGCCGAATTCGTCGACCGGCATCCAGCCTGAGACCAGCAGCGAATCGTCCGCGCGCTTGACGTAGGCTGGTTCCGGCGGGCCTTCCTCGGAATGGAAGGCACCCACAATGGATTCCAGAATGTCAGCCGTCGTCACGATGCCTTCGAAGGCGCCGTATTCGTCGTAGACGAGGCCGACATGCACCGGTGCAGCCTTCAGGATCGCCAGCACGTCGCGGGCATCGGCCGAGGCGGGAATGCCGGGCGCCTCGCGGACCAGCACGCGCAAATCCGGCGTGCGCTCGTTCATGAAGGCCACCAGCAGGTCCTTGGCCTGAAGCACGCCAATCGGCTTGTCGCGGTCGCCGTCGGACACCGGAAAGCGTGAATGCGGACTCTTGGCGATGGTCGCTTGAATGCTTTCCGGCGTATCGTTCAGGTCGATCTCGTTGACCTCCGTGCGCGGCGTCATAATCGCGCCGACCGGCCGGTCGCCGAGCCGCATCACGCCCGCGATCATCTCCTTTTCACCTGACTCGAGCACGCCTGCGTTTTCGGCTTCGCTGACGAGATGATGGATCTCATCTTCTGACACTTTTTCTTCAGACTTGCCGCCATGGCCGAGCAGCGTGAGGATCAGCTTGCCGGAGAGATCGAGCAGGAAGACCAGCGGCAGCGAGACCGTCGCAAGCACGTGCATCGCGGGTGCAACCCTGACCGCGATGCTCTCGGGGTCGCGCAGCGCCACCTGCTTCGGCACCAGCTCGCCGACGATCAGGGTGGCGTAGGTGATGAGCGTGACGACCAGGCCCACTCCGACGATGTCGGCAATTCCTGCGGACAGGCCGAGCTCGAGCAGCCATTGCGTCAGCCGCTGTCCGAGCGTCGCGCCCGAGAACGCGCCGGAGAGCACGCCGACCAGCGTGATCCCGATCTGCACCGTCGAGAGGAATTTGCCGGGATCGGCCGCGAGCGTCAGCGCCCGCTCGGCGCCGCGGACGCCCTTGGCGGCGAGCATCGACAGCCGGGCCGGGCGCGACGAGACCACGGCCAGCTCGGACATGGACAGCAAGCCGTTGATGACGATCAGGACGACGACGATGGCGAGTTCGGCGGAGAGCATTGATGTTCCGAGGTAAGGGAGTGTGGCGCGGATGGCCGCACAGGTCTTGATATAGGTATTCGAGGAAGAAATGCCGATGATTCTGTCCCATCGGGCATCGCGAAGGAACTTCGGCGACCCCGTCCCCGAAGGCACTCCCCAATACCCCGCGGAACTACGGGCATGCCGTTGCTTAACGGGCTCTTAGCGGCCACCAGCTAGGTTCTCGGCATTTGCAGGAATGTATTCGGGGATCAGAATGCGGATCGGGAAGCTCTTTGCGCTGTCGATGCTGACGGTGACGGTGTTTGCAGTCATCCTTGGCGCCGAGGTGCTGATACCCCAGGCGCGCATCTTCACGAACCGCTCCGATGCGATCAAGACGGTCGAGGCCTTCGGTGCGACCCTGATGGTCAGTCAGCACGTTGCCGGCCTTCGTGCTCCCTACATTTCCCCGATCTTCCAGGAGAATTCTGCGACGCAGGTCCAGATCGAAGCCGCCGCAAAGGCGGCGAAAGCGGTCGATGGCGCGTTCGAGGGGGCAAGGCGCGCCATCATGGTGCTGGATGATTCCGGAGCGATGATCGAAAACCTGGACCGTACTGCGCGGCGGCTCAAGGATATCATCGCGGCGGCAGATCGCGCGATGAGCGTGCCCCTGGCGACGCGCGACGGCGCTGTAATCAAGGGCTTCCTTCCAGGCGTTGCCGAGGTCATCGGCAATATCGAGCCGATCATGAACCGGCTTGAAGCCAAGGTCATCAATGCCGATTCCTCGCTTGCGGCGCTGTTGAGCCTGGCGCGAACGGCGCAGGATCTGCGCGTCTCGGCCGGCAGCCGCGCCGCCACGCTGTCGCCGGCGCTGAGCGCTCGCCGACCGCTCACGGCGGCCGAATTGTCGCTGATGGATCGGATGCAGGGACGTGTCGAGGCCGACCGCGAGCGCATCGAGGCCGGCATCGACCAGCTCGGAAGCCCGCCCCGGATCGCCACCGCGCTGAAGGCGGCGACGGATTCCTATTTCGGGAAAGCAGCCGCTGCCGTGGACAAGGAGATGCTCGCGGCGCGTGGCGACGGCAAGTACGGCATCAATGCCGAAGAGCTGGCCAACATCATCGTCCCCGCCATCCAGATGTTCTACGGCGTCCGCGATGCCGCGCTGGCGGAAGCTGCCGAGCGCGCCTCGGCCGCGCGCGACGGCGCGCTGGCGATGCTCGCGCTCGCGGGCGTGGCGGTGCTGGCGCTGCTGGGGACACTCGGTGGCGTGACGATGATGTTGCGCAGGCGCGTGGTGACGCCGCTCAGCCGGCTCGCGGACGTGATCGCAACTCTTGCCGCCGGGCAGCACGAGGTCGAGATTCCCGTGACCGGCCGCAATGACGAGATCAGCCAGGTGGCGGGCTCGCTCCAGCACTTCAAAGATTCGCTCTCCGCCAAGAAGGCCGCCGATGAGGCCGCCGCGGTGGAAGCCGAGGCGAAGCTCCGGCGCAGCCAGCGCATGGACCAGATCGCACGCGATTTCGAAGCGTTGATCGGCGACGTCATCAACACCGTGTCGTCGGCATCGTCGGAGCTGGAAGTGTCGGCGGGAACGCTGACGAGCACCGCCGATCAATCGGAAAAGGTCACCGCGACCGTTGCGGCCGCCTCCGAGCAGGCCTCCAGCAACGTGCAGACCGTCGCCGCGGCCGCGGAGGAAATGGCGTCCTCGGTCGACGAGATCAGCCGGCAGGTCCAGGACTCCGCGCGGGTGGCCGGCGAAGCGGTGCAGCAGGCTGCGCGTACCAACGACTATGTCGGCGAACTCGCCAAGGCGGCCGGCCGGATCGGCGACGTGGTCGAGCTCATCAGCCAGATCGCGGGCCAGACCAATCTTCTGGCGCTCAATGCAACGATCGAGGCGGCGCGCGCCGGCGAGGCCGGGCGCGGCTTCGCCGTGGTCGCCTCCGAGGTCAAGGCGCTCGCCGAGCAGACCGCCAAGGCCACCGGCGAGATCAGCCAGCAGATCACGGGAATCCAGAGCGCGACGCAGGATTCCGTCGGCGCCATCAAGTCGATCGGCGACACCATCACCCGCATGTCCGAGATCGCATCGGCGATCGCCTCCGCGGTCGAGCAGCAAGGCGCGGCGACGCGGGAGATTTCCCGCAACGTGCAGCAGGCGGCACGCGGCACCCAACAGGTCTCCGCCAGCATCGTCGACGTGCAGCGCGGCGCGAGCCAGACCGGATCGGCCTCCTCCACCGTGCTCGCGTCAGCGAAGTCGCTGTCCGGCGAGAGCGGCCGCCTCAAGGTCGAGGTCGGGAAGTTCCTGGACGCGATCCGGGCTGCGTAAGTCACGTAGCCGGAAGCGCTCAGAACTCGCCGTGTAGCCGCCCGGAAAATACCGACACCGGGCCGCGATCGGCGTTGTAGGCGGGGTTGACGATCAGCTGGTAGTCGGCAGTGAGGGTGAGACTCTTGTTCAGCGCATAGGCGTAATAGGTTTCGAGGATGCGCTCGCGGCGGTAGTTGAGCGCGCCGTCGCCGATGAGAACACCGAGGCCGCCGGCGGCCAGGAAGTCGCGATAGTCCTGCGAGATGGCATTGATGGCGCCGCCGACGCCGATCACGTCATCGGGCCGGCCCCATTTCGTGCCCTTGATCGAAAGTCCGCCAGACAGGCTGCGGTGAATGTCGGTGAAGGCCAGCGTCTCGGTCTTGCCGTCGTTCCAGCTCCAACGGCCGAACAGACCGACATCCTCGGTGATCGCCTGCTCGAGGTTGAGCACGTAGCCATACTTCAGACGGCCGCGCCGGGTCTGCGCGATGTCGAGGTTGAGCGCGGGATTGTCCAGCGTCTCGCGGAAGCTGCCCATGTTGGCGCTGTCGAGCCAGCCTATGGTCCTGAGCTTGCCGGGTTGGCCAAGCAGGGAGAAGCGCGTTTCGAGCTCGAGCACGTACTGGCCGCGCTCGCCGACCCTGGTGTCGAAATGATTCGAATTGGACTCGGCGACCATCAGGAAGTAGCCGCCGCGCAACGCCCACTGCTTCTGATTCAGCTCGGCGGTGACGCCGTAGGTGAGGCCGACCTTGTCGGCGGAATAGTCGAAGGCGCCTGGCGCCCACAGCGACCAGTTCATGAAGTCCTTGCGGGTGTCCTTGGCGTAGGCGTTGCCGTCGAACACGTCGATCACCGGGAATTTGCCGGCCTGCACCGTGAGCCTGGATACGTCGACCTTCTGTCCGAGCTGCAACTGGCCGCTCGCGAGCTCTTCCTGCTCGCCGCCAAAGCCGAATGTCTGGCGCACGAACAGGCGCGATGTGTTGTAGTGCGGATAGGGGAAGTTCGACTTCTGCGCCTCGCCGTTGGGGAAACCGGCCGCGCCGACCGTGTCGTTCAATCCAAATCCCTGCAGCAGTTCGGGATTGTAGTAGACCTCGCCGCCGTCCCACAGCTTTGCGTTCAGGAACAGGCTGTTGCTCCAGGTCGCCTTGGCCTGCCTTGATGGCGAGAGCGAATTCGGCCCGGTGTAGAGGGCGGGGAACGACGGGTAGCCTTGCGGCAGATAAGTGCTCTGGCCGTGGATCTCCCAGCGATCCGATTCGGTGTCGATTAGCGAGCCGATCCCCGAGCTCTTGGGATTGTAGCCCGGCATGCCCGGCCAATCGACCTTGCGGTTGAGGCCGAGCCGGATCGTTTGGAAGTCGAGCGACGACGAATTGTATTGGGCACCTGTGGAGAAGGCGACATTGGCGCCGTCGAAGCGGCTATAGAGATATTCGAGCCGTGCGCTCCAATGCGGCGCAAAGCCGTATTCGATGCCGGCACCCGCGATCCAGCCGGGCCGCGTGTTCAGGATTTTCGGGACTGCTTCGCCTGCGGCCGGCGTGTCGAAATAGCGCTCGCCCATCCATGCAAAGCCGCCGGTGGCGTAGACCAGCCAGGGACCGCTGGTGTAGCCGACGCGGCCGCGCAGGCTCGCAGTGTAGTCCCATTGCTGCGTGACGGTGTTGGCTGGTGTCGCCAGGAAGGACACGATCGAGTTGGACGTGATGTAGTTCGGAAACGAGAAATCGCCTTCGACGCCGACCAGCCAGCCGGAATTGAGCCGGTAATTGTAGCCGGCCTGCACGCCGCCGATCATGCCGCTGAAGACGCCGCTGTCGCTAATGCCTGTGCCGTCGTTCAGCGCGAAGCGCGACGAGCCGAGGCTGTAGCCGGCATGCGCACCGATGTAGAGGCCGGTCCAGTCATAGACGGCCTTCAGCGCCGGTTCCTTCAGCGGCAGATCAGCCGCGCGGCTCGCGGCCGGAAAAGCCAATACACCCGAGGCAATCGCCGCGGCCGTTCGCAAATACCTGTAACGGTGACCCCTCAACGTCAAAACGCACGCCCCCAAACGCGAATGTGTCCACTCGCCGCAACCGACATCCCTGCAGATTCGCGGCGGCCCTGTCATCAGCTCTCGGTCGCCCGCCGTCGACCGAGATGATCTCGATTCGACGCGATTTCTTCCCAAGTCCCTCTGCCCATTACGGACCTTATTGCGATTAATTCGCAATAGCAACTAGTGCGGATTGTCGCAGGAGATGGTTCGCACCGCGATGTGACGGGACTGCAACAAATTCCAAGGTCCAAAACGGTTGACCCCGCCCGGGGGACATCCGGGCGGGGTCGGGGGACGACACGGGGTGGATGAGGCGCCCGTGTCGGACGCGGGATCCACGTGAGATCGGCCTCAGGGACTCAAATCAGAAGCAGGTACGCACGCGGCCAACGTACTGACCAAAGGCGTTGTACTGGGCGGCCCAGCCGCAGCGGTGATAGCCGTTGTAATAGGGGTCGTCGCTGGCGGCGATCGCGGAGCCGACGACGGCGGCGGTGGCGATGCCCAGGCCGACGCCGACGCCCCAGCCGAGCGGCTTGGCTTGCGCCTGCGAGGTGGTGGCCACGACGCTGCCGGTCAGGGTGAGCGCGGTGAGGGCAACTGCGAAAATCTTGGTCTTGATCGACATGTGAAACTCCATCCGGGTTGAGGCGGTCCGTTGTGGCCCGCGTACCGAGTTGGACGGAGGCTCCGCGCGTCCGGTTCGAACTCGGCAAAGGCGGAGCTCGAGTCTGGCTCTTTCCTGAATGATTCCAGAAGGATGAGCGCTAGCCGAGCGGGCCTTTTGCGAGCCTGTTCACGTCGAAGTTATCAACCTCGGCAAGCAGCTCGCAAAAGGCGCGGGCGCCCTGGTCGATCAGCTGCTCGCCCTTCGCGGCCACGGCTAGCGTCGCGTTGCCGGCGGCGCCGCTCGCGTGGAGATCCTGCGCCTGCCAGGCGAACGGCGCGGGTCGCTGCGTCGACAGCCAGCGATATTGCTGCTCCATCGCGATGCTGCTCGCGGGAAAATTCGCGATCGCATCCATGCGCACCCGATCGGGATAGCGCGCCAGCATGATCGAGGTTTCAATGGCGCCACCGTGGATGCCGTGGCGCACTTCGTCGGCCGGGAACAGCTTGTCCGCGCCCGACAGCCGCGACCACGACGTCGTCACCACGAACAGTTTCCGATGCGCGCGAAGATCCTGCGCGACCAGCATCATGGCCGCGCTGTTGCCGCCATGGCTGGTGACGATGACGAGCTTCTTCACTCCGCGGCGCGCGACGTCCTCGCCAATCGCGGTCCATTTTTTCAACGCGATGTCAGTCGGCAGCGTCTGCGTGCCCGGATAGTCAATATGCTCGGTGGAAATCCCGATCGATTCAACGGGCAGGAAAGTGGCCGGAGCGCGCTCGGGCAGGAGCTCGCGCACGCGCGCGAGATAGGCGTCCGCGATCAGCACGTCGGTCTCGAGCGGCAGATGCGGGCCGTGCTGCTCGGTCGCGGCCAGCGGCAGCACCGCGATCCAGCGCGAAACCTCCGCGAGGCTGGCATCGGCCCAGCGAATCTCGGTCCAATCGCGGGAAGGCGTCATCAAGGTTTCTTTGCCCGAATTTGTCGCGTAATTTAGGGTATCAGGGGACGCGGGCCAGGCCGGCTCGCGTCCCCGAATGTCTTGCGGTTTTATCGCGTTGCTTGGACATCGGCTAGAAGCGATCGACGGAGTCCCATCATGAGCCCCTCTCATCTGCGGCGAGCCTTAACGGCGGGCCTGATGGCCGCTTTCGTCTCGGTCGTCCCGGCCCGCGCCGAAACCCTGGACAAGGTCATGTTCGGCACCAATTGGGTCGCCGAGGCCGAGCATGGCGGCTTTTTCCAGGCCGTCGCCGATGGCACTTACAAGAAATACGGGCTGGACGTCACCATCGTGCCCGGCGGGCCCAACGAGAACAACCGGATGCTGCTGATCGCCGGCAAGATCGATTTCTTCATGGCCGCGAACACGCTGATGTCGTTCGACGCAGTCGCCAACAACGTCCCGGTCGTCACGATCGCCGCGGTCTTCCAGAAGGATCCGCAGGTGATGCTGACGCAGCCTGATGCCAAGGTCGCCAAGATCGAGGACCTCAAGCCGCTGACGCTGTTCGTCTCCAAGGAGGGCATGACCAGCTATTTCCAGTGGCTGAAGTCCGAATACGGCTTCAGCGAGAAGAACGTTCGCCCCTACAATTTCAATCCGCAGCCCTTCATCGCCAATCCCAAGAGCGCGATGCAGGGTTACGTCACCTCGGAGCCCTTCGCGGTCGAGAAGGCCGCGGGCTTCAAGCCCAACGTGTTGCTGCTCGCCGATTACGGCTTCAACACCTATTCGACCCTGATCGAGAGCCGCCGCGACGTCGTCGAGAAGAAGCCCGACCTGGTGCAGCGCTTCGTCGATGCCTCCATGGTCGGCTGGTACAATTACATCTACCGCGACAATTCAGCGGGCAACGCCATGATCAAGAAGCTCAATCCGGAGATGACGGATGAGCTGCTCGCCTATTCCGTCGCCAAGATGAAGGAATACGGCATCGTCGATTCCGGCGATTCGCTGAAGAACGGCATCGGCGCGATGAGCGACGAGCGCTACACCTCCTTCTTCAACAAGATGGTGAAGGCGGGCGTGGTGAAGGCGGACCTCGATTTCCGCAAATCCTATACGCTGCGCTTCGTCAACAAGGGCGTCGGCGCCGAGCTGCGCCCGAGCAAGCCGTAGCGCAGGGCCGATGTCATCAGTCCAAACGTCGGCGGGGGTCGAGACCGGCCTGACGGCTCTGGCTGTCAGCCTGCGCGGCGTGACGAAGGCCTATGACAACGGCCTGATGGCGCTCGGCCCGCTCGATCTTGCGGTGCGCAAGGGCGAGTTCATCTCGCTGCTGGGGCCGTCAGGTTGCGGCAAGTCGACGGCGCTGCGGCTGATCGCCGAACTCAGCGCGCCGTCGTCAGGAATCGTCCGGCTGGCGCGTCGTGAGGGCACACCGCAGCCAGGTCATGTTCACCCAGGTCATGGCATCGGCTTCGTGTTTCAGGAACCGACCCTGATGCCCTGGACCAGCGTGCGCGAGAATGTGCGGTTGCCGCTGAAGCTCTCAGGCGTTCCGAAGGCGGAATCGCGCGCGCGCGCCGATGAGGCGCTCGCAAGCGTCGGGCTTGCCGATTTTGCCGACGCCTTTCCGCGCGAGCTCTCCGGCGGCATGAAGATGCGGGTGTCGCTGGCGCGCGCGCTCGTCACAGACCCTGATATCCTCCTGATGGATGAGCCGTTCGCGGCGCTCGACGAAATCACGCGCTTCCGCCTCAACGACGATTTGCTCGCGCTGTGGCGCAGGCTCGGCAAGACCGTCATCTTCGTCACGCATTCGGTGTTCGAATCCGTCTATCTGTCGCAGCGCGTGGTGGTCATGACCGCGCGGCCGGGCCGCATCCAGGCCGACTTCCGCGTCGAGACGGTCGAGCCGCGTGGCGAGGAGTTTCGCACTTCAGTCGCCTATTCCGATTATTGCCGGAAAGTGTCGGCGGCGCTGGCGCCGTCCTATGCAGGGCAGTCGACGCTATGAACGCGCAAGCTTCCGTCACTGCGAAGCCGTCCGGCGCGCAACGCGCGGTGCGCTTCGCGCTACCGGTCATCGTGTTCGCGGCGGGACTGCTCGCCTGGGAGCTCGTGGTCCGGATCAAGGACATCCCGCCTTACGTGCTGCCGGCGCCCTCGGTCATATTCGCGACACTGATCAAGGATTGGGCGGTGCTGTCGCAATCGCTTGCCGCGACGCTGCTGACCACGCTTGAAGGTTTTGTCGCGGCCAGCGTCGGCGGCATCGCGCTGGCGCTGCTGTTCAACCAGTCCAAATGGGTGGAAGCATCGCTATTCCCCTATGCCGTGGTGCTTCAGGTCACGCCGGTCATCGCGATCGCGCCGCTGCTGCTGATCTATCTGGAGCAGCAGACCGCGGTCGTGGTCTGCGCCTTCATCGTCGCCTTCTTCCCGGTGCTGTCCAATACCACGCTCGGGCTCAATTCGGTCGATCGCAACCTCGCGGGCCTGTTCCAGCTCTATGGCGCCTCGCCACAGCAGACCCTGCGCTATCTCAAGCTGCCGGCGGCGCTGCCTTATATTCTCGGCGGCCTGCGCATTGCCGGCGGCCTGTCGCTGATCGGCGCGGTCGTGGCCGAGATCGCGGCGGGAACGGCCGGCGCCGGCTCCGGGCTCGCCTACAGGATCGCAGAATCCGGCTACCGCTTGAACATACCCCGCATGTTCGCAGCGCTGCTGCTGTTGTCGCTGGCCGGGATTGTCATCTATGGGGTGCTGGCGCTAGTTTCCCACCTCGTCTTACGGCGCTGGCACGAGAGCGCGCTTGGAAAGGACAACTGATGACCACCGGTTCGATTTCGTCCGAAAAGATCGACCTTCTGATTTATGGGCCGGTCCGGCCGATCCTCGAGAACGGGTTTTCCGATCATTTCGTCGTGCACAAGGCGGAGACGCGGGGCGATCTCGAGCGGCTGACGCCGGCGATCCGCGAAAAGATCCGCGGCGTGGCGGTGACCTATCACACCGTGCGCGCCGACCGGGATTCGCTGTCGCAATTGCCCAAGATCGAGATGGTGGCGAGCTTCGGCGTCGGCTACGACCACGTCGATGCCAAATACGCCGCCGAGCATAACATCATCGTCACCAATACGCCCGACGTGCTGACCGAGGAGGTCGCCGACGTCGCGATGGGGCTTCTGATCTCCACGGTGCGCGAGTTCATCAAGGCCGACCGTTATGTGCGCTCCGGTCTCTGGCAGACCCAGAACTATCCGCTCAGCGTCGGCTCGCTGCGCGACCGCAAGGTCGGCATCGTCGGCATGGGCCGGATCGGACAGGCGATCGCGCGCCGGCTCGATGCCTCGCTGGTGCCGGTGGTCTATCACACCCGCAACCCGTCCAAGGACGTCTCCTACAAGCACTACCCCGACCTGATCGAGATGGCGAAGGCGGTGGACACGCTGATGGTGATCGTGCCCGGTGGCGCCTCGACCAACAAGATGATCAACGCCGAGGTGCTGAAGGCGCTCGGCCCGCGCGGGGTGCTGGTCAACGTTGCGCGCGGCTCGGTGATCGACGAACCGGCGCTGGTCCAGGCGCTCAAGTCCGGCACCATCCTCGCGGCCGGCCTCGACGTGTTCGCGGCCGAACCGAACGTGCCGGACGAGCTCAAGGCCATGCAGAATGTGGTGCTGCTGCCGCATATCGGCTCGGCCTCGGTGGTGACGCGCAACGCGATGGATCAGCTCGTGGTCGACAATCTCAAGTCCTGGTTCTCAGGCAAGGCGCCGTTGACGCCGGTTGCCGAAACGCCGTTCAAGGGACGCTGATGGGAGTTCTTCGCGTCGTTACATTCGCCGTCGTGGCCTGCTTGGCCGCGATCGGCATCGCGCAGGCGCAGGATACGACGACCCTGAAGAAGGAGATGCCCGGGCAGTGGGAGCTCTCGACCACCGAGCGCAGCAAGACCTGCGTCGTCACGCTCAAGGCGGACGCCGCGGCGCAGGGCTTCAAGCTCGAGCTGGAGCCGGCCTGCAAGGCCGCGCTGCCTTTCACCAAGGACATCGTCGCCTGGAGCGTCAGGGGTCTCGACATCGTCCGCTTGCAGGATGCGAGCGGTGAGGCCGTGATCGACTTCACCGAGGTCGAGGCCGGCATCTTCGAGGGCCTGCGGCAGGGCGAGGGCGTCTACATCCTGCAAGACCTCGCCGCTGCCCGCTCGATGGCGAAGTCGATGGACCAGATGATCGGCGACTGGTCGATCGTGCGCGGCAACGGCCAGCCTGTCTGCGGGCTAACGCTGACCAACACGGAAGCCGGGCCGGACAATTTCCAGGTCTTCCTCAAGCCGAAATGCGATGCAGCCATCGCGCAGTTCAACCCGACGCAATGGCGGCTCGAGCGCGGCCAGATCATCCTGCTGTCGAAGGCCGGCGAGGCCTGGCAGTTCGAGGCCGACGACAACGCGCAATGGCGGCGCGTCCCCGATACCGCCGATCCCCTGATCATGCTGCGGCAGTAGCGCCGCGACACGCACCTCATCCCGAGGGCCCTCCATGGGCGGGCGTCTCGAAGGACGGCCGCAGGCTACGTCGTCGGCTTGGGCGGCGGCGCGGTGCCTTGGGCCCACTTCTCCATCTTGCCGAGCACGCCCCAGGCCGTGAGCGCCAGCGAGATCGGCATCGCGAACTGGCCGAGGCCCGGCACCGCCGACACGAGCGTCCCGAGCAACCCGGCGAGTCCTCCCGCGTTGGGGCTCGCCGTCACCGACGACAGCAGCGCCGTGATCAGCGAGCCGCCGATGCCGAGCGCAGTCTTCTTGCCGTCGAGCATCTTGCCGATGGTATCGCCGAGCGCGCCATTGACCTGGCCGAGGACGGGCTTGCCGTCCCGGTTGAGGAAGGTGCCGAGCAGGTCGACGACCTGCTTCAACTGGTCGACGGGAGCGGGGCTGGTCGGGGTGAGGGTGACTGGTCCTGACATGGGGGCTGTCTTGTTGACGAGGGAAAAGAGCCGTTCGAACAGGCTGATCGGATCATTGGTGGCGGGCAGCGTGTTGCCCGATGTCGTCGTTGCCGGGATCACGGCGCCGACCGGCGGCCGCAGCAATTGCGCGAGTTCCTCCAGCCGCTTCATGATCCGGGACATATCGCCGGCAGACCCGGTGGGGCTCGACTGCGCCGCGCGGGTGAGGGCGGCGACCGTGGCGCCGTCGAGAAGTCCAGTATCTCTCAGGCCGTTCTGCTGCTGAAACTGCGAGACCGCGGTTCTGGTCTTCGGTCCGCTGATGCCGTCCTGGGCGAGCGGCGGATTGGCGCCGAGCCTGTTGAGCGCCTGCTGCATGAGGACGATCGTCGACGCCGCGTCATCCTCCGGTTCGGCGCGGCTCGCGAATTGCGGGCTGCCGTCGAGGGTGATCGAGGAATCCAGCGACATCATTGCATGCAGGATCACCGCGGTGCCGAGCTGGGAATCGACGTGGTTCGAATCGAACACGTGATCGCGGACGAATTTGCCGGCCCTCGCCTCGGGCGGGCCATACAGCGTCGAACCGCCATAGAGATAGGGCGAATTGCAGCCCTTGGCGTGATAGCCGAAGCCGTTGAACGCTTCGAGTCGGAACAGAATCCGCGCGATCCCCCAGTCGTGAGCGCCGACAAAATTCTCGATTCTGAAGGCGTCCACGGCACCGTCCACGAACGTGGCAAACGGACCGCGTCCTTTCGGAACGAGCGTCGTCGCGCGATGGAGCGTTTCCCCGTTGCCGAGATAGGTGTCGAAATCGAAATTGGATTCGCGGTAGTGGCAGAGGGCAGCGAAATACCAGGGCACGCCGGTCAACCGCTCGATCTGCTGATAGGTCGCCTTGCCGTTGATGGCCTTGCGCGCGATCGCGTTCGCGTCGGAGAGGCGCGAAGGCCGGATCTCGAGATTGGCCCAATTACGCTCGTATTCGCTTTTCAGACTCTCGAATGAAATCATTTTCCGCTCCCGCAATGAATGAGTTTTCGCAACTGCGCGTCAGTCGAAATGAACCAGGTGCCGTGATCAGGGCGTGAGGCCAGCGTGATCTCCCGCAAGTCTGGCAGGCCGCCGGGGCGCCGCGTGTGAAGTGGGTTACAACCTCGCCGGGAAAATGAGCGGCAGGACCGGGATCAGGGCGGCCGCCGGCGAAGGAACCGGCAGGGCCGCTGCCCCGTTAGCGACGCGAGGCAGTCTGGCGAGGGAGTCCAGCATGACCACGCGCGTCCTCGCGATCGGCATCGAACCCGGCAACGCGGACTACAGCGCATTCCCGCAGCTCACGCCGGAGCTCGTGCGCAACTATATCGATGCGCAGCTGCTGCGCCTGCGCGATCTCGGTTACGAGGTCACGAGTTGCCTGATCGATCTCGATGCCGCGGCGGAAGCCGCCGTCACGGCAGCGTTGCGCGAGGAGAATTTCGACTGCATCGTGATCGGCGCGGGGCTGCGCGAGCCTCGGGAGCGCCTGCTGCTGTTCGAGAAGGTGCTCAACCTCGTCCACCGCCTAGCGCCCGACGCCGCGATCTGCTTCAACACCACGCCAGCCGACACCGCCGAGGCCGTGCAGCGCTGGGTCGATGCATGAGATGAAGCGGCCGGCCCGTGCTGCGCATGCGCCATGGTCTGAGCCGCCGTCGATCCGAGCCTCCGACGCCATAGCGTGACGCGCCGGGTCCCGAAATGGTGATTTTTCTGGTCCGAATCCGGCTGCGGCGCTATGACTCGTCTGACCACAGGGGAGGGCGAGCATGCTTCGAGGTCTTCGCATTGGAAGTTTCGCTATCGCGGCATGTCTGGCGGTCGTGATCGCGATGCCGGCTCATGAGGCGGCGGCGCAGGACGCCATTGGCGGTGCCATCCTCGGTGGCGTCGGTGGAGCGATCGTGGGTGGCGCCATCGGCGGAGGCCGCGGCGCCGCCATCGGCGCCGTCGTCGGTGCCGGCACGGGCGCTGCGATCGCCTCCGAGGGCGAACGCCGCCGCTCCGGCTATTACGCCTATCAGCGCGGCTGCTACGCGCAGCGCCGGGACGGCTCCTACGTCCCGGTCGATCCGCGATATTGCTACTAGATCAACCGCATCCCGCGCAAACTCGCATGCCCGCTCTTGCCGACGATGATGTGGTCGTGCACGGCGATGCCGAGCGGCTTTGCGATGTCGATGATCGCCTTGGTCATCTGGATGTCGGCCTGCGAGGGCGAGGGATCGCCTGAGGGGTGGTTGTGCACCAGGATCAGCGCGGTCGCGGACAATTCCAGCGCGCGCTTGATCACCTCGCGCGGATAGACCGGGGTGTGATCGACGGTGCCGGTCTGCTGCACCTCGTCGGCGATCAGCTGGTTGCGCTTGTCGAGGAACAGCAGGCGAAACTGCTCTTTGTCGGCGAATGCCATGCTGGTGCGGCAATAGTCGATCACCTCGTTCCAGGACGACAGCGCGTTGCGGCTGTTGACCCCGCCCTTGGCGACGCGATGCGCCGCCGCCGCGAGCAGCTTGAGCTGGTGGATCGCGGACTCGCCGACACCGTCCACCTCGCGCAGGCGCGCCACCGGCGCGTGCACGACCTCGGCGAACGAGCCAAAAATTTTGATCAGCGACTTCGCCAGCGGCTTGGTGTCACGCCGCGGCAGCGCCGGAAACAGCGCCATCTCCAGCAGCTCGTAGTCGCTGAGCGCGTCCGCACCCGCGCTGTAGAAGCGCTCGCGCAGCCGTTCGCGATGGCCGAGATAGTGCGGCGCTTCTTCGGGCTTGCTCTTGTCGTGGTCGGGCTTGGCGGGCATCGGCCGCCAGCATTGCCGCGGGCAATCGTTTTTGCAACCGTCAATTGCGGCGGCAAATCCGCTTCACGCCAGCCGGCGAATGCGAACGTCAGCCGCCGGGATCACCCGATCTGCTTCTCGCCGTGCCGCTCCGACAGCGTGAAGATCTCGACACCTGTCGCGGTGACGCCGACGGAGTGCTCGAACTGCGCCGATAACGAGCGGTCGCGGGTCACGGCGGTCCAGCCGTCGGAGAGGATCTTCACATGCGGCTTGCCGAGATTGATCATCGGCTCGATTGTGAAGAACATGCCGGGCTTGAGCTGCACGCCCTCGCCGGGCCGGCCGATATGGATGATGTTCGGCTCGTCGTGGAACATGCGCCCGAGGCCATGGCCGCAGAAATCGCGCACCACGCTCATGGCTTGCGGCTCGACGAAACTCTGGATGGCGTGGCCGATGTCGCCGGTGGTGGCGCCGGGCTTCACCGCGGCGATGCCGCGCATCATGGCCTCATAGGTCACCTCGATCAGCCGCTCCGCCTTGCGTGCGATCGGGCCGACTGCATACATCCGGCTGGAATCACCGTACCAGCCGTCGACGATGAAGGTGACGTCGATGTTGACGATGTCGCCCTCTTTCAGCGGACGGTCGCCGGGCATGCCGTGGCAGACCACGTGGTTGAGCGAGGTGCAGGTTGAATAGCGGTAGCCGCGATACATCAGCGTCGCCGGATAGGCATTGTTGCTGAACGCGAAGTCGCGGACGAACTGGTCGATGCGGTCGGTCGGAACGCCGGGCCCGACGATGTCGGTGAGCTCGTCGAGGCACTTCGCCACCAGCGCTCCCGCCTTGCGCATGCCGGCAAAGGCGCTTGGTCCATGCAGCTTGATCTGCCCGGTCTTGCGGAGCGAGGTATCGGTAGCTTCGACGTAGCTCATGCGGGCGCAATCTTCTGGGGTGGGCTCGATATCGGCGGAAAGGCTTGATTCCGCGCCCAATTTAATGATTGCGCGCCTTCATGCAAGTCAGGCCTGCCCTGCCTTGCGCCTGAAAGCGGGCCTAATTCGGGACTTCCATGATGGTTTCCACCGGCAGGGCGCCGCCGCGGACGCGGATTTCGCGGACCGGGTAGGGAACCCGGATGCCTTCGCGTTTGAAGGCGTCCCACAGCGCCAGCATCACGTCGCTCTTGACGTTGTCCATGCCGTCGGGGTCGGCAATCCAGAAGGTCAGCGAGAACTTCATCCCGGCTTCGGCGAATTCGGTCAGGATGGAATTCGGCGGCTTGCCCTTCTGCGCGCGCGGGTGAGCGGCCGCGGTCTCGGCGGCGAGCTTGCAGACCAGCCGCGGGTCGGCGTCGTAATTGGTGCCGAAGGCGATCTTCACCAGCGTGTTCTTGTCGGTGTAGGTCCAGTTGACGACCTTCTGCGTCACCAGATCCTCGTTCGGCACCAGGAATTCGCGGCCATCGCCGGCGGCGACGGAAATATAGCGCGTCTTCATCGCGCTGATCCGCCCGGTGTTGTCGCCGATGGTGACGAGATCGCCGGGCTTCACCGATTTGTCGGCGAGCAGGATGATCCCCGAGATGAAATTGGCGACGATCTTCTGCAGGCCGATACCGATGCCAACGCCGACCGCGCCGGAGAACACCGCGAGCGCCGAGAGATCGATGCCGACCGTGCCGAGCGCGATCACGATCGCGACCGCAAGCAGGCCGATGCGGATGATCTTGACCAGCAGCACCTGCACCGATGGCGTCAGATCTGTGGTCGAGTTGATCCGGCTCTCGGCGAAATTGCTGGCGATGTTGGTGAGCCAGAGCGCGATGAGCAGCAGCGCACCCGCCTTGATCACGAGCAACGGCGTCAGCCGCAGCCCGCCGAGCACGATGGCGAAAGAGTCGAGCAGGTCGACCGTCGCATCGAGCTGGCCGAGGATCGAGAGCGCCGCGACGAACCAGGCCGTGATCGACACCAGCTTGACGATGAAGGCGTTGCGCAGCACCGAGGTCAAGAGCCGGATCGCGAGCCAGGCCAGCCCCAGCTTGGCGGCGACCATCAGGAGATAGCTGCGGCTCGGCCAGGTCGCGTGGTACATGACCACGCGGGAGACGATCACGAGCAGGGTGAAAACCGCCGTCGAGGCGCTGGAGACCATCACCCGGACGAAGTGCCGGAGCGGCAGCGGCCAGCGCATCGCCAGCGAGGTCATGTCGACGCGGCTGCGAACGGCGGCTTCCGCGGCATAGGCGATGCCGGCCGCGGCCAGAATGAGCCCGAATTGCAGGTAGAACCAGGGCGAGGAGATTTCCGCCCCGACGCTGCGCGCGGTGGTCTGCACGAACTCCATGAAGTCTTTGAGGTCCATGTCTATCGGTCTCGTCGGGGAGCGGGCGGGAGGCGTTGATTCGAGCGCGCCGGAGAATCCCACAAAGGGCGCGGCCGGACCACCGATACACCGCCAAGTGAAGTGCGTTAAGGCCGCAAAATGCGGGCAGATTGCCGCGAGCGGGAGAAAATGGGTTGGCGTGGGAGTCCGCCGACGATAAGGATGCAATTCCAGCGATTTCGTACCCGGAAGGTGGATGGCTTCCCTCGACAGTGTCAGCCTCGCCATATTGCTCGGTGCCGTCCTGGTGTTGGCCGGGATCCTGTCAAGCCTGCTTGCGCTGCGCTTCGGCGCGCCCCTTCTGCTCGTCTTCCTCGCGATCGGCATGCTCGCGGGCGATTCCGGTCCCGGACAGCTGCAGTTCGACGACGTCCGAACCACCTATCTGGTCGGCTCGGTCGCGCTCGCCCTGATTCTGTTCGACGGCGGCTTGCGGACCCGCTTTGCCAGCATCCGCACCGTGCTCGCGCCTTCCATGGTGCTCGCGACCGTCGGCGTGCTGCTGACCTCGCTGATCACGGCGCCGTTCGCGAAATATGCGCTCGACCTCAACTGGACGGAGTCGTTGCTGGTCGGCGCCGTGGTGGCCTCGACTGACGCGGCCGCAGTGTTCCTGCTGGTGCATACCCAGGGCCTGCGCCTGCGCCCGCGCGTCGGAGCGACGCTGGAGGTGGAATCCGGCACCAACGATCCCTTCGCGATCTTCCTGACCCTGATGCTGGTCGAGTACATCTCGCTGGGAACAGGCACGGCCGCGCATGTGCTGATGGAGTTCGCCCAGGAGGCCGTGCTGGGCGCCGTCGTCGGGGTGATCGGCGGGCGTCTGGTCGTCATCGCGCTCAATAAGGTCGCGCTGCCGCAGGGCCTCCATGCGCCGTTTGTCACCACCGCCGCGCTCGTCATCTTCGGCGGCTCGCAGATCATGCATGCCTCAGGCTTCCTCGCGGTCTATCTCGCCGGGATCATCATCGGCAACCGCCCGACCCGCGCGCATAATTCGGTGGTGGCCTTCCTGGACGCCGCGACCTGGCTGGCGCAGATCGTGATGTTCGTCCTGCTCGGCCTGCTGGTCTCGCCGAGCCGGCTCGGCGGCAGCGTGCTGCCGGCGGTCGGGATCGCATTCGTCCTGATGCTGCTGGCGCGGCCGATCGCCGTGTTCGTCTGCCTGGCGCCGTTCCGCTTCAACTGGCGCGAAAAGATCTTCATCGCCTGGACCGGCCTGCGCGGCGCGGTCGCGATCTTCCTGGCCTCGATCCCGATGCTGGTCGGGCTGTCGAAGGCCTATCTCTATTTCGACGTCGCCTTCGTCGTCGTCATCATCTCGCTCCTCCTGCAAGGCTGGACCCTGGGGCCGGCCGCGCGCAAGCTGCACGTGGCGCTGCCGCGCGCCGAACGCGGCCCGCGCCGTGTCGAATTGGACTTGCCCGGCCAGCTCGAGCAGCAGCTCGTCGGCTATCCGGTGCGTTCCAAGAGCCTGTATTTTCGCCGCGGCCTGATCCCGTCCTGGTCGAAGCCGACGCTGGTGATCCGCAAGGAGAACATTTTGACGCCGGCGGAAGCCGAGCCGATCGCGCCCGGCGATTACATCTATCTGCTGGCGCCGCCGGAAAAGGCCGAATCGCTTGACCGCTTCTTCGTCGACATGCAGCCGAGCTCAGCGCCGGACCCGCATCTGCTGGGCGACTTCATGGTCTCCGGCGAGCACACGCTCGCCGAGCTCGCGGAGATCTACGGCGTGGAGGTCGGCGAGGACGAGCGCGGGCACACGCTCGCTGATTATTTCGACGTCCATCTCGACCGCGCGCCGAAAGAGGGCGCGGAGCTCGTGCTGGATCCGATCGTGCTCGTGGCGCGCTCCATCTCCGGTGGCCGAGTCAACGTCGTCGGCCTGCGCCTGCCGGAAGACGAGGAAACGCCCGCGCCGCTGACGCGCAGGCAGGTCCTGCGGCGCAAGCTGGCGGATCTGTGGAGCTCGGTGGCTGGGGTTTAACGCCACATCCGCGTTGGCGGTCATTGATGAAGCGCAAGTCTGCTTCTTCGTCGTCCTGGCCTAGTGCGCAATTGCGCACGGGGGCCAGGATCCATGCCCACCGTCAGCTGTTTTGCGAAGGCTGGTGGTGACGATCTGGCCCACCCACTCTCCTCCCTGGGGTAATGGGTCCTGGCTTTCGCCGGACGACGGCGGAGAGCGATGGGGACAACGCTGGAACCGCCACCAAATCGCCGCAACCGCCGAAGATTTGCGCGGCTTCGTGACCGCTGCTCCCGGAACGCTCCGCGATGCCGCTCGTTCTTAGCGGCGTAAACGCATCCGACAGGAGTAATCCATGCGAAAGCTCATCTTGCCGGCCATCGTCGCGATCGGGCTCGGATCGGCCGCGCCCGCGATGGCCTATGACACCGGCGATCAGATCTCGATGCAGGTCGCGCTCGACGTCGCCACCGACATCGGCGTCATGACCGTCTCGCACACCGAGTTCCTCGGCGACGAATGGCAGATCGAAGGCCGTGATCGCGCCGGCCGCTGGATGGAGGTCGATGTGGACGCGCGATCGGGTGAGGTGCGCAACGTCGATCGCGGCTGGTAGTGGCGGGTCTCGGTAGCGGTGTCGGCGAGGATCACTCGGCCGGCACCGCCACCATCCAATGCCGCGCGATCGCCGCTCGCGGTACGATCCATTACCCCGGGGAGTAGTTTTGCGAACACCGGCAGTTACGTTTTCCTCGCTGGTACGCACACCACCTGCCGCTGATAGATCACGCGATATGGGTCCTGGCTTTCGCCAGGACGACGGCGGAGGGTGGGCCGGCGGCTTGCCTCATCCGTTGCCTGCTCAACGGACCCCTCACGTCAGCACCTTCACCCCGCCGAACGACGTCACGCGGCCCTGCTTCAGCATCACGATCTGCGTCGCGAGCTGGCGCAGCTCGGCGACGTCGTGGCTGACATAGACCATGGGGACGTTGGCCTCATCGCGCAGCCGCACCAGATAGGGCAGGATCTCCAGCTTGCGGCCCTCGTCGAGCGCGCCGAGCGGCTCGTCGAGCAGCAGCAGGCGCGGCCGCGACAGCAGCGCGCGACCGAGCGCGACGCGCTGGCGCTCGCCGCCGGAGAGCTTTCCGGGGCGGCGACCCTGCAGCGCGCCGATGTCGAGCAGCTCGATGACGCGCTTGTGCTGCGCCGGATCGGGCGCGAGGCGGTTCATCCGCCTGCCATAGTCGAGATTTTGCGCGACGTTGAGATGCGGAAACAGCCGCGCATCCTGGAACACATAGCCGATGCGGCGGCGCCAGGTCGGCACATGAATGCCGGCCGCGCTGTCGTCGACCGTCTCGCCGTCGATCACGATGGTGCCGCGGTCGGGCCGCAGCAGCCCCGCGATCATGTTGACCAGCGAGGTCTTGCCGGCGCCCGACGCTCCGAACAGTCCGATGACGCGGCCTTCGCTCGCGAAGGACGCGGACAGCGAGAACTCGCCGAGCTGCTTTTCGATGTCGACGCGCAGCATCGTCAATTCCCGTGCAGGCGCGCGGTGGCGCGGCGGGCGAACCATTCGGCCGCGATCAGCGCGCCGAGCGCCAGCACGATCGAGACGATCACGAGCCGTCCCGCGGCGGCGTCGCCGTCCGGGGTCTGGATCAGCGAATAGATCGCGGACGAAATCGTCTGGGTCTCTCCGGGAATGTTGGAGACGAAGGTGATGGTCGCGCCGAACTCGCCGATCGCCTTGGCAAAGCCAAGCACCATGCCGGCGAGCACGCCGGGCAGCGCCAAGGGCAGCGTCACCGTGAAGAACACTTTGAAAGGAGTGGCGCCGAGGGTCTCGGCGGCCTGCTCGAGCCGGCGGTCGATCGCCTCGATCGACAACCGCATCGGGCGCACCAGCAGCGGAAACGCCATCAGGCCGCAGGCAAGCGCGGCACCGGTCCAGCGGAAGGCGAATACGATGCCGAGATGGTCCGCCAGGATAGCGCCGACGAGTCCGCGGCGGCCGAAAGTGAGCAGCAGCAGATAACCCGTGACGACCGGCGGCAGCACCAGCGGCAGATGCACCAGCGCATCGAGCACCGACTTGCCCCAGAAATCACGCCGCGCGAGCAGCCATGCCAGCGCAATGCCGAACGGCGTTGCCACCAGCGTCGCGATCACGGCAACCCTGAGCGAGAGCAGGATCGCCGTCCATTCGGCGGGAGAGATGTCGAGCATCAAAATCGCGGAAGCTAGGTGGCAGAGGTTAAGTTGTCGGGCTGATCAGGAACTTGAAACCGTATTTTTCAAGAATGGTCTTGGCGGCGGTCGAGCGCAGGAAGGCGAGATAGTCGCTGGTCTCGCCCTTTGCCGTCGTCGTCGCAGCGACGGGATAGATGATCGCGGGATGCGAATCCGCCGGGAAGGTGCCGACGATCTTCACGCCGGGCTCGACCTTGGCATCGGTGGAATAGACGATGCCCAGGTTGGCCTCGCCGCGCGCGACCAGCGTCAGCGCGGCACGCACGCTCTCGGCCATCGCGAATTTCGGCTCCGCCGCCTGCCAGGCGCCCAGGCTCGTCAGCGCCGCCTTGGCATATTTCCCAACCGGCACGGACTTGACGTCGCCGGTCGCGATCCTGCCGTCGCCGGCGAGTTTTGCGAGGTCGAACCCCTGCCCGATGGGGACGTTGTCGAGGCTGGAATCCTTCGGCGCAATCAGCACGATGCTGTTGCCGAGCAGATTGACCCGGGTCGGCTCGTTGATAGTCTTCTTGGAGATCGCGTAATCCATCCAGTCGGTGTCGGCGGAGACGAATACATCGGCCGGCGCGCCCTGCTCGATCTGCCTGGCGAGCACGGAGCTTGCGGCATAGCTGACGCTGAACTTGACGCCGGTCCTGGCGGTGTAGGCCGCGTCGACCTCATCGAGCGCGTTCTTCATCGAGGCTGCCGCGAACACGGTGATGGTCTTGTCCTCGGCGGCGACAGGCGAAAGGCTCGCGACCAGAACGAACAAGGCCGAAAAAATCACGGAAAGGCGGAACATCGGAAGCGCTCCATGCGCGCGCTCAGGGCACGCAAGGCGGCGCGCGCAAGACGGCGTTGGTTGAATGAGGCTGCGACCGGCGGAAGCGCTGTTCCGGCAAGCCCGACGGACTTACGGTCCGGCAAGCGATCGCTGGGTCATCATAACAGGGTGGCGGAACAGGTCAAAGGCGACGGTTCGCATAGCGCCAACCAGGAATTCGTCATCCTGGCGGAGAGTTTTACGGCTTCGCATTGCCCGCGTGCAGCACGGCCTTGCACGCCGCCGGCATCTGCGCCAGCGTCATCGGCGGTTTCGGCTTCGGCGGCTCCGGCGGGGGTTTGGGGTGCAGCACGCCGTCGCTGAACCAATAGGCGAGATCGGAGGGCTTGCAGCCTTCGTCCTCGGATTGCGACGGCTGGCCCTCGCAGTCGCTCGCGCCCGCCGGGCAGTGCATGCGGATGTGGAAGTGATAGTCGTGGCCCCACCACGGCCGGATCTTCGACAGCCAGGAACGGTCGCCCTTGGCCTCGCGGCACAGCGCCTTCTTGATCGCGGCATTGACGAAGATGCGCTGCACCGCCGGCTCCTGTGCCGCGTCGCGCAGCACCAGCACATGGCCCGGCGTGAACACCTTCGGATCGATGTCGAGCCGGTCCGGGCGCACCATCATCACCGCCGACATGTCCTCGCGCTCCTCGCGCGAGAGCCGATGGTCGGGCATCGGCGTCAGCCAGATGTCGGCATCGAGGCCGATCTGGTGGCTGGCATGGCCGGACAGCGCCGGCCCGCCGCGCGGCTGGGCGATGTCGCCGACCAGGATGCCCGGCCATCCCGCGTCCTTGTGCGCTCTTGCCGCAAGCCGCTTGATCAGCGCGATCATCGCGGGGTGACCATAGCTGCGGTTGCGCGACAGCCGCATCACCTGCCAATTGTCGCCGTTGAGCGGCATCTGCTCGGCGCCGCCGATGCAGCCCTTCACATAGGAGCCGATGACGTGCGCCGGTCCCTTCGACGGCAGCAGCTTGCGCGCGAACAGCTCCTTGGCGCCGATACTGGGATCGTTCGGATTGGCGAGCGGCGGCAGCGGTTTTGGGTTGACGCTGCCCTTGTCCTGGGCCAGCGCGTCGCCGGCGGCCAGGAGCGTCATGACGAGCAGGAGAGGGGCGAGGTGGCGGGGACTCATGTTGACATTCTTATAGCCCAACACCGCGCCAGGGTTAAGAAACAGTCCTTCCGCTGAAATTTCGTTCAAACGTCGCAGTTCCGCGGCGTCGGCCGGCCGTTTTTAACGACGCGATAACCCTCTCATGCACTGACCAAAATTCGTGCGCGGCACGCGTGCTCACTCCCTTCTGCATGCAATCGCGCGCGATCCCGGAAATGATTCAAGGCGGCGCGCAATTTTGCGCCATCTCGTTCTCCGATGACGACAATGCGATGCGCTTGGAGCGCCCATCGGCACGGCCGCGCCTTGCAAACGGGCAATGAGGGCTGTTTTGTCGAGACTGCCAGACCGTGCGTCCCATCGCCATGCCACCCAAGATTACCTTTTTTTCAGACACTTGCCCCAAGAGTTGCGGGGCTGGGTGCGACTGGGACGAGTGAAGTTGAGTTTGGGGTTTCGAAAGCCGAAAAAGCGAATGGGCAGCGTGCTCGGCGGCCTGCACCCGCGCAAGCCGCGCTTTGCGCGCCCCCCTCATCTTCCGTCCGAACGCGACGAAGTTCTGCGCAGCCGTGCCGAGGCTGAGGCCGCGATCGCGGAAGCGCGCAAATCCCATGAGCGCCTGCGCCAGGCCATCGAGATCCTGCCGCAAGGCATCGTGTTTCTCGACGCCGAGGGCCGCTACGTCCTCTGGAACAAGCAATACGCGGAAATCTACAGCAAGACCGCCGATCTGTTCGAGGAAGGCGCGCGCCTCGAGGACACGCTGCGCATCGGCGTCGCCCGGGGCGACTATCCAGAGGCTGCCGGCCACGAGGAAGAATGGATCGCCGAACGGCTGCAAAAGCTCTATCAGCCCGGCACGCGCCACGAGCAGAAGCTGGCGGACGGCCGCGTCATCCTGATCGACGAGCGGCTGACCGAGGACGGCGGCGTCGTCGGCCTGCGCGTCGACATCACCGAGTTGAAGCAGCGCGAGGCCTCGTTCCGCCTGCTGTTCGACGGCAATCCCGTCCCCATGATCGTTTGCGCACTCGACGACGAGCGCATCCTCGGCGTCAACGATGCCGCGATCGCCCATTACGGCTACAGCCGCGCCGAGTTCGAGCGGCTCACGATCCGTTCCCTTCAGGCTTTCGACAGTGAGCCGCCCTGGACCGCCGATGCGGCCGGCGAGGAGCAGGCCGGACGCACCTGGAAGCACGTCAGGGCCGACGGCGCCCTGATCGACCTTGCGATCTATTCGCGCGAACTGATCTATGCCGAGCGGCCCGCGGTGCTGCTCGCGCTGATGGACATCACCGAGCGCAAGCGCGCCGAGGCGCGGCTCGCCTTCATGGCCCAGCATGACGGGCTGACCGGTCTGCCAAACCGCAATCTGCTGCGCCAGCAGGTCGACGAGATGCTGCTGCATACGAGGCGCAGCACCGACAAGGTCGCCCTGCTGATGCTGGGGCTCGACAATTTCAAGGCGGTCAACGACACGCTGGGACACGCGGTCGGCGACAAGCTGCTGCGTGGCGTCGCCAAGCGGCTGCGTTCGACCTTGCGCGAGAACGACGCGCTGGCGCGGCTGAACTCGGACGAGTTCGCCATCGTGCAGAGCGACCTGACGCGTCCCGAGGATGCGGTGCTGCTGGCCAAGCGCCTGCTCGAAGCCATCGCCGATCCCTATCTGCTCGACGGCCATTCCGTGGTGGTCGGTGCCTCCATCGGCATCGCGATGGCGCCGGGCGACGGCGACGATTCCGAAAAGCTGCTCAAGAGCGCCGACATGGCGCTGTCGCGCGCCAAGCTGGATGCGCGCGGATCGTTCGCGTTCTTCGAGGCGGCGCTCGATGCGAAAGCGCAGACCCGCCGCAAGATCGAGGTCGAGCTGCGCGACGCCATTCAGAACGACGTGCTGCGGCCGTACTATCAGCCGCTGATCGACCTCCAGAGCGGCCGCATCACCGGCTTCGAGGCGCTGGTGCGCTGGCCGCATGCGGAGCGCGGCATGGTCTCGCCGGCCGAGTTCATTCCGGTCGCGGAAGAAACCGGGTTGATCAACCCGCTCGGCGGCCTGATGCTGCGCCGGGCCTGTCACGATGCCGCAACCTGGCCGGACGACGTCCGCGTCGCCGTCAACCTGTCGCCGCTCCAGTCCCGCAGCGGCAATCTGCTTTCGGTGGTGACGGATGCGCTGAAGCATTCCGGCCTGCCGCCGCGGCGGCTCGAACTCGAGATCACGGAGACGCTGCTGCTGGAGAAAAGCGCCCAGGTGCTGGCGACGCTGCACGCGCTGCGCGCGCTCGGCGTGCGCATCTCAATGGACGATTTCGGCACCGGCTATTCCAGCCTGAGCTATCTGCGCAGCTTCCCGTTCGACAAGATCAAGATCGACCAGTCCTTCGTGCGCGATCTCGGCGCCAATCGCGAGGCACAGGCGATCATTCGCTCGATCGTCAGCCTCGGCAAAGGCCTCGGCGTCACCATCACCGCCGAAGGCGTCGAGACCGAAGCCGAGCTGAGCTGCCTCCGCACTGAGGGCTGCGACGAAGGCCAGGGCTTTCTGTTCAGCAAGGCCCGGCCGAATGCGCAGATCATCAGCCTGCTCGCCGCGCAGCGCGGCATCGACGGCGTAGGCGAGGACGCCGCGCTGGTGGCCTAGGGTTAAGGTGCTGACCTGTTGTCTTGCGTCTCGAGATGCACAAACCCGGAAATTCAGTGGCCGACAAGTGTTACGGCCTCGGCAGGAGCGGTTTCATGGGACCGCACGAATACAAAACGGGATGCCGCGGGGATCTGTGCGTCGGCGCTGCCATCCTGGCCGATGAGGATAAGTCCCGCGCCGCCATTGGCTACATTCAAGATGACGGGGGCGCCCTGCCAGGTCCTGATTGGCTCCATTCCGATGATGAGAAACTCACCGATCGGCTGGTCGAAATATTGAAGCCTCAGTTGTGGTCCGACTTCTGCAGCCGCCAGGCCGAAACCCAATTGTTTGGCGCGCGCGTAGATGTCTGCCAGCAACGCAGTGTCGGTCCGAAAGCCCAGTTCGGCTGCCGACACCGTGAAAAGCTCTACGCTCGTTGTCGTGGCGCTCACGGTAAACGTCGGCCGCGCGAGAATTTCGCCGGCCGAGTTTCCGATGCCACAACCTGCCGCATCCAAAGCGTTACTGAGGGCGAAGAAGTTTGCAAACGTCCCGATCCTGATCGTCTTCCACGCAGGGACATCGACGGCGGATTTGATTGGGATTTGCGGCCCAGACGGCGCTTGCTTGAGCTTCAGGTGATTCCGCAGGACGTCTCGCGCCGAGCATTGAGCCACGGCCTCGCTCGCAAACAGGAAAGTGCATGCGATGCAGAGGATGGCGATAATGAGAATGCCACCATGGTGCCATCCCGGCGAACGCCCCTGAATGGCATGGCAACTGACTTTCCTGCCAGCTGTTCGGCCCATAACGGACCTCTCTTGCGCAAATCCAGCGCGCTAAGAAGAATTCGGAATCATCACTTCCATGTGGTCGGCGCGGTTACAGCGGAAAAGCTGTCGTTCCTGTAGCTATGGAAATTAGTCGGAGAAAATTCACGAAGGTTCAGCGACGAAGACGCCGGAGGGCAACACAATATAGGTCAGCGTGCGTGGACTTTCGTAACTGCTCGACGTCAGCGGTCCCCTGAAAGGATCATCTTACCGACATCCTCGTAATGCGTGTCGCGCGCCTGGATCTGCTGAGCGATGGCGTGCATGTCGCGAAAGCGGCGCTCGAACGGATTGCTGCGGAATACGGCGGTCGCGCCGGCCATGTGATAGGCGGTGTCGACCACTTTGGCCGATTGGTGGATGGTCCAGGTCGCGGCGAGGCGAACCGAGCCCCGATGTGCCGCGCTGAATTCGCCGGTCGTACAGAGATCGCGCCACATCGCACTTGCCGTCGCATAGAGATAGGCGCGCGCGGCCCGCAGGTCGCCCTCGGTGCGGCCGATCAGGCCCTGGACCGCCTGGTTGTCGCGCATGGCGCTTGCCGCCAGCGACTGATGCTTGCCGCGCGCCAGCGCGATCGCGGCATCCAGCGTGGCGCGCGCCACGCCGAGCGACACCGCGGCAAAGCCGAGGCTGAACGTCGAGCCGGTGCCGATCCTGTAAAGAGGACCCTGCTCGCGTAGCGCGGACGGCACGTCACGAAACGCGGTGAAGCGCTCGGGGATGAACAGGTCGGCGACCTCGTAGGAATCGGTGCCGGTGCCGGCGAGCCCGATCGCCTGCCAGACGTCGTGCAGCACGCCGCTCGCGACCGGAAACAGGATGGTGCGCACCTCCGCCGAGCCGTCGGCATTTTTCCGCGGCGCGCCGTCGGCTCCGACGATGCGGACATGCGCGCCGAGCCAGCTCGCCTGCCGCGAGCCGGAGGCAAAATCCCAGCGCGCCGTGACGCGATAGCCGCCTTCGACCGCCCGCGCCTCATGCGCGATCGCGCCCCAGGCGAGGATGCCCGGCGCCGTGTTGAAGATCTCCTGCGCGGTGTCGTGGTCGAGCGAGGCCGCGATCATGGCGCAGACCGTGCATTGGCCGAGGCACCAGGCGGTGGAGGCATCCGCTTTCGCGATCTCCTCCAGCATCTGCATGAAGGCTTCCGGCGGCGCTTCGGCGCCACCAAGGCTCTGCGGCAGCAGCGCGCGATAGAGCCCGTTCTCGATCAGCGCGCCGACGACGGGATCGGTCAGTCGCCGCGTCCGCTCGATCTCGTCGGCTTCGCGCGCGATCAGCGGCGCGATAGCCCGTGCCCGCTCGACCAGGCCAAATCCGGAAGTTGCGTTCATGCGCGTTTCCTCGCCCATTCTACCGTGAGCGGTCAATCGCACGATGGTGATCTATTTGGCGAGGGGGATCAAGTTGGTGTGGCGTCAATCCGGCCATCGCCACGTGAAGTGCGGAATCAGAGATGATCGCGCAAGCTCGAAAGGCTCACGCCGGGCCAAGAAACTATTGGGGCTGCTCGGACATTATCGTTTTCCAGAAGAGCATGATACTGTTCCGAAACAGGCAGCGATTTTGGCCTCCAACCGGCAGCGGCAAATGTCCTCGTCTGATGCTCCGATGAAACGCAGTGACGCAGCCCGCAGAGGGCGGAGACAGACGAAGACCCTATTGCTGATTTTAGCCATCGGATTTCTCGTTTTCGGTGCCGCTGCGGGCACGTTGTATTACGCGCTGCGGCCGATAACGCTTCGGATTGCCGTCGGACCGCCGGGAAGCAACGATCACAAGGTGATCGAGGCGATGACCGAGGCCTTTGCCAACGAAAGCAGGACGGTGAGGTTGTCTCCGATCGCGACCGCCGGAGCGGCCGAAGCTCTCGCTCTGCTCGGTGCCGGCAAGGCCGACCTTGCGGTCGGTCGCGGCGATCTGGAAATGCCGGCCGACGCGCAAACAGTCGTCATCTTGCGCAAGAACTTCGTCGTGCTGTGGTCTTCTTCGGGACCGGCGGGCAAGGGCTCCAAGCGAAAGCCGGCGCCCAAAATCAAGGAGGTCGCCGATCTCGCAGGGCGCAGGGTGGGGGTGATCGGCGCGACCCCGGCGAACGCCGCGTTGCTGAGAGTCATCCTGAGCGCCGCCGGTGTGGAGCCGGACAAGGTCACGGTCACTCAATTCGGCACTGGCCAGCTCGAGGAGCTGGCGCGTGACCCGAGCCTCGACGCCTTCATGGCTGTCGGTCCGCTCGACAGCAAGATAACTGCCGACGCCGTCGCCGCGACCGCCCGGGCGCGTGGCGAGCCGAAATTTCTCGCGATCGACGCATCGGAAGCCATCGCCCTGAAGCATCCGCGTTATGAATCGGAGGAAATTCCGCCAAGCATTTTCAATGCGAATCCAGCCTGGCCCGATGACAAGGTGGAGACCGTCAGTGTCAGCCATTTGATCGTCGCCCGGAAAGCCTTGTCCGAAACGACAGTGTCAGCGTTTTACCGCCAGCAATTTGCCCTCCGGCAGGCGATTGCCAGGCAGGTGCCTGGCGCTGCGCAAATCACCAAGCCGGACACCGAGAAGGAAGCCGAGCTGCCGGTTCATCGGGGAGCGGCGGCCGTGATCGACGGGACCGAGCGCACCTTCCTCGACAGATATGGCGACTACTTCTGGTTTGCGCTCCTGCTTCTCTCCGGCATTGGCTCGGCCGGCGCCTGGCTGCGTCAATATCTGAATCGGGATGAACGCGACGAGAACACTGGCCATCGCAACAGAATTCTGGCGCTGGTTTCCAAGGTGCGCACCGCGGAATTCGACCACGAGCTATTGGCCATGCAGCAGGAGGTCGACGCCATCATCGTCGAAACACTTGGCTGCTACGATGACGGCGCCATCGAGGAAGAGGAGCTGGCAGCCTTCGGCCTGGTGCTCGAACTGTTCGATCATGCCCTCAGCGAGAGGCGCGCAGCGTTGCAAACCCCTCCTTCGAACGTGCTCGCCGCGCGGCGGTAGCGATACCGGCTTTGGTATCCGGGAGTTGCGTTCATGCGCGTTTCCTCGCCCATTCTTGGTGTGAGCGGTAAGGAGGCAATCGTGGTCTATCCGGCGGGGAGGATCAAGCTGTCCTAGCGTCGGTCTCGCCAGCTCGCGCTGACACGGGCGACATCACAGCTCGGGCAGACCCGACGGCGGCCTGCGTGCGTTGGCTGCTTGCTCGAAGGCATACGCCAGACGCAGCAGCTTGTGCTCGCTCCAGGCGCGCCCTGCGAAAGTGACGCCGAGCGGATAGTCGGGCGTGTCTTTGCCGTCGTCTGTCCCCGAGACGAATCCGCCGGGCACCATGACGCTGGGATAACCTGCCTTGGCGGCGATTGCGGCGCCATAGGCGCCGGGGAATAGCACCGCGTCGAGCTCGTGCTGGTTCATATAGGCGTCCATGCCGCGCGTCCTGGCGGAGAGCAGGTCCATGGCACGTGCGGACTTGTACTCGGGCTCGCTCAGATCGCCCCTGGTCAAGTCAGCGGCGAGGAAGTGGTCCTGTCCGAAACGCAGCGCATTGTCGGCGTTTGCTGCGTTGAAGGCCACGATGTCGGCCATGGTCTTGATGTCAGTGTTGGTCGCCCAATCCCTCAGGTAGAGATTGAGATCGTGCTTCAGCTCGTACAGAAAGACGACCGGCGGCCTTGCGACCGTGCCTTTGTGGGCGCTGAGCGGATTGCGGTTGAGCACAGCCATGGTCGTGCCCGGCCCACCGATCCAGCCAAGTGTGGGCATGCTGGCGCCCACGATGACGGCGCCGAGATCCTCCAGCACCTTGATCACCTCAGCCATCAGCTTGGCCGACTTCGCCGGCAGCTTGCCGTAATAGCAATCGTTCAGCGGGTCAGCGGGGTCGCTCGGCACGCCGATGCGCGCGCCCTTCATCGCGTCGGCGACGAGGCCGGCGGTGTAGTCGGCCGGCCGCCGCTGCTCTTGCGTCGCTGGGTCGAGCGGGTCCTTGGCAGCCAGCACATTCAGCAACATCGCGGCATCGCGCACCGTGCGCGTCATCGGACCGGCGGTGTCCTGGCTGTGCGCAAGCGGCAGGATGCCGGCGCGGCTGATCAGCCCGACGCTCGGTTTCACGGTGACGAGGCCGTTCAGGCTGGCGGGGTGCAGCAGCGAGCCCGAGGTTTCGGTACCGATCGAGGCCGCGCACAGTCCGGCCGCCACCGCGACCGCCGAACCCGAGCTTGAGCCCCCTGGGGTCAGAACCGGGATGCCGTGCTCGTCCATCAGCCCTGGTGCGTAGGGGTTCTTCACCTGCCCGCCCAGCGATGAATAGCCCGAGGGCATGTCGATCGCGAGCATGTTGGCAAACTCCGTCAGGTTCGCCTTGCCCAGGATCACCGCGCCGGCGCTCCGCAGCAGCTTGACGATGGTGGCATCATCCCTGGCGCGCGCGCCCTCCAGCGCCAGCGAGCCCGCCGTGGTCGGCTGTTCGTCTCCGGTCGCGATATTGTCCTTGAGTAGGATAGGGACGCCCGCCAGCGGCCGTTGGGCCGACGGCCTCGTGCCGTCGAGCGTGCCGGCGAGCGCATCGGGATTGAGTGCACGGACCGAGTTGAGCTTAGGCCCGTCGCGGTCATAGGCCGCGATGCGCGCGAGATAGAATTCCGCCAGCGCTCTCGCGGTGATCCGTCTGCCGGCCAAGGCATCGATGACGTCGCTCATGGGCGCGTGCGCGAGCATCTGCATGGTCGACGCCGGCGGCTCAGTCAGGCCAGCTCTAGGAAGCTCGGACATTTGCCTTTCCTTGCTCCATTCCATCGCGAGTGCGAGAGGCACTATCGTGGCGGATTTGGCGGGGAGGATCAATGAGGGGCGATGGGTTTCGCAAGCGCCAAGCCCATCTTACGAGCTGCCATCGAGCAATCGCTCCATGACGATCGTGCGTTCGTCACCATGATAGCTGTCGCGCGCCGCCCTGAATCCAAGGCCGGCGTAGAAGGTTTCAGCGGTGATTGAGGAAGAAAGGGTCAGCGAAGGGATGTTGCGCTCGCGTGCGGTACGCTCGATCTCGGCCATCAGCAGCTTGCCGATGCCGCGGGCCTGAACGTGTGGAGCGACGAAGACAGTGCGGACGACGGACCCGTCGAGGCTCGCGGTCCCGACGATGCGGCTGCGGATGGTAGCGACAAAAACGGTGCGTTGCCCAATGAGCTGCCGCACAGCGTCCGGACTGAAGCCGCGCACGATCCTTTCGATGACCTCGTTCGGATAATCCTTCGCGTTGGTTTCCCGCAGTGCACGCACGATGACCGCGCTGATATGAGCGGCGTCATCTTCAAGTGCAGGACGGATTGTGCATTCCATGGGCCACTCCAGTTCGCGGCGTGAAAAGCACAAAGACCGCTCGCTATTGCAGTCCCAGACCGCTGCAGTACCACGCCATGTCTTCGTGTCTCCAGCCGCGCTTGACGCCTGATTCCTTGCATTCATTGTAGGTCTTGAAGTTAGCTCCGTTTCGGCAGCCTGACGGATAGCTCCCAAAGCCGCCACCCGAGGTGGAACATGCGACCGAACTGGCCGCCGTGGTCGGGGCGACAGTGGCTTTGGGTGCTGCGTTCGCTGATGTGATCGACAAAATCAGCAAGCCCCCTAACGCAAGAACCGACGCTTTCATTGCATTCTCCTGATGGAACGATGCGTATACTATCTCAGGATGCATTATAGCTGGAGGCGCAACCTGAATGAAAGAGACCCGCGCTGCGGGCGCCCTCTGGTTTTCCATTCAACACCAAACCGGACAGCGTTGGTTCCTCTGAAGGAACGGTCAGGAGCTCAAGGCGTTTGAGGTAGCGAAAGGACACTTGCATGACCGAGAAATTCGATCCGGCACCGCCGGACAAGAACGCGGAAGATCTCAAGCGTGGCATCCGACGCGACAAGGCCAGGGACGACGAGCTGGACAAGGGCTTGAAGGACAGTTTCCCGGCGTCGGACCCGGTGAGCAGCACCCAGGCGTCCAAGGCAACACCGGACGCATGAAGGAGGGATAGACTATGGGCCTCGCAGCCTATGATATTGTTGGCAGGGACGGTGCCTGGCACGTCGACCACGATGGCGAAATCCGGAACACTTACCAGACCAAGGAAGCCGCTTTCGAGGCGGCTGTGGCCGCGGCATCGCTCGCCATGCGGCAGGGTCATTCCGTCCGGCTAACGGTGCCGGAGAGCGAGAACACCGTCGGCGCAGAAAATTCGGGCGGATGACCTTCGAGAGCATCCTGGTTCTACACGGCCGCCAGCAAATGGGCGGGCGCAAACGGCTTGCGCAAAAAGGTCGTGTTGGGCGGCAGCGGCGCCATCACCGTCCCGGACATCAGCACGATGTTGAGCCCCGGATGAGCACTGCGAGCGTATTCTGCGAGCTCAAGCCCGGTCATTCTCCCCGCGAGGTTGTGATCGGTGATGAGCGCCCGTAGCTCCGTGCCCGTCGACGCCACGATAAGCTCCGCGGCTTCCGCAGTGGCGCACTCGACGACTTCGAACCCTTCGTCCTTGAGAAGGTCGGACAGAACTTCGCGCTGGAGTGAGTCGTCCTCGACCAGCAGCATGACGAAATTCGACATGCGGTCATTCCCAACTTATCGGATGTTAATGCGCATCCCGGAAGATTGTTCGGTTGTGATGTCTTCGTTCGGCGCTCCTTGCGCCACGGCATGATCAGTCGAACATGTTGCATTCTCCTTGAGGTTTCGACGCAGGCGCCGAAGCGGGGATCGAACAGGAGCGGCAATGGCAATCGTCTTCATCACCGGCAGCACGGACGGTCTGGGCCGCGCAGCTGCCCAGTCTCTGCTCGAACAGGGCCACCAGGTCGTCCTGCACGCACGATCAGCGGAACGTGCGACCGCAATCTCCGAGCTTGAATCGCATTCCGCACGGGTCGTGATCGGCGATCTCAAGAGCGCCGCCCAGACGAGACACGTGGCAGATCAGGTCAACGCAATCGGACGAATGGACGCGGTCATCCACAACGCCGGGGTCTATACCGAGCGCAGCCGCGGCCCGACGCCCGAAGGCCACGCCACCACCCTGGCAATCAACACGCTCGCGCCCTATTTGCTCACCGCCCTGATGAAGCGCCCCGATCGGCTGGTGTATCTCAGCAGCGGACTACATCGCGGCGGAGAGGGATCGTTGAGCGATCTCGACTGGACGAGGCGAACCTGGGATCCGGCCAAGGCGTACGCGGAGAGCAAACTGCACATGGTCGCACTGGCCTTTGCCTTGGCGCGGCGTTGGCCGCAGGTGCTGAGCAACGCCGTCGATCCCGGCTGGGCGCGCACCAAAATGGGCGGTGCCGGAGCGCCGGTCGGCGTGGCCACCGGACAACGGACGCAGACCTGGCTCGCTGTGAGCGATGATCCCGCCGCCCTGGTCAGCGGTCGTTACTGGCATGACCTCCGGCAACAAGAGCCGGCGCACGAAGCAGTTGATCCCGATTTTCAGGAGCGGCTTCTGGACAGGCTGGGCGAGTTGACGGGAGTGATGCTTCCACCGGCGTAGAAGCAATTCGCCTGAAGCCCACATCTTCCCAAAGCGTCGGGAGGCCGATGCTGCCTCTCATGCGCACGGCATTGCCACGTGCTGCATGATGCCATCATGCCCCTGTTTTGCCCGACGAGTCAAACGAAATTCTGAAAATCAAAAATTCAATCCGAACAAGCCCCTCGCTACTGTGCATGGGGTTGTTTTCGCGTTTTTTGTTTTCGGTCCCGAAAAGCGCGGACCGGACCTGTCTCGCCGCGCTCGCGGCGGCCTAAAGCCGTCGCCTCAGCTGTCCACCTTCAGCGCGGCGATGAAGGCTTCCTGCGGGATGTCGACCTTGCCGAACTGCCGCATCTTCTTCTTGCCTTCCTTCTGCTTCTCCAGAAGTTTGCGCTTACGCGTGATGTCGCCGCCGTAGCACTTTGCGGTGACGTCCTTGCGCAGCGCGCGCACCGTCTCGCGCGCGATCACCTTGCCGCCGATCGCCGCCTGGATCGGGATCTGGAACATGTGCGGCGGGATCAAATCCTTCATCTTCTCGACCATGGCGCGGCCGCGGCCTTCGGCGCGGGTGCGATGCACCAGCATCGAGAGTGCGTCGACCGGCTCGTTGTTGACCAGGATCTGCATCTTGACGAGATCGGCCGGCTTGTAGTCGGTGAGATGATAGTCGAACGAGGCGTAGCCCTTGGAGACCGACTTCAGGCGGTCGTAGAAGTCGAACACGACCTCGTTGAGCGGCAGATCGTATTTCACCATCGCGCGGGAGCCGACATAGGTCAGCTCCTTCTGCGAGCCGCGGCGGTCCTGGCACAGCTTCAGCACGCTGCCGAGATATTCGTCGGGGGTGAGGATCGTGGCCTCGATCCAGGGCTCCTGGATCTCCGCGATCTTGACCACGTCCGGCATGTCGACAGGATTGTGAATCGAGATTTCCTGTCCGTCGGTCAGGCTCATCTTGTAGATCACGCTCGGCGCGGTCGCGATCAGGTTGAGATCGAATTCGCGCGACAGACGCTCCTGGATGATCTCCAGGTGCAACAGCCCGAGGAAGCCGCAGCGGAAGCCGAAGCCGAGTGCGGCCGAGGTCTCCATCTCGTAGGAGAAGCTGGCATCGTTGAGGCGTAGCTTGCCCATCGCCGCGCGCAAGGTCTCGAAGTCGTCGGCGTCGGCGGGGAACAGGCCGCAGAACACCACGGGAATGGCCGGCTTGAAGCCCGCCAGCATCTCGGTGACCGGCTTCCTGTCGTCGGTGATGGTATCGCCGACACGGGTGTCGGCCACTTCCTTGATCGCGGCGGTGATGAAGCCGATCTCGCCGGGGCCGAGCTCGTCGACCTGCGTCATCTTCGGGGTAAAGAAGCCGACGCGCTCGATGTCATAGGCCGCGCCCGTGCCCATCATGCGGACCCGGCTGCCCTTCTTCATGACGCCGTCGACGACGCGGATCAGCACCACCACGCCCAGATAGACGTCGTACCAGCTGTCGACCAGCAGCGCCTTCAGGGTCGCTTCGCGGTCGCCCTTCGGCGGCGGCAGGCGGGTGACGATCGCTTCCAGCACGTCGGGCACGCCGAGACCGGTCTTGGCCGAGATCATCACGGACTCGGACGCGTCGATGCCGATGACGTCCTCGATCTGTTGCTTGACCTTCTCCGGCTCTGCGGCGGGAAGATCGACCTTGTTCAGGACCGGAACGATCTCATGCCCCGCATCGAGCGCGTGGTAGACGTTGGCGAGCGTCTGCGCCTCGACGCCCTGGCTGGCGTCGACCACCAGCAGGGAACCCTCGCAGGCCGCCAGCGACCGCGAAACTTCGTAGGCGAAGTCGACATGGCCGGGCGTATCCATCAGGTTGAAGATGTAATCCTTGCCGTCCTTGGCGCGGTAGGCGAGGCGAACCGTCTGCGCCTTGATGGTGATGCCGCGCTCGCGCTCGATGTCCATGGAATCGAGCACCTGCTCCTTGCCCGCCATTTCCCGGTCGGTGAGGCCGCCGGTCATCTGGATCAGGCGGTCGGCCAGCGTCGATTTGCCATGGTCGATATGGGCGACGATGGAGAAATTGCGGATGTTGGAAATGGGGACGGTCGTCATGGGCGCGGGATACCACTCACATCCCCGTGCGGCAACCATATTGCTGTATTTTCAGGGCCTTTGTTCACGCCAAGCTGATTCCACGAAGGCCCGAAACGCGCTACGCAACGCCTGATGTCCAGGCCCATGACGACGACCTCGATCCCGTCTGCCCGAGCGCGCGCGAAGACCCGGGTGAGCTATGCCCGCTTTCGCGCCTGGCTGGTTGCCAGCGCGACCCGCCCCGAGGCGCGCCTCTGGCTGGTGATCCAGCTCGCCATCCTGCATGCGGTGCTCTGGACCTTCATCCTGATCAATCTCAAGGCAGCGCAGGACGTTCACATGGACGTCGCGGAAGCCTGGGGCTGGGGGCAGAAATTCCTCTGGGGCTATGGCAAGCACCCGCCGCTGTCGGGCTGGGTCGCCGGCCTCTGGTTCACAGTGTTCCCGCCGACGGACTGGGCGACCTATGCGCTGGCGATGGCGACCGTCGGCACCGGTATGGTGATCTGCTGGCTCATCGCGCTGCGCGTCGTGGATGCGCGGCGCGCGTTCCTGGTCGTGGTGATGGTCGCGCTCTACCCGATCTTCAATTTCAAGGGTTTCAAGTACAATCCCGACCTGCTCCAGCTCGTCACCTTGCCGCTCCTCGTGCTCGCTTATCTCAATGCGTTCGAGAAGCGGAGCTGGCGGTCCGGAGTGTTGCTCGGCCTTGCCGGCGCGCTGGCGCTGATGACCAAATACTGGGTGCTGACCATGATCGGCGCCATCGGGCTTGCCGCGCTGATCCATCCGGAGCGAATGAGATTCCTGTCGTCGCCGGCACCGTGGGTTGCGATCGCGACGATGGTGGTGGCGATGATCCCGCACATCGTGTGGCTGGCGGACGCGCATTTCGTGCCGCTGACCTATGCCGGCGATACCTACAGCCTCGAGGACAGCGGCCAGGTGCATCAGCTCGTGACCGGCTATGCCCTGCATAATGTCGCGCTGCTGGCATTGCCGGTGGCGCTGGCCGCGCTGGCGATGGCGCTGGTGCCACCTTGGTTCAGGCTGCTCCTGCGTGCGCCCTTGCGCATCGTCACGCGGGACTGGGCGCGCGGCGCGAATTCCAGCGTGAACCTTTCGCAGGCGCGCAACGTCTGGCTCATCCAGATCATCGTCGCGGTCGGCCCCGCGCTCGGTGCGCTGGCCTTCAGCATCTACATGAAGACCGATTGGGGCATCTCGCTGTTCTTCCTGGTGCCCTTGGCGCTGGTCGCGATCCCGGCGTTGCGGGTGCAGAGCGCTGCGCTGTTCAACATCGTCGCGATCTGGCTCGTGCTCAGCGTTGCCACGCTCATTGCCTCGCCCTGGATCGCCGCCCGCGAGATGGCGGCCAATGCCGGCAATACGGCGACTTACGGCGCGCGCTCGGATCTCGCGCGCGAGCTGACGCAGGCCTGGCACGCGCGCTTCGCCTCGCACTGGGCGGTCGTCGCCGGCACCATGGAATCGATCCAGCCGATGGTGTTCTACAGCCCGGATCATCCGGCCGCGTTCACGCCGCTCGAGGCCTGGGGGTCCGGATTGATTTCGCCCGATGACGTCAAGCGATACGGCTTCATCGGCGTGTTCGACCCGGCCGATGGTCGCCTGCCGGCGTTCGAAAAATGGGTGTCCGAAGTTGCGCCGAAGGCCGAGCGCATCGTAATGACGACGCGCCGTTTCACTCACGGCAAAGCCGGTCCGTCGATGAGCTGGAACATCTACATCGCGCCGCCGGGGAATTGATCGAAGCGAATCCGCCTAAATCCCTTCCTCGTTGAATTTGCTTTCAACGAGTTCGGTGATCGCCGCGAGCGCGGCTTCGGCATCATCGCCGGACGCAGCGACCGTGATGGTGGTGCCGGGACCGGCGGCGAGCATCATCAGGCCCATGATCGAGGTGCCGCCGACGGTTTCGCCGCCGCGCGTCACCCAGACCTGCGCGCTGAAACGCTCGACGGCCTGGACGAACTTGGCGGAGGCCCGCGCGTGCAGGCCGCGCTTGTTGATGATCAGGAGGTCCTTGGAGATCGCGCCCGCGGGCACGCCCGTCCCGGCTTGCGGCGCCTCGTCGCTCATTTGCCGGCGAGGACGCGGCTGGCGATGGTGACGTATTTGCGGCCGGCTTCCTGGGCCATCGCGATCGCGTCGGGGAGCGGACGCTCCTCGCGCACCTTGGCGAGCTTCACCAGCATGGGAAGGTTGATGCCCGCGAGCACTTCGACCTTCGGCCGGCTCATGCAGGATATTGCCAAATTGGACGGCGTGCCGCCGAACATGTCGGTGAGGATCGCGACGCCGTCGCCGGAATCGACGCGGTTAACCGCCTCGATAATGTCGCTTCGACAGAGATCGGAATCATCTTCGGCGCCGATCGTGATCGCTTCGATTTGCTTTTGTGGGCCCATGACATGTTCAAGCGCTGCCTTGAATTCGTCGGCAAGGCGCCCGTGGGTCACAAGTACTAGACCAATCATCGGAAAACTCCTCGCGGGCGCTTTTGGTGCACCGCACGAACGCGCCACTTTGACCATCCAGAGCCCCCGCGCAAGAGGGGATGTTGCGTATCTCCCTGAATCTAGACGGATGGATAAGGGGAGCTGCGCCGGTCTATTCGGTCGCGAGTGTGGGGTTCATATGGTTACCATTTCCCTTCAAACAATCGCCTGAAGGGTTAACGGGAGATGAACTCTTGGTAGTGGTCAAGGCCGCGACAACCAGAGGAAGGGGCAAATAGTCGCGGCCGACTGGGATTCGTGGTATTTCGACACCTAAAATGGCTGTTTTCAGGGATTGGGCCGGCGGCAGCCGCTCCGCATCCGCGGCGTCCAGATCGACCACGAGGCCGACGGTCGCATGCTCCACAAAGTCGCAGCGGCGGATTCCCAGCCCCCGGATCTCGATCAGGCCGGCCAGAACCGGGGCGGGGCGGACCTCAATTTCGCGGCCGACTGTCGCCAGATGGACACGGTCATCACCGACCAGAACGGCCGTTTCGAGCACGCCGCTGCGTCCTGCCATGATCAAATCGAAGGCAAGGCGCGACTTGCCGGAGCCCGAGGGCCCGCGGATCAGCACCGCCAGATCTCCAACCTTGACCGCCGAGGCGTGAACGCTGGGCCCACCGTCGCTCATAGCGCCGGTAGCCTCACCACGAAACGCGCGCCGACAACACTGGGCGCGCCGTCCTCGTCCGCCGGGCCGAGGCGGTTCTCCGCCCAGATGCGTCCGCCATGCGCGTCGACGATCTGCTTGGAGATCGACAGGCCGAGGCCGGAGTTCTGGCCAAAGCCCTGATGAGGGCGGTCGGTGTAGAAGCGCTCGAAGATGCGCTCCAGCGCGTCGTCGCGGATTCCGGGGCCGTCGTCGTCGACCACGATCTCGATCTCTCCGCGTACGCGGCGGCAAGTGAGGCGCACCTTGTTGCCGGGCTCGGAGAAGGACTGTGCGTTCGAGAGCAGGTTGGAGACCACTTGTCCGAGCCGCGAATCGTGGCCGGTCACGGCGAAATTGTCGGTCGGGCTGCGGCCCTCGAAACGCATTTCGACCGCGACGTCATGGCCGAGCTTGGTTTCATTGGCGACGGAGACGAGCGTCGTCAGCAGGCGGCGCAGGTCGACCGGAATCGCATCCTGGCGCTGCAGTTCTGCATCGAGACGGCTGGCGTCGGAGATGTCCGAGATCAGCCGGTCGAGCCGCTTGACGTCATGCTCGATCACCTCGAGCAGGCGCGCGCGGCTGTTCTCGTTGCGCGCCAGCGGCAACGTCTCGACCGCGGAGCGCAACGAGGTCAACGGGTTCTTCAATTCGTGCGCGACGTCGGCGGCGAACATCTCGATCGCTTCGATGCGGCTGTAGAGTGCACTGGTCATGTCGCGCAGCGCACCGGAGAGATGGCCGATCTCGTCGCGACGACGGGTGAAGTCGGGAATTTCGACGCGGGTCCTGATCCGGCGGCGGATCAGCTCGGCGCTATCGGCGAGCCGGCGGACCGGACCTGCGATCGTGCTGGCGAGCAGCAGCGACAGCATGATCATGACCGCGGCGGCGACGCCGCCCACTTTGAGGATGGCGAGGCGCTCGGCGGTGACCATCTGGTCGATGTCGTCGCCCTGCGTCGACAGCATCAGCGCGCCATGGATGGCGCGCGAGCGCAGCACGGGGACCGCGACAGAGACGATCACCTCGCCGCGCGCATTGACCCGCACCATCGAGCGCTTCTGGCCCTGGAGCGCGTCGCCGACCTCCGCATAGCCATTGCCGTTCTCGGGGCCGAGCTCGCGATAGAGCGGCAGGTCGCCGCGATTGAGCCAAGTACGGACCGCGACCATGCCGCGTTCGACCATGCCAGGCTTCTCGGCGGACACTGACGGCAGGGGGAAGCGCACCACGGTATCGAGGCTGCGGCTATCGACCAGCAGGCTGCCGTTCGGGTCGTAGATGCGGGCGCGCGTCTTGGTCGGCGAGATCAGCGTGCGCAGCACCGGTGCCACGCGCTCCGGATTGATCGGAAAATCCAGCGGGGAATACTCGTCCGAGCCGCCATAGGTCTCGCCCGGCTTGAGGTCGAGCAACCGGTCGGGGTCGATGGTGATGGCGTTGGTCTGCACCGTCGCGGACGCCGCGATCGCGCCGGCGATGATCTCCGCCTGCACCAGCAGGCTCTGCGCGCGCGCGTCGATCAGGCCGGCGCGGAATTGCGACAGATAGAGGATGCTCGCCACCAGCGCGACCAGGCCGGCGAGGTTGAGCGAGACGATGCGGCGGGTCAGGCTCGAGAAGGACAGCGCGAAGAAGAACTGCCCGGCGCGCTTCAACCAGTTCAGTGGACGCCAGCCCCGCACGGCCAGCTTGTCCTCAGCCAATTGATCCGGAGCGCCGTGGGCGGTGACGTCCTCGGCGTTCTGGTTCTCGTCAGGCTGCGTTCGGTCAAGCAATGCTCACGCCCGCGTTAGGACAGCTCGTGCGAAGGTCCCCGCATCCTAGAGCCATCCCGGTCCCGATGGAATCAGAACCGGCGATGCTCTCGGTCTTTCGTGGAGGCGCGTGCGCCTCAGGCTTCCTTGAAGCGGTAGCCGACGCCGTAGAGCGTCTCGATCATCTCGAACTCGTTGTCGACCACCTTGAACTTCTTGCGCAGCCGCTTGATGTGGCTGTCGATGGTGCGGTCGTCGACATAGACCTGGTCGTCATAGGCGGCGTCCATCAGCGCGTTGCGGCTCTTCACCACGCCGGGCCGGGTCGCGAGCGCCTGCAGGATCAGGAATTCGGTGACGGTCAGCGTCACCGGCTCGTTTTTCCAGGTGCAGGTGTGCCGTTCAGGATCCATGCGCAGCAGGCCGCGGTCGAGCGCCTTGGCGTCGTTCTCCTTCGGCGTGACGGTCGGGTCCTTCGGCGCCGAACGGCGCAGCACCGCCTTGACGCGCTCGACCAGCAGGCGCTGCGAGAACGGTTTGCGGATGAAGTCGTCGGCGCCCATCTTGAGGCCGAACAGCTCGTCGATCTCTTCGTCCTTCGAGGTCAGGAAGATCACCGGCAGGTCGGATTTCTGCCGCAGCCGGCGCAACGTCTCCATGCCGTCCATGCGCGGCATCTTGATGTCGAGGATGGCAAGATCGGGCTGGGTGGTGCGGAAACCGTCGAGCGCTGAGGCGCCGTCGGTATAGGTCATGATGCGATAGCCTTCGGCCTCCAGCGCGATCGAGACGGATGTGAGAATGTTGCGGTCGTCGTCGACCAAAGCGATTGTGGGCATGAGCCTCTGCTTTCTGCTTTCCGTTTGGGTCGTGGCTTGAAAACGGCGAGCAATCCACTGATGCGCCGCATACATGGGTGCCGATGTTGGCATTCGAACCTTGTCACCGAGCAATGCAAGCTAGGCTGAAGTGTGACCAAGTTCCACGAAACACGGCAGATTCGCCGCATCTCGACCCATAACCGGGCCCCGGTTTACCCGAAAAAAGGCCCTCCATGCAACCACCTGACCCGAGAAAGCCGATGCAACCGACCCCCGACTTCGACCCCGGACAGCTCGCCAAATCGCTGCTGCGGCGGTCACGGCAGGGGGCCTTGGCGACATTGATGGCCGGCAGCGGCGATCCTTATTGTTCCCTGGTCAATCTGGCGAGCCATCCGGATGGCTCTCCGATCCTGCTGATCTCAGGATTGGCCGTGCACACCAGGAACATCCTGGCCGACAGCCGGGTGTCCTTGATGCTGGACGAGCGGGCGGCGGGCGATCCGCTGGAAGGTGCCCGGATCATGCTGTCCGGCCATGCCGAGCCGGCCGATGCCGACAAGGATCTGCTCCGGCGACGGTATCTCAATGCTCATCCCTCAGCGGGAGCCTTTGTTTCCTTTAAAGATTTCTCTTTCTTTCGGATCCGGCCTACGGGAACCCATCTGGTCGCCGGCTTCGGCCGGATCGTCGACCTCAAGCCGGAGCAATTCCTGACCGACCTCACGGGGGCCGAGGACTTGCTGACGGCGGAGGAGGGCGCGGTGGAGCACATGAATGCCGACCACCGCGAGGCCATGGGCCTCTATGCAACAAAACTGCTCGGTGCTGCCGCGGGCGACTGGCGCTGCACCGGCTGCGACCCGGAGGGCCTCGACATGCAGGACGGCCAGACCGTCTTGCGGCTGGATTTTCCGGAGCGGGTGGCTGATGGCACGGCGCTGCGCAAGATGCTGGTTCGCCTCGCCGGCGAAGCGCGCACCAGGATGAACCAGAGCGCAACACATTGAACGCTGCTGCCCATCGCCGCGACCCAAGTTCGTTACCGGTCAGAAGGCGGCGGCGAGAGCGTCATGACAGAATGGAATAGACGGACGCTGGTTGCGGGTTTGACGTTCGCGATCACCGCATCGCTTGTCACGCCTAGCGTCGCCCAGAAAGGTCTCGCCGCGGAGAGCGCGCGGATCAACACCCTCATGAGCGCCGGCAGATATTCGGAAGCACTGCCTTTGGCGCAAGGTATGGTCGCGAACCTGGAGAAGAGCGACACAGGTCGCGAACTCGCCGCCGCGCTGAACAACCTCGGCCAGGTTCATGCCGGTCAGGGCCACGACGATCTGGCGGAGCCGCTCTACAAGCGCGCCATCATGCTGATGGAAAAGTCGCTCGGTCTCGAAACCCCGTTGATCGGAGCCGAACTGAGCAACCTCGCCGCGCTCTACCAGCGGCAGAGCCGCTACGCCGAGGCTGAGCCGCTGTTCAAGCGCGCGCTCGCCGTTCGCGAGAAGGGATTGTCGCGCGAGCATCCCGATGTCGGCCAGTCACTCAATAATCTCGCCACGCTCTATGTGAAGCAGCAGCACTATGCCGAAGCCGAGCCGCTGTTTCAGCGGGCGCTCGCGATCTACCAGAAGGCTGGCGGCTCCGAGCATCCGGCGGTGGCCACCGTCCTGAACAATCTCGGCCAGGTCTATCGCGATCTCAATCGCGATGCGGACGCGGAAGCGCCGATCAAGCGCTCGCTCGCGATCCGGGATAAGGTGCTGGGACCGGATCATCCCGACGTCGCCCGCTCGCTGAACAATCTCGCCGGCCTCTACGAGCACCAGCAGCGCTACGGTGACGCCGAGCCGCTCTATCGTCGCGCGCTGGTCATCCGCGAAAATGCACTCGGGCCCGATCATCCCGAGGTCATGACCTCGACCGGCAATCTGGCTTATTTCCTCTACGTGGCCGGGCGCGCCGCGGACGCATTGCCGTTCGCGGAAAGGACTCTTCGGGGCGATCGCGCCCAGTTGCGCATCGTCTTGCCGGTCCTGTTCGCCGCGCGCCAACAAGATCTGCTGTCCGGCGACAAGGCGCTCGACGAGGCCCTCGCCGCGATCCAGCGCGGCACGCAATCCTCCGCCGCATCCGCCGTGAACAAGCTCGCGGTTCGGCTTGCCGCCGGCAGCGACCGGCTCGCCGAGCTGGTGCGCCGGGATCAGGATCTCGCGGCTGAGTCAGAGGCACTCGACAAGGCGATCGTTGCCGCAGTGTCGAAGCAATCCGCGCAGCGCGATCTCGCAACCGAGCAGCGCAGCCGCGCGCGGATTGCAATGATTGCCAACGAGCGTGCGGGCTTGCAGAAGACGCTCGCGGTCGAGTTTCCCGACTACGCGTCACTCTCCAATCCGCTGCCGTTGACGGCAAAGGACATCCGGCTGCTGCTGTCGGCCGACGAGGCGATGGTGCTCTATTCCGTCGTCGACAAGCAGAGCTATGTCATCGCGATCACGCGCGAGGGCGTCGACTGGAAGGCCATCCCACTCGGCGCGGATGCGCTGACGCAGAAGGTGACGGCATTCCGCAAGGGACTCGACGTCGGCAAAGCGCGCGACGCCTCCGGCAAATCCGGATTGTTCGATCTGGCGCTCGCCAACGAGCTCCATGTCGCGCTGCTCGGTCCGGTCGAGGCGTTGACAAAGCACAAGCACAGCCTGCTGGTGGTGCCGTCGGCTGCGCTGACCGCATTGCCGTTTCATCTGCTCGTCACGGAGAAGCCGCAGGCTGCGATCCCGGACACGCTCGAAGGCTATCGCGGCGCCGCCTGGCTGCTGCGGCGCCAGGCCGTCTCGGTGCTGCCGTCGGTGGGCAGTCTGAAATCGCTGCGGGCCTTCGCGCGTCGGGATCAAAGCGTGAAGCCGATGACCGGCTTCGGCGATCCCGTGTTCAATCCTGCACTGGAAGGGCCCGCCGAGCGGCGCGCCGCGAACGGCAAGGTCGCCGCGCGCAGCATCGCGACCATCGCCTATAGTGATTTCTGGCGCGGTGCCGGCGTCGATCGCGCGCGGCTTGCGCAGGCGCTGCCGCAACTGCCCGACACCGCCGATGAGTTGAACGCGGTGGCCAGGGATGTCGGGGCTTCCGAGGCCGACATTCATCTCGGCCGCGACGCCAGCGAGACGACGCTCAAGCGTGCAGCGCTTGCTCAATACGGCATCATCTACTTTGCCACCCACGGCCTCGTTGCCGGCGACATCAAGGGACTGGGTGAGCCCTCGCTCGCGCTCTCCATTCCCGATCAGCCCACTGAACTCGACGACGGTCTACTCACCGCGAGTGAAGTCGCTCAGCTCAAGCTCAATGCGGATTGGGTTGTGCTGTCGGCCTGCAACACCATCGCGGGCGACAAGCCCGGCGCCGAGGCCCTGTCGGGACTGGCGCGCTCGTTCTTCTACGCCGGTGCGCGCGCGCTCCTGGTCTCGCATTGGGCCGTGGATTCGGAAGCTGCCACCCGCCTGACCACGATGACTTTCGAGCTGCTCAAAAACGAACCACAAATCGGGCGTGCCGAAGCCTTGCGCCGCGCGATGTTAACCTACGTTGACGACACCTCGTCTCCGCGCAACGCCTATCCTGCGATATGGGGGCCCTTCGCGCTCATCGGCGAAGGCGCGGTACGATAGGGTGGCCTTGGAATTTTCATCGAGACCGTCTTGGGCATTGTGCGTCGCAATAACCTTGTGAAACGCCGAAACGCGCATTTGGTTGCGCGATCATTGTTGATTTTTTGATGCGCCTGCTCAGAGCTGACATGCGCGACGTTTGGCGCGGTCCTTGAATAAACCAAATCCGAAGGGATCAGCTTGGCAACGCCTGCGTTCATCAGTATTAGGTCGTTCCAACCGAGGCCGAACGGCCTGTAATCACGGTGACCGCGGCGGCGCCAAGCATGATCGCGCTGAGTGGGTTCTAGGAGGATTTTTCGTGCAAGAGACGGGCGTGCGCAACGGTGCCTTCGGCGCCGACAAATTCGGCTTAAAGAATCTCAAGCAGGTTCACTGGAACCTCGGTGCGCCGCAACTCTATCAATACGCGCTCTCCGCGGGCGAGGCGGTGCTGTCGGCCGATGGCGCGCTCTGCGCCGACACCGGCGAGTTCACCGGCCGCAGCCCCAAGGACAAATTCACGGTGCGTGACGCCACCACCGACAAGAAGATGTGGTGGGCCGGCAACCAGTCGATCACCGCAGAGCAGTTCGAGACGCTCTACCAGGACTTCCTCAAGCACGCCGAAGGCAAGTCGCTGTTCGCACAGGACCTCTATGGCGGCGCCGATCCGGCTTATCGCATCAAGACCCGCGTCTTCACCGAGCTCGCCTGGCACTCGCTGTTCATCCGCACGCTGCTGATCCGTCCCGAGGCGATCGAGCTCTCGGCGTTCGTGCCCGAGCTCACCATCATCGACATGCCGAGCTTCCGCGCCGATCCGAAGCGCCATGGCTGCAAGTCGGAGAATGTCGTCGCGATCGATTTCGCCCGCAAGATCGTGCTGATCGGCGGGTCTTACTATGCCGGCGAGATGAAGAAGTCGGTCTTCACCACGCTGAACTACTATCTGCCCGAGCGCGGCGTGATGCCGATGCATTGCTCGGCCAATGTCGGCGCCAAGGGCGATGCGGCGATCTTCTTCGGCCTGTCCGGCACCGGCAAGACCACGCTGTCAGCCGATCCGAACCGCACGCTGATCGGCGATGACGAGCACGGCTGGGGCCCGAACGGCGTCTTCAACTTCGAAGGCGGCTGCTACGCCAAGTGCATCAAGCTGTCGCAGGAAGCCGAGCCCGAGATCTATGCCGCCTCGACCCGCTTCGGCGCGGTGCTCGAGAACTGCGTGTTGGACGAAGACACCCGCGTGGTCGATTTCGACGACGGCTCCAAGACCGAGAATACGCGCTCGGCCTATCCGCTCGAGTTCATCCCGAACGCCTCGCGCACCGGCCGCGCACCGCAGCCGAAGAACGTGGTGATGCTCGCCGCCGACGCCTTCGGCGTGCTGCCGCCGATCGCCAAGCTCTCGCCGGCGCAGGCAATGTATCACTTCCTGTCGGGCTACACCGCCAAGGTCGCTGGCACCGAGCGCGGTCTCGGCAATGAGCCGCAGCCGGAATTCTCGACCTGCTTCGGCTCGCCCTTCCTGCCGCTCGACCCCTCCGTCTACGGCAACATGCTGCGCGACCTGATCGCCCAGCACAATGTCGACTGCTGGCTGGTCAACACGGGATGGACCGGCGGCAAGTACGGTACCGGCTCGCGCATGCCGATCAAGGTGACGCGCGCGCTGCTGACCGCGGCCCTCGACGGCTCGCTTCGCAACGTCGAATTCCGCACCGATAAATATTTCGGCTTCGCGGTCCCGACCGCGCTGCCGGGCGTGCCGAGCGAGATCCTCAACCCGGTCAACACCTGGAAGGACAAGGACGAGTTCGACAAGACCGCCCGCGCGCTGGTCGGCATGTTCCAGAAGAACTTTGCCAAGTTCGAAGCCCAGGTCGACGCCGAGGTCCGCGCCGCTGCACCGGACGTGAAGCTCGCGGCGGAGTAAGCTTGCGTCATTTGAAATTCGAAAGGGCGGCCGTGAGGCCGCTCTTTTGGTTTTCGAGATGTCTCTCTACCGTCATTGCGAGCGCAGCGAAGCAATCCAGAATCCCTCCGCGGAAACAGTCTGGATTGCTTCGCCGCGCTCGCAATAACGAACTTGCGGAAGCAGCTACGCCTTGAAATACGCGATCTGCGTGCTCGTCGCGAGCAGCCTTCCGTGGGGCGACCACAGCTCGGCGTTCTGGTCGGCGTAGCTCTTGTGCATGATCTTTGAATCTGCGGTCGCCAGCACGCGGGTGATGTCCTCGGCCGCGAGTTCTTCGCTGTCAGTGTGGAAATACGTCGTCAGCGACACCGTGCCGAACGGCACCAGCTCGCGCCGCGCGTGGAAGATGCGGCCGAAGAAGGCGTCCGACATCGACATCAGCGACGGCATGTCCAGCTTGCGCGGCTCGCGATCACTGATCCAGAGCTTTGAGTAAGTGCTGGCGAGTTCGGGCTTGGACGGGCCGATCCGCATCTCGCCCTCGACGAACCGGAATTCATACTGGTTGGCCCAGGACGCCGCGATCTTTGGGAACGGCATCGTCTCTTCGAACGGCTTTGCATCCGGATATTGCGCCACCCTGTGGTCCCAGGACGGCCGGCGTTCGGCGAACACCGCGGTGGCGAGGGTTGCGACCTCGCCGCCGCCTTGCGACAGTTCGACGCTCCAGTGCTGGCTGGAGCGGTTGGCCTTCACCAGTCGCACGTCGAGATCGAACGGCCCCTTGGCGATCGGCGCGCAGTAATTCACGGTGAGCGCCAGCGGATCGCCGGCACGTTCCGGATGCTCGATCAGCGCGCGCAAAATGGTCGCGGCCGTGACGCCGCCGAACGGGCCGACAAAGGCCCAGTAATCGTCGCTGGTGTGTCCCTGCCAGCTCGAGTCACCGGCGGTGACGCGGGTGGCGTCGTCGAAAGGGTGCGGGAGCTTGGCGTGCATTGCTTGATCCGGCGTTCAATGACGGACGTCATATCACGTCCGCCGCCGGCTTGTGCAATTACCTCGTGGGTAACCGATTTCACGCAGCGGAAAATTAGCCGGCGACATCGCGCAGGGTCGGCAGCAGCGGTGTGGTCGGATTGACCGGCACGTTCCAGATCTCCTCGGCATATTCGCGGATGGTGCGGTCGGAGGAGAACCATGCCATGCGCGCGACGTTGAGGATCGAGGCACGCGTCCAGGCCGGCGCCACCTGCCAGCGCGCATCGACGCTACGTTGCGCATCGTAATAGGAATCGAAGTCGGCGCTGACCATGTAATGGTCGAGATAACGCAGCGCGTGCGCGATGGATTCGAAGCGGCCGGGATCGCCGGGCGAGAACTCGCCGGTGCCGATGGCATTGATGGCGCGCTGGAGCTTGGGCGAATTGCGGATCACGTCCGAGGCGTCCAGCCCCTGCTTGCGCCGGATCATCACGTCACCGGCTTCCATGCCGAAGATCGCGATGTTCTCCGCGCCGACATGGTCGCGGATCTCGATGTTGGCGCCGTCGAGCGTGCCGATGGTGAGGGCGCCGTTCAGCGACAGTTTCATGTTGCCGGTGCCGGAGGCTTCCATGCCGGCTGTCGAGATCTGCTCGGAGAGGTCGGCAGCGGGAATGATCACTTCGGCAAGGCTGACATTGTAGTCGGGCAGGAACACGACCTTGAGCTTGCCGCCGATGGCGGGATCGTTGTTGACGACTTCCGCAACATCGTTGATGAGTTTGATGATCAGCTTGGCGTAGCGGTAGCTCGCCGCCGCCTTGCCCGCAAAGATCTTCACCCGCGGCACCCAGTTGCCGTTGGGGTCGTCCTTGATCGACTGGTACAGCGCGACCGTCTCGATGACATTGAGAAGCTGGCGCTTGTATTCGTGGATGCGCTTGATCTGCACGTCGAACAGCGCGTTCGGGTCGACCTTGATGCCGAGCCGCTCGCCGATCAGGCGCGCCAGCGCGGTCTTGTTGTGAAGCTTGACTGCACGGAACTTCTTCTGGAATTCGACGTCGCTGGCGCGGGCCTCGATCAGGCTGAGCTGCGTCGGATCGTCGAGCACGGCATCGCCGCAAGTCTCGCGCAACAGATCGGTCAGCTTCGGATTCGCCAGCATCAGCCAGCGGCGGAAGGTGATGCCGTTGGTCTTGTTGGTGATGCGGCCAGGATAGAGATGGTTGAGGTCGTGGAACACGGTCTCGCGCATCAGGTCCGAATGCATCGCCGAGACGCCGTTGATGCGGTGCGAGCCGACGAAGGCGAGCTGGCCCATGCGCACGCGCCGGCCGCTCCGCTCATCGATCAGCGAGACCGAGGCGCGGAAGTCGATGTCGCCGGGGGCGCGCGCCTCAGCGAGCGCGAGATGCTGCACGTTGATGCGGTAGATGATCTCGAGATGCCGCGGTAACAGCCGTTCGAACAGCTCGACCGGCCAGGTCTCCAGCGCCTCGGGCAGCAGCGTGTGGTTGGTGTAGGACAGCGTGGCGACCGTGATCTTCCAGGCCTCGTCCCAGCGGAAATTGTGGTCGTCGATCAGGATCCGCATCAGCTCGGTGACGGCCAGGCTCGGATGGGTGTCGTTGAGCTGCACCGCGACCTTGCTCGACAGGCTGCGGAGCTGGCCGTCGGAGGCAAGATGCCGCTTGATCAGATCCTGCAGCGAGGCCGAGACGAAGAAATATTCCTGGCGCAGGCGCAGCTCGCGGCCCGCCGGGCTCTCGTCGTTCGGATACAGGAATTTACAGATCGCTTCCGCGCGCGACTGCTCGGCGCTGGCGCTGACATAGTCGCCGGTGTTGAAGGCGTCGAGCTTCAACGGATCGGGCGAGCGCGCCGACCACAGCCGCAGCGCATTGACGTGCTGGCCGCGCCAGCCGACGATCGGCGTGTCATAGGCCATCGCCTGCACGGTCTCGGACGGATGCCAGATCGCGCGATCGCGGCCCTTGTCGTCGACATGCTCGACACCGCCGCCGAAGCGAATGTCATAGATCACCTCGGGCCGCTGCAATTCCCAAGGGTTGCCGAAGCCGAGCCATTCGTCCGGATATTCCTGCTGCCAGCCCTGATTGATGATCTGGCGAAACAGGCCGTAATCATAACGGATGCCGTAGCCGATCGCGGGGATCGACAGTGTCGCCATGCTTTCCATGAAGCAGGCGGCAAGACGGCCCAGACCGCCATTGCCGAGCGCTGCATCCGGCTCGCATTTGCGCAGCTCAGGCAAGGAGACGCCGAGATCGCCGAGCGCGACTTCGAAGATCTTCAGCAGCCCCATATTGTTCAGCGCGTCGCTGAAGAGGCGGCCGATCAGGAATTCGAGCGAGAGATAATAGACGCGCTTGCGCCCTGCATCGTAGCTGTGCTTCTCGGCCGTGAGCCAGCGATGCACGATGCGGTCGCGCAGCGCCAGCGCCGCGGCCTGGTACCAATCGTGTTTGGTCGCCATGCCCGCATCCTTGCCGATGGCAAGGCGCAGCTTCGCCAGGATAGCGCCCTTGATCTCAGCCAGCGCGAGTTCGTCGATGGGCTGGTTGGGGGCGGGAAAATTAGGCTGGAACGATGAATCTTGCAAAGTCGTCACTTCCTGGTCGCGAGAACACTACTGACCCTACGCATCTTGCCTCTGTACCGGAACCATTGCTGGTGCGACCGTGCACTGCGTTGGCGTAAAATTATGCAAGGAACGGGCCGATTTGGGAACCCGGACGCATACGGGGAAACGTGGATTTGGTGCTAGAATGGCGGCCAATTCAGCCATCAGTGTGGAGGAGACGTCCCATGAAAGCTCTGATGAGACCTGTGATGCGACGGCTGATCGAAATCGCCGCGGCCACCTTCCTCGTCGTCTGCATCACGGCGTCCAGCGCCGCCTTCGCCGCCGGCAAGATCGGCCGCAGCGCCGACGGCCTGAGCTGCGCCGTCACGCTTCCGCAAAACGCATCCTCCGCCGCCCGCTGCGCCGCCATCAAGCGCCAATGCGGCGGCAAATTTTACGCAAGCGCGTGCGGGGATAAGTTGATGTCAGCGGCGAATTGAGCAGGGGCTGGTGCAACGAAGAAGGTGTCGTCCTGGCGGAAGCCAGGACCCATTACCCCGCCTGTCAGATGAGGCCTGACCGATCATTCCGGGATTTTCTTCCTCGATCAGCTTGATCTTCCAGTCCCGCTTCCAGAACTTCAGTTGCTTCTCGCGCGCGATAGCTTCCTGGGGAGTCGAGAATGCTTCGACGTGCACAAGGCGGAAGATCTTGTACTTGTGCACGAACTTGGAGCCATGACCCGAGCGGTGCAATTCAAGCCGCGCGCGGATGTCGTTGGTGACGCCGAGATAAATGTCCCGTGATGGCGGCTCGCCAGGATGTAGACGTAGTAGCTGCTTGCGCTCATGGCCTCAGCTCGCAAGGGCAGCGCTGACCGGGGTAATGGGTCCTGGCTTTCGCCAGAACGACGCTCTCAACAAAACACGTTTGCCGTCAGAACAAATTAAGAACACTTTAGCAAGTCTTTGATATATCATTGTGATTCGGCGTGTTGCCGACACCATATCTAGCGTCTGCCAGACTTCGCGAGGACTACATGTCCACCATTGCCTTCGATCAATTTGCCCTCACCAGGATCGCCGATTTCGCGCGCTCGCTGTCGCGGCTGCATCAGGCGGCGCGGCGCCACGCGGTCGACGACGACCAGTTCGACCGCGAGTTCAACGCGGTGTGCCAGTCGATCTGGGGCTACACCATCGACGACGTCAGCGACGATCTGTTTTCGGCGCAGGACCATCTGTTCCTCGACACGCTTGACGAAGCGCATGCGCGCATCTTCGCCGCCGAGCAGGGTTATGATCTCGTCGACGACCAAGGCATGCTCACCGACTGGTGGGGTTTTTGCTGGATGATTTTAGCCGAGAAGCGCGGCCTGCTCACGGCAGACAACCGCGCCGCCGCGCGCGCGGCGATCGAGGAGAAATATCTGGCGGCGCCGAACGTGATCGGCGTGATCATCGGACGGTGACCCATCATCCTCCGTCATTGCGAGGAGCCTCTTGCGACGAAGCAATCCAGAGTGCCTCCACGGAGCCAGACTGGATTGCTTCGCTTCCGCCTTCGCTCTTCGAGCTTCGGCGGACAAGTCGCTCGCAATGACGGCTTGGCTACAGACGAGCCCGAGCTAGTCCAGCCCAGCCCGCTTCGCCGGCTTTTGCGTTTTCGGCACCGTCACGTCGGGGAGCGTCTCGCGCACGATCTCCGCGGCAGGGGCATCCGCCGCCACCGTGTCGGCGCGCACCGGCGCCACCTTCATCTCGCCGAGCCGTGCGCGGACCTGCGCGGTGAGACCGGGATAGGAGGCGACCGGGGTGAAGTCCGCGGCCTGGTCGTTGCCGACGCGGATGCCGGTATAGGCGACGAGACCGTCGCTGGTGGCGATCACGTCGCCGGGCTTTAGCGACGAGTCCAGCGCCAGATCGACCGGAGCAAGGCCGACCGGCTCGCGGCCGTTGCAGGTGCAGTCGGCGCGCAGCGCCTTGCGATAGGCGAACGCGTTCTCGCTATCGGCATAGCGCTCGCCGGTCTGCGACGCCGCGCCGTCGATCGAGGAGCCGAAATAGATCTTGGTGGCGCTTGCAGGACAGAACGCCTGACACATCTGCGCGGGCGAGGTGAGACCGCGCATCAGCGGAAAATATTTGCCGTCGCAGCTGCGCACGCAGAACGCCGGTCCCGAGCCGCCGGCCGCAGCCGAACGTGTCGGCGGCACGTATGGCGGACTTGCGCCGTTCTGCTGGCCGGTGAATGGATCGGCGTAGGAGCTCGGCTGCTGCGGCACCTCACGCTGCGGCCGCTGCTGCTGCTGCATTCCGCCGAAGAAGAAGTCGAACAGGCCTTCGGCCGAAACCGGGGCCGGAGCCGCAACCAGCGGTGCTGCCAATGTGGCGGCTACGAGCATCGCGCGACGCCACCGGCGCGCATGGGACATGACTGTACGCAAACGCTTACTCCACCCGGCGCTACCCAACCGGCCGGGACCATCAGGTCTCAGCACATGATTCACCATAAGGCGGGATGGTAAATGAGCGGTTGAGGGGGGAGGAGCGGTGTCGCCGGACGGGTGGACCTCGTCCATGGCCGGGCTTGTCCCGGCCATCCAGGATCTCTGGTGCGGCAAAGACGTGGATGCCCGGTCAAGCCCGGGCACGACGGCGGAAAAAGTCTAGCCGCTCAAGCCTTCAAGAACTCCGACGCCTTGTACAGCGAGCGGAACGGCAGCCCGGCCGCGCCAAAGGTGTCGTCGGCGCCTTCCTCGCGGTCGACCATGGTCAGCACCAGCACCACTTCCGCGCCGGTCTCGCGCACCGCTTCCACCGCCTTCATCGCCGATCCGCCGGTGGTGGTGACGTCCTCGACGATCACGACGCGCTTGCCCTCCAGCGTCTCGCCCCTGGGCAGCCCCTCGATCGCGAGCTTCGCGCCATGCTCCTTCGGCTTCTTGCGCACGAAGAAGGCCGCGATGGGATGGCCCTTGATCCAGGAGATCTGCGCCAGCGCGCCGGCCAGCGGCACCGCGCCCATCTCGAGCCCGCCGATGAAATCGAGCTGGTCGTCCTTCAGCGCCTCATAGGTCAGCTCGGCGAGCAGGGTCGCACCCTCCGGGTCGAGCATGGTCGGCTTGAGGTTGAAGTAGAAGTCGCTCTTGCGGCCCGACGCGAGCGTCACCTCGCCGCGGCCGAAGGAGCGCCGGCGGATGATCTCGAACAGGCGGGCGCGGGAGGCTGATTTAGACACGGCGGGCCCTCGGGAGCATTTTTGGAGGTGGCGGAATTTATCCGCGACGGCCTCGACATTCCAGAGGGGGCTTCCCCCGTCAACAGGGATCGGCCATCCCGGGCGGCCGGTTGTGGGGGTGCAACGTTCTGGGGTAGGTGGATGCCGGATATCTCGGGCAAGAAAACCTGCAAGAAGGCTGGGCAAGGACACGCGACAAATGACCATCGAGCTGCACACCTGGAACACGCCGAACGGCCGCAAGATCTCGGTCGCGCTGGAGGAGATGGGGCTGCCCTACAAGGTGATCCCGGTGAATATCAGCAAGGGCGAACAGATGGCGCCGGAGTTCCTGAAGCTCTCACCCAACAACAAGATCCCCGCGATCGTCGATCCTGATGGCCCGGACGGCAAGCCCGTCAGCATCTTCGAGTCGGGTGCGATCCTGCTGTATCTCGGCGAAAAGACCGGCAAATTTCTGCCGAAATCGCTTTCGGGCCGCATTCCCGTTTATGAATGGTTGATGTGGCAGATGGGCGGTTTCGGGCCGATGCCGGGCCAGGTGCACCATTTCATCGCGCTCGAGAACGAGCAGGACCGCGCCTACGGCCTCAAGCGCTACATGGCCGAGACGCGACGGCTCTACGGCGTCCTCGACCGCCGGCTGGAGTCCCGCGATTTCGTCGCCGGCGAGCTCTCGATCGCCGATTTTGCCATCCTGGGCTGGGCCTGGCGTCACCCTCGCCACAAGGTTGACCTGGCCGACTTTCCCAACGTCAAGCGCTGGTACGAGGCCCTGATGGCCCGCCCGGCGGTGAAGCGGGGCATGGAGGCGAAGCTGGATTGATCTTTCTCTCCCTCTCCCCGCAAGCGGGGAGAGGGGAAAAATTACACCTTCCGCGCTTCCACCGCCATCCGCACCGCAAGCCCGGCCAGCACCGTGCCCATCAGCCAACGCTGGACCAGCATCCAGCTTGGCCGGCTTGCGAGAAACAGCGCGATCGACCCGGCCGCGAGCGCGATCATCGCATTCACGCTGACACTGATCGCGATCTGGATCGCGCCGAGCACCACTGACTGCGCCAGCACGCTGCCGGCGGTGGGATCGATGAACTGCGGCAGCAGCGCGAGGTAAAGCATCGCGATCTTCGGGTTGAGCAGATTGGTGACGAACCCCATCGCGAACAATTTGCGCGGGCTGTCGATCGCAAGCTGCTTCACCTGGAACGGCGAGCGCCCGCCCGGCTTCACTGCCTGCCAGGCCAGCCACAACAGATAACCCGCGCCGGCAAAGCGCAGCGCGTCATAGGCGAAGGGAACGGCGAGCAGCAGCGCCGTGATGCCGAATGCCGCGCACAGCATGTAGAACACGAAGCCGAGCGCCACGCCGCCGAGCGAGACGATGCCCGCCGCAGGCCCTTGCGTGATCGAACGCGAGATCAGGTAGATCATGTTCGGCCCGGGCGTGAGCACGAGGCCGAGGCAGACGAGAGCGAAGCCGAGCAGGGCGGAGGCGTGGGGCATGGCTGAACCGGTGCGGGAGACGGCTCGATTTTAATATGCGAGGCCTCGCCGTGCCATCGCGCAATTGCACGGAGGACAATTCTGACCTGTGTCTCTCTCTCTATAGGTCGTCCCGGCCCCCGTGCGGGCGCACTTGGCCGGGACGACACTCAAAGTTTGGAAGGAGCGAAGTGAAGACGTAGCGTCAATGTGCCTCGTCCCAATTGTTCGCTGCGCGTGCATCGACATGCAGCGGCACCGAGAGCAGCACGGCCGGGAACGGCGCGTCCTGCATCACGTGCTGCACGACGGGGAGCGTCGCCTCGACCTCCGCGTCCGGCACCTCGAAGATCAGTTCGTCGTGCACCTGCAGCAGCATCTGCGCCGACAATTTCTTCTGGACCAAGGCATCCTCCATCCGCGTCATCGCGCGGCGGATGATGTCGGCGGCGGTGCCCTGGAGCCGAGCGTTGATCGCGGCGCGCTCGTTGAAGGCCCGCACCGAGGCGTTCGAAGCCTTGATGTCGGGATAGTACATCTTCCGTCCGAACAGCGTGGTGACGTAGCCGTGGCTCCGGCAGAAGTCGCGCGTCTCGTCCATGTAGGCGCGGATGCCGGGGAAGCGTTCGAAGTATTTCTTGATGTAGGCGGAGGCCTCTTCGCGCGCGATGCCGAGCTGGTTGGCGAGGCCGAACGCCGAAATGCCGTAGATGATGCCGAAATTGATCGCCTTGGCGCGGCGCCTGATTTCGCTCGGCATGCCCTTGATCGGCACGCCGAACATTTCCGATGCCGTCATGGCGTGAATGTCCAGACCGTCGCGGAACGCCTGCTGCAGCACGGGAATGTCGGCGATCTCAGCGAGCAGCCGCAGCTCGATCTGCGAATAGTCGGCGGAGACGAGCTTGTGCCCTGGCGTTGCGATGAAGGCGCGCCGGATCTTGCGTCCGTCCTCGGTGCGCACCGGAATGTTCTGCAAATTCGGCTCGTTCGACGACAGCCGGCCCGTCGTGGTCGCGGCCAGCGCGTAGGTCGTATGGACGCGGTGGGTCTGGGGATTCACGTAGGTCGGCAACGCGTCCGTGTAGGTCGATTTGAGCTTCGAGACCTGGCGCCACTCCAGAATCTTCTTCGGGAGGTCGTGGCCCTGCTCGGCGAGCTCGTCGAGCACCTGAGCGGTGGTCGACCACGCGCCGGTCTTGGTCTTGGTGCCGCCCGACAGTCCCATCTTGCCGAACAGGATGTCGCCGATCTGCTTCGGGCTGCCGACATTGACCGGCTCGCCCGCGATCTGCTGGATCTCGGCTTCGACACGGGCCGCAGTCTGGGCGAAGTCGCCGGAGAGACGCGACAGCACCTGACGATCGATCGAGATGCCGCGCCGCTCCATGCGTGCGAGCACCGCGACCAGCGGGCGTTCCAGCGTCTCGTAGACCGTGGTCATGTGCTCGGCGATGAGGCGCGGCTTCAGCACGCGCCAGACGCGCAAGGTCACGTCGGCGCCTTCCGCCGACAGCGACGCGGCCTTGTCGATCGGCACCTGGTCGAACGTGATCTTGCCCTTGCCGCTGCCGAGCAGCTCGTTGTCTTTGAGCATCGCGTGACCGAACCAGCGCTCGGACAGTTGCTCCAGCGCGTGCGAGCCGCGGCCGGCATCGAGCACGTAGGAGATCAGCTGCGCATCATCGGTGTTGCGCAGTGTGATGCCGTGCTGCGCCAGCATCACCGCGGTGAATTTGACGTCGAAGCCGATCTTGAGAATGCCTGGTGATTCCAGCACCGGCCGCAACGCTTCGATCGCATCAGTGTGCTTGACCTGGTCGGGCGCGAGGCCCGCGTCGAACAGGCCGGCGCCGCCGCCGGACTGCTTGTGCGCCAGCGGCACGTAGCAGGCCTCGTTCGGCGCCAGCGCCAGCGCGATACCGCAGAGGTCGGCCTGCATCGGATCGATCGAGTTTCCCCGGATCTCGACCGCGACATGGCCGGCATCGTGAATGCGCGCGATGAACGCGTTCAATTCCGCGAGCGTCTTGATGGCCTGGTACTTGCTGCGGTCGACCGGAAGCTTGCGCAAAGCCTCTTCCCGCGCGGCGGCGAGCGAAATCGGCGCGCCCTTCGGACTCGCGGCCTTGTCCTCCTTGCTCGCCGAAGGGTTGCGCTGGCCCACCGGAACTTGCGCCGGCGCGCCGGGTCCCGGGGCCGGCACGACGTCCGAAGGCGGCAGCGGCGAGAAGACGCTGGCGCCGCTGGAATAGCCGGGATCTGCATCGACGTTGGCCGGGTCAATCTGCGAGAATTCGGCGACGCGGCGCGTCAGCGTGGAAAACTCCATCGCCTTCAGGAACGCGATCAGCTTGCGCGCATCGGGCTCGTGGACGGCGAGATCGTCCAACGGGACGTCGAGGTCGACCTTGTCGTCGAGCAATACGAGCTGCCGCGAGATGCGCGCCTTCTCGGCGTTCTCGATCAGCGCCTCGCGCCGCTTCGGCTGCTTGATTTCGGTGGCGCGGAACAGCAATTGCTCGAGATCGCCATATTCGACGATCAGCTGCGCCGCGGTCTTGATGCCGATGCCGGGCACGCCAGGAACGTTGTCGGTGGAATCGCCGGCCAGCGCCTGCACTTCCACCACCTTCTCCGGCGGCACGCCAAACTTCTCGATCACCTCGGGGATGCCAATGCGGCGGTCCTTCATGGTGTCGTACATGGTGACGCAGTCGGTGACGAGCTGCATCAGGTCCTTGTCGGAGGACACGATTGTCGCGCTTGCGCCGCGCTCGCAGGCTTGCCGTACATAGGTCGCAATCAAATCGTCGGCCTCGAAGCCCACCTGTTCCAGGCAAGGCAGGTCGAAGGCGCGCACCGCCTCGCGGATCAGCGAAAATTGCGGGATCAGATCGTCCGGGGCCGGCTGCCGGTGTGCCTTGTACTCAGGATAGATCTTGTTGCGGAAGGTGATTTCCGACTTGTCGAAAATGATCGCCAGATGGGTCGGCCGGTTGTCCTCGGGCATCTCGCGCAACAGCTTCCACAGCATGTTGCAGAAGCCGAGCACGGCATTGACCTGCAAGCCGTCGGACTTGCGGTTCATCGGCGGCAGCGCATGGTAGGCGCGGAAGATGTAGCCGGAACCGTCGACCAGGAAGACATGGTCGCCCTTGCCGGCCGCCTTCGCGGCAACGGGCTTGGCAGCAGCTGTCGCAGCAGCGGGCTTGGTTTCGGCGGCCTTGGGCGCGGCAGCCTTGGTGTCAGCTTGGGCGGTGGTCTTTGGGGAGCTCTTGGGCATGGCCGCAATGTATGAATTTTTGCGGGATTTGACAGCCTTGGGAGGTGGATTTTTGGCTTGCGGATGCCGCTATCCCCACTGTCATTTCCCGCATCCCCCGCTGTCATTCCCCGCGACGGCGGGGAATCCAGTACGCTGCGGCTTCTCCGTATACGACTGCTGCCCTCTGGAATACTGGATCCCCGCCTTCGCGGGGATGACAGCAGAGTATCACTCCGCCGCCTGCAACACCGCGCTTGTCTTCTTCGGCGCGATCCAGAACGCATCGGGCCGCTCGAACAGGAAGTTGCCGCCAAGGCGCAGTGCGATCTGCCAGATTGCGAGCGAGCCGATCACGCCGGCGATGGTCACGATCAGCGACACCGCACCGATGTCGGGAATGATGCCCGTGCGCAAGAGCAGCGTCCGTGTCGCCGCCATCGGCAGGAAGAAGGCGAGATAGATCACGATCGAATGCTCGCCGCAGAAGCGGAAGACATTCAGCCATTGCACGCGCGCGAGCAGCGTGCCCATCGTGATGATGGCGCAGGCGCCGGCGAAGCCGAGCACGAGCGATACGATTTTCCATTCGCTGGCGCCGAGCGCAACGAGGCCGGCATTGACCAGCACCCATGTCGCGAGCGCTGTCAGCGCCCATGCGGGATGATTGCGCGCGCGGTCCGACAGCGCGAACACGTAGGGCGCGAACAGATAGCCCGAATAGAAATAGATGAAGCGCGCGCAGAACTCGTCGATCGCGGTCCAGCCGGTCGAAATGCGCGCCGTCTCCAGCGCGGCCGCGACGAGCCATATCGCGGGCTGCGGCATGCGCCGTGTCAGTTTTGTGACGACGAAGAAGATCGGCAGGAGGTAGATGAACCATAGCGTGCCGAACGGCTCGACGAAGGATTCCAGATACAGCAGGCCGGCGTCGCGCCAGCTCGTTTCTGCTGCGAATGCGGGGGCCTTGAAGCCGAACTGGATTGTCACCCAGACGACATAGAAATAGGCGAAATGCACCACTTTGCGGTCGAGATAGCTTCGCCAGTCCCGGTCGATCACCAGTGACAGGAACAGACCCGAAATCAGGAAGAAATCAGGCATCCGGAATGGCTTCGCGAAGGCCACCAAAACATGCATGAAACCGGTCTCGCCGGCGGCAAGCTCGACCCCCAGCACCGAATGCATCATCACGACCATGACGATGCAGATGCCCTTGGCGTAATCGACCCAATCGACGCGCGCAGCAGCCGGGGCCTTGAGTCCCCCGCTCGCGGCGATTGTGCCTGATGGTGCCATGGTGTCTCTTTTCGAGGCGTGTTCCGCCAGATCTGTGTGAACGCGGAGCAGTTTGCCGCCTTGCGGCTTACGATTTCTTTACTGGTACAATTGCTGTGCCGTTTTTTGCACGCGGGCTGTTCCCTCACCCCGGGAAAATGCTAAACCGCCGTGGAATTGGGGTTTTGTTAACCAAGCCAAACAGGGTTTTTCATGCGAATCGCGATGATCGGCACGGGCTATGTGGGACTGGTGTCCGGAGCCTGCTTTGCGGATTTCGGCCACGACGTCATCTGCGTCGACAAAGACGAGAAGAAGATCGCGGCGCTTCATCGCGGCGAGATCCCGATCTACGAGCCTGGGCTCGACGAGCTGGTGGCGACCAACGTCAAGGCCAAGCGGCTGGAGTTCACCACCGATTTGTCCAAGCCGGTTGCGGATGCCGATGCTGTCTTCATCGCGGTCGGCACGCCGTCGCGCCGCGGCGACGGCCATGCTGATCTGTCCTACGTCTATGCCGCTGCGAAAGAGATCGCGCAGTCGCTGTCCGGCTTCACCGTCGTCGTGACCAAGTCGACCGTTCCGGTCGGCACCGGCGACGAGGTCGAGCGCATCATCGGCGAGACCAATCCCAAAGCCGACGTCGTCGTCGCCTCGAATCCCGAATTCCTGCGCGAGGGCGCGGCGATCCGCGACTTCAAATTCCCCGACCGCATCGTCGTCGGCACCTCCGACGAGCGCGGCCGCAAGGTGATGAGCGATATCTATCGTCCGCTGTCGCTGAACCAGGCGCCGCTGATGTTCACGGAACGCCGCACCGCCGAGATGATCAAATACGCCGCCAACGCCTTCCTCGCGACCAAGATCACCTTCATCAACGAGATCGCGGACCTCTCCGAAAAGGTCGGCGCCAACGTGCAGGAGGTCGCGCGCGGCATTGGCCTGGACAACCGCATCGGCACCAAGTTCCTGCACGCCGGTCCGGGCTTCGGCGGCTCCTGCTTCCCAAAGGACACCAAGGCGCTGATCAAGATCGCGCAGGACTACGACGTGAGCTTGCGCATCGTCGAATCCGTGCTCGCGGTCAACGAGAACCGCAAGCGGGCGATGGCGCGAAAAGTGAGCCAGGCGCTCGGCGGTTCGCTGCGCGGCAAGACCATCGCCGTGCTCGGGCTCACCTTCAAGCCCGACACCGACGACATGCGCGACGCGCCGTCGATCCCGCTGGTGACCGGCCTGATCGACATGGGCGCGAAGGTGAAGGCCTTCGATCCCGTCGGCATGGAGCAGGCGAAGACTGAGCTGCCCAGCATCACTTATTGCGAAGACGCCTATTCCTGCGCGGAAGGCGCCGATGCGATCGTGATCGTCACCGAATGGGTGCAGTTCCGTGCGCTCGACCTCGACCGGCTGAAGGCAACCATGGCGCAGCCCGTCATTGTCGACTTGCGCAACATCTACCGCCCCGAGGAGATGGCTGCGGCCGGCTTCGTCTATGAGAGTGTTGGACGGCCGCCGGTGCAGGGCTAGCGATCCGACCTCGCAACGATTCCGTCATGGCCGGGCTTGTCCCGGCCATCCACGTCTGTTTTCTAGTGTGACGACGTGGATGCCCGGCGACTTCCGTGCGAAGACGCGCTTCGCGCTTTTTGCTCGGGCGTGACGAATGGACAGGCCTTGCCCCTCAGTTTCGACACGCCCCTCCCGATCGATGCCGTGCTCGACGACCTCTCGCGCACGCTGGAGGCGCATCATGCCGCCGTGCTGGTGGCCCCTCCTGGCGCCGGCAAGACCACGCGCGTGCCACTGGCGCTGCTCGATGCCCCCTGGGCCAAAGGCAAGAAGATCATCGTGCTGGAGCCGCGGCGCATCGCGGCGCGCGCCAGCGCCGACCGCATGGCCAAATCACTCGGCGAACGCGCCGGCGAGACTGTCGGCTATCGCGTCCGCTTCGGCTCGAAGATCTCGCGCGCGACCCGGATCGAGGTGGTGACGGAGGGCATCTTCACCCGCCAGATTCTCGACGATCCCGAACTGTCGGGCATCGCCGCCGTGCTGTTCGACGAATTCCACGAGCGCTCGCTCGATGCCGACATGGGCCTGGCGCTGGCGCGCGACGCGCAGCTGGGCTTGCGCGAGGATTTGCGCATCCTCGTGATGTCGGCAACGCTCGATGGCGCCCGCGTGGCAAAATTGCTGGGCGAAGCGCCCGTCGTCGAAAGCGAGGGCCGCGCCTTTCCGGTCGAGACGCGCTATCTCGGCCGCAAGGCTGACGCGCCGATCGAGCGGCAGATGGCGGATGCGATCGCCTCGGCGCTGCGGGCCGATGCCGGCTCGGTGCTGGCGTTCCTGCCGGGCGCCGCCGAAATCCGCCGCACCCAGAATTTCCTCGCCGAACGCATACACGATTCCAGCATTGAAATCGTGCCGCTGTTTGGCGCGCTCGACGCCGCCGTGCAGGATCGTGCCATCTCGCCGGCGCCCAAGGGCACGCGCAAGGTGGTGCTGGCGACCTCGATCGCGGAGACCTCGCTCACCATCGAGGGCGTGCGCATCGTGGTCGATTCCGGTCTCGCCCGCGTGCCGCGCTACGAGCCCGACATCGGCTTGACCCGGCTCGAGACCGTGCGCGTCTCCCGCGCGGCGGCGGACCAGCGCCGCGGCCGCGCCGGCCGCACCGAGCCCGGTGTCTGCTACCGGCTCTGGGACGAACCTCAGACAGCCTCGCTAGCGCCCTACACCCAGCCCGAGATCCTCAGCGCCGATCTGTCCTCGCTGGTGCTCGATCTCGCGCAATGGGGCGTCGCCGATCCTGCCGCGCTGTCGTTTCTCGACCCGCCGCCGCAGCCGGCCTGGAAGGAAGCAAAAAGCCTGCTCTCCGAGCTCAACGCGCTCGATGGCGATGGCCGCATCACCGCGGAGGGCAAGAGCCTGCGCGCGCTGGCGCTGCCGCCGCGGCTCGCGCGCATGATCGTGGATTCGCACCGTGCCGGCGAAGGCGAGGCCGCCGCCGAGATCGCGGCCATCATCACCGAGCGCGGGCTCGGCGGCGACAGCGTCGATCTCGAGCACCGGCGCGATCAGTTCCGCCGCGACCGTTCCCCGCGTGCCGCAAGCGCGCGCGACCTCGCCCGGCGCTGGGCTTCGCAGGTGGCGGCGTCAGAGAAGGCGGCGACCGCAGAAGGTGACCTCTCGACCGGCCTGATGCTCGCCTACGCCTTCCCGGATCGCGTCGCGCGCAACCGCGGCAATGGCAGCTTCGTGCTCGCCAACGGCCGGGGTGCTGCGGTGGATCAGACCTCGTCGCTCGCGCGCACGCCTTATATCGCGGTCGGCGAGATGACCGGCACGGCGGCGAGCGGGCGCATTCTGCTCGCGGCGCAAATCTCGCAGGACGAGATCGAGCGGCATTTCGCCGAGCATATCGAATCCGTCGAGGAGATCTCGTTCGATCGCGGCGCGATGGCGCTGCGGGCGCGGCGCAAGCGCGCGCTGCACGCGATCACGCTCTCCGAGGCGACGCTCGCCGTGTCGCCCTCGGGGGACACTGCGCGCATCTTCGCCGACGGGTTGATCGCCGCCGGACTCGACCGGCTGCCCTGGTCGAAGGTAGCCAAACAATGGCGCGATCGCGTGATGTTTTTGCGCAGGGCCGAAGGCGACAGCTGGCCCGATCTCTCGGACGACGGATTGATCGCGCGGCGCGACGATTGGCTGGTGCCGGCGCTCTACGACAAGATCGCGCTGAAGGATATTTCCGCCGGCGATCTCTCCGACGCGTTGATGGCTTTGTTGCCGTGGGAGATGCGCGCGCGGCTCGACCGCGAGGCGCCGACGCATTTCGAGGCCCCGACCGGCAGCGTGCTCGCGATCGACTATGAAGCCGAGCAGGGGCCGACCATCGCGGTGCGGCTGCAGGAATTGTTCGGCCTCAACACCCATCCCTCGATCGCCGCCGGCAAGGTGCCGCTGGTGCTGGAACTGCTGTCGCCGGCGCAGCGCCCGGTGCAGGTGACGCGCGATCTCCCCGGTTTCTGGCGCGGCAGCTACAGTGCCGTGCGGTCCGATTTGCGCGGCCGCTACCCGCGCCATCCCTGGCCGGAAGATCCGGCGAATGCGCTGCCGACCCGGCGGGTCAAGCCGCGCGGGACGTGAGGCGCAAGAAGACCCTCATGGTGGGGAGCGCGGCCCGCCCTTCACGGGCATCCTTCGAGACCCGCTCCTATGGAGCGCTCGTTAATCCAAGCACGGCACCGACCTCTAGCTGCCGCCGGAGTGGGGCTGTTTATCGCGGTAAATGGCGGCTCTGAGTTCGTCAATGAGTTATCATTTATGCGCTGCGGAGGCGCTCCGAACGAGCAAAAGCGTCACAAGCTCTCAGGATGAGGGTCTCACAAAATTGCATTCTGCCCGGAAATCGCTATTTTCCGCGGCCCGGAGGCCCCTTAGATGTCTGTTATCGATCTTGCCGCGAATCCGAGCGATCTGCGTGCGCTCGCCGAACAATCCAACGCCTGGCCGTTCGAGCAGGCGAAGGCCATTGTCGCGCGGCTGAAGAAAAGCCCGAAGGACGAGGTGCTGTTCGAGACCGGCTACGGGCCATCAGGCCTGCCGCATATCGGCACCTTCGGCGAGGTCGCGCGCACCTCGATGGTGCGGCACGCTTTTCATGTGCTGACCGAGAACAAGATCAAGACCCGCCTGCTCGCGTTCTCCGACGACATGGACGGGTTTCGGAAAGTGCCCGACAACGTCCCCAACAAGGAGATGCTGGCCGCGCATCTCGGCAAGCCGCTGACGCGGGTGCCGGATCCGTTCTCCAACGAATACCCGTCGTTCGGGCACCACAACAATGCGCGGCTGCGCGCCTTCCTCGATCATTTCGGCTTCGACTACGAATTCGCGAGCTCGACCGACTATTACACGTCCGGCCGTTTCGACGCGACGCTGCTCAAAATGCTCGCGGCCTACGACAAGGTGATGGCGATCATCCTGCCGACGCTCGGTCCCGACCGCCGCGCGACCTATTCGCCGTTCCTCCCCATCAGCAAGACCACGGGTGTCGTGCTGCAGGTGCCGATGATCCGCCGCGACGTTGCGGCCGGCACGGTGACCTACCTCGATCCCGATACCAACCAGGAAGTCGAGACGCCGGTCACCGGCGGCAACGTCAAGTGCCAATGGAAGGCCGATTGGGCGATGCGCTGGGTCGCGCTCGGCGTCGATTACGAGATGGCCGGCAAGGACCTGATCGACTCGGTCAAACTCTCCGGCGCGATCGCCAGGGCGCTCGGCGCCACGCCGCCGGAGGGCTTCAACTACGAGCTCTTCCTCGATGACAAGGGCCAGAAGATCTCGAAGTCGAAGGGCAATGGGCTGACCATCGACGAATGGCTGCGCTACGCCTCGCCGGAATCGCTGTCGCTGTTCATGTATCGCGAGCCGAAGGCGGCCAAGCGGCTGTATTTCGACGTCATCCCGCGCAATGTCGACGACTACCAGCAGTTCATCGACGGCTTTGGGAAGCAGGACGCCAGGCAGCAGCTCGGCAATCCGGTCTGGCATGTCCACAATGGCCATCCGCCGAAGTTCGACATGCCCGTCACGTTCCAGCTCCTGCTGACGCTGGTGTCGTCGTCGAATGCGGAGAATGCCGAGACACTGTGGGGTTTCATTGGTCGCTACCGACCCGGTGTGAGCCCGCAGACGCATCCCAAGCTCGACGCGATGGTCGGCTATGCCATCAACTATTATCGCGACTTCGTCGCGCCGACGAAGACGTTCCGCGAACCGACCGAGACCGAGCGCGCGGCGCTGCAGGATTTGCGGGATGCATTATCGCAGCTTCCGCAGGACGCCTCGGCCGAGGACATCCAGAACGTCGTCTACGAGATCGGCCGCCGCGAGCCGTTCCTCGACCAGGTCAAGAAGGGCAAGGACGGCCGTCCGGGCGTGACGCTCGACTGGTTCAACATGCTCTACCAGGTGCTGCTCGGCCAGGAAAAGGGCCCGCGCTTCGGCTCCTTTGTCGCGGTGTATGGCGTGCAGAACGCGGTCAACATGATCGACGGCGCGCTGGCGCGGAGTGCGTGAGAGCTACGGAACTGAGTTGTAGGCGCGACCTATCTCCCCGATTCGTCCTGGCGAAAGCCAGGACCCATAGCCACCGCCGGATGTGGTTACGGAGACTCGGAGTGGCCAATTGGTGCCACAACTTCTCCCGGGGTAATGGGTCCTGGCTTTCGCCAGGACGACACCGAGGCCTCACTGGCTTGCCCACACGATCCGCGCGATCCACACCACCTCGCTCGCCGCCATCCTGCGTTCGGCCTGCGTCGCATCGAGCGGCTGCAAATCCAGAGCCTTTGCGGTGCGGCGCTTCAGCGTCGCCACCGTCAGCTCGCCCGCGTTGGTCTTCACCACCACGCGATCGCCTTTGTGGATCGGCGCGCCGGGCGCGACCAGGATGATGTCGCCGTCGCGATAGGCGGGCGCAAGCGCTTCGCCGGACATCTGCAGCGCGAAGCTATGGTTGCCCTCGAAGGCGGGAAGGGCAAATTCGGTCCAGCCCTTGCCGACGGGAAAGCCGGACTCGTCGAAGGCGCCGCTCGCGCCCGCCAGCGCGAAGCCGAGCAGCGGCACCGAACGGCCGCCGCCTGCCTCGTCGCCGACCAGCCTGGCAAAAATGTCGATCGACGAATCTGCCGCCGCCAGCGCTTTCGCGATCGATTCGGTCGAGGGCCAGCGCTCGCGGCCGTCGGAGGTAACGCGCTTGGACTTGTTGAAGGTGGTGGGATCGAGCCCGGCGCGCTTGGCGAGGCCGGACGGCGACAGGCCGGCACGCGCCGCCAGCCGATCCAGCGCGCCCCAGATCTGGTCGTGGGTGAGCATCCTCTGCGCTTTGGCCTGCCTGACCATGGAAGGTCCAGCCCGTCGCAACTCAGGAAAACTATCCTCAAATCAATCGGTTTTCCGTTTTCGGTGCAAGAGGCGGCGTCTAAGTCTTGAGTTCGGCAGGGGTGGCCTTTACGGTCCCGCCCGGGATTTAACGACCCACGAGAGACGAAAATCCCCAGGAGACTCAAAGAGCTGTCTCCCCGGGCAAACAGGGCTGCGTAAGCGGTGGTCAAGATCTACAAAATCTGTCCGGCCTCGGCCTGGCGCGAGGCGGAACGGCAGGGCGTTTATCGCGGCAGCGCGGACGATTCGCGCGACGGATTCATCCATTTCTCGACCGCCGCCCAGGTTCCCGAGACCCTGCAGAAGCATTATGTCGGGCAGCGCGCGCTGTTCCTGGTCGAGGTCGACGGCGATGCGCTCGGCAGCGCGTTGCGCTGGGAGCGCTCGCGCAATGAGGAGCTGTTTCCGCATCTCTATGGCGAGCTCGATCTCGGCGCGGTGATGGCTGTGATGAACCTCAACACGCGCTCCGACGGCGGCCACGATGTTCCGGAGCTTGCCCCGTGATCCGCGCTTTCGACGCTCTCTCGCTGCCGGTGCTGCGTTGGCTCGATCCGGAGGATGCGCATCGCCTCGCGATCCAGGGCCTGCGCTTCCTGCCGCCGGGCAAGCCGCACGCTGACGATCCCAAGCTTGCGGTGCGTGCGTTCGGGCTCAACTTCCCCAATCCGATCGGCATGGCCGCGGGCTTCGACAAGAGCGCCGAAGTGCCGGATGCGCTGCTGCGGCTCGGCTTCGGCTTCGTCGAGATCGGCTCGGTGACGCCGAAGCCGCAAAGCGGCAATCCGCGACCGCGGCTGTTTCGTCTGGAGCGCGACGAGGCCGTGATCAACCGCATGGGCTTCAACAATGACGGTGCGGAGACAGCCCTGCGCCGGCTTGCGGCGCGCGCGCAGCACGGCGGCATCGTCGGCGTCAATGTCGGCGCCAACAAGGATTCGCCCGATCGGGTCAATGATTACGTCAAGCTGATCGAGACCTTTGCGCCGGTCGCGAGCTATTTCACCGTCAACGTCTCCTCGCCGAACACGCCGGGCCTGCGCAATCTGCAGGAAGGCGCGCTGCTCGACGATCTCCTCGCCAGGGTGATCGACGCGCGCCAGCGGGTGCGCGAGAGCGCCGGCGACACGCCGGTGCTGCTCAAGATCGCGCCGGATTTGAGCCTCGCCCAGCTCGACGACGTCGTGCAGGTCGCGCGCTCGCGCCGGGTCGATGGCATGATCGTATCGAACACCACGATCGCGCGGCCGAGTACGCTGCGCGAGGAGATGCGCGCCAAGGAGCAGGGCGGCCTGTCCGGCCGGCCGCTGTTCCGGCTGTCGACGCGGATGGTCGCGGAGACCTATGTGCGCGTCGAGGGCGCATTCCCCCTGATCGGTGTCGGCGGGGTGGACTCGGGCGGCGCCGCGCTGACGAAGATCCGCGCCGGCGCGAGCCTGATCCAGCTCTATTCGTCGCTGGTCTACAAGGGCCTCGGCATCGTCGACGAGATCAAGCGCGACCTCGCCTCGACCCTATTGCGGACGGGGCGGGATTCTCTCTCCGAGATCGTCGGCTCCGACGCCGCCACGCTGACGGCGGAAGACTGGCCGGGGATGTAGGCGGTCTCGTGCCCCGAGCGCAGCGCAGCACGTTAGTGATGCGCTGCTGAACCGGGGCCCACGCTCGCGGCATTCTGGGTCCCGGCTCCGCGCAGCAGCGTTTCACCCTGCAGCGTGTCCGGGACACGAGAGCTACGACCTCGAAAACGTCTTCCTGTACAGCGCCGGATAGCGCGCGGCCTGCAAGCCGCCGCGCGAGACGTAGGAGGCGATCAGCGCGCTCCACAGCCCGGCATTGCCGAACGATTGCAGCGCCCACCATGTGGCGAGGAAGATCGCGAGCGAGGCCAGCATCAGATTGCGCATCTCACGCGCCCAGGTCGCGCCGATATAGATGCCGTCGAAGCCGAAGGCGAACACGCCGGGAATCGGCGCGAGCACGACGAACGGCAGGAATTCCCGCGCGCCGCGACGGACGCTTTCGCTCGCCGTCATGAAATCGATTAAGTTCGGCCCGAATACCGCGAATAGCGCGGACACGACCAGCGCGAAGCCGAGCCCCCATAGCAGCACCAGCCGGGTCGAATCAGCAAATCCCCTGGCGTCGCGTGCGCCGAGCGTACGGCCGCAAAGCTGCTGGGCTGCGTTCGCTAGACCATCGAGAAAGAAGGCGCTGACCAGCAGAAAATTGTTGAGCACGGAATTCGCGGCCAGCGTGACGTCGCCGGCCCGCGCGCCCTTGGCGGTGAAGAACAAGAACACGGCGATCAGCGCCGCGGTACGGATCAGGATGTCGGAATTCACGGCCAGCAGCCGCATCAGCTTGGCCCGGTCGAACAGCTCTGCGTACGGCACCGCGAACCCACCGTCCGCATAGCGGCGGCAGACGATCATGCCGAGGCCGAATCCGGCCGCTTCAGACAGCAGCGCTGCGATCGCAGCACCTGCGATGCCGGTGTCGTAGACCAGCACCAGCAGGATCGTCGCCGCCGCGTTGACGAGATTGATGATGATTTGGAGCGCGAGCGCCGGGTTGGCGCGAGCCTGGCCGACCAGCCAGCCCAGGATAACATAATTGACGAGCGCCAGCGGCGCCGACCAGATCCGGATCACGAAGTAGGTTTTCGCCGCGCGCGTGACGCCTTCGCTGCCGCCCATCAGGTCGAACAGCACGGTGGCCAGCGGCAGTTGCAGCGCGATCAGTGCTACGCCGATCAAGCCGGCGACGATGAAGCCGCGCACCAGGATCGCGGTCAGCTCGCGCGTCTCGCCGGCGCCGAGCGCCTGCGCCGTGAAGGCGAGCGTGCTCATGCGCAGGAAACCGAACAGCCAGAACAGGCAATCGAAGATGACGGACGCGATGGCGACGCCGCCGAGCAGCGCGGCGTCGTCCAGCCGTCCGATCGCGGTGGTCGAGACCACGCCGATCAGTGGCGTGGTGAGGTTGGCGACCATCGCCGGGCCTGCGATGGCGAAGACCTGACGGGAACCGATCTTCAAGTGAACGGGTGCGTGCATGTCAGAACACGAGCACCATGCCGTCTTCGGCGGCGAGATGAGCGATGTCGTCGAGGCGCGACAGCACGTCTTCGCTCATATGGGTGAGCACGAGGCGTTTTGCGCCGATTTCGGGAAGGTGCTGTTCCAAGGTCGTCAGGCTGAGGTGATTCTTGACCACCTTCTCGTACATATAGGCTTCGGCGATGAAAAGGTCGGCGCCATGCGCCAGCGGAATGAGCGTCTCCGTCCATTCGGTATCGGCGCTGTAGGCCAGCGTGCGACCCTCGGCTTCGACGCGATAAGCGAGGAACGGTCCACCGGATTCGCCGTGCACGACTGGATAGGGCGTCACCGTCACCGCGCCGAAGCTTTGGCTCTGCTCGGGCGCGAGCTCGACGACGGACAGCTCGAAGCGCTGTTTCGTCTTCGAGGAGTGCTCGAACAGAGCCTCCATCACCTCACGCAGCCGCGTCTCGATGCCTTTGGGGCCGGCGATCGTGAGCGGCCGCGTCCGCCGCGAGAATTGTGCGTCGAGCAGGACAAACGGCAGCCCGGCAAAATGGTCGCCGTGGAAATGCGTGATCAGGATGAGATCGATCTCATTGCGGTCGATCTCCAGCCGCTTCAGTGCCGGCAAAGCCGACGCGCCGCAATCGATCAGGAAGTTGGCTTCGCGCCCCGAGACGTGGAAGCAGGTATTGAGCCTGCCGCCGGATCCGAAGGCGTCGCCGCAGCCGACAAAGCGCAATTGCATCGGCCGCCAGCTCCAAATCCTTTACCTGCGTGGCGCGCCGAAAACGCGCATCAGCAGCCAGATCGGAATCACGATGACAGCGCCGAGCAGGAAGTAGCGCCACAGCCAGTTCACGGTATCGAAGCCGAGATCCCACAAACGCTGGAACAGAAGACGAATGCTTAAGATGATATTCCAGGGGTCGAAGCCGATCGCCGCCAGCACGACGCCGACGAGGATCGAGAGCAGCACCAGGCGAAACGCGACCGCCAGCGGCGAGCCGCCGAGAAAGCGGTGCAGGCCGTCACTGCGGCCGGCCGGCAAATCTCTGACGTCGTGGGCCATCTCAAACTCCTCAGGGGATTCGACCTATCATAGGGCAAGGCGGGGACATGGGGAACCTGTGAGGGGGCGTCAATCGGCTTACGGGATTTTAATTCGGGCAAGCACACGCCCGGGGCTTCTTAAGCCTCAACCTCGGCCGCCTCCGCTTTCAGCATCTTTTCCAGCGTTTCCAGCCGGTCGGCCTCCCGCGGCGGCTTGTCCCAGCGCAGCCGGCTGATGCGGGGAAAGCGCATCGCGACGCCGGATTTGTGCCGTGGTGAGCGCTGCAGCCCCTCGAAGGCGACCTCCAGCACCAGCCCCTTGTCTGGCTCGTGCACGACGTGGCGGACGGGGCCGAATTTTTCGGTGGTATTGCGACGCACGAAGCGGTCGATCTGGAGCAGCTCCTCGTCCGTGAAGCCGAAATAGGCTTTTCCGACCGGCACCAGTTCGTCACTGCCCGGCCCTGCGGTCCAAACGCCGAAGGTGTAGTCGGAATAGTAGGACGAGCGCTTGCCGTGGCCGCGCTGCGCATACATCAGCACGGCGTCGATGATGTGCGGATCGCGCTTCCATTTCCACCATTGTCCCTTCGGCCGCCCCGGCAGATAGGGTGCGTCGCGCCGCTTCAGCATCACGCCTTCGACGGCGTCCGCGTCCTCGCCCGCACCAGCGCTGGCGGGATCGGCGCGTGCTGCGGTCAGCGCCTCCCAGCTTGCGAAGGCGACGGTGGGCGACAGATCGATGCGGGGATCGTCGAGCTTGCCGATGAAGGTCTCCAGCCGTTCGCGCCGCTCCGCGAAAGGCAGCTCGCGCAAATCGTTCTCGTCGTCGCCGAGCAGATCGTAGGCGCGCAGATGAATCGGAAATTCCTTGATCAGCTTCGGAGACACGACCTTGCGGTTGAGCCGCTGCTGCAGAACATTGAAACTTTGCACGCGCCCTTCGCGCAGGATCAGAAGCTCGCCGTCGATGGCGCCGGGCAGCCGCAGCGACGGCACGAGGTCCGGAAAGCTCCCGGTGATGTCCTCGCCGGTGCGCGAATAGAGCCGAGCGGTGATGTGGCCGTGCTCGTCGCGGCCGGCCACCGCCTGCACGCGGATGCCGTCCCATTTCCATTCGGCGATGTAGTCGGCGGGATTGAGTGCAGCGAAATCGGTGTCCTCGATCGCATGCGCCAGCATGACAGGACGGAACGGCGCGGGATCGCGATTGACTGGCTTGTCGCCGCGGCCTTCCAGCCAGGCGAACAGGTCGAGATAAGGCGGCGCGAGACCGGGCCAGATCAGCTCGACCTCATGCGGGTCCTTGTCGCCGAGCGCGGCGGCCGCGGTCTTGGCCAGGCGCGCGGAGATGCCGATGCGCAACGCGCCGGTGACGAGCTTCAACAGCGCCCAGCGGCCGGTCTCATCCAATTCGTCGAGCCAGCGCTCGAGCTGCTTCGGCAGCTCGGTCTTGCCGAGGGTGCGCAGGGTGGTGACGACCTCGGTGAGGGTTGGGGGAGGTGGGTTGTTGTGGACACCCACGGCCTTCGGCCACATCAGCGCGATTGTCTCGGAGAGATCGCCTACATAGTCCCAGGATAGGCCGAACAAGACCGGGTCAGTTCGCTGGGCGATAAGATCGCGCAGCAGAGAAGGTTTTGCGTGCTTGAAACTCAGCGCACCGGTCAGCGCGGCCAGCGCGTAGCCGCGATCGGGATCGGCGACCTCGCGAAAATAACTCGTGATCAGCCGCAGCTTGTTGTTGCGGCCGGGTTCGTAGGCGAGGCGGTCGAGAAGTTCGGCGAAGCGGTTCATGCTTCGGCCTCGTCAGCGAGCGGCGTCTCGGTCTCCTCCTCGTCGCCATAGCCGACGAGATCGAGCGGCCGCGACCGCAAACCCTTGCTTTGGCACCAATGCACCAGCGCGTCTTCCTGGCCATGGGTAACCCAGATCTCGCCGGCACCGGTCGCGGCGATCGTGGCGGTGAGGCCGTCCCAATCGGCGTGATCCGAGATCACCAGCGGCAGCTCGATGCCGCGTTGCCGCGCGCGGGCGCGCACCCGCATCCAGCCAGAGGCGAATGCCGTGACGGGATCGGGAAACCGGCGGGTCCAGAGATCGGATGTTGCAGAGGGCGGCGCCAGCGTGATGGTGCCGGCGAGCGCCGCCTTCTTGACGCCCTTCGCCGGCCGCAACTCGCCGAGCTCGATTCCGCGGCTCTGATAGTAATGCGTGATCTTCTCCATCGCGCCATGCAGATAGATCGGCGCGTCGTAACCCGCTTGGCGCAGCAGAGCGATCACGCGCTGCGCCTTGCCAAGCGAATAGGCGCCGACGAGATGCGCGCGCTCCGGAAATAGCGCCACCGACGCCAGCAGCTTCTTGACCTCGTCGGCCGCATCGCCATGGCGAAACACCGGCAGGCCGAATGTCGCCTCGGTGATGAAGACGTCGCAGGGCACGAGCTCGAACGGCGTGCAGGTCGGGTCGGGTGCATCCTTGTAGTCGCCGGAGGCGACGATGCAGGTGTCCTTGCAGGTCACCGCGACCTGCGCCGAACCGAGCACATGGCCGGCCGGATGAAACTTCACGCTGACGTCGCCGAGCCGGATCTCCTCGCCATAGCGGATCGCTTGTGTCGAGCCGGCAAAATTCTCGCCATAGCGCAGCCGCATCATGTCCAGCGTTTCCTGCGTCGCCAGCACCGCGCCGTGGCCGGCGCGGGCATGGTCGGAATGGCCGTGGGTGATCACGGCCCGCTCGACCGGCCGGACGGGGTCGATATGGAAGCCGCCCGGCTTACAGCATAGGCCGGCGGCAACTGGCAGCAGGATGTCTTGCGGACGCATGCCTGTTATATAGGTCGCGACCCCGCATCTTCGAGTCATCACCGCTTCGTTCCCTGGTTCCCACAATGCCCCTGCGCTTGTTCCTGACCTCCGGCGATCTCATGGCCGACCGCCGCTTCGAGTTCGCGCGCGACCTCCAGCTCAAGGGCGATCTGGCGGCCGCCGCCGACCTGCTGGAGCAGACCATCGAGATTGCGCCGAATTTCACCTCGGCTTGGTTCACGCTCGGCGAAATCCGCGCGCAACTCGGCGAGCGCGACAAGGCCATTGCGGCCTTTCGCAAATCGCGCGAGTCCGACCCGAGCGATCAGCATGGCGCTCATCTGCATCTGATACGCCTCGGCGATGCGCAATTGTCCGAGATGCCCAAGGCCTATGTGCAGGCCTTGTTCGATCAATACGCCCCGCGCTTCGAGCACGTGCTGATCAACGATCTCGGCTATCGCGCGCCGTCGCTGATCTTCAAGGCGGTGGTGGCTGCCCGCGTCGCCGCGAAGAAGCCCGCCCTGTTCAAGCGCGCCATCGATCTCGGCTGCGGTACGGGGCTCGCGGCCGCCGCCTTCGCCAAACAGGTCGACCAGTTCATCGGCATCGATCTGTCGCCCGGCATGGTCAAGGAGGCGCGAGCCACCGGCCTCTATGCCGAGCTCGAAGTCGCCGACATGATCGAAGGCCTGCGCAGCAGGAGCGAGGCGAGCGCAAACCTCGTCGTCGCTGCCGATGCGTTCGTCTATCTCCCCGATCTCGCACCGGTGCTCGGCGAAGCCAGGCGCGTGCTCGCGCCCGGCGGCGTGCTTGCGTTCACGCTGGAGACCCATGACGGCAGCGGCATCGTTCTCGGCGAAGGCCTGCGCTATGCCCATTCGGCGGAATATGTGCGCGATGCGATGGCGAAGGCCGGCCTCAAGCTCCTCACATTGGAGCAGGCCTCGCCACGCACCGAGAACAACGAACCGGTGGGCGGCCTCGTCGTGGTCGCCGAGAAAACTTGAGTTTAGGCGCTATAAGCGGCGCTTTAAGCGTCATTGCGTCGCAAAGCCGCGACTTCCCACTTGCGAGCCGTGCGGCGATGCCAGCACAATGCGCGCACCAGGGAGAAACAAACAATGACCAGGAATCCATCGCGGCGCGATTTCAGCGCCGCCGCGCTCGCGACCATCGCGGCCTCCACCTTGCCCGCGCCCTCAGTCTGGGCCGCGGAGAAGAAATACGATTCCGGCGCCAGCGACACCGAGATCAAGATCGGGCAGACCGTGCCGCATTCCGGCCCCGGCTCGCTCTACGGCGTGCTCGGTCGCGTCGGCGAGGCCTATTTCCAGATGCTGAACGAAAAGGGCGGCATCAACGGACGCAAGGTCAAATTCCTCACCATGGATGATGCCTACAGCGCGCCGAAATGCGTCGAGGCGACGCGGCGCCTGGTCGAGCAGGAGGAGGTGCTCGCGCTCTACGGCTCGCTCGGCACCGCGCCGCAGACCGCCGTGCACAAATACCTCAACTCGAAGGGCGTGCCGCAGCTGCTGCTCAACACCGGCGCGTCGAAGTGGAATAACCCGAAAGAGTTCAAATGGACGATGGCGGGCTTGCCGCTCTATCCGACCGAGGCGCGGATCCTGGCGCGGCACGTCGCCAGCGTGAAGCCGAACGCGAAGGTCGGCATCCTGTACCAGAACGACGATTTCGGCCGCGACTTCCTCGGCCCCTTCAAGAAGGTTCTGGAAGACGCCGGCGGCACCGCCAAGGTGATCATGGAGCAGACCTACGATCTGACCGATCCGACGGTCGATTCCCAGCTCATCAACCTCTCGAAGTCGGGTGCGGACGTCTTCTACAACATCTCCACCGGCAAGGCCTCGTCGCAGTCTATCCGGAAAGTAGCCGAGCTCGGCTGGAAGCCGCTGCAGCTGCTGTCGGCCGGCTCGACCGGCCGCTCCATCCTCAATGCCGCGGGCCTCGAAAACGCCGCCGGCATCGTCGCCATCCGCTACAACAAGGAAGTCGGCCTGCCCAAATGGGAGAAGGACCCCGACGTCATGGCGTTCGAGGAGCTGCGCAAGAAGTACACGCCGGCGATCGATCAAGACAACACCATCGCCTTCGCCGGCTACGGCCAGGCCGTCACCATGGGCGAGATCCTGCGCCGCTGCGGCGACGAGCTCACCCGCGCCAACGTGCTGAAGCAGGCTTCCAACCTCAAAGGCTTCCACTCGCCTTATTTCCTCGACGGCGTCACTTACGACTACACGCCTGACGATTACACGCCGATGAAGACGCTCTTCATCTCCACCTTCACCGGCAAGGACTGGGACATCTCCGACAAGCCGATGTCGGAGTAGGGGCGCTTTCTTCTCCCCTTGTGGGAGAAGGTGGCGTAGGCGGCCTCCGGCCGCCGTTCTTAAGAACGCCGAAGCGTAGCTTCGGCTATAGCGCCGGATGAGGGGGCTTTCTCCGCGTACTCGAACGATGCTCTTTTGCGGAGAGATACCCCTCACCCCTCTCGCCGCTTCGCGGCGATCCACCCTCTCCCACAAGGGGAGAGGGAACGGCAGTATCGCCCTCGTCGTTCACCCCCTCGACGAACCCGTCCCCACGGCTTACCTGTGATGCCGTGCCGCCCCGCATCCGCAAAATCCCGGCCGAACCTGCCGCGCTGTTGCCCGACCGCTTCAAGGCGTGGTTCGCGGCCCGCGGCTGGTCGCCGCGCGCGCATCAATTGGCGCTGCTGGAAAAGGCGCGCGAGGACCGATCCGCATTGCTGATCGCGCCCACCGGCGCCGGCAAGACGCTGGCGGGATTTCTGCCGACGCTGGTGGAGCTGAGCTCCGCGCCCAAAGCTTCGGCGAAATCGGTGATCTCCACCGGCCGCAGTCTGCAACGCACCGGCGGCCTGCACACGCTCTACATCTCGCCGCTCAAGGCGCTCGCGGTCGATATCGCGCGCAACCTCGAGCGTCCCGTCGCCGAGATGGCGCTGCCGATCAAAATCGAGACCCGCACCGGCGACACGCCAACGTCGCGGCGGCAGCGGCAGCGGCGCTATCCGCCGGACATTTTGCTGACGACGCCGGAGCAGCTTGCGCTGCTGCTGTCCTCCGACGACGCGCCGTTCCTGTTCTCGTCGCTGAAGCGCATCGTGCTCGACGAGCTGCACGCGCTGGTGACGTCCAAGCGCGGCGATCTGCTGTCGCTTGGACTCGCGCGGCTGTGGCGGTTGGCGCCGCAGATGCGGGCGATTGGCCTGTCGGCGACCGCGGCCGAGCCTGAATCGCTGGCGCGCTTCCTGGTGCCGCAGCCCGGCGGCAAGGAAGCGGCGGCCGACATCGTCCTTGCCGGCGGCGCCGCACCGCCGCTGGTCGAGATGATGGACACGCGCGAACGCCTGCCCTGGGCCGGCCACAGTGCGCGCCACGCACTTCCCGAGATCTACGAGCTGATCAAGGCGAACAAGACCACGCTGGTTTTCGTCAACACCCGCAGCCAGGCCGAGATGCTGTTCCAGAATCTCTGGAGCATGAACGACGACAATCTTGCCATCGCGCTGCATCACGGCTCGCTCGACGTCGCCCAGCGCCGCAAGGTCGAAGACGCGATGTCGGCGGGCAAACTGCGCGGCGTGGTCTGTACCTCCTCGCTCGATCTCGGCGTCGACTGGGGCGACGTCGATCTCGTCGTCAATATCGGCGCGCCCAAGGGCTCCTCGCGCCTGATGCAGCGCATCGGCCGCGCCAACCACCGGCTCGACGAAGCCTCGCGCGCGGTGCTGGTGCCCGCGAACCGATTCGAGGTGCTGGAGTGCCGCGTCGCGATCGACGCCATCGCGGAGAATGCGCAGGACACGCCGCCGCTGCGCTTGGGTGCGCTCGATGTGCTGGCCCAGCACGTGCTCGGCTGCGCCTGCGGCGAGCCGTTTTTCTCCGACGAGCTTTACGGTGAGGTGCGCACCGCCGCGCCCTACGCCGATCTCACGCGGCAGGACTTCGACGACGTGGTCGATTTCGTCGCCTCCGGCGGCTACGCGCTGAAGACCTATGAGCGTTTCGCGCGTATCAAGCAGGACAAGGAGGGACGCTGGCGCGTCGCCAATCCCAGGGTGCGGCAGAGCTACCGGATGAATGTCGGCACCATCGTCGAGGACGACATGCTCAAGGTGCGGCTGGTGCGCTCGCGCGGCGGAGGTCAAGGAAAAGCAGGCGGGTCGACCGGCGTGATCGCGCGCGGCGGCAGGCTGCTCGGCGAGATCGAGGAAGCCTTCATCGAGGGTCTCAGCCCGGGCGACACCTTCGTGTTCTCAGGCGAGGTGGTGCGCTACGAAACCCTGGTCGAAGACCAGGTCTATGTCTCGCGCGCCAACGACAAGGACCCGAAAGTGCCGTCCTATATGGGCGGCAAGTTTCCGCTCTCGACCTATCTTGCCGAACGGGTTCGCCGCCTGCTCGATGACGGGCGCGCGTGGGGCGCCTTGCCGGAGCAGGTGCGCGACTGGCTGTCGCTGCAAAAGGACGTCTCGCGCGTGCCGGCGGTGCGCGAGCTGCTGGTCGAGAGTTTTCCCCGCGCCAACAAGCATTACATCGTCTGCTATCCCTTCGAAGGCCGTCTCGCGCATCAGACGCTCGGCATGCTCTTGACGCGCCGGCTGGAGCGCGCCCGCGCCCGGCCGCTCGGTTTCGTCGCCAACGAATATGCGATCGCGGTCTGGGCGCTCGGCGACATGTCCTCCATGATCCGGGACGGCAGGATCGACCTCGACGCGCTGTTCGATCCCGACATGCTCGGCGACGACCTCGAAGCGTGGCTTGCCGAATCCGCGCTGATGAAGCGCACGTTCCGCAATTGCGCGATCATCTCCGGCCTGATTGCGCGGCGGCACACCGGTGAGGAGAAGAGCCGCCGTCAGGTGCTGTTCTCGACCGATCTCGTTTACGACGTCCTGCGCAAGCACCAGGCCGATCACGTGCTGTTGCGCGCCGCCCGCGCCGATGCCGCCACTGGCCTGCTCGATCTGCGCCGCCTCAGCGACATGCTCACCCGCATCCGGGGCCGCATCACGCATCGGGAACTCGACCACGTCTCCCCGCTCGCCGTCCCCGTGATGCTGGAAATCGGCCGCGAGTCAGTCTATGGCGAAGCTGGAGACGAGCTCCTGGCGGAGGCCGCCGACGAGCTCGTCAAAGAAGCGATGGGATAACAGCAGGTTTTGACGTGGGGGCAGGCGCGCTGGTTTCAGGGGATATCGAGGACATGCGCGTTTCGAATGTCAGCATCAGCAGCGTGACCTTCGCGGCCGATCTCTCCGGCGCGCTATTCTGGGAAGAGCAGCGCCTGCTCGTCGTCTCCGACCTGCATCTGGAAAAAGGTTCCAGCTTCGCCATGCGCGGCGTGCTGTTGCCGCCTTACGACACCATCGCGACGCTCAGTCGTCTCGCTGCTGTCATCTCCCGCCATGATCCCCGAATCGTCATCGCGCTCGGCGACAGTTTTCACGATCGCACGGCGCATGGACGGCTGTCGGCGGAGGATCGCGACGCGGTCGCCGCCTTGCAGGCTGGCCGCGACTGGATCTGGATCTCAGGCAATCACGATCCGGCGCTGCCGCGTGATCTCGGCGGCACCGTCGCCGACGAAGTTGCGATCGGTCCGATCACCTTCCGCCACGAGCCGACGGGCGCGAGCGGCGAGATCGCCGGCCATCTGCATCCCAAGGCGCGTGTCTCCGCGCGCGGCCGCTCGATGGAGCGCCGCTGTTTCGCCTGTGACGGCGAGCGTGCCGTGATGCCCGCCTTCGGCGCCTACGCCGGCGGCCTCAGCATCCGCGATGTGGCGTTTGCAAAGATCTTTCCAATGAACGGCTTTGTCGCGCACCTGCTCGGCGACCGCCGCGTCCACGCGATCGCCGCGTCACGGTGCAGCTAAGCCGCTTTCGCCTGCACGTCGTCGCAGAACTCCGCCAGCCGATCTGCCAGCCGCAACGTCGCGGGACTTGCGCCCGGCGCGGCCATCAGCGCCACTTCGGTTCGGTTGATCGGCGCAAAGCCGTCCTTCGCGCTCAGCACGCGGTGGTCGGACTGGATCGCCATCTCCGACAGGATGCTCAAGCCCATGCCGGCCGCGACCGCGGCCTGGATGCCGGCGAGGCTCGATGACGTATAGGACATGTGCCAAATGCGGCCCGCGCTTTCCAGCGCATGGATGGCGCCGGCGCGGTAGAGGCAGCCGAGCGGAAAGCCGATCAGCGGCACGGAGGCGACATCGGCGTGGATCGGATGGCTCTTGCTGGTCACCCAATGCACCTGCTCCGGCCACACCGCAATCGCGCCTTTCTCACCGGCCGAGCGCTTGAACAGCGCGAGATCGAGCTCGCCGCGATCGAGGTCGCGGGCGAGATTCTTGCTCTGGTCGGCGCGCACATCGAGCCGCAGGCCCGGATGCGAGCGCGAGAACGCGCCGAGCAGTTTCGCCAGCCGATACGCCGCAAAGTCCTCGGGGATGCCGAGCCGGATTGCGCCTTCGCCGTCGGGCTGGCGCAGCACGTCGCGCGCCTCTTCCGCAAGCGACAACAACCGCCGCGCATAGGACAGCAGCCGCTCGCCGGCTTCGGTGGGGCGCACGTCCTTGCCGTCGCGATGCAGCAGGACCTGGCCGACATCCTCCTCCAGCCGCTTGATCTGCTGGCTGACGGTCGATTGGGTGCGATGGACGCGCTCGCCGGCGCGGGTGAAGCCGCCGGCATCGACCACCGAGACGAAGCTGCGCAGGAGCTCCAGATCGAGCATGGGCGCCTCCATTCGAAAATCCACTGGCAGTAAGTTAATCATTTAATTTCCAAATGGCAAGTCGGCTCCCTAGATCGAGGGCTCAGGAGAATGTCCCTCATGTCGCTCGCCCCCTCGCTTGCCGTTCCCCGCAGCCGCTTCAACACGCTTCCGCTTGCGATCGGCCTGTTCTGCCTGCTCTGGAGCTACGCCTTCGTCGCCGGCAAGATCGGCGTGACCCATTGCCCGCCGCTGATCCTGCTCGCCGCGCGCTTCTCGCTCGCCGGCATCTTGATCATCGGTGCCACGCTGGTCCGCGGCGACGACTGGTCGCTGTCCTGGCGCGATGCTGCGATTTTCGCCGCGCTCGGCGTCGCCAACAACGCGCTTTATCTCGGCCTCGGCTACACCGGCCTGCAGTCGGTCTCCGCAGGCCTCGGCGGCCTGGTCGTGTCGGCCAATCCGGTGTTCACGGCGGGCCTCGCCACGCTGCTGCTCGGCGAAAGCATGACCTGGCGCAAGGCGAGCGGCCTCCTGCTCGGCATCATCGGCGTGACCTTGATCGTCTGGCACCGCCTTTCGGTCGGCACCGACTCGCTGCACGGCATCGTGTTCACGCTGGCCTCGCTCGCCTCCCTCGTCGCCGGCACCATTTTGTTCAAGCTGCTCGCGCCGAAGGGCTCGCTGTGGATCGGCAATGGCGTGCAGAATCTCGCCGCCGGCATCGTGCTGACGCCGGTGGCGCTCACCTTCGCCGATGTTCATGCCATCGATTTCACGCCGGGCCTGATCGGCGCCTTCGCCTTCCTCGTGCTCGGCGGCTCGATCCTGGCGTACTGGCTCTGGTTTCATCTCCTGAAAGTGTGTGGCGCGACGGCTGCCAGTGCCTATCATTTCCTGATGCCGCCGCTCGGCATGCTGTTTGCGTATCTCGTGCTCGGCGAGCACGTCGAGGCGCGCGATCTGCTCGGAATCATCCCGGTCGCACTCGGCATCTACCTGGTGACGCGGCCCGCCAAATCCGTCTCGTAAGAGGAGTCCATCATGCCCATTTCCATCACCCTGATCGGCGGTCCCACTGCGCTGATCGAGATCGATGGCTTCCGTTTGCTCACCGATCCGACCTTCGATGACGCGCACACCGCCTATCAGCTGCCGCATGTGAAGCTGGAGAAGACGATCGGCCCTGCGCTCAAGGCCGATGCGATCGGCCCGATCGATGCCGTGCTGCTCAGCCACGACCAGCATTCCGACAATCTCGACAATTCCGGCCGCGACTTTCTCAAACATGTGAAGCGCGTGCTGACCACCGAGGCCGGCGCGCAGCGCCTCGGCGGGCATGTCGAAGGTTTGGCGCCGTGGGGCACGGCGCATCTGAAAGATCGTGACGGCAACTCGCTGACGATCACCGCGACCCCGGCGCGTCACGGCCCGGCCGGCATCGAGCCGCTGTCAGGCGACGTCATCGGCTTCGTGGTGTCGTCGAGCCGGACCGACACCACATCGGTCTACATCAGCGGCGACACCACCTGGTTCGACGGCGTCGCCGAGGTCGCGCGCCGTTTCAAATGCGGCGTGGTGATGCCTTTCGCCGGCGCCGCGCAAACGCGCGGGCCGTTCCATCTGACCATGGACACCAACGACACCATCGAGACCGCGCGCGCCTTCCCCGATGCGATGATCGTGCCGGTTCATACGGAGGGTTGGGCGCATTTCCGCCAGAGCAGCGAGGATCTGCGCAAGACCTTCGACGTGCTCGGCTTCGGGACGCGGCTGCGATTGCTCGAGCCCGGCGTGCCGACGGTGGTGCAGGCGCCGTAGCCCCGACTGTCATGCCCCGGCTTGACCGGGCATCCAGTACGCCGCGGCGGTAATTGTGAGAGCGAGTCGCCTAACGCAGGCCTCTGGAATACTGGGTCGCCCGGTCGAGCCGGGCGACGACGAGAGGAGAGAGCGTAGTCTCCTCAATCCTTCCGAAACACGATCGAGGCCATCCATCCCGTCATCAGCGCCATCGCCGCCGTAACCAGCCCGTAGATCAGGCCGTTCTGCCGCGCCGTGGTCGCGACGAACTGCTCGAAGCCGACCTTGACGATCTCGAACGCGGTCTCGGTCTTGCCGATGAACGCGCCGTCGGCAAACAGCTTGATCTCCACCTCATAGGTGCCGATCGGCACCTCCGCCGGCAGTGGAATGCCGGTGCGGAACAGGGTCGGTGTCAGGAACGTCACCGCGCTCGGATCCTCGCGGTAGAGACCGCGCTGGGTGCGCAGGCGGATGAAGGCGGAGCGGAACACGTCGTTCGGCACCACATCGGCATAGTCGCCGCTGACACGCTGGGTCAGCAGCACGTTGTTAAGCCCGATCTGCTGGCGCCGCGCGATCTCGGGCGAGGTGATGACATCGAAGGAGCGGTTGGCAAATAGCGCGAGATAGCTCGGCACCTCCAGGAACTGGCGGTAGTCGGTGTTGATCCAGATCCCGAAGGTGCGCTCCTTGCGCCGCGTCACCATCTCGGCGCGCGGGCCCATCACGGTGACGACGAGATCGTAGCTCTTGCGATCGGCGGGCGTGGAGGCGTCCTTCTCGACCGAGCCGAACAGCACCAGCTCCTCGCCGGAATAATTCGGCGTCACCGTGACGCGATGGTTGGAGACCGACACGATCAGCCGCTCGGCGCGTGCGACGGAGCCGAGCAGCAGAACGAGCAGGACCGCGAGAGCTGTGCGCATCATCCGTTCACCCCCAGCTCGCGGATGGTGAAGAGGTCTTCGGGCCGGATCACCAGCTCGATGGCGAAGCGAACGCCGACCGAGAGGATCAAGAGGCCGAGCAGCAGCCGCAGCTGCTCGCCGCGGATCTTCTGACCGGCGCGTGCGCCGAACTGCGCGCCGGTGACACCGCCGACCATCAGGATCAGCGCCAGCACCGCGTCGACGAGGTGATTGGTCACCGCATGCAGCAGGGTCGCAAACAGCATCGTGACCAGCGTCAGGACCATCGAGGTGCCGATCACCGTCGAGGTCGGCACCCGCAGCAGATAGATCATGATCGGCACCAGGATGAAGCCGCCGCCGATGCCCATGATGGCGCCGATGAAGCCGATCAGGACGCCGATGATCACGACCGGAATGACCGAGAGGTATATCTTGGAACGCTTGAACCGCATCTTCAGCGGCAGGCCATGGATCCAGTTGTGGGTGCGTCGCGGCGGCACCGCGCCGCGCCGGGTCCGCATTAGGGCGCGCAGGCCTTCGGAGAACATCAGGCTGCCGACGGTGGTGAGCAGCACGACGTAGGACAGTGCGATCATCAGATCGAGCTGGCCGAGCGCACGCAGCTGCGTGAAGGTCCACACGCCGAGCGCCGTCCCGGTCACGCCGCCGCATAACAGCACGCTTGCCAGCGCCGGGTCGATCGCGCGTCGCCGCCAATAGGCGAGCGCGCCGGAAAAGGACGAGGCGGCGATGTGGCTCGCGACGGAGGCGACCGCGACCGCCGGCGTGATGCCGATGAAGATCAAAAGCGGCGTCATCAGGAAGCCGCCGCCGATCCCGAACATGCCGGAGACGAAGCCGACCGCCGCGCCCATCGCTAGCACGAGGAAGACATTGACCGGAAGATCGGCGATCGGGAGATAGAGCTGCATCGAGAGACCACGCTTCCCGCGAGACGGATCGATTGCGCGGAATGCTCGCAGGAGGGCAGAACGATTGCCGCGCCCTTCAATAGCGGAATTCGGTGGCCGGCGGGACCAGGAATTTCGGGCGTGGTGAATGGGCTTAGAGAGATCAGATCACGGCTCGCAGCGAACCGAGCATTCCGCCACCTTCTCCGCCGTCATGCCCCGGCTTGACCGGGGCATCCACTACGCCGCAGCTTCTCCGTATCCAACCGACGCCTCTGGAATACTGGGTCGCCCGGTCAAGCCGGGCGACGACAAGAGGAGAAAGCGTACTAAACCGATTAATGCACAGCCGAGGCCGCGCGCTTGGCGGCAACCGGCTTCGGCGCAGGCTTCGCGTTGGCCTGCGGGGCGCTGTCCCAGCCGCCGTTCGGGGCCGCAACATTGACAGCGTCGTCGGGCTGCGGTTCGGCGCTGAAGGTCTGGATCGCGAGCTTGGCGGCGGCGAGCGATTGCGGGTCGAGCCGCTTGGCGACGTCGTCGCGCTTGCCGGCCGCGTCCGCATCGCCCTGGGCGGCGGCGAGCGTGAACCATTTATAGGACTCGGCGAGGTTCTGCTCGACCCCGATGCCGCGGGCATAGAGGATGCCGAGGTTGAACTGGCTGTCGGCGACGCCGCGGTCGGCGGCCTTCCGGAACCACAGTGCCGCGCTCTTGTAATTGGCTCCGCGTCCGCCGCCATCGGCGTCGAGCACCGCGAGATTGTGCATCGCCTTGGCGTTGCCGCGCTCGGCCGCCTGCGTGTAGTAACGGCGGGCGATGTCGGCGTCCTTCTTCACGCCAAGACCCTTTTCGTAGAGTGTCCCGAGGCGGAAGGTTGCGGGCACGACGCCGGCCTGCGCCGCACGGTCGTACCATTTGGCGGCTTCGTCGTAATTCGCGGCCACGCCCTTGCCCTCGGCAAAGCGCACGCCGATCTCGTAGGCCGCGGTCGCATCGCCCTTCATCGCGGCGGTGCGCAAGCCGGGGCCACCGATGCCGTCAGGCAGCTTTTCGGTCGGCGGCACCTGGATCATCGCGAGTTTCGCGCGGCTCGTGCCCGACAGCGCGCCGGTGACGTCGCTCGACGCCGCAGGCGGGGTTGGCGCCGCGGTTTGCGGGATTTCGACCGAAGCGGTGCCGCTCGGGCTCGTCACGGACCCCGGCGCGGCATTGTTCTGCGACTGCTTTCCGATCGGCGTCGGCGAGGTCATCGAGGGCGTGACCTGCTCTGGCGCGGCGGGCTTGTTCTCAATGGACGGCAGGGCTCGCGGCGCGGGCTCGCTCGACGTATTCTCCATCGCCTGCGGCGCTGGCGACGAGCTGCTGCCATCGAGCAGGTTCATCGCCATCTTGAAGGTGCCGAGCACGATCACGACCACGCTCGCGCCGACCAGCAGCGAGCGGATCTTCGAGGTGATGGTCGACCCGCCTTCCTGGCCCTTGTCCTTGGCGCGGCCGGCAGACGCCTTGGCGGCCCGGCCGGTTTTCTCGGGTGGCTGCGCGGCGGCGGCTTGCGCTGCGCGGCGCGCGGCAGCGATGAAGCTCGACGACGACACCGGCTCCTTGGGCGCGGCCGGGATTTCGCTGATTGCGCTTTCGGACGCAGCGATGCGCTCGGACGGCGTGGCGATGCGTGCACCCGGCCTTGTGCCCGGCTCGAGCGGATGATCCGGCGGCAGTTCGGGCGCAAGCGCGGCGCGCGTGGGCGCGGTATGCGGCTCCAGGATTTCGCTGATCGCGCGTGGCGGAAGCGGGGGTGCCATCGGCATCGGTGGCGGCGCCGCCGGCGCGGCGGCTTGGAATTCGCGCGGCGCGGCGGCGAAGGCGGCCTGCGCCGCCTGCGCGGCGGCCGGATTGGGCAGCTCGGGTTTCGGATCGTATTTCGGGTGCTGCTGTTGCTGCGGCCGCGGCTCGCGCGCCATCGGCGCGGGCTCCATGGGAGCGGCCATCGGCATCGGCATCGGCTGCGCCGCAGGGGCGGGCGGTGCGGTGCGCACATTGCGAAGATCGCCCTCGATCATCGAGAGACGATCGACGACGTGGCCAAGGGCGTTGTGGACGGCCTCCAGCGAATCCTGGGTGGTCCGGTTGGTCTCGGCCTGGCTGAAGCGGATGTCGGAGAGCTCGCGCTTGACGAGATCGACCATGCCGGAATCGGCGGGCGGCGCGGAGTTGCGGCTCTCCGCCAGCGCGGAATAGGTCGCCTGCTGCCGCTCCAGGTGGCGCAGGATGTCGTGCAACCCATCCTCGACGCGGCTGAAATTGCCGTTGCGCGGATCGGAGGCGGCCTCGAGCCGCTCCAGCAGATACGAGACCCGCTGTTCAAGATGAGCGAAGGTCGAAGCCGAGTCGTTGCCGACCTGCATGCGATCGAAACGGTCGGACAGGGCGCGGATCGCGCTTTCGAGTTGCTCGCTGCTCTCGGATGGCTGTGGGCGCTCGCGCGTTTCCAGAGCGGCGGTGAGCGCCGCGATGCGCTGTTCCAGCACCGCAAAACTGTCGCCTTGGCCGGACGCACGGGTGACCTGGTCGACCTTGGACGACAGCAGCTGCACGTCGTCCGAGAGCCGTGCCAGCGCTTCGTTGGAGGCAACGTTGGAGACGATGCCACGCAGCGCCGAGATCGCGCCTTCGAGCTGGCGGACCGTGGAAGGATCGTCATTGGCGCGCAGGATCAGATCGAGCTTGGCGCCGAGATTGCGGATCGCCTCGTCATAGCCGGTGAGCTGCTCGGCCGGCGTCAGCGTGCGGAGCACCTGCTTGATCTCGGACAGCGCGTGCTCGATGCCGGACAGGACCTGACCATCGGTGCCGTTGGAGCGGGTCTCGTCGATGCGCCGATGCAGCGAGCGGATCTCGTTCTCGATCGATTCGATCGCGCGGCGCGGCATCGCCTCGGTGATGGCGTTGCGGATCTCCGCAAGCTCGCTGCGGAAAGTGTTGATCGCCTGCTCGGTATTGTCAGGGCGCTGCAGCGATTCGATCTGGCTCGTGATCTTGAGCAGATGGCGCTCGAGCGCAGAGAAATCCGGCCCCGGCTGGGGTGGCGGCGGAGCATAGGCAGGCGCTGGCGGCGCCATCGGGGGCGCGTAAGGAGCTGCGGCGGGCGCGATCGGCGGCGCGGCGCGCGGCGGCATCTGCCTGGGCGTAAAGCCGTCGAGCTCGCTCTGCCGTGCGGTGATCTCGGCCACCGCGACGTCGAACGAAGCGGGGCTCAGGGGCGGTGAGTTGCGATAGACCTGTGCTGCCGCGCGCTCGACCGCATCAGCCTGGCGCTGGCGCGTTTCAACGGGGGCCTGTCGCGGTGCCGGAGCCTGCTGCGGCTTTGAGATTTGCGACAGCCTTGCATCGAGCCGCGAGATCGCGTCGTTGAGCTGGCGCGCAACGCCCTGCTCGCGCGAGACGTCTGGCCGCGAAGTGTCTTGCCGCGAAGGATCTTGGCGCGAAGAATCTTGCCGCTGCGCCGGCTTCGAAATCCGTTCGATCTGCTGGGTGATGGCGTCGAGCCGCTGGTGGATGTCGGCGACTTCGCGGCTTTCCGGGCTCGGCACGTGACTCGGGACTTGGCTCGGAACCTGCTGGGCTTGCGGACGCTGGTCGTAAAGTCCGCGAAAGTTTGGCGGGTTGGTCTCGCCGAGCGTGGAGTTCAGCCAATCGTTGAGTGACATGCCGGCGCGACGCGCAGCAGCTTCGGCCCGCTCCCGGACGGATGGATCAATGCCGTCAACACTCCACGATACGCGCGAATTCATGACTCTGTCCGGTTCCGACTCCGGCGCCCACCCGGCGCCTCCAGTCTTCCCTCGCGTGCCGGTTGCAAAGACAATCGGATTTGGCGCGGGTCGTCTGCCTCGAAAACCGACTTTTGTCTGTTACGGTAAATAACGGGTTAAGGAACCCGTTGACGGTGTCTTAAAGTTGGGCGGCGGGGTGCGGGTGGCTTGCACACAAGCGCGGCCATGACGAAGCAGAGACACCTCAGCCCTTGCCCTCGCGCTTGCCATCCTCCAGCGGCACAACGGTGCCGCTTGCGCTCATCGCCGACAGGGCCTCGAGCGCTTCTTCGCAGAAATCGGCCACCATCTGCTCGTGCCGGGCGCCGAGCTGAAGCAGGAGGAGATTACCGAGGTCGAGCACGCCGGACGCCGCCCCTTCCGGAAAGCGCTTCTTCAGGATGCGCTCGTAGTTCTCGTGGCGATCGCGGTGGTGCTCGAGCCGGGCCATCAGGTCGGTGCGCATGGGCTCGAGGCCGATGCTGTCCAGCGCATGCAGCCGCACCAGGAGGTCATCCTTGATGGAAGGGGGCGTGCTTGGCCGCGCGGCCCAGTGCCGCAGCGCTGTTCGACCCTCCGGAGTCAGCGTATAGATCAGTTTATTGGGTTTGCCGGTTTGCACGACCTCGCGGCCCTGGATGTAGCCGCGGTCGCGCAGCTTGGAGAGCTCGCGGTAGATCTGCTGGTGGTCGGCCTTCCAGAAGAAGCCGATCGAGGAATCAAATGTCTTGGCGAGCTCGTAGCCCGTCATTGGACGTTCCGTCAGGCAAGCGAGGATTGCGTCGCCCAAAGCCATGACCCGGTCCTCCTGTTGTCGATCTTAACCAATTGGCTTGACTTTATGCGCATCGGCGCATATGCGTCAATGTGCATATGAGGCGACCCAATAACGAGGGCAAAACCGCCCCGAAAACCCCAATGGAATCAACCTTCGCGCTACTGTGCATGGGGTTGTTTTCGCGTTTTTTTGCCCGAGCCTTTTAGGGAGGCACCTGAATGACCGGCCTCGAGTCCTGGTACGGCTACATGAAGTCGCATGACCGGGCAGCGCTCTGGGACTTGCTGCATCCCGACGCCGTCTTCGAAAGCCCCGTCGTGCACGCGCCGCAGCGCGGCCGCGACATCACCTTCAAATATCTGGCCAGCGCTGAGAAGGTGCTTGGCGGTCCCGGCTTCAGCTATGTCGGTGAATGGAAGAGTGAGAGCGGCGCCGTGCTCGAATTCAAGACCATGATCGACGGCATCGAGATCAACGGCGTCGACATCATCAGTTTCGACGGCGAGGGCCGCATCACGCATTTCAAGGTGATGGTGCGGCCGCTCAAGGCCATCAACATGCTGCATCGCCTGATGGCCGAGCAGTTGGCCGCCACTCAATCCTAAGCCAACACCGTCACTTCAAGGCCTGCCGGGAGACCACCATGCCGATCTACAAAGCCCCCGTCGAAGACGTGAACTTCCTGCTCAACGACGTCTTCCAGATCGACCGCTACGACAATCTGGCCGGCTTCTCCGATGCGTCGAGCGACGTGCGCGAAGCCATTCTCGGCGAAGCTGCCAAGCTTGCCGAAGAAGTGCTGCAGCCGCTCAATCGCGTGGGCGATCTCGAAGGCTGCAAGCGCGCGGATGACGGTAGCGTCACCACGCCGACGGGATTCAAGGAGGCGTTCAAGCAGGTCGCCGAGGGCGGCTGGCTCGGCCTGTCGGCACCAACCGAGTTCGGCGGTCAGGGTCTGCCGGTGACGCTGAGCCAGGCGGTCAACGAATTCCAGATCTCCGCCAACATGGCGTTCTCGATGTATGGCGGCCTCACCATGGGCGCGACCGCGGCGCTGATCGTCCACGGCACGCCGGAGCAGAAGCAGACCTACGTGCCGAAGATGGTGGCGGGCGAGTGGACCGGCACCATGAACCTGACCGAGCCGCATTGCGGCACCGATCTCGGCATGCTCCGCACCAAGGCGGTGCGGCAGGCCGACGGCAGCTTCAAGATCACGGGCACCAAGATCTTCATCTCGGCCGGCGAGCATGACCTCGCGCCCAACATCATCCACCTCGTGCTTGCCCGCATTGAGGGCGCGCCCGCCGGCATCAAGGGCGTGTCGCTGTTCGTGGTGCCGAAATTCCTGGTCAATGCCGATGGTTCGGTGGGGCAGCGCAACGGCGTGGTCTGCGGCTCGATCGAGCACAAGATGGGCATTCACGGCAATTCCACCTGCGTGATGAACTACGACAACGCCACCGGCTGGCTGATCGGCGAAGAGAACAAGGGCATGCAGGGCATGTTCGTGATGATGAACGAGGCCCGCCTCGGCGTCGCCGTGCAGGGTCTCGCGCAGTCGGAAGTGGCCTATCAGAACGCGGTCGCCTATGCCCGGGATCGCATCCAGGGCCGCTCGCTCACCGGCGCCAAGGCGCCGGACAAGCCGGCCGATCCGATCATCGTCCATCCCGACGTGCGTCGCACGCTGCTGTCGATCCGCGCCTTCAACGAGGCCGCGCGCGCCTTCGTGATGTGGACCGCGCTGAAGAGCGACGTCGCCCATCGCTCCGAGGATCCCAAGGACCGCCAGGCCGCCGACGATCACATGGGCCTGATGACCCCGGTTCTGAAGGGCTTTCTCACCGATTACGGCTTCGCCAACGCGGTGCAGGCGCAGCAGATGTATGGCGGCCACGGCTACATCGCCGAGCAGGGCATGGAGCAGTTCGTGCGCGATGCGCGCATCGCCATGATCTACGAAGGCGCCAACGGCATCCAGGCGCTCGACCTCGTCGGCCGCAAGCTGCCGCGCGAGGGCGGCCGCGCCATCATGGCGTTCTTCGGCGAGGTCATGGCCTTCGCCAAGGAGAACGGCGGCGACGAGGCGATGAAGCCCTACATCACTCCGCTCTCGGCCTCGCTCGGCCATCTCCAGCAGGCCACCACCTGGCTGATGCAGAACGCGATGGCCAAGCCCGACAATGCCGGTGCCGCCGCAACCGATTACCTCAATCTCTTCGGCTTCGTCGCGCTCGGCTATATGTGGGCGAAGATGGCGAAGGTGACGCAAGCCAAGATTGCCGAGAGCGGGACGACGCCCTATCTCTCGACCAAGCTCGTCACCGGCCGTTTTTTCATGGAGCGGATGCTGCCGGAGACCGCCGCCAATCTCGCGCGCATCCAGGCCGGCTGCGCCACCATCATGGAACTGCCGGCGGAAGCGTTCTGAAGCCGCTTTCGCTGCGACCGGATCACGACCACAAGATCATCACATCAGGAGGGCGTCATGCCTGAGGCATTCATCTACGACCACGTCCGCACCCCGCGCGGCCGCGGCAAGGCGGACGGCGCGCTGCACGAAGTCACCGCGCTCGCGCTCGCGACCGTGCCGCTCAAGGCGCTCAAGGACCGCAACAACCTGCCCGAAGATTCCGTCGATGACGTCATTCTCGGCGTGGTCGATCCGGTCGGCGAAGCCGGCTCCGACATCGCGCGCTTTGCCGCGCTGAAGGCGGGCTTGGGCGAAGCGGTGCCGGGCGTGCAGATCAGCCGCTTCTGCGCCTCCGGCCTCGATGCCGTGAATTTTGCCGCAGCCCAGGTGATGAGCGGCCAGCACGAGCTCGTGATCGGCGGCGGCGCCGAATCGATGAGCCGCGTCGGCATCGGTGCTTCCGGCGGCGCCTGGCCGATGGACCCGTCGATGGCAGTGCCGGCCTATTTCATGCCGCAGGGTGTCTCGGCCGATCTGATCGCGACCAAATACGGCTTCTCGCGTGACGACGTCGACGCCTATGCGGTGCAGAGCCAGCAGCGTGCGGCGAAGTCCTGGGAAGAAGGCCGCTTTGACAAGTCGGTCGTCCCGGTGAAGGACATCAACGGCCTCACCATCCTCGCCAAGGACGAGCATATGCGTCCTTCGACGACGATGCAGTCGCTGGCGCAGCTGCAGCCGGCGTTCACGATGATGGCGCAGATGGGCGGCTTCGATGGCGTCGCGGTGCAGTCGCATCCGGAAATCGAACGCGTCAATTACGTGCACCACGCCGGCAATTCGTCGGGCATTGTCGATGGTGCCGGCGCCGTTTTGCTCGGCAGCAAGGAAGCCGGCGGCAAGTACGGACTGAAGCCGCGTGCAAGGATCCGCGCATTCGCCAATATCGGCTCGGAGCCCGCGATGATGCTGACCGGCCCGGTTGATGTCACCGAAAAGCTGTTCGCGCGCTCGGGCATGAAGAAGTCGGACATCGACCTGTTCGAGCTCAACGAGGCCTTCGCCTCGGTTGTGCTGCGCTACATCCAGGCCTTCGACATCGACAACGCCAAGATCAACGTCAATGGCGGTGCGATCGCGCTCGGCCATCCGCTCGGCGCGACCGGTGCCATGATCCTCGGGACGGTGCTCGACGAGCTCGAGCGCACCAACAAGGCGACCGCACTGGTGACGCTGTGCATCGGCGGCGGCATGGGCACCGCGACCATCATCGAACGCGTCTAAGGGCAGGGAGCAACCAGCATGGCTTACAAGAACTTCAAGGTTGAGACCGATTCCGACGGCATCGCGCTCGTGACCTGGGACATCCCGGGCCGTTCGATGAACGTGCTCGACGAGACATCGACCAGCGAGCTCGACGCGATCGTCAAGGCGACCACGGCCGACGCCGTGGTGAAGGGGGTCGTCATCACCTCCGCCAAGGAGGCGTTCTGCGCGGGTGCCGATCTTTCCATGCTCGAGGGCATGAATCAGGCCTACGCAAAAGTGTTTGGGGAGCAGGGCGAGACGGCCGCGAACCAGATGCTGTTCGAGCAGAGCCGGCGCTTCTCGCAGGTGCTGCGCTCGATCGAAACCTCCGGCAAGCCGTGGGCGGCGGCGATCAACGGCCTCGCGCTCGGCGGCGGTTTCGAGATTACGCTGTGCTGCCACTATCGCGTGGCGGCGGAGAATCCCAAGACCCGCCTCGGTCTGCCCGAGGTCAAGGTCGGCCTGTTCCCGGGCGCCGGCGGCACGCAGCGCGTGCCGCGCCTGGTGCCGCCGCAGGACGCGATGACGATCCTGCTCAAGGGCGATCCGGTCACGATCGAGAAAGCCAAGGCGCTGAATCTGATCCACGCCATCGTTCCCGCCGCCGACCTCGTCAAGGCGGCAAAGGACTGGATCAAGGGCGGCGGCAAGGCTGTTGCGCCCTGGGACGAGAAGGGCTTCAAGCTGCCGGGCGGTCCGGTGTTCTCCAAGGCCGGCATGATGATGTTCCCGGCCGGCAACGCGATCTATCGCCGCGAGACCTACGACAATTATCCGGCCGCACGCGCGATCATGAGCTGCGTCTACGAGGGCCTGCAGCTGCCGATCGACGCCGCGCTCCGTGTCGAGTCGCGCTACTTCACCTCGGTGCTGCGCTCGAAGGAAGCGGCTGCGATGATCCGCAGCCTGTTCCTGTCGATGCAGGAGCTCAACAAGGGCGCGCGCCGTCCGAAGGATGTGCCGCCGACCAAGGTGAAGAAGATCGCCGTGATCGGCGCCGGCTTCATGGGCGCGAGCGTCGGCTATGTCTCAGCCCGTGCCGGTCTCGACGTCGTCCTGATCGATCGCGACCAGGAGAGCGCCGACAAGGGCAAGGCGCATGCGCAAAAGGTGATCGAGGAGCAGATCAAGAAGGGCCGCGCCAAGCCCGGCGACGCAGAAGCGCTGCTCGCGCGCATCACGGCGACCGCGGACTATTCCGCGCTCAAGGACGTCGATCTCGTCATCGAGGCCGTGTTCGAGGACCGCAAGGTCAAGGCTGATACCTTTGCCAAGGCGCAGGAGCACATGAAGCCGGACGTGATCTTCGCGTCCAACACCTCGACGCTTCCGATCACCTCGCTGGCGGAATCCTTCAAGGACCAAGGCAGGTTCGTCGGCATCCACTTCTTCTCGCCGGTCGAGAAGATGATGCTGGTCGAGATCATCCAGGGCAAGAACACCGGCGATCTCGCGATCGCGACCGCGCTCGACTACGTCCGGCAGATCGGCAAGACGCCGATCGTCGTCAACGACTCCAGAGGCTTCTTCGCCAATCGCTGCGTCGGCCGCTACGTCGCCGAGGGCAACGAGATGTTCCTCGAGGGCGTGCCGCCGGCGATGATCGAGAACTGTGCCAAGATGGCCGGCATGCCGGTCGGCCCGCTCTCGCTGTCGGACGAGGTCGCGCTCGACCTCGGGCTCAAGATCATGAAGGCGACGGAAGCCGACCTCGGCCCCAACGCCATCAATCCCGATCAGAAGAAGCTGATGGTGGAGATGGTCGAGAAGCAGGGCCGTCTGGGCCGCAAGAACAGCAAGGGTTTTTACGATTACCCCGAGAAGGGCAAGGGCCAGAAGAGCCTGTGGCCGGGCTTGTCCGCGCTGCAGCCCAAGCAGCTCGATCCCGATACCCTCGACGTTGAGGAGTTGAAGCAGCGCTTTCTGGTAGTGCAGGCGGTGGAGGCCGCGCGCACCGTTGAGGACCACGTCATCACCGATCCGCGCGAAGCGGATGTCGGCTCGATCCTCGGCTTCGGCTTCGCGCCGTTCACCGGTGGCACGCTGTCCTATATCGACTTCATGGGCCCGAAAAAATTCGTCGAGCTTTGCCACAAGCTGGAAGCGAAATACGGCTCGCGCTTCACCCCGCCGAAGCTCCTTGAGGAGATGGCCGCGAAGGGAGAAACCTTCTACGGCCGCTTCGCTCCGAAGAAGGCGGCGGCGTGATTCTCTGAACCCGTAGCCGGGATAAAAAATGCGAAAGGCCGGATTTTCGATCCGGCCTTTCGCATGTGCGCTCAGGCAGCCTGGATCAGCCCTTCCTTCTTCATCGCTTCCTGCACCTGCGGCCGCGCCGCGACGCGGGTCTTGTACGCGGCAAGGTTCGGCATCGCGGAGAGGTCGAACTTCATCCGGTCGCCCCAGGTCAGCATCGTGAAGAGATAACCGTCGGCCACCGTGAACTGCTTGCCCATGAGGTAGTCGCGGCCGGCGAGCTGGCTGTCGATGTATTTCAGCTTGCCCATGACGCGGTCCTTGAAGAAGGCCTTGGCCTCGTCGTTCAGCGTCGGCGCGAACATCGGGCCGAAGCTCTTGTGGACCTCCGAGGTGAGGAAGTTCAGCCATTCGAGCAGCTTGTAGCGCTCGGCGCTGCCGTGGGCCGGCGCCAGCGCCTTGGCTGAGGCCTGATCGGCGATCATCTGGACAATCACCGGGCCTTCGGTCACGATCTCTCCGCTATCGAGGCCCAGCGCAGGGACCTGGCCCTTGGGGTTCAGCTTCAGATAATCCTCACCGTTTTCGAGCTTCTTGGCCCGAATATCGACCTTGACCAGTTCATAGGGCAGGCCGGCTTCCAGGAGCGCGATATGGGGGGACAGCGAGCACGCACCGGGCGAATAGTACAATTTCATGGAATTTCCTCCTCTTGTTGCTTGGTTCAGGCGAAAGAACGACTACATGCATCTGCTTGAAATAGTCAAGATTGATGCAGGTGCATCGAATAGGGTAAGAGACGGGCGACGAGCTTGAGCGGGACCATGAAACGCAAACCATCGACCGAGGCGACTTCCGCCTGGATCCGCTTGATGCGGGTGCAGAGCCGTGTGCTCAATTGCGTCGAGCAGGACCTGAAGAAGGCCGGCTTCCCGCCGCTCGCATGGTATGACGCGCTGCTCGAACTGTCACGGGCGCCCTCGGGCGAGCTCCGGCCGGTCGAACTCGAACGGCAGATGCTGATCCCGCAATATTCGACATCGCGGCTGATCGACCGCCTGGTCGACGAAGGCCTCGCCTCGCGGCGTGAATGCAAGATCGACAAGCGCGGCCAGTTCGTGGAGATCACGGAAGCCGGCCGCGAATTGCAGAAGCGGATGTGGGGCGCCTATTCGGCCGCGATCGAGAAATATGTCGGTTCGAAGCTGTCCGATGCGGATGCCGTGAAGCTCAGCGGTCTGCTCGACCGTCTGGGCTGCTCGTGCGGCGAGATGAAACTGCCGCCTGCCCACGTCAACGAAACCACGCCGTTGCGATGATCGCGCGGCAAACCAGCTCGTCCGTGCAGCCGGTGGCTGCGCGGACCATCCCTGCCACCCACGCGCGTTCGATCGAAGCGCTTTTGATTAGAGTCTGATATGGCGCGAGACCAGATCGATATGACGCCGCTGCAATCGCGCGACGAACTCGTCGCGTGGTTCGAGGCTGGTTGCAAGGACCCGTCCGAATTCCGCATGGGCACCGAGCACGAGAAGACGCCGTTCACGCTCGAAGGCCACCGTCCGGTGCCCTACGAGGGCGCGCGCGGTATCGGCGCGCTGCTCGAAGGCATGAAACTCCTGCTCGGCTGGGAGCCGATCATGGAGAAGGGCAACATCATCGGCCTCTACGACGTCACTGGCGGCGGCGCGATCTCGCTCGAGCCTGGCGGGCAGTTCGAACTCTCGGGTGCCCCCGTCGAGAACGTGCACCAGACCCAGAGTGAGCTGATGGCGCATCTGGCGCAGGTGCGCGAGATCGCAACGCCGCTCGGCATCGGCTTCCTCGGCCTCGGCATGACGCCGTCCTGGTCGCGCGCCGACATCCCGGTGATGCCCAAGGGCCGCTACAAGATCATGACCAATTACATGCCGAAGGTCGGCCAGTACGGCCTCGACATGATGTACCGGACCTGCACGGTACAGACCAATCTCGACTTCTCCTCCGAAGCGGACATGGTCAAGAAGCTGCGTGTCTCGCTCGCGCTCCAGCCGGCCGCAACCGCCTTGTTCGCCAATTCGCCGTTTACCGAGGGCAAGCCAAACGGCTTTCTCTCCTTCCGGTCCGAGATCTGGCGCGACACCGACAACGCGCGCGCCGGCATGATGCCGTGGGCATTCGAGGACGGCATGGGCTTCGAGCGCTATGTCGACTACGCGCTCGACGTGCCCATGTATTTCGTCAAGCGCGACGAGGACTACATCGACGTCTCGGGCTCCTCGTTCCGCGCCTTCTTCGATGGCCGCAACAACAATTTGCCCGGGGAACGCCCGACGCTGTCGGACTGGGCCAACCATCTTTCGACGATTTTCCCGGAGGTGCGGCTCAAGCGCTATCTCGAGATGCGCGGCTCCGACGGTGGCCCGTGGGGCCGTCTGCCGGCGCTATCGGCGTTCTGGGCCGGGTTGCTCTACGACGATGTGTCGCTGGATGCCGCCTGGGACCTCGTGAAGCACTGGACCGCGCATGAGCGTCAGGCGCTGCGCGACGACGTGCCACGCTTCGGGTTCAAGTCGCGAATCAAGGACCGCTATCTGTTCGAGATCGCCAAGGAGTGCCTCGTTCTGGCGCATGCCGGCTTGCGCCGGCGCGGCCGGATCGACCAGCTTGGCCGCGACGAGACCAGGCATCTGGAGCCGCTCGATCGCATTATCGATTCCGGCCGCACGCCGGCTGAGGAGATGCTCGACAAGTTCAACGGTCCCTGGAACCGCTCGGTGGAACCGGCCTACGCGGAATACGCGTTCTAGACCCAAGGCAAAACGATCGGACTCGGGCCGTTCATCGCCCGTACAGGTTTGCGGCGATCAAATGGCCAGCTGAAAAACCCGAGCGTCGTCAATAACTCGAAAGCTGTTCCGATGGGGAAGGGCCGCCTGGCCGTCATGGCAAGCGTCCTGGCAGGCGTCGTAGCCTGCGCCGCGTTGCTTTCGCTCGTGTTTGCGAGCTGGCCTGCGCGCGCCCAGACGGCGTTCGACCGGCCAGGCGGAGATTATTTCAGCTCTCCGGTCACGTCGGGCGATCCCGAGGATTGCGCGCTGCTGTGCGAGCGCGACCGCCGTTGCCGCTCGTGGAGCTTCAACTATCCTGACATCGAAGGCGGCTCGGCGGTGTGCTGGCTGAAGAACACGGTGCCTGCGCGCGTGCCGGGAAGCTGCTGCATCTCCGGCGTGCGCGGCGCCGGTGTGATCGAGCCGCGTGTCGAAGGCGTGGAGACCTCCATCGACCGCCCCGGCGGCGATTTGCGCAATTTCGAGATGAAGGACGGCGAAGGCGAAGAAGCCTGCAAGGCCGTCTGCACCGCCGACAACAAATGCCGCGCCTTCACCTATGCCCGCCCGGGCTACACGGGACGCGAAGCGCGCTGTTTCCTGAAAAAGGAGATCAAGCCGCCGCGGCGGAAGGCGGGATTCACGTCGGGCGTGGTGAGATAGCTCGGATCATTCCGGCGCAATCACCGTAAGCTCGGGCCACAACGCCCTCCATCTCGCGGCCTTTACCGCGTAATTCGCTGCGGAGAAATTCGGGCTTGGATTGGGGCGTGCAATCAAGCCGGCCACGTCATCGAAGCCGTGCGGCGCATAAACGTCGAAACCGTCGTCCGAGCGCCGCACGCCCACTTGCGTGTTCTGTGTGAGGAAACGGTCGATACCGTCAGTCGAGCACGACAGCGGCGGATAGGGCAGGCCGTGCTTGGCCGGATACCACAGATGCACGCGTGCCTGGTTGCGGGTCTCGATCTTGACGCCGAGATGATCGAGGCGCGCTTGCAGCTTGCGGATCACGACGTCCTCCGCGTCCCAGGAGGTGTCAGGGTCGAAGTAGAAGACGTCGTAATCGGCAATGCCGTAATCGATCGCACGGCCGGTGAGCACGTTCCAAACCGATTGCACGAGACATCCCGAGACCAGCCACGCATCGGGCAGCGCGAGCTGGTGGAGCTCATCGAGAATCGCGACGTTAATCGGGTTCTTTAGCGCCAGCGCGAGGAAGCGGGCCTCATCCATGACAGTCGTCACGCGCTCACGCGTGCATCATAATCCGCTCGCGCCGCCTTCGAAGCCAGCGCGCGCCAACGCCGCCGCAGCAGCGACTCCACGATCGCGCGCTTTGCCTTGGACAGGCGGATCAGCACTATCGGATAATCGGCGTAGTGATCGGTGAAGTAGAAGATTTTTGGCTGGCTCTCGACCAGCATCGCGCGCTCGTCGACCGGGACGTCCGGCATCACCAGGCTGTCGCCATCTTCCTTCAGACGCGCCAGCATCTTCTTGCGCACCTTTAGTGCGGGCGTGCCGTAGGAGGTACCGTCCTCGACCTCCGGCCACGTCAGTGCGAATTTTCTGACGTCGTCGAAGGTCATGAGATCGGTTCAATGCACGGCGGTGAAAAACCGCGCCATGCGAAATCCGGACAGCCAGGTCCACACCGGCTGGCCCCGGATACCGAGATCCCAGGATCCGAGCACGGCGTCTGCGCGGCCGACCAGATTGTCGATCGGCAACATGCCGACGCCGCCGGAGCGCAAGGGCACGCGGCTGTCGGCGGAATTGTCGCGGTTGTCGCCGAGCACGAAGAGATGGCCTGCCGGCACCGTCACTTCCTGCGTGTTGTCGAGCGGACCGTTGTCACGCATCTTGAAGATCAGATGCGAGACGCCGTTCGGCAGCGTCTCGACATAGCGATAGGCGGGTTCGCTGCCGCCATTGTCGTCCTCGGCGGCACCAACGCCGTCCGGCTTCAACTCGGCGGGGCGATCGTTGACGAAGAGCTGGCCCTGGCGCAGCTGGATGCGGTCGCCGGGCAGGCCCACGACGCGCTTGACCCAGGCCTGCGAGCGGTCGCCGGGCCAGCGGAAGACCACGACGTCGCCCTGCTTCGGCGTTTCCGCGAAGACGCGGCCGCTCTCGGGCAGGTTGATCTGGATCGGCAGCGACGAGGTGCCGTAGCCGTAGGGGAATTTCGAGGCGATCAAGGCGTCGCCGATCAACAGCGTCGGCTCCATCGAGCCCGACGGCACGTAGAACGGCTCGGCCAGCGCACCCTTGGCGATGAACACCGCCGCGACGATGCCGGCGAGCTGCACCAGCTGGCCGCCCCAGCCGCTGCTCTTCCGCTTGGTGGTGACAGTTATCTTCTCGACGCTCATCCGCCTGTTCCACCCACCGTAATGCGTTCCATCAACAGCGACGGCTGGCCGACGCCGACCGGCACGCCCTGACCGTTCTTGCCGCAGGTGCCGATGCCGGTATCGAGCGCGAGGTCGTTGCCGATCATGCGGATGCGATGCAGGTCGGTCGGCCCGTTGCCGATCAGCATGGCGCCCTTCAGGGGCGCACCGATCTTGCCGTTCTCGATCTTGTAAGCCTCGGTGCACTGAAACACGTATTTGCCCGAGGTGATATCCACCTGGCCGCCGCCGAAATTCGCGGCGAAGACGCCGTTCTTCACCGACGCGAGGATCTCGGCCGGATCGCGGTCGCCCGCCAGCATGTAGGTGTTGGTCATGCGCGGCATCGGCACGTGGGCATAGCCCTGGCGGCGGCCGTTGCCGGTCGGCTTCATGTTCATCAGGCGGGCGTTCTGACGGTCCTGCATGTAGCCGACCAGGACGCCGTCCTCGATCAGCACGGTGCGGTTGGTCGGCGTTCCCTCATCGTCGATCGACAGCGAGCCGCGGCGCGAGGCAATCGTGCCGTCGTCGACCACGGTCACGCCCTTGGCCGCGACCTGCTGGCCCATCAGGCCGGCAAACGCGGACGTCTTCTTGCGGTTGAAGTCACCTTCGAGGCCATGGCCAACCGCCTCATGCAGCATCACGCCGGGCCAGCCGGCCCCGAGCACGACGTCCATCTCGCCGGCGGGGGCGGGAATCGATTCCAGGTTGACCAGAGCCTCACGCAACGCGCCATCGGCGGCGTCGCGCCAGTTCTTGCTTTCGATGAATTCGGCGTAGCCGGCGCGGCCGCCATAGCCCTTGCTGCCGCTCTCCTGGCGGTCGCCCTGACCGGCGACGACGGAGACGTTGACGCGCACGAGCGGGCGGATGTCGCGATAGCTCTCGCCGTCGGGCCGCAGGATCTCGACCACCTGCCAGGTCGCGCCCAGGCTGACGCTGACCTGCCGCACCCGCGGATCCTTGTCGCGCAGATAAGCGTCGATCTCGGCGAGCAGTTTGACCTTGGTCTCGAAGCCGGGGGCATCGAGCGGATTGTCGTCACTATAAAGCCGCACGTTGGTATGCGCAGGAGGCGCGGCGAAGCTGCCGGAATAACCGCCGCGCACGGCCGCGACCGCGTCCGCAGCGCGAATCAGCGCCGGCAGCGACACGTCGGAGGAATGCGCGTAGCCGACGGCGTCGTCCTTGACGGCGCGCAGGCCAAAACCCTGCGAGGTATCGTAGGTCGCCTGCTTCAGCCGGCCATTGTCGAACATCAGCGCTTCGGTCTGGCTGTATTCCAGGAACAATTCGCCGTCGTCGGCACCGGCAAGCCCGCGCGCGAGCTCGTTGCGAACCTGGTCGCGGTCGAGATTGGCGCGGTCGAGCAGGGAGGTTGTGGCAGGGTTGGTCATGCGTCCGTCCATTATCGGGGGATGTGAGGGAAGATAATGGTTTCCCGGCACTTCCGCGAGGGCGCCAAGTCTCACATTACGGAAACAATAGGATTCGCGGGCCTAACCGCCCTTCGCACTACGGCAGCTTGTCATAGCCCTCGCCGAGCCCGTTCAGGCTGAGCGGGAAGCCGATGCCTTCTTCCGGGGTCTCGAAGATGATGAAGGTCGCGGTCTTGGCAGTGCGGAGCTGGCCGAGCAGCTTGTCGTCCATGACGACCTCGGCGACGCAGCCATTGGGCAGGCAGCGGACAAAGCCGGCACGGCCTACGTCCTGGTTGTCGAGCTTGAGGCCGAGGCCGGAGGGCAGGAGAACGCCGAGGGGGGCGACCACCCGCATCAGGCGGCTCTTCTGGTCGGCGGTCTTGAGAACGATCACGGTCAGGCCGGCGTTGGAGCGGTCTTCGGCCACCACGCTCTGGATCAGGGCGCATTGCTCGGACTGGGCGCCCGGCGGGGTGTCGCAGCGGATCTGCCAGTCGCCATGGACGGAGCGCACCGCGCCCTGCGCATGGGCGAGGCCCGGAAGCGCCAGGACGACGACCGCCGCCAGCAGAGCGGCCAGCATCGTGAGGCTGCCACCCTGGCTTTTAGCCCGCCTTGCCATGGATCTCGAAAACCCCATCGGGTCGGTCCCTCTGCTCGCCTGGGTCGCTCGCGTCAGGCGGACTGATACGGGAATGACGGCGTCTTGAAGGCGATTCGCAAGCAAATTCCACGCCGCCCCGGCCGCAATCGCCCGCACGAATCAGGTTCCTGTGCGGCTGTGCGCCAAGTGCCTACCGCGGGCAATTCCGCTGTCAAGCGGCAGCATCCCGGGAAATGGTATTTTTGTCTGATGTTACTAGGAAATATCTTGCGGGTGATGGCTGACAGACGAGGCTCAAGACTGCATTGCGATAGATCAAGAATTATGGTTTGAGAGGCTTGATTTCGGCGTTCTAGCGATCTGGCCCCAATTCCTCTTAGAGGTATTCTTGCGCGGCGGTTTGTCAGACGGGGGGATCGAATAAAGCGTTTCCCGAAAATAGGGGAATGCACTTGGGGTGATTTCGTTAGGGGAGCGCGAACGGCATGAAGATGTCGATGGGCCCGGTGGGCCGGCACTTGCTGGGATTGGCCGTGGCGGGTCTGACGCTGGCGACGGGCGGTGCGGCATTTGCCGAGCTGGGGCAGCCGGCTGCGTGGGAGTGGACGCTTCAGCAGTCCGGGTCCCCGGTGATGGACAACATCGTCTGGTTCCACAATTTCCTGTTCGTGCTGATCACGCTGATCACGCTGTTCGTTCTGGCGCTGCTCGTGATCGTTGTCGTGAAGTTCAACGCGAGAGCCAATCCGGTGCCGTCGCGGACCACGCACAACACGCTGATCGAGGTGGCGTGGACGCTCGTGCCGGTGTTGATCCTGGTCGGCATTTCGGTGCCGTCGTTCCGCCTCCTGTTCCTCGAGCTCGACGTGCCGAAGGCGGATCTGACCATCAAGGCGACCGGCAAGCAGTGGTACTGGTCCTACGCCTATCCTGATAACGGCAAGTTCGAGTTCGACTCGCTGATGGCCCAGGACAAGCAGCCCCGTCTGCTCGGCGTCGACAATGAGATGGTGGTGCCCGTCAACAAGGTGGTTCGGGTTCAGGTGACCGGGGCCGACGTGATTCATGCCTTTGCGCTGCCGGCCTTCGGCGTCAAGATCGACGCCATTCCGGGCCGGCTCAACGAAACCTGGTTCAAGGCCACCAAGACCGGCATGTTCTACGGCCAGTGCTCGGAATTGTGCGGCAAGGACCACGCCTTCATGCCGATCGCGATCCGTGTGGTGAGCGACCAGGAGTTCGCCTCCTGGGTCGAGACCGCGAAGAAGAAATATGCGAGCGGCGGCACCAGCACCTACGCCTCCACGGCCGGCCCGACGCAGTGAGCGCCGGGCGCAGGGTTCGAGGAAACTGAAAGCGACATAAGGCGGGACCTCCAGAGGTCCGATCGGGACGCAAGGCAGGATTAGAAAATGGCAACGAGCGCAGCGGCACACGGCGATCACGCGCAAGACCACGGACATGACGAGCACGCCCATCCGACCGGATGGCGGCGCTACGTCTATTCGACCAACCACAAGGACATCGGCACGATGTACCTGATCTTCGCGGTCATCGCCGGCGTTATCGGCGCCGCGATGTCGATCGCGATCCGTGCCGAGCTGATGTATCCGGGCGTGCAGATCTTCCACGAAACGCACACCTACAATGTGTTCGTGACCTCCCACGGCCTGATCATGATCTTCTTCATGGTCATGCCCGCGATGATTGGCGGCTTCGGCAACTGGTTCGTGCCGCTCATGATCGGCGCGCCCGACATGGCGTTCCCGCGCATGAACAACATCTCGTTCTGGCTGCTGCCGGCCTCGTTCGCGCTGTTGCTGATGTCGACCTTCGTCGAGGGCGAGCCGGGCGCCAACGGCGTCGGCGCCGGCTGGACCATGTACGCGCCGCTGTCGAGCTCGGGCCATCCGGGCCCGGCGGTGGACTTCGCGATCCTGTCGCTGCATCTGGCGGGCGCTTCCTCGATCCTGGGCGCCATCAATTTCATCACCACGATCTTCAACATGCGCGCGCCGGGCATGACCCTGCACAAGATGCCGCTGTTTGTGTGGTCGATCCTGGTGACGGTGTTCCTGCTGCTGTTGTCGCTGCCGGTGCTCGCCGGTGCGATCACGATGCTGCTCACTGACCGCAATTTCGGCACGACGTTCTTCAATCCGGAAGGCGGCGGCGATCCCGTGCTGTTCCAGCATCTGTTCTGGTTCTTCGGTCACCCCGAAGTGTACATCCTGATCCTGCCCGCCTTCGGCATGGTCAGCCAGATCGTCTCGACCTTCTCGCGCAAGCCCGTGTTCGGCTATCTCGGCATGGCCTACGCCATGGTCGCGATCGGCGGCATCGGCTTCGTGGTGTGGGCGCACCACATGTACACGGTCGGCATGTCCTCGGCGACGCAGGCCTATTTCGTCGCCGCCACGATGGTCATCGCGGTCCCGACCGGCGTGAAGATCTTCTCGTGGATCGCCACGATGTGGGGCGGCTCGATCGAGTTCCGCGCGCCGATGATCTGGGCGGTGGGATTCATCTTCCTGTTCACCGTCGGCGGCGTCACCGGCGTGGTGCTGGCGAATGCCGGCGTCGACCGCGTGCTCCAGGAGACCTACTACGTGGTCGCGCACTTCCACTACGTGCTGTCGCTCGGTGCGGTGTTCGGAATCTTCGCCGGCTGGTACTACTGGTTCCCGAAGATGTCCGGCTACATGTACAATGAAGGGCTCGCCAAGGCGCACTTCTGGGTCACCTTCATCGGCGTGAACCTGGTGTTCTTCCCGCAGCACTTCCTCGGTCTGTCGGGCATGCCTCGCCGCTATGTCGATTATCCCGACGCGTTCGCGGGCTGGAACCTGGTCTCGTCGGTCGGCTCCTATATCTCCGGCTTCGGCGTGCTGATCTTCCTCTACTGCGTGATCGACGCCTTCGCGAAGAAGGTGCCGGCTGGCGACAATCCGTGGGGTGCAGGTGCGACCACGCTGGAATGGACGCTGCCCTCGCCGCCGCCCTTCCACCAGTTCGAAGTGCTGCCCCGCGTGCAGTAAGCCAATGCTCGCGGCGCCCGTGACGGGCGCCGCGGCTCGACAACCAAGCGAGTCAGTCTAGTGTCCGTCCTCGACCACAACGCCATCGACATCAATCCCCGCATCTCCGAAGCGGAGGTTGGCGATTACATCGCGCTCCTGAAGCCGCGGGTGATGTCGCTGGTGATCTTCACCGCGCTGGTCGGAATGGCGATGGCGCCCGGGCATTTCCACCCGGTGCTGGCCATCACCTCGCTGCTCTGCATCGCGGTCGGCGCCGGCGCGTCCGGCGCGCTCAACATGGCGCTCGAAGGCGACATCGATGCCAAGATGTCGCGCACGGCGAACCGGCCGATTCCGCGCGGCCGCATCACCCGTCCCGAGGCGATGACCTTCGGCATGACGCTCGCCTTCTTCTCGGTGATGACGCTCGGCATCCTGGTCAACTGGATCGCGGGCGCGCTGCTCGCCTTCACCATCTTCTTCTACGTCGTGATCTACACGATCGGCCTGAAGCGCTGGACCGCGCAGAACATCGTGATCGGCGGTGCCGCCGGCGCGCTGCCGCCCGTGGTGGCCTGGGCCGCGGTCACAGGCACGGTCGATGTCGAGCCGCTGCTGCTGTTCGCCATCATCTTCTTCTGGACGCCGCCGCACTTCTGGGCGCTGGCGCTGTTTCGCTCCGACGATTACGCGCGCGCCGGCATTCCGATGCTGCCCAACGTCGCCGGCCCCGACGCGACGCGGCTTCAGATCCTGCTCTACACCATCGTGCTGATCGCGGTCGCGGCCGCGCCCTGGGCGCTCGGCTACTTCGACGCCATCTACGGCATCGTCTCGCTAATCCTCGGCGCCGGCATGCTGGGGTTCGCCATCAACGTCTATATCCGTCGCGAGCGCAGCCAATCGCTGCGGGCGACCCGCAAGCTTTTTGCGTTCTCCATCCTTTATCTGTTCGCGCTGTTTGCGACCTTGCTGGCCGAGGTCGTGTTCCGGGCGCTTGCGCCGATGGTAGGGGGCGCATGATCACAGGGATGGCCGACAAACCCGAGATAGACGGAATCGTCCTCACCGAGGCGCAGAAGAAGAGCCGTCGTCAGCGCTCGATCGCGATCGCACTCGCGCTCGGCGTGCTCGTAGTGCTGTTCTTTGCCGTGACCATGGTCAAGGGGCCGGCCGTGCTCGTCCGGCCGATGTAGGAAACATGGATCAGAAGCCGACCATATCGCGGGATCAGAGCCGGACGGCCACCAAGGGGCGCAGGCCTGCCAGGGGGCTTGGCCGCGACGCGGTGGTCGCCTCGATCTGCGGCGGCGTGGTCGCGCTGATGATCGGCGCCTCCTACGCGGCGGTGCCGTTCTACAACTGGTTCTGCCGCGCCACCGGCTTCAACGGCACGACCCAGGTCGCGACCTCGGCGCCGGCCAGCGGCCCGATCGCACGGAAGATCGCGGTACGCTTCGACTCCAACGTCGCGCCCGGTCTGCCCTGGAAGTTCGAGCCCGAGCAGAGCGAGATCGAGGTCAATATAGGCCAAGTCGTGACCGTCTTCTACACGGTGACCAACCAGGCCGCGCGGACCACCGCAGGCCAGGCCGCCTACAATGTCGCGCCGCTGACGGTCGGATCCTATTTCCAGAAGATCAACTGCTTCTGCTTCACCGAGCAGACCATGGCGGCGGGCGAGAAGCGCGAGATGCCGGTCGTGTTCTATGTCGATCCGTCGATTGCCGACGACCACGAGAACGACGGTCTCAACACGATCACGCTGTCCTACACGTTCTATCCGGTGAAGGATCCGGTGGTGAAGCCGCTCGCGGCCAGCGAAGACGACAAACGCAAGGGAAATCTCTGATCTCCGGACTCACGCGCCGGGGTTGGAAATAAGGGGATAAGTGCCTGACAGGCACGGGATTGAGGAGCAAGACCGCAAATGGCAACGGCGCAAACCAAGCATCACGACTACCATCTGGTCGATCCCTCGCCATGGCCCGTCGTCGGCTCCATCTCGGCCTTCATCATGGCGGTCGGCGCGATCACCTGGATGCACCACATGTTCTCGGCTGCGCCGATCATCTTCGGTGTCGGCACCGTCGGTGTGCTCTACACCATGGCGAGCTGGTGGGGCGACGTGATCAGGGAAGCCCAGTACAAGGGCGACCACACCCGCGTCGTGCAGCTGCATCACCGCTACGGCATGATCCTGTTCATCGCCTCGGAGGTGATGTTCTTCGTCGCCTGGTTCTGGGCCTATTTCAACGCGGCGCTATTCCCGGCCGACGCCGTCCACGCTACCCGCGATGCGGTGTTCGGCTGTGGTCTCGGGACCGCGGCCGGCGCCTGCACCGTGCCGGGCACCTGGCCGCCGCACGGCATCGAGACCTTCGATCCCTGGCATCTGCCGCTCCTGAACACCCTGATCCTGCTCACGTCAGGCACCACGGTGACCTGGGCCCACCATGCGTTGCTCGAGAACGATCGCCAGGGCCTGAAATATGGCCTGATCCTCACCGTCGTGCTCGGCGCGCTTTTCACCTGCGTGCAGGCCTATGAGTACAGCCACGCGGCATTCTCCTTCGGCGGCAACGTCTACGGCGCGACCTTCTTCATGGCGACCGGCTTCCACGGTTTCCATGTGCTGGTCGGCACCATCTTCCTGCTGGTGTGTCTGTTCCGCGCCTACGCCGGCCACTTCACGCCGACCCAGCATCTCGGTTTCGAGTTCGCCGCCTGGTACTGGCATTTCGTCGACGTGGTCTGGCTGTTCCTGTTCCTCTGCATCTATGTCTGGGGACACGGCGCCGAGACCATGGCTCACGGCGCGCACTGAGCGGGCTGGCTTCGGATCGAGAAAGGGCGGCCCCGGGCCGCCCTTTTGCTTTTTTGCGCGCAGGGGTTTCGGCAGAAACTGTGATAGACCCTTTTGCCATGAACGAAGCCGCCGATACGTCCGAGCCGCAAGCCACCGTCCTGCAAAGCGCGCTGCGCGGGCTTGCCTGCAAATGCCCGCGCTGCGGCCAGGGCAAGCTCTATGCAGGCTTCCTGACGCTTGCGCCTTGCTGCGAGCGTTGCGGCCTCGACTACGCCTTCATCGATTCCGGTGACGGTCCGGCGATCTTCATCATCATGCTGGCCGGCGCGATCGTCGTCGGCTGCGCGCTCGTCATCGAGGTCAAGTACCAGCCGCCGTACTGGCTGCACGCGGTGCTGTGGCTGCCGCTGATCCTTGCGACTACCCTGCTGCCGTTGCGCGCGATGAAGTCGCTGCTGATCGCACTGCAATTCCACCATAAGGCGGCGCCGGGCCGGCTGGTCGACCGCGCGAAATGAACGAGACCGCGCGCAAGCCCCGCGTGGCCGGCTTCGCGCTGTTCACGCTTTTCCTGACCGCGGTCTGCGTCACGCTCGGCGTCTGGCAATTGCAGCGCCGCATCGCCAAGCACGAGCTGATCGCCGCACTGACCGAGCGCCTCGCGGAGGCACCGGTCGCTCTGCCGCCGCCGGCACGATGGGCCGCGCTAAGTCCCGCGCGCGATGAATTCCGCCGTGTCAGCTTTACCGCGACCTACGCGCCGTTGCCCGATGCGATGGTCTATTCCTCCGGATCCGCCGTGCGTAAGGACGCGTCGGGCCCCGGCACTTGGGCCTTCCTGCCGGCGCGGCTGCCGAGCGGCGAGACGGTGGTGATCGATGCGGGCTTCGTCGAAAACACCATGCAGGATCGCAGCGTCGAGGATCGCGCGGTCAGGAAGCTCGTCACCGGGCAGGCGGTCTCGTTCACCGGCTATCTGCGCTTCCCCGAGGCACCGGGCTGGCTGACCCCGGTGGAGAACCGCGGCAAGCGGCTGTGGTTCGTGCGCGATCACGTGGCGATCGCGAGCGCGCTGGGCTGGGGCGCGGTTGCGCCGTTTTATGTCGACCTCGAGCAGCCGGCGCCCGAGAACGGCATTCCGCGGCCGGGGCCGCTCGACGTCCATCTCAAGGACGATCACCTGCAATACGCCATCACCTGGTTCACCCTTGCAGGCGCCGTGCTCATCGCCTTCGCCGTGTGGGCAAGAGGGCGGCGGCGGGGCTGAGCTCCGTAGATCCACTTAGGGAACCCGGTATCGCCCGGGGTTTACCATTCAGCGCACATTCACGAGTGTGGTCCTAAGCCGCCAGTAATTTTCCGCGGCAGACAGGATTGCAGCGTGAGTGATTTCGACCAGATGGGAATTGTCGTCGATTGGGTGGATGCCTGCAGGAAGGGCGACCTCGCGACGCTCCTCGACCTCTATGCGGATGACGCCCAGGTCGAATGCACGTGCAACGGCACGCAGCGCTATCGCGGCCGGAGCGAGCTCGAAGCCTATTGGCAGCCGCGGCTCAGCGCTTTCTCGTCGGCCGGTTTCGGGTTGGAGGAAATCCATCCTGCACCCCACGGCGTCGATCTCGAATATTCCGTCGCCGGCGCGCTGCGCATTCGCGCCTCGTTTTGTTTCAGCCCCGACGGCAAGATCCGCACCACGCTGTGCGAGCCGGCGCGACAGAACGCGCAGCTTGGCTGTGCGTGCTAGAGTTTCCGTTCTGATTAATCAGAGCCGAACACCAGATTCTGTTTTGGCGTTTTCTTCACGCGAACCGGTATCCACTTCGCTCGAAAGCGCTTCAATCGCTGACCGGTGCCTCGCGTGCCGGTTCGGCGGGAAGGCGGCAGCGCACATATGTTCTGTCGTCCACGCGCAGCAGTGACAGCGATCCGCTGAGTGCGCGCACGCGCTCATGCATGCCGGTCAGGCCGCGGCCGAACAGATTCCCTTCGGGAAAGCCGCCGCCGTCGTCGGAAATCTCGATGACGACCGTCTCGCCGGCGAAGGTCGCCTGCACATGGGCATGGCTGGCGCCGGCATGACGCAGCACGTTGGTCAGCGCCTCCTGAATCACGCGATAGACGGTTTGAGCCAGCGGCCCGTCGATCGCGTTGAGATTCGGATCGACCGTGTCCGTCAGGTCGATAGACGGCGCCTGCTTGCGAAAATTTCGGAGCAGCGTCTGCACACTGGTCTCCAGACCCAATTCCTCGATGTAGAGCGGTCGCAACCGGTCGAGGATGCGGCGGTTGGTCTGCTGGAGCGCCTCGACCGATTGCAACACCTCCTGCGCCGAACTGCTGAGATTTCCCGCCGGGGGCGAGGCATCGACCAATGCGATCGTGCCGACGCGGATGCCGAACAGCAGCGGACCGAGTTCGTCGTGCAGTTCGCGCGCGAGATCGCGCCGCTCGTCGTCCTGGAGCGAGACCAGGCGGTGCAGCAGGTCGCGATTGTCCTGGCTCAACTGCGCCAGCGTTTCGGCCAGCGCATTGGCCTCCTCGCAGCTTTGCCGGATTTCCGACGGTCCCCCGACCGAGATCGGTGTTGCGTAGTCGCCGCGTCGTAGCCGCGTGAGGCCTGCGCCAAGATCCTGCAGTGGTCGCAGGGCTGATCCCGCAAACACATAGGCGACGACCCCTGTCAGCCCGGTCAGCGCGACGACGAAGCCGGCCAAGGCGAGGAAGCCCACCCAGGTCTCGAACAGCGCTGCGGACAGGTCCGGCACAAACACGATGTCGCCGAAATGCTCGCCGTTGAGGGATACCGGAAATGCGATGTGCAAGTCTGGAATGGAAAGGAGACTGACGAACCATTTTGGTGGGCCATGCGAACCTTGCAGGCCCCTCGACGCAAAGGGAGGAGCAACCGCTCCTGCAGGAAGGAATTGAATATCTGAGGACTCGTCCAGCATCCGGACGAAGTCATCCAGGGTCCTTCGCGGATGGTCGGATGAACGCAGAGCGTTGTTGAGGGCCTCGGCCACGGCTTTGGTCGATCGCTGGGCCGGCTGGTTCTCCTCGGCGAGCTGACCGGTCGTGAAGACGTGCAGCAGGACGCCGCCCATGATCAGCGCCGCCATGAACAGCAGGCCGAGCGGCAGAAACAATTGTGTACTGAAGGACAGCCGTTGCCACATTAGGTCAATTCTAACGCGCGTCAGGGGATTTTGCTCTTTCCATTTGTTCCCGTCGGTTTATGAATCGAAAAACTAGAGAGTTACAATGCAAGATACTGCCAAGCCGGCGACCCGCGTCCTGATTGTCGACGACCATCCCGTGGTGTTGTCCGGTTGCCGCACCCTGTTCGCCTCCGACCATTCGATCCGGATCGACGAGGCGACCGACGCCAAATCCGGGCATCGCGCCTATGTCAGCAGGCGGCCCGACGTCACTGTGATCGACATCAGCCTGCCCGACGTCTCCGGCTTTGAACTGATGCGGCGCATTCGCAAGGACGATCCCGACGCCAAGATCATCATGTTCAGCATGAACGATGATCCAGCCTTCGTGGTGCGGGCGGTCGAGCTCGGGGCCCAGGGCTACGTCTCCAAGGGCGACGATCCCCGGATCCTGCTCAAGGCGGTGCGCAAGGTGGTTGCTGGCGACAATTTCATCTCACCGCAGCTCGCGGAAGCCGTGACGTTTTCCGGCGCGGCGATCAAGGCCAATCCTGCCTCGCAGATGACGCCGCGGGAGCTCGAGATTCTTCGCTTGTTGGGGCGAGGCGACAAGATCGTCGAGGTCGCCGAGGCGCTCGGCATCTCCTACAAGACCGTCGCCAACACCACCTCTCTGCTCAAGCAGAAGCTCGGTGCCAAGAACCATTCCGACCTGATCCGGATCGCGGTGGAAATCGGGATGAACTGACGCCTTGGGGCACCGAACCGGCTGCACCAGGATGCTGCCGGTTCGGCGGGCGGACCGGTCTCGGCGCTCAGCCGGGCAATGCATGGATAGCGCCGACACCATCCGCCGACACAATGAGCGCAGCCGTCGTTCGTTCCCGAACTGTGCTGTCGTTCGGGATATAATGGTAATGCGTGACGCCAAGCTGCTGGCGAACGTTTGCCCGCGCCGAAACGTGTCGGGAAAAACAGGAACATTTTCTCAGACATTCCGTTTTGTCCCTTGACGATATCGTGACAGCCGACGAAAGCTTGCGCGAACAGTTTTTGCGGGTCGGTGACCCCAAGACGCCAAACCGGTCTGCACACAACGACAGACCTTCCAAGAGAGGGCTGCGGCATTGCCGCAGCCCTTTTCGTTGGCAGCGCTTTTCGTTGGCAGCGCTTTTCGTTGGCAGCCTTTTTCCTTGGACGGCCCCAGGCGCGAAGCGGTTTCCTGATGCCGCAAAACACTTTATGGTGGCCCAAAGCCTCTGGCTGTTAACAAGTAATTTCGTAAAATCAAAGGCTTGCGGACCGAGTCCAGGCTCGGCCGGCCTTTGGAGGGCAGTTTGACTCGTTATATCTCGACCCGGGGCGAGGCCCCCGAACTCGGCTTCTGCGACGTGATGCTGACCGGGCTCGCTCGCGACGGCGGCCTGTATGTGCCGGCCACCTGGCCGCAACTCTCGCCTGACGCCATCGCCGGCTTTTTCGGGCGTCCCTATTGGGAGGTCGCGGTCGAGGTGATCCGCCCTTTCGTCGCCGGCGAGATCTCGGACGCCGAGCTCGGCCGTATGGCGAACGAGGCCTACGCCACCTTCCGCCATCCGGCGGTGGTGCCGCTGCGCCAGATGGCGCCGCACCAGTTCGTGCTGGAGCTGTTCCACGGCCCGACGCTCGCCTTTAAGGACGTGGCGATGCAGCTGATCTCGCGGCTGATGGACCACGTGCTCGCCCAGCGCGGCCAGCGCACCACCATCGTGGTCGCGACCTCGGGCGACACCGGCGGTGCTGCGGTCGACGCGTTCGCAGGACTCGAAAATGTCGATCTCATCGTGCTGTTCCCGCATGGCCGCATCTCCGAGGTGCAGCGGCGAATGATGACGACGACGGGCGCGGCCAACGTCCATGCGCTTGCCGTCGAGGGCAATTTCGACGATTGCCAGGCCCTCGTGAAGGCGATGTTCAACAACCATCGCTTCCGCGATGCGACGTCGCTGTCCGGCGTCAATTCCATCAATTGGGCGCGCATCGTCGCCCAAGTGGTCTACTATTTCACCTCCGCCGTTGCCGCCGGTGCACCCGCGCGCGCGGTGGACTTCGTCGTGCCGACCGGCAATTTCGGCGACATCTTCGCCGGCTATGTCGCCAAGCGCATGGGTCTTCCGGTGCGGACCCTGGGCATCGCCGCCAACGTCAACGACATCCTGGCGCGCACGCTGAAGACCGGGATCTACGAGGTGCGCGAGGTCCACGCGACGGCTTCGCCGTCGATGGACATTCAGATCTCCTCGAATTTCGAGCGGCTGCTGTTCGAGGCTGGCGGGCGCGATGCCGCCGGCGTGCGCCGTCTGATGGATTCACTGAAGCAATCGGGACGCTTCGTGCTGCCCGATGCGACGCTGGCCGCGATCCGCGAGGGGTTCGACGCAGGCCGGGCCGACGAGACCGAGACCGCGGCCGCGATCCGCGCCGCCTGGCGCGAGGCCGGCGAGCTGGTCGATCCCCACACCGCGGTCGCGCTTGCGGTCGCCGACCGCGACACCACGGACAGGACGGTTCCCAGCATCGTGCTGTCCACCGCCCATCCGGCCAAATTCCCCGATGCGGTCGAAGCGGCCTGCGGCCAGCGGCCGCAACTGCCGGCCTGGCTCGATGGTCTGATGACCAAATCCGAACACATGAAGGTGATGAAGAACGACCAGACCGAGGTCGAGCGGTTCGTGCTGTCGGTCAGCCGCGCCGCGAAACAGGGAGTTGCCGGATGAGCGTCGAGATTTCCAAGCTTGCGTCCGGCCTCACTGTCGTCACCGACAAGATGCCTCATCTCGAGACCGCGGCGCTCGGCGTCTGGGCCGGCGTCGGCGGGCGCGACGAGAAGCCCAACGAGCACGGCATCTCGCATCTTCTGGAACATATGGCATTCAAGGGCACGACGAAGCGCTCCTCGCGCGAGATCGTCGAGGAGATCGAGGCGGTCGGCGGCGACCTCAATGCCGGCACCTCGACCGAGACCACGTCCTATTATGCGCGGGTGCTGAAGGCCGACGTGCCGCTCGCACTCGACGTGCTCGCCGACATCCTGGCCAATCCCGCCTTCGAGCCCGACGAACTCGAGCGCGAGAAGAACGTCATCGTGCAGGAGATCGGCGCGGCGCAGGACACGCCTGACGACGTCGTGTTCGAGCATCTCAACGAGCTCTGCTATCCCGACCAGCCGATGGGCCGCTCGCTGCTCGGCACTGCGAAGACCTTGCGTGCCTTCAGCCGCGACTCGCTGCGCGACTATCTGTCGACGCACTACCGCGGCCCCGACATGGTGGTGGCGGCCGCCGGCGCGGTCGATCACAAGCAGGTGGTCGCCGAGGTCGAGCAGCGCTTTGCCAGTTTTGAGGGGACAGCGGGTCCCAAGCCGCAACCCGCACAATTCGGCAAGGGCGGCACCAAGGTGGTGCATCGCGAGCTCGAGCAGGCGCATCTGACCTTGGCGCTGGAGGGCGTGCCGCAGACCGATCTGTCGCTGTTCTCGCTCCAGGTCTTTACCAACATCCTCGGCGGCGGGATGTCGTCGCGGCTGTTCCAGGAGGTGCGCGAGAAGCGCGGCCTCTGTTACTCAATCTACTCGTTCCATGCCCCCTATACCGACACCGGCTTCTTCGGCCTCTACACCGGCACCGATCCGGCCGATGCGCCCGAGATGATGGAGGTCGTGGTCGACATCATGAATGATTCGGTCGAGACCCTGACCGAGGTCGAGATCGCGCGGGCCAAGGCGCAAATGAAGGCGGGGCTGCTGATGGCGCTGGAGAGCTGCTCGTCCCGCGCCGAGCAGCTTGCTCGGCATGTGCTGGCCTATGGCCGGCCCCAGACCGCCGAGGAGCTGGTGGCCCGAATCGACGCCGTCAGCGTCGAATCGACCCGGGATGCGGCGCGTGCGCTGCTTTCGCGCAGCCGCCCTGCGGTTGTCGCATTGGGCAGTGGCAGGGGTCTGGACACGGCGGTGTCTTTTGCGGAAGGATTGACCCGGGCACGCGCCAAGGCGCGGCTGCATTAGGAGCCGCGCACGGGTTGATCCGCCCCGGGAAGCATCACCATGGCCCTCTTTCGCCTGCCATCCAGTGGACCCGCCGCTCTCGCGCCGCGCGGCAACGGCCTGTTGCTACGCGCGCCGCAGATGTCGGACTTCCTGCAATGGGCCCATCTGCGCGAGTCCAGCCGCGATTACCTGACCCCCTGGGAGCCGATCTGGCCGTCGGATGATCTCACCCGCTCCGGTTTCCGCCGTCGCCTGCGCCGCTATTCCGAGGACATCGCCGCGGACCGGTCCTATCCCTTTCTGATCTTCCGGGAGCTCGACGGCGCCATGGTCGGCGGCATCACGCTCGCCAATGTCCGCCGCGGCATCGTCCAGGCCGGCACCATCGGCTATTGGGTCGGCAAGCCCCACGCCCAGCGCGGCTACATGACGGCCGCGCTGCGGGTGCTGCTGCCGACGCTGTTCGGCGAGCTCAATCTGCACCGGGTCGAGGCCGCCTGCATCCCGACCAATGCGCCCTCGATCCGGGTGCTGGAGAAGTGCGGTTTCTCCCGCGAGGGACTGGCGCGCCGCTATCTCTGCATCAACGGGGTCTGGCAGGACCATTTGCTGTTCGGCCTGCTGCACGAGGATTTCCGCGGCTGAGCCCGTTGATTGATGCGGCCAAAGTCTCCTTGTTTGCTGCCTTGGGTTCGCCGGTTTTGACGATATAACGGCGCAACCCGGCCGGTGATCGGCCGGGATGTCGTCAGGAGTATGGGTGTTGATGGTGCAGGAGCTTCGGTCATCGCGGAATGCGTTGCGGCGGGGGGCGGCGGTCGCGCTGGCGTTGTCAGTTGCGCTCGTCTCCATCTCGCCGGTCGCGGCGCAGTCGCTGACCGATCGATTCAAGGGCCTGTTCGGCGGCAAGTCGGACGAGCCGGCCCAACCCAAGCCGGCGCCTGCGCCGGGCCAGCCGGCGGCTGATGACGATCTTGATTGCCCGCAGGTCACGGTGCGTGCCGGAGCCTCCACCTACGCGGTCGGTGCCACCGGGAAGCCGGCCGTCGGCAACGAGATCCGCTTCCAGGCCACCATCACCAAGATGGCGCGCGAATGCGCCCGCAATGGCGGCGATATCACGGCCCGGATCGGCATCCAGGGCCGCGTCATTGCCGGACCCGCCGGCGCGCCTGCGAGCGTCGAGGTGCCGCTGCGCGTCGCCGTGGTGCAGGGCGGCGTCGGCGAGAAGGTGATCGCTTCCAAGGCCTACCGGACCACGGTCGGAATGTCGGAGGGCGGCAGCGTGCCGTTCACCTTCGTGGCCGAGGATCTGGTCTACCCGATGCCTTCGGCCAAGGACGCCGATAGCTACATCTTCTATGTCGGCTTCGATCCGCAGGCGCTATCACCCGAGCCGAAGGCGCGGGCGAAGAAGAAGTAACCACGTCAAGATGGTCGTCATGCCCCGCGAAGGCGGGGCATCCAGTACGCCGCGGCTTCTCGATCTATCAGGGCTGTCTCTGGAATACTGGATCGCCCGCCTTCGCGGGCGATGACATCAGATTTGCCGATGCAGTGCCCGACAAACAAAAAAGCCGGCGCTGATCGCGCCGGCTTTTTGATAGGTGAAGGCGATATCCCTCAGTTCAGCTTCTGCCTGACTTCGGTGATGCCCTTGGCGAGCAGATCGTCGGCGACCTGGCCCCTGACCGACTTCGACAGGATCGTGGAGGCGGCCTGGACGGCGGCTTCGGCCGCTGCGGCGCGAACATCGGCCACCGCCTGAGCCTCGGCGAGCGCGATCTTGCCCTCCGCGGTCTTGGTGCGGCGAGCGACGAAATCTTCCACCTTGGCCTTGGCCTCGGTTGCGATGCGCTCGGCTTCGCTCTTCGCGTTGGCGATGATGTCGGCGGCCTCGCGTTCGGCCGAGGCGGTGCGCGCCTTGTAGTCGGCGAGCACCTTGGCGGCTTCCTGCTTGAGGCGCGTCGCGTCGTCGAGCTCGGCCTTGATGCGATCGGCGCGATGGTCGAGCGCAGTCATGGCCTTCTTGAAGACCCCGAGATAGCCGAACACGACCATCAGGATCACGAAGGCGATGGCGACCCAGGTTTCAGGATCGAAGAACATATCGATTAACCCTTCAAGGACGCATCAACGGCGGCATTGACCAATGCGGCGTCCGGAACCACGCCCGTGAGCTGCTGCACGATGGTGCCTGCCGCATCGGCCGCGATGCCGCGGACGTTGCTCATGGCGGTCGCACGGGTCGAGGCGATGGTCTTCTCTGCCTCGGCGAGCTTGGCCGCCAGCTGCTCTTCCAAGGCCTTGCGCTCGGCGTCCGCCTGCGCATTCGCCTTGTCGCGGGATTCGTTGCCGATGGCCTGCGCGCGCGAGCGTGCCGAAGCAAGCTCGTTTTCATAGGCCTTCAGCGCCGCTTCGGACTGGTCCTTCAGCTTCTGCGCTTCGGCGAGGTCGCCCTCGATCTTGTTCTGACGCGCCTCGATCGCACCGCCGACGCGCGGCAGAGCGAGCTTGGACACGATCACGTAAAGCGCGACGAAGAAGATCGCGAGCGACACCAGCTGTGAAGCATAAGTGCCGCTCTCGAACGGCGGAAAACCGCCACCGTGACCGCCTTCGGACCCGGTGTGGGCGCCCGCCGCCGGACTTTTCGCCCCGCCATGACTTTCAGCCATGGAGTACTCCTGTTGCAGTCATGCGCGTCGCCTCGGTTGAAGCGGCGCGAAAAATCGTTCTCAGAGCGGAACGAACAGCAGCAGCAGCGCGATCAGCAGCGAGAAAATGCCGAGCGCTTCGGTCACGGCGAAGCCGAAGATCAGATTGCCGAACTGGCCCTGAGCGGCCGAGGGGTTGCGAACGGCCGCGGCGAGGTAGTTGCCGAAGATCACGCCGACGCCGACGCCCGCGCCGCCCATGCCGATGCATGCGATGCCCGCGCCGATAAGTTTTGCTGCTGCCGGATCCATTTTAGACTCCTTGGAAGAAAGATTGGGTTTTGGGTGGAAATTCCCCGGACCGCTCAGTGTCCCGGATGAATGGCGTCGTTGAGGTAGATGCAGGTCAGGATCGCAAACACATAGGCTTGCAGGAACGCGACCAGAATCTCGAGAGCGTACAGCGCGACCGTGAGCGCCAGCGGCAGCACGCCGCCGATCCAGCCAAGGGCGCCGAGCGAGAAGCCGAGCATGGCGACGAAGCCCGCGAACACCTTCAGCGCGATGTGGCCGGCCAGCATGTTGGCGAACAGACGGACGCTGTGGGAAACCGGCCGCAGGAAGAACGACAGGATCTCGATGAACATCACCAGCGGCAGGATGTAGCCGGGGACCCCGTGGGGCACGAAGATCGAGAAGAATTTAAGGCCGTTCTTGGCAATGCCGTAGATCAGGACCGTGAAGAAGACCAGCAGCGCGAGCGCCGCGGTGACGATCAGATGGCTCGAGATCGTGAAGGTGTAGGGGATAATGCCGACCAGGTTCGAAACGCAGATGAACATGAACAGCGAGAAGATCAGCGGGAAGAACTTCATGCCTTCCGCGCCGGCGGTCGAGCGGATGGTGGAGGCGACGAACTCGTAGGAGATCTCGGCGACCGACTGCAGCCGGCCGGGAACCAGCTGCGTGCCGCTGGCGAGCATCAGGATCGAGATGATCGCGACCGCCACCAGCATGTAGAGCGACGAGTTGGTGAAGGCGATCGTGTGGTTGCCGATATGGCCCAGGGTGAAGAGAGGCTCGATGTTGAACTGGTGGATCGGATCGATTTTCATCAGCGCGGCATCTCTTGGTCTGCCGGGCGATGCCGGCGGGTCTCGGTCTGCCGGTCGGGCCCGGCCCGTACCGGCACGAGCCGGCACGATCATTCCTCTCCTGGTGTGGACCGCCTAAGAACCACCGCGCCTGTTTTGACCCGCGCCTGCCGTTCTCACCACATTCACCACGCCGGCGACGAAGCCCAGCAGCAGGAACACGATGAATCCGAAAGGCGACGTCGACAGCAAGCGGTCGAAACCCCAGCCAATCCCCGCTCCGACAACGACCCCGGCGACCAACTCGGAGGATAACCGAAAACCAAGCGCCATCGCCGAGGCTCTGGCCGCTCTGTCCTCACCGTCACCTGCGGGTTGCTCGGTCTTGACGTGGCGGCCGCGAAATTCGGACAACCGCTGATCAAGATTTCCGAGCCGTTCGGAAAGCGCAGCTTCCTCGGGCGATCTATCGCGATCTCCATTCTCGCCGTGTCCCGTGCCCTGTGTCATGCAACGAAGACCCGAAACGCCGCGGTTGAATGGAAATTACGCCCGCCACCCTCAAAAGCCGCGCGGACCATACTGATGGCCCATAATCAAGTCAAGCCAAGTCACGATTGTGTCCATTCCTGTTATGTATTTGATTTATCTTACAATATCGGCGCGGGCGGCAGCGCTGCACACAGCGTGACGCCGCACCGCAGCAGGTCTCCGCTGGATCGGCGGATGCCGTCGCCATTTCGCCCGGCTGCCGGGATCAAAGGGGGCGCCGTGATCGTTCATGTCAAAGGCGCGTTTTGGGCGGCGGATCGCCTTGCCGGGGTGTAGAATTGCGAGACGTGCCACCTTTATGAGCGCCATCTTTGGACGTGCTACCTGCGCGTCGTGGCGGAGAACGCGATGAGAGCAGCGAATTCATCCACAGCATCATGGCTGGCGGCGGCGGCGTTCGCCGCGGTGTTGACCATCAGCGGCGGCTGCCTCGTCGCGCAATCCGCGCCCGACAGCGAAAACGGCCGCTACAGCATGACGCCCATCCCCGAGGGGGTGCTGCGGCTCGACAGCCGCACCGGCACGGTGTCGACCTGCACCCGCAGCGGCGCCGGCTGGGCCTGCTACGCGGTGCCCGATGAACGTACCGCGCTCGACGCCGAGATCGGCAGGCTCCAGGCCGAAGTCGAGACGCTGAAGGGACGGCTTGCGGCGGGGCCGACCGTGTCAGGCAAGATCGACGAGGCGCTGCCGAAAACGGATCCGCTCAAGAAGGCGGAGCCGCAAGCACCAAAGGCCGCCGAGGGCGAGCGCAGGATCGAGATCCCGCTGCCGAGCGACCAGGACGTCGATCGCGTGATGTCATTCCTGGAAAGGGCCTGGCGCCGGCTGATCGACATGGCCAACCGCGTGCAGAAGGACGTGTCGGGGAAGATTTAGCACGTGGCGAGATGCGGTAGGGTGGGCAAGGCCGCGACGCGCCGTGCCCACCATTTTTGTTTTCGTTGCGTGAGTCGGTGGGCACGCTTCGCTTTGCCCACCTATGGCAGCTTTCCGAATTGAGAGAGTGATGATGACATCAGCCAAATCCATCACGCGCTCGGCGCCATCGTCGGTGCAAGCCACCACCATCGCATCGTCGCTGCTGACCGTGCAGACGCCCGGCCGCGGCTTCACCGATCTCACCGCTGAAGCTGCGAAGTTCGTGGCGGAGGCAGGCGCGCGAGACGGCGCGTTGACGCTGTTCGTTCGTCACACCTCCGCATCGCTGACGATCCAGGAGAACGCCGACCCTTCCGTGCTCGTGGATCTCACCACGGCTCTGTCCCGGCTCGCGCCCGAGAACGCCGGCTGGACGCATGATGCCGAGGGACCGGACGACATGCCGGCGCACGTCAAGACAATGCTGACCCAGACTTCGCTTCATGTGCCGGTCCTGAGCGGCAAGCTCGCGCTTGGCACCTGGCAGGCGATCTATCTGATCGAGCATCGCGCCCGCCCGCACCGGCGCGAGGTGGTGCTGCAATTCCTCGGTAGCAATCAGTAGGCCAAAACAAAACCGGCCGCGGAGACCGCGGCCGGTTGGTGTTGATCTCGATCTGCGTCGATCAGGTCGACTTGATATCGACGTCCTTGGTCTCCGGCAGGAAGAACAAGCCGATCACGACGGTAATCGACGCGAAGATGACCGGATACCAGAGGCCCGCATAGATATCGCCCGTCGAGGCCACGATCGCGAAGGCGGTCGCCGGCAGCAGGCCGCCGAACCAGCCGTTACCGATGTGGTAGGGCAGCGACATCGAGGTGTAGCGGATGCGGGTCGGGAACAGTTCGACCAGCATCGCGGCAATCGGGCCGTACACCATGGTGACGAAGAGCACCAGGACGAACAGCAATCCGACGACCGCGGCCACCTGCGGACGGAAGATGTCGAACGGATGCGCCATCTTCACGATGCCCGCATCTCCGGCCTTCGGATAGCCGGCTCCCTGCACGGCGGCGAGCACTGCCGGATTGCCGTCCTTGGCGTTGGCGTAGGGAACTTCCTTGCCGTTGACCATCACCTTCACGCCGGAGCCTGCCGCACCTGGCGTGGTCGAGTACTTGACCGACGACTGCGACAGGTAGGCACGTGCCGTGTCGCAAGGCGAGGTGAAGACGCGGGTGCCGACCGGATTGAACAAGTCGCCGCAACCTGCGGGATCTGCCACCACGTCGACCTTGACCGACTCGATCGCCTTTTCCAGCGCCGGGTTGGCATTGGTGGTGATCATCTTGAAGATCGGGAAGAAGGTCAGCGCCGCGATCAGGCAGCCGCCGAGGATGATCGGCTTGCGGCCGATCTTGTCGGAGAGCACGCCGAACACGATGAAGAAGCCGGTCCCGAGCAGGAGCGACCAGGCGATCAGCAGGTTGGCGGTGTAGCCGTCGACCTTGAGGATCGATTGCAGGAAGAACAGCGCGTAGAATTGGCCAGTGTACCAGACCACGCCTTGGCCCATCACGCCGCCAAACAGCGCCAGCAGCACGAGCTTGCCGTTCTGCCAGTTGCCGAAGGCTTCCGTCAGCGGGGCCTTCGAGCTCTTCCCCTCGTCCTTCATCTTCTGGAAGATCGGGGATTCGTTGAGGCGAAGCCGGATCCAGACCGAAACGCCGAGCAGCAGCACGGAGACCAGGAACGGAATGCGCCAGCCCCATGCCGCGAAGTCGGGTTCGCCGAGCGCGGAGCGCGTGAACAGGATCACCAGCAGCGACAGGAACAGGCCGAGCGTCGCCGTGGTCTGGATGAAGGAGGTGTAGTAACCGCGCTTGCCGTTCGGAGCATGCTCCGCGACGTAGGTGGCCGCACCGCCATATTCACCGCCGAGCGCGAGGCCCTGGGCGAGACGCAGCGCGATCAGGATGATCGGGGCCGCGATGCCGATGGTGGCAGCGTTGGGCAGCAGGCCGACGATGAAAGTCGACAGACCCATGATCAGGATGGTGACGAGGAAGGTGTATTTGCGGCCGACGATGTCGCCGACACGGCCGAACACGATCGCGCCGAACGGGCGCACCAGGAAGCCGGCCGCGAAGGCCAGCAGCGCGAAGATGTCGCGGGTTGCCGGCGGATAGGCCGAGAAGAACTGCGCGCCGATGATGCCGGCCAGCGAACCGTAGAGATAGAAATCGTACCACTCGAAGACGGTACCGAGCGAGGAGGCGAGAATGACGAACCGTTCGTCCTTCGTCATCCCTCCCGCGCCTGCTTGAGACACAGCCATTGTCGACATGTTGAGTCGCTCCCCGAAAAATCGTTTCCTCGCGCCCTGGATGTCCGGTCATGCCGGATCAACCCAAGCCTTGCCCCCAAGGTAACATTGGCGTGAAACCCGCCCCAATACGACTTTCGGCCTTTCACACTGACGCTCGCCTGACACTGCGAGCCTTCCATCCGGCAACATAGTGCCGGCCTGTGGATTAACCCCGTTGCCGCAAAGGGATAATGTCCACTTGCATGCCACGGCTGGTCGGGAAAGAATTGACCAGGGCCCCGCGCCGGCTTACTGGCCCGGTGCGATTGCCAGCAAGAGAACGATGAACGCTCCCTCGACCCATCTCGTCATTGCCGATGACCACCCATTGTTCCGCGACGCGTTGCGGCAGGCGGTGACGGGCGTCCTGAGCTCGGCCAGGATCGACGAGGCTGGATCGTTCGAGGATCTGACCAAGCTTTTGGAACAGACCTCCGACGTCGACCTGATCCTGCTCGATCTGTCGATGCCCGGAATCTCCGGCTTTTCCGGCCTGATCTATCTGCGCGCGCAATATCCGGCCATTCCGGTGGTGATCGTCTCCGCGTCCGACGACAGCGCCACCATCCGGCGCTCGCTCGACTTCGGCGCCTCCGGTTTCATCCCGAAGCGCTTCGGCGTCGACACCTTGCGCGACGCCATCCTCAAGGTAATGGAGGGCGACGTCTGGGTTCCCGCCGACACTGATCTGTCGGCAGTCGCCGACCCCGACATGACGCGCCTGCGCGACCGGCTGGTGACGCTGACGCCGCAGCAGGTCCGGGTTCTGATGATGCTGTCGGAGGGATTGCTCAACAAGCAGATCGCCTATGAGCTCGGCGTCTCCGAGGCCACCATCAAGGCGCATGTCTCGGCGATCCTGCAAAAGCTCGGCGTCGAAAGTCGAACCCAAGCCGTGATCGCCGCCGCGAAAATCGCCGGCGGCCAATGGAAGCAGGGTACCCCGACGGGGTGAGCCTGTAGCGAGCGCCTCTCGCAGCCTGTAGCCCGGATCAGCGAAGCGACATCCGGGACCGCTAGTGCGGCTAGCTAGCGAAAACCCCGGATATCGCTTCGCTCATCCGGGCTACCTGTGTCGCCCCCGTCAATCCGCCGCCGCAAAAATATTCTACTTTACCGAAATTCGGAAATGGCGTATGTGTCGCCCATCCCGGCTCATCCTTGAGGGGCGATCTTGTGGTCGTCATGTTCGCGAGCCGGGCTTGCGGTGGACGCGGCAGCGTTCGGGTGCGAGAGGCTAAGGGCAGGGCGGATTGCTCTCCGTGAGCCCAAGGCTGCGTTCCGACGAGCGGCGCTGCTAGGCTTCGTCTCGTCTGTAAGTTTTCGGCTCCGTCGACAGGGCTGGGAAAACTGCGGCGAAATGGCGAGCCGTGCGTACGGCAAAACCGTGTGGTCCTGGCCGTCGTTGCTACGGTCAAGCCCTGGCGAATGCGGCATCTGCGTCAACCGGCGCGGTGCCGGTGACTTTCGCTGGGACGAGGGAGGCCAGAACGAACTCGGCTCCCGGGAGAGCACGGCATAAGCCGTCCAACCATCGCGCAGGGAAGGCCGAGTGATTGGCTACACCTGTATGCTGCTGTGCGGTTTCCTTGCGCTACATTTTCGCGCAGCGGACCGCGGGTGCCAGCCGGCACCCGGTCTTCCCTGCGCCCTCTTGGCTTTGAGGGTGGAATGACCAGGCAAAGCTCGGGCGAAACGCGCCGCGAGGACGCGAAGGCATGTCTGCAAGTTGAACCTGAATTGGAGGATGGCGATGCTGCCCTTTGCTCCGTCATTGCGAGCGTAGCGAAGCGTTCCAGCGTCTTACCGCGGAGAGATTCTGGATTGCTTCGCTGCGCTCGCAATGACGCTTTGAGAGAGTGCGCGCCTCACTCCGCACCAGAGTCCGCGTCACAATGTTTGCAACAACTTCTCGGCAGCCTTGATATCCGCTGTTTCCGAGCCCTGGGCGAAGCCTTCATACGCCAATTGAAGCCACCGCTTCGCTTCCTCGCGCCGGCCCCGTTCGGCAAGGAAACCGGCGAGATCGATCGCGGCCCGCAGCTCCCAGGCCTTGGCACCTTTGCGACGACTCAATGCCAGTGATTGCACGAAATGGGCTTCCGCTTGATCGGCCTCGGGCTGGGCTCTGGCCAAGAGAACCCTGCCCTTCATGCGCAGCAGCTCGGGCATGTACAGATGATCGCCGCTTTGCTCGACGAGGCGGATCGCGTCGTCGAGCAGGCGCGCGCTCCGCTCGATCTGCCCAAGCGTCATCAAGCCCTGAACAAGCGCGATGTTGAACGTCGTGGTGAGCAACTCGTAACCGGCATCGTGGAGCTCACGCAGACACGTCCCGATCGTCTCGACGCCTTCGGCGGCATTGCCGCGCCGGATCGCCAGCTCGCCTTTGACGCCGCGGCCGACCGCAAGATAGGGCCCCATGGAGCGCGATTCGGCATGGGCGATGAAGCGGTCGATGTTCTCTTCCGCGGCATCGAGGTCTCCGCTCCAGAGATCGATCGAGACCGCCCAGATCAACGCAATGCAGAGCGTGATCGGATGGTCCATCTGGGCGGCCTCGACGACCGTCTGCCGGGCCAGTTGCATCGCATCCGCGGGGCGGCCCTGCAACCAAAACTCGCGCGCGAGCGAGATGCCGGCCCGGTTGCGGTGATCGAAGCCATAGACGGTGCTGATCCGTTCCGTGCCCGGCCCATGCCAGGCGGTCTCCAGCATCGTCAACGCGTCGCGATGCTCGCCGGCAAGATGCAAGGAGACACCGAGGAGCGAATGGGCGAGGGCGAGGGAGGCGGCATCGCCGAGTGTCCCGGCGACCGTGAGGCTTTGCTGCGCATAGCCGAGCGCGGCGTCGAACTGTCCCATCCGCTCGTGGAAGATATGCATGCGCCCGAGCAGCTGGAGCTGGTTCGGCGCGTCGCCGCGCGCCTCGGCGATCGCAAGGCTTCGGCTCAACGCGGCACGCGCCGCTTCGCTGCCGCCGCGCGTGAACATCAAGGTCAGTCCGAGCGCGGCCTGGATGTGCATTTCCTCGGCGCCGCCGCGCGAGGAAGGATCGAGCGCAAGCAGCGCCCGTTCAGACCAGCGCCGGCACTCGACCAGCAACGACATCGCGAGAAAGATTGGCGCTGCAGCTGCGGCCAGTGCAATGCCGATGCTGGCATCGCCGTCCGTGCCAAAACACCAGTCCAGCGCCGCGCGCACGTTGTGAAGCGCGGAGAAGTGGATCGCGCGCTCGTCGGCGCTCGGCACCGTGGCCCATGTCGTGCCGGCCTGCTCCAGCCATTGCCGGTAATAGGTCGCGTGGCGGGCGGCGAGCGCCGCGTCATCAGGTTCGATCTCGAGCAGATAGGCGCGCGTCGTGTCGAGCAGACGGTAACGCATCATGGCGCCAATCGGCCGCGCCGCGACCATCGACTTGGCCACCAGGCCGTCGATGGCATCGAACAGGCGGGAGCGGTCGACGCGTTCGTCCGGCACGATCTCGAGTGCGGCGTCGATAGTGAAGTGACCGGCGAAAACCGCGAGCCTGCGCAGCACGAGACGTTCGATATCGGACAAGAGCCCGTAGCTCCATGCCAGCGTCGCCTGCAACGTCTTCTGTCGCGGCGGCGCCGTGCGCTGGCCCTGCCAGAGCAGATTGAGGCGCTCGTCGAGCAGTGCCGCGGTCTGCTCCAGGCCGTAGGCTTCGACCCGGCCGGCGGCGAGTTCGATTGCCAGCGCCATGCCGTCCAGCTTGCGGCAGATCCCGGCGACGATCGCTGCATTGGCATCGTCGAGCGCGATCTGCGCGCCACCGGCCGTGGCACGTTCGAGGAAGAGTTGAAGTGCAGGATAAGTCTGCGCCGCGGCCGGCGTCAGACCGGGATGGTCGGGCGGAACGGCAAGCGGCGCCAGCCGATACACCTGCTCGCCCTCGACCCGCAGGGCTTCGCGGCTCGTCGCCAGAATGTAGATATTCGGTGCGGCGTGGAAGATCTCGGCGGCCAGCGGGGCCGCGGCTGCGATGACGTGTTCGCAATTGTCGAGGATCAGCAGCATCCGCTTGTCCCGGAGATGCGCGAGCAGCGCAGGCAGGGGATCGTCGGTTTGCGCCGGCAAGCCCAGCATCAGCAGGATCGAGGTGATCACGAGATCGGGATCGCTCAGCGCGGCAAGATCGACGAAATGTGCGGCGTCGGAGAATGTCGCGAGCAGATCGTGAGCGATGGCAACGGCAACGGCGGTCTTGCCGACACCGCCCGGGCCGACGATCGTGACGAAGCGCGAGCGGATCAGCCTGTCGGAGACGGCGGCGACCGCATCGTCGCGCCCGACCATTCGTTGCAGCCGGTTCGGCAGTTTGACGGGCGGCAATTCCGTTCGCGCTACGGTGCGCCGATCTGCCGCGATAGCCGCCTGCGAGATCGGCGCCACGAAGCAATAGCCGCGGCCGGAGAGCGTGGTGATGTAGCGGGCACCGTCCCTGCCGTCGCCAAGGGCCTTGCGAAGTGCCGCGACGTGAAAGCGCAGATTGGCGTCCTCGACTGTCATGCCGGGCCACACCAGCGCCATCAGATCATACTTGCTGACGACCTGGTTCGGCCGCGACATCAGCGCGAGCAGCGTGTCGAAGGCCTTTGCACCGAGCGGCAGCGCGACGCCGTCGCGCATGATGAGTCTTTCGTGCGGCGTCACAGTGAATGGCCCAAACGAGAGGGTTCCCGTTGCGGTGCCGGCCGGCTCGGTCATGGCGGAATCCTGATCTTTTGGAACGGACCGGATAGCCAGATGATCGCAATCCGGCAAGGCCGTCCCACGCCGCGATCGGACCGCGGATGCAGGTCCTGTGAGGCGCGCGAACCGAGACCTCACAACTTCTCACAAGTCCCAACGGGTGTGTCGCGGCAGCCGCTGCTAGTGAGTTGCGCGATGGCAAGGAGACATTCATGACCCAAGCGGCAAAATTGCTCTACACGGCCCGGACCCGCACCAGTGGCGGGCGGCAGGACGGGATATCGCGCAGTTCCGACGGCCGTCTGGATGTCAAGCTGTCGCCGCCGGGCGGCAACGGCATCGGTACCAATCCCGAGCAATTGTTCGCGGCCGGCTGGTCGGCCTGCTTCGAAGGCGCGATGGAAATCGCGGCCCGCAAGCGGAAGATCGAGCTCCCCAGGAAATGTGCGATCGATGCGGAGATCGACCTCGTGCTCGACGAGGGCGCCTATTCGCTCAGGGCACGCCTCGATGTCAGCCTGCCCGGCCTCGATCGCGAGATCGCGCGCGGCCTCGTCGATGAGGCGCATCAGACCTGTCCCTATTCCAAGGCCGTCCACGGCAACATCGACGTCACGGTCGCACTGATCTGACGCACCACCTCCAACTATCAGAAAGGTAGCAGCATCATGAAACAGATCATCGATCAGCACCGCCGCCAGTTTTTCGGCATCGCCGCGGGAACTGTCGCCGCCGGCCTCGGCGTGATCGGCCTCGCCCGCGCCGAATCGCAAGCGACGCGCTCTTCCGCAACGAATGCGTCGTTCGGCGCGATCAAGCAGATCGATGCCGGCGTCCTCAACGTCGGCTACGCGGAGGCCGGTCCTGCGAACGGCCCCGTCGCGATCCTGCTGCACGGCTGGCCCTACGACATTCACGCCTTCGTCGACGTCGCGCCAATCCTGGCAAAGGCCGGCTATCGCGTCATCATTCCCTATCTCCGTGGTTACGGCTCGACCCACTTCCTCTCCGCCGAGACGCCGCGCAACGGCGAGCCCGCGGCAATGGCAGCCGATATCATCGCGCTGATGGACAAGCTCGACATCAAGAAAGCGGTGGTCGCCGGTTTTGATTGGGGCGCGCGCACCGCCGACATCATCGCCGCGCTCTGGCCGGAGCGCTGCCGCGCGCTGGTCTCGGTCAGCGGCTATCTGATCTCCAGCCAGGCCGCGGGCAACGCGCCGCTGCCGCCGTCGGCCGAGCTGCAATGGTGGTACCAGTTTTATTTCGCGACCGAGCGCGGCCGCGCCGGATACGAGAAGTACACGCATGATTTCGCAAAACTGATCTGGAAGCTCGCTTCGCCGCAGTGGAAGTTCGACGACGCCACTTTCGAGCGCAGCGCGGCGGCGCTGGACAACAAGGATCACGTCGCGATCACCATCCACAATTACCGCTGGCGGCTCGGACTCGCCCAGGGCGAGGCGAAGTACGAGGAGCTCGAAAAGAAGCTTGCCGCAGCTCCCGTCATCAGCGTCCCGGCGATCACGATGGAAGGCGATGCCAACGGCGCGCCACATCCCGATCCAAGCGCCTATGCCAAGAAATTCTCGGGCCGGTACGACTATCGCCTGATCACCGGGGGCATCGGCCACAATCTGCCGCAGGAAGCACCGCAAGCCTTTGCCAAGGCCGTCATCGACGCCGACGGCGGCGCCTGAGGATTTTGGCAGCGCCTCGGTCCGGCAAGGCCGGACCGAGGCCTGACATGCGAACGCAGTTCAATGAAGCGTCAGCGAAAATGAAATCCGAAAAGTCAAAAGTTCCGTCTTCTACGACGATGATCGTGCTTGCCGTGCTCCTCCTCGTCGTTGTCCTGACCTGCGTGCCCTATCTGGTCACGATCGCTTTCGCGCAGGGCCCGGCGGATGCCTCGCCCATCTTCGGCGTCACTGTGCCGGAGGGCTACAAGCAGTGGGAGCTGATCGCGCCGGCCGAGGAGGCGGCTCCCCTGGACGAGCTGCGTGCCGTCGTCGGCAACAGGACCGCGATCGATGCTTATCAAGACAACAAGCTTCCGTTCCCGGACGGCACAATTCTGGTCAAGCGGGCCTGGAAGCGGAAACAGTCGCCCGAATTTGCGTCCGCGACGATTCCCGGTGAAGCCACCACCGTCCAGGTGATGGTCAAGGATTCCAAAAAATATGCCTCGACCGGCGGCTGGGGATTTGGTCGCTTCATCAACGGCAAGCCGGTCGACGAGGCCCAGCATCGCACCTGCTTCGCGTGCCACGAAGCTCGTGTGAAGAGTCGCGACTACGTGTTTACGAGGCTTGCGCCCTGAGTGCGGAGTTTCACTCCGCAGCCACCATCTGCTGCGTGCGCCACTGGCCGAGCAGGGCGCGCAGCGAAGCCGGCTTGACCGGCTTGTTGAGCACCGCAACCTTTTCGTCGCGCGCAGCCATTTGCACGGCGGGGCTGCGGTCGGCGGTGATCAGGATCGCGGGGATGCCGTCACCGAAGCGGCGGCGGATGTCGCGGATCGCGGCGATGCCGTTGCCGCGGTCGAGATGGTAATCGACCAGCAGGCCGGTCACGCGGCGGCCCGCAGTCTCGATTGCGGCGATCGCGGCCTCGGGATCGGCGACCGCGATCACCTCGGCGTCCCACGCCTTCAGCAGCGTGCGCATGCCGTCGAGGATCGCGGCGTCGTTCTCGATGCAGACGATCAGGGTACCCGAGATCGAGGTCCGTGCGAGCGGCGTCGCACTGGTCACGGCCGCGGTGTGAGTGATCGCCTTCGCCGTCGGCACCGTCACGGAAAACACCGAGCCGCCGCCGACATTGGAATCGATGGCGATGTCGTGCTTGAGCACGCGCGCCAGCCGCTCGACGATCGACAGGCCCAGGCCGAGGCCGCGGGCAATTCGCGCGCCCTGCTCCAGGCGGTGGAATTCCTTGAAGATCTCGCCGCGCTTGACCGTCGGGATACCGACGCCGGTGTCGTAGACGCAGATCTTCAGCGTGGCGCCGCGGCGGCGGCAGCCGACCAGCACGCGCCCGCGTGGAGTATATTTGATCGCGTTGGAGATCAGGTTCTGGAGCAGCCGCCGCAGCAAGAGACGATCCGACTCGACGGGCAGCGAACACGGCACGAACACGAGCGCCAGATTCTTCGCGCGTGCGATCGGCGCGAACTCGATCTCCAGCGAGCGCATCAGATCGGCCATCTTGAAGCTCGAGATCGAGGTCGTCATCGCGCCGGCGTCGAGCCTGGAGATGTCGAGCAGCGCGCCGAGAATTTCCTCGATCGCCTGGAGCGATTCGTCGATGTTCTCGACCAGCCGTGTCTCCTCGCCGCTGTGCTGACGCTCGACCAGGCTCGTGACATAGAGCCGCGCCGCGTTCAGCGGCTGGAGAATGTCGTGGCTTGCGGCGGCGAGAAAGCGGGTCTTGGAGATGCTGGCGTCTTCGGCCGCGCTCTTGGCCAGCGCCAGCTCGGAATTCAGCCGGGTCAGCTCCTCGGTGCGGTCGCGCACCCGCTTTTCCAGCGTCGCATTGGCCCTCTCCAGCGCTTCGGCCGCCTCGAACGTGGGCGTGACGTCGGTGAAGGTAATGACGAAGCCGCCGCCGGGCATGCGGTTGGTCAAGATCTCGATCACCATGTGGCGGTCGGGCAGGCGCTCGAGATAAGGCTCGCCGTCGGTGGTGTAAGCCACCAGCCGGCGCTCCAGCATGGCCTCGCGCTCGATCGGATCGGCCGGCTCGCTCACGCCCATGAATTCCAGGATTTCACGCAATGGCGTGCCGAACTGGATGAAATGCGGAGGAACGTTGAGGAGATCGCCGAACTGCCGGTTGGAGCAGATCAGTTGCAGATCGGCATCGAACACCGCGATGCCCTGGCGCACATGGTTAAGCGCGGTCTGGAGGATCTCGCGGTTGAAATGCAGCGCCGCATGGGAATCGTCGAGCAGTTTTAGCGCAGCCTTGGCGGAGACCGTCCGTTTGCGCAGCAGCAGCGACATTACGAGACGCGAGGAGGCTGCGCCGATCGAGGAGGCGATCAGGTGCTCGGCGTGCTGCAGCAGCTCGAAATCGGCGGGCGCCCCGGACTCCAGCCGCACATTGCGCCGCGCGGATAAGGCGTCGAACGAATGCCGCGCGCGGTCAGGCCCGAGATATTGCGCTACCGTGGTCTGGATGTCCTGCACCGTGACCGTGGTGCGCCAGCGGCGGAAATTCGGGGAAATCGGCGCGAGCGTGTTGGGGACGAACAGATCGGCCTGGACCAGCTCGATCGAAGACGGCCGGCGCGCCAGCGACAGCAGCACGTAGGTGAGGATGTTGAGCGACAGCGACCAGACCACGCCGTGCATCAGCGGCGGCAAATCGGCGCCGAACAACGCCTGCGGCCGCAGCGCCTCGATCCCGAACGGGCCGTGCTGGAGCAGCAGGATGCCCGCCGTCGAGGTATCCATGAAGCTCGGGATGAAGAGCGTGTAGAGCCACACTGCGAAGCCGACCAGCATGCCGCCGATCGCGCCGCGCGCGGTCGCGCGCCGCCACAGCAGTCCGCCGAAGAAGCTTGGTGCAAGCTGGGCGATGGCGGCAAAAGACAGCAGGCCGATCGCCGCGAGCTGGGTGTTGCCGAGCGCGCGGTAGTAGAAATAGGCCATCACCATGATGGCGAAGATCGCGAGCCGGCGCGAACGCAACAGGAAGTCGCTGAAATCGGCGCCGCCGGTGCGCCCCTCCGGCCGTCGTTGCAGCACCAGGGGCACCACGAGGTCGTTCGAAACCATGATGGAGAGCGCGACGCATTCGACGATCACCATCGCGGTCGCCGCCGACAGCCCGCCGACGAAGACGGCGACGCTGAGCAGATCCGCGCCGCCCTCCATCGGCAGCGCCAGCACGTACATGTCAGGATCGGCGGCGCCGAACGGGAAGCTGACGAGGCCGGCGAGTGCGATCGGGATCACGAACAGATTGATGGCGACGAGATAGAGCGGAAACAGCCAGCGCGCGCGACCGACCTCGGCGTCCGAGGAATTCTCCACCACGCTGACGTGGAACTGGCGCGGCAGCAGCATGATCGCGCACAGCGACAGCAGCGTCATGGTCAGGAAGTTGCCGATCGACGGCGAATAGTTGATGACGCGCACCGCCTCCGGTGTCTTCATCGCGCGCTCGATCAGTTCGTGCGGCGAGAACATCCAGAACGTGACGAAGATGCCCGCAGCGAGGAAGGCGACGAGCTTGATGATGGATTCGGTTGCGACCGCCAGCATCAGGCCGTGCTGGTGCTCGGTGGCGTCCGTCTGCCGCGTGCCGAACAGCACCGCGAAGGCCGCCATCGCCAGCGTCACGATCAGCGCCACGTCGCCGATGATCGGGATGTGGGAGAAGGCCTGGTCTTCGCTCAGGATGGTTTCGAGCGAGGAGGCGACCGCCTTGAGCTGGAGCGCGATGTAGGGCACCGAGCCGATGATGGCGATCAGCGCGACGGTTGCCGCCACCGCCTGGCTCTTGCCGTAGCGCGCGCCGATGAAGTCCGCGATCGAGGTGATGTTGTGGGCCTTCGCGAGCTGGATCACGCGGCGCAGCACGCCGGCTCCGAGTCCGATCATCAGGATCGGGCCGACATAGATCGCGAGGAAGTCGGTGGAGGTGCGGGTGGCGAAGCCGACCGAGCCGAAGAAGGTCCAGGAGGTGCAGTAGATCGCCAGCGACAGCGGATAGATCAGCCCCGAGGCGCGGCCTCGCCCGGCCGGCGAGCGGCGGTCGCCATGGCTCGCCACCAGGAACAGAAAGCCGATATAGCCGAAGGCGGCGGCGATCACGCCCCAATCGTGCAGCATGGCGAGCGTGCTTCTCCCGGGGCGCGCGCTGGCCGCGCCCAATCTCATTTTCCCTGTAAATCTAGCGCGTTGGACGGGTGGAGGCGACAGCGAAATGCCGTGCCACGGCGGGAACCGGAGTTGTCGTTAAGCGGTGCGCAGTCTTAAAGCTGCGCTGCTTCTGGCTTACCGAGAGAGTCCCCGCGTGGTACCCCCCTCCCTGACCCGCCCCCACAAGGAGGGAGGGAACGGAGAGACCGTCCGCGTTGCAGGAAATTCGAGACCGACCGCTACGCTGTGGGGCTCCCCCGACGTAAGGGAGGCGCAACTCTCTCGCTCCCTTTCCCCCTGTGGGGGAGGGTGGGGAGGGGGAAGCTCCGGGACGGTGAAACTTAGATCGAAAGAGAAGGCGAAGAAGCCTATTCCGCCGCCAGCGACTTCTCGCGGAGCGGCAGACCCAGGCGGTCCCACACCTGCAGCAGGGCTTCGGCGAGTTGATCGATCAGGCCGTCGTCGTGATAGGGCGAGGGCGTGATGCGCAGGCGTTCGGAGCCCTTGGCGACCGTCGGATAGTTGATCGGCTGGATGTAGATGCCGTGCCGTTCGAGCAAGAGGTCGGAAGCCTGCTTGCATTTCTCGGCATCGCCGATGAACAGCGGGACGATGTGGGTGTCGCTCGACATCACCGGCAGGCCGGCGGCGTTGAGGATCGCCTTGACCCGGGCGGCGCGGTCCTGGTGACGCTCGCGCTCCCAGCTTGACGTCTTCAGATGCTTGATCGCGGCGGTCGCGGCCGAGCAGATCGCCGGCGGCAGCGCGGTGGTGAAGATGAAGCCGGGCGCATAGGAGCGCACGGCGTCGATGATCTGACCGTTGGCGGCGATGTAGCCGCCGAGGCAGCCGAACGCCTTGGCAAGCGTGCCTTCGAGAATGTCGATGCGATGCATCACGCCGTCGCGCTCGGCGATGCCGCCGCCGCGCGGGCCGTACATGCCGACGGCGTGGACCTCGTCGACATAGGTCATCGCGCCGTACTTCTCGGCGAGGTCGCAGATCTTGGCGAGCGGGGCGATGTCGCCGTCCATCGAATAAAGACTCTCGCAGGCGATCAGCTTGGGCCGGCTCGGGCCCGCAGCCTTCAACAGCGCTTCGAGATCGGCGAGGTCGTTGTGGCGGAACACGACCCGCTCGCAGCCGGACTGGCGGATGCCCTCGATCATCGAATTGTGGTTGAGCTCGTCGGACAGGATCAGGCAGTTCGGAATGAGCTTTGCGATGGTCGCAATGCCGGTCTGGTTCGAGACGTAGCCGGACGTGAAGAGCAGCGAGGCTTCCTTGCCGTGGAGATCGGCGAGCTCGGCCTCGAGCTGCACCAGCGGATGATGCGTGCCGGCGATGTTGCGGGTGCCGCCGGCGCCGGTGCCGACGCGGGTCGCGGTCTCGACCATCGCGCCCACCACCTTCGGGTGCTGGCCCATGCCGAGATAATCGTTGGAGCACCAGATCACGACGTCGCGCTTGCCCTTGGGCGAGTGCCAGAGCGCATGCGGGAACCGGCCGGCAATGCGCTCGAGATCGGCGAACACGCGGTAGCGCCGCTCGGTGTGGAGACGATCAAGGGCGGAATTGAAAAACTGGGCGTAATCCATCGTCAAACCTGCAGCGGAACCGACCAAAGATCCGCATATCCTTAGAGCTTTTCCAGCTCCAATGTCTATGCGCTATCCCACATTTGGACCTGCGGGGCATTTGGGCAAAATGCCCTATCGTGCGATTTGAAACTTGATCCGGATCAAGTTCGCGCGAGATGCAATGTTGCTCTGCACCATCCGCTGAATTGAAGTCAGCGCTCAGGTCGTCCTGAACTGCAACACGCCGTCCTGCGTCTCGGCCGTCAGCCGGCCCTCGACGATCATGTAATTGACGTGGGCGACCAGTTCGCCGGCAGCGAAACCCATCTGATGTTCGTCCAGAACGTGCTTGTTAAACACCACGGGCACCAGGGCGCGCGAGGTCTGCGGCACCTCGCGGCAGGCTTCCGCGATCAGGCGGCAGCGCTCCTCATGGTGATCGGCGAGCTGCTTGATGCGGGTCTTGAGCCCGTAGAACGGCACGCCGTGGCCAGGCAGCACCAGCACGTCATAGGGGAGAGTCGTGGTGAGGCGGGCGAGCGAGGCCAGATATTCGCCGAGCGAGTTCTGGTCGGGTTCGACCGCCCACACGCTGACGTTCGGCGAGATCTTGCTCAGCACCTGGTCGGCCGAGAGGAACAGCTTGTCGTCGGCGCAGTACAGCATCACCTGGTCGAGCGCGTGACCGCCGCCGGTGATCACCTTGAAGCGGCGCGTGCCGATCACGACGTCCTCGCCATGCGAGATGCGGCGGTAGGACGGCGGCAGCACCGAGACGCGCTTGAGATAGTCCTGGCCGCGGCCGAGCAGTTTTTCGGTGAGCGACTCGTCCATGCCATGGCGGCGGAAGAACAGCCGCTGCGCTTCCTGCCGCTCCTCGGTGCCGCGGTTCTGGTGATAGACCGATTGCAGATATTCGACCTGCGACATCACGAGCGGGCAGTTGAACCGCTCGACGATCCACCCGGCCAGACCGACATGATCGGGATGGGAATGGGTCACGATCAGGCGCGTGATGTTGACGCCCTTCAGCGGCCCGTCGAACAGCTTCGTCCAGGCTTCGATCGTCTCCTCATTGCCGAAGCCGGCATCGATCATGGCATAGCCGTCACCATCGGCGAGCAGGTAGATGTTCACATGGTTGAGGCGGAACGGCAGCTTCAGCCGCGCCCACAACACGCCTGGCTTCACCTCGACGACCTGTTCGGGGCCGGGATGCTGTTCCCAGGGATAGCGCAGGGCGTCGGCGGAGGACTGCACGGTGTCGGTCTTTGCGTTCATCCTACCGGCTTAAACCCGCCCGTCACGGCGCGCCAGCCGAAAAAGAACGCTGGCGCGGCCCGCATAGCGGTCATTCCGGGCTACGGAACGGCGCCTTACGCAGCCCGCATGTTGTTGAGGAACGCGTCGATCTCTCCGCGCAGCATGTCGGCTTCGCGGCGGAGCGCGTCGGAGGCGCCGAGCACTTCGTTCGCCGCTGCGCCGGCTTCCGCCGAAGCCGTGGAGACGCCGACGATGTTGCTGGAAACCTCGCTGGTGCCGCCGGCCGCATGCTGGATGTTGCGGGCGATCTCGCGTGTCGCCGCGCCCTGTTCCTCGACGGCGGCGGCGATCGTCGTAGTGACGTCGTTGATCTCGCCGATGATCCGGCCGATGCCCTGGATGGCGCCGACCGCCGACGTCGTCACTGACTGCATGCTGGCGATCTGGCTACGGATCTCCTCCGTGGCCTTGGCGGTCTGGCTCGCGAGGCTCTTCACCTCGGAGGCGACCACCGCGAAGCCGCGGCCGGCTTCGCCCGCGCGCGCCGCCTCGATGGTGGCGTTGAGCGCCAGCAGATTGGTCTGCGAGGCGATGGTCTGAATCAGGTCGACCACCACGCTGATGCGGCTCGCGCTGTCGGCGAGGCTCTGCACGGTGGCGTCGGTCGCGCCCGCTTCGTCGACCGCCTTCCTGGCGATCGCGGCCGAGGTGACGACCTGCTTGCTGATTTCCTCGATCGAGGACGAGAGCTGCTCGGTGCCTGACGATACGGTCTGCACGTTGACCGAGGTCTCTTCGGCTGCGGAGGCAACCGCGTTCACCAGCGCATTGGACTGGTCTGCCGTGGTCGACATGCTCTGCGCGGTCGATTGCATCGAATTGGCCGACTGCGCGAGATTGTCGAGTGCGGAGCGCACCGTACTCTCGAACCCGGCGATCTTCGCCTCCATCTGCGCCGCACGCTCGGCCTTGGCGATGCGATCCCTGTCCTGCTCGCTCGCAAGCGCCCGGGCTTCGATCATGCTGTCGCGGAACACCGTCAGCGTTTCCTTCATCGCGCCGATCTCGTCGTTCTGCCGGGAGCGGACGATCTCGGTGTCAAGGTCGCCGGCCGAGAGCAACTGCATGGCGCGTTGAAGCTCGCGAATGCGGCGCAGGATGTTGCGGCCGACATAGAGCCAGACGAACAGCGCCGAGCCGACCAGCGTCAGTGCGCCGAGCGCCAGCATCGCGGTGGTCGCGAGCGAGATCTCCTGCCGCGCCTGGAAGGTCGACGCGTTGGTCTCCTTCTGCACACCCTCGACCAGCTGCTGCACGCTGATGCCGAGGCCGACATTGAGCTTGCGGGTCTCGTCCAGGATGGTCTGGCCGTAGTCGATCGCGTCGAGCTCTTTCTGGCGGATCTTGAACACGCCGGACTTGCCTTCGCCGAAGGCGAACAGCTTTTGCACGGTGTCGCGCACCGCCTGCATCGAGGCCATGTTCGGCAGGTCCTCGAGGTTCGACTTGACACGGTCGCGCGTCGCCTTGAACTCCTTCTCGATCGCCTCCAGCGTATCGCTGTTGTTGGCCGACAGCGCCGCCATCATGTCGGCGGCCATCAGATTGCCGTTGGCGGAGATGGTCGCGACCTGGGAGACGGTGCGGGCGGCTTCGGTGGCATCGTCAGCGGAAACTTCCGCCGCACCGAGGATCGCGTTCAGACGCGTCTGCGCATCCAGCATGGCAGGACCGGCCGCACCGACGAAGGTGAGCTGCGCCTTGCGGAGTGCTTCATATTGCTTGTCATGCAGCGCGCCGGTATCGAGCCGCTCGCGCGCGGCTGACACCAGGCTCTGGGTCGCCTCGTCGATGCTCTTGGCGGTGTCGCGCAACGCGGTTGCGATCTGCTTGTCGGCGCCGAGCTCGATGATCTCGCCAAGCTTGGCCATGGCAAGCTGCTGGATCTCCTGCACCTTCTTGGTGCGTTCGTTCAGCGCCTCGTCGGACGGCGACGCTAGCAGGCCCGGCCCCTGCGCCGCGAGCGTTGCGCTTTGCGATGCGAGTTGAAGGCTTGCGGAAAGGCGCGGGATATCGCGGCCGCTCAGGTCCATCATAGTGCTGCCGAGATGGTTGAAGACGAAGCCGGCGCCGGCCGCGATCACGAGACCCATGCCCGCGATCACTGCGAAGGCCGTGAACAGGCTGCCGCGCACGCCCCATGTCGGCATTTTGAAACGAGGCCGGATACCACCAAGCAAACGGCCAAGGCCCAGACGGATCGCCATCGAAATTCCCCCACGCATGATCTTTATGTTTTCGCGGCGGAGTATCCTCGGGGCAGGTTAAAAAATCGCAAGTTGCTCAATTGGTTGCGTTGCGTTCCGCACAGCGAAAAAAGAAGGGCCGGCAACGATGCCGGCCCTTCATCATGATAAGGCTTTGATAACCGTTCAGTAGCGCGCGACCGCCGAGTTGGCCCAGTTGAAGCGGTAGTTGACGCCCGCCTTGATGGTGTGGTCGTCGGTGGTGAAGTTGCCGGTTCCCGCCAGCGGGCCCGCGGTGAAGTGGGCGTCGCCGAAATTGTAGTACTGGTACTCGGCCTTGGCTGACCAGTTCGGCGCGAACATGTATTCGAGGCCGGCGCCGACGGTGTAGCCGTTACGGTGGTCGCCGCTGATGATGAAGCCGGTCGGCACGCCGCCGACGGTCACCTTCTCGTTGTTGTCGGAATAGGCGTAGCCGCCCTTCACGTAGAGCAGGCCCGGACCCCAGGTGTAGCCGACGCGGCCGGTGATCGAGCCGAGACCGCGCTGGTCGTTGGTGTAGGCGACGCCGCCTGGGAACACCGCGCCGACGCTGCCGGAGAGCCAGGAATACTGGCCTTCGACGCCGACAACGAAGTTCGGGTTGAACTGCCAGTCCGCACCGGCCTGCAGACCGCCGAGGAAACGGCCGTTGCCGTTATTGCCGGTGGAGAGGCCGCTGAAATTGTTGTCGCTGGAGAACGCGCCGCCGACATGGCCGCCGATATAGAAGCCGGTCCAGTTGTAAATCGGGGCGGCATAGGCGGGCGCGGGCGCCTTATAATAGTTGCGGTTACCGAGATCGGCACCGACCGCCGGTGCGGCAGCGCCCACCACGAGCAGCGCAACGGTCGCGAACAGAATCTTCTTCATAGTCCAAACTCCAACACTTAAGTCCCCGGCAGTCGCGCTTTCCGCGCCGTCGTTGGTTCTGCAGATAGCTCGCTTTTGACGAAAATGCTGTCACATCCATGGCACAGCGGCAGCCAACGTAACTTATTGGGCTGTAAATGATTTTTGTGCTTAATGTCGGCTTAAGAAGTGCTGAAGGAAAGCTTAACTCGGCGCTATCAGGCTAACTTGCGCGCGCATCTCATTAACCAAGACGGCGCCGCGCCTCATCGCGCATCTGTTCGCGGAATGCAGCGCGCTTTGCGGGCCGGTCTTCCTCGCGCACGTCATGACGATCGAAGACGTCGAACTTCTCCAGGATCGGATAGCGCTCGCTCGCCATCGCGAGCACGCGCAGCACCTTGGTCGCCGACGGCGTCGGGCCGCTCACTTCCCAGCGCCGGATGGTGTCGGCGCCGCCCTTCTCCGGCAATCCGCAGAGCCGGGCCATGTCGGCCGCGGTGAGCTTGCGCTCGAGGACCTCCGAGAGATCGTTGCGGAGTTGCTTCAGTTCGGGACCGGTCATGTCGCCTCAATACACGAAGTCGATGAGGTGAATGCACTAGCGCTGATTCGGGTCCATCCGAAGGCGAGGCACGCGAGCGGGCGTGCTAGTCGTGCGACCGCTCCCCGGCGCCTCCGCCCGCGCACGGAGTTATGAACGGCTGCCTATGGAAATCCGCGGCTGAATGAACAGATGGCAAGGGGCCCACAGCGAATGAAGGGATCAGCCATGACAAGCATCAAACCCGCCATTGCCGCCCTAGTCACCGTCGGGTTGCTTGCCGCGCCGATCGCGGCTGAGGCCAAGAAGCACCGGTCAAGCCGAGCTTACAGCACCGGCGTGGTGGCTCCGAGCTATGGGAGCGCCGGATCGTTGGCAGCACAGCCCAGAGCCTACGGGTCGAGCGGACAGTCGGTTGGGACGGTCACGGCGCCGTCGGTCGGTACGTATAACTGGCCGTCGGTCGGCGTGACCAACGCAGTCCCGACCTGGAGCAACACCAACCCGCCGGTCAGGTAGGCGCGCCTGTCTGGCGAGCCAATGCCGGTCACCTGTGACGGTCGCAAGGCCAAAGAAGATGATAAAGTGCGACCAGCAATGATCATGGCGGTGGACCAGACATTGCGGATCGTTCAGGGAGAGCCCGTCCGATCCTAAATTCCCCGCCCGGCCTGTTGGCCGATCACGCAGCGCCACCCGGCGAGGCGCTCGGCCGGATGCTGGTTCATCCATTCGGCGAGTTGCGGCGCGCCCATCAGGCAAGATTGCATCGAGACGTCGGCGAAGTCGGATGTGGTGACGGTCTGCTCATGACAGTTCGCCGGAGAGGCGAGGTTGCAGAGCACGGCGATGATTTTGATCACGCGAGGTTGCCCCCGTCGCTGCGACGTGCGGCGGCTCCGCCTGATCTCTCGCTCATCGGATCAGTCGGCGGGAAGATGCTGTCGTAGATCGCGCGCGCTTCCTGGATGAGGCGAATGCGCTCGCGCTCGGATTTCGAGACAAACTGAATAATCTGGCCCATGTCGGCTCCAATTAGATCTTCAATCCACCATCACATGATGGAAATCATTTCATGCGGATGTGGGGTGCCGGCTTCGGCTTTGCAGCCATGCGGGCGGTCACGAGGGATAAAAAGCCCGTGACTATTCCGTTCCTGAGGTGGAACGGGGTACCTTCAGCGATGCGCCGATGGCACGGCGCATCCGTTCGGCGGGGACCGCTTCGTAGCATCGTGATGAAGAGTTGAGCCGACGGGATGATGGCACTGCGGCACATTTTCTCGCGCGTGGAGTTGTAAGGTCAGTCAGTGCACGGTCGCCTCGACGAACGGCATTGCGATTGAGAGACCGCGCCCGAAAGGATCAGCCATGACAAGAACAAAACGCACCATTGCTGCACTTATTGCTCTCGGATTGGCTGCCGCGCCACTTGCTGTAAACGCACAAACATCGGGGACGGGTACACCAGGCAGCACGAGCGGACGCACCGGAGCGCCGGTGCAGCAAGGGACCATCGGAAGTTCCGGGCAGACCGTCGGGACCGTGACGGCGCCGTCGATCGGAACGTCCAACCAGCCCTCCGTCGGCGTAACAAACTCAGTCCCCACCTGGAACAACACGAATCCTCGAACGAAGTAGAAACCGCGGTCGGCTGACTTACGCCGGCGCGCGCTCTCTCTGCCCCGGGACTGCTGCGAGCAATTCGCGTGTATAGGCATGCTCGGGCGCGGCGAACAGCTGCGCGGTCGGCTTCAGCTCGACGATGACGCCGCGCTGCATCACGGCGATGCGGTCACAGATTTGCGCTGCGACTCGCAGGTCGTGGGTGATGAACAGCATCGAGAGGCCGAGGCGGGCCTTGAGGTCTTCGAGCAGCCTTAGGACCTGCGCCTGCACGGAGACGTCGAGCGCGGAGACGGCCTCGTCCGCGACGATGATCTCGGGCTCGAGCGCGAGCGCGCGCGCAATGCCGATGCGCTGGCGCTGGCCGCCGGAGAATTCATGCGGATAGCGTTCGAGCGCGCCGGCATCGAGCCCGACCATCTTGAGGAGATCGCGGGCGCGGTCGAACGCCACTTTCGGATCGGTGCCGGCCGCGATCGGGCCGTCGGCGATGATATGACCGACCTTGCGGCGCGGATTGAGCGAAGCGAACGGATCCTGGAAGATCATCTGGATGCGAGGGCGCTCGGCGCGTAGCGCCTTGCCCGCGAGCTTTGTGAGATCGGTCTCGCCGATCCGCACGGTGCCGCGGTCGGCCTCGATCAGCCGCATCACAAGGCGGGCCACCGACGATTTGCCAGAACCGGATTCGCCGACCAGGCCGAGCGTCTCGCCTTTGAGGATGTTGAAATTAACCCCGCGCGCGGCATCGACGCGGCGGTCCTCGCGAAACCAGCCGCCCGAGGTGACGTAGGTCTTGTCCAGTCCGATCACCTCGACCGCCTTGGCCTGGTCGTCCAGGGGGCTGCGGGCGGGTGGGTCCATCGAGGGCACGGCGGCGAGCAGCGCCTTGGTGTAGTCGTGTTGCGGCGCGTTGAAGACCGCCGAGGCGGGGCCTTCCTCGACCACCTTGCCATGGCGCAACACCACGACTTGGTCGGCGATGTCGGCGACCACGCCGAAATCATGGGTGATGAACATCACCGCCATGTTGCGATTGCGCTGGAGGTTGCGGATCAGTTTCAGGATCTGCGCTTGCGTGGTGACGTCGAGCGCGGTGGTCGGCTCGTCCGCAACCAGCACCGCCGGTTCGAGCGCGAGCGCCATCGCGATCATGGCGCGCTGGCGCTGGCCGCCGGAGAGCTGGTGCGGATAGGCGCGCACGATGCGCTCGGGGTCGGGGAGGCCGACTTCGCGCGCCAGCGATAGCGCCTTTGCGCGCCGCTCCCTCGGCGTGAGCAGCCCGTGCGCCTCGAACATCTCCGCCATCTGGTCGCCGATCCGCATCAACGGATTGAGCGCGGTCATCGGTTCCTGAAAAATCATCGCAAGCCGGCGGCCGCGCAGATCGCGCCAGCATTCGTCGTCGAGTTTGAGCAGGTCGCGTCCTTCGAACTGGATCTCGCCGGAGGTGACGGTGACCGTGTCCGGCAACAGGCCCATCAGCGCATGCGCGCACATCGACTTGCCGGAGCCGGATTCGCCGACCACGCAAACGATCTTGCCGGGCCGCAAATCGAGCGAGATGCCGTCGACCGCGAAGGGACGCTCGGCGCCCTTGGGCAATGCGATCCGCAGATTCTTGACGGAGACGGCGGGCGGTGCGGTCATGATCAGCGGCCCTCCCGCGACAGCCGCGGATTGAGCGCGTCGTTGAGGCCTTCGCCGATCAAATTGAGCCCGAGCACCGAGATCAGGATCGCGACGCCGGGAAACACGGTGATCCACCAGGCCTGGCGGATCACGGTGCGGCCGGCACCGACCATGTAGCCCCAGGAGATCAGATTGGGATCGCCGAGGCCGAGGAACGCCAGCGAGGATTCCAGCAGGATCGCGGTCGCCACCATCAGCGAAGCCAGCACGATCACCGGCGACAGCGTGTTCGGCAGGATTTCGCGCAGGATGATCCAGGTGTTGCTCTGGCCCGTGACCACCGCGGCCTGGACGTACTCCCGCGTGCGCAACGACAGCACCTCGCCGCGGACGAGGCGCGCGACCGGCGGCCAGCTTACCAGCGCGATCGAGGCGACGATCGAATAGATCGAGGGCTGCAGGATCGCGACCAGGACGATCGCGAGCGCAAAGCTCGGAATGGTTTGGAAGAACTCGGTGAAACGCATCAGGGCGTCGTCGACCCTGCCGCCGAAATAGCCGGCCATGGCGCCGATCGGAACGCCGACGACCAGCGCAACCAGGGTGGAGACCATGCCGACGAGCAGCGAGACGCGTGCGCCGAAGATCATGCCGGCGAACACGTCGCGGCCGAGTGCATCGGTGCCGAGCGGCACGGTCGCGAGCGTGAACGGCGGCAGAAACGGCCGCTGCACCATGCGCCAGGGCGAGTTCGGGAACAGCATCGGACCGAACAAGGCGACTGAGATCGCAAGGAGCAGGATGATGAGCCCGATGACGCCGCTCGGGCTCCTCAACATCGATTTCCAGAACTGTTTCATGTGGAGAATTCGATGCGCGGGTCGACCAGGCGATAGACCAGGTCGGTGATGAGGTTGAAGATCAGGACAATGGCGGAGCAGATCACGAAGACCCCGAGCAGCAGATTGTAGTCGCGCTGGAGCAGGGCGTCGTACATCAGGCGTCCGATGCCGGGCCAGGCGAACACGGTCTCGGTGATGACGGCGCCGCCGATCAGGGTGCCGGAGTGGACTCCGGCGAGCGTCACGACGGGCAGTAGCGCGTTGCGCAGGACGTGGCGACGCTGGATCACGGCGTCGGACAGGCCTTTGGCGCGCGCGGTCTTGACGAAGTCGAGACGCTTCACTTCGAGCATCGAGGCTCGCGTCATGCGCGTATACGTCGCCATAAAAAACAGGCCGAGCGTCATCGCCGGCATAATCAGGTGCCTTGCGACGTCGACCACATGGGCAGGGCCGGAAAGGTTGGCGCCGACCGTCTCGTAGCCGAAGCTCGGCAGCCAATCCATGGTGACCGAGAACAGCAGGATGCTCATGAGCGCCACCCAGAAGATCGGCATGGCGTAAAAGATCAGCGCAAAGACGGTGATCGCGGTGTCGAGAAAGGTTCCGGCAAAGCGCGCGGCGAAGGTGCCGAAGAGAATGCCGAGCACGAGCGAGATCGCGAAGGCCGTCAGCGTCAGCAGCAATGTCGCCGGCAGCCGCTCGCCGATCAGCTTCGCGACCGGCGCCTGCTGGCGGAAGGAGAAGCCGAGGTCGAGGGTCACGATGCCCTTGACGTAGATGAAGAGCTGCTCGGGCAGCGGCTTGTCCAGGCCGAACTTCTCCCTGAGCTGCTGGACGAAGATCTGGTCGCTGGCGCCGGCCTCGCCCGCCATCACGACGGCGGGATCGCCGGGCGCGAGCCGGATCAGGAAGAAATTGAGGACGACGATCGCAAGCAGGACGATCACGCCCTTCGCGACACGCTGAGCGACAAAGGAGAGCATCTAGAGGATCATATCGGTGGTGTGACCTGGAGCGACAGAGACGGAGCGCCCACCTCTCCCCGCAAGCGGGGAGAGGTGACGGAGGTAGCCCTCACCTGTCGAGCCATGCATCCTTGAAGCCGTCGTTGACTCCGATCCCGGTGGTGATCAGGTTCTTGACCTTGCAGCGCATGATGGTCGGGAATTGCAGCTCGAGCATCCAGGCCACCGGCACGTCCTCGACCAGGATCTTCTGCGCCTTCTCGTAGATCTCCTTGCGCTTGGAGTCCGGCGTTGCCACCGCGCCCTCGGCGAACAGCTTGTCGATCTCAGCGTTGGAGTAACCCTCGACGTTGTTGAACACCTGGCCCTTGGCAATCGCGCTGGAGACGTAATTGCGGCCGACGCCGAGCGCGGGGTCGCCGTACTGGTAGAGGTAGGTGAAGGCGATGTCGTAGTCCCAGTCGCCGATCTTCTGGTTGCCGCCGGCGACGTCGGTGGCGATGGTCTCGATGTTCATGCCGACGTCCTGGAGGTTCTGCTTCACGGCTTCACCCCAGCGCTGCCAGGTCTCGCCATAGGCGAGCGGCAGAAGGCGGATCTTCTCGCCCTTGTAGCCGGCTTCCTTCAGCAGCGCCTTGGCCTTGGCGGGATCGTAAGGGTACTTCGGCACGTCGTCGGTGTAGTATTTGATGGTCGAGGCCGACGGGCCGGTTGCGACCTTGCCGAGCCCGTTCCAGATCACGTCCTTGGCGAACTCGCGGTCGATCGCAAACATGACCGCCTGCCGCACCCGCTTGTCGGCGAGCGGACCCTGCCGGTTGTTGAGCCACAGCCAGGCCAGCGGCGAGAAGAACTCCCAGCCGGCGCCGGTGACGCAGGTGTCCTTCAGCTTGGAGAGCCGGGGCACGTCGAAATTCTCGACCGAGCCGCCGGGCAGCACGTCGACCTTGCCGGTCTCATACGCCACCGAGCGCGCCGCGGCATCGGGAATGATCTGCCAGTAGATCTCGTCGAGATAGGGCTTGCCCTTCTCGTAATAGTTCGGGTTCTTGACCAGGCGGATGAAGGAGCCTTTCTGCCATTCCTTGAACATGAAGGGGCCGGTGCCGACTGGGGCGTTGTTGTAGGGATTGGTCTTCCAGTCGGTGCTTTCATAGAGATGCTTCGGCACCATCGGCATCGAGCCGACCTCGAAGATGCCCAGGAACGGACCGAACGGCTGCTTCAGCGTGAACACCACCGTGTAGTCGTCGGGGGCCTCGACCTTGTCGACCTGCGCGAGGTTGTTGCGAGCGCGCGCATGCGTCTGTTTCAGCATCTCGAGCGAGAACAGCACGTCGGCGGCGGTGAAGGGCTTGCCGTCATGCCAGGTCACGCCCTTCCTGAGCTTGAATGTGTAGGTTTTTGCGTCCTCGCTGACGCTCCAGCTCTCGGCGAGCTCCGGCTGCGGTTCGAGCTTGGGGCTGTAGCGAAGCAGGCCTTCGAAAATGTTGCCCGACACCATCTGCACCGGGCCGTTCTGGACCATCGCCAGCATCAGGCCGGGCGGCTCGGGCTGAATCACGGCATTGATCGCTCCACCCGCCTTCGGCTCTTGCGCCAGCGCGGGGGCCGCAAGGCCGCAAGCCAGGAGGACACCAAGCAACACTCGTTTTGACATGTCGTATCTTTCTCAAGCGAGACCAGCCGCAAACGCTTCGCACGTCGTGGCGCGCAAAGCTACGGCCGGCCCATCCCAGTCCCCATCCGGGATCGAGGCTCACACGGTCTCATTCGGCGCCGCAAGATGAAAGTCTCGACAATGTTCGCACAAAAAATGTACAGCGCGTCCTGTTATGGTGTTTGGCGGCCAATCCGGCGCCGCAGCGCCGCGCGATCCGTCCATCTGCGCCGCAAGCGCGACGCGAACCCGGCATGAGGATCGTCTAGCGCAAGCCCGCCCGCCGGAATCCTTCCAGATAGTGCTCGCGGTCGGCCTCATTGGCCCATGGCAATTGCGTCGAAATCCAGTGCAGCGAGATGTTGGGCTGGGTGCGGCGGAGCTCGCCCAGCGCCATCTCCCCAAGCACGCCGTCTCCGGTCATGCCGGCAGAAACCGCGAGCACGCGGTAGGCGCCGGTGAGATCGCCGCGATGGCGGATTGCCTCGCGCGCGAGCGCGATGGCCTCGGCATAGCGCCGCTCGGTGAAGCGGGCATAGCCGGCGATGCCGTGATAGATCGCCAGGGATGGATCGCGCGGCGACAGCCGCATTGCCCTCTGCGCTGCCTCGAATGAATCCTTCGGCCGCCCGGCATAGGACAGCGCCAGTGCGTAATAGCCCTGCGCCAGCGAGAAGTTCGGATTGAGTGCGAGCGCCTGCTCGAACTCGGACAGTGCGTCCGCGAGTCTTCGCGTCGAGAAGTAGACGCTGCCGAGCGCGGCGTGCGCCCAGGCATCCTCATGGTCGCAGCGCACCGCGGCGAGCGCGGCGGCTTCCGCCGCTGGCGCCACCATGGCAAGCTCGGCCCAGCCGAGATGCACGCCGAACATGTGGTTCGCCGCGAGCACCGACAGCGCCTGGCCGTAGTTCGGGTCGATCCCCACCGCGCGTTCCAGCAGCGCCCGTGCGGTCTCGTGATCCCGCCGCGTCACGCGCCAGTAATGCGACAGCGCCCGCATCAGGAGATCCCAGGCATCCAGGCTCGCGGGGGGCTTGCGATGGGCGCGAAAACTTTCCGCCGCATGGATCTGCGGCTCGATCGCCGCAGCGATCGCATTCGTGATCTCGTCCTGCACGGCGAACACGTCGACCAGCTCGCGGTCGTAGCGCTCGGCCCAGAGATGGCTGCCCGTCGTGGCGTCGTTGAGCTGCGCGGTGATGCGCACCCGGTTGTCCGACTTGCGCACGCTGCCTTCGACGACGTAGCGGACGCCCAGTTCCTCGGCAATCTGCCGGATGTGGACCGCGCGCCCCTTGTAGGTAAAGGACGAGTTGCGGGCGATCACCATGAACCAGCGCTGCTTCGACAGCGCGGTGAGGATGTCCTCGCTGATGCCGTCGCCGAAATAGTCCTGTGCGGGATCGCCGCTCATGTTCTCGAAAGCGAGCACCGCGACCGCCGGACGGTCCGTCAGGACGCGCGGCAGGGCAGCGACGGGCTGCGCGGGTGCAGTCGTGGCTGCCACTTCTTCCCGGACTTCGCCGACGAAACGAAAACCCTTGCGCGGAATGGTCTTGATCAGCCGCTGGCTTGCGCCATCGTCGCCGAGCGCCTTGCGGGCGGCGTTGATCCGGCTGTTCAGGGCGGAATCCGAGATGATCCGATCGCTCCAGATCTGGCTGATCAGGTCATCCTTGCTGACCACACGCGTGCGCTGCGCCACCAGATAGAGGAGGAGATCGAACACCTGCGGCTGCAACGGCACGGCGGCTCCGCTGCAAGTGAGTTCCCGCAGGTCGCCGTCGAGCACGTTGTTTTCAAAGCAAAATCGCACGTTTTTGTCGTCTCAAGCAAAAATCAAAGTCGTCTCAGGCGAAAATCAACCGTCCGCGAAAGTCTTGGGACCTCCGGTGCGGCATGGTGCAGCGACCAATGAAGTGCCGGCGTTTTGGCACAACGGAGCTGTTTATGACCCAAATTGATCATCAGGTTCATCCTATCGGCCCGGTTGCGGGCTCACGCATTTTCAAGTTCATCGCCTTTCTGTACGGAATTGCGGCGTATCTCGTGTTTTTCATCACCATTCTCTACGCCATCGGTTTCGTCATGGGGCTGGTGGTGCCGAAGACCATCGATACCGGGACCGACACGCCCGTGGCCGAGGCCATCATCATCAATCTGCTCCTGATGGCCCTGTTTGCGGTCCAGCACAGCGTAATGGCGCGCCGGCAATTCAAGGCCTGGTGGACGCAGTACGTCCCCAAGCCGGTCGAGCGCAGCACCTATGTGCTGTTTGCGAGCCTATCATTGCTCCTCCTGTTCTGGCAGTGGCGTCCGCTGCCCACGGTCATATGGGACGTCGCGAATCCGGATATCGCTGTGACGATCGTCACGCTGTCGCTGGCGGGCTGGGTCCTGGTGTTCACCTCGACCTTCATCATCAATCACTTCGAGCTGTTCGGCTTGCATCAGGTGACCAATCATCTCGTCGGCAAGGAGGCGTCGCCGCCGCGATTCAAGACGCCGCTGCTCTACAAGTTTGTCCGTCATCCGATCTATCTCGGCTTCATCATCGCGTTCTGGGCGGCGCCGGTCATGACCGCGGGCCATCTGCTGTTCGCCGCCGTGACCACGGCCTACATCTTCGTCGGCATCGCGCTGGAGGAGCACGACCTCGTCGATCTCTTCGGCGACGAGTACCGGCAGTACAAACAACGGGTGTCGATGCTTATTCCCTGGCGCAAGTCGGTATAGCTTGCGCGTCGTTCCGTCGCGTCCGCCGAAAGGAGGACGCGCGGCGGCGCCGAGGCGCGTAACGGATCGTGCCGGACGCAACCTTCAACGTTTCTCGGGGTGAATCCCCTCACCCCGACGCTATCAGTGCGAGCAAAGCTCGTCGCGACCCCGCATTCGTTTTTGCCGAGTTCTCGGCAAACAGGAGCGGGGGGAGGAATCTAAACCATCATCAACGGAGACGACCTAATGAAACATGTTGGAAACTGCTTCTGTGGCGCAGTCACGATCGAGGTCACAGGTGCACCGGAGGCGATGGGCTATTGCCATTGCAGCTCGTGCCGCTCGTGGTCGGGCGGTCCGGTGAACGCCTTCAGCCTGTGGAAGCCCGAAGCCGTGCGCATCAGCGAAGGTGCAGAGAATGTCGAGACCTTTGCGAAGACGCCGCTCAGCCAGCGCAAATATTGCAAGAAGTGCGGCGGTCATCTCATGACCAACCATCCGCCGCTCGGCCTGATCGACGTCTTCACTGCCACCATCCCCACCCTCGCGTTTGCACCAGGCGTCCACGTCAATTACGCCGAGACGGTGCTGCCAATGCGCGACGGACTGCCCAAGCTCAAGGATTTCCCGGCCGAATTCGGCGGCAGCGGCGAGATGATGCAGGAGTAGCGGCGCCCTTCTCCTCTCCCGCAAGCGGGAGACGAGAAATTAGCTACCTCATCCCCGCGCGCCGCAATCCCTCGAGATAATGCTCGCGATCCTCGTCCCGCAGCATCGGCAGCTCGCGTGTGATCCAGGCCAGCGAGATGCCGGGCTGGGCGCGGCGCAAGCCTTCCAAGGCGGAAGCCGCGCGCGCGGAATCCCCTGACATACCGGCGGCGGCCGTCAGCACCCGATGCGCGCCGACGAAATCGGCGCGCTGCCGCATCGACTCGCGCGCCATCTGTGCGGCGCCTTCGTAATCGCGGCCGATGAACCGGGCATAGGCCGCGACGCCGCAATAGATCGCCGCGAGCGGGTCGCGTGGGCTCAGCCGCAGCGCGCGGCGCGCGGCGACATCGCCGTTCTGCCATCGTCCCGCGTAGCACAGCGTCACGCCGTAGAAGGCGTGCGCCATCGCAAAGTTCGGATTAAGGTTCAGCGCCAGCTCGAATTCCGCCAGTGCGTCGTCGAAGCGGCGGCGGAATAAATAAGTGTATGCCAGGCCGTGATGGGCCCAGGCATCCTCACGATCGGCCTCCACCGCCGCGAGCGCGGCGTGCTCGGCGACCGGCACGGTCGCGGCCATCTCAGACCAACCCATATGCGCGCCGAAGATGTGGCTGGTCGCGAGCAGGCCGAGCGCCTTGCCATAGGCGGGATCGAGCGCGACGGCCTTCTCGAGCAGTCCTTGCGCGGCGGCATTATCCTCGCGGGTAATACGCCAGTAATGCGACAATGCGCGCATCACGAGGTCCCAGGCATCCAGGCTTCCCGGCGGCTTCTGCTGGGCGCGAAAACTCTCGGCGGTATAGAGCTGCGGCTCGATCGCGGCGACGATCGCCTCGGTGATCTCGTCCTGCACCGCGAAGATGTCGGCAAGCTCGCGGTCGTATCGTTCGGCCCAGAGATGGCTGCCGGTCGAGACGTCGTTGAGCTGCGCGGAGATACGCACGCGATCGCCGCTCCGCCGCACGCTGCCTTCGAGCACGTAGCGCACGCCGAGCTCGCGCGCGACCTCGTTCATGTGCACGGCGCGGCCCTTGTAGACGAAGGAGGAGTTGCGCGCGATGACGAAGAACCAGCGCAGCTTCGACAGCGCGGTGATGATGTCCTCGCTGATCCCGTCGGAGAAATAATCCTGCTCGCGGTCGCCACTCATATTGGTGAAGGGGAGCACCGCGATCGCCGGCCGGTCCGGTAGCGGCAGCGGGGCCCGCAGAAGCTTCGCTCCGAAATCGGATTCCGGCGCAGTCGCCCCACGCTTGGTTTCGACGTCGCCGACGAAACGAAAACCCTTGCGTGAGATGGTGCGGATCAGCGCCTGGCTCGCGCCGGTGTCTCCGACCGCCTTACGTGCCGCATTGATCCGGCTGGTCAGGGTCGATTCGGAGACGCTGCGCCCGTGCCAGATCTTGTCGATCAGCTCGTCCTTGCTGACCACCCGGTCGCGGTTCTCCATGAGGTGGACGACGAGATCGAAGACCTGCGGCTCCACGGCAACGGGAACCTGCTCGCGGCTCAGCTCGCGCAAGTCGGTATCGAGCAGGTGATCCCGGAACAGAAACTGCACGTCGAAAACTCAGACCTCAAGGCAACATCGGGCAATGATGGACGCAAAACGGATTTCGGCTGATGTCTGTGAGTCCACCGAGGGGCCTGCCCGGTTCACCACGATCGAGTGATGGCAGGCATGCAGTTTACGGGAAGGAATGCAATCTGGATTAGAATAAAGCCGTTTCGGCCGGATTGTCGCGATTTCCTCACGTCGTTGCGAGCGCAGCGAAGCAATCCAGCCTGTCGCCGCGGAGACAGCGTGGATTGCTTCGTCGCAAGGGCTCCTCGCAATGACGGTGTCGAGGCAATGGCGTGCGGCAGCTGCCCACGTTGTCCTGGCCTTCGCGACGGCATCGAATGTGTGACGAATAGTGAATGTCCATTGCCGAACAGTTCCGTGTGCGTAAAGCTGCCCTCACACAAAACACCACGAAGAAACGCCCATGCCCGCTTTTCATGCCTCGACCACCGTGCTGGATTCCATGCTGTTCCGCGATGCCTTCGGCACGCCGCAGATGCGGGAGGTGTTTTCCGATATCGCGACGGTCGCGCGCTATGCCGAGGTCGAGGTGGCACTGGCGAAGGCGGAAGCGAAGTGCGGGGTGATCCCGCAGGAGGCGGCCGATCAGATCGCGGCGCGGACCGATGCTGCCGCGCTGGATTTCGATCTGTTGCGGCAGGAGACCGATGTCGTCGGCTATCCGATCCTGCCGCTGGTGCATCAGATGGTGAAGCAATGCGGCGATGCCGGCCGCTACGTGCATTGGGGTGCGACCACGCAGGACATCATGGACACCGCCCTGGTGTTGCAACTGCGCGCAGGGCTTGAGATCGTCGAACGGGACATCGCGGGCTTGCGCAAGATCCTCGCCGATCTATCGAGGCGCTACCGCGACACGCCGATGGCGGGCCGCACCCATCTCCAGCAGGCGCTGCCGGTCACCTTCGGCTACAAGACCGCGATCTGGCTCGCGATGTTCGACCGCCACGCCGAGCGGATCAGTGAGTTGAAGCCGCGCGTCCTGGTCGGTCAGTTCGCCGGCGCCGCCGGCACGCTGGCCTCGCTCGGCGACAAGGGGTTCGAGGTGCAGGAAGCGCTCTGCGCCGAACTGAGGCTCGGCGTCCCCGCTTCGACCTGGCACGTCGCACGCGACGGTTTTGCCGAGGCCGTGAATTTCCTGGCGCTGGTCACCGGCTCGCTCGGCAAGATCGCGCTCGACATCATGATCATGGCGTCGACCGAATTCGCCGAGGTCTATGAGCCCTTTGTCAAGGGACGCGGCGCTTCCTCGACCATGCCGCAGAAGCGCAACCCGATCTCCTCGGAACTGATGCTCGCGGCGTCCAAGGCGGTGCGCCAGCATGCCGGCCTCATGCTGGATGCCATGGTGCAGGATTTCGAGCGCGCCACCGGGCCCTGGCACGCCGAATGGATGGCGATCCCCGAGAGCTTCGTGCTGACCGCCGGCGCGTTGCACCAGGCGAAATTCGCGCTCGCCGGCCTCATCGTGGATGAAAGCAAGATGAACGAGAATCTCGCCGTCAGCCGCGGTCTGATCGTGGCCGAAGCCGTCATGATGGGGCTTGCGCCGCAGATCGGACGGCAGGAGGCCCATGACGTGGTCTATGATGCCTGCCGGCTCGCCAATGAGAAAGGTCTTACGCTGGCGGACGCGCTGTCTTCCGACGCCCGCGTCTCTGTCAGAATCGACCGTGCCACGATCGAGGCGCTGACATCACCGAAAAATTACCTCGGCCTTGCTCCCGCCATGGTCGACCGGGTGCTGAAATCGGCAACGCGTTGAAAACCAAAATGCGCGAAACTGCCTATCTTTGGGGTGTCGCAAGGCACTCGCGCACTTGTGTCTCGCGATGCTAGACTTAAATTGAGCAAGAGACGTTCGGCAGAGGACCCGGCATGACTGATCAACGCATCACCTCCACTCCCATCGATCCCGTGAAGCTCGACCGGCTGGCCGAGGTGGCGGTGAAGGTGGGCCTGGGCTTGCGGCCGGGCCAGGATCTGCTCTTGACGGCACCTGCGATCGCGTTGCCGCTGGTGCGGCGGATTGCCGTGCATGCCTACAAGGCCGGCGGCGGCATCGTGACGCCCATTCTCTCCGACGAAGAGATGACGCTGGCGCGCTACCGCCACGGCCACGACGACAGCTTCGATCGCGCCGCCAACTGGCTCTACGAGGGCATGGCCAAGGCGTTCTCCAACAACACCGCCCGTCTCGCCATCGTCGGCGACAATCCGATGCTGCTGTCGGGCGAAGATGCTTCCAAGGTCGCGCGCGCCAGCAAGGCCAATTCCATGGCCTATCAGCCGGCGCTGGAAAAGATCGTCAATTTCGATACCAACTGGAACATCATTGCGTATCCAAGCCCATCCTGGGCAAAGCAAGTCTTTCCGAACGATCCTGAAGAGGTCGCGATCGGCAAGCTCGCGGACGCGATCTTCGCGGCGTCCCGCGTCGATCGCGACGACGCGCCGGCCAATTGGGCGAGCCACAATGCGGTGCTGCGCGAGCGCACCAACTGGCTCAACGGCCAGCGTTTCCGCGCGCTCCAGTACTCGGGACCGGGCACTGACCTCACCATCGGGCTCGCCGACGGCCATGAATGGGAAGGCGGCGCTTCGCTCTCCAAGAACGGCATCAGCTGCAACGCCAATATCCCGACCGAAGAGGTCTTCACCACGCCGCATTGCCGGCGCGTCTACGGCCATGTCGTGAGCTCGAAGCCGCTGTCCTACCAGGGCACGCTGATCGACAACATCGCGGTGCGTTTCGAGGACGGCAGGATCGTCGACGCGAAGGCTTCGCGCGGCGAGGAGGTACTGAACAAGGTGCTCGATACCGACGAGGGCGCGCGCCGTCTCGGCGAGGTGGCCCTGGTGCCGCATTCCTCGCCGATCTCGCAGAGCGGACTGTTGTTCTACAACACGCTGTTCGACGAGAACGCGGCCTCGCACATCGCGCTTGGCCAGTGCTACTCGAAGTGCTTCGTCAACGGCGCGCAGCTCACGCCGCAGCAGATCGCCGCGCAAGGCGGCAACCAGAGCCTGATCCATATCGACTGGATGATCGGCTCGGCCGAGACCGACATCGACGGCATTCTCGCCGACGGCAGCAAAGTGCCGGTGTTTCGCAAGGGCGAATGGGCGAAGTAACTACGCAGCCGGGTTGCGCGGCATCGGGCTGTTGTCGATGCTGAAGCGGGTTGAACAACGTCGTGAACGGGCTGCCGTCGGTGGCCCGCACGACGGCGTCGGAGGCCGCCACCGCATCGTAGAGCGCACCGACCGGATCATTCGCCTCGGGCAGGTCGAGGCCCCTGCGGATTTGCTCGCGGGCCTCGTTGACGTCGTCCTCGTCGTCGAGTGTCGCCTCGAGCGCATCCGCCGCCCGCCGCATCTCATGGAGGTCACTGCCGATCTGCCGAGGGCTTTCGATGCCGCCAACGGTGAACCAGGGCTCCTCTTCGGTTGCGAAGGAGACATCGAGGCTGCCGAGCCAGGCGACGACCTCGCCGTGAGCTTTGAGAACCTCCGGGGTGAGGGGCATCGGCAGGGCTCCTTCAGACGCTTCGCGCACTTTGTCGCACCCCGGAAAAGAAGGGTTCATGTGCGCGAAATTGCAGGGAAATTGCGACGTTAACCGTTTCGCGTCTGCAACTTGCGGCTGATTGTCGGGCCCTCCGTAAGAAAGAATTAAAAATCGGCTACTAGCGTTCCCGCCATCTTTGAACAATCCGGGCCGAGATCCGGGCAGGTCATATTTTATCCCCTGAGGAAACAGATGTCGCGCACATTGATTGAAATCAGTCATTGCAATGTAGATCTCGAGCTCCGGCCGATCGAGCCGTCCTGGATTATCGAAGGCAATCCGGTGTCGCGCTCGCACATCCTGTCCACCAGCGCCGACGGCACCGCTTCGACCATCATCTGGGCCTGCACCGAAGGGCGCTTCAACTGGTACTACGATATCGACGAGACGATCATGATCATGGAAGGATCGATCGTGCTCGAAAGCGACGGCATGCCGCCGAAGCGCTACGGCCCGGGCGACGTCATCTTCTTCCGCGACGGCGCACATGCCAAATGGCATGTCGAAGGCCACGTCAAGAAGATCGCCTTCTGCCGCAAGACCAATCCCGTGATGATCGGCTTCCTGATCCGCGTCGTCAACAAGCTCAAGAAGATCTTCGTCGCCACCGGCGAGCGCCGTCCGGCCTCGCTGATGGGCGCAAATTAGAGTTCAAACAGTTCAAGGACGCTTCCCAGCGGTCACGACGGAACAGGGGCCGGGATCAACATCCCGGCCCCTGTTCTCGTCATGGTGCCAATCCCTTTAAGGCAAATCGAGCCGGTAGAAATTGCTCGCGGTCTGCGAGAACAACGCCGTCTTCTCGGTCTCGCTCAGGGGCGCCGCGATACGCTTGAACGTGTTGAAGATCACCTGGTAGCTGCACTGGCCCTTGTCCGGCGGGAAGTTGCTCTCGAACATCGCGCGCTCGGGTCCAAACGCCTCGATGCAGGTTTCGATGTAAGGCCGCCACGCCGCGGCAAGCTCCTTGGATGATGGCGGACTCGCGCGCAAATGGAAGTCGTAGCCGAGCAGGCACATCGCGAGCCCGCCGAGCTTCACCACCACGTTCTCGCATTTGGCGATCTCCCGGATCGAGGCGCGCCATTGCGGAAACACCTCCTCGCGTCGCCCGGCAAAGCGGCCGATTCCGGCCGGGCCGCCGCAATGGTCGAGCACGATCCTGGTGTCGGGAAATGCGCGGGCGAGCTCGGTCAGCTCGCCGATTTGCGGATGGAACAGCCAGGCGTCGAAGCTCAGGTTGAGCGGCGCGAGGCAGGCAAAGCCCTTGCGGAAGGTCGGGTCCTGCAGCAATCCCTGCGGCCGGCTCGCATACATGCCGGCGATAGCAGGATCCTGGTCCCAGGCCGAGGAATGCCGGATGCCGCGGAAGCGACCGTTGCCCGCCGCGATCTCGGCCTCCAACACCGGTTGTGCGGCATCGCCGAGCAGCAGATTGACGTGGCTGACGATGCCGGCGCAAATCGCGGCCTTGCCGTAACCGCCGCTGGCGCTCATCGCGGCGACGCCATTGGCGAACTCGACTTCGCCAACCGGCCGGAACGCTTCGGGCCCGTGCGCGCGATACATCGAGCGGCAATCGACATAGACGGTGGCGATGACGTTGTGGCCGGAGGCGATATCGGCCGCCATCTGCTCGATCAGATAGCGGTGCCCGCGATTCCAGAGATGGTGATGGGGATCGACGATCGGCCGTGAGGGATCGATGATCTCCTCCTGATGCAGCGCGAGCCAGTCCTCGCGCGGCTCGACGAATAGCCCGCTCGTGTTGGCGGGCAAACCGCTTGCAGCCATCGGCGTGCGCTCCCTTGATGTATGCTTCTTGTTTTGGGGAGCCTAGCACCTCGTCCTCGCATGCACCAACGCGCGTTGCGCAATCGCGCCCGTCATCGCGGTACAGCGGCGCCGGCGTCAACCCTTGCGCCGCTTCGCCCTCACATCGACCACCAGCCGCCAATCGGTTGCGGTGGCCGGCTTGACCTCGCCGAGCCAGTGGAAGAAATCCTCGGTGACTTCCGTAAAACTCCAGCGCGTCAGGTCGCCGGCTTCGGTCGTGCCTTCCTGCACGATGTCGGCATCGCGTGGACGGCCGATCTGCTGGCGGAATATGCAGCGGCCGGGATCGAACCATGAAATCCGCCAGGCATCGATGGTCGGATCGTAGACCCGCAGCGTCGTGCCGTACCAATTGCCGGCGATCGGCAAGGCCGGGCTGCCGGCCGGGCGCGGAATGATCCAGACGTCTTGCACGGCGCGGCCCTCCAGCACCCAGCCGAAATGGATTTCGCCGGGCGCGGTGTGTTTCGTTCCATCGGGTCCATGGGCGGTGATCTCGGCGTCCCAATCGCCGACGAAGCGGCCATAAAGCTGGAGTGCCGCCGCGTGCTGGGGGTTCGGTCCGTCCGCGTGCAATAATCTCGCAAAGTCGGTCATGTCGATCTCCCTTTGCGGGAGATCAGCACGACCGGCCGGCGGCCGACTTGGAGAAAATTGCGTCACACCCCGTCGAGGATGATCACCGTCGGCTTCGACGGCAACGCATCTCGGGACATCCGGAAACTTCGTTCCATGCGCCGGTCGATCTCGAACTGCTGGCCGATGCGTTGCATGAAATCGTCGAGCGGGGTGGCGAAGCGGTGCATCGGCAGCACCACCGAGGCGCGCAGCCGCTTGGTGATCTCGGAGACGCCGTCGAGCGACATGGTGTAGGTGCCGTCGATCGGCACCATCACGATGTCGAGCCGCCCGATCTGGGCGAAGTGGCTGTCATCGAGCTTGTGGTGAAGATGGCCGAGATGGCCGATGCAGAGGCCCGCCACCTCGAAGATGAAGATGGAGTTGCCGTCACGGATCATGTCGGCGCCGGCATCGTCGCCGAAATAGCGACGGATGTCGGTCGTGACGTTGCGGATGAAGGTGTCGCCGATGCGCTCCGACACGATGGCCGGCTTGCCGTCCTCGCCCCAGCCATGCAGCACACGAGGAATGCGCTTGTCGGGATATAAAGAGTAGTGCGTGCTGTGGGCCCGGTTCATGGTGACGACATCGGGCAGCCGGCCCACCTGGTAGGCCCCGCTATAGTCGGTGGCGATGCGTAAGCCGCCGGGCGTGTCGATGAAATAGGTGGAATGGCCGGCATAGGTGATCTCGACCTCGGGCGCAGCCGCCGCCTGCCTGAACGCGACCGACATGAGGCGCGGCGCAGCATTCGCCATCGCCAAGCATTCGCTGCGCTGCGACTGCTGGGCGGTGGCAGGTGAGAGGAATGCGCCGAACAGCGCCAGAGCCGCCGAAACCAGTCGCCGCATGAATCCATCCCCGATGACTTCAGGGGAAAGTCTAGCTTGCAATGCAGCGCGTGGCCAACAGCGCGCGATCAACAGCGCGTCAGTGTCGCACCGTCACGCCCGCCCTATGATTCGCGCCTTTACTACTCCCGCCGCGGGCTGAACTTCCAGGTGAGGGCGACGAGGCTCGCGGTGATCAGGCTGCTGACGAGGCCGACGATGGGCAGCGTGAGCACCAGCGCGGCGCTGGCAGCCCAGCCGATCGAGGAGAACGCCTCGGCAAAGGTCGCAAGCCGCGACGAGGTCTGGCGGCGGCGGAATTGGCTGCGCCGGGCTTGCACCCGGAACCAGAGCTGGATTGCGGTGGCGGAGGCCGCACTGACGATGACCGCACCGGCGCTGACCGCGGCCTGGAACGCCGAGGCGAAAGCGAGCGCCGCGATCAGCGGGCAGAAGATGACGCCGATCGCGATCAGCACCACCTCTATCTTGGCGCGGATGACGCTGGACGGCGGCAATGGCGCGGTCGCAACCAGGTCGGGCGCGTCCTCGCCCGAGAGCGTCAGCCAGGCAAGCCCGCCGGCGAGTTGTCCCGCCGCCATGACGATGACCGGCGTGATCAGCGTCAGCGCCGCGGAGCTGTCGGCAAAGTTGCGCCAGAGCAGCAATGCCGGCGGCACCAGATAGAGCAGCTGCATCAGCGTCTGCGAGATCAGCCAGGGATCGCGCCAGAGCAGCGAAAATTCCTTGCGCCGTAGGGCATGCTGCCGCGATCCGCCGCGGAACGGGCGCTCCTTCGCGCTGCGACGGCCGGACGCGCCATAGGCGGCGGCATCGATCGCCGTGTCCGCAAAGCGGCCCGAGAAGATCGCCATGACGCCTCCGAGCAGCATGAGGCCGAGCGCCAGGAGCAGCAGCAGCGCTTCGGCGTCCCCCATCGCCGCCCGCGCCGGCCACCACCAGATGCTGTCGGCATCGGGCGCGTAAGCGGCCAAGCTACCCGAGGTCAGGATGGTGAAGCGCGACAGCGTGCCGTAGGACATGATCGCCGCCACCTGGAGCGCGATCACGAAGCCGGCGCCGATGATGGCGGCGAGGATCTGGGCGACGAACCGTGTCCGCGCCGGACCGATCAGGCGGAACAGCAGGATGGTGACGGCGATCGCGATCGCTGCGGCCGACAGGCCCATCGCGACGACGACGCCGAACGCTGCAAGCCAGCGCGCGCCGCCCCCGAACACCAGCACGTCGATGAAGGGTGTCGAGAACAGCAGCGCCATCACCGTGATGGCGAGCGCGATCGCGGCGATGCGCACCGAGAACAGATTGGCCAGCGTCGCGGGTGAGGACATGATGAGGTCGAGATCGGCGCGTGCGTAGAACACCCGCGTCACCGATTCGATCGCCTGTGACAGCATCAGCGTCCAGGCGAGAAAAATTGTCGCCGAAATCACGATCAGCGAGGATTTGTCGAGCGGCAATTGCAGGTCGGCGAAGCGGCCGATCACCGCCCAGGCCGGGACGTGCAGCAGCGCCGCGAAGAACAGCAGGCCGATCACCGCGGCACGCGTTCGATTGCGCCGCCCGCCGGTCATCATGGCAAGCCATTCGCGCCAGGCGAGCCGGAGCTCGTGGCGGGCGAACCAGGACAGCGCGGTGGCCGAGCTCATGCGGCTTCCTGGAGGGTCACCAGCGCGATGAAGAGATCTTCCAGGCTGGTATCGGCGTGCCCGTTTTGCTGCCGGAGCTCAGTCAGCGTGCCCTCGGCAACCAGGCGGCCGGCTGCGATCACGCCGATGCGGTCGGCCATGCGTTCGGCGACCTCGAGGATATGCGTGGTCATGATGACGGTGCAGCCGGCGCGGACGCGCTCGCTCAGGAGTCCCTTGACATGGCGGGCGGAGACGGCGTCCAGTCCCGTCAGCGGCTCGTCGAGGATGATGAGGCGGGGATCGTGCACCAGGGCGCCGGCGAGGGCGACCTTCTGGCGCATGCCCTTGGAAAAGCCCTCGCAGCGTTCGTGCCGGTGCAGCTCGAGCCCGAGCGAGTTCAGGAGCTCCGTGGCGACCGGTTCCGAGGCCGATGGTGCGATGCCCCACAGACCGGCTACGAACTCGAGATATTCGAGCGGCGTGAGCTTGTCATAGATCATGGGCTCGTCGGAGACCCACGCCATCACCTGCTTGGCGGCGACGGGGTTTTGGAGCGCATCGATGCCGAAGATGGAGACCGAGCCGGCATCGGGCCGCAAAAGGCCTGCAACCATGCGCAAAGTGGTGGTCTTGCCGGCGCCGTTGGGGCCGACCAGCGCATAGAATTCGCCGGCATGGATGGTGAGATCGAGGTTATCGACCGCCAGACGGTCAAAACACTTCGTTAACCCCATGACTTCGAGCGCCGAGTCGTCCCGCTTCATCACGGCCACACCTTGCGGTTTTGCATCGCTCGCGACCATGCCCCGAAGATGTTTCGGCACCGTGAATCGCGCTGCCGCAAATTCCGTCATCCGGATTGGACTAATGGCAAGTCACCGTTTGTTGACAGCGCTTGGCGGTTCAGGCTGAATTGGTGAAGGGACGAATGGCGCGAACGCAGCGAAACGACTGCGTAGCGACTGAACACAAAATGCGGCAAGGCGGTCAGGAAGAACCGCCGGTTGTATCGGGAGGATGCGCGACGATGCTGGATTTCGTTCAGCAGCTGGTCAGCGGTGTTGCGCTCGGCTGCGTCTACGGCCTGATCGCGCTCGGCTTCGTGCTTGTCTACAAGGCCACCGAGGTCGTCAATTTCGCCCAGGGCGATTTGATGATGCTGGGCGGCTTCTTTGCCTTCACCTTCATCGGCATGATGGGGCTGAACTACTGGATCGGCTTTGCCGGTGCGGTGGCGGCGATGGCGCTGTTCGGCATGCTGGCCGAGCGCGTGGTGGTGCGGCCGATCCTCGGCTATCCGCAATTCTCCATCATCATGGCCACCATCGGGCTCGGCTATTTCCTGCGCTCGATCGCAGGCATGATCTGGGGGACCGATGATCTGAAGATCGAGACGCCGTTTAGCCAGGGCGTGCTGCGCATCGGCCCGCTGGTGCTCGCCTACGACAAGCTCTCGGTGATCGCGGCGACCATGATCCTGTGCACGCTGCTCTATCTGTTCTTCAACAAGACCACGCTCGGCACTGCGATGCGCGCCAGTTCCGAGAACATGCTCGCGGCCTATTACATGGGCATTCCGGTCAAGCGCGTGGTGTCGATCGTCTGGGCGATTAGCGCGGCGGTCGCGACCTGCGCCGGCGTGCTGCTGGCGCCGATCACCTTCATCCATTCTAATGTCGGCCTCGTGCTCGGCCTCAAGGCGTTTCCGGCCGCCGTGCTCGGCGGCTTCGGCTCGATCCCCGGCGCCGTGGTCGGCGGCGTCCTGATCGGCGTCATCGAGAGCATGGCGGGCTTCTATCTGGCCGAGGGCTGGAAGGACGTCGCGCCCTACATCGTGCTGCTCGCCGTGCTCTTGCTCAAGCCCGAAGGCCTGTTCGGCCTTCACGTCCGCAAGAAGGTCTGAACGCATGCGCTTCCTGTTCAAGACCGACTACGAGGACGACATCAGGCTGTTTCCGCATTCGGGCTATTACGTCTCATACGGTCTCCTGCTGGCCGTGCTGCTGATCGCGCCCTATGTGCTCTCCAGCTATCTGATGAGCCAGCTCGTCTTCGTCTGCATCTATGCGACCGTCGGCGTGGCGCTGCTGATCCTGACCGGTTTCACCGGGCAGGCCTCGCTCGGGCACGCGGCGTTCCTCGCGATCGGCGCCTACACGGCGGCGTACTTGCAGACGTACAACGTGCCGTTCCCGGTCTACTTCCTCGCCGCAGGCCTTCTGTCCGGTTGCATTGGCGCGTTGGTCGGCTTTCCCGCGCTGCGGCTCCAGGGCATCTACCTCGTCATCGCCACTATCTCCTTCGCCTTGATCGTCGAGGAGATCCTGGCGCGTTGGGAGAGCGTGACCCACGGCAACGAGGGCATGCGGGTGAAGACGCTGTCGCTGCTCGGCGTTGCGGTGCCGCGCGACAGCCCCACTTTCTATTTCCTCTGCCTCGCCGTGCTGGTGCTGACCATCGTCGGTACGCTCAATCTGCTGCGTTCGCCCACCGGGCGCGCCTTCGTCGCGATCCGCGACAGCGAGACCGCTGCGCGCAGCATGGGCGTCAATGTCGCGCTGTACAAGGTGAAGTCCTTTGCGATCTCCGCGGCGATCACCGGCTTCGCCGGCGTGTTGTTTGCGCACAAGCTCTCCTTCATCTCGCCGGAGATGTTCACGCTCCAACTCTCGATCGAGTTCATCATCGTAATCCTGATCGGCGGCACCTTCAGCCTGCACGGCGCGGTGCTGGGGGCAATCTTCATCGTGATGATCGATCCGTTCCTGACCTACCTCAAGGACGACATGCCCGGCATCATCGCCGGCATTGCAGCGACCTTCGGAGCGGGCACGCAAGCCGCAGCCAATGTCCAGTCCAAGGTCGCGGCCTTTGCCTCGCTCAACGGCCTGAAAGGCGCGATCTACGGCATCATCATCGTATTGTTCGTGCTATTCGAGCCGCTCGGGCTTTACGGCCGCTGGCTCAAGATCAAACTCTTCTTCCAGCTGTTCCCGCTCTATAAGCGCGCCACCTTCAAGCGGCAGAAGATCTACGTGAAGTCGGAGCGCAACCGATGAGCTATTTTCGCGCCGAGAACTTGTCCCTGCATTTCGGTGGGCTGAAGGCCGTCGATGCGGTGTCGTTCGCGGTCGAGAAGGGCGAGATCCTCTCGATCATCGGGCCCAACGGTGCCGGCAAGAGCTCGATTTTCAACCTGATTTCGCGGATCTACCGCCCGACCTCGGGTCGCATCTTCTTCGAGGACCAGGACATCACGGAGCAGCCGCCCCACGACATCGCAAGGCTCGGCATCGCCCGCACGTTCCAGAACATCGAACTGTTCGAGAATGCGACGGTGTTGTCGAACCTGTTGGTCGGCCGCCACCGGCATTCGACCACGCAGCTTTGGCAGGAGCTGTTGTTCCTGCCGGGCGTGCGCGCCGACGAGAAGGTGCATCGCCGCAGGGTCGAACAGGTCATCGAATTCCTCGATCTCGAGCCCTACCGCGACAAGCTGATCTCGGGTCTGCCTTACGGCGTGCGCAAGGTGATCGAGCTGGCGCGCGCGCTGTGCTCGGAGCCGAAGCTGATCCTGCTCGACGAGCCGTCCTCCGGCCTCAACGTGGAGGAGACCGACGACATGTCGTTCTGGATCCGCGACCTGAAGAGCGAGCTCGGCGTCACCGTGCTCATGGTCGAGCACGACATGTCGCTGGTCAACCGCGTCTCCGACCGCGTCATCGCCCTGAACTACGGCCGGGTGCTGGCGATGGGCTCGCCCGCCGAAGTGCAACAGCACCCCGATGTCGTTGCCGCCTATCTGGGAGCCTGACGCGATGGATGCCGTGGTAACACCAGACATCATCCTGAAACTCTCCAACATCGAGAGCTATTACGGGCCGATCATGGCCATCCGCGGCATCTCGCTCGAAGTGCCGCGCGGCCGCATCGTCACGCTGCTGGGCGCCAACGGCGCCGGCAAGACGACGGTGCTGAAGACGATCTCGGGCATTCTCGATCCGCAGAAGGGCGCCATCGAGTTCATGGGCAAGTCGATTCAACGCATGGAGGCGGACAGGATCGTGCGGCTGGGCCTCAGCCACGTGCCGGAGGGACGCGAGGTGTTCCCGTTCCTCTCCGTGCGCGAGAACCTGATGATGGGGGCCTATCCGCGCAAGGATCGTAACGGCGTTGCGGACGATCTGGAGCGCGTCTACGGCTATTTCCCGCGGCTGAAGGAGCGCATCAACCAGCCGGCCGGACAGCTCTCCGGCGGCGAGCAGCAGATGCTCGCGATCGGCCGCGCGCTGATGAACCGGCCGACTCTGTTGCTGCTCGACGAGCCCTCGCTCGGGCTGTCGCCGATCCTGGTGAAGGAAATCTTCGCGATCATCCGGCGCGTCAACGAGGAGCAGGGCATGTCGATCCTGCTGGTCGAGCAGAACGCCAAGGTGGCGCTGGAGACGGCGCATTATGGCTATGTACTGGAGATCGGCCGGATCGTGATGAACGACAGCTGCGACCGTTTGATGCATTCGAAGGACATCCAGGAATTCTATCTTGGCGCCAAGGAAGCGGGCGCACGAGGCGAGCGGCGCTGGAAAAAGAAGAAGACTTGGCGTTAGAGGAAGACTTGGCGTTAAGGGAAGACTTGGCGTTAGAAAAAGCCTTAAATACCAATGCCCATCCGCCAATATAGACCGCCGGCAAGGCAGGCAGCGGAGGGGAACGCGACAGGGAGGAGACGTGCATGGCCCGACCGGCGGTGCTGACGGTCGCTGACACGATCGCGAAAAGCTTTTTGCGCGCCGCGGAGACGCGGGGCGACAGGCCGGCTATACGCGAGAAGAAATTCGGGATCTGGCAGCCGACCAGCTGGCGCGAATGGCTGGAGATCTCGAAGGAGGTCGCCTACGCGCTGCATGCCATCGGCGTCAGGCCCGGCGACGTTGCTTCCATCATCGCCAACGCCGTGCCGGAATGGGTCCATGTCGACATGGGCATTCTGTGCGCCGGCGGCGTCTCTTCCGGGATCTATCCGACCGATGCCTCATCCCAGGTCGAATATCTCGTCAACGATTCCCGGACGAAGGTGATCTTCGCCGAGGACGAGGAGCAACTCGACAAGATCCTGGCCTGTCGCGCACGCTGCCCGTCTCTGCGAAGGATCATCGTGTTCGACATGGAGGGCCTCAGCGGCTTCTCCGATGAGATGGTGATGTCGCTCGACGAGTTTCGCGCGCTCGGGCGCAACCACATGGCCGGCCGCGAGGCGCTGTGGCAGGAGATGGTCGACAGTCGTAGCGCAAGCGATCTCGCGGTCCTCGTCTATACATCCGGCACCACGGGTCCGCCCAAGGGCGCCATGCACGCCAACCGTAGCGTCACGCACCAGATGCGGCACGCCAACGATTTCATTCCGGCGCGCGAGAACGAGGACCGGCTGATCTTCCTGCCGCTTTGCCACGTCGCCGAACGGATCGGCGGCTATTACATCTCGGTCGCGCTTGGCTCGGTGATGAATTTTGCCGAGAGTCCGGAGACTGTGCCGGACAATCTGCGCGAGGTGCAGCCGACCATCTTCCTCGCGGTGCCGCGGATCTGGGAGAAATTCTATTCCGCGATCACCATCGCGCTGAAGGATGCGACGCCGTTGCAGCAATGGGTCTACCGCCGCGCCATCGACATCGGCTATCGCATGGTCGATTGCAGGATTGAAGGCAAGCCGCCGCCGCTGCCGTTGCGCCTCGCCAACGGCATCGCTTACCGGCTCGTCTTCCGCAACATCCGACGCATGATCGGGCTCGACCGTTGCCGCATCGCCTTCACCGGCGCGGCGCCAATCGCGCCGGAGCTGATCCGCTGGTATCTCGCGCTCGGCATCGACATTCACGAGGTCTACGGCCAGACCGAGAATTGCGGGGTCGCCACCATGATGCCGGCGGAGCGGATCAAGCTCGGCTCGGTAGGCAAGGCGGTTTCCTGGGGCGAAGTCGCGCTGTCACCCGAGGGGGAAATCCTGATCAGGGGCGACTTCCTGTTCATGGGCTACCTGAACCAGCCGGAGAGGACAGCCGAGACCATCGACCATCGCGGTTGGCTGCATACCGGCGACGTCGGCACCATCGACAATGAGGGCTTCGTCCGCATCACCGACCGGATGAAGGACATCATCATCACCTCGGGCGGCAAGAACGTCACGCCGTCCGAGATCGAGAATCAGCTGAAATTCTCGCCCTACATCTCGGATTCCGTGGTGATCGGCGACAAGCGGCCATACCTCACCTGCCTCGTGATGATCGACCAGGAGAATGTCGAGAAATTCGCGCAGGACCACGACATCCCCTTCACCAATTATGCCAGCCTGTGCCGCGCGGCGGAGATCCAGGACCTGATCTGGCGCGAAATCGAAACGGTCAATGCCAATTTCGCCCGCGTCGAGACCATCAAGAGATTCTATCTGATCGAACGCCAGCTCACCCCGGAGGACGAAGAGCTGACGCCAACCATGAAGCTGAAGCGCGGCTTCGTGAACAAGCGTTATGCCGCCGAGATCGACGCGATGTATCCGGCGCGGGCGGTGGCTTGAACAATCTTGTTTGAATAACAGCGAAGGAGTGAAGGCCCCACCCTTCGCATCATAAGGGCCCCAAGGAGAGGAGACTTCAATGTCGAGATCGTTGAAAACGTTCGGCTTTGCGGCAGGCGCGGTGGTGCTCACCTGTCTGCCTGCCGCGGCGCAGACCAAGGTCACCAATGAGGGCATCTCGGCCTCCGAGATCGTCATCGGCACCCATCAGGATCTGTCGGGGCCGATCAAGGGCTGGGGTGTGCCAGTCTCGAACGGCATGAAGATGGCGGTCGAGGAGATCAACGCCGCCGGCGGCGTCCAGGGGCGAAAGATTCGGCTTGTCGTCGAGGACAGCGGCTACGATCCGAAGAAGGCCGTGCTCGCGTCGCAGAAGTTGATCGAGCGCGACAAGATCTTCGCGATGGTGGGGCCAATGGGCTCGCCGACCGTGCTGGCGGCGCAGGATATCCTGCTCGACGCCGGCGTGCTTCAGCTCTTCCCGCTGACGGCGGCGGAGTTCACGTTCAAGTTCGATCCCGCCAAGCCGCAGGAGCGGCTGAAGTTCAACAATCTGCTGCCCTATGTCGAGAGTACGCGGGCGGCGCTGAAATACATGATGGAGTGGAAGAACTTCAAGAAACCCTGCATCATGCATCAGGACGACGAGTACGGGAAGAACGTGCTCGACGGCTTCAACCAGCAGCTTACTGCCATGAAGGTGCAGCCGGCCTCGATCACGAGCTACAAGCGCGGTGCCTCCGACTTCAGCGCGCAGATCGCCAAGATGAAGTCCGACAGCTGCGACCTCGTTGTGCTCGGCGCTGTGCTCCGTGAGCCCATCGGCGCGATGACGGAAGCCAAGAAGCTCGGCTGGGAGGTCACCTTTCTCGGCGCGACGCCGACCAACGTGATGGAGGTGCCCATGCTCGGCAAGGAGGCGGTCGAAGGCCTCTATGCTGCGTCCGGATTCGAGATTCCCTATGAGGACACCGCAAAGGGCAAGGTGAAGGACTGGCTGGTCAACTACAAGAAGATGTTCAGCACCGATGCCAACACGCAGGCCATCATTGGCTACAATGCGGTGATGACGTTCGCGTTTTACGCCAACAAGGCGGGCAAGGATCTGACCGGCCAGAAGATGCTGGACGCGCTGGAATCGGGCGACAAGTTCCTCGACATCTTCAACTCGCCGCCGACCAAATTCTCCAAGACCGACCACCTCGCCAACACCATCACCCAGGTGCAGCAGGTCAAGGGCGGCCGCTGGGTTCTGGTGAAGGACAATCTGATGTTTTGATTTCTTCGCCTCTTCCCGCATGCGGGGAGAGGCGGGAATTTGCGCAGCAAATCCGGGTGAGGGGGCTCTCCCAAGAGTCTAACTGTCACCGGATTCGCTGAAGCAGCCGCTCACCCCAACCCTCTCCCTGCGAAGAGCGGGAGAGGGAGAGCACACAGCCCTACGATCCTCCACCCGCGGTGCCTGAATTCACCGGGGCCAGTTCGTCTTCCCGGCAGCGCCAGCCATCGGCGGCTTTGACAAATGCAAACGTGCGCTGGATCCGCAGGCGGCGTGTGACGTTGAAGGCGTCCGTGGAGCGCTCCTTGTTGCCGACGCCGGGCTGCGGACGACCCGTTCTGGCATCCCAGCAGGTGCCCGTACAGGTCGTGGCGATCTTGCTGCAGGTGGCGAAGGGCGCCAGCACGGCCATCTCGATCTCGCCCGTGACCTGCGCCTCCTGCTCGCCCACCTGGCTGTCGAGTGCGTAGACGCGGTTGATGCGGAGGAAGTTGCCGCAGGAATTGGCCGCGTGGATTCGCGCGGCGCAGAAATCGACGGCATCGGTGTCGGGCGAGTGGGCTGCGACCTGCCGGCCGAACACCTTCTTCGGATCGCCTTTCGCCGTGCCAATCTCGTCAGCCTTGTGCTTCAGATAGCCGGCGAGACAGTCCTCCGCGGACTCGAGCTCCCCGAGCGGCACGTTCTCCTTGCCAACCAGATTGCATTTGCGATCGCGCTCCCGCGTCCACCGGCCGTATTCGGCGAAGGCAAAGCGCGCCGCGGTCGGATCGAGCTTGCCGATCAGGCCGAGAACCTGGCTGTTCAACTCAGTCTCGGCCAGCGCCAGCGACGGGTCCGCACAGATCAGCGCGCCCGCGGCGGTGTTGGCGGCGAGACAGTCGAAATCCGGATCGCGTACGATCGCTGCGCGCTCATCGGTCACCTTGAGAAGACATGCCTTCACCCGGTCGAAATCTTCGGCGCGGATCGCGGTCTGGCCGACGATGCCGCAACCGAGATTGCGCTGGCGGATCCAGATCGCGTTCTCCTCGATCCCAGGCAGGCGATCGGGCAGGCGGGCAAGCCGCGCCTCGATTCCCGTGCTCAGCTTCTCGGCGGCGGCGGCAAGCTCGGCATCACCGCAGAACAATTGATTGCCGGGATCGCGGATCTGCTGGCAGTTGTTCTTGGCAAACAGCGGCAGCCTGTCGGCGACGGAGCGGTCGGACGGGCTGGATTGCGCGAAGCCTGGAGCCGCCGGCAAGGCCAGCAGCGCAAGCATAGTCAGCACGATGAACCGCATTCCAGTCGCCCCCGCATAGCCGCGGGCATGCTAGCGTCCCGAATCGCGCGGCGAAATGGCTTTGTGGGGTAAGCGTACTTTTTACCGGGCTACAACAAGATCAACGCGCCTCGGCGGCGATCATCGAGAACCGCACGGGCTCGTCGACATATTTCAACACGGCCGACTGGTAGAGCACGAACAGCGGCTGGTAGCTCCGTGCAGCGTCGTCCTCGACCATTGCCATGCGACGGTTGTCGAGCATCAGCCAGTGGCCGTCGAGCCGTGCAGCGGCAATTGCATGCTCTTCGCCGGCCCTGAGGTCGCGCACCACGACGATGCGGAGATCTTCGGCGGCAATGCCCGCGAGCTTAAGAGCGGCGAGCTTGGCAATGGCATAGTCCTCGCAATCCCCGGCGCCACGCGCGAAGGTCGCGAGCGGCGAGCTCCAGACGTCCTCAGAACCGTCATCGGCGGCGCGGATGCCGAGGTTGATGGCGCGATTGGTTTCGCCCAGCCGGGCGCGGCCGTCACGGCTGCGGGCCTGGTCGACGATCGCGAGCAGTTTCAGCGCAGCGGGCGAAGCGCAATTGTTCCGGTCGCCGTCGCACAGCGCGAGCTGCACCATGTCATCGTCGAGCCTGGACCTCAGCGCGAGCCATTTCTCTTGCAGGCTGCCGGCTGAGATGGCGAAGGCGAACACGCCGAACGGCTCGGCGGATTTGCGCACGAGGACGCCGGCTCCCGGCGATAGTAGCGTGCCAGCGCGAAGCTCGGCGGCCGATCCGAGTAGGATCAATCCGCACAGCACAAGGATAGCGCGCCAAGCGCGCGAACGAGCAGCGGTCTCCATCTGACATCCCCTTCCGGCTTCGCCAGGTCCCCCTCGACCTGCACGTGCCGGGCTTTGTTGCTTTCGCGGAGATAGTGCGAGGCGGGCGGTTTTGTTCTGCTTAACGCGCCCGGCTGGGGTCCCAAAACCGGGCAACAGGCTGAAACGGGCCTGCTCATATTGCGTAAAATTTTACGATTCGCCGGCTAGGAGGGCGGCGGTTGCCGCGAAGAGGGACCAATTGCAGGCAGAAGTTGTCGTGGAACTGATTCTCCGCCCTATGGCTAACGGTTGGCTATTTCGCAAGTTCTGTTAGCTGGATCACAGATTTGGCCCCGTATTTGCCGCAGGGTCGTGCGGGGCACCACGAACAAAAGATGACAGAAGTATCTATTGCCAGATTTCTGCAATAGAATACATGAGGTTACTGAAAATGAGCGAAAATAAGCGCTACTTTACTTATGAGTATTTGAAAGATTACTTTGGCTTCCCTGCAGGTGCCCAGCCGTCCGAGAGCATCGACCGCTTGGTGATGCGAAATCACACAAGCAATAGGTGGTTTCGCTAAGGACTTGGTAATGATATGCAAGTTTAGGCGAGCGATACTTACTTAGATTTTAACTCCTTTTTTGGTGCCCGGATTGAATTACGCTGGCAAATTTGACGCCGCGATTTCCTTGGACGGCTTGGGTTCCCGATCGCCCGCCGATGGCCATGTCGATTCCTTTACTGCGAAGGCACACGGCCACGTGCCCGATGGCGCATTCGTGGTTCCCGACCCGAACCTGATCTTCAACGGCGATTTCAAGCGCGCCGGTCTCGATCTCGTGCTGTCCCATGATGGGCACGATTTCGTCGTTCACGATTATTTCAGGGGCGACAAGCGCGCGGCGATCGCCTCGCCCGACGGCGCGCACCTCACCGGCGACGTCGTCAACGCACTCACCGGCCATGTGCAATACGCGCAGGCCGCCTCAGGCATTGCCGCCGCGCAGGTCATCGGCCACGTCACCAAGCTCTCCGGCAGCGCGACCGCGGTCCGTAACGGCGTCTCCGTCATCCTGAACAATGGCGACAACGTCGAGAAGGGCGACGTGGTCTCGACCGGCGGCGACTCGACGCTCGGCATTACGTTCATCGACGGCACGGTGTTCGGCCTGTCCTCCAATGCGCGGATGGTGCTGAACGATATGGTCTACGACCCCAACGGGTCGAACAATTCCTCTCTGCTCAGTCTGGTCGCAGGCACCATCACTTTCGTTGCCGGTGAGACCGCTAAGCACGGCGACATGAAGGTCGACACGCCGGTCGCCACCATGGGCATCCGCGGTACGGCGGTGCTGAGCCAGATCAACTTCGTCGTTCCCGCTGGCGGCGGCGATCCGCAGCCGCAGGCAAGCTTCCAGGTGCTGGTCGAGCCGAACGGCACGACGGGCTCCTACATCCTGTTCGACAAGGTCACGCTGCTGCCGATCGCGACGGTCAACCAGGCCGGCCAGATGATCCAGATCAGCGGCGGCAACGTCTCGATCTCCAATGCGCTGATGTCGCCGGACATCCAGAAGCTGATCACGGACGTGTTCACGCTGAAGTTCACGGACAACAACAGCAACACCAAGCTGACCCAGAACTTCACCGACTCGATCACGCAGACCGGCAACATTGTCTTCATCAAGACGGATACCGGCGCCACCGCGACCGCGACCTTTACGCATCTCCCTGAGCCGGGATCGCAGGGGACCGGCCATAATCCGTCGACCAGCACCCGCATTCCCGGCCCGCCCGTTCGTCAAAGCCTCGATCTCAACGGCAATGTGAAGACGGCGTTCGAGATGATCGAGCGCGCGGGCACGACCGGCGACACAACTCATTACGATACCATCTCCGGTCGCATCACCTTCGTCGATCAAAACCTGGCCGATCTGCCGACGGTGAGCATAGACCTCGGCGATGCGCCGAACTTTGTCTACAAGAACGCCGGCCAGCAGGATGTCACCGGCGCGCTCTCTGCACTCCAGAAGCAGGACATCGCGGCAACGCAGATCCAGCTCAGCGTCGCCGCAGCCGCCGGTAACAACAACAACGGCTCGGCGGTCTGGACCTACACGATTCCCGACCACGTCTTCGACTTCCTCGCGGCGGGCGAAACGTTGACGCTGACCTACAAGGTCCGCGTCAACAATAATTTCTCGGTCAATCCCGAAACGTCGACTATCGACATCACCATCACGATCACCGGCACCAACGACAAGCCGGTGATCACCACCAGCGTTCCGACCATCATCTTCGAAGGCGGCACCAGCGTGCCGGGTGGCCCGCTCACCAGCGATGTTCCCACGTCGGGCACGCTGAGCTTCGACGACGTCGATCTCACCGACAAGCATACGGTGTCGGTGGCGTTGACCAGCGCGACCCTGCCTGACGGCACCGTTCCGCCGGGGCCGCTTGCGGCGTTCCAGAGCGCGATGTCGGTCGCGATCGCGGCGGGCGCCGATAGCACCGGAGACGGCACCGGCACCATCAACTGGTCGCTGGCTGACCTGCCGGTCTATCTCGCCGACTTCATCCCCAACGGTGAGGTGCTGACGCTGGTCTACACCGTGACGCTCAAGGACGCGCAAGGCGCCACCTCCCAGCAGACCATCACCGTCACGATCACCGGCACCGACGCTCCCGCCGTGGTGTGGATCGCGACCGACAAGCCCGGCGCTCCCTCGGGCGGCTTCTGGAAGGATGCGGCCAACTGGGCAACCGGCACGGTCCCGACCATCAATGACGACGTCATCGTCATCACCGACCAGCTGCATGGGCTGACGCCGTCCTATCCGGTGACGATCGACACGGCAGCCTACGCCAAGTCGATCACGATGAACGACTACGACACCGCGGTCGGCCACAAGGCGCCGGAAGTCATCAACAAGAGTGCGTTGACGATTGCGGGCGAGATCAGCCTCAAGGCCGATTCGAAGCTCACCAATTTCACGGCAAGCACGATCTCGGTTGGTGGCAAGGCTGAGTTCCTGGACAGCAGCGTGCTCACCAATGCCGGCTACCTGACGCTCAAGGGCGGCGGCGATTTCGCCAACGGCACCACAATCACCAATTCCGGCACGATCGAGCTGTTCGGCGGCACGCTGAAGACGCTCGCCGGAATTAACAATGCCGGCGGCACGCTGAAGGCCGATGCCGGCACGACGCTGATCGTCGACACCGCCACCATCAGCGGCGGCACGGTCACCATCGCCGGCACGCTGGAACTCGACGGCTGCAGCGTCCTCAAGAACGGCACGCTGAACAATTCAGGGGCGGTCAACGTCAAGGGCACGGCGGATTTCGCCCACGAGACCGTCGCAAACACGTCCGGCGGCACGATCAAGGTGCTGGCGAATGGCTGGCTGACGATCGACCAGGGCTCCGGCGTCGCCAACACCGGCAACGTCACGGTGGACGCCACCGGCAAGCTGACGGTCAACGGCGCCACGATCAGCGGCACCGGCACGGTCACCGGCAACGGTGAGATTGATCTCACCGGCGCTGCGGTGCTGAGCGGCGGCATCCTGAACAACAACGCGGTCTTTAAAGTCAGCGGCAGCGGCAACGCGCTGGACCACGAGACGGTCACGAATGCGAGCACCGGCACGATCGAAGTGCTGGCGAACGGCGCGCTGACGATCGACCAGGGCTCTACGGTTGCGAATGCCGGCAACGTCACGGTCGATGCCAACGGCAAGCTGACAGTCAATGGCGCCACGCTCAACGGTGCCGGGACTGTCACCGGCAACGGCGAGATCGACCTGACCGGCGCTGCCGTGCTGAGCGGCGGCATCCTAAACAACAACGCGGCCTTCAAGGTCAGCGGCAGCGGCAACGCGCTGGACCACGAAACGATCACGAATGCGACGACCGGCACGATCGAAGTGCTAGCGAACGGCGCGCTGACGATCGACCAGGGCTCGACGGTTGCGAATGCCGGCAACGTCACGGTCGATGCCAACGGCAAGCTGACGGTGAACGGCGCCACGATCAATGGTGCCGGCACGGTCACCAGCAATGGCGAGATCGATCTGACCGGCGGCGCGGTTCTGAGCGGCGGCATCCTGAACAACAATGCGGCCTTCAAGGTCAGCGGCACCGGTAATGCGCTCGACCATGAGACGATCACGAATGCGAGCACCGGCACGATCGAGGTGCTGGCGAACGGCACGCTGACGATCGACCAGGGCTCGACTGTCGCGAATGCCGGCAACGTCACGATCGATTCCGCTGGCAAGCTGACAGTTAACGGCGCCACGATCAGCGGTACCGGGACTGTCACGGGCAATGGCGAGATCGATTTGACCGGCGCTGCGGTGCTGAGCGGCGGCATCCTGAACAACAACGCGGCCTTCAAGGTCAGCGGCACGGGTAACGCGCTAGACCATGGAACAATCACGAACGCGAGCACCGGTACGATCGAAGTGCTGGCGAACGGTGCGCTGACGATCGACCAGGGCTCGACGGTTGCGAATGCCGGTAACGTCACGGTCGATGCCAACGGCAAGCTGACGGTCAACGGGGCGACGATCAACGGCACCGGCACGGTCACCGGCAATGGCGAGATCGATTTGACCGGCGCTGCGGTGCTGAGCGGTGGCATCCTGAACAACAACGCGGCCTTCAAGGTCAGCGGCACCGGCAACGCGCTGGACCACGAGACGGTCACGAACGCGAGCACCGGTACGATCGAAGTGCTGGCGAACGGTGCGCTGACGATCGACCAGGGCTCGACGGTTGCGAATGCCGGTAACGTCACGGTCGATGCCAACGGCAAGCTGACGGTCAACGGGGCGACGATCAACGGCACCGGCACGGTCACCGGCAATGGCGAGATCGATTTGACCGGCGCTGCGGTGCTGAGCGGCGGCATCCTGAACAACAACGCGGCGTTGAAGGTCAGCGGCACCGGCAACGCGCTGGACCACGAGACGATCACGAATGCGAGCACCGGCACGATCGAGGTGCTGACGAATGGCGCGCTGACGATCGACCAGGGCTCGACGGTCGCGAATGCCGGTAACGTCACGGTCGATGCCAACGGCAAGCTGACAGTTAACGGCGCGACGATCAGCGGTGGTACGATCAACGGTCTCGGCACGATCGATGTCACCGGCGCCAGCAAGATCGATCAATCGGCGACGCTGAGCACCACTGCCGTGACGGTCGAGAGCGGCGTCATCCTGACGCTGGATGACGTGATAGTTGCGGGCACCGCAATCGCCAATCATGGCACGGTCAAGGTCGATGCAGGCAGCAAGCTGACATTGAACGGTGCGAGCCTGACAGGCGGCGCGCTCACCGTTTCGGGCACGCTGAATTCGACCTGCACAACTGCGATTACCGACGCCAACATCTCGAACAACTATCTGATCGAGGCAACCCTGGGCGCGTTGACGCTGCTGGCGACGACCTCCGCAAGCTCGATCGCGAATGGCGGCATCCTCAGGGCCAATGGCGCCGAGCTCGACATCAACGGCGAAGCCATCGCAAACACCGGCACGCTGGCGGCGATCAATCATGGGACACTGAAGCTGATCGGGATGACGGTGACCGACACCGGCAGCGGTAGTGTCTCGGTCGAGTCCGGCTCGACACTCGATCTTCAGGGCGCGACCATCGACGGCGGCACGGTGACGATTGCCGGTACGCTGGAATCGACCGGCACCAGCGCCATCGACAATGCCGACATTACCAACACCGGCACGATCACGGTCACCAGCGGTACGCTGACGATTGATCCCGCCACGCTTCACGCCATCACCAATCACAATCTCATTCAGGCGAAGGGCGGCGTGCTCGACGTCTCCGGTGAGGATATCTCCAACACCGCGGCTCTTGAGGCGGTCAACCACGGCACGCTGAAGCTGGCAAATCTCACCGTTAGCAACAGCAGTGCTGGGTCGATCACGGTCGACGGCACCTCGAAGCTCTATCTGACCGACGTTTCGATCAACGGCGGCAGCCTGAGCAATGCCGGCAATCTCTACAGCGCCGGCGTCGATACGGTCACGGGCAGCGTCACCAACACCGGCATCATCGAGGTCCAGAGCGGCATTCTCGACCTTGCGGGCGGCATCGCCGGTTCAGGCAAGGTAATCGTCGATGTTGGCGCGACGCTGGAGTTTTCGGGCGCGACCGGTTCGATCCACATCGTCAATTCCGGCTCCATCGTGGGCGCCGGTGGCAATGCGGCGATCCACATCCAGCAGGATACGACCGGTTCGGTGATCAACAATTCCGGCACCATCGGGCCGCCCGCCGCTTCGAGCGTGACCTCCGCGACCGATGCGATCATCGAGATCGGTGGCAGCCTCACGATCAACAACACCGGCCACATCAACGGCAATATCTCGGTCGCCAGCGCGACCTTCAATAACGAGTCCGGCGGCACCTGGACGGTCGCCGGCACGAGCGTCTTCGGCAATGCGTCGTCGATCGTCAATGACGGTGTCATCGATCTCCTCAACGGCGCCTCGATCTCCCTGGGTGGGCCTGGACTCGTCAATCACAGCCACATCGACAGCTGGGGCACGGCGTCGATCTCGGGCACCATCAGCAATACCGGCAGCATCGAGGTCCATGATGGCGAGCTGTCGCTGTTCGGCTTGCTGACCGGCACGGGCTCGGTCACCGTCGATGCCGGTGCGCTGCTGAAGCTCGAAGGCACGGTCGCGCAGACGATCAACCTCGCGGGCGACGGCGCCGCGGTTGAGATCGATACGGATACGTTCGGCGGATCGATCGCGGAGCTGTCCGCGAACGACACGATCGACCTGTCGACGATCAAATACGGGCTCGGCACCAGCGCGGTCTATGTTGCAAACTCCAATCCCGCGACCGGCGGCGTGCTGACGGTGACCGATGCGGACGGCAATCACATCAGCCTGAACCTGGCCGGCGCCGACTACAGCAATGCCCATTTCGCCGGGAGCGACGACGGCACTGGCCACACGCTGATCACGATGACCGATGACCACGCCCCGGCCTTCACCGCCGGCGGCGTGCTGGCGGGGGGCGTCTCCGAGCAGGCGGACGCCACCGGCGACTTCGCCACCTCCGATACCTCAACGCCTGCGACCGGCGCGATTGACTTCACCGACATCGACCTGACCGACCTGCCGTCGGCACAGATCACCGGCCAGGACGTGACCTCGCTTGGCGCCGATCACAGCACTAACCTCACCTCGTCGCTCTCGCTTGACGAGATCGCGGCGCTCAAGAGCGGGCTGACGCTTCTGCCGCAGGCCGGGCTGAACAATGGCATCGTCACCTGGAGCTATTCGATCGCCGACGGCGCGCTGGACTTCCTCGCCAAGGACCAGACCGCGAAGGTGGTTTCTACCATCACGAGCACGGACGATTACGGCGAGACCGCCACAACCGACGTCACGGTCACGATCACAGGCAAGAACGACGCGCCGACCTTGGCCGCGGTCACTACGGATCCGCTCGTCGATACCTCCGCCGCCGACAGCTTCTCGGACGTCACGGGAACGCTGGTCGGAACCGACGCCGACCATGGCGAGACGGCGGGGCTGACCTATGCCGTTCTGAACGCGGATAGTCATGGGACGACGGCTGGCCTGTACGGCTCGCTGACGGTCAACGCGAACGGCACCTACACCTACGTTCCCGATGCGGCTTCGATCAACGCGCTTTCGGAAGGCCCTTGTTCGGACGTCTTCACGATTCAGACCACGGACGCGCAAGGTGCTGTCGGCACGGCATCATTCACGGTTGCCGCAACAGGCGCCAACGACGCTCCGGTGTTGACCGATGGTAGCATCGGGCAGCTCACCGATACGTGCGCAGCGGATAATTTCTCTGACCTCACCGGACAGGTGGTCGGGACCGATGCCGACTCCGGCGATACGCTGACCTACACCTTGCTGAACGCAGATCACCAGGCAGTCGGAGAGGTCACGGGTCACTATGGCGCGCTGGCGCTCAACACGAACGGCACCTACACCTACGTTCCCGATGCGGCTTCGATTAACGCGCTGCCGGGCTGCTTGCACTATTCCGACAGTTTCACGGTCCAGGTCACGGATGCACATGGCGCCGCCTCCACGGCGATATACACGGTGGACCTGGCGGGCGCCAACGACGTGCCAACGCTGTCCGCTCTCAACCTCGGCAAGCTTACGGACACGGCGGCGACCGACACCTTCTCCAATCTCACCGGAAATCTCGCGGGCACCGACGCCGATGCCGACGAGACGGTGACGCTGACCTATTCTGTCCAGGATGCGGATAGTTGCGGGACGGCTCCAGGACACTACGGCGCGCTGACGGTCCACTCTGACGGCAGCTACACCTACGTTCCCGACGCGGCTGCGATCAACGCGTTGCAAGAAGGGCCCTTCGCGGATACGTTTACGGTCCAGACGACGGACGCGCATGGCGCGACCGGCACTGCGATACTCACGGTGGACGTGGACGGCGCGAACGATGCGCCGGTAATGGACGTCAACCAGATCAGCCTCACGCATGACGGCGCTCAAGTCACTGTGCACGGTATCTCGTCCACCGACTCCGATGCGGCTGCCAATGAAACCTTCACGCTCGTTGCCTCCGGCTCCGGTAGCAATTTGAGTCCGGCGTCGACGTCAGATACCTTGGCGCATATCAATTCCGCGCTGCAGACCGTGACCTACACTGATGCAAGTGAAGGTGCGGCCATACAGACGGTCACGCTCACCGTGGCCGACAGTCACAACGCAAGCAATACGGTTAGCCTGCTCTTTGGCACGGCCGGGCAAGATGACTTCATCGGGACAGGCCATCAGGACCAGTTCGTGTTCGCCGCCAGTTCCAACAACGATACGATCACCAATTTCACGCCCGGTCAGGACCATATCGACTTGTCGGCAGTCGTGACCGCCAGCGATTTTGGGGCATGGATGGCGCAGCACGTGGCGGCTTCGCCGACCAACTCCGCTGACACCCTGATCACGATCAACGCTTCGGACACCATCCTTCTGAAGGGTGTCGCCCACCTCCAGGCGAGCGACTTCATCGTCCATGCCTGATTGCTGCATGATGGGCCGCGATCGTCGGCAGGCCCGATCCACGCTGCCGTTCACCGCCAAAGCGTGATATCCAGCCACCATGAAACGTCTCAAGATCCTGCGGCGGTGGTTTGCGCGCAAGTTCGGGTTTGCGCGGCTGATGTGCCTTGCGCTGCTGGTCGTATTTGCCGGCGCTCGGCTCTGGGATCCGCCTCCGATCCAGGAACTGCGGCTGCGCACCTTCGACATGTTTCAATTGATCGATCCGCGCCACAAGACGGCGCGGCCGGTCACCATCGTCGACATCGACGACAAGAGCCTCGCCAAGCTCGGCCAGTGGCCGTGGCCGCGGACGCGGATCGCCGACATGATCCAGAACCTCACCAATCACGGCGCGGTGGCGATCGGCTTCGACGTCGTGTTCTCGGAGGCCGACCGGCTCAACCCGGATCTGGTCGCGAGCCAGATGCGCTACCTGGACGACGCCACCCGCGCCAAGCTGCGCGAGCTGCCGAGCAACGACCAGATCCTCTCCGAAGCGATCAAGCGCTCGCGCGTGATCCTGGGCGAGACTGGGCAGCGGGCGATTTCGTCCGAGGTCGACAAGTCGCTGCCCTTCACCGGCGTCGCGACGGTCGGCGAGGAGGGCGCTGAGCGCTTCCTATTCGAATTTCCCGGGCTGTTGCGCAACGTGCCCGAGATCGAGAAGGTCGCGGCCGGCCGCGGCCTGTTCTCGATCAAGACCGAGCGCGACGGCCTGATCCGGCGCGTGCCGATGATCATGCGCGCCCAGGGCATGGTCATGCCTTCGCTGAGCCTCGAGATTTTGCGCGTCGTCACGGGCACGCCGACCTTGCTGGTTCGGACCGACAAGACCGGCGTGCGGGCCGTGCGTCTCAAGGGCGTGGAGATCCCAACCGACAGGAACGGTCAGCTCTGGGTGCATTACGCGCGCCAGGATCCCTCGATCTACGTCTCGGCCGCCGACGTGCTCGACAATACGGTGCCGCCTAACAAGATCGCCGGCAAGCTGGTGCTGATCGGCACCTCGGCGGTTGGGCTCAACGACATCAAGACCACGCCGGTGTCCTCGACCATGCCCGGCGTCGAGATCCACGCCCAGGTGCTGGAGAGCGTGCTGAGCGGCGCGGTGATCTCCCAGCCGAACTATGCGCTCGGCGTCGAGCTGCTCGCCGCGCTCGTCATCGGCTTGCTCGTCATCATCTTCACGCCGAACCTCGGACCAGTTCGCCTCGTGCTTGCCGGCGCGACCTTCGCCGCTATCCTGATCGGAGTGTCCTGGTTCTTCTATGCGCAGCACCGCTATCTCATCGACTTCACTTATCCGCTGCTCTCGACCACCGCGATCTATCTGACGCTAATCTTCGCCAGCTTCGTGCGCGAGCAGCGCCAGCGCGTGCAGATCCGCGGCATGTTCGCGCAATACATGTCGCCGGTGCTGGTCGAGCAACTCGCGCAGTCACCGGAAAAACTCGTCCTCGGCGGCGAGGAGCGCGAAATGACGATCATGTTCTCCGACGTGCGCGGCTTCACCACCATATCGGAAACCTACAAGCACGATCCGCAGGGCCTGATCGCGCTGATGAACCGCTTCCTGACTCCGCTGACCGACGTGATCATCGATCAGAAGGGCTATATCGACAAATATATGGGCGACGCCATCATGGCGTTCTGGAATGCGCCGCTCGACGATGCCGAGCACGAGGTCAACGCCTGTGAGGCCGCGATCCAGATGTTGGAGAAGATCGACGCGGTGAACAAGGACCGCGAGCAGGAGGCCATTGATGGCGGTCACGTCTACATCCCGCTCAATGTCGGTATCGGTCTCAACACCGGCATCGGCGTCGTCGGCAACATGGGCTCCGACCTGAAGAAGAACTATTCGGTGCTCGGCGACAGCGTCAACCTGGCCTCGCGCCTGGAAGGCCAGTCGAAGGAATACGGCTTTCCCATTATCGTTGGCTCGCGCACCGCGCTCGCGGCCAAGGACAAGTTCGCGATCCTCGAACTCGACTTCATCATGGTCAAGGGCAAGACCGAGCCGGAGGTGATCTATGCCATCGCCGGCCGCGAGGATGTGATGCTTTCAGGCGCCTTCCAGCGCCTGCGCAACGTCACCATCGAAATGCTCGCCTGCTATCGCAGCCGCGACTGGCAGGGCGCGCTGGACGCGATCGACCGCGGCCGCAGGAGCGAGGATGCCGACACGCTGGAAAAGCTGTTCAAGCTCTATGAAGTGCGCATCAAGGAATTCCAGGTCAATCCACCGCCGGAAGGTTGGACCGGGGCCTATGCGCTGCTGACGAAATAAGGGAGGCGCTTGCTAGCGGCTAAACCCTCGGTGTCGTCCCGGCGCAGGCCGGGACCCATACTCCGCAGCAGAAGCTGTACGCCAGATCGGAGTTGGCTGTCGTTGCCGAATTCAACTCGGTGGTTATGGGTCCCGGCTACGCCGGGACGACAGCGGTGTTCGACGCCGCAGGCCGTCGCCTTAATAAGAGGTGTCGTCCTGGCTTTCGCCAGGACGACAGTGGTGTTTGCGGAAGCGGGGTGCCGACCTTGAGCCTCACTCCGCCCCGATCGTCGTGAGATCCTGGAACCAGTGCTGCGCCTGCACGAACTGCTTGACCTTGGGCGACAGCGCATGCGGGTTGGTGTCGTGCACCACCCATACCAGCGTGGCGTCGTCGACGATCAGCGCGTGCGCCTGCGCCAGCAACTCGTCCTGCTTGGCGCTGTCGAAGGTCTGCTTGGCCTCGTCGATCAGCGCGTCGGCCTTCGGGTTTTTGTAGCCGCCCCAGTTGACGCCGACCGGCGCGATCTGGCTCGAATGGAAGAAGCGGACGATGGCGTAGAGCGGGTCAGAGGTGACATAGGCGATGTTGTTGGCGGTGATGCCGGCGTTCATCTCGTCGGCCGCGCCCTTGCGCCAATGCGTATAGAGTGTCTCGAGCTCGACGACCTTGAAATCGATGTCGATGCCGGTCTCCTTGAAGCTCTGCTGCAAAAATTCGTTCATCGGCAGCGACAGCATCTGGCCGGTGCCGCCCTGTGCGATGATGAAGGTCGCTTTCAGCGGCTTCGCCTTGGAGTAGCCGGCTTCCTCGACCAGCTTCTTGGCGGCTGCGACATCGTATTTCAGCTCGAAGCTCGGCTTGCCGAACCAGGGGCTCGACGGATCGACCTGTCCCTTGGCGGGTTTCGCAAGGCCATTCATCAGGCCCACCACGGCTTCACGATCGATCGCGAGGTTCAGCGCCTTGCGCAGGCGGATGTCGGTCCAGGGCGAACCCGGCAGCACGCTCAGATGATAATTCCAGACATGCGGCGTAACGTTGTCGACGAGCTTCATGCCGGCGGCCTTGAGCTGCGGCACGGCATCCGGCGCCGGCGTCTCGATCAGATCGACCTGCCCGGCCAGCAGCGCATTGGTGCGCGTCAGCGCTTCCGGCATCGGCACCAGCACGAGCTTGTCGACCTTGGGAATACGCTTCTTGTTCCAATAATCCGGATTCTTCGTGAGCTCGGCGAGTTCGCGCGGCACCAGTTTTGTCAGTTTGAACGGGCCGGTCCCCGAAGGCTGGCTCGCGAACTTGTCCCAGTCCTTACCGAGCTTCTCGTATTGCGCCGGGCTGGAGACCAGGAACCACAGCATCTGATAGGGAAAGAAGGAATCGACCGTCTTGGTGGTGATCTCCACCGTGAAGTCGTCGATCTTGGCGTAGCTCGCGACCGAAGGCAGGCGGGTCTTGACCTGCGCACTCTGGCGCTTGTCGAATTGCGGCGCCTTGTCATTGAGCACCTTGTCCAGATTCCAGATCACGGCGTCGGCATCGAACTCGCTGCCATCGTGAAACTTCACGCCCTTGCGCAAGGTGAAGCGCCATTTGGTCTTGTTCTCGGCATCGACCCTCCACTCGGTGGCCAATCCCGGCACCAGCTTTCCCGGCCGGTCGGCGACGTCCATCTCCCACGCCACGAGCGGATCGTAGATGGTGTAGGCCGTGAACTGATAGGCGCCCGCGCCGCGATCGGGCTGGCCGGTCGTCAGCGGGATGTCCGCCATCGAGATGCCGTAGCGCAGCACCGTTTCGGCGCCCGCCGGAATCGCGGACAACGCCAGTGCAAGCACGGCGAAACAGGTCGATAGTCGGATACGCATGGGCCAAAGCTCCAAGGAAGAATTCAAGGACAATCGGAGCCAAACCTGCAATCTTGATGCCAGAATAGGCAGCGAGGTGCTTTCGCCGACGTGTCATCACAAGGACTTGTCGTCGCAGGGGCAATTTGCAGAATAAGTTTCCCCATTGGCATAGGCATTGCATACGATTGCATCAAAATTAGTCATCGAAGCCGGAAAAGGATTGAGTCAATGTTGATCAAGAAAAACAAGACCCGCGCGGCGCTGATCGCGTTGCTGGCGCTCAGTAGCGCGGCTGCGTGGCCGCGCGCGGCCACTGCCGAAACCGTGCTGCGCATCGCCATGACGGCTGCCGATATTCCGCGCACGCTGGGCCAGCCCGATCAGGGCTTTGAAGGCAACCGCTTCACCGGCCTCACCATGTATGACGCGCTCACCGGCTGGGACCTTTCCTCGGCCGACAAGGCGAGCGTGGTGATCCCCGGCCTTGCTACCGAGTGGAAGGTCGACGATGCCGACAAGACCAAATGGACTTTCAAGCTGCGGCCGGGCGTCACCTTCCATGACGGCTCGCCGTTCAATGCGGACGCCGTGGTGTGGAATGTCGAGAAGGTGCTGAAGCAGGACGCGCCGCAATTCGACGCCAGCCAGGTCGGTGTCACGGCCTCGCGCATGCCGACGCTGGCATCAGCGAAGAAGGTCGACGACATGACGGTCGAGCTCACCACCAAGGAGCCCGACAGCTTCCTGCCGATCAACCTCACCAATCTCTTCATGGCGAGCCCGGCGAAGTGGCAGGCCTTCTACGACAAGGCGGAGGGCGCCGACGCCAAGGCCAAGTCGCAGGCCGCATGGACCGCGTTTGCCAAGGACGCCGCGGGCACCGGCCCGTGGAAGATGGCGGGCTTCACCCCGCGCGAGCGGCTGGAGCTGGTCAAGAATGCGAGCTACTGGAACAAGGACCGCGTGCCCAAGGTCGACAAGATGGTGCTGTTGCCGATGCCGGAGGCCAACGCGCGCACCGCGGCGCTGCTTTCCGGGCAGGTCGATTGGGTCGAGGCGCCGGCGCCGGACGCGTTGCCCGAGCTCAAGCAGCGCGGCTTCAAGCTCTACGCCAACGAGCAGCCGCACGTCTGGCCGTGGCAGTTCTCGCGCGTCGAGGGCTCGCCCTGGAACGACATCCGCGTGCGCAAGGCCGCGAACCTCTGCGTCGATCGCGAAGGCCTCAAGGACGGCCTGCTCGCGGGGCTGATGGTGCCCGCGACCGGCACGTTCGAGGTCGGCCATCCCTGGCGCGGCAAACCGACCTTCGAGATCAAGTACGACAAGGCTGCTGCACAGAAGCTGATGCAGGAGGCCGGATTCGGCCCGAACAAGAAGCTGACGGTGAAGACCCAGACGTCTGCGTCCGGCTCGGGCCAGATGCAGCCGTTGCCGATGAACGAATATATCCAGCAGGCGCTGGCCGAATGCTATTTCGACGTGCAGCTCGATGTCATCGAGTGGAATACGCTGTTCACCAACTGGCGCCGCGGCGCCAAGGATCCCAGTGCCAACGGCTCGAACGCGACCAACGTCACCTATGCGGCGATGGACCCGTTCTTCGCGCTGGTGCGCTTCCTGCAATCGGGCATGGCGCCGCCGGTCTCGAACAATTGGGGTTTCATCAACAATCCCAAATTCGACGAGCTGGTGAAGAAGGCGCGGCAGACCTTCGATCCCGCCGCGCGTGACGCCGCGCTCGCCGAACTGCACGCGGCCTCCGTCGATGACGCGGCCTTCCTCTATGTCGCCCACGACGTCGGTCCCCGCGCCATCAGCCCGAAGGTGACAGGCGTCGTGCAGCCAAAGAGCTGGTTCATCGACTTCTCACTGGTGTCGATGCAATAGTTCGCGCCTCATACGCAGTGCACCCTCTCCCCTTGCGGGAGAGGGTGGCTTCGCGCAAGCGAAGCCGGGTGAGGGATCTCTTTCCGCGGATGACCCTCTCTCTTTTTCGTTAACACTGCATCCGGGGTTAGAGCCCTCATCCGGCGCTTTGCGCCACCTTCTCCCACAAGGGGAGAAGGGAAGAAAAGAAACAACGTGCTCGCCTATATCGCCAGACGCATCGTCTACGTCATCCCGATCGTCATCAGCGTCGCGCTGGTGTGTTTTCTGCTCGTGCACATCACGCCGGGCGATCCGCTCGTCGCGGTGCTCCCCGCAGACGCCTCGCAGGAGCTCGCCGCGCAGCTCCGGACAGCCTATGGTTTCGACCGCCCGCTGCCGGTGCAGTTCGGGCTTTGGCTGCTCCGCGCGCTTCATGGCGATCTCGGCAATTCCATCGCCACGGGCCGCCCGGTGCTCGCCGAGGTCATGCGCGCGGTCAGCAACACGGTCACGCTGGCGATTGCGGCGGCGATCATCGGCTTCACCATGGGCATCCTGCTCGGCCTGATCGCCGGCTATTTCCGCGAGACCTGGATCGACAAGCTGGCGACCTCCTTTGCCATCGCCGGCGTTTCGGTGCCGCATTACTGGCTTGGCATGGTGCTCGTCATCATCTTCTCGGTCCAGCTGAACTGGCTGCCCGCTGTCGGCGCCGGACCCGGCGGCTCGGCCGCCTGGGCCTGGGACTGGGCGCATTTGCAATATCTCGTGCTGCCAGCGATCACGACCTCGGTGATCCCGATGGGCATCGTCACTCGCACGGTGCGCGCGCTGACCGGCGACATTCTCAGCCAGGACTTCGTCGAGGCGCTGCGTGCAAAAGGCCTGCATGAGCGCGGCGTGTTCCGCCACGTCATCAAGAACGCCGCCCCCACCGCGCTCGCGGTGATGGGACTTCAGCTCGGTTACATGCTCGGCGGCTCGATCCTGATCGAGACGGTGTTCTCCTGGCCGGGCTCGGGCTTCCTGCTCAACTCCGCGATTTTCCAGCGCGACCTGCCGCTGCTGCAGGGCACGATCCTGATCCTGGCGCTGTTCTTCGTCTTCCTCAATCTGATGGTCGACATCGCGCAAGCCGCGATCGACCCGCGCATCAAACGGGGTTAGCGATGAGCGAGCTTCCGTTGTCCGTCACCAGCGATACGGCGCTTCAGTCCGCGCCCGCGACCAAGGCGCGCGGCTATTGGGCGACCGTCGGCCGTCGTATCTGGCGTGACAAGGTCAGCATGGTCTGCGCGCTGGTGCTGCTGCTGATCTTTCTCTCCGCGATCGTTGCGCCGTGGCTCGGTCTGGAAGATCCCTACAAGGGCTCGATGATCCGCCGCCTTCGGCACATTGGCACATCCGGCTACCCGCTCGGCACCGACGAACTCGGCCGCGACATGCTGGCGCGGCTGATCTATGGCGGCCGGTTGTCGCTTCTCATCGGCATTTTGCCTGTGATCCTCGCCTTCTGCATCGGCACCTCGCTCGGCCTCGTTGCCGGCTATGTCGGCGGCAAGCTCAACACCGCGATCATGCGCACGATCGACGTGTTCTACGCGTTTCCGTCCGTGCTGCTGGCGATCGCGATCTCGGGCGCGCTGGGCGCGGGCATCCTCAATTCCATCGTGTCGTTGACCGTCGTGTTCGTGCCGCAGATCACCCGCGTTGCCGAAAGCGTCACGACGGGGGTGCGCAACATGGACTTCGTCGACGCCGCGCGCGCCTCGGGCGCGGGACCGTTCACCATCATGCGCGTTCATATCCTCGGCAATGTGCTCGGTTCGATCTTCGTCTACGCGACCAGCCTGATCTCGGTCTCGATGATCCTCGCGGCAGGCCTGTCGTTCCTCGGCCTCGGCACCAAACCGCCGGAGCCGGAATGGGGCCTGATGTTGAATACCTTGCGGACCGCGATCTATGTCAACCCCTGGGTCGCCGCGCTCCCCGGTGCAATGATCTTCGCGGTCTCGATCTGCTTCAACCTGCTCTCGGACGGCCTGCGCAGCGCCATGGACATCAGGAACTAGCCATGAGCGAAACCAACCTCTCCGTCGCAATGCTGGAGCCGATCGAAGACCTCGGCGGCGTCGCCCAGCCGCTGCTCCAGGTCAACGGCCTCACCAAGCATTTCCCGGTTCGTGGCGGCCTGTTCGCCGCAAAGCGCACCGTGCGGGCGGTCGATAATGTCTCGTTCACCGTCGCCAAGGGCGAGACCGTCGGCATCGTCGGCGAGTCCGGTTGCGGCAAGTCGACCACCGCGCGGCTGCTCATGCATCTGATGCCGCGCGACACCGGTGACATCATCTATGACGGCATGAGCGTCGGCCAGTCGCTCTCCTTGCGCGAGCTGCGCCGCGGCATGCAGATGGTGTTCCAGGATTCCTACGCTTCGCTCAACCCGCGCCTGACCATCGAGGACTCGATCGCCTTCGGCCCAAAGGTGCACGGCATGGCCGACGGCGCCGCGCGCGCGCTGGCGCGCGAGCTGCTGGGCAAAGTGGGCCTGGTTCCTGCAAACTTTGCCAACCGCTACCCGCATGAGATCTCCGGCGGCCAGCGCCAGCGCGTCAACATCGCGCGTGCGCTGGCCCTGTCGCCGCGGCTGGTGATTCTCGACGAAGCCGTCTCCGCGCTCGACAAGTCGGTCGAGGCGCAGGTGCTCAATTTGCTTGCCGATCTCAAGAGTGAGTTCGGCCTGACCTATCTCTTCATCAGTCACGACCTCAACGTCGTGCGCTATATCAGCGATCGCGTGCTGGTGATGTATCTCGGCGAGGTCGTCGAGCTCGGCCCGGTCGACCAGGTCTGGGACCAACCGGCGCATCCCTATACGCGCGCACTTCTTGCCGCGATGCCGTCCTCGGATCCGGACCGCCGCACCGAGACGCCGCCGATCACGGGCGATCCGCCCAATCCGATCGATCCACCCTCGGGCTGCCGCTTCCACACCCGTTGCCCGTTTGCGGAGCCGCTCTGCGCAAATGCGACACCAAAACTCACCGCGCTCGATAGAATGGGCCACGAGGCCGCGTGCTACATGGCGATCCCGGGTTCAGGCCATAGCCGCGCGCCGAAGGAGGAAACCGCATGAGACCGACGACAAAAGAGATCAAGGCGACGGCACAGGTCGCCGGCGTTCCCGTCGACGACGAGATCGCGACGCGCATCTCCAATTCCATCGGACCGGCCTTCGAGGGCTTTGCAGCCATTGCCGGCACGTTGCCGTTCGATCTCGAGCCCGCGCTTTATCCGATCGCGCAGACTGCCAAGGTCTCGAAATGAGCACCGAGCCCGCATTGATGACGCTCACCGAGGTCGCGCGCGCGATCGCGATGAAGCAGGTGTCCTCGCATGAGGTGACGCGTGCGCTGCTGCATCGCATCGCGCAGTGGCAGCCGCACCTCAACGCCTTCATGTCGATCGAGGCAGAGGCAGCGCTGAAGGCCGCCGATGCCGCCGACGCCGAACTCGCCAAGGGGGAAGTCCGCGGTCCGCTGCACGGTGTGCCGCTCGCGCACAAGGATATGTATTACGACGCAGGTCACGTCGCGACCTGCGGCTCGTTGATCCGCCGCGATTTCGTTCCGACCGTCACCTCCACCGCCTTGCAGCGGCTGAAGGACGCCGGCCAGGTTCGCCTCGGCACGTTGCATCTCGCCGAATTCGCCTATGGCCCGACTGGCCATAACGCCCATTACGGCCCGGTTCGCAATCCCTGGAACGCTGCGCACATCACCGGCGGCTCGTCGTCGGGCTCGGGCTCGGCGGTCGCGGCGCGACTGACCTATGCGGCGCTCGGCTCCGACACCGGCGGCTCGATCCGCATGCCCGCGCATTTCTGCGGCGTCACGGGATTGAAGACCACCGTCGGCCGGGTCAGCCGCGCCGGCGCGATGCCGCTATCGCAGTCGCTCGACACGGTCGGCCCGCTCGCCCGCACCGCCGAGGATTGCGCGCTGCTGCTGGCGCTGATGGCCGGCCCTGATCCTGAGGATTCGACCTGCAGTCATGAGCCGTTGTCTGACTATGTCGGCGCGACCAAGGGCTCGCTGAAGGGCCTCAAGGTCGGCGTCCCCTCGTCCTTCTATGTCGATGATCTCGACGGCGAGGTCGCGCGCGTGCTGGACGAGACCGTCGCGGTGCTCAAGCGTGAGGGCGCCGACATCGTCACGGTCGAGCTGCCCGACCAGCGGCAATTGTCCTCGGCAAGCCAGCTCGTGCTCGCAGCCGAAGCCGCCGCCTTCCACAAGCGCTGGATGATTGAGCGGCCGCAGGATTATGGTCCGCAGGTGTTGATGCGGCTCCAGAACGGCCTCGCGGTCCCCGCCATCACCTATCTCGAGGCGATGCGCTGGCGCGGACCTGCGCTCGCTGCGCACAACGCTGCGACATCGGGCGTCGACGCGATGATCGCGCCGGCGTCCCCCGTGCCGGCGCCAACGATCGAGGAGAGCGACGTTGGCGGCGGGCCGAATGCGCCGGCGCTGTTGCAGCGGCTGACGCTGTTCACCCGTCCGGTGAATTACCTCGGCCTGCCGTCGCTCACGGTGCCCTCGGGCTTCACCAAAAGCGGTCTTCCGATCGGCATGCAGCTGATCGGCCGTTCGTTCGATGAAGCGACCTTGCTCACCATCGGCGCCGCGTTCCAGCGCGCCACCGACTACCACGAAAGGCTGCCGAAACTTCCGTCATGACAAAGCTCGTCGAGATCTCAGGCCTTAACATCCGCTTCACCGGGGAGCGCACGGTCTATGCCGTGAACGATCTCAGCCTCTCGCTCGGCGACGGCGAGGTGCTGGGCCTGCTCGGAGAGTCCGGCTCGGGCAAGAGCGTGACCTTGCGCGCGCTGATGCGCCTGTTGCCGAAGAAGCGCACGCAGATCACGGGCAAGGTCAACGTCATGGGCTGCGACGTGCTCGCCATGAACGACGAGCAGCTGTCGTCGTTCCGCGGCCAAACCGTGTCGATGATCTTTCAGGAGCCGGCGCTGGCGCTCGATCCGGTCTACACCATCGGCGCGCAGATCGCCGAAAGCGTGGTGCGTCACGAAGGCAAGTCGTATGCGGAGGGCAGGGCGCGCGCACTCGAAATGCTCGAGGTCGTGCGCATTCCTTCCGCAAAACGGCGGCTCGATGCCTATCCGCATGAGATGTCCGGCGGCATGCGTCAGCGCGCGATGATCGCGCTGGCGCTCGCGTGTCGTCCCAAGATATTGCTCGCGGACGAGCCGACCACGGCGCTCGATGCCACCGTGCAGATCCAGATCCTGCTGCTGTTGCGCGAGCTGCAGCGCGAGTTCGGCATGTCCGTCATCTTCGTCACCCATGACATCGGGGTCGCCATCGAGATCTGCGACCGGGTCGCGGTGATGTATGCCGGCCAGATCGTGGAGCAGGGCACGCTTCGCGACATCGTCCGCTCGCCGGTGCATCCCTACGCCAGGGGCCTGCTCGCCTCGACCGTCCACGGGGCCAAGCGGGGACAGCGGCTCGAGACCATCCCCGGCACCCCGCCGTCGCTGGGCGAGCGGCCGCACAACTGCTCCTTTGCGCCCCGCTGCGCCGCTGCCCAGCCGCGCTGCCTGGAGCAATTGCCTGGGAATGTGGAGGTCGGGCCGGGCCGGGCAGCACGCTGCGTGCTGGCGGAGCCAGTCACCGCGCTGTCATGATATTTGGACCGCCAGCGGGGAACGGGGGAACAGCATTCAGACCTCGTTCATCCCGGTTCCGCTTCCATGGAACCGTTCACGGAGAGGGACCTCATTTATGTACATTTCGAATGAAGGCTTGCTTGTCATCCTGTTCGTCGGCCTCGTCGCTGGTTGGCTGGCCGGCAAGGTGGTGCGCGGAACCGGGTTCGGCATCATCGGCGATATCGTGGTCGGCATCGCCGGCGCGCTGGTGGCAAGCTTCCTGTTTCCGAAGCTCGGCATTCACATCGGCACCGGGCTGATATCGGAGATCATCTATTCCGCCATCGGCGCGGTCATCCTGCTGCTGGTGGTGCGGCTGGTCCGCGGCGGCGGCCGATTCTAATGGCGCCCGGGTTCAATTGATCGAACTTTTGACCTCTCCCCGCCCGGGGAGAGGTGACATGTCTGCAAGAAAAAGCCGCAAGATCGTGAGATTCCGGACTTGCGTGCAAGGTCGGTCGGGGGTGATGTGGGCCATAGGGGTCCCGGGTGTTCGACTGCGTTGAGCGATGAGCGCAAACGCGATGTTAATCCGGGTCAATTACTCCTGAATTTGCCTTTGAAATCAGGGACTTTGGCCCCTACCCGAAAGAGATCAGACTGATGGCAGCCGTTCCCGGCGTCCGCCGCTCAGAGCTCGGTGATGCGCTGCGCGCCTGTCGCACGGCGTTTGTCGGCGTCGGCTTGATGAGCTGCATGATCAACCTGCTCTATCTGACCGGGTCGATCTTCATGCTGGAGGTCTACGACCGGGTGCTGCCGAGCCGCAGTATTCCGACCCTGGTCGGCCTGATCGTCCTCGCCGGTTTCCTCTACATGGCGCAGGGCGTGCTGGACATGATCCGCAACCGGATCTTGGGCCGGGTCGGTACCGCCCTGGACGAAGCCTTGAACAAGCGGGTGTTCGACACCATCGTGCGCCTGCCGCTGCTGGTTGGCAGCCGCAACGAGGGGCTTCAGCCGCTGCGGGATCTCGACAATGTCCGTTCCTTCCTCGGCGGCATGGGACCGAGCGCGTTCTTCGACCTGCCCTGGCTGCCGCTCTATCTCGCCATCTGCTTCGCCTTCCACGTCATGATCGGCGTCACCGCGCTGGTCGGAGCCGTCATCCTGGTCGGGTTGACGCTGGTCACCGAGTTGATGTCCCGCCAGCCGGCGCGCGAGGCGATGGGGCTCGCCGCCCAGCGCAACGATCTCGCCCAGGCCAGCCGCCGCAATGCCGAAGTCATGGTGTCGATGGGCATGGCCGGCCGGATGAACGCGCGCTGGAGCGAGGCCAACGAAAAATATCTCGACGGCAACCAGCGTGCGAGCGACGTCGCCGGCGGTCTCGGCGCGGTCGCAAAAGTGCTGCGCATGATGCTGCAATCGGCCGTGCTCGCGGTCGGCGCCTATCTCGTCATCCACCAGGAGGCGACCGCCGGCATCATCATCGCCGGCTCGATCCTCTCGGCACGCGCGCTCGCGCCGGTCGACCTCGCGATCGCGCACTGGAAATCCTTTGTCGCGGCACGCCAGAGCTGGCATCGTCTGACCCGCCTTCTCGAGCAGATGCCGGCGCAGACGATGCCGACCCAGTTGCAGGCGCCCACCAGCCGCCTCTCGGTCGAAGGTATCGCCATGGTGCCGCCGGGCGACCAGCGCCTCATCGTGCAAGACATCACCTTTGCGCTCGAAGCCGGCAATGGCCTCGGCGTGATCGGACCGAGCGGCTCCGGCAAGTCGTCGCTGATCCGCGCGCTGGTCGGCGTCTGGCAGCCGGTCCGCGGCAAGGTGCGGCTCGACGGCGCGGCGCTCGACCAGTGGTCGTCGGACATGCTTGGCCGCCACATCGGCTATCTGCCGCAGGACGTCGAATTGTTCGGCGGCACCATCGCGCAGAACATCAGCCGCTTCGATCCCGAGGCCACGTCTGACGGCATCATCGCCGCCGCCAAGGAAGCCGGCGTGCACGAGATGATCATCAAGATGCGCGAGGGCTACAACACCCAGGTCGGCGAGCAGGGCACGGCGCTCTCCGCGGGCCAGGCGCAGCGCGTGGCGCTGGCGCGCGCGCTCTATGGCAACCCCTTCCTGATCGTGCTCGACGAGCCCAATTCCAATCTCGATACCGAAGGCGACGAGGCGCTGACCCGCGCCATCCGCGCGACGCGCGAGCGCGGCGCCATCGTCATCGTAGTGGCGCACCGTCCGATCGGCGTGGAAGCGGTTGACCAGATCCTGGTGCTGCGCGACGGCCGCATGCAGGCCTTCGGGCCGAAGGAACAGGTGCTCGCCCAGGTGCTCCAGCCGCGCGTGACGCCGCCGGCGCCGATCAAGATCGTCAGCGAAGGCGGAGCCAAGGCATGAGCACGATGGCGCTCGGCGGCGCGAAGCCTGCCGCGAAGAGGACCGTACGGCAGTCGATCCGGTTTCACTTGATGCTCGGGCTTGGGATCGTGCTGGTCCTCCTGGTCGGCCTCGGCGGCTGGGCTTCGACGGTGCAGATTTCGGGCGCGCTGATCGCGCCGGGTCAGATCGTCGTCGAGTCCAATGTCAAAAAGGTGCAGCATCCGACCGGCGGCGTGGTCGGCGAGGTGCGTGCGCGCGATGGCGACGTGGTCAAGGCCGGCGACATCGTGGTGCGGCTCGACGACACCGTCACCAAGGCGAATCTCGCCATCGTCACCAAGAATCTCGACGCGGCGCAGGCGCGTGCGGCGCGGCTCCAGGCCGAGCAGCGCGGAATCGACAGGATCGACTACCCGCAAGCGTTGCTCGATCGCGGCAACGATCCCGACGTCAAGGCGCTGCTCTCCGCCGAAACCAAGCTGTTCGACGTCCGCGTCAACGGACGCGCCGGCCAGAAGGCGCAGCTGCGCGAGCGCATCCAGCAGCTCAACGAGGAGATCGAGGGCCTCTCCGCGCAGGAGCGAGCCAAGGACAGGGAAATCTCGCTGGTGCAGCAGGAGCTCGTGGGGGTCCGCGATCTCTATGACAAGCACCTGGTGCAGATCTCCCGTCTGACCACGCTCGAACGCGACAGCGCCCGCCTCAACGGCGAGCGCGCGCAATACATCGCCTCGCGGGCGCAGGCCAAGGGCAAGATCACCGAGACCGAGCTCCAGATCATCCAGGTCGACAAAGACATGGTCAGCGAGGTCTCCAAGGATCTGCGCGAGACCAACGACAAGATCGGCGAAATGATCGAGCGCAAGGTCGCCGCCGAGGACCAGCTTCGCCGCGTCGACATTCGCGCGCCGCAGGACGGCATGGTGCTGCAATCGACCGTGCATACCGTTGGTGGCGTCATCACCGCCGGCGACGCCCTCATGCTGATCGTGCCGCAGGCCGACGATCTCCAGGTCGAAGCCAAGGTCAATCCGGTCGATATCGACAAGCTCCAGATCGGCCAGAAGACGCTGCTGCGCCTGTCCGCCTTCAACCAGCGCACCACGCCGGAGCTCAACGGCGTCGTCAGCCGCGTCTCGCCCGACGTCACCACCGATCAGCGCACCGGCCAGAGCTACTACACCATCCGCGTCTCGCTGTCCGCGGAGGAGGTCGCCAAGCTCGGGGACTCCAGGCTGATCCCCGGCATGCCCGCGGAAGCGTTCGTCCAGACCGGTGATCGCACCATGCTGTCCTACCTGATGAAGCCGCTGCACGACCAGTTCATGCGGGCGTTCCGGGAGAAGTGACGCGCGAAAGCGCGTCATCCCATCCGTCATTGCGAGCGATGACGGCGAGGCGTCATTCTTGCTATAGTTCGATTCAGCCCCAGCAACCCGGCGTCGAACAATGCAATCTCCACCTACCATCGCCACCGAATCCTATTCCGACGCTGGCCTCGCCGTCGCCCGCCTCGAAGAGATCTACGAGCGCAACACGAAGTTCCTGCGTGACCGGTTCGAAGCTTACGTCAACGGCGAGTTAATCACGACGCGGGTGCGAGCCTTCTACCCCTTCGTCCGTATCACCACTGCGACGCATGCGCGGCTGGATTCGCGGCTCGCCTACGGCTTCGTCGCGCGGCCCGGTGTGCACGAGACCAGCGTCACGCGGCCGGATCTGTTCCGGACCTATCTCACAGAGCAGATCGGACTGTTGATCCAGAACCACGGCGTCCCGGTCGAAATCGGCGAGTCCAGCGAACCGATCCCCGTTCACTTCGCCTATCGCCGCGACATCAACATCGAGGCCGCCATCACCACCAGCGAGAATTCGCCGGTGACGCGGTCGCTGCGCGATGCGTTCGACGTGCCTGATCTGGCCACCATGGACGATGCCATCGCCGACGGCACTTTCGAACTTCAGCCCGGCGCGCCCGAACCGCTGTCCCTGTTTCGGGCAGCCCGCGTCGACTACTCGCTGCGCCGGCTCTACCACTACACGGGTACGGATCCAGAGTACTTCCAGAACTTCGTGATCTTCACCAACTACCAGTTCTATGTCGACGCCTTCGCGCAGCTTTGCCAGCAGCGGCTTCAGGCTGGCGAGGCGGGCCTCGATGCCTTCGTCGCTCCAGGCAATGTGATCACGCGCAGCGGCGGCGCGACGACGGGCGTTGCGCCCGCGCGCACGCCGCAGATGCCTGCCTTCCACCTGGCCGCGCCCGGCTATCGTGGTATCACCCTGATCAACATCGGCACCGGTCCGTCGAACGCGCGCAACGTCACCGACCATGTTGCCGTGCTGCGGCCCCATGCCTGGCTGATGCTCGGCCATTGCGCGGGCCTGCGCAACACGCAGCGGCTCGGCGACTACGTGCTCGCCCATGGCTATGTGCGCGAGGACCATGTGCTCGATCGTGAGTTGCCGCTTTGGGTGCCGATCCCGGCGCTCGCGGAGATGCAGGTGGCGCTCGAGGAGGCGGTCGAGGACGTCACCGGGCTCGAAGGATTCGAGCTCAAGCGCCTGATGCGCACCGGCACCGTCGCGAGCGTCGACAACCGCAATTGGGAGATCAGCGGGCCCGATGTCATTCGCCGCTTGTCGCAATCGCGCGCGGTTGCGCTCGACATGGAATCGGCCGCGATTGCCGCCAACGGCTACCGCTTTCGCGTCCCTTACGGCACGCTGCTGTGCGTCTCCGACAAGCCTCTCCACGGCGAGATCAAGCTCGCAGGCATGGCCAGCGAATTCTACCGTCGCCGCGTCGGCCAGCATCTCGAGATCGGCTTAAAGGCGCTGGAACGGCTCAAGCAGCAGGAATCCGAGCGACTGCATTCCCGCAAGCTCCGCAGTTTCGCCGAAGTTGCATTTCAGTAGGCCATGGATTGCCTTTGCTGCTGACAAGCAGCGGGATTTTCGGCATTTTCGGCGCGGGGGTCGACGGGACGAATTGATGCCACTCATGCGCGACAGGATCATTGGCCATGATCTCGAACGGCTCGCCTTTCGCTTCACCATGCTGAACGACGGCGAGGTCGTGCAGTGCCAGATCAGCGACGCCGCCATGGACGAGCTTGCGGGCATGCAAGGCACCGAAAGCAGCGCGCGGCAGGCCCAGTTCCTGTCGCTGCGCGAGACCATCGAGCGGCTCGCCTCAGACCTCTACGACGAGGCGCCGCGGGTCAGGGGCCATGTGGTGCGGATCTTCACGCGACATTTGCAGCGATAGTGCCGCTCCAGCCTCCGCAATCATGCTCCAGGACAGTTCATCAGTTGGTCAAGATTTGGTCTTGCCGGGCTTACCTTCCCGCGGCAGCCATTTCGACGAGCGTCAATTCCTCTAAAGCATTCGCTAACCAAGCAACCGTTTCGCGGCAATCTTAAGACCTGCGAAACCAGACGTTATCCAGCTATGAATTGATGGCCCGTAGAGGTTGGGTCACGAAATGGAGCCTCACGAGTGATCGCGTGACAAAAGACATTGTTGGAATCGACGCGATCCGCGGGCCCGGCCATGACGTCAATCCGAACAAGACGCAGCCAGAGAGTTGGCGGCTTGCAATCGCCGTCGCGATCGGATGTGGACTTGTCGGCCTTGCGCTCCGCTACGTTGCCCGGGAACACGCGACCGATGACGCCATTCAGCATCTGATCCCCTGGTATGTCTTTGCTCGCGATCACGGAGTCGCCGGGCTGGCCGAAGCCTTTACCAACTACACGCCGTTCTACAGCTACCTCCTGCTGATTGCCGCCCGATTTGATTGGCTAGGCGAGCCACTTTCCCTCGTGAAAGCGATCTCGGCAGTATTCGAGTTGGGCTGCGCGATCACTGTGGCCCAGATCGTCTGGCGAGCGACAAAGCTGCCGTTGCGAGCTTCCCTGGCCTTCTGCGCTGTCTGGCTTGCACCGACGGTGATCTTCAACGGCGCGGTGTGGGCGGAGAGTGATTCGATCTGGACGTACTTCACGCTGGTTTCCATCGCGCTGTTCATGCGGGACCGAAATGGCGTTGCGTCATTTGCGATGGCATTTTCGGTGAAGGCTCAGGGCGTGTTCCTGGGACCCTTCGTGCTCGGCATGATTCTGCGCCGCAGGATCCACCCGGCATGGCTCGCCACCGTTCCCGGGATCTATGTGGTTCTCGCCATTCCGGTTCTGGTCGCCGGTAGATCTTTGGTCTCCGTGTTCGCGGTCTATCTGGACCAAGCTCACACCTTCAATCGCCTCACCATGAACGCAGCGAACATCTGGGTGCTGGCTGGCGGACTGCCGTACGCGATCGGAGTCGCCGTCGGCATGGTGCTCGCGGCCGCGAGCGGGCTCGCCTTGTCGATCTTCATCGCGCGCTCTCGACGGGCGGGGCCGGAGTTTATTCTGCTCGCCGCCTGTGTATCGCTCATGCTCATGCCGTATCTGCTCCCGAAGATGCACGAGCGGTACTTCTACGCGTTCGAGCTTGCGTCGATCGCGCTGGCCTGCCTCAATCCGCGCTATGTGCCCTTCGCGGTGATGGCTCAGGTCGACGGCGTGTTATCCTATCTCGCGTTCGAAAACGGAATCGTCCTGGGCGTGCTGCCGGCGGCACTCTGCAACAGCCTTCTCGTGTACTACCTCGTGCATGATCTTTGGCGCGGCGAACGTGGATTTCGCTTTCCGAAGCTTGCTTGGCTCGGCTTCATCGCGTCGACCGCGGGATTGTTCTCCTATCTGGTCATCGAAGGGCCCGGTTTGAACATATCGCCCCTGTACCTGCTCGCCACGGGTCTCGTGACAGCTGCGGCGCTGCTGCTCCTGAAAGAGTCGCGTGGCGACTTGGCCGGCCCGGACCAGTTGCCTTAATCCTGGGCGACCCGCGTCATCGAGCCATCAGCTGTCAAACATGATCACGCTGCGCAGCGTCTTGCCGGCCTTCATGTTGGCAAACCCTTCGTTGATCTCGGAGAGCTTCAGCTTGGCCGAGATCCAGTCTTCCAGATGCAGCCGGCCGCGCAGGTAGAAATCCACCAGCCGCGGCATGTCGACGCGAAAATGGTTCGAGCCCATCGATGAGCCCTGGATCCTGCGCTCGCGCAGGAAGTCGAAGCCGTGCAGCTCGATCTTCTGGCCGAACGGAATCATGCCGACGATGGTGGCCGTGCCGCCCGAGGCGAGCATGCCGAAGGCCTGCTCCGCGGTCTCCTTGCGGCCGAGCACCTCGAAGGAATGATGCACGCCGCCATTGGTGAGATCGCGCACCTGCTTCACGACGTCGCCGTCTGCCGGATTAATGATGTCGGTGGCGCCCAGCTTGGTCGCGAGCTGGAGCTTGGCCGGGTTGGTGTCGATGGCAATGATGCGGCCGGCGCCCGCGATCTGCGCGCCGTTGATCGCGGCCATGCCGACACCGCCGCAGCCGATCACGGCCACGGTCTCGCCGGCCGTCACCTTCGCCGTGTTCACGACCGCGCCGTAGCCGGTGATGACGCCGCAGCCGATCAGCGCGGCCAGATCGAGCGGCATCTCCTTGCGGATTTTGACGATCGCGTTCTCGTGCACCAGCATCTGCTCGGCGAAGGACGAGAGGTTGAGGAACTGATGCAGCTTCTCGGAGCGAGCCCATTGCATCCGATTGGACATCCCCGGCAGCAGTTTCACCGTGGTGTCGGTGCAGAGCACCGTGCGGCCCGTGGTGCAGTTGTCGCAGGTGCCGCAGAATACCGAAAGACAGGTGACGACATGATCACCGGGCTTCACATAGGTGACGTCGGAGCCGACCTGCTCGACGACACCGGCCGACTCGTGCCCGAGCACCGCGGGCAGCGGATGCGGATAAAGGCCTTCCATGAAGTGCAGATCGGAGTGGCAGAGACCTGCGACCGAGGTCCGGATCAGGACCTCGCGCGGGCCGGGCTTCGGCAGGCTGACATCCTCGATGACTAGGGGCTTGTTGGCTTCATGGAGGACGGCGGCCTTCATCGAGCACTCCCTATCGCTTTTTTTGCTTCGAACGTGGGTGCAGCCTACGCTGCCAGGACCAGTTCGCCAACCTCGCTCATGCTGCCTGCACGATCGCCGAGCAGCAGCGCCGCGATCTTCTGCTGCACGGCATTTTCCGTCAGCCGGAACGGATCGCTCGGCGACACCCGGTGATCGATCACCAGCCGCGACAACAACAGCCTGCGCGCATCGCCCCGCAGGTCGTGAATACGATGCGCCTCCCAGGCGAGCGCGACGGCACTGGGGACATGATAGAGCAGGCTGGTGGCGCGGCGCGCATCGGCCTCATTGTCGGCCTTTCCCGCGACCTCGCGTGCGAAGCCCACCGCACGATCGGTGAGCGTGTGCAGCCGGTCGCGCCAGGCCTGCGGCACCGAGGGGCTGTCATCGAGGCGAGCATGCAGATCGGCGGCCAGCGCGGATTCGGCGCCGTGGCGGCCGACCGCACGCCTCAGCGCATCGATCGCGACGATGTTGCCGGTGCCTTCCCAGACCGAACCGAGATGCGCGTCCCGGAGCAGGCGGGCGGTCGCGAATTCCTCGATATAGCCGATGCCGCCGCGCATCTCGAGCGCATCGCCGCAGACCTTTCGCGCATCGCGGGTGGCGCGGAATTTCAAGGTCGGCGTCAGGATGCGCAGCAGTGCGGCCGCATCCTGGCTGCCGGCCTCGGCGCGGTCGAGCGCGTCCGCAGTGAGAAAGCTCATCGACAACGCCTGCTCGACCGGCAGCATGATCTTCAGCATCTGGCGCCGACCTAGCGGCAGGTCGATGATGCGGTTGCCGAACACCACGCGGTTTTTCGCCACCGTCATCGCGTCATGGTAGGCCCGCCGCATCAGCGCGGTGGATTTGACGCCATTTGAGAGCCGCGACGAGTTCACCATCTCGGCCATCTGCACGAAGCCGCGGTCGAGCTTGCCGACCGCGTAGGCGATCGCGCCTTCGAGCTTGATTTCACCCGAGGCCATCGAGCGCGTGCCCAGCTTGTCCTTCAGACGCACGATCCGGTAGTGGTTCTGCGAGCCGTCGTCGAGGAAGCGCGGCATCAGAAACAGGCCGACTCCGCGCGTGCCGGGGCCGGCACCTTCGGGGCGCGCCAGCAGCATCACGATCTTTGCGTCGGCGTTCGAGCAGAACCATTTTTCGCCGGTGAGGCGCCAATGGTCGCCTTCCTGCACGGCCGTCGTGGTCAGCGTGCCGACATCGGAGCCGCCTTCCTTCTCGGTCATGAACTGGCCGCCCTGGGTCAGCTTGCTCATGTCGGTCTGGGTTAGTCCGTCGAGATATTTCGCCTTCAGCGCCTCGCTGCCGAAATTCGCGAGCAGCTTGGCGCAGCCGTCGGTTACGTTGATCGGGCAACCCATGCCGAATTCGGTCTGGTTGAACAGGAAGGTGAAGGCGTGCTTGGCGACGACAGGATATTTGTCCGGCCAGCCCATGATGCCCTTGCGGATCGAGAGCGCGTGGATGCCGAACTCGCCGAAGGCGGCCTTCTCCAGCTCGCGATAGGCCGGGTGGTATTCGATCCACTGCACGTCGCGACCGAACTTGTCGCGCTGGTGCAGCACCGGTGTGTGCCGGTCGGCGAGCCGCGCGCATTCATCGAGCACGCCGCCGGCGAGTTCGCCCAGCCGATCGAGATGCGGCTCGATGTGGCGGAATAGCGTCTCCGGTAGATGAATGCGCAGGAGATCGGTGAGTGCCTGATCGGCGCGGTAGAAATTCATGCCGGTGGTATCGGGAGCCAGCAGTCCGGATGGTGCGGCCGCGACCTGTTTTGGCTGCGCGGGGGCCGGCTGTCGCATGATCGTCCTCTTCGTTTCCGCCTTGCGGTCATTTTGCGCTGATTTGGCGCTTGCCGCTTGGGATGATGTCGATCATGCTCCAGTCGCGAAAGCGGATAAAGCCGCAAATTGTCAGGGAGGCATGATCGCCGTGAGGGCGCAATTCGCTCTGCGGAATTGTGATCGTCCCGGCTGGTTGTCCGCGCGGACCGTGCATAGATCAGCGGCTTCCCGTCTTCGAGAGATCACGCCATGGAACACCCGAAATACAAGAAGGCCCTCATCGTCGGCGCCGGCGAAGGCCTGAGCGCCTCGCTGGCGCGGTTGTTGTCCGCCCAGGGCATCCGCGTCGCGCTGGCCGCGCGAAAAATCGAGAAACTCGGCGCGCTCTGCAGCGAGACCGGCGCCAAGGCCTATGCCTGCAACGCCACCGAGCCTGATGAGGTCGAACGCCTGTTTGGCCTGGTCGAACGCGAGATCGGCATGCCCGACGTGGTCGTCTACAACGCCAGCGGCCGCGCGCGCGGGCCGTTCGTCGATCTCGTTCCGGCCGACGTGGCGAACGCCATTGCGGTCAGTGCCTATGGCGGCTTCCTGGTGGCGCAGCAAGCGGCCAGGCGCATGCTGCCGAACCAGCACGGCGCGATCCTGTTCACCGGCGCCTCGGCCAGCGTCAAGGGCTATGCGCAGTCCGCGCCGTTCGCGATGGGCAAGTTCGCACTGCGCGGGCTGGCGCAGAGCATGGTGCGCGAATTGTCGCCGCAAGGCATCCATGTCGCCCATTTCGTGATCGATGGCGGCATCAGGAGCGCAGCGCGCACGGAAGCGCCGGACAAGCCGGATTCGATGCTCGATCCCGATGCCATCGCGGAGAGCTACTGGAACGTGTTGCAGCAGCCGCGCAGCGCCTGGAGCTGGGAGCTGGAGCTGCGGCCCTGGGTGGAGAAGTTTTGAGGCAAGCTGCCGTAGGGTGGGCAAAGGCGCAGAGCGCCGTGCCCACTATCAACGACGAAACAGCAATTGGTGGGCACGCTTCGCTTTGCCCACCCTACAAGGGCGGGAATTATGTCCACGGAAACCACCATCGATACCGGCACCAGTGAACTCCTCTGCGTGATCCGCGATCGCGTCGCATTGATCACGCTGAACCGGCCCGAGGCGCGCAACTCGCTGTCGGACGCGCTGACCCCGGCGCTGCGTACGATGATCCGCTCCTGCGGCGAGAACCCCGATGTCGGCGCGCTGCTGATCACCGGCGCCGGCGAAGCGTTCTGCGCCGGCGGCAACGTCAAGGGCATGGGCGCGCATCGCGACCCGAAGAAGCTGGAGATGTCCTTTGACGACAAGGTCACCGATCTCCAGGAGCGGCAGCGCCTGCTCACCGGCGCGCTGGTGTCGGTGCGCAAGCCGACCATCGCGGCGCTGCCGGGGCCGGCGGTCGGCGCGGGGCTCGCCATCGCCATGGCCTGCGATATCCGCATTGCCGCGCAATCGGCCTTCGTGGCCACCGGCTATGCGCGCATCGCGCTGTCCGGCGACTACGGCATCGCGTGGCTGTTGACGCGCCTCGTCGGCACCGCGCGGGCGCGCGAGCTGCTGTTCACCGGCGATCGGGTCGATGCTGCCAGGTGCGAGGCCATCGGCCTCGTCAACCGCGTGGTGCCCGATGACAAATTGCAGGCGGAGGCCTTTGCACTGGCAAAATCCCTCGCTGAAGGTCCGCGCCTCGCGTTGCGCTACATGAAGGACAATCTCGACGAGGCCCTGCTGTTCGACTTCGAGACCGCGCGCGACCACGAGGCCGAACGTCTGGTTCGCCTGACCACGACCGCCGATCACAAGGAAGCGGTGCAGGCCTTCATCGAGAAACGCAAGGCGGTGTTCACGGGGAAGTAGCGGCGAAAAAAAATGCCCGGCTCTGGTTTTCGCCAGGCCGGGCTCGAGTGGTGTCAGGCCGAGGCTGAGGGGCTATCGGCCTGACGGGAAAGAGCGACGAGGCGCCAGCTCGCGCAGGGAATGTCTTTCGGTGCGACGGAGATCTCCTTGTCGAAGCGCACTAGCTTCCAGTCGTCCGGATGGTTGACGAAGGCGAAGTCCGATTTACGCGCGACCGAGATCATGGCGGCGTTGGAGCGCAGCGTGTCGCCGAACATGTGGTCGGCGCCGAGCGCGGCCGCGCGGCATTCAAGATTCTTCATCAGCACGGTGGCGATGCCGTGGCCCTGCCAGCGGTCGGCAACCGACAGACCGAATTCAAGCGTCGCGGTTTCGGCATGCAGCGCATAGCGCGCTTCGGCGACGATGGTCTCGAAGCCGTCGACCATCATGGTCGCCACCACGGTAAAACGTTCGCGCTCGCCGATTTGAAGGAATTCGTGCAGCAGGCCCTGCGGCAGTTCGCTGATCGCGCCGAAGAAGCGGTTGTATCGGGACCGCGTCGAGAGCGAGCGAAAATAGTGCTGGAGCTCCTCGGTGTCGCGCGGCTCGACGAAACGAACGCGCAGCGCCTCGCCGTGTCGCGTGCGCAGCGTGTCCGAATATTGCTTCAGATCTTCCAGGCGAAGGGTGCTCACGATACGCGCCCCCAAGGGGACCAAAGGGGAAAGGGACCGCCGGCGCCCCACAGTCAGGCGGCGCCGGCCTGGCGGCCAATCAGGCCCGCCAGAAGGGTTTGTCGGCCTCGTAGGCGACATCGCTCCAGGACAGTCCGACGTCCTGAAGGTCGCGCGCGGACCAGTTGGTGAGCTCACGCCGGGTCCGGTAACGCTCGTGCCAGACGTGAAGGGTCTCGCCGATCTGGTGGATCAGCCCTGGTGCATGATGATTTGTCATCGAATTCTGGGTCAAAGTAGACATTGTCAGCTCCTGGAGCTAAGTTGACCGCTAATATCTGCTTGCGGGTGCGTTGCGACAAACGACAATTTGTACTCTTTCGCATGAAATAACGTCATGTATCCTGCTGCCAGATGACTTCCAGATTGCCCTCCCTGAATGGATTGCGGGCCTTTGAGGCCGCCGCGCGCCATCTCAGCTTCACGCTGGCGGCGTCCGAGCTGAACGTGACCCAGACCGCGATCAGCCATCAGATCCGCAGGCTCGAGGAGGAGCTCGGCATCCGCCTGTTCGTCCGGCAGAACCGCGCGCTGGCGCTGACGGCCGAGGCGCGCGACTATCTGCCGGGCGTCCGCGCCGCCTTCAACGACCTCCGGCTTGCCACCGATCGGCTGCTGCGCAAGGACGATGACAAGGTGCTGACGGTCTCGACGCTGGCTTCGCTCGCCGCAAAATGGCTGCTGCCGCGGCTGACCGATTTCCAGGAGCACCATCCCGGCATCGACGTCCGTATCACGACCTCCACCAGCCTCGTCGACTTCCAGCGCGACAATGTCGATGCCGCGATCCGCTACGGGCGCGGCCAGTGGCCGGGCTTGCGCGCCGACTGGCTGATGGCGGACGAGCTGTTTCCGGTCTGCAGCCCGTCTCTGCTGCGTGGCGACAAGCCGTTGCGCTGTCCCGAGGACCTCAAGAGCCACATGCTGCTGCACACCTCCAACGCCAACAGCGACGACTGGCGGCTGTGGTTGACGGCGGCGGGTCTGCCGGCCGACATCGCCAGGCAGCCCGGCATCACCTTCGACATGATCTTCATGACCATCCAGGCCGCGATCGACGGCATCGGCGTGGCGATGGGGCGGACCTCCTATGTCCAGGACGACATCGCCAAGGGGCGACTAGTGGTCCCCTTCAAGATCGCGCTGCCGGCCGATGCCGGCTTCTACCTGGTCGCGCCGGAGGGGCGCCGCGAAGCGCCGAAGCTCGCCGCATTCCGTGAGTGGATGATCGCGGCAACGCGGAATAAGGCCTGAAATCGTGCCGGCGCATGTCCGCGCAACCTGCTTCTCGCTACAGCTCCACCACGACGTAGTCGCTCTCGATCTTCACGGGTATCGTCTCGGCGACATACGGCCCCTTCACCACGCTTGCACCCGGCTCGACATGGGCCGGGTAGGCCTTCACGCGGAAGCGGCGAGGGTCGCAGTAGGACTGGCCGGTGCGGATGTCGAACTCCCAGCCATGCCAGGGGCAGCGAATGATCTCGCCGAGCTTGGTATATTCGATCTCGCCCGGATCCTTCGATTGCGCGAGCCCGATCAAGGGTCCCTCGCACAGCGCAGCGCCCTGATGCGGGCAGCGGTTCATCAGGCCGAAATATTCACCCTTGATGTTGAAAATTGCGATCGGCCGTCCGTCGATCTCCAGAAATTTTCGCGTGCCGGGCGGAAGCTCGTCGACCGCGGCAATCACATGCCGCGCCATCAACTGATCCCGTACAGCTTCTTCGCATTGCCGAGATAGAAGGCCTCGCGGTCGTCGTCGCTGACGCCCGCGGGCAGCACGCGCGACGGCTCGTCGTAATCCCAGTGCGGATAGTCGGTCGCGAACAGTAGCCGGTCCCAGCCGATCCACTTGATGACGTCGAACAGATCCTCGCGCCGCTCCGGATCCTCCATCGGCTGCGTCGTCCACCACACCTGCTCGCGGATATATTCGGACGGCGGCCGCTTGACATGCGGCACCTCGCTGCGCAGGCGCTGCCAGACTTTGTCGAGCCGCCATGCTAGCGACGGCGCCCAGCCGAAGCCGGCCTCGATCATCACCATCTTCAACTTCGGGAAGCGCTCGAACACGCCCTCCAGCACGAGGCTTGCGAGCGCCGATTGCTGGCACTGCGAGTGGCCGACCATCTCCTCGATGTAATAGGAGGGCCAGCCCGACGGCGTGATGGGGTTGCCGCCGAAGCCGAAGGCGTGGACGCCGACGGGAAGGCCGGCCTCTTCCGCAGCCTGATAGATAGGCCAGTAGCGACGCTGGCCGAGCGGCTCGACATTGCGGCTGAGCAGCAGCACCTGCACGAAATTCTTGTCGCCGGCACGCTCGCGGATTTCCGCGGCGGCTGACAGCCCGTCCTCATTGCCGACGACGATGGACGCCTTCAGCCGCTTGTCCTTGCTGGTCCATTTGTCGATCTGCCAGTCGTTGATCGCCGAGCACAAGGCCGCCGAGAGCTCGTGATTGCGGATGCCTTGCCCGGTGTTGAGCGGATTGAGCACACCGAGCTGCACGTTGTTGGGATCGAGCAGCTGCTTCTGCATGAAGGACAGCGAGGAGCCCTGCGGCCCGCCTTCCGGCGGATAGGCGTCGCGGCGCGAGGCGTTGGGCTGGGCCTTCGGATAGGGCGGGCCTTCCATCATGCCCTGATAGGCATGGACGCCGTACACTTCGAGATGATGCTGCCAGCGTTTGGCCAGGTAGGGATAGAGCTCGGCGCGGGTCGCGCGTGCCGGATGGATGTCGCAGTCCGCGATCGCGGTTTTGACGGCCAGTGGGGAAGCGGCTTCGGAGCTTTCGCGGAACTGAATATTCATCGCCTTGCCTCCTTTGGCAGCGGCTAAGTCAGGCGGGGATAGGTCGCATGCGGATTATCGATCATGATCTTGCGCACGAGATCGGGGGTGAGACCTGCGGGCAGCGCCTCCTGGCCGTCGAACTGCCAGTGCGGATAGTCGGTGGAGAATACGACCAATTCGTCGGACTGCATATGATCAAACAGGCGAATTAATGTCGCCTCATCCGGCGGTGCATCGAATGGCTGCAACGAGAAGCGGATGTTGCTGCGCACAATGTCCAGCGGCGCGCGATCAACCCACGGCGTCTCCATCCGCACCCCACGCCAGAACTTGTGCAGGCGCCATAGAAACGGGGAGATCCAGGACACCCCGGATTCAAGCATCACCATCTTCAGCCGCGGATATTTGACGAACACGCCCTCGACGATCAGGCTGGTGAGCTGGGTCTGGAACGCCTGGGCCTGACCGGCATAATCCTCGATGTGGTAGGAACCCCAGCCCACGGCGGTCGGCGGATTGTGATAGGCGGAACCGGCATGAATGCCGATCGGTAATTCCAGCCGTTCCGCCGCCTCGTAGATCGGCCAGAGCGCGCGCTTGCCGAGCGGCGTATCGCCCATCACGAGCATCAGCACCTGCACGAAGCGGCGGTCCGTCGCACAGCGCTCGATCTCGGCGACGGCCTTCTCGACGCTTTGGGTGGGGATCACGATCGAGCCGCGCAGCCGCGGATCGCGATCGAGCCATTCCTTCACGAGCCAGTCGTTCAGCGCGCGGCCGAAGGCGGCCTGCAGATCCTCTGAAAACACCATCTGCACGCCGTAGAGCGGATTGCAGATGGCGTGCGAGAGCTGGAAGGGATCGAGCACATGGCGCTGCATGTCCGCCAGGCTTTCACCCGGCTTGCCGCTTTCGGGGCGCCAGTCGGGCCGCGCCGTGATCGGCGAGTTCTGCGGGTAGGATTGCGAGATGAGATCGACCATGCCGCGCGTCGTCACCTGATCGCGCCAATAGTCGTTCAGGTACGGCAGCAGGCTGGTCAGATGCGGCACGGCCGGATGCACATCGCAATCCACCCCGCCGGCGATCAGGGACGCCATGACGTGTCCTTCACGTTTCCTCGTCGCGTCTTTCCCGCGGGCAGAGCTTGGCCGCTCCGCCCTTTGGCCGCCATTCAAGCAGGCCTGCCCGTTGGCTGCAACTCGGCCAACGGCGCTGTCATATGCTAGAAAGGCCGAGCTCGGTTGCGAAGCAATAAGGGGTCAAGGAATGAAAGAGCTCGTCGGCATTGCGGAACAGGTCGCAGCGAAGCTGATCGCGCGCAAACAGACCATTGCTGTTGCGGAATCCTCGACCGGCGGCCTGATCTCGGCCAGCCTTCTCGCGGTGCCCGGCGCGTCCGCTTATTTCCTCGGCGGGGCCGTGGTCTACACTCGCGATGCCAGGCGCGTGCTGATGGATATTTCGGACGAAGGAAAGGGCTTTCGTTCCTCCTCGGAGCCCTACGCGCAATTGCTGGCCGGGCAGATGCGCAGCCGTTTCAACTGCGATTGGGGCCTGTCGGAGACCGGGGCGTCCGGTCCCACCGGCAATCGCTACGGCGATGCGGCGGGCCACAGCTGCATGGCGGTCGCCGGGCCCGCAGTCGAGGTGATGACGCTTGAGACGGGCAGCAACGACCGCTTGGCCAATATGCAGACCTTTGCAGCGACAGCGCTGAAATTGCTGCTGAAGAATCTGGAGCGGTGAGCTCGCGGCCTCCCGAATATCTGGCTGTGCCGGAGAATGTGTGGTGTGACGCGCTCTTTACCGCGACACGTGCGCCGACACCGCGAGCCACGTCCCGTTCGTCTTCGCCCAGCAATCGGTATAGCGCCCGGTGGCCTGCTGGCCGTCCGCATTGGTGTAGCTCGTTGCCGCGTGGATGATGGCGAAATCACCCATGATACGGATGATGACGTCGTGCTCTCTGAGGTTTCGGATCGCAATCGGCCGCGCCGTCTGCTTCAGGAAGGCCTCGCGATCAACCAGCGTCTTGTCGGGATTGGAGCAGTAGAACTCCGGCGCCAAAATCTCGTCGAAGCGCTTGACGTCGCAATTCTGCACTGAGGCCACATAGTCGCGGTTGAGTGCGGTGAGCTGTTCGAGGTCGTTGCTCATGGGGTTTCTCTCAGTCATTGAACAAGGGCGGCGGCACGAACCCGCCGAACTCGCGTTCGATCAGCTCGGCGAGCTTCAACGGCGTGCGGTCCTCGAGGAAGGGCCCGATGATTTGCACGCCGACCGGCAGGCCACCCTTCGACAGACCGAGCGGAATAGCCGTTGCCGGCAGGCCCGTCAGCGTGGCGATGCCGGGCCACGCAAGCTGGTCCGGATAGGCGTGGTCCTTGCCATCGATGTTGATTCGGCGCTTTTCCTGCTCCGGCGAATGATCATGCGGATAGGCCGGCGTGGGCATGATCGGACAGATCACCGCATCGAATGTCTTGAACAATTGCCGCCATTGCGCGCGCAGGCCGGCGCGGGCGCCCTCGTCGAACACCCAGGCCTGATGCGTGCTGGTGATACCACGCAGCCGTTCGGCAGCGAGGCTCTTGTCGTCGGGTGAGAGCTGCGCTGCACCGGCACGCGCGCCCGCGAGATTGTCCGGCGGAAGGAAGGCGCCGAGGAAGCTCATCAGCATGCGCATGTAGAGGCGAGAAGCCTCCGTGAAGTCCGGAAACAGCGGACTTTCGCGCGCGACGCGCGCGCCCGTGCCCGTCAATTGCCCCGCCAGTTTTTCGATCGCGCCGCGAATATCTGCATTCGCAGGCAGCAGCGGATGGCTGTCGATCACCAGCACCCGGAAATCCTTCAGCGCGCGGTGTCGCGCCTCCGGCAGCGCGAGCTTGTATCCCATGCCCAGGTCCAACGGATCGGGGCCTGCCATCACGTCCAGGAGCAAGGGCAGGTCGACTGCGCTCCGCGCCATCGGACCGATCACCGCCATATCGCGCTCCATCGGGATGGCTGGAAAGGGCGGCGGCGTGTGGCCACGCGTTGGACAGAGATTGTAGGTCGGCTTATGCGCATAGACCCCGCAATGGAAGGCGGGCACGCGCAACGAGCCGCCGATGTCGGACCCAAGCGAGAGTGGTCCGTAGCCTGCCGCGAGCGCCGCAGACGAGCCGCCCGACGAGCCACCCGGCGTGCGGCCGAGATCGAACGGATTGTTCGTCGTGCCGTAGATCTCGTTGTAGCTCTGCCAATCCGCCAAGCCCACGGGGACGTTGGTCTTGCCGAGGATGACGCCACCGGCCTCCTTGACCCGGGCGATCGACAGCGCGTCCTCCGCCGGCTTGAAATCTTTCTGCGGCGTCCAGCCCCAGGTCGTGGGCAGGCCGGCGATGTTGTAGGATTCTTTCACAGTGATGGGGAGACCGAGCAGCGGCTTTCGCTCGCCGCGCGCCAATGCGGCGTCTGCCTCGCGTGCGGCGTCCAGCGCACGGTCGAAATCCCGGAAGCAGATCGCGTTGACCTTGCTGTCGTGCCGTTCGATGCGGTCGATCGCATCCTGCGTGAGCTCGACCGCGGAAACCTTCTTGGCCGTCAGTGCCGCCGACAGCTCGACCGCGCTCTTGAAGCTCCATTCGGATTTGGCCATCCCGCATCTCCTGTTCTTAGCGTGGAACAATGATGCGCAGTTTGGCCCAGCACCGCAACCGCCGTTTGATCGCGATTGACATCTGAGCAAGACGGAACGCGGTGAGCCAAGCAACCACTCGCAGTCATCGCCCGGCTTGACCGGGCGATCCAGTATTCCACCGGCGCCGATTGGACACGGACAGGTCGCGGCGTGCTGGATGCCCGGTCAAGCCGGGGCATGAAGGCGTCCTACGCCGCTCCGATCAATATCCCCACCGCCAGCACGATCGCGCCGCCGAGCACGATCTGGAACACGGCCTGGAGGAACGGCGTGTCCATGTAGCGCGCGCGGATGAAGGCGATCGCCCACAATTCGAAGAACACGACAATTCCGGCGATTCCCGTCGCGATCCAGAATGCGTTGGCCCAGCTATCGGGCACGAGATAGGGCAGGGTGTGCCCAAGCCCGCCGAGCGTCGTCATCAAGCCGCAGGTGAGACCGCGCAGCCAGGGCGAACCACGCCCGGTCAGCGAGCCGTCGTCGGACAGCGCTTCCGCAAAGCCCATGCTGATGCCGGCACCGATCGAGGCGGCGAGGCCGACCAGAAATGTTTGCCAATTCTGATGCGTGGCGAAGGCAGCCGCAAACAGCGGCGCCAGCGTCGAGACGGAGCCGTCCATCAGGCCGGCGAGACCTGGCTGCACATATTGCAGCACGAACATGCGCCGGTTGGTGCGGTCTTCCTCGGCGCGCACGTCTGAACTCAGGATCCGGTCCGTCAGCTTCGCCGCCACCTCTTCGTGGCCCTTCTCGGCCTCGGCCAGATCGCCGAGCAGGCGGCGCACGCCGACATCCTGCGCCTGTTCAGCGGCCTTCACGTAAAAGCGCTCGGCCTGCAATTCCATTGTCTCGACCTCCTTGCGGATGGTGTCGAGCGACAGGTTTTTGGTGAGCCAGACCGGACGGCGGCGCAGGAAGCCTTTGACGTCCTCGCGGCGGATCGGGGGCAAATGCGGACCGAAGCGCTGCTCGTACATTTCCAGCAGCATGTGGCGATGGCCGCGCTCTTCCTCGGCCATCTGTTCGAAGATCTTGGCGGAGTCCGGATAGCGCTCCTTCAAGTCTTCGGCGAAGCTCATGTAGATGCGGCTGTCCTCCTCCTCGGAGGAGATTGCGACCGCAAGCACCTCGCGCTCGGTCAGATCGGCAAAATTCTTCACGGCGGCCCTGTCTGATTAGTTTAGAATAATTCTAAACTATATAGGGCGCTTAGGTTCCCGGGTCAAACCACGCCGCGGCTCTTCGCCAGGAAATCGAGCAGCAGGCGGCTCACCTCGGCCGGCTGCTCCTGCTGCACCCAGTGACCGGCGCCATCGACGAGGTGGCAGCCCAGCAGCTTCGTGCAGGCCCGCGCCTGCATGGCCTCGAATACGCCGGGACGCTGATAGGTGCCCCAATCCTGCTTGCCCGAGATGAAGCAGGAGGGGATGTCGATGTTGCGGCCGGCCAGCAATTGGAGCTGGCTGTTGAATGCGCCCGATGTGCCGCAGCGGTACCATTGCAGGCCGCCCTGGAATCCAGTGCGGCCATATTCGGCGCCGTAGTAGCCGAGCTCGCGGTCGGGCAGCCATTGATTGGCGGCGATTGCGGCCTGCGAGGGCATCTCCTTCGCGACCGTCTCGGCCATGGTCTCGTTCAGGTCCATCACATAATAGGTCGGCAGCTTCGCAAGCTCGTTCGCCGACCAGGATTTCAGCGGATATGGCTTGTTGTCGGTCCAGTCCGCGCTCTTGTGATGATAGTAGGCGCGCAGGAAATCATGCACGCCCTGTGGCGCGCGGTGCATGTCGGCATTGGCCGGGCGTGTCGCATAGTACCATTGATAATGCTTGCGTGGACGCGGCAAGGCGGCGAGCTCGCGATGCACGGGGTCTTCGGCCGCTGGCTTTACCGGCGTGTCGACCGTGTTGAACGGCAGCGGCGGCGCTCCGCCGAATGGCGCGCTCATCATCGTCACCGAACGAAATACGTCGGGCCGCATCAGCGCGCACCAGGCCGCGACTGGGCTGCCGAAATCATGTCCGACCACGTCGACTTGCCTGTAGCCGAACGCCGACACCAGCCCGAGCGCATCCCGCACCAGGTTGAAGAGCGAAAAGGGCGCGAGATCGCCGTCATACTCCGCGCTCCATCCCGTCGTCCGGCCATAGCCGCGCTGGTCCGGCGCGATCACGTGATAGCCAGCCGAGCTCAGCGCCGGCATCACCTTTCGCCAGGAGAAGGCAAGCTCGGGAAAGCCGTGCAGCAGCAGGGTGCAGGGCCGCCCCTTGGTCTCGAAGCCGGCCTCCAGCACATGCATGCGCAGGCCGTTGATATCGTCGACATAGCGTGAGCGGATGCCGGCGGGGAGCGGGATGTCGGGGAGCATTGTCATTTGCTTTCTCCACACGGGTGGAATCGTAAGGTGGGCAAAGGCGCGCTTCGCGCGCCGTGCCCACCATCATTCTACAACGCGTTTGGCATGGTGGGCACGCTTCGCTTTGCCCACCCTACGATTGCGCCATTCGACTACACCGCCGCGCATACGAAGCCACTGCCCTTGCGCCGGATATTCCCAACGGACGGCGAGGGGAAATGCGCGGTGCAGCACAACGTGTCGGTATCGCAATAGCGTTCCAGGAAGCTGCGGCGCGTCGTTGCCGCCTTGGCCTGATCGAGGTCGAACTTGACCGACAGCTCCGGATAGAGCGTCTGCAACGGCGAGTGCATGAGGTCGCCGGAGAACACGGCGTCATCCCTGCCGTGGCCCATCGTGATGGCGATATGGCCCGGCGTGTGGCCCGGCGTCGGCAGAATACGAACGTGGTCGCCGATCTGGTGATCGTTGCCGACAAGCTCGTGGCGTTTGGCCTCGACCACCGGCAGCACGCTGTCGGCGAAGGGCGGCACCTCCGCCTTCGCGTTCTGCTCGGTCCAATGATCGAACTCCTGCTTGGCGAAGACGTAGCGCGCTTTCGGGAAGGTCGGCACCCAGCGGCCGTTCTCCAGACGCGTGTTCCAGCCGACGTGATCGACATGCAGATGCGTGCACATCACGAAGTCGATGTCGTGAGGCGAGAATCCGGCAGCGTTGAGTCCGCGCAGATAGGTGTCGTCGGTCTTCATGTTCCATTTCGGGCGCTGCGGCCGCGGCTTGTCGTTGCCGATGCAGCTGTCGACCAGAATGGTGTGGTGCGGCGTCTTGATCACATAGGACTGGAAGCACAGCATCAATGTGTCGCTGTCATCCAGGGCTTTCGCCTCCCTCATCCACGCGCGGTTCTCGGCCAGCAGCTCCGGTGTCAGCCCCGGCAACATCTCCAGCGCCGGGACGAACGAGGTTTCCTGCTCGATGATGCGATGGATGGTGAGATCGCCGACCGCGTATTTCAGGCTCATGCTCGCTTCCTTGCACTCAGCGTGCGTCACGCACGGACGGAATGACGATGTTGGAGAGGACGTCGATCGCGGCCAGCCCTTCCTTCGGCTGGCCGTATTGGGCAGCGGTGGTCATCATGACGAGGTCAAGCTCAGGCACGATGAAAATGCGTTGTCCGCCCCAGCCGAAGGCGCCAACCCATTTGATTTCCATCCCGCCGGCAGCGAGCGGCCCATCCACCATTGATAGCCGTAGAACAGCGTGCCGCCGAAATAGCCGATCGCCTGGAAGCGCGGCGCGATCGATTGTGCAATCCAATCGGCCGAGACGATTTGTTGGCCGTTCCACTGGCCGCGATCGAGCACGAGCTGGCCGAGCTTGGCGGCATCTCGCGGACGCAAGCGCAGGCCGGCGGCCGCCGCGATCTTGCCGTTCTTCGGGTAGGCCTTCCACTCGAAATCGGTGATCCCGAGCGGCTGGAACAGCACCTCGCGCGCAAACGTCTCTAGCGGCTTGCCCGAGACGCGTTCGAGGATGTTGCCGAGCAGTTCAGTCCCGCCGCCATTATAGGTCCAGAGTACATCCGGCGGTGCGGCGATCGGTCTTGCGAGCACATAGCTGATCGGATCGGCTTCAAAGGTGAGATGCGGCTCGTCGTTGTTCGGATCGGTCCATGCTCGCGCCTCGTCCCATTTCATTCCCGAGGACATCGTCAGCAGATGGCGCAGCGTGATGGCCTCCCAGCCCGCTTGCTTCACCGCCTGATGATCGGGGAAGAACTTGAGCACAGGCTCGTCGACGCCTTCGATCAGCTTGCGATCGATCGCGATGCCGACGAGCAGCGAAACGATGCTCTTCGATGCCGAACGGATGTCGTGCTTCGTCGTCGCGGTGAATTCGCGCTGGCCTTCCGGTTGTCCCCAGGGTTGGTCGTAGCCGGCGAAGTATTGCTCGAAGACGAGCTTGCCGTGGCGCGCGACGACAACCGAATGGACCGAAGTCGCGCGTTGCCCGAGTCGGGCGGCGATGCCGCAAAGTTGCGCGCCGTCCATGCCGACGCTGTCGGGCGACGCAGTCATCCAGCCGTCGTCGGTTGACGATGGCGGTTCGCAGGCGAGGTTTCGCTGTCCAGGCACCATGCCGTCGGCTTGCACGGAAGTGGTTGAGACGGTCAACGCGAGCATGAGGCTCGCGCCGAGAATGCCGAGGCGGGGGAAGCGATCGAGCATCATCCTTCTCCCCGCCGTCGCGATACTACGCCGCTGGCGGCACTGAGATCTTCACGGAGGGCCGCTCCAGCATTTTCTGGTGGAACGCGTCGAGCTTCGGATAGGCCTTGCGCCAGCCGCAATCGGCGAAGCGGAAGTCGGCATAGCCGAGCACGCAGACGAGGCCGATCTGCGAGATGTCGAACGGACCGTTGAGGACATCGGGCATGTTCTCGAAGCGCGCCATGCCGGTCCAGGCCCGGTTCCAATGGTCGTCCGACCACGCCTGCCATTGCAGGCCCTGCGGCCGCACCATCTTCTCGTAGCGGCACAGCAGCATGGAATCGAGCATGCCGTTGATCAGGGAATGATTGGTCTTGGCCTTCCAGCGCCGCGGACCGTAATCGGGGATCAGGCTGCCGCCGGCCATCTCATTGAGATATTCGACGATGACATACGAGTCCAGGATGACGTCGCCGTCATTGGTGATCAGCACCGGCAGCTTTTTCAGCGGCGTGATGCGTGAATAGTCCTCGTTGGCCGTGCCGGGCGCGACGCTCGCCGGCGTGAGTTCGATCTTGTCGATCAGCCCGAGCTCGATCGCGGCGATGCGCACCTTGCGGGCAAAGGGCGAGGCGGGGGAGAAGGTGAGCTTCATGGGACAATTCCCTGCGATCGGTCTTGAGCAAATGGTGTCTCGTCCGTCATGGCCGGGCTTGACCCGGCCATCCACGCGCGTCCGCGTGGATAGACTGTGAGACGTGGATGCCCGGGACAAGCCCGGGCATGACGACGAGTGTGCGCTGGCCGCGGCTTACGCCGCGACGATCTCCTGGCGCTGCTCGCCGAGGCCCTCGATGCCGAGCGTGATGACGTCGCCGACATTGAGGAAGGTCGGCGGCTTCATGCCGAGGCCGACGCCGGGCGGGGTGCCTGTCGTGATGATGTCGCCCGGCAGCAGCGTCATGAACTGCGAGACATAGGAGATGCACTTGGCCATCGAGAAGATCATGGTCTTGGTCGAGCCGGTCTGACGGCGCTGGCCGTTCACGTCGAGCCACATCGGCAGGTTCTGCACGTCCTTGATCTCGTCCTTGGTGGCGAGCCAGGGACCGAGCGGGCCGAACGTGTCGTGCGACTTGCCCTTGGTCCACTGACCCAGGCGCTCGATCTGGAAGGCGCGCTCGGAGACGTCGTTGCAGACGCAGTAGCCGGCGACGTGGTTGAGCGCGTCGGCTTCCGAAACGTATTTTGCGCGCGTGCCGATGATCGCGGCGATCTCGACCTCCCAGTCGAGCTTGGTCGAGCCGCGCGGCTTCTCGATGGCGTCGTTCGGGCCGGACAGCGAGGTGTTGGCCTTCATGAAAATGATCGGCTCGCTCGGGATTTCCGCGCCGGTCTCCTTGGCGTGGTCGCTGTAGTTGAGGCCGATCGCCACGAATTTCGACATGCCGATAACGGGGGCGCCGAACCGCGGCTTGCCGGAGACGGCGGGCAGCGAGGCCGGATCGAGCGCCGCCAGCTTCTTCAGGCTCTCGGGCGAATAGGCCTCGCCGGTCAGGTCCTTCACATGCGCCGACAGGTCCCGCAACTGGCCGGATTTGTCGATCAGGCCGGGCTTTTCCGCACCCTTCTCGCCATAACGAACAAGCTTCATTCTCGTTTCTCCCTGGAATGGACCGATCGGTTAAACAGCTTCATGGAACAGGGCGGCGGGAAATTCAACCGCTCAAAGAGGGCGCATTGCAGCCCTCTCGATTCGGGAGGTTCGTCCGGGGCACGAGACTAGGCCAGCGCCTCGAACCTGAATGCGTCCCCATCCCGCTTGATGTGCCCGGCCGAAAAGTGCCCGCCGATCACCAGCGTCGGGGTGTCGGCAAACCGGCCGAACAATTCGCGCCGCGTCGCGGCAGATTGGCTCTGATCGGAATCCGCGTTCGAGGACCAGCCGAGATGCGCCATCTGGCAGGGATGATGGGCGACGTCGCCCGTCAGCAGTCCCTGCTCGCCGTCCGACCGGATCAGAACGCTCATATGCCCGGGGCTGTGGCCGGGGGTTGGGATCATGCTGATCTCCTCGCTGAGCCGGTGGTCGCTCGCGACCAACTCCGCCCGGCCGGCATCGACGATCGGCTTCACGGAATCGACAAACACGGCCTGCTTGTCCGGCTCGGTGGAGTGGTCGCGCCAGTGCTGGTATTCGGTCTTGCCGAAGACGTAGCGCGCGTTGGGGAAGCTCGGCACCCATTTGCCGTCGACCCATTTCGTGTTCCAGCCGACATGATCGACATGAAGATGCGTGCACAGCACGGTATCGATGCTGTCGGGCGGAAAGCCCGCCGCAATCATCGTCTCCAGGAATGGTGTGGTGCGATTGTTCCAGGTCGGGACGTTGCGGCCCTGCTTGTCGTTGCCAAGTCCGGTATCGACCACGATGCGGCGCGAAGGAGTTTCGAGCACCAGCGAATGGATCGATATTTTCAGCCGGCCTTCTTCCGTGGCGAAATGCGGGATCGGCCAGGGCAGCTTCCGGATTTCATCGTTGGTTGCTGCCGGGAGGATGAAGCGGGTTGAACCCACCGTCTCCATCTCGACGAGTTTGGTGATCTTGACCCTGCCGACTTTCCACTGCATCCGGCGCATCCCCATGTTCTTGTTTGATGTTCTTGCTTTGCGGGGGAACATGCGCAGTTTCGCCCTCAGGCGCAATGGATCATCTGACGCCGTGCGGCGTTATCGCGGGAACCCAGGGAAAGACAAAGGGCCAGCCATGCCAGAGCTTGCGATTTCCGCGGAGAAGGTCGCCTTCATCATCGAAAAGGCGCGTGAATTCGACGTCAAGCAGGCGGATTCCGATCCGGATTCCGGCTCGAATGCGACTGATGACGATGCGGTCGACGTCCTCGAGGATGACGGCTCCGATCCGGTCGTCAACGAACTCGGAAGTTTCATCGTGGCCATGAACGAGGACGAGCAGATCGATCTCGTCGCGCTGACCTGGCTCGGCCGCGGCGACGGCACGATCGACGATTGGGACGATTTGCGCGCACGCGCCGTGGAGGCACGCGCGGAGTATCGCAGTCCCCGGCGCGAGACGGCGCATTATCTGCTCGGTGAGCCGATGCTGGGCGATCTGCTCGCCGACGGGCTCGATGAATTCGGCGTCGACTGGACCGACGGAGACCTGGTGGCCGATTCATCCGCTCCAAGCCAGCGGGACGAAGACGAGATCACCAAGCAGCGGTGATTCCGGCCGATATCAGCGCGCGCAGTCGACCACCACGGTGCCGAGCTTGTCGCCTTTCTCGACGGCGACATGGGCCTGCGCCGTCTCCGACAGCGCAAACTGCGCCGCGACATTGTGGATTCGCGGCCCCGCTGCCAGCCATTTCGAGATGTCGGCCTGCGCCGCCGCAAGCAGCGCCGGCGGCAGCGCGAACAAGACGAGCGAGCGGAGCGTAATGCACTTCTCCATCAGCTCGCGCATCGGCACGGTCGGCGTGCGGTTGCCGTTCGTGGCGTAGACCGCGATTGTCGAATTCATGGCCATCAATTTCAGGGTCGTCGCGATGTTGCCGCCGAAATCGACATCGACCAATTGGTCGACCCCGCGTCCGCCGGTGAAGGCCATGGCCTTGGCAACGACATCTTCGTCCCTGTAATTGACCACGAGATCGGCACCGGCTTGTCGCGCATGCTCGCCTTTTATCGCCGAGCTGACGGTCGCGATCACCTGCGCGCCGCCCCATTTCGCGAGTTGCACGGCGTAATGCCCGACTGCACCCGCGCCGCCGGTGACCAGCACCGACTTGCCGACGATCGGCCCGTCCGCAAACAGGGAGCACCACGCCGTCATTGCGGGAATGCCCAGCGTCGCGCCTTGCGCAAAAGAGAGATTGTCCGGCAACGGCGTCACCAGATGCTCGGCAAGCGCGATATATTCGGCCGCGGTGCCAAAGGCGCGGCCGTTGCGCTGGCCGTTGAACAGCCAGACCCTGTCGCCGATCTTGAACCGCGTCGCGCCATCGCCGATCTGGTCGATAAAGCCCGCGCCATCGCTGTTCGGAATGACGCGCGAAAATTCCTTGGCGCGATAGCCGCCCCCGCGCCGGCCGACATCGGCCGGATTGACGCCGGAGGCTTCCAGGCGAATACGAACTTCGCCTGGACCTGCGACCGGCGTGGCCATCTCACCATAGGTGAGGACGTCCGCCGCCGGTCCTGTCTCCTCGTACCAGACCGCCCTCACAGCGTTCCCGGGAAGGCACCGCCATCGAGCAGAAGGTTCTGCCCGGTGATGAAGCCGGCCTTGGCGCCGCACAGGAATGCGCAGGCGTAGCCGAACTCCTCGGGATCGCCGAAGCGGCCCGCGGGATTGAGCTTGGCGCGCTCGGCCAGAACCTGGTCCGGCGTGATGCCGCGCTTCTCGGATTCCCCCTTCGCGGTGCTGCGCAGGCGATCGGTCTCAAACGGGCCCGGCAGCAGGCCGTTGATGGTGACGTTGTTGATCACGGTCTTGCGCGAGAGGCCGGCGATGAAGCCGGTGAGGCCGGCGCGCGCGCCGTTGGAGAGACCGAGGATGTCGATCGGCGCCTTCACCGCCGCCGAGGTGATGTTGACGATGCGGCCGAACTTGCGGGCCATCATGCCGTCCACCGTCGACTTGATCAGCTCGATCGGGGTCAGCATGTTGGCATCGATTGCCTTGATCCAGTCGTCGCGGGTCCAGTTGCGGAAATCGCCGGGCGGAGGTCCGCCGGCATTGTTGATCAGGATATCCGGCTCGGGGCAGGCCTTCAGCACCGCCTCGCGGCCCGCCGGCGTCGTGATGTCGCCGACGATCTCGGTGACGGTCACACCAGGATAGGCCTTGCGGATGTCGTCGGCCGTCTTCTTCAGGGCCTCGGCGCCGCGCGCGGTCAGCGTGACGTGAACGCCGGCCTCGGCCAGCGAGATGGCGCAGGCGCGTCCGAGGCCTTTGCTGGATGCGCAGACGATGGCGCGGCGGCCTTTGATCCCAAGATCCACTGTTTCACTCCCGTAATGTCAGGCAGGTTTTTAGAGCCGCTATTCTAGCCAACCTTGGCGCCGCTGATAAGGGATTGGCTCGCATCAAAATGCATGCACGCTTGCGCGGCGATGCAAATGCGCCTCATCAGATGCGCCGCTCCTGCTTGAGACGGTCGATCGCGGAGGCCGCCTCCGGCGGCAGCGACTTGAAGCCCATCTGGCCGACCGTCGAGAACAGCGGCCGCAGATGCGAACCGGCGAGGAACGGCGGCTGCCGGTTGGCCGGCACGATCTGGTCGAACACCAGCACCAAGGTGGTGGCGACGAGGCCGACCCTGATGGCGCCGAGCGCGGCGCCGCCGAGGCGGTCGCCGATGCCGGCGTCGCGTATCGTGTCGCTCAGCGCCAGCCGGCCGAGATGTCCAAACAGCATGCCGACCACCACGAAGATGCCGAAGAACCAGATCCAGTTCTGCAGCAGCGGCGCATTCGGATTGCCCGCGACCTGCGGGACGATCAGCGGCATCAGCGCAACCGCGATGGGGGCGGCGAGGAGATAGGCCAGGATCGTCATGGCGCTGCCGAGCAGGCCGGTCCTGAAACCGAAGCCGATCGCGATGGCGAGCGCCGCATAGACGGCGAGATCGAAACTGTTCATGCGCGGGAGCCTGCCATGGAACGAGTGAACGCAGAACCGATCATTCCGGTTTCAGATCGTTAAAATCGTCTGTATTGATGGCCAAAACCGATGACCCCAAAGCTCAGGGACGCGCCCAATGTCAGACCTATTCGACGTCAGTCGAGAAACCATCCTCGTCACAGGTGCGAGCCAGGGCTTGGGGCGGCAATTTGCCCGGGTGTTGGCGGCACATGGCGCGGCCGTCGCGCTCGCGGCGCGGCAGACCGACAAGCTGAAGAGCCTGGAAGACGAGATCCGCGGCAAGGGCGGCCGCGCCGCCGCCGTCGCGCTCGACGTCACCGACATCGCATCGATCGCCAGGGCCGTCGATGCCACGGAAGCCGCGCTCGGCCCGGTCACGGTGCTGATCAACAATGCTGGCATCGCGATCGAAAAGCTCGCGACCGAGCAGACCGAGGCCGATTGGGACGCGGTGATGGGCGCCAATCTCAAGGGCGCCTATTTCCTCGCGACCGAGATCGCGCGCCGCATGATCGCGCGCAAGCAGGCAGGCAACATCGTCAACATCGCCTCCGTGCTCGGCACCGGCGTGCTGAAGGCGGTGTCGCCTTACGCGATCTCCAAGGCCGGCATCATCCAGGCGACCAAAGCGATGGCGCTGGAGCTTGCGGGGCAGAACATCCGCGTCAACGCGCTGGCACCCGGCTACATCGACACCGAGATGAACCACGCGTTCTGGGCGACGCCGCCGGGCGAGCGCCTGACCGAGCGCATTCCCCAGCGCCGCATCGGCGCCGAGTCCGATCTCGACGGCGCGATCCTGCTGCTGGCCTCGAAGGCCTCGCGGTACATGACGGGCAGTGTGGTGACGGTGGACGGCGGGTTCTTGCTGAATTGAGAAGCTGCTATCGTCCCAGCCCCCCATGCGCAATTGCGCACTAGGCCGGGACGACGAGGTAGAGTCACCGCATCTCGCCCCTGATCATATCCGCCGCCTTCTCGCCGATCATGATCGCCGGCGCATTGGTGTTGCCGCCGATCAGTGTCGGCATGATCGAGGCGTCGACGACGCGCAGACCTTCCACGCCGTGCACCTTCAGCGCCGGATCGACCACGGCCATCGCGTCGGTGCCCATCTTGCAGGTGCCGACGGGGTGATAGACGGTGTCGACACGCGCGCGCAGGATGGCGCGGATATCGTCGTCCGTTCTCACATCGGACGTGAACATGTCCTTCTTCTGCAACGCGCGCATCGCGGGCGTCTCCATCAGCCTTCGCGTCGTCTTGAAGCCCGCGACCATCGTCTCGAGATCCTCCGCCTCGCCCAAGAAATTCGGATCGATCAGCGGCGCTGCCAGCGGATCGGCGCTTTTCAGCCAGACGCTGCCACGGCTCTTCGGCCGCAACAGGCAGACATGGCACGAGAAGCCCGCCTCCTTGTGCTTCTTGCGGCCGTGGTCGTCGAGCGTCGCGATGATGAAGTGCAGCTGGATGTCGGGCACATCGAGGTCGGCCCGGGTCTTCAGGAAGCCGCCACACTCGGCGAAATTGGTGGTCATCAGGCCGCGCCGCTCCCGGCGGTATCGTTGGATGGCGCGGAGCAGGGATGGTAGCCGGCCGAGCGACGAATGGACGAAGTGTGGATAGTCGGAGGCGTAGACGAACACGAAATCCGGATGATCCTGCAGATTGCGTCCTACGCCCGGCAAATGATGCACGACGTCGATCCCGTGGGCGGCAAGCGCCTTGCCGTCGCCTATGCCCGACAGCATCAGCAATTGCGGTGACTGGAAGGCGCCGGAGGCGAGGATCACCTCGCGACGGGCGCGTAGCTTCTTTGTCTGCTTGCCCTGGACATATTCGATGCCGACCGCGCGCCCACTTTCGAACAGGATGCGCGTGGCATGCGCCTGCGTCTCGACACGCAGATTGGCGCGCTTGTCCATGTGGGGATGCAGATAGGCGCGCGCCGCGCTCCAGCGCTCACCATTGTGCTGGGTCACCTGGTAGCTGCCGAGCCCTTCGTGATCCTCTTCATTGAAGTCCTCGCGGATGCGGAACTGCGCCTCGCGGGCGGCCTGATGGAAGATGTCGTGGATCGGATTGTCCGCGCGCAGTCTGTTGACATGCAGCGGGCCGCCCTTGCCATGATAGGCGCCGTCGAAATCGGCGTTGTTCTCCGAGCGCTTGAAATAGGGCAGCACGTCCGCATATGACCAGCCGGCATTGCCGAGCGAGGCCCAGTGGTCGTAGTCCCATTTGTTGCCGCGGATATAGACCATGGCGTTGATCGCCGAGGATCCGCCGAGTCCCTTGCCGCGCGGTTGATAGCCGATCCGGCCGTTCAATCCCTTCTGCGGCACGGTATCGAAACCCCAGTTCGCCGCCTTGTATGGCAAAGCCAGTCCGAACGGCGTGGTGATCCGCCAATTGTCGTTCCGACCGCCGGCATCGAGCAGCGCCACGGATGTCCCCGCATCCTCCGACAGCCGCCCCGCCACCGCGCAGCCGCCGGAGCCCGCGCCCACGACGACGAAATCGAATGTGTCCGTCACTGATGTTTCCCCCTGCATTCATTCTTTCCGTCATTGCGAGCGCAAGCGAAGCAATCCAGACCTTTGCCGCGGAGGGATTCTGGATTGCTTCGCTGCGCTCGCAATGACAGGTGCTGAAACCTACGACATGAATCGCATCATCTTCTCCAGCCGCGCGATCTTGCCGCCATAGGGTGGATAGAGGTCGGCGAGGCGGTTGAATTTCGAGCGATAGAACACCGGCTTCAGCTTGCTGAACGTGCGAAAGCCCCATTCGCCATGATAGGCGCCGGTGCCGGATGCGCCGACGCCGCCCATCGGCTGGTTGATCTGCGCGAAGTGGAACAGGCAGTCGTTGATGGTGACGCCGCCGGAGACGGTGCGCGCCAGCACCTCGTCGCGCGCAACGCGGTCCTTGCCGAACCAGTACAGCGCCAGCGGCCGGTCGCTGGCGTTGACGAAGGCGATGGCATCGGCCGGTTCGCGATAGCCGAGCACGGGCAGTACGGGGCCGAAAATCTCCTCCTGCATCACCGCCATGTCTTCGGTTGCGCCCACGATCAGCGTCGGCGGGAATTTGCGGTGCGCCTTCCAGTTGGGATCGTCCGGTTCCGCCGGCTGCAGGATCTTTGCGCCGCGGCCTGCCGCATCCGCGACGAGATTTTCCAGCCGCGCATAATGCCGGTCGGAGATCACGGAGGTGTAATCCTTGTTGGCGGGATCGGTGCCGTACATGCGCCGCATCTGCGCGCGAACTTTTTCGGCGAAGGCCTGCAACGCGCGCTCGGGCACCAGCACATAGTCCGGCGCGATGCAGGTCTGCCCGGCATTGAGCAGCTTGCCGTAGGCGATGCGCTCGGCGGCCTCTTCGAGGTCGGCCGAGGCGTCGATGATAACAGGCGACTTGCCGCCGAGCTCGAGTGTGACGGGCGTCAGGTTACGCCCCGCGGCCTCCGCCACCAGCCGCCCCACCCGGGTCGAGCCGGTGAACACGAGATGATCGAACGGCAGATGCGCGAAGGCCTTTGCGACCTCGTCTTCGACGCCGGTGACGAGCAATTCCGCAGCGTCGAACCGCGCGGCGACCGTCTCCTTCAGCAGCGCTGAGAAATGCGGCACGAGCTCGCTCGGCTTGATGATGACGCGGTTGCCGGCGGCGAGCGCGCCGATGGCGGGCGCGAGCGTCAGCTGCAGCGGATAATTCCAGGGCGCGATGACGCCGACGACGCCGAGCGGCTGCGGCATCAGCCGGTTGCGCGCGGGCAGGAATTGCAGCGCCGTCGAAACGCGCTGCGGCGCCATCCAGCTCTTGAGGTGCTTGGTGGCATGACGGATCTCGGAGAACACCATCATGGTCTCGGCGATATTGGTCTCGACCGCGCAGCGTGACCGAAATCGGCCGAGATCGCCTGCCGGAAGCGCTCCTCGTTGTCGGCGACGACAGTGCGCAACCGCGCCAGCCGGTCGAGCCGCTCGGCGAGGCCAGGCGCCGGCTCGGCCCGCGACCGCTCGACCATGGCATGGAAGGCGTCTTCGAGGCCCCGAAGCGGGGCGCTCGGCGGGGGGCGATCTGAGGGGCGATCCAAGGCGTGGTCCATGGCGTTCTCCCCCATTAAGTGGCGTTTCCGCCTGGTTTTGTTGCCGCAAGCTGGCCCCTTGTGGAACTTCTGGCAAGGGCCGGCCAAATAGGCTGCAAATTCGTCCACCGCGCTGTCATAAAGTCGAAAAAAACGTCCCCACAGCCCTTTCCAAAGGCACCCCGGGTTGGTACATACCGCCCGCACCCAACGGGCTTTGCCCGGGGTTGCCTTCCAAGGAAGCCTTCGGGACGGACGAAGCAAGCCACGCGAACAGCGCCGGCCCTTCATTCACCGTCCCCGGCGCTTTCACGAAGGCAAAGCAACGGTTAACGCGGGGTGGAGCAGCCCGGTAGCTCGTCAGGCTCATAACCTGAAGGTCATAGGTTCAAATCCTATCCCCGCAACCAAGTTCGGACCTTACCGGTCCCGATCCGAAAATGGCCCGCTTCACGCGGGCCATTTTTGTTTTGGCCGCGCTCCGGTGGAAACGTCGGTCGCACCTTGCGCAAGAGTGGGGGAACGGCTCACTCCGGATAGCTCAGGATCATCTTCAGCAACTTCGGAAACCGCGCGTTGATGTCCTCCTCGCGCAGGACATTGCGGTGCTGGACGCCTTGCTTTGACGTCCGGATCAGGCCGGCCTCGCGCAGGATGCGAAAATGGTTCGACAGGGTCGACTTCGCCATGTCAGGGCAGCGCGCCGCCTCGGTGCACGACATGCAATCACTCTGTGCGGCCAGGCTTTTGACGATCCGCAGCCGCATAGGGTCCGCGAGCGCTCCCAGCACCCCAGCCAGTGAAATCTCGCTCCGCGATGGGTGAACGAACTGCACCATGCACAAAATATAGCACCTCCCTTGAACTCATTCAATAGTTCACTAGTATTGAACTATTGAATATCGGCGTCGCGCCGGATGATGGAGAATGTGATGACCAAGAGACTCGAAGGAAAAGTTGCGCTCGTGACCGGCGCATCCAAAGGCATCGGTGCCGAAATCGCCGCGCGGCTCGCAGCCGAGGGTGCGGCGGTCGCCGTCAACTACAGCGCCAGCAAACAGGCCGCCGACAGCGTGGTCGCCGCCATTGTCGCCAAGGGCGGCAAAGCGATCGCCGTTCACGGTAATCTGGCCGATGCCAAGGACGTGAAAAGCGTAGTCGCGGATACCGTGAAGGCGCTCGGTGCGATCGACATCCTCGTCAACAACGCGGGCGTTTACGAGTTCGCGCCGCTCGAGGCCATCACGCCGGAGCATTTCCACAAGCAGTTCGATCTCAATGTGCTGGGCCTCCTCCTGGTCTCAGGAGAGGCGGCGCGGCACTTCAACGCCAATGGCGGAAGCATCATCAACATCAGCTCCGCGGCGTCGACCCTCGCGCCGCCGAACGGCGCCGTCTACTCCGCCACCAAAGCATCGGTGGATGCGATCTCCGCCGTGCTGGCCAAGGAACTGGCGCCGCGCAAGATCCGCGTCAACGCCGTCAATCCCGGCATGATCGTCACCGAGGGGGTCGTGTCCGCCGGCCTGCACGAGGGCGACATGCGAAACTGGATCGAATCCACCACTCCGCTTGGCCGAGTCGGCAAGGTCGAGGAGATCGCTGCCGCGGTGGCCTTCTTCGCTTCGGACGACGCATCCTACGTCACGGGCGAGACGCTTCACGTCGCCGGCGGCCTTCGCTGAATTTGTTGGTTTACAGAAGGAAATGGCACGCCTTGCGCGCGCCATTTTTTGTTTTGGGGGGTCCTCGATCATGCATGTCCTGCTTGGCTGAGCTTGGGTTCGTTCGGACCATGCCGAAGCGCATCCCGTCGCCGTCGGTGGAGCTGCCAAGCGTAAGCGCGATCAGCCCAGAGCATGCCATCCGGGAAGGAACCCAGGATGGCGCCGGGCGTCAACACGAGGACACCGGGCCCGTCCGGTGCTCGCTTGTTGGCTTGCCGTCGTTCGGAAGGAGAGGGCCAATGCAGTTCGAGGATTTCGACGCCGCCGATGTTCAGGCGGACGAGGCCCGGATCTTCATCCGTCGGGCCGGTTCGGGGCCGGCCGTTCTCCTGTTGCACGGATTTCCGCAGACGCATCTGATGTGGCGAGACGTTGCGCCGTTGCTCGCGCAAAACTTCACCGTGGTCTGCGCCGATCTTCGCGGATATGGCCGGAGCGATTGTCCTCCCTCCAGTCCGGACCATGCGCCATATGCAAAACGAGCAATGGCAAACGACATGGTGTCCGTCATGACGAAACTCGGCTTCGACCGTTTCTCGGTCGCGGGCCATGATCGTGGCGGCCGTGTCGCCTTTCGGCTCGCGCTTGATCACCGCGAACGCGTGCAGCGGCTTGCCGTCCTGGATGTCGTTCCTATTGCCGACGCCTGGGAGCGCGCCGACAAGAACCTGACGGTCGGCTATTGGCCGTGGTCGTTGCTTGCGCAGCCTGAACCTCTTCCCGAGCGGTTATTGTCGGCAGCCCCCGACGCCATCATCGACAATGCGCTGCATGGCTGGGGGTCTTCGGCCGGCAGCTTCAGTCCGGCGGTGCGAGCAGCCTATATCGACGCGTTGAGCGATGAGGCGCATGTTCACGCGATCTGCGAGGAATATCGTGCGGCCGCGACACTCGATCACGCGCACGATGTGGCGGACCGTCGTTCCTGCCGCCGAATTGACTGCCCTGTGCTCGTGCTCTGGAGCGGTCGCGGCCCCCTCAACGCGTGGTATGCGAGCGAGGGCGGCCCCTTGGGGCTCTGGCGGGCGTGGGCAGATGACATCGACGGAAAGCCGCTTGATGGCGGGCACTTCTTCCCGGAGGAGCTTCCGCAGCAGACTGCGTACGAGCTGAACCGGTTTTTTGGAGGCGGTGGATAGGACCAGCGTCTTGGCAGTGCTGCTTCCTTCGACAGCACGGTCTTGGCAAGCGCGAGGGCTGCCCCCTTGGGGCGAACGGCGATCGGAAGCAAACATTACGCCCGCGCCAGTCGCGCGGGCGTGATGCGTCTTGCGTACTACAGAATGCGTCAGGATCTGTGCGGACAGACCATCGTCAGATTGAGCAGCGTCGGCTTGTCCGAGCCCTTCTTGTAGTCCCACTCCAGCCGGATCTCGTGCCGGTGCGCGAAAGCGTCGCTGGCTTCGTGGGTGATGATCTTCGTCTTCATCGGGATTGGCGGCTCGGAGTTGAAGCATTTCCGGACGCAGGCATCGAGCAGATCGCATCGCGTCAGCGGAATGACGCCCGGCTCATCCCTGGACAGGGGGACTGTGTTCGGCTGGGTGCTGAGGTCGACGCAGGCCCGGCCCTTTTCCTTGTGCCAGTACTTGGCGCTGCCCTGCGGCCAGTTCGATGCCGGGTTCAGAATCAAATGGTACTGGCCGTATTCCAAGGTCGGCAGGTCGATGTCCTCGGACTCCTTGAGCTTCGCGACGCTCTTCTTCATGTTCGCCAAAGGATAGTAATTGCTATTCATCAAGTCTCGAAATGCCTTGCCGCTATATACCAGTCCGGCCATCGCCTCTTTCCTTCATATGTCTGTTTGTCAAAATCTCTGGTGCGGTGGCCGAAAATACGCGTCACGCTACGGCCGATCACGCTGTTTGTTGTGCGCCCTCAACGCTACCACTCAGGAATGTATTTCGTCCAGAGAGCCTCCATCCCGTAACGTCGCCTATGTCGCAAGCCCAATTGCCATGCACTTTCCTATAGGTATTGTTGGGTCGAACGCCTCGCGGGGATTGGGGTGAGGCTGCCGAGGCAGTGGTTGAAGGCGCTGGAATGCATTGCTTCGCTTGTCAGTCGGCGATTGGTCCGGGCGACCGCTGGTGCTCCAAATGCGGAGCGGCGGTGCGCCAGCCCGTCGACCCCGACAGCGAACGACGCTTTGTGACGATTCTGCGTGCCGACGTCGTCGATTCCACAGGTCTTGTTGCCGAACTGGAGCCGGAGGCGGCGGTGTCGCGCCTCGAGCCTGCTCTTGCGGCGATGAGAGGCGCGGTGCGCCAGTTCGGCGGCATCGTCAGCAAGGAGTTGGGTGACGGGTTGGCCGCCGTCTTCGGCGCCCCGATCGCCGACGACAACCACGCGCCCTTAGCCTGCCACGCGGCCATCGAGCTGGTCCGGCGTGTTGGCAGTCTGGGCGATCCAGGACTTCAAGTCCGGGTCGGCCTGCACTCGGGTCATGTGGTGGCCTACATGGTCGCGAGCGAATTTTCCAAGGTCTACGAGATCGGCGGCGCAGCCCAGCACCTCGCGGCTCGGCTGGAGACGGCAGCCGAGGCGAACCAGATCTATGTCTCCGAAGCCTGCCAGGAGCTGGCGGACGGACACGTCCGCTTTGAATTCCTTGGCCGCAAGGCGCTCCGTGGTTTCGGCGAGCCCCTGCCTGTCTACCGGGTGATGGGTGCGAGTGATCTGTCGAGCTGGCGGGTCCGACGTGCGCGGAGCGTTTCCAGATTCGTCGACCGCACGACGGAGCGGGCGTTGTTGTGGCGCGCTGCGGATAGGGTTGCTGCCGGCCGGCAGACGGTTCTGCTGATGGGTGACGCCGGCATTGGCAAGTCTCGGCTTGCGCATGAATTCGCGCAGGACCTCCGGGCTGGCGGCTGGCGGCTGATCGATGTCGAGTGCAGCCCGAATCTCCAGGGTGCGCCGTACAGCGCGCTCAAGCGCCTGTTGCTCTCGATCCTCGATACGTCAGCAAGAGATCAGACCAAGACGGATGATCCCAGAGACGAATTGCCGGTGGTGCAACAGCGGGCTCTCGACGCGATCCTGGATTTGCCGGTTTCCGATCCGCAATGGGATGAATTGGAGCCTCACGCGCGCGGTCGTGCGATTTCAGACGCAAGCTGTGCGATCATCGAGAGCGTCGCCCGTCGTCAGCGTACGATCCTTTTGATTGAGGACCTGCACTGGATGGATCGGGCCAGCGATGCGGTCGTCGCGACCCTTTCGGGGCTGCAATGCCCTGATTTGCTTGTGCTGCTGACGACGCGGCCCAATGGAATGCCGGTGTGGATCGCGAGCTGCCGCGCGGAAATCGTGGCGATGCGGCCTCTCGATGACAATTCGGGGCTGGCCATGCTCGCGGACATGCTTGGTCCCGCCACGACCAACGAAGACCTGAAGAATCGGATCATCTCTCATACGGCCAACGTTCCGCTGTTCATTGAGGAGGTCTGCCGCAGTTTGAAGGACAGCGGCATGCTTCTTGGCCAGTGGGGCGACCTTTCCCTTGCGCGTCCTGTGGACGAACTCGGCATCCCCAGCAGCATTCAGGGTGTGATCGCGGCGCGGCTGGATCGTGTGTCACGACAGGAACGATCGCTTCTCCAGATCGCCGCGGCGCTTGGACCCCGGGCCGACCAGGCCACACTGCGAAGAGTAGCGGCCGTGCCGGAAGACGTCCTGCAGGATTGCCTCACCGCGCTCGACCGGGCCGAGTTGCTCGTCAGGATCGACAGTGAGTTGGAGGATTCGCTCGAGTTCCGGCACGAGATGGTCAGGCAGGTGACCTACGATTCGATGGTCGAGAAGGTGCGGGAAAGCATCCATGCCAGCATTCTGGCGGCTCTCGAGACCGACGAGGCGTGGACCGACGGTCCGGATACGCTCTGCTATCACGCGACCCGAGCGAAGGATTGGCGGAAGGCTTTTCAGCATGGCAGGAGCGCGGCTCGAAAATGTCTGGTGCGCTCGGCCTTTGCCGAAGCGGTCGATTATTTCGAGATCGCGATGGGTTCTCTCGACAAGATCCCGGTGACGCACGCGCGCGAAACGGACGCCATCGACCTGCGGATGGAGGCGCGATTGGCCTTTGCCGGGTCGGGGCGTGTCGCCGAAGCCCTGGATTTGGGGAGCGAGGCCGAACGGCGAGCCGATGCGATTGGCGATATTGAACGCAAGGTCGCGGCCATGACCATGAGAGCGGGTGCCCAGAATTTCTATGGAACGCCGGTTGAAGCTGTCGCGATCGGGGAAGATGTGGTGCATCTGGCGGAAAGCTCGGGAAATCCCGCTTGGCGTAATCTCGCGCAATACAGTCTCGGGCAGGCCTATTTTCTTTCCGGCCGCTACGATCGCGCCGAGAAGATGCTGGCCACCGCCCGCGTCCACCTTGCGGGTCTGACCGCGAGTGCTCCGATCGGCACGACCCCACGATCTTTGCTCCTGCTTTGCTGCATGATGAACAGCGTCACTCACACGGTGATGGGCCAGATCGATGCCGCCGAGCAGCTCCAGCAGCAAGCCGCAGCGATCGCGGAGGAGACCGGCCGCCCCTACGACCGCGTCGCCGCGGCCTATAGCGGCGGCTGGCTGATGCTCGGCCGCGGCGAGCCGGCGGCGGCCGCGGCCATTCTCGAGGATGGTTTTGTCCTGGCGCAGAAGCACGGCATCCGACTGTTCGTGCCGGTGCTCGCCTGCCATCTCGGCATGGCCTATTTAGAGCAGGGGCTGTTCGACCGCGCGCGCGGCATGCTGACGGAGGCGCGTGAGGAGGCGAAGGCGGTCGGCTATACCTCGGCGGTGCTGCGCAGCTCGATCTACCTGGCGCTCGCCACCCACCGTCTCGGCGACGTACAGGCCGCGCAGAACATGCTGCGCGAGGCGCGCAACACCGCGCGGCAACAGGGGTTCTCCGGGCTGGAGGCGGAGGCCCTGTTCGGCGAGGCCGTGGTGACGCCGCCGTCGGATGCGGAGGCCAAGGCGGCGATCCTGAGCGCCCTGCGCGCGACCATCGCGATCGCCACCGAGAGCGGCGCGCTGCCGCTGCGGCACAAAGCCGAGGCGATGCTCAACGAGATGCAGGCGACGGGTGACGAGCTGAGCTGACGGCAACGGCGGCCGGGGCCGCCATCGCGGCCGAAATCTGCCCGACGTGGCAAATAAATTCAGAAGGCGCCGCAAGGAGTTAGCTACTGTGCATGGGGTTGTTTTCGCCCTTTTATCTTGAAGGGCCCTTCATGGTGCAGCGCGGAGGACGGCACGCTTGTGCGGCCCGCTCCGATGACTATGCCCTTGCGCGCGCAGCAAGGTCGGCTACCGTCGGCCCTGGCCACACGGCCAGGCGACTTTTGATTTCAATTTTTTAGCATCCGATTTTCCGGCGCCGCGACGGCGCGACGCCCACCGAACGAGGCGGGGCCATGATCACACGGGACCAGTCGGCGCTGCTCGCGCCGGTCGAGCGCGACCTGCGGCTCGATCTCTTCCGCGGCATCGGTCTGTGGATGATCTTCCTCGACCACATCCCGCACGACGTCGTGGCTTGGCTGACCTTGCGCAATTACGGCTTCAGCGACGCCGCCGAATTCTTCGTCTTCATCTCCGGTTATCTGGTCGGCTGGATCTACGGGCCGATCGTCGCGGGCGGCTGGTTTCTCGCCGCGCTGAAGCGGCTGTGGCGGCGCGCGGTCGAGATGTACGTCGCCCACATCATGCTGTTCCTGCTGTTCACGGCGCAGATCGCCCGCACCGCGCGCCGCTTCGACAATCCGATGTACGAGCACGAGTTCAACGTGTTCAATTTCCTGTCGCATCCGGACGAGCTGATCGGGCAGGCGATCCTCCTGAAGTACAAGCCGGTCAATCTCGACGTGCTGCCGCTCTACATCACGCTCGTTTTCGCCTCGCCTTTCATCGTGTGGTGCCTGGTGCGCCGGCCGAACCTGACGCTCGCCGCATCCGTGGTGCTCTACGTGCTGGCGCGCTGGTTCGACTGGAACGTCGCCTCCTATCCGCCCGGCACGCACTGGTACTTCAACCCGTTCTGCTGGCAGCTGATGTTCGTGTTCGCAGCCTGGTGCGGCATCGGCCAGATCGACAAGATCGCGCGATGGGTGTGGTCCAGGGCGGCGATGGCGCTGGCCGCGGCCTGGCTCGCCTTCGCGCTGCTGATCGTGATGACCTGGCACGTCCCCGTGCTCGAAGCCATGATCCCGAAATGGATGATCAAGGCGATCTACCCGATCGACAAGACCGACCTCGACATGCTGCGCTTCACGCATTTCCTGGCGCTGGCGATCTGGGTGACTCACCTCATCTCGCGCAAATGGCGGACCCTGCACGGGGCATGGCTGCGCCCCGTGATCCTCTGCGGTCAGCATTCGCTGCCGATCTTCTGCCTCGGCGTCTTCCTGTCGTTCTCGGCGCACTGGATCCTGACGCAATACACCAAGGGGGTCTGGGAGCAGCTCGCGGTCTCCGTCGTCGGCATCGTCATCATGATCGCAGCCGCCTGGCTGCTCGACCGGACGGAACGGGTGCCGAACCTGTTCGTGAAGGTGACGGAGATCGAGGAGGCCGACACCGTCCTGGAAAGCGCGCCTGCGGACAGGTCTGCCGTGGCGCCCGCGGGTCGTTGAGTATCGCCGGCCTGCATTTTCGCGGAGAGATCCAACGGAGAGGTTTATGTCCAGACTTGTGTTGACGATCGCCGGCGCCCTCCTGCTCCTGATCTCGGGTTCATCGGCGCAAGCGCCCTCGCCGGAGGCGATGAGCGCGGCGCGCAAGCTCGTGGTCACCTTGAAGATCGCGGATCAGTATCGCGCGCTGTTGCCGCAGCTCCTGCTCAAGCTGAGGCCCGTGGTCGCGCAGGACAGGCCGGAGATCGAGCGCGACTATGACGCGGTGACGGCGCCCGGCTCCGAGATCTACACCCCGGCCCTCACCTCAATGATCGACCAGGTCGCCGCTCTCTATGCGCAGAGCTTCAGCATTGACGAGCTGCGCCAGATCGAGGCTTTCTATGTCCAGCCAGCCGGGAAGAAGCTTCTGGAGAAGTCGGATGCGCTGGCGCAGGCCAGCGCGCAGATCGGTCAGGACGTCGGTCAGAAGACGGCCGACGAGTTGAAGCAGCGCCTCATCGAGGCGCTGCGACAGAAGGGGCACAAGCTCTGAGCCTGTACCGACAGCGCTAGCGAACCTATGCCTTGTCCGTCCTGTTGGCTCACTTCACAAGAGGGCAGCCGCCGTCCTTCAGGGGCCGGAAGGCCTGGTCGGCAGGGACTTCGGCGAGCAGCTTGTAATAGTCCCACGGGCCTTTGGACTCCTCGGGCTTCTTCACCTGGAACAGATACATGCTGTGCACCATGCGGCCGTCTTCGCGTAAGCTGCCGTTGTCGGTGAAGGCATCCTTCACCGGCAGCTCGCGCATCTTGGCCATCACGGTCTTGGTGTCCCTTGTGCCAGCGGCCTGCACCGCCTTCAGGTAGTGCAGCGTCGCGCTGTAGGTCGCCGCCTGGTTCATCGTTGGCATGCGCTTGACGCGCTCCATGAAACGCTTGCCGAAAGCGCGGGTCTTCTCGTTGAGGTCCCAGTAATAGGCCTCGGTGATGATCAGTCCCTGCGCGAGCTTCAGCCCTAAGCTGTGCACGTCGGAGATGAACATCACGATCGCAGCCAGGTTCTGGCCGCCGGCGACGATGCCGAACTCACCGGCCTGCTTGATCGCATTGATGGTGTCGCCACCGCCGTTCGCCAGCCCGATGATCTTGGACTTCGAGGCCTGGGCCTGCAGCAGGAATGAGGAGAAGTCCGCGGTGTTGAGCGGATGCTTGACGCTGCCGAGCACCTTTCCGCCGGCCGCCTTCACCACGTCGGAGGTGTCGCGCTCGACTGAATGACCGAACACGTAGTCCGCCGTGAGGAAGAACCAACTATCGCCGCCGTTCTTGACGATGGCGCTGCCGACCGTGTGCGCGTTAGCGTAGGTGTCGTAGGTCCAGTGCGCGGTGTAGGGCGAGCAGGACTTTCCGGTAATGTCGGAGCTTGCCGCATCCGTCACGATCATGATCTTCTCATACTGCTTCGACAGCTCCATCACTGCAAGCGCAGTGGCCGAGGTCGGCAGGTCGATGATCATGTCGACGCCCTCGGTCTCCCACCACTTTCGCGCGATGGTGGAGGCGACATCGGGCTTGTTCAGCACGTCGGCGCTGACCATGTCGATCGGCTTGCCGAACATCTGCCCGCCGAAATCTTCGATCGCCATTTTGCTGGCCTCGACATTCCCCTGGCCTCCGATGTCGGAATAGACTGAGGAGAAGTCGGAGAGCACGCCGATCTTGAGCGGTGCCTGCTGGGCGAGAGACGGGCTGATTAGAAACGCAGTCAATCCGGCCGCTAGGGTAGCACGAATAATCCGGCACATGGCATTTCCCCCTAAGTTTTATCGTTGATGCACGAGGCTAGATTTGCCTCCCTGAAGCGTCAACTCTTGCGTAACGGCGCCGCGCTCGCTGGGTGATTTGACGCGGCCGGTCCCGCCGACTACGCTTTTGCAAAGACGAGAACCGTGTGATGCCATGGCCTGACCTGTGCTGGGCGGCCCTCACGCAAAGAGAAAATTCAGGGGAATGGAAATGACCGGCGATATCGCAGCCACCATCTCGAAGGCCCGCGAGCATTCCATCGGCGACCTCCTGCGCCGTGCGGCGGGCCGCGATCCGGGCAAGCTCGCGGTGAGCTGCGGCAATGTGAGCTGGACCTTTGCCGAGATGGACGCGATCTGCAATCGGCTCGGCCGTGGCCTGCTTGGCCTCGGCGTGAAAAAGGGTGACCGCCTCGCCGTGCTCTCGCGCAATTCGCATGCCTTTGCGGCGCTCCGGTTCGCAGTGGCCCGGATCGGCGCGGTGCTGGTGCCGATCAACTTCATGCTCAATCCGGACGAGATCAATTTCATCCTGAAGAGCTCCGGCGCAAAGCTGCTCGCGGCCGGCCCTGATTTCGTCGAGTCCGCGCGCGCGGCCAGCGCCCGGGATTGCGCGGTCGAGAAGATGATCTGGCTGCCGGGTGAGGATCCCGCCACGGCGCCAGCGGGCCTCACCACCTTCGCCGATCTGCTCGATGCCAACGGCTCGTACCTTGAGGCCTTCGTCGACAGCCGCGATCTCGCGCAGATCGTCTACACCAGCGGCACGGAGTCGCTGCCCAAGGGCGCGATGCTGACCCATGAAGCCGTGATGTGGCAGTATGTCAGCTGCATCATCGACGGCGGCATGAGCGTGGACGACAAATTCCTGCACGCCCTTCCGCTCTATCATTGCGCGCAGCTCGACGTGTTCCTGGGGCCGCAAATCTATCTCGGCGCCTCCGGCGTGATCACGGGCAAGCCTGCGGCCGACAACATTCTCTCATTGATCCAGACGCACAAGATCACGTCGTTCTTCGCGCCGCCGACGATCTGGATCGCGATGCTGCGCTCGCCCAATTTCGACAAGACGGATTTGTCCACCTTGCAGAAAGGCTATTACGGCGCCTCGATCATGCCGGTGGAGGTGCTGCTCGAGCTCCAGCGCCGCCTGCCCAGCGTGAAGTTCTGGAATTTCTACGGCCAGACCGAGATCGCGCCGCTCGCGACCGTGCTGGGTCCTGCGGACCAGCTGCGCAAGGCCGGCTCGGCCGGCAAGCCCGTGCTCAATGTCGAGACCCGCGTGGTCAATACGTCAATGGAGGATGTGAAGGTCGGCGAAGTCGGCGAGATCGTGCACCGCTCACCGCATCTGCTCTCCGGCTATTACAACGATCCGGTCAAGACGGCGGCGGCGTTCTCCGGCGGCTGGTTTCACTCCGGCGATCTCGCCACTGTCGATGAAGAGGGCCACATCACCGTGGTCGATCGCGTCAAGGACATGATCAAGACCGGTGGCGAGAACGTGGCGAGCCGCGAGGTCGAGGAGATGGTCTACCGCATCCCCGCCGTGTCCGAGGTGGCGGTGGTAGGCCTGCCCGATCCGCGCTGGATCGAGGCGGTGACTGCGATCGTCGTGGTCAAGAGCGGGGAGAAGCTCGACGAGGAGTCCGTCATCAAGCATTGCGCCGGCCAGATGGCGCATTTCAAGGTGCCCAAGCGCGTCATCTTCGTCGATGCCCTGCCCAAGAACCCGAGCGGCAAGCTGCTCAAGCGCGAGCTACGCCAGCGCTTCGTCGGCGGCGAGACGCTCGACAAGGCGATCCAGAAGAATTTTGGCACGTGAAGCTCGCGCCTCAATACTTCTTCACGTGGGCGCCGAACGCGAACCACAGCGCCATGGAGGCGAGGCCGAAACCGCCGAGCAGCAGGAATGTCGGGCCGTAGCCGATCCATTGCGCGATCCAGCCGCCAAGCGCGGGACTGAGGCTCGCGCCGATGCCCTGCACGGTGATCACGGCACCCTGGCCAAGATTGACGCGGCCGGTGCCGTTGAGTGATCGCGCGACCATGCCTGGGACGGCAACCGTCTGGAGTCCCGTGCCGATGCCGTCGAGCACCTGCATCGGTACGACGCCCCACCATCCGGTGACGAAGAAGGCGAGCACGCCGCGGATGGGCAGGAACATGAAGGAGACGAGGATGATAGGCCAGTAGTTGCGCTTGCTCGCCGCCTTCATTGCGATCAGCGACGTGATGACCATGACGCCTTGCGCAATCACCACGGTGGTCGCGACGAAGCTCGGGCCGTTGGCCTGGCCTTCGGCGACCGCCGCCAGGCCATAGAGCGGCACGATAGCGGCATTGCCGAGATGAAACAGCGCGAGCGCCAGTGCCAGCACCAGCAGCGCGCGGTGCTTGAGCAGCATCGTGAACGCGTCCGGCGCGCTGTCGGGATCGTCCTCCTTGCTGCCGCGCGCGGCGCGATCGTCGATCGCCTTGGCCGGGATCATCATCACACAGGCGATCGCGATGGCGCCGAACACCGCCGCCAGCACGAACACCGAGACATAGCCGAACTTGTAACCGAGATAGCCCGACAGCGCGGCGCCGACCATGTTGCCGGCGTGGTTGAAGGCCTGGTTGCGGCCGTTGAGCGCGTTGAAGCCCTTCTGCTTGGCGATGCCGAGCGTGATGCCGGTGACCGCCGGCACGATCGCGGCGCTCGCCAGCGATTGTGCGATCTGCGAGAACGTCACCGCCCAGAAATTTTGCGAGATCAGGATGATCGCGGAGGCGAGCACCACGCAGATGCCGGGAATCACGACCCACATGCGCTTGTTGCGGCTGGCGTCGATGAAGCCGCCGATCGGCGTGGTGATCAGCATGCCCGCGACATTGCCGATCGTCATCGCGGTACCGATCAACCCGCTCGCCCAGCCGCGCTCCTGGAGGAAGACGCCGACGAAAGGGCCGATGCCCGACTGCATGTCGGCCATGAAGAAGTTGAGAGCGAACAGGGGCCAGATACGAGACGAGGAGGGGGACCGCGATGTCATCGATACCAAAACGTCGTCTCAGCCGGAATACGGCGGGTGGGACATAATCCTTTCAGCCAATCGTTCTGGCGCGGACGAGGCATTAACGAGTGCTGATCGGGTTGGTTCCAGCCCTTGCCCGGAGGCGGGCCTTGCAGTTACGGCCAGCAATTCCTTATTGACGTTGGATTGTCTCTGTTGGGAGTACGGCATGCCTCTCTGGACCTGCGAAACCTGCGGCGCGCAATTCCCGGATGGCGAAAATCCGCCCGCGGCCTGTCAGATTTGCGAGGACGAGCGGCAGTACGTCGGTTGGAAGGGCCAGACTTTCCTCACGCGCGAGGCGCTCTCGGAACGTCACTGCCTGGCCTGGCGCGACGATCTCGGCTTGACCGGCATCGCGCTCGAGCCAAGTTTTGCGATCGGCCAGCGCGCGCTGCTGGTGCCGCTCGCGGACGGCTGGGTGATGTGGGACTGCGTACCGCTGGCGACGCCGGAGGCGATCGCGCATGTGCGGTCGCTCGGCGGGTTGAAGGCGATTGCGATCTCGCATCCGCATTACTATGGCGCGCTCGCCGACTGGAGCGAGGCGTTCGGGGGCGTGCCGGTCTATCTGCACGCCGATGATCGCCAATGGGTGACGCGTCCGCATGCGTCGATCGTGCACTGGACCGGCGAAAACCATCGCATCTCCGACGATGTGCTGCTCCTGCGCACCGGTGGTCACTTCGCCGGCGCCACCATGCTGCACCATGCGAGGGGAGCGGACGGCAAGGGCGCGCTGCTCACCGGCGATATCGCGCAGGTGACGATGGATCGCCGCTTCATCAGCTTCATGTACTCCTATCCGAACTACATGCCACTCAATGCCGCCGCAGTGCGGCGGATTGCGGCTGCCGTCGAGCCGCTGGCGTTCGATCGAATCTACGGCGCCTGGTGGGACCGCAACATCGCCGCAGGCGCCAAGGCTGCATTCGCGGCCTCTGTCGCGCGCTATCTGGCAGCCATCGCCTGAGCCGGCGCGCGACCGGATTTATCTTGCTGATCCACAATAAGTGGACTATAAGTACAGTTATTAAGGCGTGACGCGACGATGCGTCTGCGGGACCGGCATGATCGATGCATCGCTGTTTCCGCGGCGCGCTTGTCGCGTGAGCGGGAGTTCGGTCCATGACGGCAGGGCACGACTACGAGATCTTCGAGGCCGGCGACGTCACGCTCCGGTCCGGGGACGTCGTCCCTTCGCTCAAGCTCGCCTACAAGACCTACGGCACGCTCGGTCCGGACAAGGACAATGTCATTCTCTATCCGACCTCGTTCAGCGCGCAGCACACCGACACCGAGTGGCTGATCGGCCCCGACGGCGTGCTCGACCCCACGCGCTACTTCATCGTGATCCCGAACCTGTTCGGTAACGGCCTGTCGTCCTCGCCGTCGAATACCGCCGCGCCATTCCCGATCGTGAGCTATCACGATGCCGTCGCGGTCCAGCACCGGCTGCTTGCCGACCGGTTCGGCGTCTCGAAGCTTGCCCTGGTCTATGGCTGGTCGATGGGCGGCATGCAGGCCTATCACTGGGCGGCGCTGCGTCCCGATATGGTCGAGCGCGCGGCCGTCGTCTGCGGCAGCGCCCGCTGCGCGCCCTATAATTATGTCTTCCTGGAAAGCGTGAAGGCCGCACTGACCGCCGATCCCGCCTTCCGCGACGGCCGCTTCGTCGAGAAGCCCGTCACAGGCTATCGCGCCATGGGGCGCGTCTACGCGGGTTGGGCGATGTCGCACGGTTTCTATCGCGACGATATCTGGCGCGAAGCAGGCTTCACCTCGCTGGACGATTATCTCGTCCGCACCTGGGACGCGGCGTTTGCCCGGCGCGATGCCAACGATCTCCTGGCTCAGATCGCGATCTGGCAGAACGGCGATATCAGTCGCTGCGCCACATTCAACGGCGATTTCGATCGCGCGCTCGGTGCGATCACGGCCCACATGCTGCTGATGCCCGGTGCGACCGACCGCTATTTCGACGTCCGCGACAACGAGGACGAACTCGTTGGGCTGGTCAATGCGCGCTCTGCGGTGCTGCATCCGATCCCGTCGCTGCACGGCCATCGCGCCGGCAACCCCGTCAACAATCCCCGCGATCAGGCCTTCATCAAGGCCGAGATCGCGGAACTCCTCGGCAAGTAGGACAGGCATCCGATCATGACTGACGCAACTGTTTCAGAGTCCGGCCATCGGCTGAAGCCGCTGACGCCGACGATGCTGCGCGAATTGTCGGTGCGCTCCAATCTTAGAGGTGCCGCGCAAAGCCTCGGTCATTACGGCGTGATCCTGCTGGTCGGCGCGCTGATCTGGATGGTCGCCTCACGCCATGGCGTCCTCTGGGCGCTGCCGCTGATGGCTGTGCAGGGCTATCTTGTCGCCTTCCTGTTCATGGCCGTGCACGAGACGGCGCACAAGACCGCGTTCAAAAGTCGCGGTCTCAACCTCGTGGTCGGCTATCTCTCGGGCTTCATCATCGGCTTGCCCTACGAATATTATTGCCTGTTTCACTGGGACCATCACCGCTACACCCAAGACCCCGAGAGCGACCCGGAGCTCGTCGTCGGCGTGAAGCCGAAATCCGACACGCAGCTCGCGCTCGCCTATAGCGGCGTGCTTCAGGTCGCCGGCCGCCTGTGGCTGATGCTCGGCCATGCCGTCACCGGCAAGGTCGTCGTGCCATGGATCCCCGAGAACAGGCGCGCCATCATCGTCACCGAGGCGCGCGCCTATGTCGCGCTCTATGCGCTGCTGCTCGTGCTGTCGTTGTGGTTCTCGTCGGCGCTGCTGCTCTGGGTCTGGATCGTGCCGTTGATCATTGGGCAGTTCTTCCTGCGTCCCTATCTCTACGCCGAGCACACCGGCTGCGAGCGTACCCGCAGCGCATTCCAGAACACCCGCACCACCTACACCGGCGCGATCGTCAAATGGATCGCGTGGAACATGCCCTACCATGTCGAGCATCACGCCTATCCCTCGATTCCGTTCCACGCACTGCCGAAGCTGAACGGGATCGTCGACGGCGAAATCGTCCATCGTGGCCGCGGCTACATCCGGACGACGCGCGAGACCTGGGCCTGGTTTCGGCGACATAGACAGGCTGGTTAGCGGAAGAAAAATCGACGCGCAAAGCCCCGATCGCGGTGCGATCGGGGCTTTGTCGTGAATGCGGGATATCAGTAGATCCCGTATGCGCAGACGTTCACGACGCGGACGCGCAGGCCGTGGCGGGTCTGGACGACGCGCTCCTGATAGCAATTGTTGACGCCGCTGTTGACGTAGACCCCGCCAAAGCCCCAGCCGTGACCCCAGTGATGGTGGAAGCCGTGGGCCGACGCGGCGGTGGGGGCGAGAGCGGCAACGCCGAGCGAGCCGGCGGCGATCAGACCAAGTGCAAGCTTACGAAACATTTTCATTCTCCGGTTTGGCGTAAGGGCCGTTGTTGTGTCCCTGCATCTCGGTCGAGCCGAAACGCGAATGCGTTCATGCAGCGCGGGGAGAATCGTGTTTCAGGAGTGTTTCGTCGGTCGCGGCACGTCGCGCCGCCGTCCTGTTTTCCGCGCCGCGCGATAGCGCACAGCCATCGCCTCTGTCAGCTCGGCCATCTTCTCGCGCAGGTCAGCCGGCTCCAGCACTTCGGCCTCGGGCCCGAGCCGCAACAATTCGGCGGCGGCATGCCATGACGTCTTGCCGGTCGGCACTCTGGCAATGCGCCAGCCGTCCGAATCCGCGGTCTCTTCGAGCTGCGTACGCGCCCTGACGTAAGGCTGGCTCAGTGCATCGAGCAGTTTCACGCCAAAGGGCGACAGCCGAACGATCGCGACATTGGGATGCATCTCAGCCTCAAGACGCAGCGTTGCATCCCGCCAATAGCCGGCGAGATCGAAACCGGCGGGCCGCTCACACCGATCGTCGAGCGCGGTGCAGTCGAGCACGCGCGCGACGCGATAGGTCCGCACGCTGCCGTCGACCAGACCCGCGAGATACCAGCTGCCCCCTTTCAGCACGAGACCGAGCGGCGCGACGCGACGCTGCTTCTCGGCGCGCCAGCTCTGGTAGCGGATCTTGATCAGTGTCCCGCGCAGGGTCGCGGCGGCGATGGTGCGCAGATGCTTCGGTTCTTCCGCCTCGCCGAACCAGCCCGGCGCGTCGAGGTGAAAGCGCTCCTGCATCCGTCCGGCGTCTTCGCGCAAATTTGCCGGCAGCGCGGCCATCAGCTTGTTCTGTACGGCGATCATCGCCGCATCCAGCCCGAACGCCGCCGCCGGGCCCGGCAATCCCGCCAGGAACAGCGCTTCCGCCTCGCTTTGCGACAGACCGTTCAGCCGCACGCGATAACCGTCGAGCAGGCGATAGCCGCCCTCCGCGCCGCGGTCGGCATAGACGGGGACGCCGGACGCCGCGAGCGCGTCGATGTCGCGGTAGATCGTGCGCACCGAGACTTCGCATGCCTGCGCGAGCTCAGGCGCGGTGACCTGCCTCTTGGCCTGGAGGGTGGTGAGGATCGACAGCATCCGGCTCGCGCGCATGATTCATTAAACCATACCTGACACAGGATGTCAGGTATGGTCCGCTACAACGCCATCGCCAACCGGCAGATGGAGACCGCTATGACCGATCCGAACCGCATCACGTTGTATTATTCGCCGCAAACCCGGGCCACCGGCACGCGGGTGCTGCTGGAGGAACTGGGAGCGCCTTATGATCTTCATGTCCTCAACATGAAGGCCGGCGAGCAGCGCCAGCCGGCCTATCTCGCCGTCAACCCGCTCGGCAAGGTGCCGGCGATCCATCACCGCAACGCGCTGGTGACCGAGCAGGTCGCGATCACCATCTATCTCGCCGATTTGTTTCCGCAGGCGGGGCTGACACCCGCGCTGAACGATCCGCTGCGCGGCCCGTATCTGCGCTGGATCGCCTATTACGGCGCCTCGTTCGAGCCGGCCCTGATCGACAAGTTCATGCAGCGCGAGCCGGCACCGATCACGCAATCGCCGTATGCCGACTATGACATCATGCTCGGCGCGCTCGAGGCGCAGCTGTCGAAGGGGCCGTATCTGCTTGGCGAGCGCATGACGGCCGCCGACGTGCTGTGGGGCGTCGCGTTCAGCTGGACCATGATGTTCGGCATTGTGCCGAAAAAGGACGTGTTCGTCCGCTATGCCGAACGCATGACCTCGCGGCCCGCGTTCCAGCGCATCAACGCGGCGGACGCTGAGATGGCGGCGCAGCATGCTGCGGCGGCTGGAGGTTGAATGAACCGGGGTTGCAGATGACGAAGCCGGTGCACACGACCAACTGCTTCAACACCTTCATCCAGGTTGCTGAAGATTGTCCTGCGCGTACCGGCGAAGAGCCGCCGCTGCGCGCGGGAAAGCCGACGGTGGCGTGCCTGCAATACGGGATGATCGCGAAGGCGCCTTACAAATACAAGTCCGACGACGTGATCTTCGCGACGTCTGCGCCAGGACGCGAACTCGCCGTGAAGGCGACGGAAACGGAAAAGCAGGCGGCCCGTGAAGCGTTCTTCTCCCGGGGGCAGGCGTGCATGAGGGCGTCGAGCCTGGGCAAGCGCTTCGGCTGGGGCGTTCATGCTGACAGTGAGGGCCGGATCGCCATCTACGCCATCGACAGCAAACGTTACGAGGCGTTCGTCCGCGATCCCAAGCTCACGCAGGTACGCGCGATGCGGTCGAAGCGGGCGTAATCAGAATTTAGGCGGCCGCTTCTCCGCGAAGGCCGTGATGCCCTCCTTGATCTCGTCGCCGCGCATGCTGTCGCGGTGACGGTGGTCGGCGGCTTGCTGGTCGAGTTCGCCGCGGGCGAATTCGTTGATGGCGCGCTTCATGCCGCGCATCGCCCGCGGCGCGTTGCCGGCGAGGACGTTGGCGAGCCTATCGACCTCCTCGTCCAGAAACTCGACCGCCACCATATCGGTGAGATAGCCGATCCGCAGCATCTCCGGCGCGCTGATCTTTTGCGCGGTCAGGAACAGCTTCTTCGCATTGTCGACGCCGAGCCGTGTCACATAGCGTTTGATGCCGCTGCTGTAATAGTGCAGCCCGAGCCGGGCCGCGGGCATGAACATCTCCGCGGTGTCGACGCCGATGCGGAAGTCGCAGGCGAGCGCGAGGTCTGTCGCGCCGCCATAGACGCCGCCGTTGAGCCGGCAGATCGTGGGGACGCCGAGATCCTCCAGCCGGTTGACGACCACCTCAAAGGCGGAGCCCGCGCTCTGCTGCTCGTTCGCACTGACCGCGCGCTCGGCAACCGAGTTAAGGTCATAGCCCGCGGAGAAGGCGCGCCCCGTGCCGGTCAACACCAGCACGCGGATAGCACGATCGGCCTCGACCCGGTCGAACAATTTGACCAGCTGGCCGAGATCCTCGGCCTGCAGCCGGTTGAGATGTCGGGGCCGATTGAGGCGAATGGTGGCGCGTGCACCACTGAGTTCGAGCACCGGGCCAGTAGCTGCGTCGGCTATGTCCGACATTCTTGTCTCCATTTATTTGCTTGGCGCCATTTATTTGTTTTCGAGCGTGCGCCGTTTCGCCTCGGCATCGATGGTCTCCGCGAGATCGGGATGCCGCGCCATCAGCACGCGGAAGTCGACGAGGTCGAGCACAAGAAGCCGCGACACCTTGGTGGTCGAGACATTGGCGCCGCGCAGATTGTTGCCGAGCAAGGCCATCTCGCCGAAGAAGGCACCGTCGCCGAGCCGTACCTTCTTGCCGGGCAGGTCGACCTCGACCTCGCCGGCGGCGATGAAATACATGCAGTCGCCCTGCGCACCCTTGCGGATGATCATGGTGCGCGCCGGCAGCTCCATGGTCCGCAGCATGTGGGTGACGTCGGCGATGGCCGCCGGGCCGAGCGCTGCAAAGAACGGCACCTTGCTGACGGATTCCCAGGTCTTGAGGAAATTGTCGCGCCGGGTCTCCGCGGCAAAGCCGGTCGCCAAAATGCCGGTCCAGAGGCCGAACACGCCGAGGCCGGAGATCATCACCAGCGCGGCCACCATGCGGCCCAGCGGCGTCACCGGCACGACGTCGCCATAGCCTGTCGTCGTCAAGGTTGCGACGGCCCACCACAGCGCGGCCGGCACGCTGCCAAACGTCTGCGGCTGCACGTCCCGCTCCAGGAAATATTCGGCGACCGAGGCCAGGAAGACCACCATCAGGAAGATCACGAGCACGCTGGCCAGCGGCCCCGATTCCAGCACCAGCACGCGGCGGAGCTGCCGCAGGCCGGGAATGCCCGGCACCACCTTCAGCACCCAGAGCACGCTGAGCAGCCACGCCGTCCTGGGCTCGATCCCGAGAATCAGCGCGGCCGGCACGGCCAACGCACCGACCGCGTCGACCAGCCCGGCGGAGGAGGACATGTAGAGTGCAAGGCGCCCCTGTCGCGTCATATGGCGCAGCCGGACCACCCATTCGTATACGAAGTACACGAGACAGGTCCAAAGCAGGGCGTCGACCCAGCGATGTGCCGTCTCATAGGCCGGGTTGACCGTCAGGAGCACCATGGCAAGCACGCCGACGGCGACGGCCACATAGGCCGCCCTGGTCATGTTGCGGCCGGCCGTGGCGGCCGCGAACTGGGCCAGAGCGGAGATCAGCGGCTTGGACATGCGGGCAGGCGGCTCAGTTTCGTCTTTGCGGTCCCCGGCTGGAACCTCGCTGCCAAAGTGCCTGCCCGGCTCGAGGCCGTCAACGACGGTCCGCCGGACCACGCGCCGCTACTTGAAATGCGGCGGTTCGTCGTAGCCGCGACGGCTGCTGAAGAACAGCAGCACCATCAAGCCGATGCCGACAAGAACGGAAAAACCGGCCCCCAGCGCCAGCGCCACGTAGCCTTCCGTCGGGATCGGCTCGCCCTCGACCGCCATCGCGGAATAAACGAAATAGCCAACCGCGGCCAACATTCCCAGCAGGAAGATGATGAGGAGTGCACGCATGGCGCGGTCTCCGGTTGATCCGAGAACAAACGGTTGTGGACAGGGACGGTTCCCGGCCTAGGGCCCCCGGTCGCTCGAAGACGTGCCGGCAAGGCGTCGCCGTAGGTCCTCAAATTGATGGGTCAGGCACTCTGAGCTGTCTTCACCACCACGACATTGCTCTCGTCGTGCTGGGAAGGGGCCACATCCTGAGCGGCCTTCTCGCCCGCGCCCGCATGGCGCTTGAGATAGTCGCGGCGCATGCCGATCTCGTCGCGGACGAATTCGTAGCCGAGCTTGAAGGTGTCGAGCCCGTCGGTACTGATCGTGCCGTCTCTGAGGCCGATGACGGCGCCGCGTAAAATGCCTTCCAGCTCGTCCTGGAGACATTCGAGCTGGTCGAGCGAATGCGCATGTTCGATCCGCTCGCCGATGTCGAGGATGGCGGTGGCCAGCTCGCTGGCCTTCTCCGGCGCGATCCGGGTGATCTTGGCGTAGATCGCGGCGAAGATCGAGCCGATGACGCTGAGCGCGGCAGCGCCGAGATACATCAGGTCGCTGTACTTATCCATGAACGACTTGGTGTCGTCGTTGATGTAGTCGGCCGCCCCTTGATGCGCCATCACGAAGGCGTCCTTCTCGACGGAGGCGGGCTCGATCCTAGTGGCAAAGCCGCTGTCGAGCCCGAGCGCGGACTTGTTCTCGTAGACGGTGCGCGCGAGCTCCCCGGCCGTCGTCGGCGACATCCTGGATTGGGCGACCAGCAACCATTCGAGCCCGATCGTGTCGAGATCGTCGCCGGGAATTTCCGGCGATGCAGACAGCGTGCCCGCCGTCAGCGTCTCGCTGGAAATGCCGGGGATCTTGCGCGCCAGCGCTTTCGCCTCGTCGATCGCGTTCAGCGTGAAGCCGCCGCGCCTGGCGACCTGCTCATACGCCTTGTCCCGCACCGCCCGCGAGGCGTGGACGATGGCGACGACTGCGCCAAAGCCGCTCGCCGGCGCGAACAGCTTGTCGAGCGTAGCGCCCTGTGGCGCCATCCGGATCCTCCCCGCGTCCGCACCCTCCGGAACGTCGAGGATACCGCGGACGAAGACGAGCGCGGAGTCGTTGTCGGCGACGACGGCGACCTTCTTCTTCTTCAGCTCGGCGAGCGACTTGATCTTCTTGTTTCCGGGCCCGAGCAGCAGCACGATATCGTGCTCGAGGATCGCGAGCGTGCGTGCCCGCAGCGGCACCTTGGCGTCGGTGCGCAGCACCGCGAGGTCGGCCTGCTTGCGATCGAACTGGGCGATCGCCTTGGCGTTGTCGGCGTTGTTGACGATCTTGATCCGGAAGCGCGAGGCGTTGTTCTTCAGGACGGCGGCGAGCTTGGCTGCGAACAGCGCCTCGTCGCTGTTGGGGGCGCCGACCGCAAAGGTCAGCGTCTCCGAATTGTGCACCAGCATGCGGCCGGCCCAGACGGTGGCAAGCGACAACAGCAGGGTCAGCACGACGTAGAGGAAGACCTGCTGCTGGTTGGTCTTGATCACCTTGGGTCGCCGGGGCGGTGGCTCGATCGGCGATGAGGTCGGGCCCTCAGTACTCATGGCAGCACTCTGGCCTTATGCTTCCGGTGGCGGGCGGCTTGCGGATGTGATCGCTGCGGTCGCCCTGCAATTCGTAAACGTCTGAAAAAAGAACGATATTCTCTACTGGCGATGGTAGCGCGCAGGCCGCGGAATGCAAATTCCGAGCCGAAGGTAACCTTACTCAACTCGGCCCCGGCGATTGGTCATCCTATCACCAGTTAGCCACAGTTGGCGATTTTCCGGTTCCCCCCGGCTGCATTCCGCCGCGGGAGGTGTCATAAATCGCAAGTCCCGGCGATTTGACCGGTCCAGGAAGAGATTGCGCTGAACGCTCCAATTCTTCTTGTCACGTCAACGAGGGCGCCTTGTCGTTTCCACCCCTGTCATCGGCGGTTCCGGTCGAAGCCCTCATTGGTTGGATGTTGCTGCTGACGTTCAAGCACATCATCGCCGATTTCGTCCTCCAGACCGCCTGGATGGCGCACGGCAAGGACCAGAAGCACGGTTGGGCCCTGCCGCTCCTGGTGCACTGCCTGGTTCACCTTGCGGTTGCGCTGCCGCTGATCCTGATCGTGGCGCCCAAATTCTGGTTTGTGGCGCTGATCGACTTCGTCATCCACATCACGATCGACCGCGCCAAGGGCCTCGTCTCAGCCAATTTCGGTGTCGATCTTGCGCATCCCTGGTTCTGGACCCTGATCGGTGTCGACCAGGCCCTGCACCATCTGACTGGCTTCGGCCTCTCCATCTTCATGGCGGCGAACTGACCGCTGGCGGCCTCGGCGCGTAGGTGGTCGTCCATCGGCATCCACAAGAGGTCGTCATGCCCGGGCTTGTCCCGGGCATCCACGATCTTCGCGCCTCTCGGCTTTCCGTGGATGGCCGGGACAAGCCCGGCCATGACGCGGTGGAGGCGTTCGCGCCTGACTCATCGGCTCAGATAGCGCGGCTGGATCCCCGCCCAGCCCATTGATTCGCGGCCCACGCGCAAGGACCCCCGGGTGACTACCGGGCAGCGTGGTTAACCTTTCATTAGAGAATTGCACTGCATCTTCCCAGACGAGGGAGAACTGCAATGTTTTCAAGCCGCGATACCTTTGAAGGCGATTCGTGCCCGGTCCGCGACGAACTCCTTGGCGAGATGTACCGCGCCAGCGAGAGTGGCCTGCCGAGGCTGGTTGAAAGTGTTTCCCCTGACGCGCGCGCCAGGCTGGCGCTGTTCTGCTATCGCCGCAGCCATCTGCACTCGCTGGCGGTCGCGATCGCTGGCAGCTGTAACGAGCGCGACCTGATCGAGAACGGCGGCCGTGTCGGTTCGACGCTCTACGCGCTTGCGCGCGAAGGCGCGGCGAAATCCTCGCCGTCGCTGTCGGGTGGCCGCAAGCCGATCACGCTGTCGACCAAGCCGCTCTCGGTGCTCGCGCCGCTGGACGACGAGATCGACGACGAGATCAGCGAAGCCGTCCCGGCCTAAAGCACGATCGATCGCGCTCTAGCTCTCTATTGGCGTATGATCTCGGCGGAAAACCGCTGCACACTTTTCCGGATCATGCGCCGGCGGCCTCTATCACCGGCAGCCCGAATTTCCGTCGCGCCATCGCGCATTCGGCATCGCCCGGCATGCAGGTGCGGCACACGTCCGGCCGCACTGCATAGATGCCGCACGCGGTTGCTTTTCCAATGTTCCCCTGCAACGCCGAACAGCGATCGCCTTCGCAGCGCATGCCGGACTGACGGTCGTTGACGAGCGCTTCGGGAATCGCGGCAAGCTCCTCGTCGCTCTCGATCGAGAAGCGCGGCCAGTTCGCCGAATAGCCGCAGCAGGCGCCGCAACTCTGGCAACAGCTCGACAGGTCGATGGGGGCGTTCTCATCCATCGTCACGTGTCCTTTGGCGGGCCCCAGACCAGGCTCTGGCGCCATTTCGCGCGCAGCACGTCGCGCCTTTCAGGATATCTCTCGTCGGGATAGCTCGCGTCGACCACGCGGTCGGTGCGGAAGCTGCGGAAGTCGCCGCGCAGCTCGCACCAGGCCGCGAGCAGGCGCACGGCTTCGAGATAGCCGATCGAAATCGGCCAGATCATGCGCTCGCTGGCGCGGCCCTGCTCGTCGCGATAGCGCAGCATGATCTTCTTGCCTTCGTGGATCTGGGTGCGCGTGCGAGCCATGTCCAGGCGGTCCGGCTCCCTGTTCCAGCTCGGCCGGGCCCGGCTTGCCGGCTCCAGCACGAACGGACGCAGGCGCTCAGGGACAGTGTCGGCGATCTTGGCCATCAGATCTTCAGCCGCACGCGCCAGCGCGGGATCGGCATGGCCGGCGACCCATTGCGCGCCCAGCACCGCCGCCTCGATTTCGTCGGGTGTCAGCATCAAAGGCGGCAGGTCAAAACCCTTTTCCAGGATGTAGCCCATGCCGGCTTCACCACGGATCGGCACGCGCTGGCCGATCAGCGTGGCGATGTCGCGATAGATTGTGCGCTTCGAGGTCTCGAGCTCGGCCGCGATAGCGTCCGCCGTCAGCGGCTTACGCGTGCGCCTCAGCACCTGGATGATTTGAAACAGCCGGTCGGCGCGTCTCATGACGGATCTCTTGTCGGTGGTTTTTCAGAAGGCGGCGCGTGGCTGCTGACAGGATGTTGGCAGCAGGGGAGTTCTATACCGGGACAACACGTCGACTGAAGAGGATTTGTCCATGATCATTCCAACTCATTTCGGCCCGGCCGCTGCGCTGTGGCGGACCCCGCCTTTACAGGTCCAGCCTTTGCGAGTCCCGACTTTGCAAGCCCGAGCTTGGTACGCATGGGCGTTCGGCCGCCTCGTATCCCTTGATCTCATGGTCCTCGACCTCCGCCTTGCGCTCGCGACCATGGTGGCTCGCTTCCTGGTCCAGGCCGCGGACGCGCTGGTCCGTCATGTCATGGCCCGCGCCTGGCGGGGGGCCCGTTTCGCAGAAGATATCACGGCTGCTGCCACCATGGTGGCAGCAGCCCGCGGTTAAGTTCCCTCAACTCTTTCGGTCGTTTCAGGAGAGCCTTCATGATCACGCTTTACGGCTTTGGCGCCGGCTTCGGCCTGCCGGAAATCAGCCCCTTCGTCACCAAGACGGAGGTGCAGCTCAAGATGGCGGGATTGCCCTACCGGAAGGAGCGGGCGATGCCACCCGCATCACCCAAGGGGCAGCTGCCCTTCATCGACGATGGCGGCGAGGCGGTGGCCGATTCCACTTTCATCCGCGCCCATATCGAGCGCCGCTACGGCTTCGATTTCGACGCCGGTCTGTCGCTCGTCGAGCGCGCGCAGGCCTGGGCATTCGAACGCATGATCGAGCATCACGTTTATTTTGCGCTGGTCGGGGCGCGCTGGGTCGATCCGGTCAACTTCGCCAAGGGGCCTGCGCATTTCTTCGACGGCGCGCCGGAGCACAATCGCGAGAAGTTGCGCGAGGACGCGCAATTCCGTGTCGCCGAGAACTACCTGCTCTCCGGACTCGGCCGCCACGCGCCCGATGACGACGTCGATCTCGCCGTGCGCTCGCTGTTTGCGCTCTCGGTGCAGCTCGGCGACAAGTCCTATCTGATGGGCAACAAGCCCTGCGGCGTCGATGCCACCGCCTTCGGTGCACTCGCCGGGATCCTGACGCCGTTCTTCGAATCCGCACTGCGCCGTCGCGCCGAAGGATTTCCGAACCTCACCGCTTATGTCGACCGGATGATGGACAGTTACTATTCGGAGTTCGCCTGGACCCCGCTGCGGCAGGCGGCTTGAGGCCTGGAATGAGACTCATCTAGCGCCCCGAGAAAGGTGTGTCCCCTCCCCCACAAGGGAGGAGGGAACTCAGAGAGCGGTGCTGTTGTTCAAACGCGATCCGGCATTACGCTCGCTGCAAACAAAAAGAGCCGGCCCATCGGGCCGGCTTTCGTCGTCTCAATCCTGCCGCTGCGTCTATTTCACCAGCGTGTACTTGCCGTTCTTCACCGTGAGCAGGATGCGCGAGCGCTCGTCGAGGCCGTAGCGATCCTTTTCGGTGAAATTGTAGACGCCTTGGCTCGCCGCAAGCTCCTTCTCCGACAGCAGCGCCTGGCGAATCGCCTCGCGGAATTCCGGCGTGCCTGGCTTCGCCGTCTTGAGTGCCGCCGGGATGATGCGCTTGAGAATCTCGAAGGCGTCGTAAGAGTGACCGGCGAACTGGCTGCGGCTGTTCGGGCCGTACTTGGCTTCATAGGCCGAGTTGAGCGCGAGGCCCGGCTTCTTGGTGGCGGCTTCGTCCGGCTGGTCCTCGGGATCCATGACGGGACCAGAGGCCATCAGCACGCCTTCCGCAGCTTTGCCGGCGATGCGGATGAAGTCCATACTGGCGGCGCCATGGGTCTGGTAGATCAGGCCCTGATAGCCACGCTCGCGTAGCTCGGTCTGCGGCAGCGCGGCCGCGGTGCCGGAAGCGCCGACCAGAATGGCATCGGGATTCGCCGCCACGAGCTTCAGCACCTGTCCGGTCACCGACGTGTCGGGGCGAGCGAAGCGCTCCTCGTCGGCGATGGTTATGCCCATCGGCACGGCCTGCGCCTTCAAATCGTTGAACCAGAGGTCGCCATAGGAGTCGGAATAGCCGATATAACCGACGGTCTTCACACCCTTCGACTTCATGTGGTCGTACAGCACCTTGCCCACGATCGGGATCGGCTGCGGCATCGCCACCGACCACTTCATGCGCTCCGGCGTAATCGGGAACGGCGCCAGGCCGAAATGCGGGATGCCGGCTTCGTTGGCGACGTTGGACACCGCGATGGTCGGCGGCGTCAGCGCCGAGCCCATGATGATGTCGGCCTTGGATTCGGTCACGAAGCGGCGGGCGTTGGTGGTCGCGGTGGTCGGATCGCCGCCGTCGTCGAGTACGATCACCTTCAGCGGCACGCCGCCGATCTCCTTCGGCACGAACTCCAGCGCATTGCGCTCGGGAATGCCCAGCGCTGCGCCCGGGCCGGTCGTGGTGGTGGTGATGCCGATGGTGACCTCGGCGGTCTGGGCCAGCGCGGGCACGGCCGGCAGCGCAAGCGCAGCCGCGGTGACGGCGGCGGTCAGGTAAAAGCGTTTCATCTATTCCTCCCTTTATGTGTTTCTTTGAAAGCAGAAATCGGGGGGTAATTCAGCCCCCTCTTTTGGTGATGTGGCGATTTAGCTCCCGGCCTCGCTCCCCGTGAATTTGGCTACCATTTCCGCAGGAAACGGTGCCGATTTCAGTTTGTCGGGGTTAACGGGGTCGCGCCCGACCAGGACACGGGTCTCGAAACCCTCGATCGCCAGCGCCTCGCCCTTGAAGACGCTGTGCTTCACCTCGAAGCTCGAGCGCTTGATGCTCTCGATCTTGGTTTCGATGGTGATCCAGTCGCCATAAGTCGAGGGGATGTAGAACTTGGCGCGTGTATCGACCATGGGAATGCCCACCAGGCCGTATTTCTTGACCAGGTCCTGCTTGGAGAAGCCGGCGACTTCGAACAGGGTCGACGTCGAATCGTCGAACATCGCGAAATAACGCGGGTAATAGACGATGTTGGCGGGGTCGCAGTCACCCCACTGGATCTGGACGTCGCGCCGGTTCACGAACATATGCCGCGCCCTATTTCGGCGCCATGCGCAGCGAGCCGTCGAGGCGCACCACTTCGCCGTTGAGGTAGGAATTCTCGACCATGTGCAGGGCGAGCGCCGCGAACTCGTCGGCGTGGCCGAGCCGGCGCGGGAACGGGATCGCGGCGGCGAGCGAGTCCTGGGCTTCCTGCGGCAGGTTGGCGAGCAGCGGCGTGAGGAACAGGCCGGGCGCGATCGTCAGCACGCGGACGCCGAACTGCGCCAGCTCGCGCGCGATCGGCAGCGTCATGCCGACGATGCCGCCCTTGGAGGCCGAATAGGCCGATTGCCCGATCTGGCCGTCATAAGCGGCAACGGATGCCGTGTTGATGATGACGCCGCGCTCGCCGGTTGCCTGCGGCTCGAGCTTGGACATCTCGTTCGCGGCAAGGCGGAGCATGTTGAAGGTGCCGATCAAATTGACCTTGATCACCTTGTCGAAATCGGCGAGCGCCATCGGGCCGTCGCGGCCGACGACGCGCTTGGCAACGCCGATGCCGGCGCAATTGACCAGCACGCGCGCGGGTCCATGGGACTTGGTCGCTTGGGCGATCGCAGCCTCAGCGGAAGCCGCATCGGAGACGTCGCAAGCCACAGCCACGCCCTTGATCTCGGCGGCGACAGTTTTGGCGAGCTTGGCATTGAGGTCGCACACCGCGACCCTGGCGCCCTGCGCCGCCAGCTTACGCGCGGTCGCCGCGCCCAGTCCCGACGCGCCGCCCGTGACGATGACAGCCTGATCCTTCAACAACATGGCGTTCTCCCTGGTGCGACGTTTTCTTACCCGACCGATATCACACGGTCCGATGGATTGGCAGCGTAGAGCTCCTCGATCAGCAGGCTGCGATGCTCGAGCACCGCGCGCTGGTTGATCGAGCCCTTGTCGGTGACCTCGCCCTTGTCGATCGAGAGTGGCGTGTCCAAGAGGATCGCGCGCGTGATCCGCGTCGAGGATCCCGTGGCCGCGCTGAGAAAGCGGGTCAGCCGTTCGCGAAATGCCTCGCGCACCAGCCGGTCGCGGGTCGCGACGACGAGATCGTCGGTCGGCAGCGTCGGGTTGATCAGCCGGCAGCCGTCGAGATCGAGCACGACGAGCGCGGAGATCTCGTCTCGGTTGATGCCGGCGATGACGACGTCGCGCACCAGCGGCGCGCAAGCCGCGACGAAGCGCGCGCGCAATGGGCCGACGCTGACCCAGGTGCCGCTGCCGAGCTTGAAATCCTCACCGATGCGGCCGTCGAAATCGAAGCCGGCATTGAGATCATCGGGATCGACGGGCTTGAGGGCATCGCCGAGCTTGTAGAAGCCTTCTTCGTCGAACGAATTTGCGGTGATGTCGGGCTGACGCCAGTAGCCGGGCATCACGTTCGGCCCCTTGCAACGAACTTCCATCTTGCCGTTGTTCGGCACCAGCTTGGCGTCATTGCCGGATACGGGAAGCCCGACATGGCCGGAGCGGCTGGTGCGCGGGTTGACCGACATGAAGAACGGCGCGGTCTCGGTTGCACCGAGGCCGGTCAGCATCGGTACGCGGTAGCCTTTTTCCTTCACCGCGAGCTCGTCGAGGCTGTTCCAGACGAACGGCGACAGGGCCGCGCCCGAGAAGAACATCGCGTGCAGCCGGTCGAAGAATTTTGCGCGCAGCCCTTGGTCGTCGCGCAGATAAGGCAGCAGCGACTCGTAGCCCTTGGGCACGTTGAAATAGACCGTCGGCGAAATCTCCTGGAGATTGCGCACGGTCTCCTCGATGCCTCCCGGCACCGGCTTGCCGGCGTCGAGATACATCGAGCCGCCATTGTAAAGCGTCAGCCCGATGTTGTGGTTGCCGCCAAAAGTGTGATTCCAGGGCAGCCAGTCGATGATGACGGGCGGCTCGTCCCTGAGGAAGGCGAGTGTCTCGCGCAGCATCACCTGGTTGGCGCAGATCATGCGCTGGGTGTTGATGACCGCCTTGGGGTTGCCGGTCGAGCCCGAGGTCAGCAGGAATTTCGCGATGGTGTCGGGGCCGATCTTGCCGTGGACCTCGTCCAGATCGCCGCGGATCGGCGTTGCCATGAGGTCGGCGAGCAAGGTGACGTCGCGGCCCGGCACGCGACCGTAGGACGCGGCGATCTCGGTGCCGAGCGAGACGTTGGCCGCGAGCGCGTCGGCGAACTTGTCGGCGTCCTCGGCGAAGACAAGGCCGGGCGTCAGCAGCTTCATCAGGTAGGAGAGCTTGCCGTAATCCTTCGATACCAGCGAATAGGCCGGCGACACCGGGCAGAACGGAATGCCGGCATAGAACGCGCCGAACGCGAGCAATGCGTGGTCGATCGAATTGCCGGAGAGGATGACGACCGGCCGCTCCGCCGACAGCCCGCGCGCAATGAGCCCTGAGGCGATGTGCCGGCTCGCGGCGAGCAGCTCGGCGTAGCTGATCTTGCGCCAGCCGCGGCCACCTTCGCGCTCGGCCATGAAGACGCGATCGGGCGTCGCGCTCGCCCAGTGATGCAGGCGGTCGGTGATGCGGGCCGGATAATCGCCGAGCGGCTGTTTGGGCCGCAGATAAATCGTGCCGTCGTCGCGCCGCTCGATATTGACGACGGGATCGCCGAACGAAATGGGCCGCAGCGGGGAAGTGCTCGCGCCGCGCTCCATGCTGGAAGAGGACGGCTGCGCGCTCATGATTTCGGCTTCACCTTTGCGGTCTTGTGTTCGAGGAACTCGCGGATCCTGCGTTTTGCCTCTTTGTCGCTCTGCGCCACCGTCGCCATCAGCGATTCCATCAACAGGCCGGTCTGCGGATTGGCCTCCGCGATCATCGGCAGCGCCTGGAGCACGGCGAAGTTGGTCAGCGGCGCGTTGGAGGCGACCTTGGTCGCAAGCTCCATCGCCTTGCCGAGCCCGTTGCCGGCTTCCGTGACATATTGCGCAAAGCCGTAGGAGGTGCCTTCGGTCGCGGAATAGACGCGGCCGGTCAGCATCATGTCCATCATCCTGGCGACGCCGATCAGGCGCGGCAGGCGCACCGAACCGCCGCCACCGACGAAGATGCCGCGCTGCCCCTCCGGCAGCGCGAAATAGGTCGAGGGTTCGGCGACACGGATATGCGCCGCGCAGGCGAGCTCCAGCCCGCCTCCGATCACGGCGCCCCTGAGCGCGGCGATCACAGGCACGCGGCTGTACTGGATGCGGTCGAACACCCGGTGCCACATCTGGGAATGGAGAAGGCCGCCACTGGCATCATGGTCGGTCAGTTCGGAGAGGTCGAGACCGCTGGAAAAATGGTCGCCGATGCCGTGGATGACGACGGCGCCGATATCCTCGGGCAGGGCCGCAAAACACTCGCCGATCTCCAGGATGATGCCGTCGTTGAGCGCATTGCGCTTGGCCGGCCGATTGAGGCCGACGGTCAAAACCCGGTCCGCCCGCTCGATCTTCAAAAGCCCGGCGGCGCCCGCGTCAGCGGTCTCGGCGTTTCCCTGTGTCATTTGCGTCCTTGTCAGAATAGTTATGTTGTATAACGAATTCAGGAGGAGTCAACAAGGGGCTAGGTGCCTCTTGGGTCAGTCAGGCGGGCAAAAGGCGCCCTCCAAATGCGGTGTCGTCCCGGCGGAGGCCGGGAGCCATAACCACAGGGAGAAGTTTGGCCAAGTCGTTCGGTACTCCGACTATTCGCGATCGACAGATCACGCGGTATGGGTCCCAGCCTTCGCCGGGACGACGGCGAAGGGCACTGAAGCCTTCACATCACCTGATGCACGTCGATCACGACTCGATCCGCATGACGCGCTGCTGATCCGACAAAAATGTGCTCCATCAGCCAGCGGTACTTCTCGTGCCCGGTCTCGAACCTCGGCACGGTGCGGAAATAGATCAGTTTGGGATCCACCGGTTCGCCGCGCTTGAGCTTTTGCAACAGCTCGACCGGGCCGAAGCGCATGCCCTTGTTCTCGACATAGACGGTGGCACCGTCGTCGGTTTCGAACGCGTACTTCGCTTCGAGATCAATCAGCTCATTCGGGCGGATGGTCTGGAAGTCCGCGCCGAACGGCAGCACCTTGCCGGTGATCGCACCCGTCACCTCGCCGCCGACGATCGGGATGATGCGGCGAATGCCGATACCGGTCTCGCCGGCGGTGACGACGTCGCCGATGCGTGCGGTGACGGTAAAGACGTATCTGGTTTCCAGCGACGGCGTGGTCATCGCTTCACCTCCTCAATGCGCCATCATCCGCGTCGGCAACCACGTCGCCAGCAGCGGGAAGGCGATCAGGATCACCAGGCGCACCAGGTCTGTCGCCACGAACGGAATCACGCCCTTGAAGATGGTGGAGAAGGAAACGTCCTTCACCACGCTCTTGATGACAAAGACGTTCATGCCCACCGGCGGATGGATCAGGCCGAGCTCGACCGTCATGACGATGATGACGCCGAACCAGATCGGGTCGAAACCGAGATGCATGATCACGGGGAAGATGATCGGCACGGTGAGGATGATCATCGCCATGGCGTCCATCAGGCAGCCGAGCACGAGATACATCACCATGATCAACGCCAGCACGCCGTAGGGGCCGAGACCGAGGCCGGTGAGGAATTCCGTCACCTTTTGCGGGGTCTGCGTCACCGTGAGGAAATAGCCGAAGATCAAGGCGCCGATCAGCACGGTGAACACGGCGGCGGCCGTGCGCGTCGCCTGGAGCAGCGACGCCAGAATCTTCTCGCGGTCGAGCCGGCCGGTCGCCACGCCGATGATGAAGGCGCCGGCGGCGCCGACGCCGCCCGCTTCGGTCGGCGTGAAGCGCGGCAAATAGGGCAGGCCGTAAAGGCCGCCGATGACGAACACGAACAGCAGCACCGGCGCCCAGATGTCCTTCAGGCCGGCGAAGCGCTCGCGCCACGGCAGCTCCTTGCCCTTGGGCAGGAAGTCGGGCCGGAAATAACCGATCAGGAAGATCGTGATCATGTACATGGTCATCGCGAGGATGCCCGGGATGATGCCGGCGATGAACAGCTTGCCGATGTCCTGCTCGGTGATGATGCCGTAGACGGCGAGCACGGTGGAGGGCGGCAGCATCGCACCCAGCGTGCCGCCGGCCGCGATCACGCCGGTGGCAAACGACTGCGGATAGCCGAAGCGGCGCATCTCGGGGTAAGCGACCGCGGAGAAGGTCGCGGCGGTCGCGACCGAGGAGCCGCAGATCGCGGCAAAGCCGCCGCAGGCGCCGACGGTGGCGATGCCGAGTCCGCCGCGCAAATGGCCGACAAAGCCGTTGGCGGCGCGGAACAGCTCGCGACTCATGCCGGAATTGCTGACGAACGAGCCCATCAGCAGAAACATCGGAATGACGCCGAAGGTGTAGTCGGTCACCGTGCGCATCGAGGTCTGGCCGACCAGCTTCAGCGCCGGCGTGGCGCCGACGAGATAGGAAAAGCCGGAGACGCCGACGAGGCCCATGGCCATGCCGACCGGCACGCGCAGCAGCATCAGGGCGAACAGGGAAACGAAGCCGATTACGGCGACGGCATCGGTGCTCATGATTACTCCGTCGCCTTCAGCTTGGGGTCGTGCATCTCTTCGGGATGGAAGATCAACCGGTAGGTGCGGATCGCGATCAGCAGCACGGCCGAGACGTCGCCGATCCAGGCGATCGCGAAGAACGGCCAGGTCGGCATGTGCATGTCGAAGGTCTGGACGTTGTCGTTGTAGGTGCCGCGCACCTTGTCGAACAGCGTCCAGGTCTGCACCGTCACGACGAACAGCAGCACCAGGGTCGCGAACACGTCGATCCAGCGCTGGTAGCGCGGCCCGACATTGCCCCAGACGAGGTCGACGGTGATGTGGGTGCCGCGATAGGAGGTCGCGGCGATGCCCCAGAAGATCAGGATGCCGAGCAGCATGCGGCCGATGTCGAAACTATCGGGGATCGAATAGTTCAGCGTGTTGCGAAGCAACACCGACAGGAAGATGTCGAGCGCGACGATGCCGACGAAAGCCGCTGCAATCCATTCGATCGAATCGATAATACGATCCATCCAGCTGCGCTTCATGGGAGCTTCCTAAGAGATGCCATCCTCGGGCGGGAGAGGGAGAGGACGCGCGATGCGCTCCTCGCGTCTCGACCCGCGTGCAGAACAACGGCGGCGAGATGCATCCCGCCGCCGCATGTGTTTCGACGAAGAACTACTCCGCCAGCGCGTTGTACTTCTTCAGCGAGGCCTTCAGCTCGCTAAGCGCCGCGTCCGGATCCACGCCGGTCTTCTTCGCGCCGTCACTCCAGGTCTTCACCAGCGGCTCGGCGGCCTTCTTCCAGGCCGCGGTCTGCTCGGGCGTCAGCTTGTAGACCTCGTGACCGGACTCCGCCTTGACCTTGTCGATGCCGGCATCCTCGAACTTGCCCCAGTGCTCGCCGACCACGCCTGCCATTTCGACCGTGCAATTCTTGTCGATCGCGGCCTTCTGCTTGTCGGACATCGCATTGTACTTGTCCTTGTTCATGACGAACACGAAGGTCGTGGTGTAGAGCGGCGCCTCCATGTCGTATTTGGTCACCTTGTCGATGCCGAACAGCACCAGCGAGCCCCAGGGGAAGGTGACGCCATCGGCGACGCCGCGCTCGATGATGTCGCGCACTTCGGGCGCGGAGGATTGCACATTGGTGCCGCCGAGCGAGGTGACGAAGTTCGCCATGGTGGCGTGGGCGGGGCGGATCTTCAGGCCCTTCACGTCCTCCGGCATCACGATCTTCTTGGTGCGGGAATGGAAGGAGGAGGGCGAGTGGACGAAGGCGAGGCAGTATTTGACGTCCTTCATCTCCTTCTCGGCGTATTTGCGGTACCAGGCGTCGAGCCCCATCGAGCCGCCCTTGGCATCCGAGATCAGGAATGGCAATTCGCCAGCGCCGATGATCGGGAAACGGCCGGGCTGGTAGCCGGGATTGACATAGGTGACGTCGGCGATGCCGTCGCGCGCCATGTCGTAATGGTCGAACGCCTTGCCCATCTGCTGGGCCGGAAACACCTTGCCCTTGATGGTGCCGCCGGAATCCTTCTCGACCGCAGCAGCCCAGTCCTCCAGCGATTTCTGTAGTGGATGCGAGGCCGGCACCCAGTGCGAGATCTTCAAATCGAAGGTCTTGTCCTGCGCGAACGCAGGGCTCACGCTTGCTGCCAGCAGCAACGCCAGACAGGCTTTCCTCATCACGCGTCTCTCCCTCTTTTGACGGCGGGCTTCGATGGCCCGGTCTCGTTAATTAACATGTTATCTAGTTGGCCGGCGCGTTCAAGCCGGAACTGGCGCGACGTGCCGCCGCGCACTCCCTTTTGCCCAACCGTTATATGATATAATTATCGTGCGCGGACGGCAGCGACAAGCGAGCCACGCCGAAAGCCTACAGGATCGGGAGGAGCAAGTATTGCGGACAAAAGTCGCAATCATCGGGGCGGGGCCGGCAGGATTGTTGCTTGGGCAACTGCTGCATCATTATGGCATCGACAATGTCATTCTGGAGCGGCAGAGCCCGGACTATGTGCTCGGCCGCATCCGTGCCGGACTGCTGGAGGAGGGAACAGTTGCGCTGCTCGACCAGATCGGCGCCGGCGCACGGGCGCATGCCGAAGGGCTGGTGCATGAAGGGATCGAACTCACCTTCTCGGGGCGCCGCCACCGCATCGACATGAAGGCTGCGACCGGCAAGACGGTCATGATCTACGGCCAGACCGAGGTCACGCTCGATCTGATGAATGCGCGCACGGCCGCCGGCCTCACCTCGGTCTACGAGGCCAAGGACGTGCAGCCGCAGGATTTCGACGGCGGTCACCCGCGCGTAACCTACGTGAAAGATGGCGTCACCCACACCATCGATTGCGATTTCATCGCCGGTTGCGACGGGTTTCACGGCGTCAGCCGCGCCAGCGTTCCGGCTTCGGCCATCGAGGAGTTCGAGCGCATCTATCCGTTCGGCTGGCTGGGCATCCTCTCCGAGACGCCGCCGGTCAGCCACGAGCTGATCTATTCCAACCACGCCCGTGGCTTTGCGCTCTGCACCATGCGTTCGACCAGGCGCAGCCGTTACTATGTGCAGTGCGCGCTCGACGACCACGTCGACCAATGGCCGGACGACCGTTTCTGGGACGAGCTCAAGCGCCGGCTCGACCAGGACGCCGCCGACAGCTTGGTCACGGGCCCCTCGATTGAGAAGAGCATTGCGCCGCTGCGCAGCTTCGTCGCCGAGCCGATGCGCTTCGGCAGGATGTTCCTGTGCGGTGACGCCGCCCATATCGTGCCGCCGACCGGCGCCAAGGGGCTGAACCTGGCCGCGAGCGACGCGCATTATCTGTCGAGTGCGTTTCGCGAGTTCTACGACGAAAAATCCAGCGCCGGCATTGATGCCTATTCGGCGAAGGCGCTGGCGCGGGTCTGGAAGGCCGTGCGCTTCTCCTGGTGGATGACCTCGATGCTGCACAAATTCCCCGACACCGGCACCATCGGCGCGCGCATCCAGCTCGCCGAGCTCGACTATGTCACGCAGTCGCAGGCCGCGATGACCTCGCTGTCGGAGAATTACGTGGGGCTGCCGTTTTAGGGCGCGCCGTCATGCCTCGCGAAAGCGGGGCATCCAGTACGCCGCGGCCTCTCCGTATCACGTCACCGTCTCTGGAATACTGGATCACCCGCTTTCGCGGGTGATGACAGGGATAGCGGGGCGACGGCGCCACTCCTTTCAAACACCCGCGCAAATTCTGTTTAAAACTTTGTAGGTGGTGCATCTGTCCCGTCTGCCGCGTTCAATGGCGGGAGCCACCAACGCGAGACGGACATGACCAGCACCGACATTCCCGCCGGCTTCGAGCCGCACTTTCGCAAAGCCCCGCTCACCGATCCTTGGGAGCCGCTTTACTCCAGGAAGACCGACAACGGCGTCACCGTGGGATTGCGGCTGGCGAAACCGCACACCAACGCGCGCGGGCTGATCCATGGCGGCCTGATCGCGGCGCTGGCCGATGCCGCCATGGGCTACAGCTGCGCGCAGGCGACGGGCTGGACGACCTCGTTGGTCACGATCTCGCTGTCGGTCGACTATGTCGGCGCCGGCGAGATCGGCCAATGGCTCGCGGTCGAGGGTGAGGCGATCAAGACCGGCAGCACGATCTGTTTCGCGCAGTGCCTCGCGAAGGCCGACGGCGCCGTGATCGCCCGCGCCAGCGGCACCTTTCGCGTAGTGCCGAAGAAGGGGTGAGGGCGTCACCCGAATTTCCACTCCGCGGTCTCCACCACGAGATCGACGAAGGCACGCACCTTGGCGGAGAGCAGGCGCGAGGTCGGGTAGACGATGTGGATCGGCAACGCCGGCTGCTCGTATTTCGCCAACACGATTCTGAGCCGCCCGCGCCGCAGGCCCTCGGCAGCCTGATAGGCCAGCACCCGGGTCACGCCGCCGCCCGCCTCGGCATATTGCAGGGCGGCGTCGGCGCTGTTGCTGGCGAAGCGTGGATTCGGCGCCACCTCGATGTCGCGGCCGTCCTGCACGAAGCGCCAGTTCGCGGATGGACCGAAGGCGATGGTCTGGTGCCCGAGCAATGCCTCCGGCGTCTTCGGCTCGCCATGGCGCTTGAGATAGCCAGGTGTCGCCACCACGATCCGCCGCATCTCGCCGACCTGGCGCGCGACGAGGGAGGAGTCGGCGAGATGGCCGATCCGCACCGCGACGTCGACGGCATCTTCCACGAGATTGACCAGGTTGTCCGACAGCCGCAATTCGCAGGCGACCTCGGGATAGCGCTTGAGGTAGGCGATCATGACAGGCCCGACATGGAGCCGGCCAAAGCCGACCGGCGCCGACACCACCAGCCGCCCGCTCGGTCGGTTGCGCTCCTCCCGTGCCGAGCCGTCGGCCTCCTCGACATCGGCGAGGATGCGACGCGCGCGCTCGAGATAGCGCGTGCCGACGTCGGTCAGGGTCACTTGACGGGTGGTCCGCTGCAACAGCCGCGCGCCAAGATGCTCCTCCAGCGCCGCGATCAGCCGCGTCACCGCGGAGGGGGACAGCCGCAGTTTTCGTGCCGCCGGCGCGAAGCCGCGCAGGTCGGCGACGGTGACGAAAACATGCATGGCTTCGAGGCGATCCATGGCATTATTGCATATAACGCAACGATGAAGTGTCAAGCGGGATGATTGTTTTAGCCGGCGGGAGGTCCATTTTGGATGGCGAAGACGCAGGGATGCGCCGGGATTTCAGGAGATGTTCCGATGACGGCAACTCACACCTACGCCAGCGACGTGGCGTTCACGCCGGCGGTGAAGTCGATCCAGACCCGAAAGGGATCACGCGAAGGCTATGCCCATGCCGAGCAGCGCGGCTGGCGCACCGAGGTCGATGAGAACCTCGCGGCGTTCCTGGCCGACGCCAACAGCTTTTATCTCGCCACGGCATCGGCCGACGGCCAGCCCTACATCCAGCATCGTGGCGGCCCGAAGGGCTTCTTGAAGGTGCTGGACAAGCAGACGCTGGCTTTCACGGACTACGCCGGCAATCGGCAATACATCACGCAGGGAAACCTGTCTGAAAATCCCAAGGCCTACATCTTCGTGATGGACTACGCCCATCGCCGCCGGGTGAAGATCTGGGGCGAAGCGCGGGTGGTCGAGGACGACGAGGCGCTGACGACATCGCTGATGCCGAAAGGCTATCGCGCCCGGCCCGAGCAGGTGATCCTGTTCAAGATCGAAGCGTGGGATACGAACTGCCCGCAGCACATCCCGCAGAAGTTCGACGCTGGAGATGTGGCGGCGGCGCTGGCGGCAAGGGATGCGAAGATCGCGGAGCTGGAAGCAGAGCTCGCGGCGCTGAAGGGTGACAAGGGGGCAAGCTAGGCCACGATCTTCGTCTCTCCCTGAATCCTCCGATGTCATGCCCCGCGAAGGCGGGGCATCCAGTACGCCGCGGCGCCTCGGTTCAAGCACAGGTCTCTGGAATACTGGATCGTCCGCCCCTGTGCGCAATTGCGCACTAGGCGGACGATGACAGATGAGTTTGAGGAAGCGCGTCTCGAAGTTACAACACACTCGCCCCTTCGTGCTGGAAGCCGAGATAGCTCGCCGCCACGCGCTCATTCGCCGCGATGTCGCTGGCCTTGCCGCTGAGCACGAACTCGCCGAGCTCCATGACATAGGCCTGATCCGCGATCTTCAATGCCGCCTGCGCGTTCTGCTCGACCAGCAGCACGGAGACGCCGGCGGCGCGCAGTTCGGTGACGATGCGGAAAATGTCGGCGACGATGATCGGGGCGAGGCCGAGGCTCGGCTCGTCCAGCATCAGGAGCTTGGGCTCGCCCATCAGTGCGCGGCCCATTGCGAGCATCTGCTGCTCGCCGCCGGAGAGCGTGCCGGCGAGCTGCTTGCGCCGCTCCTTGAGCCGCGGAAACAGCGTGTAGACCCGCTCCATCGAGGCTTTCGCCTTGCTTCTCTCGATGCGGAAGGCCCCTAACTCGAGATTGTCCTCGACATTCATGGTCACGAACAATTCGCGGTGCTCGGGAACGAGGCCAAGCCCCATGGCGACGCGGTCCTCGATGTCGAGCCGCGACAGGTCCTGACCTGCGAATGAAACGCGCCCTTTCAGCGGCAAAATGCCGATGATGGCGGAGAGCAGCGTGGTCTTGCCGGCACCGTTGGCGCCGACGATGGTGACGATCTGGTTTTGGCCGACTTCGAGCGAGACCGAGCGCACGGCCTCGACCTTGCCATAGGCGACATGGGCGTTGGCGACGGACAACAGCGCGCTCATGCCGCCACTCCGAGATAGGCCTTGATCACTTCGGGATTGGTCTTGATCGTGGCCGGCGTTCCTTCCGCGATCTTGGTGCCGAAATCGAGCACCACGATGCGGTCGGCGAGGTTCATGACGAAGCCCATGTCGTGCTCGACCAGCAGGACGCTCATGCCGCCGTCGCGCAGCTCGCGCAGCAGCGTCGCGAGCCGCTCCTTCTCCATGTGGCGCAGGCCGGCGGCCGGCTCGTCGAGCAGCAGCAGCATCGGATCGACGCACAACGCACGGGCGATCTCGACGATCCGTTGCTGTCCCAGTGAGAGCGAGCCTGCGAGCTGATGCATCTGCTCGCCAAGTCCGACCCGCTCGATCTGGCGGGTGGCTTCGGCGAGCAGCTTTGCCTCATCAGTGCGGTCGAGCCGCAGCATCGAGGAGATCGGCCCCGAATGGCCGCGCAGATGGGCACCGATCGCGACGTTTTCCAGCACGGTCATATCAGGCACCAGCTTGACGTGCTGGAAGGTGCGGGAGATGCCGAGCTTGACGATCTCCTGCGGCGGCGCCCTGTCGACCTTGTTGCCGAGCACGGAGATCGAGCCCGAGCTGGCCGACAGCACGCCGGTGATCAGGTTGAAGGTGGTGCTCTTGCCGGCGCCGTTGGGGCCGATCAGCGCGACGATCTCGCGAGCCTGGACGTCGAAGGAGACGTTGTTCACCGCGACCACGCCGCCAAATTGTTTCCGCGCCTTCTCGACCTGGAGCAGGACGCTGGATTGGCCGGGCGAGCGGGTGCGCTGCTCCAGTTTCAGCGAAGTGTCTGGCTTCTTGCCACTGGTACGCTGGGGCAGGAACGACATCAGCCAGGGCCAGACGCCGCCGGGTGCGAGCTGGAGCAACGCCACCAGCATGATGCCGAACACGATGGTCTCGACCTGGCCCGAGCCGGGCAGGATCAACGGCAGGTAGCTCTGCAGCACTTCCTTCAGGACCACGACCAGCGCCGCGCCCAGGACGCCGCCCCAGACATAGCCGGCGCCGCCGACCACGGCGATGAAGAGATACTCGATGCCCGCCTGCGCGCCGAACGGCGTCGGGTTCACCGCGCGCTGAAGATGGGCGTAGAGCCAGCCGGAGAGGCCGGCGAGCACGGCGGCATGGATGAACACCAGCATTTTCGCCCGCGGGGTGTGCACGCCGAACGCCTCGGCCGCGACATGGCCGCGCCGGAGCGCGCGGATGGCGCGGCCGGTGCGGGAGTCCAGCAGGTTCATCGTGAGCAACGCCGAGAGGATCACGGCAACCCAGATCGCGTAGTAGATCGAGCCGGGCGAGAGCATTTTGAACGAGCCGATCGACAGCGGCGGGATCGCCGAGATGCCGTCGTTTCTTCCCAAAAATTCCAGCTTGCTGAAGAGATAGAACAAGCCGAGTCCCCAGGCGAGCGTGCCGAGCGGCAGATAATGGCCGGAGAGACGGACGGTGACGAGGCCGAGCAGCACCGCCAGCAATCCGCTGACCAGCAGCGACAGTGGTAGCGTCAGCCAGGGCGACATGCCGTAGGTTGTCGACAGCACCGCGGTGGTGTAGGCGCCGAAGCCGACGAAGGCCGCTTGTCCAAACGAGGTCAGGCCGCCGACGCCGGTCAGCAGCACGAGGCCCATCGCGACCAGGGCCGCGAGGCCGATATTGTCGAGCAGCACGATCCAGAATGGGGGCATGCCCGGAACAAACGGGATCGCCGCCATGATCAGCGCGAAGATGAGGATGGGGAGCCGGCTCTGCATCTTGGCGTCAGTCCTTCTCTTCCTCGACCGCAGGCGCCGCGAGCGAGCGCAGCAGCAGCACGGGAATCAAGAGCATGAAAACGATCACCTCCTTGTAGTTGGAGGCATAGAAGGACGAGAACGCCTCGACGATGCCGACGACTAGCGCCGCGACGGCGGTGAGGGGGTAGCTGACAAGCCCGCCGATGATCGCGGCGACAAAGCCCTTCAGGCCGATCAGGAAGCCCGAGTCGTAATACAGCGTCGTGATAGGCACGATCATGATGCCCGACAGTGCGCCGATGACGGACGCCAGCAGGAAGGCGATCTGACCGGATAGCGTGGTGCGGATGCCGACGAGCCGGGCACCGAGCCGGTTCACAGCGGTCGCGCGCAGCGCCTTGCCGTAAAGTGTCAACCCAAAGAACAGCCACAGCCCGACGATGAAGGCGATGGTAATGCCATAGACCGTGATGCTCTGGCCGGTGAAGCGCAGCGCACCGCTGGTGAAGGAGCCGGACAGCACGGCAGGTCCGCGCTGGCCTTCGGCGCCGAAGAACAAAAGGCCCAAACCCTGAAGCGCGAGGTGAACGCCCACCGAGGCGATCAACAGCACCAGCACGGAGGTGTGCGCCAGCGGCTGGAATGCGATGCGGTAGAGAAACAGGCCGATCATCGCCACGATCACCAGCGACAGTGCGATGCAGACCGCAACCGGCGGCTTCTGAGCGGCGTAGTAGACGGTCAGCGCCAGCACGATGGCCGGCAGCACGATATTGGTGATGACGCTGCGCAGGATCAGGCGTCCGTGCAGCGCCTTGCGCGCGGCGAACAGGTCGAACGCGAAGGCGCCAATGCCCAGGGCGAGCGCGAGTTTCGCCGTACCCGGCATCTGGCCCGCGGCCAGCGAGGCATAGGTCAGCGCGCCATAGGTGACGAATTCGCCTTGGGGAATGAGGATGACGCGGGTGACGGCGAACACCAGCACCAGCGCCAGGCCGAGCAGCGCATAGATCGCGCCATTGGTGATGCCGTCCTGCAGCAGGAACAGCATGATGGTGGTATTCAAGACCGGACGCTCCCCCTCAAAGATTCAGGACCGGTCCCCTGATTGTGGTGGACGGTCCGCTCACAGCCATTGAACAGCGCTGACGATATTTGATATGGTCCATAACAATTATCAAATATAACATCAAGGGTGGCGAACGATCCTCCCGAACTTAACGGGATTGCGAGCATGAGGCGATGACCGTTTCCAAAACCGCTGAAAAGTCCTCTGAAAAACCCGCCGAGACCGCCAAGGGCCGCAAGGACGCGGCCGACGGGCCTGGTGAAGCCCTCCAGCTCGGCGAGCTCTCGGAGCAGCTCGGCTATGTCCTGAAGCGGGCACAGCTCAAGGTGTTCGAGAACTTCCTGCGCTGCATGGCCTCGCTCCAGCTCACGCCGGCGCAGTTCTCCGTGCTGCTGCTGGTCGAGAAAAACCCCGGCCGTAACCAGACCGAGATCGCCTCCACCCTCGGCATCCTGCGCCCGAATTTCGTGGCGATGCTCGACAATCTCGAGAGCCGCGACCTTTGCGCGCGGATCCGCTCCACCAACGACCGCCGCTCGCACATCTTGGTGCTGACCGACAAGGGCAAGGCCGTGCTGGCCCGCGCCAAGAAGCTCGTCGCCACCAAGCACGAGGCCCGGCTGAACGAGCTGCTCGGGCCGTCCAACCGCGAAGCCCTGCTCGGGATGCTCTCGAAGATCGCCAACGAGTTTTGACGGTTGATTGCCCGGCGACCGGGCATCAAACCCGGAAGCGCGGGCGGGCTGGCGGCGGTTATGCCGCAGAGCGAACCGGTCGGGCATGGCAGGTGTTTTCGCGGACAGGAAATGGCGCTCGATTTCCTCGGCGGGCAACGGAGGGCTGAACAAATAGCCCTGCATTTCCGTGCAGCCCTCCGCTGCGATCCGGTCCCGTTGCTCCTCGCTCTCCACCCCCTCCGCCGTCGTCGTCATGCCCATCCCGCGCGCCAGTGCCGCCACCGCCCGCACGATGCTGAGGGATGCCGCATTGTTTTCCACGCCGCTGACGAAAGACCGGTCGATCTTGATCTTGTCGAAGGGGAAGCATTGCAGATAGGTCAGTGACGAATAGCCGGTGCCGAAATCGTCCATGGCGACCTTGATGCCCAGCGCCCGGAGCTGGTGCAGCGTCGTCAGCGTTCCGTTCCTGTCCTGCAGAAACACGCTTTCCGTGATCTCGATCTCCAGCCGCCGCGGATCGAGGCCGGAGGCCGCCAGCGCGCCGACGATCACCTCCGTCAGGCCCGGCTGGCGGAATTGCACCGCCGAGATGTTGACGGCGACGTGCAGATGGTCCGGCCATCGGCTTGCAGTGCCACAGGCCTGCCGGATCACCCATTCGCCGATCGGCACGATCAGGCCGATCTCTTCCGCAAGCGGGATAAAGCTGTTGGGCGCGACCAGTCCGCGCCGGGGATGTCGCCAGCGGATCAAGGCTTCGAAGCCGCTGATCTCGCCGCCGTCGGTCTTCACGACCGGCTGGTAGTGCAGTTCGAACTGGCCGGCGGCAAGGCCGTTGCGCAGGTCCTGCTCCAGCCCGCGACGGCTTTGCGCTTCTTCGCCCATGGCCGGTTCGAAGAAGCAGTGCATGCCGCGGCCGTCGCTTTTCGCGCGATACAGGGCCAGATCGGCATTGTGCAGGAGTTGCTCGGGCGTCGAGCCGTCGCCAGGCGCAATCGCGATCCCGATGCTCGCGCCCGCAATGGTCTGGTGTCCGTCGAGCCCGAACGGAGCACTCAGCGTCCTGACAACGTCGCGCGCCAGCAGGTCCGCCTCGCTCGAATCGGAAATCGGCGTCTGGAGGATCACGAATTCATCGCCACCCATGCGCGCGACCGTATCGCTGTCGCGCGCGAGCTGCTTGAGGCGGCGGCTGACATCCTGCAGCAGGATGTCGCCGGCCTGGTGGCCCAGGGTGTCGTTGACGGCCTTGAACTTGTCGAGATCGACGTGGTGGATCGCGAACATCCCACCCTGTTCGAGCGCCTGCTTCAGGCGCTGACCGAGCAGGGCGCGATTGGCGAGGTCCGTCAGCGCGTCGTGGGGCGCCATATGCGCGATCTGCAATTCCGCCTTGCGCTGCTCGGTGATGTCTTCATGGGTCGCGACCCACCCGAGATCGGGCATCGGTCGGTGCCTGTTCTTGAAGGTTCGCCCGTTCTGCATCTCGACGATGCTGTCCATGGCCTCGGCTGACATGGCGACATCGGTCCGCCATTTGGCGTATTCCTCCCGCGTCATCGCCGGCACGCTGCCGACCTCGTAGCGTAGGTCGAGGATCTCCTGGAGCGGCGTGCCCGGACGAACGCGGTCGGGCGGCAGGCCGTACATCTCGATAAAGTGCGTGTTGCAGACCACCAGCCGATGGTCGGCGCTGAAGAAGCAGAGTCCGTGCGACATGTTGTTGATCGCGATGTCGAACTGGAAGTTGCGCTCCTGCAACCGCCGACTGAGCTCTTCGCGCTCTGTAATGTCCTCGTGCGTCGCCATGCCGCCGCCGTCGGGCAGGGGATGAATGGTGTAGGCGATGATTCGTCCGTCGGCGAATTGCTGGACCGTCTGCTCGCTGACGACCGAACCCTCGGTGCGGGCACGGACATAGGCGCCGGCTTCTCCGCCGATGCTCAGGCCCAGTTTGAGCCGATGCTCGATCAGGTCCTTGATCGGCGTGCCCGGGTGCACCTGGTCGGGCGAGAGCGCGTACATCTCGCGGTAGCGCGGGTTGCAGAAAATGACCCTGCGGTCGCTGCCAAAGAGGATGATCCCAAGCCACAGATTATTGGCGGCGCACTTGAGCAACTCGCCGAGCACAAGCGGATCAATGCTTGCGACCTCCTGATCACTCTCCGCCATGCGCGTTGCCCCCGGGACGACGCGATTAGAGCAGGCGGTGGTGAATCAGCCCGACAATTCGCCCAATTTCGGGACATGTTCCTGAAACTGCGGCGAACGCGAGGTTAAGGGCGGCGATGCCCGCCCCCTGGAAAAGAGGACACCGACGAGAATTCAGAGATCGTTAACCATGTCGTCCCGCCGAACCGCGCGGGGCGCCGGCGGGATGGCGATGCCGCCGTGTCAGTCGACCAGGATTACCCTGATGTCGTTCACATTGGTCAGCGTGGGCCCCGGCAGCAACAGGTCGCCCGTCGCCTCGAAGAACGTGGTCGCGTCGTTGTTGTCGAGATAGGCCTGCGGCTCCAGCCGCTGCGCCGCCATCTTCGCGAACGTCGCCGCGTCGATCAGCGCGCCGGCGGGATCAGTGGGATTGCCGGCACCGCCATCGGCGCCGTCGGTGTCGCCGGCGAGCGCGGAGATGTCAGGCGTGTCCTTCAAGAGGCCGGCGAGCGCCAGCGCATATTCCTGGTTCGGCCCGCCGCGGCCATTGCCGCGCACGGTGACCGTGAGCTCGCCGCCGGAGAGGATCGCGACCCGCTTGCCCTGCGCGCGGGCCTGAAGCGCCAGCCTGGCGTGATCGGCGGCAACGTCGCGGGCCTCCCCTTCGAGGTCGGCGCCGAGATCGATCGTCTCGTAACCGGCCTCATGCGCGAGTTTGACCGCAGCGTCGAGCGATTGCTTCGGACGTGCGATCAATTCGAAATGCGCGCGCGCGAAGGCGGCATCACCGGGCTTGCAGCTCTCGTTGGCGGGGTCGTCCAGCGCGCGGCGGACGGCATCGTCGATGTCGAGCTTGTACCTGGCGACAATGGCGCGCGCATCATTGAGCGTGGTCGGATCGGGCACGGTCGGACCTGAGGCGATCGCGGAGGGATCGTCATGCGGCACGTCGGAAATCGCAAGCGTCACGATCTCGGCGGCATTTTTGCCGGCGCGCGCCAGCCGCCCGCCCTTGATCCGCGACAGATGCTTGCGCACGACATTCATCTCGCCGATCGGCGCGCCGGAGCGGAGCAGCGCCTTGTTGACCGCCTGCTTCTGCCCGAAGCTGATGCCGTTGACGGGCGCGATCCAGTTCGCCGAGCCGCCGCCGGTGAGCAGCACCAAGAGCAGATCGTCCGGCCCGGCCTCGGCCGCGAGCGCCAGCGTGTCGGCCGCGCCCTTCAGGCCGGCTTCGTCGGGCACGGGATGACCGGCCTCGACCACGCGGATGCGGCGCGTCGGCACGCCGTAGCCGTGACGCGTGGTGGCGATGCCGACGAGGCGTTCCGGTGCGAGCCCGAGCGTGTCGAGATAATGCCGCTCGGCGGCGGCGGCCATCGCGGCCGCGCCCTTGCCGGCGGCGAGACAGATCACGCGTCCCTTTGGCGCGGGCCGCAGGTGCGGCGCCAGAATTGTGCTCGGATGAGCGGCGGCAACGGCGGCGTCGTAGAGCGCGCGGAGCAGGGGGCGTCGGTCGGTCATGACGAAGGGCCTTGAGCGGACAGGAAAGACTGGCGGCGAACGCGCCGCTCACCTGCCTACCGCATCATGCGCCAAAGCGTAAGCCGGCTTTGCCATCATTCGATTGTGCAATCGCGTGATCATAATCGCCGCGCAAGCAAAAACCCCTGCGATGGTTCGCAGGGGGGTTCCGTCGTCGCGTCCTTGATGGGGCTAGCCGCCGACGTCGGCGCTGATCACGTCTCCGAACAGCTCAAACTTCTCGCCTTTGAACTTCTCGAGTTGAAGCTGGCTGATCGGCGCGAAATCGGTCGGCGAGGTGTTGATCTTCACGCCCGGCAGCAGGGCCTCGGTGCGGAAGTCCTTCAGATTCGCCGCTTGCTTCATGACGTTCTCGCGCGTGAGATCGTCACCGCACTGCTTCAAGACCTGAACCAGGGTCTGGGCCACGGCATAGCCGACGATCGTGCCCTTATCGAGCTTGTCGCCCTCGGGGAAGTATTTGGTCATGAAGGCGAGAAAGTCCTTCATGCCGGCATCATTGGCCCACTGCGGATCCGAGACGTCCTTCAGATAATCGGCCGAGATGATGTCCTGGCCGTTCTCGAAGCCGGCAGGCTTCATCACGCTGCCGACGGAGGCAGAGACGTTGTTGAGGAAGTGCAGCGGCTTCCAGCCGATCTCGGCGTTCTTCTTGATCGCCTGGGCTGCGAATTTCGGCGTCGTGATGTTCATGAAGACGTCGGCGCCGGTCGACTTCAGCTTGACGATGTGGTTGTCGATGGTCGGTTCGGAGGTCTCGTAGCTCTCCTCCACGACGATCATCGACGCGGCTTTGGCGCCGAGGCCGTCCTTCAGGCCCTTGAGATAATCCTTGCCGTAATCGTCGTTCTGGAACAGCACGGCGATCTTGGCGTCGGGCTTGTTCTTCAGCAGCCACTTCGCGTAGATCTGCGTCTCGCTCTGGTAGTTGGGCTGCCACCCCATGGTCCAGGGGAAGTTCTGCGGATCGTTCCACTTGGTGGCGCCGGTGGCGACGAAGAGCTGCGGCACCTTCTTCGAGTTCATGTATTTGTGGATCGCCGAGTTCGGCGGCGTGCCGAGCGAGTTGAAGATGAACAGCACCTCGTCGCTCTCGACCAGCTTGCGCGCCTGCTCCACCGTTTTCGGCGGCGAGTAGGCGTCGTCGTAGCTGATGAAGTTGATCTTGCGACCGTTGATGCCGCCTTCGTCGTTGATCTTCTTGAAATAGGCAGCTTCGGTCCGTCCGATGATGCCGTAGGCGGAGGCCGGTCCGCTGTAAGGCATGATGTTGCCGACCTTGATCTCGGTATCGGTCGCGCCGGTGTCGTATTTCTTCTGGGCCGATGCAGTGGAGGCCAAGGCCGCAATGAGCGCGAGCGCCAGTGACGCGGCCGCAAGTTTGCCGGTGACAGCGGGCATTCCTATCTCCCTATTTTCTTGGTGTGTGTGCGTCCCTTTTCTTGTGTTGCCTGTTTTTGGTGACGCAGCCGCAATTCAATACGATTTACCTGATGCCTACAACAGAAAGCCCCTGCGGCGGGGTCGCGGAGGCTGCTTCTTTAGTAGTCAGGGGCGGCCGCGCGCTCGTGTGCGACTGCGAGAAGATACATCCGCTTGAGTTGATGAGCCGATCAGGAGCGAGTTTGAGTTGCGCGGCTTCAGTGGTCGAGCTCGCTCGAGATCACGTCCCCGAACAGCTCCCACTTCTTGCCCTTGAAGCGCATCATCTGGAGCTGCTCGATCGGGGCGAAATCGTCGGCTGCGGTGTTGATCTTGATGCCTGGCAACAGCGTGTCGGGCTGGAAATCCTTCAAGGAGGCGGCCTGCTTCATGACGTTGTCGCGGGTGAGGTCGTCACCGCACATTTGCAGCACCTTCACCATGGTCTGCGCGGCGGCATAGCCGAACACCACGCCGGCATCGAGCTTGTTGGCCTTGGGATCGTATTTGGCGAGGAAGTTGTAGAATTTCTTCATGCCGTCATCGGCATTCCATTGCGGGTCGGAGGCGTCCTTGGTGTAGCTCGCCGACAGGATCCCTTGCGAGATCTCGAGCCCCGCCGGCTCGAGTACGCCGCCGACCGAGGCCGAGACGTTGGAGATGATGTGGACCGGATGCCAGCCGATCTCGGCCGCCTTCTTGATCGCCTGCGCTGCAAATTTCGGGGTGGTGATGCTGACGAAAATGTCGGCGCCGGAGGCCTTCAATTTCACAACGTGCTCGTCGATTGCCGGCTCCGACGTGTCGTAACCGTCTTCCAGCACGATCATCGAGGCCTTGGGTCCAAGGCCATCCTTCAGCCCTTTCAGGTAGTCCTTGCCGAAATCGTCGTTCTGATAGAGCACGCCGATCTTGCCGTCCGGCTTCTCCTTCATGATGTATTTGGCGTAGATGCGCGCCTCGCTGGCGTAGCTCGGCTGCCAGCCCATGGTCCAGGGATATTGCTTCGGATCGTTCCACTTCGAAGCGCCGCTCGCCACGAACAATTGCGGCACCTTCTTCTCGTTCATGTATTTGCGGATGGCGCCGTTGGTGGAGGTGCCGAGCGAGCCGAAGATCAGCAGCACCCCGTCGCTCTCGACCAGCTTGCGGGCCTGCTCCACCGTCTTCGGCGGCGAATAGCCGTCGTCGTAGGAGATGAACTTGATCTTGCGGCCGCCGATGCCGCCCTCGGCATTGATCTTGTTGAAATAGGCTTCCTCGGCCTTGCCGATCGCCGCATAGGCGGAGGCCGGGCCGCTATAGGGCATGATGTTGCCGATTTTGATCTCGGTATCGGAAGCGCCGCTGTCGTATTTCTTCTGCGCCAGGACCGGGCCGCTCATCGCAGTGCACAACGCGAATGCGGCCAGAACGCCCGCAACCTGAAATCGAACGGCAGTCATCTTTCTCCACCCGGAACGGATCGCCGCCGCATTGAACAAGATTGATGCGGGACGTCAACAAAAAGCCCCCGCGATTCGTTCGCGGGGGCTTCTCGATGTGTCGGACTATAGCGTCAGAGCGTCACTCCGTGGCGATGTCGCCGCTGATGATCTCGCCGAAGAGTTCCCACTTCTCGCCCTTGAAACGCTGCATCTGGAGCTGGGCGATCGGGGCGAAGTCGGTTGGGCTGGTGTTGATCTTGACGCCGGGCAGCAGGGTATCCGGTGCGAAATCCTTCAACGAGGCCGCCTGCTTCATGATGTTGGCCCGGGTCAGATCGTCGCCGCACATCTCCAGGACCTTGGCCAGCGTCGACGCCGCGCCGTAGCCGTAGACCATGCTGGTGTCGGACTTGTCGGCACCCGGCATGTACTTGTCGACGAACTCGTTCCACTTCTTCATGCCGGGGTCGTTGGCCCACTGCGGGTCCGTGGAGTCCTTGGCATAGGCCGCCGACAGCACGCCCTGCGAGGCCTCGAAGCCGGCCGGCTTCATCACGCTGCCGACCGAGATCGACACGTTGGTGAGGATCTGCAGCGGCTTCCAGCTCAGCTCGGCGGTCTTCTTGATGGTCTGGGCCGCGAACTTCGGCGTCGCGTAGATCAGCAGGACGTCGGGATTGGCCGCCTTGATCTTGACGATGTGACCGTCGATCGAGGGTTCGGACACCTCGTAGCTTTCTTCCATGATGATCATGGACGCGCCCTTGGCGCCCAGGCCGTCCTTGGTGCCCTTGAGGTAGTCTTTGCCGAAATCGTCGTTCTGATAGAGGATCGCGATCTTGGCGTCCGGCTTTTCCTTCAACAGCCATTTCGCGTAGATCTGCGCTTCGCTCTGGTAGGACGGCTGCCAGCCCATGGTCCAGGGGAAGTTCTTCGGGTCATTCCACTTGGTGGCGCCGGTGGCGACGAACAGCTGCGGGATCTTCTTGGCGTTGAGGTATTTCTGGATCGCGCTGTTCGAGGGCGTGCCGAGCGGGTTGAACACGACGATCACCTCGTCGCTCTCGACCAGCTTGCGGACCTGCTCGACGGCCTTCGGCGGCGAATAGCCGTCGTCATAGGTGACGAAGTTGATCTTGCGGCCGTTGATGCCGCCCTTGTCGTTGATCATCTTGAAGTAGGCTTCTTCGGTCTTGCCGATGATGCCATAGGCCGAGGCCGGACCGCTATACGGCATGATGTTGCCGATCTTGATCTCGGTATCGGACGCGCCGGTGTCATATTTTTTCTGGGCGAATGCGGCGCCGGAGGTGAGAGTGATGACCGCCGTTGCCGTCACCAGCGCAGCGGTTCGCAGTGTTCTTTCAAAAAACAATTCGGGTCTCCTTAGCTTAATCAACGGGTTGTCAGTTCTTTCTGAGCCGGCCGACGAGTTGCTGGCCCATGATCGCAATCTGCCTCGCGCCGTGCGGCACGAGGTAGATGACGGCGAACAGGAGTACGCCGAACACCGCGCCGGAGAGGCCCTTGGAGATGCCCTCCGCCATGTTCGGCACGAAAATGATGAAGGCGGCGCCGACGAACGAGCCGGGCAGCCAGCCGACGCCACCGACGACCATGCCGAGGAACAGCGAGATCGCCAGCGTGATCGTGTAGCTGTCGGGCGCGACGAACTGCACGGCGATGGCGCCAAGCGAGCCGGCAACGCCGGTGATGCCGGCGGACACGCCGAAGGCCAGCGTCTTGTACAGTGCGACGTTGACGCCCATCGAGGAGGCCGCGATCTCGTTGTCGCGGATCGCCATGAAGGCGCGGCCCGACCGGGAGCGCAGCAGGTTGACCGAGAAGATGTAGATCGCGAGCACGACGGCGAGCGAGAAGTAGTAGAGCCAGGTGTCCTGCGACATAGGCAGCCCGAACGGCGCGTCGGGCTTGGTGACGACGAGGCCCTGCACGCCGCCGGTCCAGTGCTCGAGGAAGTTCAGCTTCAGCAGCTGCGGCATCGCGGTGGCAAGCGCAAAGGTCGCGAGCGCGAGATAGACGCCCGACAGCCGCAGCGCCGGCTTGCCGAACAGGTAGCCGAATGCGAAGCAGACCGCGGCGGAAATCGGAATTGTCAGCGCATAGTTGACGTTGAAGTACTCCATCAGCACCGCCGACGTATAAGCGCCCACGGCGTAGAAGGCGCTCTGGCCGAGCGAGAACTGGCCGGAGCCGCCCGTCAGGATGTTCAAGGCCAGCACCGCGAGCCCGTAGATCAGGAGCATCGTCATCTGGAAGATGATGAAGTTCTTGACGAACACCGGCACGATCAACAGCACCGCCAGCACCAACAGAGAGGTGCCCGTGCCCAGCGTCATCGCCCGCTTCGGAACCGCCTCGACGGCCGGGGCTTCCGTGACGACGTCTTCTGCAGCGCTCATGATCAAACTCGCTTGACGATTTGCCGGCCGAACAGGCCAGCGGGTTTGACGACCAGGACGGAAATGATCAGCGCGAGCGCGATCGGAAGCTTCAGCTCGTTGCCGACGCCGGGAATGTAGGTGCCGGCGAGGTTCTCGAAGACGCCGACCAGGAAGCCGCCGACCACGGCGCCGAACGGGCTGGTCAGTCCGCCGAGCACCGCCGCGGCGAAGCCGTAGATCAGCACGCCGCCCATCATATTGGGCTCGAGGAACACGACCGGTGCGATCAGCATGCCGGCGATCGCACCGATCGCGGACGCCATGCCCCAGCCGAGCGCGATCATCCAGCTCGTGTTGATGCCGACCAGTCGGGCCGATTCAGGCACGGAGGCGGCCGCGCGCATGGCGAGGCCGATCTTGGTGTACTGGAAGAAGAAGTAGAGGCCGAGCAGCAGCAGCACGGTGACGCCGATCATGCCGGCCTGGTGGGTCGAGATCAGCTGGCTGCCGAGGAAGGGCGAGGAGCCGAACGGGGTCGGATACTGCTTAATGGTGAAGTCCCAGATCAGGCCGGCCGAGGAGTTGATGATCGCGAACAGCGCGATAAAGCCGGCGACGTTGGTCAGCACCGGCGCCTTGGCGAGCGGCTTGAACAGGATGCGCTCGATCGCGATGCCGCCGACAAAGGACAATGCCAGCGTGATCACGAAGGCAGCCCAATATGGGATGCCCCATTGCATCAGCTGCCAGGAGATGAAGGTCGAGAACATCGCCATCTCACCCTGGGCGAAGTTGAGATGGTCGATCGCCTGATAGATCATGACCACGGCGAGCGCCATGCAGGCGTAGATCGCGCCCGTGGCGATGCCGGCCAGCACTTGGTTGGTGAACAGCTCCATCGTGCCGGCTCCTCAGTAACCCAGGTAGGATTTGCGGATTTCTTCGTTGTTCGCGATGTCCTTGGCGTTGCCCGACATCACGATGCGCCCGGTCTCGATCACATAGGCCTGGTCGGCGAGCTCCAGCGCGAGCTGGGCGTTCTGCTCGACCACCAGGATCGACACCTTGTCCTCGCGGTTGATCTTGCCGAGGATGCCGAACAGGTCGCGCACCACCAGCGGCGCCAGGCCGAACGAAGGCTCGTCCAGCAGCATCAGCCGCGGCCGCAGCATCAGGGCGCGGGCGACCGCCAGCATCTGCTGCTCGCCGCCCGAGAGCGTGCCGGCCTGTTGGGTATGCCGCTGCTTCAGCACCGGGAAATGCGCATACATGCGCTCGATGTCGGAGACGATGCCGGCGCTGTCCTTGCGGGTGATCGCGCCGAGCTGGAGGTTTTCCTCCACCGTCATGGTGGTGAAGGTGCCGCGGCCCTGCGGCACATGGGCGATGCCGAACCGCACGATGCTCTCGGTGGAGCGGTTGTTCAGCGGCTTGCCGTCGAACTCGATGCCGCCGGTTGAGCGCACCATGTTGCAGATCGCGCGCAGCGTGGTGGTCTTGCCGGCGCCGTTGGCCCCCAGCAACGTGGTCAGCGATCCCTCGCTGAGCGAGAAGGACAGACCGTGGAGGGCCTGGACCTGGCCGTAATAAGCGCGCAGGTCCTTGACGTTGAGCAGCGTCGTCATTGGTCCTTGCTCCCGAGATAGGCCTTGATGACGTCGGGATCCGCCTGCACCTGGGCGGGCGTGCCTTCCGCGAGCTTCTTGCCGAAATTCAGCGCGACGACGTGGTCGGCGATCGACATCACGAGGCCCATGTGATGCTCGACCAGCAGCACGGTCATGTGGCGTTCGTCGCGGATGCGGCGGATGAGGTCGCCGAGCACGTAGACTTCCTCGTGGTTGAGGCCGCCGGCGGGCTCGTCGAGCAGCAGGATCTTCGGATCGGCAGCGAGCGCGCGCGCCAGCTCGACGCGCTTCTGCGTGCCGAACGGCAGGCCCGACACGACGGTGTGGGCGACGTCCTCGAGGTCGAGATAGGCGAGGATCTCGTGCACCTTCTTGTTGACGTCGCTCTCGCTGCGGCGAACCCAGGCCAGCCGCAGCGAGTCGCTGATGATGTCGCTGGAGGTGCGGGCATGGGTGCCGACGCGGACATTGTCCATCACCGACAAATTCGGAAACAGCGCCACGTTCTGGAAGGTGCGGCCGATGCCGATCTCCGCGATCCGGTGCGGCGGGCGCGTCAGGATGCTCGCGCCCTCCATCAGGATGTCGCCGGACGACGGCTGGTAGAGCCGCGAGAGGCAGTTGAAGAGCGTGGTCTTGCCGGCGCCGTTAGGGCCGATCAAGCCGAGGATCTGGCCCTTGTGCATGTCAAAGGACACACCATTGAGCGCGACGATGCCGCCGAACACGACGCTGACGTCGCGAACCGCGAGCAGGGGCGATGTCCCCTGCGCGAGCTGTGCCTGCGTCATCTCGTCTCGCCCACTGTGTTCAGTGAGCGAAGGGGCGATGTGAACCGCTCCCGATGATGACAAAGGCTATCTGATCCCCTCGGCCACACGCGCAACTTTCCCTCCTGATTTCAGCTTTTTGCTGACGTCTTTTTTGGAATGCGGCATCAGACCCCCGAGTGCCGCTTCGATGTTCCTTACCATCGCAAGCAGACGCGGTCCAATGTCGTTGATCAAACGCTCTTCCGTGAAGCGGAATGCGGGCGCGCCGCAATTGAATGCGTAAGGACCGGTTCCGTCGTTGAGTCTGAGCGCGACGCCGGCGGCGCCGATGTCGTCGTGCCAGTCGCCGACCGAAATCGCAAATCCATATTTCGCGACCGTCTCGCCGGAGCGTTCCAACCCGTCGCGCATCTTGGGCCAGCGGCTGCCGTAATGTTCGCGCAAGACACGAGACAGTTCAGCGCGATTGTCTTCGTCGAGTGCCCAGAAATAGGCGCGGCCCATCGCGCTGGTTGCAATCGGCACGCGGGAGCCGACGTCCAGTTGAACGCCAACCGTCTCGCTGCCACGGCTCTGCCCGAAATAGATCATGCTGTGCCGGTCGCGGCCGCCGATGGCGACGGCGCCGCCGGTCGCACGCATCATTTCCTCGCGAAACGGCTCGGACAAATGCCGAACGCCGAGATTGGACAACGCGGCGTAGCCGAGCGCCATCGCGGCCGGCGCAAGCTGATATTTCTCGAAGCGGGGAACCGGCGTCAGATAGCCGAGCTTGGTCAAGGTATAGGTCAGCCGCGAAACGGTCGGCTTGGGCAAATTGGTGCGGGCCGCGATTTCCTGATTGCCAAGAAGTCCGTCGCTGGGCTGGAATGCGCGCAATACGTCAAGTCCGCGGGAAAGCGCGACGACGAAATTCCGATCGGTCGCTGTCTTCTTTCCTGTACGCTTCATCCCTGATCTGCTTCTTGCGCGGAGTCGTTGACAAGCCACGTGCTTCAAAATAACCCTGCCGTCAAGATGCGGAATTAAATTCTGCAGTGCGAAATTGAACAAAGTTACCCACCAAGGAGGGACACCGTGAGCGAAGTGGTCAAGCTTGAGCGTCATGACGAAGTCGGGATCGTCACGGTCGACAGCCCTCCGGTCAACGCGCTGAGCGCCGCGGTTCGTGGCGGAATTCTGGAGTGCATCAAGGCCGCGGTCGCCGATCCCGCCATCAAGGGCATTGTGCTGATCTGTGCCGGCCGCACCTTCATCGCGGGCGCCGACATCACCGAATTCGGCAAGCCGCCGAAGCCGCCCGCCCTTAACGACGTGCTTTCCGAGATCGAGAATTCACCGAAGCCGGTCGTGGCCGCGATCCACGGCACCGCGCTCGGCGGTGGCCTCGAGGTCGCGCTCGCCTGTCATTTCCGCGTCGCGGTGAAGGAAGCCAAGCTCGGCCTCCCCGAGGTGAAGCTCGGCCTGCTGCCGGGCGCCGGCGGCACCCAGCGCCTGCCGCGCGCGGTTGGACCGGAGCTCGCGGTCAAGATGATCGTCGGCGGTGATCCGATCGGAGCGGCGGAAGCGCTGAAGAACGGTCTGATCGAGGAGATCGTCGAGGGTCCGGCCGCCGGTGGCGAAGCCTTCGTACGAAAGCTGCTGGCTGAAAAGCGTCCGCTGCGCCGCCTGCGTGACGACGACTCCAAGATCGCGGCGGCCAAGGCCGACCGCTCGATCTTCACCAATGCGGTCGCCGCCATGACCAAGAAGTCGCGCGGCCTGGAAGCGCCGTTCGCGGCGGCCGACGCCGTCGGCTACGCCATCGACCTGCCGTTCGACGAAGGTCTGAAGAAGGAGCGCGAGGGCTTCCTGAAGCTCGTCGCCAGCGATCAGTCCAAGGCGCAGCGTTATGCCTTCTTCGCGGAGCGCGAGGCCAGCAAGATCGCCGGCGTTCCTGAAGGGACCAAGCCGCGGCCCGTGAACCGCGTCGCCATCCTCGGCGCCGGCACGATGGGCGGTGGCATCGCGATGTCCTTTGCCAATGCCGGCATTCCCGTCACCCTGATCGAGACAGGCGAGGAGCAGCTCAAGCGCGGCATGGGCATCATGCAGAAGAACTGGGAAGCGACCGCGGCACGGGGCGGCATCCCGGCGGATGCGCCCGCGAAGCGCATGGCGCTGATCAACGGCGTCGTGGGCATCGAGAACGTCGGCGACGCCGACCTCGTCATCGAAGCCGTGTTCGAGACCATGGCAGTGAAAAAGGAAGTGTTCGGCAAGCTCGACCAGTACGTCAAGCCGGGCGCCGTGCTCGCCTCCAACACCTCCTACCTGAACATCGACGAGATCGCGAAGTCGACCAAGCGTCCGCAGGACGTGCTCGGCATGCACTTCTTCTCTCCCGCCAACGTCATGAAATTGTGCGAGATCGTGCGCGCCGACAAGACCGCGCCGGATGCCCTTGTGACGGCGGTCTCGATCGCGCGCAAAATCGCAAAAGTGCCGGCCGTGGTCGGCGTCTGCGACGGCTTTGTCGGCAACCGCATGCTGGCCCAGCGCGGCAAGCAGTCCGAGAAACTGCTGTTCGAAGGCGCGCTTCCGCAGCAGGTCGACGCCGTCGTGACGAAGTTCGGCATGCCGATGGGGCCGTTCGCGATGGGTGACCTCGCCGGCCTCGACATCGGCTGGCGCTCGCGCAAGGACCGCGGCATCAAGTCGGAGATCGCGGATGCGCTCTGCGAAGCCGGACGCTTCGGCCAGAAGACCGGCAAGGGCTATTACAAATACGAAGCCGGCTCCCGTTCGGCGCTGCCCGATCCCGAAGTCGAGAAGCTGATCGACGAGACGCTGCTTCGTTTGGGCCGCAAGAAGCGCGTCGTCAGCGACGATGAGATCCTCGAGCGCATGATGTACCCGATGATCAACGAGGGCGCGAAGATCCTGGAAGAGGGCATTGCCGCGCGCCCGTCCGATATCGACGTGGTCTGGCTCTATGGCTATGGCTGGCCGATCTACCGCGGCGGCCCGATGTTCTGGGCCGACACCGTCGGCCTCAAGCACATCGCCGATCGGCTCTCCTTCTACGCCAAGGAGACCAACGATCCGAGCCTCGAGCCCGCGCCGCTGCTGAAGAAGCTCGCGGCCGAAGGCAAGACCTTCGCCTCGCTCGCGGCGGGCTCGAAAGCGGCGTGATTGGATTGGCGGTGGCTGTGATGTCTCGTCCCGGGCAACGCTCTCTCCGTTCCCTCCCCCCTTGTGGGGGAGGGTCAGGGACGGGGGCAGCCCCGGGCGCCGGCGTTTGTGGCCACCTCCTTCCCCAACCTTTCCCCACAAGGGGGAAGGGAGCCGGTCCGCTTGTGCCCACCTCACACGGTATCGTCGCGGCCGCCTTGCAGAGTAACGACCCCTAATGACCCATCCCGGCGAACAGTTTTATCCCGAGGGCGTGCGCTGGGACGACACCATCGTCCAGGGCACGCTGCCTGATCTGCTGGCAAAAGCCGCCGCCGAGTACGGCCCGCGCACCGCGCTGGAATTCCGCGACCATCCGATTACCTACAGCGAACTCGCCGCGATGGCTGAGCGCGCAGCCGCCGCCTTCCTGCGCGCCGGCTACGGCAAGAACAGTTCGGTCGCGCTGTTCCTCGGCAATACGCCGGACCATCCCGTGAATTTCTTCGGCGCGCTGAAGGCCGGCGCCCGCGTCGCGCATCTCTCACCGCTCGACGGCGAGATCGCGCTGACGCACAAGGTCTCCGATTCCGGTTCGCGCCTGCTCGTCACCTCTAACCTGGCGGCGTTGCTGCCGACCGCGCTGAAATTCCTGGAGAAGGGCCTGATCGACCGCCTGGTCGTCTGCGAGGACGATAATTGGGGTAAGGTCGGCACGCCGCAGGCTGCGATCCCCAGCGATCCCCGCATCGTCACCTTCAAGGCCTTTGTCGAGGGCGCCACCGCGCCGGCAGAGTGGCCGCAAGTGAGCGCCGACGACGTCGCGCTGCTGCAATATACCGGTGGCACCACCGGCTTGCCCAAAGGCGCGATGCTGACCCACGGCAATCTCACCTCGGCCGTGTCGATCTACGACGTCTGGGGCAAGCCGTCGCGCGCGACGCGTGGCGACGTCGTCGAGCGCGTGATCTGCGTGCTGCCCCTGTTCCACATCTATGCGCTCACCGTCGTGCTGCTGTCCTCGCTCAGGCGCGGCAATCTGATCTCGCTGCATCAGCGTTTTGACGTCGAAGCGGTGATGCGCGACATCGAAATCAAGCGCGCAACCTACTTTCCCGGCGTGCCGACGATGTGGATCGCGATCGCAGCCCTTCCCGATCTCGACAAGCGCGATTTCTCCTCGCTGGCGACGATCGGCTCCGGGGGAGCGCCGCTGCCGGTGGAGATCGCGAGTTTCTTCGAGCGCAAAGTCGGCAAGAAGCTCCGCAGCGGCTGGGGCATGACCGAGACCTGCTCGCCCGGCACCGGCCATCCGCCTACAGGTCCCGATAAGCCCGGCTCGATCGGCCTGATGCTGCCCGGCATCGAGCTCGACGTCGTTTCCCTGGACGATCCCACGAAGGTGCTGCCGCCGGGCGAAGTCGGCGAGATTCGCATCAAGGGCCCGAACGTCACCAAAGGCTACTGGAATAAGCCCGAAGGATCCGCGGAGGCCTTCGTCGACGGCCGCTTCCTCACCGGCGACATCGGCTATGTCGATACCGACGGCTATTTCTTCCTGGTCGACCGCAAGAAGGACATGATCATCTCTGGCGGCTTCAACGTCTATCCGCAGATGATCGAGCAGGCGATCTATACCATACCAGGCGTGCACGAGGTGATCGTGCTCGGTATTCCCGACCAGTACCGCGGCGAGGCCGCCAAAGCCTTCATCAAGCTGAAGACGGATGCAAAGCCGTTCTCGCTCGACGAGCTGCGCGCTCAGCTCGCCGGCAAGCTCGGCAAGCACGAATTGCCGGCGGAGGTCGAATTCGTCCACGATCTGCCGCGCACGCCGGTCGGAAAGCTGTCGCGCCACGAATTGCGCCAGCGGCAGAAACCGTCACAATCCGCCCAACTTGCCACCCAACTTGCATCAGGAGATCGCTCTTGACCGACGCCGTCATCGTTTCCACCGCCCGCACCCCGATCGGGAAGGCCTATCGCGGCGCGCTCAACGCAACCGAGGGCGCAACCCTGCTCGGCCACGCCATCGGCGAGGCCGTCGCGCGCGCCAAGATCGACCCCAAGGAGGTCGAGGACGTCGTGATGGGCGCAGCACTCCAGCAGGGCGCGACCGGCGGCAACATCGCGCGCAAGGCGCTGCTCCGTGCCGGTCTCCCCGTCACCGTCGCCGGCACCACTATCGACCGGCAATGCGCCTCGGGCCTGCAGGCGATCGCGCTCGCCGCGCGTTCGGTGATCTTCGACGGTGTCGAGATCGCGGTCGGCGGCGGCGGCGAGTCCATCTCGCTGGTGCAGAACGACAAGATGAACGGCTTCCACGCGCAGGACCCGGCGCTGCTCGAGATCAAGGGCGAGGTCTACATGCCCATGATCGACACCGCCGAGATCGTCGCCAAGCGCTACGGCATCTCGCGCGAGAAGCAGGACGACTATTCGCTGGAGAGCCAGCGCCGCACCGCCGCGGCCCAGCAGGGCGGGAAGTTCAAGGACGAACTCGCGCCGATCACCACAAAGATGGCGGTGACCGACAAGGCCACCGGTGCAGTCTCGTTCAAGGACGTCACGCTGTCGCAGGACGAGGGCCCGCGCCCCGAGACCACCGCAGAAGGCCTCGCCGGCCTCAAGGCCGTGCGCGGTGAGGGATTTTCGGTCACCGCCGGCAATGCCAGCCAGCTTTCGGACGGGGCCAGCGCGAGCGTGATCATGAGCGACAAGGAAGCGGCGAAGCGCGGGCTCAACCCGCTCGGCATCTTCCGCGGATTCGTCTCCGCCGGCTGCGAGCCGGACGAGATGGGCATCGGCCCGGTATTCGCCGTGCCGCGCCTGCTCAAGCGTCATGGCCTGACCGTCGACGACATCGGCCTGTGGGAGCTGAACGAAGCTTTCGCGGTGCAGGTGCTGTATTGCCGCGACAAGCTCGGCATCGACCCCGACAAGATCAATGTCGACGGCGGCGCGATCGCGGTGGGCCATCCCTACGGCATGTCGGGCGCGCGCCTCACCGGCCACGCTCTGATTGAAGGCCGCCGCCGCAAGGCGAAGTACGCGGTCGTCACCATGTGCGTCGGCGGCGGCATGGGCGCGGCGGGGCTTTTCGAGGTGTTGCAGTAGCCGTCGTCCAGTAACCGTCGTCCCGGCGAAAGCCGGGACCCATACTCCGCAGCAGGAGTGTGGCACGCGAACAACAATGGCCTTCGCAAACCAACGAAGGCCGGTGGTTATGGGTCCCGGCCTTCGCCGGGACGACACATTCACAGGAGGATCCGATGGATCTCGCATTCACGAAAGAAGAGCAGGCGTTTCGCGAGGAAGTGCGGTCATTCTTCCGCGACAACGTGCCGCCGGATACGCGGCGCAAGCTGGTCGAGGGCCGCCACCTCTCGAAGGACGAGATGGTGACGTGGTGGCGCATCCTCAACAAGAAGGGCTGGGGCGTCAGCCACTGGCCCAAGCAATATGGCGGCACCGGCTGGACCTCCGTGCAGCACTATATCTTCAACGAGGAGCTGCAGTCCTATCCGGCGCCGCAGCCGCTCGCCTTCGGCGTCAGCATGGTGGGTCCCGTCATCTACACCTTCGGCAATGAAGAGCAGAAGAAGCAGTATCTGCCGCGCATCGCCAATGTCGACGACTGGTGGTGCCAGGGCTTCTCCGAGCCCGGCTCCGGCTCCGACCTCGCCTCGCTGAAGACGAAGGCCGAGCGCAAGGGCGACAAGTGGATCATCAACGGCCAGAAGACCTGGACCACGCTCGCCCAGCACGCCGACATGATCTTCTGCCTCTGCCGCACCGACCCGTCCGCCAAGAAGCAGATGGGCATCTCCTTCATCGTGTTCTCGATGAAGTCGAAGGGCGTCACGGTGCGCCCGATCCAGACCATCGACGGCGGCGCCGAGGTCAACGAGGTGTTCTTCGACGACGTCGAAGTGCCCATCGAGAACCTGATCGGCGAGGAGAACAAGGGCTGGGATTACGCGAAATTCCTGCTCGGCAATGAGCGTACCGGCATCGCGCGGGTCGGCGTCTCCAAGGAGCGGCTCCGCCGCATCCGCGATCTCGCCGGTAAGGTCGAATCCGGCGGCAAGCCGATCATTCAGGACGCAGCCTTCCGCGACAAGCTCGCGGCCTGCGAGATCGAGCTCAAGGCGCTCGAACTCACCCAGCTCCGCGTCGTCGCCGACGAAGGCAAGCACGGCAAGGGCAAGCCCAATCCGGCTTCCTCGGTGCTGAAGATCAAGGGCTCCGAGATCCAGCAGACCACCACCGAGCTGCTGATGGAGGTGATCGGCCCGTTCGCAGCACCCTATGACGTGCACGGCGACGACGGCTCGAACGAAGCCATGGACTGGACCGCCCAGATCGCGCCGAGCTATTTCAACAACCGCAAGGTCTCGATCTACGGCGGCTCCAACGAGATCCAGCGCAACATCATCGCCAAGGCGGTGCTCGGGCTTTGATCGTACACCATCAACACGCACTCACCGTCACGGCCGGGCCTGACCCGGCCATCCACGCCTAGCGCCACGAAAGAACGTGGATGCCCGGCACAAGACCGGGCATGACGAAATCGATACCGGAGAGCAAAGAACATGGATTTTGATCTGAACGAGGAGCAGCGGCTTCTCAAGGAAAGCATCGACGGCCTCTTGACCGATTCCTACGATTTCGAGAGCCGCAAGAAGTACATGAAGGAGAAGGGCGGCTGGAGCAAAGCGGTCTGGGGCAAGCTCGCCGAGCAGGGCCTGCTCGGTCTGCCCTTCGCGGAGGCCGATGGCGGCTTCGGCGGCGGCGGCGTCGAGACCATGATCGTGATGGAGGCGCTCGGCAAGGCACTGGTGCTCGAGCCTTACCTCGCAACCGTCGTGATCGGCGGCGGCTTCCTGCGCCATGCGGGCAGCGATGCGCAGAAGGCCGCGCATGTGCCCGGCATCGTAGACGGCAGCAAGACGCTCGCCTTTGCCCAGCTCGAGAAGAACTCGCGCTACGATCTCTTCGACGTCACCACGACGGCGAAGAAGAAGGGCGACGGTTGGGTCATCGACGGCGAGAAGTTCGTCGTGCTCAACGGCGAGAACGCAGATACCCTCATCGTCACCGCGCGCACCAGGGGCGAGCGCCGCGACAAGAGCGGCATCGGCGTGTTCCTGGTGCCGGCCGACGCCAAGGGCGTCGCCAAGAAGTCGTACCCGACCCAGGACGGCCTGCACGCCGCCGACATCACCTTCACCGGCGTCGAAATCGGTGCCGATGCGGCGCTCGGCAATCCCGACGACTCGCTCGCGCTGATCGAGCGTGTGGTCGACGAAGCCCGCATCGCGCTCTGCGCCGAAGCGGTCGGCCTGATGGACGAATCGCTCAAGACCACGGTCGAGTACATCAAGACGCGCAAGCAGTTCGGGGTGCCGATCGGCTCGTTCCAGTCGCTGCAGCACCGCGCCTCTGACATGTTCGTCGCCACCGAGCAGGCGCGATCGATGTCGATGTTCGCGACCATGGCGGGCGATTTCCAGGACGCCAAGGAGCGCAGCAACGCTATTGCCGCGGCCAAGGTGCAGATCGGCAAGTCGCTGAAGTTCGTGGGACAGCAGGCGATCCAGCTCCACGGCGGCATCGGCATGACCATGGAGGCGAAGATCGGCCATTACTTCAAGCGCCTGACCATGATCGAGAACTCGTTCGGCGACACCGACTACCACCAGCGCCGCGTGGCGGACGGTGGCGGGTTGATCTAGCTACAAGGTCGCTGTCATCCCCCGCGCAGGCGGGGGATCCAGTACGCTGCGGCTTCTCGGTTCTAGCCGCGCCGTCTCTGGAATACTGGATCGCCCGGGCAAGCCAGGCGATGACGTCTGAATAAGCGGGCTCAACGGAGCAACAACAATGAAGAACACCCCGTTCGATCTCACCGGCAAGGTCGCCGTGGTCACCGGCTCCAGCCGCGGCATCGGCCGCTCCTCCGCCGAGCTGCTCGCAAGGCTCGGCGCCAAAGTGGTGGTCTCCTCGCGCAAGGCCGATGCCTGCAAGGCAGTCGCCGACGGCATCAAGGCGGCCGGCGGCGAGGCCACCGTCATCCCCTGCAACATCGCGCGCAAGCAGGAGGTCGAGGCGCTGATCGCGGGCACGATCAAGCACTACGGCAAGATCGACATCCTCGTCTGCAACGCCGCGGTCAACCCGTATTACGGTCCGCTGCTCGACATCACCGACGAGGCCTTCGACAAGATCATGGGCAGCAACGTCAAGAGCAACATCTGGCTCTCCGCGCTGGCGATCCCGCAGATGGCGGAGCGCGGCAACGGCTCCGTCGTCATCATCTCCTCGATCGGGGGCTTGCGCGGTTCGACCGTGATCGGCGCCTACGGCATCTCGAAAGCCGCCGACTTCGCGCTGTGTCGTTCGCTCGCCGGCGAATGGGGCCCGAAAGGCGTCCGCGTCAACTGCATCGCGCCCGGCCTCGTCAAGACCGACTTCGCCCGCGCGCTGTGGGAAGACGAAGCGAATCTAAAGCGCCGCACCGCCACCACCCCGCTCCGCCGCATCGGCGAACCCGACGAAATCGCAGGCGCAGTGGCCTACCTCGCCTCCGACGCGTCGAGCTTCATGACGGGACAAACGATCGTCATCGACGGCGGCGTGACCACGGCGGCGCCGTAACTTCTGTTCTACTTGCAATTGTACGCCGGGCGCGCTTCACTTTTCCTCCGCTAGAGGGGAGGGTCGCTTCGTGTTGCCCAGAGCGCAACGCGAGGCGGGGTGGGGTGAAGCCGCAAAGGCGGTATCGCTTGCGTCGACGAGACGGCTGCTGCTCAGAATTCGAAGCGCCAACTTCGCGGATAGTCTGTCACCCCGTCCCGGTTCGCGTTCCACTTCGCTGCATGCGAGCCCACCCTGCCCTCCAGGGGGAGGGTGGGAGGACAGCCGTCTTGACCTTCCCGCCCTAATCCGCTCCCTTTGGCGAAACACAATAGCCCCTCACCGGACAACGCCGGGAAAACGCCAAAGAAACCCCAAGGTTTGATTCCATGTCTTTCGTCCTCGCCATCGACCAGGGCACCACCTCCTCGCGCGCGATCGTGTTTCGCGGCGACATTTCCATTGCGGCGAAGGCGCAGGCCGAGTTTCCGCAGCATTTCCCCGCCTCGGGTTGGGTCGAGCACGAGCCCGAGGACATCTGGACCTCGACCGTGACGGTCTGCCGCGACGCGATCGCGCAGGCCGGTATCGGCGCAAAGGACATCGCCGCGATCGGCATCACCAACCAGCGCGAGACCACCGTGGTGTGGGACCGCGCCACCGGGCAGGCCGTGCATCGCGCCATCGTCTGGCAGGACCGCCGCACCGCCGACATCTGCGCGAAACTGAAAGCCGACGGCCGCGAGCCCGTGATCTCGCAGAAGACCGGCCTGATCATCGATCCCTATTTCTCCGGCACCAAGGTCGCCTGGATTCTCGACCACGTCCCCGGCGCACGGGCGCGCGCTGCCCGCGGCGAGCTGATGTTCGGCACCGTCGATTGCTATCTGCTGTGGCGTCTCACCGGCGGCAAGGTCCACGCCACCGACGCCACCAACGCCTCGCGCACGCTGCTGTTCAACATCCACACCGGCCAGTGGGACGACGAACTGCTCGAGATCATCGGCGTGCCGCGCTCGATGCTGCCCGAGGTGAAGGATTCCTCCGCCCGTTTCGGCGAGAGCACGCCGGATTTGTTCGGCGGCGCCATTGCGATCTGCGGCATCGCCGGCGACCAGCAGGCCGCGACCATCGGCCAGGCCTGCTTCCGTCCGGGGATGATGAAATCGACTTACGGCACCGGCTGCTTCGCCCTGCTCAACACCGGCACCACGCCCGTGGCCTCGAAGAACAAGCTGCTCACCACCATCGCCTACCAGCTCGGGGGCAAGCGCACCTATGCGCTCGAAGGCTCGATCTTCGTCGCAGGTTCGGCAGTGCAGTGGCTGCGCGACGGCCTCGGCATCATCAAGCATGCCGCCGAGACCGGACCTCTCGCCGATCAGTCGGACTCCATGCAGAGCGTCTATCTGGTCCCGGCCTTCGTCGGCATGGGCGCGCCGTACTGGAATCCGCGCGTGCGCGGCGCCCTGTTCGGCCTCACCCGCAACACCGGCCCGGCCGAGCTTGCCCACGCCGCCCTGGAAAGCGTCTGCTACCAGACTTTTGATCTCTGGGCCGCAATGCGCGCCGACTGGCCGAGCTCGGAAACTGCAAGCGTCGTGCTCCGCGTCGACGGCGGCATGACCGCATCCGACTGGACCATGCAGCGCCTCGCCGATCTGCTCGACGCGCCCGTCGACCGCCCCGTGATCCAGGAGACGACGGCGCTTGGCGCCGCCTATCTCGCGGGCCTCCAGGCCGGCGTCTATCCCGAACCGACCAAATTCGCCGACAACTGGCGCCTGGAGCACCGCTTCAAGCCGAACATGAGCCAGGCGACGCGCGAGCGGAAGCTGGCGGGATGGGCGAGGGCGGTCAAGGGCGTGCTCGCGAGCGACGAGGGCGAATAACGGGCGCGCACGACGCGCCCAACAACAACAAACGGGAGAAACGACAATGAACACGGATTTCAACCGGGTCGTCCAAAAGCTCTGCGGCGCCGCGATCTGCGCCGCGCTGCTCACCTCGACTTCCCTCGCGCGTGAGAAGCCGGACCCGCTCGGAAGCGCGCGTCAGGTCAAGACCGACGTCGCCGGTCTCAATGCTCCCGCGCAGATTCTGGTCGATGTCTGGGGCATCCCGCACATCTATGCAGACAATGAGCACGACCTGTTTTTCCTGCAGGGCTTCAACGCCGCGCGCGACCGGCTCTGGCAGATCGATCTCTGGCGCAAGCGCGGACTTGGTCTGCTGGCTAAGGATTTCGGCCCGGCCTATGCCGAACAGGACAAGGCGCTGCGGCTCTTTCTCTATCGCGGCGATATGAATGCGGAATGGGCGGCTTACGGCCCCAAGGGGAGGACCTATGCGGAGGCATTCGTCGCCGGGGTCAACGCCTATGTCGCCGATGTGCGCGCGGGCAAGCGCCCGCTGCCGATCGAATTCAGGATCGCCGGTACCAGGCCGGATCCGTGGACGGCGGACGACATCGTCCGCATCCGCAGCCACGGCCTGACGCGCAATGTCGCCTCCGAGGTCAAGCGCTCGTTGGTCGCCTGTGCGGCCGGCCTCGATGCCGATCGGTTTCGCGTCAAGCTCGAGCCGGCCTGGACGACGAAAATTCCCGATGGTCTCGATCCCTGCAGCGTGCCGAAGGCGGTGCTGGCGCCTTACGATCTGGCAACGCGTCCGGTCGCCTTTGCCGCGCCGAAAGATCGCCAGGCCGCACTCGCGCACGATCCCGACAAGTACCTCACCGAGGCCGACCAGCAACGCGACACCATCGGCTCCAACAATTGGGTGATCGCGGCGTCGCGGACCGCGACGGGACGGCCGATCCTCGCCAACGATCCGCATCGCGAGCACAGCGTGCCGTCGCTGCGCTACATCGTCGGCCTCAATGCGCCCGGCCTCTCCGTGATCGGCGCGGGCGAGCCGGCGCTGCCCGGCATCTCGATCGGCCACAACGGCACCATCGCCTTCGGTCTCACCATCTTCAACGTCGACCAGGAAGACCTCTACGTCTACGAGCTCAATCCGCAGAATCCCAACCAGTACCGCTATGGCAGCGGCTGGGAGGACATGCGCATCGTGCACGAGAAGGAGCCGGTGAAAGGCGAAGCCGATCGCGACCTCGAGCTGAAATTCACCCGGCATGGTCCGGTGATCTATGTCGACGACGCCAACAAGCGCGCCTTCGCCGTCCGCTCGATCTGGTTCGAGCCCGGCACCTCGGCCTATTTCGGCTCCTCCGACTACATGACCGCGAAGGATTGGAACGGATTCCTCGGCGCCATGCGGCGCTGGGGCGCGCCGTCGGAGAATCAGGTCTATGCGGACACCAAGGGCAATATTGGCTGGGTTGCCGCCGGCAAGACGCCGCGGCGCGCCAACTATGATGGCCTGATGCCGGTGCCCGGCGACGGCCGCTACGAATGGCAGGGTTTTCTCTCGCTCGACGAACTGCCCAAGGCCTATCAGCCCAAGCAGGGCTTTCTCGCCACCGCCAACCAGATGAACCTGCCGGCGGATTATCCCGTCAGCGAGCGCAAGGTCGGCTTCGAATGGGCGGACAGTGCGCGCTGGCAGCGCATCACCGAGGTCCTGAAGGCCAACAGCAAGGTGACGCTGGCCGATGCCATGGATCTGCAGAACGACGACACCACGATGCTGGGCCGGCGGCTGGTCAAGCTGTTGCAGCCGCTCACTTCGGACGATGCCAACGTGAAGAAGGGCCTCGAACTGCTCAAGCCTTGGGACGCCCGTGATGCCGCCGACAATGCCGCTGCTGCGGTGTTCGAGGTCTGGATCTCCAATCATCTTGGACCGGTACTGCTGAAGACCACGGCGCCCAAGGCTGCCGACCTGATCGCGCCGGAGGCGTCCAGCATTTCGGCGCTTGTCGCCTTTCTGGAATCTCCGGACGCGTCGTTTGGCTCCGATCCCGCCACCGCGCGCGACCAGATCCTGCGCGACAGCCTCGGCGCCGCGGTGGCCGATGTCACAGCCAAGCTCGGGGCCGATTCCTCAACCTGGCGCTGGGGCCGCCTGCACGTCGCAAAATTCGACCATGCTCTGATGCCGCTGGCCGACAAGGCGACGGCCGCTCAGCTCTCGGTCGGTCCGCTGGCCTACGGCGGCGCCGCCAACGTGCCGCGCGCGGCCACCTATCGCCGCACCGATTATCAGCTGTTCGCTGGCGCATCGTTCCGCATGGTGCTCGACGTCGGCAATTGGGATGCGAGCCGCACCATCAACACACCGGGCCAGTCGGGCGATCCCTTCAGCGGCCATTATCGCGACCTCGCGCCGCTCTGGGCGACCGGCCAGTATGTGCCGCTGCTCTACAGCCGCGCCGCGGTCGAGGCTGCAACGGCGGAGGCGATCACGCTGACGCCGCGGTGAATGAGGCGTATCCAGAAATCCCGCCGTCGTCCAGGCTTTCGCCAGGACGACCCGGAATGTGTTGCCGGCGTTCAGCTTCTAAGGGACGCATCCCATGATCCTCCCCGACGGCTATTCCGACATTCCCGCCAGCAAGATCGCTGCCGTCGTCACGCATCTCGAGATGACAGCGCGTCCGCCGCTGCGTGACAATCCTCTTGGCGCATGGACCCTGCGCAAGGTCGATACTCCCGCGCTTCATTGGTATCGCGACCTCCATCGCCGCGTCGGCGAGGAGTGGCTGTGGTTTTCGCGGGCGCGCATGAACGACGGCGAGCTCGCCGCAATCATCCATGCACCGGGCGTCGAGGTATATGCGCTTGTCGTGGACGGCCACGATGAGGGCCTGCTGGAGCTGGACTTTCGCGAGGCCGGCCAATGCGAGCTGGTGTATTTCGGTGTCACCGCAAAACTGATCGGCAGCGGTGCCGCCCGCTTTATGATGAACCGCGCGCTTGAGCTCGCATGGTCACGCGACCTGTCCCGCGTCTGGGTGCACACCTGCACGTTCGACCATCCGTCCGCCGTCGCATTCTACCAGCGCTCCGGCTTCCGTCCGTTCCGCCGCCAGATCGAGATCGCCGACGACCCGCGGCTCGATGGCACGGCGCCGCGGTCCGCGGCAAAGCATGTGCCGATCATCGAATAGGTAGCAGCTGCCTCTCCGCCGTCATTGCGAGGAGCCCTTGCGACGAAGCAATCCAGTCTGGTTCCGTGGGAGATACTGGTTGCTTCGCTGCGCTCGCAATGACGGAGTGTGGCGCTGTCGTCGCGTTTCATTGGGGCTACGCGTGGCGGGATCACCGGATCACGCCAACACTCGGTTCCGGAAGATCATAGGGAGCGAGACGCCGTAATCGCTCGGTCAATGGCTGCACGGGCGGAGCATACAGCTCTCCGTAGCTGGAGAGCAGTGGGAGGCTAGGCTCCCAACGATGGATGACGAACACCACGCGATACTGTTTCGCCGCGGGCAGTCTTTGCTTGTAGTCGGTCTCGATCACCGTCTCGCCATCCGCGGTCAGGAACGTTTCGTTCCACGCCATCTCTGCGTGGCCTTCCGGGTTGGACGGATCGATTTGGGTAAAATCATGAGGATTGAACCGCGCGTCCGGATTCGCCACGAGCACCTCGAGAATTACAGCGTCATCCATGTAACCTCGTAGATTGTCTTCCAATTTCCGCCGGTCCTCACCAGTCAGAGGCACTATTTCATCGCCCCTGCCGGCTTTCCGCAGCAGAGCGTTCACCTCTTCGCTGAAATTGGGGGGATCGTGTGAGTCGATCAATTCCCGGATGAAACGGGCATAGGCAGCATTATCAGCGCTGAAGGAGTAGGCGCCTAGGAGAGTGAGTGAGGGAGGCTGGTCAGCAGTCAAATCGCTCTGCTCCGTGCGGCGATGAGTCCGCGATACCCGATCATGCGAAGCTCGCTAGCTGTTGAAATTCACCGCCGTGGTGTTTGCACCGCAAAGCAGCACCGCGACCCGCTCGCCGGGTGAGGGGCGATAGCGACCGGAGAGCAAGGCGGCAAATGCGGCGGCGCCGCCGGGCTCGGCCACCAGGCGCAGGCTCGACCACAAGGCCGACTGCGCCTGCTTGATCGCGTCGTCGGCGACCAGGACGACCCGCTCGACATGGGCCCGCGCAATCGGAAACATCAATTGTCCGACACGTCGCGGGGCGAGACTATCGGCGGCGATGCCGCCCGCCGGCGCATCGATCGGCGCGCCTGCCGCGAAGGCGGCGTGAAGCGTCGGCGATTGCTCGGGCTCGACCGCCACGATGCGCGTCCTGCCGGCGCTCCAGGCTGCCATGCCACCGATCAGGCCGCCGCCGCCGACTGCAACCAGCACCGTGTCAATGCCCGGTGCATCCTGCTCCAGCTCCATTCCGACACTGCCCTGACCGAGCAAGGTCTCGACCTGGTCGTAGGCATGCACCGCCATGGCGCCGGTCTGCGCGACATGGGTTTCGCTTGCGGCGAGCGCGTCGGCATAGCGGCTGCCCGCAATCACGAGTTTCGCGCCATAGCCTCTGATACGCTCGGCTTTGGCCGGCGAGGTGATGTCGGGCACGAAAATCGTGGCCGGGATGCCGAGCCGCTGCGCCGCATACGCCACCGCCGCGCCGTGATTGCCGCCCGATGCGGCGACGACACCGGCTTCCGGCAGCCGGCGCAACAGCAGATTGGCGAAGGCACCCCGCGCCTTGAACGATCCGGAATGCTGCAGCATCTCGAGCTTGAACGTGACGGGAGAAGCCGGCAGGCCAAAATCGGCGAGATCGGCCTCAACGAGCGGCGTGCGCCGTATGTGCGGACGGATGACGGCCTCGGTCGCCGCGATCCGCTCCCGATTGATGTCCATTGTTGCTGTCATGATGCCGTCCTTGATAACGCATCCGGCAGCCGCTGTCGCGGCGCCGTTGCATGCAGCGCAATGCTCCACTTCCATGATTTTGCTTGCGCCACTGCGGCCTTGCCGTGGAAACTGATCGGCCCTGCCTCGTCCAAAAGCCAGAGAAGAGCGCAAAACCATGTTCCTGATCGGCCAATATGATTCCCCCTTCGTCCGCCGCGTCGCGATTGCGCTGCGGCTTTACGGCCTCGCCTTCGAGCACAGGCCGTGGTCGACCTTCGGCGACGCCGACAAGATCGCGCCCTATAATCCGCTGCGCCGCGTGCCGACGCTGGTGCTCGACAACGGCGAGGCGCTGATCGAGAGCACGTTCATCCTCGATTATCTCGACGAGCTCGCCGGGCCGGAGAAGGCGATGCTGCCGCGCTCCGGCGCCGAGCGCCGGCATCACTTGCGCATCTGCGCGCTCGCGTCCGGCCTCGGCGACAAGGCCGTGAGCCTGCTCTACGAACGCGTGCTGCGGAAGGAGCAGCTTACGCTATGGGTCGAGCGCTGCCAGGCGCAGATCGCGGACGTGCTGAAAGCGCTGGAGGCCGAGCGCGCCAAGGTGACCACGCCGTACTGGCTGGGCGAGCGCATCGGCCACGCCGATATTGTGGTCGCCTGCGTCGTCCGCTTCACCCGCGAGGCCCATCCGCAGTTGTTCGAGCCATCGCGCTATCCGGCGCTGTCGGCGCATGCCGACGCGTGCGAGGCGCTGGCGCCGTTCAAGGAGATTGTGCAGCCCCTGGCACCGCCGAAGGGGTGATCGCCGCTATGCGAACCCGACCTTGATCAGGATCGTCAGGAAGAGGCCGCCGACAACCGCGCAGACCGCGGCACCGATCAGCGGCCCCAGCGCGCCTCCCCGGCTTGCAGGCTCCAGCACGGCTTGTCCGGGCTGGTCCGGATCGTAATAGACCTGGACGCTCTTCCCAGGCCGATATTTCGCCGCGGCCTCTTCGGCGACCTCGCGCAGGCCGGAGATCATGGTGCCGTTCCAATCGACTTCGGTGCCGATGAAGTCGCGCTTGCCGACCCTGTAGGCGTAGCGCAGGTCGATCTGATAGCGGTGGACGAGCTTTGAAGTCGTCGGTCGATTGTCGTGCTCGGTCTTCTCTTCGATGATTTCCTCGATCACGTCGCAATGGGTGACCCTGCCCGACGCGGTCGGCCAGCGCAGGCTGGCGCTCGCCAGCCGGCGCGTCCGGACATAATCGGCGGCGAGGAACACCCCGCCCACGAGCACGATGATCGGCACCGCGAACGCGAACAGCGGGACGCCCTTGTCGGCGTAGAGCACGTGGCCCGCGAACGAATGCGCGGTCAGGGTGGCGGCGATGACGCCGAACACCATTGTGAACGCCACCAGGGCCGCGACGTTCTGCGCGGCGGCAGGCTCCAGCAGCGCCTCTGTCGGTTGCTTCGGATCGACATGGACCTCGACATGGGCGCCGACCGGATAGCGTCCGGTCAGTTTTGCGGCCAGGACCCTCGTCGTGATGACGGTGCCGCCGACAAAGATCTTGTCGCCTTCCAGCTCCTGGCCGCCGGCCTGATATCGATAGCGGATGATGGGCTTGGCGTCGTTCCGATCGTCCGAGGAATGCGCCGTCGGCTGGTCGACCCGGGAGACCGTGATGATGCCCTCCACCTTGTCCCAGCTCCGCGCCGCCACCATCCGGCCCCGCATGCGGATCAGATTGAACAGCGTCAATCCAAACAGCAGCACGGCGATGCCGGCGGCAATCTGTGTCCACATCAATTGTTGGGCGTTCAGCATCCGATTCCCCTGCGCTTCGGCGACGACCGCCATTGGTCGCGGCAAACGCGCTTTGCGTTCGATGCTGTGCGTTGCCCCAGCACATGCCAGGCATTGCTTCACCAATGTCGTCCTGGCGAAAGCCACGACCCATTGCCCCAGCGGGTCATTTGGCGAAGATTGGTCGTTCGGTATTGCCTGCGATGGCCACCAATGGATCACCCGGTATGGATGGCTTTCGCCAGGACGACAGCGAACGTGTGGCACGCGCCGTGATGGCGACTGGCGAGGGAGTATTAAACGGGCACGGTCGGCGATGATGGAATGTTACAGGTGTTTTGCCCGACGCCGCAAGCAATTTCGGTAATATCGAAAAATTATTCGGTGACACCGCAAAAATTATCGAGCTTTTTCAACCCCATGCCTACTGTGCATGGGGTTGATTTCTCGTTTTCTGTTTGGAGGGCGCCTAACCCGCGCCCGCGCGCTTCTTCTGCCAGACCAGGTGCACCGCGCAGGTGCAGCCCGGCGGATGCGACGCAAGCTCCTTCGACGTCTCGTCGTTCGCCGGCGTTGCCGTGAACGCCGCCTTGTCGCTCCCACCCTCTCGCGTCGGGATGTAGTTCAGAATCGGCGCGAGCCAGCGCTCGGTCTCGGCGACGCTCATGCCCTTGCGCGCAGCATAATCCTCGACCTGATCGCGCTCGATCTTGCCGACTCCGAAATAATAGCTCTCTGGATTGGCGAGATAGAGCCCCGACACGGAGGAGCCCGGCCACATCGCATAGCTCTCGGTCAGCTTCACGCCGGCGGTGTTCTCGGCATCGAGCAGCTCGAACAGCGTGGCCTTCTCGGTGTGATCGGGTTGCGCGGGATAGCCGGGGGCGGGACGGATGCCCTGATACTTTTCGAGGATCAACTCGTCGGGGGAGAGCGTCTCGTCCGGCGCATAGGCCCAGAATTCGCGGCGGACGCGGGCATGCATGCGCTCGGCGAAGGCTTCGGCCAGGCGGTCGGCCAGCGCCTTGCACAGGATCGAGGAATAGTCGTCATTGGCCATCTTGAAACGGTCAGCGACCACATCCTCGCCGATGCCGGCGGTGACGACGAAGCCGCCGACATAGTCGGGCACGCCGGTTGTGGCGGGCGCGACGAAGTCGGACAGCGCGGCGTTGAAACGGCCCTCGCGCTTCTCGAGCTGCTGGCGCAGCGTGTGCAGCGTCGCGATCGTCCTGGTCCGGCTCTCGTCGGCATAGAGCACGATGTCGTCGCCCTGCGCATTGGCCGGCCAGAAGCCGACGGTGGCGCGCGCGCGGAACCATTTCTCCTTGACGATCAGGTCGAGCATCTTGCGCGCGTCGCCGTAGAGCGAGCGCGCAACTTCGCCGACCTTGGCGTCGTCGAGGATGGCGGGGAAGCGTCCGGCGAGCTCCCAGGTCTGGAAGAACGGGGTCCAGTCGATATAGGGCACCAGCTCGGCGAGATCGTAGTCGTCAAAGCTTCGGGTGCCGAGGAAGGTCGGCTTCACCGGCTTGTTCGCGGTGAAGTCGACCGGCACGCGGTTGGCGCGGGCGGTCGCCAGCTTCAGCCGCTTCTTGTCGGCCTGGGCGCGCATATGGGCGTCCGAGATCTTTGCGTATTCGGCGCGCACCTCCGCGGCATAGGCCTCGCGCCTCTCGGGCGACAGCAGCGCCGACGCAACACCGACGGCGCGGCTGGCGTCGTTGACATGCACCACGGGGCCTGCGCGATAGCTCGGGTCGATCTTCACCGCCGTATGCACGCGGCTCGTGGTGGCGCCGCCGATCAAGAGCGGCAGCTTGAGGCCTTCGCGCTGCAATTCTGCGGCGAAGAACGCCATCTCGTCGAGCGAGGGTGTGATCAGGCCGGACAGCCCGACGATGTCGGCCTTCTCCGCCTTCACCGTATCGACGATCTTGGCCGCGGGCACCATCACGCCGAGGTCGATGACCTCGTAATTGTTGCACTGGAGCACGATGCCAACGATGTTCTTGCCGATGTCGTGGACGTCGCCCTTGACGGTCGCGAGCACGATCTTGCCGGCGGACGAGGAGCCTTCCGTGCCGATGCCGTTGGCGAGATTGCGCGCCTTCTCCTCCTCCATGAACGGCATCAGCCAGGCGACAGCCTGCTTCATCACGCGGGCCGACTTCACCACCTGCGGCAGGAACATCTTGCCGTCGCCGAAGAGATCGCCGACCACGTTCATGCCGGCCATCAGCGGTCCCTCGATCACGTCGAGTGGCCGCGTCGAGGCCTTGCGGGCCTCTTCGGTATCCTGCTCGATGAATTCGGTGATGCCGTGCACCAGCGAATGTGACAGCCGCTTCGCCACCGGCCATTCGCGCCAGGCGAGATCGGCTTCCTTGGTCTGAGTCTTGTTGCCGCGGAATCTTTCCGCAAGCGCCAGCAGACGCTCGGACGCACCGGGGTCGCGGTTGAGGATGACGTCCTCGCACACCTGGCGCAATTCGGGATCGATATCGTCATAGACGATCATCTGCCCGGCATTGACGATGCCCATGTCCATGCCGGCCTTGATGGCGTGATACAGGAACACCGAGTGCATGGCCTCGCGCACCGGCTCGTTGCCGCGGAACGAGAACGACAAATTGGACACACCACCAGAAATGTGCGCGCCCGGCAGATTCTTGCGGATCCAGCGCGTCGCCTCGATGAAGTCGACGCCGTAATTGTTGTGCTCCTCGATGCCGGTTGCGATCGCGAAAATATTGGGATCGAAGATGATGTCTTCCGGCGGGAAGCCGACGCGGTTCACCAGGATGTCGTAGGCGCGCTTGCAGATCTCGGTCTTGCGGGCGAACGTGTCGGCCTGGCCGACCTCGTCGAACGCCATCACCACGACGGCCGCGCCGTGACGGCGGGCGATCTTGGCCTCGTGAATGAATTTGTCCTCGCCTTCCTTCATCGAGATCGAGTTGACGACCGGCTTGCCCTGCACGCATTTCAGGCCGGCCTCGATCACGGAGAATTTCGAGCTGTCGACCATTACGGGGACGCGGGCAATGTCGGGCTCGGCGGCGACAAGGTTGAGGAAGGTCACCATCGCGGCTTCCGAGTCCAGAAGACCCTCGTCCATGTTGACGTCGATGATCTGCGCGCCGTTCTCGACCTGGTCGCGCGCGACCTGCAGCGCGGCGGTGTAGTCGCCGGCGGTGACCAGCTTGCGGAAGCGGGCGGAGCCGGTGACGTTGGTGCGCTCGCCGACGTTCACGAAGGGAATGGCGTCGGTCAGGATGAACGGCTCGAGGCCGGAGAGCCGCAAGCGAGGTTCGATCTCCGGCACGATGCGCGGCTTGTGCGGCGCGACCGCAGCCGCAATCGCCGCGATATGGTCCGGCGTGGTGCCGCAGCAACCGCCGACGATGTTGACGAGGCCATCGCGCGCGAACTCGCCGACCAGGCGGGCCATGTATTCCGGGGTCTCGTCATACTGGCCGAACTCGTTGGGCAGGCCGGCATTGGGATAGGCGCAAACAAGCGTGTCGGCGACGCGGCCGATATCGGCGATATGCGCGCGCAGATCTTCCGCGCCGAGCGCGCAGTTGAAGCCGATGGTGACGGGCTTGGCGTGCTGGACCGAATGCCAGAACGCTTCCGGCAACTGGCCGGACAGCAGGCGGCCGGACTTGTCGGTGATGGTGCCCGACACCATCACGGGCATGTCGATGCCACGTTCTTCCGTGATCTCGGCGATCGCGTACAGCGCCGCCTTGGCGTTCAGCGTGTCGAAGATGGTCTCGACCAGCAGCAGATCGACGCCGCCGTCGAGCATGCCGTTGATCTGCTCGCCATAGGATTTGCGCAGGTCGTCGAACGTGACGGCGCGGTAGCCGGGATTGGACACGTCGGGCGAGATCGAGGCGGTGCGGTTGGTCGGTCCGATGGCGCCGGCGACGAAGCGCGGCTTGCCGTCCTCGGCCTCGACGCGGCGTGCGGCGTTGCCGGCGAGGCGGGCGCCTTCTCGCGCCATCTCGTAGACGATGTCGGCGAGATCGTAATCGGCCTGGGCAATCGAGGTCGTGGAGAAGGTGTTGGTCGCGACGATGTCGGCGCCGGCGCGCAAGTAAGCGGCGTGGATGTCCTCGATCGCCTGCGGTTGGGTCAGGATCAAGAGGTCGTTGTTGCCGCGCAAATCGCGATGGAAGTTCTTGAATCGCTCGCCGCGGAAGGCGGCCTCGTCGAACTGGAGATTCTGGATCATCGTGCCCATGGCGCCGTCGAGCACGAGAATGCGCTCGCGCGCGGCGTTGAGCAGGGCGGTTCGCTTGGGAGAGGTGGATACGGTCATGGTGTCTTAAGCCGCCTTCTGCGCGCTCTTGGCGCGGATGCCGAGCAAATGGCTGATCGCGAACACGAGATCGGCGCGGTTCATGGTGTAGAAATGGAAGGTGTCGACGCCGTGCTTGGCCAGCTTCTGCACCTGGCCGGCCGCGACGGTCGCCGCCACCAGCTTGCGGGTCTCGGCGTCTTCGTCGAGACCCTCGAATTTCGCGGCGAACCAGTCCGGCACGGAGGTGCCGGCGCGGGTGACGAAATTGCGAGCCTGCTTGAAATTATGCATGGGCATGATGCCCGGCACGATCGGGATGTTGATCCCGCGCGCGCGCACGCGGTCGAGATAGCGGAAATAGAGGTCGTTATCGAAGAACACCTGCGTGATCGCGCGGGTCGCACCTGCATCGACCTTGGCCTGCAGCGTGTCGATGTCATCGTCGAAGTCGCGCGCCTCGGGATGCTTCTCAGGGTACGCCGAGACCGACACCTCGATATCGCCGTGCCGCTTCTTGATGCCGGCGACGAGGTCGGCGGAGCTCTGGTAGCCATCGGGATGGCTAGAATAGGCCGTGCCAATGCCGCCCGGGGGATCGCCGCGCAGGCCGACGATGTGGCGGACGCCGACCTCGTGATAGCGGTCGACGATCTCGTCGATCTCCCCGCGGGAGGCGCCGACGCAGGTCAGATGCGCGGCCGGCAGCAGCGCGGTTTCTTTCAGGATGCGCGAGATGGTCGCGTGGGTCCGCTCACGGGTCGAGCCGCCGGCGCCATAGGTCACCGAGACGAATTTCGGGTCGAGCGGGGCCAGCCGGTTGATGGTGTCCCAGAGATTGCGCTCCATATCTTCGGTCTTGGGCGGAAAGAACTCGAAGGAAATCGCAGGCCGCTTCAGGTACCCGTCTTGCCCGCCGGTGTGGGCAGGCATTGTCGCGTCAGTCATGGGCACCACTCACTCTCCAAGGGCGCGCCGGGTCGTTGGCGGCCGGCGGTCAGGTCTAGATTGCGAAAGGCCAAGATAAGCCAAAGCGGCCGCATCCGACAGCCCATCGGTAATGGGAAGTGGCCCACTTTGGCGGTGTTGGCATAAAATATTCGGTGATTTAGAATCGAAGTGGGAAGCTCGGTTTGGTATAAAAAGATAAATATACCAGCCAAGTAGGGAGAACTTGCGGATTAACTGGCGCAACATATTGAGTGGGCAATATGAAAGTCATGTTGCCAGATTGATCATTGTCCCAACGCCGCGGCGCGGGTCCGGAGCGCGCGGGCCCTGGCCTGCACGTCAGATCTGCGCGCCCTCCCATTGCCGCCGCGCTGCCCTCCACTACGTTAGCGCGCCATGATCCCGCTCTCAGTCCTCGACCTCTCCGTCGTCACCACCGGCACAAAGCCCGCCGCGGCGCTGCGCAACAGCATCGACCTGGCGCGCCATGTCGATGGGCTCGGCTATGTCCGCTATTGGCTCGCCGAGCATCACAACCTCGCCTCCGTCGCGAGCCCGGCGCCCGACGTGATGATCGGGCAGATCGCGGCGGTGACCAAGCACATCCGCGTCGGCTCCGGTGGCGTGATGCTGCCCAATCACGCGCCGCTGGTCGTGGCCGAGCGCTTCAAGATGCTGGAGGCGCTGTTTCCGGGCCGCATCGATCTCGGCCTCGGCCGCGCCCCTGGCACCGACGGCGCCACGGCCTATGCGCTGCGCAGCCGGCTCGACCGTCGCGAAGGCGACGATTTCCTCGAGCGGCTGCACGAATTGATCCTGTGGCAGACCCGGGAATTCCCCTCGGGCCATCCCTATCACAACGTCGTTGCGATGCCCGACGATACGCCGTTGCCGCCGATCTGGCTGCTCGGCTCCAGCGATTATTCGTCGGAGCTCGCCGCGCAAATCGGCATGGGGTTCGCATTCGCCCATCATTTTGCGTCCCACGATGCGATCGATGCGATGGTGCATTATCGCAATCGTTTTCAGCCCTCGGCCTGGAGTGCGAGCCCGCGCGCGATCCTCGCGGTCGCCGTCATTGCGGCCGACACGGATGACGAAGCCGAAAAGCTCGCCGCGTCTTTCGACCTCAACCGCCTGCGCCGGGACCGCGGCCAGTATCTTCCGTTGCCGAGCGTCGAAGAGGCGCTGGCCTATCCCTATACCGACTCGGAGCGCGCCTCGATGCGGCGCAACCGTTCCCGTCTGTTCGTCGGCAGCCGGGCAACCGTGCAGAAGACGCTGCAGCCGTTGATCGATGCGAGCAAGCCGGACGAGTTGATGGTGATTACCGCCGTGTACGATCACGGGGCACGAAAGAAATCATATTCGCTGCTGGCGGAGGCGTTCGGGCTTAAGGCGGTCGGATAAGGCTCTGGTGCTCCGGCTCGCGCTTCGCGCGTCCGGGACACGAATCTATTCCATCGTCGCGCGGAACGGGTGCCCCGGATACACGCCAACGATGCGGAATTCGCGTGAGAAGAATTTCAGCTCCTCGATCGCGAAAGCGAGGCCCTTGTCCGCGGGGTGGCCGTCGACGTCGGCATAAAACTGCGTGGCGAAGAAATTGCCGTCGACCATATAGCTCTCGAGCTTGGTCATGTTGACGCCGTTGGTGGCAAAGCCACCGAGCGCCTTGTAGAGCGCGGCGGGCAAATTGCGCACCCGGAACACAAAAGTCGTGACCAACGGACCGGAGCCCTGTGCGGCCCATTTCGGTTCGCGCGCGAGCACCACGAAGCGCGTGGTGTTGTGGGCCTCGTCCTCGATGTCCTCCGCGAGGATGTCGAGGCCGTAGATCTGCGCGGCGAGGCGCGAGGCGATCGCGGCGACGGACTTGTCGTTACGCTCGGAAATGTCGCGGGCGCTGCCGGCGGTGTCGGCGTGCACGATTGGCTTGATGCCAAGCTTGCGAATGATGCGCCGGCATTGGCCGAGCGCGTGCACGTGGCTCTCGACGCTCTTGATGTCCTCGAGCCTGGTCCCCTTCACCGCCATCAGCTGATGCCGGACCGGCAGAAACCATTCGCCGATGATGAAGAGGCCGGAGGCCGGCAGCAAATGATGGATGTCGGCGACGCGGCCTGCGACCGAATTCTCGATCGGAATCATGCCGAGATCGGCTTCGCCCGACGAGATCGCCGACAAGGCGTCCTCGAAGGTGGCGCAGGGCATCGGCTCGGCGTCGGGATAGGCCTCGACGATGGCGATGTGCGAATTGGCCCCAGGCTCGCCCTGGAATGCGATTTTCAGCTTGCTCATGCTCGGCCTTGTAACAGCGGCTCAGGATTTGGAAAGGATGCTGCGGGCGGTTTCCAGGTCCGCCGGCGTGTCGACCCCGCGGGGCACGGTATCGACAATGGTGAAGTCGATGCGCATTCCGGCCTCGAGCGCCCGGAGCTGCTCGAGCTTCTCCTGCAATTCCAGCGGCGACGGCGGAAGCCGGACGTAGCGCTCCAGCGCGGCACGGCGATAGGCATAGAGACCGATATGGTGGTAGCGCGGTCCGTCGCCGGTCGGCGCGGTTGCGCGGGTGAAATAAAGTGCGCGCATGCGTCTGCCGCCGAGCAAGGTTCCGATCGCCTTCACGACGCTCGGCGCGAGGTCCTCCTCCTCGGTGTGGATCTGCGACGCCAGCGTTGCGATATCCACGGCGGGGTCTTGCAGCGGCGGCAACACCTCGCGGATGTTGTCGATCGTGATGGTCGGGAAATCGCCCTGCAGATTGACCACGATCTCGGCTTTGCCGTCCGGATCGAGCTTCTGCATGGCCTCGTGGATGCGGTCGGAGCCGGACGGATGCTCCGGGCGGGTCATCACGGCCTCGCCACCATGGGCGGTCACGACGGATGCGATCTCCGCGGTGTCGGTTGCGACCGCGACCCGGCCTATCCCGGCCGCTTCGGCACGGCGCATCACGTGCACGATCATCGGCTGCCCCGCGATATCGGCTAGCGGCTTGCCGGGCAGGCGGGTGGCGGCCATGCGGGCCGGAATCAGCACCAGGATGCGGGGATCGATCATCGGTTCAAGGGCCTGGAAACGGGGCGTTTTCCGCGCCGGGAAATGGGGTGGGGACGGGGGTGAAGCCCGCTCGCTTATACGGGTTGCCAGACCCCGGGCAAACCGATATCTCAATGGCAAAACTCGGGGAAACAGTAAGGAACGTTGATTCCCCGAGGCTCGTCCTGGCGGCCGCACTGGGCCGCTCGATCCTTCTTGCGGTGTGGGGCCTGGCCGGAAATGGACTCTTTCGAACTGAACAAGATTCTCGGTGCCGTGCTCGGCACCTGTCTCCTTCTGCTGGTGACGAGCTTCACCGCCAGTGCGCTGTTCTCGCCCAAGATGCCGGAGAAGCCGGGCTTCGAGATCGCCGTGAAGGAAGACGCCGGCCATGGCAAGGAAGGCGGCGCTGCCGCCGCGGCTGCCGAGCCGATCGAAAAGCTGCTCCAGACCGCCTCGGTCGAGAAGGGCGCCGCCGCTGCCAAGAAGTGCGGCGCTTGCCACACCTTCGAGAAGGGCGGCCCGAACCGTGTCGGTCCGAACCTCTATGGCGTCGTCGGCGACCATGTTGGCGAGGGCCGCGGCGGCTTCAACTTCTCGGCCGCGATGAAGGCCAAGGGCGGCACCTGGGACTTCGATGCGCTCAACAAGTTCATCGCGAATCCCAAGGCAGCTGTCCCGGGCACCGCGATGGGCTTTGCTGGCATCCCGAAGGATAGCGAGCGTGCCGACGTGATCGCTTACCTGAACAGTCTCTCCGACAGCCCGAAGCCGCTGCCGACCGCGGCGAAGTAAGGCCTATCGACTTCGATCTTAGTACGCGGCCAGGCTGAAAAGCCTGGCCGTTTGCTTATCCGGGCCTCGCGGCGTTGTTATCGGGGCGTTTGGCCGCAGCGATCGGCCAGCTGGCCCTCCAAGATGAGGAAAAAGCAACATATTCCGTCGAAACCTCGCCTATATTGGGAACTTAAAGGAGTAGCCTCCTTCAAGACAGGAATGTTGATTTGGCCCTTACCCGACGCGATCTCCTGCTCACCGGCACTGCTGCCGCAACGCTCCCCGCCCTTGGTTCCGTAGGGGGCCTTTCCGGCGTCGGCGTGGCACACGCGCAATCCGCCAACGAGCCCACCTGGCGGCACGCGCTGTCGCTGTTCGGACAGATCAAATACCCGGCGGATTTCAAGCGCTTCGACTACGTCAATCCGGAAGCGCCCAAGGGCGGCGTCGCGCGCCAGATCGCCGTCGGCACATTCGACAATTTCAACATCGTCGTCTCCGGTGTGAAGGGGCAAGTCGCCGGTGCCGTGGCGTTCATCTACGAATCCCTCACGACGGCCTCGCTTGACGAAGTCTCGACCGAGTACGGCGCGCTGGCCGAGGCCGTCAGCCATCCGGATGATTTCTCCTTCGTGACTTACCGCTTGCGGCCGCAAGCCAAATGGCACGACGGCAAGCCGGTAACCGCGGATGACGTGATCTTCTCGCTCGATTCCTTCAAGAAGCACCACCCGCAGTACTCGGCCTATTACAGCCATGTGACGAAAGCCGAGAAGGTCGGCGAGCGCGAGGTAAAATTCGTGTTCGACGCGCCGGGCAACCGCGAACTGCCGCAGATCGTCGGGCAGCTCACGGTCCTGCCGAAGCATTGGTGGGAGGGCACGGATGCGCAGGGCCGCAAGCGCGATGTCTCCGCCACCACGCTTGAAGTGCCTCTAGGTTCCGGCCCCTATCGGGTCAAGGAATTCGTTGCCGGGCGGTCGATCGCGCTGGAGCGCGTCAAGGATTACTGGGGGCGCGACCTCGCCGCCAATGTGGGCCGCAATAATTTCGACGAGCTGCGCTATGAGTATTTCCGCGACGCCACCGTGGCGATTGAGGCATTCAAGGCCGATCAGGTCGATTGGCGCACCGAGAACAGCGCGAAGAACTGGGCGACAGCCTACGATTTCCCGGCCGTCACCGAAAAACGCGTGATCCTCGAGGAGTTCGCCAATCGCAGCTCGGGCGTCATGCAGGCCTTCGTGCCGAACCTGCGCCGCGCCAAGTTTAAGGATCCGCGCGTGCGACGCGCGCTCAATTACGCGTTCGACTTTGAGGAGATGAACAAGCAGATCTTCTACGGCCAGTACAAGCGCATCAGCAGTTATTTCGACGGCATCGATGAGCTGATGGCGACCGGGTTGCCGCAGGGCAAGGAGCTCGAGATCCTCGAGACAGTCCGCGCCGAGGTCCCGCCCGAAGTCTTCACCACGGCCTACACGAACCCGGTCGGCGGCAGTCCGGAAGCCGTTCGCGACAATCTGCGCGAGGCGCTGCGCCTGTTCAAGGAAGCTGGCTACGAGGTGCGCGAGCGCAAGCTGATCGACGTCAAGACCGGCGCCCAGTTCTCCCTTGAATTGCTGAACTCGGATCCAAGCTTCGAGCGGATCACGCTGTTCTACAAGCCGTCGCTGGAACGGCTCGGCATTGCTGTCAGCGTGCGGACGGTGGATCCCACTCAGTACGAGAACAGGACGCGCGAGTGGGATTTCGACATCGTCACTAACTCCTGGGGCGAGTCGCAGTCGCCGGGTAACGAGCAGCGCGAATTCTGGTCCTCGAAGACGGCTGACATCGCCGGTTCACGCAACATCACCGGCATCAAGAATCCGGCGGTCGACAAGCTGATCGAGCGGGTGATCTACGCCAAGGGTCGCGACGATCTCGTCGCGGCAACCAAGGCACTCGACCGCGTGCTGCTGTGGAATCACTACGTCGTACCGCAGTGGACTTATACGAAGGTGCGCACCGCGCGCTGGGATCGGTTCGGCCGGCCGGCGGAATTACCCAAATACGGTCAGTCCGGCTTCCCGTTCATTTGGTGGTACGACGCGGACAAGGCGGCGCGGATCGCAAAGAAGTCGTGAAGGGCATTTCTCGCATGGCGCAGCTTTCACGCCGGCATGTGCTGGCCTTGGGTGCCGGTGGCGCGTTCAGCGCCGCCTGGCTCCGGGGCGCGACAGCGTCCGAGATGCCTGCAGAGGCCCACGGCATGTCGGCCTTCGGCGACCTCAAATATCCCGCCGACTTCCATCACTTCGACTACGTCAATGTCGACGCGCCGAAGGGCGGCACCTTCTCGCTTATCCCGTCGGTGCGCGCGTACAACCAGTCCTACCAGACCTTCAACTCGCTCAATGCCTTCATCCTCAAAGGCGATGGCGCGCAGGGCATGGACATGACTTTTGCGCCGCTGATGGTGCGAGCCAATGACGAACCGGACGGGATGTACGGGCTTGCCGCCAGGTCTGTAAATATATCGGCAGACAGGCTGGTCTATCGCTTCACCATGCGGCCAGAGGCGAAATTCCATGACGGCACCAAGCTTACCGCTCACGACGCGGCGTTTTCGCTGACGTCGCTGAAGGCCAAGGGGCATCCGCTGATCATCGTGCAGATGCGCGACATGGTCAGCGCGGAAGCCGTTGACGATGCGACGCTGGTCGTCACCTTTGCCAAGGGACGCGCGCGTGACGTGCCGCTCTATGTGGCGAGTCTGCCGATCTTCTCGAAAGCATATTATGCCTCTCGCGCTTTCGACGAAACATCGCTCGATATCCCGTTGGGCTCGGGCCCGTACAAGGTCGGCAAGTTCGAGGTCAACCGCTACATCGAATACGAACGCGTCAAGGATTGGTGGGCTGCCGACCTGCCCCCCTGTCGTGGCAGCTACAATTTCGACGTCGTGCGCTACGAATTCTACCGCGACCGCGATGTCGCTTTTGAAGGTTTCACCGGCAAGAACTATCTCTACCGCGAAGAGTTCACCGCTCGTATCTGGGCGACCCGCTATGACTTCCCCGCGGTCAAGGAGGGTCGCGTCAAGATGGAGGTCGTGCCCGACGACACGCCGTCCGGCGCGCAAGGATGGTTCATCAACACGCGGCGCGAAAAATTCAGGGATCCTCGCGTGCGTGAGGCACTGATCGACGCCTTCGACTTCGAGTGGACCAACAAGACCATCATGTACGGTGCTTATGCCCGCACGGTATCGCCATTTCAGAACTCGGACCTCATGGCGAGCGATGGGCCTCCGCCGCCGGAAGAGCTGAAGCTGCTGGAGCCGTTTCGCGGCCAGGTTCCGGACGAGGTGTTCGCCGCACCGTTCACGCCGCCCGTCTCCGACGGCTCCGGGCAGGATCGCAGCCTGTTGCGCAGGGCGCAGCGATTGCTGAGCGAGGCCGGCCTGCCGATCAAGGACGGCAAGAGGATGCTGCCGAACGGCGAGATCTTCAGGATCGAATTTCTGTTGGACGAGCCTTCGTTCCAGCCGCACCATGGGCCCTACATCAAGAATCTCGCGACGCTTGGCATCGAAGCGAGCGTGCGCCTCGTCGACGCCGTGCAATACAAGGTACGCCAGGAAGATTTCGACTTCGATATGACGACCCAGCGCTTCAGCATGTCGGCAACGCCGGGCGACGCCATGCGCTCGTTCTTCTCGTCGCAGGTCGCGGCAACGAAGGGCTCGTACAATCTTGCGGGCGTCGCCAATCCGGCCATCGATGCCATGATCGAGAAGATCATGGCGGCCGACAGCCGCGAGGAATTGACCGTCGCCTGCCGCGCCTTCGATCGCCTGTTCCGCGCCGGCCGTTATTGGGTGCCGCACTGGTTCAACAAGACGCACCGGCTTGCTTATTGGGACCAATTCGGTCATCCGCAGAAGCCGCCGCGTTATGCCAACGGCGTCGGCGCTCCCGACATCTGGTGGTACGATGGCGGCAAGGCCGCCAGGCTCGAGCAGGCGAAGCAGCCATGAGCGCCTACATCGCCCGCCGCATCCTGCTGATGATCCCGACCTTGCTCGGGATCCTCTTCGTCTCCTTCATCGTCGTGCAGTTCGCGCCGGGCGGCCCGGTCGAGCGCGTGATCGCGCAGCTCTCGGGCGCGGACACCGGCGGGACCTCGCGCATTTCGGGCGGCGGCGACTTTGCGCAGCGCGCCCCGGGGCAGTTGGGGGCCGGCGGCGACGCCATCAACTCGAAGTATCGCGGCGCGCAAGGCCTCGATCCCGATTTCATCAAGAAGCTGGAAGTGCAGTTCGGCTTCGACAAGCCGGCGCCGGAGCGCTTCGCGCTGATGGTCTGGAATTTCGCCCGCTTCGATTTCGGCAAGAGCTATTTTCGCGACGTCAGCGTCCTGCAGCTCGTCAAGGAGAAGTTGCCGGTCTCGATCTCGCTCGGCATCTGGCTGACGCTGCTGACCTACCTGATCTCGATTCCGCTCGGCATCCGTAAGGCGGTCAGGGACGGGACGCGCTTCGACACCTGGACGTCGAGCGTGCTCGTACTTGGCTACGCGATTCCCGGCTTTCTATTCGCGATCCTCCTGATCATCCTGTTTGCCGGCGGTTCGTTCTTCAACTGGTTCCCGCTGCGCGGACTGACGTCAGACGGCTGGTCGCAGTTTCCGTGGTATTGGAAGATCATCGATTACTTCTGGCATTTGACGCTGCCGCTGATCGCTATGGGGCTCGGTGCGTTCACCACCATGACGTTCCTGACCAAGAACTCGTTTCTGGACGAGATCCGCAAACAATACGTGATGACCGCGCGCGCGAAGGGCTGCAGCGAGAATCGGGTGCTTTACCGTCACGTCTTTCGCAACGCGATGCTGATCGTCATCGCCGGCTTTCCCTCGACCTTCATTCACGCCTTCTTCTCGGGCTCGCTTCTGATCGAGACCATCTTCTCGCTGGACGGACTGGGACTGCTCAGTTTCGAGAGCGTTCTCAACCGCGATTACCCCGTGGTGTTCGGCACGCTCTTCATCTTTTCGCTCGTCGGCCTCGTGATCAACCTGATCTCTGACCTGACCTATATGTGGATCGATCCGCGAATCGATTTCGAGGCGCGGGAGGTCTGATGACGCTGGCCGCCCCCACCACGCCGATCGAAACCACTGCGAAGTCACCGCTCGGCAGTGCCGTGCCGATCACGCGCAAACCGTTCGTGCCGTCGCCGCTCAACAGGCGCCGCTGGCAGAATTTCAAGGCGAACCGGCGCGGCTATTGGTCGTTCTGGATCTTCCTGATCCTATTTGTGGTGTCGCTGTTCGCCGAGCTGATCGCCAATGATCGGCCGTTCCTGATCAAATATGACGGCCACCTTTATTGGCCGTCCGTCGTCACCTATTCGGAAACCACTTTCGGCGGCGACTTCGAAACCGCGGCCGACTATCGCGATCCCTATTTGCAGAAGCTGATCAGGGACAAGGGCGGCAGCATCGTCTGGCCGCTGATCCGCTATTCCTACGACACCCACAATCTCGATCTGCCGACGCCGGCGCCGTCGCGGCCGACCTGGATGTTGACGGAAGCGCAGTGCAAGCCCGTCGTCGAGAAGAAAGGCCTCAAGAGCTGCCGCGATCTCGAATACAACTGGCTCGGCACCGACGATCAGGGCCGCGACGTGGTGGCGCGGCTGATCTACGGCTTCCGCATCTCAGTGCTGTTCGGCCTCTGCCTGACCATCGTCTCCTCCATCGTCGGCATCGCGGCCGGCGCGGTGCAGGGCTATTTCGGCGGCTGGATCGACCTGTTGTTCCAGCGTTTCATCGAGATATGGACTGCGATCCCTTCGCTCTATCTGCTGCTGATCTTGTCGTCGGTGCTGGTGCCCGGCTTCTTCGTGCTTCTCGGCATCCTGTTGTTATTTTCCTGGGTGTCGCTGGTCGGACTCGTGCGCGCGGAATTCCTGCGCGGGCGCAATTTCGAGTATATCCAGGCGGCGCGGGCGCTCGGCGTGTCGAACAAGGTCATCATGTTCCGGCATCTGTTGCCGAACGCGATGGTCGCGACCATGACGTTCCTGCCGTTCATCGTGTCGAGTTCGGTGATGACGCTGACGGCGCTCGATTTCCTGGGGTTCGGACTGCCGCCCGGCTCGCCGTCGCTCGGCGAGTTGCTGTCGCAGGGCAAGTCCAACGTGCAGGCGCCGTGGCTCGGTTTTTCCGGCTTCTTCTCGGTCGCGATCATGCTGTCGCTTTTGATCTTCATCGGCGAGGCCGTGCGCGACGCATTCGATCCGCGCAAGACGTTCAGGTAAGCCAATGGACGCGATCAACCAGCCTTTGCTCAGCGTGCGCGACCTCTCGGTGGCCTTCCACCAGGGGGGCGCCACCACGCTCGCGGTCGACAAGGTCTCGTTCCAGATCAAGCGCGGCGAGTGCCTGGCGCTGGTCGGCGAGTCCGGCTCCGGCAAGTCGGTCAGCGCGCTCTCGATTCTCAAGCTCTTGCCCTATCCAAATGCCTCGCATCCCTCGGGCAGCATCCACTTCAAGGGCCAGGAACTGATCGACCGGTCGGAGCAGGAGATGCGGGAGATTCGCGGCAGCGACATCTCGATCATTTTCCAGGAGCCGATGACCTCACTCAATCCTCTGCACACGATCGAGGCGCAGATCGGCGAGATCATCCAGCTGCACAATCCGACCAGCAATGCCGAGGCGCGCAGGCGGACGCTGGAATTGCTGACGCAGGTCGGCATTCCCGAGCCTGAGACGCGGCTAAAGAGCTATCCGCACCAGCTCTCCGGCGGCCAGCGCCAGCGCGTCATGATCGCGATGGCGCTCGCCAACGAGCCGGACCTCCTGATCGCGGACGAGCCGACCACGGCGCTCGACGTCACCGTGCAGGCGCAGATCCTGACGCTGCTCGCAGAGATCCGCGGCCGGCTCGGCATGAGCCTGCTCTTCATCACCCACGATCTCGGCATCGTGCGCCGCATTGCCGACCAGGTCTGCGTCATGAAGGGCGGCGAGATCGTCGAGCAGGGGCCGGTCGAGCAGGTCTTCAAGAGCCCGAAGCATCCCTATACGCGCGACCTGCTCGCCGCGGAACCGAAGCCGGATCCAGCGCCGCCGCAGCCGGATGCGCCGGTGGTGATGTCGGCCGACGACCTGAAAGTCTGGTTCCCGATCAAGCGGGGGCTGATGCGCAAGACGGTCGGTCACATCAAGGCGGTCGACGGCGTCAGCATCGCTGTGCGCAAGGGCGAGACGCTCGGCGTCGTCGGCGAGTCCGGCTCGGGCAAGACCACGCTGGGGCTCGCGTTGCTGCGGCTGATCTCCTCGAACGGACGCATTGTGTTCCTGGGAAAAGATATCCAGGGCCTGCGCTTCAAGGAGATGCGGCCGTTCCGGCGCGACATGCAGATCGTGTTCCAGGATCCGTTCGGCTCGCTCAGCCCGCGCATGTCGGTCGCCGACATCGTCGCCGAAGGCCTCACCGTGCATCAGCCGCAGCTCTCGCGAGGCGAGCGGGAGGAGCGTGTCGTCAAGACGCTCGAGGACGTCGGACTGAAACCGGATACTCGCCACCGTTATCCGCATGAATTCTCCGGCGGCCAGCGCCAGCGCATCAGCATCGCGCGGGCGGTGGTGCTGGAGCCGGATTTCGTCGTCCTGGACGAGCCGACCAGTGCGCTCGACATGCTGATTCAGGCGCAGATGGTCGATCTGCTGCGTGAATTGCAGCGCCGGCGCGATCTCACTTACATGTTCATCTCGCACGATCTGCGCGTCGTCGCCTCGCTCGCCAGCCATCTGATCGTGATGCGTGGCGGCAAGGTGGTCGAGGAAGGCCAGGCCGCCGAGCTCTTCAAGAACCCGAAGACGGATTACACGCGCGCGCTGTTTGCGGCGGCGTTCCGGCTGGAGACGGCGGAGAACGGGTCCGCGGCGACGTAGCCTCCGTCAGAGCCGCTTGATCGCGGCGACCTCGCTGCCGGCTTGCTTGATCCTTGCGATTGCCGGCTCGATCGGCTCGATCACCGTTGCCATGTGATGCGCATTGGCGTGAACCATGGTGCTGCCATCGCGGACGATGGCGACATGACCTTTCCAGAAAATGAGATCGCCGCGGAGCAAGCTGCTTTGCTCATGGGGCTCCAGCGCGCGGCCGAGGCCGGCCTGCTGCATGTCGCTGTCGCGCGGGCAGCCGATGCCCGCCGATGTCAGCGACATCTGGACCAGGCCGGAGCAATCGACGCCAAGGCTGCTCTTGCCACCCCAGAGATAGGGCGTGCCGACGAAACGCTCGGCGACTGCGACGAAATCCGGCTCGCAATGACCAAGCGGGGCGAGATGGGCCTTCGGCAGATAGTGTCCGTCGCGTGTCATGGCGAAGCTGCCGTCCTCGCGTGCAACCGCGATCTTCGATCCCATCACTAGCGTGTCTGCTGGCGGCAGCTTGATCGAGGGACCGGGGAAGGCAAAGGTTCGTAAAGCACTGACCATATGGGTCGGCGCGGCCGCGGGCTTCATGAGCGCTGCGTCCGGCAGCCAGCCGACATAGCCGTCACCTGAAAGTTGACCCCATGCCCAGCCTTCGCCGTTGCGGTCGTAAACCGTGACGCCCTCGCCGCGCAACGCTTGTGTCATTAGCATCGCGTTCGACGACGGCTGCTCGCGCACGGGCGCGATCGCCTCGATGATCTCGAATTCCTCGCCCGTGACGAAACGATCCGCCTGCACCTTGCTTTCGAGGTATTTCGCGGCGATGTCGCCGCGCGACGGTGTCAGCCTTGGATCGTATCTTGGATCGTGACTTGGATCGTGGCTTAGATCGTGTTCTGGATCACGCATAGCGCTCGCTCAGCAATGTGTAGATCGCGCGCGCGGCCTGGCACTCGCCGCCCTCGGGGCGTGCGGGCTTCGCCGACGGCGTCCAGCCGTAGATGTCGACATGCAGCCAGCTCCTGGCATGCTCGACGAAGCGTTGCAGGAACAGCGCGCAAATGATCGAGCCGGCAAAGCCGCCTGATGGTGCGTTGGTGATAGTGGCGGTCTTGGAGTCCAGCCACGCATCGTATGGCGGCCACAGTGGCATGCGCCACAACGGATCGTTCTCCCTCGCCGCGCATCGTGCGACGTCAGCGGCAAGCGTCTCATCATTGGTGTAAAAGGGCGGTAAATCCGGCCCCAGCGCGACGCGTGCCGCTCCCGTCAACGTGCCGAGATCGATCAGCAGGTCCGGCTTTTCCTCGTCCGCAAGCGCCAGCGCGTCGGCGAGCACCAGCCGCCCCTCTGCGTCCGTATTGCCGATCTCGACCGTGATGCCCTTGCGCGAGGTGAAGATGTCGAGCGGGCGGAAGGCATTGCCCGCGACCGCGTTCTCCACGGCCGGAATCAGCACGCGCAGTCGCACCTTCAGCTTCGCATCCATCACCAAGCGCGCCAGCGCCAGCACGTTGGCGGCGCCGCCCATGTCCTTCTTCATGATCAGCATGCCGCTCGGAGGCTTCAAGTCGAGCCCGCCGGTGTCAAAGCAGACGCCCTTGCCGACCAGCGTCACCTTGGGATGAGCCGGGTCGCCCCAGCCAATGTCGATCAGCCGCGGCGCGCGGCTAGATGCCATGCCGACGGCGTGGATCAGTGGAAAATTCGTCTTTAAGTCGTCACCGATGGTGCAGGCAAAGCTTGCGCCGAATTCGGCGGCGAGATCCTGCGCGGCTGCGGCCAGCTCCTCCGGCCCCATGTCGTTGGCCGGCGTGTTGATGAGGTCGCGCGCCAGCATTGCGGCGTCCGCCATGCGGTTGATGTCAGTCGCGTCGACGCCGTCGGGGGGAACGAGGCTGACCTCGGGGCGATCGGCCTTGCGGTACCGGGCGAAGCGGTAGCTGCCGAGCGCGAAGGCGAGTGCGGCGAGCCGTGCATCGTGCGGTGCATTGGCGAAGCGATAGATGCCCGGCGGCAGCAGGCCGGGCAGGGCGCCCGGTCGGAACAGGTCCCGCGATTTTGCACCCTCGTCCTCGAGCCCGAACAGCACTTGCGCGATCGCGCCATCGGGCGCGGGCAGCGCGAGATAGCCGCCCGGCTTTGCGGTAAAGGCGCTCGCAGTGGCGAACTGGCGTTGCGCCGCCGGTAGCCCCTCGGCGACCTGATCCCAGCTCGACTTGGTGACGAAGGTGATCGGGATGGCGGTAGGCGACGTCTCGAAGACAGAAGGCATTGGCGGGTCCGGATCGTCAGATCGAGCGGGTCATACGAACGGACGAGATTTCGCAGAGTTTTGCCGCCGCCGCAATCAGCTTTGCTGCCACCGTTCGGCGGTCCGCTACTCGCAGCAAAGGGGCCATGCTAGGTTCCGGCAACGGCCGTCAGGTGTGCAGATCTCCGGCGGCCGACGACAAAGCCGGCCGGGAGGAAATGCAATGGAATTTGTGTGGAGCGTGGTCACATTCATCGGGCAGGCGGTCGAGGCGATTTTTGGCTATGTCGAGCATCATCATTGGATATTCGCGTTCCTTGCCGGCGGTTACGTCTTCTATCTCCACGACCGCTCCGTTCACGCGCGGTTCGATGCATTGGACAAGCGCATCGATGAAATTCGCAAGAGGCTCGCTATCGAATATTGATCGGGTGAGCGAAACCACGGGCGAGCCCGTCTCATGCCGAGGACACGATCCACGCGAGCAGCCGCAGGGCTTTACTAGCGCTGCGGTTGTGGCATTATTGCCCAATATTTTAGATTGTGTCGTACGGTTCTGCACGGAGTGCAACAACAGGGGATGGGGTCAATTCTTACCCGGCTCATCATGGCCCGGGCTGATTGATACCGGACTGAACCTGATCGTCGAAGGCATTTCTCTCATCGTTTGCGCGGCGCGGCATTCGCAAATAAGCGACGCAAAATGGATAGATCGTTCGTCATCGTACAGATTTCCGACCTGCATCTGGACGGGTCTGGTCGACTGCTTGCGACCATCGAGACGCTCAATGCCGCAATTCGCGAGAGGATGGCGGACTTCGCGGATGTTCCCGATCGCATCCTGCTGATCACCGGCGATATCGTGGACGACCCGGCGCCGCCTGCGCTCGACGAAGCGCTCGCCGTCATTGCGTCCTTCCGGCAGACCGGGCTGTTCACCGACATCCAGGCAATTGCCGGCAATCACGACGTTAAGCGCCCGAGCCAGCGTGCGGGCCGCCACGACGTCTATGATTACCTGCATTTGCCGCGGACCTCGAAGAGCGTCTACTACCGTCAGGCCGGCCTTGATCTGGTGCTGCTGGATTCCAACCGCGCGAGCCTCACGACGCTCGTGAGCGGCAACGTCGACCAGAGCGCCTATAGCGCCATGGTTTCGGATTCCGCGCGGCTGAGCGCCGAGCTCGCGGGCAGCCTCGGGTCTGGCGGCCGCGCCGATTATGCCGAGCCGGTGGAAAACCTCGTACGTGTGCTGGCGCTGCATCATCATCCACTGCCGCAGGCGACCGGAGAAGGAAAGCGGTTTCTCGGCGTGCCTGACGAGCCGCTGATGTATCTCGCCGCGCCCGCGACCTTCCTCGAGGCGGCGACATCGCTCAACGTCGATCTGGTTCTGCACGGACACCGGCATGTCGAGGGGCTGACGCGCTATTCGATTCCCAATCCGCGCACCACGTCGAACGAGAGCGATGAAGCATTCTGGCGCACGATCTACGTCCTGTCCTGTCCGTCATCGACCGGGCAGGCCGGTGACGACGCCGGCTTCAACGTCATTCATTTCGGCCCGATGTCCGACCCGATGTCCCATGGCGGCCGCACAGAGTATCACTTCGCGATCACCCGCTACTCACGTCCGCGCAAGGATGGTGTCTTCAGGCCGCTCGATTCCAACCTGCCGCACGGCGTGTCGTCAGACTGCCGGCCGGACGGGATTTTTCCCGAGATCCGGCCGTCCAATCGGGCATCGAGATCGACGCATGCACCACGCTGAAACGGAATCAGGTCGCAGCATTCGCGCGCCGGCTCCTGCTGCGCCGCGCCTTCTATGCCGACGACGAGGTGGATTGGGCCAATTTGCTCCACGTCTATCTCCTGACCTCTCATGTCTGGGCCGATCTGGAAAGCAAGTTCTCGAGATCCGCACGCAAGCATGATGTCGAGGCCGCGGTGACGTCACTACTGCGCCGACTGATCGAGCAATCTGCAAATGTGCTCGGCATCGACGACGTTCAGCTCGACGAGCTCCGCGCGAGGCGTCTGGTCAATCGTGACGATCTTCGACGCGAATTGCCGAGGGTCGTGCGTCCGGGCATCGATGTCGAGATCGAGACGCGGCAACGACTGCAATTGCTGCGGGACCTGAACGAGCAGGCGAAGGCGCTCGGCCTCGATGCGGGTCTCGGCGGCGAGGTGCCGCCGCAGGCGCCGCAGTGACGGGCTCGGGCCGGGAGCATTAACCGGCCGTTAGGGTTAACAGTCTATTGCTGGCGCGTTCGGCTCGATCAATCGGCTCGAGAGTCAAAGCGTCATGCGTCAACGGTTCAGTCGTGAACGGTTAAGTCTTGCCCGGCTTCTTGCGTCCACCTCGCTGGTCGCAGCGGTGGCCATGGGCCTCGGCGGCTGCACGGCGGTGTCGAAACTCTCCGACGTCACGGGCTCGGTCGGGCCGCGGGCGGAAGCCGCTCCCACCGATCCCGCGCGCGCTGCTGAAGTCTATGGCGAGCGCTATCGTGCCAATCCCAAGGACGCCGACGCGGCCCTCGCCTACGGCCAGGCCCTGCGCGCCAACGGCCAGCGCGCCCAGGCTGCCGCCGTGCTCGAGCAGGCGACCATCGCCAATCCCGGCAACAAGGCGCTGATGGCCCAATACGGCCGCGCGCTCTCCGACAACGGCAATTTCCAGCAAGCCTTCGACGTGCTGTCGAAGGCGCATTCGCCCGATAACCCGGATTGGCGCCTGCTCTCGGTGCAGGGTACCGCGCTCGATCAGATGGGTCGTCACGAGGAAGCGCGCTCCTATTATGCGAGTGCGCTCAAGATCGCGCCTGGCGATCCCGGCGTGCTCTCCAATCTCGGCCTGTCCTACATGTTGTCGAGAGATCTGCCGAAGGCCGAAGACGCGCTGCGCCAAGCCTATGCCTCGCCGCACGCAAGCGCGCGGGTGCGGCAGAATCTCGGTCTTGTCGTCGGTCTCCAGGGCCGCTTCGCCGAAGCCGAGACCATCGTGAAGGCGGACCTGCCGCCGGACCAGGCTACGGCCAATGTCGCCTATCTCAAGGAAATGTTGACCCGCAGCGACGTCCGGCGTGGTGCGCCGAAGCGGACGCCGGTCGCCTCGCTCGGCCAGCCCGACTGATCAGACGTGATCTTCCGATCTTGATCTTCCAATCTTGAAGGCATCCTCGGACCGTACGCGGTCCACGTCTAAGGTCATTGCATCTCGGTGACCTTGATGCCAGTCGGTCCAAGGATGACGACGAACAGCACCGGCAGGAAGAACAGGATCATCGGTACCGTCAGCTTCGGCGGCAGTGCCGCGGCCTTTTTCTCGGCTTCGTTCATGCGCATGTCGCGGTTTTCCTGCGCCATCACCCGCAAGGATTGGCCGAGCGGGGTGCCGTAACGCTCCGCCTGCTGGAGCGCGAGACATACCGACTTGACGCCCTCGAGCCCGGTGCGCCGCGCGAGGTTCTCGTAGGCGACCTTGCGATCCTGCAAATACGATAGCTCGGCCGTGGTCAGGGTGAACTCCTCCGACAGCGCGATCGACTGGCCCACGATTTCGACTGCGACCTTCCGGAACGCCATCTCAACCGACATGCCGGATTCGATGCAGATCAGGAGCAGGTCGAGCGCATCGGGAAAGGCGCGCTTGATCGAGAGTTGGCGCTTGGAGATCGCGTTCCTGAGAAACAGCATCGGCGCCTGAAGTCCGAGATAGGCCGCACCGACGCAGATGCCGATCTTGATCGGCATGGACTGCTGCATATGCGCGATCAGGAACACGTAGACGACCGAACCGACGAACAGCACGATCGGGGCAACCAGGCGGGCAAACAGGAAGGTGATGTAGGGCGCCTGGCCTCGATAGCCGGCCATGATGAGCTTGTCCCGCGCAGCTTCCTGCGCGAGCCATTTGGTCAGGTTGAAGTCATCGACGACCTTCGAGACGAGCTGCTTCGGCGTCTGGCGCAGCGAGACTTTTTCACTCTTGTGGAGGCGCTCGCGCTCGCGCTGCCGGATGCGCTCACGTTCGTTCGCCACCGCCTTCATGCGCTTGGAAAGGCCCTCGCCGGCGAACAGCGGCATCACCAGCGTATACACGGTGGCGCTGGCGGCAATGGCCGCCAGCAGCATCGTCATGAAGTGGACGTCGTGAAGTTTCGCAACGAGGAACTCTACCATAAGACACCATCAGAAGTCGAAATTGATCATCTTCTTCATCACCATGATGCCGATCGACATCCAGACGACGCAGCCGACCAGCATGAGCTGGCCGGTGGGATGAGTCCAAAGCATCGAGATGTATCCTGGCGTTGTGAGGTAGACGAGGAACATCACGATCGGCGGCAGCGAGCCGATGATGCCGGCCGAGGCCTTGGCTTCCATCGACATCGCCTGGATCTTCTCTTTCATCTTCTTGCGGTCGCGCAGCACCTTGGAGAGGTTGCCGAGCGCTTCGGAGAGGTTGCCGCCCGATTTCTGCTGGATCGAGATGACGATGCCGAAGAAATTGGCCTCGGGCAGCGGCATGCGATCGTAGAGCCGCGTGCAGGCCTCGCCGAGCGGCATGCCGATCGCCTGCGTCTCGATGATGGACAGAAACTCGGAGCGCAGCGGCTCTGGCGCGTCGGCGGCGACCACCTTGATCGATTCGAACAGCGGCAGGCCCGCCTTGATGCCGCGGACGATGACGTCGACGGCATCGGGCAAGGCGGCCAGGAACTTGTTTTCACGGCGCTTCTTCAGGAAGCCGAGCGCCCAGCGGGGCAGACCGAGTCCGCCGGCAAACGCGAAGCCGGCGGCACCGAGCAGGCCGCCGCCGATGAACAAGGCGACTGCGAACAGCACGCCCGCCACGACGGCGGACACGATCCAGAATTTCTGCGGCGCCCAATCGAGGCCGGCCTGCGACAGGCGGACACTGAGCGGTACGCTCTTCTCCTGCTGGCGCCGCGCCTCGAGATCCTTGAGCGAGGTTTCGACCTGCTCGCGGCGCGAGCGCTGCGTCTTCTCGGCGGCGCGGGCCGTGGGCGCCTCGGCCCGCGAGATCGAGGCGCGGCGGCTCTCGGCCTTCCGTTCCCCGGACAGCATTGGATAAAGGAAGACCCAGGCGAGGCCGCCGACGGTGGCGGTGGCAAGGAAGGCGAGGGCAAGGACTTGCATGTTCATGGCTGCGTTGACCTGCTCACGTCGTGGGCGCCACTTCCGCCGCGTCGAGCGCCGCGGCAAGGCGCTTCTCTTCGCCGTAATAGCGGGCGCGTTCCCAGAATTTCGGGCGGCCGATTCCGGTCGACCGGTGCCGGCCGATGATCTTGCCGTTGGCGTCCTCGCCGACCATGTCGTAGAGGAAGACGTCCTGGGTGATGATGGTGTCGCCTTCCATGCCCATCACTTCGGTGATGTGGGTGATGCGGCGCGAACCGTCGCGCAGGCGCGCGGCCTGGACGATGACGTCGATCGAGGCGCAGATCATCTCGCGGATGGTGCGTGAAGGCAGGGAGAAGCCGCCCATCGTGATCATGGATTCGCAGCGCGATAGCGCCTCGCGCGGATTGTTGGCGTGCAGCGTGCCCATCGAGCCGTCATGGCCGGTGTTCATGGCCTGGAGCAGGTCGAACGCCTCGGGTCCGCGGACTTCGCCGACGATGATGCGCTCGGGACGCATACGCAGGCAGTTGCGCACCAGCTCGCGCATGGTGACCTGGCCCTCGCCCTCGATGTTGGGCGGGCGGGTTTCCAGTCGCACCACGTGCGGCTGCTGGAGCTGGAGTTCGGCGGCGTCTTCGCAGGTGATGACGCGCTCGTCGTGCTCGATGTAGTTGGTCAGGCAGTTGAGCAACGTGGTCTTGCCCGAGCCGGTACCGCCGGAGATCAGCACGTTGCAGCGGACGCGGCCGATGATCTGGAGGATTTCCGCGCCTTCCGGCGAGATTGCGCCGAACTTGACGAGCTGATCGAGCGTCAGCTTGTCCTTCTTGAACTTGCGGATCGTGAGCGTGGGGCCGTCGATTGACAGCGGGGGCACGATGGCGTTGACGCGGGAGCCGTCGGCCAGGCGGGCGTCGCAGATCGGCGAGGATTCGTCGACGCGCCGGCCGACCTGGCTGACGATACGCTGGCAGATGTTGAGGAGCTGCTGATTGTCGCGGAAGCGGATACCGGTGCGTTGGATCTTGCCGGCGACCTCGATGTAGACGGTGTCGGCGCCGTTGACCATGATGTCGGCGATGTCGTCGCGCGACAACAGGGGCTCCAGCGGACCGTAGCCGAGGACGTCGTTGCAGATGTCGTCGAGCAGCTCTTCCTGCTCGGCGATCGACATCACGATGTTCTTGATCGCGATGATCTCGTTGACGATGTCCCGGATTTCCTCGCGCGCGGACTCCGAATCGAGCTTGGCGAGCTGGGCGAGGTCGATGGCCTCGATCAGCGCGCCGAAGATGGTCGCCTTGACCTCGTAATAATTGTCCGAGCGGCGGGCTTCCATGGTCGGCGCAGGCTTCGCCGGGGCGAGCGGCGGCGAGGAGATTGCCGGCGGCGGCGGCACGCGCGACATGGCGGGCGCCGAAGCCGGGGCAGGCTCTGGCGACACGGCACCGGGCTTCGGGGCCCGGGCGTCGGCGTCTGTTCCGCTACGCTTACCGAACACTTAAAAACTCCATGCGGCGACCTATTTTCCCCGCAACTTGTCAATCAGGGGTGAAAGCAGGGACGACTTTTGCTTCTTCGTTTCGCTGCGGCCGGTCAGGCGCTGGGCGATCTGAAGGAACATCTCGATCGACTTATGGTTGGCCGAGATCTCCGCGATCATCTGGCCGTTATTGGCCGCCGAGCCGAAGATCTGCGGCTCGAACGGAATCGAGACGACCGGCTGGCTCTCGATCGCCTTGGCGAACTCCGCCGCGGCGATTTCGGGCCGTTTCGGCACGCCGACCTGGTTCAGGCAGTAGAGCGGCGGCCGGTCGTTGGGGCGCGCGGCCTTCAGGAGATCGAACAGGTTCTTGGTGTTGCGCAAATTGGCGAGGTCGGGCGCCGCCACGATCAGGATGTCGTCCGCTCCGATCAGGGCGCGTTTCGTCCAGCCCGACCATTGGTGCGGAACGTCGAGGACGATGCAGGGCATCGTGGAGCGCAACGTGTCGAACACGGAATCGAAGGCGTCGGCGCCGAAATCGTAGACCCGGTCGAGCGTCGCCGGCGCCGCCAGCAGACTGAGGTGGTCGGTGCATTTCGACAGAAGGCGGTCGATGAAGGCGGTGTCGACGCGATCGGGTGAGAATACGGCGTCGGCAATGCCCTGCGGTGGATCCTGGTTGTAGTCGAGTCCGGCCGTGCCGAAGGCGAGGTCGAGGTCGGCGACGACCGCGTCCATCGCGAGATCGCGGGCGATCGCCCAGGCGACATTGTGGGAGATGGTTGATGCGCCGACGCCGCCCTTGGCCCCGACCACGGCGATAATGCGGCCGACGGCCTTGGCTTCCGGCGCCGAGAACAGGTTGCAGATCGAGCGCACGACGTCGATCGCGCCGACCGGCGCGAGCACGTAGTCGCTGACGCCGCGGCGGACCAGCTCGCGGTAGAGCGTGACGTCGTTGATGCGGCCGATCACGACCACGCGGGTGCCGGCATCGCAGACGGTCGCGAGATGGTCGAGCCCGCCCAGGAGGTCGTTGCGGCCGTCGCTTTCGAGCACGATCACGTTCGGCGTGGGGGCCGAGCGGTAGGCTTCCACCGCAGCCGCCATTCCGCCCATCTGGATCTTCAGATGGGCCTTGCCGAGACGGCGATCTTCGCCGGCTGACTGCACGGCGGCCGCCGTTTCCACGGTCTCGCAGAAAGCCTGGACGGAAACGCGGGGCGCCGGCGCAATATGCTCCTCGACCGGTGGGAGCGATGCCTCGGACTGATCTTCTTGGGGCTGGCGAGCGTAGCTGATCATCTGCCGGTGTCGCTGAGTTTGGCCTTGTCGGCCTCAGGATAGGCGACCGCCGTCGGCATTCCCTTGCGATACTTCTCGAACGCGGCGGTCCGCCGCGGCGTGTAGGACGGCGTTTCGGGCCGCGGCTGCTCGAGATCCGACGGATTGTCGACCATCGCTGCGAGGTTGCGCTGATAGGCGCAGCCGTAATTGTAGTAGTCCTTGTTCTCGAACCAGCTCTTGTTCTTCATCGAAGGGCCGATATCTTCCGGCCACAGGCCGCAGGGACCCGCGACTGCGGCGATCTTGGAATAGGTGAGCCGGATCGGCGGCAGGAATCGCTTGTCGTCCGGCGTGTAAGAGCGGGCGTTGATGCCGCGCGGCGGAACGCCCGCCGCCGACAGCATTGCCTGGATTTCGCGCATGGTGTCCGCGACCGGACGCGCGTTGGGCGTGCCGGACGGTACGTCGATCCGGATCGCGCCGGTGCCTTCGTGCATCCAGGCCGACGCGACGCCCATCACGTCGGCGCGCTGGGCGGCGGTCAAGCCGCCGCGGGCATGGCCGACGAAGACGACGATGGAACGATTCTGCTCCTCGATCGCGATCGGATGGCGCTGCTTGTAGTCGTCGGGAATGGAGGCCGTGACCGCTTCGTCATGCTGGCAGCCGCCTAGGGCGAGCGCCATGCCGACGAGCGCGCCGCCGAGGTGGATGGCGCGCCTGCGAATCTGGGGTGGTCTAGTGATCTTCATGAAGTCCCCGTTCCGCCTCAGTCGGTGATGAAGCCGTAGGTGCCGCGGTAGTTCTTGGCCGGTTCGGTCCGGCCGGGCACGCCGTAGATCCGGTTGATGTTGCCGAGCAGTTCGGCCTGCGGATCAGCCGGTGCGGAGAAGCCATCATCCGGCCGCGACAGGTCCTTTTGCGCAACTGCGCGAACGATGTAGGGCGTCACGATCACGACCAGCTCGGTCGCGTTGTTGACGAAGTCGCGGCTACGGAACAGCGTGCCGAGGACCGGGAGCTGCATCAGACCTGGCAGTCCGCTGACCGCTTGCTTGGTCTGCTGCTGGATCAGGCCAGCCATCGCCATCGCGCCGCCTGAGGGAATTTCCAGCGAGGTTTCTGCGCGGCGGGTCTTGATCGAGGGCACCGTGAGCGAGTTGACCGAGGTCGAGGTCACGGCCTGGGACAGCGTGATCGCGTTTTCGTTCGAGAGCTCGGACACCTCGGTCATTACCCGCAGGCTTATCTTGCCCTCCGTGAGAACGACGGGGGTGAAGTTGAGCGAGATGCCGAACTTCTTGAAGCTGATCTGGGTGGTACAGACGTGCGTGGTGGGGTCGCACGCATAGCCCGCAGGCACCGGAAATTCACCGCCGGCAATGAACGTTGCCGATTCACCGGAGATCGCGGTCAGGTTCGGTTCGGCCAGCGTCCGGATCACGCCCGCGGTCTCCATCGCACGCAGCGTGGCCTGCACCGACGGGGCCGCGCCGAACTTCGTGGTCAGGTTATTGCCGTCGACGAGGTTGTGGCCGAGAGCCGTGAACGGATTGGAGTTGCTGAAGCTGACGACCGAGGTGCCGTAGCTGAGGTTGGCGGTGAGGTCGATTCCGAGCTGCTTCACGATGCTGCGCTGCACTTCCGCGACCGTCACCTTGAGCATGACCTGATCGCGGCCGCGGACCACGATCGAGTTCACAACCTTCTCGGGGCCGCCGGCGAGGCGCACTGCGAGGTCGTTGGCCTGCTGGGCTTCGGCTGGATTCGCGGCCGAGCCGGTCAAGATGATGCCGTCGCCTAGCCCGTCGATCTGGATGTCTGAGTTCGGCAGGACCTGCTTCAGCGCGGCCCGCACGCCGTTGAGGTCGCGCTTGACCGCGATGTCATAGGCCGCGATCTGCTGGCCGGCGGAATCGAAGAACACGATGTTGGTCTGCCCGATCGAGGCGCCAATGATGTAGGCACGCTGCGCCGAGCGGACGACCGCGTTGGCGATCTTCGGATCGGCGACAAGCACGTCCTTGATGTCGCGCGGAAGGTCGATCACGATCGACTTGCCGATGCCGAGCGAGAGGAATCGCGCGTTCATCTGACCGTCGGCCGCAGCCTGCGCCACAGGGCGATAGTCGGCGGCGACCACAGGGGTCAGCACCGGGTTGAGCGCGAGCGCGACGGCGGCCGAAAACGACAGGGCGCGGACCACCGGGGTTCGCATCGTCGCCAAATTTGCCCTGCATTTCATGTCGACAGTCCTCATCGTGCCTTCGCCGTCGAGCTTGGGATACCGTACCGAATGATCGAAATGCCCTCGCGCTTCTGTGCGGAGTCATCGAGCGTGATCTCGCTCAGCTTGACATCGACGATGCTGCGCAGCGCCAGCGACAGCGTGCCGCTCTGGCGTGCGGAGGAGAGCGTCGCAGTCTGCGCAGGATTGAGTTCGAGAGTGACGGTCTTGCCGACCACCGCGTTCTGGCCGTCCTTCTCCTTGGGAGCCTGGTCGATGGCCAGGACGCGGATATTGGCCAGGATGATCTCGGACGTGACGACATCGGGAGCGCCGCTGCTCTGGTCCGGGTTCTTGAGACGGCGCGTCAAAAGCACGTCGACGCGGTCGTTGGGCAGGATGAAGCCGCCTGCGCCGGTTTCCGGCGAGATCTCGGTCGAGATCGCCCGCATGCCGGTGGGCAGGATTGCCGCCATGAAGCCGGAGCCTTCGGCCTTGACCAGCTTCTGGTCCCGGATCGGCTCGCCCTGGATGAAGGGAGATCGTGCGATCGAGCCGGTGACCTGGGTTACCCCCTCGGGGCGCTCGTTGCGGCGGATGAAGGTGGCGCTGGCGGTCGCGGACGGCCAGGTCTGCCATTGCACGTCTTCCGGCTTGACGGTCTGGCCGAGGCCGATGTCGTTTTTCGCGACCAGGACGTCGACGGTGGGAAGCTGCGCGACCGGAGCCGGAGGCGGTGCAGAATTGTCCGAGCCGCTCGCCAGATACGCGGCGACACCGCCGGCGCAGATGGCGACCGTCAGGACGACAATGCGTGCCCTATTCATACGCTTCACTTTCCAACAAACGCCGCGACGCTGACGCCGCCGTAATCGGCAGTTGACCAGCTATTCGTCAAAGCATGGTTAATGAGGCGTATCTAAATCGCCTTAACGCCGGGTTTACCCGATGCGTTCAGCGCAATGCGAGGTGAGCGAGGTCGATCGCCTTCACCCATTCGGTCTCCGGGTAGACCATCAGCGCGCTCAGTGCGAGCGCGATGCCGTAGGGAATGCCGCTGTCCTTGGCGTGCAGCCGCGCGAGCCAGGTCTGGCCAGCGAGCCCGTAAGGCAGCGGCCACTGCCGGAACTGGAGCAGGAGCAGCGTCAGCGCCCCGCCGAACAGCGAGGCGTAGAGCAGGAAGTTCATCAGCTGTGCGAACCCGAACCAAAGCGCGACGGAGGCCGCCACCTTGGCATCGCCGCCACCGACCCAGCCCATCGCAAAACAGGTGAAGGCCACGACCAGGACGAGCGCGCCGGCGCCGACATGGCCCAGCATCTCGTAAGGTGCCATGCCACCGGCGAGAGCGAGCGCGAAAAAGCCGGCGACCAGCGCCAGCGATACGCGGTTGGAGATCGTCATCGTGAAGAGATCGCTTGCGGCGGCAAACGCCATCAGGGCCGGGAAGAGCAGAAGGCGCGCAAGGTCGAGGATCATGGGCTGCGTCTTGAGGCCTGGGTGTGCCGCGGAGCTGGCGTCGCCGGATTCTAGCCGGCAGTGCTAAACAAACCGAAAACGGCGGCGGCGGTCTTGAGGGGTAGAACCAGCCGAAGGCGTGCTCACCAGAGGGAGGCGATGCGTGCGGCGAGCGCGACGGTCGCAAGCAGCAGGGCCAGGCAGACCCAGTAAGCCGGCGAGCCGGTCTGCGCCGCCTCGGCCGCGTTCGCCGCGACCACGGCATCGGTTCTGTACTTGCTCAACGCCACTGGAACTCGCCGTCTGAAAAACAAAGGCCCCGGAAATCCGGGGCTTTTGCAGTCGTTCGTCGATCGCCTACTTCAGCGAGCTGCTGATCGAGGTGAACTTGGCGTTCAGCGTGGTGCCGAGATTGTTGACGACGGTGATGATGGCCAGCGCGATGCCGGCGGCAATCAGACCGTATTCGATGGCGGTGGCGCCGGATTCATCTTTCGCGAAACGCGCAATCAGGTTCTTCATGAACAAAACTCCATCTGGGGTGGGATCGCCTCGTTCGGCGGTGTGCTTGACGCAACGACCATGAGATCCGAGCTCTTTCGGGAGAGTTAATTCGATCGGGCAAACGCGCTTGCCGCTGGCCAGAGTGAATTTCGCCTTAAGGCAGCCAGCTGCAATTCGTTCCGGTTCCGGATGTGCAGCAAGCGCAGCACCGGCTTCACCCTCCCTTAAATTTGGGGGAGTACGCGTAGGCGGGACCAGCAATTCGCAAGAGAGGCGACAATGTCGAGCCTGCCCATGGAAATCGCCCTGATGCTTGGCGAGACCATCGCGAAGGTGATCCCCGCGACCTTCGCGCTCGCGGTGGTCTTCACCGTGCTCGAGCATGTCTGGGCCTGCAATCCCGGCGTGCCGTGGTGGCGCAAGCGGGAGATCGTCACGGACATCTGCTACTGGTTTATCGTTCCGGTGTTCGCACGTGTCATGCGGATCGGCCTTCTGATCGTCGGTGCGAGCTTCGTCTTCAACATCCATGATGCCGACGGGCTCATCGCCTTCTACGACAACGGCCACGGCCCGCTGGCGCTATTGCCGCTCTGGGTCCAGGCCATGCTGTTCCTGGTGCTGTCCGATTTCATGCTGTACTGGCTGCACCGGTTGTTCCACGGCGGTGGGTTCTGGAAGTACCACGCGATCCACCACTCCTCGGAGGAGATCAGCTGGATTTCTGCGGCCCGCTTCCATCCCGTCAATCTCGTGCTCGGTACCATCGCGGTCGACGTCGTGCTGCTGATGGCCGGCATTTCGCCGAACGCCATGGTCTGGCTCGCCCCGTTCACGACCTTCCATTCGGCCTTCGTGCACGCCAACCTGAACTGGACCTTCGGGCCGTTCAAATATGTGTTGGCGACGCCGGTGTTCCACCGTTGGCACCACACCGCGCTAGCAGAGGGCGGCGACACCAATTTTGCCGGCACGTTCCCGATCTGGGACTTGCTGTTCGGCACTTTCCGCATGCCCGAGGGGCAACTGCCGCAGGATTACGGCAAGGATGAAGCCACCATGCCGAAGGAAATCGGAGGGCAGCTTGCCTATCCGTTCCGCCGCTAGGTTCTCGAGAGCCGCGAACGCCAGTCCGTTCAAACAATAGTCCGCGAGTTTGCGGAACGTTCACGAATTGAGGGCAGGTTAGCCGGGTCGGGCACCGGCTCGGCTGTTATCTGATCGCTTCTGCCGGTTTGTGACGTCCCGGGGGTAAGAGTATGCGTAAACAACTGCTGCGCCGTCATGCGCGCGTCTGTCTTCTGGTTGCGACAGCGGTGCTGGCATCGCCGGCTGCCGTCATTGCCGAGTCCGCCGATACCATCGCCGTCAATGTCGACCAGGCCAAGCTGGTGCGGCTGCCTGGCAAGGTGGCAACCATCGTGGTCGGCAATCCCCTGATCGCCGACGTCACGCTCCAGCCCGGCGGCATGATCATCGTCACCGGAAAGGGCTATGGCGCCACCAATTTCATCGCGCTCGACCGCGGCGGCGAGATCCTGGTCGACCGCCAGGTCCAGGTCGAAGGTCCGAGCGACCGGCTCGTTACCGTCTATCGCGGGATCGAACGCGAGTCCTACAGCTGCGCGCCGCTTTGCCAGCGCCGCGTGACGCTCGGCGACAGCGACACCTACTTCAACAGCACGATGAGCCAGGCCGGTTCGTTGAGCAGCTCGGCGAGCGGCAGTGCCGGTGCGGGCGCCAAGACGAACTGACTAAGGCGAACTGAGCAAGACGAACCAAGTAAGACCAACCAGCAAGTTTGATTGGCGGATTTGGGGGCAAGGATCGTCCCCGCCCGCCGCACGCGCGCGAGTTTCTCTTTCCGTGTCCTCGTCTCCCTGGTCCGGGTCGTTCGCGGTTAACGCGCTCTTAACGGCCCGGGCCGCCGGGTGCGGATCGCCTGAAACACTTAAACAATCAGTTTCCGCTATTGAACATGGCAGATGATTGCTGCTGCTGGGGAATTTGATGCCTTCGCCTGCACCTACGAGATTCACGCTCCTCGCCACGTTGCGCCGGTTTCGTGGCAGCCGCCGCGGCTCCGCAGCCGTCGAGTTCGCGCTCGTTGCGCCGATGTTCTTTGCGTTGCTGTTCGCCATCATCGAGTCGGCGCTGATGTTCCTGGCGAGCCAGGTGCTCGAGAGTGCCTCGCAAAACTCTGCGCGCGTGTTGCTGACCGGGCAGGCGCAATCCGGCACGCTCACGGCCTGCGCGGTCTCCGGCGTCAGCACACCCTGCTCGCAAACGACGTTCAAGGCTTACGTCTGCAGCCAGATCCCGGCGCTGTTTGATTGCACCAAGCTCTACGTCGACGTCGTGAGTACAAACTCGTTCGGAGCGCTGAGCCTCACCAATTATGGTGATTCCTGCAGCTTCAATCCAACCGGCGTGCAGTACAGTGCCGGGGCCGCCAACCAGGTCGTCGTGGTGCGGCTGTTCTATCAGTGGCCGCTCTTCGTCACTGGCCTTGGCTTCAACATGGGCTGCAACAACAAGCGGCTGCTGATTGCGACCGCGGCCTTCAAGAATGAACCCTTCTGAGACAGATGGATCCGAGCGGACAGATGCAGGCGATTGCGAATATCTGGAGGAATGCCCGTAGCTCCGTGCGCGACTTCGTCGCCGACACGCGTGCGATCGCGGCGACCGAGTTCGCGGTCATCGTGCCGCTGATGCTGGTGATGTTCTTCGGGACCGTCGAATTTTCATCGGCCGTGGCGATCAATCGCAAAGTCACAATGATTGCACGGACTCTGTCCGATTTGACGTCGCAGTCGACATCGGTCGACGATGGCGACATGCAGGACACGTTCACGGCAAGCATATCGATGATCATGCCGTACGACGCTACGCTCGTGAACGGCACGGTCCTTCAGATCTATATCGACTCAAGCAAGGTCGCCAAGATTCAATGGAGCAAGTCCGCCACCATTGCCAACGGTGCGACGCAGGCCACGCTGACGGCTCCGCCCCCGACTCTGGTAGCTGGCACCACGGTCACCTCGATGATTCCGCCATCGCTCTTGATCGCGTCGACCTACCTTATCTTCAGTCAGGCGAGTTACGTCTACACGCCTTCTGTCAAATTCGTCCTGAAGACGGGCATCACGCTGAGCGATGTCTCCTACACGCGGCCGCGCCAGGTCACCTGCGTTCCTTACACGGGTGTAAAGTCGCCGTGCTGAAATACGAGAGCAGATCCTGGAATAAAAAAAGGCCGGGCATCGCGCCCGGCCTTTTCATTGATTGGTTCGCTCGAGCCGATCGGGGCCCGTAAGCGGTAGGCTCAGCCGGCGGAGCGGAGGTTGTCGGCTGCCGACTTGCCGGAACGGCGGTCGGCGACGATCTCGTAGGAGATCTTCTGACCTTCGCGCAGCGTGCCGAGGCCTGCACGCTCCACAGCGCTGATGTGAACGAACACGTCCTGGCCGCCATCGTCGGGCTGGATGAAGCCGAAGCCTTTGGTCGCGTTAAACCACTTCACGGTTCCCATGCTCATGGGGGTAGTCCCTTCTCAGATAACACAATGTCAGAGCCCGCTTGCGCGGACAGGTTAGATCGAATTTTTGGAAGGGTCGTCAGCGTGTCTGAACCGGCTGTACCGGTGGATGCTAATGTCGTCCGGCCGAAAATCGATTAAGTCATTTTATTGGAAACAGACACCCAAAACAATGCTGACGTGCACGATTTTTTGATCCGCCGTGATGGTCACGGCGGATCAGCATACGCATCGGAATTACAGGTCCGCGCTCGCGCGCTGGGCCCCCGCTAGCGGCGGCGGAACTGGCCGCCGCGCTGTCCGGGACGCGGAGGTCCGCCCATCCCGCTCGGACGTTCGTCCTTGTGGCGGAAAATCAGCCGGCCCTTTTCGAGGTCATAGGGCGACATCTCTACCGTCACGCGGTCGCCCGCCAGAGTCTTGATGCGGTTCTTCTTCATCTTGCCGGCGGTGTAGGCGACGATCTCGTGTCCGGCGTCGAGCTGCACGCGGTAGCGCGCGTCGGGGAGGATTTCGGTGACCAGTCCTTCGAACTGGATCAGCTCTTCCTTAGCCATGAATTTCTCCAGGTCGTGGACGGCTAGTGCGAATGGGGTTTGCGGTTCGGTTGGCCGTTCGGCCGACTCTCGCGGCGCAAAAAGGCAACGCCTTGTATCCCATCAGACGCCCCGGCGCTATGCGCGGAACGCTGTTCCGGACGGGCGTTTGGCGAAGAATGCGCCTTGCCTCCGGAGCGGCTGCGAGGAGCTGCCTTCGCGCCACTGCCCGGCCTTCCGTCGCCCTGCTTGGCGGCACTGTGGTGGCGCCCGTCCGCATGCCTTTCGTCAGCACGGCGACCGTCAGCGTGGCGTCCCTCACCATGCCTTGCGCCTTGCGGACGCTGGCCCGGGCGGCCCGGCCGACCCTGTCGTTGCTGCTGCGGGGGAGGGCCCGCATCGCGGCGGCCGGCGTCGGTGCGGCGATCCTCACGCGGCAGCGCCACTTTGATCAGCCGCTCGATGTCGCGGAGATAGGCGAGTTCCTCGCCGCCTGCGACCAGCGAGATCGCGGTGCCCTCGGCACCCGCGCGCGCGGTGCGGCCGATGCGGTGCACATAGGTCTCCGGCACGTTGGGCAGATCGAAATTGATGACGTGGGTGATGCCGTCGACATCGATGCCGCGGGCGGCGATATCGGTGGCGACCAGGGTACGGATCTCGCCGGTGCGGAACAGAGCGAGTGTCCGTTCGCGGTGGTTCTGCGACTTGTTGCCGTGGATGGCGCTGGCGGGGATGCCGGCCTTCTCGAGCGTCTTCACCACCTTGTCCGCGCCGTGTTTGGTGCGGGTGAAAACCAGCGCGCGGTTGACCTGCTCCTGCTTCAACAGCTGGGCGAGGAACGCCGGCTTGGCGGAGAAGTCGACCTGGATGATGCGCTGCTGGATGCGCTCCACGGTCGAGGAGACCGGGGTCACCGCGACGCGGGCGGGGTCGCGCAGCATGGCGTCGGCCAGCTCGGCGATGTCCTTCGGCATGGTGGCCGAGAAGAACAGCGTCTGCCGCTTGATCGGCAGCTTGGCGACGATTTTGCGGATGTCGTTGATGAAGCCCATGTCGAGCATGCGGTCGGCCTCGTCGAGCACGAGGAATTCGACGCTGCCAAGCTTCAGTCCGTTGCTCTGCACGAGGTCGAGCAAACGGCCGGGGGTGGCGACCAGCACCTCGACGCCCTGCATCAGCGAGCGGACCTGACGGCCCATCGGCACGCCGCCGATGGCGAGCGTCGAGGACAGGCGGATGTGACGGCCATAGGCGTTGAAACTGTCGAGGATCTGGCCGGACAGTTCGCGGGTCGGCGACAGCACCAGGACGCGGGTCGTCTTCGGCTGCGGCTTGATGCGATTCTCGAGCAGGCGGTGCAGGATCGGCAGCGCGAAGGACGCGGTCTTGCCGGTTCCGGTTTGGGCGATGCCGACGACGTCGCGGCCGGTCAGCGCGGTCGGAATTGTCTGGGCTTGGATGGGGGTGGGGGTGACGTAGTTCTCTTCGGTGAGAGCACGGGCGATGGGCTCGGCGAGGCCGAAATCCTGAAACGAAGTCAAAAGATGGGTTCTTTCCATGTCAAAAGCGGGCGCCCGGCGCATTCGGCGCGGCGCGCGCAAAAGGGTGTCGAGTGGGACACCTGCGTGTTTGGGGTGTCGGATGGCTTGATGGATGGGGCAAGCCAGACGCCCGTAAGGGCTTAAGAACACGCGGCTCGCAACGGTCTCCTGATTCGCAAGAGACCTCGACCTCATATGGAACATTGAGGCGGCGCTTTCAAGGCACGCCCCACAGAAACGGCGATCGCGGTGCAGAAATAGTTATGCCGGAAATTTAGCCAGAGTGACAAATTTGCTCAGAAAATAACCTGCCTGCCGCATTCGCATACATTCGAATTGCTCAATGTTTAGGCGGCGCGGCATGTGCGATACTTCGTTTTATGTCAATTTCACCAGCAGAAACAACCGGTTGAAGGGTGTCTAATCCATGGCACGGTTCTTGCGAATCCGTTAATCGCAGGCGGCCGTTGGGGCCGTTTCGCAGCGTTTTTCACGTCTGCGTCAGGGAGATGAGACACTCATGCATAGCAAATCCACTCACGATATAGCGGCGCCATTTAGCCGCCGTGGCGTTCTCGCCGCGGCCGCCGGACTGATGCTTGGTCTGGCTTCCATTTCTGGTGCGAAAGCCGCGGACGACACCATCAAGGTCGGCGTGCTTCACTCCCTCTCCGGCACCATGGCCATCAGCGAAACCACGCTGAAGGACACCATCCTCTTCCTGATCGACGAGCAGAACAAGAAGGGCGGCGTCAACGGCAAGAAGCTCGAAGCCGTGGTCGTCGATCCCGCTTCGAACTGGCCGCTGTTCGCCGAGAAGGCGCGCGAGCTGATCACCAAGGACAAGGTCTCGGTCGTGTTCGGCTGCTGGACCTCGGTGTCGCGCAAGTCGGTGCTCCCGGTGTTCAAGGAGCTGAACAGCATCCTATTCTACCCCGTGCAGTACGAGGGCGAGGAGAGCGAGCGCAACGTGTTCTACACCGGCGCCGCGCCGAACCAGCAGGCAATCCCCGCCGTCGACTATCTGATGAAGGACGAGAAGGTGAAGCGCTGGGTGCTCGCGGGCACCGACTACGTCTATCCGCGCACCACCAACAAGATCCTGGAAGCCTATCTGAAGTCCAAGGGTGTCGCCCAGGAAGACATCATGATCAACTACACGCCGTTCGGTCATTCCGACTGGCAGACGATCGTGGCCGACATCAAGAAGTTCGGCTCGGCCGGCAAGAAGACCGCTGTGGTCTCGACCATCAACGGCGACGCCAACGTTCCTTTCTACAAGGAGCTCGGCAACCAGGGCATCAAGGCGAAGGACATCCCGGTCGTCGCATTCTCGGTGGGTGAGGAAGAACTCGCCGGCATCGACACCAAGCCGCTGCTCGGCCATCTCGCCGCCTGGAACTATTTCCAGTCGATCAAGTCGCCGGAGAACGAGAAGTTCATCAAGGCGTGGCAGACCTACACCAAGAATCCGAAGCGCGTGACCAACGATCCGATGGAAGCGCACGTGATCGGCTTCGACATGTGGATCAAGGCGGTCGAGAAGGTGAAGTCGACCGATCCGGACAAGGTGATCGATGCGCTCCCCGGCATCGAAGCCAAGAACCTGACCGGCGGCACCTCCAAGATGCTTCCGAACCATCACATCACCAAGCCGGTGTTCATTGGCGAAATCAAAGCCAACGGCCAGTTCGACGTGGTGTGGAAGACCCCGGGTCTTGTCGCGGGCGACGCCTGGTCGAAGGAGCTCGACGGCTCCAAGGACCTGGTCGGCGACTGGGTCGGCAAGAAGTGCGGTAACTTCAACACCAAAAGCAACAAGTGCCTCGGTTCGGGCTCCTGATCCGGATCTGACGCTCCATTGCACGATCGGAGAAGGCGGCGATCCCGCCGCCTTCTCCACCCTTTTCTGCCGGGGTCTTTCACAGTGCCAGCCAATTTGTCCGCCCGCCTCTGTTCGCTCCTGCTCTCGTTCTTCCTGATCGCGTTCGCACTGCCGGCCTTGGCCGGCCCGTTCGAGGATGCGGTCGCCAAATTCGCCAACGACGATTATTCCGACACGGAAGAGGCGATCGGCGTGGTCGCAAGCAGCGGCAATACGCTGGCCTTTCCGATCATCAGCGCGCTCCAGGACGGCCGGCTCATGGCCGACCCTGATAGCAAGAAGGTTTACGTCAGCGGCACCGACGGCAAGTCGATCGATGCCGCGACCGGTCAGGCCGTGGCCAGCGTGCCCGACAGTGCGAGCGCGGTCCGCCTCAACAACCGCCTTCGCCGCAGCGTCGATGCGGCGATCGGCAGCCTGACGCTGCAGTCACCCGACATCGGAGCGCGGCTCCAGGCCGCGCAATCCGTCTTCAAGTCGCATGAGGAGACGTCGCTCGAAGCGGTCGATGGCGCGCTCGCCAAGGAAACCAACCGATCCGTCAAGGCTGCGCTGGGCGACGCCCGCGCGGCGATCCTGTTGTTCAAGCCGGATGCCACCGAGCTCGAGAAGCTCGAAGCCGTTGCCACCATCAAGGCGCGCGGCGACCAGGAGGCGATGGCGCTGCTGACCGGCATGGGCGACCAGCCGGCCTCGGTGACCAAGGCTGCCGCGAGCGCAATCGGCTCGATCCAGAGTTCGCTCGCGGTCTGGTCGATGGTGCAGAATGCCTGGTACGGCCTCTCGCTCGGTTCGGTGCTGCTGCTTGCTGCGATCGGGCTTGCCATCACGTTCGGCGTGATGGGCGTCATCAACATGGCCCATGGCGAGATGGTGATGATCGGGGCCTACACCACCTTCGTGGTGCAGGAGGTGATCCGTACCCGCTATCCCGTCCTGTTCGACTATTCGCTGCTGATCGCCGTGCCGCTCGCCTTCCTGGTGGCCGGCGCGCTCGGCGTTGTGATCGAGCGCAGCATCATCCGCTTTCTCTATGGCCGTCCGCTGGAGACGCTGCTGGCGACCTGGGGCCTGTCGCTGGTGCTGCAGCAGGCCGTGCGCACCATGTTCGGCCCGACCAACCGCGAGGTCGGCAACCCCTCCTGGATGAGCGGCGCGTTTGAGATCGGCCAGATCACGGTCACCTATAACCGGCTCTGGATCCTTGTCTTCACGCTCGCGGTGTTCGTCATTCTGCTCGCGATGCTGCGCTACACGGCACTCGGGCTCGAGATGCGCGCGGTGACACAGAACCGGCGCATGGCGGCTTCGATGGGCATCGCCACTTCGCGGGTCGACGCGCTGACTTTTGGTCTCGGCTCGGGCATTGCGGGCATCGCCGGCGTGGCGCTGTCGCAGATCGACAATGTCAGCCCCAATCTCGGCCAGAGCTACATCATCGACAGCTTCATGGTCGTGGTGTTCGGTGGCGTCGGCAATCTCTGGGGCACGCTGGTCGGCGCCTTCACGCTCGGCATCGCCAACAAATTCCTGGAGCCGGTCGCCGGCGCCGTGCTCGGCAAGATCGCCATCCTCGTTCTCATCATCCTGTTCATTCAAAAACGGCCGCGCGGCCTGTTCGCGCTCAAGGGCCGCGCGGTGGAAGCATGACCCCTCACATGCTGACGCGATCGCTGGACCGCGGCGCGACCATCTTCCTTGCCATCGTCGTGGCCTGCGGCATCCTCATCCCGCTCTCCAACCTGCTGCTGCCCGCAGGTTCGTTCCTGCAAGTGCCGACCTATCTCGTCGCGCTCTGGGGCAAATATGTCTGCTACGCGATCCTGGCGCTCTCGATCGACCTGATCTGGGGCTATTGCGGCATCCTCTCGCTCGGTCACGGTGCCTTCTTCGCGCTCGGCGGCTACGCGATGGGCATGTACCTGATGCGGCAGATCGGCAGCCGCGGCGTCTACGGCAATCCGATCCTGCCGGACTTCATGGTGTTCCTGAACTATTCGAAGCTGCCCTGGTACTGGTACGGCTTCGACATGTTCTGGTTTGCCGCGCTGATGGTGCTGATCGTGCCGGGGCTGCTCGCCTTTTGCTTCGGCTGGCTCGCCTTCCGCTCGCGCGTCACTGGCGTGTATCTGTCAATCATCACCCAGGCGATGACCTATGCACTGCTGCTCGCCTTTTTCCGCAACGATTTCGGCTTCGGCGGCAACAACGGCATGACCGACTTCAAGGACATCTTGGGCTTCAACGTGCAGGCCGAGGGCACGCGTGCTGCGCTGTTCGCGCTGAGCTGCCTGGCGCTGATCGCCGGCTTTCTGATCTGCCGCGCCATCGTCTCGTCCAAGCTCGGCAAGGTGCTGATCGCCGTGCGCGATGCGGAATCGCGCACTCGCTTCCTCGGCTACCGGGTCGAATCCTACAAGCTGTTCGTGTTCACGGTGTCGGCCTGCATGGCCGGCGTCGCCGGCGCGCTCTATGTGCCGCAGGTCGGCATCATCAATCCGAGCGAATTCGCGCCGGGCAATTCGATCGAGGCGGTGATCTGGGTTGCGGTCGGCGGCCGCGGTACGCTGGTCGGCGCTGCGCTCGGCGCCGTCGTCGTCAACTACGCAAAGACGTTCTTCACCTCCGGTATGCTCGCGCCCTACTGGCTGTTCATGCTGGGTGCCATGTTCATCCTGGTGACGCTGCTGCTGCCTAAGGGCATCGTCGGCACCTTCAACGCCTGGTGGGACTCGTCGAGGGAAAGGCGCGACGCCGCGACCATTGCGAGCGCCGCGGCCGAAGACGGCGTCACCGAACCCAAAATGGCGGAGGAGGCGCGATGAACGTCATGGACACCCGCGCGACCTCCGCAATGCTGTATCTCGACGGCGTGCACGTCTCGTTCGACGGCTTCCAGGCCATCAACAACCTCTCGCTGACGCTCGAGCCCGGTGAGATGCGCGCCATCATCGGCCCGAACGGCGCCGGCAAGACCACGATGATGGACATCATCACCGGCAAGACCAAGCCCGACGAAGGCACCGTGCTGTTCGACGGAGTCACCGATCTGACGCGACTGGACGAGACCCGCATCGCCGAGCTCGGCATCGGCCGTAAATTCCAGAAGCCGACCGTGTTCGAGAGCCAGACCGTGCAGGACAATTTGCTGCTCGCGCTCAATGTCGACCACAGCGTCAAGGGTACGCTGTTCTGGCGCGGCAGCCGGGCGGAGGCCGAGCAGATCGACAAGGTGCTGGAGACGATCCGCCTCACCGATGCCCCCAACCGTCTCGCCGGCAGCCTCAGCCACGGCCAGAAGCAGTGGCTCGAGATCGGCATGCTGCTCGCCCAGGATCCGAAACTACTGCTCGTCGACGAGCCCGTCGCCGGCATGACCGACGTCGAGACGCATCTCACCGCCGAGCTGCTCAAGGAAATCAACAAGACCCACACCGTGATGGTGGTCGAGCACGACATGACATTCGTGCGCGAGCTCGGCGTCAAGGTCACTTGCTTGCACGAGGGTACCGTGCTCGCGGAAGGCACCATCGACCAGGTCTCGTCCAACGAGCGGGTCATCGAAGTTTATCTGGGGCGCTGAGCGATGCTTGAGGTCAAGGACATCAACCTGTTCTACGGCGCGGCGCAGGCACTACGGGGCGTGTCGATTGCGGCCGAGCCCGGCAAGGTCACCTGCGTGCTCGGGCGCAACGGCGTCGGCAAGACCTCGCTCTTGCGCGCCATGGTCGGGCAATACCCGATCTCCTCGGGCGCCATCGTGCTCGACGGCAACGATATCACGGGCCTGAAACCGTATGAGCGCGCGCGGAAGGGTATCGGCTTCGTGCCGCAGGGGCGCGAGATATTTCCGCTTCTGACGGTCGAGGAGAATCTCAAGACCGGCTTCGGGCCGCTCAGGCGCGAGGACAAGCACATTCCGGACGACGTGTACTCCCTGTTTCCGGTGCTGCAATCCATGCTCGGACGGCGTGGCGGCGATCTCTCCGGCGGCCAGCAGCAACAGCTCGCGATCGGGCGCGCGCTGGTGATGCGGCCGAAGCTGCTGCTGCTCGACGAGCCGACCGAGGGCATCCAGCCCTCGATCATCAAGGACATCGGCCGTGCCATCTCGTACCTGCGCAATCTCGGCAACATCGCCATCGTGCTGGTCGAACAATATCTCGACTTTGCCTGCGAACTCGGCGACAGTTTTGCGGTGATGGATCGCGGCGCGGTGAAGTTCACCTGCGACCGCTCCAATCTCGACGCGAGCGAAATCAGCCGCCAGATGGCGCTGTAGGCCATTCTGCCGCGACCGGCTGGGGGGCGGATGCGCAGCGACGTTCTAACGGCATCTTCGGTGTTCGACGCCAACCGTGCCCGCGGCGCGGTGCGCTTCGACGTCCACGCGCGCGACGGTGTGACACGTCGCGGGATATTGCATGAGTCCGGCTCCCTGCGCGTGCGCTTCCCTTCGCCGGAGGACGAGGGGCTCTCCGGCGTGTTCGTCAACACGGCCGGTGGTGTCGCCGGCGGCGATCGCTTCGACATCGAGATCGCTGCCGCAGATGGTTCGAAGCTGACGCTGACGACGGCGGCCGCGGAAAAGGTCTATCGCGCGCCAGGGCAGGCGGCGGAGCTCAATATAGCGCTGAAGGTTGCCGCAGGCGCACATCTCGGCTGGCTGCCGCAGGAGACGATCCTGTTCGACCGCGCGCGCGTGCGTCGTCGCTTCGACATAGACCTCGATGCGACTGCCTCGCTCCTGCTGTGCGAGATCGTGGTGTTCGGCCGTACCGCGATGGGCGAACGGATGGAGCAGGGTGAGTTCGTCGATCGCTGGCGGCTGCGTCGCGGCGGCAAGCTAGTGTTCGCCGAGACCGTCAGGCTCGACGGCAATATTGGCGCAAAGCTTGCGCGATCGGCGGTGGCCAAGGGCGGCGCTGCGATTGGCACGGCGCTGATCGTGCCCGGCGACGAGGCCCTGATCGAGCGCATCCGCGAGGCCTCGAAATCCTTCGCCAGCGAGGTCGGGATATCCGCCTGGAATGGCTTTGCAATGGCGCGGTTCTGTGCCCAAGATGCGGCGCGTCTGCGCGCAGACATGATGACCGTGCTGGCGCGCACCGGCGCGGCGCTGCCGCGGCTCTGGTTGAATTGACGAAGTGAACGGAAGAGATTTCGTATGAACCTGTCTCCTCGCGAAAAGGACAAGCTTCTGATCTCGATGGCGGCGATCGTGGCCCGCCGCCGGCTGGATCGCGGCGTCAAGCTCAACCATCCGGAGGCGATCGCGCTCATCTCCGATTTCATCCTCGAAGGCGCGCGGGATGGCCGCACCGTCGCCGAGTTGATGCAATCGGGTGCGCAGGTTCTCACCCGCGACCAGGTGATGCCGGGCATTCCCGAGATGATCCACGACATCCAGGTCGAGGCGACGTTTCCGGACGGGACCAAGCTCGTCACTGTGCACGAGCCGATCAGGTAGGAGCGAAGCATGATCCCCGGCGAACTCTTCATCCAGGACGGCGAGATCGAGCTCAACGCCGGCCGCAAGACGGTGACGTTGACGGTCGCCAACACCGGCGACCGCCCGATCCAGGTCGGCTCGCACTACCATTTCTTCGAGACCAACCCGGCCCTGAAGTTCGACCGCAAGAAGGCCCGCGGCATGCGCCTCGACATCGCCGCCGGCACCGCGGTCCGCTTCGAGCCCGGCCAGACCCGCGACGTCCAGCTCGTCGCGGTGGCCGGCAAGAAGACCATCTACGGCTTCCGCGGCGACGTGATGGGGAAGCTGTGAATTCCACAGGAACGAGCGTGGCGCGGCACGGTTGAGGCGAAAACGGAGGACTTTGCCATGCTGTCACCTGTCCGCCTCGTCTCCGAAGCCGCCGAACTCGCCGCGCGCCGTCACAACGGCATGGCGCGCAAGGGCCGCGGTCATGAGCCTTACATCAACCACCTCGCCGAGGTCGCGAACCTGCTTGCGACCGCGACCGACGGCGCCGACGCCGAACTCGTTGCAGCCGGCTGGCTGCATGATGCGATCGAGGACACCGACACCACGCGCGAGGAGCTCGCGCAAAAAATCTCCGACCGTGTCGCGTCGCTTGTCGACGAGTGCACCGACGATATGAGCCTGCCGAAGCCGGAGCGGCGGCGGCGTCAGGTGCTCGACGCACCGAAAAAATCGGCTGGCGCCAGGCTGATCAAGATCGCCGACAAGATCAGCAATATCGGCGCGCGCGTACATTCGGATCCGACGGCCGAGGAACGTGACGATCTCGTCGATTACACCGACTGGGCCGAGCAGGTTGTCGCCGGTTGCCGCGGCGGTAACTCTTGGCTCGATACGACCTTCGACGACATGGTGCTCACAGCGAGAACCTCTCTGTGAGCACCGATCCAGAATTCAAACGCAAACGGGGCTTGTGATGTCCGTCAAAATAAAGCGTTCCGTCTATGCCGACATGTTCGGCCCGACCACCGGCGACAAGGTGCGGCTGGCCGACACGGATCTCATCATCGAGGTCGAGAAGGACTTCACCAGCTACGGCGAGGAAGTGAAGTTCGGCGGCGGCAAGGTGATCCGCGACGGCATGGGCCAGTCGCAGGTCACCAACAAGCAGGGCGCGGCCGACACAGTCATCACCAATGCGCTGATCGTCGATCACTGGGGCATCGTGAAGGCCGACGTCGCGATCAAGGACGGCATGATCGCCGGCATCGGCAAGGCCGGCAATCCCGACATCCAGCCCGGTGTCACCATCATCATCGGCCCCGGCACGGACGTGATCGCGGGTGAAGGCAAGATCCTCACCGCGGGCGGCTTCGACAGCCACATCCATTTCATCTGTCCGCAGCAGATCGAGCACGCGCTGATGTCGGGCGTCACCTCGATGCTAGGGGGCGGCACCGGCCCCTCGCACGGCACGTTCGCCACCACCTGCACGCCGGGGCCGTGGCACATGGGGCGGATGATCCAATCGTTCGACGCATTCCCGGTCAATCTCGGCGTCTCCGGCAAGGGCAACGCCTCGCGGCCCGCCGCGCTGGTCGAGATGATCAAGGCCGGCGCCTGTGCGCTGAAGCTGCACGAAGACTGGGGCACCACGCCTGCCGCGATCGACAATTGCCTGTCGGTCGCCGACGACTACGACATCCAGGTGATGATCCACACCGACACGCTCAACGAATCCGGCTTCGTCGAGGATACGATCAAGGCGTTCAAAGGCCGCACCATCCACGCCTTCCACACCGAGGGCGCCGGCGGCGGTCACGCCCCCGATATCATCAAGGTCGCAGGGCTGAAGAACGTGCTGCCGTCCTCGACCAACCCGACGCGGCCCTTCACGCGCAACACCATCGACGAGCATCTGGACATGCTGATGGTGTGCCACCACCTCGATCCCTCGATCGCGGAAGACCTGGCGTTCGCCGAAAGCCGCATTCGCAAGGAGACCATCGCGGCCGAGGACATCCTGCATGATCTCGGCGCGCTCTCGATGATCTCCTCGGACTCCCAGGCCATGGGCCGCCTCGGCGAGGTCATCATCCGGACCTGGCAGACCGCCGACAAGATGAAGAAGCAGCGCGGTTCGCTGCCGCAGGACAAAGGCAAGGACAACGACAATTTCCGCGTCAAGCGCTACATCGCCAAATACACGATCAATCCCGCGATCGCCCATGGCGTTTCGAAGCTGATCGGCTCGGTGGAGAAGGGCAAGCTCGCCGATCTCGTGCTGTGGTCGCCGGCCTTCTTCGGCGTCAAGCCGGATTGCGTCGTCAAGGGCGGCATGATCGTCGCCGCTCCCATGGGCGATCCCAACGCCTCGATCCCGACCCCGCAGCCGGTGCATTATCAGCCGATGTTCGGCGCCTTCGGCAAGGCGCGCACCGCGTCCTCGGTGGTGTTCACCTCGAAGGCCGCCATCACCGGCGGCCTCGCGCGTAAGCTCGGCATCGACAAGAAGCTCTATGCGGTCCAGAACACCCGCGGAAAAATCTCGAAGAAAAGCATGATCCACAACGACGCCACGCCCAATATCGAGGTCGATCCTGAGACCTATGAGGTCCGCGCCGACGGCGAGCTTTTGACCTGCGCCCCCGCCGAGGTGCTGCCGATGGCGCAGCGATATTTCATGTACTGAAATAGCGACTCAACGCATGTCCCAGAACCATGTCCTGGTCGCATATCCGGGAGCGGCTTTTCCGGGTTTTGCCTTCGATCCCGCCTGGTCTAAGGTCCCGCCCGGTATCTGAAGCCCAGAAGAAAAGCCGGGAGGATTTCTCGTGATCTACGTCGTCGCCACCTTGACCATCAAGCCTGAAACGCGCGCCGAATTCATTGCAGCCGCCACCGCCTGCATCAAGGAGACGCGGAAAGAGCCCGGCAATATCGCCTATGATCTGCATGAGAGCGTCACCGATCCCGCCAAGATGGTGTTCGTCGAGCAGTGGGAGAATGCCGAGGCGCTGGTGCCGCATCGCGCCATGGAGCACATGAAGACGTTCGGCCGCGTCGCGGTGAAGTGTTTTACGGCGCCGCCGAAGATCGAAGTGATCACGCCCGAGAAGGTCGAGACACGGTAACGGGGTAAACGCGCATGATCCGGGCGACGCAGGTCAGGGGACAACACCGCTTCGCGGAAGCGCCGGCGGATACGGTCGTGCTCGATTTCGACGATCGACACCGCCGCCGCATGGCAATGACGGGGACGCGGGGACTCGAGTTCCTGCTCGACCTGGAGAATGCCGTCGCACTGCGCGGCGGCGATGCGCTGGTGTTGGAGGACGGCCGGCTGGTCGAGGTGGTCGCTGCGCCCGAGCCGCTGCTCGAGATCCGCGGCCACGATCCGCACCACCTTATTCGTGTCGGCTGGCATCTCGGCAATCGCCATCTGCCGACGCAGATCATGGCCAAGAGCCTGCGCATCCGCCGCGACCACGTCATCGAAGCCATGGTGAAGGGCCTCGGCGCGCGCGTGATCGAGATCGAGGCGCCGTTCGATCCCGAAGGCGGCGCCTATGCGGATGCCGGACATGCGCATGGACACGACGACCACGCGCATCACGATCACGGCCACGATGATCATCACGGTCATGATCACCATCATGATCATGCCGCACATGGCGACGGTCACGATCACCATCACCACCACGACGAGCATTGCGATCACCCCGACCATCACCACGGCCACAAGCATGCTCATGACCACAAATGAGCCGGTCGCGGCCCGCGACCTCGCGGAGTGCGAGGCGGCGGCGCTGTACCGGTTGATGACCTGGCTGTCGCCGGCGTTTCCCGTCGGGGGCTTTTCCTACTCCAGCGGCATCGAATGGGCGGTCGAAGCCGGTGACATCAACGACACCGCGTCGCTGGCGGACTGGCTCGATGCGATGCTTCGCGATGGCTCTGGCTTCTGCGATGCGACGTTTCTGGTCCACGCCTATCGCGCCACTGAAGCGGGCGAGGGCGACACCTTGGGCGATATCGCCGAGCTCGCCGCGGCCTTCGTGCCGTCGCGCGAGCGGCAGCTGGAGACGACATCGCAGGGCCGTGCCTTCATCGACATCGCCCGCGCCGCGTGGGATGCAGACGGGCTGGATGCGATGGTTGCGGCATGCCGTACGCCACTGGTCTATCCCGTTGCCGTTGGCGTGGTCGCTGCGATGCACGGCGTGCCGCTGGCGCCGACGCTGCACGCCTTCCTGCATGCGCTGGTCTCGAACTGGATTTCCGCGGCCAGCCGGCTCATTCCGCTCGGCCAGACCGACAGCCAGCGCGTGCTGGTGAGGCTGGAAGCCGCGGTTGCCGCGACGGCGAATCGTGCGCTGAATGCGACATTGGACGATGTCGGCGGCGCGACGTTCCGCGCCGACCTCGCCAGCGTGCGGCACGAGACGCAATATACGCGGCTGTTCAGATCTTGAGCGGGTTCGTCGCTTTCACTGTCGTCCTGGCGAAAGCCAGGACCCATAACCACGGGTGCGCGTGGTTATGCACAGATGTGGCTGCAGCGTGCCGTGACAATCGGATTCAGTGGTAACGGGTCCTGGCTTTCGCCAGGACGACGATAGGAAAAAAAGCAATGGCTACATCTCACGGCCCCTTGCGTGTCGGCATCGGCGGTCCGGTCGGATCGGGCAAGACTGCGCTGATGGACCTGCTCTGCAAGACCATGCGCGAGCGCTACGACATCGCCGCGATCACCAACGACATCTACACCAAATGGGATGCGGAATTCCTGGTACGCTCGGGCTCGCTGACGCCGGATCGCATTGCCGGGGTCGAGACCGGCGGCTGCCCGCACACCGCGATCCGCGAGGACGCCTCGATGAATCTCGCCGCGGTGGCGGATATGCGCGCCAAGTTTCCCGGACTCGATCTCGTGCTGATCGAATCCGGCGGTGATAACCTCGCTGCCACTTTTTCCCCGGAGCTCGCCGATCTCACCATTTACGTCATCGACGTGGCGGCCGGCGACAAGATCCCGTCCAAGGGCGGCCCCGGCATCACCCGGTCCGACCTCCTTGTCATCAACAAGATCGACTTGGCGCCCCATGTCGGCGCCTCCCTGGAAAAGATGGAGACGGACGCCAGGCGGATGCGCGGCGAGCGGCCGTTCGTCATGACCAACCTGAAAAAGAGCCAGGGGCTGGACCGCATCATCGGCTTCATTGAGGCCAAAGGCGGCTTGAAACGGGCCGGCTGACCGGCGCGACGACCTAACGCAGGCGTTTCCCCCGTTAACACCGTGGGCAGAGCCGTGTCCGCGGAACAAATTTCGGTCACGGCAATTGATTACCTCCGGTGCCCGGAGCAAATCCAACTCGGCCGGACCATCGGCGGGCCGATTTAAGCTTCTCAGGCGACCAAGTTGCGTACCGATGCCTCCTCCTTCATTATCTCGGCGATTGGGGTTCACCCTGTTTCGGCACGTGCCCGTTCGAGCGGCGTCCATATGCTCCGTATTTATTGCCGACCTCCTGCTTTCGCCTGAGTAGTCGCGTGGTCCGGCTGGGTTTCATCATCGGCTTCATTGCTCTTCTCGGGGCCTTGCTCTCCGGGCTTGCGGCTTATCGCGTCCACGACCAGGAGCTGGCGCTGGACCGGATCGCGCTGGCGCGCGCGATCGATGTCCATGCGAGCCTGGTCCAGGACCGGCTCACCGAGCGCGAACTGCTCGCGCGGGTTGCCTCCGGCCTGTTCCGGGCGCCGTCGGTGCTCAAGCCCAACATGCTCGAGCCGCTGCGCTCGGCCATCTACGCCTTCAAGACCGATTTCGTGGTGGCGGGCTGGGTCGCCCGCCTGAAGCCGAACGAGCTTGCCGCAGCACAAGCCGCGATCGCGAGCGCCGGCTTCCCCAATCCGCGAATCCGCAGCTATGAGGACAAGCCGATCGATCCGGCAGGTGTCACCCAGCCGATCGATGTGCTGATGGATCTCGAGCCGCGCAGCAACGAGACCAAGGGGCTGCCCGGCCGCAGTTACGACCAGGATCAGGTGCGCGGCGCCATGCTGGCGCGCGCCAGAGTGGAGAAGAGGTCGGTTGCCTCAGAACCGGTTGCCCTCCTGCGTGGCGACGGGTCGATCGGCATCATTGTGGCGGCTCCCGTCATCCCCGAGGGCGCGACGGAGCCGGCGGGCTTCATCACATTTTCCTATGAGCTCTCTTCCCTGATGCTGACCAACGACGACATGTCGTTGTTCGCGGTTGCGCTGAAGGATCCGCGCCGGGAGGGTGGCGAGTTGGTCGCCAACGATCAAGGCGTGGTCTCGGCCCGCCCGACAGCGGCCGATGGGCCGGCGCCGTCGGCGACGCGCACGGTGAGCTTCGGTGGTCGCGACTGGCAGCTCGGCTATTACGCCAAGACCAATTCGGCGCGCCGCGCCGAGCAGACTGCGATCATCGTGGCGGCGATCGGCCTTGCGATCACCGCGATGGTGTGCGGCCTGTTCGGCTATGTCGCCTACAACAATTTGCGGCTCAGCCGGGAAATCCAGGTCAGAATCGGCTTCGAGCGCCGGCTGACGGCTGTCATCGACGAGCTCAACCATCGGGTCAAAAACATCCTGGCGGTGATCCAGTCGATCGTGACCCGCACGCTGCGCCATGGCTCCGACATCGATGTCGCGCGCGAGCTCCTGATCGGCCGCATCCACGCCATGTCCAACGTCGTCTCGCTGCTCAGCGAGAGCCAGTGGCAGGGTGTCAAGCTGAAGGGCCTGTTCGAGGCGCGCGCCATCCCGCATGCCGACCGCATTGCCGTCACCGGTCCTGATATCGCAGTCAGCGCGCGCGCGGCGCAGAGTCTGTCGCTGCTGTTCTTCGAGCTCGCCTCGCACTCCGACGAGGGCCTGTCGCTGGTCGGCAAGCATCCGCACATCACTGCCAATTGGACGGTGACGAACGAGGGGTCCGGCGAGGTCTTCTATTTCCGCTGGGAGGAGTTCAACACCAGCGAAGCGACGCGCCGCCCCGATTCCGACTTCGGCCTGATCCTGCTCGACCGCGTCGCGCCCGAGGCGCTCGGCGGCACCGCCAAGCGCTATTTCACCGACGTCTCCTATGTCTACGAGCTGACCGCGCCGATGGAGACGGTCGAGGACATGACCGAGCGCGACCGCACCGACAAGCTGTCAGCACCGATCCGGCCTGCGCGGTAATTCGAGGCTAGCTCTTCGGCCGCAGCACGAGGTCAACCAGGGTCCGCGCGTAGGCCGGCGTGATCGGCGCGATGCCGAAGACGTAGCGGTAGAACAGGCTGCCATAGATCGCGTCGTAGAGATCCTGGGGCGGTGCTTCCGCCAGAATGCTGCCGTCGTTCTGGCCCGCGGCGATCATCTCGATCAGCGCGTCGCGGCGGAATTGCAGGTAGCGGGCGTAGAACAGCTCCGCCGAGCCGGTCTTGGAGATGCATTCGGAGATGACGGCGAGCTGGACCTTGCCGAACTCGCCCTGGAGGGCTTCGGCATAGGCGGCGGCATGGCGGCGTGCGCGCGCGGCGGGGCTGCCCGAGCTTGCATGCGGCAGCGGCAGCATCTGCGCGGCATGGTGAAGAAAGGCGTCGATCAGCAAGGCTTCGCGCGACGGCCACCATTTGTAGATCGTCATCTTGGAGACGCTGGAGTGGCGCGCGATCGCGTCAATGGTGGTGGCGGCAAGGCCGGTAGTGGCCATCAGCGCATAGGCGCTTTGGAGAATGGCGTTGGTGGTCTCGATCGACCTTGGCCGGCCGCGCCGGGGCGCGCCGTCGGCTCCCTCATCCCCGCCATTCGCCATCACCACGCCCGGCCTCCCCATGCAATCCGCTGCCGCTCCGCATAGCCCAGCCGTAATGGCCGGCCTAGGGGAATCGGAAGGTGCCGGGTTAGGCCTGTTGCCGCAAGGCCGCGGGCAGGTCCTGCCGCTTCGACCAGGCGATGTAACATGCGACCGCGGCCATCGCCGCGAAGCCGGCCAGGCTCACGGCAATCTGCATCACCACCAAATTGGCGCCGGTGATCAGGATGAGATGGCCGGCAAACGACAGGAACACGCCGACGCAGAACACCGCGAGCCATTCCTCGCCGCATCTGATCACCGCCTGAAGCGGCTTCAGTCGCAGGCCGGGATGATCGGCCGGGACGAAATATGTCGCGAGGAAAGCGAGCGCGAGGAAGTGGACCACGCGATAGGGGGCGAGGTCTTCCTTGTCGGTCGGCGTGATGGTGTTGAGCACGATATCCGGCAAATAGGCCGCTAGCGTCGGCGAGTGTCGCATCAGCGTGATTGCCATCGCGAATACGAGATAGGCGCCTGCGAGCACGCGCAGCCAGGACAGGCCATGCAGCGCGCGGCCCGACGTGCCGGTCACGGCAAACCAGCCGCCCAGCACCATCAGCATCTGCCAGCAGAACGGGTTGAAGGTCCACTCCTGGTCCGGATAAACCCGGAAATTCCAGCCGAACCAGCGCGCCGCAACGTACAGCGCGACCGACGCCGCCAGCGTCAGGTTCGGACGCCGCAACAGCCCCCACAGCGCGAGTGGAAGGAGGGCCATCAGCGGGATCATCAGCTGAAGAAGATCGAGGTTCAGCGGCTCTTCCTGAAGCACCAGTCCGCGTATCAGGATCCGCAGCGGATGCTCGATGATGCCCGAGATGTTGTATTCGTTGATGATCTCGGGCGCCATCGATTGCGAGGCGACATAGGCGATGGCGTCGATGTAGATCACGAACAGGACGACATAGGCGGCGTAGAGCCGCCACATGCGCTGGAAGATGCGCGTCGCCGCGACGACGTAGCCGCGCTCCAGGGCGATCTTGCCGTGAATGATGGCCATGCCATAGCCGGCCACGAACACGAACAAGTCTGCGGCGCCGCTGAAGCCGAAATTGCGCAGCGTCAGCAAATTGACGACGTTGTTCGGGATGTGGTCGACGAAAACCGACCAGTTGGCGATACCGAGCGTCAAATAGAGCCGGGGGTCGTGTTGAAATGCGGCGAGGTTCGCCTGGACGGACGGTTTCATCGAAAAAATGGCTTTTGGAATCAGGGGCGCTGCTTTTAGCGGCAACCGCCTGCCTATCCGAGTAGCGTTTGCGTGATGGCGCAGGCAAACGGCGCGAAATTGGCGCGGGGCCGCCGGTGCCGATTGGATAGGCGCGTTCGCGGGACCCGTGACGAAATTTTCTAACCCGGTAGCTGCTACTCGGCAGGCTCAGCCGAGGCCTCGTCGGGTACGCCGGCGCGGCTCGCCATGAGTCCGAGGGCGACGCCGCCGATCGCCAGGATCGGCAACAGCCGCTTGATCCCGATGGCGCGAACGATCTGGAGACCGGTGGCGAGCAGCATGGGGTCCGCGAGCATGCTCGAGGCCGCCGATTTCGTGGCGCGCTCGGCCGCGATATGAGCTTGCTTGCGCAGCTGCCGTTTGTAGACCCAATAGCTCACCGCCGCGGTGAGGGTCAGCAGAAAGAAAATGCCCGCACCGGCGAGGCAGGCCTGCACCGGACCATATTTGTTGAGCACCGAAATGAATGCCGCCGCGCACAGGAAGCACGTGGTGATGAAGAGTGCGAACGCCGCGCCTGCTGCCAGCGAGGTCAGCCGCACAGTGGTGCCGGTGGATGCGCTGATCCCGTCGATGATGCGCTGAAACATGGTCTTGCTCCTCAGATCCCCACAAGCCGGCACCGGCGGCGCCGCTGCGCCACCGTCTCGATACCCGTTCGCGATCTCAGCGACGCCAGACCGCGCCGATCAGGAAGCCGATGCCGAGCGCAAGCCCGACGGTCGCGAGCGGCCGCTGCGTGATCGCGTCCTCCAGCGTCTCCTCGATCGAGCCGTAGGCCTCCTGTGCCGCGCCCATCATCGCGCTGCCGCGTTCCGACATGTCGTCGATCGCGGAATCCACGTTTTCGCGCGCTTGGCTATAGCCGCGGCGGGCTTGCTTGCTGGAGGAGTTGGCAAAAGTATTGAGCGCGTCGGTGATCTGATCAGTGAGGGCGGCGATATCGCTTTTCACGGCTGCTACATCCTTCTCGAGGCGTTCTCTGGTGGCTTTGTCGGTCCAGTCTCTCATCCCGGCTTCGGCATTGGTGGTGGACATCAGGGGCTCCGGGCTGTTGACGGTTGAGACAGCCGGGAAACGTTTCGTCGTGGTGTAAGTTCCGTTCACGGAAACCGGTCAGTCCTGCGGGAGCTGCGGCGAATCCTCAGGCAACAGATGCTCCTTCAGGATCAGGGCGACGATCAGCAGCGGCGACGACAGGAACGCGCCCATCGGGCCCCACAGCCAGGTCCAGAACGCCAGCGCCAGCAGCACCGCGAGCGCATTGAGCGCCAGCCGCCGGCCGATGATGGTCGGCGTGACGAAATGTCCCTCCAGGAAGGTGATGCCGCCAAAGGCGAGCGCCGCCATCAGGCCGCCGCTGACGGTCGGGAAGGTGACCAGCCCCACCACGACCAGAATGGCGAACATGGCCACCGGTCCGATGATCGGAATGAAATTGAGGGTGGCCGCCAGCGCGCCGAGGCCAGCCGGATTGGGCATTCCGGTGAGGGCGCAGACGATTCCGGCGGCGACGCCGACGCCGACGTTGATCAGGGTCACAGTCAAAAGGTAGTTGCCGAGATGGACCTCGATCTCGTTGAGGATGCGAAGCGTGCGCAGCCGTGCGTCGTGATCGCTGAAGGTCATGATCATTGCCCGTCGCAGGTCGCGCCAGCTGGCGATGAACAGGATCAGGGTGACGAAGAACAGCAGGAATTCGGTAAAGGTCGGTGACAGGAATTCAATCGTTGGCTGCACCCACTCGAATTTCGGCATCTGGAAGCTTGGCAATCCCTCCGAGCCGCCGAGCATCGTCTGCAGCTCTCGCCACAGCGCCAGCGGCCGGTCGAACACGTGGACCTTGTCTTTCAACTGCGCGCCGAGTTCGGGCAGGCGCGAGCTCCATTCCATCGCCGGCGAGGCGATCAGCGCGACGATGAAGCCGACCACGGCGGTCACCGCGAACACGATCAAGACGGCGGCAAGCCCGCGCGGCACTTTCCGGTACTCCAGAAAGGTCGCTGCCGGCGAGAGCATCGTGCCGGTGACGAACGCCATCACGACAGGCAAAAAGAACGCCTTTCCGACATAGAGCACCGCGACGATTGCGATGAGGAGCAGTCCGGCGAGCGAGAAGGCGACGAGTTCGGTGCGGCGGATCACCGGCGGGAGTTCGCCGTGGCTCTCGGGAAGCGGAGTGCCTTCGCCATTGCCGGGAGTCATACGTTCACTGGGAAGGACGCGCACAATACCTCTCCGGCACGGAGACTTCAGTCCTCGCGCCCATGACCAGGGGAGAACGTCCTCGCGCCCTGCGGGTTCCATCGCGGCTTCGCGAAGAAGCGCTCGCTTGACTGTGACGTCGCTGCTGCATCCCGCCGCGGAACTTGTAGCGGTTGGACCGCGTTGAACAAACCAGCGCATCACCCTGATGCAGGCATCCACACGGGGCAGCACATGACGAAGTTCTCTGCAGTCCGACGCCGCTTATCGCAGCGCCGCATCACCGCTTTTGCCTTTGCAACCGCTTTGCTGGCAGTGCCGTTCGGCGCCGCAAGCGCACAGACGCTGGGCTACACCTATCCGCAAGATCAGGCTTACCCGCAGGACCAGGGCTATTCGCAGGGTTATGCGAGCCCAAGCTATGCGAACCAGGGCTATGCGAACCAAGGCTATGCAAGTCAGAACGCGCAAGCGCCCGACGAGGATGCCGCGCTGCCAGATCGCCTGCGCAGGCAGATTGTCAGCTTCGACCGCAGCGAGCCGGCCGGCACCATCGTCATCGATACCAACAATACTTACCTTTACTATGTGCTCGGCCAGGGCCGCGCGATCCGTTATGGCGTCGGCGTCGGCCGCGAGGGCTTCACCTGGTCGGGCGTGCAGAGCGTCAGCCGCAAGGCGGAGTGGCCGGACTGGCATCCGCCGGCTGAGATGATCGCGCGCCAACCCTATCTGCCCCGCTTCGTCGCTGGTGGCCCCGGCAATCCGCTCGGCGCGCGTGCGATGTATCTCGGGTCGAGCGAATACCGCATCCATGGCACCAACGATCCCACCACGATCGGGAAGTTCGTTTCGTCCGGTTGCATCCGCATGACCAATGAGGATGTCACCGACCTGTTCGGCCGTGTCAATGTCGGCGCCAAGGTGGTCGTGCTACCGAAGAACGCGCCGCTGATGGCGAAAGGCAGTGATTCCGTGCGCAAGCGCCCAGCCGTGACCGCGCTGCCCTCAGGCCGGCAGGCGCTGAACATTTCGAATTCGGCCGTGAACTAAGGGTCGAGTGAGGTCACATGAAGAGACGTTCGATCGGCAAACTCGCCGGGGGCGCGGCGGCGTTCGTCGCCATTGCCTCCTTCGGCCTCGCGCTGACGCCATCCGCCCATGCGGAGGACTTTTTCTCGGCGCTGTTCGGCGGCTTCCGCGGACGGCCGGCGCCCGAGATTCGCATGCCTTTCCAGACCGATGACACGCCGCGCTACGACCCGCCGCGCCAGCGGGCCTCCTACGGTGGCGGCACGGCCTATTGCGTGCGCGGCTGCGACGGACGTTATTTCCCGGCGCAGGGAAACGATTCCGAGAGCAAGGCGCAATCCTGCAAGAGCTTCTGCCCGGCCTCGGAGACCTCGCTGGTCTATGGCGGCAACATCGACGACGCGACGACGGATAAGGGGAAATCCTATTCCGACCTGCCTAACGCGTTCCGCTATCGCAATGAGATTGTCGCAGGCTGTACCTGCAACGGCAAGGATCCGGTCGGGCTCGCTCAGGTCAAGGTCGACGACGATCCCACCTTGCGCAAGGGCGACATCGTCGCGGGCGCGGACGGCCTGGTGGTCGCCAGCCGCAATGCCAACGACCGCCGCGGCGTCGCGATGAATTTCTCGCCGCTGCCCGAGTCGGTTCGCGCAAGATTCCGCCAGGTGCCGGTGGTGGCGAAGGAATAGGCCTCAACGTCGTCCTGGCATTCGCCAGGACGACACCAAGAGTGTGGGCTATGCCGCCCGGATCTTGCCGAGGAAGTCGCTGACGTCATGGCCGAGCTGGCGGCTCTGGCTCTCCAGCATCTCGGAGGCGTGTTTCACGTTGTCGGCGGCAGCGGCAGCAGCGTCTGCATCGGATTTGACGCCGGTGATGTTGTCCGAGACGTTCTTGGTGCCCTGCGCCGCAAACTGGGTGCTGCGGGTGATCTCTTGGGTGGCCGCTCCCTGCTCCTGCACGGCGGCGGCGATTGCGGTCGCGACCTCGTTCACTTCGCCGATGATGCCGCCGATGGTCTGGATGGCGCTGATGGCGTCGGCCGCGACCTTCTGGATGTCGGCGATCTGCTCGGAGATCTCCTCGGTCGCCTTCGCCGTCTGGCTCGCCAGCGACTTCACCTCGGAGGCGACCACGGCAAAGCCGCGACCGGCCTCGCCGGCGCGGGCCGCCTCGATCGTGGCGTTAAGCGCGAGCAAATTGGTCTGCTGCGCAATGGTGTTGATCAGGCCGACGACCTCGCCGATGCGGCCGGCCGACTTTTGAAGTCCCTGCACCGTGCCGTCGGTCTCGCGCGCCTGGGTCACGGCGCGGCTGGCGATGCCCGCGGCATGCGCGGCCTGCTGACTGATGTCGTTGATCGAGGCGCTCAGCTCTTCGGCGGCGGCGGCGACGCTGTCGACGCTCATGGAGGCGTCATTGGAGGCCTTGCCGGCGATCTGCACGCGGTCGTTGGTCTGCCGCGACACCGCGGAGAGATCGCCCGAGGTCTTGCGCATCTCGCCAGAGGCTTCGCTCAATTCGCCGAGCGTTTTGCGCACCGCGCCCTCGAACTCGCCGACATAGGTCTCGACCGCGCGCTGGCGCGCGGAGGCGCCCGCATTGCGTTCGCGCTCCTGCGCCTCGATCGTGAGCTTGTCGTTGGCCTGCTGCTTGAAGGTCTCCAGCGCGCCGGCAAGCGCGCCGATCTCGTCGTTGCGGTCGAGATAGCCGCTATCGACGGCAAGGTCGCCGCCGGCGACCTTCAGCATGGCGTCCCGGATGGTGTTGAGCGGAGTGATGACGCGGCGGCTGACCAGCATGATCGCGCCGACGGCAAGCCCCACGGCGAGCGCCAGCAGCGTAAGCTGCACGATCAGTGCGCGCTGTGCGGCGCCGCGCTGCTCCTGCGTGTGGATCTTGGCAGCATCGAGCGCACCTTCTGCCACTGTGACGGCGCTCGCCATACGGGCGACCGTGAGCGGGCTCCATTGGTTCGCCGTCATCTCGGGCTTCTCACCCTTGACCAGCGCGTCCGTGAGACGGTCGCGCAAGGCCAGATATTGCGGCTCGAAATACGAGGTCTTGGCGGAGGCCATCGCGGAGGCGAGCCCCGACGGCAACTGCATGCCGGACGTCGACAGCTCCAGCGCCTTCCACATCGCGCTCGTGCCGCCGACATGTTGGGTATAGGCGTAGCGGCCCTCCGTCGTGATCTTGCCGGCGGCCAGCCCGGTCGAGACGATCAGCGATGCTTCGCCTGCGGTGTTGCGGAGCAGCCAGGCGTTCTGCTTGATCGACAGCAGCTGGTCGATCGCGGCGTCCAGGTGATTGACCGTAGCGGCCAACGTGTTCGAGAGCTTGTCGAGCGTGTCGAGCAGGCCCTGCGTTGTCTCCATATATTCCTTGGGCAGACCGGCGCGGCGTTGGTCCTTCGGCTTGGCTACATCCTCCCAGAACTGCTTCTGCTCCTCGATCAGCAGCTTGTAGAGGCGCGCAAGCTCCGGTACCAGCGTGCCTGATTGCGGAAAGTCCATGGCCGGCAGCAGCTCGATCGCGCGCGCCATGGCGGGCATTTGGGCATCGCGCAGCGCGCGCAGATATTTCTCGATCTCGCCGTCCATCGGCTCGGTCGCATTCAGGAGGCGGACCGTGGTCGAGCGGTCGGTGCGCAGATTGTGCATCGCCTTGAACAGATCGGCGGACGTGTCGGCGATCTGCGAGATGCGGTTGGCGGTCTTCAGGCGATCCCAGGACTCGTAGGCGGTGAGCGAGAGCGCGATCACCACGCAGATCGACGTGATCGCGATCACCGCCTTCAGCAGCGCGGATACGGTCAGACGATTCAGCATCGAAGTCCCCCAATTCCCAATACAAAGTTCGTAAAGGCGCCCCGGCAACAGCAGAAAAAGGGGCCCGTCAGACAAGGCAATCGCATGCCGTTTGCGGCTCAGGGCCCAAACGGTTTCCGCATCTGAAAGGAAAAGGGTAAAGTTTTCAGCAGGCCGGCTGATCGTAGAAGTACGTATTTACTAGAAGTTGCAAAGGGTTGCGTCGATGGAACCAAGCCACGAGCTGCGCGTTAGGAGACTGTCAGCAATTTTGCCTAAAGGGGGGTCCTAGCGATGCTGGTCGGCGTACTCGTCACCTTTCTCGTCGTCATTCTCGTACTTTACCTCATCAACATGCTGCCGATGGACGGCCGCGCCAAGCAGATCGCGCGCGTCGTCGTCATCATCATCGGCATCGTCTCGCTGCTGAAATATCTGGCAGTGTTTTAGCCGGGCGCTTAGCTAGCGCAACGAAAAAGCCCCGGCGCGAGCCGGGGCTTTTGGTGTTCTAGTCGGGTCGGCAGGCCGCCTTGTCAGCCAGGCGTTGTCAGCCAAGTACTTTGGCCTCGCGGCGGCGGGCGGTGAGGATGTATTCGGTGTAGCCGTTCGGCTGCTCGCGTCCCTTGAAGATGAGGTCGCTGGCCGCCTTGAAGGCTGTGCCGTCGAAGGCGGGCGCCATCGGCTTGTAGATGGGATCGCCCGCATTCTGCTTGTCGACGACCACCGCCATGCGCTTGAGCGATTCCATCACCTGCGCCTCGGTGATCACGCCCTGATGCAGCCAGTTGGCGAGGTGCTGGCTGGAGATGCGCAAGGTGGCACGGTCTTCCATCAGGCCGACGTCGTGGATGTCAGGCACCTTCGAGCAGCCGACGCCCTGGTCGATCCAGCGCACGACATAGCCCAGAATGCCCTGGCAGTTGTTGTCGATCTCCTGCTTGACGTCGTCGGGCGCCCAGTTCGACTTCGACACGGGGATGGTGAGGATGTCTTCGAGCTTTGCCCGTGGGCCGCCCTTGGCGAGCTCCTGCTGGCGCGCGGTGACGTTGACCTGGTGGTAGTGCAGCGCGTGCAGCGTCGCGGCGGTCGGCGAGGGCACCCAGGCGGTGGTAGCACCGGCCTGCGGATGGGCGAGCTTCTGCGCCAGCATGTCCGCCATCTTGTCCGGCGCGGCCCACATGCCCTTGCCGATCTGGGCATGGCCGGGCAGGCCACAGGTCAGGCCCATATCGACGTTCCAGTCCTCATAGGACTTGATCCAGGGCTGCGCCTTCATCTCGTTCTTGCGGATCATCGGACCCGCCTCCATCGAGGTGTGGATCTCGTCGCCGGTGCGGTCGAGGAAGCCGGTGTTGATGAACATGATGCGCTTGGAGGCGCGCTGAATGCAGGCCTTGAGGTTGACGGTGGTGCGCCGCTCCTCGTCCATGATGCCGACCTTGAGCGTGTTCTCGGGCAGCGACAGCATCTTCTCGACGCGGTCGAAGATCTCGCAGGTCAGCGACACCTCGTCGGGGCCGTGCATCTTCGGCTTGACGATATAGGCCGAGCCGGTGCGGCTGTTCTTGACCTTGGAGTTGCCTTTCAGATCATGGACAGCAAGAAGCCCGGAGACGGCGGCGTCGAGCAAGCCTTCCGGAATCTCCTCGCCCTTGTCGTCCAGCACCGCGTCGGTGAACATGTGGTGACCGCAATTGCGCATCAGCAGCAGGCTGCGGCCATGCAATTTCACTTCGCCTTTGCCGTCAGGCGTCTTGTAGCTGCGGTCGGCATTGAGCGAGCGCGTCAGCGTCTTGCCGCCCTTCTCGAAATCGGCCGACAGCGTGCCGTTCATCAGGCCGAGCGTGTTGCGATAGACCAGCACCTTGTCCTCGGCATCGACGGCAGCGACCGAGTCTTCCATGTCGAGAATCGTGGAGACGGCGGACTCCATGACCATGTCCGCGACGCCGCCCGGATCGTCCTTGCCGATCGCGCTGGTGCGGTCGATTTTTACCTCGACGTGCAGGCCGTTGTTGACGAGCAGTACCGCGCTCGGTGCGGCTGCGTCGCCCTGGAAGCCTGCGAATTGCGCGGCGTTCTTCAGGGCGGTGGCGTTGCCGCTCTTCAGCTTCACCGCGAGCTGGCCCGCGACCACGCTATAGGCGGTGACGTCGGTGTGACTGCCGGTCGCCAGCGGCACGGCGGCATCGAGGAACGCTTTTGCCTTGGCGATCACCTTGTCGCCGCGCGCCTTGTTGTAGCCCTTGCCGCTCTCGGATGGATCGTGCGGGATCGCGTCGGTGCCGTAGAAAGCGTCATAGAGCGAGCCCCAGCGCGCATTCGCCGCGTTCAGCGCATAGCGTGCGTTGGTCAGCGGCACGACGAGCTGCGGGCCGCAGATCTTGCCGATCTCCTCGTCCACATTGGCGGTCTCGACCTTCTGCGTCGCCGGCTCCGGGAGGAGATAGCCGATCTCCTTCAGGAAGGCGGTATAGGCGTTGAGGTCGAACGCCTTGCCCTTGTTGGCCCGGTGCCAGTCGTCGATCTTGGCCTGCAACGTGTCGCGCACCGCCAGCAGCGCGCGGTTCTTCGGCCCCAGCTCCTTGATGATGGCGGCGAGCCCGGCCCAGAACGCATCCGGCGCGATCCCCGTCTTCGGGGCCGCTTCCTTGGCGATGAAATCGAACAGGACGGGAGCGATCTTCAGTCCGTGGGCGTCGACGCGTTTCATGATGGGCTTTCTTGTTGGAAATGGCTGTTTTTGGCTGCTTTTGACCCGACAGCAGCAAAATGCGCTCCAAGGAGCGGCTTTCGGGGTCTTATTAGCCCCAAAATCGGGGCCGTGAGAAGGCCCCCAAAAGTTGTCAAAATGTCAAGGCGAGGTGGGCGGCCCACGCACGGTGTCATTCCCCGCGAAGGCGGGGAAATCCAGTACGCCGCGGCCTCTCGCCTGAATCACTGCTGTCGGTGGAATGCTGGGTCGCCCGGTCAAGCCGGGCGACGACAGCGGAGCAGCAGCCCGGCTTCAAATATTCGCGGCGAGGTCCACGAGTTCGTCGAACAGCACGCCGGTCGTCTTGAGCATCTGTTCGATCTCGTCCGCCGCCTCGGCGACCGTCCGCGTCGAGGTGTCGATCACGAGCTCGGCGGCCTCGGGCCGCTCGTAGTCGGTGCCGATACCGGTGAACGACGCGAGCGTGCCGGCGCGGGCCTTCTTGTAGTGGCCCTTGGGGTCGCGCTCCTCGCAAATTTCCGCCGGCGTCGCGACGTAGATCTCGCGGAACGACGTGTCGGCGATGCGGCGCGCGGTGGCGCGGTCCTCGCGGGCGGGCGAGACGGCGGCGACAATGGCGATGTGGCCGTTACGGGCGAGATGCGTCGCGACTTCGGCGAGGCGGCGGATGTTCTCGCTGCGATCGGCGGCCGAGAAGCCGAGATCGCTGTTGAGCCCGGCACGCAGCGTGTCGCCGTCGAGCAGGATCGGTGAGCCGCCATTGCTGAACAACCGCCGCTCCAGCGCCTTGGCTAGAGTCGACTTGCCGGAGGCGGGGAGGCCGGTGAGCCAGACCACGGCGCCGTTGTGACGATAGCGCGCGGAGCGTTCGTCGGGCCGCAGCGCGGATTCCACCGGCACGATGTCGACGGGCAAGGCGCGCTGGCCGGCATCGACCGACAGCACGAGACCGCCGCCGGCGATGCGCCCGGACACCTCGATCACGAGACGGCCGGTGCGCGGATTTTCCGTGTAGGGATCGGTGGCAATCGGATTCGAAAGGGATATGTCGATCTCGCCGACATGGTTGCGGCCGATTGCCTTGTTCTCGACGCTCGACAGCTCACCGGGATCGACCGCCTTCTCGATGGCGACGACGGTGGCACGGCTTTCCTTCGGTCCGCAGCGAACCAGGAGCTGGTCGCCCTTGGCCAGCGGCTTGTCGTGCAGCCAGAAGATCCGCGCGCGCAGCCGTCGTGTCTCGCGCGGCGCGCTGTTGGCATGCGCGATGATGTCGCCGCGCTCGAGGAACAGCTCGCGGTCGAGCGTGATGCCGACCGAGCGGCCCGCACCCTGGCGGCCTGCGACCGGCGTCACCGGCCAGCTCTCGACCGTCTTGATTCTGGCGATCTTGCCGGCGGGCATGATCACGATTTCGTCGCCGGCAACCAGGCTGCCGGATTCGATCCGGCCCGCCACGATGCGGCGATCGTCGAATTTGTAGATCGCCTGCACCGGCAGCCGCAGCGCCAGCGCTTCCAGCGGCCGGGCCGGCTCGAGCCGGTCAAGCGCTTCGACCACGGTCGGACCCTTGTACCAGCCGATGCGGTCGGTGCGCTCAGCGACGCCGTCGCCCTCGCGGGCGGAAATCGGGATCACGGCCGTGGGCTTCACACCGAGGCCTTGCAGATGCGCCGAGATCTCGTCGCTGATCTCCTTGAAGCGCGCTGCGGAGAAGTCGACGCGGTCCATCTTGTTGACGACGACCGCGACCTGCTTCACGCCGAGCAGATGCAGGAGATAGCCGTGCCGCCTCGTCTGGTCGCGCACGCCTTCGAGCGCGTCGATGATCAGCACCGCGCCGTCCGCCTGCGAGGCGCCGGTGATCATGTTGCGCAGGAATTCGGCGTGGCCGGGCGCGTCGATCAGTACGATGTCGCGCGAATTGGTGCGGAAGCGGATCTGCGTGGTGTCGATGGTGATGCCCTGGTCGCGCTCGGTCTGGAGCGCGTCGAGCAGAAACGACCATTCGAACGGCATGCCGCGCCGCGCGCTGACGGCCTTGAGCATGTCGAGCTTGCCGTCGGGCAGGCTGCCGGTCTCGTGCAGCAGGCGGCCGACCAGCGTCGACTTGCCGTGGTCGACATGGCCGACGATGACGATGCGGACCTGCGGACGCGTGGTGCCGTTCGGGGTGACGATCATGTTCATACGACGCTCGCGTCCTTGATCAGAGATAGCCGGCGACGCGCAGGCGCTCGAAAGCGTCCTCGGTCTCGTGGTCGAGCGCGCGGCCGGAACGTTCCGGCACCTTGGTCTGCTCGAGTTCGATCAGGATCTCGTCGATAGTCGACGCGTTTGAGGCGACCGGATTGGTGATGTCCTGATCGCCCAGCGAGCGATAGCGTTTGCCGTTTTGCGACAGATACAGCGGGATGATCGGGATGTTCTCGCGCTTGGTGTAGGCCCAGATGTCGGACTCGGTCCAATGCAGGATCGGATGGATGCGCAAATGCGCGCCCTGCGGCGGCGACGCATTGAAATGATCCCAGAACTCCGGCGGCTGGTCGCGCACGTCCCAATTACCCTCCAAGCCGCGCGGCGAGAACACGCGCTCCTTGGCGCGCGTCGCCTCCTCATCGCGGCGAATGCCGGCGATCAGACCGTCGAAACCGTATTTGGCGAGCGCCATCTTGAGGCCCTCGGTCTTGCGCGCGGCGGAACGGGCGGCGGGCGGCAGCGTTGGGTCGACGGCATCAATCGGCGGGCAGGGCTCGACGCGCAGATCGAGATCCCATTCCTTGCCGTAGTGATCGCGGAAGCGATACATCTCCGGAAACTTCTTGCCGGTGTCGACATGGAGGGCCGGGAACGGCAGACGGCCGAAGAACGCCTTGCGCGCCAGCCAGATCATGACATTGGAGTCCTTGCCGAGCGACCACAGCAGGGCGATCTTCTTGAGGCGGCCGAAGGCTTCGCGGAAGATGTAGATGCTCTGGGCCTCGAGCTGGTCGAGATGGTCCATGCTCGGGGCAAGGTCAGAAGAAAAATCTTGCGCGGGCACGCGCTCGGCGAGAGCGGGGCTGCTCAGCCCGCCAGCAGTGGAATTGTCCTTGAGAAGATGCATCTCTGCCACTTTGCGTTTGGAGGCGAAAATTCTATAGTTGCGGTGCAAGAGAGAAGAAAAAATTTTCTCTTTGCGCGCTTGAAACGACACATATATAGAAAATAATTCCAGTCAACCCCGCATGTGGGGTAAGCGAGTATCGTATGCGGTTCTTGCCCGTGTTCCTCGATCTCAAGGCCGGTCCGGTGGTCCTCATCGGTGCGGGTGAGCTTTTGCGCGCCAAGCTGCGCGTGCTGGCCGCTGCCGGTGCGCGCATTCGCGTGCATGCGATCGATGGCAATCACGACCTGGGTCTGAGCTCCGAGGACGCGGCGCGTATCGACATCTCGGCCACCGATCCGCTGACCGCCGATCTCTCGGGAATCATCGCAGTGGTTTGCGCCGGCGCCGGCGATGTCGGCGTGGCGATGTCGGTCCGCGCCAAGGCGCTCGGCCTGCCGGTCAATGTCATGGACGATCTTGAGCATTCGAGCTTCATCTTTCCGGCGATCGTCGATCGCGGCGATGTCGTGGTCGCCGTCGGCACTGGCGGCACGTCGCCGGTGGTGGCGCGGCGCGTGCGCGAGAAGATCGAGGCGCTGCTGCCGGCGCGCATCGGCGAGCTCGCCGAGTTCATCGGCGGCTTCCGCAAATCCATCAACGAACGTATTGCCGAGTTTCCGCTGCGCCGCCGCTTCTGGGAGCGCGTCATCGACGGCCCGATCGGTGCCGCCGTATTGGCCGGCCGCAAAGGCGAGGCGGACGCAGCGCTCAAGGCGATTTCAGATCCATCCGCGTTCGCGCGGGCCGACAAGCCGGAAGGATCCGTCGCGCTGGTCGGCGCCGGGCCTGGCGATCCGGATTTGCTCACCATCAAGGCGTTGCGCGCGCTCCAGGATGCCGACATCGTCTTCCATGACGAGCTGGTCTCGCCTGAAATTCTCGACCGCATCCGCCGTGACACCACGCGCGTGCCGGTCGGCCGCCGCGTCGGCAAGCCCGGCATCGGGCAGGACGCCATCAACAAGCGCATGATCGAGGCCGCGCAATCCGGCCAACGTGTGGTGCGGCTGAAGGGCGGCGATCCCTTCGTGTTCGGCCGCGGCGGCGAAGAAGTCGAAGCGTTGCGTGCCGCCGGCATTGCCTATTCGATCATTCCCGGCATCACCGCAGGTCTCGGCGGCGCCGCCGATTTCGAGGTGCCGCTCACCTATCGTCACGAAGCAACGCGCATCACCTTCCTCACCGCGCACAAGGCGCGCGACGCGGAAGTCGTGGACTGGTCGACGCTGACCGACGCCAGGATGACCGTCGTGGTCTACATGGGCATGACGGCTGCGCCAGCCATACGCGCCGGCCTCTTGGCCGCCGGCCGTTCGCCGGAGACGCCGGTCGGCGTGTTCGCCCGCGTCACGCGTCCCGATGCGCAAGGCGCGATTGGTACGCTGCGCGATCTGCCTGAACTGGTGCGACGGACAAATGGCGGCCCTGCCATTCTCATCATCGGCGATGTGGTCCGGCATGCCGGCTCGCTTCGCCGCCAAACCCCAAAACAAATCACCTCTGACCTATTGGATGCAGCCGAATGACCTCCCCGCTTGAACAGAAGAAGATCAAGATCGCCGGCCCCTCCGTCGTGACCGCCAACCGCACTTGGGACGGCATCGTGGTTTACCGCACCGCCGCCAAGAGCTGGTCCGCGGACCTGTCGGAAGCCGCGATCGTGCGCAACTCCGACGAGGCGAAGGCGTTGCTTGCGGAATCCGTTGCCGATGACGTCGGCGCGATCGGCCCCTATATCGCGCCGGTACAGGTCGGTGCGGACGGCAAGGTCGAACCCGGCAATCTGCGCGAACAGATCCGCCGCACCGGCGTGACCATCGGACAGCCGGTTCAGGTTTAAGGCGCTTTCTTATGTATGCTTACGATGAAATCGACCGCACGCTCGTGAACGAGCGCGTCTCGGAATTCCGCGACCAGGTGAAGCGCCGCCTCTCTGGCGAGCTCACCGAGGACGAGTTCAAGATCCTGCGGCTGCAGAACGGCGTCTATCTGCAACTGCACGCCTACATGTTCCGCGTCGCTATCCCCTACGGGACGCTGGCGTCGAACCAGCTGCGGGCGCTCGCCCACGTCGCGCGCAAATACGACCGTGGCTACGGCCATTTCACGACGCGGCAGAACATCCAGTTCAACTGGATCAAGCTCGCCGAATTGCCGGATGCGCTGGCCGATCTCGCCGAGGTCGGCATCCATGCGATGCAGACCTCCGGCAACAACATGCGCAACGTCACCTCGGATCAGTGGGCCGGCGTCGCGCCCGGAGAGATCGAGGATCCCCGCATCTGGTCGGAGCTGATCCGCCAGCACACCACGTTGCATCCGGAATTCTCGTTCCTGCCGCGCAAGTTCAAGATCGCGATCACCGCGTCGGACCACGACCGGGCCGCGATCAAGATCCACGACATCGGGCTGAAGCTGATCAAGAACGAGAAGGGCGAGACCGGCTTTGAGGTGCTGGTCGGTGGCGGGCTCGGACGCACGCCGTTCATCGGCAAGACCATCAAGCATTTCGTCCACGGCCGCGACATTCTCAGCTACATCGAGGCGATTCTGCGCGTCTACAACCAGTACGGCCGCCGCGACAACATCTACAAGGCGCGCATCAAGATCCTGGTGCACGAGCTCGGCATCGAGAAGTTCTCGCGCGAGGTCGAGGAGGAGTGGCAGCACATCCGCAACTCCTCGCTCCAGATCGACGACGAGGTGGTCGAGGACATCCGCTCGCGCTTCACCTATCCTGCCTACGAGAAGCTGCCGCACATGCCGGACGAGCTGCGCCAGGCCGCGGCCGATCCCGATTTCGAGGCATGGCGCAAGAACTCGGTGGCCCCGCACAAGGCCCAGGGCTATTCCATCGTCACGATCTCGCTGAAGCCGATCGGCGCGCCTCCGGGCGATGCCACCGCCGAGCAGATGGATGCGCTCGCCGATCTCGCCGACGAATACTCCTTCGGTGAGATCCGCGTCGGCCACGAGCAGAACCTCGCTTTGCCGCATGTCGCCAAGCGTGACTTGCCGGCGCTGTGGAAGGCGCTCGACAAGCTCGGGCTGGCGACGCCGAACGTCAATCTGATCACTGACATCATCGCCTGCCCGGGTCTCGACTATTGCTCGCTGGCCAATGCGCGCTCGATCCCGATCGCGCAGGAACTGACGCGGCGCTTCGCCAATCATGAGCTGGCCAATCTGATCGGCCGGTTGCACATCAACATCTCCGGCTGCATCAACGCCTGCGGCCATCACCATGTCGGTCATATCGGCATTCTCGGCGTCGAGAAGAACGGCGAGGAGGTCTACCAGATCACCATCGGCGGGCGCGCCGACGAGAGTGCCGCACTCGGCAATCTGATCGGCCCCGGCGTCAAGTTCGACGAGGTCGCCGACGTCGTCGAGGACATCGTGGAAGCCTATCTGGCGCTGCGCGAGCGGCCCGAAGAGCTGTTCATGGACACCGTAAAACGCCTCGGCGTCGAACCCTTCAAGGAGCGCGTTTATGCCACTCGTTAACGGCGGAAAGATCGCCGACGACAGCTTCGTCAAGCTCGCCGTCGACACGCCGCTGCCCGAGGGCGGCGACATTCTGGTGCCGGCCGAGCGTTTCGTCGGCGAGGCGGATGCGTTGCTCAAGCGGACCGGCAAGGTCGGTGTGATCTGGCCGAACAATCGCGACATCGCCGAGCTGGTGCCCTATCTCGGCAAGATTGCCGTCGTCGCGCTGGTGTTCCCAACCTTCCGCGACGGACGCGCCTACAGCCAGGCGCGGCTGCTGCGCGAGCGTTACAATTACCGCGGCGAGTTGCGTGCGACGGGCCAGATCCTGCGGGACCAGTTCGTGTTCATGCTGCGCGCTGGCTTCGATTCCTTCGACGTCAAGAAGCAGGCCGACGCGGAAGCGTTCATGCAGACCGCGAAGCGCTATTCGGTCTTCTACCAGCCCACCGGCGATGGCCGCATCACGGCGCTGCACCGGCGCATGCAGCTGCGTCATTCCGAGGGTGTCGGCACGTGAACGCAATCGCGTCTCCAATTTCGGCAATCTCCGCCTCGGCGCTGCCCTCGGCGGAGGACCTCGATCGCGCCTTGCGCGATGCCTCGCCCGCCGAAATCATCGCCGCTGCGCTGAAGACGGTCGGGCGCGACAAGCTTGCGCTGGTGTCGTCCTTCGGTACGGAATCGGCGACGCTGCTCAAGGTGATGGCGGATGTCGATCCGGCGATCCCGGTGATCTTCCTCGACCCCGGCTGGCTGTTCGAGGAGACGCTGGCCTATCGTGATACGCTGATCGCGACGCTGGGCCTGAAGGACGTCCGCTCGATCAAGCCTGCCGAGGAGACGCTGTCGCGCGAAGATCCCGACCGCGACCTCTGGTTTTCCGATCCCGACGCTTGCTGCCGTATCCGCAAGGTCGAGCCGCTGGCGCGGGCGCTGAAACCGTTCGATGCATGGCTCAACGGCCGCAAGCGCTTCCAGGGCAACTCGCGCGCCGACATCCCGGTGGTCGAGGACGACGGTACGCGGTTGAAGTTCAATCCCTTCGCCAATGTCTCGCGTGAGGAACTCGAGGCGATTTTCGCCCGCGCCAAATTGCCGCGTCATCCCCTGGTCGCGTCGGGATTTCTATCGGTTGGGTGTATGCCTTGCACGAGCAGAACGGCCGAAGGCGAGGATGAGCGTGCCGGTCGCTGGCGTGGCCGGGCCAAGACGGAATGCGGCATCCACACGATGAAGACTTCATAGCAAAGTTACGCTGCCCGGCTACGAACAAGAAAATCCGGTTCCGTTGACTTAAGCGCGTTTCGCCCCGAGTTATGCCTGCCATCGATGACGCCGACGTCATTGATGTGAATGGAGATGGACATGATGCGTCGTATCGTTCCGCTCGCGGCAGGACTGCTCGTGACAGGCTTGTTGGCAAGCGCGGCTCTTGCCGCTGACATCACTCTGCTGAACGTCTCGTACGATCCGACGCGCGAGCTCTATGTCGAGTTCAACAAGGCCTTCGCGAGTGCCTATCAGAAGGAAACCGGCAAGAGCGTCGAGATCAAGCAGTCGCATGGGGGCAGCGGTTCGCAGGCGCGCGCCGTGATCGACGGATTGCAGGCCGACGTGGTGACGCTTGCGCTCGCCTACGACATCGACGCCATCGCGGGCAAAGGCCTCACGACGGCCGACTGGCAGAAACGGTTGCCGCAAAACTCGTCGCCCTATACCTCGACCATTGTGTTCCTGGTCCGCAAGGGCAATCCCAAGGCCATTAAGGACTGGGACGATCTGCTCAAGCTCGGCGTCGCCGTGATCACGCCGAACCCGAAGACGTCAGGCGGCGCGCGCTGGAATTATCTGGCCGCCTGGGGCTTTGCGCAGAAGAAATACGGCTCGGCGGACAAGGCCAAGGATTTCATCGGAAAGCTCTATCAGCAGGTGCCGGTGCTCGACACCGGTGCGCGCGGCGCGACCGTGACCTTCGTCGAGCGCGGCGTCGGCGACGTGCTGCTCGCCTGGGAAAACGAGGCGTACCTGGCGCTCAAGGAATTCGGTCCGGAGAAATTCGAGATCGTGGCGCCGCCGCTCTCGATCTTGGCGGAACCGCCGGTGACGATCGTCGATAAGGTTGCCGATAAAAAAGGCACCCGTAGTGTCGCCGATGCCTACCTGCAATATTGGTACACCAAGGAAGGTCAGGAAATCGCGGCGCGCAACTTCTATCGTCCGCGCGATCCCGAGATCGCCAAAAAACATGAAAACTCCTTCGCGAAGGTCGAGCTGTTCACGATCGACGAACTTTTCGGCGGCTGGACCAAGGCGCAGAGGGAACATTTTGCCGACGGCGGCGTCTTCGATCAGATCTACAAGAACTGATCGGGCGCTGTCGGCGGGGCTTAAATAGGGGGCCTGGTGAGCGCAATCGCAGCACGACGCCGGACATTGCCGGGCTTCGGTCTCACCATGGGGCTGACGCTATCCTGGCTGTCGATCATCATCCTGATTCCGCTCGCTGGCCTGTTCCTGAAATCGCTCGAGCTGAGTCCCGAGCAGTTTTGGAACATCCTCTCCAGCCGCCGCACCCTGAATGCGTTGCGCGTGTCCTTCGGACTCGCCTTCGCAGCCGCCTGCGTCAATCTGGTGATGGGCAGCATCATCGTCTGGGCGCTGGTGCGCTACCGCTTCCCCGGTCGGCGGCTGTTCGATGCCATCGTCGACGTGCCGTTCGCGCTACCTACGGCGGTTGCCGGCGTCGCGCTGACCGCGTTGTTCGCCGAGAAGGGCTGGCTCGGCGCGCCGCTTGCGGCGGCCGGCATCAAGGTGGCGTTCACGCCGGTCGGCATCTTCGTCGCCATGATCTTCATCGGTATCCCGTTCGTGGTGCGCACGGTGCAGCCGGTGCTCCAGGATCTCGACCCAGAGATCGAGGAGGCCGCGGGCAGCCTTGGCGCGAGCCGCTGGCAGACCATCATTCGCGTGATCCTGCCCTCGCTCGGTCCGGCGCTGCTCACCGGACTCGCGCTCGCCTTCGCGCGTGCGGTCGGCGAATACGGCTCGGTGATCTTCATCGCCGGCAATCTGCCCAACGTCTCCGAGATCGCGCCGCTGCTGATCGTGATCCGGCTCTCCGAATTCCGCTATGCCGATGCGACCGCCATCGCGGTTGTCATGCTGGTCGTGTCCTTCGTCATTATCTTCGCGGTCAACCGGCTCCAGCGCTGGGCGCAGAGCCGGATTCCGGTGCGGTGAGGACGGGGCCATGACGATGCAGATCGCAGATTCCGTCCCACTCCCGGCCTCCGACGCCAAGGCACGCGCGTACGCAGCCGCCGCGCGGAACAACCTTCGCACCGAACCGCGCGCGGTCCGCATCGTCATCATCGCGCTGGCGATGACCTTTCTATCAGTCTTCGTCGTGTTGCCGCTGGTCGTGGTGTTCGCGCAGGCCTTCTCGAAGGGAATTGGCGCTTATTTCGCCGCGCTGACCGACCCGGAGGCGCTGTCCGCGATCAAGTTGACGCTGTTGGTTGCTGCAATTTCCGTCGGCCTCAATCTCGTCTTCGGCCTGGTCGCGGCTTGGGCGATTGCAAAATTCGAATTCTCGGGCAAGACCTTCCTGATCACGCTGATCGATTTGCCGTTCTCGGTCAGCCCGGTGATTTCGGGCCTCGTCTTCGTGCTGCTGTTCGGCGCGCAGGGCTATTTCGGCGGCTGGCTGCGCGATCACGACATCCAGATCCTGTTCGCGGTGCCGGGCATCGCGCTTGCGACCACCTTCGTGACCTTCCCCTTCGTGGCGCGGGCGTTGATCCCGCTGATGCAGGAGCAGGGCACGCAGGAGGAGGAGGCCGCGATCTCGCTCGGCGCCTCGGGCCTGCAGACCTTCTTCCGCGTCACGCTGCCCAATATCAAATGGGGCGTGCTGTACGGCGTCCTGCTCTGCAACGCGCGCGCGATGGGCGAGTTTGGCGCGGTCTCCGTCGTTTCCGGCCATATCCGCGGCGAGACCAACACGATGCCGCTCCTGGTCGAGATTCTCTACAATGAATATCAGTTCGTCGCGGCGTTCGCGATCGCCTCGCTGCTCGCGATGCTGGCGCTGATCACGCTGGTCGCGAAAACCGTTCTCGAAAATCATCTCGACGAAGGACATGACGCAAGTGAGCATTGAAGTCAGGAATCTCGTCAAGAAGTTCGGCAGCTTCAAAGCTCTCGACGGCGTCGACCTCAAGGTCAATGACGGCGAGCTGCTCGCGCTGCTCGGTCCGTCTGGCTCCGGCAAGACCACGCTGCTGCGGATCATCGCGGGGCTGGACTGGCCCGATTCCGGGGAGGTATCTTTCAACGGCGAGGACGCGCTGGCGCAGGGCGCGCGCGAGCGGCACGTCGGATTCGTATTCCAGCACTACGCGCTGTTCCGCCACATGACGGTGTTCGAGAACGTCGCCTTTGGCCTCCGCGTGCAGCCGCGCGCGATCCGCAAGGACGAAGCGACCATCCGTGCGCGCGTCAAGGAGCTACTCGATCTCGTGCAGCTCGATTGGCTCGCCGACCGCTACCCGAGCCAGCTCTCCGGCGGCCAGCGCCAGCGCATCGCGCTGGCCCGCGCGCTCGCGATCGAGCCACGTATCCTGCTGCTCGACGAACCCTTCGGTGCGCTTGATGCCAAGGTGCGCAAGGAGCTGCGTAAATGGCTGCGCTCGCTGCACCACGAGATCAACGTCACCTCGATCTTCGTCACCCATGACCAGGAGGAGGCGCTCGAAGTCGCCAACCGCGTCGTGGTGATGGACAAGGGCAAGATCGAGCAGATCGGCTCGCCCGATGACGTCTATGAGAGCCCGGCGACCGCCTTCGTCCACAGCTTCATCGGCGAATCCATCGAGCTTCCGGTCCTGATCGCCGACGGCGTCATCAGGCTCGGCGACCGGCCGCTTCAGCTCGCGGCAGACGGGCTTGCGCCTGGCGCGTCAAGACTGTTCGTGCGGCGGCACGACATGCTCGTTGGCCCGCCCGGCAGCGGTGCCTTCGAGGGCGCCGTGCAGCACGTCCGGAATTTCGGTCCCGTGCAGCGGGCCGAGGTGGCATTATCAGGTGGAGAGACCATCGAGATCGACGCTCCGCGGGACAGGGAACTGCGCGCCGGCGACACGATCGGCCTGGAGCCCCGCCGCTACCGGATATTTGGGGGCGCCTGAGCGGGGTCAACCGGTCAATTTTTCCTCAATATTCACCTTTCAGCCACGGTTGGTATGCAACAACGGCGCCTGATTTGGGGGCTCCTGTTCATGCGCGTCGCGGCCGCGATATCAATCCTTTTGCTGCTTGCCGGCTGCGCCGGCAACGAAGCACCGGTCCAGCAGCCCTCAATGTATGCCGATATGGCTGTCCCGGGCGCAAAGCTCGACGCGCAGGCCGCAGCGATCATGATCTCGCAATACCGCCAGAACAACGGGCTCGGCACCGTCGTGATCGACCCCGAACTGATGCGGCTTGCCGAATCCCAATCGCAGGCGATGGCGGCGGCCAACAAGATGGACCATGACGTCCGCGCGCCGCTGGCCAAGCGCCTCAGCGCCGGCGGCTATCCGGCGACCGTTGCGGTCGAGAACGTCTCGGCCGGCTATCATACGCTGGCGGAAGCGTTTTCCGGCTGGCGCGACTCGCCCCCGCACCGCGCCAACATGCTCAAGAGCGGTGTCACAAAATTAGGCATCGCGGCGGGCTATGCTCCCGGCACCAAATACAAGGTGTTCTGGACCATGATCCTGGCCTCGACGGACGCCCGATAAGCCAGACTTGATCCCGGGATACATTGACGCCGCGGCAGACTGTCGCCACGGTCGCTCGCCATCTGCTAGTGTTCCCGCATGACCGATCATAGTCCAGAAGTCGCAACAATCCCCGCAAACGCGCAACGTGTCCTGGTCCTCCAGGGCGGCGGCGCGCTCGGCTCCTATCAGGCCGGCGCCTATCAATCGCTCTGCCATGCCGGCTTCGAGCCGGAATGGGTCGCCGGCATCTCGATCGGCGCGATCAACGCCGCGATCATCGCCGGCAATGAAGGGCAGACGCGCGTCAAGCGGCTCAAGGAATTCTGGGAGATGGTCTCCGCGCCGGTGCCGTGGAAGCCGATCGGCAAGAGCGACCACAGCCGCGAACTGTTCAACTCGACCAGCGCCGCATTGATCGCGACCTTCGGCGTGCCCGGCTTCTTCACGCCGCGCATCCCGCCGGCGCCGCTCTGGCCGCCCGGCAGCCCGCAGGCCGAGAGCTATTACGACACCGCCCCGCTGAAGAAGACGCTGGAGCGTCTGGTCGATTTCGACCGCATCAACGATCTGAAGACGCGGCTGTCGGTCGGTGCGGTCGGCGTTACCTCCGGCAACTTCAAATATTTCGACAATTTCGAGTTCAGGAAGCTCGGCAAGAAAATCGGACCCGAGCACATCATGGCCTCCGGCGCGCTGCCGCCCGGCTTTCCGTCCATCGTGATCGACGGCGAGCATTATTGGGACGGCGGCATTGCCTCCAACACGCCGCTCGACTACGTGCTGGACGCCGAGACCGACCGCGATCTCCTGATCTTCCAGATCGACCTGTTCAGCGCCCGCGGCGATCTGCCGACCTCGCTACTCGAGGCGACCGAGCGCGAGAAGGACATCCGCTTCTCGAGCCGCACGCGGATGAACACCGACAAGAACAAGCAGGTGCACAACGCCCGCAGGGCCGTGCGCGACCTGATTTCCAAATTGCCCGATTATCTCAAGAACGACCCTTCCGTGGAATTCCTTGCCAAGGTATCGCGCGAAAGCACCGTGACTGTGGTGCACCTGATCTACCGCAGCAAGAACTACGAATCCTCGTCCAAGGATTACGATTTCTCGCATGTCGCCATGGTCGAGCATTGGGAAGCCGGCGTGCGTGACGTGCATCTGTCGATGCGCCACAAGGATTGGCTCGAGCGGCCGCAATCCGGCGAGACCATGGTGACCTACGATCTCACGGGGGACGTCACTGCGCCCCCGCCAAGAAGGAGCGAATAATATGGGTAGTCTGTCAGGCAAGAACGCCGTCGTGACCGGGTCGACCAGCGGCATCGGACTTGCCTATGCGCGCGCCTTCGCCGCCGCCGGCGCCAATGTCGTCATCAACGGGTTCGGCTCGCCGGAGGACATCGAGAAGGAGCGCGCCAAGATCGAGTCCGATTTCGGCGTGAAGGCGGTCTATTCGCCGGCCGACATGACCAAGCCGGCCGAGATCGCCGGGATGGTCGCGCTCGGCGAGAAGAGCTTTGGTTCGGTCGATATTCTCGTCAACAATGCGGGCATCCAGTTCGTCTCGCCGATCGAGGAATTCCCGCTGGAGAAATGGGATCAGATCATCGCGATCAACCTGTCCTCGGCGTTCCATGCCATTCGCGCCGCCGTCCCGGGCATGAAGAAGAAGGGCTGGGGCCGCATCATCAATACCGCTTCCGCGCATTCGCTGGTCGCCTCGCCCTTCAAGTCGGCCTATGTCTCGGCCAAGCACGGCATCGCCGGCCTGACCAAGACCGTGGCGCTCGAGGTCGCGACCAGCAAGATCACCTGCAACTGCATCAGCCCCGGCTATGTCTGGACGCCGCTGGTGGAGAAGCAGATCCCCGACACCATGAAGGCCCGTAACCTCACGCGCGACCAGGTCATCAACGACGTGCTGCTCGACGCGCAGCCGACCAAGGAGTTCGTCACCTCCGAGCAGGTCGCAGCCCTCGCGCTGTTCCTGTGCGGCGACGATGCCGCGCAGATCACCGGCACGAATCTGTCGATCGACGGCGGCTGGACCGCGGAGTAGACCGCGATCGCTGGCGAATGGCGGAGCCGAGCTCCGCCATTTTCGTTCAGTGCGTCCAGGCCAGCGCCGTCTCGAATGCCGAGGACAGGTGCAGCTCCGCGAACATGATCTTGCCGGCGACCACGAACAGCACGCTGGCGAGTGTAAGGCGCAGCACCGTCTCGGGCACGCGCGTCGCGCTAAAGCTGCCGACGACGATGCCGGGCAGCGAGCCCAACAGCAGCACGCCCATCAGCGCCCAATCCACGTCGCCAAGCGCCCAGTGCCCCATTCCGGCGATCAGCGTCAGCGGGACCGCATGGGCGATGTCGGAGCCGACGATGGTCGCCACCGGCAGGCGCGGATAGAGCAGCAGCAGAACGGTGACGCCGACCGCGCCCGCGCCGACCGATGAAATCGAAACCAGCACGCCGAGCACGATTCCGGTGACGACCGTCGCAATCGCAGTGGTGCGGTCATCGACCTGCTCCAGACGCCGACGATAGCGCTCCATGATCGATCTGCGGAAGATCAGCGAGGTCGCGGTCAGCAGCAGCGCGAAGCAGAGCACGAGGTTGACGAGATTGCGCTCGGAGTCGCTCTTGAGGTCGAGCTTCCACAGCACGAGCAGCGTCAGCGCGCTCGCCGGAAGGCTGCCGCAGGCGAGCCGCAGCACCGCCGGCCAGTGCACGCTGCGCGACCAGCCATGCACCACGCTGCCGCCGGTCTTGGTGGCGGCGGCATAGAGCAGGTCGGTGCCGACCGCGGTCGATGGATGAATCCCGAACAGCAGGATCAGCAGCGGCGTCATCAGCGAACCGCCGCCGACGCCGGTCATCCCGACCAGCAGGCCGACGCCGAAACCAGAGGCGACGTAGAGTGGATCGATCATGTCCAGGGAATCTTAGGTTTATCTCGTCAGTTGGGCAATACGACGTAGAATAAACTTTCCCTGCGGTGCAACCGCTTGGGCCAAATAAGAAAAATCGTGCTGTGCCCTTGGCAATAAATAGGTGTTTCGCGTTGTTCCGGGGCATGCTTCGAAGCAGCCGTTCCCCGAGAGCAGCACGCGAAGGCAGTCGGAAGTCTATTTCCCAAACGCCAGCACGTGCAGGCCGAGCCGCTGTCGCACGATCCAGAACAGCAGCACCGTCTCGAAACTGAGCGAGATCGAGGTCGCGGCCGCCGCGCCATGGCCGCCGAAGCGCGGCACCAACGCGATGCAGAGCACCAGGTTCATCGCAAAGGCCAGCGCATAGGCCAGCGCGCAGAGCTTCTGCTGGCCGAGCATGTTGAGCAGCCGTTCGACCGGGCCGATCGCGGCACGGACCACGAGGCCAATCGCGGCGACGAACATGATGTCGTAGCCGATCACGAATTGCGGCCCGAACAGCCAGAGCAGGGGCTTGCCGAGCGCGAGCAGCACGATGGTCGCCGCCAGCGACGGCCAGAACGTCCAGTTGATGGCATGCGCCACGTAAGCCGACAGCCGCGCCTTGTCGCCAGCCGCGTTGTATTCGGCGAAGCGATGCGCGGTCGTCGCCGACATCGCGTAGTGGATGAAGGAGACCAGCGCCAGCGTCTTCACCACGGCAAAATAGACGCCGACCTCGTCGGAGGGGCGGAACTGCTGAAGCACCAGCACGTCGGTATAGGACAGCAGCAAATAGAAGCTTTCGACCAGCAGGATCGGCAGCGACACGGCGAGCCAGCCGCCGACGTCGTAGGCCTTGGGGCCCGCCTCGATGTGATCGGCGAGCTTGCGGTTCAGCACCACCATCTGCCCGGTCATCGCGATCCACACCGCGCCTGCGCTCGCGATCATCGCGGCAACCGCGCCGAGATGATAGCCGAGCAGGAAGGCGCAAGCCGTGATGCCGATGATCAGTGTCTGGCGGATGATGAATTGCGGCATCAGGCCGAGTTGCATCCAGTCATGCGAACGGGCGATGCCGTCCTGGGTGTTGGCGACGACGAAAGCGGGCAGCGTCATGCAGCCGATGTAGAGCGGCAGCACTTCGGCGGGATCGATCCAGGGCGAGAGCAATTTGACGATGCCCGCGAGGCCGAGCGAGACCAGCGTGGAGGCGCAAAAGGTCAGCCAGCGGCTGCCCGAGAGAAAGCCGCGCAGCAGCGCATGCTCGCCACGGCTGCGGTATTCCGGAATGATCTTTTGCGCGGAGGCCGAGATGCCAAAGTCCATCATGCTGCCGAGCAGCAGCACCCAGGTCCAGACATAGACATAGACGCCGTAGTCCGACGTCCCCATCCAGCGCGCGAGCAGGACCTGCGAGAAATATGCAAGGCCGGCGCTGATCACGCGGATGAGGAAGATGGTGCCTGCGAGCCGCCGCGTCAGCGACGCTTCGCTCGACCCGCCCGTCAATTTGTCGCGCAGCCGCGCGATGAGGCCGGCAGGTCCGGTCGTTGCGGGTTCTGCATCCATCACGGCCAATTCGAAGGATCCCGAGGCGCACACGAATGCTGCGGCAGACTTGCCGCAGTAGCCCTGGGGATTAGCAACCATTCGTTAAGATTCGGTTGGATCAAAGATGTCGTCCGGGCGAATGCCAGGACGACCACTCACTCCAGATTGGTATTGAACTCGTACGACTTCTCCGGTCCGACCAGCGTGAACTTCAGCGCTGCGCCGCCGGGCTGGGCGCCCGGCGGCAGGCCGTCGAGCTCGAAAGAAAATCGCTTCACGCCCGGTGGGCTGGGCTCGACCGGTGCCGGGATGGGCAGCGCCCAATCGGGCGTCGGACCTTCCACGAACAGATTGACGGTGCGCGCATCCGGAACGACCACGTCGACCACCACATTCTTGGGTCCGTCACGCTTGACGTCGCGGATGGTGAGCGGGTTGGGATCGCCGATGGTGGCAGGCTTGGGCACGGTGTCGAGCGCTGCACGCAAATTGGCGTCCTCGGTCGAGGCGACGCTGTTGAAGCCAAGCTCGGCGCGGGCCTCGACGGGAATGCAAAGCTTTTCGCACACCGCATAATTGATCTCGGCGCGCAACGTCACTGGCTTGTCGGCCGCCTTGGCGATGATGCGCAGGGGCAGCACGATCTGGTCGTGATAGCCGATCGAATGGCCGCCCGCGCCGTCGTCGAATTTCTGCGGGGCCGGCCACATCACCGTCACCGCTTCGACATTGTCGGATTTCGAGAAATCGAACCGCGGCGGAACGCCGGAATCGCCCGGCATGCGCCAATAGGTTTTCCAGCCGGGCTGGATCTGGAAGGCGATACCGCCGAGCAGGACGGCGCCGCTGCGCGATCCTGCCAGCAACCGCACCGCGGAATGTCCGTCGCGCTGCCACGGCGATGCGTCGTCGGCACGGGCCGCAAGCGCCAGCGACGACGCGAGCAGGGTTGTCGCGACGCCAATCGCCGCACGCCGGGGAACTCTTGTCAGCATGGTACGTCTTTACAGGGTCGCCCCGCGGCAAACCATTGAATTGCTTGTGATGGATGCACTTGAATCAAGTCCCTGAAAGCCTTGATTTGACAGCGGCCCGGCCCGACATCAGGATAGGAATGAAACCGGAGTGCTTCACCGATGGCTCCCACAGGCAAGAGGACGGGCGAAAGCACCCGCAAGCCAGCCCCCGCGCTCCCGAGTTCGGCGGGCTACCTCGACGGCCAGCTGTTGATCGCCATGCCCGTGATGGGCGACGAGCGCTTCGAGCGCTCGGTGATCTATCTCTGCGCCCACTCCGCCGAAGGCGCGATGGGCATCATCGTCAACCACCCGGCCGGCAGCATCGACTTCCCCGAGCTGTTGCAGCAGCTCGGCATCATCAACAAGGGCGAGCACATCAAGCTGCCGGAGAATGCCGAAAGCATGAAGGTGCTGCGCGGCGGTCCGGTCGATACCGGCCGCGGCTTCGTGCTGCATTCCAGTGATTTCTACATCGAGAACGCGACGCTGCGGATCGACGACGGCGTCTGCCTCACCGCGACCGTCGACATCCTGCGCGCGATCGCCAACGGCTCCGGCCCCAAGCACGCCATCCTGGCGCTCGGCTATGCCGGCTGGGCGCCGGGCCAGCTCGAGACCGAAATCCAGAGCAATGGCTGGCTGCATTGCGACGCGGATTCGGATTTGATCTTCGGCGACGACGTCGACGAAAAATACGGACGCGCGCTGCGCAAGATCGGCATCGATCCTGGCATGCTCTCGAACGAGGCGGGGCACGCGTAGCGCCTCAGTGTCGTCCTGGCGAAGGTCAGGACCCATTACCCCAGGCTGCAATTGTTGAAGCAGGCTGGCAACCACCAGCCTTCGCCGAACTGGACATCGGTGGTAATGGGTCCTGGATCGGCGCTGCTTCGCTCGCTGGTCCAGGACGACTGGAGAACTACTCCGCCGCCTGCTGCTGCACCGTTGGCTCCGTGCCCGCCACCGTCGCGCGGCGCATGTCACGGGGCTGCGACTGGTCGTAGCGGCGGACGCGGTGCATGGTCTGGCGGTTGTCCCACATCACGAGGTCATGCAGCTTCCATTTGTGGACGTAGACGAACTCGCTTTGTGTGGCGTGCTCGTTGAGATCGCGCAGCAGCAGCCTTCCCTCGGGGACGCTCATGCCGACAATCTTGCCGGCATGCGATGAGAGATAGAGCGACTTGCGGCGATGGACCGGGTGGGTGCGCACGAGACGTTGCATCACCGGCTTGAACATCTCCTTCTCCTCGTCGGTGTATTCTGTGAAGCCCAGCGATCCCCGCGAATACATCAGCGAGTGCTCGCAGACGAGATCCTCGATCTCCGCCTTGGTCTCGTCGTCGAGCGCGTCATAGGCCGCCCGCATGTCGGCGAATTCGGTATTGCCGCCCTTCGGGTTGAGCACGCGGGCCGACAGCAGCGAGAATTTTGCCGGGATAGGGCGGAACGAGCTGTCGGAATGCCACAAGCAATTGCCGAGGTTGAACAGGTGCGCGCGGCTGTCCTTTGCCAGCGGCTTGCCGTCCTTGCCGAGATTGGAAACGTCGTTCAGGCCCGATTGGAGCCGGTAGTCCTTCTCCTTCGTGACCGTGCCGCCGCGCGCGTCCTCGCGCTGGCCGAAGTTTAGCGCAAAGGCCATCTGCTGTTCGTCGGTGATGTCCTGGTCGTGGAACACCAGCACTGCATATTTGTCCATGGCGGCTTCGATCTCGCGCGCCTCGGCCTCGGTGAGAGGTTGCCGCAGGTCGAGGCCCGAGACCTCGCCGACAAAATGTTTGTGAAGCTGCCGGATGGCGATCGTCATGACGTTTCTCCCGCGAACCGCGAGCGGTTGGTCCCGCTCTGTCGAGGAAAAAGTTACTCCCGTAACAAGCGATGTCAACGCTGGGCGCGCATAGCTGCCCGTAGCCCGGATGGAGCGAAGCGTAATCCGGGGAGTCTTCCTGCGATGTGAGAACCCCGGATTGCGCTGCGCTCCATCCAGGCTACGCACCTTTGGTGCCGCTTACGCGTTGCGCGCCATCAGGCCGCCGTCGACAGGGATGACCGCGCCGGTGAGGAAGGACGCTGCCGGCAGGCACAGGCTCAGAGTCATGTGCGCGACCTCTTCCGGATCACCGTAGCGGCCGAGTGCCGTGCGGCGCTTGGCGTAGATGGTCTTGTGCTCTTCCGAGATCCGGTCGGTGATGGCGGTGCGGATCGGCCCCGGGCAAATGCAGTTGACGGTGATGCCCTCGCGGCCAAGCTCCACCGCGAGCGAGCGGGTGAGGCTGGCGACGCCGCCCTTCGCCGCCGAATAGGGGCCGTGCAATGCGGTGGCGCCGAGCGCCTCGGTCGAGGCGATGTTGACGATGCGCGGGCTCTTCGACTTGCGCAAGTGAGGCAGCGCGGCGCGGATGATGCGCGGATGCGCCGTCAGCATCACCGCGAGGCCCTTGGCCCAGGCTTCCTCATAGGCGTCGTCGTCGATCGCGACGCGCACGGAGATGCCGGCATTGTTGACGATGATGTCGAGTCCACCGAAATGTGCAGCGACGTCGCCGACCACGCGCTTGATCTTATCGCCGTCGGCAACGTCGAGCTTCCAGGCTTTCGCGGCGCCGCCGCTTGCCACGATCTCCTTCGCGACGGCCAGCGCGCCCTGCTCGTCATAATCGGTGACGGCAACGTTCGCGCCCTCAGTGGCAAACACGCGCGCCGTCGCGCGTCCCATGCCGCTGGCCGCGCCGGTAACGAGAACGGTCAGGCCCTTCACGGACCGGCTGAGTTGTTTGAAATCGGCCATGCTGTTTCCTCTGAGCCCTGCTTGTTCTTGTTGTGATTGACAAGGCTGTCATCGATCCGCAGACAGGTCAAACAAGCAAGACAATGAGGGAGGCCAGCGATGACGAACGAGCTCGATTTCTCAGGCAAGCAGGTGCTGGTTGTCGGCGGATCCAGCGGCATCGGCAACGGCATTGCGCAAGCCTTTCGCGTCAGGGGCGCGCAGGTTGCGGTCTGCGGCACGCGTGCTCACGCGAAGGAATATTCGCAAGCTGAAGGCTCGGATCTCACCGGTCTTTCCTATGCGCAGCTCGACGTCGGCAATGCCGGAGCGGTCGAAGCGTTCAAGCCGTCGTTCGATCGGCTCGATATCCTGGTGCTCGCACAGGGCGCGGTGCTCTATCGCCGCGGCGAGTTCGAGATGGCGGGCTTTCGCAAGGTCGTCGAGGTCAATTTGATGAGCCTGATGGCCTGCGCCACGCGCTTCCATCCCATGTTGCGGGACGCGCGGGGATCGCTGATTATGGTGTCCTCGACCGCGGCCTATCATTCCACCATGGGCAATCCCGCTTACAACGCGTCGAAGACCGGCGCGGTCGGACTAACGCGGACGCTGGGCGAGGCCTGGGCCGAAGATGACATCCGCGTCAACGGCATCGCGCCCGGTCTGGTCGACACCAAGATGACGAAGGTGACGACCGACAATCCCAAGCGGCTCGAAGGTGCACTTTCACGCATTCCGCTGCGGCGATTGGGCACCCCGGCTGACATGGCGGGCGCGGCGCTGTTCCTGGCATCGCCGCTGTCGTCCTACATCATCGGCCAGACATTGGTCGTCGACGGCGGGCTGATTCTCTGAGTCCAATTTCAAGTCAGATGGAACTGCGCCGCTCCTGATCGGTTACTTGGGCTGACCCCCGAGGAGGAGCATCATGGATAAGGATCGGATTGTCGGATCGGCCAAGGAATTCGCCGGACGCGCGGAAGGCGCTATCGGAGATTTGGCTAGCGATACGCAGACACAGGCGTCCGGCAAGGCACGTGAAGCCGCCGGCAGTGTGCAGAATCTTTACGGCCAGGCCAAGGATGCCGTACGTGACGCCACGGACACCGCGGCAAGCTATGCCAAGGACGCCTACGACAAGCCGGCCGAAACCTTGCGTGACGGCTCGCAGGCGATTGCCCAGAAGGTGCAGGACAACCCGATGGGCGCGCTGCTGGTCGCCGGCGGCATCGGCTTTGCACTGGCACTGCTGATGGCGCGGCCTTCGCGCCGCCCGCCGCCGCGCTGGCGCTACTAGGCTAAAGCCAACGCGCGATAAGCATCAGGGCCCCGGACGCAGCGCGGCGCGTACGCCGCGTTGCCGAGCCGGGGCCCATTCTTTTTGTGACTGTCGGACGAGCTGGGTCCCGGCTCTGCGCAGCAGCGTTTCCCGCTGCAGCGCGTCCGGGACACGAGAGCTCAGCTTAGAAAATTATCGGAACACTTCCGCCGATCGCCCGACGTTGCCAGGCGGACGCGGGATCGCAGGGTTGGGATTCGGATTGCGCGGCGCCGGCGCCAATTGACGCGGCGGGGGCGGCGGCGAGCCAAAGCCGAAGAAATCGCGCATCGATGGCGCTGCCTGTGCCGGTTGCTGCGGCGCCGGTGGCTTCTTCGGCGCAAGCTTTGGCGGGGCGATCGCCGCGGCCGCACCCGGCGTACCGCCATCGGGTGTCGTCGTGGCGACCGGCGTATCGCCCTTGGCCTGCTCGCGGCCGACTTCGCGGCGCGGCCAGGCATAATCGTCGGCGCGGCCGGCGGGCGCAGCCAGTGGCTCGCCCTTCACCATCGTCTTCGCAGCGAGCGCATCGACGGCGGCAGGACGTGAGCCCGGCCCACCCAGCAATTGATCGGTCGAGATCGAGGCCGCAACCAGCGGCACGATCGGACCGGCCAGCGGCCGCGGCGCGGGCTTGCCGGGTTCGGCACTGGTGTCGGGGGTCGCCGGTTCGCTCGGCAGCGCGATCGGGCCGGAGCGCCCGGCGAGCAGGCGGGTGATCTCGCGCTCGACATAGTGGGCGAGCTTGCGCGCGCCGGGTTTCGTGAAATAGACGCCGTCACCGCTGCGGAGCTGACGGATCTGGCCTTCGAAGTCCGGGCCCTTCTGCAAGAAGCGGCCGGCTTCGTCGACAAAGCCGTCCCAGACGTCGACATAGGTGATGCCGGCCTTGGCCGCGCCTTCGCGATAGAGCGAATCCAGGAACAGCATGTCCGCAGTGCCCTTGGGGCCACGGATGGCGGGCAGGCCGACCCAGAGCACCGGCACGCCCTTGGACTTGAGGACGTTGGCGAGCTCCTCGATCTTCTTGCCGTAGAGCTCGACCCAGCGCTCGTCGCGGAATTCGTAAAGGCCGTTCGGGTTGCGCGCGGTCTTCTCGGGCGCGGCGACCGCCGGTGCGTCAGCGTTGTCGGCATCATCCTGGGGCAGGTCGGCATCGGCCGGCTTGTCATCCGGCTTCGCGGCGGTGTCGCCGGGCTTGGCATCGGCAGGCTTGGCCGGTGGTTTGCCGCGCGCGCCCTTGTCGTTCTTCTTGTCCTTGTCCGTCGCCTTGTCCGATTTATCGGGTGCTGCCGCCTCGCGGATCGCGATGCGGTCGTTGAGGCCGAGCATCACCACGATCACGTCGGGCTTCTCGGTCTCGAGAATGCCCTTCGCAGCAGCGGTCCAGTCCGAGGGCTCGCCTTTGGGCTGGTACTTGATCAGGCCCGACGTGGTCTTGTGCTTGCGGATCACGCCCATGTCGGGCTGCTCGGTGTAGGCGTCCTCCAGGCCGTAGGCGAGCCAGTCAGCCATGGCGTCGCCGATCACCAGCACGTTCCTGTCGGGAATGGTGTCGCGCTTGGCCGGCGCCGGTGCGCGCGAAAAATCCTGGCGCGGCGCTTGCGGCTGTTGCTGCTGGAACGGCGCGAAGAAGTCGCCGCCGAACCATCCGCCGCCTCCGCCTCCGCCGTTGCGCGGCGGCGGCGGAGCCGAGCGCTGCGGCGGGCCGCCGAAGCCGGGGAAGTTGAAGAACTGCGCCGAGGCGGGTCCCGCGACCGACACCAGAATCGCAAGCGCCGTCCCCAGCGCGATCAGCGGGCCAGTCTCGGTCAGCACCTTGAACAGGGACTTCTTCGACATGCGATCTCGGCACGTGCAATAGGGATCAGGACAGGCTCGATATAATAACGGAATCGGGCGCCAAACGGGCAGATTCTCTTTCAGATTCTCTTCAGATCCTTGAGATCCGTGCCCAGAATTATTGGCCCATACACGGCGAACCGCCGCCCCGGTCAAGACTGCCGGCCAAAATCCCTGTTCAGGGTTACTTTCGGCGCGATTTTATTGCCCGCGCAGCCGATTCAGCGCGTCAGAGGAGGCAAATCCGTCCGCGGGGACCCCGATCGAGGCCTGGAAGTTGCGCAGGGCTTCCCGGGTCTGGCCGCCGAACTGGCCGTCCGGGGTGCCCTTGTAGAAGCCGCGCTGGGCCAGCAGCTGCTGGAGTTCCAGCCGCTCGGTCCGGGACAGCTCCCGTTCCTGCCGCGGCCAGGGCTGAACGAACGGCTGGCCGCCGCGGAGGCGATCGGCGAAATGGCCAATCGCCAGCGCATAGGCCTCGGCCGGGTTGTACTTCATGATGACCCGGAAGTTCTGCAGCATCAGGAAGCCGGGCCCTTGGGCACCGGCCGGCGCCAGCAGATAGGCCTTCTCGGCTGGATGCGGGAAGGGCTGGTTGGTCGGGCGCTTGAGGCCGAGCTTCTCCCACTGCGCTACCGTCATCGCCTTGGCGCGGTCGGCCAGCATGTAGTTGAAGCCTTGGGGCACCACGACCTCGTAGCCCCAGGTCTGGCCGGCCTGCCAGCCGTCCTTCTTCAGATTGTTGGCGGTCGACGCAATCAGGTCGGAGGGATTGTCGACGACGTCACGCCGGCCGTCGCCGTCGCCGTCCACGGCAAAGCGCTTGAATGCGGTCGGCATGAACTGGGTCGGGCCGAAGGCGCCGGCCCAGGAGCCGCGCAATTGTTCGGGCCTGAGATCGCCGCGGTTGAGGATCTCCAGCGCGGAGAGGAATTCGTCCTTGAAGTAAGCCTGGCGGCGGCCGATGCAGGCGAGCGTCGCGGTCGATTGCAGCACGCTGCGGTCGCCCATCTGCGTCGAGTAGTTGGACTCGATGCCCCAGATCGAGGCGATGACATAACGATCGACGCCGGTGGCTTTTTCGGTGGCCTCGAACTGCGCCTTGTATTTGGCCAGGACCTCGCGGCCCTTGGCGAGGCGGTTGTCGTTCACGAGGATGTCGAGATAATCCCAAATCGACTTGGTGAACTCGGGCTGCGAATCCATCAGGTCCATGATGCGCAGATCGGGCGCGAGGCCTGCCGTGAAGCGCTGGAAATTTTCCTGCGTGATGTTGCGCCGTGCGGCATCGGGCCACATGCCTGCGACGCAATTGTTGAAGTTACCCGCGGCCTCTCGGATCGCGGCGGCTGTCATCAGCGGATGCCCGGAGGCGCCATCCTCGCCGGTCCAAGGTTGAACTCCCGTTTGAGCGCCGCTGGGCCCGGGCGCTGCTGGCGAAGGCGCCTGGTTCGGGCCGGAGAAAATACCGCCGAACAGATTGGACAAACCGTTCTGAGCCTGCGCGCTGGCGGGAAGTGGGAACAGCAGGGCGGTCGCAATCATCGTCGCACCGGTCACGGACCCGCCCCGTTTTGCCAGCCCTGCCATTGATTGCATCATGTCCACACCTGTCCGGCCAAAATCCGCCCTCAGGAGGCCTGGTTACGGTTGCCAACAGCTTAACAAAGGTGAAATTTTGATGGTGGCCTTTTTCTTAACTCTGTGAGGATGAGGCCCCACATCCGCCTTTGTTGGCGGCTGCAAACAAGCTAGCAAGATGCCATTGCTCCCTTCACGTGTTCCTCAGGTATTCGATCAATCCCATGAAAATCCGCAAAGCCGTATTTCCCGTTGCCGGCCTCGGCACCCGCGTCCTGCCCGCCACCAAGGCGATGCCGAAGGAAATGCTGACGATCGTCGACAAGCCGCTGATCCAGTACGTCTATGACGAGGCGAGGGAAGCCGGCATCGAGCACTTCATCTTTGTCACCGGCCGCAACAAAAGTGTCATCGAAGATCATTTCGACCGGATGTTCGAGCTCGATGCGACGCTGGCCGCGCGCGGCAAGAAGACCGAGCAGGACGTTCTGGCGCAGAACCAGCCGGAGGCCGGCGCCGTCAGCTTCACCCGCCAGCAGGCGCCGCTCGGCCTCGGTCACGCGGTCTGGTGCGCACGCGACATCGTCGGCAACGAACCGTTCGCGGTCGTGCTGCCGGACGAACTCGTGCTCAATTCGCCCGGCTGCCTGAAGCAGATGATCGACACCGCCAGCAAGCTCGGCGAAAAATCCAACGTCATCGCGGTCGAGGCGGTGCCCGACCATCTGACCCATCAATACGGCATCTGCGGCGTCGGCAAACGCACCGGCAAGATGTTCGAGGTCGACGGCATGGTCGAGAAGCCGGCCAAGGGCACCGCGCCCTCCAACCTCTCGATCACCGGCCGCTACATCCTGCAGCCGGAGATCTTCAAGATCCTGGAGACCCAGGAGCGCGGCGCCGGCGGAGAGATCCAGCTCACCGATGCCATGATCGGCCTCGCCAGATCGCAAAGCTTCTACGGCGTCGAGTTCGAGGGCGAGCGCCATGATTGCGGCTCCAAGCCCGGCTTCCTCCGCGCCAACATCGCGTACGGACTGAAGCGGCCGGAGCTGCGTGACGGGCTCATTGCGGAAATGAAGAAGTATTTGGGGCAGTAGCGCTCCGCTCGTCATTGCGAGGAGCGAAGCGACGAATCAATCCAGGCTGTCTTCGCGGAGACAGTCTGGATTGCTTCGCTTCGCTCGCAATGACGGAACGAAACCCTCACGCCACCAGCGACAGCTTCGGCAAGCTTGCGACCACCGACTGGTTGCGGCCGCCGGCTTTTGCGGCGTAGAGCGCCTTGTCGGCGGCGGCGACCAGGATCGGCCAGTCCATGCCGGTGGTGGGAACGAGGCTCGCGATGCCGCAGGACACCGTCGAGCTCGTGTGGTCGTCGGACCATCCCTGCACCTTGGCGCGGATCTTCTCGGCCACCAGGAGGGCGTCCGTGACCGAGGTGCCCGGCAGCAGCACGGCGAATTCCTCACCGCCATAGCGCGCGGCGCAGTCGCCGGCGCGGCTCACCGAATCGGAAATGCAGATGGCGATGCCGACCAGCACCTGGTCGCCGGCCTGGTGGCCGAACGTGTCGTTGTAGGCCTTGAAGTGATCGGCATCGATCATCAACAGCGCGATCGGCGTCTGCTGCCGCATCGCGCGGCGCCATTCGACGTCGATCACCTGGTCGAACTTGCGGCGGTTCTTCAGGCCGGTGAGCGCGTCGGTCGTCGCCATCTCCTCGAGCTTGCGCTCGGCCTCGGCGCGCCGGCCGATCTCGCGCGCGAGCACCAGCGTCGATGCCAGCATGAACAGGCTGAGCGCCACGACCACGGCGCCGATGCGGTAGGCTTCCCTCTGCCAGAGCTCGAACACGGTGTTCAGTGGCTTACCTGCCACCACGAATAGCGGGCTGGTCCCACCGCTGCGGACATAGAGCCGCGGCGTGCCGTCGATCGGCCCCTGTCCGGCGAATGCGCTGCCGACCTTCAGATTTTCGGCCTTCCAGACCGGCCGGTCGGCCAGATTCGTGCCGATCACGTCGAGATCAAACGGCCGCCGCATCATGACGGTACGGTCGCGCCTGAGCACGGTGATGGTATCGTCGGGATCGAGGCTCAGCCGCTCGAACAATTCGTGGAAATAGCTGAAGCGGATCGATCCGGCGACGACGCCGAGAAAGCCGCCGTCGGTATCGCTGATGCGCCGGCTCAGCACGATCGAATAAGCGCCGCGGAACAGCATGGGACGGCTGATGAAGAGCCCGGCTTGCGGATTGTCCCGATGGGCCTTGAAGTAATCCTCGTCGCCCCGGTTCACGACAACGGGATCGAGCGTCGAGGCGTCAATGGTCAACCGGCCGTCGGCGTCGAACACCTGGATCGCGCCGAAATGCCTCGCCGTGGTCGAATGGTCGAACAGGATGAGGTGACGGATCGGCTTCGAGACCGTGGCGATTTCCGGCAGCAGCATGTTGCTGGCGACCGCCTTAAGGGCCAGATCGTAGATCTCGATGTTGCGGCTGACGTCGGACTCGATGGTCGTCGCCAGGTTTTCCAGCGTCTGGCGGGCGAGCGCCTCCTCGCCGCGGCGCATGTCCAGCATGACGTTGACGCAAATGGCGGAAAAGCCGATCACCGTCACCACGGACGAGATGATCAGCAGCTTCGCCGAAAGCCGCCATGGCCGGCGGGCCGTGACGTCGCGCCATCGAGACAACATCGTTTGCTCCCGACACCAGTGAATGCGCCCGAAAGCTTGAGTAGTGTTTAAGCCGGGACGGCGCTGCCGGAATGAGTTAAAAATTGGTTTCCGCGGCTCACGTTTTTGGGCAAAGCGGAGCTTCGACCAGCGAAGAGGACAGCGGTGAACGACTACGACGCGTTGCGCGATTATCTGATGCGGCAGAAGCAGGCGGAATTCGTGCTGACCTATGAACAGATCGAAGAGATTATCGGCGCGGCCCTGCCGCGCGCGGCGAATCGTGCCTCATGGTGGGACAGCCTGCGCAGCCCGGATATCCAGATGCCGCAACGCGAAGCCTGCCTCGCCGCGGGTTTCAAGGCGATGCGGATGCCGGACGGTGCGAGCGTGCGGTTCACCAAGCTGAAGAGTGACCGGCGCAGGCCTGGGTGAGGCGAAGGGAAGCTAGCTCGCCGCTTCCAGGCGCACTTCCGTGAGCAGGCGCATCGCGGCGTCGGCATCCATGGGTTCGCCAAAGGCAAACCCTTGCGCGTATTCGCAGCCCATCTGGTAGAGCTCGACCGCGTCGGAATCGGTCTCGGCACCTTCGGCGACCACGTCCATGCCGAGGTCGTGCGCGAGCGCGATGATGGACTTCAGGATCACCGGGCGGGTGCCGCGGTTGGTGGTGCGCACGAAGGACTGGTCGATCTTGATGGTGTCGAACGGGAAGCGCTGCAGATAGGCCAGTGACGAATGGCCGGTGCCGAAATCGTCGAGCGACAGCCCGGTGCCGAGTTCGCGGATGCGCGTCAGCATCTGCGCCGCGTGCTCCGGATTCTCCATCACCAGCGATTCCGTCAGCTCCAGCTTCAGCGTGCCGCGCGCGACCGAGGAGCGCGACAGCACGGTGCGGATGTCGTGGATCAGATCGTGGCGCAGCAATTGCCGCGAGGAGACGTTGACCGATGCGAAGATCGGCTCGCGCGAGCGCATCGCGCGCTGCCAGATCGAGAGCTGCTTGGCGGTCTGGTCGAGCACGAACATGCCAAGGTCGATGATCAGGCCAGTCTCTTCCGCGATGGTGATGAATTCCGAGGGCGCCATGCGTCCGAGCTTGGGATGATCCCAGCGCACCAGCGCCTCGAAGCCGGCGACCGAACGGTCTTCAAGCCGCACGATCGGCTGGTACAGGATCGTGAGCTCCTGCCGCTCGATGGCGCGGCGCAGTTCGCTCTCCAGCGTCAGCCGGTCGGTTTTTCGCGCGCGCATCGCGGACTTGTAGACGTCGATGCGGTCGCCGCCGATGCGCTTGGAGTGATACATCGCGAGCTCGGCGTCCTTGATGATCTCGTCCGTGAGCTGAACTTGCGGATCGGACAGGGCGAGGCCGATCGAGGCCGTGAGAAAGATCTCGCGTTCGTTGAAGGCGATCGGCGCGCGGATGGTCTTGCGGATGGTCTCGGCGAAGGCGGTGATGCGGGCGGGGTCCTGCTCCGAGAGCAGGATCAAGCCGAACTGGTCGCCGGCGAGCCGCGCCAGCGTATCCTGCGGCTTCAGGATGCGGGTGAGGCGGCGGGCCAGCGTCAGCAGGATGGAATCGCCGACCGCGATGCCGACGGAATCGTTGACCTGCTTGAAGCGGTCGAGGTCGATCACCATCAGCGTCGGCCGCAGCGTCGGCATGGTCTTGGCGAAATGCGCGACGGCGCCGAGCCGGTCCATGAACAGCTTGCGGTTGGGCAGGCCGGTGAGATTGTCATGCACCGAATCGTGCAGCAGGCGCTCCTCGGCGTTGCGCAGCTCGGTGACGTCGGTGAGGGTGCCGACCACGCGCGAGACCTCGCCGTCGGAGCCGACCACCGGGCGCGCCTTCAGCGCGAACCACATGAAGTGACCGTCCGGCGTGCGCAGGCGGAAATCCTGCACCAGGCGGCCGCGGCGCTGGTCGAGCACGCTGTCGAGCGCGGCGCGGAAACGGTCCTGGTCGAGCGGGTGCAGCACTTCGAGCCAGGAGGCGGCCGGGCCTTCAAGCGTGCCGCGCTTGAGGCCGAGCAGGGCCTCGGTCTCAGGGCTGGTAAAGACCTTGTCGGCGGACACGTCCCAGTCCCAGATCAAATCGCCGGAACCGGCCAGCGCCAACGCGCGGCGCTCGATGTCGGAGACGACGCCGGTGGTGGCGCCGCCGCCCGCGAACGCATGCTGCATCACCGTGAAGCCGATCAGCATCACGATCAGCACGAGGCCGCCGAGCAGGGCAGGGCCGACGATGTCGTTGGTGACGGAGCCTGCGACCGTCATGCCGGCCGCGACCACCCAGACCACCAGCAGGAACCAGGTCGGGATCAGCAGCACCGCGCGGTCGAAGCCGTGGGTGGAGAGATAGACGATCAGCGCGAAGCCGGCGAAGGCAATCAGCACCAGCGAGATGCGCGCGATGCCGGAGGCCACCGCAGGGTCGAACAGGGCCAGCGCAACGAGAGAGCCCAGGAACGCGAGCCAGCCCACCGTGATGTGCGAATAGCGCACGTGCCATCGACTGAGATTGAGATAGGCGAACAGGAACACCAGCAGCGTCGCCGCCAGGATCGCCTCACCCGCCGCGCGCCAGATGCGCTCGGCGTTGTTCGACATGTCGAGCACCTTGCCCCAGAAGCCGAAATCGACGCCGATATAGACCAGCACCGCCCAGGCCAGCGCCGCGGCGGCCGGGAACATGATGCTGCCCTTGACCACGAACAGGATGGTCAGCACCAGCGCCAGCAAGCCGGAGATGCCGATCACGATGCCCTGGTACAGCGTGAATGAGTTGACCTTGTCCTTGTAGGATTCCGGCTCCCACAGATAGAGCTGCGGCAGCTTGTCGGTGCGCAGCTCCGCGACGAAGGTGACGACGGCGCCGGGATCGAGCGTGACGCGGAAGACGTCGGCGGTCGGGCTCTCCTGTCGCTCCGGCCGGTCGCCGGTCGAGGGCGTGATGGTCGCGATGCGCGACAGCCCGAGGTCGGGCCACAGCAGCCCCGAGGAGACTATACGGTAATGCGGGGCGACGATCAGGCGGTCGAGCTGGTCGTCGGTGTTGTTGGCGAGCGCGAACACCACCCAGTTCTGGCCGCCTTCGCGGGCGCGCACCTCGATGCGGCGGACGATGCCGTCGGTGCCGGGCGCGGTGGAGACCTGGATGCGGTCGGCGTCGCTGCGCTGATGCTCGAGCACACCGGTGAGGTCGATCGCGGGCGCGTCACCGCGGACGCTGACAGCGTCCAGCGCGCGCGCCGGGAACGCGCAGACGAGAATCATGAGGCCCAGCGCTATGGGCGCGAGGCACCTGATCAGACGCAAGGTCAGTTCTCCGCGTTCGACGCAAACTCTTCGGTGCAGGCTCTTCGGTGCACGGCGTTTTCCGAACGGAACAAGGTGGTTCGGTGCGTCGCGATAGATGCCACGAAAGCGAGGAAAATCAAAGGGTTTCCGGCTTGCCCTGTGGGCCGTTGGCCTAGACCTCCAACACAATTTTGCCAATATGTGCCGAGGTTTCCATCCGCCGGTGCGCGTCGGATGCTTTTTCCAGCGGGAAAGTGCTGTCCATCAGCGGCTTGACGCGGCCTTCGCGCAACAGCGGCATCACTTTCGCCTCGATCGCGGCCACCATCGCCGCCTTGTCCGCATTACTACGGGGGCGCAGCGTCGAGCCGGTATGGGTCAGGCGCTTCACCATCACCTTGGCGATGTTGACGGTGACCTTGGGCCCGTTGAGGGTCGCGATCTGCACGATGCGGCCGTCGAGCGCTGCGGCGTCATAGTTGCGATCGACATAGTCGCCGGCGACCATGTCGAGGATCAGATTGGCGCCGGCATTGTTGGTCTCCGCCTTGACCACGGCGACGAAGTCTTCGGTCTTGTAGTTGATGGCACGATCCGCGCCGAGCTTGAGGCATGCATCGATCTTGTCCTGCGATCCCACGGTGACGATCACCTTGGCGCCGAAAGCTTTTGCGAGCTGGATCGCCATGGTGCCGATGCCGGAAGAGCCGCCGTGGATCAGCAGCGTCTCGCCGGCCTTCAGGGCGCCGCGCTCGAACACATTGTGCCAGACCGTCATCAGTGTTTCCGGCAGTGCGCCGGCTTCCTTGATCGACAGCGACGGCGGCACGCTCATCGCCTGACCGTCCTGCGCGATGCAGTACTGCGCATAACCGCCACCGGCGACCAGCGACATCACCTTGTCACCGATCTTGTGCCGCTTGGCGTTGCTGCCGACGGCCACCACTTCGCCGGCGATTTCGAGGCCGGGCAGGTCGCTGGCGCCGGGCGGCGGCGGATAGGCGCCGGAGCGCTGCGCGACGTCGGGCCGGTTGACGCCGGCGGCCTGCACCTTGACCAGGATCTCGTCGGGGCCGGGCTGCGGCAGCGCCCGTTGTTCCGGCACCAGCACTTCCGGTCCGCCGGGTTTCGAGATGGCGACCACGGTCATTTGCGCGGGCAGCTTGTCCATGATGTGTCCTTGAGCAAAGGTGCGGGATGGAACGAGGCCATTGCTTAGCCAGCGGGGTGCAGGCTGGCAACCGCCTCAGCCGCTTGTGAGGCGAACGCAGGAGGAACCAGGATGGCGATGGAAGACGACGACCGCCCGCGCAAGAAGATCAGCCATGACATCGGACAGGATCTCTCACTCTTGTCGGTGGAGGAACTGACCGACCGCATCGCGCTGCTCAAGGGCGAGATCGCAAGATTGGAAGAAGCCGCAACAAAGAAGCGCGCCTCGCGTGATGCGGCCAACAGCGTTTTCAAGAAGTAGCGGATTGGAAGAGGAGCGCCAGCCACTTCCACGGCGTCATGGCCGGGCATAGCCGTCCGAAGGACGGCGTCGCTTCCGCTCGCCTGTGTCCCGGCCATCACGTTCTTGATCTTTCGCCGAAGGAGAGGACGTGGAAGCCCGGGGCATGACGGGCAGTTTGTTCCGCGGGCCCACTCGGCCACTGACCGACATGGCTAACGAACCCTCAAGATAATCGCTCGTTTACTCCACATTAAGCTTTCGAGTTTATGACTGGGAACTGTCCTTGTTTGGACACCGAGTGGCTCCTGTCCACTCTGTTTGACGCCTCCCTGTTATCAACTTTCAAAGCCGCCGGTTTTCCGGCGGCTCTTTTTTTGCGCCCAGCTCCGCCTTTTTGCGTCTCGCCGCGGTTGAATTCCGGGCAAAGACCCGCGGAAACCATATCCGCGCTTGTCACTGGACTCGGCGTCTCGCCCGCGCAATGATTTGTTCATCATAAGCCGGTGCCAAAGCCGGGCAGTCAGACAGTTGCGTAAGGGGCGTTAACCATGGAACGTTTGCAAGCCGAAGGCGCTCTCGTTCAACTCAGCGAGCGGTTCACCAATTCTGCGGCGTTCGGCGTCCTGTTCCGTGAGGGCATGGACCTGGTCGAGGAGACCGCCGCCTATCTCGATGGCGCCGGCCGCACCGAGGCCAAGGCGCTCGATCGTGCCGTCAGCCTCACCTATGCGACCGAGAGCATGCGCCTGACCACCCGCCTGATGCAGCTCGCCTCGTGGCTGCTGCTGCATCGCGCCGTGAAGGAAGGCGAGATGACGCTGGGCCAGGCCAATCGCGAAAAGACCAAGGTCAAGCTCTCCGCCGCCGATCCCGGCTCCACCGACACCATCGAGAAGCTGCCGTCGCAGCTCCAGGATCTGATCCATCGCTCGATGAGCCTCCAGACTCGCGTGCGCCGCCTGGACACCACCATCCACACCCCGCCGGTCGATCATTCCTCGATCGGCAACCCGCTGGTGCCGCACCTCAACGCATTGAAGGCGGCGTTCGAGCGGTAAGCTCCCGTCACTGCGACGAGCGCCCCAAAACAAAAAACGCCCCCGGCTCTCCGGGGGCGTTTTCGTCTCCAGCCTCGAGGGGCCGGATCAATCCTTTTTGAGAAAGCCCGAAAACTTCTTCTGGAAGCGCGAGACGCGGCCACCGCGATCCAGCAGCTGCGCGTTGCCGCCGGTCCAGGCCGGGTGCGACTTGGGGTCGATGTCGAGGTTCAGCGTGTCGCCTTCCTTGCCCCAGGTGGAGCGGGTCAGGTACTCGGTTCCGTCGGTCATCACGACCTTAATCGTATGATAGTTCGGGTGAATTTCGGCTTTCATGGCAATTCCTCGGCGCCCCGGCGCCTCACTTGAGTGGCTATCGAATGACGGATTTGGCGCGGTCTATACCCCACAGGCCCCTGTAAAACAAGCCATTGCAAGCCTTTTGAGGCCCTTAGGAGACCGGATGGCCCCCTAAGGGACATCCCGGATTTGCCACTCCCGCTCGCCCGGCCTATCTGGAGCGGAGCACCTCTCTTTGTCTTTTGGTCGGATCTCATGAGCGCAGTAGAACGGCTTGAAACCGGGCCCGCAGAAGCCCCGTCGATCGAGGCCGACCTGATCGAGGCGCCGGCGAAGAGCCGCGCGAAGCTGCGGCCGCTGCTGGCGCTTGCGCCCTATGTCGCCCGCTATCGCAGCCGGGCGGCGCTGGCCTTCGTCGCGCTGACGATCGCGGCGCTGACCACCCTGCTGGTGCCGGTCGCGGTGCGCAGGATGATCGATTTCGGCCTGACGCCTGAAGGCATCGAGCTGATCAACAGCTACTTCTCGGTGATGATCGCCGTCGTCGCCGTGCTCGCGCTGGCGAGTGCCGCGCGCTACTACCTCGTGATGACGATCGGCGAGCGCATCGTCGCCGATCTCAGGCGCGACGTCTTCGCCCATCTGCTCTCGCTGTCGCCGGCCTTCTTCGATTCCGCGCGCAGCGGCGAGCTGGTGTCCCGCCTCACCGCCGACACCACGCAGATCAAATCCTCCGTCGGCGCCTCGGTCTCGATCGCGCTGCGCAATCTGATGATGTTCTTCGGTGCCGCGGCGATGATGGTGATCACCAGCCCGCGTCTGTCGGGATTCGTGCTGCTGGCGATTCCCCTGATCGTGCTGCCGCTGGTCGCCTTCGGGCGCTGGGTGCGGCGGCTGTCGCGCAACGCGCAGGACACGCTGGCCGAGGCCTCCGCCTATGCGAGCGAGCTGGTCGGTGCGATCCGTACCGTGCAGGCCTATACCAGCGAGAGCCTCGCCGAGAGGCGCTTCGGCGGCGAGGTCGAGCAGGCCTATGAAGCCGCGCGCACCTCCACGCAGGCGCGTGCGGTGCTCACCGCCATCATCATCTTCATCGTGTTCGCAAGCGTGGTCGCGATCCTCTGGATCGGTTCGCACGACGTGCTGACCGGCACCATCACGCCGGGCCGGCTCGGCCAGTTCGTGCTCTATGCGGCCTTCGCCGCGGCCGGCCTCGGCCAGCTCAGCGAAGTCTGGGGCGAGATCTCGGCGGCATCAGGCGCTGCCGAGCGCCTGTTCGAGATCCTGCATGTGCAGCCCGACATCACCGCGCCCGCGTCGCCGCGCGCGCTGCCGGTGCCGGCGCGCGGCGAAGTCGGCTTCGACCAGGTCAGCTTCGCCTATCCGGCGCGGCGCGACGTCAATGTGCTCGATGCCGTGTCGTTCGCCGTGCGTCCCGGCGAGAAGGTCGCGATCGTCGGTCCGTCCGGCGCCGGCAAGAGCACGATCTTTCATCTCTTGTTGCGCTTCTACGATCCGCGCAGCGGCGCGATCTCGCTCGACGGCGTGCCGGTCAAATCCGCCGATCCCCGTGAATTCCGTTCGCGCATTGCGCTGGTGCCGCAGGAATCCAACGTGTTCGCGGCCAGTGCCCGCGACAACATCCGCTTCGGCCGGCCCGATGCCACCGATGCCGAGGTCGAGCGCGCGGCCGAGCTGGCGCACGCCGCCGAGTTCATCCGCCGCCTGCCCGAAGGTTTCGACACCCCGCTCGGCGAGCGCGGCGTGACGCTGTCCGGCGGCCAGCGCCAGCGCATCGCGATTGCGCGCGCGATCCTGCGCGATGCGCCGCTGCTGCTTCTGGACGAAGCCACCTCCGCGCTCGATGCCGAAAGCGAGACGTTGGTGCAGACCGCGCTGGAAGAGCTGATGCGCCACCGCACCACGCTCGTCATCGCGCACCGCCTCGCAACCGTCTTGTCGTGCGACCGCATCCTGGTGATGGACCAGGGCCGGATCGTCGAGCAGGGCACGCATGCGGAGCTCGTCGCTGCGAACGGGCTCTATGCCAGGCTGGCGAGGTTGCAGTTCGAGGGGGCGTGAGGCGAGGTAGTCTGGACTGCCGCTTCATTCAGGCTGTCATCCCCCGCGCAGGCGGGCGATCCAGTACTCCGAGACGGAAGTGATCAAGCGATAAGCCGCGGCGTACTGGATTCCCCGCCTCCGCGGGGAATGACAGCGGAGCTTTTGGCGAGAGCGTCGCACCACGTGGTCTCCCTTCGTAGCCGGGTCGATAGCGGACATTTGTCGATCTGATCGGCTGCGCGATTCGAATCGGCCACATCGTAAGGTGATCGATGGAAGCGGCGCTGCTGGCTGTCGCAGAACATGGGCGTCGTCGTTTTGATGAGTTTCGGAATGCTCGTCGTTGGCTTCCGGAATTTCGGACAGCGTTGGCGCGCCCGGAGGGAGTGGACGGCCGCGGCTGCTGAAGCTAGGGTTCGGGCCGACCCAGGAGACGCCAAATGCCTTATTCGACAGCCGACCAGACCCGAGGCGAGCGCAACGGCAAGCTTGTCGCCGACGTCTTCTGCGCGCTCTTGCTTGCTACCTTTTCCGTGGTCTTCTTCGGTTGGCTCGGCGGTCTGGCCGCCTTCATTGTCGTCGAAAGTTGCCTGCTCGCAATCGATTGGGTGGTTCCTAGCAAGAACGATGCGGCAGGCGTTGTTCGTTGAGCTGACGGAGTGGACGGTGTTGTGAATGATTGTTCTGATCGGTCCGGTACTGTTCATCCTCCTCATCCTGTTCGCTATTCGACAGCAAAAGCGCGGCCTTGCGGGGTGGAAAGCGGCGCTGCTTGTTGTCGCTGGTAGCGGCGTCATCGTTGTGCTGAGTTTCGGATTGCCCATCGTGGGCTTCCGGAATTTCGGATAGGGCAGCCCGCGCCCCTGAGCCGAGTGGATGAACCTTGCAGTTCCCCCGGATGTGGCGCCTAATCAGGTATCGCCGGCCAAAGGCTCGTCCGTAGGCGTCGGTGCCTGAGAGATGATTTGTGCTCCCGCCTCATTGGGAGTGCGCCTCATGGCCCCGCCATTCAGCAAGGAAACCCACGAACTTTTGGAGCGGGCGCAGCGAGCGATCGATGAGTCGATCCGGCTTCGCGAAGACAGCCAACGCGCGATCCGCCAAGCCGAAAGCTGGCAGTTCGAGCTTGAACTCCGCTTGAGCCGAGAGCGCACCGCGGCGAGTTGACGGCAGCACTGCTTATCAGCACTTCGGCGACAGCGCCGGCACGTTCGGCCATGGCCAGTTCTTCCAGCTCCCGTCCTCATCAACGCAGGCCGATGGCCCAAGGCCATTCGTCGGAGCACTCGTCGTCTTGACCGGCGTGGCGAGGTGCTGGTCGACATAGCTCGTCGAAACATATCCGGCGACGATGACGCCGAGCAGGACCGAAGACCCCTTGGCCAGATCGCTCAATTTCATCGGTCATCTCCATCCGCTTGCCGGCGCAACTTGCGGGCACAACGACTAGCTGACGTCCTGGGATCCCGACGTGACGGCCGTCACGCGTCCAGAATCAAGATCGCCAGAATCTAAGGTTGCCAAATCATCTTCAGCACCGGACGTCCCGAGGTCGGGTTCACCTCGTCGCCGGCATGCGCGAAGCCTTTGCGCTCGTAGAAGCGGATGGCGCGGCTGTTGTCCTTGTTGACAAGCAGCGTCACGCCCGCCGGTGACAGGCGCTTGGCCTCATCCACCAGCAGCCGCGCCGCGTCCGAGCCCCAGTGCGCGGGATCGACCACGAGCTGGTCGAGATAACCGTCGCCGTCGATGGTGACGAAGCCGGTCAGCGCGCCGTCCTGCTCCGCGACCACGATCGAAGCCTTCGGCACCAGCTTCTTGCGCCAGCGCTCGCGCCACCAGTCCAGGCGGGCCGCGAAGTCGATCTGCGGATAGGCCTGCTGCCAGGTGCGATGCCACAGGTCAATCGAGGCGGCCTCGTCCTCGGGACGGTAAGGGCGGAGGTGGAGGGCGCTCACTACCGCTCCGTCAGCTTCAGCTCGATGCGGCGGTTGCGCTTGTAGGCTTCCTCGGTGTTGGCCGTGTCGAGCGGCTGGAATTCGCCGAAGCCGGCGGCGACCAGGCGCTGGGCCGGCACGCCGAGCGAGATCAGGTACTGCACCACGGAGATCGAGCGCGCGGCCGAGAGGTCCCAGTTCGACTTGAAGTTCGGACCGTTGACCGGGCGCACGTCGGTATGGCCGTCGACACGCAGCACCCAGGGGATCTCGTTCGGGATTTTCTTGTCGAGATCGATCAGCGCGGTTGCGAGCGTGTCGAGCTCGGCGCGGCCTTCGGGCAGCAGCACCGCCTGTCCGGTGTCGAAGAACACTTCGGACTGGAATACGAAGCGATCGCCGACGATGCGGATGTCGGGGCGGTTGCCGAGGATGGCGCGCAGGCGGCCGAAGAATTCCGAGCGATAGCGCGACAATTCCTGCACGCGCTGCGCCAGGGCGACATTCAGGCGAGAGCCCAGGTCGGCGATGCGATTTTGCGATTCCTTGTCGCGCTTCTCGCTAACGTCGAGCGCCTCTTCCAGCGCGGCCAATTGCCGCCGCAGCGCGCTGATCTGCTGGTTCAGCACCTCGATCTGCGCCAGCGCCCGGGCCGAAACCGCCTTCTCGGAATCCAGCGCCTTGCCGAGCTCGGAGGACTTGCCTTGCGCATCGTTGCCGGCCGCGGCGAGCCCCTCATAGAGGCCCTTGATGCGGTCGCGCTCGCTCTCGGCCGAAGCGAGGCCGGCTTTCAGTGACGAGACCTGGTCGTCGAGCGTGAGCTTGCCGAGCTTCTCCAGCGACAGTAATTCGTTGAGCTGCGCGATCTTGGCGTTGAGCTGCTCCAGCGCCTTGTCCTTGCCGGTGACCTCCTGCGACAGGAAGAACTGCACGACCAGGAACACCGACAGCAGGAACACGATCGACAGCACCAGCGTCGACAGCGCGTCGACGAAGCCGGGCCAGTAGTTGAAGGAGGTATCGCCGCGGCGACCGCGCGCCAGTGCCATGTCGCTAACCCTTCTCGGGCTGACGCGCGATGCGCTCCAGCAGGCGCCGGATCTCGCGGTTCTGCTCGCCCTGGCCGTCGGCCCATTCGCGGATCATCTGCTGCTCGGTCCGCATATGCGAGACCAGCGCCTGGATGGCTTCGGCGAGGCTCGCCATCGCCGCGGTGGTGCCGCGGCTGCCGCTGCCTTCCTCGAGCACGGAGCGTAAGCGCTCGACGACGGCCTGAAGCTCGCCGCTGGCAATGCCACCGCCAGTGCCGGCAACAGCCACCTCGCCGCTGCCATATTCGCGCACGGTGGTGGCAAGCCAGTCTTCGAGGTCGGTGTAGAAACGGTTCTGCGCCTGGCTCGATTGCAGGTCGAGGAAGCCCAGGATCAGCGAGCCGGCGAGGCCGAACAGCGAGCTCGAGAACGAGATGCCCATGCCGCCGAGCGGGGCGGCCAGCCCCTCTTTCAGCGTGTCGAACAGGGCGCCGGAATCGCCGCCGACCTTGAGCCCGTCGATCACCTTGCCGACCGAGCCGACCGTCTCGATCAAGCCCCAGAACGTGCCGAGCAGGCCGAGGAAGACCAGCAGCCCGGTCATGTAGCGGGAGATGTCGCGGGCCTCGTCGAGGCGGGTCGCGATCGAATCGAGCAGGTGCCGCATGGTGGTCTGGGTGATCGACATCCGCCCGGTGCGCTCGCCGCCGAGGATCATCGCCATCGGCGCCAGCAGCTTGGGGTGGCGGGCGGGCGCAAGGCCGGGATCGGCGATGCGGAAATTGTTGACCCAGGAGACTTCGGGATACAGCCGGATCACCTGGCGGAAGGCTAGGATGATGCCGATGAACAGCACGCCGCCGATCAGGGCATTGAGCCCGGGATTGGCGAAGAAGGCCTGAATGATCTGCTTGTAGAGCACCACCCCCACCAGGGTGCAGAGCACCAGGAAGACCAGCATCCGCACCAGGAAGACGCTGGGCGAGGATAGCTTGGTGTATTCGATGTCGAGGGAGGAGCGGGGCGAGGCGCCTGGCGGCATGGCCGGTATCATCCGTTAACTTGCTTGCGGCGCGCACTATGGCACAGCGCCAGCCCAAAAAAAGCGCCGGATGCGCCGATTTCGGGGAGAGCTGGGGAACCCAAGGCTGAAACCGGCTTTGGTAAGGACGTACTTTGCAAATCGTCGGCATTCCACAGGTTCAAGTCGCACTTTTCCCCTGGCGCCAAAACCCGCCGCCCAAGACGGAGTCGTCGCATGAGCGTCGTGTCCGCGATCATCGGGACTGCCGAACGGGTGCCGTTGCCTGATGTCGTGATCCGCGCGGCGATCCAGCGCCTGTGCTCGCGCACGGTGACGCGCCTGTCCGCGCTGGGCGGGGCGGACGATGCCGCCTTCGCCGGGCGGATGATGCTGCGGCCGATCGCCGAGGACGCGGATGCCGGGCACGACGAGGTGCCCGCTTCGTTCTTTGCGAAGGTGCTCGGCCCCAACCGCAAATACTCCTGCTGCTTCTACAAGACCGACGCGACCACCTTGCGGGAGGCCGAGGAGGAGGCGCTGCGCCAGACGGCCGAGCATGCCGCTCTCGCCGATGGTCAGACCATCCTCGAGCTCGGCTGCGGCTGGGGCTCGCTGTCGCTGTGGATGGCGCGGCAGTTTCCGCACGCCAAGGTGACGGCGGTGTCGAGCTCGCAGGCGCAGCGCGCCCATATCGAGGAAGAGGCGCGGCTGCGCGGTCTTCTTAATCTGCGGGTGGTCTGTGCGGACATCAACGTGTTCGCGCCCGACGGGCAATTCGACCGCATCGTGTCGGTCGAGATGTTCGAGCACGTGATGAACTGGCGCAAGCTGATGACACGCCTGCGATCATGGCTCGCGGCGGAGGGGCGGTTCTTCATGCACATCGTCGCTCATCGCTCCGGCTCTCACCTGTTCGACCGGGCCGATCGCGACGACTGGATCGCGCAGCGCGTCTCCACGGGCGGGCTGATGCCGAGCCATCACCTCGTCAGGCAATTCGACGATATCTTCACGGTCGAGAAGGAATGGTGCTGGAGCGGCACGCACTATCAGCGCACCGCCAACGACTGGCTCGCAAATTTCGACGCGCATCGCGACGCCATCGAGGCGGCCTTACGCAACATCCATGGCGAGGAGACCGCCCAGCGAATGCGACGCTGGCGCTGGTTCTTTCTCGCGACCTCGGGCCTGTTCGGCTATGCCGACGGAACCGAGTGGGGCGTCAGCCACTACCGGATGAAGGCGGCGGGGTAGCGCGCGGACGCGTGATGCCGCGCACGCTCCCGGGTAACCGGTCAGTTGCCCTCAGAGACCCATTTCAGCGTCGCCAGCCACAGATCGTGGCCACGATGCAGCAGGCTCTCATCGGTCTCTCGCAGGTGGGCGGCGTCTTTGCCCACACCAACTTCATCCGTTGTGACCAGGCAGCTCGCGCCTTGCGGGGCCAGATACCAGGTATGGTAGAAGCTCGGCTTCGTCCCCGGCGCGTAACCGTACCAGCCGAGGCGCGTATGCGGCACATATTCCTGCACCCTGCTCTCGACCGACAGGCCAAACGTGCTCCAGCGCCACGTCGTGCCGTCGCCCAGAACTTTCGCGCCCTCGGGAAGCTCGACGCCGTTGGAGTTGGGATACCAGCGCGGCCATTTCCTGGCGTCCACGATGTGGCCCCAGATCTTCTCGCATGACGCGTTGATGAGAAGCTCGTTGTGCGAAAACAGATCGGCAGTCGCGGGATTGAAGCCTTCCGGCCAATGAATCTCCCGCGCGCGCATCGCGAGGTCTTGCTTCATCGTCATGATCGCTTGCTTCTTTGTGCCGGTGTGAACGGCGTTCGTCTGCGCTCCGGCAGGAGCTGCGATCGAAAGCAGAGACGCCGTGGACGCGCCCAGCAGCATCCAGCGCGCGCAAGATTCAGTGTTCGGAATGTAAAGCCGTTTCGTCATGTTCGCCTCCGCATGTTCGATGGCGACACCGATGACAGATCGTGATTGCTGATCCAATTTCCGTTATGTCAGAATAGTCATTCATACAAATCAGGAATTGCGATGCCCTTCGATGGACGGTTGCTGTCGGGTGTTACGGTCCTCTCGGCCGTGATCGAGGCCGGCACCATCGCGCGCGCGGCCGATGCGCTGGGCCTCACCGCCTCTGCGGTGAGCCGCGCCATATCGCGCCTGGAAGCGCGCGTCGGGGTCAGGCTGCTCGAACGCACGACGCGCTCGCTCTCGTTGACAGACGAGGGGCGACGATTTTACGAGCGCGTCGGACCGCACCTTGCCGGCATCGAAGAAGCGGCGATCGAGGCATCGGGCTCCGCCGGCATCGTGCGCGGGCGGCTTCGGGTGAACGTCGATCCGTTCTTCTCGCGTATCGTCCTGTCATCCCACATCAGGGAATTCCTGGAGCAATATCCCGAAGTGTCGCTGGAGCTTCTGATGCGTGACGCGGTCGGAGATCTCGGGGCTGGCGGCTTCGATTTGGCGCTGAGGTTCGGAGACCCCCCGAACGGTTCGTTGGTCGCGCGCAAGCTCGTCGAAACCCGAGTTCTCACGGTTGCGGCGCCGGCTTACGTCGCCGAGCACGGCCGGCCACGGCATCCCTCCGAGGTGGTAGACCACGATTGCATCGGTTTCTATGACGCGGCAAACCAGCGACCTTTCGATTGGGAGTTTCGCAAGGGAAAGGAGATCCTTCCGGTCAAGGTATCCGCCCGCGTTCTGGTCTCGGATGTCGGCGCCATGCTTTCGGCCTGCGAAGCCGGCGCAGGCATCGCCCAGATTCTCCAGCTCGGCAGCAGCCACCTCGTGGAAAGCGGAGCGTTGATCAACCTGTTTCCCGAATGGTCCGGGGAGATGTTCCCGCTCTATGCGCTGTTTCCATCACGCCAGCATCAGCCCGCGAAAGTGCGGAGCTTCATCGACTTCTGCCTCGGCGTGATTGCAAGGGAGAATGCCTCAACCGGTCCGGCGTAGAGAGCACACACTCTGATTGCGATCTTCTGTCGCAGCGCGTGGCGATGGAACCTGACTCACAATCTGGTGAGAGATAAAAAACGCCGTGAACTCAGCAGCCTAGGCCGTGTGACATTGGGCCGCCCGCAAGGTGCGTTGCGTCGCAGCACGTCCGCTCTATTTTGACCGCATCAGCCGCGTGCTATGGCCCAGAACGGGCCTCGCGCCGAGCGTGATCGGTTTCAACAATATCGGGGCACCCCATTTCATGTCAGGACTTCGCGCGCGATCGGCATGCGTTGCAATGATGCTCGCGGCCTTTACGCCGCTGTTGGCGGGCTGCGACGAATCCAGCTCCGCCATTTCAGCCGCCCAGCCCAACGACCCCGACGTCAGCATCGTCATCGTCAAGCCGCAGCCGCGTGCCGTGGTGCGCGAGCTGCCGGGCCGCATTGCGCCGACGCGCGTCTCCGACGTGCGGCCGCGCGTGTCCGGCATCGTGGTCGAGCGCCTGTTCCGGCAGGGCAGCGAGGTGAAGGCCGGCGATCCACTGTATCGGATCGATCCGCGTCCGTTCGAGGTCGAGGTGATGGCCAACGAGGCTGCGGTCGCCAAGGCCGAGGCCGCGTTGATGCAGTCCCAGCAGCAGGCGCGCCGCATCGCCACGCTCACCAGCCAGCGCGCCGCGCCCGAAGCCGAGAACGAGAAGGCGATCGCGGCCGAGCGCCAGGCCCATGCCGAGGTCGAGGGCCGCAAGGCCGATCTCGCGCGCGCAAAGCTCAATCTCGACTATGCCACCGTACGCGCGCCGATCGACGGCGTCGTCGGTGCCGCCCTGGTCAGCGAGGGCGCGCTCGCGGTTCAGAACGAGACCAATCTGGCCACCATTCAGCAGCTCGATCCGATCTACGCCGACTTCACCCAGTCGGTGAACGAGCTCAACCAGCTCCGCCGCGCCTTCGAGAGCGGTGACCTCGAGCGCATCGCGCCCGACGCCGCCAAGGTGCATCTCGTGCTCGACGACAACACCCTCTACTCGCTCGACGGCAAGTTGCTGTTTTCGGATGCCAAGGTCGACGCCAATACCGGTCAGGTGACCTTGCGTGGTGAGTTCCGCAATCCGAAGCGCGAGCTGCTGCCGGGCATGTATGTCCGCGTCCGCATCGACCAGGGTCTCGATAGCGATGCGATCGCCGTGCCGCAGCAGGCGATTCAGCGCAATGGCGGCGGCGGCAGCGAGGTGTTCGTCGTCAAGGACGACAATCGCATCTCGGTGCAGCCGGTGCGCACCGGTTCGGTGCAGGACGGCATCTGGTTCGTCACCGACGGCCTGAAGGCTGGCGACAAGGTCGTGGTCGAAGGCTTCCAGAAGTTCGCCGCCGGCGACAAGGTCAAGCCGCAATCCTGGTCGGAAGCGGATGCGACCGCCGACAACCGGCACGCCCAGAAGCTGATGCGGTAATAGACCATGGCGAGCTTCTTCATCGACAGGCCGATCTTCGCCTGGGTCGTCGCGCTGTTCATCTGTCTGGTCGGCGCAATTTCGATTCCGCTGTTGCCGATCGCGCAGTACCCGATCATCGCGCCGCCCTCGATCTCGATCTCGACCAGCTATCCCGGTGCCTCGCCCGAGAACCTCTACAACAGCGTCACGCGGCTGATCGAGGAGGAGCTCAACGGCGCCTCCGGCATCCTCAATTTCGAATCGACCAGCGACTCGCTCGGCCAGGTCGAGATCATCGCCAATTTCGTGCCGGGCACCGATACCAGCGCCGCCTCGGTCGAGGTGCAGAACCGCATCAAGCGCGTCGAGGCGCGGCTGCCGCGCGCGGTGATCCAGCAGGGCATTCTGATCGAGGAGGCCTCCAGCGCGGTGCTCCAGATCATCACGCTGAACTCGACCGACGGCAGCCTGGATGAGGTCGGCCTCGGCGACTTCATGATCCGTAACGTGCTGGGCGAGATCCGCCGCATCCCCGGCGTCGGACGCGCCACGCTGTATTCGACCGAACGCAGCCTGCGCGTCTGGGTCGACCCGGCAAAGCTGGTCGGCTATGGCCTGACCGCCGACGACGTCAACAAGGCCATTGCCGCGCAGAACGCGCAGGTCGCTTCGGGCAGCATCGGCGCCGAGCCGTCGACCTCGACCCAGCGCACCTCCGCGCTGGTGCTGGTCAAGGGCCAGCTCTCGTCCCCGGATGAATTCGGCACCATCATCCTGCGCGCCAATGCCGACGGGTCGACCGTGCGGCTGCGCGATGTCGCGCGGATCGAGGTCGGCGGCCTCAGCTACCAGTTCAACACCCGTCTCGATGGCAAGCCGACCGCCGGTCTTTCCGTGCTGATGTCGCCGACCGGCAATGCGCTGGCGACCGCGAGCGCCGTCGAAGAGAAGATGAAGGAGCTGTCTCGCTTCTTCCCGGCCAATATCGGCTACGAGATTCCATACAACATCACGCCCGTGGTCGAGGCCTCGATCAAGAAGGTGTTGTCGACGCTGGTCGAAGCCATCGTGCTGGTGTTCGTGGTGATGTTCCTGTTCCTGCAGAACATCCGCTACACCATCATTCCGACCATCGTGGTGCCGGTGGCGCTGCTGGGCGCCTGTACCACGCTGCTGCTCGCCGGCTATTCCATCAACATGCTCTCGATGTTCGGCATGGTGCTCGCCGTCGGCATCCTCGTCGACGATGCCATCGTCGTAGTCGAGAACGTCGAGCGCATCATGGCCGAGGAGGGGCTGCCGCCCAAGGAAGCGACGCGGAAAGCGATGTCGCAGATCACCGGCGCCATCATCGGCATCACGCTGGTCTTGATGGCCGTGTTCGTGCCGATGGCGTTCTTCCCGGGCTCGGTCGGCATCATCTACCGCCAGTTCTCCGTGACCATGGTCGCAGCGATCGGCTTCTCGGCCTTCCTCGCGCTGTCGCTGACGCCGGCACTGTGTGCGACGCTGCTCAAGCCCGTCGCGGCCGGTCATGGCCATGCCAGGAAGGGCGTGTTCGGCTGGTTCAACCGCATGCTCGACAGCAGCAAGGAGGGTTATTCCCGCACCGTCGGCTTCTCGCTGAAGCGCACCGGCCGCTTGATGCTGGTCTATGTCGCGCTGCTCGCCGGCCTGTCCTGGGCCTTCGTCAATCTGCCCGGCGGCTTCCTGCCCGTCGACGACCAGGGCTTCGTCACCACCGACGTGCAGACGCCGTCGGACTCGTCCTACGGCCGGACCGAGGCGGTGATCGAGAAAGTGGAAAAATACCTGGCGCAGCGTCCGGGCGTCGACAACGTCACCTTCCTCACCGGCTTCAGCTTCTCCGGCCAGGGCATGAACACCGCGCAGGCCTTCATCACCCTGAAGGACTGGTCGGAACGCGGGCCGAAGGATTCTGCGGCCGCGATCGTCGCCGACATCAACCGCGATTTGTCGTCGTCGATCCGCGACGCAAAAATCTCCGCGCTGCAGCCGCCGCCGATCGACAATCTCGGCAACTCCTCGGGCTTCTCGTTCCGTCTCCAGGACCGCGGCCAGAAGGGTTATCCGGCCTTGATGCGCGCCGCCGATCAGTTGATCGCGGAGGCCAATGCGAGCGCTGTGCTTCAGAAGGTCTATGTCGAAGGCCTGCCCGAGGCCGGCGTGGTCAATCTCGTGATCGACCGCGAAAAGGCGGGCGCCTTCGGCGTCACCTTCGAGGACATCAACAATACGATCTCGACCAATCTCGGCTCGAACTACATCAACGACTTCCCGAACCGCGGCCGCATGCAGCGTGTCGTGGTGCAGGCCGATGCCCGCGACCGCATGCGGACCGAGGACATCCTCAACTACAACGTCAAGAACAGCCGCGGCCAGCTCGTGCCATTCTCGTCCTTTACCACCGTGGAATGGGCGCGCGGACCGACGCAGATCGCCGGCTTCAACTACTATCCGGCGGTGCGCATCTCCGGCGAGGCGAAACCCGGCTTCACTTCAGGCGATGCCATCGCCGAGATGGAACGGCTCGCCGGCAAGCTGCCGCGCGGCTTCGGCTATGAATGGACCGGACAGTCGCTCCAGGAGAAGCTGTCGGGCTCGCAGGCGCCGTTCCTGCTCGGGCTCTCGGTATTCGTGGTGTTCCTGTGCCTGGCCGCGCTCTACGAGAGCTGGACCATTCCGCTCGCGGTGCTGCTCACCGTGCCGCTCGGCATCGTCGGCGCCGTGGTCGCAGCGATGCTGCGCGGCCTGCCAAACGACGTCTATTTCACCGTCGGCCTGATCACCATCATTGGCCTTGCGGCCAAGGACGCGATCCTGATCATCGAGTTCGCCAAGGATCTTCGAAAAGAAGGCAAGCCGCTGGTGGACGCCACCATCGAGGCCTGCCGCCTGCGCTTCCGCCCGATCCTGATGACCGGCCTTGCCTTCATCTGCGGCGTGCTGCCGATGGCCATCGCCCATGGCGCCGGCGGCGCCAGCCAGCAGGCGCTCGGCAGTGTCGTGATGGGCGGCATGATCGCGGTAGTGATCCTGGCGCTGCTGATGGTGCCGGTGTTCTTCGTCTCGGTGCAGCGCGTGCTGGGCGGGGATCGGGAGAAGGCGGCGAAGCAGGGCGAGATGTACGGGCCGCCGGCGCCGGCCAAGCTGTAAGGTGAGGTGTCATGCCCCGCGCAGGCGGGGCATGCCGTACCCCGCGGCCTTTCCGTATCCGAGCGGCGTCTCTGGAATACTGGATCATCCGCCTTCGCGGATGATGACCGTCGGGTTTGCGCTGGTGAGAGTCGGCCATTGAACGCCGGATCGGTCGGCTTGATTTCTCGGAGGCCTCAATCCAGACTGCACCCCTGGATTGAAACATCGTATTCGCACCTTACTGCGAATGCGGAGATAGCCCGCCGATTGAGAGCATGTGATGCGTCCGACCGACATTGCGATCTCGAACTATCGCTCCATTCGGCGGCTCTCCATACCCATCCATCCACTGTCGGTGTTCGTCGGCGAAAATGGAGTCGGCAAGTCCAATCTCTACAAGTCCTTGTCGCTGTTGCGCGACGCGGCGACCGGTCAGATCACCCGCACGATCGCCGATGAAGGCGGTTTGAATTCGGTCTGCTGGTCCGGCATACGCAAGCGAGGCGAAGACGGGCGGCTGCGGCTGTCGGCGACATTCGACGGCATGAGATATTCCATCGAGCTCGGATTTCCCAGCCCGCTTCAGGCGGCGTTTTCCGGCGAGCCGATGATCAAGGCCGAAACGATCGAAACGACGCGCGGCAAACGCACGGTCAAGCTGATGGAGCGGATAAACTCGCTCATCAGCGTCCGCGGCGAGAGTGGCGCCTGGAACGCTCACAAGGATGCGGTGCTGCCGTCAGAGACCGCGCTTGCGGCTTTTTCCGATGGCAAGCAATGCCCGGAAATCGACCTGATCAGAAATGCAATGCTGGGCTGGCGATTCTATCATGACTTTCGCACTGATCCGGCGTCACCGATACGAAAGCCTTGTCTGGCGATCGCAACGCCCTCGCTCAGCGCCGATGGCATCGATCTGGCTGCCACCCTGGCGACCCTCTATGTCATTCGGGAAGACGCCAACGACCTGCAGGACGCGATCCAGGATGCATTCCCGGGTGCCGAACTCCGCGCATGGGAAGAAAATGGCAGGTGTGAATTCGATCTGCAATTGCCGGATATGCCGCGGCCGTTCAGGGCTCATGAACTATCCGACGGGACGCTGAAATACATCTGCCTGCTCGCGGTATTCATGGGCTATCGGCTGCCGCCGTTCATTGCGCTGAACGAACCCGAGACCAGCCTGCATCCGTCGCTGCTTGCGCCGCTGGCCCGGCTCATCGCCAAGGCATCGCGCCGCGCCGACATCTGGATTGTCACCCATTCGGAACAGTTGATGGACGCACTGCGAAGCGAGAGTTCGGTCCCGCTCCGCCGGGTGATCAAGTCGAAAGGCGCCACGGCGATCGAGGGCCTGACCATCGGCGGTGAATATCGCGACGACGAAGCCGACGAGGACGATGAGGACGACGATTCCTAACCGTCGTCGATCGAGCCGTCGTGCTGCTGCGGCCTACTTCCGCAAGATCTTCACCAGTTCCCCGTGCACGTATTCATTCCCGCACACGACATTGCCTGTCACCAGCGCGTCGCCCGGCGTATCGATGTCGGTGATCGTTCCGCCCGCTTCGCGCAGCATGATCAGGCCCGCCGCGATGTCCCAGGATTGCAAATTGCGCTCCCAGTAGCCGTCGAGGCGGCCGGCGGCGACGAAGGCCAAGTCGAGCGAGGCGGCGCCGAAGCGGCGCAGGCCGGCGACGCGCTCCTGCATCGCGGTCATCTCGCGACGGAATTCCTCGTGGTCGCCGCGGCCGATATGAGGCAGGCCGCAGGCCACCACGCATTCGTTGAGCTGACGGCGGCCGGCTACGCGCAGCCGCTGGTCGTTGAGGAAGGCGCCCTTGCCGCGCTCGGCGATGTAGAGCTCGTCATTGGCGGGATTGTAGATCACGCCGGCGATGATCGTGCCCTCGCGCGAAAGCCCGATCGAGATCGCGAATTGCGGGATGCCGTGCAGGAAGTTGGTGGTGCCGTCGAGCGGATCGACGATCCAGGTATGGCTCTTGTCGGAGCCCTCGCGTGTTCCGCCTTCCTCGCCGATGAAGCCGTAGCCGGGCCGCGCCTTGGCGAGGTCCTGGTAGAGGATCTCCTCGGCGCGCTTGTCGGCCAGCGAGACGAAATTCGCCGGTCCTTTCAGCGAGACCTGGAGATGCTCGATCTCGCCGAGATCGCGCTTGAGGCTGCGGCCGGCGCGGCGCGCGGCCTTGACCATGACGTTGATAGTTGCGGAATACAGCATGAGCTTCCGGTCTTGATCGGGGGAAATGGCGCGAAATCGCGCCTGTTTGAGGGATGGGGTGCCCTGCGGGGGCCTCAACGTCAAGTCATTTGGCCCCGAGCCATTTCCTGGCGGCGGCCTCGGCCTTGGCCCGGTCCTCGGCCGGCAAATCGGACAATTGCTTGTCCAGCTCCGGATCGCCCTTGCCGGAGGTCTTGGCCACCAGATGCCATTTGAAGCCCTCGACCTTGTCCACGGCCGTGCCCATGCCGTTGATCAGCACCCAGGCCAGCCGGTTCTGCGCGATCGCGCTGCCCTGGCGGGACGCCTTGCGGAGCAGGGCGACGGCCGCCGGCTGGTTCTTCGGCGTGCCTGTGCCGTTGAACAGCGCAATGGCGTATTCGACCTCGGCATCGACATTGTCGGTCAGCGTGGCGACCTGGAGCAGACGCACCGCCCGTTCCAAATCCTTCGGCACGCCAGTGCCTTCCTTGTAGAAGGTCGCGAGCGCGTATTGCGCCTCGGGCAGGCCGGCATCAGCCGCCTGGCGCAGCAGCTCGGCGGAGCGCTTGACGTCCTGCGGCAGGGTCTGGCCGTCGAGATAGAGCAGCGCGAGATTATAGGCCGCCTTGGGTTCGCCGAGCTTGGCGGCGGACGCCATCAGCTTGACCGCCTCATTTTTGTCGACCGGGCCGCCGCGGCCGGTCATCCTGAGCATGGCGAGCGCGAACATCGCTTCGCGGTCGCCGGCGTCGGAGGCGCGCTTGTACCATTGCAGCGCCTTGGTGTAGTCGCGTCGGATGCCCATGGCGTTGGAATAGAGCTCACCCAGCATGGTCATCGCTTTGGCATCGCCGGTTTCGGCACGGGCCGTGGCGAGTTCGAAGGCGGTCTTGTACTGGCCGCGCTGATAGGCGCCGTACACCAGATCGACGTTGGCGTTGTCGGTCGGCGGCGCCGGAATCACGGTCGCGGCCGGAGCAGGCTTTGGGGACGCGGAAGGTTTGGGGGAGGCTGAAGGTTTGGGTGCCGGCGGCGCTTCCTTCTTCTTGGTGATGGTGTGCAGCGTGGCCTTCGGCTTGTCTTTGGTTTTCTCGGCCGAAGCGCCCGGCGTTGCCACCGGCGGCGTGATCTGGAGCTGCGCGGCCGCGGGCGCCGTCAGCAGCAGCGTGGCCAGCATGATGATGCGCGGGAGCTTCATGTCGGGCGCTAGCCGTGCTCCTGGTCTGCAAGCGCAGTCGCATGAGCCTTCTTGATCGCAGCGTCGGCCTCGATCAGCGCAGCCTTGGGTCCGCGCGGATCGGCCCAGATGAAGTCGCCCACCAGCACGAAATCGGCGCCGCTGGCGGCGAATTCGTGGGCCTCCTCCAGCGAGATGGCAAAGCCGACGCAGGGCGGTTCGAACAGCTCGGCCCACCAGTCCAGCCGCTCAGCGATCGCTTGCGACGACGGCCGCTGGCCCTTTGCGTCGGGTTCGCCGAACAGCACGTAATCCGCGCCAATCTCGCCCGCATCCATCGAATGGTGCCGCGTCGTCAGCCCGCCAACGCCCGCGATGCGATCGGGCTTCAGCGATGGCAGCGCCTCTTTCAGCGCGGCGATGCCGGGCAGATGCGCGCCGTCGGCGCCGCCGCGTGCGACGAGCTCAGGATGGCCATCGACAAGCAGCGCCGCGCCCGCTTTCTGAGCCGGCGGCGCCAAGGCCTTGATCCGCGAGATCATGGTGCGCTGATCGGTCTGCTTCAGCCGCAGCAGCACGGCCGCGACATCGGCGGCGGCGAGCAGGCCGGGCAGCTCGGCGAGGAGCGAAGCGGGATCGTCGACGACAGGCGTCGCGAGATAAAGGCGCGGCGCCGGGCGCGGCGGAGGAGATTTGTTCGACAAGATCTAGGCCGCTTTCTGTTCCAGGCTGCTTTGCCATTCGCCTTTGCAGGCGAGGCCATTCATGCGCGCGCGGTGACTGAATGCGCTTTGTCCGGCCGCGACGTTTTCGGCCTTGCCCGACCAGGCCTTCTGCGGCGCGGCCTGGAGTGCGCGACCATAGGAGAAGGTCAGGCCCCAGGGCAGCGGGCCGAGCTTGTGCATGGCGTTGAGATGCGCCGTTGCCTCTTCATCCGATTGGCCGCCGGAGAGGAAGGCGATGCCGGGCACCGCCGCGGGCACGCACGCCCTGAGCAGCCGTATCGTCTTCTCCGCGACCTCCTCGACGCAAGCCTGCTTCGCGCACTTCTTGCCGGAGATGGCCATGTTCGGCTTCAGCACCATGCCCTCGAGCGCGACGCGCTGCACGCGCAATTCCTGAAACGTCTTGTTGAGCACACGGCTCGTCACCTCATAGCAGCGATCGATGTCGTGATCGCCGTCCATCAGCACTTCGGGTTCGACGATCGGCACGATCTGCGCGGCCTGGCACAGCGCTGCGTAGCGCGCCAGCGCGTGGGCGTTGACGCTGATCGCAGTCATGGAAGGGATGCCACTGCCGATGTCGATCACCGCGCGCCATTTGGCGAAACGTGCGCCGCGCTCGTGATATTTCTTCAGCCGTTCGGCGAGCTTGTCGAGCCCGACGGTGACGAGCTCGCCCGGACACATCGGCAGGGCTTGGGTGCCTTCGTCGACCTTGATCCCGGGGATGGCGCCGCTGCTCTCGATCAGCTTGACCAGGGGCGTGCCGTCCTTCGCGTTCTGCCAGATCGTCTCGTCATAGAGGATGACGCCGGAGATGTAGCGGCTCATGGCTTCGTTCGAGCGGAACAGCATCTCGCGATAGTCGCGGCGGTTCTCTTCGGTCGATTCCACGCCGATCGCGTCGAAACGCTTCTTGATGGTGCCGGAGGATTCGTCGGCGGCAAGGATGCCCTTGCCGGGCGCGACCAGGGCGGTCGCGATCCTGTTCAGCTCAGTCAGATTCATCGAGATGTCCTCCCAAAACGATTCTGCCCTTGCCGGTGAAAATAGACCGTTCTCGGGCAAATGCCGAGTTAACGTTCGTCGCAGGGTAAGGGCTGGGGCAGCGTTGGGCCGGCCGGGCGACTCTTCACCTCGCCCTGCTTGCGGGGAGAGGTCGGATCGCCCTTGCGATCCGGGTGAGGGGGGTACAGGTCCCGCAGTCATCTCATCTGCCGAGAGAGCCCCTCACCCCAACCCTCTCCCCGCGAAGCGCGGGGAGAGGGGAGGATAGAGCAGCTTACGCCACCTTCGGGGCGAGCTCGCCCTTGGCGTAGCGCTTGGCCATCTCGGCCGTGGTCAGCACCTTCTTGATCTTGGAGGCTTGGCCCGCGGTATTGAATTCCTGGAGCCGCTGCTTGCACAGCTTGGTCATCGCTTCCATCGCGGGCTTCAGGTACTTGCGCGGGTCGAACTCTTCCGGATTGTCCTTGAGCACTTTCCGGATCTGGCCGGTCATCGCCATGCGGTTGTCGGTATCGATGTTGATCTTGCGCACGCCGTTCTTGATGCCGCGCTGGATCTCGGCAACGGGCACGCCCCAGGTCGGCTTCATCTTGCCGCCATAGGCGTTGATGATGTCCTGGAGGTCCTGCGGCACCGAGGAGGAGCCGTGCATGACGAGATGCATGTTCGGCAGCTTGCGGTGGATCTCCTCGATCACGTTCATGGCGAGGATGTCGCCGTCGGGCTTGCGGGTGAATTTGTAGGCACCGTGGGACGTCCCCATCGCGATCGCCAGCGCGTCGACCTGGGTCTCCTGGACGAACTTCACGGCTTCATCCGGATTGGTCAGGAGTTGGTCGTGGCTGAGCTTGCCCTCGGCGCCGTGGCCGTCTTCCTTGTCGCCCATGCCGGTCTCGAGCGAGCCGAGCACGCCAAGCTCGCCCTCGACCGAGATGCCGCCGAGATGGGCCATGTCGGTTACGGTCTTGGTGACGCCGACATTGTAGCCCCAGTCACCGGGGGTCTTGCCGTCGGCCTTGAGCGAGCCGTCCATCATCACCGAGGTGAAGCCGGCCTGGATCGCGGTCATGCAGGTGGCCGGCTCGTTGCCGTGGTCGAGATGCACGCAGACCGGGATGTGCGGGTAGATCTCGGTCACCGCGTCCATCATGTGCTTGAGCATGACGTCGTTGGCGTAGGAGCGCGCACCGCGCGAGGCCTGGATGATGACGGGCGCGTCGACCTGGTTGGCCGCGTCCATGATCGCCAGCGCCTGCTCCATGTTGTTGATGTTGAAGGCCGGGACGCCGTAATCGTTCTCCGCCGCATGGTCGAGCAATTGACGCAACGTGATCCGAGCCATCTGTGTTTTTCTCCCGTTTGGGCCTGCAAGGCCACTGCTTGAAGGCGGCTGACGACTTGCCGACCGATTACTTGGTGCGCAGAACTTCGACGCCGGGCAGGGGCTTGCCTTCCATCCATTCAAGAAATGCGCCACCGGCGGTCGAGACATAGGTGAACTGACCGGCCACATGGGCCTGGTTGAGGGCCGCCACGGTGTCGCCGCCGCCCGCGATCGAGACCAGCTTCTTGGCCTTGGTGCGCTCGGCGGCATGCTTGGCGGCGGACATCGTGCCGCGGTCGAACGGCTGCATCTCGAACGCACCAAGCGGTCCGTTCCAGACCAGCGTCGCCGCATCGTCGATGGCGGCATGGACACGTGCGATCGACTGCGGACCGACGTCGAGGATCATGCCGTCGGCCGGGATCGCGTCGAGGCCATAGGCGTGCGACGGCGCGTTGGCCGCGAAATGATAGGCGACGGTAGCGTCGACCGGCAGGATGATGGCGCAGTTGGCGGCTTCGGCCTTTTCCATGATGCGCAACGCGGTCGCGGCGAGATCCTTCTCGGCCAGCGACTTGCCGATGCCGACGCCCTGGGCGTGCAGGAAGGTGTTGGCCATGCCGCCGCCGATCACCAGCGCGTCGACCTTGGTCACGAGGTTTTCGAGCAGGTCGATCTTGGTCGAGACCTTGGCGCCGCCGATGATAGCGATGACAGGCTTGGTCGGTGAGCCCAGCGCCTTCTCCAGCGCGACCAATTCGGCCTGCATGGTGCGGCCGGCATAGGCGGGCAGCTTGTGGCCGAGGCCTTCGGTCGAGGCGTGGGCGCGGTGCGCGGCCGAGAACGCGTCATTGACCCAGATGTCGCCGAGTTTTGCGAGCTCCGCGACAAAGGCCGGATCGTTCTTCTCTTCCTCTTTGTGGAAGCGGGTGTTTTCGAGACAGAGGATGTCACCGTCCTTCAAGCCGGCAACGGCCTTGACCGCGGGCTCGCCGATGCAGTCGTCGGCGAAGGCGACGGGCTTCTTCACCACCTTCGACAGCGCCTCGGCCACGGGCTTGAGCGAGTCCTTGGCATCGCGCCCTTTCGGCCGGCCGAAATGCGCGAGCAGGATGACCTTGCCACCCTTGTCCGAGATTTCGGTGATGGTCGGCGCGACGCGCTCGAGCCGGGTTGCGTCGCTGACGCGGCCGTTCTCCATGGGCACGTTGAGGTCAACGCGCAGCAGCACGCGCTTGCCCTTCACATCGACGTCGTCGAGGGTGCGGAATGATTTCGTCATCGGAGGCCCTTGTCCCGGGCGCACCGCGGCGCGTAGTGCCGCCGTGCAGAACCGGGACCCAAATTGCGGCGAGTCCCGCGGTTAGTTAAACGGGCCCCGGCTCTGCGACGCAGCGCTTCACGCTACGTCGCGTCCGGGACACGAGAGCGGAGTTAGATCACCTTCGACATCGCGACGGCGGTATCCGCCATACGATTCGAGAAGCCCCACTCGTTGTCGTACCAGGACATCACGCGCACCAGCGTGCCGTTCTGCACCTTGGTCTGGTCCATGTGGAATGTCGAGGAGTGCGGGTCGTGGTTGAAGTCGATCGAGACGTTCGGCGCGGTGGTGTAGCCGAGAATGCCCTTGAGCTGCTGCTCGGAGGCACGCTTCATCGCCTCGTTGATTTCCTTCGGATCGGTGGCGCGCTTGGCCACGATCTTGAGATCGACGACCGAGACGTTCGGGGTCGGCACGCGGATCGCGACGCCGTCGAGCTTGCCCTTCAGTTCCGGCAGCACGAGGCCGATCGCCTTGGCGGCGCCGGTCGAGGTCGGGATCATCGACATCGCAGCCGCGCGGCCGCGATAGAGATCCTTGTGCATGGTGTCGAGAGTCGGCTGGTCGCCGGTATAGGCGTGGATCGTGGTCATGAAGCCGGTCTCGATGCCGACGAGGTCGTTCAGCACCTTGGCGATCGGCGCAAGACAGTTGGTGGTGCAGGAGCCGTTGGAGACGACCAGATGTTCCCGGGTCAGCGTGTCGTGGTTGACGCCGTAGACGATGGTGGCGTCGGCGCCGTCGGCGGGCGCAGAAACGAGAACGCGCTTGGCGCCGGCAGTCAGATGCGCGGAGGCCTTGTCCTTCGAGGTGAAGATGCCGGTGCATTCCATCGCGATGTCGATGCCGAGATCTTTCCAGGGCAGCTTCGAGGGATCGCGCTCGGCGGTCACCTTGATCTTGTTGCCACCGAGGCTGATCGTGTCGCCATCGACGGTCACGGTGCCGGGGAAACGGCCATGGACGCTGTCGAAGCGAAGCAGATGGGCGTTGGTCTCGACCGGGCCGAGGTCGTTGATGCCGACGACCTCGATGTCCTTGCGGCCGGACTCAGCGATGGCCCGCAGGATGTTGCGGCCGATACGGCCAAAACCGTTGATTCCGACGCGGACTGCCATGTTTCGTCTCCTTCAATGACCGTTGTCATCCCGCACAACGCGCTAGCGCGCCTGCGAGGGTTTTTTTAGGGCGGACGCCCGGTTCGGCCGGGCGGGGCTTGATCATATGGGACGTTAGGTAGTCCTTTTTTTCGGCAATCTCAACTCTCAGGAAACGCGTTTCAGAACGGCGTTAACCGCGGCCTCGGCGGTAATGCCAAAGTGCTGGAATACCTTGTTGAGAGGGGCGCTGGCGCCGAAGGAGTGCATGCCGATAAACTCGCCATCCTGGCCGATCACGGCGTCCCAGCCCCAGCGCACGGCGGCCTCGATTGCGACCTTGATGGGGGCATTGCCGATGATCTCGTCGCGGCGCTCCTTTGGTTGCGCTAGCAGGAGCTCGAGCGAGGGAACCGAAACCACCCGGGTCGGAATGCCGCGCTCGGCGAGCTGCTTCTGGGCGGCCACGGCCATCTCCACTTCGGAGCCCGAGGCGAACAGCGTCGCCTTGGCTTCGCCCTGGGCGGCCACCAGCTCGTAGGCACCGAACCGGCAGGGGCTCTCGTTCGGTGCGGTGGTGCGCAGTTGCGGCAGGTTCTGACGGGTCAGCGCCAAGACTGTCGGGCCGTCGATGCGGTTGAGCGCGAGCTCCCAGCACTCGGCAACCTCGATGGAATCGCACGGACGGAACACGCGCATGTTGGGAATGGCGCGAAGTGCTGAGAGATGCTCGACCGGCTGGTGGGTCGGGCCGTCTTCGCCGAGGCCGATGGAATCGTGGGTCATGACATAAACGACCCCGGTCCCCATCAATGCGGCGAGCCGCATCGCGGGCCGCGCATAATCGGTGAACACCAGGAAGGTCGCGCCGTTCGGCGCAAAACCACCGTGCAGGAAGATGCCGTTCATCGCCGCGCACATGCCGTGCTCGCGGATGCCGTAATGGATGAAGCGGCCCTTCGGCGTCTTGGCCGAGAACGCGGTTGCGGACTTCGCCTTGTTGTTGTTGGAGCCGGTGAGGTCGGCCGAGCCCGCCAGAAATTCCATCGGCATCGCGCCGGCAATCACTTCGATCACGGCTTCGGAGGATTTGCGGGTCGCCGCATTCATCGGCTTTTCCAGCAGCTCCTTCTTGTAGGCGCGCACCGCCTTCGCGAGCGCGGCCGGGCGCTCGTGGCGCAGGCGACGCTCGAACTCGGCGCGCTTGCGGCTGCCGAGTTCACCGAGCCTTGCTTCCCATTCCTGTCGTGCCGCCGCGCCGCGGCTGCCGGCCGCGCGCCAGGCCTTGAGCACGTCGTCGGGCACCGAGAACGGCTCCAGCGAAATGCCGAGATTTTCCTTGGCGGCCTTGAGCTCGTCGGCGCCGAGCGCTTCGCCGTGCACCTTGTTGGTGCCGGCCTTATGCGGGGCGCCGAAGCCGATGGTGGTGCGGCAGGCGATCAGCGTCGGCTTGTTTGATTTCTGCGCGCGCGTGATCGCGGCGGCGATTGCAGCCTGGTCGTGGCCGTCGATCTTTTCGGCGGCCCAGCCCGCCGACTTGAACCGCTTCACCTGGTCGACGGAGTCGGAAAGCGAGGTCGGGCCGTCGATCGAAATGCCGTTGTCGTCATAGAGCACGATCAGCTTGTTGAGCTTCCAGTGCCCGGCCAACGCGATCGCTTCCTGCGACACGCCTTCCATCAAATCGCCGTCGGAAGCGATCACATAGGTATGGTGATCGACAATCTTCTTGCCGAACTCGGCGGCGAGCATCTTCTCGGCGAGCGCCATGCCGACGGCGGTGGAAATGCCCTGGCCGAGCGGACCGGTGGTGGTCTCGATGCCCTTGGTGTGGCCGTGCTCGGGATGTCCCGGCGTCAACGATCCCAATTGGCGAAAGTCCTTGAGCTGGTCGATCGTCATCTCTGGGCTGCCGATCAGATACAGCAGCGAATAGATCAGCATCGAGCCGTGCCCGGCCGAGAGCACGAAGCGGTCCCGGTCCGGCCAGTCCAGCGCGGCGACGTCGAATTTCAGGAATTGCGTGAACAGCACGGTCGCCATGTCGGCGGCGCCCATCGGCAGGCCCGGATGACCCGATTTCGCCTTCTCGACGCCGTCCATGGCAAGGCCGCGGATCGCATTGGCCATACGGTTGTGATCGACCTGCGTCATGTCTGAAAATCCGTCTGAAATGAGGCGCTTGTGGCTGGATTTGGCCGCGCCGGAAGGAGCCTTTCGGCCGCTGGGGTCGCGGCTGGGATAGCATCTCGGTTCCGACAGGCCAAGGCAATCAAACGCCGGTTTGGCCGCAAAAGTTGCTTAGCAGTGCATAGGTTTCGCGGCGGCGTTGCGATTCCCTAGCTTGCCACGTAAATTTCTGCTTCTAACCGCTTGCCGAACCGAGTCTTTTGCCGGACGGCAAGCCCCAGGAAAAGCCCAAAGGAAAACCCCGAGGGCAAGGCCACAGGTTCCGCCGCTGACTGCATGAACGATCGCGTATCCAACAGCTCTGCCATGACCGAGTCCTCGGCCGTCGAGATCGAGATCGCGACCCGCAGGCTCATGGCGGCGCTCGACTCGCTCGAAAGCGCGGTGGAGCGGCGGCGCGATGCCGATCGCGACGAGAACGAGCTCGCGGCGCGGATTCAGGCGCTCGGCGCGGACCGCTCGCGGCTTGCCGATGAGCTCGACGGCGCGCTGGTGAAAGCACGCAAGCTCGAGCGCTCCAGCCGCGAGATCTCCGATCGGCTGGATTCCGCGATCGTCACGATACGGTCGGTGCTCGATACCGGAGAGGACGGATGAGCCACATCAACGTCACCATCAACGGCCGGCAATACCGCATGGCCTGCGAGGAAGGCCAGGAGGTGCGGCTGCTCAAGCTCGCTGAAAGCCTGGAGACGCGGATTCAGTCGCTGCGCGGAAAGTTCGGCGAGATCGGTGATGCCAGGCTCACCGTGATGGCGGCGCTGACCGTCTGCGACGAACTGGTCGATGCCGGCAACCGCATCCGGACCATGGAGCAGGAGCTGACCGAACTGCGGGATTTCCGCAACGCCGCCGTCGAGCGCGCCCGGTTGACCCAGACCGCGGTCGTGAACGCACTGAACTCTGCCGCCGAGCGCATCGAGAAGTCGACCCAGGTCCTGAACCGGACCGTCGGCAACGGGATCGCCATCGGCTGATCGTTCACCGGGCTGGCGATTCGTCAGCATCGTTGTTACATTGCCCGAGCGGGGCTGCGACGCGCGTCAGGAGCCATTATCCCCGGGGCCTTATCGATCCTTTAGGGAACTGTCCCTGGCCGAGCCCGTGGGCTCGGACATATGGTGCCCACCTACTTTCGTAGGGAACTCCGGGATCGAGTGCTTCAACGGCGTTCGCGGCTTCGCACTTTTGTTTTTCTTCTTCTGGTTCGTACCCGTCGAAATTGCGTCCCCGACACGCTCGCGGTTCAGTCTCGGTGTCATGCCCCGGCTGGACCGGGGCATCCAGTACGCCGCGGCGTTGAGGTTCTAGCACTGGCGTTTGTGGATACTGGATCGCCCGCCTTCGCGGGTGATGACAGCGGGACTAGTTCTGCCTCGGGGGAACACGCGCATGTCGAATTCAAAAGCCGAACTCCGTGCCAAAGCCCTCGCGGCGCGCGACGCGCTGAGCGAAAAGAAACGCATCGCCGCCGCCGCCAAGCTCGCCAAGCGCGGGCTGCCGTTCCAGCTTCTGCCTGGCAGCATCGTATCGGGCTATTCGCCGATCCGCAGCGAGATCGATCCGATGCCGCTGCTGAAGCAGCTCGCCGAGCAGGGCGCCAGGCTCGCGCTGCCTTGCGTCACCGCGCGCGGCCAGGCGCTGATCTTCCGCATCTTCCATCCGAACGATCGCCTGATGCTCGGCCCGCTCGGCATTCCCGAGCCGTCGCCTGGGGCCGCTGAAGTCATTCCCGACATCATGCTGACGCCGCTCGCTGCCTTCGATCGTCTCGGCCATCGCATCGGCTATGGCGCGGGGCACTACGACCACACCTTCGCGCATCTGCGAAAAACCAAGACCATCGTCGGCATCGGGCTCGCTTTTGCAGCGCAGGAGATCAAGGCGGTTCCGGCACTAGCCCACGACGTGGCGCTGGATTATGTGCTAACGGAATCGGACGTATTCGATTTCCGGAGTTCTGAAGTTGCGCATTCTCTTCGTGGGTGATGTCGTCGGCCGTGCCGGGCGCAATGCCATCGCCGAATATCTGCCTGGCATGGTCAAGGACTGGTCGCTCGATTTCGTCGTCGTCAACGGCGAGAATTCCGCCGGCGGCTTCGGCATCACGGAAGCGATCTATCAGGAGTTTCTCGACGCCGGCGCCGACGCGGTGACGCTCGGCAATCACTCCTGGGATCAGCGCGAAGCCCTAGTGTTCATCGAGCGCGCGGAGCGCCTGGTGCGGCCGGCGAACTATCCGCGCGGGACGCCCGGCCGTGGCGCCGCGTTGGTCGAGACCAAGAACGGCAAGCACGCGCTCGTCGTCAACGCTTTGGGCCGCGTCTTCATGACCCCGTTCGACGATCCCTTCGCGGCCCTCGAGCGCGAGCTCGGCGCCTGCCCGCTCGGCATTGCCGCGGACGCCATCGTCGTCGACTTCCATTGCGAGGCGACCAGCGAGAAGCAGGGCATCGGCTTCTTCTGCGACGGCCGCGCCAGCCTCGTCGTCGGCACCCACACCCATGTGCCGACCGCCGACCACCAGATCCTGTCGGGCGGCACCGCCTACATGACCGATGCCGGCATGACCGGCGACTACGATTCCATCATCGGCATGCAGAAGGAGGAGCCGTTGCGCAGGTTCACCTCCGGGATCCCCTCAGGCCGCTTCGAGCCGGCAGCGGGTGCTGCGACGCTCAGCGGCGTTGCGGTCGAGACGGATGACGCGACGGGGCTTGCGCTCCGTATTGCGCCGGTGCGCGCCGGCGGCAGGCTGGAGCCGACGACGCCGAAATTCTGGCTGAGCTGAATTGCAGCGGCAGATCCCGCTGCACCTTCTCCCCTTGTGGGAGAAGGTGGCGCGAAGCGCCGGATGAGGGGTCGCTTCCGCGAATTCAAATGCGAGTTGGACGCGTGGAGACAACCCCTTACCCGGCTTCGCTTCGCGAAGCCACCCTCTCCTGCAAGGGGAGAGGGTGCAGCGTCAGTCGGCGCGAGTATTACTCCGCCGTCTGCTCCCGCAATTCCGCAACATCCTTCGCCGTCAGCTTCGAGCCCTTTGCGCCGAACCGCGCTGTCACGTAGTTCGCCACCGCCGCGATCTCGTCGTCGCTATAGGCGTTGCCGAACGCCGGCATCGACAGCGCGCCGTCTGGCGTGTCGCGCTTGGTGCCCGACAGCACGATTTGCGCGACGTTGGTGGCGGCGGGGTCGTTGACAGCCCAGGTGCCGGTCAGCGTCGCCATAGGCGAGACCGGGCTCTCGCCGCTCCAGCCATGGCAACTCGCGCAGGCGCTGGCGAACACCATTTTGCCGCGCGCATCCGCCGTGACGCCGTCCTTGTGCGAGGCGGGTGCGACGGGCGCGGTGGTTGCGGGCAGGTCAGGCGAGGGCTGCGGCGGTACGCTGCGCAGATAAGCGACGATGCTGCTTATGTCCTCAGGCGCGAACTGGCTAAAGCTGTGGTCGACCGCTTCGCCCATCGGACCCGAGGCCGAGCCGTGGCCCGGCGCGTGGCCGAGCGACAGATAGGAGACCAGGTCCTCGTCACGCCAGCTGCCGAGGCCGGTGGCCTTGTCCGAGGAGATGTTGAAGGCGCGCCACCCCGCCGTGATCGCGCCTGCGAATTTCTTGCGGTTGTCCAGCGCAAAGCCGAGATTGCGCGGCGTGTGGCATTCGCCGCAATGCGCCAGCGCCTCCACGAGATAGGCGCCGCGATTCCACTCCGGGCTCTTCGACGTATCGGGCGCAAAGCGCGTGTCCGGATTGAACACGGCCGACCAGACAATCATCGCCCAGCGCTGGTTGAACGGGAACGACAGCGTGTTCTCCGGCGGCTTCGCACGCACCGCCGGCAGGCTGAACAGATAGGCCTTCACCGCCAGCACGTCCTCGTCGGTCATGTAGGTGTACGACGTGTACGGCATCGCCGGATAGAGCCGGGCGCCGTCGTGGCGCTTGCCGCGCTGGACCGCGTTGAGAAAATCCTGGTCGCTGTAATTGCCGATGCCGGTGTCCTTGTCCGGCGTGATGTTGGTGGAATAGAGCGTGCCGAACGGCAGCTTGAAGCCGAGCCCGCCGGAATAGTCCGTCCCGCCGGGCTTGGTGTGGCAGACCATGCAGTCGGCCGCCTTCGTCAGATATTCGCCGCGTTCGACCATGCCAGCCTTCTCGAGCTTGGCCGGCACGCCGGCCGGCTTGCCCGCGCGGTAATCCGCCAGCGCCACCTTGGTGCCGCCGGCAAAGTCGAGCGGGCCGGGGCCGCGGATGAACCAGACGCCGAGTCCCGCCAGCACGATGGCGATCACGACCAGGCTTGTGAGGATACGCATCTTGCCGCTCATGCCTTTTTCCCCGCAGCCAGCAGTTTCCGATCGATTGGCAGGCGCCGCAGCGCAACGCCGGTTGCCGCGTAGATAGCGTTGCGCAGCGCCGGCGGTCCGGCATTGACACCGGCCTCACCGATGCCGCCGGGCGCCTCGCCGCTCCTGACGACGAAGACCTCGATCTTCGGTGTCTCATTGATGCGCATCATGCGGTAGTCGTGGAAGTTCGACTGCTGCACGCGGCCCTTCTCGATGGTGATCTCGCCATAGAGCGCGGCGGTGAGGCCGAACACCAGGCCGCCCTCGATCTGCGCCTTCACCGTGTCGGGGTTGACTGCGATACCGGTGTCGACCACCGAGACGATGCGGCGGAGCGCGATCTCGCCGATATCGTCGATCTCCGCTTCCACCACGGTGGCGAGGAAGCTTGCAAACGACGGCTGGACGCAGACGCCGCGGCCGACGCGCGGTGGCAGCGGTTGGCCCCAGCCGGATTTCTCGGCGGCAAGATTGAGCACCGCGAGCATGCGCGGATTCTTCGTCAGCATCGAGCGGCGGAATTCGACCGGATCCTTGCCGGCCTTGCGCGCGAGTTCGTCCATCGCGCATTCGACCGCGAACACGTTGTTGTTCGGACCGACGCCGCGCCAGAAGCCGGTGGGCACCGCCGGCGGTTCGGCGCGGACATATTCGACATGGAAGTTGGTGAAGTCGTAGGGTGCATCCACGGCGGCATCGACCGCGTCGATGTCGATACCCTTCTGGAACGCCGGCGGCAGCCAGCGCGCCAGCACGGCGGAACCGGCGACCTTGTACTTCCAGGCCGCGACCTTGCCGTCGACCAGCGACGCCGTGACCTGGTCGCGATAGACCGGACGGTAGACGTCGTGCTGGATGTCCTCCTCACGGGTCCATATCACCTTGACGGGATAGTCGACCTGCTTTGCGATCTTCACGGCGGCCACCACCATATCCGGCTCGAGCTTGCGGCCGAAGCCGCCACCGAGCAGATGCTGGTTGACAATCACCTTGTCGACCGGGAGGCCCGCAGCCTTCGCCGCCTCCGACTGCACGCGCGTCATGATCTGCGTGCCGGTCCAGATCTCGCAGGCATCCGGCCTGACGTGAACGGTGGCGTTGATCGGCTCCATCGAGGCATGCGCAAGGAACGGCAGTTCGAAGCTTGCCTCGAACCTGTCGCCGCTGGCGAGCCCCTTGGCGATGTCGCCGACCGATTTCGCGACCACGCCGTCCTTCTCGCTGACGGCGCGCAGATGCTGCCAGACGTCCCTTGTGCTGAGCTTCGCGTTCGGTCCCTCGTTCCACTCGATCTTGAGCGCATCGAGGCCCTTCTTTGCGGCCCACATGTGATCCCCGATCACCGCGACCGCATCCTCGAGCACCACGACCTTGCGTACGCCCGCAATTTTGACCGCCGCGCTGTCGTCGACCTTGCCGACCTTGCCGCCAAAGACCGGGCAATTGGCGATCGCGGCGATCTTCATGCCGGGCAGGATCGCGTCGATCCCGTAGACGACCTTGCCATTGACCTTGTCCGGCGTGTCGAGCCGCTTCAGCGGCTGGCCGATGATGACGAAGTCCTTGGGGTCCTTCACCCGGACGTCCTTCGGCGGCGTTTGGCCCTGTGCGGCCAGTGCCAGTTCGCCATAGCCGAGCTTGCGGCCGCTTGCGGCATGCACGACCTCGCCTTTCGATGTCGTGCAGCTTGCCGGCTCGACCTGCCATTGCGCCGCTGCGGCCTGCACCAGCATCGCCTTCGCGCTGGCGCCGGCGGCGCGCAACGGATTCCACCAGGCGCGGATCGAGGTCGAACCACCCGTGGCCTGCAGGCCGAACGCCGGATTGGCGTAGAGCTTGTCGTTGGGCGGCGCGTGCAGCACCGCAACCTTTGCCCAATCCGCGTCGAGCTCTTCGGCCAGGATCATCGCAATCGAGGTATAGACCCCCTGGCCCATCTCGACTTGCGGCATCAGGAGCACGGTGCGGCCGGTGTCTTCGACCCGGATGAAGGCGTTCGGCGCGAATTTGCCGTCGGTCGTGTCCTTCGGCTGCTCCGGCTCGTTGACGGCGGCGCGGAGCGGCAGATGGAAGGCGAGCAGGAAGCCGGTGGCGAGACCGCCGGTCAGAACCGCACGGCGGGAGACGTCAGGAAGAGTCTTGTCGGTGATCATGGCGGACCTCACGACTGACGGCCGGAGGCGGCTTGCTTGATGGCCTCGCGGATGCGCACATAGGTGCCGCAGCGGCAGATGTTGCCGGCCATCGCGGCGTCGATGTCGGAATCGTCAGGGCTGGGCGTTGCCGCCAGCAGTGCCGCCGCCGACATGATCTGGCCGGACTGGCAGTAGCCGCACTGGATCACTTCGGCATCGAGCCAGGCCTTCTGCACCTTTGCGCCCGCTGGCGTGCTGCCGACATGCTCGATCGTGGTGATGGCGCGGTTCGCGACCGCGCTGACCGGCAAGACGCAGGAGCGGACTGCCTTGCCGTCGACGTGCACGGTGCAGGCGCCACACTGCGCAATGCCGCAGCCGAACTTGGTGCCGGTCATCCCAAGGACGTCGCGCAGCACCCACAGCAGCGGCATGTCAGGTGGCGCGTCGAACGATTTCGTTTCGCCGTTGATGGTGAGAACAGTTGCCATATGCATCCCCTTGCTCGCTCGATCGCTTGCGGCGATCTAGTCAGCGAATTTGCGCGCACAATAATCATATCGATGCGAAACGATGAAGCGTCGACATGTCCGGCAATGCATTTTTGCGCAGTGAGCGCGTCAGGCCATGACGTTCACGAATTTGTGCGGCGATCACTGCAGTAATTTTGGGCTAATTGATATGATAATCGTCATTTTCTGACGCATTTTGCTCACAAGCGTCATTGATGGCTACAGATGATCGTGCGAATGCGCAAAATCATGCGATGACGAAACTCGTGCGATTATGGAAGTCGATCGACGGCGCGGACTTCTGACGCCATCAATTGCAGCGACTCATTGTTGTGCCCTCTCCCCTTGTGGGAGAGGGCAGCGACGCTGGTAGACGCAGGCTCATTCGGGTGAGGGGTCCGTCTCCGCGTACGGGCGCCGTTTTGGATCAAGCGACAAAGGGAAGCCTGATCGTGAACGAGGCACCGCCATGCTCCCGATTGCTCGCTGATATGAACCCGTTGTGTGCTTCGATAATGGTGCGCGCAATGGACAAGCCCATGCCCATGCCTTCCGCTTTACTGCTGTAAAACGGCTCGAAAACCTGTTTCAATTTGTCTTCTGGAATGCCGGGTCCGCGATCTGACACGGATAGCTCGGCGAATTGATCGACGCGCGCAGTCCGGATGCTGATAGTGCGGCTTTCGTGAGACGTGTCCTTCATAGCCTCGACCCCGTTCAGCACAAGGTTCAAAATGACTTGTTGAAGCTGAATGCGGTCGCCGAGGATCGGTAGCGCATCGGGCGTGATCACGTTGACCATTTCGAATTTTCGGCTGACGGTTAGCGCCAAAAGAAATCTGACCGTCTCTTGCACAACCTCATTGAGGTCCAGTTGCTTCAATTCGAACGGCGCCTTTTTTAGGAGGCTGCGCATCCTGCGAATGACCTCGGTGGCACGCCGGTCATCCTGTAGAATATCGTTCACAATTTCCCTGAGTTCAACGACATCGGAAAGTGCAGCGATATCGGGACGCTGCGATTGCAGGATCGCGGCTGCGGTTTCGGCGTTCGTCAGAATAGACCCAAGCGGCTGGTTGATCTCGTGAGCAATCGAGGCGGTCAGTTCGCCAGCGGTCGCGAAGCGATTAACGTGGGCGAGTTCAGTCATGCGCTGTCGCGACTGTACTTCGGCGAATTGACGACGGCGATGCTCACGTAGCAGGATAGCAATAAGCCCGGCTTGTATGAGAAAAACCGCGACGACGGATGCGATCAGCCATAAATACCGTTCCCACACCGATGGCTCGCGGAAGTAGACCGTGCTGCCGGGCGGCAGGTGGCTGTCGCTGATCCCGAACCGCTGCATTTGCCGCCAATCGAACCTTGGCAGCTCGAATTGGCTGGGTGCGACCTTTACGTCGCCAGCTTTTTCACCGTTTAGAATACGGATTGCCGCCGCGGCTGCGATAGTCATGCCCTTCTCAGTCGAATGCATGGAGCCGCCGACAATCGAGCCATCAAAAAATCCGTCAAGATAAGAAAATATGGGAGCATTGGCGGCAGCCGAGAGCCTGTGCAATGCGGCAGCGCCCTCATGTGTAACACCCGCCGCATCAACGCTCATCAGATGCCAGAAGATGGCGCTGTGAGGTGGAAGATGTGCCGCGTCTTTCAGGATATCTTCAAATGACAGCTTGTTATACCATCGTAGTTCAACCCGCCCGCTGAACGGTGCGAGTTCTCGCTCCAATACCCCTTGCCAAAATGTTTCATTGGGCGAAGCCCCATTCACGACGGCGATCACTTTCGTGTCGGGCAACACCTTCAGAATAGTTTCGATGGCGGCAGGAAAATTATGAGCCGCAGCGGCCACGGTGTCATACTCGGTCAGCTTGTCGTATTGGACCCGTCGCGCCTCGACGGAAGTAAACATCATTGGTGTCTTGGGGAAAAGCTGAGCGCGATACCGCTGCACAAACTCGGCAGCTGGCGCACCGAGGGCGACAATGAGGTCGGGAGGTTTGGCCCCGTACAATGCTTGGAGGTAACCGATAAAGGGTGCGAGCGCCTTGTCGTCGTCCACACGGGCGCTTAGCAGCGAGTGGTCCTGAAAGTCGATTGGGACTTTCGATTGCTTGATCATTTGAGGGCGAAGAAACTCAGCGAAATCGGTCCACGGTTTGAAGCGGAGGCCGAATGATTGCAGCATCAAAACGCGCTTGGGCTCAGGATCAGCCGCCCCACCCGGCCCCAGTGTTGCCAGCAACAATGCGACGACCAGCGGGGCGGCGAAGGTCCGCCTGCAAAAGGATCGCCAGGATAGTGAGAACAGGCAAAACCGCATTGCCATCCTAGTCCCCTCGGTCCCGGAGCCTAATGGCACGGCCGAATGTTTAATAGGCCGAAAAACGGCTGTCGGCGGCTTGGCCGGGGAGAGCGATCGGGACTGGACCCAGCGGCAGCGGACCGCAACGATTCCGGGGACAATGAATTCCAGCCGAAATCTTGGTTTTACTGCACGCGCTAACGGTGGCTGAAAGTTGAAGCTCGGGGTTCGCCCGAGCTTCAACAGGAGCAAGCCATGCGAAGCCCGAAGCCGTTCACCGTCTATCAGCCGGTCCCGGCTAAAGCCCGAAGCCGCTCTTCACCGTTCACGCCTATTCGCTCGATCAGGCGCGGACTTGAGCGCGAGACGATGGAAGTCGCGGTCGACGGGTTAATAGGCGCAAATATAGTTTCCGTAAGCATCGTAGCAACTGCGGCGGTACGCAGCAGTGCCAACGGCAGCCGCGCCTACCGCTGCCGCTCCTACACCGTAGCCCCGATAGCCGTAGCCGCGATAGCCGCCCCGATAGCCGTAGCCACGGTAGCCTGCGCCGCGCACCGCAACAGCGCCGCCGCCTCGCGGTCCTCGAACTGCGACCGCACCGCCGCGATAACCGCCGCCACCCCGATAGGCACCTCCGCCGCGCCGAGCCTCGGCATCATCGGGGATCAAGCAGGCGGTGAGCAAAACGAAAGCGGCAAGAGAAGCAAGAATGAAGCGGAGCATGACAGAAACCCTTCCATGAATTCCTTAAGCCCCGCTCGCGAGATTGCGGCTCTCTCCGCGCAGGAGCTTGATGTAGATCAATCGAACCCGCGCACTGCGGCGACTACGCTGTGTTCTGCCGCACCTGAGAAGGCGATGAGCCTCAGTTGCGCAAGTTCCAAGAGAGAGGTCCGCCATGCATCCGAGCAAGCATCTTTCGATCAGGTCAGCGACTGTTGCCGGGATTGCTGCCAGCGCCCTGTTGGGCCTTGCAGGTCTCACGCTCAATCCAGGCCCAGCCAATGCGGTCGTGTATTGCCAATACACTGCCTACCCAGCGGGTTGCGTTGCTCGGGCAGGCGTCGTGCTCAGGCCCCGCCCGGTGGCGCGCGCCGCAGTCCGTCATAACGCCGGCGGCAATGCGAATGGTGGCGTCAATCGTGTCGGAGCCAGGCGGTAAAGGCCGGTTTCGCAAGCCAGGAAGAAGCCGCCATCGCTTCGTCCCGGTGGCGGCTTTGCTTTGTCTGGCGGGGATAGGCCACGGTACCGACGGGGCGGCTTTAGGCATGAAACACACTTGGTACGTCACTTTTGAAGTGCCGCTGGATGGCACACTGTCAAGACGGCGACATCCGCGGCTAACCAACACGTTTGAAAGCGAAGCAGCAGCCAAGGATTTTGCGCGAACCAAATTCAACGACGGACTGATCGTCAGTGCAGGGACTGTCATCCCTCACTTTCCGAGAGTGTCGATCCCATCGGCCGAAATCCCAACGTGGCTCGAAGCACCGAACCAAGTTGATCCAGATCAATAACTAGGCCACCGACGCTGGTGACATGCTCTAAGGGGCAGCAACCGGGAGCCTGACCATGAATGAACGTTCGGAGCCGAAACAGGTCTGTCGTCGCAACGCACTAACCTTCCTTGGATACGCAGGGGTGTTTGGGCTTGTGGTTTCGTCCTCAATTTTGGCGGCCTCAGAGGCTGTTGCTCAAACCACTGCGCCAGCCGCCGCGCCTACCACGCCGCCAGCGGACGCGCCGAAGTCAGGCACAGAACGCCGCCAGGAGCGGCGCAGCGGGCGAACAGAGCGCCGCCAGGAACGCCGCACGGGACGCACAGAGCGGCGCCAAGAGAGGCGTACGGGACGCGACGAGCGACGGGACGCTCGCGACGGCACCCCGGCCGCCACGACGACCACCGAGCAAAAGAAGTAGTCCGTTCATTGCCAAGCACAGCTACCGGGCCGCCCAAGCGTAGGCCCGGAAGGCCGTACAGCGCGCGGCCAGCGCCGTCTACGGAAAGCGGGGCGGGGCTATCGAAATCGGCTTCTCTCGCGAGGGGAGAAGAGGAGGGGATTTCGGAATAATAGCAGTATACGCCTGTTTTGCCCGACGGCGCAAGCGCTTCAGAGGCGCCTGGATCGACGGATTCATCTGGCGCTTAAGCCGTTGATTCTACTCGCCCCGGCTACTGTGCATGGGGTTGTTTTCGAGGTTTTTGATTCAGGGAGGCCATGCGCCCGCCGCAAGCGCGTCGCGAGGACCCTCAGCTCTGCCGAAAGCCCATCCGGAAGGCGCCCCAGTGCTTGCCGCGGATCATGATCGGCGAGGATAAATCCTTCATCAGCACGAACTGCCCGCCGCCCATGTCGCGGCGATAGGTCTGCAGCAGGAACGGCTTGGTGTTGGCCGCGACCTTCTGCACCGCGCGATCGGTGAACAGGCGGCGGTTGCGGCAATTGGCGTTATTCCAGACCGGGTCCTTGCCCTGCGGCAGGCGGTAGTTCGGGTTGTGCGTCGGCAGATAGCCGCCCTTGGCCCAGGCGACGCAGAACACGATGCGGGGATCGGATTTCTGGATCGGGTCCTGGATCGCGGGCAGCACGCGGTCTGTGAAGTCGACATAGTTGGTGTTGTACTGCTTGGGATCGGTGCCGGGGATTTCCCGATAGTTCTCGTCCATGAACTGGTCGAGCGTGATCTCGCCGCGGCCGATGGCGGCTTCGAACTCGTCCGAGATCCGCTTTGCGGTCTCGACGACAATTCGGATCAGCGGCGCATCCGATGTCTCGACGCCGCTGTCGGCGATCAGCGCGATCAGCCCTTCCGACGTGTCGAGCAGTTTGGTCACGCGCTGATCGGCGTTCTTGAGATCGCGTGAGGAGAGATCGACGCCCTTGGCGAGTTCGTTGAGCTCGCTGATGACGGTGTCGCAGTGTCCGAGGTTGGAGGTTGCCGCGCGCGTGACGCTGCCGATCTCCGCTTCCACCGAGGCGAAGCCCTGCTGAACCCGCGAGATGATGCCGGAGATCCGCTGGGCGCCTTCGCCGGCCGTCTTCGCGCGCTGCGAGGCATCGCTGCTCTCGCCGATCAGACCTTCGATCTGGCCGTCGAGATCGCGCACGGTGTCGGAGATCTGGTGCGTGGCCTGGCGGGTGGCTTCCGCGAGGTTCTTGACCTCGCTTGCCACCACCGCGAAGCCGCGGCCGGCATTGCCGGCGCGTGCCGCCTCGATGGTGGCATTGAGCGCGAGCAGATTGGTCTGCTTCGCGATCGCCTCGATCGAGCCGGACACTTTTGCCACTTGTGCCAGCGCGGAGCCGACGGCGCTCAAGCGCGCCTCGATCCGCTCCACCGCTGCAACGAGCTCGGAGATGTGGCTCACCGCGGCATCGACTGCGCCGCGCGACTGCGCGATCTCGCCGACCGCCGCTGACGTGGTCGTTTGCACCGCCTGTGACGCATTGGCGATGTCGTGATTGGCCGACACCATCGTTTCGGCAGTTTCCTGGAGGTGGTGGAAACGTTCCGACTGGTTCGCGACGCGGCTTGCGACTTCCTGGACGTTGCCGGCGATGTCAGCCAGTTCCACGCCGAGGCCGCCGATGCGGTCGGCGAGCTGATCGATCAGCCGTTCGGAAAGTGTTCGGTTGGAGCCGGTGTCCAGTACTGCAAGTTGTACGACGGACATGTCTTGAGAGTCCTCCAGTCAGAGCCATTCGCCGGCTCTCCGCGGCATTCCCATTCCAATATCGATCTTAGGAGGTGATTCGCGCTTTGGCGTCTTGCCTGAGCGCGCACTAGAGCTTGTAGGCCGTCCTGAATCCGCCCCAGTGCCGGCCTTGCACGCGGATCGGAACGTCGATCTCGCGCATCATCACCGTATTTCCGTTGCCCATGTCGCGTGCATAGCTCTGCACCAGATACGAGCGCAGGTTGCGAGCGGCAGCCAACCCCGCCGGATCGTTGAACATCCGCCGGTTGCGGCTGTTGGCCGTGTTCCAGGCGGCATCACCCGGCCGCTGCGGATGCGAATAGATCCTGTTGTGCACCGGCAGGAAGCCGTTGCGATCGACCATGGCGCAGAATGCCATGCGCGGGTCCTTCGCCAGAAAGGCTTCCTGGAACGCCGGCAGCGCGCGGTCGGCCCAGTCCAGATATCTGGTGCGGTACTGCTGCGGATTGGTTCCGGCGATTTCGGCATAATCGGTGTCGAAGAGGTCGTCGATCTTCACCTCGCCGCGGGCAACCGCCTGCTCGAAGATCGCGGTCAGCGCGTTACCCGCCTCCATGGCGCGGGTGACAAACTCCGTGTTCTCCTCGTGGATCGACCACAGCCTGTCCTCGATCTTCTCGCGGAGCTCGTCATTGGGACTAACGAATTGCGCGCGGGCACCGGCCTTGGATTGCTCGACCACGCGCAGGCGGCAGGCGCCGACGCCTTCGAGGGTGCCTTCGACCATGGCTTGCGATGCAAGGCGGCCCGCGTCCGCGCCGCCGATCAGCACGCCGTCCATCGCTATCTCGTAGACCGGCAGCACGCCGCGGGCGGTTTTTAGCTTGAGATGGCAGGGCAGCCGCTCGGTCTTGCGGCGGTCATCGTGCTCGCTCTGGCGCAGCAGCACGGCGCAGCGCGATTTCAGTTTCTGTGCGAAGGCGGTCACGGCCTTGCCTGCGCTGGCGACGCTCTCGCCGTGGCTCTCGGCCGCCTTGGTCGCAGCATCGATCTCGGCTGCGCTTTCGCCGACCGAGATGATGAACTGCGACGCGCTGGTCGCGTTGCCGGAGACTTCGCTGGTGGTGGCGTTCTGTTCGGCGACCGCGCCGTTGACGGTCTCGAACACCGGGCGGATGGCCTCAATCGCCTGCGAGATGCGGTGCACCGCATCCGCGGAGCCGGCGGCGTCGCGCTGCAGCGCGTCGATCTTCTTGGTGATTTCCTCCGTCGCGCCCTGGGTCTGCACCGCGAGTGCCTTGACCTCGGTGGCGACGACCGCAAAGCCTCTTCCCGCGGCGCCCGCGCGCGCGGCCTCGATGGTCGAGTTGAGCGCGAGCAGCGTCGTCTGCCGCGCGATCTGTGCGATCAGATTGACCACGTTGCCGATGGCGGCCGAGGATTCGCGCAAGCGATCGACATTGGCGCGGGTTTCCTGTGCCGCGGCGCTGGCCTCGTCGGCGAGCTTGCCGGCCTCGCGAACCTGCGCCCCGATGCCCAGCGCCGACTGGGTGAATTTGTCGGCGGCATGGGCGAAGGTGGAGGCATTCGATTGCGCGGCGTTGGTCCGGCCGGTCAGGGCGTCGGTGCGGTCGCGGATGGCGGCAAGTGTCGTGGCGGTCGCCTCGGCGCCGCCGGCCACCGAATTGGCGGCGCGCTCGAGCTGGCGAATCATGGCGCCCAGTTCGAGTTCCAGCAGTTCCAGGATTTCCTTGGCCGAATCGCTTTCGACGGCCGCGGCAGGCTCGGAATGGGCCGCCGGCTGCGCAGCCTGCGGGGCAGCCGCAGGTGCAGCCATGTCCGGCAGACGCTTCCGAAATAGTCCGAATGCCATCAGGTCTCTCTTGTCGCGGGACGGTCGGAGGCTATTTTCGCAGGCTGGAATGAAATCAGGGTTAACGATGCCTGACATCTAGGCACGGGCCCGTACGGTGTTACCTTAAAGTCGTAGAGCCTCTTTCTTTCCAAGGGGGTGGCGGCCTATAAGGCCGCGCTTCCCACGCTCACCTTGGCGCACGAGTCCCTAGAGAAGATCACGCATGGCCGGACATTCCCAATTCAAGAACATCATGCACCGCAAGGGGCGGCAGGATGCCCAGAAGTCGAAACTGTTCGGCAAGCTGGCACGGGAAATCACCGTCGCGGCCAAGCTGGGGACGCCCGACCCCAACATGAACCCGCGCCTGCGTGCCGCCATCACCGCGGCGCGCCAGGAGAACATGCCGAAGGACAATATCGAGCGCGCCGTCAAGAAGGCGCTCGGCAGCGACAGCGAGAATTATGACGAGATCCGCTACGAGGGTTACGGCCCAGGCGGCGTTGCCGTCATCGTCGAGGCGCTGACCGACAATCGCAACCGCGCGGCTTCCGACATCCGCTCCTTCTTCACCAAGTCCGGCGGCAATCTCGGTGAAACCGGCTCGGTCTCCTTCATGTTCGACCGAACCGGCATCGTCGAATACGACCGCAGCATCGCCTCCGACGATGCGGTGCTGGATGCCGCGATCGAGGCCGGCGCCGACGACGTGATCTCGAGCGAAGGCGGCCACGAGATCTACGCCTCGACCGAAGGCTATCGCGACGTCGCCAAGGCGCTGGAGGCCAAGTTCGGCGAGCCGCGCAAGGCCGCGCTGATCTGGAAGCCGCAGAACACGGTCGCAGTCGACGACGAGACGGGCGAGAAGCTGCTCAAGCTGATGGACCTGCTCAACGAGCACGACGACGTCCAGCACGTCTACGCCAATTTCGAGGTGTCGGACGCGCTGCTGGCGAAGATGGGCGGGTAGGGGGGCACTTCCCCTGTTACTTCCGTTCTGTTTCTGTTTCCCCCACGGCGGCCAGCCGCTATCACTGGCTCATGACGACGCTCCCGATTCGTGGCCCCGTTCGCATCATCGGCATCGACCCTGGCCTGCGCCGCACCGGCTGGGGCGTGATCGAGGCCGAGGGCAACCGCCTGATCTACGTCGCCTGCGGCTCGGTGGAGCCGCCGGACGATTTGCCGCTGGCGAGCCGGCTGCTCGCGATCCATGAGGGGCTGGCCGCCGTCCTGTCCAGTCACAAGCCGATGGAAGCCGCGGTCGAGCAGACTTTCGTCAATAAGGACGGCGTCGCGACGCTGAAGCTCGGCCAGGCCCGCGGCGTCGCCATGCTCGCGCCTGCGATGTTCGGCATCAGTGTTGCCGAATACGCGCCGAACCAGGTGAAGAAGACGGTGGTCGGCGCCGGCCACGCCGACAAGCAGCAGATCGCGATGATGCTCAAGATTTTGCTGCCGAAGGCCGATCCGCCGTCCGCGGACGCCGCCGACGCGCTCGCCATCGCCATCACCCATGCCCATCATCGCCAGAGCACCGCGCTGCGGCTGAAGGTGGCAGGCTTATGATCGGCAAGCTCAAGGGCCTGATCGATTCCTACGGCGAGGATTTCGTCATCCTCGACGTCGGCGGGGTCGGTTATCAGGTGCATTGCTCGACGCGCACGCTGCAGCATCTGCCCTCGCCGGGCGAGGCCGCCGTGCTGTCGATCGAGACCTATGTTCGCGAGGATCAGATCAAGCTGTTCGGCTTCCGCAGCGACCAGGAGCGCGAATGGTTTCGCCTGCTTCAGACCGTGCAGGGCGTCGGCGCCAAGGTCGCGCTCGCTGTGCTCGGCACGCTTGGGCCGTCCGACCTCGCCAACGCGATCGCGTTGCGCGACAAGGCTGCAGTGGCGCGCACGCCGGGTGTCGGCCCCAAAGTCGCAGAGCGCATCGTCACCGAGTTGAAGGACAAGGCGCCGGCCTTTGCCAATGTCGATCCGGCGGTCGTGCACCTCGCCGGCGCCGTCGACGACCAGCGCGCGCCACGGCCCGTGGCGGACGCGATCTCCGCGCTGGTCAATCTCGGCTACGGCCAGCCGCAAGCTGCCGCGGCCATTGCATCTGCATCGCGCAGCGCGGGTGAGAATGCGGAGACCGCGCAGCTCATTCGCCTTGGCCTGAAGGAGCTCGCGAAGTGAGCGATCCTAAGGCCAACCGCATGGTCACGCCCGAGCGCCGCAGCGACGATGTCGGCGACACTGCGCTGCGTCCGCAATCGCTGTCCGACTTCGTCGGCCAGCAGCAGGCGCGCAAGAATCTGTCCATCTTCATCGAGGCGGCGCGCAAGCGCGGCGAGGCGCTGGATCACGTGCTGTTCGTCGGTCCCCCCGGCCTCGGCAAGACCACGCTGGCGCAGATCGTGGCCAAGGAACTCGGCGTCGGCTTTCGCGCGACATCAGGCCCGGTGATCGCCAAGGCCGGCGATCTCGCCGCGCTGCTCACCAATCTCGAAGAGCGCGATGTGCTGTTCATCGACGAGATCCATCGCCTGAGCCCGGCGGTGGAAGAAGTGCTCTATCCCGCGATGGAGGATTTCCAGCTCGACCTCATCATCGGCGAGGGTCCGGCGGCGCGCTCGGTGAAGATCGAGCTGTCGAAATTCACCCTCGTCGGCGCCACTACCCGCGCCGGCCTGCTCACCAATCCCTTGCGCGACCGCTTCGGCATTCCGGTCCGGTTGAATTTCTACACCATCGAGGAGCTGGAAAGCATTGTCACCCGTGGTGCCCGCGTGCTCAACGTCGGCATGAGCGCGGATGGCGCCAACGAGATCGCGCGACGCGCGCGTGGCACGCCGCGTATCGCCGGCCGGCTGCTGCGCCGCGTGCGCGATTTTGCTTCGGCGGCCGATGCCGACAGGATCGATCGCAAGATTGCCGACCACGCGCTGAGCGCGCTCGAGGTCGATGCCGCCGGCCTCGACGCGATGGACCGCCGTTACCTCACGACCATCGCGCAGAACTATGGCGGCGGCCCGGTCGGCGTCGAGACGATGGCCGCCGCTCTGTCGGAGCCGCGCGATGCGATCGAAGACATCATCGAGCCCTATCTGATCCAGTGCGGCTATCTGCAGCGCACTCCGCGCGGCCGCCTGCTCACCTCGCACGCCTTTCGCCATCTCGGCATCAGCGAGCCATCGCGCGATGCGGCGGCACAGTTCGGCCTGTTCGGCACCGACGAGAGCGACGACTGATCTGCGCAAGTACGGACGGTCGGGCCGTCATGAATTTCCGGTGATTTCGTGCAGAGGGTCTGCACAAAAGCACCCCATTTCCGCTTCAATAGGGTCGCATCAACAAGCTGCATCACGATCAGGCTGCCATGATCACGCGCCGTCACCTCATCCGTTCCATCGGCGGACTGTCCGCCCTCGGCGCATCGACCGCGGCCTATGGCGTCGGCGTCGAGCCGGTGCTGCGGCTTCGCGTCACCCGCTATCATCCAACCCCGCGGCAATGGCCGGCGGATTTCCCGCTGAAGATCGCCGTGATCGCCGACATCCATGCCTGCGATCCCTGGATGTCGCTGGAGCGGATCGAAGCCATCGTCGATCGCACCAATGCGCTGAATGCGGATATCATCGTGCTGCTCGGCGACTATGTTGCCGGTCTGCACCAGGTCACGCGCATCATTCCGGCGAGCGAATGGGCCAAGGTGCTGGCCGGCCTGAAAGCGCCGCTCGGCGTCCATGCCGTCATGGGCAACCATGACTATTGGGCGGACAGGATCGTCCAGCAGGCTGGACACGGGCCGACGGTCGCGCATCGCGCGCTGGAGACGGCCGGCATTCCCGTCTACGAGAACGACGTCGTGCGGCTCGCCAAGGATGGCCGTGCATTCTGGCTCGCCGGCCTTGGCGATCAACTCGCCTTTCTGCCGGCGCGACGCTTCCGGAGCACGGGACGCTTCGGCGCCGACGATCTCGACGCGACGCTTGCCAAGGTCACCGACGACGCGCCGATCATCCTGCTCGCGCATGAGCCCAATATCGCGCCGCGCGTGCCCGCCCGCATCGCGCTGCAACTGTCCGGCCACACTCATGGCGGCCAGGTCCGCCTGCTCGGTTGGTCGCCGGCGGTTCCGCCACAGCACGGCCTCCGGCTCGCCTATGGCCATGTCCGGATCAAATGCGACGTCATCATCTCCGGCGGCCTCGGTTGCAGCATCATGCCGCTCCGCGTCGGCGTGCCGCCGGAGATCGTCGAGGTGACGCTGGGGCGTGGGCCGGCGGTGGTCTAGCCGCGCTTGCGCAGCCGGCCGTTTTTGCGCAAAACGGGCTGGTTACCGAAAAGCGAAGAGGCTCGCGACGTGACAGCTCATCTCGACGGCGAGATCCGCGACGGCCGCCACCATATGCAGGTCCGCGTCTATTACGAGGACACGGATTTCCCTGACTTGCCATTGTCGTAGTATGCAAACGTGCTGATCTCTCGCTCCTTGCTGCGGTTTTCGCGAAAAAGGTTCCTTCCGTAAAGCGCGGAGCTGTTCAGGTAGGGCGTATATTCGTAGGGCATCCGCTTGCGAACCGGATGCACTACTATGCATTCAATCAAGTTGCGGAAGGCAATGCGAGTTTCGATCGCCTTCGGATTGGTTTTGAGCGCGGTGATAAGCCTTCTAACCTCCGAGGAGTATCGGTCACTGAATTTCGGGCGATCGAAGCCAACTATATTTTCGCCGCCACCGCCCAGCAGCCGCAAGCGCTCTTCAACGCTTTCCCGCTCCAGGTCGCACTCATCGATCCGCTTGAGCAATTCGTCCGGCTTGCGGCGGCTATTTGCGATGGCATAAGAGAGGCGTTCGATCTCGGTAGTCAATACGCGGCGTCGACGCTCTAGCTTATTGTGTTCGCTGCCATTGTTCCGATCGTTTTTGCGCTCCTCCTTCCAAGTACGCATCGCCTCTTCAATGGCTTTCGGCGAAAGCAATTTCACCTGGATTTTTTCGGAGGCATCCTCGAGCAGAACGTCCATATCAAAGCTACGGGTGTGCTCGCAGGTGCCCCGCTGATGCGCGCTCGCGCATGCCGCGCGCGGCGCACCGTTACGCGAGGATTGAGCGATTCGCATATGGCCATTGCAGACGCCACACCGGAGCACACCGGCAAGCGGGTGCTCATTGTTGCGCGGACTCACGGCGCGACGCCGCGGCTGGCCAGTCGGTCCGAACATAGATACCGCGCGCACCCTACGAACCTTCTGCGCCAGATCCCAGAGCCCTTGCGGAACGATCCGCAGCTCTGGCTTTTTGACGATAATGTGGCGTTCTGCTGGATTGCGGCGCTTCTGTTTCTTCTGCGTCTCTGGGTTAAGAATTGTCGAGCGAACGTTCCAATGTATCTCGCCGATGTATAGTTCGTTGCCGATAATGCCGCGACCATGCCGACCGCCTGTGATGCACTGATGGTTCCAGGTGGTGCGACCCGCCTTGTTCTTGTGACGAGTTGCCCCTGGTGAGGGCACGCCTTCGCGGGTGAGGTCAGCGGCGATAGTTCGGGTCGAGCGGCCCGCTGCATATTCTTTGAAGATGCGGAGCACAATCTTTGCTTCGTTCTCATCGATTACGCGCTCGCCGGGCGCGCCCGGCCTCGGCCGATAACCATAGGCGTATGAGCCCGGAATTCTTCCGTTCGCAACAGCGTTGTCATGGCCGCGCCGAACCTTTTCGGCGAGCTGCGGCTTGTAAATCGTGTTGTACAGACTTGCGATGCTAATGTCAGTGGCGGTCGCGTAGACTCCTTTCTGATCCATCAACTCAACGCCGTTGAACTCGAAAACCTGCTTGAGACGCTGGATGGTTGCGGGATCGCGCGACAAGCGGTCGAAATGCTCAACGACGACTACGTCAAACTGCTGGCTTCGCACACCGTTGAGCAAGCGCTGATAGCCGTCCCGCGCACCTTCGGTAAGACCAGATTTTGCGGCATCCACAAACTCGCCGACGACATCGAGGTTGTTGCGCAATGCGACCTTGCGGCAGAGTAACAGCTGACCGTCAATCGAGCTCGCCTTTTGCATGTCGCTCGAATAGCGCGCGTATATTACGGCCGTTTTCTTCGATGACGGTGTCGTCATGCCGGTCCTCTATCGGCTGCCCCGAGCCATGATTTTCATCCCGTGCGATCTGACGTCCGATGGCGCGCGCCAACTCAAACCAGATTTCCTCATTGTCCGGATTATCCCAGCTCTGAGGATGGGAGGGGGCAAGCGGTCGAATGGTCGCTCGTTGTCTTCGGAAAGATCGGATGCGGGTAGGCATTTGCAAACTCGCGAGCGGAAGCTAGCGTAAATTTCCGCGCTGCGCTACGGCCAAGCCGCAGCGATTACTCGCAACGCGTCCCTCATGCTGGCTTCGGCAGCGTCGAATGAAAATGAAATTCGTCAAGTGCCGCAGCGTGCGTGAGGGCATTCCTGGCGATGAGGCGCGTAGTCCAGAGCAGAAATGCTAAGCAAAGCAGAGTAAAAATACTTGCGGGTGGCGGCGGCGTAAGTTTGTTATCGGGTGCGGGTGCGGGTGCGGGTGCGGGTGCGGGTGCGGGTGCGGGTGCGGGTGCGGGTGCGGGTGCGGGTGCGGGTGCGGGTGCGGGTGGGTGCGGGTGCGGGTGCGGGTGCGGGTGCCCGGTGCGTAGGAGCCGTCCTCGGTTCCCCACAGATTGTAGTGGCTGCCGCAGAGCCCCGGCGAACTGTAACGTTCAGCCCAGACGCGGTGGTCCGAGCCCAAGGAGCCTTCGATGATTGGGTCTTTTCTTATTCCGCTTGTTCGATCGCTCTTGCGTCGAGGCTCCAAGAGCTAGCAATCGCGTCTTCGTGAGCTCCGCAGTAAGGCGCGAAAAGCACTGTCAGAAATACTCGTGTTCCTCAGCATGCTGTAACTGGCGCTCGGGCAACCGGTTCGCCGGCAAGAGGGCCGGGCCGCTCAGCTGGCGGCCGGAAGGCTGACGCTCGAATCATCGCTCAAAGGCGCGATGGTTTTCAGCGTCATGTAACGGGCGCGCTGGACGGCCCATTGTCGTTCTGTTCGAGCAGGACCGCTCCAATGAGGCGAACCATGGCCTTCTCCTTGGGGAACATGCCGACATATGTCCAAACCGGTTCACAGCCCTGCTGCACCACATCGAGAAAGACGCTCTGCTTCGGGCGTTTCGACGACAAAAGCCCGCAGGCCGGCGCGGAGGTCGATGGGATAAGGGAGGCAAAGTACGAAGAGGGGCTCACGGACCAATCCGCGATCTCTGCGCACGGGTCCACACTGTCCCTACCGGCTACAGCCGGTGCGGCGCGTCTACATCCCCAAGCCGACGGGGTAGGCGGCCTCTCGGTGTGCCGGCCGCTAGAGGACAAGATCGTCCAAAGCGCGGTGGCCGAGGTGTTGAGCGCCGCCTATGAGGTCGAATTCCTCGGGTTCTCCTACGGCTTCCGGCCGGGGCGGAATCCTCAGATGGAGCTTGATGCCCTGCATCCGGCTATCATGACATATCCAGTGTCTTCGATTCGGTCGACCACGAGTGGCTGCTGCGGATGGTGGCGCACAGGATTGCCGATCCTCGTATCCTGCAGCTCATCGAGCTGCGGCTGCGAGCTGGCGTTCTTGAGAGCGGCGAGAAGCAAGACACACACCGCAAAGGGCAGGATCAGTGCGCTCCTTTCCAACATCTTCCTGCATTACCTCCTCGATCGCTGGGTCGACCACTGGAGCGGTCGCCATGCACGCGGTCGCGTTGTGACCGTGCGCTTTGCGCACGACTTCGTCATCGGCTTCGAGAGCAAGGCAGATGCCCAGGAAATGCTCTTGGCCCTCAAGGCGCGACTGGCCGGCGCTCCATGCGGACAAAACCCGGTTGATCGAGTTTGGCGCGGTTCGCGGCCCTCCCGCGTCAGCCGCGCAGCGAGCGGTGGCCGAGACCTTCGCCTTCCTGGGGTTCACTTACTTTGCGGGCGGACCCGAGATGGCCGGTTCATCGTGAAGCACAAGACCGAAGGAAAACGCCTGTGCTCTCGGACAACATCACAAGTCTCGCGCGGCTCATGCGGGCGCCGCTCGTCGACAAACGTTGGTATAGGTTATGCAACCCGTTCTATATCCCCCGCTTACCTCTGTAGAGTTGAGCTGCCCGTCGGCTTGTCTGTAGTTTCAGCGTCGAAGCTGGATCGTCCGAAGGGTGGGGCGGCGCGAAATCCTAAGCTGAGTTGATAAGTGTTGGAGGTCCATCAGCACATTGTGTGCTTCCTCCAGAAGCAAGACCCAGTGATCTTGGACATCGGCTGCTACGACGGAGCTGACTCTTTACATTGTCTGCGGCTTTGCCCAGAGGCTCAGCTCTACTGGTTCGAGCCGGACCCCCCGGGGCGGTTGCTAGCTTAAGAGAAACATGGGGCTCTACCCTGAGAAGGTGCCCCCTAGCCACAGTCGCCGCGTTGATGACTGTTGCTGTAGCCTGGCTTACTGGCGAATTTCCGTCAGTCTATTGAATGCGAGCATCGCGATGGCATTTACCGAGCTCTTCATCAAACGTCCGATATTGTCTATCGTCGTCAGTCTCCTGATCCTGCTGACCGGCATTGGTGCGGCCACCGTTTTGCCAATCCGGCAGTATCCTAAGCTGACCAACACGGTCGTCAATATCACAACCTCTTATCCTGGCGCCTCCGCCGACATGATCCAGGGGTTCATCACCACGCCCCTTGAGCAAGCGCTCGCTTCGGCCGAAGGCGTTGATTACATTACGTCCTCCTCGGTGCTCGGTGCCTCGACGATCCAGGTCTATATCAAGCTCAATTTCGAGCCCAACGAGGCGCTCACTGAAGTGCTCTCCAAGGTCAACTCGGTCAAATATTTAATCCCTAAGGAATCGAACGATCCGGTCGTCACCAAATCTGCCGGTCAGACTACAGCTGTCATGTATATCGCCTTCTCCAGCGAAGAACTGACGGCCAGCGCGATCTCCGACTATCTCTCGCGCGTGGTGCAACCGATTATGTCAACTGTAGACGGCGTCGCAGCGGCAGACATCCTCGGCGGCCAGAGTTTTGCGATGCGGTTATGGCTCGATCCCGCGAGAATGGCGGGCCACGGCGTGTCGCCAGCTGATGTTTCGGCTGCAATCGCGGCCAACAACTTCCAGGCTGCGGCCGGCCAGACTAAGGGCTATTTCACTCTCTCCGACGTCACGGTCAACACTGATCTGCGGAGTGTTGATGACTTCAAGCGCATGATCGTCAAAGCCAACGACGGCGGCTTTGTGCGCATGGAGGACATCGCGACAGTCGAGCTTGCGGCGCAGAGCACAAACGCCAGCGTCGCGATGAACGGCGAACACGCGATCTTCGTCGCCGTGCAGGCGAGCCCAGAAGGTAATCCACTGAACATAGCGCGAGGCGTTCGGGCACTGCTTCCAGAAATGAAGCGCAGCCTGCCGCCATCGCTGAAGATGGAAGTGGCCTACGACTCCACCAAGTTCATCCAATCATCGGTAGACGAGGTGGAGAAGACGCTCCTTGAGGCGGTCGCGATCGTGGTGTTGGTGATCTTCCTGTTCCTGGCCTCCCTGCGGTCTGTCATCATTCCGGTCGTCACCATTCCGCTGTCCATTATTGGCGTCTGCGGTATGATGCTGGCGCTGGGGTTCTCATTCAATCTGCTGACCCTCCTTGCGATGGTGCTTGCGATCGGTCTTGTGGTTGATGACGCAATTGTCGTGGTGGAGAACGTTCATCGCCATATGGAAGAAGGTGCGTCGCCCGCGCAGGCCGCTACGAACGGCGCGGGCGAGATCGTCGGCCCCGTCCTCTCCATGACGATTACGTTGGCCGCCGTGTACGCGCCCATCGGCTTTCTCGGCGGCCTCACCGGCGCGCTGTTCCGCGAATTCGCGTTTACACTGGCGGGTTCGGTGATCGTGTCGGGCGTGATCGCGTTGACGCTGTCGCCCATGATGTGCGCGGTCTTCCTGAAGAGCGCTGAAGAGGGGCGGTTTGCAAAGTTTGTGAATCGTGTGTTCAGCGCTATGACGCGCTGGTACGGCCGCAAGCTCGACCGCTCGCTCGACTATCGCCCGATTACCGGGCTGTTTGCGCTGACCATGCTGGGCCTCGTCGCCTTTCTGTATATGCACACTTCCAAGGAACTCGCACCCGAGGAGGATCAGGGCATCGTATTCGCACTGACAAAAGCGCCGAAATACGCCAATATTGATTACCTGGATTATTACGGCGCCAAGCTCGACAAGGCACTCCAGAAGTTTCCCGAGACGGATTTTCGCTTCGTGCTCAACGGCATCAGCGGTCCGCAGGGCGGCATGGCCGGGATGTTGCTTAAGCCCTGGGCCGAGCGCAAGCGCTCATCGATCGCGCTGAAATCGCTGGTCCAGGCCGAGCTGTCCAAACTGGAAGGCATCAACGCATTTGCCTTTAGCTTGCCGCCGCTTCCGGGCGGTTCCGGCGGCTTACCAGTGCAGATGGTGATCAAGTCGACGCTCGGTTTCCAGTACATCTACGAGCAGATGTCGGAGCTGAAGGATGCCGCGCGCAAGAGCGGTCTGTTCATGGTCAGCGACTCTGACCTTGAGTTCAACCAGCCGGGGGTGCGAATCAAGGTCGATCGATCCAAGGCGAGCGACCTTGGCATCACCATGCAGAACGTCGGTAGCGCGCTCGCGACCCTCCTTGGCGGAAACTACGTCAATCGCTTCAACCTGCAGGGCCGCTCCTACGAAGTGATCCCGCAGGTGCCGCGCGAGAAACGCCTGACGCCGGAATCACTTGGGAGCTATTATGTCAAGACAGCGGCGGGCTCGATGCTGCCGCTATCGACCGTGGTCTCCATCGAGACTGCGACCAATCCGAACGCACTCACCCACTACAACCAGCTCAACTCCGCGACCTTCCAAGCCGTACCGATGCCCGGAGTCACGATCGGTCAGGCTGTGGACTTCCTCGACGTCGAGGCAATGAAACTGCCCGCAGAGTTCAGCCACGACTTCCTCGGGGACGCCCGTCAATATGTGCAGGAGGGTAACAAACTAGTCATCACCTTTGCGTTTGCACTCATCGTCATTTTCTTGGTGCTCGCGGCGCAGTTCGAAAGTCTGCGCGATCCCCTCATCATCATGTTCAGCGTTCCCATGGCAATCGCCGGCGCCTTAATCCCGCTATTCTTTGGCTTGGCGACGATGAACATCTACACCCAAATCGGACTGTTGACATTGGCTGGGCTGATATCCAAGCACGGTATTCTGATGGTCCAGTTCGCCAATCAGCTGCAGCTCAAGGAGAGACTCGATTCCCGCTCGGCCATCGAGATGGCGGCGCGCGTCCGCCTCCGCCCAATCTTGATGACCACCGCGGCGATGGTCACGGGCCTCTTACCTTTGTTGACCGCAACGGGTGCTGGCGCCGCGAGCCGCTTCTCGATCGGGCTCGTGGTCGTCGCGGGCATGTCCATCGGCACGCTGTTCACGCTTTTCGTGCTGCCGGCGCTCTATGTCGCGATCGCGTCGGATCACCGCGCCGACGCGAGTTCCGATCACGTCCAGAACGCCGCCGAGCTCACCTTCATCGGAGCATCCGATGCCCACCTGGCCAAGCGATGATCCTAACGATCAACTCGGGTTTGCTCGATCGCGCCGCTAGCGTAGCGGCGCTGCTCGCCGACCGCGGTAACTTGATCGCACTGGGTGCCTGCAATTCATGGCGGCGGACAGGAAGGATGATCCGCGGCTGCTGCGCTTCGTCTCGATCTACTGCTTGCCCGAGGTGAAGGACTACATCGCGACCAAATACGGCCGCTTCATTGTGCAGATGTGGTGAGCGACGGATGCCTGGGAGGGTTTCACGGTCCCTTGCGCGTCCGGAGCTTCAAGCCGGTGGTGCGAAGCTTGGGGGGAATCATGTGTTCGGCGAAGAGCGCGTCACGGATCCGTTTCTGCTCCGACAGGCGGATGCTGTTGTTACCTGACCGAGCAGGCCACCGCCACGTGATTTGCCGGACATCACGGCAGCATAACTCGCAAGATTGACGTCGCCCGGGACAGGGACAGAATCCATGTTCCCCGAATGGGTGGTGTACCCATTTTTCAATTGGTTCTTGGTGGAGAATTATTCACTTCCTGACCGCGCTGCAATTGCTGTCTGAAAAGAGACCGCTGATGTGCTGCAGGCTTAGATAGTTGCCAAGAAATTCAGTCCCCGCCAATTTTGGGCGCGAAACGAGCCGGCCAAGACGCGATAGTCCGGCGATTACGCGAGCGCGGCCGCCATTTCGGCTAAGGTTTGGGGATCGGAGGTTCCCGGGATGAACCCCCGGTCGGTGCGGGCCTGACTGCACTCTATCGGATGCGGCGGGGCGAGGCATCGGTTCCTGTGGACAGCTGTTCGCCCGGTTTACGTCCGCAGCTATTGGTTGGGTGGAAATAACCAGTCGGCCAAGGGATGCATCCGTGACCAGTCAGCGCGGACGCTCGAGTCCGGCACCTCGCCAGCGTCAATTGAGGCTTCGCCCGTCGAAGCGTCGAACGGGGGGTATTGACGGCGATGTCTATGGCACGCTCGCGCACATGCGGGCTTGCGCGATCTTGCATCCACCCGTGCTCCTCGCATTGGCGGCTAGCGCCGACCTGCTGCAGCACCAAGTCGCCCAGCCGCAGCGTCCTGGATGGCGGGTCGTCTCGCCGGTACAATCAGCATCGAATTCGCTCCTGAGGACGAATCCCTCAGATCGTTCCGCGGTTAGCACAACGCGGGATTCCGAATCGTTTGGCCGGAAGCCTTTCGAATGCGGTCACGTGATGGGTGTCCTCATAGCCAAACCGGGCGCTCCGGTCGGATCCAAGGGCTCTTCTGTGAGCGCGGAAATCTGGCCGCGGGCGTGGCGGATGAAGAGCCGAATCGCAGATCGAGCAAGTCCGCTTCTGAGCCGAAGAACGACAGGCGCGCCGCATCGACACAGTCCCAAATGAGCGCCGAATTCAGCGATCGGGCCCGTCATATTCCGCCCAACTATCCGTCGTCTCGTACACCCTCACGCTCGAGAGTTGGGCGAGGCGCGGTTTCGCGTGCTCCCAGATCCAGATGGCGATATTTTCCGCCGTCGGATTTCCAGTCCCGGGACGTCGTTCAGGCAATGGTGATCGAGCTTCTTTATAAGAAGGCCAAACGCTTCCTCCAAGTTCAAGAAATCCATTACGAATCCGGTGTGCGGATCGACGGCCCCGTTCAGCACGACCTCGACGCGATAGGAATGACCATGCACCCGATGACAGCGATGTGTCTGCGGGACGTTTGGAAGTCGGTGCGCTGCCTCGAACTTAAATGCTTGGGATATCTTCATGTGATGCCGAGTGTTTGTGGGACTGCACGCTAAGCCGCCATTTCGGCTGAGCCAGACAGTACGCGATAGCCCGCCGCTCGACGGCGTCAGGGTGGTCTTTCGATCGAAGCAGAAATTGTCCAAGCCACGCTCATCGAACCGGTCTGGCAGGCTGCCGGTTGCGGCCATACGAATTTTCAGTTCGTGTCCGCGAGTGACGGCCAGCGCGGCGCGATTTACTGACGCAAATCAAGTCACCACGCTGGCCGGGGCCGGCAGCCTGCCGTTCGTCTCGATCGCGCTGAGGAACCCGATATCGTGTACAGATTGCAGGACATCATCGAACCACCACAGTGGTTCTGAGCACGTTCATTGCTTGTGCCATGCAGATGATGGAGCGTCTACTACAAGATCCGGTAGATGCCAAAACCAACTTGAGGCTCTAGGGTCTGGCCGCGTTTCCCCGCCGATCATCATCCCGAGAAGTGAACGCAACCGGCACGATGCTCAACCAAAGGGCGGAACGGCACAATATGACTAGCAGAACCTGGGGGCGACCCTTGAACACCTCAGTCAGTATTCGCTACAACTGACGGGAGGCGTATGCCCAGGCAAAAATCAGCTTTGAAAACGTCAACCTATCCAGGCGATCACGGCTTGCCAGAGCAGATCCGGAGAGGATTGCGCTGAGTACGCCATCGTCGAATTTGGAAAAGTTCACTTGTCCGTGAATGGACCGAATACAGAATTCGCCCTCGACAGCAAGCGCAATGTGATGCCAAAGAAAAAACAGCACGTCGATCTATCGGACCAGAATCTCTTGAGTCTTATCCTGCGGCTCGCCATTCCGTCTGTTGTTGGATTATCGATCCATGCGCTGCAGCAGGTCGTCAATGCGATCTTTGTTGGCGCCCTAGGCGCGCAGGCGATCGCAGCTGTTAGCATGACCTTGCCGATCGTGGTCCTGCTCGCCGCAGCCGGACAGGGGATCGGTGTTGGAGCAGCGTCGTTCATATCTCGTCATCTGGGCGCTCGTGAGTACCTAGAAGCGAGTCGAGGCGCAAGCACGGCACTCGCGCTGGCCGCTCCGATCGGTATCATAGTCACCCTCACTCTGCTTCCAAATCTGCCAGGGATATTTGCAACGCTCGGAGCAACCCCAACCATCATGCCCGTGGCGCTCGACTACGCGGGAACGGTTTTGTTGGGGTACACCCCGATGCTACTAAATACCGTCAGCGGGTTCATTGTAAGAGCCGAAGGCTATACACGATTTAGCATGTGGGTGATGATGACCGCGTTTATCCTGAACGCTGTGCTTGATCCCGTCTTCATATTTTCACTTGACCTTGGCGTGCGAGGCGCAGCCCTCGCAACGCTGGTGTCTCAGATCTCTGCTGTCGGACTGTATATCGTGTATTTTACGAAGCTTGGCGGGACGGTTCTCGTCAGGATATCTCACATATCATTGCGAGCAGATCGCATCAGACAGCTCGCGTTGGTAGGCGCGCCGGCGACAATGACGAGTATCTTATCTGCTCTTGCCGTTATGCTCTTGTACGGAGCTGCTGCGCCGTTCGGCGACGATTCCATCGCCGCGGTTGGAATAGCTGTGCGCATCTTGATAGTCGGCGCACTGCCTATCACCGGGTTCTGTATTGGCGCTCAAGCTATCCTGGGTTTCGGTTGGGGCGCACGCGACTATGCTCATATATTGAGGGCTGCGAAGTTCATGCTCTTCGTGACGATCGCATTCTCGGTGCTGTATTCTGCTGCCTTGCGGAGCAGATGCTTGAGTTTGGCACGACTTGTTCGATGGGGTTCAGGTCGGGTGAGTATTTTGGCAGGAAGAGGAGCTTTGCTCCGGCGAAGCGGATGAGCTGACGCACGGCTTTGCTTTTGTGGCTGCCGAGATTGTCCGGGACGACGATGTCGCCGGGCCGAAGGGTCGGCAGGAGAACCTTCTCCACATAGATCCGGAAGCTCACGCCATGATTAGTCCCTCGATGAACCATCGCGCATCGATCCGGTCATGGCGCAGGGCCGCCAGAAAGGTAATGGTTTTCCAACCCATCTGGCCCCGAGCAACGCTGCCGGTCTCATCGACCCGCTTCATCCAGCCGATCGCCGTGCTGATCGCCACTCCAAAACTGCTTGGCGGCCCGATTGCGCGCCCTAACGGCCAAATTAAGGGCGTCAGCTCTTACGGCATTGATATCGGCCAGAGGCTGGAAGTCGAAGCGCCCCAAGGCAGTGGCAATGTGGTCGGCCGTGAAGCGGGGGTGATCTCAATCGAGAACTGACTGTCACACCAGTAACATGCGGCGTTTCCGAATTGGTGAATGGAAATGCGAACCCCTTTGCGCTTTGCCACTCTATGGCAAGCAGCTAAATGCAATGGCGCCAATACAAAAGGTGATGCTAACTTTTGCTACAAACCAGGTAAACACTGGCACGGTCATCGACAAGGCCTACAGCCAGAGCATCTTGATTGATCTTACCTTATACTCAAACCGAATGTCGCATACGACATAAACAACGGCTGGGAGTGGGGAAACTTCAGCTGGGCCCAGTCGAGACGACGGATGAGATTCTGACGCGCGCAGCTGCCTCTCGGCATCGGATGGATTTCGCGTGCCTCAGTGCCGTCTTGAGTACGGCAGCGAACGAAAAAATGTTGGGCCCGTGTTCGAACCTGCGGGACTCGATCACGCATCGTGAATGTACCATCAGGTGAATCAGGCCGTAACCAGCTATCGGAGAACTTGCACATCTTGATCGGGCTACCGGCGGAACAGGATGTGAAGATTGGCGGAGGCCGGGACGGCCCCACGCGAATGGTTAGAATACGTTATCGACAATGTCTTACGTGTTTGCTGACTTTGCCGATCACTGCCCCTGGCGCTTCGGCCAGGCGCGTCCGTATAAGCACGACTTGAAGAGAGGCCGGAGCACTGACCTATGAACAAGCGGCCTCTCGATCGCGGCGCATCGTCTCATCCGCCGCATCGGGTTGGAGACAGGGCGATGGCGAGTTGGCTGTGGCATGACCTTCGTAGGTTGATCCTCTGGCCTTGTGCATCGACTCGCGGCATGCTCGTGAGCCCTTCGCGTACAAGGGCAAGTGCAGAATCGCGGCTCATGCGGCATTCTCGCGATAACGGGTGCTCTCGTGCAGCATCTGCAAAACCGCGCTACGGTTCAGAAGCCCGCGGTCGATCGCGATTTCGATGAACGGCCGCGTTTGCTCAGCGGCTGTAAGCACAAGTGTCGATACCTGTTCATAACCAAGGCGCGGTACGAACACGGTCGCAAGAGCCGAAGATTGCATCAAATTGCTGAGCGACCGTTCCCGGTCTGCCCGGATCCCCGAGATGCATTGGTCGGCAAATATTCTGGCCGATCGCGTCAAAAGCTCGATCGAATCGAACAGGCGCGAGGCGATGACTGGCTCGAAGTGATTGATTTCGAGTTGGCCGCTCAACGCTGAGAGAGATACTGCGGCGTCGTTGCCCACGATAGCGAACGCAACTTGCTGGATCATCATTGGTAGGACTGGATTGAGTTTACCTGGCATGATCGAAGAACCGGGCTGGAGAGCGGGCAACCGCAATTCGCCAAGCCCCGTATTTGGCCCAGAGGAAAGGATGATCAGGTCAGAGGCGATTTTCGCCATTACCTCTGCTGCGATGCGGATTTCCGACGACACGCGTGCGAAGGCGTCGGCGTTCTGCATGGCATCGAACATGTCGTCGCCTGGGCGTACCGCGTGGCCCAAGATTGCCGCAAGATGTCCATAGACGGCACGGCGATAGCCCGGCACTGCTCCGAGCCCGGTGCCAATCGCAGTGCCTCCGAGGGGAAGCACCATCAATTCCTGGCGCGCTACGGACAGCTTCAAGGAGAGCCGCTTGATCGCCGATGCGTAACCGCCGAACGCCTGACCGAGCGTCATCGGCTGGGCGGCCTGCATGCATGTGCGGCCGACGCGCAATACGTCAGCGAATACAATGGCCCGCTCCGAAAGAGCGGCCGCCACCTGTTCCAGCGCACCCACCAGATCGCCGGACTTTTCGTGCGCCGCCAACTTGAGCGCCGAGGGCAGCACGTCGTTCGTCGACTGGCAAAGGTTCACGTGATCATTTGGGTGGATCACGTCGTACCGGCCGGGCTTTTCACCGACAATTTGCAGGGCCCGGTTCGCCAGAACCTCGTTCATGTTCATGTTGATCGATGTGCCGCCGGAGCCTTCGAGCAAATCGATGATAAACTGCCCATCGTGTTTACCAGCAATGACCTCGTCCGCAGCCGCGATTAGTGCTCCTGCTACTTTGGCGTCGAGGGCTCCGAGCTCACGGTTCGCCGCCGCGGCGGCGCGCTTGATGCGCGCTAGTGCCCGAAGAAGTGCCGGCTGATCACCGAGCTTCTGGAGTGAGATGTCGAAATTCTCGCTCCCACGTAGGGAGGCCAATCCGTACAGGGCGCGCAGCGGCAGCTCGCGCGTTCCTAGACTGTCTATTTCGGTGCGAGTCGCTGACATCTCTGATCCCGGGTTCCGGACGCTACGCAAACAACTTTCTCCGAACACGGGCGAGAGTTAAAGCTAAAATCGGAGATGTTATGGAGGCTAATAAGTATGATTAATTAGGGTTATGTGTTCGTCGAGAGTCTCCGGGTGGGCCACCCGCAACGCACCGGCAGGCGGCGTCCTCGTGAGCGAGCGGATCCAACACGATGCTGCCGACGGAACGAGCCATCCAAGGAATTTGAGCCGCGATCTGGGGCAAGGTCCAGTTCCGCAGGAGCACACGAGCATCATCCGCTATTCGCGCAGCCAACGTGTCTAATCCGCCTTGCTTAGTCACCAACGCGATCGTGCGCGAGAGGCCGGTCGCCGGCAATGGCATGACTTCGAGCGCCGGCCGATGGACGGCAGCCTGCAATATGCACAGGGGTGTTGTAATCGCCACGCCCATGCCATTGGCGACCATCGAGAGTAGCGAGTCCGACGTGTCGAACGACATCGTCTGCGGATGCTCTATCCTTAGACGCCGGAGATGACGTTCAATTTGCGTTCCCATGTGCGAACGCGCGGTGTAGCGGATAAGTCGGTGCTCGAGTAGTAGGTCGTCCAGTGGACGATCGCGAAGAGTATCCGCCCAAGCAATCGGTGCTACCAGGAGGAATGGCTCGCGCAATAGGGGTAAGTGGGTAACTTCGTCAACGCCCTCCATTGGATCCGATGTGACAGCTGCATCGATCTCGTTGCGCATCAATGCCTCTGCGTGCGCGGGTACCAGCCCCGAATACGCGCTCACGCGAAGCGCGATTGAACCCGCCATGAGGCTGCGGACCAACAGTGGTCCCACTGTGGACGCGAACGTGTCGATCATCCCGAGCCGAAGGTCCTCGCGTTCGGGACGCGCTGCGGCGGCCCGCATTTCCTCGACAGCTCGTCCGACGCGCAGGGTTATCTCGCGCATGTGGGTGAGCAGAGCTTGCCCCGCCTCCGTGGGCTCAAGGGGACGACGATCGCGACGGACGAGGGACGCGCCAATATGCGCCTCCGCGCGCTTCATCGCTTGTGAAACGGCCGATTGAGTGATGCCAAGTCTGAGGCCGGCCGCGCTCATGCTGCCCTCTTCGATGACGACGGCCGCGACTTCCAGTACACGCAAATCAGGCAAACTAAACATAGGAAGCCTACGCTAATGGATTTTTATCGGGTGAGCCACTAGTCCGTTTTCTCAGTTGCGGCGAGTCAATCTACTCGACAGGTTGGTGCACCGGAAACTCGCGCTTACTGCGCAAACAGCCGATTCCAAAGCCGCAGCGGTGGAACTGTTCGACGACACTTCATTTATCCACATTTCCAACCGCTCCAATTTCGGCGCAGAGTTCGATCCGGTGTGTCTGGAGAGTCCGCGCCAGATGACAACATTTCCGGGTGGCGGATCGGCGGCCCTGGCCAGGTCGCCACCCAATAGTGCAAGTTCGGTCAAGTAGAATGCGGGGGCTCCAAGGCGACCTCGTCGAATGCCGACGTCCTTGATGAGTTCATCGAGCAATACGATCTCGGTGTCTGTGAAGGCGATCTTCGGTGATGCGTCCGGGCCGTACGATTGAGCATGATGAGCCAGAGGACGCGCCAGCTGAGAGGGCAGACGACCGCCATCAAACTAGCGAGCCGCTCCGCGGTCCGCAGTTTTGAGTCCTCCGCACTGCAGCCCGATTTTAGGAGCTTCTGGAACAGCTCGATTTTCGTGCACGCACCTATTGGATCATGGACGTAGCCGCGCCTTCTCTCTTATCAACGATGAGTGCGCCGCCTTTGTGCATGAGGTCAGAAGTTGACGCGATGGCCGCCGCGCATGAGCTCCCTCTTGAGCCTGTGGTTTTGGCCGACGCGGGCATCGATGTGTAGGTGCCTGCGAGTTCGCGGATATGGGTATCCGCAGACACGTCCGACCACCGGCCGATGATCCAATGCGACGGCCATCCCGAAACGAGTGAAGCGACCTGCCACAATGCGCTCAAGAGCGTAATCTTGATCTAGAGGCCGCGCCGATCTTGAGTCTCGTCTTCGGCACCATCATGCGAGTTCATTGACAGTAAGCCCAGTTCTAGACCATGGCTTTGAGATCCCAGTGGGTCTAAGGACGCAATTGATCGAGTCGCTGGTTGGAATGCCATTGTGATGCTGGTGAGCGCTCAATCAGGAAAGCACGCAAGTAGACGTCATCAGCTTGCTCATTTCGCGCAGGAAGGCGATGATGGCTCAGCTGCTCGGCAGCGCCTCGGAAGAGCCAGCAAAGAGCGCCTTCGGTTGAGCGCGATAGGACCGATCATCGAGAAGCGCGTCACACGCCAGCGTGAGGACGCTCACGGGATGAAGAAGGCGAGCTTGCCCGTCTGTCCGGTAGCGTCAATTATGATGCTAGAATGCGGGGTAATCTCAGGACAGAGACATTGTTGTGGAAAGAATGCAAAAGTGTCCCGCAGTGCGGTAGACCGCTCGACCGAATGCTCCTCGCAATGCCGCAACGGCGCAATCCCCCGAGATGTTCGCGTACATAGCCAAAAACTTCGATGCCGAGTTCCTCAACGAGTTCTCGGGCAAGGCCTGGCGTGGTGTTTCACCCCCTTCGGCCGGTCCGCCGGGCTGCACGAACATTTTGGTCCAACGCTCGCGCACCAGCGGAAGGTTCGTGCGACATTCGTGGTAGGGCACGCGGCGATCCGCGCCGTGCGCACGGCTGCGGCGTTATCCATCAAGCAACGCCCCCTTTTTTAGGTCACCCTCTGGGGCCGCTTGCGGGAGAACTATCAGCAGAGGGATGATGATGACCATACCAGCTGCCAGCATCACTCCTGATGGGCCGGCTACAGTCAACACCTGGGCGCCAAGGACGGCTCCGGAGCCGATGGCCGAATTGATGACCGCCGAGTGCATCGCGGCAGCAGTCATCACTGTCGAACCGGCGGCGCGCAGGATCCAGGTCTGGAGTCCCGCGAACAGCGCCGCGACGGCCGCGCCCCAGATGACCAGCAAGACAAGGACCCGGCCTGTCCCCAACTGGGGACCAAACCATCCAAGGCCAACGAGCGCCAGACACAGAGCAAGCAGCCCCGCAGTGATGATGGGCTTCATGAAGCGGTCGATGAGGACGCCCGCCAGGATGTTCCCCAGGAATCCTGCTCCGCCAAAGCCGAACAACAGCGCGCCAATCATGACTTGGGCAACATTTGGAATCTCGTTGAGGAATGGTTCTATAAATGTGTACGCCCCGAAATGCGCCGCCGCCATGAATGTCGTTACGGCATAGATCCCCAACAGGTCATGCCTGCGGCAGACTGATCCAAGCTCTCTCCATCCCGCTGGCGTCCCGGCCTGCATTTTCGGAAGAACTGCCACCATCAGGGCTGAGGTGATCAGTCCGATGGCGCCAATCAATCTGAACGCTGCACGCCATCCGCTCACCTGACCGACGAAGTTCGCGAGCGGCACGCCAACAACGGTCGCCATCGAGATCCCGCCGAATACGATTGCCGTCGCAACACCCATACTGCGGGACGGCGCAATCTTAGACGCAACCACAGCCGCCATGGCCCAATAGAAACCGTGAACGACAGCGCCCACCGTGCGTGCCAGCAACAACCCTTCGAAAGTGTGAGACATCGTCGCCGCAAACGTTGTTGCGGAAAGGATAAGAGTCAAGGCGATGAGTAGCGGCTTGCGAGGAAACTTCTGAAGCAGAACGGGTGACAACAGACCGCTGGCAGCACCGATCCAGGCATAGAGGGCCACCGTGAGCCCGACCGCTGCCTGATCTCGTCCGAGGTCGCGAGCAATCTGAGACAACAGCCCGATAGGTGCTATCTCTGCCAAGACGATGTGAAACGAGGCGATGCCTAGCACGATGACGGCGAGCCAGATGCGGAGCGAAGATTCTGTGCCGTCACTCGTCATTATTAAACATCACTGTACGAAGGATCCGCCCGTTTGATTTGTCGATGATCAGCCGCTGCTTGTACGCATTTTTCATCCATGGACGTGGCGCCGCATGGCACGGGCGTCTCTCCGGATGTTAATCGACCTGCATCGGTGGTATCCGATCGTTACGGTTGCATGGGTCGTTCTCTCCATCAACTGCGAGAGTTGATAGTTGACACACGACAAACGGCACTCGGTGTCCTCGACTGGCGTCCTGAGTGGGACTGTCGTTCCGGCCGGGGTCGTGAAAGAGGGCCTGACCTTACTCGAAGAGCTGCGTCGCTCGCCACCAGGCGCTGCGCTTCGCCAACCCCGCCAAACGAACGGTGCAATAGCATCGTGATGCCTTTCGTGCGTTCGGACGGCCTGCAGATTGCCGAGCTGCCAACACCGAGGAGGAGGTCTCACTCACGATGTCCCGGCACTGCTTCGGCAGCTTTAGCAGGGCGCTCGCGGATCATGATCTCCGGGAAGCCGCGATTGCCTCGCCTGCGTACGCGCGCGCTGGGTGTCAATCGGCCCTTTAATTGCGGTTTGTTGTCAAACTTACATTTCTGAACTCGCCCACGGCACGGTGGTAGTGCTCGCGCCGTCGGAGCTGGTCCGGATTGCGGAGACGGCGCGGGCCGGCTGATACGTGCATTGGATCGCCGGGGCTGGTTGAGGTCTTCGCTGGGATCATGGTCCTTTCCAAGTCGCGCAGCGCCTCATGATGATGTCGGGGTCGGGCGCCTCAACGTTTGCAGCGGAGTGCGGACGAGCCGCCACCGCCTGATTGACCGAGGCCGCCACAACACCGTCCCAGCGAGACATCGCCAGTCCGGCAGACCGGACCAGGAACTCTACAAGATCGGATCAGGCTTCCTTCCCCTGGCCCCAGTCGAACGATGGTATTCCTCCGTTGAGGGCCGCCTTGTTTGACGGACGCGAACGCTGCAGGTCCTAGGGGTAATCCTAGGAGAAGCGCTATGACGGTTTCGAGGGCGGAGGTGATCACATCGGTCGAGCGGCGACGCCGGTGGTCGCAGGATAAGAAGGAACGGCTTGTTGCAGCATCGCTCGAGCCCGGAGCCTGCGTTTCCGAGGTGGCTCGCATGGCTGGCCTTCATGTAAGCCAGCTGTTCAGGTGGCGCAAAGAGCTTTGCAAGCACGCTGAAGCGAGTATAGCGCCGTTCGTGCCGGTCGAGATTGGGCCGTCTGTGCCGCCGCGGGAGGTGGCCGAAGCGCCGCTGACGACGACGGCGGCGCGTCGACGGAAGAGCCTGGGCATCATCGAGATCGACCTTGGTAGCGGGCACCGCATCCGGGTCGATGGCGACGTTGATGGAGACGCACTACGTCGCGTTCTCGATGCTTTGGTACGCCGATGATCCCGGTTCCGACGGGCGCGCGCGTGTGGCTTGCGACAGGCTACACGGACATGCGCCGAGGCTTTCCAACGCTGGCACTCCAGGTGCAGGAGGTGCTGCGCAAGGACCCGCTCAGCGGTCATCTGTTTGTCTTCCGCGGTCGCCGAAGCGATCTTGTGAAGGTGATCTGGCACGATGGCCAGGGAGCATGCCTGTTCACTAAAAGGCTGGAGGGAGGGCGGTTCATCTGGCCTTCGGTTGCGGGCGAAGCAGTGACGATCTCTCCGGCGCAGATGAGCTACCTGTTGTCCGGAATCGATTGGCGCAACCCGCAAGAAGCCCAGCGTCCGACGCGGATCGGATAGCCGTTTTGGGTTTGAATCTGCTGCTTGATCTGATTCAATGGCTTCATGATATCGAAGCCGGACGAACTTCCATCGGACCTTGTGAGTGCCCTGGCGGCGCTGCAGGCCGAGCGTGAGGCGCGGCTGCTCGCCGAGGCGGTGGCTGCCAGTGCGCGGGCGGAGCTGTCGGACAACGCGGCGCTGATCGCGCATCTCGAGCTGCGGATCGAGAAGCTCAAGCGCGAACTGTACGGGCGGGGCTCCGAGCGCACGGCGCGTCTGATCGAACAATTGGAATTGGAACTCGAAGAACTCGCCACCACGGCGAGCGAGGATGAGCTTGCGGCTCAGGCCGCGGCGGCGAAGACCCAGAGCGTGCGCGCCTTCACGCGCAAGCGGCCGGTACGCAAGCCCTGGCCGGACGACATCGAACACGAGCGCATCGTTATCGAGGCTCCGACGAGCTGCGCCTGCTGCGGCGGATCGCGGCTGGCGAAGATCGGCGAGGATGTGACCAAGACGCTGGAGGAGATCCCGCGCCGCTTCAAGGTCATCGAGACAGTGCGCGAGAAGTTCACCTGCCGCGATTGCGAGAAGATCAGCCAGCCGCCGGCGCCGTTCCATGCCACGCCGCGCGGCTTCATCGGCCCACAATTGCTGGCGACGATTCTGTTCGACAAGTTCGGCATGCACATCCCGCTTAACCGCCAGAGTGCGCGCTTTAAGGCCGAGGGGATCGACCTGCCATTGTCGACGCTGGCCGACCAGGTCGGCCACGGGACCTTCGCCGTCATGCCACTCTCTCCACTTGATCGAACGCCATGTGCTTGCTGCCGAGCGCCTGCATGGCGACGACACCACCATCCGCATCCTGGCGAAGGGCAAGTGCAAGACCGGTCGGATCTGGACATATGTGCGGGATGACCGGCCCTTCGCCGGGCCAGCGCCACCGGCGGCGGTCTATTACGCCTCGAGCGACCGTCGAGGCGAGCATCCACAGAAGCATCTGGCCGCCTTCACCGGTATCCTGCAAGCTGATTGCTACAACGGCTTCGAGCCGTTGTTCGATCCGCAGAAGAAGGTGCTGCCGATTACGCCGGCGTTTTGCTTTGCCCATGCGCGGCGGGGCTTCTTCGAGCTGGCCGACATCGAGAAGAACGCCCGGGAAGGCCACAGGGGCAAACCGGTCTCGCCGATCGCGTTGGAGGCGGTCAGACGCCTCGACGCGTTGTTCGAGATCGAGCGCGCCATCAACGGCCGCGGCGCCGACGAGCGGCGCGCCGTGCGCCACGAAAAGAGCAAGCCGCTTCTCGAGGACATGCATGCCTGGCTGCTCCTCGAGCGCGAACCCCTCTCGCGCTCCTCCGAGGTCCTGAAGCCCATGAATTACATGCTCAGGCGCTGGGCCGACTTTGCCCGCTTCCTCGACGATGGCAGGATCTGCCTCACCAACAACGCCGCCGAAAGAGCGTTGCGCGGCATCGCCTTGGGAAGGCGCAATTGGACCTTCGCCGGCAGCCTGCGCGGTGCCGACCGCGCCGCCATCATGCTGACGATGATCACCACCTGCCGTCTTAACGATGTCGATCCCAAGGCCTGGCTCGCCGATATCGTCGCCCGTATCGCCGATCTTCCCGTATCGCGTCTGGACGAACTGCTGCCCTGGGAATGGAAGCTCCTCCGCCAAGGCGACACTCCCGCCGATCAGCAGGCTGCCTGATCTTTACGCAACGCCCTTCATAGAGCTCGTCGCGCTCGCGCGCATGCGTCAATCAGGCGGCCTTCGTCGTGTGCGTACGAACGATGTGCCGTAGACCCAGATACAGTGAAGAAGGATGGCGAGTTTGCGCGCGATGGCGACCTTTGCCTTTCGCATGCCAATCCGCTTAGCGAGCTTCATGCCCCAAGCCCTAAGAGAGGACCATTTCTTCGTTCGATGAAGCAGGACGATCGCCGCCTCGTACAGGCAGGTTGGGAGAAGACGGTCGCCCCATCGTGATATCTTGCCCAGTTTCGCCAGAGTGGTTGCGTCGAGGCGTAAGACCCAGATAGGCGCCGACGCTTGGTGCCGATCGGAAGCGCGATGTTTCAAGGTGCCGTCGCATGCGCTGGTTCATTAGGAGGACGGATCGAGCTTTAGCATTGATGCTAGCAGCCGCTCCGGCTTTGAATCCTCAAGTGGGCTTCAACGCGCGATGCCAACGGGCCGTATGTTGGTCCGTGCGAAGCCCGAATGATGGACGGAAGCGTTCCGCGGTTAAATAAATTAGACTACGAGGGGCGCGGATCGGTGGTGGACGCCCGAAATGTCCCGGCTCAGCAAAATCCCCTTGGAATTCCGATAGGTGAGTTCGGCATTGCCTTCGCGCATCTCAAAATTCGATTTTCAGTTCTAGCCGGTTCGCTGCCAAGAGGATTGCCAACCTCCACGACGAGAGGCTCTAGGGCGGAGAGCGATCCCATAATGGCGTGGCGACTGGACGAGCACTCACCAAAGATGGCCCCGCCCAATTAAGGTAAATTCAATCCAGCCCTGCCCCGACACTTATTGATGTGAAGGTAAACGATCATCGCCGCTGCGTATCATTTCTCGGCGAGATCATCCAGCACTTGAAGGGCGACTACGCGGTTTCAGCTTCAGCGTACGCGCCAGGCGTGTGGCTGAGCAAAGAACGCGGCGACCGCATGCACAACCGCGGCCGCAGGTGCGGCGTCGTGATCCCCGAAGGCTCCTGATGGAGGGCGTTGAGGAGCCTGCCCACAATCTACGAATTGCCTGCTTGTGAGCCCTCGAGGCTGGCGACCTTGACCGGATCCAACGTCCGGCGAAGGGAGCTCGCGCAGCAATAGCCTTATGTCGTAGCCCTCTCGAACCGCTCGAGAGTCCTTGCTTAGCTTTCCCATCCCTTCGTTGGTCCACACTGTTGAACTCGCGCCGCAGCATGGTATCGGGTTTGATCAGCGCCGGCGCCACCACCTCCAGTCCAGGATGATCGGCGAGGATGACCTTCCGACCAATAAGCCGCTCGCGAGCGCCTTCAAATCGCGCTATGACGAGCGGGCGGACTGACTGTTACCCGTCTACCAAACGGGACAAAGAGGCGTTGCGCTAGCGAGCATCGCTAGCTACGTTCTCTTGTATTCGGACCCGCGAAACGTCGAAAATTGGCGAGAAATGAAACGACCCCAGTGCTTAAAGCGGCTGGGGTCGTTCCGAGGTAAGCGCCAGACTTGGGAGGGGGGCTGAGGCCAGACGCCTACGACATGAAATCAGACACGCAGATCTTCCGCACTGCTTTTACCGCGCCTCGGGTCGACTTTAAGCTCGTAAGAGACTGCCTGCCCTTCCCGCAGGTCAGAGACGCCAGCGCGCTCCAGGGCGCTTATGTGTACAAAAATGTCTTGGCCGCCCCCATCCGGCTGAATGAAGCCGAAACCCTTCGTCGCGTTAAACCATTTCACAACACCCCTCGCCACTCCCATCTCCTATTTGAGCAATACTGTAGGGTAGTTCTGGTCGGACCATTCGGGCGATTCGCGCATTGACGCACAATCTCCGCTGCTTCGGCGTCAGCGTAGTTCGCTTGAGGAGTTCGAGTATGGCGAGCCTGGGCGATCATGCTTTCATGCCAGAGACCAGGCACAGCCGACGGGTTTGACCCAGGTCGCATCTTTCTGATCTTCCATCCTGTTGCGTCACTTGGGTGACGAAGGTTACGTGGGAAGTTCTCCTAGCAGGGAAGCCGCGAATTTCATCGGCCCAGATGGCTCATCGGCCACTATTTTGAGGACAAGCAGCGGCCTCGCAACTACCAAAAGGGGTAGCTGGACGAGCGTACCGCACCAAATTAGCATGCTCCCATGACTGTTCGGAGAACATGGAAGATGAACTGGAAGAACGAACTGGAGGCGCTGGTTCAACAATCCGCGGCACTCGTAGAACGCGCACGGAGCGTAGCGCCTATTCCAAAGCTGGTAGCACCCATCGCGCCAATCGCAAAAGCTTCCCCGCCCGATTCTGCCCGGCGGTTGAGCTGGAACACCTCCGAGCGAGAGCACATCAGCAAACGAGTTGCGAATTTCAGGGCGCATCAAGAGCGCGTGCGCCGCGAGCGCGACGAATATTTTTCCCGCACGATGCAACGGACACGAGATCTCGCGAGAGGCCACGGCTCCGACGAACAGATGTAGGCGGTCGGACAGTCGCGCAACTTTGCTAACAATCCGCCAAATCGCGCCAGAAGAGTCGACTGCGGCCGACCACCGGCTGGGAACGGCGAGTAGCCGTGAGAGTCGTACGAGGCTCCAAAAGACGCCCGTCACAGCCCATCTGAGGATTGCCGCGCGCTGAGGATTGCCGCGTCGTGTCCTCACGCCATAGGTTGCTCTCGTACTGGATGCGCTGGGGGCAACCACGCGATCGTTGTAGTGGCGCCGCCGACGCCCACACGAATCTGGCGCATGGATTTTGCACCGCCGAGGAAGGCGTGGGTGTTGACCCTGCCCCTCGGGCTTAATCCAGTTTGACGTTCGTTCTGGCCGAAGACGAGGACCAGAGCATGCAGCACGTTCGAGATCGGAAGGCCCGATCTGCTGGCTCGGCGCGTGAGGCAGAGACACGAGATGTGCGCGTCGGGGAAGAGTTGAGATCAGACGCGCTTCACTGGAGATCGCGATAGGCATTTTGCTGCATCGGACCGTTGTTGTCGCGGAGTGTGAAAGCACGGAGTCGACATCGTCCGCGATGATCGAGACGCCGGGAGCGAAATGACGAATGATGATCGTCGTGCACGGCATGACTTGGCTCACGATGTGTCGCATCGGAACGGTGATGTTCGAGGGCTGGAGCATCTGAAGCTGTGTCGAAAGCGCTCAATGATGCGCATCACGCCACCACAATCGGGCCAGGCAGGAACTTCGGCCCAGGTTTGAGCTTCCAAATCCACAGGCGGCGGCTCGCTGTCGTTTGGGGCTGTCTCATGATCGAGAAGTTCGCGGCAAAAGGCGAGCTTGGCAGCGCGATGGCGTTTGGCCATGAAGCCGAAGTGGCGGATGCGATGGAAACCGTCGGGCAGCGTATGAAGCAGGAAGCGGCGAATGAACTCGTCGGGCTTGAGCTTCATAATCTTTGTCGCGCCGTCCTGGCGGTAATCCTTCCATGTGAAGGCAACATGATCGTTGTCGGGTGCGACGAGCCGGCTGTTGGCGATCGCGACGCGATGGGTATAGCGGCCGAGATAGGCCAGCACCTGTGCGGGTCCGCCGAAGGGCCGCTTGGCGCAAGCGACCCAGTTGACGCGCTGCATGGCTTTGATGCGACCAGCGAAAGCGTCGAGTTCGGCAAGAGAAGCAAGATCGCCGAAGAAGCGCAAGGCGCCGGCGTTGAAGACCCCGATCAGGCGTTTGAGAAAAAGCCAGCGAAAGAGCCGGGACAGCGGTTTGACGGCCAGGAAGAAGTTCGGTCGGCTGGCGATCCAGCGTGTTCCATCAGGTGACGGGCCGCCGCCCGGCACGACACAGTGAATGTGGGGATGATGCGTTAGCGCTTGTCCACAGGTGTGCAGGACCGCGACGCCGCCGATCTCCGCGCCGAGCCGGCGCGGATTGGCAGCAAGCGTCGGTCATCGCCTCGGCGGCGGCCTTAAACAGGATGGCATAGACGACCGCCTTGTTTTGGAAAGCAATCGCGGCGATCGGTGCAGGAAGCGTAAAGACGACGTGGAAGTAGGGAACCGGCAGCAGGTCGGCTTCTCGCGCGGCACGGCACGCGGCTCGGGCTGGCCCCTGACACTTCGGACAATGCCGATTCCGGCAGGAATTATAGGCGATCCGCGTCATGCCGCAGTCATTGCAGGCCTCGACATGGCCGCCGAGCGCCTTGGTTCATCACCCGCCGCTCGACGCGACCGAGATGACCGGCATGGTCACGACGATAGGCGTCGCCATGCCGGCGCAAGATATCGGCAATCTCGATGGCGGGTCGGTGCGGGCGGACGTCGGGGCGGGTCATAAGCCGGATCCCGGAGCCGTTGTCATGCCGGTGGCGTCACCTCCAGCGACACGCGGTCGAGCGGGCTCTGCGTCGCCCGGATCGTATGGGTGGCGACCTGCGTGTAGCGCGCCGTCGACGACGGTTTATTGTGCCCGAGCAGTACCTGGATGATCCGGATGTCGATTCCGTTCTCCAGAAGATGTGTCGCGAAGCTGTGGCGCAGCGTGTGCAGCGTGACGCGCTTGGTCAGGCCCGCAGCCTTGACCGCCGAGCGGCAGGCGGCATGCAACACGGTCGGATCAATCGGGTGACCTTCGTCACGCCCAGGGAACAGATAAAGCCGCGGCCGGGCGAGCCGCCAGTAGGTGCGCAGGATGCCGAGCAGTTGGGACGACAGCATCACGTTGCGATCCTTCGCGCCTTTGCCGTGGCGCACCTGGATGACACCGCGGGTGCTGTCGATGTCTTCGATCCGCAGTCCCGCGACCTCGGAGGCCCTGGGGCCGGCCGCATAGGCGGTGGTGAGCGCGGCGCGGCTCTTCAGGCTCGACACCGCCTCGAGGAACTGCACCACTTCGTCGGCGCTGAGAACGACCGGCAGCTTGCGGGGCTCTCGCGCATAGGGAATGCGCTCGGGGATGAGCGCCTCGCCGAGCGTGACGCCGTAGAAAAACCGTAGCGCACAGACGATGATCTGGTTCAGCGCCGGCCATGAGATGTCGGTCGAGACCAGATGCACCTGGAAGGCCCGGACGTCTTCCAGCTCCAACCGCTCAGGCGATCGGCCGAAATAGCGGCTGAACTTCGAAACCGCGCTGATGTAGGATCGCTGCGTCGCCGGCGACAGATTGCGGACTGTCATATCCTCGATCATGCGGCGGCGAAGAGGGCTCAAATCGGCCATCTCAATACCCTGTCTGAGGGGGGCTCCAACACCCACATCCTCTCCGCCAGGAGGCGATCTACGCCACCTCGCCACGCACGCTGAGACAGCGGCTTCGTTCAATCCCAAATCGATTCGGTCTAACCCCATCCGGCTTTAGGCCGCACAATCCGCGAAACGTCCTAACCGCGCTTGCATCGATGTCGGCGCGCCGCAGCTTGGCCGTCAGGCCATGACGGCTCCAGAACACGCGCACCAGCACACATCACACGAGCAGCGTAATAGCCTTGAAGAAGCCTCCCTCCTGATGTCCGTGTAGGGATGGGTGGCGTCGAGATCGAGGATGATCTGCAGGCCTCAACAATGCGAGAAATGCGCGCTACGCTCAGGAGAGGCCATTGCGGCACCCGCTGAGCTGTGCGTTATAAACAGAACGCTGCCATTGTAGCTCAGCGCTCAGTTGCAGGCAGCAAACCAATCAGCGCTTTAGCCTCGGACTTCAGCACTTCAACGGCAGATTTCCGAGCATCTGCATCAAAGCGAGTGCGAATGGCGGAGACTGAGAGCGCGCCCCGCAATTTGCCATAGACATCGATGACGGGCACCGCTGCGGCCGCAACCTCAGGATCACGCTCGCCGATCGAGACGTAGAAGCCACGATCTCTGATCTTCTTTCCACCAGCTAATGCAAAATCGCGGTAAGCGGTAAGAACGCGGCCCGCAGCGCCACGATCAATCGGCAATCGTTGTCCTTCTTCGAGGTGATGCCGGACGGAACGCGGAGAATTAACGCGATAAAGGCAAATGCGCTCGTCGCCCTCCGCGATGTAGAAGGATGCGGTCTCTCCGGTTGCTTCGACCAGACGATGGAGCGAGGGTCTGATCAGGTCACCGAGGTCCAGCCCACGCTGATAGAGCGCCCCAAGGCGCCATAGCTCCGGTCCGGGTCGAAATAGGCGGTCGGTCCCCCGCACCAGGAATCCGTCCGCTTCCAGGGATGCGGCAAGGCGAAGGACCGTGCTCTTGTAGAAGTCCGTCGCCTCGGCAATCTCGGTCAGCGTCATAGCTGCGCGCTCAGGACCGAAGGCCTTGAGGATCGCCAGGGCGCGCCCGACCGCATCAACCCCTGTCTTTGCCATTGATACAGCCTCGTGTTCTGTTCTGCAGAACAGATATCCAGAATGGATAGAAAGTCCAGTGTCCCATGCTCATCTGCGTTCTGTGTTGCAGAATGCAATTGACTCCGGATAGAGCAAAAGTTACCTGTTTTGAGGCTTAGAACAGGTTCTGCGGAGCGAAACAATGGAAGGGCAGCCGGCACTTGCCGTCGACCTGCGCGACGTAATGATTCGCTTCGGCGACTTCACCGCCGTGAAAAGCATGAACCTCCAGGTCGGCGAAACCGAATTCGTTGCAGTGGTCGGGCCGACCGGCTGCGGAAAATCGACCATTCTCAATACTGTCACCGGACTGCTGAAGCCGGCCGCCGGCGAGGTTCGCATTTTCGGCAAATCGCTTAGGGGCCTGAACGGTCAGTCCGGCTACATGCTGCAACAGGAAGGGCTGCTGCCCTGGAAAACAGCCCAGGACAATGTCGGCCTCGGGCTGGTGTTTCAGGGAAGCTCGATCGCGAAAGCGCGCGAGCAGGCGCGGCCCTGGCTCGCCAAGGTTGGCTTGAAAGGGTTCGAGGAGCGCTATCCGCACCAATTGTCCGGCGGCCAGCGCAAGCGGGTCGCCATGACGCAGACCCTGATCATGGAGCCGAAGATCGTCCTGATGGATGAGCCTTTCTCCGCGCTGGACGTTCACACGCGCCGCCTCATGCATCGCATCCTGCTCGAGCTATGGCAGGCGGACCGGCGCTCACTCGTTTTCATCACCCATGACCTCGATGAGGCGATCACGCTGGCGGACCGCGTCGTTGTGATGTCTGCCGGTCCCGCGAGCCGCATGGTTGGCGATGTCAGGATCACGCTGCCTCGTCCCCGCGACGTCTCGGCGCTACAGACCACCGACGAGTTCGTCGCGCTTTACCGTGAAATCTGGTCGCTGCTCGGCGCCGAAGTGGAGAAAAGCTATGCCACGCAGGGGTAAGGTCGCTCTCACGCAGTTCGCCATCGTGCTTGGGCTGATCCTGATCTGGGAATTGGGCGTGCGGGCCGGGTTGATCGACCCGTTCTTCTTTCCGGCCCCGTCGACACTCATCGCAAGGATCGGAGAGTGGATGTCAACGGCCGACTTCTGGACCGATGTCAGCATAACACTGCTGGAGACGGTCCTGTCTTTCCTGGCTGGTATCGGGATCGGCACGGCGCTTGGTATCTGGTTGGGCTTAAGCCCGTTTGCGGCCGAGGTCGTTCAGCCCTTCATCAAGATGTTCAATGCGATCCCGCGCATCTTGCTGGGGCCCATTTTTGTCATCTGGTTCGGATTGGGCCTCACCTCCAAGGTCGCGCTGGGCGTGACGCTGGTTCTCTTCGTCGCTTTTTTCAACACCTTTCAGGGCGTTCGCGAGGTCAATCCGGTCGTGCTCGCGAATGCGCGCCTGCTACGTGCATCGAAGTCCTCCCTGCTGCGCCATGTCTACCTGCCGTCCGCCACCACGTGGATCCTGTCGAGTCTGCGGGTATCTGTCGGCATGGCCGTGATGGGAGCGGTGGTCGCCGAATATCTCGGTTCGTCCGCAGGATTGGGGCACCTGATTGCGCAGGCCGAGGGCGTCCTTGATGCCGCCGGTGTCTTCGCAGGGATCATCGTCCTCTCCGCTTTCGTCATCGCGCTCGATGCCATCGTCGACCGGGTGGAAAAGCGGCTGCTGGTCTGGCGGCCGGCACCTGCCCACGAAGTTTGATCGTAGCGCTCCCATTCTCACGGAGGTTCCCATGCACGCTTTTCCGAGACTGATGGTGGTTATCGCGGCAGCTGTATTGCCGCTCATTTCAGCGCATGCCGCCGAGCCGGAGAAGACAAAATTGAAGATCGCAGTGGGATCACAGATCCTCAACTATATGCCTCTCGAGCTTGGTGTGAAGCTCGGTTCGTTTAAGGACCAGGGCCTTGAGGTGAGCGTCGAAAACTTCCAGGCCGGTGGTTCGAAGGCTTTGCAGGCGCTGGTCGGCGGTTCGGTGGACGGGACAGTCGGCTTTTACGATCACACCATTCAGATGCAGGCGCAGGGCAAACAGATTTCCTGCGTGTTCCTGCTCAATGACATTCCCGGCGTGTTGCTCGGTGTCCGCAGCGGCCTCGCTGACAAGGTCAAGTCCGGTGCCGACCTGAAGGGCCTCAAGCTCGGGATCACGGCGCCGGGGTCATCGACCGACACCATGGCGCGCTACTACATCAAGAAATCTGGGTTGGGTCCGCGCGACGTGAACATTATCGCGGTCGGCAGCGGGGCACCCGGCATGGTGGCGCTCGAGGCCAGGAATATCGACGCGCTCGTCTATTTCGACCCGATTGCGACCCTTCTCGCGCGCAAAAAGAGTGCGACGCCGCTGTTCGACGCGCGCACACTCGAAGGCTCAAAACAGGCCTTTGGCGGAATCTATCCGACCGCCTGTCTCTACCTGCAGCAGACCTTCATCGACAAAAATCCAGAAACGGTCCAGCGCCTCGTCAACGCCTTGCTCAAAACCCACCGCTGGATCAACACGGCGTCGACGGAACAACTCGTCGACGCGATGCCTCCTGCATACAAGACCGACAATCGCGAGGTGAACATCGAGATCATGAACGCGTCGAAAGCGCTGTTCTCGCCAACCGGTCAGATGGACATCGACGCGGCCAAGGTCCCGCTCGCTGTCCTAGGCGACTTTGATCCGAAGATCGCAGCCGCAAAGATCGACCTCATCAAGACCTTCACGAATCGATTCGCGGAACGTGCTGCGCAGCAACTGAAATAAGTTGCGTACTAAGCGCTCGCTATCGGATCACCTACAAGAAGGCTCTTCAGATGTCTCTGCCGCTAACCGGTATACGCGTTCTCGACCTGTCAAACGTGTTGGCGGGTCCGTTCTGTGGTTACCATCTTGCGCGCCTTGGCGCGGAGGTCATTAAGGTGGAAAATCCGAACGGCGGCGACCTGGCGCGGCGCCTCGGCGCGGATCCGCAAAGAGCGGAGCGCCTGCAGGGACTCTCGTTTGTCGCCGTGAACGCCGGCAAGCAATCGATTGCACTGGACCTGAAATCGGAAGCGGGCCGCGAGGTGTTCTTGCGACTGGTCAAGGAAGCCGACGTGGTGCTCGAAAACTTCCGGCCGAAGGTGATGGAACGCCTTGGCCTCGGCTTTGATGTGCTTGTCGGGCTGAACCCGCGTCTGGTCTACTGCGCGATCTCCGGCTTTGGGCAGAGCGGACCGTGGTCCGCCCGTCCGGCCTATGACCAGATCGTCCAGGGTCTTTCCGGAGCGATGAGCGTCACCGGCGATATAACCTCGGCTCCCCTGCGCACGGGCTTTCCGATCTCGGACACGATTGCGGGACTGACTGCTGCGTTTGCCATCGCCGCGGCTCTGGTCGACCAGCGGCATAGGCAACGGGGTCGGTTCATCGACGTGTCCCTGCTCGAGGCCACCGTTGCGGCGATGGGATGGGTCGTCTCCAACCACCTGAACGCCGGGGTCGAGCCGCAGCCCATCGGCAACGAGAACTTTACCGCGGCTCCCTCCGGCACGTTTCGCACCGCGACGGGCCCGCTGAACATTTCCGCCAACGAGCAGAAGCAGTACCAAGCCCTATGCGACCTGATCGACCGACCGGACCTGAAGGCGGATCCACGCTTTGCTGGACGCGAGATGCGCAAGGTCAACCGCGCTGCGCTGAGCGCGGAGTTGAACAAGGCATTGAGTTGCAAGCCCGCTGAGGAATGGGAGGCCCAAATGAATCTGGCTGGTGTCCCTGCCGGCCGTGTGCTGACGGTCTCGCAAGTGTTGCAGCAGCCACAGGTCCTTGAGCGCGGATTCGTCGAGACTTTGGCGCCAGAACAAGACGGTGCGCAGCCGTTACGAATCACGCGGCCGGGGTTCCGGCTGGATGAGGAGTTTTCGGTGCCTTCACCACCTGCGACGCTCGGAGCAGACACTGAGCGATGGCTGCAGCGGCTCGGCTATTCGTATGCGGAGGTTGAGCAACTGGTCTCAAGCCGAGCCGTCGGGACGCCAAAGCAAGGAGAGGCTGATTTCCTGCCCGTCCGCGTAGCCACGGACGGACCGATATCATGACATCGGACGGCTTGCGTCGGTTGGCAATCGGCAGGTTGAAAGGACGGAACTGGAAATGAGCGAAGAAGAACTGAGACAGCAAGCGGCCAGTTGGTGGCGAACCTCCATTTGCGATATCGCGCCAGGTCGCATCGCCTATCGGGGTTATCCAATTGAAGATTTGATAGGCCGCGTTTCCTTTCCCGCCATGATCTGGCTGATGTTGCGTGGCAATCTGCCGACGCCAGCACAGGAGCAGCTGCTGCAAGCTGCGCTGGTTGGATCCGTTGACCACGGTCCGCACGCGCCCTCCATTGCAATTGCCCAAATGGCGGTGAGCTGCGGCCTGCCCCTGAATGGCGCAATGGCCTCGGCAATCAACACGCTCGATGACGTGCATGGCGGAGCAGGGGAGCAGGCTATCGAACTCTACGAGGATGTGCTGCGACGGCGCCAAGGGCGAGAGATCGAGCAGGCCGCTGGCGCTGCAATCGACCATTTCACCGCAACCCGCAGCAAATATCTGCCGGGCTTCGGCCACCGGTTTCATCCAGTCGACCCGCGCGCGGCCCCGCTATTGGCGCTGGTGGATGCCGCAGCTGACGAGGGCAGTGTCGGCGGCGATTATGCCAAGGCCGCTCGCGCGATCGAGCGGGTGATGCAACAGCGCAAGAGCATGCTCATTCCGATGAACATCGATGGCGCGACGGCGGTCATTTACGGCGAACTGGGCTTCGCCTCTCCGCTCGCGCGGGGGATCTTCTGCTTGTCGCGCGCGGTCGGAATCCTGGCTCACGCCTGGGAGCAAACTGGGCGCAACGATCGCAACAAGGGCCCAATGCCCAAGCAGTTCGGCTACAAATACGAGGGCCAGCCGCGTCGCAGGCTGGAAGGCGCATCATAAGCATCTCGAAAACCCGCCCAAGCTGATGGAGACCAGCGTGTTCTCGTCGATGCCGGCGGAGTTTCGTCGCCCGGGTGTTTCTTCGGAATGGGCAGACGCGAACCGCGGGGCATATCCAGTAGATTGTTTCATCGAGGGACCGTCGTTCGACCAGTCCGGGAATCTCTATGTCGTCGAGATCCCCTTCGGCCGCATTTCCGGATTTCACCGGAGGGCGTCTGGTCTTTGATCATCGAATACGACGGCTGGCCGAACGTCTGAAGGTTGCTCCGGACGGCCGGGTGCTCGTGTCCGACTATATCAACGGTCTCCTGGAGCTCGATCGACAGAGAGGGACCATCCGGCCGTTGCTGGGCCACCGCAATTCCGAGTCCTTCAGAGGCTGCAACGACCTGCATATCGCGACCAAACGCGACATCTATTTCACCGATCAGGGCCAGACTGGATTGCACGATCGTACCGGCCGGGCATTTCGACTGTGCCCTGACGGCCGGATCGACTGCTTGATTTCTAATGGCCCGGGCCCGAATGGCCTGGTGCTCAGTCCGGACGAGACCGTAATGTACGTTGCAATGACGCGCGACAATTGCATCTGGCGCGTACCGCTGATGCGTGATGGCGTGGGGAAAGTCGGACGATTCAGCTGGTTCTTCGCGACGAGCGGTCCTGACGGACTGACGGTCGATCAAAAAGGGAGGCTCTTTGTCGCGCATGATTCCCTCGGCCACGTCTTCGGTGGGGCCAAACGGCGAAAGCGGTCCGCTTGCATCCAGTCCTGCGCAGGGTGGAAGCTGCACGAATGTCGTATTGGACGCGGCACTCGGCGCATTGCTCATTACGGAATCTTCTACCGGATCAGTGTGATGGCTGATCTCGCTCACCTTCCTCGAAATTCGCCAGCAGGAGTGGCAAGGTGGTGCGGAATCTTTTCACGCGCCGGTCCGCCGCACCAAGCTGCAGGAATGAGTGTGGTAGACGACTGGCTAGCCAGTCGCCGAGAGAATGTAATTGGTGACGAATGGATGGCGTTTGTGTGCGGTGATCTCAAACCAGAGCCGGTAATCGCACTGCATGGGAAGCGCAAAAGAAGGATTCGTAATGCTGGGTCGGGCTCCGCCCGGAACGGGCCGCCGCCGACCTGTCGCCTTTTGGTCGGGCGGGTCGCGGTATCGCTTCCCACAACGCAGAATGATTGATCGCCGATATTTTCGAACGTTCTCGCCAAGAAGGCCGAAGAGGTAACCGCTCGCGGTGGGAGTCAGCACCGCATCAGCGTCAAGGTTCTCGATCATGCTTGGCCGCGACGCACGCGTGAAGCGTTCGTTTTGAGAAGGAACAAGCCCAGGATTTACTGCTTGAAGGACTTTACCGATAGCACGCTAGCCCAGAGCGCTTCAAGTGTGTGGCGCAGAGGTCGTACTACTGTCAGAGCCTCTTGCGCGCGCGCAATCCTCCAACCCGATATCCCCTCTCCTCGTAGAAGTGGCGTACCCGTTCTAGGGCCGGATAACCATCCGGAGGCAACGCAACCTCAATCATCTGCCAGCCGCGTCGCTTCGCCTCCGAATCTACCGCCTCGAGCAGATGCCGACCGCAGTCAGAGCTCCGGAAGTCACGAGAAATCCATAGCTCCTGAAGCACGCCGTACGCTCCGGCTGCTCTCACGGCCTGTACGGCCGAGATGCTAGCTACCCCTACAATCTACCCGGTGCCTTGTTCCTCAACGACAAAAATGAAGCCCTGTTCGGGATCCTGAATCAGGCGCAACGCCGCCTGCTTCGCGCCTTGAAGGCTGAACTCCGGTCCGGGGCCACCTAACTCGGAAAGTAGCTCTTCGACCGCTTTTGCAACCGCGTTCTCATCTCCTGGCACGCTCTTGCGCAAAGCCGTGCCCGCGCTGGACGTGCCTTGCCCTTCAGCGCCAACACGAACACCTGACTTAGCCCTCTGGAGGAAATTCATGCTCAGGAGGATACAGAAAACGCAATTGAGAGCAACTATCTGGCTCGGTAGGAAGCAGCACGTCCACACTCGCTATAGGCAACAGAGCTGAGGTAATTGCAAGCCATTGCCGTTCTCAGAATCGACTGCGGCTTGAGCAGCTGCGAACTCATGATGGGCTGCCTTCGATTGGAAAACAATCACCAAACGGCACACGCCGGTCATGTCGATCAAACGTTCGTAAGAGTGATTGCCGATCGTCGCTCACGAACTACTCTATTCAATAAATCGTGCGCCACGATGATCGCAGCGCCATAGAGCGTCAGCTCGGTCCGTCCGAAGGAGAGATTCCCACCTCGCGTACGACATCGTACAAAGTTGCGCGAAGCGCGACAGGTATCATACGCGTGCGCCCGACAAAATCGTCTGAGCAAGATCGCGAAAGATTTTGCACACTAATGCACTATCTTAAGCTTATCTCGAACAATCGAAAGATATCGGGAAGCACAGCTTGTTTGGACCTTCGCTCCTCGTTTAAGGCACCGTCACGGAACGGGAGTGGTTGCGATGGAACATGGGCAGGCCGAACTGGTCGGAGGGAAACCTGTAATCTTCGGGCAACGTAAGGTGCGGCCGCGGGCATGCCTGGCCGTCGGCAAGCGGCATCTGCGCGCCTTTCTACGGGATGTGCTGGAGGATATGGGATTTGTTATCAGCGAATGCAGGACTGCTGACGAGTTGCCGCATGTACTCCGCACGGAGTTCCCTGATCTGATCCTGCTCGGCATTGGCTCGGACCGCATCGAGCCTGGACGATTGCTCGAGATACTGGTGCGCGAAGAATTTGCAGGCCGAGTGCTGGCGTTCGGAGCGCGCGAGTCGATCATCATGGCGGCAGTGCAGCAGGTCGGCAGTGAATATGGACTTGCTATGCTGCCGCCGCTCAGGGCGCCGTTTGCAGCCGACACGTTGCGCGATCGGATCGGCATGCTCTTGCCAAGAGAGCCGGCGCCCCGTCCCGCGGTCCATGTCGGAGAAGCCTTACACGCTGGCTGGCTTGAGCTCTGGTATGAGCCGAAGTTTGACGCGTGTACCCTTAGCCGCCGCGGCGCCGAGGCGCATGTGCGAATGCGGCACCCGACCTGGGGCGTTGTTCCACCGGCCTATTTCATCACGGAACCTCACGATCCGCATTTTAGGAACTTGTCGCAGTTCGTGATCGACCGCGCGATCAAGGATTGGCAGTATCTTCTGGAGCAGCAAACTTCGATCGATCTCTCCATCAATCTTCCGGCAGCATTCCTGATTGACCCGCAGGCGGTACGCGATCTCTGTCGGCGCATGCCGTCGCACGCCGCTTTCGGCGGTTTGACGATTGAAATCGAGAGCGTGGAAGCGATCCAGAACCTAGATCTCCTGGTCGAGGTTGCGCGTGAGGTTCGCTTTCACAACATTGGCCTTGCAATCGACAATGTCGGTGCCAATTGGCCGCAGCTGATGGGGATGACAAAATTCCCGTTCCTGAAATTGAAAGTGGATCGTCAGTTCGTCGGCGGCTGCGCGAATGGGCCCCTCAAGCGAACGGTGTGCCGCCATATCGTCGATCTCGCCAAAGAGTACAATGTGCGCACCGTCGCCGAAGGTGTGGAGAGCCAGGCTGACCTAATCGCTGTGGCCGAACTCGGCTTCGACCTTGCGCAGGGCCATCTGTTCGGAAAAGCCATGCCACTGAAGCAATTTGCACAGTCATCTTTCAACCCTGCTGCAGCTCGTCTAAAATAGTTGCGAGTGGCTGAGTGCGGCCAAGCGACGCTCACGAGCACCGCCATGCCTACTCGGCACCAGGCATGAGGCTGAGTGCAATTCGGTCTGCAGGGCCAGTGTCGCTCGTCCCGCCGCCACTTCCTTTCCCTCCGAAGCTTGTTATACCACAAGCCCGTTTTGGCAAGCCTCCAGCGAGTCCTCCGCGCAGCTAGCGTTGCAGCCATGAGCGAGGCTTGCACAAACCTCCAGTCGGGGTGTGTGACCGGAGGTTTGCCGAGATCCAACGTAGACCTGCGTCCGTTGGCGGTTTTTTGTCGCCGCCGGTTGAGGAAGCGTCAGCCTCGCTTGCCCCCGCGCTGACGTGCCAAACAAACCGACGGACGCTTCCAGCGTCAAGTCGCGACTGACGCTCGGAAGAGGGCCCGAGGGCTCGTAGCCTGAAATTGAAGCGACCTGTTGCTGTCGCAGATGCAACATGGTCTCAGACCCGGGACAGCCGAATTGGGCAGATTGCCCAACATTGAGCGCGTCTGCGTTTGGCACGGCATTTGAAAGGGATCGCCCATGGCATCGCTCGCCTAAGGAGTCGGAAGGCATGGCTTACAAGATCGTCGCTTCGCAATGCACCGTTTGTGGCGCATGTGAGTTCGAGTGTCCCAACGCGGCGATCAGTCTGAAGCGCGACATTTACGTTATCGATGCCAAAAAATGTACGGAGTGCGAGGGCCATTGCGACACGCCGCAATGCGCGGTGGTCTGTCCGGTCCCTGACACCTGTGTCCCGTCCAAGACAGGATAGGCAGCCCGCGACCAAAAGGCCTCATCGCTCGATTTCGCGAACGAAGTTGTAGATGTGGGACCTTGAGGAGACCACGACCGCATGGGGCGCATCGAGGTCGATTAACATCGTTATGAGCTTAAGACGCTGAGCGACTCCGAGGAACCCCTCAAAGGGCTCTGTCGGAGGACACCGTCGAAATTGTCACGAACAAGGACAAGGCCCTCGATGCTCAGTGGCCGCGTTAAGGCCTATCATCGCAGGCCGCGAGTCGAGGCGAGGCAGACCGGCGTCGAGCAGCCACGGACGCATCGAAGCCGGCGCAAAAGTCGCTCAGCACGTGAACACCTATTGCACCGAGAAGATCATCTTGGCCAACCTCACGGAGGCGGACGACCTCGTGCCTGGTCGCGGGCCGCCGAACACCAAGGAGCCGACCTGATCATCCGTGCGGTCCTGGAGCAATCCGGCTTTCGAAATGTCTAGGGAGCCTCGTGGGCTGTGACCAAACGGATGCCGGCCGAGGATGATCGCACCTTCCTGACGCGCTGGTTCGAAAAGCTGCTGACGGAAAAGGTCGCCTCCTCGCGATCACACAGATACCGAAAGCTGCCCGGGTTCGTTCCGGTCGTGGAGCTCAACCGTTACGCGAGCAAGGAGCGAATGCATTTCACAAGCGGAGCCTCCACAGATCCGGGCGTGTTCACCAGGCCGCGAGCAAGACCGTCGTGCCCGCCTAGTGCGCTCGTAATCGCTTGGGCAATATCGCAGCGAGAATCGGTAGGTTGACGCATCGATCCTCGTGCGCATAATTCAAGCCGTCGCGGTCTCCGGATTTCGTTTGATCTGGAGCTAAGAGGGAAGCCGGTGCAATGCCGGCGCTGCCCCCGCAACTGTAAGCGGCGAGCCGCTGTCCAACGAAGTCACTGAAGCCATGCGGCTTCGGGAAGGCCGGACAGCAGCGACGACCCGTGAGCCAGGAGACCTGCCTCGACAAGATATCGTCCACGGGCGGGGCGTCCCGGTGTGCGCCAAGCAGTTGTCGCTCACGCGATGTTCGCTGTCTGCGTCCGCCATGGCCTTTGCCCCAACATGGGGTCTAAGCTATGTCAATCCTTTCGCTTCCCGTTGCCACACTGGGGACGTCACGCATCGGCCCACGACGCGAACTCAAATTCGCGCTCGAGAGCTACTGGGCGGGAAAATCCAGCGAAGCCGAGCTCCTCGAGGCGGGGAGTGGACTTCGTGCCGCTAATTGGGCACGGCAGAAATCCCGCGGTGCGACCGTCATTCCTTCGAATGACTTCTCGCTCTACGACCATGTGCTCGATACCAGCCTAATGGTCGGCGCCATTCCCGACGTTTACGGCTGGAACGAAGGTCCTGTGTCGCTCAAAACCTACTTCACCATGGCGCGTGGCGCTCAAGACGGTGGTCACGCTCAGCATGGGCCCGGCGTAGCCGCACAGGAGATGACGAAGTGGTTCGATACGAACTACCACTACATGGTGCCGGAATTTCACCAGGATCAGATCTTTACGTATGCCTCTCGGAAGCCGATCGAGGAATATGAGGAGGCAAGAAGCCTCGGCTATCAGACGCGGCCCGTCCTAGTGGGCCCAGTCACTTTCCTGAAGCTCGGCAAAAGCGTAAATCCCGCATTCAATCCGCTGTCGCTGCTTGATCGCCTCCTCCCCGTCTATGTCGATGTTCTCCGCGAACTAGCCTCGCGCGGCGCTGAATGGGTCCAGCTCGACGAGCCATGCCTAGTGATGGACGTCGACGAAGCATCTCGGGCGGCTGTCCGCCGGGCCTATGCTCATTTCGCTAAGGCCGTGCCGGCCCTTAAAATCATGCTGGCCACATACTTCGGGGCTGTCGGCGACAATCTTGAAACAGTCTTGGCCTTGCCCGTTGCCGGGCTTCATGTCGACCTGGTTCGTGCACCTGACCAGTTGGACGCGATTGTCGCCAGAGCCCGTAGAGATCTCGTGGTCTCGCTCGGTGTCGTTGATGGTCGCAACGTGTGGCGTTCTAATCTGCCGGCGCTACTCGACCAACTTGCTCCCATGGTCAAAAAACTGGGCAGGGACCGTGTTCAGATTGCCCCCTCCTGCTCGCTGCTTCATGTTCCGACCGACATTGAGCTAGAGATCGATCTCGATCCCAATCTGAAGACGTGGTTGGCGTTCTCAGTGCAGAAGATCAAGGAACTTTCGATACTGGGCAAAGCGCTGGCTGGCTATGCTGCCGACGTGGCCGATGAACTCACGCTCTCAGAGGATGCATCCGTCACTCGCGAAACATCGCCGAAGATCCACAGTGCGAACGTCGCCGGACGAATGGCCGCGATCGACGATAGCATGCGTCGCCGTCGCAGTGCGTTCACCCAGCGCGCCGACGTCCAGCGCGTCGCCTTCGCATTGCCAATGTTTCCAACCACAACCATCGGATCCTTCCCGCAAACGGCGGACGTCCGCAATGCGCGTGCAGCTCATGCGCGGGGAGCGCTGAATGACACGCAGTACGAGCAGCTTCTGAAAGCGGAGACAGCCCATACCGTGCATTGGCAGGAAGATATCGGCCTGGACGTGCTCGTACACGGCGAGTTCGAGCGCAATGACATGGTTCAATACTTTGGCGAGCAGCTGTTGGGTTTCGCATTCACCAAGCACGGCTGGGTTCAGTCTTATGGCTCGCGGTGCGTTCGTCCTCCTATCCTGTTTGGAGATGTCTCCCGCCCGAAGCCCATGACCGTTAAATGGTGGCGACATGCGCAGTCTCTGACCAAAAAACCCGTCAAGGCTATGCTGACCGGACCGGTGACGATCCTGAACTGGTCGTTTGTCCGTGACGACATCCCGCGGAGCGAGACATGCCGACAGATCGCTCTCGCGATCCGAGACGAGGTCATCGACCTTGAGGCAGCTGGAGCGACCATGATCCAGATCGACGAGGCTGCGTTGCGGGAGGGATTGCCGCTGCGCAAATCGCAGTGGAAGGACTATCTCGATTGGGCAGTGGACAGTTTCCGCGTTTGCTCCTCCGCTGTCGCTGACGGAACTCAGATCCATACGCACATGTGCTATTCCGAGTTCAACGAAATCATCGATGCGATCGCAGCAATGGATGCCGACGTCATTTCAATCGAGGCGTCGCGCTCCAAAATGGAATTGCTCGACGCTTTCAAGAGCTACAAATATCCTAGTGAAATTGGGCCGGGCGTCTATGACATTCATTCACCGCGCATTCCCGCAGCAGCCGAGATCAAGCAGCTGATTGTGTTGGCGCGGCAGCGGGTTTCCGATCGGCAGCTCTGGATCAATCCCGACTGCGGACTGAAAACGCGAAGATGGGAGGAGGTGCGTCCCGCGCTCGTCAATATGGTGGCCGCCGCACGCGAGTTGCGGGCCGAGGCATGATCGTACGGAGCGTGTCGCCAACGTATCTGTGAATAAGATGAACGCGCTTTGGGAGCTCGCGATATCCTTGCGAGCTTCCAAAGTGTCCAGCGCCTACGAATGCCGGTTTGCCCCGGCGGAGGCGATCGCATACAGCGGCGACAAGCCCGAATCCGGCGGACGACCGCATGCCGGCCATACCGATTAGGTGACATATTCCAAGTCACTTACGCTCGACGCGAACCGCAGTCCTATCGCTTCATTTATCCATCCCATGGATGCGTCCCATCACAACAATCTATTTTACCGCCCTTGCGGAGTTTCATACCTAATTTGCGCCTTCGCGCGGTCTTCGGGAAGATTTGCTGGTATCGGCGGTGCCAAATACTGGCGCGTGACGGCAAACTGACGGTTGAGTTTCAGGGCTCGGCAGTCAAACCGCCTGCGCGATGGATCCCAGCTCCATCAAGGGGCTGCCCGTGCCAACCGGACAGCTGGCAAGTGGTGAGCAAGTCCTGAAGTTTACGACAGGAGCGGAAGGCAAGCGGCTCGATAAGTTGTGCAGAGCGATATCCGCTTCTCCCTGTTTGACGGCGAATGCCCTCGTCGTAAGTCGATCGCCGGTAGTCCTCCCTACCGACGAAAGCTGGAACGATGCGGAAAGCAGCGTCGCTCCCGCGTGACTTTCGCCCGGCCTCGCATTGAGGCCGGGCGGCTTTTTATGTGCCTGCTTATCAGTGACAGCAGGGGATCATTCATTTTGGCGTCATTGCGGGACCCCGGGCTCTTGGAGCGCATCTGTTGCTGTTCGGCAGGGAATGAGGCCGGTGCTGCTAAGCCTATCTGTCTATTGAAGGCTTTGGTGTCGTGTTGGTGCGCGTCGGCAGTATCGGATACTCGATCTTAGGCAGCCGACCGGTCAGCGAATTCAGAAATGCGACAATGTCGTTTTCCTCCCTATCGCTAAGCTTGGCGCCGAGCTGGATGTCACTCATTAGGGCAACAGCTTGCTTCAGGCTCCAAACCTGGCCCGAATGGAAGTAAGGGGCTCGCAACGCGACGTTCCGCAATGGCGCCGCGCGGAAGACATATTCGTCGCCAGCCGCCCAGGTAACCGCGAATCGGCCCTTATCGGCGTCCGGAAGCACGCTTGCGTCCGGCTTTTTCATCACGCCGAACGGGAAGTAGGCCTGTCCGCCGAGATTGATTCCATTGTGGCAAGAGGAACATCCCTTCGCCATAAACAGTGCCAACCCTGACTTCTGCTGATCATCGAGAGCACGTGTATTGCCCTCCAGATACTGGTCGAACGGAGCCGCAGGTGTAATGAGAGTCGCTTCAAAAGCCTCGATCGCCTTCGCAAAATTTTCAAAGGTGACCGGTCTCGCTTCGTTCGGAAAGGCGTTGTTGAACAGCGCGACGTAGCTGGGCATTGAGTTCAAGATACCGAGCACATGATCCGGAGTCGCATTCATTTCGGCACTCGCCTGCACCGGGCCGGTGGCTTGCGCCTTGAGGTCCGCGGCGCGTCCGTCCCAGAATTGCGCCGCATTGAACACTGCGTTGTAGACGGTTGGCGCCCGACGTAGGCCGACCTTCCAGCCGTGACCAACGGAGGTCGGACCGGCATCGACTCCGCCGGTGCCGAGATTGTGGCACGTATTGCAGCTAATGATCCCGCTCGCCGATAGACGCGGATCGAAGAACAGCATCTTGCCAAGCTCGACCTTTCCATGCGTCACCGGATTGTTTTTTACCGCAGGAATGACCGAGGGGATCGGATGGAAGATCTGCTTGGCGTTTCTCATCAGATCATCGTCGGCGTTAGCTCCTGACGACATCAACAGCCCAATAGCGAAAATAGATGCTTCAGCGACAAGCCGAAGCTCCGGGATCAACATGTTCATACACCGCCTCATTAGTTCTGATTGTTAAACAAGGAAACAGTCGAAAGCGATGCCACGCGTTCCTCGACGGTCCGGCGCAGCATGCAGCGGATCCTCAAGCGAGGCTGCATCAAAATGTACGACTTTGAGGAGCCCGCCGCGGCGTTCACGCAAGGGCTTGAGGGGAAAGTTGATGTATCCGTCTTACACCCATGGCCGCGCTCAGCGCTCACGGTGTCATTGGACAATTAGCAACTGCGGTGCCAGTTGCGTCCGAGATGCAAGTTGCTGATTTAGTTGTAGAACGGGTCCGGACGAACAAACAAACTAGGATGTCTTGGTTTGATCACTACATTCAGTGTCACAGATGCCACAAGTGCCAGGCCGGGCTAGAGTGATCGCAGATACCTTTGTGGTGAGGTTCGCTTGCCAGCCGCACGCGGGAACGGCGGTAACAAGACCTACGCAGCTGGGCGAGACACTGAGCCGAGGCGCCTGGCGGTGCGCATCGTTCACGATTTCGCCGAGCCCTGCCGACTGAAGCCTCTCCGACTCATATCCGGGCCGCTCTGGCGCGCCGCCGCCGCGAAGCCCGGCTCGTTCGTAAAGGACGAGCCTCCGAACCGAACATGGACAATTCCACCTGAGGTTCGCTGGCATGGCAATTGCCGTGCTCAAGTCTGAAAGGCGCGGCTGCCCAGAGTTTGACGGCGCGACCGTCCGATTGATCGCTACTCCAATTCGACAGGTGACCAGCCTGACCCCTGATCCGGCGGGTGTTGGTTGGATTACCAAGTCGGCCCACTCACGGGCTGCTGCTCGGTTTTGAAATCCTGCGCGCTGGGGCAAAATAAGCTGAACTTCTGCAGGAGCAACCGCTACTTCGTGCTCTTGCGTTGAATGATGCCGATACAAGAGGACACGCTGGGAGGAGATCGTGACATCAGTCCGCAGATGGCCCAAGTCCTAAGAGTTATCGGCGTGTTAGCGAGGAAGAACGTGATTGAGCACTTGTCCATGGCTGGTTCAAGTTGGATACGGTATCCGTGATGACTTCGATTGACGAGCGCTTGAATGAGATCAGATCCGTACGGAATGACATTTGGCGTTGTCGCAGAAGGCTTCAAAGCGAGCTAGATGATCTCCAGCGTAAGATGCTCGAAGAGCGTCTGCTTGAGCGGCATTCTGCCTTTGAACGGCTTGTCTCGGCCACGTTTCCTTTTACATTGAGATTGTGAAGCAAAATTTTGGGACCTGTGCCGCGGGAGCATTCCGCTTAAATAGCGTCCGCTCACAGAGCGCCTGCGCCTGGGTCAGGAATGTAGCGCTCCGGCGCCGCGGGCCGTCGCGCCTCTCATGGCCGCCGCCGACCTGAAAAGCTCGGCCCATAGCCTTGGTTCACCGACGTGCTGCCCGCTGCGCACCGACAATGAAATCGGTCCGGCCCCGTCCAAGGGCACTGCCGGGGGATACCGCTCGCCTCGCTGTCGCGCGCCATGGAAAACTGCCCCCTCGGCGCCATGAGGAATTGCCCCCTCCTTGGGTAGCCAAGGAGAGAGCAAATGAACGAGGAGCGAATCACTAGAGGCTCGTCGTGGAGTGATCCACGGGGGCAGGTGATGAAGACGCCGGATGACGTGGCGGAGATGTTGCGCCTGAGGGCGTGCGGGTGGGGTGTGAAGCGGATTGCGCGGCAGTTGGGCTGCAGCCATCACACGGTGAAGGACTACGTGGCGGCGGGCGGGGTGAAGCCGTTTAAGTCGCCCGAGAGGCCGCAACGGCTCCATGGCCTTGAGGGCTGGCTGCGCGAGAGGTTCATTCGCCATCGTGGCAATGCAGACGTGGTGCGCCAGGATCTATTGAATGAGAAAGGCGTGACAGTCAGCCGGCGAACGCTGCAGCGCGCGGTGCGGCCTTATCGGCAGGCGCTGAAGGCGGAGGCGCTTGCGACGACGCGGTTCGAGACACCTCCGGGTCGCCAGCTGCAAATCGACTTCGGGGAGCGCCTGGTCGAGATCGGCGGAACGAAGGTCAAGGCATTCGTGTTCGTGGCGACGCTCGGACATTCGCGACGGCTCCATGTGCGAGCGTTCCGTGCCGAGAAGCAAGAGCACTGGTTTGCCGGGCTCGAGAGCACATTCACCACCTTCAGCGGTGTACCCGAGGAAGTGCTGATGGATAACCCACGCGCACTTGTGGTGCGCCACGACGCGGTGAGCCGGTCGGTTCAGTTCAACGACAGGCTGATTGCCTTCTCGAAGCACTGGGGCTTCCGTCCTCGGGCCTGCGCACCATATCGGGCACGCACAAAGGGCAAGACGGAGAATGGCGTTGGCTATGTGAAGAAGAACGCGATCGCAGGTCATTCGTTTGCAAGTTGGGAAGCGTTTGAGGCCCATCTCGCCAGGTGGGAGCGAGAGGTTGCGAACGTCCGTATCCACGGCACGACCGGCGAAGCACCGATCATCCGCTTCGCACGAGACGAGGCCCACCGGCTAAAACCGCTCGGCGGGCGGCCTTCGTTCGGATCCTTGCGCGAGCTAACCCGGATCGTCGGCAATGATTGTTCCATCGAGATCGACACCAACAGTTACTCGGTACCTTGGCGCCTTATTGGTGAGCGCGTCGCGGTGACCGTCGCGGCTGGCGAGGTGCGGATCCGCCATGGCGTGCACCAGGTCGCGGTTCACGAGCAATCGAAGGGGCGCCGGCTGCGGATCGTCGATCCGATCCATCTCGATGGTGTTGCCGGGCGCAATGGCGCGGTCCGCCGCCCGGAGATTGCAGCGGCGGTGCAGGAATCGTCTCCCCCGCATTCATTGTTGCGTCCGCTTGCCGAATATGAAGCCGTGATCGGGGGAAGCTTCTGATGACGCGCGCAAAGAAGGCAACCGAAGCACCGACTGATCCCCTTGATGCCATGCTGGCGCGATTGCAGCTCTCCGGCATCCGCGATCAGCTCGACAGCCTGCTCGACGAGGCGGCGCGCGCGAACCTGTCGGCCCGTGAGACGCTGATCCTGCTGTGCGAACGTGAGATCGCGCGCAAGGATCATCGCCGCATCGATATGGCGCTGAAGCTTGCACACTTCCCCGCCGTGAAGGAGCTCACAGGCTTCGACTTCGAGGCGCAGCCCTCGATCGATCCCAAGCAGATCCGCGATTTGGCCGCGTCACGTTGGATCGCCAACGGCGAGAATGTGCTGCTGCTCGGCCCGCCGGGCGTCGGTAAGACGCACTTGTCGATCGCACTCGGGCGAGAAGCGATCCTGGCCGGTTACACCGTGCAGTTCACCACGGCGACGACGCTCGTCGCGGGCCTGGCCAAGGCGCATGGCGAGCGGCGCCTGGACGAGAAGCTGCTCGCGCTGGCGAAGCCAAAGCTTCTTATCGTTGACGAGCTCGGCTATCTGCCGCTGGAGCCGGACGCCGCGCATCTGTTCTTCCAGCTGGTCAGCCGCCGTTACGAAACCGGTGCCATGCTGATCACGTCGAACCGCAGCGTTGCCGAATGGGGCACCGTGTTCGCCGATCCCGTGGTCGCCACCGCGATCCTCGACCGGCTCCTGCACCACAGCCACGTGCTGACGATCCGCGGCGACAGCTACCGGCTCCGCGCCAAACGGAAGAGCGGCCTCATCAAGGCGCCGCCCGCCGGTGACGGCCCTCCGGTCGGCTCCGCCTCCCTCCGTCCCGTCACCGGCGGAAACGACCATCAAACAACATCATGAAACCGAGGGTGGGGGCAGTTCTTCATGACGCAAAGGGGGCAGTTCCGGATGGCGTTTGACACCTCGCTTCTGCGACACCGCAGTCACCTGAGTAACGTTGATCCGGCAGAGCGATCGAAGGAGCTTGAATCGCCCGTAGCGTCAGATTGTACAGAGCAGGGAACGATGTTTCAGTTCAGGTGCAGTCGAATGATAAGACCCGCTCTCGCTTTTGTACTATGTTCCGCTCTCGAGTGGATCGGGCTAGGTAGGGGGGCGGTTGCGGAAACAAGGCGGTACGCTTGCACGATCACTGCCGCCGATCGAGAGCCGGCCGGAGTTCGGAATGAGCGGGTTATTCTCACCGTTCAATATGGCTGCCGGATCGCAGGTGGTCTCTTGACCGACGCGGGGATCACAGCAGTGTCGGTCAGCGAGTGGGCTGCTGACAAAAGGACATACTTGGCCTCAATGGAATTTCACCACGCGCTGGAGGGAGTTGCACTTGGGCAACTCTCCGAGGCGACCGACTTCTCTAGCATGGAAGGCGAGCAAGACATTGGGGTCGCAACTTCCGGCACGACAGTTTTCACATTCGCATCTGGTTCATTGGCCGACCTTTCAGGGAAGACCCTTAAATTCACGACAAAACCCACCGGCCTACGTAGCTTCGAGTTGGAGTTCACAGATTGGCCAGAATCTCTTCTATGGAAGTGACGCGTGTCTTACGCTGAATTCCGCAGGCTCCATACTCTTAAGCACACATATATGTGCTCCCCGGTCTATATATGCGGTTCCCCAAGACGAGCACACCCGCAACAGGTTAAGCCAAAACTCCGAAGACACTCGAGCGCGGTAGAGCGTTCAAATTGACCTTCACGCGGTCCGATCAGCAGCTCTTTTGGCCGCCGATCCGCATATGGGACGATCTGGCCTCGCATGGCAGCGCCTGCGCGACACGGAACCTATCAAGACGGAATAAACGCAGCTCGATCATGAGCACGAAGAAGAAGTTGCCGGCCAACCGCCTCTCGAACGCGGACGAGTACCAACTCAAGGCAGCCCTCATTGTACACTGAAGCGGTTGATGGCGGAGCGGGAGATCACTCAGACCGAAGCCGCGAAGCTCGTCGGCGTGAAGCAGCCCAACATCTCCAAGCTGCTTCAAGGGCAGTTCAGGTTGGTTTCCGTGGAGAAGCTGCTGCGCATGCTGGCGGCGTTCGATCAGGACGTCGAAATAAAGATAAAGCCACATCGGAAGCGTGGCGAAGGGGGCCGGATCACGTTTATTCGGGCCTAAGAGCTGCCGAAATGGAGGGTTCATGACATCTAACCCGACGGCGGCAAAAGCGCTCATGAACTCACCCTGCAGTGCCCGATCTGCAATCGAGATTCGGCTGACTGAATCCTTCGCCCCCGCTGTTCTCGCCCGAGACCCGCCAGCGTTTCCAGGACCAACTGGGAAGGACGCGAAGTCGCCCGAGAGACCAAAGCGCTTCAGCAGGAGCGCGAGAAGCTCAAAAGGGAAGATTAACGGGTCGAGCGCTAGGTCGTGAACCGGCGCGGCGGCTTAGTGCAGCAGCCAACTCGTCCCTAGAGAAGCGAAAGGCGCGCGAGGCAGAGCGATCGATTCGGAGGAGATGATCTCCGCTTGCTCGACGGGCATCTTCCATCCAGAGGGCAGACATCGTTAGAGCGGGATCCCGGCTGGAGTCTTCGCCAGCCCAAGCACCGAATGCCGTGACATGGCGTCCAATGCGGATTTCGAGGACAATCGGCACTGACACGGAGAATCAATTTAGCTGAGCGCGGTCAAGCCAATGACGACGTTCAGGATTGCCCCAGGCGTAGTGACGCCGAACCTAGAAGGCGATGATGGTTGGGAGAAGGTACCAAGTGGGATCATTCCAACCAGCCCAACGGACATGCTGATCAAAGCGGAAAGCGCGACGACATCCCGAGCTGCCGGTGCTCGGTGATGTTCAAGGTGAGCGATTGGGCGATACTTTCTTCTTCCCTCCCTCGAGCTTCAATGCGGCAAGTAACCGGTCTTTGGCGGCGTCGATTTTCGAAGTGGAGCCGTTCATACTCCTCGCGAAGCGCGGCATCGACGAACAGGGTCCGTCACGGAAGCCGAAGCTGATCATCTTGAAGAACGCCGGCGCCGACCCCTGGGCTTTCGGGATCGCTCACGCCCGATGGCCGGTTCTAACGTGAACTTCTCCTCCATCTCATTCAGGACGCAAAATGACTGAAACAACCGCGAGAAAGGCGACAGCAGCAGTTGATCCGGTCCGGACACGTCCTCCTGTGGGTCGTCCGCATAGATTCCACCCTGGATTTTCTTGTCGATGCTGGTCCCGTAAGCCCAGCACGAAATATAAACGCTCAGAATGGCAACCTGGATAATTGGATTTGCATTCGACAGCGCCGTGATGGGTATGTCCTTGAGCGCAAGTCCCACGAACCCAAGCGCTATTATCCCGTAACAGTGGTGATGCACCAATTTACAAGCGTTGCAATGCGTGAAATCCGCACCTGAGCACTTCGGTCGGAGGTCTTGGCCTTTTTACCATAAATTACCTGGGCAAGAAAAATACCGTTCAAGTGGACCATCGGCGCGCTGCTCTGCAAAAATGCTGGCGGAGCGCGTTAGCAAAACTGGTTTCAATGGCGATTGATATACCACGCAACGGAGGTAAGCGTAAGGAAGTTCGATCCTGTCCTGGAACGAGAAAGGATAAATCGACCAGTGGTCCGCATTCGACCTGCCTTATCTCGACTGCCGACACTTGCGAAGCTGCCGGCCTTTCCGTGAATCCGCTCAAACTGTCTGACGCGTCAGAATCCGATGTTCCCCTTTGTCGAACTACGCCGAACGCAAAAACCTGCAGATTGTTTGATGCGGAAGCGCCCTGTGTGGTAGCCGGCAAATTGAAATCCGGGGATCGTGTCCCGTGGCGTGGTGTAGCTGGCGGGGGACACCGCGTTCGCCGGCAAGAGCCGGGCAGGTCAGCTGGCGATCGCCGGAAGGCTGACGGTTGGATCATCGCTCAACGGCGCGATGGTTTCCAGCGTCATGTAGCGGGCCCGCTGGACCGCCCACTCGTCGTTCTGCTCCAGCAGGATCGCGCCGATGAGGCGGACGATGGCGTCTTCATTGGGAAAGATGCCGACCACCTCGGTCCGCCGCTTGATCTCGCCGTTGAGACGTTCGATCGGGTTGGTGGAGTGCAGCTTGGTGCGATGCTGCGGCGGGAACGTCATGTAAGCGAGCACGTCGGTTTCGGCCTCGTCGAGAAAGCCGGCAAGCTTGGGCAGCTTGGGCCGGAGCTGATCGGCGACCTTGCGCCACTGCGCTCGCGCGGCCTCGGCATCGTCCTGGGCAAACGCGGTGGCGATGAAGGCGGAGACGACACGCCGGCCGCTCTTGCCGGCATGCGCCAGGGCGTTGCGCATGAAGTGGACGCGGCAGCGCTGCCAGCTGGCGTTGAGCACCTTGCCACGGTGGCCTTGATGTCCTCGTGGGCGTCGGAGACGACCAGCTTGACGCCGCGCAGGCCGCGGCGGGCGAGCTTGCGCAGGAACGCCGTCCAGAACGTCTCGGCTTCGGAAGGACCGATGTCCATGCCGAGCACTTCGCGGCGGCCGTCGCTGTTGACGCCGACTGCGACGATCACCGCGACAGATACGATGCGGCCATTCTGGCGCACCTTCACGTAGGTGGCATCGATCCACAGATACGGCCAGTCGCCCTCGATCGGACGGGCGAGGAAGGCCTTCACCTTGTCGTCGATCTCGCCACACAGCCGGCTCACCTGGCTCTTGGAAATGCCGGTCATGCCCATCGCCTGCACCAGATCGTCCACCGAACGGGTCGAGACGCCCTGCACATAGGCCTCCTGCACCACGGCGGTGAGCGCCTTCTCGGCCATCCGGCGCGGCTCCAAAAAGCCCGGGAAGTAGGAGCCCTTGCGCAGCTTGGGAATGCGCAGCTCGACCGCGCCGGCACGGGTCTCCCAGATCCGGTCGCGGTAGCCGTTGCGCTGGGCCAGACGCTCGGAGCTCTTCTCGCCATAGGCCGCCCCGGTCTGGCCCTCCATTTCCAGCTCCATCAGGCGCTGGGCGGCAAAGCCGATCATCTCGCGCAACAGATCGGCATCAGGGGTCTTCTCCACGAGCGTGCGCAGGTTCATCATGTCTTCGGTCATCGGTGGTTCCTCGGTTGCGTTGGCGTGTCGCAACCCGATCCTACCGGAGAACTGCCGGTGACCACCGCAAAGCCGCCCGCCCGCTACGGCGCAATTTGAAGGCGCGCGTCCGGGCGGCTTTGCTCTACCGAGCTACACCACCACTGGGGACGCGACCAATCCGGGCAAGCCCACGGTGACCGTTTGCGGAGTTTAAGCTACCGCCCTGCTTGGGAATTGATCAGCTTACGTGCTCTCCACGGCGTCAGCTGTTCGCCCCTTCGAGCGCGCCTCTCCGCAGTATCAAACAAAAGAACGCCGGAGCGAGAGACCATGCGGAAATGGAAGAGGACTGCTGCTGGGCAACTGAGTTCTTGTGGAGACATCTGCAGCAGGTGGTGGAGCGCACGATGCGATTCTTGCTCGGGGTGGGATCGAGAGCACGATGGGCACATCTAACCGCGCTGGAATCCGCTTCGAACGGATGGTGTATGCGATCGTTGGATCGGCGCGTACGAAGCAAGGCTGCGCATTGGAGTGACGTCGGCGCGGCCAGACTCCAGCCACGCCGCTGGTGCAGAGCGTATCCGATTGTTTTGTTTCAGACAGGGCGTTGCGGTTACGCTTGTTGGTGGCAGACAGGGTCAGGTTTATAACAATCCGCATCCGGCAGCTATCTAGCTCTATAAACGTTGCTTTTTTTATTCAACCGGCGCTGGCACACTCGTTGCAGACCCCTCGCAGGAGGCGGCTGTTAGTCCTTTGCATCCCATGCACAGGGACATGCCCCGTGATCGCACGCGAGTGAATAAAGAAGCCGATATGACCAACCGCTGGAGAGCAGGCATGACTTCACCGAGAAGCGTCTTGGTCATCGATAGACAGCGTCACACATGGCGCTCCTAACCGCTCAGCCGAGATGAGCTACATGATCGTGAACGACCGCTGCGGCATGAACGTCGCGAAGTTGCGATCGGTAGGACCGCCCACGCAGATTGCACGCTTACCTGAACGCCGGATCGGAAATCCGTCGGCCGACCGCAAAAGCGTCGCTTCTTGTTGAGACCACAATCGAAAAGGAAACCTGTATGAGCCGAGCACCTACCCAAGATGTTGCAGAGATCAAGGCGCGCAACAAGCAGCTAATCGATGAGGTGTTGACGGTCTACCCCGAGAAGACCGCCAAAAGGCGCGCCAAGCATCTCAGTGTTCACGAGGCGGGGAAGTCGGATTGTGGAGTCAAATCGAATATCAAGTCCATTCCCGGCGTGATGACCATCCGCGGCTGCGCCTATGCGGGCTCCAAGGGCGTGGTCTGGGGACCCATCAAGGACATGATCCACATCAGCCACGGTCCGGTCGGCTGCGGTCAGTACTCGTGGGGCTCGCGGCGCAACTACTACGTCGGGACGACCGGCATCGACACGTTCGTGACACTGCAGTTCACCTCCGATTTTCAGGAGAAGGACATCGTGTTCGGTGGCGATAAAAAGATCACGAAACTCATCGATGAGCTCCAGGAGCTATTTCCTCTCAACAGGGGCATCACCATTCAGTCCGAATGTCCGATTGGCTTGATCGGTGACGATATCGAGGCGGTCTCCCGAGAAAAGTCGAAGGAATATGGCGGCAAAACCATCGTGCCTGTGCGCTGCGAGGGCTTCCGCGGCGTGTCGCAATCGCTCGGCCATCACATCGCGAACGACGCCGTTCGGGATTGGATCTTTGACAAGAGCGCCCCAGAGACCAGCCCTAAATTTGAACCGACGCCATATGATGTTGCGATCATCGGCGACTACAACATCGGCGGCGACGCATGGTCGTCACGAATCCTGCTGGAAGAAATGGGCCTACGCGTCATCGCCCAGTGGTCCGGGGATGGATCTCTCGCTGAATTGGAGGCGACGCCGAAGGCAAAGCTCAACATACTGCATTGCTATCGCTCGATGAACTACATCTCACGGCACATGGAGGAAAAATTCGGGATTCCCTGGTGCGAGTACAACTTCTTCGGTCCTTCCAAAATCGCGGAGTCGCTGCGAAAAATTGCAAGCTTCTTCGATGAGAAGATCAAGGAAGGCGCCGAACGCGTCATCGCGAAATATCAGCCGCTTGTCGATGCTGTGACCGCGAAATACCGGCCGCGGCTTGAAGGCAAGACGGTAATGCTGTTCGTGGGCGGCTTACGTCCTCGCCACGTCATCGGCGCCTATGAGGACCTCGGCATGGATGTTGTCGGCACGGGCTATGAGTTCGGGCACAACGATGACTACCAACGCACCGCCCAGCACTACGTCAAAGATGGCACGCTGATCTACGACGATGTCACCGGCTACGAATTCGAGCGCTTCGTCGAAAAGATCCGGCCAGACCTGGTCGGCTCCGGTATCAAGGAAAAATACGTCTTCCAAAAAATGGGCGTGCCGTTCCGCCAAATGCATTCCTGGGACTACTCGGGTCCTTACCACGGCTATGACGGCTTCGCGATCTTCGCCCGCGACATGGACATGGCGATTAACTCCCCGATCTGGGGGAAGACCACCGCGCCGTGGAAGGACGCTCCGCAGCCGAGCCTCATGGCAGCGGAATAGGAACGCCGACCCCGGGCCGTTTCTTTCCGCAGAGGAGGGGAAGGGCAGGAGAACGAACGCAAGAACCCACAGAGTACCATGATGACACAGAACGCCGAACACATACTCGACCACTCGGAGCTTTTCCGGGGAGACGAATACAAGCAGATGCTGGCCAAGAAGAAGGCGCTATTTGAGAATCCGCATGATCCCGCCGAAGTCGATCGCATCAAAGAATGGTCCAAGACATCCGAGTACCGCGAGAAGAACTTCGCCCGCGAGGCGCTAACCGTTAATCCGGCGAAGGCTTGCCAGCCGCTGGGCGCGGTGTTCGCCGCCCTCGGGTTCGAGCGCACACTGCCGTTCGTCCACGGCTCACAAGGCTGCGTCGCGTATTATCGCAGCCATCTGTCACGGCACTTCAAGGAGCCGACCTCGTGCGTCTCCTCGTCCATGACGGAAGACGCGGCCGTGTTCGGGGGGCTTAACAATCTTACCGACGGGCTTGCCAACAGCTATAGCATGTACAAGCCGAAGATGATCGCGGTCGCCACGACCTGCATGGCGGAAGTCATCGGCGACGACCTCAATGCCTTCATCAAAACATCAAAGGAAAAAGGTTCTGTCCCAGCGGACTACGACGTACCATTCGCTCACACTCCTGCGTTCGTCGGCAGCCACGTTACTGGCTACGACAACACGCTCAAGGGCATCCTCGAGCACTTCTGGGATGGCAAAGCCGGCACGGCCCCAAAACTCGAGCGCAAAGCGAACAACACGATCAACTTCATCGGTGGCTTCGACGGCTATACTGTCGGAAACGTCCGTGAGATAAAGCGGATCTTCGAGCTGATGGGCATCGGCTACACCATCCTCGCGGATAACAGTGACGTGTTCGATACCCCGACGGACGGCGAGTTCCGCATGTATGATGGGGGCACTACACTAAAGGATGCCGCGAACGCAGTCCACGCCAAGGCAACCATTTCCATGCAGCAATATTGCACGGAGAAGACGTTGTCCTTCATCAAAGGGCACGATCAGGAGGTCGTCGCTTTCAATCACCCGCTGGGCGTCAGCGCCACGGACGATTTCCTGATGACACTGTCGCGTATCACCAACAAGGCAATTCCAAATGCGCTGGAGCAGGAGCGCGGGCGTCTGGTAGACGCAATGGCTGATTCCAGCGCGCATGTTCACGGCAAGAAGTTCGCGATCTACGGCGATCCAGACCTCTGCTATGGTTTGGCCGCATTCCTGCTGGAGCTCGGCGCTGAGCCGACCCACGTGCTGTCGACGAACGCGAGTAAGGCGTGGGAGCTGAAGATGCAGGCGCTGTTCGCGAGCTCGCCCTTCGGTAAAAACTGCCGCGCCTTCCCAGGCAAGGATCTCTGGCACATGCGATCGCTCCTGTTCACAGAGCCGGTCGATTTCCTGATCGGTAACACCTACGGCAAGTATCTCGAGCGTGACACCGGAACGCCGCTAATCCGCATCGGCTTTCCCATCTTCGATCGCCATCATCACCATCGTTATCCAGTGTGGGGCTATCAGGGGAGCATGAATGTGCTGGTCAAGATTCTCGACAAGATCTTTGATGAGATCGATCGAAAGACCAGCTCGGTTGGCAAGACAGACTACAGCTTCGACATCATACGCTAAGGCGAGCTCCCCGCCTCATCGTCCGCAGAAACAGCGGCGCTGCGGCGGGGATCACAGGTTCTCCGCCGGTCATCCTTGTGGTCTGCGGTGTGTTAACATCCCCGAGAGAGACACCATGACTTCGCTTCCCACGACCATACAGGACGTCTTTAACGAACCGGGCTGCGCCAGGAACGCGAGCAAGTCGAAGGTCGAGCGTAAGAATGGTTGCACCAAGCAGCTCAAGCCGGGCGGCGCCGCCGGCGGATGTGCCTTCGATGGCGCCAAAGTCGCGCTGCAGCCCTTCACCGATGTCGCCCATCTTGTGCATGGTCCAATCGCCTGTGAGGGCAATTCCTGGGACAATCGTGGTTCGGTCTCGTCCGGCTCCGATCTGTGGCGCAGAAGCTTCACCACAGATATGAGCGAGACCGATATCGTCTTCGGCGGCGAGAAGCGGCTGTACAGGGCAGTGAAGGAGATCACAGAGAAATACAACCCGCAGGCCATCTTCGTCTACCAGACATGCGTGCCCGCAATGATCGGTGACGACATCGATATGGTCTGCAAGGCGGCCTCCGCCAAATTCGGCAAGCCGGTCATTCCCATCAATTCACCGGGATTTGTCGGGTCGAAGAATCTTGGTAACAAGCTTGCTGGCGAAGCACTGCTGGAGCACGTCATCGGTACCGGAGAGCCGGATTACACGACATCGTATGATATCAACATCATCGGTGAATACAATCTGTCCGGCGAGCTTTGGCAGATCAAGCCCCTGCTCGATGAGCTCGGAATCCGGATCCTGTCCTGCATCTCGGGGGACGGCAAGTATCGCGAGGTCGCTTATTCGCACCGGGCCAAAGCCGCGATGATGGTTTGCTCAAGGGCAATGATCAACGTCGCACGCAAGATGAGGCAGCGCTACGGCATCCCGTTTTTTGAAGGCTCCTTCTACGGTATTGAGGATACCAGCGATTCACTCCGCCAGATCGCGCGCATGCTGATCGAAAGTGGCGCGCCGGCTGAGCTGATGGAACGCACGCAAGCCCTGATCGCACGCGAAGAGACCAAGGCCTGGGCTGCGATTGAACGTTTCAAGCCGCGCTTTGCCGGCAAGAGGGTTGTTCTCATCACCGGCGGTGTGAAATCCTGGTCGATGGTGGCCGCCTTGCAGGAGGCCGGGCTTGAGATCGTCGGCACGTCCGTGAAGAAATCGACCAAGAAGGACAAGGAACGTATCAAGGAATTAATGGGCCAGGACGCCCATATGATCGAGGACATGTCGCCTCGCGAGATCTACAAGATGCTCAAGGACGCAAAAGCCGATATCATGCTCTCGGGCGGCAAGTCGCAATTCGTCGCACTAAAGGCGGCGCTGCCGTGGCTCGATATCAACCAGGAGCGCTGCCACGCCTATATGGGCTATGTCGGGATTCTCAAGCTCATGGAGGAGATCGAGAAGGCGCTCTACAATCCGATATGGGATCAGCTCCGCCAAGCCGCGCCATGGGATGAGTTCGACCGGAATCTTCAGGCAAGGACGGCTGCCCAGATGCATGCGCAAGCCGAGGATCCAGTTCGGGACCCGAGCAGGAACAGCGTCAGGACGATAAATTTTTCCAATCAAGCTGAGGCCAGCGAGGGTGAGAGCGCGATTGCGGCGCATGGCCCGAAGCTCGCCGAGCCCACCAAGCCGTTCACCAGTTCCAGCGGGCGGTGCATTGCTCGTAAGGACATTCCGTCCGATCTCCAGCCGGCGGCATTGCAGGCGGCGGAGTAGGGGACATGGCGATCGTCACTACCTCGAAGAAAGCCTGTTCGGTCAATCCGCTCAAGATGAGCCAGCCGATCGGCGGCTCATTTGCCTTCATGGGGTTGCGCGGCGCGATGCCGCTTTTGCACGGCCCGCAAGGTTGCGCCTCCTTTGGGCTGACGCTGTTCGTGCGCCATTTCAATGAAGCCGTGCCGATGCAGACAACTGCTATGAGCGAGGTTGCGACCGTGCTCGGCGGCCACGAGAATCTCGAACAGGCAATCCTCAATATCTACAATCGCATCGCGCCCGAGATCATTGGCATCAATTCAACTGGGGTCACCGAAACCAACGGCGATGACGTCGAAGCCTTCATCCGGTTGATCCGACAGAAGCACCCGCAGCTCGAAAAGCTCCCCCTTGTCTACGTCTCGACTCCGGATTTCAAGGATGCCTTGCAGGATGGCTGGGGCAAGACGGTGGCGCGGATGATCGAGGTGCTTGTGACTCCGTTCGACCCAGCGAGACCGCGCGATGCGTCCCGCGTTAACGTGCTACCTGGGTGCCACCTCACGCCCGGCGACCTCGACGAGCTTCGCACGATCTTTGAGGATTTCGGTCTCAAGCCCTCCTTCCTGCCGGACCTTGCAGGTTCGCTGGACGGCCACATCCCCGACGAATTCACGCCGACTACGATCGGGGGGATTGGAGTGGACGAAATTGCGACCATGGGGCAGGTGGCCTGGACGATCGCGATCGGCGCGCAAATGCGCCGTGCGGCCGAGACCATGCAGGTGCGGACAGGCGCGCCGTTCCGTCTATTCGAGCGGCTCTGTGGCCTTATCCCAAACGACGAATTTATGGCGTTCTTGAGCCAGATCACTGGCCGGTCAGTACCCTCGAAGTATCGCCGGCAGCGTGGACAGCTGGCAGACGCCATGCTGGATGCTCATTTCCATATCGGCGGCCGCAAGCTCGCGATCGGCGCCGAGCCGGACTTGCTATTTGATCTCTCCAGCTCGCTCCATGAGATGGGGGCGCAGGTCACTGCTGCGGTGACGACGACGAACTCACCGGTGCTGCAGCGAGTCAGGACCGAGGACGTCCTGATCGGCGATCTGGAGGATCTTGAAGAGCTTGCCAGGACGCGTGACTGCGACCTTTTGATTTCCCATTCACATGGTCGCCAGGCGGCTTCGCGACTCAATGTTCCATTCTTCCGGGTGGGCTTTCCCATGTTCGATCGCCTTGGCGCTGCGCACCTCACAATGGTTGGTTATCGCGGCACGCGCGACCTGATCTTTGACATCGCCAATCTCATTATCACCGACCGAGAGATCAACCATCGGCCGACGCCTGACAGCTGGCGATTCACCAACTCTGGCCTGCAGGTCGTTTCGCCTCGGTTGCATTGAGCAGGGAGAGAAAACAACACGGATGAAAGTTGCATTTGCCACTCAGGACTTGAAGCATGTCGATGCGCACTTCGGCTGGGCCAAGAACATCGCGATCTACGAGGTCAGCCCGGAGGGGCATCGGTTTATTGAGGCGATCCAGTTCGGTGGTGACCTCACGGAAGACGGCAATGAGGATAAGCTAGCGCCCAAGATCGAGGCGATCAGGGACTGCGCAATCCTCTATGTTGCGGCGATCGGCGGCTCGGGTGCTGCACGAGTGGTCGCGAGCAAGATCCATCCGATGAAGGTGCTGCAACCAGAGCCCATCGACGAACTTTGCGTCAAACTCGAAACCGTGCTGAAGGGCTCGCCGCCGCCCTGGCTGCGGAAGCTGCTCGCCAAAGACCCGGAACGTACAGTGGATTTCGAAACCTGAAGGAACGAGGATGGGAGATACGTCCGAAGTCACTCCAGCCCCCGCGGCGGCGGAGCGGCCATTTCTGAAAGAGCTCGTCAAGATCTGGCGCGCCCAGGACTCCCACGGTGCCTGGGAGGACAAGGAGGATCTCGATTTGCTCGAACCCTACGTTCTCGATAAGCGCAAGCGCCGTGCGCTGCCGATCGTCGGCAATCCCGCCCCCGAGACGACATGGCGGCTGGAGCTGTTCTTTCACGCGGTTGCGCTCTCGATCGAGAAGGCGACCGGAGTGATGATCTCCCCAATGCTGAAGATGCACAACGAAGGGTTCGGTCGGATCGTCTTGATCGGCGGCCGGCTCGTTGTCGTGAGCAAGCAGCTGCGCGACGTACATCGCTTTGGTTTCGGCCATCTCTCTGATCTCGCTGATCAAGGCGACAAATTCGTCAACAGTGGCGTTGAGATAATCCGTAAGTTTCCGGAAGTGGCAAATTATTGAGGCAAGCATGAGCGATGTTGAAAGCCTGAAAGCGGAAATAAAGAAACTGTCGGCCAAGGCGACCCAAGCCAAGATGGACCTCCACGACCTCTCCGAGGAGCTGCCGGTCAACTGGCCCTCGATCCTGAGCGTGGCCCACAACGCCCACGCTGCCTTCAGCGAGCTCGAAAGCAAGCGTCAACATCTCCAAGCGCTTGAAAAAGCATAACGGACCCGAAGCCAATGTCATTCAGGACCCGCGACGGTCGCAATTGGAGGCCGGACTACCTGGTTTCTATCGATCCCAAGAAGTGCATCGGCTGCGGCCGCTGCTACAAGGTTTGCGGCCGCGAGGTTATGACGCTGAAGGGGCTATGCGAGGATGGCGAAATCATCGATCTCGATGAGGAGGACGATGAGCTCGAAAAAAAAGTCATGGTGTTGAAGGAGGAAGGCGCTTGCATCGGCTGCAGCGCCTGCGCCCGGGTGTGTCCAACAAACTGTCAGACCCACACACTAGCTGCTTGAATTAGCTTTCTTCCGCGATGTCGACGAGTCAGTGGTCAGATACAAGCTGGTAGGGAACGCCAACATCCAACCTGTCCTACTTGCGTGAAGCCGGCAGTTGCCAACTCGGGCGTGACCTCGCATGGGCCAGCTGACCGTTCGTCCGTTCCATGGGTATGGGGAGATATCGCAATACGAGCGCGCTCGACGCGCTCACGCGGGCTGCAGTTGCCGGCCGGCGAATGCAGTTGATGAGCTGGGGCAGCTTCGGTTGCGGCATTTCGTCCGTCGACTGGTACGGAAATCCCTCGAGGTCAAGCTTCAGTCTGCCATCGCTCCTCAGCCTGCCGATCGACGCAGTCAGCCGGACCTTACGGGCCCGCCACCCCTCAGCGTAATCGAAGACAGTGCTCTTTAGCGATGAAGTGTTCAGGCGACAACTCGCCATATTCGCGCGGGCAAACTATACGCACCTAAGAAGGTTTCGGCGCTGTGAGTCCATTACACTCGGGAGTCCACTGTCGCAGCAAGTCCATAGCGCGCCGCTTTCGAGAGCGTCGTTGAAGCGCCCCTTCTTCCCGGGGACTATTGCTCCCTTCTGAAGCATCCAAACGAGACCGTTCTTGCGGAGGACCTCTCAATCGCCTTCCCGGCGAGGCACTCGTTCGCCATTCACAAACCCTTAAAAAATGCACGTTTTTTAATAGATCAGGACCTCTGGTAGTGAAGCGGACCCATCCGGGGCTACGGCCATGTGATCAGCTATCTTGAAGACGGCGACTGGGCCGTGCTTACTCGCTTGATGGCCATCAATCTAGGTTTCAAAGACGCCGTTGCCCACCGCAGACTATGCCGCCGCTGGGTCGCGGGCACTGCGTCCATATCGTCTATGATGCGGATCGACTGTGGACAGGGTCGCACCCCGTCTAAAGCACGCGCGGCTGACGCGGCTTAAACCCGAAACTCTGATTCCTGAGCTGGTGCGCACGCTCCAATTCTCTTGTGGTGTAGCCGCTGAGCTGCTCGACGATCCCTCTCAGCTAGATCGTCAGTTGCTCGACATGTTCGGGCTCGTGTCCTGACGCGCGAAAGAGCCGTGTGGGTAAAGAGGCATGGAAATCGTTTCCTAATAGCCTTGGTTCGGCACACTGCGACCAGCCGTTCGAGGCCCTTCGAAACGAAGTCGTGCAGGGGTGCTCAGAAAAGTGGGGCAACGGCGAGGCAGCGAGTTGTCGTGTGTGCAACGTCGTGTTCGCAACATGTTTCGCGGATACCAAACAGAGTGCGGGTTGGCTTTCGAAGAGAAGACACGCTTTGCGCCGCGCTTGCGCCCAGCTGACTGCGCCGGCCGGTGCGCAGAAGAGTCACGAGATTGGCCCGACATTTGCTCCGCTGCTTACCACGGCGTGCGGCTCACCTGCTTTGTCGCGATGTCCGCTGCAGAACGTGGATCTCCACTGACCAAAGGCCATCACATGAAAAATTCCAGGTCCCTGACATTGATTGGCGCGGCCACTTTTGCCCTGGCCTCGATGACCCCTACCGCGCCGGCGGTCGAATATAGAGCGGAAAATAGTCAGGATCCTAGTTCCGGCGGCGTTCCTGCGAACAGGAGCGTTCTTGCCCAGATCACACACAGCTGGGAACGACCAGCGAGCTTCACGCTTCAGAATGGCCTGCAAGTCGTGGTGATCGTCGATCACCGCACACCGGTGGTGACGGAGATGATCTGGTACAAGGTTGGCTCCGCCGACGAGAAGTCGGGCAAGTCCGGGCTCGCGCACTTCCTCGAGCACCTGATGTTCAAGGGAACGGCCAACCATCCGGCCGGCGAATTCTCGCAGACCGTGGGGCGGATCGGCGGCAACGAGAACGCCTTCACCTCCCTCGATTACACCGCCTATTTCCAGCGCGTGCCGCGCGAGCAGCTCGCGCGGATGATGGACTTCGAAGCCGACCGCATGACCGGCCTGATCCTGAAGGATGAGAACGTGCGGCCCGAGCGCGAGGTCGTGCTGGAAGAATTCAACATGCGCGTCGCCAACAATCCGGACGCGCGGCTGAACGAGCAGATCATGGCCGCGCTCTATCTCAACCATCCCTACGGCCGGCCGGTGATCGGCTGGCACCAGGAGATCGAGAAGCTCGATCGCGAGGATGCGCTCGCCTTCTACCGCCGCTTCTATGCGCCGAACAACGCGATCCTGGTGATCGCCGGCGACGTCGAGCCCGCCGACATCCGCCCGCTGGTCGAGCGCAATTTCGGCGCCATCCCGGCGCAGCCCGCGATCCCGGCGCGCCGCGTCCGCCCGCAGGAGCCGGAACCCGCGGCGCCGCGCACCGTGACCCTGGCCGATCCGCGCGTCGAGCAACCCGGCTTGCGACGCTATTACCTAGTGCCCTCGGCGACCACGGCTGCGGCCGGCGAAAGCGCGGCCCTCGACGTGCTGGCGCAGCTGATGGGCAGCGGCAGCAATTCCTATCTCTACCGCGCGCTCGTGGTGGACAAGCCGCTCGCGGTCTCCGCCAGCGCCAGCTATTCGAGCATCTCGCTCGACCCGACCCAGTTCGCGATCTCGGCTTCGCCCAAATCCGGGGTCAGCTTCGCCGAGGTCGAGCAGGTGGTCGACGGCGTCATTGCCGACATCGCGCAGAATCCGATCCGCGCCGAGGATCTCGAGCGGGTCAAGACCCAGCTCATCGCCGAGGCGATCTACGCCCAGGACAACCAGGCGGTGCTGGCGCGCTGGTATGGCGGCGCACTGACCACGGGCCTGTCGATCGAGGACATCCGGAGCTGGCCAGATCGCATCCGCGCCGTCACCGCCGAGCAGGTCCGCACCGTCGCGCAGAAATGGCTCGAGAAGAAGCGCTCGGTGACGGGCTATCTGATCAAAGACACCGCGACCACCAAGCGCGAGGAGAAGCGTTCGTGACCTATCCCTTCCTTCGACGCGTTGCATTCTCCTTTGCCACCGGCGCGGCACTCGCGCTCGCTACCGTCTCGCCGTCACAGGCGGCGGCGAAGATCCAGCATTTGACCTCGCCGGGCGGCATCGAGGCCTGGTTCGTGCAGGATGCGACCGTGCCGCTGATCGCCATGGAATATTCCTTTGCCGGCGGTTCGGCCCAGGATCCCAAGGACAAATCGGGCGTCGCCAATCTGGTCGGCGATCTCCTCGACGAAGGCTCCGGCGATCTCGATTCCAAGACCTTCCATGAGCGGCTCGATCGCCGTGCCATCGAGCTCTCTTTCAGCGCCACCCGCGACACGTTCCGCGGCAGCCTGCGCATGCTGCGCGACAACAAGGACGAGGCCTTCGACCTGCTGCGGAGCGCGCTGACCTCGCCGCATTTCGAAACCGCCGATGTCGAACGCATTCGCTCGCGGGTGATCTCAGGCCTGCGCTGCGAGACCACCAACCCGACCTCGCTGGCGAGCCGCAAATTCCTGGAGGTTGCTTTCGGCGATCATCCCTACGGTCGGCAGTCCAACGGCAACCTCGACAGCGTTCCGACCATCACGGTTGCCGACATGAAGGATTATGTCGGCCGCGTGCTCGCCAAGGACACGCTCAAGATCGCGGTGGTTGGTGATGTCGATCCGACAACCCTCGGCAAGCTGCTCGACCACACGTTTGGCAGCCTGCCCGCCAAGGCCAATCTCGTGCCGGTCCCCAACGTCGAGGCCGCCAAGCCACCGCAACGCGCCTTCGTGACGCTCGACGTGCCCCAGACCGTGATCACCTTCGGCGGTCCCGGGGTGAAGCGCAGCGATCCGAACTTCATGGCGGCCTATGTCGTCAACCACATCCTCGGCGGCGGCGGGTTGTCCTCGCGGCTGCATCGTGAGGTCCGCGAGAAGCGCGGGCTGGCTTATTCGGTGTTCGAATCGCTGCTCTGGATGGAGCATTCGGCGATCTTCATCGGCAACACCGGCACCCGCGCCGACCGTGCCGGCGACACCATCGATGCCATCGACAAGGAGGTGCGCCGCATCGCCGAGGAGGGCCCGACGCAGAAGGAGCTCGACGAGGCCAAATCCTACCTCAAGGGCTCGCAGATGCTGGCGCTCGACACCTCCTCGAAGCTTGCGCAGGCTTTGCTGCAATATCAGCAGGACAAGCTGCCGATCGACTACATCGAGAAGCGCAACGCTGTCGTCGATGCGGTCACCCTGGACGACGCCAAAGCGGCCGCAAGGCGCCTCTGGAGCCAGGGCTTGCTCACTGTCATCATCGGCCGCTCTCCACCGGCAGCAGCCGAGTCGACGACCGCCCCACCGGCCTCGAAGCCGGGGGCCCCCAATTAACTTTTCAATGAGTTCGGGCGGCGGAGCCGCGAAAGCGGACAGTGAAACTCCTGTGCTCAGTATAAAGTGTCACCTATGTCTCGGGCCGCTCAGAACAAGCGGCGGCCCCAGACCAAAAGTTCCGTTTAAGGGCGAGGTGGTCCGGCGCTGCGAGAAGCCCACATCATTCTCCATCTGGGCCCTAGCGTCGCCGGAGTCGGTTTGCTCGCGAAGAGCATGTCACTTCCCGCAGAGACTGCTGGAGTGAGAGATTAGGCGTTTGTGAGCGACGGCGAATTGGATCTGATGAAGCTTTTGTTGCCCGGCAAGCCGCGCGATGGAAAGGCCTTCCGTGGCGAGAGCTCGAACCCCTATTGAAGGCGGGCGTTTGGTTAGCACCTTTCGAACCTCTGGCAGCTCGCCCGCTGCATTTCAGTTGCGCAAGTCTTAACACCAATCGCCGCGACTGCGGCGCAACATTCAGTCGAGAGCCTCGAAGCTCGCGCGGCGTCGGGTTGTAGACGTAGAAGTCGTGATGCAACGTTCGTAATGCGAAGCCTTGAACCCTATCGAAAGTGCGCGTCAGCGCCAAACTTGGAGTGAATCGTGGTCAAGAACGGTGTATCGTTGAAGTCGCGGATTGAAAGGCCAACGGCCTCGATTCCAGATGATGATCCCTATCTATGGTTGGAACAGATCGAAGGCGAGCGTGCGCTCGGATTCGTCGAACGGCAGAACCGGCTGACGCTGGACAAATTCGGTGGACCTGCTTTCGAACCCGATCGTGACACGCTCGCGGCGATCTACGACCGGCCGGACAACATCCCCTATGTCAGCCGGTGCGGCGGCCTGCTCTCCAATCTCTGGAAGGATGCCGGCAATCCGCGCGGGCTGTGGCGGCGGACCACGATGGACTTCGCAAAGGCGAGCCTGCCCGGGAAACCCTGCTCGACATCGACGAGCTCGCCCGCCGGGAGGACGCAGACTGGCTCCTGAACTGGTCGAGCTCGCGGCCGGGCGCGGCGCAGGTGATCCTGGGCCTGGCGCGCGGCGGCAGCGACACCGTGAGCTTGCGCGAGTTCGACCGCAACACCAAAAGCTTTATGCCCAACGGGTTGGTAGTGGCGGAAGCCAAGGGCGGCGCAGCCTGGGTCAAGCCGATACCGTGCTGTTGTCCAGCGCCTTTGGCGAGGGCATGGTGACAAGTTCGGGCTATGCGCGGACGGTGCGGCCGTGGCGACGCGGCGAGCCGATCGAATGCGCACGCGTGGTGTTCGAAACGACGCCCCATCGCATGAGCGCCTATTGCCACGTCGACTTCACCGCTGAGACCCCACGGGTCTGGTTCATCGACCGGCTGGACTTCTTCAACTTCGACGTCTGGCTCGGCACCGAAGATGGGGCAACCGTCAAGCTCGATCTTCCCTCCGACATCTGGCTGCAGATTCGCCGCGACTGGTTCGTGATCAAGCTGCGCTCGGTCTGGACGATCGGCGGCGTGACGCACGCGCCGGACACCGTGCTTGGCATCTAGCTATCGGCCTTCCTCGCCGGCGACCGCAATTTGCGGTGGTGCTCGCACCAGACCCGCGCCGCGCTTGGCAGGGTTTCTTCTGGGCCCGACGGCAAGCTCCTTCTCTCCCTTCTCGACGAGTTGCGGCCAATGTTCGAGATCTGCACGCCGTCAGCGGCGGCCTGGAGTCGCGAGACGCTGAGCGAACTTCCCGGGATCGGCGTCATCGAGGTCAGGCGCTTCGATTCCCATGAGTCCGAGAGCAATGGCGACCCGCTCGCCAATGCCCAGGATCCGCTGACGCCCCCGTCCCTGATGCTGCTCGAGCGAGGCATCGCGAGCCCGACGGTGCTGAGGCCGGCGCCGAAGACATTCACGTCCGAGGGGCTCCTGGTCACTCAGCACGGAGCGATCTCGATCGATCGCGCGCGCACTCCTTATGTGCAGACCGGTCCCACTGGGGAGACAGGTGATGCGCCGGTCTACATGACCGCCTATGGCGGCTTCGGGCTCTCGGTGAAGCCCTTGCTACAATTCGTCGCTCGGCAAGCTGTGGCTGGAGCGCGGCGGCACAACGGTGCAGGCCAATTTGCGCGGCGGCGGCGAATTCGGCACGCGCTGGCACGATGCTGGCCGGCTCGCCGGCAAAAAACTGTCACACGATGATTTTGCCGCCGTGGCCGCCGATCTTGTTCGCCGCGGCGTAACCAAGCCGAAGCGCATCGGGGCGCAAGGCGGATCGAACGGCGGCATCCTCATCACCAACATGCTGAGACGATACCCGGAACGCGTCGGCGCGCTGTTCTGCACCATCCCACTGATCGACATGCGCCGCTACAGCAAGCTGCTCGCTGGCGCGAGCTGGATCGCGGAATATGGCGACCCCGATAAGCCTGCGCAGTGGGAGTGGCTGAAGACTTATTCCGCCTATCACAACGCAAAGCGCGGCCAGCCCTATCCGCCAATCCTGATCGCGACCACGCGGCGCGACGATCGCGTCCGTCCCGGGCACGCGCGCAAGATGGCGGCAAAGCTCCAGGTCATGGGCTATGAAGCTTATTTCTACGAGCCGGCGGCGGCGGACACGGGTATGGCGAGGACAACAAGGAGCGCGCCGGCTTCGATGTGCTTGGCTTTGAATTTCTGAAGAGCAAGATTGGCTGGCAGAACGGGGAGGCGTCAGCGAGCTAACGCAATTTCTCAATGACGTGCGATATCGACCAGGGGGCAAACTGACCGACGTCCTCAACTCCCGCACGACCGATTCGAGATCCTGCGCGCTTAAACCAACGCATGCTGGAGTTCCGTTTCTCTTCACCAACTCTATGGCCTCACCTTGCCTCACGGATGACTGTTGCCGCTGTGCGCGTCGTATCGTTCGCGGCCCGCTAAGGATTGAGGTTCACGACGCTGCCCGAGGCGTTTGCGTCCATCTAAGCGTAGACCTGTCGGCTCGGCGTGCGCCTGATTACGGGTCCGGCAACAGCTCTGCAATCTGCACCGCGTTGAGCGCAGCGCCCTTGAGCAGCTGGTCCGCCGCCACGAACATCGAGATCGAATGCCCGGAGGGGTCGCTGAGGTCCTTGCGGATGCGGCCGACCAGGACGTCGTCCTGGCCCGTGGCGTCGATCGGCATCGGGAAGTAGTTCTTGGCACGGTCGTCGACGACCTTGACGCCGGGCGCTCGCGCCATGATGGCACGGACCTGATCCTCGCTGATCGGCTTCTCGCATTCGAAGGTGATGGCTTCGCAATGAGCCCGCAGCACCGGCACGCGCACGCAGGTGACGCCGATCGCGATCTTGTCGTCCTCGAAGATCTTGCGGGTTTCGTTGATGACCTTGGTCTCTTCGTCGTTGTAGCCGGTGTCGGGGTCGATCGCCGTGTTGTGGTTGAAGAGGTTGAAGGCGTAGGGATGCGGCATCACTTTCGGCGTATAAACCTGGCCGTTGAGGTTGGCGCGGGTGGACTCGACCAGCTCGTCCATGGCGGCGGCGCCGGCGCCGGAGGCGGCCTGGTAGGTCGAGATGATCACGCGCCTGATGCGGTTGGTCTGGTGGATCGGCCATAGCGGCACCAGCGCCGTGATGGCGGCGCAGTTCGGGTTGGCGATGATGCCCTTGTGGTCGCGGATGCGGTTCGCATTGATCTCGGGGATTACCAGCGGCACGTTCGGGTCCATCCGGAAGGCGGAGGAGTTGTCGACGACGACGGCCCCCGCCTTGACGGCGATCGGCGCGTACTTCTTGGAGATGCTGCCGCCGGCGGAGAACAGGGCGATGTCGACGCCTTCGAAGGCGCGTTCGGTCAGCTCCTCGATGACGACGTCTTGCCCGCGGAACGACACCGTCTTGCCGGCCGAGCGGGCGCTGGCCAGCGCCTTGAGCTTGCCGACGCGAAAGCCGCGCTTGTCCATGGTGGCGATGAATTCGGCGCCCACCGCACCGGTGACGCCGACAATCGCGACGACGGGATCGTTACTCACTTTGTCCTCCATTGATTTGAGAATTCAGACAACAAAAAAGCCCCGGACCAACGAGGGCGGGGCTTCGGTAGAGTGGATTGCGTTCTAGTCGACGACTATACGCGCACGCCTCCCCGGGCCCCGAAGGCCGTGGTGGTTTTAGTGGTGCGTTTGGTGATCGTGAACATGACGGCGACTTATGCGGTATCGTTGTCGCAAAAATTGATGCTGAAGAGCCACGGATCAATGGCTTGAAGCATTCGAGATCGGACATTCGCAAGTCGCCTTCAGTACTATCTGAACCCCACCTCCATTTCAGGAACAAGAAGTTCTGTTTCGGTCTATCGTAGCCCAATAGTGCACTGGGTCAGCATATGCAGTTGCGCAACCGTAAGAATACCGTCAGATCGAACGCACGCCCGCTTGCATTTAAGAAGGGGACCGTTCGTACTGCAAGGCGAACATAACTGCGTGAGTAATGCGCGATGTGAATAACCGATTGAAGTCTCGAGCTACAAGATCGAGCATGTAAAACGCGCCAGCGGCATCCCTTGAATGCAAGCAGTAACGCGACACCCAGCAAAGACGGGCCGCAGAGCGTCGCATCGCTTGTTGTGGGCTAGGCGTTCCTTGTGACTTGCGTTCGCAATCGCCTAAATGATCCTAGACGTTCTGCTGGTCGCGAGCGCTTCGAAGGCGCTTACTTACCCCCGATCGTGCATCTTCGATTAACATCTCTCTTCATGTCTCCTCCTGCGGCTGTACTTTGGGTCCAGGAGACGCTTCCTGCGAAATCGAACAAGACCCGCTGCAAACCTTCTCACCCCTGTAGTTGGCCAAGCTTTGCAACAACCGCGGCATATGATACTGTTTCGCACCTTTCCTCATTTCGTTCGGCATTGCTTTCGGATCGTCTAGCAATGTCATTGCCCGCTCGATCAGCTCGATCGCGCGTTGCTCGTCACCACTCTCGTAATAGTACTGAGCGACCATCCTATAAGAAGAAACGGTGAGGCCGTCGCTGGCGTGCACAGAATTGAGGATATGTTCCGACACATCACCGCCGAGCGCAAAGCGTTCCGCACGCGGAAGGTGGGCCCTATCGTTCTCCGGATCAAAGATTTGCGTCATCACGGCAATCAGCTCACGCACAGCCTCTGACTGTTTCTCAATCGCATCTCGAACCAGTTGGCGTAAGACCTGGAACCCGGTCGCCGTGTCGTGCATTTTGTGAAGCAACAGATCCGCATGAATCTGCCGCAAGTGGCGATTGTCCGGCATCGCGGCAATGCCCTCTTCGACCGCTGAGAGCGCCGTCTGCCAATCCTTTGCTTCCATCGCCGGTCGAACTGTCTGAAGGATTGAGAGTTCGCGAGCTATGCGTTCGTTTGTTGCAATTCGTTTCGCATCAGCGGCTTTAGCTTGATAGCTGCCGCGCCAAGTGCCATTGATAATTTTCGGCAAGACCTCGTCGAGTTGGATCGGATGACCGATGAAGGCAATGTGGCCGTCACGGTCGACGACGAACGATGTCGGAACCCCAAGAGAAGAGCTGGCATCCATCCAAAGCTTGTTCATTTCGCCTGTACTGTCGAACCCAATTCGATAGTTCAGATTTGAGAACTTTTCAGTCAACCATGCGTCCAGCTTGGTGCGAGCCTCATCCGCCGTTGGTGCTTGTTCCGTAGCTGCGACTCCGACGATCTCAAGCCCTTCGTCTTTGTATTTTGCTTGCAGCTCTATGAGATGGGGCATCGCCCCCACACATGGGCCGCACCAACTTGCCCAGAATTCGACGATGTACACTTTCCCTGGCCGGAAGTTCGTGAGGGGCTCGCCACGCAGCCAGTTCTCGACTTTGAGCGAAGGAGCCGGGGACGCCATGCACAGCACCATGATTGTCTCCAAAGTTAGTTGTTGCGCGACCTTGTCGCTGCATTGAATTAGCAATCATCGTGCCAGGCTCTCCGCGCGCACTAAGCACATGAAAAATCGTTGAAAACATCATACGCCCAATAGAGTCCCCTGTATGTGACCTGACATGCTTTGCGTCAGCGTCACGGGCACGCATCGCGCTCTTCGTCCCACCAAAACATTGTCATGCGAATGTGCATCCGCGAGCCGCGCCGTCGGCTCGCTTGCGGCTGCATTGGAGGAATACGCCACACAGCAGTATTCGCCTTGATGCTGTCGCCGCACTGCATGGCATCGCTACAGTAGAAGACGCACAAAAGAGCCTGTTCGTAACGGCATCAGGTATGCACCGCTTGCGAAGCGGTTTGCGGCCGGTATCATTCGCAATGAAATTTGGCGACATCCCGGGACGTGGCTCAATGGTGCGAGGCCGCGTCGGCCGCCATCCCCTGCGGAGAAATTGCGTCTGGTATCAGGGGCTCGCGTCAATCGTGTAATCACTGCGGCGCGGCAATCAGGATGGAACTGCGTATTGCCCCATGGAGGAATGTTCCCGAATTCGCGGATGGCGCCGGCTTTCTGCGGCACGGAGATCGGCCAGCCGCGGAGCGTCCCGATCGCCGGGCGGGCGTTCCTTGAACATCAGCATAGTGATCGCTCCTCGCGCGACATCTGAGCGCCGCTCAGGCCGGCAAAGGCCTGGAGCGCAACGCCAAAGACGATCCACCACCGTGGATCAGCCCTCTGAAATGACCGCTAGAGCGTTAGCCGATCAGGTTGCAAGTACCCTGCGGCCACGAAGTACTTTGTGGAATCTGCGGGCGTGTAGGTGTCGACGATGCGACCAATAGCTTCCCAGAGACCATTGACCGTACGTTCGGCGGCCTTTCGCAAATTTGCTTTGAGCTTGGCGAATGCGTTCTCGATCGGGTTGAGGTCGGGGCTGTAGGGCGGAAGTTAGAGGAGCGTTGCGCCGGGGGCTTCGATCATCTGGCGTATGCGCAGCCCTTTATGGCTGGAGAGGTTGTCCATGATGACAATCGGTCTTGCGGAAGTTCCGGGATGTGCACCTTTTCCACACGTAAGTCTCGAAGGCATCACGGTTGATAGGCTATCGAGCATCCAGGGCGCGATGATACCGCGCGTCGTTAAAGCGGCCCCGCAGGTTGTTGTTTTCCAGTGGCCGTGCGGAACGGCAGCTCGCAGACGTTTGCCGCGCTGGCAGCGGCGATGTGTTCGCGCCATGTTGGTCGACGCCCAGGTCTCATCAATGAAGACGAGCCGCTCCCGATCGAGCTTGCCTTGGCTCGCACGCCAGGCTTCCCGCCGCGTCAAGACATCCGGGCGATCCTGCTCTGTGGCATGGGCGGTCGTTTTTTGCGCGTGATGTTGTGGCGCTCGAAGAAGCGCCGGATCGTCCCATAGCCAAAGGAAAGACCTTCCTTGCTCAGGCTGTCACGCAATTCCTCGATGGTGATGTCAGGGGTTGCCTTGAGCAAGGCCATAATCCTCGTCTGATGGGCATCGATCCGATGGGACTTGCGATCGCCGCCCTGAGCCCTTGGCTGGGCATCCCCTTGCTCCCGCTGGCGTATCCGCCACCGGCTGACGCTCGCCGCGCTTACTCCAAACCGCTCGGCAGCATGCCGGCCGGAGACGCCGCCCGCAAGGGTGCCAAGCACTCGTTCACGAAGGTCCATCGACAGCGGCTTCGCCATGCCCGCCGGCGTCCCGTCCCGGCGGGTAGCTTGAATCACCAAAACGCTGATTTGTGAATCCCCAACGATTCAGTCAGGTGGGCTAACGCTCTAGCAGAGTGGCCGCGTGATCCCCCAAACGTAGACCGAGAAGCGCATCACGAGGGTTTGTCAAAGCCAGTCCCACGCGATGCGGCTGCAGTGACTCTCTTTGCGGCAGACTCGTCGAGCTGGCGAGAGAGGGTCTTGAGGCGCTTTCTCAGACGGGGCGGTTTTCGCTTCTGTTCTTTACTGGTTCCATTTTAGTCAGCCCGTCCTCGTATGAGATCTCCCTGTATGATCCGCCGATGTCCTTGGCCGCGTCGAGCAAGTAATCGAGCCTACCGGCTGTACCGAGCTTCTTGATGTCATTCTTATCGACGCCGGCGAGGTCCATCATTTCTTTCCACACAGTGGATTCGTCGCAAGGCAGAATGCGGAAGGTGATGTCACCTATCTTGGTGCGGTACTTCGCGAGCAGATCAATGTTGTTGCAGAACATGAAATAGCTGCCGTTGGGGCTCAGCCTGCCATCCAGCACCTTCGCGGCCTCGGGTAGATACGCGAAGGAATGCAGATATCCGGCAAGCACTGGGATGGTCGGTTCACCTTCCTGCGCGATTGCAAGAACTTGTTCGATGGAATAGTCCGGCGGTCGCTTTTCGTCGGCAAGCTGGGCTTGGAACTTCAGCGCGATGTCGCCTCGAAATCCAAATCGCCTCGACTTCGTTGTTTCGCTCTTAAGCACCGCATTCAGCAACCGCCCCTCCTTGTCCAGCGGGCCAAGAGCGGTGTTGTCGATCGAGGTCATGGAAGGCTCCTCATCAAGTGTGGTGTGCACGCGTCGCCCAATGCGACGTGTCCGCGACCTTCATGCAAGTTGTTTGCCGTCCCCCTGTGTCTGCCGCGACGTAGAGCGTAAGCGGCGTTTTGGCGCGATGTGCATGGTTACGTGCTGGCAGTATCACGAGGTCTCGGCTGGATCACGTCGCGATGATGGAAACCCGCCTGTCGCGAATCCGACAAGTCGCAAATCGAATGCTGGGTCCCGCAGAACAAGCTGATCCCAGCTGCATTTCGACTGGCATGGGATTTGCGATTTGTGCCTTGCGACAGAAGCGAGAGCGAGCCAGAGATGATCCACCTGACGGATAGCGCCATCAAGGCACTGAAGGCCGCAATCTCCTCGACTGCGCAGCCGACAAACGGTTTGCGGATCATGATCGAAGGCGGCGGCTGCCAGGGATTCACATATAAAATGGGTCTTGCTCATGAGCCGAGCTCCGATGAGACAGTGTTCGAGCAAGGCGGGATAAAAGTGTTCGTCGACAACGCAAGCCGGGAGCATCTCAACGGCACCACAATCGATTTCGTGGTGTCCCTCGAAGGATCAGGGTTCCGCTTCGATAACCCAAATGCCAAATCGAGCTGTTCCTGCGGCAAATCATTCAGCTGAGTCGCCTTGGGACCAATGGAAGGAGCATCGAACATGGGCCTGAAGGCTGAACGGATGAAGCAGTGTTCGACTATCGAGCCTGCCGATCGCGAGCGGATCGTCCGCGCCGTGCTCGATGAGAGTCGGCCAAGCCTCAGGCGCGATGGGGGAGATTGTGAGCTCGTCGCAATAGACGGCAATAAGATCATGGTCAGGCTCGCTGGCGCTTGCATGGTATGCAAGCTTGCGGGCACGACGCTCGCGACCATTCAGGCGCGCCTGATCGAGCGGCTCGGCGAGTTTGTCCGCCTGATCCCGCTCCCCGGAGCTGCGAAAGTGAGGCATTAAGTGCAGAGCGAACTCTCCGTGCGGCCGATTTACCTCGACAATAACGCCACGACCCCTGCACATCCCTTGGTGGTTGCCGCGATGCTGCCGTTCTTCTCTGGGCAATTCGGCAATGCGTCCTCCGGGCATGCATTCGGCATTGAGGTTGCGCCCGCATTGACGCAGGCGCGCCGAAATGTGCAGGCTCTCATTGGCGCGGCATTCGATCACGAGATCGTTTTCACCTCCGGCGCGACGGAATCTGACAACACTGCGATCCTGTCCGCGCTCGCCGTGCAGGAAGGACGCGACGAGATCGTCACAACGGCCGTTGAGCATTCGGCCGTGCTGTCTGTTGCCCAGGAGCTGGGCCGACGAGGAATCAAGATCCACGTCATTCCGGTCGATGCAAGCGGTCGATTGGACATCGAGAGTTATGGCAACGCCTTGTCGGAGCGTACGTCAATCGCCTCGATCATGTGGGCCAATAATGAGACCGGTACGATCTTTCCGGTGAAGTCCCTCGCCAAGATGGCGCGCTCAGTCGGCGCGCTCTTTCACACCGATGCAGTCCAGGCCGTCGGGCGCATTCCAATTGACCTGAAGACGACGGATATCGATATGCTGTCGCTCTCCGGCCACAAGCTGCATGGTCCGAAGGGCATCGGCGCGCTGTACGTGCGCAATGACATTAAGTTCCGGCCGCTGATCTTCGGCGGCGCGCAAGAGCGGCGTCGCCGCGCTGGCACCGAAAACGTCCCAGGCATTGTTGGGCTCGGCAAGGCGGCGGAACTCGCGGCGGCACACCTCATACAAGATCAGATCCAGATTTGCGCGCTTCGCGACCGGCTGGAGCGCGGCATTCTCGCGCTCGGCGGTTGCATCGTGCTCGGTGATATCAAAAACCGCCTGCCAAATACCTCTAACATGGCCTTCGAGCGTCTCGAAGCGGAGGCCATCGTCCACCACCTGAATCGTGACGGAATTGCCACCTCACTCGGTTCAGCCTGCGCGTGCGGCTCGATGGAGCCGTCTCATGTCCTGCGCGCGATGAGAGTACCACCGACCTTTTTGCGCGGTGCGGTGCGCTTCTCGCTCTCGCGAGACACGGCGCCGGATGAGATCGGTCGTGTGCTGAAAGTCCTGGCGCACATTATTTCCAAACAGAGAGCCTTGTGGCGTGCGTGTCAGGAGCGTGCGGGCGAGAGTTCGCAACCTGCAGAGCCCCTATGAAGGTCATGATTCGTCGTTCGCCCGAGACAGGCCTTTCGATTTATGTACCCAAGAAAGATCTTGAGGAACCGATCGTCGATTGGGAGCACGAGACGCTGTGGGGTGGTTGGGTCAAAATCGCAAACGGCTGGGTGCTCGACCTACCGGAGATGGCGAGCGACACCACCCTACCAATCACCATAAACGCCAAGAAGCGCGGAGGCGAAGCAACCGAAAAATGAACGCTCCGTGTCTACGGACGTCGTCAAACTGGGATGTCCAGGGAAGTCTTGGCGGGCGCGGTGCGCGCGTACCGGTAAACGCGACAGCCCATGCAGCCTTGTTCGGAACCAAGATCGTGCTGCCGCGCGGGCCAAAGGCAGTATCTTGGCCGGGGCGCAGCATCGAGGCATCCGACCAGCGCAATGGTCTTGATGGGGAGGCCTTCGCGACCTCCCCCTTTTCGGCGACCGCCAGGCCGCTCGTTGCATTCCGCGCGTCTTAACAGCGTCGGGCCAATGGCTGGACTCGATAAGGTTCAGCTTTGAATGGTTGAGTCGCGCGCCGGCCCAGATCGCAGGCTCAGAAGTATCAACCTTCGTGATGATCCCTGACCCTGGCGAGCGGGCGTTTCTCTTCACCTGGTTGACAATGCCCTTCCGGAACATCACGCCGGGGTCCGCGTGATCTTCCATGGCATAGGTCAGTCACAGGACCGCTTTCTCTGCTTCTAGGCTCGCCTTATCAACCTGTCCTTCAAAGCGCCCGGAACGTCTTTTGCGGATTGTGCTTTGCCTAGGCGTCACATTCTGACGGAAGATCAACTTTCAAACGACGCCACCCGCTTGCCGCTTGCCGAAGCCATAGCTGAGCAGCCTGCCGGGCCTCAAAACAATGGTGTCAGCGCTGTTGTGATCGCAATCCCTGTCAGCTTTCCAACATGAATTGGTAAAGCTAACAATCGACCAGGGCTTAGCTAAGTGCTTGAAAGCGAACTGTTAAATTCATTCCGCAGGAATGGCACGCCAGTTGCTCTTGGCTTTCCAGAAAGACTCTGGGGATGCTTGCCGAAAGGGTTCGGCTTGCGAAGAGAATTGGAACAATGAGTACTTCAGCGCAACACCAGGTATCCTGCGGCGGCGACATCAGCGAGACCTTGCAAGTCATGGCGACGCACAAGGGCTGCGGTACGATCGGTGGCAGCGGTAAGGCAAGCTGCGGATCTCAGGCTGGCATCGCCAATCTGCCAATTGAGATCTGGGAAAAGGTGAAGAACCATCCGTGTTACAGCCAGGAGGCGCACCACCATTATGCCCGCATGCATGTCGCCGTCGCACCCGCCTGCAATATCCAATGCAATTACTGCAATCGTAAGTACGATTGCGCCAACGAATCGCGTCCTGGCATTGTCAGTGAAAAGTTGACGCCGATGCAGGCCGCCAAGAAGGTGCTGGCGGTCGCTTCCGCGATCCCTCAGATGAGCGTGGTCGGCGTTGCCGGTCCTGGCGATCCGCTCGCGAACCCGGAAAAGACATTCAGGACATTCGAGCTCGTCAATAGGCTCGCGCCAGATCTCAAGCTGTGCCTCTCGACGAACGGCCTTGCGCTACCCGATCATGTCGACACAATCGCGAGACTCAAGGTCGACCACGTGACGATCACGATCAACATGATCGATCCCGAAATTGGTGCAAAGATCCATCCGTGGATCTTTTACGGCCACAAGCGCTGCACCGGCATTGAAGCCGCAAGAATACTCAGCAATCGACAGCTCCAAGGGCTGGAGATGCTCACCGCGCGCGGCGTCCTGTGCAAGGTCAACTCGGTGATGATCCCCGGGATTAACGATCAGCATCTGGTCGAGGTTAACAAGGCCGTGAAGTCGCGCGGCGCCTTCCTGCATAACGTGATGCCGCTGATATCGTCGCCGGAGCATGGGACCGTCTTCGGCCTCAGGGGGCAACGCGGCCCGACTGCACAGGAAGTGACAGCATTGCAGGATAGCTGCGAAAGCGAGATGAACATGATGCGTCACTGTCGCCAGTGCCGGGCTGACGCCGTCGGACTGCTCGGGGAGGACCGTGGCGCGGAGTTCACCATGGAAAAAATCATGGCGATGGACATCAAATACGACGAGCAGGCCCGGAAGGAGTATCAGGCTAAGGTTGAGAAGGCGCGCACCGCGAACCTTGTGGCCAAGCAGGAGGCGCTTGCGCGGCTCGCCAGCGCGTCCAGCAAAATCAAGGTGCTGGTGGCGGTTGCAACCAAGGGCTCGGGATTGATCAACCAGCACTTCGGTCATGCCAAGGAGTTCCAGGTCTACGAGCTCTCGACTTCAGGCGCGAAATACGTTGGTCATCGAGCAATCCATTCCTATTGCCAAGATGGTCATGGCGAGGACAGCAAGCTCGAAATCGCCATCGGCGCCATCAAGGATTGCCACGCCATATTCGTGTCAAAGATCGGCGGCTGCCCGAAGGCCGAATTGATCAAGGCCGGCATAGAGCCGGTCGATCGGTACGCCTACGAGTTCATCGATGGCTCGGTCACCGGCTGGTTCAAACTCTATCTCGATAAAGTCAATGAGGGGAAGATCAATCACGTTGAAAGGGTCAATGCGGCGGCCTGCTCCAACGCGCTGACTTCCGCCGCCTGAGGATGGGTTCAAATAATGCCGTTCAAGATCATCGCGTCGCAATGCACGGGCTGTTCGGCGTGCGAAACGCAATGCCCGAACCTCGCTATTTCCGAGCGAGCCGGCGTTTTCCTGATTGATCCTGAGAAATGCACCGAGTGCGCCGGCTACTTTGACGAGCCACAATGCGTGGCGGTTTGCCCCGTTGACAATACATGCGTGCTCGACGCGGCGCTGCCGCGTCACCAGGAGCCTGCTTAAGGGCCACGATGGATGTCATGACGACACTAGCGGTTCAGAAACTCGGGCGGTTGATGCTCCGCATTAACGGCCGGCGGCCGCGGCCGTTGCCTTCTCAAACCGGATGGAAGGCTCGCCCTGGTCGCCAAGCTATTCGCCAGCTACCAAGCCATATTCTGGCGACGCGGGCATCGGCGGGACTGCGTCAAACGATTTCTGTCCGCCCGAAGCCCGCTCTCCTGAGCGTCGCGGATCGAATTCGCTGGACGCGTCTTCCGCGACATCGATCCAGTCCCCTGCAGCCATCCTTGAATCGGCGACATTCATGCTCAAGTCGTTCTTCAGTCCGCCATCCGAGAGAAACGAGGGCGTCCTCACCGACTCCTGCGTTGGTCGTGCGGTGTCGAGCTGGCCTAGCATCATCTCAGGGCGGGCAGGGTGATCCTATCAACATGCCGAAAATCGACCTGCGCCAAGCCAACGCGTTCGCACCCGATCACGTGATGCGGAGAAGCGGTTTCCTGCCGAATGGCGCTCGCGGCGCCGGCAAGCCCGAGTTTGGCCGCTATGGCCCTGGCGTGCGCCGTCCTGTTCTCGTTCAACGCTCTTGCGCCTGCTTGCGTCTCGGGCAACTCGAGAACCGACGCAGCTGTCAAAGGACTGGTGGGGCTCGCTTCCACGCACAAGGTCAGCGCCGAGGTGTTTTTATGGGATGCTTGAGCCTATGGACGGGACCGTGAATGGTGACGTCCACGATGCCCTCAGTTGCCGGGGTAATCAGGCCGACTCCGCCGGCTGTGCGCATCGGGCTGAAACACGCGGCTCGCGGCCGCTCAACCATGCCTCCGTCGATGACGGACGCGCGTGCCGCATCGAGGGCTTGTTCAACATCAACCATGGGCTCACGGATAGTTATCTCGAGCATCTGGACTTGAAGTTGCGGGCGTTGATGTTGCTGCACCGGGGGTCTCGATAGGCTCATGCAATCCGTGATCGCAAGTCGCGCCGCCGTGCGGGGATCGACGCGGTTGATCGGGGATAATGATAAGGGGGTCCGTGAGGCAGGGCGTTGGCGAGACGTTGTATCGAACTGTGGAACGGGGACGACAGCATGAGCAACATCGCCCGCGATAGTGAGATCGTCGAGCTGACGGACACCCCCTTGTTTGATTATGGCGACAAGGTGCGGGCCAACCGCACCATCCGCAACGACGGCACCTATGTGGGCAAGGAGATCGGTGAGGTTCTGGTCAAGAAAGGTGAGCTTGGCTATGTCGTCTCGATCGGCACGTTCCTACAACAATTTTATATCTATGGGGTCGAATTCCTCGGCTCCGGCTATCGCGTCGGCATGAAAGGCAAGGAGCTCGATCTAGTCAGGCGAAGCCACGAAGGCGAGGGGCCTTCCTTGCCAGGAGCGGCATCCCGATGATCGAACCAAGACTGCCAAGATACCACTCAGGCCAACGTGTCAAGGCGGCGATAGATCTGCTCAACGACGGTTCCTTTCCGGACGCGTCGCCGGAAGAGTGTCTGGTCAGCGTCGGGCACGTTGGTGAGATCGTCCAGATCGGTCGCCATACGGAAGCGAACCTATTCATCTATATGGTCGACTTCGGCAAGCAGTTGGTGGTTGGCTGCATCGAGGAAGAAATCTCTGCATTCTAGGAGGTTGAGGAATGAACGCGGCAATCATCAGAAGACATCATTCCGGCTTGCCTGCGCATCCCAACGAGCTCGATCGATGGCGAATCGTGCGCGCACTCACGAAGCGCGAGCGCTACCGATATGTCTCGCCAGAGGTGACTGCGGTTCCTGGCGGCTATCTGGTCGAGAGCCCGTGTTGCTCAGGCAATATCAATGCGGAGGGCGGCCTCGTCGAGGTCGCCCTGCTGCGCCACGACAGGACTGGGGCGGCATGGCAGCTGTTCCGCAAAGATCACCGTAAGGGCGTCTGGGAGTGGCATTCGACCCATCAACGGCTTGGCTTGGCGACAACGGTTCTGAATACCGATCCTGAACGTTTATTCTGGCGATGAGGATTTGTGGATGGTGCGCCAAGGCGAATTGACGATGATCGAGCAGACGCTCGCCGCTATTGACATAGGCTCTGAGCCCTGCCTGACGCTCCGGCAGAAATTTCCACATCTTGCCTGGATTTGTTGCGACGCCTCCGACATGACGCACACCCCGTTCCGCCGGTTTGGCCAATTCGACCTGCATTTACTCGACTGCGGAGATCAATGTGCACAGATCACGAATGATCCGCGGCGCGCCAGCGGCATTGTGCTGGCCAAGCGCTCTGCCATGTCATAATCAAGCAGTCGCGTGCCGGTGCCAGCTCACAGGGCGCTAAGCCCGCGGGTTGTTTGCCATGCCGTCGTGCTAGGCCTGGCGAAATATCACGATCAGATCGCTCGCTCGTTCATCGGGTCCATGGCACGGGGCAGGCGATGGTCTCGCATCTTGTTCGCTGAGGATGGAATTGCCTGGCTATCTCTACGTGGCCTCTTCGATCAAGGATACTGCGGCGGTCAAATGAGGAAGAGCAAGCCGTGCTCGATCAGCTGACGAAGCAAACCTCAGCCGTCGCAGGATTCGCATTTGTGAGTACTCGACCTAGGTCCGCAGAAGCCCAGAAAGTATGAGAGGACGTTTATTCTTCGCGCGGTAACGCCGTACACGCGCGGTGAAGGCCGGTTCATGATGCGCGGGAGCACCACGATTGTCCTGGCCGATCCAGCGCTACTCCATCAATACTGGCGCCTGAATATTGCTCTACGAAACTTCTTGGTGAGTGAAGTTGATGTACTTGAGCAAGAAGCGCTTTCGAGTTGTTTTTTGAAGGACCGAATCGAGCATCCCTGTCTCGATAGCTTGCTTCCATGTTGAAGCGCCTGACGTGCGTCGGGAATCGGGTTTGTCACGCGGATAAAGATACAGAAGGACAGAGAACAAATTCGCGTGTAGTTCATGTTCTTATCTGGAAGATAAAAAGCCCGCTTGAATAGTTGCCGATGGTCATTGATATGGTAATGGGAAGCTAGTTGCGTCGTTTTTCAAAAACAAGGCGCTGCAGATAAATGTGCAAAGCGAAATCGGAGAACGTCACGTGGCGAAAAGCACCAAGCGCAAAGAATATAGTAAGGATGAGGTCAGCTGCTCAAGGCGCACTCAAGGGCGCGCACCCCTGTAGCTAGGGTTTCAAAGCTTATGAAGCGATCCGAAGGCTCCCTAAGGCAGAAAGCGTCTACCTTGGGGATTGGCTTGGGTCACCAGCGCTGAGATGGGATTCAGCTTCGGAAATCGACCGGCGTGATGATCGAGACCGTCAGGCGGCGTGCGATTGCTGGCCAGTTGGTCGTCTCAGGCTCGGCGCCGACGGTTAGGTCGCGCGGCGAACGAGCTGACCGGCTTCTCCGTCGATCCGGTTACTTGACCTAAACCCAACCGATTGTCGTGTTCAATCAGCGACTCAAGCGAATCGCTCGTCGCAACGTGCTGCTTAGGCGCTGAATATAGATTTGCCGGGCCCGGAAAATACGGTGTGCGAGCGCGTCGACCGACGGCAGGCACACGTCGTTCGCGCTAAGCCATATGCCGCTGCGTCCACCCTTCTCAAGGCGCGGCGACTGAAACCTAGAATGCCCCAAGAGGGAGAGATTGGTACCCTGTTTCTGACCTCGTGGGCGCTGGATCGCGCCCTTGAAGTTGCTTGCCGGTAAGCCGCAGACAAAAGAGAACCGCGGTCCCGGCCTACGACGAAGTAGAAGGAACTCCGGCGGGAGATGTGCGTCCGGCAGGCGCAGAAGCGTACAAGCGTTTGTATGTTCATGGGCAGCCGCGACGGCATCCGCTTGTGTTCGGGATGATGTGAGGGCAAAGCGGCCGTGAACGCTGTTCATCGTCGTGATCGAGACCGTGGATATCGCCGCCGCGACTGCCGCGCCGATATCGCGGCGGCGGCGTCAGAGTTCATGACCGGTAAAGAGAACTGAATTGCGGGTCGCACTCGCTAGCAGTGTTTGCGGCAGCATCGTCTCACCTGAAATCATCGAAGAACGATTGCGTCTGACGTCCCGCGGCCGGAACGCTCGTCCAACTGCACGATCGATATGTTGCCTCAGGCAATTTTAAGCGTGTCGCCACCGATTTCGCGGTTGCAAGGGCAGAGCTCATCAGTCTGTATCGCATCCAGAACACGTAACGTATCGGTGGGGCTGCGGCCGACATTGGGGCTAGTCGCGTAGACATGCTGGATCGTGTTCTCAGGATCGACGATGAAGGTATAGCGATGTGCGATGCCATCACGCGAGCGCACTCCAAGGCCATCGACCAGTGCGCCCTTGGTGTCGGCAAACTGCCAGATGGATAGACGGTGCAGGTCCTTATGGTCACGCCGCCAGGCGAGCTTGCAAAACTCGTTATCGGTCGACCCACCAAGCACGATTGCGTCGCGATCGGCGAAATCCTTCGTCAGGCGGGCAAACTCGGCGATTTCGGTTGGGCAGACGAATGTGAAATCCTTCGGGTAAAAGAAGATGACTTTCCATTTGCCGGGGAAACTTCTCTCAGTCAGCGTCTCGAAAGCGCTTTGCCCGTCCTCCTCCTGCAGGTGAAAGCCGGGCTTCACGCCTATGATGTCGAACGGCGGCAACTTACTTCCAATTCCAAGCATATTGTCCTCACAACATCGGGTCACACGGAACAGCGTTCCGCGACTGAGCAAGCAATATGCCACCCGATCTGGCGGCAAGTGCCCGCCATACCCGTCGTGGAACATTCGCCTTTGATGGTGGCGATGTCCTCGAGCCCGATCTGCAATATGTCCGTCTCCTCAATCGTCTCGGGCGTAAGACGCCAGATTTCCCGTTTGTGCTCCTTGGCCGGCGCTCGTAGTGGAATCGGAGCGCAGAGGCTTTGTCGGGTTTCTGTCAGAGCCTTTGCGGCTGTCCGGTCCGCCACAGCACGCCGGCGTCCGAGGCCACGCTGTTAGTTGAGGGTAATCAAAGGCTTAATGCAGGTGCGAAGGAAATGGCACGCCAGTTGCTAACTGGATGGAGCAACAACGAGCGAGGGCTGAGGGCACGCCGACGCTGATGGCGAGCGATGGCCTCCTTCCCGAAACTCGTGTGCCCATGGTTTCTACGAGAGAAACAGGCTCGCGCATTCGGCGCGAAAAATTGGCAATCGGTTGATGGAGAGCAACATGTCTTCGCTGAGACAAATCGCGTTTTATGGCAAGGGCGGCATCGGCAAATCGACGACGTCGCAAAATACGCTGGCGGCCCTTGCTGAGCTGGGCCAAAGGATTCTGATCGTCGGCTGCGATCCCAAAGCGGACTCGACTCGCCTCATCCTGCACGCCAAAGCGCAAGACACCATTCTGAGCCTGGCGGCGAATGCCGGCAGCGTCGAGGACCTCGAAATCGAGGACGTCATCAAGCTCGGCTACAGGGACATTCGATGCGTCGAGTCCGGTGGTCCGGAGCCGGGGGTCGGCTGCGCCGGACGCGGCGTGATCACGTCCATCAACTTTCTGGAAGAGAATGGCGCTTATGAGGACATCGACTACGTCTCTTACGATGTGCTCGGCGACGTCGTCTGCGGCGGCTTCGCGATGCCTATCCGTGAGAATAAGGCACAGGAAATCTACATCGTGATGTCCGGCGAGATGATGGCGATGTATGCCGCCAACAACATCTCCAAGGGCATTCTGAAGTATGCGAATTCCGGCGGCGTGCGTCTCGGCGGCCTGATCTGCAACGAGCGGCAGACCGACAAGGAGCTGGAGCTTGCCGATGCTCTTGCCAAGAAGCTCGGCAGCCGGCTGATCTACTTCGTGCCGCGCGACAATGTCGTGCAGCACGCGGAGCTGCGCCGAATGACGGTGCTGGAATACGCGCCGGACTCCAAGCAGGCGGATCACTATCGCAATCTCGCGACCAAGATCCACAATAATGCCGGACAAGGCGCTATCCCGACGCCAATCAGCATGGACGAGCTCGAAGATATGCTCATGGAGCACGGCATCATCAAGCCCGTCGACGAGAGCCAGGTCGGCAAGACCGCTGCCGAGCTTGCCGCTATTTCGGCATAGTTCATGTTGTCGGCCTTCTCGATCCGGGAAGGCCGACCTCGTCCACTCAGAAGCTGTGCGAAAGTTATGATCGGCAAAGGAAAAACGGCCGGCACGATCTCATCTCGCGTATCGGTAGCTCACGTCGCCGAGCAGCGCGATGCGAGTGAGCTCTACAAGCTTCTGACGGGGCGCCATCCGGCAGAAGTCGACATCAGTGACAATGATGACTTCGATCGCCATGTGCTCGCTTGCATTCTGGCCACATCAGCTATGGATCGCGGCCAACTTCCCGAACGTGCTGACTTGACCAACCAGGAGCTCAATGCGCTCTTGGTGCAATACTTCCCATCCGCCCCGGTCAGGAGTTGTACCTGGCGCGAACAGTCCGCCTTACCGGCTCTTGACGAGACAATCATGGTACGCGACCTCCTGCTTGCGCAACGTTCCACTCATGGCGAGGTTGGCGGCTGGCTCGCGACGATGATCGCGCGGCGCGCCATGGAGCCTAATCACTTATGGGAAGATCTCGGCCTGCGGAAGCGGGATGAATTGTCCCGTGTCCTCATGCGCCATTTCGGGCCGCTGGCGGCTCGCAACACGAAGAACATGCGCTGGAAGCGCTTCTTCTATCGCATGCTATGCGAAGATGACGGCCTGGTGATGTGTACCACGCCGGTCTGCACGGAATGCAATGATTTTGATCTTTGCTTCGGCGAAGAGAGCGGGGAGAGCCGGATGGCCGGACGTCGGCGGGATCATCTGCGCCGCCTTGATGACACCGTCCAAGCCGTCCCAAGCTTGAAAGGCTGAGTTCATTATTGATACCCTCTTTGGCGCCATTGCGGGAGTATTCTACGAGCTTTCGGCCACCTGTCGCATGGGGGGTGAAAACAGGCCGGGGCAAACGATTGCGCGCACCCGACCTAAGGCCGAGGCGGCGTCTGATGATCGCGGGTTGATATCTGGCGGAGCCGACAATGCGCCGCTGAAGGAAGTTGCCGTCGCACCCAGACAGCTCTGTTGCGGTGATACCGGCGTACTGCTATCCGAACTGGAAAAAGCCGCGGTCGTCGTTGCAGCCGCTGCGCCCCGTACCATCCCGCTCAACAAGGCGATTGTCGACGAGCATGTCTTTACCAATGCACCCGGCATCCACGACCACGGGCTGTTAAAGGACCCGGCGCAGCTACGAGGGGCTAGGCCCGGGGCTGCTCGCCGCTCCTCCCGGGTTGTGATCGGAAAGCATTCAGGGTTCGCCCCGATCACCTTGCTGCTGTCGTGCAGCTTTCTTTCGGCGCCGAGCAAAGCGAAACCATCCTCGCGCCCGTCCGCAAGCATGCGATCGAGCACCAAGGTTTGGTGTGCAGGAAACGGTGTTGGCGATCTGGCGCGACATTCACGAGAGCTCGCTCGTCAACAGCGAATCAGCCACGCGCGTCGCGCGATCGGGTTGAAACATTCCGGCCTGGTCGTTTCTGGGCGCGGATCGAGATGGAGGTTGAGAATGACGACTGATGGCATCCTTGCGCGATTGAACAAGGCCTCGGCCGCAGAGGATTTTTTTTCACTCCTCGGCGTCGAGTACGATGCGAAAATCGTCGATGTGGCGCGGCTTCACATCCTGCGTCGCATGGGCCAATATCTCGCAGGCGAGGAGTTGACCGGTGCATCTGATCCTGAGATCGCCGCGCGTTGCAAGGCCACGCTTGAGCGCGCCTATGCCGACTTCGTCACGTCCACCCCGATCGAACAGCGCGTATTCAAGGTGCTGAAGGATGCGGCCGCACCACAAGCGAACAAGCATCCAGCATTGGTCCAGCTCGATTTGTTGGAGTGAATTGAGCTCATATGTCGTGCTCTGGACCGTGAAGGTCCCGAGAGCCTGACAGCAAGCCATGGTTTTGAATTCAAGCGGAAAGTTACAGTCGCGGCCTCGCGGATCCGCAGCTTGAGCACCTCGGCTCGTTAGAGGCCAATCACGACTCACCGCTGATATTTCCATCCTTTTAAGCTGGTACGCATGCTGTACCTATCTCCTGCAATCATGCGCCGGCAGCGGGACCGCACACGTCGCGACGAAAGCTCACCAAGGTTCGGATGAGTGTCTTCTGTCGCATTCCTGACACGGGTCAGTACGGTCTCGAATGTTTCGATCTCGTGAGATGCCGCCTCCTTCGATAAGATTCTGAAATAGCGATCAATTTTCATCGCCTGCGCAAATTGGTACGACAATTGCTGACATATGCTCAGCTAGTCTGGAGAAGCGCATGCTCGTCTTGGTCCGCATCGATTTTGTTTTTGACGCCGCGCCGGTTCGCGCGCGCTGCCTGCCGGCACCATAATGCGTCGCGACGCCAAAGCGATGGTCGCATACCTGGCGGAGCTGAAAGCTGCGTTTGATTCGTGCGCCCCCGTTGGCCGATCCCTGGCCGAGGTTTCGCGGGGGGAGCCGTTGCTCAACAGCGCCGGCCGTGCGGCGCCGTTGACCGGGCGCCTTGAGCGCCGCCCCTCCTGTCTTCGCGAGGAGTTGCGTGCCTGTCGCTATGATCGGCAAGAAACAAGGGCACTCGGAGCAATGGGATCGCGCTTCCATCGGCAAGCACGCGGCCGACAATCGTACCAGCCGAGCCCCTCGCAGCTCCTCGATCTGTTGCACCTCTGTTGCATCTCTAAGATGAGGAGGACCAATCGATCGGCGCGCCTGACCGGCCGGGTCGGTGCCTTAGCAGTGCCCGAAACCAAACCGTCGCCCCAGTATGCCGAATCCGGAACGAACCCGAAGCGCATGCTTCCGGGCTCGTGGCCCAGGTCCAGCAAGGGCTGTGTCGGCCCCGCGCTGCTGCCAGGCGGTGCTGACGCGATGCTGGCCGGCATCTGGCCCGACGCTTAACTGAAGAAATCTTCAAGCGCGAATTCCAACCTGGAGGCGGAGCATGCTCCGCTGGCGAGCCGCAACTGAATGCGAATGGGAGTACAGATGATGAGCACCGCACCGAAAAGTGCAGCTCCGGCCGCGGGTGGTGGTCGCGCGGCGACCAAGAGGGAGCTGCCCGAGCGATTTAAGCCGTATAAGCACGTCTGGGTTTTCATCGAGCAGGAACGCGGGGTCGTGCACCCCGTCTCATGGGAGCTGATGGGTGCCGGCCGCCGGCTCGCCGACAAGCTTAATGTTGACCTCGCCGCGGTTGTCATCGGGCCGGTTGGGGAGACAACGCAGCAGGCGGTCGCCGAATCCTTCTGCTACGGCGCCGATCTCGCCTATATCGTCGCGGACAATCTCTTGGCCGATTATCGCAACCAGTCCTATACCAAGGCCCTGTCAGAGCTGGTCAACACTTACAAGCCGGAAATCCTACTCCTAGGGGCAACAACACTCGGCCGTGATCTCGCCGGCTCAGTGGCCACCACACTGCTCACCGGCCTAACTGCCGACTGCACAGAACTCGATGTCGATGCCGACGGCTCGCTTGCAGCGACCCGGCCGACGTTTGGCGGCTCACTGTTGTGCACGATCTACACACTCAACTATCGTCCACAGATGGCAACCGTCCGGCCGCGCGTGATGCCGATGCCCGAGCGCGTGACAGGCGCCGTCTCGCGCGTCATCTCGCATCCGCTCGGGCTTGTAGAAGAAGATATCGTCACAAAAGTCCTGTCCTTCCTGCCAGACCGCGATTCTACAAAGTCCAACCTTGCCTATGCCGACGTGGTCGTCGCTGGAGGGCTCGGTCTGGGATCGCCTGAAAATTTCCAACTGGTACACCAGCTCGCGGACGTGCTTGGCGCCGAATATGGCTGCTCGCGGCCGCTGGTCCAGAAGGGCTGGGCCACCTCCGACCGACAAATCGGCCAGACCGGGAAAACCATCCGGCCAAAGCTCTATATCGCGGCCGGCATTTCCGGCGCTATCCAGCATCGCGTCGGCGTGGAGGGCGGCGACCTCATCGTTGCCATCAACACTGACAAGAACGCTCCGATCTTCGACTTTGCCCATATCGGCATCGTCACCGACGCCATTCGACTGTTGCCGGCGTTGACCTCTGCATTCCGCGCGCAGCTATCGCCGCACTCGCACGACCGCATCGCTGGCTAGGGGAGCTTGTTATGATTCAGGAAAGATTCGACGCCATCGTCGTCGGTGCTGGCATGGGCGGGAACGCGGCGGCGCTTACAATGGCCGAGCGGGGTCTGAAAGTGCTGCAGCTGGAACGCGGCGAGTATTCCGGGTCGAAGAACGTGCAAGGGGCCATCCTTTATGCCGACATGCTGGAGAAGCTGATTCCGAATTTCCGAGAAGATGCGCCGCTTGAGCGGCATCTAGTCGAGCAACGCTTCTGGATCCTGGACGAGCGTTCGCACACCGGGATTCACTATCGATCCGATGATTTCAACGAGGAGAAGCCGAACCGCTACACCATCATCCGCGCTCAGTTCGATAAATGGTTGTCGCAGAAGGTCCGCGACGCCGGCGCTACCGTGCTGTGCGAGACCACGGTGACCGAGCTCCTCCAGGATTCCCATGGCAGGGTCGTCGGGGTGCGCACAGACCGCGATGGGGGTGAAATCCATGCAGATGTTGTCGTGCTGGCCGAGGGGGTGAACGGAGTGCTCGGGACGGGCGCGGGCTTAAGAGGGCGGCCGAAACCGGACAAGGTCGCACTCGCGGTTAAGGAGATGCATTTTTTGTCACGCGAGACAATCGACGCTCGCTTCAATCTCAAAGGCGACGAGGGGCTCGTCATCGAAGCGGTCGGAACCATCTCCCGCGGCATGACCGGTATGGGCTTCATCTATTCCAATAAGGAATGCATCTCGCTCGGTATTGGCTGTCTTGTTGCCGACTTCCAGCGTACCGGCGAGACGCCTTACGGCCTGCTCGAGGGTTTCAAGCGTCACCCATCCGTCGCGCCGCTCATCGAAGGTTCGGAGGTCAAGGAATATTCTGCGCACTTGATCCCCGAAGGTGGGTACAGGGCAATCCCGCAGCTTTGCGGGGAGGGCTGGGTGGTCGTCGGAGACGCCGCCCAACTTAACAACGCCATCCATCGCGAGGGGTCCAATTTGGCGATGACGTCGGGCCGTATCGCGGCGGAAGCGATCTGCCTTATCAGATCGCGAAAAGATCCGATGACGGCCAAAAATCTTTCGCTTTACAAGAAAATGCTAACTGATTCTTTCGTGATCAAGGACCTGAAGAAGTACAAAGATATGCCGGCACTCATGCATACCCACTCGCAGAACTTCTTTCTCACATATCCGCAGCTCTTCTCCAAGGCGATGCAGGATTACGTGCGCGTCGACGGCACACCAAAGCTCGAGAAAGAGAAGCTGATGCTGAGCTCGTTCATCAAGGCCCGGTCTTGGAGTGGGCTGTTTAGCGATGCCCTGCGCATTGCCCGGGCCTGGCGGTGATCCAAACCTAAGACAATGACGAACGACGGAGCCAGAAACAATGCCGAGCGAGCCATCCCAACGTGTCGAGGATAAACTATTCTACAACCGTTATCTCGTTGATTCCGGCCGCGCCCACATCAAGGTACGTCCGCACACCACGCCATCCTCGCGGCTCTTGTCGATGCTGAAGGCCTGCCCTGCACGGTGCTACGAGCTCAACGATAAAGGTCATGTTGAGGTGACAGTCGATGGGTGTATCGAGTGCGGCACCTGCAGGGTGATCTGCGAAGAAAGTGGTGATATCGAGTGGAGCTACCCACGCGGCGGTTACGGTGTCCTGTTCAAGTTCGGTTAAATCTTCAGGTGAGAGCCCTGCCACGGCGGCTACGTCGTTCTCGCGATGCAACGAGATCACGCGCGAAATCGGCGTTAACCCGGTCACGTTCAACCGGTGTCCCAATCTTCCATCTACCCGGCGGGCCCTTGCATGGTGGACAAACGCAGTTTCCGGTTTCCGGTATAATATTCCCGAAGATAGCCAAAGCGAGCGGATCCGAAGCAAGGGTGCAAACGCAACGTCGTCCGTCTCGGATCTGGTCCACGGTCTGGTTGTCTTCCGGAATATCTGGCCGGTTTCGTCCTCCCTGGAAGGTTGGCGGTGATCCGCCCGCCGCCACCGCCTCGCTGCCTATCACCTACTGACGGAATGTTGGAAGCAGGCCTTCGCTCGGCCGTAGCACGACCCGACAACATGCCATCCCGCGCCTTGTAGACGAGAAAAGCACGAGCGCATCACGAAAATAGCGCATTCTGAGTCCTTCGCGCGACCGCTGGTTCCGCGTTCGTCAGGCGGACTGCGCGCATGCACCACACAACTTTGCACTTTCATTCCGCTGTATCGCCGGGATATATCGTCCGCCGGAGAGCATGATGATGGTTCGGGTACAAAAGAGCAGGGCAGGAGCTAACGCGTGGCGAGCAGATGCAGGGCGTGAGAGTTCGATTGCCGACATCCAGGCTCGCATAGTCGAAGTGAGAAGCTTGCCGCGCGAGAAGCTCGCGGATGCGGCGTTCATGCTCTCGATGAATGCACGAAGCCAGCGCGAGTTGATACGAGAGGCAATCGAGAAGCGCGCCGCGGTCGAGTTGGACTTTGATCCGCCGGCGAAAGGGGATTTGGCGACCTATCTCGCCAATGATGTGGTCTCGACCTTACGCGACCACGTTTCTGAACTTCCCACCCTGATGGACCTCTTGGTTCAGCGAGCGCCTGACCGTCCATCGGGAGGAGGCCGTTTCGCTGCTCGCCGCAATCGTTCGCGAACAGCGGCTCGAAGGTGTCCTTGAAGGCCTCAGGCTCGCCGGCCTTCTGAACGAGCCAGCTAAGCATCGCCATGGCGGGTTCTGTTCAGAAGTGGATTTGGGGGAAGTTGCCGCCCGCACGTGAGTGGCGAGGGCGCTTTGAGGACAATCCCTGCAGATGGAATGTCTATAGGCAACCGGGACGTCGGATATCTCGGCGCCTGCTTGCGAGGTCAGAACCGCTTGAAATTCGCGGCGCAGTTCCTTGTCGTCCGTTTATCGCTGACGCGGAGCTGCCATGCACGCTCCATGGCAGTACCGAGCGCGTATAGCTCGGCGACCGTCGCCTTAGTCAACCCGAGGACCGCGGTTCGGAGCTTTCATGTTCAGTTGTAGCACGCGCGGTGCGCTGCGCTCCTCGATCACGGAGCCTTTCGCTAACAGCCAAGCAAGGGAAATCACCGAAAGCGATGTCGACCGAGCCGCGGCGATGTGTCAACGCGGCGAAAGGCGTTCGCTCTTAGCGAGGCGCTCTGGTGAAATCGACCGTCCTTGTTCCGGTCGTCACTGGCCGCGCGCTGGCGAACGACGGGGGAAGCGCAAGTATTCCGCGAGCTACTCGGCAACAGCGGACAAGCTCAGTTGCGGTCCGCCGCAAACTGACAAAGGGTCTTCTCGGATCACGCTGGATCGTCGGGGTGAACGCTCTGCCGCGCGTCTGCCATACACGCATGATCGTTGATCGATTTTCCGGAGAATTGCGCCGGAAGTCGCCTCGCCTATTTGCTCGGTCGCGAGCCGCACCGGGATTTCGTCGAACCTCGCGTGCACGAGCACGGCGAAGGCTTCGCCAAAACACGCCGCCGCGTGCGCCGAACAGCGTGTTCCTCGCAACTACCCGGCCTGATACGTTAGTGAGCCCGCTCAAAGGCTAGGAAAGCGCCTCGCCTGCTGTGACCAGCCGCACTTCACTGAGCTGCTGCAATAATCTGACCGCATCCAATCGCAACTTTCGTCGCGATCAGCACGACTATAACCTTCCAGACGCAGCGAGCGCCGTGTCTCGATGATGTCCGTCGGGGCGTTGGCCGTCCGGAATGGCCCGCAGGTTGCGCTGGAGCATCTCAAGACGCTCCTTCAATTCGTATTGGTTAGTCAGCCGCGAATAGAGCCGCTCCAGCGCCGGCTTGCCCCAGAGTGCGTCGGGCTTCTCGGCAATGGCTGCGCGGCCCGCCACATGCTGCTGGACCAGGAGCGCATCGCCGATCAGCTGGAGAATGCCCTTGGGTCCTCGCGCGGTCGGCCGCGCTCGGCTAGTTCGAGTGCAAAGGGTGTCTTCGCGCCGGCGGCCGCAGGATTTCCAATTCAAGAAGGGAGGTAGAACGATTGTTCGAAACGGCACAGGTTGAGCAAAGACGGGGCACCGATGTGTGTTCAATTTCATCCAGAGTATGTCAGCTAGCTCACACCGCGAGCCTTGTGGGGACGGAAAACGTTTCAACGCGCAATCAGAGGCTTAAGCGCGGTGGCGGGGGTGGCATAGCTGTTGCTATCAAAGTCCCGCAGACCGAGCGGAGGCTGTGTGCACACCCGGTCCGATATGGCGGAAGCAGGACGTTAGCAGTCGACCGAGGTGCGGAAACTGAAATGCCGTTTCGAGCGGTCTACCACACAAGGCCGGAGTGGAAAGGCAAGAGGGACCTGGACCATGCATATCGAACCGGGAATAGTAACAGGCGCCAAGCTTGTGCTAAGCTGCGTGCTAGGCCTTGCGACGTGCTGCGTCGCCGCCAAGCTTCTGGTCGAGACTATGCGCGAGCGGGGCGCTCTGTCATTTGCCCTGCAAGCCATCGCCGCGACGCTTGTGTTCATGTTCTTCGAGAGTCTGCCGCACTTTGCTGTTGGGGTCTCCGAGGTGCGTTTCGTCCCCGGCTCGATGCTGTTTCTGTTGTTCGGCGCGGCGGCGGCTGCTTTTGGTCTTGCGCTCGGCCTGTTGCTGGAAAACATACTCTTTGTTCCGGCCGACCTGCCGCAATTTGGTATGAATGCCACGACGCTTCTGGTGCCGCTGTTTGCGATCCAGGCGCTCGCCAATCGCCTCATCCCGTCCAACACCGCGCATCGCGATCTGCAGTACAGCAAGGCGCTTGCCCTCTCGACGGCGTATCAGTCTGGTATCGTTGTCTGCGTCACGTTTTGGGCCCTCTACGGCGCGGGCTTCGGCGCCGCCAATCTTTATAGCATCGCATGGTTCGCGGTTTCCTACGCACTTGTGGCCCTGGTCCAGGTAGGGGTTGAGATGGCTGTGCTGGCGCTCGCGAAACAAGTTGGGCGGCGTGACTGCGGGCGGAGTCGTCGCCAACCGCCTGTAGAAGGCATGTTGCCGTTGATAACAACGATGGCCCTCGGAGCGCCCGTTTTGCTCCAGCGATGCATACACTTTCCCTTATAGTTGCCGTGAGCAGCGACCGCGGACGGCGCGTGCTCGCTGCTATCGGTGCCAGAAAGGCGGCGAGCTTATGCTCATTTCGGACAAGGCCACCAGGAATTCGTATGACGCGGACTTGCGGGCAGCGGTCTGCGCTTGCTTGATGGCTAATCAGCGTACGCGCACGACGGATTTCGTCCTGCCGGTGCGCGATGCAGTCGAGGCGGACTGCCGCAATGACGTGGAGCAATGGCCCCATTCGGTCAGCGCAGCAGGCGCGTCACAAACCATCGTGGGCGAGGTTGGACGCGAGGGAGGTGTTGCGCTGCTCATTCAGGGAGATTCATCTGTCGAGCGAGCTTACCTATTCAACATTAGCACCCTTCTGGGCACTGCGATCGAGCGCCTTTGGCCACTTGCCTATGCTCTGCTGCGCTCGGCCGGAATGTTCGCAGTTCGGAAAAGAAGATCGCTATGCCCGGATTGATCGTGGTGTTGACCATGTTCGCACTGTGCAGCATCGTGTTGGCCGGCCAGTTGACCGGGCGGGCAAAGGTCATCAACACCGACACCGTTGAAATCAACAGGACTCGCGTTCGGCTCTGGGGCATCGACGCGCCGGACAAGTCCCAAATGTGCAGAGATATCAACGGCAATCCATATCGATGTGGCCTCAGGGCCGTGCGCGACCTTGAAGGCTTCATTGCAGAGCGCGAAGTCAGTTGCCTGTCAGTGCTGCAGGATGAGTCTGGACGGACGATTGCGACCTGTTCAGCTGATGGCATGGATGTCGGAGAATGGTTGGTGCGCAATGGTCTCGCGTTCGATCAGACGCAATCTTCCACAGGACCATACCGGGCCGCGCAACGCGCCGCCGATCGTGCCGGACTGGGCTTATGGTCGGGCAGCTTTGCCGTACCTTCGTTATATCGAGCGTGCATTCGGTTGGGTGGTCGACCAGCCAGCTGTTCGGACGACACGAATGCACATCCTTGATGGCTGGCCCCTACACCAGAATACGCCGCAATCGGCTCCCGCGTGAGGTGACAGTCACGAGCGAGCTGGCTCGATCGGGAGTAAGTCCTCAACACTGCCGCCCAACCATGCGACGAGTAGGATGGTCTCGTACTCTTAGGCGGGATGGTCGGAACCAGTTCGGAGCAAACGAAGACGCTCTGCCGATCATATCGTCCTGTGATGCACCTTCTCCCCTGCAGCTCCGTAGAGCAGGCATCGCATGACTCGAGCAAGCGACCTTTCTTGGCCCGCGCCCCGGCGCATCAGCGGCATACCTGGATCCATTACTGTTCTATTCGTATTCGCGAGTTCGGAGGCGAATTGTTCGTGCCGCTCCGGGTGTTACATCGTGCCAGACGCCATGGCCGTGGGCACGCCGATTGTCGACGGGCGTATCGTCCTCACCATGGGCGTTCGCGTTGCGACACTGAGGCTCGCGGTCAACAGGTCTCGGCCCAGAGGGCCTGCATCGGCATCCGGTTCACGGCGACTTTCTTCGGCCATCATCACTGCTCCCTTCTCGGCGCCGCGCCCCTCGGCGGTGCGCTGGAACGCGCCCAGGTCGACAAACACGGCGGCCAGTCTCTGCGATCGTTGCGGCGCTGACCTGCTGTTGGTCAATGCTTCGATGTTTTCGTCAGGACACGAGCTTCAGCCCGACAATGCCGGCCACGATCAGTCCGATGCTGGCAAAGCGAAACGCGGCGGCCGGCTCCCCGAACAGGATGATGCCGAGCGCCGCGGTGCCGACCGCACCGATGCCGGTCCAGACCGCATAGGCAGTTCCAATGGGCAGCGTCTTCAGAGCAAGGCCGAGCAGGATCACGCTGCCAGCCATGGCCGCGAGCGTGAGCACGGACGGAACAAGCTTGGTAAAGCCCTGAGTGTATTTGAGTCCGATTGCCCAGGCGACTTCCAGGAGACCCGCGACCAACAAAATGCTCCAGGCCATGGCAACCCTCCGTTCATGGCGGGGTCGTCCCCGCGGCTGATGTGATGATGAGCGGCAAGGCCGTCCTCGCCTGGGCTCCCGATTCGTTTCGATCAGTCAGGGTCAACTGCTCTCAAGGATGAGCATTCCGACCTCAGTGGCTCGGCGAATTCACACGATCGACAAAGTAGAAAACCGTCCGCGCCGTTCATGCGACTGGTAATCCTGCAAAAAGCCGCCCCTTCGAAGAGATCCTTGTGTCTGTCGCGGAGAAGGTTGCCCAGAACGTGGCGTCGCTCAAAATCCATGCAGCAGAAGGTAACGTCGCCGTTTGGCAGAAGAACATTCCGATATTGCCGTTCGTCTGGACATCTCAACGCTCCAAGGATTGGCTGTCGTGCTTCAACCATCCTAAGCTCGCCGCTCCCAGGCCTGCTGCGCGGGGGACGCGAGCGAACGAGCGCTTCGTCAGGTATTATGTCGAGTAGTTCAGGATGCACCTCGCCCATGACTATGAAGAGCAGTGACGAAATGCCGGCATCAACAAGTTGGCGCATCAAATCGACATAGTTGCGTCTGACGAGACCACTGTCCATATGCGTGCCGTCGTCAAAAACGTGCACCAGGAAACCGCGGAACTGCAACGCACGCAAGCGTCTTAGATCCCGCCCATTCATTCCTACGAGGGTTGTGAAAATCCGGATTCCATGGCCACACGCGTAGGCATGCTCAACCATTTCGGTGCAAGCCGGATTGAGCCAAGGCTCCGAATACCCGGAAAAGCTGATGTCCACAGTTGCTGGTACGCGCGCCAGGCATCGCTTGAAATCCTGCAAAGAAAGATGCTTCACGTCGGATATAGCTCTTTGCCGTTCGGCGAACTTGTCCTGCGGGCAATAAGAACATCCGACGACACAGCCCGTTGTCGTGGTTACCTCCAAGACCCTGCCGCCACTAATTGCAGAGCGCAGCTCCTGTGCAGTCATCGATTGTATATTATCCACGTCCGCGCTCCGCCATTGGGAACAAAGAGATCTTGAGGGGGCACCCTCGCGTTGCATCCCTCATGTCGGTTCGCTCATGCATCATCCTCGGTTCGTCGCCCATCACCGCGACACTTCACGGTCGCAAGCCGCGGCCGCGATAGATGAAGACAGCGCCGACGGCTCACTCACCCTAGCGCCCCCAGTCCAGCAGGATCCGGTGGCTGCCGAGTGCACATGCATCGACGGCGTCGATCTAACCTCTCGCTTGTTCCAACAAGCATCACTCATGCCATTGGCGGTATTGTCCATAAGCCGACACATCCGCGATAACTGTCTTCGCAATGGCACAACGGAGGCGCAACTGCGATCGAAAGCGTACAATATGACGCTATGTACGATTCAAGCTCTCTCGAAATGAGTTGAATGGCCGCCTTCCTATGAAATGTGAGGCCGTTGCCGCCGCCCCGAGGGCCATGTCATCATCATCGACGTGCATCGGGACCGGCCGCGCGAAGTGCCGACTGGGAGTGCACTTTGCCGCAGTCAAGCGTGCGAATTCTTTACACGACTTCATGCAGCAAGTCGTGAATTTCAATAGTTGGAAACGCTATACAAGGGAGCGGCGTCGTCATGCTCTCCCATGCTCGGGAGGCGGCTGGATAAATAGTCGTCCGTGAACAAGGCTCTAAGCGATTGAGCAGGAGTCAGTTTTCCGGTTGCGGCGGCATTTGAGATTGCAGGGATTGGGGGCTTGAGGCCCCCAAATCTTGCAATTGTCGTTTGTGGATTCCCTTTCGCTGCGGACCATGATTCTGTGGTGCATCGGAGGGGCCGATGCGACCGAAGAAGCACAGGACGACGGGATCGAACGATCTGTTCCGGGCGCGGCTGGACCAGATCATCAACATGAAGCACGAGCTGGTTCAGCTCGCCGGCAAGATCGATTGGGACTGGATCGACGGCGAGGTCGCGCCGCTCTACAGCGAGAATGGCCGGCCCGGGATCGAGACCCGGTTCATGATCGGGCTGCTGTTGCTCAAGCACACTTACGGGCTGTCCGATGAGGGCGTTTGCGAGCGCTGGGTTCACGACCCGTATTTCCAGTTCTTCACCGGGCAAGAGTTCTTTCAGCATGCCTTCCCGCACGAGCGCTCGGACCTGAGCCATTGGCGCAAGCGGCTCGGCGACAAGTTGGAGCTGCTGCTGGCGGAGAGCCTGCGGGTGGCGCACGAGGCCGGCGCGTTACGCGGCCAGGACCTCAAGCGCGTCACCGTCGACACCACGGTGCAGCCGAAGGCCATCACCTTTCCGACCGATGCCAAGCTGCTCCATGCGGCTATCAAGGGGCTCAACCGCCTGGCGAGAAGGCACGCCGTCAGGCTGCGGCAATCCTATTCTCGTGTGGCCAAGGCCGCCGCGATGATGGCGGGCCGCTACGCCCATGCCAAACAGTTCAGCCGGCATCAGCGGCAGTTGCGCATTCTGCGCAGCCGGCTCGGCCGCATCATCCGCGACATCCGCCGCAAGATCGAGGGCCAGCCGGCATTGGAGGAGGCATTCGCCCTCCCGCTTGGCCGGGCCGTGCAAATCCGCTCGCAGCAGCAGCGCCAGCGCGGCTGGAAGCTTTATTCCTTCCATGCCCCGGAGGTGGAATGCATCGGCAAAGGCAAGGCCGCCGCGCCTTACGAGTTCGGCGTGAAGGCCTCCATCGTCACCAACAACCGCCGGGCGCCCGGTGGCCTGTTCGTACTGCACGCCAGGTCGCTGCCCGATAATCCCTACGACGGTCATACCCTGCGGGACGTCATCGACCGCACCGAGGCGCTCACTGGCTGTCCGATCGAGCGGGCCTATGTCGACAAGGGATATCGCGGCCACGACACGCAAAATCCCCGTCGCGTCTTCATTTCGGGCCAGAAGCGCGGCGTGTTCGGCGCCATCAAGCGCGAGCTCCGGCGCCGCTCCGCCATCGAGCCCATCATCGGACATCTGAAGGCCGAAGGTCACCTTGGCCGCTGCTATCTCAAAGGCCGCGCCGGCGACGCCGCCAACGTCGTGCTCTCAGCAGTCGGCCACAACTTCCGCCGTATCCTCGCCTGGCTCAGAGAACTCTTGTGCCTCTTCCTGATCCAGCTATCGCATACGCTTGCCTGTCCGCTCCCGCTCAATTCGGCTTCTTAACGGACGACTAAATATCCGGGCGCCAGCGCTACGGCCGGACTTGCGAGGCGTCTTCTCGATGATGGTCCAGAACAGGAGTGGGGCCGCGCTGGCCTTGCGTACGAATGTTCCGCCCTACTGGCTTTTGACTTTTTCTAAACCGCTGGCAAGTCGGCGGCGCTAGTAGGGCACGGGCGACTTCACCTATATCTACGATATCGCGATGGGCAGTTTCACGGTTGGCTCGGGCGCGGTTCGCTCATCGTCTTTCACGGGGGGCAGTTCACCGACAACCCCATTGCGGTGTTCATCGGACAAAACTCGAGTGGCACGCGCAATTTCGCTTCGACTCCGAGCGTCCTGCCGACCTTGATGCGCTTCTCGCTCGGTGTCGCGTACAACGACGTCCTCAACCGACTTCGATAGCCGCACGCTTGCCGCTTGGTCATGTCCTCGATGCCCTGGCAGCTTAGTGTTTCGTTTACCAATCTCAGGTAGGAAATTGTGCGTTATGTAGGGTATGGGGGCCATGTGCCCTAATTGTGGAGGTCGCTATGACTGCGGACGAGCCATCTTGGAAGATGTTGATCGCCTTCTTGACGGTAATCACGCTCTCCACGGTTTTGCTTCACGCTGGGCACAAGCCGGAGATCGCGATCATGCCGTGCTTTCTGTTGTCGATGCTGATGCAGGGGCGGCTGACCGAGTGATGGCTTCGACCAAAAAGCCTACCGATCTCGCAGACAAGAGTCCTTCCGGTCCGGCCGATGTGATGCGTGCCCCCCGCATCCTAATCGTCGATGACGATAAGGCTGATGCAGATCGCATTGGAACGGCGTTAAAAAATCCCCTGACGAAAATTGGGCAGCTTGATTGCAAGATAGAGTGGGTCAACGACGTAGCAAGCGCTCGCCAATATCTCGAGAAAGATGATATCGACTTGTATTTCCTTGACCTTGATATCTCGGAATACTGGGGAAAGCCGACCGACAAGGAAACGGGCAAAGCTTTCGTGAAAGCTGTAATCAACAATACGAATGCTGGCATCATCGTATGTTCTAATCTGCCGATTGACGAGGAGGCGCCACCTCTCATCGAGTATGGAGCAGATGATTACGTCGAAAAATCCTACGGCTTCATGGCAATCGCACCCCGGGCAATGTCGGTCTGGCGAAGAACGCATACCGAGAGGCGTTCCAAGCAATCGCATTCCGGCCGGAGGTTTCGGATCGGGAATTGGATGTTCACGATTGGTGATCGTCAGATTACCGATCGTTTGGGGATCTCCAAGCGGCTTTCGATAACCGAACACATTTTCCTGCGCCATCTCTGTGCGGTGCAGGGTCATGCTATCGATAGCGAAGTCTTCAACATCGAGGTGCTGCGTAGAGAGAAAGGTGATAAGCACGTTCGACTGGACGTCTTCGTGCCAAGGCTTCGCGCCAAGTTGAACAACACGATCGACTTGGTTCCCCAAGGGCGAACGGGGATTTACAGGCTCTTGGACGTTGAAGAAGTGTTCTCCTTATAGTTTGCTATGGCGCCTTGAGTGTAGTTTTCAATTTTTGAAGATCCCAATACGGATCGATGAACGGGCACTTGTAGTTGGGTCCGATATATTCCCTCTCGGCGTCATCAAAGAAGATCCGAGCCGCACCATGAGACTCCTCAGGTATGATCAGGAAAGCGGCGTCCTCTTGTATAAAGTCTAGGTCGCCGACGTGCCACCACTCTCGTTGCCATTCGAAGAAGTAGGTGGTTTTGCCTGGTGCCTGGCTGGCAGCCGACCACCTCGAGCCCTCGCTTTCGCGAGCGTCAGCCGATTCTTTCCAAATAGGCCAGACACTTTTCGAGGTTATCCTTGGCTTCGCTTAAAAGCCTCTTCGTCTCGCCCAGTCGCTTGAAGTCAGGTTTCACCGGGCCGGCACCCACCGCGCTTAAGTGATGGCAAACAGTCGTGAGATCGCTAGACATATCCTCGAGAACGAAAGCTATATTTTCGAGCGGCACTAGCCCCGAAAAAAAGGTGTTGGATACAGTGTCGTCCTGGCCGGTCGGCCCCTCGAACCTCACCTCGACGAGCGGGACTAGGACATCGCGATTGTCACGCGCAGCTCTGCCCATACTCATGACCAGCGAGCTGAATGTCGCCGAGATATATGTAAGCCGGTCGACCAGGGCGCTTCCATACAACATGACAGCGTCGGGATCGCTTTGCACCTCACCCGGCTTCGAAGCACTAAGATCTTCATTCGACATGTTCGGTGTCCTCTCCCTGCAGATGCAGGATCCCCACGGGGAATGAGACGGCTTTGGCACTCGTCATGGGTTCTATCGTGTAGGAGCCGTGCGCTTCGGCCTTTTTTGCCTGTACGACAGCGACGGTAAGAGCTTGATAGGAGCTTTTCGTCCTCGCCTTCATATATCCGGGCGCGGCGGGTGCCGGCCCATGGAAATGGAGCAGATAGTCCTCCATCGCTCGCCGGACGCCGACAGCGCTCGCGTTCAGCGTCCCAGCTGTGGCGTGCGATGAGCCCTGCATTGCCAAATCAATAAAGGTGCGAACAACCGTGTCTGCATCTGCTGCTAGGTGGAGCGGGTGGGCGGCTACCGGAAATTTGTCTCGAACGAGATGGGTTGACCCGCCACGCTCCTTCGCTTCGCGCTTTTCTAGCGCAAGCAAGCCGTCACGCGTCAGCGCGAAATGAGCGAATTTGCCCTGTGTTGTTCGCTCCACGAAACGCGCATTCGTCATGAGGCGGAGGATACGGCTGAGATTTGCATCTCTCAGAGACAACCTCTTTGCGATCGCTGCCTTTTCCATCTGGCCCGACGGTGTGTCGCGGAGTAACGCAAGTATTGCGACGACGTGCTGACGATGCATGACCTCGTCCGGACGCGCGAGCTTCGAGGTATTGATCGACATCTGCAGAAGGTCGTAGAATGCTCTGAAGCGCTCCGCATAGGCAGCATTCCTTGGTCCGAGTGTTGCGCTCATCCGACGCAAGATATCGAACCATTCCCGCAGCTCAGGGTCACGCCGACGGCTTTCAAGGGCGTTCCAAACCCACGCCCCGAGTGTTGCATAGAGGCGCTCCAAGCTTCTTTCGGAGCCCTCTTTGAGGAGGTCCGAAATGACACGCCGTGCCTCGCTCGCCGTCGCTTCGCCCGTCTCTATCTTTTCCAATGCTACGTCCGACATGGGCTAGCCCTACACCACAACCATTAAGAACGTTTTACAACGATTTACTCTGATTTTAGTCCCCGAATCTAGGTGTCAAGGGCCCCATTTGTAGGCAGCCCAAACGCTTTTTTGACCGAGTTCCTCGAGAGAAACCGCGCTGGGTTCCTTCAGAAGCGGTAGGACGCTACCTATTCTGTGATCTTTGAGCGCTGTTTGGGTCGGATGCTGCACCACGAAGCTACGGGTGCCGAACCGCACCTCAACCTGAGCCGCAGTGATCTGGTGGCCGTGCATCGTGCGGTCGTTTCCCATCGAGGGGACAAGCATCACGTCCACATCGAGTTCGCTGAAGGGTGTCTCGCAGACGTCACAGAAATCCAGGCAAATGGCGATCCCAATCAAAGCGCCTTCGGTTGCCAGGACACATACGCGGTCACCCGCAGCGATGTTTTCCGTTCCCCAACCATCGTCCGCGTACGGGGCGATCTTGTCGTAGATCAGGCGCTCCTCTCCATAGCCGTTGTAGATCCGGGCTCGGTTGACGATCCCACGGTCGGTTGTCTCGTGCCAGGTCCCTGGAATCAGAATTTCGGGAGCTTCCAGCTCGTCCGTAATGTCGCGATCTCGAACGAGCTTGAGGATCTTCTCGCGCAATTCCGGCGAGACGGTTAACTCGGGCCACACAATCGCGATGCAGTTCTCCTTCAGAGCCTGACTGATCTGCTGAGAAATCGTGTCCTCAGCTAACGGCACCTCAATGCCCGAGATGATGAAGCGCTTATCGCCCTCTGTTGAACAGAACTCTGGCTCGAGCTCTAGTGGCTTGAACAGGCAAGCGCCCATCTTCCATTCGCTCACATCCGGTGCGGTACTATGCAATGTGCGAGTATCCACGACCTGGACAGGATAGCCCTGTATCACTGAGGGCAAGATCCGATGAAAGAGCAGGCCTCGTTTTGAGTAGGCCTGCAGCCTTCGAGCCGGACGCAATGCGCTCACGCCCTGCCGCGGAATGAACCAACATCTAAGCTGCTCGACGTGCCACTCACTCGGCGCGATCGGCCAATGAGTCCGCCGATCAGCAAGCGCACGATCGAGTTCCCGTATCAGGCCGCCCATTCTTACGGCCGCGAGTTCAGGCGTCTCATCGGACAGCGACCAAGAGAGATGCCCATCTCCTATTGCGCCGGTGAAGCTCTCTCGTGCGTCCTCGATTCGCTTTTCTGTAAGATTTCGGTAGGCCTTGTGCACGCTTCCCGGAGCATTCCGAAACAGCGTATCGAGCTCGATCAGAGCTTTCCTGAGATCATCCCGACTGGCCTTCGTGACTAGCTCCTGCCGCGCGGCAAGCTCCCGCGCCTCCTTCTTCCAGGCATCAAAAACTGACGTTTCGGCTCGGCTGTCCACGCGCCCAGGCAAAATTTTCGTCCCAATCACCACCACCAATATATTCCATCGATAGGCGTGCGCCGACGATTTTGCAATCGGCCCGACCAGTTGCTCACACTTGTCGGCCGGTGCCGAGCCGCCACAAGTGACTCGCTTTCGCAGAAGTGTACGACCGCAGTGAAAATCTGCGCAAAACCGAGTGGGGACAACGAAAAGCTGCATTGTTGTCACGATGCTATTGACGAACCCATGCGGACTGTTTTTCAATGTGCACGGGAGATCCGCGGGTGCTCAGGCACGCGGACGGGGGCGTTCATATGGGGATATTCAGCCGAGCCGCGGCTGGCATTGGCATCTGCCTTGCCGTGGGCGGGTGCACCAGCCTGTATCATATTCATGACCCGCAGACAGGTGTGATCACGGTGGGTGAGCTGCCGTACTTTCTCAAGTCGATCAGGTGTGAGGTCGTGACTTTCTACCAGCTCGAACGCGAGAGGCGAAAGGAATACCTGAAGATCTACAAGAGGCGGCCTGAAGAGGCGTTCGATAGGTACGCTCATTTCGACATCGACCCCTTCCTGTACGGCACATTCTTTCTGGAGTTGAAGGTGACCGATACCGGCGGGCTCGGATCCGGTACAGCATTCGACTACAAAAGGATTCTGAGCGTGAGCAGTAATGACGTGACCCATGTGGGCCCCACTGCTTCAGCCCAGGATACCTATGACCTGATCTGGTCATTTCTGATGAAGCAGAACGCCCAGCTAGCGTCCGATACGGCGCCGGCGCCGGCGGATCCAGCAAGGTATGAGCGTGGCTGCTATCGAGGAGCGCCTGCGGACCTGATCGAACTCGAGGGCCTCGCCGAGCATAAGTATCCGGACCGCGCCGCCTACAAGCGCATCATTGTCGATGCATCCAAGCCGCTCGCAGCTTGGTTACGGGACAACGCGATCCTCATAGCCGCCAACAATCTCACGCCGGCCATGCCTTCGGAGAGCGCGGAGCCGGCGCAAATGACGTACACGTTTTCAGTCCAGGTTACTGGCGGCGTCGAGGCAAAATACTCTCTCACCTCGTCGCGCTGGACGCCTGCTGCAGTCCAGGCGTCGGCCTCCGCTCAGCAATTCAGTAATCTCGGAATCTACATCAACGGTCCGAATGCCGTCCTTGCTAACGGAGCCAAATCCGGGTCCGCCGGCTATGCGGACAAAACGCCGCCGCTTGGATCAAAGGACAATCCAATTTACACGGCACCCTCGCCGGGAGGAGAAAAGTCGCAGGAATTCCCGGGAGCAGCCGGGTCCACCGGGCGCCGTACGGGCGCTGGGCCTCGGACAAATGGTTTCATTGTGGCGCCAGTGCCTGTGTTCCCGCCGACCCCTACACCGACGCAGTAGGAAAATGTTTCGCCTGTGGCCGCCCAGACTCGTTCTGTTGCTCGTCCTCTTGTTCTGCTGGGGGGCGAACGCTCAACCTGCGCTTCCTTCGGGAGTCTCCGAAATGGAATTGTACGGCACGGTCATTCGCGGCTCGAAATGGGACATCAAAGAGATACCGGTCTGCTGGGAAAACCTGCAGCCGAAGGATCAAAAGTATGCCGATCTTGTTCGAAAAGCGGTTGCGGAAACGTGGGAGACTGCGGCGCAAGGTGGCGTGCGGTTTTCGAAGACCTGGCCGTCCTGTACCGACGGCGCGCCGGGTGTGCACGTGCGAGTCTCTGATGAGGGTGCCCACACCGACGTCGTCGGCAAGTATCTCGACCGCAAGCCATCGGGCATGACTCTCAATTTCAGTTTCGATCATTGGAGCAAGGGCTGTCGAAATAGACGCGAGTTCTGCATTCGTGCGGTTGCAGTCCACGAGTTCGGACATGCTCTTGGTTTCACCCATGAACAGAACCGCGACGATGCGCCGGAGCAGTGCCGCAACGAGAAAGCTTCTGGCTCGGTCGGCGATTATAAAGTCACCAAGTACGACCCCAATTCCATAATGAACTATTGTAATCCAGCATGGAACGGAAACGGACAGCTCAGCCCTCTCGATATCGCCGCTGTCAGGACATTCTATCCCTCCTGACACTCGGCCCTTTGGTATTCATGGGCGCTCCCGCGCAGGCGGATCGTGCGGCAGTGCAAATTGCTGCGCGTTACAACGTCAGGACGGTTCACGTCCAGTTCGTTGGCGTGATGTACAACGACAAGCAGGAAGTCGGCGGCGGCTCCGGGCTGCTCATCGGCGACAGCCTCGTGCTGACCAACAGCCATGTGATCGGACGCGAGGAGAACTATAAGAGCTTCGAAGTCAATGCCCGTCTCGGGTCGCGCAATGCGAACCCGATCAAAGTCACTGCGGTTCATCGCGACGATGCCAGAGACTTGGCTCTTCTCGAGCTGTCGCAGTCCGCCGGAAACAGCGGAGGCGCCTCTCGTTGTCCGATGCCCGTGATCGATGACAACCAGCAAGCCCCGATGGGGACTCAGCTTTATCTGCTCGGTTATCCGCTCGATCTGGATCTGAGCATATCGAGCGGTCTGATAAGCAACCAGACTAGCCCGAACGGTCGCTGGCAAACGAACACGGTCATGAACGTCGGCAATAGCGGCGGCCCCGCATTCAACGAGTTCGGCGCCCTGCTGGGGATCGCAGTTGGCGGCATCGTCAAGTGGAACGAGGCGGATGTTTTTGGCGTCAACTTCATCATTCCCGCCACCGTGATTACTGCAAGCCCCCTGTACAGCATGATCGCGGCCATTCCGCAGCCGTCTGTTTGCTGGACCAAGTGGGTCGAGACAACGATCTCGTTTGAGAACTGGACCAAACTGAATTCCACCCATGTGCAGACGCAAGCCAATGCCGGCGTGAAGATCCCCGAAATCCTCTCCGGAGCGATCCATACGCTTCTGCCCGAAGACCGCCGCCTCATCGTGAACGTCCCGGTGTCGCAGCTCGTCGACCCGAAGCTGATCGAGCGGGCGTATACGGTGGACAAAACCAAGGACGATCACCCGGTCGTATTTGCGGAGCATTCGGCGGACTACGCCGAGACTTTCCCTGCTGAGCCCGGCTACCGCATCACAGGGTGCACGTGGCACGTTGAGACCGCCAATGGTGCCAGCAATATCGGTTGCGCGATCAACGGCGGCGGGGCGGAGGTTCGCTTCACCTACAAGCTTACCAGCGGACCTGCTGTCGACAGGTATCGCGGATGGCTGGGCGCTACGGTCAACGTTTCCCAAACCCTTGCAAAGTAGGTAGCTGATCGATGGTCATGCTCGTCTTGCCAATTCGAGGTTCGAACCGGTTGCATCGGCTCGGCCACGCGTTCCAGCAGCTTCGAACAGTGCTCATTGCCTTGTTTTGCGCGCTCGCGACCGGTTGCGCCCACCAGGGTCCGGCCTCGCAGCAGGCCAACCGGCATATACAGAAGGCGCCCCAGAAACATGAGAGCGCGTTCAAGAAATACGGCTATCGCTATGGCCCCGGGTACTACCACCATGTCCGGCACTATCATGCCTATCGGCCGTGGCGACGGACAACCGGTGAGGCGAGCGAGGAGGCGCCTCCCGACAAACGCAGCACCGGAGCCGCGGTGGTGGTCAATAGATCTGTGATTAAGGGGTTGGTACCCGTCTACTTCGCCACCAATCGCGTGGTGACCGGTGGGTCCGGTCTGGAATTGACCCAGATCTCCTATAGTCGTGCGGCCACCAACACATTTGGCTGCGTGACGGTTAGCATTCCCATCGTTCACAAGATGGGAGAAGTCGAAACGCCGAAGACAAGCTGGTTCGGGATGCGCAAGGAGGCGGAGGCCGATGGAAAGCACTTCCGAATCCAGAAGCTCGATCGTCTTTCTCGTGAGGAGTTTGCTTCCGCTATCGCAAATCCGGCCGACAGCCTGATGCTCTTTGTGCACGGCTACAACGTTGCCTTTTCGGACGCAGCCTTCAAGGCGGCTCAAATTGCTTTCGACGCGAACTACAAAGGCCGTGTCATGATGTACTCCTGGCCGTCCAAGGGCGGAGTGAAGGACTATGACTACGATCGGGAGAGTGCTTTGTACGCTCCGGATGGCTTGTTCGATCTCCTCCAGCTCATTAAAACGGCGGGCAAAGTGTCACGGATTATCGTGATTGCGCATAGTCTGGGCAGCGAGGTGGTTTTGGGCGCCTTGCAGCAAGCCGCGCTGAGCCAGACGGCGCTCGGGATTACTGAATTGATTTTTGCGGCCCCGGACGTCGATCGCGACATTTATCTTCAGCGCGCGAGCCAAATCAAGGCAGCGGCGGGCGCGGTGACGCTATACGCGTCCTCGACGGATCTCGCGTTGCTCGCCTCCATGGAGAAAGCGCAATCCACGTCGCGAATGGGGTTCGTAACCAAGAGCGGGCCAACTCTCGTGCCCGGTATCGAAACGGTCGATGTTTCTGCTGTGGGAAGCGAAATGTTTGCTCTAAATCACAGTACGTACTCAACCAGCCGCGCGGTTCTCGATGACATAGGCCGGATCATCTCGTCTTCGACGCATCTTAAACCCCCGCAGCGGACGCCGACCCTGCGATCGATGCCCGACGATTCGAATACGACTTATTGGATGTATCCATATTAAGAATCGCTCTTCGATCAGCAAACGACCGTACAGCGCCCCAGGCGCCGCCAGATTGTCATCCCCTCCGCTGATTCCGACCAGCTATCCAGACGCATCCCTGCCCGCCCGCGAGCGCATCGAACCGGGTGCCGGGTCCGCGGATTCGTTGATCGGGACTGGATCACCAACTTTGAGTCGGAGGCTCCTTATGAACATGTTCGTCTCGTCTGCGGCAGCGGCGGGCGCGCCAGCCGTCGCCATGAACTTGGCTCCCCATGAGCCTGTCGTCGACCACCAGGGCATTTTGGCCCGGGTTGAGCAAATCGTCGACGTGCTGCGGACCCGTTATATTTGCGAAGGCTGGCAAATGGACGAGGACGGGGCAGCGCGCGCTTTGAACTATTTCCGTCGGCATGTGGAGGGGCCCGGTTTCAAGGAAGAAGACGAGGACACGCTTGAATTCACTCGCGTGCTGGAATTCTTCAGATCGCATGGTCAATCTCTCGATTGGGCGCACGACGGCGATCTCGCTGAAATGATTTGTAGGCTGGCGAAAGTATCCCCGCGTGGAGGCGCTTTGGGCGCCAGCTGCGTCAAGGCCGACCCGACCTTCGCAGAAATCGAGTCTCATAAGAAAGCGAGTGCAGACTACTCGGCTGCAATTCGCGATGTGGTACCAGGCACCCTTGATCCGGATACGGTGAAGGAAGAGACGTTCGGCGACCGAGAGGCTGAAGTCCGTCACGAACTCGCCACAAGCGTTCCGACAACGTTGCCCGGACTGCTCGCGATGCTGACCTACGTCGAGGACGTCTCCAGCGGAAAGTATTCGGCAGCGGACGGCCGGACAATGCTTTTGACAGGAACGACCTTTTGAACGTCATCGTCAGCGCGCAAGATTGCCTTCGTGACCACTCAGCCGGCTCTGCCGTCTGACGCCCACCGGCTTGGATGAATCGATGCCCGGTTCGCGCCGGCGGGCTTTCGACCGTCTAGTCCGCCCAAACTGTGGCAGCTATTCCCGACAGGGCTGTTTCCGAGTGAACCTGTGGGCGAGCTGGGGACAACGGAATGAAAGGCTGAGAATGTGGCTTTGCGGGCCTAAACCCGGCTAACGCCAAATCAGCAACACACGGAGTCTCGCATGTCTATTGGACCGCACAGCGTGAAGCCCGCTGACATTCGGAAGACCGTGGACGTTCTAATCGCTGCCTGGAATCCAGCGTGTTGAAGTTGATCGCGGCGGCAAGATCACCGTTACCACCGGGAAACACCCGCCCGCGGGTGCGGTTCAGGCGACCGCGGATTGAGGGAACGGGTATGATCTCGCTAGTATTCGAAGATGTGGTTGGGGAAGCCGTCAAGATGCTGAGGTCGACCGACCGATTCCCTCATCGCCGAAAGATCACCTCCAAGACCTTCGCCGACGCAAGATCCTTCAATCTAATCTCAGGCACGCTGTTCAATTTGGTGCCTGCCGGCGGCGGCTGGACTGTCGGGGATCACAGGCTTGCGCACGAAGCTATCGGCCAAGAACTTCTGGTGCAAAATGCGACCATTCAGATGGTTTGCTGAAATGCGTGAGCAGATGCGTAAGCCAGCACTCAGACGCCGCCTGAATGCTGGCGCCGCAGCGCTAGAAGCCCGCGGGTGCGCACGCCATCGAGCTCGGCAAGAGGTCGTGTCCCCGGTGGTGGTGTAGCTCGGTAGAGCAAAGCCGCCCGGACGCGCGCCTTCAAACAGCGCCGTAGCGGGCGGGCGGCTTTGCGGTGGTCACCGGCAGTTCTCCGGTAGGATCGGGTTGCGATACGCCAACGCAACCGAGGAACCACCGATGACCGACGACATGATGAACCTGCGCACGCTCGTGGAGAAGACCCCTGATGCCGATCTCTTGCGCGAGATGATTGGCTTTGCCGCCCAGCGCCTGATGGAGCTGGAAGTGGGAGGCCAGACGGGGGCGGCCTACGGCGAGAAGAGCCCCGAACGTCTGGCCCAGCGCAACGGCTACCGGGACCGGATCTGGGAGACCCGCGCCGGTGCGGTTGAGCTGCGGATTCCCAAGTTGCGCAAAGGCTCCTACTTCCCTGGCTTCCTGGAGCCGCGCCGCATGGCCGAGAAGGCGCTCACTGCCGTGGTGCAGGAAGCCTATGTGCAGGGCGTCTCGACCCGCTCGGTGGACGATCTGGTGCAGGCGATGGGCATGACCGGCATCTCCAAGAGCCAGGTCAGCCGGCTGTGCGGCGAGATCGATGACAAGGTGAAGGCCTTCCTCGCCCGTCCGATCGAGGGCGACTGGCCGTATCTGTGGATCGACGCCACCTACGTGAAGGTGCGCCAGAATGGCCGCATCGTCTCAGTCGCGGTGATTGTCGCGGTCGGCGTCAATAGCGACGGCCGACGCGAGGTCCTCGGCATGGACATCGGCCCTTCCGAGGCCGAGACGTTCTGGACGGCGTTCCTGCGCAAGCTCGCCCGCCGCGGCCTGCGCGGCGTCAAGCTGGTCGTGTCCGACGCCCACGAAGGCATCAAGGCCACCGTCGCCAAGGTGCTCAATGCCAGCTGGCAGCGTTGCCGCGTCCACTTCATGCGCAACGCGCTGGCGCATGCTGGCAAGAGCGGGCGGCGCGTCGTCTCCGCCTTCATCGCCACCGCCTTTGCTCAGGACGACGCCGAGGCCGCGCGAACCCAGTGGCGCAAGGTCGCCGACCAGCTCCGCCCCAAGCTGCCCAAACTTGCCGGCTTCCTCAACGAGGCCGAGACCGATGTGCTCGCCTACATGACCTTTCCGCCACAGCATCGGACCAAGCTGCACTCGACCAACCCGATCGAGCGTCTCAACGGCGAGATCAAACGGCGGACCGAGGTGATCGGCATCTTCCCCAACGAGGACGCCATCACTCGCCTCATCGGCGCGATCCTGCTCGAACAGAATGATGAATGGGCCGTCCAGCGTGCCCGCTACATGACACTGGAAACCATCGCGCCGTTGAGCGATGATCCGAGCGTCAGCATCACGGCTATCGCCAGCTGACCAGCCCGGCTCCAGCCGGCGAACGCGGTGGCCCGCCGCCACCTACACCACGCCACGGGACACGATCCGGCAAGATCGCAGGCAATCCCTGTGAAGGCATTAGCACCTCTACAACAACGATCGTTCGGAGATCATCTGGACCGACTCTGACGTCGCGCGGATCAGGAAGGCCTGCTCTGCCGAAATCGCCCACGCCGTTGATCTGGCCGGGCATACTGGCTTGCGCCTAGGCGACTTGCTGCGTTTGTCCTGGTCTCATGTTGGCGAGGACGCGATTGTGCTGACGACCGGCAAGACGAGCACACCGATTCAGCAGGCCCACCAGTACACTGAATTGTTTGTCAGGGATCGGTCGAAAGCGGGCGATTCGCGTTGTATGTGGGCAACGACCACGTTCAAACTGCCCACGATCTTGTACCACTCGAACAGTATCGCCCTGTAGTCGCCTGTACAATGATTACCTTTTCGTCGGCGAACGAAGGCGGTCTGGGCAGCAGGTCAAACTTCGGTTCGTCGCTCATAAGCACATCCTAGCGTAGACATCTCGTCGCGCCCCCTCTCCAAATTTCTACCGATTGTTATATTTCCTCGGGCGAGGCTGGTTGGACCCGGACACATCTAATTTTCGCACAATAAGACAACGCGACCGCCGTTGTCCGCTGCCCTGGCAGCGTCACAGCAATGATGGCCGCACTCATAGTGGTCGTTTGCTGTCAGCGTTCACAGAGCGCGTTGACGCCACGGCCCCCAGCGGCTGACATTGATGAAACCTCAAAGCGCTGCAACAGATGCTGCTCTGCAATAGAAACACCCATTGGTTGTCGCACGATCATCGTTATAGGATAGGTGTGGCTTTTGGGCCGTGGATTTTCCTAGCTTCAGTTGTTGTCGATCCAATTTGTCGAGAAGGATCAAAAAATGCTTCGAGGGCGTGCTGTCGTTAAGCCGTTTTCCATAGCAATCTTACTCTCGCTAGTCGCACTTGGCTGCTGGCCGGTTCTCGCCGAGCGACCTCGCCGGTCGGCGGACGCGCCCAAATTGCTTGAACGGCAAAGATGTTTTTTCGGGATTACCCTCTTAAGGCACGAGCCGAAAAATGTGTCTGTGGAGCAAATGAGCCATGATGGGACACAGATTCCTTGGGCGGGCACCGCAAAGACCAATCGAGTAGTTCTGCGAGTAGGCGGCGATCCAGATCCTTCGCCCAATATTTGCCCGCCGAGGGGGATCGTCGAATTCGAAATCAGAGAAGGGCACGAACAGTTTACGTATCAACCCAATATCCTGTCTCCCGTAGCAGGATGTCTTCCAAACGATTGCTCTCGACTTGTAGGGGCAACAGCCGTGACGCTGCAGCCCAAGACGGCGTACAAATGGCAAGCTCGTCTCGTGGCTATCTATGACTGGATGGAGTGCACAAAACTCCGGTTGCCGCTGCACCGGCGAGGCGAACAGGTGGCCAGGATTTTGGGAAGAGATTGGCCTCCCCGTGCCCGGCTATTTCTCATTCTTTACGCCGTAGGCTGATGCGGATCAATGCTCAGGTTCATCTAACATGGTCTCCAAACGGCTCTTGCTCTGCTGCCCGCTCCAGCCCGCCGTCTTCTGCCGATTGTTCTCGCCCCTACGATTCGAAGCCTATTTCGAAGCTTCTCCACCTCTCTAAGCTCGGCGATGAGCGTTTGGAGGCGTGCGTGCAGAACAGCACAGCTGTAGCCCTCGCGAATATTGGTCATTACCTGCCCCGGAATATAATTTGGATTAAGGAGCCACGATAAAACAGGACATTTGAGCAATCGCTAATTCGTGCGTTTAGTGGGCTAGAGCTGTAGCCGCCAGATGCTCCCAGTACTCTGCCTCTGCGAGCAGCTTCCAGCTTCTCTCGGGATCACGCGCGGCGGCTTGTCGGCATAGCAACGCCATCGCGCGAAAGCGGCGCATAGCTTCCATCGCAAAACTCCCTGCTTCTGTTTTCCCCAATCCTATTTTTTATTACTGCGGTGGAGTCATCATGATTATCGGACATAACTAAATTTGCCCTTTGAGGGCATCCAATTGGGTTCCGTCAGAGCATCGAAACGGAACTGCTTTCGCTTCAGGCTTCACATCAGTTTCGAATGCCACTTGATGCGGCATTGTCGCGCGCGGATTTCGCAGCTTGACGTAATCCTTCAATAACCGTCGAAGCAGCGCCGTCAGCGCTGGCGGGTTACGACAGCAAACCTGCCCATGCTCCTCAACCCGACGGCGCTCAGGACACTCAGCCAACATGGCATGATGCTTCGCGGGAGCACCCGCTTGTTCGGGGCGCTAACCCATCTGAACCAACGCCCCGGTTTGACCAACAAATATTTTGAATCTGCAATAAACTGCGCCGTTTGTAAGCGCACGTGATAATTTGGAGAGCGCTGGGCCCGAAGCTCTCGACCGAAAGCTGATACGCCGCGATGCGCGGCTTATTTGGGGCGCTGCTCAGCTGCCGGCCCGCCTGAGTGGAGTTGCTCATGAGTACTGAGCGGAATCCCGACCCTGTGATCCTGTTGTTCGCGATTGCCGTGATAGTCGCGGCGTTCGCGGCATTCGTCACGACGTTTGAGCGGGTTGGGAGCACCACAGCTGGTGGCGAGGCTCCCTCCGGGACCACGGGGATGGGCAAGCCTCGCACGCCTCTTGAGCGAGCACCAGACCCATCAGCAGGGAAGTAACCGCCACACCGGTGCCGGCGCGTGTGCCCGTTCTTGTATTGCAGCATCGCCCCCGCAGCCTTGTCAATCGACTGAACCTTCGAACGGAGCTGACCCGAAACACAAAGCGAAAGGAACGCGCAGCGACAACCCCTCTGGTGTCTGGGGCCTTCCAAGTTCACGCTACCGTCTTTTGGAGCTTGTATGGTCCTACCTCCGATTGCATACTCTTCCCGTTGCGGCCTGCATATTGTTTCAATAGTCATTGTTCGAGGCAGTAATGAGTAATCGAGGTCAGGTTTACAACTATTCGGCTATTCTGCGTGAACGGGTCGAGGAGCTCATCGCACTATTCGGGCAACTGCAGACGCTTAGGCGTCGCCTGCAAGCCGCTAACGCGAGAAGGTTTGGTCGGCGTATCCCGAAGGCCGCGCGGAGAAGGAGAGTTCTTCGGCGGTGATAGCTACCGTTCAATGCAACGATCGCGCGTCCCCGCGTCGACATTGATACGAAGCCGCGTCCAGGCCGCTTCAAAACACCTGCATCTGCAGCCATTATCTGCAACACCGAAGCGTTGGAGCAACAGTTTCCCGGCGCTTTGACCAGTGCGCGATTCTTAATTTGCGTCGTGTGCGCGACTCAGACCTGCTCTCCGTGGGAAGCAGACAGGCGGCGGGGGAATGGTTGTACGCGCGGGGGCCATTGTTACGTTGCTGCTGCCCCTGGGCTCCGAAGCCTTCGCTTCGCGTCACTACAGACCCACATCGCGGTATCATGCAGCGAGGTCAGATACTACGTCCCGAAATATTCGGCACCGGTGGCCGAGATGTACGCTCGTAATCAGCGCGCTACCGACGCACAAATCGAATGGGCCCGACGTTGCGTGGCTTCGAACGAGGCCGCCGAAACAGGGCCGCGCCGGTACGAATGAGCATGACCGGTGATCGCCTGGACATGCTGCATATTCTTAGACGCTAAATCCGTGGCGTAACTCAAGTGACACCAAAAATAGAGCCGCATTCGCGCGGCTCCTCCTCTTACTGCGGGTCGGCTTCGTCGCCCTCAGCTTCGTCCCGCTCGGCTTCTCCGTCGTCCTCTTCTTCTTCGACATTGTAGCCGAAATCGACTTCTCTGAAATCGATTCGAGAGGCGGCGCATCGTCCTCCAACTCGGTTCCGCATCTTTCGCAGCGCTGAACGAAGAGCCAGGAGTGTTCTTCGCTAATGCGAGAGTGACGGCATTCGGGACACCAGAGAAGGTCGCTCATGGCAGTCCTCTTTTGTCCGATCCTTCAAGGTCGACCTTACTCATTGGTTCACCAGTTGGAGCTCGCTCCCTTTCTTCTTGCGCGTCGCGCGGGGTTTCTTGAGTGCCGCAGTCTCCTGAGTGATCTGCTCCTTCAGCGTTTTAAGCTCGTTATCTATCGATGTTTTTTCAGCGACGAGTTCAGTTATGCGCTTTAGCCTGTCCACTATAGTTCTCCTATGTGCAGGGTTTTTCCACGCATTGGTACCAAGGCTGTTCGAAGACCCAGCCTTTATCGACGGGCTGCAGTGTGTTGCCCGTGATCGTCGGAAACGTTTCGAATGCAAAGTGGTTGAGAAAGCGCAGCGCGATCGACGGCAGCAGCTCCATCATGCTTTCGCAGAGAGAAGCAAGCTGGAGTATGCAGATTGGCGCCGGGCGCCGCAAAAAACCGAGCTCAAGTCGGAATGACGCTGAGGTGGACGCGCGCTGAGCCCAAGCGAAGCTCCGCGGACCAGAAAGATAGCGGTTCAAGTTTCAGAACAGCATTTTGCTGACCGCCCGGGAATGCGCGAGAGCGTCGTCGCCCAGGCGGCTCTTGAGCGCTTCCTGGATCGGGCCGCCTATGGCTGCTTTTGTTTACGCGGCCATCGAGCAGGTGCTCAACTTCTGCATTTCGGGTGGGCTTTCCTCGTCCAGTACGCGACGGGGTGAATTCTCGAGCAATGGCCGCAAAGGAAGGAAACTATCCCTCAATCCCCCTTGGCTCAAAAAGTTACATTGGAAATGTCAGATCGCACTCAAGCGCAAGTCGACGGGCCAAAGCAGGTCAGTTCACGTCGTGATCCCGAGCGCCGAAATGGTCATCCTGGAAGCCGATCAGGACGTGGAGTGGTGAACTCGCCCTTGCGCTGCCTGACTTCCCGCCTCATCGGATAACAGGCGCGTCAAGAACCTCCGACCGACCGATTGCCTGAGAAGCTCCAAGCAACTGGTCGGATATGCGACATGCGTCGCAAGCTCGACAGGAATGATACAAAAAATGCGTAATTTCAATGAGCGCTGGCTGGCATGCGACTTGCTATTTTCTCCGCAGAGCCAGGTAAAGCGAATTTGAGCAATGACCAGTCTGACTGAGAGCGCAAGTCAAGTCGGTGCGGCGAACCTGCTGAGCGTCCGTTCGCGGGCCCCCTCGATCAAAGTGGAGAACTGGCTACGCGGCCAGCCCGTTAGAAAGTTCGAACGTGGGAAAGTATATATCCTCGAATTTTGGGCGACGTGGTGCGGACCATGTATCGCCTCGATGCCAAATCTGGTGGTCCTGCAAGACAAATACAGGAACAACGGAGTTGAGGTGGTGGGCATCGCTGCTCACGAACAAGCTTCGACGGAAAATGAAGCGCGAGCCAGCTTGGACGCCTGGTTGACAAAAAGCTTGTCAAATCTGAACTACGCGATCGCATTCGACTACGCCGGCGAAATGAACAAGCTTTGGCTGGATCCAAGCTTTTCTGTCGGGATTCCCACGTCATTCGTCGTTGACCGTGACGGCCACATCGCCTTTATTGGCCATCCGACGCAGCTCGATCATGCCTTGCCCAAAGTTCTGAACGGATCCTGGGCAATGAGCGACGAAGCCAAAGCGCTGGATGCGGAAAGGATAAACACGGGCCGACGCAGAAAGCGTGAACTATCGCAGAAGAGAGCTCTGGTGGAGCCAATCTTTGCCAGACTTGAGCCCGCCATGAAGACAAAGGATTGGCCGACAGCCCTTTCAGCTATCGAGGAGGCCCTCGCCGCGATGCCGGACGAGGTCACCTTCCGTGGGCTTCACGCGGAATTGTTGCTTCACAAGATACGCGACCTGGGGGCTGGCCTGCCGGTGCTGCGCCAATTAGTTCGCGACGCGATCGAGAAGAAGTCCGTGGTTTGGATGAGCGTCGCGATCCGCCAACTGTTCGACCCCGCGAAAGACTACTCCGATTTTCCACATGCGGAGCGCTTTGCCATGGGCAAGGAGCTCTCCGAACACATCCTGGCGGCGAATCCGCCCCGCGGCAACGACGGCGCGAAGTTCCTGTCGTACGGGGCGGTCGCTCAGTACTATTACGAGACCGGTAAGAGGGACCGCGCGATCGAATTGGTCGAGGTGGCGCTGAGATGGCTGGATGCAGCGCCTGCCTCGGATCTAGCGAAACGGGACGTCGTGCAGTGCTCTCTCCAGGCGTTGGCGAGCTACAGGAGTGAGAAGCTTTTTACGAGGAGTGCTGTTCAGCCCCGCAAAACACGGCTCTCGAAAAACCGGAACCGAGATCGCCAAGGGAGGCAGCGTGAGCAATGCTGCTTGGCGTGTCTTTTCGGCCTCGTGGTTTTGCGATCGAAATCGAAGCCTCTTGGGAATGTCCGGGCATTCACATGAAGTGAGGACAGGAGCCGCGAGCCGGTGAACGCAGGCGAGGCCGCACCACCATAAGTTCTTTATGGCGAATGCTTCCTCAAGTTTGGTCGCGCTCCGACGCGATAGCGGCGAGAGTGCCTGCTGAAGTGAAGATGGTTGGCGGCTGCTAAGATTGACGTCCTAGAAGATGCTGGATGGCATCTTCGAACAACTAAAAAGATAGAAATGGGTGGTGACGCTGATGCTTTCTAGCTCTCAAGGAAGCTTTCTCAAGTTTCTATCGTTGCTGTTGGAAGCGGTTCAGGACTTCGTTCCGCTTGGACGGCAAGCCGATTCGGGAGAGGCGCCAGTCCGTGGCTCTGGACTGTGCTGTTCGGAGCCGTCACATTCCCCTGCGCCCTCCGGTGAAGGAACACTGAGCGAAGCTGTACCTTCAATGAGCCTCTTTGCGAGCACGGCGCCGGGTCGAGCATGATGTACAATCAGCGCCAGCGCCGCTCTGCCAAAGCCGCCGCCCTGTTCCGGAAATCTGGGCCCTGGTACAAAGTGCTTTACGTCCAGGTACTCATAGCGATCCTGATTGGCATTCTCGTTGGCTGGCTATGGCCCGCTGTGGGGACGAGTAGCTGGGTCAAAGCGCTTGGTGATGGGTTCATCAAGCTGATCAAGATGGTGATCGCGCCGATCATCTTCTGCACTGTTGTCTCCGGAATTTCGCATGTTCAGGATGCACGAAAGGTCGGCCGAGTCGGCGTCAAAGCGCTACTTTACTTCGAGATCGTATCAACCTTCGCGCTCATCCTGGGTCTTGTGATGGGCAATCTCGCTCAGGTCGGTCATGGGCTCGCTCCCAAGGGGGATGCCGCGGCCGTAGCCAACTACGTCAAGACGGCGGAAGCGCAGAAGACGGTCGAGTTCCTCCTCAATATCATTCCGGATAGTGTAGTTGGCGCCTTGGCCCGAGGTGACGTGCTCCAGGTGCTACTGTTTGCCATCCTATTCGGGTTCTCGCTGATGGCGCTTGGGGAGGGGGGTGAGCGGATGCGCGGTCTGGTTGACGATGCTGCGCAAGCGGTGTTTGGAGTCATCAGGATCGTAATGAAGGCAGCGCCAATCGGGGCGTTCGGCGCCATGGCCTACACTATCGGCGAATTCGGACCGTCCGCGCTCGGTAAACTCCTCGGATTGGTTGCCCTGTTTTATGTGACAGCCGGGCTCTTCGTGATCATTGTGCTTGGCCTGATCGCGCGCTTGGTAGGCTTTTCTATTCTAAAGTTCATCGGGTATATCAAGGATGAGCTGCTGATCGTGCTCGGAACATCGTCGTCCGAAAGCGCGCTGCCGCAGTTGATGGAAAAACTGGAACGGCTCGGCTGTTCGAAGGCGGTCGTTGGCCTGGTGGTGCCGACAGGATACTCGTTCAATTTGGATGGGACGAACATTTACATGACGTTGGCGACCTTGTTCATCGCGCAAGCGCTCGGGGTCGATCTCAATTTCGGCCAACAGCTCACGATACTCATTGTGGCGATGCTCACCTCGAAAGGCGCAAGCGGTGTTACCGGTGCCGGCTTTGTCACCCTGGCCGCGACCTTGACTGTGGTCAGTCCTGAACTTGTCCCTGGCATTGCGATCGTATTCTCGATCGATAAGTTCATGAGCGAGGTGCGTGCGCTTACCAACATAATCGGGAACGGTATTGCCGCGGTGTTTGTGTCCTGGTGGGAAGGCGAACTCGATAGTGTTTCGCTACACGCGCAGTTAAAATAAATGTGCCAGCTCAGCCTAGATCGCTGACGAATGCCGCGGGCCAACAAAGCCGTACCGTTCAATCCTGACTGGTAACAGGCGACCATCCGGTGGAGACATTTGTTTTATTCAAAAGTGCCACACAGACCAATGGTTCCCCTTAAGCTTTCGATTTCGAAAGCGAGCCAGCTCGACCGTTCTCTTATGAGCATCATTTAGATCACGCATGATCTACGCGTAGTAGCCAGGATGGCCCGATCGTGATGGTCATGCATGGCGAACTCATCGTGGACTAAAACCCGAGGATCAGGCAGCGGGAGAACCCTGTGGCGAAGGTCACAGTCCATCAGTTTACGAACTGCGACATCGGCATTCGCCGTTCCCGAGACGAGCATGAGGCCATCATGCAGGTGATTGCGGAGGGTGACGGCGATACGGCAGCGCGGCGGATGCGCGCCCATATGCTGAACGCGGCTGCGGCACTCAGGCGCTATATTGATGATGCTTTGGTAAACAGTGCAGCGGCGATGCGCCTGAGAACATTCGACAAGTGACGGCAAGAGCTGGAGCATTTGGCGGCCAACAAAGAGCTCATTAGGAACTTAGTTTGGATCGCCAGAGAGGAATTGGAGCGCCCTCTCTCTCTCTTGAATAGGAGGCCGGTGGTTCGAGCCCACCCAACTCTCCAAGACGCCGAGCTTGGGGCGGACGCGGCCTGCGGAGGGATTCAAGGACAGCTGCGGAGGCGGCGCGCGAGCAACGCCGGTCATCAAATGATGAGCTGCTGCGAACCCGGATCTTATCGAGGACGCCGTAAACGGAGCCGCGACATTCACTGAAAAGCGTGCGCCGATCCGGCTGAACGCCTGATCAACAAATCGAAAACGGGATCGATAGTCGACCATTCGGAGTGCGATCGCCATTGGGCACGATGCGATGCTTGACCAGCGGTCGGCCTGTTGAACCTGAGGAATCGTTATCCTTGGGACGGGTGCTCACGAGAATGGAAGAAACCGCTCTTCGACCTTCGGGCGCGGGGAATTCAGGGCAAATCCAGACCCGATAGCAAAAAAAACAGCCGGATCAACCGCACAGCGACTTGGAAGTGGTTGCTTTGGGCAGTGCATCGCTGACAGAATGGCCTTGTTATTTTGGTGTGGGTTGCGGTTGTGAACTTCCAAGCGTCCATAATGAAGGTGCTTGCCAGCTGCCCGAATGGGTTGGCTAGGCTTCCGGACATTAAGCGCGACCTCGCATTTCTCGCGACCTGCGGCTCGGATTGGGCGGAGTATAGCAAGCGCCTTGGTGCCGCGTTTCCTTCGCTGGACATCTTCTCGCTCGGTTTCGTGCAGCGATATTCGTTCGGCTGGCGGTTGACCGCGAAGGGTGCGATTGCGCTTGAGATGATGGAAGAGAGCGCCAGAGCCACGGTGCGTGGTATCGAATCGACGGGGGAAGCGACCGCGCCGGACTCCGTCCGAGTAGATCCATCACTGTCAGACGTAGAGGAAGTTGGCGGGCAGAGCGAGCAACCGGCGTCACCGGCGGATCGGCGCGCCCGGTTTACCGTGGTCGAGGGTGGCCAAAGCAAGGCCGCGTAGCAGCTCCTGTCGGTCCGCAACGTGCGCTTTACACGCTGCTTTGGGGCACAATGGAGCGGCCCGCAGTTTCCGCAACGACTTGGACTGCGCTTCGGTGGTGCGAGCTCAGCGTCGTCCGAAAGCCAATCGCAGCGAGCAGCGCGCGGTTTTTGTTGGGGGGCTGACGAGGCTTTCACAACCGCTTGGCCGCTAACCCATTTCTTTGATTCCGCCTTTCCCACGGCATAGACCTTGACCTACACCGTAAATGGTTACTTGAATTTGGATGCCGGATGTTACAACGTGGCTGTTCGCTCACGTACGCGGGCTCTGCTGCGTTCTGCATTCACGCAGAGCCTTCCCCCAAGATTCTGGAGCCCACGTTCACGAAAAGCCAGCAAAAATTCAAACAACCGCTCTGGAAAAGGCCAGAAGAACTCACCAATCGATTCATCGGCGCGGCGCTTGCAAAAATGAGTACCAGCTGACCTGCATTGAACCAGCAATGAAAACTTGCCTACGAAATATCCGAGCAGGCCGAGCGGCGTGTTTCGAGCTCAGTAGAATCGGCGCTGGCCAGTCTCGCTAGCTGCGACAGCTCTTCTCAAACGCTTCTCGATAAACGAGCGCTCAAATTCGGTCAGGCGGGTTCGCAATTACCGGCGGTATCGTTGGATGTTGTTTTGACAAGCTTGCGTTCGAGCCGACTGCTCAGTTTCCATCATCGGCAACTCACACTGGCCTTTTTCATGACGTCGAAGCTCCGCTGCTTCCGCATGCCTAGCCGGATTAGCGGTCTCGCCGACTGCGATGTAGTCACTCAAGCCGGCGCCACCTGACGAAACCAAGGGCCGTGGCGGCGGTTGTTCAACCGCGCCCTTGAGAGCTCCCACTGAAGTAAGGCGAACAGGCCGACGGTGACGAACCTGTGAAGCAGTTCACAAAGAAACGAGAGTTCACTTTCGGTCAAAGGCTTCTAATCGGCCGCACGCGTGGCCCCCATCGTGAGTGTGAAGCAGCCTTGCGAGGCCACTCTAGCAGGCGGAGCCGTCAGGACCCATCCGTCGAGCGGCTGCCCCGTCGGTCGCGGCGGCGGTCTCTCGCTCTCTGTCTCAGACGCGAAATCCTTTGTTGCCGCCGCAAAACGGCGGGCGGTTCGGCAAATCCGCTGACAAATTGCGCTCTTGCGCGGAAACAGCAGTAATTATGCGGTCAATTTGGAGGACAATCTCGGTTCAGGCAGCGTACTTGGCAGCAATTAGCGCTCTCAAGTTCGAGGCGGTTATGTAATTTGCCTTCACCGCAGTGAGGATCACTCTGCTCAACTCGATCTCTCTGCATTCAGCTAAAAGCCGATCTTCTCGGCGCTGTCTCAAGCTGGTTACCCGCTGCTGACGGACTGTGTCTCTGTAGAAGCCCTCGCTCTGAGCCGAAGTATCTCGGTCTAATTCTTTAAATGACTATTGAAGCTGTTATTGAACAGCGTGAGCCTATGAAGTGCGATAAGCGGAAGGCGAGGCGTGTTCAATTTGAACATCAGCACAGAGCCACTCTCTTGGGGGCTGATGGAACATGGTGGCGCGATTGCGTATTCATCGATGTTTCTGAAACTGGCGCGAGACTGCGAATAAGTGGACCGACGGATGTCCTGCAATCGCGTCGGTGTTTCCTATTGCTGTCCACGACGGGGCTGGCATTCCGGCGTTGCGAACTGGTTCGACTGAACGGGCAGGAAGTCGCGCTGCGGTTTGTGACAAGGTGGACTGTTGGGGGGCGCCCGGCACTCCGGGCGACGTTTCCAACGCCGGGGTCAGACTAAGCGAAGGAATCACTATTCCGACGTGTCGCGCCATCGCGAACGATCAGCGGGTTTACCCCAACGAGGCTCGGTGGCCGGTTGCGTCCTCGCATTGGCTAGGCGGGCGGCCGCGGCGGGTTCGCGCTGCCGATCCCGTATTTTCATGCCTTGTGGAGGACATGCTTTCCTTTCACGTGCTCATGCGCTGCGACAGGTCCGGAGAGGGTCAATCGGCCCTTTAATTGCGGTTTGTTGTCAAGCTCTTCCTCTCTCCAGTGACACGCCGGTAGCGATTGCTCCGTCGGAGCTGGTCAGGTTGCGGAGACGGAGCGATCGCGGATGGCGAGACGATTGCCTAGAGGGCTTGGCAATCGACGTCGTTGGCGGCTTCGTCGGGTTGGGTTGATGTCGTAGTTGGGGTCATGGTCCTTTCCGAGGTCGCGAGCACCTCATGATGATGTCCGGATCGGGCGCCTCAACGTTTGCAGCGGAGTGCGGGCGAACCGCCACCAGCCGATTGACCGAGGTCACCACGACCACCGTTCCAGCGGGACATCGCCAGTCCGGCGGACCGGACCAGGAACTTGCGAGCAAATATCAGATTGGCTTCGGCTGGCCCCAGTCGAACGACGTGCCATCGACCCAGATGCAGTGGAGAATCACGGCGATGTTTCGGGCGATGGCGACCCTTGCCTTCTTCATGCCGATCCGCTTGGCGAGCTTCATGCCCCAGGCCTTTAGGGAGACCACTTTTTGGTTCGATAAAGAAGGACAGTGGCGGCCTCGAACAAGTAAGTTCGGAGAAGCCGGTCGCCCCATCGAGATATCTTTCCGTCGTGTCGCGCCATCGCGAACGATCAGCGGTTTACCCCAACGACCCTCGGTGGCCCGTTCCGTCGCATTCGGTAGGCGGGCGCCCGCGGCGGGTTCGCGCTGCCGATCGCGTGTTTTCATGACTTGGGAGGACATGCTTTCACGTGCTCATGGGCTGCGACAGGTCCGGAGAGTGTTAATCGGCCTGCAAGTTTTGCAGGCTAATTGCTGGCCGCCATCATCATCCCTTCTCGGTGGAATATTGCCCGCATGAAGCATTCGGCCGGCTGCCACATCGAAGGATCACTGGAACCGGAGATCAGGGCCCACTTAAAGGCTGTCGCTGGGTCGAGAGCGACGTTCTTTTCCCGAATGCCATCATTCTCACTATCGCGGCGGACGCGAAAGGGTGGTGAATTGGCGTACTACACCGCGGTTCGGATCCCGCAGGCGATCGACAAGAACAAGCTTGACAAGGGCCGCAAGGGTGGCCGCAATCAGGAGAACCTGCTTCGGCTGGAAATGCGCGTTGGAAGGTGTTCGCAAATTCGCGTCTCGAAGAATGAAGATCGACTCCGTTGTGGCGTCAGAAACCGATTTATGAGGCTGCGGTTTCGAAAGGTCGCTGCGAGCTTAAATCCCGCGAAGGCGTCAGGTCGATCCGCTACAATCGACCTGAGAGTTCGAGAAAGCCGGCGCTGAAGGACATGAGAAAAGGTCCGGCAAGCTACGCGATCGCCTGAATGGAATTCGAGAAAACGCTTGCTGGCCGATCCAAGCCGTAGTGATCGCGCAGCGTTTTGCCCGCGTAGTCGTGCCGGAACAGACCGCGCCTGCGCAGGATCGGCACGACCTGCTCGGCGAAGATGTCGAATCCGCCGGGTAGCCAAGGCGGCATGACGTTGAAACCATCGGCCGCGCCGTTCTCGAACCATGTCTGGATGTTGTCGGCGATCTTTTCCGGCGGACCAGCGATCACCCAATGGCCGCGCGCCCCCGCTAGTCGTTGCACGAGTCGACGAAGGGTCGGTTTCTCGCGATCCACGATATCGACCACCAGCTTGAAGCGGCTGGCCACGCCGTGCGCGCTGCCAGTATCGATCAAATGACGGGGAAAGGGATCGTCGAGGTTAAAGCCTGAAAGGTCGAGCCCGAGCATCTGACGCAGCTGGGTCAGCGAATACTCTGGCTGGATCAGGTCATTGAATTCTTCCTGCAGCCGGTCGGCCTCGAGCTGCGTGCTGCCGATGAAAGGGCTGATGCCGGGCAGGATCTTGATCTGATCCGGGCTGCGATCGAAGGCGCGAGCCTGGCGCTTGATGTCGGCGTAGAATTCCTGGGCACTCGCCAGTGTCTGATGCGCGGTGAAGATCGCCTCGGCGAAACGTGCTGCAAAGGCCCGTCCATCGTCGGACGACCCTGCTTGGACATAGACCGGCCGTCCCTGAGGCGTCCTTGAGATGTTCAGCGGCCCACGTACACGAAAATGCTTTCCGACGTGATTGATCGCGTGGATCTTGCCGGTGTCGGCGAAAATACCCGAGATGGGATCGTTGACAAGCGCGTCGTCCTCCCAGCTGTCCCAAAGCCGTGTGATCACGTCGAGATACTCCCGCGCCCGCTCGTAGCGTTCGTGATGCGGAGGATGCTCGGGTAGACCAAAGTTCTGCGCGGCCTGCGGCGAACTCGTGGTCACGATGTTCCAACCCGCGCGACCACCACTGATATGATCCAGGGAGGCGAACAGTCGCGCCAGGTTGTACGGCTCGGTGTAGGTCGTCGACGCCGTCGCGATCAAGCCGATCCGACTGGTAGCCGATGCGATCGCCGTGAGCAGGGTGATCGGCTCGAGCCGAAACCGCTGGGCATAACGGACATTGTCCGCCAGCGCCGGGCCATCGGCAAAGAAGACCGCGTCGAACTTGTGCGCCTCGGCGCGCCGCGCCAGCTCCTGATAGTAGGTGACGTCGAGAATACGGTCGGATGCTGAATCTCTGTGACGCCAAGCGGCCTCGTGATGGCCGTCAGGATATATGAAGAAGTTGAGAGAAAGTTGCCGTCGTCCGCTCATGTCTGAGATCCGCATCCATTGGGAGCTGTAGGAAGCGAAACTCTACGTCTGCACCCGGTTTGATGTCGATGAAATGAATTTGCATTGTTGAGTCGGATGCAAGCATGAATCTTGCGAGCGGAGCGCTAAGCGAAGATCAGGGCAAGCGCCAGCACCAGAAAGGGTGCTAGCTGCAGCGACTTCATCACTCATACCGAGCAATGGTGCGTTGCCTCGGTGAAGATTGCATCCCTCTTTCGATCCGACGAGGCGTCATCATTGCAAATCTTTCGGCGTGAGCATCGATGGCAAAGCGTTCGTTGCCTATCGCCAAAAACAAAGCTGATTTCGTTTCATTGACTGGCGGCCGATCACCCGTACCATTCAGAACCTCAACACGAGGGTCCGTCATGCTCCAATTTGATCCCGGCGATCGATGTTGCGGCTCCGGCCGTGTGCGGGAGCATGTTGCGGCCGAATAGGGCCCGCAGCCTGAAATGACCTGATTTATCTCCGCCGTCGCTCTTGCGACCGGCGTTCGGCGGAGCTTTGCCTTGGGATCGCATGGCGAGAAACGATCATGAGCAACACGACAAGCATCGACAATGTCATTCCGCGCGCGGACATCGTCAAGCGTGCGGCGCGGCTCGGCGCCGAGATCAGCAACATCAAGCTATCGGGCGATCTCGGCGACGAGACCGTCCGTGCCATCAACCAGGTGCTGCTCGAGCATAAGGTCATCTTCTTTCGTAACCAGGAACATCTCGACGATGCCGAGCAGGAGCGCTTTGCCATCCGGCTTGGCAAGCTGGTTCCCCATCCGACGGTCGGGGCGATCAAGGGGACGTCGTCGATCCTGGAGCTGGATTCCGGTCGAGGCGGTGGCCGCGCGGACCAATGGCATACCGATGTCACATTCGTCGATGCCTATCCGAAGATCTCGGTGCTGCGCGGGGTGGTGATCCCGCCCTATGGCGGCGACACGGTGTGGTCGAACACGGCGGCAGCCTATCTCGAGCTGCCGGCACCGCTGCGCAAGCTCGCCGACGAGCTGTGGGCGGTTCACAGCAATGCCTACGACTACGCCGTGAAGACGCAAGCAACTGAAGCGGATAGGAAACACTTCGACGAGGTGTTCACCGGAACGATCTACGAAACCGAGCATCCGGTGGTGCGTGTCCATCCCGAGACCGGCGAACGGACCCTCGTGCTCGGCAATTTCGTCCAGCGTTTCGTTGGGCTGCCGAAGTATGACGGCCAGAAGCTGTTCGAGCTGTTCCAATCGCACATTACGGCGCCGGAAAACACCCTGCGTTGGAGCTGGAAGACCGGCGACGTGGCGATCTGGGACAATCGCGCCACACAGCATTACGCGGTCAACGACTACGGCGATCAGCACCGCATCGTCCGGCGCGCCACGATCGATGGCGAGGTGCCGCTGAGCGTGGACGGCCGGTCCAGCGTGACCCGCGTCAAGGCATCCAAACCTCAGGCCGCAAAAGCCGCTTGATTCAAGCCCACTCCAGGAAAACCATGAAATGAACGCGATAAGTCGAATGCTCCACGCGCCGCGGCACACCGTGCGCTCGGCCGCGCGAGTTCTTTTGGCCGGGGCCGTGGCGCTCGGCCTTACGGCCCCGGCGTTCGCCGAGCCGCCGCTCGAGAAGACCGAGATCCGTTACCAGGGTTGGGCGGGACAGGTGACCTTTACCGAGCTGGCCGAGGACCTCGGCTATCTCGCGCCGCTGAAACTGAAATGGGTCGGCAATACGATCAGCGGACCGCAGGATATTCAGACCGTGGTCACCGGTGACATCGACATCGGCGGCGCGTTCTATGGTGCGATCCTCAAGCTGATCGCGGCGAAAGCCCCGATCAAGGCGGTCGTCGGCTATTACGGCTCCGATGCCAATACCTATTATGGCTACTTCGTGAAGGACGACAGTCCGATTAAGAGCGCGCGTGACCTGATCGGCAAGAAGGTGGCGGTCAACACGCTGGGCGCACATCTGGAGTTCGTATTGCGCGAGTACCTGGCTAGGTCCGGCCTCAGCCCGAGCGAGGCCAAGCAGGTCACGCTGGTGGCGATCCCACCGGTGAGCGGCGAGCAAGCGTTGCGCCAGGGTCAGGTCGAGGTGAGCGCGCTCAGCGGGGTCTTGCGCGACAAGGCCCTCGATCGTGGGGGCATCCGCTCGCTTTTCAATGACACCGATCTGTTCGGCCAGTTCACCGGTGGTGCCTACGTGCTGCGAGACAAATTCATCAAGGACAATCCCAATGCCTCGCGCAAGCTGGTGGAAGGGATTTCGCAGGCGATCGAATGGGCCCAGACCACAGCTCCGGAAGAGGTGAGGGCCCGGTTCGACAAGATCATCGCGGAGCGCAAGCGCAATGAGGATGCCTCCTCGATCAAGTACTGGAAGAGTACGGGCGTCGCCTCCAAGGGCGGCGTGATCTCGGATGCCGAAATCCAGGTCTGGATCGACTGGCTGGAGAAGGACGGCCTGTTCAAACCGGGGCAGGTCAAGGCCTCCGACACTTACACTAACCAGTTCAACTACTTTCGTCCCGGTAAGACGGCGGAGGCCCGATGACCTCGGTCAAAATCCGTATCGAGCAAGTCCGTAAGGAGTTTTTCCTGCGTGGCGAAGGGGGCGAGCAAAGAAAGCACTTTGCCGCGCTTGAGGACATCACGCTCGATGTTCGCTCCGGCGAGTTCCTGGCTCTTGTCGGCCCCAGCGGCTGCGGAAAGTCCACCTTGCTCGATCTGCTGGGCGGTCTCACGCTGCCCAGTAGCGGCCGGATTCTGCTCGATGGGCGGCCGATTGCCGGACCAGGTCGCGACCGCGGAATCGTGTTCCAGCAGTATGCGCTGTTTCCTTGGCGTTCCGCCATTGAGAATGTCGAGTTCGGGCTCGATATCGCAGGGCTCAAGCCCAAGCAGCGCCGCGACATCGCCCGGCATTTCCTTGACCTGGTCGGCCTGTCCGGCTTTGCCGACCGCTACCCGCACGAGCTCTCCGGTGGCATGAAGCAGCGCGTCGCGATCGCGCGGAGTCTCGCCTACGATCCGGAGGTGCTGCTGATGGACGAGCCGTTCGCCGCACTCGATGCTCAGACCCGCGAGACGCTGCAAGGAGAATTGCTCCGGATCTGGCGTGCCACCGGAAAAACCATCGTCTTCATCACCCATGGCATCGACGAGGCGATCGTGCTCGGCCAGCGGGTGGCCATGATGACGTCGCGCCCGGGCCGGATCAAGCAGGTATTCGACATTCCAGATGTGCTGCGCAGTGAAGATGGCGACGTACGCTCGCTATCCGAGTTCGGCCGCGTGCGTCACGACGTCTGGAGTCTTTTGCGCGAGGAAGTGTTGAAAGCACAGCAGGGACAATTGGCCAGCGCCATTGACACGCAGCGTGCCGCCGCCCGCAAAGTGAAAGAGGTTGCCCATGTCTAGTCTCGAAATGTTGACATTGCTGGAGGTTGCCCATGGGCGCCGAGAGCCGCTCACCAGCATGGAAAGACCGGCATCGCCCGTGGCGGACCGGATCCGCGCCGCGGCCCGCGGGCTGGCTGCCTTCGGGCACCGCTCGTTGCTGTTGATTGCCCTGCTGGCGGTCTGGGAGGCAGCTCCGAGAATCGGGCTGATCGATGCCGTGTTCCTGCCCCCCTTCTCGGAGGTGATCGCTGCGGGCTGGCAGCTTGCGCAAACCGGCGAGCTCTACGATGACGTCTCCGCCAGCCTGTTGCGCGCCCTGAGCGGATTTCTGATTTCGGTCGCGTTGATCGTCCCGCTCGGCGTGGCCGTCGGTTGGTATGCCCGGCTCGGTGATCTCGTCAATCAGTTCATCGAGATCTGCCGGAATACCGCGCCGCTCGCGCTGCTGCCGGTCTTCATCCTGCTGCTCGGCATCGGCGAAACGTCGAAGATCACGATGGTGGTCTATAGCTGCGCGTGGCCGCTGCTGCTCAATACCGTTGCCGCGGTGAAGCAGGTCGATCCGTTGCTGATCAAGTCGGCACGGACCATGGGGGCGACCCCGCAGCAGCTGTTCCGCAAGGTGATCCTGCCGGCAGCGCTTCCCACCATCTTTGTCGGGATACGCCTCGCCAGCGCGTCGGCCATGCTGGTGCTGGTGGCGTCCGAAATGGTCGGCGCGAAGGCCGGCCTCGGCTATCTCATCATCAACAGCCAATACAGCTTCCTGATCCCGCAGATGTATTTCGGCATCCTCGGGATCACCGTCATCGGGCTGGCGTCCAATGCAGTTCTCGAAGCGCTGGAGCGGCGCTTCATGCGCTGGAAGGCGTCAGTGACGGCGTAATCCGTCAGCTCCACATGTGATGATTTAGCCGACGCAGCGCGCAATTGAGATTGTTCCGCTTAGAGGAGTGTACGATGACAAGCCAACCCCATCGCGCCGAGCGCGTGTCCGCCCCGCCGGGATCGGTTGAGTTCGACGCCGACGTGCTGGTCCTCGGCGGCGGACCTGCGGGCACTTGGGCTGCGGTGAGTGCGGCGGAACGCGGGGCGCGCGTTGTGCTGGCAGACAAGGGTTTTTGTGGCACGTCCGGGGCTACAGCTGCTGCCGGCACAGGCGTGTGGTACGTCGGCCCGGATCCTGCGTTGCGCGAGGCGGCGATGGCCAAGCGCGAGAAGCTGGGCGGACAGCTCCAAGACCGCCGTTGGATGGCGCGCGTCCTCGAGCAGACCTACCAGCAGAGCAGCCGGCTCGCCGATTGGGGCTATCCTTATCCCACCAATGACGAGAGCAAGTCGCAGCGCACCTCGCTGCAGGGCCCAGAATACATGCGCCTGATGCGCAAGAGGACCAAGCAGGCTGGCGTCACCATTCTAGATCATAGTCCTGCGCTCGAACTGCTCGTGGACGACAATGGCGCCGTTGCTGGTGCCAGCGGCCTGCGCCGGCAGAAGCATGATCGCTGGACGGTGCGGGCCAAGGCGGTCGTGATTGCGACAGGCGGCTGCGCGTTCCTGAGCAAGACCCTGGGATCGAATGTCCTGACCGGTGATGGCTACCTTATGGCGGCGGAGGCTGGCGCTGAATTCAGCAGCATGGAGTTCTCGAATCCATATGCAATTTCCCCGGCCTTCGGTTCGGTAACCAAGACCCTCTTCTACGGTTGGGCAACCTTTACCTATGAAGATGGCAGCGTTGTCCCCGGCGCGGCCTCGAAGGCTGGGCGCTCGGCTATTGCCAGAGCGTTGCTCGAGGGCGCGGTCTATGCGCGGCTCGACAAGGCTGCGGATGACGTGCAGCACCAGATGCGTGCCTCGCAGCCGAACTTCTTCCTGCCATTCGATCGCACCGGCATCGACCCGTTTAACGATCGCTTTCCGGTCACGCTTAGGCTCGAGGGCACGGTACGCGGCACCGGCGGGCTCCGGATCGTTGACGACAGTTGTGCGACCAGTGTCCCGGGCCTCTATGCGGCCGGCGATGCCGCGACGCGCGAGTTGATCTGCGGCGGTTTCACCGGCGGCGGCAGCCACAATGCGGCTTGGGCTATGTCATCGGGAAGCTGGGCGGGGCAGGGCGCCGCCGACTACGCCAAGCAGCTTGGTAAGACCGCCAGGCGAAAACTGTCATCTGCGGGCACGGTCGCCCTTCGTAACCGGTCGCTGCGCCCGTTCGAACCCGCGGCGCTCGCAAGAGCGGTTCAGGACGAGGTCTTTCCATATGAACTGAACTACTTTCGCGATGGGGCACGCCTCGATGGAGCACTGGCGCGTCTCGACGCGGCGTGGCTCGGCGTCTCGGACGCGGATGCGGCGACCGGAGCCGATGTGTTGCGGGCCCGCGAAAGCGCGGCCATGCTGGCGACGGCCAGGTGGATGTACCGCAGCGCGCTGGCGCGTCAGGAAACTCGCGGTATGCACCGCCGCGACGATTTCCCTGACCAGGATGCGCAGCAGCGTCATTATGTAACGACAGGCGGTCTCGACGATGTCTGGACCTCGGTTCGGCCCCACCCCGAGACCGCCTATGCGGAGGCCGCGGAATGATCGAGGTCATCGATGCGGAACGCTGCACATCGTGCGATATTTGTATCAACGTCTGCCCAACCAATGTCTTCGACAAGACGGATGGGATTCCGGTCATTGCCCGTCAGGACGACTGCCAGACCTGCTTCCTATGCGAGCTTTATTGTCCCGAAGATGCGCTCTGGGTCTCCCCCTTCGCCGATGAGAATCAGCTCGTGGACCTCACGGTGCTCAAGCGATCGGCGGCGATGGGAAGCTATCGCCGAGCTGTCGGTTGGACCGAGGAGACCCGGGATCGCCGTGGCATCGACCAGAGCTATCTCCTGTTTGGTCAATGAGTGGCGGCTCGACGGCGGAGAGTCGCCGGACTTTCTGGCTGGTCGAAGACGACGAACTCCGCCGGATGCTCGACGAACCGCTGGATTTTTGGCGCATCTTCCTGCATCCCTCTCAACGGAAGTTGGTCCAGCGGACTTGGAATGGTGCCGTTCTCGTCCGCGGAGGCGCTGGTACCGGTAAGACCGTCGTCGCTATGCACCGTGCGCGCTGGCTGTCCGATCTCATTTCTAAACGCAATGACCAGAACGGCCGGGTGCTGTTCACGACCTTCACGTCGAACCTCGCGGCCGACGTAACGGCCAGCCCAGCGAATTGATTGCTCACCTCGAGCCGGCGCAGCGGGAGCCTGGCGAGTAAGGCTGGGCCGGTCAAAGACCCGCGTCGTCGGCAAAAAGAGGGGGTACAAGCGTTCTCCTGCTCAACGGTGACGTCTGAGGCGGGTTAGCCGTCAGAAACACGGGGAGACCGTAGAATCCGGGATGGCGAGTCACGGTCTGTTCCCTACAATCCGGGGATGAAGAAACTTTCCCAAAATCAACTAATCGGCGAGCGGGGTGAACTCCTGGCTGGGGAGCGCGCCATGTCGATAGGCTTTGCGTTCGACCAGAAAGGACGTCTTGAGACCGGCGTGGACGGCATGCTGGAGCTTCGGGATCCGCGCACCGGGCGCACGTTGGCCAAATGGATCGGGGCGCAGGTCAAGACCACTGAGAACGGTCGCTACACCCGCGAGGACGATAACAAGTTTGAGTATCTGCTCGAGCCGGCGGACCTGAACTACTGGCGCGGATCGAACCTCCCGGTGATCATCGTCCTGGTGCGTCTGAGTAGCAATGAGATGTACTGGAAGCAGGTCGATGCCGGGCCCGCGTCTGAGCCGCGGCGGTTATGTTTCGACAAGAAGGCCGACCGCTTCGACAAGTCGGCGGCGGACCGGATCGCCTCGCTCTGCATCGAACGCGACAAGCTCGGTACCTATGTCCCGCCAATGTTGTCCGGGGAGGGCGTGCACATCAACATGATCAACGTCGTGTTGCCGGAGAAGATTTTCGTCGCGACATCGCTGTTTGCCTCCGGCCGGGATGCCTTGGCCGAAGTGGATGCGGACGCGCCCTTCGATTGGGTCATCCGCGATCGGCGGTTTATATCCTTCCGGGATCCCGAAAGCACTCCGCTGATGGAGGTGCTCGACGAGGGGACCGTCGAGGCCGTAGAGACCACGGCCATCTCGGCTTCCGACGATATCTGTGACGAGAACGCCTTCATCGAGCTTTTGGGGCGGACGGTGCGCGTCCAATTCGAGGACAAGCTTTCCTTCGACCGGGACAGCAAAGCCCTCTACTTCCGAGCCAAGGCGATGAACAAGGGGTTCAAGTATTGCTATCGATCATTGATCAACGAGACGTCCGCCTTGGTCGTGGCCCCTTGGGTTCGGAAGAAGGATGGCATGGTTGGAAGCGTTAGACACCACGCCTTCGTTCCTCGGTTCCACCGGATCGGCGACGACTGGTTTCTTACAGTGACACCCACGTTCGTGTTCACCCGCGACGGATACCGGCCGCACAACTTCTCAAGCAACCTCCTAGCCGGCAAAAAAAAGATGGAGAAGAACGGCGCAGTGCGGGGTCAGTTCTTGATGTGGCGCTATCTGCTGACCGGTGCGGGACAACAGCAAAGTGACCTGCTCTTGCAGGGACAGTCCTTGAACGGGCCGCTACACTTCGAGGCGCTCGAACCGATCCAGATGCCCATGGCCGTTCCCGAAGAGCTTTCTATAAAGCGTATGGTCAATCTTCTGGTCAGACACTGAATAAGGCCTGCCTCCAATGAGAGGAACTGCGACAGTCGAGCCGGCGCTTCTCGCGAGATCTTTGGCGAGCTGGTGCAGGTCCAGTTCATCAGAAACCACTTCGGTGACGTGGGCGCCGCCAGGGTAGAGGCGCAGAATGCCGAAATCCGGTCTCATCGACAGAAGGAGCGCGGAGAGGAATCGTATTTCTTCAAAAGCGAAGAACGTCAGTTCTGACCAGTAGGCGTGGTTTCGTTGTTCGTTGGTCTGAACCGCGACGAAGGCCAGTTGCTCATCCAGGTGACAGATGCCTTTGCCGCTTTTGATGGTTCCCTGCGGGTAGAGGCCGATGCTTGAAAGCAGCCTGATGCGGAGAAATGCGCCGGGTGCTCGCCTCCGGTCGGGGCGACGTCGCTACTGACAACATGTCCGACTGCCACCGTCGCCCTCCATCTGCCACCCAAGCCGTCAAACGGAGATACTGAAAGCCGCCTCGGCCACCAAACAGACCCCCCTCGATTTCTTGGCAGTCAAAAATCGGCGAAAAAAGCGAGGAGAAATTCGTTAGCCGCGTCAGGGGGATGTGAGATCGAGTCGTTTTCAAAATGAAATCGAGTCGTTCTTAAAGCGGAAATCGAGTCGTTTTCAAAGTGCCCGCATAACAACAACAATAATGGTGGGCCCGGCAAGACTCGAACTTGCAACCAGACCGTTATGAGCGGCCGGCTCTAACCATTGAGCTACAGGCCCGCCGCGCAAGACCGCCAAATGCGGCAGACGGCGTGCGGGGATCGTTTACAGGGAAGCAGCTATTCGGGCAATCCCAGGATCGTCTACACGGCCAAGTGTTTGAACTCAGTCCGCCTTCAGCTTTGCAGGTCAAAGCTCGCGAGCCGCTCCCGGTCGAAAATCATAATCTCGCGTGGCGTATTGCCGATGAAGCCGAGAATGCCGTCATGGTGCAGCCGGGACACCGCACGCGAGACGGTTCGATCGTTAAGCCAAGGTGATCGGCGGTGTCGCGTCGGGACGGACATTGGCGGCGAATCACGTCAGTGGCGGTCAACTGCCCGTTCCAGTGCTGTATGGCACCCGAGCAGCAGTATATAGTTTTCGGCGTGCTGCAAGCCATTCGTGTTTACAGCAGCAGGCCCCAACCATGTCGACATTGCGCGAGCGCGTCGCGCATTCAGTCGAGAACAATTTCGGCCGACATCAGCACCTTCCCATCTTGCAAAAACGCTGTGATCGGCTATCAGCCATTCGCATCGTCGTCGATGGTGCTGAAAAGCGATGGACTGGGTTAGCTTTCTGAAATTTCTGCTGTCTGTGGGCACGGTGGCTTGCACATGCTTGGCGTCCGTCAATTGGGCCAAATCGGCAATCGTCAAGATCCCAAATCTGACTGCAGGCACGAACTGGGACGGTAGCGGCCCGTATCCCGAGGCGCTGAAGGAACAAGGCAGACTGAACGCTCGGGCTGCCGGATGGGCATGCGCTGCCGCGAGCTGTCAGGCAGGCGTGTTCATTTGGGATACGTTAGCTAATCTGCAGTTGCTTCATTGAGGCGATCACCGCGCCGCAAGGCTCAGATGCAGTACACGAAATGGCTGTCCGCGGCAGATCGACCGTCTGTTGCTCGAGAATTTGAAGGACCGAGACGCCGGAATCCTCATTGCGTCGGCTCGGTTCGCTTGTCCCATGGTCGGCCCTTGCGGCCATCCGGCCGCAAGAACGCCACCAAAAGCTTGGTTACTCGATCGGGGTCGAGGGTTTCGCATTCCCAAATGACAAGGATTTGCCACCCGCTTTGCCGAAGCAGCCTGACATTTCTCTTGTCTCGGGCGATGTTCGTTGCAAATTTTTCAGCCCAGAAACGGGCGCGCGTCTTGGGGCTGGTCGTTCGCGAGCAATTCCGATGACGATGCCAAAAGCATCCGTGCACGAAAATCACTCGCTTCAGGGCTGGGAAAACGACATCGGGCGTTCCTGGCAAGTCGCGTCGATGCAATCGAAATCGGTAGCCTAGCCGATGGGCGATCCGCCGCACCACCATCTCCGGACGAGAGTTCTTTGGTCCAATCCTGGACATGAGGGCGGATCTGGCTGGCGATATCGGCTCGAACGCGCCAGGTCTCCTCGCCGCCGCTTTTTTCGATTTTTGTTTTGAAGCCATGGGCCGCATACTGCTGCCGACCGAAGGTTACGCTGCTCGCGGTATCTTTCTTGCGGCGCTTCGCAGCGCCTCCAGGAATCCTTCGGGAACCCAAAGACCGCCTTCCTCGGCGCGTTTGATGAACCCATCCAAGGCGCGATCCGATAGGCGCGTCCAGGTGCCGTCCCGGAAATCGGAAATGGATTTCTGGGGCGCAGTAATGGGCCTGTCACTCGCGACCGCGCCGACGCGCCCCTGCCCGACGTTCCATCCGGCATCCGGCCACATCTTGCCTTCACGAATGGGCGTTTCCGCGAATTCTCGATGCTTGCCGGGAGATTTCAAGCGCTGAGCGACCCAATGTGCCACTGGAACGGATACGGCATTGCCCACCAATCGCCATTCGGCCCTTCTTCCTGGATGCTGCGTCGACGCGTGCGTCCATCCCCGAGCAAACCCCTGAAGGCGTTCGCAGGCGGAAAGACTCGGCATCAGGACCTCCCCGTCAGGAAACAAAACCGCGGGGGCTGAGGGAATCCCAAGCGACGACCCTACCTTCAATGGGGGAATGCCGTCGACCGTCAATCCGATGCCCGATCGTCCTTCGGTCCAATAGAAGCCCAAGGGCTGCCGAAGCGTCCGCTCGGGAGGCTGGGGAGCAACAGCCTCGTCGGCCAACAGGACATCTCTCGGATCGAGCTTGCGGCTTGCTACCAAATACACACGGCGCCTGCGCTGCGGCAGCCCGAATCCCATGCTATCAAGCACCCTGTAGGCCCAGGAGTAGTTCAGGCGTTCGAATTGCTCCACGAGCCAACGCATGCCGTTGCCGCGATCGAGCTGGAGCAAGAAGTAGACGTTTTCGATGACGACCGTCGGCACATGGGATTTCTCGATCAGCTCGAACATCCGCTCGACAACTGTCGATTTGCTGCCTCGGATCCCGGTCTTGTCTCCTGCCATGCTGAGATTCTGGCACGGAAACCCGGCGGTCAAGATTTCGGTGTCCGACGGCAATGCCTCGATGCTCGCCACATCCCCGAAATGAGCCACGTCCGGAAAGTGCTCTTTGAGCACCAATTGGGCGGCAGGATCGATCTCTGCAAGCAGCTTCGCCTGGTAGCCAGCCTGAGCGAAAGCGACCTCGAATCCCCCTATGCCCGAAAAAAGTCCCGCAATCGGCATCTTGTTAACCTGTTAAGAGCTTGCAGCGATACACTATTTACGGCCATAGGAAAGACCGTCCAGAGAAATCACCCGGATAATGCATGCAAGAGGCCAGTCATCGACAGTTATCTGAGACGCCCGGCCCTCGACGATCAGCGGTCCCACGGAGAGTGGAGGTACAGAAACTCCACGATCGATGTGGAATCTACACCAAACCGGAGGTTGTGGCATCGATTCTCGATGAGGTCGGCTGGGTACCACGGGTAAAGCTCTTCCAGAAGCGGCTGCTGGAGCCGGCTGCTGGTGACGGAGCCTTCGTGGTGGAAGCCGCCCGTCGATTGGTATTGTCTTGCAAAAAATTCGGGCTCAAGCCGACAGTGGGGAGCTTGGCGCGCTGTATCGCATCGTTCGAGCTGCACCCAAGAGAGGCCGGGCGCGCTCGATCCAGGATCGCGCGGGCGCTCAGAGAGTTGAAAGTTCGTTCCGCGACTGCCCATGCACTGGCTCGCAGATGGGTCACCTGCGGTGATTTCCTTCTCACCCCGCCGGCAGGCGGGTCTTTCACCCACGTGGTCGGAAATCCTCCCTACGTCCGCTGGTCGAAGATTCCGCCGCAACTCAAGGCCGAATACGACGCGAGCGTCGCCAAGGAATTCACGGGCGGAGACCTGTTTCTTCCCTTCCTGGACATGGCACTCAGCCGGCTCGCTCTCGCTGGAAAATGCGGCTTCCTTTGCTCCGATCGATGGCGCTTCATGGCGTTTGCGGAATCTTTCCGACAAAAGTGGCTGCCTCAGCTCCTCATCTCCTCGGAGCATCAGCTGTGTTCCTCCAACGCGTTCGTGAAGGATGTGGACGCTTATCCGAGTATCCTGATAGCCGCCCGTTGCAAGCCAGTCCGGCAGCTTCGACGGTCGAAGTCGAACACGATCCGCGAAGCCGGGTTCATGGTCCGGGTCGGCCCCGCACTCGGGCACACGGCGGCGTTCGTTCTGGGAGCGGACGAGAACGATGTCGAGCCCGAACTGCTGCGCCCGTGGGTGGAGGCAGCCGAAATCCAAGAAGGAAGCATTCGCTCGAAGGGAAAGCGCATCGTCGCAATGCACGATTCCAGCGGAAATCTGCGGGAGCTCGAAAGATACCCGCTTCTGTCCGCGCGGTTGCGTCGTTTCAGACCGAAGTTGACGCAGCGGGCCATCGTCATCAATGGAGCAGCTTGGTACAGCCCGATCGACAAGGTCCTTGCTTCCGGCTGGGAGCGGCCTAAACTGCTGGTACCAGAGCTGGCGAAAATCCCGCGTCTCGCTCTTGATCGCTCCGGTTCAATCCCTTCGCACGGTGTATATGCAATCTTCGCAGACGAAGAGCGAATGATCCACGAGCTGCACGAAGAATTGCGAGATGGGGGCTTGGCCCTTGCTCTCGAGAAGATCGCCCCGAGGGTCAAGGGCGGGTATTTCAGATGTTACAAGCGTTTTCTCGACAGTATAGAGTTGGCTTAGCCTTCTATCGTTTTGATGCGGAATCTTTTGGCTTGCGATGGCAGAGTTCACGGTAGACACCAAGCTGTTTCGTGAGTTGGGCGAATTGCTCGTCGGGCGCGACTCGACGGCTGTCGTCGAGCTCGTGAAGAACTCGTACGATGCCGATGCAACGAAGGTTACGATCCTCGGCACCAACCTGGAGAACCCGGAGAAGGGCAGCATCATCGTCGAGGACGACGGGATCGGCATGGATGTCGAGGATTTCGAGAAGGGCTTCCTTCGTATCGCCGGACGGACGAAAAACACGACCGACAGACGGTCCCCTTGGTTCAAGCGAAGATTCACGGGAGAAAAGGGCGTCGGTCGCCTTGCAGCCCACAAGCTTGCGCGGAATCTCGAAATCGTATCCCGCAAGTGGAACGGTGCGAAACGAAATCTCGAAACTGGCTTTCCTGCCGGAAAAGGTGCCCGAGCCACGATCGATTGGGACGGCGTCGAGAGGCTGGAAACCTTGCAGCAGGTCGCGAAATCGAAGTCGGTCGCGACTCACGAACTGCCCCAACAGGAATTGAAGGGAAGGCCCGCCGGAACGCGCCTGATATTGAAAAAACTGCGTCGCGCCTGGAGCGCAAGGACGCTCGATAGGTTCTTCCGCGAGGTCATCACTCTCACTCCACCTGCTGCTTTGGTGGAGCCCCTCCCCAAGGGGCTGGTCGAGGGGCGTACCATCCTTCCGGTCGTAAACGTCCGCGATGCCCAGCGCGAGGCGGGCTTCAAGATCGAGTTTGCCGGCGAGTTCCTGCAGAGAGAACCCGACATTCCGGGCTCCATCGAAAGCGCCGCCTGGGTCATCGAAATCGACTGCGGTGCCGAAGACCGGATGCTGAAGTTGGCGGTCCTGCCGACCAAGGCCACTCGCAAGGAGTTTCCGGGCGCCGAGGCCTTTCAGCTCAAGCGCAAGCTCGACAAGGATGCACCGGCGGTCGGTTTTCAGGCGCGAATACTTCAGCGCCAACACACGGCGTGGCCGGCGGCGTTGGCCGGAATCAGAATGTATTACGAGGGATTTCGGGTTCTGCCATACGGCGATCCTTCCGACGACTGGCTTGATCTCGATCGTGACTATCGTTCGCGCGGCAGAGGCGAACTCGGACGACTGCGCAGGTTCTCGGACTGGAAGCTTCCCGACGGCGATCCCAACGAGGCGCTGACGCTTCAAGGCAACAAGATGTGGTTCGGGGCCGTGTTTCTCACACGGGCGCATGCAGGCGACCTGAAAATGCTCGTCAACCGGGAAGGCTTTCTTCCCGGCCCAGAGTTCGACTTCATCGGTGACATGGTCAGGCTTGGTATCGATCTCCAGATCCGTCAGAACTACTCGGCCAGAATGGTGCTGACGCAGGCGCGCAAGCAGGAGCAGGAACGACAGAGAAGAGCCGTTCCAGCCTCTCCTGCTTCACAGGCGCCGACCTCGCATCTCGTCAACAGCATGCAGAGCGATGCCATCGGCTCGTTGAGGCAAGCCCGCGCGGCTTTGGCCCGCGGAGATACCGATGCGGTTCAACAAACGATCTCCTCCGTGGAGAAGACTCTGTCCTCGGCCAAGGAACTGATCGAGGAGGGCGCTTCCGAAGCGACCATGTATCGCGTCCTTGCGTCGATGGGGCTGGAGCAGGCGGCGTTCATTCACGAGGTCAATGCGCTGGCGATCCTGTCGCAGGGCATCGCTCAGAGTTTGGAAGGCCTCGCCAAGTCGATCACGGACCAGAAGCTGTCGCGGCGCATCAGCGCGGTCGCCAAGGATTGCCGTGACATTCGCGACAGACTTCGCCGAAATGCCGTCTATCTGGCCGACATGACCGGTATCGAAGGCCGACGGCGCAGGTCGAAGCAACCGCTGCTGGAGCGCTTCGAGAAGGTCCTTGATTTTCACAAATCTTCAATTGAGAAGAGAAGAATTGAAATCAAGACCAACATTCCTGCAAACACAAAAACACCCGCGATGTTTCCGGCCGAAGTCTCCGCCGTTTTCAACAACCTCCTCAGTAATGCGATCAAATTCGCGGGCGAGAACGGGCTGATCAAGGTTTCTGCCACGACTGATGATGGCGAACTGGTCGTGCGCTTCGAGAACACGGGGGATGCAGTCGATCTGAAGATCGCCGACAGATGGTTCGAACCATTCCGATCGTCGACCTCGGAAGTGGAAGAATCGCTGGGACAGGGGATGGGATTGGGTCTGACTGTCACTAAGAGCCTTCTCGACGAGTACGGTGGAGGCATTCAATTCGTTTCGCCTTCCAGAGGATTTGCCACAGCTATCGAGGCCCGGATACCAACATCATGAGCAAGCCGCCGCTGATTCTCGCCATCGACGACGACGAGAACGAAGTCAGACCTAAAATCCCGGACGGATACGCGTTAGAAGTCGTCGATCCGAAATCCGACCGAGAAGTGTTCGCACAGTTGATGTCGAAATTGGTCGGCGAGGCATGCCTTATATTGCTCGACCAAAAATTCCACGACACTCCTATTTCGATTTCGCTGGATGCTCAAGACGGCTCGAGCTTCGTATCGCATCTTCGTTCCTGGTCGCGTTTCAACAAGCAGCCGCTCGCGCCTATCATCATGTTCACGAACGATGTCGAGGTCTTTGCCAACGAAGTTCCAGCCGTTGGACCGGCGCTCCCTGTCGAGGGATCCTTCGTCAATCGGGAGCATCGGCTGGCCCCGGCTCTCGACGTAGAGTGGATTCTGTTCAAGAACGATGAGCGAGCCACACAACGTCTGGCCAACTTGGCAGAGGCCTTTCAAGAAATACGAGATGGAGTCGGGAACGACGGCGCCAGCCTGGATGAAATCCTTCAAATCCTGAACGCGCCCACAGACTGTGTGTGGTCGGAACAGGCTGGGGAGGAGCTGCAGAATGCAAGACCCCCTGTTGATCAAACGGAAGAGGGCACCTCCCAGTCGGCTCGTGGGGCATCCCAGATCATGCGATGGTTATGCCATAAGGCGCTGCCGTATCCTGGGGTCTTCTTGTCCGACTTCTATGCCGCTTGGGCACTGGGAATATCGGCCGAGGATTTCAGGAAGATAGCAGATCTTGCGCCATCGACCGATTGGTTGGCCGAACTGAAACGAGCCAAGTACACGGGTCCCCTGGAGAGCTTGATGGGTCGGCGTTGGTGGCGCCCGGGAATAGACCAACTCGTCTGGTTGTTGGATGAGGCGACTGCGAAAAGCGGCACACGGCTCGAAGGACTGGGATTGGCCGTTCCCGGATTTCAATTTGGAGAGCTGAAGCCGTCATCGTCTCACGTCGTGATTTGCGATGAAGACCTTCTTGAGTCGGAGATCGGGACGATCGAGGAAGCTATCCAGGTTCATCCGCCCGGCTGGCCAGCTGAAGCGCTGGAGCCTTGGATGCTGAAAGCAGAAGTGAAAGCCGATCCCGTGCTCACGGCAATGGCTGATCCGAACGACTTGGTTTGAGGAGCTTTCTTTGCCTGTGGTATTCGACGTGAAGCTGATGCAAAGCGACCTGAGTGCATTTTCAAAGGCCAGTTCCAGGTTTTTGGCGAACCACAGGCGATTGGACGATTTGCAGGCGCTACTGGCTACGGCTGTGGCGAACGCAAGACAGGGAGACGGCAGCATACGGTGGGGTACCGGCCAAGGCGAAGCCGCCCAGCCCATCAGGACACGCCCAAGCAAGAGCTATCGCAGTCACGGCGAGTTCGCAAAAGAGCTCGTGGCTGAAGTTTCGTTCAACTTCAAAGGCCACTTGGCTGAGGACGACAACGGCCGCATGATCGTAACTTCGGGTGGGACTTGCATCAAGCTGATGTGGAAGGAAGGTGACAGCGACTGTACAGAGTGCCATTTCGACGTCCATCCCAACAAGGCCGGACATCCGACGCTGCACATTCAGTTCGTCGGGGAGGTCAAGGAGCTGCCGCGCTTGCCTTCCTTTTTTGCTCATCCACTCGACATTCTCGAGTTCACGCTGATGGAAGTGTTTCAAGAGAGCTGGCGGCGAGAGCGTTCCAAGATCACTTGTCGGACTCAGCTGCATACCTTTCCCGCCAGCCAACGTACTCGGCTCAAGGCGGTCTTGCAGAAATACAGTGGCTGGTTGGACGCCGAGAACGATACTGCACCTCTGGTCAGCTTGCAGGCTACGCCTGCCCAGCCTTTCGATCTCTATCCGCAATAGTATGGAGCCGTTCAGGATCCAGCGTAGTGCTTGCAGATTGCCGGGCCGCATGCGCCGCTCTGTAGCCCCGGAACGCAAACCTCGTCTTGTAGGTTTTGCGCGACGACGCCGAACAATGCGCCCGACGCGATCGCCGCCTAGACCACTGTTTGTGAACGGGTTGGTCTGTTCTGGCCAACGGAGCAGCGCTTGTCGTGGCGGCGTCGCAATTCGTGGCCGTACGGCTCCCTGGCCCCGCATCCTTCTAAAGTATGACGGTTCACAGTACGTTGTAGTCGGACGGCTGCGAACGAGCTCGGCGCTTACGAGGGTGTCCCGCTCAGGCTCGACCTGCGCGGCGGCACGGCCGCGACCTGTTCCGTCGCAGGAGGGTTTTGGGAATGGCTTTGTACCCAACGGTCGTGCGCTGGACTGGCCCCAATAGTCGAAGGGCAGATATCACGAAGTTCAGCGAGCCGTATGTCCATCGTGCACGCATCCGCGCAAGCCGAAAGCGCTCCGACTCTTCGGACGATGCGAATGTCCATCCTTGACCCGACGAGAACGTCATCTCGAGCTCACCGGAGCACGAACTCTTGCAGCTACCCCCCGGACAACCTGTATCTCATCGGGCAACTCAGAAGGCCAATGCGTCGCAAAGAGTTGGATCGGAAAACACGATTCGCTCCTTGCTATCGTGATCCCTTGCGTCATGCTCCCATGATGGTGCACTCAGCGACTATCTTATCGAGGTGTTGATAATGCCAGACAGGTCGCCGCAATTTTCACGCAAGACCGTGCTTGCCGCGGTCGACACGCTGCCCTTCAACCAGGGTCAGTTTTCGCGCTTTTTGCAGGACCTAGGTACTGAGTATTTCAATTGGGTTCGACACGAAGACGTCAGCGTCGGGAAACGTCACAGTGACTTGATCGAGATGTACGACGAAGACCCTATGAGGAAACTGCGGGACGGCGAATACCTCAGCGAGTTCATCGTAGAGACGGCCGCCTCGCATGTGGCCGAGCCTCCGCAACAGTATCCGTGGGCCGACCTGGTCGAGGAAAATTCGGTCCTCAAGAAGTTCAGGGCGACGCTGGAGCGGGACGGATTCACCATTGTGGATAGGACGCTGCGGCGGGTATCACCGGTAGAGCTGGGCATCGCAGCCGCTGAAGACGAAGTAACCCGCATATTGTCTCAGCCGCCATTCGAGGTCGCGAGGGGGCACCTCACCCAGGCGCTCGATGCACATGGTCGAGGCGACTGGGCGGCGGCAAACAGCCAGATACGAGTTTTCTATGAAGCTCTTTTGTATGATCTTGCCAAAGCGATCGATCCGGCAACGGCCGCCCAGAGCGGTGAAGGCCGACGCCAGCGATTGGCGAGGGAAGGCATTCTCCGCATCGATCTGAACGAGTGGGGAGGCGAGGGAAAAAATTTCATAAACGGCCTTATGAAGCGCCTGCATCCGGAGGGCGCGCATCCCGGGCTGTCCAATGAAAAAGACAGTACCTACAGACTACATATAGTCCTGTTGACCGCGAGGCTCCTGCTGGAGCGGTGGGAATCCGCCAGAGCGTAGCCATTTTTTTCGAGATGTTTGGAGTAGTCGCTCTTTTGGCCGCATTGGTAATCTTCGCCCCGATGATTTCTGGAATACCTGCCAAGGCGCCGGAGCGCGCAAACGGTCCGTCCTCGAAAGCGCTCTTAGAAACTATCGGCATCCTTTCCGTGACGCTCTTCATCGTGGTTTCCGAGTTCATCGCTTATTCCTATGTGAGCGTCTTTATGAGCGGTTCTCTGCTTGCGGGGGTGCCACTCCTCTCGGCCGCGCTCATTGCCCACGGTTTCGGACGCGTGACGGGAAACGCTACGTGTGGCGTTCTGACTGACCGTAGACTCTTCGTCGCGGCTGCAGGCGCACAACTCATCCTTCCTAGGTTTGCTTGCGTTCGGACAGCATGGTGCCTTCACGTGCTCATCGCCTTCCTTTGGGCCAACGTGAGCTACATGCATCTCGTCCCGCTCCAGCATCGGCTTCTCCGGTCTGGCCGGAGATAGGTCGAAGCTGGTCCTGGCAATGAACAGCTCAACCACCTTGGCAGGGATCGCCATCGGCGCTTTTCTCGGCGGCATCCTTGTCCAGATCAGCGGCGTAACGCTGCTGAATGCGGCATCGATCATGATTGGCGCCATCGGCGTCGGGCTGCCTGTTGCCTTCATGAGTGATGCAGCACCTCCAGAAGCCGCGGCTGCAATATGTCCGAGATGATCCGCTAGCCGAATGCGACCCAAGTCGCCTTTCGATCCTGGGACAACGGGGTCTCCCGCTGTCGCCGAGGATGTCCTGCCAAACACGCAAGAAACTGATCGCTGAGCCTTCGTGGTCGCAAGATCCCGCGCAGTGAGATCCAGCGAAGGCCCTACTTCATCTGCTACAATAAACCTCAGAGACGGAGAAAGCCCGTTATATGAAGCGAGATGTGAGGAGTTCCGGCAAGTACAGCGATCGACTGAACCGAGTTGGAGAAAACGCTTGCTGCCCGGTCCGGGCCATGGTGGCCGCGCCGCCCTTTGCCCGCGTAGTCGTGCCGGACAGAGCGCGCTTGCGCATGATCGGCACGACCTGCTCGGCGAAGATGTCGACACCACCACGTGGCCAAGCCGGCATGAGGTTGAACCTTTCCGCGCGCCGATCTCGAATTTGGTCTGGATGTTGTCGGCGCTTATCCAGACCGATTGCAGAAAGAATACAACGATCTGATCCAGCCAGAGTATTCGCTGACGCAGTTGCGCGTCAGATGCTCGATCTCAGCCTTTCAGGGTTGGATTTCGACGAACCCTTTCCGCATCAGTTGATCGATACTGGCGGCGCGCACGGCGTCGCCAGTCCCAACAAGCTTGTGATCGATACCGCCGATCGGGAGAAGCCGACCCTTCGTCAACTGGTGTAACGACCAGCCGGAGCGCGCCGCCATCGGCTCACTGCGGGCCCACCGCGAATAGCCGCACAGCGGGAGCTGCGTCCGCCGTGTGACGACGGCTGGCACGCCGACCCAAATCTTTCCGGGCTTTAACCTGCCTGAACCGGCAGTTGCAGGCATGGGGCGATAGGCACTCGATGCGTCGCCGACTTGGATGAGGCTCGCGAGAGCTGCGTTAAGTTTCGGAATCTGTAGAACTAGAAAACGGCGCGTTTTGAGTCTATCATCGGTGCCACCGGGGCTGGACTACATTTATTCACGTTGGCATTTTCAACCCGGAAGGCCGCCGGCGAGATTGTCGGCGGCCTTTTTCGGGGATACTCGATAGGATTGGGCCGGCCTAGATACGATCGGGCTCGGCGCCACAGTCGCCGGTTGGCTTGTAACGGATTGGCGCGCCCGCGCGGCGTGCCACACGGGGGCGTTAATGCATAATTGGAAGAGGGAACTCGATGCGCTCGTCGCTGAAACGATGGCGTTCACCAAATCGCTGAAGGTAGAAATCGAGGGGCCGAGGCCTGAGCTGAAAAAAGGCGTTGAGCCGCATGAGCTCAGGTTGCCCAACTATGGCGGCAGCGAGCGCGATGAGATCAGGAAGCGGGTCGAGCGATTCAAAGCACATCAAGAGCGCTTCACGCGCGAGCGCGAGGACCATGCCGAGTCGCTGCTGGGTCGGATCAGGCCGATGACGAAGCCCTAGGAGAGCTCAAGCTCGCTGAATCTTCCTAGGCCCCGCCAGATCTGCTCGAGGGCCTCTTCTCAAGTGATACATGCTCAAACGGGCGGGATATTTCGGCGTTCGAGATAACCGAGCCCAGTTGGATCGCCCCGAACCGATAGTTTGCAAGCTCGGGTCGACTATTCCCTCAGGGTTTCGCTCCCCCCGAGGCCTGAAAGCTGCACTGCTTTTTAAGAAGCCGCAGGAATCCTGCTCCAATCTCGGAGCCGCTGACGATCGGAGTTCTTTCGTACGCGATCGGCCAAGCACTCCACCAAATGTTTTTGGCATTGACCAAAACTAAAAACGTCACATTTAGACTCTGTTCGAAGATTTAACGGAGGCTACAGTCCAATGCGCAACCTTCTCGTTTTTTGTATGCTTGCACTTCCGATCCTCGCCGGCTTCGGATCGCCTTCGCTTGCCGCTTCGCGGGGGCATTCGTACATTCCACCGGCTCGGCAGGACGTTTATTGCTTGCAGGGACGCGCCTGGGGATATCCGGGCAATTGCCAGTTCTCGACCTATGACCAGTGCATGGCCACTGCCTCCGGTACCTTGGCCTATTGCGGGATGAATCCAACCTACGCATTCCAGCGACAAGGACAGCAATTGCGCTGACGCGTGATCGACAAGCGTGCTCGAGCTATCAATATTGCTCATGGAAATGGATGCGCCGGCTGTGCAGCTTAAGCGTTGAGCTTTCTGCCCGGTTGACATCCCGCGTGAGTAGGGTCGCGCTCTCGGTTCGACCGGGACGTAAGCCTGGAGCGCGATGGATTGTCGGCCTCGCATAGCGTCTGTTGCTGGCCGGAGTGAGTGGGTTCCTCCAGCCAGGTCTTGGCGCGACTGGCGCATGGCATTCACCCGCCCGTCCTTCCTCAATAAGGCTGGTCTCCCCGTGGACAGGTGTCTATGGCCATGCATCGTTTCGGCAGCGCTGCTGTAGCCGGCCTATGGGATTGCCTGGCTCGACGCATTCTGCGTGTGCTCCCCAAGTCAGGGCGAACTGAAACCGTTCCTAGAGTTCGGTTCGCGTGAGGCGTCCCGCCATCTGCTCGAGGAGCGCCAAAGTCTGTCCGCTGCGGTCACGGTGCGACTCGCATTTGCGGTGATCCAGACTAAAAACCTGCTGTTGCCTTGTTTTGTTGTTCATTCGCTTGGAGGCGGCAGCCGCTGGCCGTGATGGTGCTCGATGCCATGCTCTGGAGCCCCTCACGTGCTGCGGCGAGCGGACATGTTTTTTACCGCAATGGATTCCACCCCCATCGGTCCTGTCCAGCTACTCACGACCTGCTGACAGGCGTGCTCGATCCGCTAGTCTTCCTGCTTCCGACGCTTTTTGAACCGTCGCGCAGGCGTGGCTTTATGCGGTGGCCTGAGTCAGGGCGTAGTCACTATCGCGCTTGCCGGTCGATGGACCCAGAGCCGAGGCTATGGGGCCGCTGAAGAGCTGAAATTTTAATATGAACCCGGCTCTGCCGGACTGCTTGTGGCGGCCGGAAACAGGCAAGACTTGCTTTTCGCGTCCAGGTTCGTGTGACGAGGGTCTCATCGAAGTCCATAACGTGCAATGGCTGATCTGCGCCGCTCAGGCAGATGGCTTTAGCGTGGTTCGGGCGACTCACGGTATCCATCATTCCCTGACTTACCGCACAATGGGAATGAAATGGTTGCAGCCACTCGTGAATTGCCGGCCTCTGGTTACGCCCTTGAAGTGGACGGTCGACTCAAGGCCGAGTTTGCGACCAGAGATGGCGCCAAGGCGGGCGGAGAAGAACTGAAGAAGCGTTTTCCTATGCTTCAGATCAGGATCTATGACGTGCAGACGCATGCGCGCGAGGAAATCTAGGTCCTCTGACTCCGACTCGAGCCTTAGCGGAGTTCTTCCTCTTGCGCGCGTGCGGCTGTCGCCGCACCGGGCTCTCGTAAACCGAGCCGCTTTGCGTCTCGGCCGTGCGGCGTCGATCCCTCGCGCAGGGGATGCGGAGCTCCTCGCCGGGGGCACTCGGAAAAGGGGCTCGCCTGCGGCGACCGCTATCACTGCCCCGTTCCCGGGTGCCGCTATTGAACCGGTCTCGTCGCTGCACTCGGACCCGCGTGTCCCTTCGGGTCGCTATGCTCACGCTCTCCGGGTGCCATTTTGCGTTGAGGCGATGCGCCCTGGCGCACGCCTGGTCGGGCCTGCGACCCTAAGTAGCTCAACGCAATTCTCATGAATTGTCCGATGGAAGGCGGGCTGCGTCGCAGATTTCGGATTGTCTCAGGTGGAGGCGAGAGTCAGAGTGTCGGCCGGGTTTTGCCGTGACGGGTTACAGGCTGCGAGAGAGGCTCGCGGTCCCCGTCGCGGAGATCCGCGATGTCCAGACATTATCCTCGGGGGCGCACCGGTGAGGACCGAACGAGCCTTTATGACGACATCACCAACAAGATCATCGCCGAGCTGGAGGCCGGCCGCGTGCCGTGGGTGCAGCCTTGGGGTACCGGGGCGGCGAAGGCGCCTTTGGCCATGCCGAAAAGCGCCACGTCCGGCCGCCAATACAGCGGCATAAACATTCTAATTCTCTGGGGTGCCGCCACGGAACGTGGATTCACCGGTCAGAGCTGGCTTACTTTCCGCCAGGCGCTGTCGCTCGGTGGTCACGTCCGCAAGGGCGAGCGCGGCACGACCGTCGTCTATGCCGACCGTTTTGTGCCGGTCGACGAAAAGCGCCGCGCACACGAGACCGGCGAGGAGGCACAAGCTGTTCCATTTTTGAAGCGCTTCACCGTTTTCAATCTCGATCAATGCGACGGGCTGGCTTCGGACATCGTAACTGCTGCGCCACCACCGCCATCCGGCATGATCGAGCCGCGGGTCGAATACCTGATCAAGGCGACCGGCATCGACTTCCGCATCGGCGGCAACCGCGCCTTTTATGCGCCGACGGAAGATTATGTGCAGGTGCCCCCACCGCAAGCCTATTTCGAACCGATCAATTGGCATCGAACGGCCTTGCACGAACTGGCGCATGCCAGCGGACATCCGTCACGCCTCAACCGCGACCTGTCGGGCAGCTTTGGGACCATGAAGTATGCCTTTGAGGAGCTGGTTGCGGAAATCTCGTCTGCGTTCAGTTGCGCCTCGCTCGGCATCGTGCCGACGGTGCGGCACGCCGACTACATCGGGTCCTGGCTGGAGGTGCTGCGCGAGGACAATCGCGCGATCGTGCGAGCTGCTTCGCAGGCCAGCAAGGTTGCGGATTATCTCCTTGGCTTCCTGCCGGAAGTCACTGCCGAGAGAGCGGAGCAGGAGGTGGCGTGAGTTTCACCCGTGTCGCCTCGAACAAGAGAGTGAGAGGGGAGCGGCGGCTTTCGCGACGGGTTGGAGGCCGAGAGAGAGTCTCCCGGCTGCCCGTCGTGGAGAATCGACATGACGAAGGCTGTTCAGAAGATCACGCTCTCCCCCTCGCGTGACATTCCGTTCAACAAGCTGGTGCTGAGCCAATCCAACGTCCGACATGTGAAAGCGGGCATTTCGATCGAGCAACTCGCCGAAAGCATCGCGCAGCGTACGCTGCTGCAAAGTCTCAACGTGCGGGCGGTTGTGGATCCCGAAGGCCATGAGACCGGCATGTTCGAGGTGCCGGCCGGCGGACGGCGCTATCGCGCGCTGGAGCTTCTCGTCAAGCAGAAGCGCATGGCGAAGACGCAGGCCGTTCCTTGTGTCGTGCGCGAGGGCGGCATCGCTGAAGACGACTCGCTTGCCGAGAATGACGAGCGGGTAGGGCTTCATCCGCTCGACCAGTTTCGAGCCTTCCAGACCTTGAGTGGCGTGGGCATGTCCGAGGAGGATATCGCTGCAAGGCACTTCGTGACACCGGCTGTCGTGAAGCAAAGGCTCAGGCTGGCGTCGGTGTCGCCAAAGCTCCACGACGTCTATGCCGAAGACGGCATGACTCTCGAGCAACTCATGGCCTTCTCAGTTACAGCCGATCATGCCAGGCAGGAGCAGGTGTGGGAGAACGTCAGCCGATCCGGTTATGACGAGCCCTACCAGATCCGGCGGATGCTCACGGAAAATACCGTGCGCGCGTCCGATCGCCGCGTTCAGTTCATTGGGCTTGATGCTTACGAGCAGGCGGGCGGCGGTGTCCTGCGGGATCTATTCGCGCACGACGATGGCGGCTGGCTTCAGGACGTCCGCTTGCTTGATCGTCTGGTGACAGAAAAGCTTAAAGCCGAGGCTGAGACGATTGCAGCGGAGGGGTGGAAGTGGATTTCGCTCGCCGTCGAATTCCCCTACGGCCACACGGATGGCTTGCGTGAGCTCGAGGGCAAACCGGTCGATCTCTCCCCAGAAGAGCAGGCCACAATCGACGCCCTCAACGCGCAGCGAGCCAAGCTTGAATCCGATTACCAGGATGCCGACGAGCTGCCCGAAGAGGTAGATCAGCGTCTCGGCGAAATCGAGACGGCACTGATGGCGTTTGATGAGCGGCCGATAATTTACAATCCGGCCGAGATCGCCCGTGCCGGCGCCTTCGTCAGCATCGATTTCGAAGGCCGCCTCTCGGTCGATCGGGGTTACGTCCGGCCGGAGGACGACGTCTCGGCAGCCGAGGCCGATGTCGGGGAGGGCGCCGATACACTGTCGATCGAGGGGAAGGCGGCTGGCACTTCCGTCCAGCGCACGGTCATCGCCGTGGCTAGCGGCGCGACTGACGCGGAAGAAGATGAGGACGCGACAAAACCTCTGCCGGATCGGCTGATCACCGAGCTGACGGCGCATCGCACGCTGGCATTGCGGGATGCGCTGGCAGAAAATCCTGCAATTGCGTTCCAGGCGGTGCTGCACAACTTCGTGCGGACGGCCTTTTACCGGTTGGCATCGTCCGGGAGCTGCCTTGAGGTCGGACTTCGCACACCGACCTTTCCGGCTCAAGCGCCTGGCTTGAGGGAAAGCGTGTCCGCGAAGGCCGTTGAGGCGCGGCATGAGTCCTGGAAGGCACGGTTGCCGAAGGGCGAGGACGATCTCTGGGATGCGCTCACGGCCCTCGACGGCGCCGCACAGGCATCCCTGTTCGCTCACTGTGCGTCATTTGCGGTCAACGCCGTCTATGAGCCGGCCAACCGCTACAATCAGGGCCGCGTCTCCGCCCACGGCGTCCGCACCCGGCTCGACCAGGCTGATGTGCTGGCAGGTGCCGTCGGCCTCGACATGGTTCGCTCTGGCTGGAGACCGACCGTCGACAACTATCTCGGCCGCGTCACCAAGCCTCGCATCCTGGAGGCGGTGCGGGAAGCCAAGGGCGAATCCTCCGCGCAACTGATCGACCACCTGAAGAAGGCCGACATGGCCAAGGAAGCCGAGCGTCTCCTCGATGGTTCGGGCTGGTTGCCGGAGCCGCTGCGCCTCGTCGATCCCAATGCGGCGTCAGTGGAACAGGAGAGTGAAGCGGGCCCCCTGCCGGAATTCCTCGACGAGGACGAGGATCGGGACAACGCGAAGGACGATGATCCGCAACAGCTCGACGCGGCTGAGTGACATCGTAGAAGAAACGGCTCCGGCCGTCCGGCAATTGCTTGGGGACCGGTGTTTCGCGCCGGTCCCCATCTTATGGGCCAAGGCTGAGAGGGAGAGCCGGGCCGGGAAGGGTTTGAGCCGTCGGGTCTTAAGGAGAGCGCCTGATGGTTCGACCCATTCCTGCTCTCCGAAAGATTCCTGCCATGACCGAATCTCTCGCCGGCGGCGCTGCCGCCGCGCCGCTCTCGATGCGTGCCGCTGCAAGTCTCACCACCGCCGCCGTCAGGGCTGCGCGACAGCTTCTGACCGATCTGGAACGCGGCCGACGTATCGACGCCGCTGTCCTGCGTAGCGCCATGGAAGCTGCCTTCGGCGCTTCCGACGCGACCGGCGTCTGGAACTGGAAGACCGCCTATTATGTCTGCGAGGCGGCAACCGTTCTGTTCCTTCGCAAGTTTGGCCCGGCTATCCGCGTCAAGGCCGGCTCGACGGCCGCGATGCTGCCGATCCTCGCGAAGATCGCCAGCCTTCCTCCCACCCACACACGCCGCTCGGAGGACAGCCAGGCCTTTCAACAATTCTCGACGCCGATCCCGCTGGGGCTGGCTGCATGCACCGCAGCCGGCATTACGTCTGCCGATCGCGTTCTGGAGCCCTCCGCGGGGACCGGCTTGCTCGCCATCTTTGCTGAGCTCGCCGGCGGCGCCTTGGTATTGAATGAGCTGGCCGAGGCCCGCGCGGCACTGCTCGATCAACTGTTCGCCAAAGTAAAAGTGACGCGGTTCGACGCCGCCCAGATCGATGATCACCTTGATGCTGGTGTCGTACCGAGCGTGGTCCTGATGAACCCGCCATTCTCGGCATTGGCAAACGTGGATCGACGCATGGCGGATGCTGCGCTCCGGCACATCGCCTCTGCCTTGGCGCGTCTTTGCGACGGCGGGCGTCTGGTCGCCATTACGGGCGCGAGCCTTGCGCCGGACAATCCGGCGTGGCGAGACGCCGTCGTTCGTCTCCAGGAGAGCGGGCGGGTGGTATTTTCTGCCGCCATCGACGGCGCGGTGTACGCGAAACAGGGAACGCAGACCGACACAAGGCTGCTTGTGATCGACAAGTTGCCCGCCGCGGATCCGAAAGTCCTTCCGGCCTCGCTGGGCATGGCGAGCGATGTCGCTACCTTGCTTGACTGGGTGACCCAGCATGTGCCTCCAAGGCTGCCTCTTGTCGCGCCCGTCATGGTCGACGTCATCAGGCGCCGTGCGACGTCTCGGCCGTCCGGCGCCTCTGCACCAAGTCCATCGTCCCCTTCGGGAGATGGCGCGCCACAGGGCGTCGAACTTACCTACGAGATGGTCGAGTGGACGCCTCTCGAGGGCGCTCGACTGACCGACGCGCTTTATGAGGAATGCGCGCTGCAGGCGGTCCGTATTCCGGACGCGCATGCGCATCCGACCAAACTCGTGCAGTCCGCCGCGATGGCCTCGGTCGCGCCGCCGAAGCCGTCTTACCGGCCACATCTGCCAGCTAATGTCGTGGCGGATGGCATCCTGTCCGACGCGCAGCTTGAGAGCATCATCTATGCCGGCCAGGCGCATTCCGAGTGTCTTGCGGGCTCCTGGACGGTGGATGCGACCTTTGATGTTGTGGCTGCCACACGCGACGGCGCAGAAAATGCCGTGCGTTTTCGTCGCGGCTGGTTCTTGGGCGACGGCACCGGCGCGGGCAAGGGCCGGCAGGCCGCAGGCATCCTTGTCGACAATTGGCTCAAGGGCCGCCGCCGCGCGGTCTGGATCAGCAAATCCGACAAGCTGATCGAGGATGCGCAGCGCGACTGGTCCGCGCTCGGAATGGAGCGGTTGCTCGTGACGCCGCTGTCACGTTTCCGGCAGGGCACACCGATCAGGCTTTCGGAAGGCATCCTATTCACCACCTACGCTACGCTGCGCACCGACGAGCGCGGCGAAAAGCTTTCGCGCGTTCGGCAGATCGTTGAATGGTTGGGCTCCGATTTCGACGGAGTGATCGTCTTCGACGAGAGCCACGCGATGCAGAACGCGGCAGGCCAGAAGGGCGAGCGCGGTGACCAGGCGGCGTCACAGCAGGGGCGGGCTGGCCTGAGACTCCAGCACGCCCTGCCGAATGCCCGGGTCGTCTACGTCTCGGCGACCGGCGCCACGACCGTGCACAATCTCGCCTACGCCCAGCGGCTGGGATTGTGGGGTGGCGTCGATTTCCCGTTCGCTACCCGCGCCGAGTTTGTCGAGGCGATCGAGGAGGGCGGCGTCGCGGCCATGGAGGTGCTGGCCCGCGACCTCAAGGCGCTCGGTCTCTACGCGGCCCGCTCGCTCTCTTACGAGGGCGTCGCGTACGAGCTCGTCGAGCACCAGCTCACGCCCGAACAGGTTCGTATCTACGACGCCTATGCCGGAGCGTTCAGCGTCATCCATAACAATCTCGATGCCGCGATGCGGGCCGCCAACATCACCGGCGAGACCGGAACACTGAACGGCCACGCCAAATCGGCCGCGCGATCCGCTTTCGAGAGCGCAAAGCAGCGCTTCTTTGGCCATCTCCTGACTTCGATGAAGACGCCGTCGCTCATCAGCTCGATCGAGCACGATCTTGAGGCCGGCCATGCCGCCGTCATCCAGATTGTCTCGACCGGCGAGGCGCTGATGGAGCGCCGGCTCGCCGAGATCCCGACCGAAGAATGGGGCGACGTCCAGGTCGACATCACGCCGCGCGAGTATGTCCTCGACTATCTCGCCCATTCCTTTCCGGTCCAGCTCTACGAGCCCTTCACCGACCAGGAAGGCAATCTCTGCTCCCGGCCTGTCTACCGTGACGGCCAACCGGTCGAGAGCCGGGAGGCCGTCGCCCGCCGCGACCGCCTCATCGAGAAGCTTGCCTCGCTGCCGCCGGTGCCTGGGGCATTGGATCAGGTCATCCAGCGTTTCGGCACCGACATGGTCGCGGAGGTGACCGGCCGCTCACGTCGCATCGTCCGCAAGGGCGACCGGCTGGTCGTCGAAAACCGAACTGGTTCGGCCAACCTCGCCGAGACCTCGGCGTTCATGGATGACGTCAAGCGGATCCTCGTGTTCTCCGACGCGGGCGGCACGGGGAGGAGCTACCATGCCGAGCTGTCGGCCCGGAATCGCCGCCTGCGGGTCCACTATTTGCTCGAGCCCGGCTGGAAAGCGGACGCCGCGATCCAGGGGCTCGGCCGTACCAACCGGACCAACCAGGCGCAGCCGCCGCTGTTTCGTCCCATCGCAACCGATGTGAAGGCCGAAAAGCGCTTTCTCAGCACAATCGCCCGTCGGCTCGACACGTTGGGTGCCATCACGCGCGGCCAGCGTCAGACCGGAGGGCAGGGGCTGTTCCGTCCCGAAGACAATCTCGAAAGCCAGTACGGCCGTGATGCGTTGCGTCAGCTCTACACCTTGCTCGCGCGCGGCAAGGTCGAGGGCTGCGCGCTCGAGAGGTTCGAGGATGCGACCGGCCTGAAGCTCACGGATGCCAATGGGCTCAGGGATGACCTGCCGCCGATCACGACGTTCCTGAACCGGTTGCTGGCGCTCACGATTGATCTTCAGAACATCCTGTTCACCGTCTTCGAGCAGCTCTTGACCGGTCGGATCGAGGGCGCGGTCGCCTCGGCCACCTATGACGCCGGGCTGGAAACGCTTCGCGCCGCGAGCTTTCTCGTCACCGATCGGCGGACGATCTACGTCCATCCGGGCACTGGCGCCGAGACCCGACTTCTCACGATCACCCAGCGCCTGCGCAACCATCCTGTGGATCTGGATGATGCGCTTGTTCGTGCCTCCGATCGCAACGCTGTCCTGCTGATCAATGAGCGCTCGGGACGAGCCGCCGTGCAGGTCCCCGCCCCGAGCTTCATGCTTGACGACGGCGAGATCGAGCGGCGCGTCCGCCTGATCCGGCCGATGGAGCAGCATACGATCCCCCTGAATATGATGGCGGAGAGCCACTGGATCGAACCGGATCGCGAAGTTTTTGCTACGGCCTGGCTGGCAGAGGTTGCCGAAATCCCGGAGTTCACGGAAAGCACGATCCACGTCGTGGCGGGCTTGCTGTTGCCCATCTGGAAGCGGCTGCCGAATGAATCGACCCGGGTCTATCGGCTTCGGACCGACGCGGGCGAGCGCATCATCGGCCGCAAGGTCTCGGCGACCTGGGTCGCGAACGTCCTTGCGGCGGATGCGCCGATGTTGACGCCGGACACCGCCTTTACCGCGCTGGTAGAGGGACGGACCGTCCTCGAGCTTACGGAGGGGCTCCTACTTCGCCGAGTCCGGGTGATGGGCACAGCCCGCATCGAATTGTCGGGCTTCAACGACACGATACGCGATCGCCTCCGGGCTTACGGCCTCTTTGGAGAGATCATTTCCTGGAAGCTGCGCATGTTTGTGCCCACGGACGCGAGCGGTGTCGAGATCCTGTCGAAGGTGCTCGACACCTATCCGGTTGCTGGCATAAGCGAGCGGGAGGCCGCGTGATGTCCCGCGATGCTTCCGAACTGGCAGGCCGCCTCGCGCGCGAGGCCGAGGCGGTGTGCCGACACTATCTCTCCAATGGGAAGCGCGCGGGGCGGTACTGGGTGGTCGGAGACGTCCACAACAGCCCAGGCCGCTCGCTATTTGTGCGGCTCCAGGAATCGCCAAGGGGGCCGGCGGGCAAGTGGACCGATGCCGCAACCGGCGAACATGGTGATCTCCTCGACGTCATCCGCGAAAGTCTGGCCTTGCGAGACTTCCGCGAGGTCGCCGAGGAAGCGAGGCGGTTTCTGTGTCTGCCTCGTACTGAACCGGAGCTCGTGCCGAAACCCATTCGTGCGTTAGCACCGGCTGGATCGCAAGAGGCGGCGAGACGGCTCTTTGTCATATCGCAACCGATCGAGGGGACCGTGGTCGAGGCATATTTGCAGCGTCGCGGAATAGCCCGCGTGCACCATGGTGGTAGTCTGCGTTTCCACCCACGCTGCTTCTATCGGCCGGATGAACATTTGCCGACCGAGACTTGGCCGGCGATGATCGCCCGCGTCACGGATCTCGATGGTCGGATCACCGGCGTGCACCGCACATGGCTCGATCCGGATGGCTTTGATCGTGTTCGGCTCGGCAAGGCTCCGATCAATACCCCACGACGTGCTATGGGCGACCTTCTCGGCAACGCCGTTCGGTTCGGCGTGGTAGACGACGTGCTCGCTGCCGGCGAGGGTATCGAGACGATGCTTTCGCTGCGCTACGTGCTGCCGACGATGCCCATGGCGGCTGCGCTTTCAGCCAATCACCTTTCGGCAATATTGCTGCCCTCGAGCCTTCGTCGGCTCTATATCGCCCGCGACGCCGATGCCGCTGGCGATGCGGTGCAGACTATTCTCAGCCAGCGAGCAGCAGATGCCGGCATTGAAGCCATCGCGCTGTCGCCGCGGCTGGGCGACTTCAACGAAGATCTGCATGTCTTCGGTCTCGATGCCCTCCGGGCAGCCCTGCGGTTTCAGCTCGTGCCAGAGGACGTCGTTCGCTTCCCTGCATTCGTCGAGGGCCGTCGCAGAATAGCTTCCGGTGTTCGATCGATGCTGCCAGGTCGGTCATAGGCGAGGCCAATACCGGAAGAGGACGCGACCTCGGCCTTCTAGACGGCGATCGGACGGCAAGCGGCCCGGCCCGGCAATGGCTGCGTCCGGCTATTTTCCGCCGCGCGCCAGCGATGTGAGGACACATCATACGTTGGACCAGCGCGCTTTGCATCGCGAAGCAAAATAGCCGGCCTCCGCCATCCTCCGCTGTCGCTTCGGCCCTTTCGGGTGCTGGCCCGTTCCGCCTGCCGTTAGAGGATCGCCACGAAGGCCGCGATGGTCGCGGCCGATCCGGCAAAGGACCTCTTCCCATGACCGACCATGACGACATCGAACCGCCGCGTGCCTCTTCCCCAACCGACCACGTCCTCACCGAATTGCAGCTCTTCGGCTACCGTCCCTTCAACGACCAGCCCGATCCAAGACCGCTCCCCGAGGGCAAGATGATCGTCGGCGCCGTGGTCGATATCTTCGACGCCCTGGTTGCCACCCTGAACGATACGCGACTTGAGCCGGAGCTTGACGATCTGCTCTGGTCAACCGTCAACCTGTTCCATCGTGCCGTCGACCGCGTCGAACGCCAACTCGATGACAACGAACAAGCGCAGCACAAGAGCCAACGCGAGCAGAACGGCTCGGAGGTGCGATCGGTCGAACTCGAGCGTCTGACCGCCGAAGGCATCTCGCTCATCGAGCGCCGCAACTGCCTGGAGCTCTTCCGCGAGCAAGCGATTGAACGATTTGATGTCCACACCGGCTCGTCCTGGCGCCCGCGGTCGGGATCCTTGGTCAATCACCGGACGCTCACCGCGGCAATGATCGACTCCCGCGACTTCATCGCCGCCAAGCGTCGTTCCGAGACTGAGGTCATGTTGCCGCTAGGGCCGAAAATCGCACTCACCGGTGGACTCGACTTCAACGACCACCACCTCATCTGGGATCGCCTCGACAAGGTTCACGCCAAGCACGCCGACATGGTCCTGCTCCATGGCGGCTCCCCGAAAGGCGCCGAACTGATCGCCTCGAAATGGGCGACCAACCGCAAGGTGCCACAGATCGCCTTCAGGCCCGATTGGACAAAACACGCCAAGGCGGCGCCGTTCAAGCGCAACGATGCACTGCTCGAGCTTTTGCCAATCGGCGTCATGCATTTCCCGGGCACGGGAATTCAGGACAACCTCGCCGACAAGGCGAAGCGGCTCGGTATTCCCGTCTGGAGGTTCGGCGGCGCGTGAGCGCCGTCGTTCTTGACATCGAGACAACCAAGCCGGAGTTGCGCGCCGCAACTCCGCCTCGTTTGGATTTTACCTCCGAATCCGCGCCGAGGTGGTGGTGGAAGGCGCGACGGGTACATCTATGCACATGGAGCCACACCATGCTCGCGCTTGGGCTTGTTCTCAACACACTCGGCATTGGCTTGTTCTGCTGGGCGATCTTTGCGCTCGCTGTGTACGCCCTGCCGTTTTTCGTCGCACTCAGTGTCGGGATGGCATTTCGTGATGGCGCAGGCGTCGTCGGCGCGCTGCTTATCGGAATTGTTTCTGGCGCGCTGACACTTGCAGCTGGTCGGGTTGCCGTCGCCGTTAGTCGGTCCTTGGCCTTGCGCGTCGCGATCGCAGCCGCATTCGCGGTCACCGCGGCAATCGCTGGCTATCATGTCGTGTTTGCCCTCTCGCAGATCGGGGTGCCTTCGCTGGCTTGGCGCGAGGCCTTTGCTTGCGGAGGTGCGGTTTGCATCGGCGGCACTGCATGGGCGCGCTTGACCGTGTTCGCGGAGACCCGCCCGTTGGATTCGGCTGGCGTGGTGGAGAAGATGCGGCAACCAGTTCTCACAGCCGCGCCGCATGAGCGGTGATGCTTCGTCGCCATCATCGGTGGAGCAAGGTCGCACATGGCGCCACGTTGAGCGAGGGGGCGTCGAGCTTGAACGAGAGGTAGCCGCGCTTCTCCTCGGAGCCCTTTAGGCAAGCCCTAGCAATCTCGGTCTGGCCCACATGGCTGCGGTGGAGCGACGCGCCACGCTCGATCATTCCTTCCGGGACGATACCGCCCTTTGCGGCAGATTGTTTCTCTTTCCGCGCCGGAACGTACCAACCTCTTGTTCAGCAGAACCGAGATTCGCCAGACTTCTCCTCACGATTGCGGTTCAGCACGCAGACCACGTGGCCTCTTTGATGGCTCGATCTGGCCGAAGACCGGCTGCGCCTCGATCGTCTGAGCCGCAACGCCGTTGATGCGACTTTCTTCCCCTGGGCTTCGCCCATTCCTCGCGAGACAAGAAAGTCGCCACAACGACGTCCTCCGCTGCGCTGCGGCCCGCGAGCGGGTGCGTCGCCGATCGTCTTCGGCGTCTAGATCGCCATCGAGGCCGCGGTGGTCGCGGGCTCGAAACACAACAGGAGAAGAGACATGGCTAACATCGGTTCCTTCAAGAAGGTCGGCAACGATTTCCAGGGCGAGATCATCACCCTGAGCTTGCAGGCCAAGGGCGTCCGCATCGTCGCCGAAACCAACCGCTCCAACGACAACGCCCCCAGCCACCGCATCTACGTGGGCCGCGCGGAAATTGGGGCAGCCTGGTCGAAGCGCTCCGAAGAGGGCCGCGATTATCTCTCGCTCAAGCTCGACGATCCGTCCTTCAACGCGCCGATCTACGCGAACCTGTTCGATGAGGAAGGCGGCGAAGGTTACACGCTCCTGTGGTCGCGTCCGCGCAAGAACGGAGAGTGAGGCCCATTATCGCCCCGCCCGACGACCTCGGGCGGGGCTTCCTCTTGGACAAAAGCCGAACTGAGCAACGCTGCAGCTGGACCGGCTTGGTCAGTTGATTTTCGAGTTTAAGACACGCACTTACGTGGCGCTTGTCCGCGCCGCTTGAACTCGCCCAAAGCTATTGCTTCTTGGAAGGTAGACGCGCTGACTTGCGACCCTTAGGCAATGTCTTGGGTGTCGCCGCTCCCTTGGGTGGCTGAACAAAGAACTCAGATAAATGAACACCCAGCGTCTCGGCGAGTCGGTCGAGAAGATCAATTGTCGGATTCTCAGATTGCCGCTCAAGGCCGCTCATGTATGAGCGGTCAATCCCGGCGTCGTAGGCCAGTTGCTCTTGCGGAATACCGCGATCCACGCGGATCCGGCGCACATTCCAGGCCACGAGCGCACGAGCTTTCATGCGCTCAAACAGCCATTAGGCAGACCATCAAACCACTGGCTATAACCGAACTATTTTGGTAAGTTTCGCTTACAATGCAGATTGGCGAAGTGCGCGCATAACCCTACATGACGAACCCACCGTTAGATCCCGATGTCGCGGATGTCGCGCCGCATGAGCCGGTGCTGACGACCTATGACGAGCAGCATCTGGTAACGTATTGGCGACTTCTTGATGCCGAGACTGACGGCGCCGATTGGAAAGAAGTGGCTCGGATCGTGTTGCACATCGATCCGGATCGCGAACCGGCTCGCGCCCGCAATGCGTTTGATAGTCATCTGGCGCGAGCAAAATGGATGTCAGACCACGGCTACCGCGACTTGCTTCGCGGCAGCGCGCTTAAATAGTAAAATCTGTCATGAAGAATTCGCGCTCGAGAACAGATTTCCCCGCTGACGCGTGATCGCCTGCAGGCATCACGCAATGCATAATTGGTGACTTCCCCGGCAATCCCAAGCTTCATAAACATTGCGCCGCAATCGACTTACGGCAGGGGATAACAGCAATGTCCGAGTTCGACTGGCGCTCACCGGAGGCGTATCAGCACGCTATCAAGTCGGGCGAGATGGCGGATTTCGCCTGGGAGTCACTGCGGCGCAGCCCTAACTATCGAGCTTCCTATCGTGAAAATCGATCGCAGATGACCTCCGAATTCCGAAGGAGATGGGGCGTCTGCTTTCGCTCATGACCCTCAGGGGCCCTTTTACCAACAGACAATCTTCTGGGCACCTGAGGCGTTGCCGACGGTGGTGCCGCTCGTTCGCAGCACGTCCGGCTCAAAAGCGGTCGGCGCGAGGCTGCGGCTTACCGACCTTTCATCAGGCACCATCAGACAGGCATCTGACGGCTGGCATGCCGTATTGCGCATTCAAGGGGCACAACATCATCTCTGGCTGAAAGAGGCGCCGCAGTTTGGTGTCACTTATGCTGCCGAACTGCCGCTCGATGCGGACTTTGAGATCCGCGCCCATGCCTCACATCGGCTGTGGCGCGTAATCAAGGGCCGCCGGCCGGGACCTCCCCTTCATCAGCTTTCCGCGCAGCGGCGCGAACGACTCGTCTTGGTGCTGCGAGCGCTCGACGGACGCATGGAAGGTGCTTCCTATCGCGTCATCGCCGAGGTGCTGTTCGGCCGAAAACGCATCCCTGAGCGCGCCTGGAAAACCCACGAATTGCGCAGCCGGACCATCCGCCTGGTGCAGGCTGGCTTGGCTCTGATGCGCGGTGGCTATCGCGCATTGCTGCGTCCCTCGTCTCGCAAGGAGTAGAGCAGGGGTGCCGAAAATCATCGCTTGATTTTCGGCATCCCCCTGAGCACGCCTACTGCGCCATCGTGGCCGTCGACGCGCGGGCCGAGCCGGCCGCGCTCCAGACGACCACGGAGCCTCGCAAATGCCCGATCCGAACGCTGGCCTGCCGCCGCGATACCTGCGCACGCCCGAAGCGGCGCGCTTTCTCGGCCTCTCCGGCCGAACCCTGGAAAAGCACCGCACCTATGGGACAGGCCCGACCTACCGCAAGCTCGGCGGTCGCGTTGTGTATGCGCTCGAGGACCTGAAGGCGTGGGTTGACCGCGGCGCCAAAACGTCCACCAGCGATCCCGGCACAGGCACGGTCCTGCCGGCGAAACGGCACACACCCGTTCCGTATGCCGGTAAGGAGCGGCGCTGACCCATGCCGGACAGCAACTCCACTGCAAGCAAGATGCGGCGATCAGAGCGCGACCAACTCGATCTGTTTCGCGCCCTCCCAGGCGATCTGGCGCCACGGGACGCGCAAGACCTGATGGCGTATCCGTTCTTTTCGTTGGCAAAGTCGAGGCGCATTGTTCCCATCGATTTCCGCGCAGGCACCATCACGATTCGTGTCGAAGCCGTGCCGGAACATGGCATGGCGACGATCTGGGACGCGGACGTTCTGATCTGGGCTGCCTCGCAGATTGTCGAAGCCCGCGATGCCGGCTTGAAAACGTCCCGGCTGATGGCAGCGACCCCTTACGAGATCCTGACCTTTGTCGGCCGCGGCACCAGCGTGCGCGACTACGACCGCCTGAAGGCTGCGCTCGACCGGCTGCAATCGACCACTGTGATGACATCGATCCGTCAGCCGAGCGAACGGCGGCGGTATCGCTTCTCCTGGATCAACGAATGGAAAGAGACAGCCGATCTGCACGGGCATGCCCGTGGAATCGAGCTGATACTGCCCGATTGGTTCTACACGGGCGTTCTCGATGAAGCGCTCGTGCTGACGATTGACGGGGCCTATTTCGATCTGACCGGTGGATTGGAGCGCTGGCTCTATCGGCTGGTCCGCAAGCACGGCGGCCGTCAGAATGGCGGCTGGAGCTTCGATCTTGTGCACTTGCATGCGAAGTCCGGCAGCCTGTCGCCGCTCAAACACTTTGCCTACGACCTGCGTCAGATCGTCCGTCGTCAGAGATTGCCAGGCTATCGGCTCATCATGACGCATCATCCGAATGGCGCAGAGCGATTGAATTTCGCACCAGTCCCAAGCGGCCCGTTGAGCAAGCGACTGCGCAACCGTGGCCTCGTCCTTCCTGCTGGGGATAAGCTGTGAATTCGCTCGTGCTATCAGGGACCAGAACCCTCGTGCCATCAGGGACGCGATGCTCGTGCTATCGAGGACCGGAATCAGAGCTAAGGTCCTGCGGCGCCAAGTCTTCCTGCTCTTGTAACTTTACTAACATACTGACACTAACTTCTTGTTGTGAATCAGTACGTTGTGAACAAGTCGGCGGCGCGTGCAGCGAGCATGCCTCATGCACTCACTCTCTCACGCGCAAAACTCTTCTGCAATGCGAATCTGTTCTCCAATCTGCGCGCGCAAGCGCGATCGCGCGCAAATCTTCGCGATCGCTGGCGTCGACATCATTGCCAGGTGCGCGTCACGTCCTTTTGCAGCCACTCGCTCGTCGAGGAGAACTCGCTAACATCCGTGGTTGGCACGATGGCCACCACAAGCCGGAATCTGAGGAAAGGGCGGTCAGGCTAACCAGCGCCGTGCTTGATGGCTTCAAACCTCGTCATGAAGCCGCCGGCAAGAAAAGTTGCGATCTCACCCAGATCCCCGTCTCCTCGGGAGACGCCGCTCCGCCGTGGCGGAACGAAAAGGCGCGCGTGGAAGCGGCCGGGTCGCGGAGGCCCCTACACCGCCGCAGCGACCCGGCCGCGCTTGCCGCCGGCGCCAAACCGGAAGGTGGTGCCATCGATCCAGATCTTGTGCAGCAGCACGGCGAGCGCCCGCGCCACCGCGGTTGCCGCGCGCTTCAGACCCTTCTTCCTGGCCAGCCGCAGGCCCCAGAGCCGCAGCTTGAAGGTCTTCGGAATGCGCGTCAGGATCGCGATCGCAGCCTCGTACAGCATCGCCCGCGTCAGCTCGTCGCCGCATTTGGAGATGCTGCCGATCCGGTCGGTCTGGCCGGATTGATAGCGCCGCGGCGTCAGTCCGAAATGGGCGCCGACATTGGTCGACTTTTTGAATCGCGCCGGATCATCGACGGTGGCGCGGAATGTCAGCGCCACCAGCGCGCCGACGCCCGGCACCGTCATCATCCGCCGCACCACCTCGTCACCGCGTGCGGCCGCCAGCACCAGGCGGTGCAGTTTTGCCAACTGCAGCCGCATGGCGTTGCGGGCGTCCAGCAGCGGCACGACGATCGCTTCCAATTCCTTCTTCCCGGCCAGGAGATCGCGCACCCGCGCCTCAAAACGGCCGACCGAGATCTCGCCGACCTTGAGGCCGAACGGGCGCAACAGGCCGCGGATCATGTTCTCCATGTCCAGCACCTTGCCGAGCAAAGCCTTGCGCCCGACCAGCAGCGCGCGCAACGTCTGTGCGCTCTCCGACTTGACGTGAACCGCGCGGAACCAGCCGGTCCGCATCATCTGCGCAATGCCCCTGGCGTCGTTGCGGTCGGTCTTGTTCAGCATCGCGTTCAGCGCCGCCTCGGCGTGACCGGTCTCGATGCACATCATCGTGGGCCCCTTTTCGGCAGGCGCCGTGAACAGCCAGGCGCTGAACGAGAGCCCTTCCAGGCCGACGCGCTTGAGATGAATTCCCCACTCCGCCAGCAACAGTTCGATCGCGTCCGGATCGGTGTCCAGCTTCGTCTCCCAGATGACCTCGCCGTCGCCGCCGACTACACAAATGTTCGTCGCCTCCAGCGGCACGTCCAGCCCTGCATAGAAATCCATCATACGCCTCCATTGCCGAACGCCGGAACGCGCCGCGCGTTCTATTCGCGAATCGTCGCGATGCATCAGCGTCGCAATGCGACCGGCGAGGAGCCACCGGTCAGCACCCCGGCTAACCCGCTCTCCTTCAGATTTCTTCTAACGAATTGGAGCCACTCGGCTGCGATCGTTGGCAGCAGCAGGAGCGCTGCAACGCTTGGACAACGCCGATCATCGACGCTTCATCGCAACCGTTCTGCCGAAACCAAGGCTCTGACGTCGATGCGCTGGCGACAGCGCACCCGTTGGCATGTCCGAAATTCCTCTCAAAACTATGGAGTGGCCGGGTGAGCGATCTCACAAGTGTTGAACTCTTGTGGCTCGAGAAGCGGATGGAGAACCGAATCCGGTTCGGCAAGCCTGTATCGGAGAAGATCATTGACCAGCACCGGCGCATTCTCTCGTTTATGCCGGGCAGCATCTTTGCGTTCGTGCGCTGGTCGTCCAATGACTTTGGAACCATCCTGTCTCGCATCGACATTCTGCGCGCGATCACACCGGGGCAGCGGTATTCGACTGTGCCTTGGGTCAGCCCCGGCGGCGAAAGCCTACTGCGACTGGCGGGCTGGCGAAAGGTCGAGCGCGTTCTCCAGTTGATCGACGCAGTGGAGTCACTCGGCATCGAACCTGCCGATGCAGCGCCCGAGTATTGGCATCACATCCACAACCGTCTTTCCGTCAACGAAACGCCACGACCTTATACGCGTGCGCGCCACCAGGCGTGGCTCCACCGGCGCAGGGTGGTGTTCTGATGGGGCGGCTAAGGATCATTCTTGCGATATGTGGGGCCACAACGCTCGCGCTTTGGCCGGTCACCGACACCTCACCGTCGTACATCTGGAACGCTTCCGGAAGTGTGCCGATCGGTCTCTACCGTTTGCAAGGGACCGAACGATTGCACATCACTGAGCTCGTGGCCGTTCGGGCACCGGAGCCGCTTGCGAGCTTCCTCGACTTCAACGGCTATTTGCCGAGCGGTCTTCCAATGCTCAAGCGCGTGCTGGCGTTGCCCGGACAAACCGTCTGCAGAACGGGACTAACAATCGTCGTCGACGGCATCGAAATGGGCCAGGCACGCGAGCGCGACCGCCGTGGCAGGCCATTGCCGGCCTGGCAGGGCTGCCGGGTCGTCGCTGAGGACGAGGTCTTTCTCATGAACTGGCAGTCGGCGGAATCCTTTGACGGCAGATATTTCGGACCGCTCCCGAGATCGGCCGTCATAGGGCACGCGGTTCCGGTGTGGACCAGGGAGGACTGACAAATGGCGGCATTGCTCCAATGGCTTGCGGTCTCTCTAGTCGACCGATCGCGCCGTCATTCCTCCATCCCGGCCGAATTGTCGGCACTCGGCGCGCGTCGCGGCCCTCTCGCGCCGTCTCAGTGCCGGCCGGGAAGAGCTCTATCCTTGGCGGCTGTCCGCACATTGCTATCTCGAGCCGCTGCTTGCTTTTTGGCAATTCTGCTGACGTTCGGAGCGACATCGGCCGGCAGAGCGGAGGTTGGATCGCGCGCACAAGCAGCGCGCTCCTCAAACCTGCTTCCAGGCGGTGCATACACCGCGTTCGTGACCGAAGCCTCGCATCGATTCGCGATCCAGGAGCGTTGGATTCGTGCCGTCATGCAGGCCGAAAGCGGCGGGAATGCGCACGCTATATCGCCTTGGGGAGCGCTCGGGTTGATGCAAATCATGCCAGCGACCTGGGTAGAGCTGAGCGTTCGTCACGATCTCGGTATCGATCCGTTTGATCCCCACGACAACATTATGGCTGGGGCAGCGTACCTTCGCGAGATGCTCGATCGTTTCGGATCGGAAGGGTTTCTCGCAGCCTACAATGCGGGACCCAGGCGGTACGAGGAGCACCTGGCCACCGGTCGACCGCTTCCGGATGAAACACAAATCTATATCGCTCGACTCGCACCAGTGATCGGTATTGAGCAGCGCAACAGCGGTGGTTCGGCTGCCAGACGCTTCGCCGCGTGGCAGCAAGCGCCAGTCCTTGTTGAGCGATCCGAGAGCTTATTCCCTGACGGCAACTCGGCATCTGGCGTCTGCACAATGAATTCGTCGAAAGCAGCGGCTAAGGCGGGTACGACTGCACTCCTACCTCGTAGGACGGGGCTGTTTGTGCGGCGATTAGACGAGGTGCGGTCCCGATGACCCCAATCGCATTTCCTCGCATGTTGTCGAAGCTGGTCGCAACGTTGAGAGTGGTCGGCAGAGAGCCGGGAGTGGGCGACCGGGGAGGGCAGGATAAAAGCCGCAAGGTGCGGCCGGTCGGTTGTGGGCGAAATTGCATCGATTTCAATGATCCGGAAAACATTGCGAATGGGCGACGCAACTTGGGATTTGTGGTAACACTACGTTGTTGCTCGGTTTTCGACAGGTTGCAGCCGGCACGATGACCGGTCACGACGATTTCCGCATCCGCCCAGGCCGCATCCGTTCGACGCGCGCGCCTCGGACAAAGCCGTTCTTGGCGCAGGCGCTCAAGGCTGCTCAGAAGGCCGGCGGTCTCTCGCGGGGCAGCCGCAGCCGTGGCAGCAAGTTTGGGCGCGGTCGCGCGGCGAGCCTTGCCGCGACGCGGCTCCTCAACAACCGTGCGCGATCCGCCATGGTCAAGGCGCGGGTCGTGCGCCGAATGCGTTCGCCGGGCGCGCTGCGCGCGCATATCGGTTATCTCCAGCGCGACGGGGTCACCCGCCAAGGGACACCGGGCAAGCTCTTTGACGCCGCGGGCGATGACGCCGACGGCCGCGCGTTCGCCGAGCGCTGCGAGGGCGACCGGCATCACTTCCGGTTCATCGTCTCGCCCGACGATGCTGGCGAGCTCGCGAACTTGCGGATCTTTACCCGGGAGTTGATGGATCAGGCCTCGCGCGACCTCGGCACCCGGCTCGATTGGGTTGCGGTCGATCATTGGAACACCGAGCACCCGCATGTCCACATCCTGGTGCGCGGCCGCGCGGATGACGGAAATGACCTCGTCATCAGCCGTGACTATATCTCGACAGGCTTGCGCGCCCGGGCCGGCGATCTCGTCACGCGCGAGCTTGGCCCGCGATCGGAGCTCGAGATCCGCCACGCCCTTGAAGCGGAGGTGACGGCAGAACGCTGGACCAGGCTCGACCGGGCGCTTGCCCGGGAAGCGGGTGCGGCGGACGGGGTGATCGATCTGAGGCCGGACGGGATTGCCGGGGACGACCCGTTACGGGAGATTCGCATCGGGCGGATGCGGACACTCGAGCGGCTCGGCGTGGCCGCGCCCGCCGGTCCTGCGCAGTGGATACTGGCCGCAGACGCCCAGCCGCGGCTGCGTGCGCTCGGTGAGCGCGGCGACATCATCAAGCGGCTGCACAATACAATCTCGAAAGAGGGCACGGCACGCGCGCCCTCGTCCTGGGCACTCGAAGGCGAACGCCATGGCGAACCGGTCCTCGGGCGTCTTATGGCGCGCGGGCTCGACGACGAGCTCAAGGGCACGGCGTTTGCCATCATCGACGGGATCGACGGGCGCGTGCATCACCTGAAACTCCCCGATATCGAGTCGGCTGGCAACGGGGCGATCGGCGCCATTGTGGAGGTCCGGCGCTTTGACGATGCGCGCGGTCGAGCACGGATCGCGCTCGCTGTGCGCTCGGACGTGGCGCTGGAGCAGCAGGTCTCGGCGGAGGGAGCGACCTGGCTCGACCGACAGCTTGTGGCACGCGAGCCTACCGATCTCTCACGCGCTGGCTTTGGCGCCGAGGTGCGGACCGCGCTCGATCGGCGGATCGACGTCCTGGCACAGCAGGGACTTGCCCGCCGTAACGGCGAAAAGATCACACTCGGTCGTAACCTGGTCGAGACCCTTCGCCGCCGTGAGTTGGAAGCCGTCGGACGACGTCTGGCCGAGGAGTCAGGGCTTGCGCACTTGGCCGTCGATGCAGGTGAGCAGATTTCGGGGGTCTATCGCCGGCGCCTATCGTTGGCCTCTGGACGTTTCGCCATGATCGACAATGGGCTTGGTTTCCAGCTCGTGCCGTGGACGCCTTCACTTGAGCACCAACTGGGAAAACAAGTAAGCGGCATCGCGGGACCGGCCAATGTCGAGTGGAGCTTTGGACGCAAACGGGGGCTCACGCTCTGACCCGTCGATTTCTGCTTAGGGGCGCCGGCAGTTGCTGGGCACGACGGGCTATTATTGAGCCGCACATCGTTCCTATTCAACCCGAACCCTGTTCGCGTCAAAGGGGGCAATCTTGAGGGTCCGGCATGACGACTGGATCTCCATTTCTCAACGAGAGCTGGCAGAGTTCATGAGGTTTTGAGACCATCCTACCCATTCAACGTTGAGGCGGTTGGCTTCATCAAGTCGTAACAGTGGAATGTAGGCCGACGACCTTAGGCCACCCCTTGTACACGCCGACATCAGCCCACTAGTTAGAGATTTAGCCGTCAACTCAGCGTGCATTGCACTAATTGAGATTTGAATCCCCCTTAGGATCGGAAATCGAGCAGCTTCCACTCTCGGCCATCACCAGCCTGCAGCGAACTCAAAAGGGACATCATCAGGAAGCTGCCACAGGTGATGTCGAAAAGGCGCATGCTAATGGCGCGTCTCAGCCTTCTTCTCGGCCTGGGCAGCCGATACCAAATGCACGACTCGATAACCGTTCTTGTGCAGATATCGCAGCAACGCCGGCATCATCGCGGCAGTGCGGGCTTGGGCATCGTGCAGGAGGATGATGCCCTTTCTCGTGCTCTCTAGCTGCGCGATCACGTTCATGAGCTCTTGGTCTGAGCTTATGTCTTCCCAATCGCTCGCCCAAAGGTCGGTTCCGAACACGACGATCCCGCGCGACTGTAACGCGTCGAGCATTGCAGGCGACGAGCCGAAATAGGGAAAGCGGAAGAATGGCGTCGAAGGGACGTTGGTCGACACGCCCTTGAGCGCCAGTTCATCAGCCGCAATGCCGCGATCGATGTCGTCCATTGCCTGCTCGAACGGCATCTTGGACATCATCTGGTGCGACCAGCTATGGTGCGCAATGCTGTGGCCCTGTGAGGCGATGCGGCGGACGAGCTCGGGAAATTCTGCCGAGGATCTGCCGACAAGGAAGAAGGTGGCCCGCACGCATTCCTGCGCGAGCGCTTCCAGCACCTTTTGTGTGTTCGGCGGGCTCGGACCGTCATCGAAGGTGAGGACGACCTCGTGATCTGCCAGAGGAAGGGTCTTCGGAAACTCATTCGATCCCACGCGCGGATAGGCCTTCGGATCGACAGCGAGTACGCGCGACGTTCCCAATGCGTCCTGCCGCGGGCAGTCGGCCGCGCTAGCGATGCCATTGCAGGCAAACACCACGGCCGCAGCGCCGGCAAGCCATGATGCCAATCTGTTCAAACGCCTGTTTGCCATCGCCCCCGGCGCGACTTTGCTTGCTGCGCAAACCCGTGCGCGCCGTACGATATTCGATGTCGCTAGCGGGATTTCTGCGCATCAATGGCATATCGGGCCAAAAAGCGTCGTTAGGCCCCGGCTGATGCGATGAACGCGGCGTTCTTAATGATTGAACGTATTTCTGTGCCCTCTCTGCTGGGAAGCATCCTGGCCCGACCTTGGGCATAGTCGACAGGTCGCCAAGTCGCTCGTGTCGAGCACAACAACTTCCGAAAGAGAACGCCACCAGCGCCGGTTGATCAGAACAAGGACGAATCCGCCATATCGAGCAAACGTTGGGTAACGTCTGACGCCGTAGCCGCGACGGTCACGCAACAATAGGATAATCGCCGGCTCTTCCCAGTCGTTTTCGGAGCGTGACATGGATCATCGCATGTTGTGGCTAGCATCACCGGTACGTACAGGGCCGTTGGGGATCTTTATTCACGAATGCGACCGTTCGCCTGACCGGCCGATTGCTGCGCCTTGACGCGCGCGAGCACGATGCACGGGCGGCACCGCTTGTGCGCCCCCCATGAATGCCTCCACATCTCCAATCCATGTCCGCAACAAAGATCATATGGCATCAGGTCATCCTGGTTTGTCTCGTCGTACTCGCCTTTCTTTGGGGGGCTACCGAATGGACGGCATGGCGGCTCGCCTTCCAACCGCAGCTTGGACCGGCCTGGTTCAGGATTGGGCATTGGCCGATTTACCAGCCGGCAGCCTTCTTCGCTTGGTGGTTCAAATTCGACGCTTACGCACCGTTGATCTTCCTGGAGGGCGGCGCCATTGCCGCGAGCGGTGGCATCGCAGCAATTGCGCTAGCGATGATGCTCTCCGTCTTGCGGGCGCAAGAGGCGAGGGACGTCACCACCTATGGCTCGGCACGCTGGGCGGATGCGCGCGAGGTCAGGCGGGCGGGTCTCTTGGGATCTGACGGCATCGTGCTTGGCCGGCTTGAGGGCCATTATCTGCGGCATGACGGGCCTGAGCACGTGCTCTGCTTTGCTCCCACACGCTCTGGAAAGGGCGTTGGCCTCGTCATACCGACTCTTTTGACCTGGCCGGCTTCCACGATTGTTCATGACATCAAGGGCGAGAACTTCCAGTTGACTTCCGGCTGGCGCGCGCGATTTGGGCCAGTGCTCTTGTTCGACCCGACCAATCCGGCCAGCGCCGCCTACAACCCGCTTCTCGAGATCCGTCGTGGTGATTGCGAGGTGCGAGATGCCCAAAACATCGCCGATATCCTTGTCGACCCGGAAGGGGCACTCGAGCGCCGCAACCACTGGGAAAAGACCAGCCACTCTCTCCTTGTCGGCGCAATCCTGCATGTCCTGTACGCCGAAGCCGACAAGACCCTCGCAGGCGTCGCCAATTTCCTGTCCGATCCCTCCCGCCCGATCGACGCTACGCTCACCGCAATGCTTGCAACCCCGCATCTTGGAGGTAGCGTTCATCCCGTTGTCGCTTCGGCCGCGCGCGAGCTTCTCAACAAGAGCGAGAACGAGCGCTCCGGCGTGCTCTCAACCGCGATGAGCTTCCTGGGGCTCTATCGCGATCCGGTGGTTGCCAAGATCACCGCGCGAAGCAATTGGCGCATCAGCGACCTCGTCGACGGCGCCGAGCCCGTCTCACTCTATCTCGTGGTGCCTCCATCCGACATCGTTCGCACCAAACCCTTGATGCGGCTCATCCTCAACCAGATCGGGCGGCGGTTGACCGAGAGCCTGGATCCAGACCGGCGCCGGCACAAACTCCTTCTGATGCTCGATGAGTTTGCAGCGCTCGGCCGGCTCGACTTCTTCGAGAGCCAGCTCGCCTTCATGGCAGGCTATGGCATCCGCAGCTTTCTGATCACCCAGAGCCTCAATCAGCTCGAACGCGCCTATGGGCCGAACCATGCCATCCTCGACAATTGCCACGTCCGGATCGCCTTCTCGACCAATGATGAGCGTACCGCCAAGCGCGTATCCGACGCACTCGGAACTGCGACCGAGTTGCGTGCAATGAAGAACTATGCCGGTCACCGCTTGAGCCCCTGGCTCGGACACCTGATGGTGAGCCGTCAGGAGACCTCGCGGCCGCTGCTGACGCCAGGCGAGATCATGCAACTCTCGCCTAAAGAGGCAATCGTGATGATCTCCGGGGCGCACCCGGTGCGCGCTACGAAAGCCCGCTACTATGAGGATCCGCAGTTCCAGCGACGTGTGCTGAAGCCAGCCCGCTTCGATCCGCGTACCATGTCCGCAGGACCGGACGACTGGTCAGCCGGCGCCCCAATTCCGCCATCAGTCGAGCTACTGACCAGACGCAAGCGCAGGAGTGACGAGGCGAACGGTGGTTTGCGTCGCGAGCCGGAATTGCCGGAACATGAGGAGATCGAGGTCAAGGCGCCGCTCGGCGAACACGAGTTCGACACCGACCTCGATGAGGTTGATGCCGATGCCGTCCAGGCACAAGCTCTAAGTCGCTCGATGCAGGGTGTTGCGCGGACCGTCAGCCTCGACGCGGACGATGGGATGGATCTGTGAGCGGGCAGCGTGAAAAAGATTCAGCTTAGCATCTATCTCGATCCGGAAACCTTCAAAACCATCGAGGCCTTCGCACAACGCCGGGGTCAGCCCAAGTCCCTGGTCGCCGAGGCAGCGATTGCCGCCTTTCTTTCTCCCGATGACTCCGACCGCCGCGAGGCGGCGATCGCCAAGCGGCTGGACCGGATCGCGCGCCTGCTTGAGCGCCTCGAGCGCAATGATGGCGTCACGCTCGAGACCGTCGCGCTCTTCATCCGTTTCTGGCTGACCTCAACGCCGGCGCTCCCCGAACATTCGACGCCCGCCGCGCGCGCCAAGGGCGCGGAACGTTACGATCGCTTTGTTGAGGCGCTCGGACGGCGGCTTGCAAGCGGATCCACCATCCTGAAAGAGGTGAGCATCGACATGCAGGCCTCTGAGAAGCCCGAGTAATCAGTACGCGCGCCCCAATGCGCCCTGGCAGCTCCTGGCGATGGGTGCGGCGCTGAATCAGATAATAAGCAGACTGCAGGTCGGCAGTACGCCACGAAGCAACAAGCGATGGGCTCGTCACTCAAGGCGCCTGGCCCCGCTGCAACAGGTCGTTGGCTGCCCGCGAATGACAGAGGCTTACAAATCCCGCTCTTCTGAGACCGCCTTGTCTTTCTTTGGCTACGCCAGACTACGACGCAGATGTTGGTGCGGTTGAAGTGACGTTCGGATTGGCCCTTGTGTCAAGTCCATCATCGCTGGCGGCGATTCAGCCGTTTCGATTCCGAAATCGACGCCGCGCTTGCCGCGGTGCGCAGGCAGGTCGCGGCCGCAAGTTGGGAGTGAACAAGCAATGCAAGTCGATGGGGAGCTTGGAGGTCAGCCCAGCTCATTTGTGAATCAGGCCGACAGCGATGCGCAGCCGAGCCCAAACGAAGGAGCGCGAACCAAGAAGGTAACCGTTCAGCTCTCCGAGAGCATGTTTCAGCGGCTTGAACTTGCGACCGAACGTCCGGGGCTCGGCAAGAGCATGGTCGTCGAGACGGCGCTTGAACGATTCCTGAATCCTGCAGCGCCCATCGAGGGGCTGGTTCATGAGGCTTTGGACCGGATCAGTGGCCAGATGGCCAGGCTCGAGCGCGAGATCGCGATCATCACCGAGACGGTAGCCCTGCATGCCCGCTATCACCTCACCGTGACCCCGCCCATGCTGCCATCCGGGCAGCGGGAGGCGTGCCTGCTCGGACAGCAGCGTTTCAAGGTATTGGCGGAGCAGGTCGAACGGCGGGTACGGCTCGGTCAGCCATTGATCCAGGAGACGATCGATCGGCTGGGCAGGCGTAGTCGACCTGCCAGTGAAGCTCATGCCGGCGCGTCACAGCGCGCGGCAGAACAACAGCCGAGTCAGGAAGGTCTGTCCGCGGTCGCGGCGGATGGAAACTCCGAGCCGAGCGCTGCCGCCGAGGAGGGCGGCAGCAATTCGAACTTTCGAAACCCGCCGAACTCCTTTTGTTGAGGCGACCAAGTGGGCCAGCAGAAGCGCGCCAAAGCAAATGAGCGCGCAAACATCGCCCGCAAAACGCGTTGAGCCTTGTCCCTTGTGGCGGCTCATCGCGTGCGTGTTTCTTCCCTTCGCGGCCGGGTACTACCTTTCGTACCTGTTCCGGACCATCAATACGCTCATTGCCGGGCGCCTCGCCTCTGATCTCGGGCTTGGCGCCGCCGATATCGGGCTGCTCACGTCAATCTATTTCCTGGTCGTTATGGCGGCCCAGATTCCGATCGGCATGTTACTTGATCGCTTCGGGCCGCGCCGGGTCCAGAGCGTGCTCTTGGCTGTTGCTGCAGGGGGTGCCGCGCTCTTTGGACTATCGACGGGATTCCTGTCCCTTCTTTTTGCTCGCGCGATGGTCGGACTTGGGAGTGCAGCAGCCCTGATGTCGGGGCTGAAAATCATCGTCCTCTGGTTTCCAAGAGAACGAATGGCCCTCATCAATGGCTATATGATCATGCTGGGCTCATTGGGGGCCGTTACCGCAACGGCTCCTGCCGAGGTGCTGCTTGACTGGATCGGATGGCGGGGCCTATTCGGCATGCTGGGCGCCGCAAGCGCGCTTGCTGCCATTTTGATCTATCTTGTGGTTCCCGAACGAACCACTGGGCCACAGGGGAGCAGGACGCCCGCCACTCTGAAAACCGTCTACTCGGATGCGCGGTTCTGGAGAATGGCGCCCTTATCGGCCACCTGCATCGGGTCCGCTTGGGCACTGCAATCCTTGTGGGCGGCGCCCTGGCTTTCCGATGTGGAGCGGGTGGATCGAACGAGACTCGTCAACGAATTGTTCGTGATGGCGGTCGCTCTGAGTCTCGGCGCTCTGGTCTTGGGCGTCCTTGCCAACTGGGTACGCCGCCGGGCTAAGAAGAGCGAGGCTCTGTTTGGCTTGGTCGCGGCGATGTTGATTGTGGCGGAGCTTGTGCTGATCCTGCATCCGCCCTGGCCATCACTCCTGCCGTGGTGCGTGCTGTCGATGGCTGGATCAGCCACTGCTCTGACCTACGCCATCATAGCGGATTATTTCCCGGCCGAGCTGGTTGCGCGCGCCAATGCCGGTCTGAACGTCCTGCAGTTTGGCTGGGCTTTCCTCGTGCAGTACGGGACGGGACTGATTCTGGAGCAATGGCCTCTAGAGGCGGGGCATTATCCTTTAACGGCCTATCAGACCGCGTTCGGTGTGAACGTTATGCTGCAGCTGGCAGCGCTGGTCTGGTTCGCCGCCGTCCCGTGGCTCGATCGCCGGAAACGAAAGGCTGGCGCTTCGGTCACACGTAGCCGCCAGGCTGGAACTCGGCTGAGGCCGTTATTCCACCAGCCGAGCTCGCCATCCTGGAGGCGGAGGATCATGCGGAGTGGTGAAGCCCGCATGTCGCCGGGCTCATGTCCGGGGTCATGATGTTCGGCGCGTCAAAAGCGATCGTCCCGAATCTTTCTTCTTCTACGCCAGACTACGATTGACATGGTCCCATTGTTGCTGTTGCGCAGGTTCTGCTTTTTCTAGTTGTCCTCATGTGAGGCGGCTAGACGCTAGCTGCCTCAGTTAACAGGGGGCAGTCGTGGCGATCCATTCATTTCATTCGGAAGCCGAGTTGCGCGGAGCGCGCATGCTCCGCACGGCGCTGGGCGCGGCAATCGCGGGCTTTCTGGAAGATCCGTCCGTCGTTGAGGTGATGCTGAACCCTGATGGGCGGCTGTGGATTGATCGGCTGTCGAGCGGCCTTACCGATACCGGCGAGAGTCTATCAGCTGCCGACGGCGAGCGAATTGTCCGGCTCGTCGCGCACTATGTGGGCGCCGAGGTTCACGCCGGCTCGCCCCGAATCTCGGCTGAGCTGCCGGAAACGGGAGAGCGTTTCGAAGGTTTGTTGCCGCCGGTGGTTGCAGCGCCGGCCTTCGCGATCCGCAAACCTGCGGTCGCCGTGTTTGGGCTGGACGACTATGTCGCAGCCGGCATGCTGAACTTGGAGCAGGCGAACGCGCTCCGCGATGCGGTCGCTACACGCAAGAACATCCTGGTCGCGGGCGGCACATCGACGGGCAAGACGACGCTGACGAACGCGCTTCTGGCAGAGGTGGCCAAAGGTTCGGACCGCGTCGTTCTCATCGAAGATACGCGGGAGCTTCAGTGCACGGCGCCGAACCTCGTCGCGCTGCGGACCAAGGATGGCATCGTCTCGCTGTCTGAACTGGTGCGCTCGTCACTTCGTCTGCGCCCCGATCGTATCCCGATTGGCGAGGTGCGCGGAGCCGAGGCGCTCGACCTGCTCAAAGCCTGGGGCACGGGCCATCCCGGCGGTGTCGGCACGATTCACGCTGGCACCGCGCTTGGCGCGCTCCGTCGGCTCGAGCAGCTCATCCAGGAGGCCGTCGTCACGGTCCCGCGCGCGCTGATCGCCGAGACCATCAACGTCATCGCCGTGCTCTCTGGCCGTGGTGCCGAACGGCGTTTGAGCGAACTCGCTTCCGTCACCGGGCTTGGACCATCAGGCGACTACAGCCTTTCGAAAATCGGAGATCAGTCATGAACGTACGATCGTCTATCAGGCGAGGTTTCGCATCAGTTGCGGCATTCGCTTGTCTGTACCTGGTGAGTAGCCCAGCCTGGGCCGCCGGTTCGAACATGCCCTGGGAGCAGCCGCTCAACCAGATCCTGCAATCGGTCGAAGGACCCGTCGCCAAGATCATCGCGGTCATCATCATCATCGTGACCGGTCTCTCGCTCGCATTCGGCGACACCTCGGGCGGCTTCCGGCGGCTGATCCAGATCGTGTTTGGTCTGTCGATCGCATTTGCCGCCTCGAGCTTCTTCCTGTCGTTCTTCTCGTTCGGCGGCGGGGTGGTGATCTGATGGATGAGCCAGTCCCGGGCTTTGTCGCGCCTGTCCACCGTGCGCTGACCGAGCCGATCCTGATGGGCGGTGCACCGCGATCGGTTGCCATTCTCAACGGCACATTGGCTGCAGCGCTGGGCCTTGGTCTGCGCTTGTGGCTGGCAGGCCTTCTGCTGGCGTTCATCGGCCACATGGCCGCGGTCTGGGCCGCAAAACGCGATCCGGAATTCGTCGAAGTCGTGCGCCGGCACGTTCGTGTTCCCGGTCACCTCAGCGCTTGAGAATAGTCCCATGATGAATCTTGCCGAATACCGCCGCTCGAATACGCGCCTTGCTGATTTCCTGCCCTGGGCTGCTCTGGTCGACGAGGGAATTGTATTGAACAAGGACGGCTCACTTCAGCGGACGGCGCGGTTCAGGGGACCGGACCTCGACAGTTCCGTGCCGGCTGAGCTTGTTGCGGTCGCAAGCCGGCTGAACAATGCGCTCCGGCGTCTCGGATCGGGCTGGGCGGTTTTCGTCGAGGCGCAACGGCATTCGGCAGGGCGCTATCCGCCCGACACATTCCCGGATGTCGCATCCGCCCTGGTGGATGCGGAGCGCAAAGCGCAATTCGAGGAGGCCGGCAGCCATTATGAATCGAGCTACTACCTGACCTTCCTTTATCTGCCGCCTGCAGAGAGTGCCGCTGTGGCAGAGCGTCTCCTGTACGAGGGCGGCCATCGCAGCGCGGGAGCGGATGAGGTGCTGAGTGGCTTCGTCGACCGGACCAACCGCGTGCTGCAGCTCGTTGAGGGCTTTATGCCGGAATGCGGCTGGCTCGATGACGAGGCAACGCTCACCTACCTGCACTCGACGGTCTCGACCAAGCGGCATCGCGTTCGCGTGCCGGAAATCCCGATGTATCTCGATGCGCTTCTTGCCGATCAGCCGCTGACAGGCGGGCTTGAGCCGATGCTGGGTGAGGCGCATGTGCGTGTCCTGACGGTTGTGGGGTTTCCCACGACGACGACGCCCGGGATCCTCGATGATCTCAACCGCCTCGCATTCCCGTACCGCTGGTCCACGCGGGCGATCATGCTCGACAAGACGGATGCTCTAAAGCTCCTGACCAGGATCAGGCGGCAATGGTTTGCCAAGCGCAAGTCGATTGCCGGGATCCTGAAGGAGGTGATGACGAACGAGGCGTCCACGCTTCTGGATACCGATGCCCACAACAAGGCGATTGATGCAGACAGCGCGCTCCAGGAGCTCGGCTCGGATCGGATTGGAGAGGCCTTTGTGACGGCAACCGTCACGGTCTGGGACAGGGATCCGCACGGGGCGGACGAAAAGCTACGCCTCGTTGAAAAGGTGATCCAGGGCCGGGACTTTACCTCCATGACCGAGACAGTAAATGCCGTTGAGGCCTGGCTCGGCAGCCTGCCGGGACAGGTCTATGCAAACGTGCGCCAGCCACCGGTGTCGACGCTAAATCTCGCCCACATGATCCCGCTCTCTGCGGTCTGGGCGGGAGAGGTGAGGGACCATCATTTCAAGGCGCCTCCGCTGTTCTTCGGCAAGACGGAAGGATCGACCCCTTTCCGCTTCTCGCTCCATGTCGGGGATGTCGGACATACCTTGGTGATTGGGCCGACGGGCGCCGGCAAATCGGTGCTGCTCGCGCTGATGGCGCTGCAGTTCCGGCGATATCCGGCCGCTCAGATCTTTGCCTTCGATTTCGGTGGGTCGATCCGTGCGGCGGCGATCGCCATGGGTGGCGACTGGCATGATCTCGGCGGCGCAGTTGGTGGAGACTCGGCAGAATTCGTGGCGCTCCAGCCGCTTGCGCATATCGAGGATATCGGTGAGCGCGGTTGGGCAGCCGATTGGATTGCTTCGATCCTTACGCGCGAGCGCATCGAGGTCACGCCCGAGACCAAGGATCATGTCTGGTCGGCCTTGACCTCGCTCGCCTCGGCGCCAGTTCGGGAGCGGACGCTGACGGGCTTGTCCGTTCTTCTGCAATCCAATGCCTTGAAGCGCGCGCTGCAACCCTATTGCCTCGGCGGGCCGTTTGAGCGGCTGCTGGATGCCGAAGGTGAACGGCTGGGAGAGACCTCCGTCCAGGTGTTTGAGACTGACGGGTTGATCGGGACCGGTGTCGCGCCGGCGGTTCTCTCCTATTTGTTCCACCGGATTGAGGATCGCTTCGACGGCCGTCCGACCCTTCTCATCATCGATGAGGGCTGGCTTGCGCTGGACGATGCCGATTTTGCCGGTAAGCTCCGCGAATGGCTGAAGACGCTGCGCAAGAAGAACGCCTCCGTCGTGTTTGCGACCCAGTCGCTGACCGATATCGATGGCTCCGCAATTGCGCCCGCCATTATCGAGAGCTGCCCGACCCGGATCCTGCTTCCCAATGACCGCGCGATCGAGCCGCAAATCATGGCGGTCTACCGGCGCTTTGGACTGAATGACCGGCAGATCGAGATCCTCGCCCGCGCGACGCCAAAGCGCGACTACTACTGCCAGTCGCGCCGGGGCAACCGCCTGTTCGAGCTTGGTCTTGGCGAAATCGCGCTCACCTTTGCGGCCGCGTCGTCCAAGACCGACCAGGCTCTCATTGAGCGGGTTCTTGAAGAGCACGGACGAGACGATTTCGTCACCGGCTGGCTCGAGGCGCGCGACCTCAGCTGGGCCTGCAATCTCATTCCGCAGCTTGCCAAGGAAGGTGGCTTGTCATGAAACGTCTCCGTCCGCTGCTGGCAGCAAGCATCATCGCAATTAGCCTGACCCAAGCGCCCCGGGAAGGAAAGGCACAGTGGATCGTGTTCGATCCCAACAACTACGTGCAAAATGTGCTGACGGCCGCGCGCGAGCTGCAACAGATCAACAACCAGATCACCTCGCTGCAAAACGAAGCGCAGATGTTGATCAATCAGGCGAAGAACCTGGCGAGTCTGCCGTATTCGTCGTTGCAGCAGCTCGAGCAATCGATCCAGCGCACGCAGCAGCTGCTCAGTCAAGCGCAGCGCATTGCCTACGATGTCCAGCAGATCGATCGCGCGTTCTCGACAACTTATGCGCCGGCATCCGCGAGCATGTCCAATGGGCTCCTCGTCGCCAACGCCCAGACCCGCTGGCAGAATGCGGTTGCCGGCCTGCAGGACGCCATGCGGGTGCAGGCAACCGTCGTCGGCAATCTCGATACCAACCGCACCCAGATGTCGGCCCTGGTCACGGCGAGCCAGGGCGCGTCAGGTGCTCTGCAGGCAAGTCAGGCCGGCAACCAGCTCCTTGCACTGCAAGCCCAGCAGCTTGCTGATCTCACCGCGACCGTGGCCGCGCAGGGGCGCGCGCAAACGCTCGAAGCCGCGCAAAGAGCAGTAGCCCAGGATCAGGGGAGGGAGCAGCTGCGGCGCTTTCTGACGCAAGGTCAGGGCTATCAACCGACAACCGTGCAGATGTTCCACTGATGATGAAGAACAGATTTGAACGGCTGCCGATGACGGTGGCAGTTAGCCTCATAGTCCTGGTCGTCGCCGCCTACGCCATTCGCCTGCGCGGCGACGACAGTGCGACCAAATCTTCCGCCTCGCTCGATGCGAAGCCCGATCCGGCGGCGGCAAAGCTCGAGCAATGCCGCACCGTCACCTACGAGCAGAAAGAGGCTCTTCTCGAATGCGAGAGGATCTGGGCGGAACGGCGCAGCCAGTTCTTGGGAAAAACCGGATCGGTAAACGGTTCGGATAGCAATGCGGGCACGGCGCCATTTTCCTCCCCGCGGCCGCGTAAGGACGAAAGCCGCCTGCCGTCGCTCTCACCCTCCATTCCAAGCCAAAGCGAGTGAGCAATGGGTGGCACCTCCGTCATCGACCAGTTTCTGGAAACCTTCACCCGCTACATCGATTCCGGATTTGGCCTGGTCGGGGGCGAAGTCGGATATCTCGCCACGACGTTAGCTGCAATCGACCTCACGCTTGCGGGCCTGTTCTGGTCCCTCGGAAGTGATGAGGAGATTCTTGCCCGGCTGGTCAAGAAAACCTTGTTTGTCGGTGTCTTTGCCTACCTGATCGGTAATTGGAATAGCCTTGCCCGCATCGTCTTCGAGAGCTTTGCAGGTCTTGGCCTCAAGGCCTCGGGCACGAGCCTGTCATCGGCAGATTTCTTGCGGCCAGGCCGGATCGCGCAAGTGGGGCTCGATGCCGGCCGTCCGATTCTGGACTCCATCTCGGGCCTGATGGGGTATGTCAGCTTCTTCGAAAATTTCGTCCAGATCGCGGTCCTGCTGTTCGCCTGGATCGTGGTGCTGCTCGCCTTCTTTATTCTCGCCATCCAGCTCTTCGTCACGCTGATCGAGTTCAAGCTGACGACGCTTGCAGGTTTCGTCCTGATCCCCTTCGGTCTGTTCGGCAAGACCGCCTTTGCGGCCGAACGGGTGCTGGGCAACGTCATCTCCTCCGGCGTCAAGGTTTTGGTCCTCGCCGTCATCGTCGGTATTGGATCGACCTTATTCTCGCAGTTCACGGCAGGCTTCGGCGGCAACCAGCCGACCATCGAGAACGCGATGGCGCTGGTGCTCGGCGCACTTTCCTTGTTGGGGCTCGGCATTTTCGGACCTGGGATTGCCAACGGCATCGTCTCCGGAGGTCCGCAGCTCGGCGCAGGTAGCGCAGTCGGGACGGGACTTGCCGCCGGTGGAGTCGTTGCGGCTGGCGCTGGCCTTGCGGCCGGCGCTGCCGGTCTCGCCGGCGGCGCGATTGCAGGCTCGCTACGCGGTGGAAGCGCGATTGCAAGCGGCACCATGAGCGTGTTTCGGGCGGGGAGTCAGTCCGGCTCGGAGGGAAGCGCATCCGGGGCCGCAAGTCCCTTGCGTTCGGTCGCAGCTAGTCTTGGTGGAGCGGCGAGCGATGCCGGTAAGGGGGAAGCGGACGCCTCGAGACCTTCCGACAGTCCGCCTGCTTGGGTTCGGCGCATGAAGCGAGCGCAGACGATCAGCCATGGCGCATCAGCGGCAACCCACGCGATCCGCTCAGGTGATCACGGCGGCGGCGGCGGATCTGTCGACCTCTCGCAAGAGGATCGCTGAGACTTCTGATCGACCAATGCCGTTTTCTCACCCGTCACTTGAGGTCAAGAAATGTTCAAACGATCGGCTGTTCACTATGGCCGCACCCCAGAGGCCGTCACTCCCTATCAACGCGCAGCTCAGGTCTGGGACGATCGCATTGGATCTGCGCGCGTGCAGGCCAAGAACTGGCGCCTGATGGCCTTTGGCTGCCTCTTCTTATCAGCCGGCTTTGCCGGCGCCCTGGTCTGGCAATCCGCTCAAGGGACGATCACGCCCTGGGTGGTCGAAGTTGATCAATTGGGCGAAGCGAAAGCCGTTGCTCCGGCAAATGCCAGCTACCAACCGACCGATCCGCAAGTAGCTTTTCACCTGGCGCGCTTCATCGAGCATGTGCGAGGCCTGCCGATGGACGCCATCGTCCTTCGCGAAAACTGGCTCCGCGCCTACGACTTTACAACCGATCGCGGTGCGGCCGCACTGAATGACTACGCCCGCAACAACGATCCATTCGCCAAGCTCGGCAAGACGCAAATTGCGATCGAGGTCTCGAGCGTCATCCGGGCTTCGCCTGAGAGCTTTCGCCTCGCCTGGGTCGAGCGCCGCTACGACAACGGCCAGCTTGCCGCAACCGAGCGGTGGAGCGCGATCCTCACGATCATCGTGGAGATGCCTCGCGATCTCGATCGCCTCCGCAAGAATCCGCTTGGCATCTTTGTCAACGCCATCAACTGGTCGAAGGAGCTGGGCTAGTCATGCCATCAGGTCTCGTTATTGCGTCACAGAGGGGCCGCCCGAGCCTGGCCCTGGCTCTTGTTATTGGTGTGTCCACCCTTGGCGGGTGCACCACGTTCAAGCCGCCGCAAATCAGCTATGATAGCGATGTCCCGCCGGCTCCAGATCTGCCGGCGCTTGCCGACGATCGGTCGCGGCCGCTGCATGTCCCACCGGCCTGGAAGGCGGCGCGCGGCGGCAAGAACGCGGAAGCCAAAGAGCCGATTGAGCGGATTGAAACCGCGAATGACGCCGCACGTGTGCAGCCGCGGAAGGCTGGCTACTTCAATGCGGTGCAGGTGTTTTCGTATAGTCCGGGCGCTCTCTATCAGGTCTATGCCGCGCCGGGGCAGATCACCGACGTCGCCTTGGAGCCCGGCGAGCAACTGATCGGGTCAGGACCAGTTGCCGCGGGTGATACCGTGCGTTGGGTGGTCGGCGACACCGAAAGCGGCAGCGGCGACACGCGACGTGTGCACATCATGGTGAAGCCGACACGACCGGCGATCGAGACCAATCTCGTCGTCAACACGGACCGGCGCACTTACCTGATCGAGCTCCGCTCCCGGGAAAAGCCCTACATGCCACAGGTCGCATGGTTCTATCCGGAGGATCGGACCGCGCGTGGTCGAGCCCTGCCGCCCACACCCGTCATCCCGGATCAGGTGCAGCGCCGTTACCGCTACGCCATCGAGGGAGACAGCCCACCCTGGCGTCCTGTCAATGCCTATGACGATGGGCGCAAGGTCTACATCGAGTTTTCGCCCGGCGTCGGCCAGGGCGAGATGCCGCCGCTGTTCGTAATCGGGCCTGATGGCAAGACCGAGCTCGTCAACTATCGCGCCTACGGCAATGTGCTGATCGTCGACCGGCTGTTCGCGGCCGCGGAACTGAGGCTGGGCGAGGAGCACCAGCAGAAGGTCAGAATCGTCCGAACCGACGGGAGGTCGCTGTGACAGAGACCGGCCAGCCGAATGACACACCCAAGGACGCTCCTCGGGTTAAGCCGCCGGAAAATATCGCCGAAACCCTTCGGCTCCGGCCAGATCGGCCGCAAGTTACGCGCCTATCGCGCAAGGTGCTTGCGGGTGGCAGCGCTCTTTTGCTGGTGCTCATCTCTGGTGCGGTCTTCTGGGCTCTGCAGGAGAAGCGATCGCGCACGCCGGCCACCGAGGAGTTTTACGCGACCGACCACCACAATGTCGCAGATCAGCTTGCAACCTTGCCGAAGGATTATACCGAGATCCCGAAGGAGGTGCCGCGTCTTGGACCACCTTTACCCGGCGATCTTGGCCGGCCGATCGTTGCAGCACAGGGCGCGTCGACGTCGAGCCCGCTCGGTATTGACGCTGAACAGCAGCGCGTCAATCAGGAGAGCGAGGCGGCACGCACCAGCAAGGTGTTTGCCAGCACGAACGTCCGCGCACAGGCCCCTGTCACATCGGCAAGTGAAGCCCCATCAAATGCAGCGCCATCATCCGACGAAGCATTTGCCCAGAATGGCCAGGACCGAAAACTTGCATTCGTCAGTGCTTCCGTTGACCGTCGAACCACCAGTCCCGATCGCCTGGCAAGACCGGTCTCTCCCTTTGTGGTCCAGGCGGGAACGGTCATTCCGGCCGCTCTTATCACGGGGATTCGGTCCGACCTGCCTGGGCAGATCACGGCCCAAGTCACAGAAGCGGTATACGATTCCCCGACCGGGCGAGCTCGCCTTATTCCGCAAGGAGCCCGGTTGATCGGGACGTATGATAGCCAAGTCGCATTTGGGCAATCGGGCGTGCTCCTGGTGTGGACGCGCCTCATCATGCCAAATGGGCGCTCGATTGTCCTGGAGCGGCAGCCGGGCGCAGATGTCGCGGGCTACTCTGGGCTTGAGGATGGGGTCGACAACCATTGGAAGGAGCTGTTGGGGGCCGCTGCGCTTTCGACGCTGCTCGCCGTCGGCACGGAGGTGAATTCCGCATCGGATACGGGTAGCACCAACAGCGACCTCATCACTGCGCTCCGCCGCGGGGCGGGGGACTCGGTGAACCAGACGGGCCAGCAGGTGGTCCGCCGCAATCTCAACATCCAGCCCACTTTGACGATCCGTCCGGGATTTCCGGTGCGGGTGATCGTCAATCGCGATCTGGTGTTCGAACCGTATAGAGGGTGAGGTACGATGGCTAAGCTTAAACTTGGAGCGCTCGAAGACGATAAGCCGATCAAGATTACGCATGAAATCCCGGCGAGCGTGCACAGGGATCTCGTGGCATACGCAGAAATCCTTGCACAAGAGAGCGGGCAGCCGATCGGGGAGCCGGCCAAGCTTATCGCTCCCATGTTGGCACGGTTTATGGCAGCGGACAGAAATTTTCGGAAGGCTCGACGGGCCCGTCAACATCCGAGCGGAGGCGAGGGATAGCGCTCAGAAAGCAAGTTCAAGAAGGCAGCTAACGCTGGGTTCTCGTTGTCGTCTCGCCAGTATGCAGAAAAGTCGAATCGGCTCGGACCGGCTGCGTCGCGCAATTCGCGGTAGACGAGGCCTGCATGGTTGATGCCCATGTCAGATTCCAGCACCAGGCTGATTCCTGTGTTCATCCTGATCAGGCTCTTGATAATACCGCGGCTGACGTCGTGGCGCTCGAGTTTAGGACGGTCCTCAGGCGACACGAGCTTGGAAATCAGAAGATCTTCAAACTCTTTTCCCGGATCGTAGTGGCTCATCAGGACCGTCTCGCCGCGCAGGTCAGTCCAATAGACCGTGTCGCGCGCGGCGAGGGGATGATCATGGGGTAAGGCGACCAGAACACGTTCGCTCCACAGCGGCATCACTCGGTTATCGACTAACGGCAGGTTCCCTGTGACGATCAGGATATCGAGAACGCCGTTGCGAAGTGCCGTCGCTAGTCGTGTTCGTGATTTCTCGATCGTCACAAGCTCGATTTGCGGGAATCGCTGCTTGAAATCCAGCAAGGACGTCTGCAGGTTGCCAATGGAAAGTGAGGTGCAGAGCCCGACACTCAGCCGGCCAGCCTCGCTGTTGCGTACAGCCCTCGCGGTCGCGATGAGAGCATCGAACTCCTCCAGAATTGTCCTTGCCAGGCGAAGAACACTGCGGCCTGCTTGCGTCGGGCGCACACCACCGCTGAAGCGCTCAAAAATCGCAATTCCCAGGTGATATTCGATCTCGCTGATTCTTCGGCTGAGACTCGATTGTTGGGTTCTCAGCAATTCCGCCGCTTGACGGAGGCTGCCACAATCAGCCGCAGCAACGGCCGATTGCAGGTGTTTCAGTTCGATTGCCTTGCTGGCTTGAAGGGAAGGTGTTGATCGACGTGGATTGTGCATCGTAAGTCTTAAGCAGATGGCTTTCCGGTCCAATGCGCAGCGATGCCTCGGATTGTACTTGCTTCCAGATCCTAGGCGGCCGCTTGGATGACTGGAGCCCAGAGCACCGGACCTGAGATGTGTCCCGTTTTGCGGATGCGATGCAACGCTTCGGGCGAGACCTCCAGGTATCCAGCAATGGCCGTGGTGTTTCCGAGAGGACGAGCTTCTCCGATTTTGCGGAGCGGCCAGCCCGCGCGCCGAAGAATGCGTTCCATCCGGGCGTCAGTGACGGTAACGATTTCGGTCAGATGAAGCGAAAGGCCGAATTCAATCATGCCCGCAAACAGCTCGTAAGTCGCGGCAGCAAGTCCACCACTTGCCTTCGGCGCATCAGGAGGAACATCGAGGGCGAAGCGACTGCTCTCCCAAATCCTGTCGCTTCGGGGCGCCGGCTGCCCGTCCAGAAGGATCGGGAAGGTGTCTCTCACCATGGTTGGGCCGGTCGAAGGCAGAAGTCGTACGCAACCCTGAAGACGTCCAGCGTTCGAGCGGTTCAGGAGGTGCACGGGTCGAAGGACATCGAACTCGTCGACTTCCATCTCGCCACTGACCTCGACGTTCCAGTCCAGGCGCTGTTTGAAAACGCGATAACGCAGCCGGTGCATCTCGGTGAGATCGTCGACGAATTCGCCGTAGTACTCCGGCGTGATGAGCTGCATCATTCTTGCCTCCTTGCCTTGCTTCAGGCAAGCAAGCAGAGAAGGCAGGAGAGCACATCCTGTGGAGTTGCACAGGTGCTTGCAGCCTGGTGGTTGATCTATGTTCGAGATTTTGATTCGGTCAACAGCACGATCGCTTGACGAAGCGAGCTGACGCCGAGCTTCGCGCGCGCGTTATCCAGGTGATATCCCGCGGTTCGCTCTTTGATGCCAAGAATGATCCCGATCTCCCCAGCTGATTTGCCGCGCGCGGACCATTCTAGACACTGGTACTCGCGAGGAGACAGCACCACCCCGCCGACCATGCGATCTATCCTGAAGAAGCGTTTCGCATGTGCATGGAAAAACGTTGCGATTAACCGCAGGCTCTGGGCGTGCTCGACCAGCGAGCGCTCGAAACCAGTTCGACGATCGTCGCTTGCAAAGCTCAGCGCGGCGATCGCGCCGTTGTCATCGTGGATAGGCAATGTAAATCCGCAGCGAATCCCAAATTTGGCGGCTTCTTCGAACAGAGCGCGTTCTGCCTCAGACCGATTTCGCGCTTCGAATCCAAGTCCCCATTGGAAAGGCTTAGGCTGGCGCGTTGCCCGACGTACCACCGGATCGACGGATTCGTAGCCGCGCTGCAGATAGATGGCGGTCCATGAGGGTGGATATGTCGAGATCAGATTGGGAGCACTGCCCGGCCTACTGGGAAAAGCGAGATATGCGAAGCACGACAGTTCGAGCGCAGCGGCGACTTCGGCCATGCTCTGCTGAGCTGCGTCTCGATGCGTGCTTTCGGTCAATTGCTCTGCAAATCTTTGAAAAACCCGATCCATCGTTGATGAACCCGCGGGCCTCCCTCGCAAGCGCTACTCGCATTACAGATCGAGCATCACTGCGAATGGGGCAAAACAACGAAGAAGCCCATCTATTCCGGCTTCGATCGATCTCGATCGCGAGACCCTGCATCGGGTGGTTGAGGCGTATCGGGTCAGCCGAGTCCTCGCGCTCAGTTGTGATATCATCGCGACCAAGTCCGCGAACTCCGTCTTCTGTTTGAAATCCTGCAAGAGGGCGCCGAAGGTCGCCGGATTGCTGCGTTCTTTGCGTTCCAAGTTGGAGGTTTGTACGGCACTTGCGATCTGATCGTCACGCCGCAACTCAGTAACCATGCGTCTTCTTGGATAACGCGAAATTGGATCCGGAAATCAACGCACTGGCCCCCTCGGCGGCAAGAGCGTGCAAGACTTCATACGGCCGCAAAGTCAGGAAGGCGGCGCTCGGACCAAGCCTTCAGCCCTTCCTGAGCATCGGCGCAAGAGAGACTTTTAAAGAACCTCGCGTTGATCTCTGCCGCATCAGCGGTGCCTCGGCAAATTGAATTGAGCGACGCCTTTAGGCCGCGGAGCGAAGCCGGAGAACGCTGAGCGAGCATTCCGGCAACGACCTCCAATCGCGCTTCGAAACTGTCGGGCGTACAGGTTTCGGTGAGAAAGCCGATCCGCAACATCGTGGCGGTGTCAATCTGCTCCCCCATTAGAAACAACCGCTTGGCCTCGGGCAAGCCGAGTCTCTCTACGTATCGGCGGAGACCGGAATGGTAGTACTGGATGCCTAGCCGTGCAGGAGACATCTGCAAACGACAACCTTCGACCCCGATGCGGAAGTCGCACGCGAGCGCGAAGTCAGTGGCTCCCCCGTAGACATTCCCATTAAGTCCGCACACCGTCGGGATCGGCAACGCTTCGAGCAAGTCGCACATAGCCGCAAACGCGGCCGTGCACTCCACCGCTCGCTCGCTTGACAGCGTGTCGAGGTCAAATCCCGAGCTGAAGCTCGGCCCGCTGGCCGTGACGATTAGAACCCGCAGCCCCTTGTGTCCCGCCAATTCTCTTAGCATCGCCGAAAGCGCTTCGATGTCCGCCGGCTCGAACCGATTGTGCTGCTGCGGCCTGTTCAAAAGGATCCACGCGCTCGTTTCAGAGACACGCAACGTCGGCAGCCCCGACCGCTCTAGTGCTTTCTCCTGATCCATAGGTGTTTTATTGTTCTTAAAAAAAATATCTGTCAAGATGGAAATGTCTGGGCTTACTGCAAGGGTCGCTTTCATGGGGAGATGGTCGTGGATTCCGCTTTGCTGACCAAGAAGCCATACCGAACAGAGGAGATCGCGCAGTGGATTCGCCACGAGATCGAGTCAGGCGCCTTTCCGCCAGGCTCGCGTTTGGAGGAGCGGCCACTCTCAGAACGGTTCGGCGTCTCGAAAACGCCGGTGCGCGAGGCCCTTATCCAGCTTTCTTCGATCGGCCTAGTTGAGTTGCGTCAGCGTCGTGGCGCTATCGTTACGCTGCTTAACGTCGAGCAGGTGATCTCGATGTTCGAGGTCATGACCGAGCTCGAAAGCATGGCGGCCAGGCTCGCCGCGTCGCGGATCTCGCCTGACCTCCGGGAGGAGCTGGCCGAGATTCACCGGCGCAGCGCGGCATTCATTCCGACCCAGGATTTCGAGAAGTACGACGCGATCAATAGGGAATTTCACGAGCTGATCTATCGCTGTTCGTGCAACGATTATCTCGAAACGAGCATCAAGGACGTTCGCGGTCGCTTGCGCGTGTATCGCAGGTATCCCTTTCAGAAGCCAGGTCGCATCCGCCGCTCGTTCGCTGATCACGCCCAGATCCTCGAGGCCATATTGAGGGGCGACGAGGAGACGGCCGGGAGCGCGATGCGAGATCATATCAGCGTTGGCGGCCGCGTGTTCGCAGACTTAATTGTTGAAATGGGACGGCGCTCCTGACCAAGGACTGATCTGGAGGCCTAACAGCTCAACCCGCTGATCAGAATGGGGTCACCTCCGAGCTGCATTGAATCGAGTAAACGCGAATGACATCGGAAAACACCGATGGACACATCAAGCGTGGGCCAGCTTTCATCATCTCTCGACGCACAGCTACGTAACGTGGCGTCACAACGCTGAGTGCAACTGGACGCACCGACGAAAAGCTGCATGAAGCGCCTCGCGCGCCGCAAAAGCCCCGAACCGTTGTGTAGCTCCTCCTGGCGGGAGAGGGCCGACTCGATCTCTGACAAATCCATTGCGGAAAGTTAGGCTCATTCCCTTCCCTTTGAGGACGCACTCAAGGCTGCCACCAAAGCTGTCATATTGTTTTCCTCTTGAAAGATATTTTTTTTACTCGTATTAAAACATCAAAATTCGGTTGAGAAGGCAGTTTAGGGGCTGCCCCACCACTGAGCGCGGGTTGCGCCCGGAGACCCAAAACGAAGACGGCTCAAATCAATGACTGATGCAAATTTCTACCGGTTGTTCGAGACCTGGCTGCAACTGGAGCCAACCGGCGCGGTCTTCGAGCTCGAGACCGGCCAGACGCTCACGCGTGAATGGCTTCACGTCCTGTCAGGACGATATGCGAATGCATTGCGGCGATCCGGATGCGCAACCGGTGATCGCGTCGCGGTCCAAGTGGAAAAGTCGGCGCACGCGTTCGCCTTATACCTCGCCTGCTTGCGTGCAGGATTTTGCTATTTGCCGATGAACACCGCCTACCGGCCAGCCGAATTGGCTTATCTCCTGCAGGATGCTCAGCCGGCGGTATTCTTCACGGGACTAACCGCGGAAACTCTTGCGGCGGAGATCGTACCAGCGACAACGAAGGCCTTCACCTTCGGTCCACAAGGAGAAGGGACGTTCGCGGCCATCGTTGAGTTGGTAGATCCAACATACCGGACGATCGAGCTGACTGAAGGCGCCCCGGCCGCGCTTCTCTATACGTCCGGTACCACCGGACGCCCTAAAGGTGCTCTCATCAGCCATGGTGCGCTCTCGTACTCTGCGCAGACCTTGAGCGAACTCTGGGGCTTCTCCGCATCGGACGTTCTCCTCCACACTCTGCCGATCTTCCACAGCCACGGACTTTTCATTTCGTTCAACGTAGCTCTGGCAAGCGGAGCGCGGCTGCTTCTTCAAAGCAAGTTCGATGCTGCCGATGTACTCAAGGCCCTTCCGCGTTCGACCGTATTCATGGGCGTGCCGACCTATTACCATCGATTGTTGTCGAGCCCGTTGCTAAACAGTGATCGGTGCAGACGAGTGCGGCTGTTCGTATCAGGGTCCGCACCTCTTTCCGCGGATGTGCATGGCCAATTCGAAGCCCGCACCGGTCATCGTATTCTGGAACGTTATGGTTCCACGGAAGCAATGATCCTCTGCTCGAATCCCTTGGAAGGCGAGCGCAAGCCAAGTTCAGTAGGGCTTCCGATTCCTGGAGTCGATCTGCGCATCAGTGGAAGTAGCGATGAGGTTCTGAAAGCGGGAACTATCGGTATGATTCAAGCGCGAGGGCCAGGCCTGTTTTCCGGTTACTGGAATAGGCCGGACCAGACCCGCGAGGAATTCACAGCCGACGGCTTCTTCCGCACTGGGGATCTGGGATTTGTCGATGACCAAGGATACGTATCGATCACCGGCCGAGCCAAGGATCTCATTATCAGCGGCGGCTACAATGTCTATCCCGCCGAGATAGAAGCCGTGATCGACGAAATGCCCTCTGTTCAAGAGTCAGCAGTCGTCGGTTCCCCGCATCCGGACTTCGGCGAGTGCGTCGTGGCTTTCGTCATCCCTTCAGACAAAGAGCTCCCGCCGGCCGCCGGCGAAGTGATTCAGCGTGTCAAGGATCGTCTCGCAAACTACAAGGTCCCTAAGAAGGTGATCGTTGTCAATGAACTGCCGCGGAATACGATGGGCAAGGTTATGAAGAAGGAGCTTCGGAGCTCGCTCGCTGAGCCATCGCGACGCCTCGTCACCGGGGCCCAATAACACACTTCAATCGTTCAGCGCGGTTGGAGCAATCCTGTCTTTAGCTCGTCCAGCAACTCAACTCCGAGGATAATCTGTTGTCCGCCCAATATAGCCCCGCTGACTTTCAGCCTCTCACATTCCACGATGCGGTGCCGGCCTTTAAGGACAGTACGGACACCCCCCGCAAATACCTCGAGAGATGTCTTGAAACCATCGAGACCCGCGAACCGGTTGTCCGGGCCTGGGTCGAGATGAACATCCCGGCGGCGAGATCCGCTGCCGATGCCTCGACGGACCGGTATCAGGCCGGACGTGAGCTATCGAACATCGATGGTATGCCAGTCGGCATAAAAGACATGCTGATGACTAAAGACATGGCTACTCGCATGGGCTCGCCCCTATTCGAAGGCAATTACACCAAACAGGATTCTGCTTGCGTGCAAGCACTCAGGGGAGCCGGCGCCATTGTCCTCGGAAAGACGGTTACAACCGAGCTCGGTATGTCTCACCCCGGACCGACCACCAACCCGTTTGATCCGCTTCGTACCCCAGGGGGATCATCCAGCGGATCCGCAGCGGTGGTCGGTGCCCGCATGGTTCCTGCGGCGATCGGAACACAGGTCGTTGGCTCAGTGATCAGGCCGGCGAGCTTTTGTGCGAACTACGCGATTAAGCCCACTCTCGGCGCTCTTAATCGCGGCGAGCGGCTGGGTTTCAGCCAGAGCCATATAGGCATTCATGCTGGCGATCTTCAGGATATGTGGCAAGTTTCGATAGAAGTCGCCAAGAGGTCGGGTGGAGACCCCGGTTTTCCGGGCCTCTACGGCGGAACAGTGCTCCACGCCGCAGCGCGCCCAGCGAGGCTCATTGTGATGGAAGCGGAAGGAGCGCCAGAGCTGGATGAAGCCACTAAGGGAGCATTCGATAGTCTTCTGTCGGATCTCCACAGCGCTGGCGTCGAGATTATCGGCAGAACAGATCACCCACTCGTGGAGGCTTTTGAGCAGGCAATTAGCGAAAGTCTGGCGATAAGCCGGGACATTTGCGCATACGAAATGCGTTGGTCACTTGAGAACCTTCTCGAACAGTTTGGTGGAGGGTTGAGCGAAAGCCTTAGGTCGCGTCTCGATATCGCACGCAAGATGACGCTCGATGACTACCGTCTGGTACTCTCAAAACGTGACGCGGCAAGAGCAGCCCACCACGCAATCTCGAACATCGCCGATGCCACTATTTCTCCGTCTTCCGTCGGTCCCGCGCCAACTTTGAACAATAAGGGCGTTGATTCCGGTGTCATACACACGACCGGCTTGCCAAACTACAATGCCGTCACCTCTGTGCTTGGTGCTCCAACCATCACAATGCCACTCCTTGCTATCCATGAGCTTCCCGTCGGGGTTCAGGTCATAGGGCAGCAGCATACAGACGACGGTCTGGCGGGAGTTGCTCGATGGATAAGCCAGACCATTCACGAGCGGCCCGTATAAGCTCCAATACTCTTAGGCGGCTGAGCAGGCGAGAACACGGTGGACGCGAGGCGCGAGCTGCCGGAGTTGATGGACCATACATCCAGTTCGCGGTAAGAAGTGCGAAACGGCGCCTGCGCTTGGAGAGCCTGCGCCCAGCCCGTCGAGATCGGATGAGGCCGACCCTCTGGTCACGCTCATTTCAAACCGACCGAAACCCGGGACTAAGAAGACCATGGGTTTAAGCCAGTCCATGCTGGGCGACAGACGGCTGCGGCGCGCAACTGTTGATTCCATGCACAAGCGTTGTTGCGCAATGATTCCTACTGAGTGCAAATGATCCTCCACCGGCGGCACAGGCCGGTTTTGAGAGCCGTGAGGCTCACCTAGCCCGGTCCTCTGGATTCCTGCACTAACGTCCAAAAAATAGCTGAATTTCTGCGCCACTTCGTGATGTCCGCTGCAGGTTAGTACGGCTGTTCCGACTACAAAGAGTTATCCAAACGAGGAGATTGCAAATGAAGGTCGGTGTTCCCAAGGAAATCAAGACACACGAATATCGCGTGGGTCTGACGCCTGGAGCCGTCCGCGAGTATGTTGCTGCCGGTCATAGCGTAGCGGTTGAGACGAATGCAGGGGCTGGCATTGGTGCGACAGACGAAACCTATCGCAAGGCTGGTGCAACAATCCTAGGCTCCGCTCGCGAGGTATTTGGGTCGAGCGAATTGATCGTGAAGGTCAAGGAGCCCCAGCCTTCCGAATGGACCCAGCTGCGAGAGAATCAGATTCTGTTCACGTATCTCCACTTGGCGCCGGACCCTGAGCAAGCGAAGGGCCTCTTGAAATCTGGATGTACCGCAATCGCCTACGAAACGGTCACTGATGCATATGGCGGACTTCCATTGCTTGCGCCCATGAGCGAGGTTGCAGGTAGGCTTTCGATTGAGGCAGCCGGTGCGGCGCTGAAGCGGTATGCAGGCGGTCGCGGGCTGTTGATCGGCGGTGTGCCGGGTGTTCAGGCGGCGCGCATCGTGGTGATCGGAGGCGGTGTTGTCGGCACGCACGCAGCTCGAATGGCGGTTGGCTTGGGAGCCGAGGTTACAATCCTTGATAGGTCGATTCCCCGGCTTCGTGAACTTGATGAACTGTTCGAAGGGCGAGCTCGTACCAGGTTCTCGACCATAGATGCCGTTGAGGAAGAGGTCTTTGCTGCGGACGTCGTGATTGGGGCCGTGCTCGTTCCCGGAGCGAGCGCGCCGAAGCTGGTTAGCCGCAGCATGTTGAGTTCGATGCGAAAGGGCTCGGTGATCGTTGACGTCGCGATCGATCAGGGCGGGTGCTTCGAAACATCTCGTCCAACCACACACGCCGATCCAACCTATGAGGTAGATGGGGTCATTCACTACTGCGTCGCGAATATGCCCGGGGCTGTACCCCTCACCTCAAGCCAGGCTCTGAATAACGCCACGCTGCCCTTTGGACTGGCTCTCGCCAACAAGGGATTTGCAGCCGTGCTCGAGAACCAGCATCTGCGAGCGGGCCTCAATGTCTATCGTGGCCGTCTAACTTACAAGGCCGTGGCCGAGAGTCTCGGCCTGCCATACTCACCGATCGATCAGGCTGCGGCCTGATCCCCGAGGCCTCCCATGGGGGCATTTCCTCCCTGACTTGGCGGGCCACTCCTTCGGGAGTGGCCCTTTTTTTATCGAAGCCGTCAACCGTGAGCTCCGGAATCATCCGCTTGTCGAAATTGCCGCGTTTAGCCATCAACTCCTTGACCTCACGCGTGTGCTCGCGGACGCTTGTTGACCCAGACGCTGCGACCGCGGCTCGGAGGTGATCAAGGCCCTGCGGGCACCGGGACGGCTGGCGAGCCTTCGACCTCTTTACCTGACCGATGCCGAGGCCGGCAGACAAAGTACCTCTGGCAAGCAGAACAAGACGCCCGCGTAGCCGCAAGAAGGAGATCATCCGCCAGATTGCCGAGCAAATCGACCGTCCATCGAGAACCACAATTTCGGCGATCTCAGGCAGGATAACGCCCAGCAGGGTCCGGCCCTACCGACAGGGAATGGATGCTGCTGGGCAATGCTCATACACTTCGAGCGCACTTATTCTTACTCGGCGCATCGAGCTCGCCAGACTGAAATTCCTCAAGCGCAACCACCGAGTTGCCAACGGTAAAGAATCCTCTTGTGGCATGCGGATTGAGCGAAGTTGCGAGGTCACTCCAATGAACGGTCGTAATTATCTGGACCAGCGGCGCCAACTGAGCTCAGACTGGACATCAGATCCGGGATGCAGGCGTCTAGCTACGGGCGCCTTTGCGCAAATGCGGCGCTGTCATGCGGCCCTGCCTCGTTGGCCTCAGGCATGCCTTGCTTCTCAGCTCCAAGCAGTCCCTGAGCGCGGCATGACGTCCTTCGCGGCCCGTTCACGTTCATCTTCCCTCCGGCGCACCGATCCGAACGGACGCTCGAGCATGCGGCGAACCCGCATGGGCTGAGGACCAATGTGGAACGCCGCCGCCGTTTCATCCAGAGCGCGCTCTGACTTAGTCGAGCGATTGCGCTGCCGCAGATAATCAAGCCACGTCGGGCAGTGATAGCGCTCGGTCCAAAGCTCGGGATCGGCGACATCGCGCGCGATGGACCACCCATAAGCACCGCTGCGCTGGCGAAACAGCTGTACATCCTGCATCACATTGTGAAACGCGCGCGCATCCTCCGAGGCGATACGATATTCGATTTCGACCACAAGCGGCCCACTGCGTGCGGAAAGTGCAACACGCACCTCGGGATCGGCCAACATCTCGGCATCTTCCTCACGAGTACTTACGCGTGGAATGCGTAGCCAGAACCCCAAGAGCGGGCTGGCTAACATTAGACCGGCCGACATCAGAAGGGCAGTCTGCACACCAGTGGCGTCAGCCAGAGAGCCCCACACCCAACTGCCAACCGCAATCCCACCCGATCCCGCCGCCTGATAGGCTGCAAGCGCGCGCCCCGCGACCCAGCGCGGCGCCGATAGCTGGACCCCAATATTGAACAACGCCCATGCGATCATCCACACAGCTCCCGCGAGGAACAGCGCAATGGCCGTTAACATCGGCTCGCGGCTCAGCGCTACCGCGGTGATCGCGCCACCCATCGAAAGCGCACAGGCACGGATTGCCGCTTCGCCGCTCAGGCGTTTACGCACCTGCGTAATATTGAGCGCGCCGATCACAGCGCCTAGACCAAAGGCACTGAGCATTGTCCCATAAGTCTGTGCGCCACCTTGCAGCAAATCGCGAGCGACGAGAGGCATAAGCGCGACGATCCCTCCGCCGATTACGCCCGTCACCATGGAGCGACCGAGCACGACCTTGATAGAGGGCGAGTTAACGATGTAGCGGATCCCGGTAACGATAGCGCGATTCAGCGTCTCGGGCGGCAGATGCGCGGGTTCAGGGATGCGCTTCCACAGAAATAGTGCCAACATCAGCGGCAGATACAGCAGCGCATTGACCGCGAACGAAGTCGCCGCGCCAGCGGTGGCAACGAGGATACCGCCGATCGCAGGGCCCACACTGCGAGCAATATTGTAACTAATACTGTTCAGCGCGATGGCCGCGGGGAGCGTTTTTAGAGGAACTTGCTCACTGACCGAGGACTGCGAGGCTGGATCCATCAGCGCCATTCCGCTGCCGACGACGAAACACAGGGCCAGCAACATGTTCGGCGTGACTAGGCCGACCCACGCCAGCGTCGTCAGCGCGGTCGCGCCAGCGAACGAAATCGCAACGGAGATGAGGGCTACCACGCGACGGTCGTACATATCGGCGATCGCGCCGGCAGGCATCGATATCAGCATGACTGGTAGCAATAGAGCAGTCTGCACCAGCGCCACTTTATCTGCCGACGAGGTCATCTGCGTCATCGCCCAAGCTGCTCCAACGCTGCGGATTAGAGCGCCGAGATTGGCGAGTACGCTCGCAATCCAGATGCGCCGAAACGTGACATGCTGGAGCGGTGCGGTGATCCCGTCGGCGCGGAAGATGCGCGAGTTCCGCGAATCGGTCATCTCGTGCCTGCTGCGCGTCCGGGGGCTGGTCGGATGAGGGCCGTTCTAAGCTCAGATACATTTGGCGCTGGCAACGACTGACCTAATATGGGCAGCTCAAATACAACAAGCTTCGACGCGACAAGACGGCCCTGAGATCGCTTGGAAACCCGGTCCTTGGGACATTGCGCGCAAGACGCACCCCCTCGATGCAAACGGGACCGGCACCAGGCCAGTCGCCATGTCAATTTGTTTGAGCTTGTGGAAAGCTCGCAGAGTTCCGCCAGACTCCCCGCCCAGCTCTTAGCGTCAGCTTGGAGATATTCTGATCTCAGCGATCTCGATGTCGCATGCTGTGATGATCGAACACGTGGGCAGAAGACGTTCGAGCGAAGCCACACTAGCTCGTCTGCCGTACCGTAGTTAAATCTCCACCGCGTTCTTTCAGTCTGCATCGTCTCGCCAGAGCAGACGAATCAAGCCAGCGCTTGAAACGCCTTATCGGTATAGCTGCAGTCTCGTCTGAAAGCTGAAGCACACTTCAGCCAAGACCTTGGCAGGCGCAGAAACTAGCGGATCACCGTTGGGGTTTTTGGGCATTGTATGCGAATGCGTGAGGAAAAAATGCGAGGCATGGAACGATGCGAGGGCAGCTCAGTCTTCGTCCGGCATCTCGATCGGAACGGCGAAACCGGTTTTTACCCGGTCCATTATAACCATCGTCTTGAAACCCTTGATGTCGGGGTTCTCATAAAAGAACCGTCGAGTGAACTGCTCATACTCCTCCATGCTACGGGCTGTAAGGTAGAGAACAAAGTCAGCATCGCCGGTCACGTAGAAGCCGTTGACCACCTCAGCTGACGACTTGATAGCTTTCTTGAACCTGTCGATGATGTCTGAACGCTCGCGCTCCAGGCTCACTAGGACAAGCATCTGGATCGGTCGCCCGACCGCCCTCGCCGAGACGATAGAGACATCGGCCTCGATGATCCCTTCAGAGCGAAGTCGCTTTAGCCTCCGTTGGCACGCGGTAGCAGAAAGCCCAGCCATCTCGCCAATGACCTCCGACGTCAAACGGTTGTTCTTCTGCACAATCTCGAGGATGCGCGCGTCTGTCCGGTCGTATCGCATGTTTAAGCTCCAGCCCTCAGGTGCATTCCGTCTCCGAACGCGTGTCCGTTGCAGGAAATCGTTAGCGCATCCGAGAAATGCGCCGCAAATCTGTTGAGATTACCAGTATCCTGAATGCACAACAAATTTCAACAGTTGACGGTGTCGGACCCGCAAATGGCCCTTCAAACTCTTCGGCAGGAAAATCGCGAGTTGGTCGGTCTTGCTAAGGAGCGCCTGCAGACTTTGCGCAAAGATTTTGTGGCAGGGGCTGCGCTGCTGGACGGCCGGTGGATTTCGGGCCACCGAAGAGACGTCGTCGTCGATCCGGCTACCGGAGATCAGATCGCAGACGTTGCTCATTGTAGCGCGGCCGACATGAATGCCGCGATCGCGGCGGCTGAGCGGTCTTTCTCGGCATGGCGCGAATTGTTGCCAGCAAAACGGGGGGCGATCCTTCGGTCTTGGGCGTCCTTAATACTCGATCATGCTGAAGAACTCGCGGTCATCGTCACGAGCGAGCAGGGTAAGCCCCTCGCGGAAGCGCATCATGAAATCCGGTACGGTGCAGGATTTCTTGAGTGGTTCGCAGCGGAGGGAGAACGTGCGTACGGAGAGACCATCCCAAGTCACAAGCCCGGCAGTCTCCTTCACGTCCGAATGCAGCCAGTTGGTGTTGCGGCTGCGATTACGCCCTGGAACTTCCCTGTCGCGATGATTACGCGAAAGGCCGGGGCCGCGCTCGCCGCTGGCTGCCCCATCATTGTAAAGCCTGCTCCGGAGACACCGCTCTCTGCGCTCGCTATTGCCCGGTTGGCCGAACAGGCCGGACTCCCTGCCGGCGTGTTTCAAGTCCTGGTAGGCGATCCAATCGAACTGTCGACGCCTCTATTGCACGACGCGAGAGTGCGGGCCCTGTCGTTCACAGGTTCTACAGAGGTTGGCCGCCATCTCCTTCAAGGGGCGGCGGACACGGTGAAGAAGGTCTCCATGGAATTAGGCGGGCATGCCCCGTTTATCATCTTTGATGACGTGGACCTCGAGAAGGCGGTCAAGGGGGCGATGGCAGCTAAATTCGCGACGTCAGGGCAGGACTGCCTGGCAGCGAACCGCATCTACGTTCAAAAGGGAATCTATAGGGCCTTTGTCGAAGCGTTTGCTGCAGAAATGGCTCGACTGCGAGTCGGTCATGGACTGGACCCGACAACAGATATCGGGCCTATGACCAAGCTATCTGTTGCTAACAAGTGCAGGGCCCAAGTCGATGATGCGGTGAAAAAGGGAGCCACCGTTGTGTTGGCCCATCAGGGCGCCACTGCCGGCCCCAACTTCGTTCCTCCGACACTGCTCACTGAAGTTTCCGAGAATATGCTCATTGCTTCTGAGGAAACATTTGGCCCAATCGCAGCAGTCCTTCCGTTTGACACCGAAGAAGAGGTTATCGGTAGAGCCAACGCCAGCGAAATGGGCTTAGCCGGGTACGTCTACACCGACAGCTTGCGTCGGGCGCTTCGGGCTTCTGAGCGGCTCGAGTGCGGTATGGTCGGCATCAACACAGCCTCATTCACAGGGCCACCTATTCCGTTCGGCGGATGGAAGCAATCTGGCCTTGGTCGAGAAGGCTCGCGACACGGCTTAGCCGAATTCATGGAACTCAAGTACGTCTGTTTCGGCGATCTGGCAGGTTAGGAGAAGTGACATGATTGATATCAAGGCCATCGCTGAACGAGATCGCTCCAGTGTTCTGCATCCTTTCACTCAGCTCAAGGACTTCGCGAGCGGCAAGATGGGTGATCCCACGATCGTTACGGGTGGCAAAGGTATTCGCATAAACGACGCCGAGGGTCGAAACTACATCGACGGCTTTGCGGGGCTGTACTGCGTCAACATCGGTTACGGTCGGACCGAAGTCGCAGAAGCTATTGCGCGGCAGGCATATCAATTGGCTTACTACCACACGTATGCGGCGCACACGACGGAAGAGTTGGCAACTCTTTCGGATCGTCTCGTGCGGATGGCGCCGGGCAAGCCAAGCAAGGTGTTCTATGGGCTGTCCGGATCGGACGCTAACGAAACGCAAGCAAAGCTGGTCTGGTACTACAATAATCTACGCGGTCAGCCCAGGAAGAAGAAGATTATCTCGCGCGAGCGAGGTTACCATGGTTGCTCGGTTATTTCTGGTTCGATGACCGGCATGTCATTTTACCACGATCACATGGATCTTCCTTTCCCTGGTATTCTGCACACGGGAACGCCGCATCATTATTGGGGTGCTGAGCCGGGCGAGACGGAAGAGGCCTTTTCTCGCCGGCGTGCAGCGGAGCTTGAACAGCTAATCTTGCGAGCGGGTCCAGAGACAGTCGGCGGCTTCATCGCAGAGCCGGTGCTCGGCACGGGCGGTATTACGCCGCCTCCTGCTGGGTACTGGCAAGAAATCCAAACTGTGCTCAGTCGCTACGACATTCTTCTGATCGCTGACGAGGTCATCTGTGGATTCGGTCGAACCGGTGCCGACTTCGGCAGCACACTCTACGGGATCGAGCCAGATCTGGTGACTGTGGCCAAGGGGCTGACCTCCGGATACGTACCACTCTCTGCCGCCATCGTCGGTGAGAAAGTTTACAAGGTCATGGAAGAAGGAGCCGATCGCGTTGGAGCTTTCTCGCATGGATATACGTATTCCGGCCATCCAATTGCGGCTGCAGCTGCAAATGCAGTGCTCGACATTGTAGAGAAAGAGGCGCTAAGCGACCGAGCCAAGACCGTCGGCGCGCACTTGCAGAGACGGCTTAAGGAGCGTTTTGCGCAGCTCGAGATCGTTGGTGAAGTCAGAGGCGTAGGCTTGCTCGGCGCTGTGGAATTCGTCGCGGATCGTCAGACCAAACGGAGATTTGATCCGGAGCTAAAAGTAGGTGCTCGCATTTCAAAGGCTGCCCGTGATCGAGGACTTATCGCGCGAGCGATGCCGCACGGAGACATCCTTGGTTTTGCCCCACCGCTCGTTGTGTCCGAGGCAGAGATCGATGAAATAGTCGATCTTGCATATCAGGCGACCAAGCAAGTAATGGACGAACTTACAAAGGAATCGCGTCTGTCTTGAGAAGTGGGCAGCATGTGCTGCATGAGCGTCGTCGGGAACTTACTACTGGCGCCAGGCGTCAGAGATGAGCACGGAAGTGCAGCCTAAGACGCAAAACTGGCTAATGCCTGCAGCAAGGAGCATAAGCGCCTGCGCGGCGTCGCGCGTTAAGCGTCGCGCCAACATATCAACGCACCGGCCCCATCGCATTCGCTGACCACTGTCTCTTCGCGATCGCATCTGCTGCACTTCGAAAAGTCGATGTGGTCGTCATTTTTGCAGCGAATTCCTGGTGACTTAGCGAGAGGGGGCATGATAAGCTCGTTACCCACGCGGATGGCTCGCTTTTATTCGTTCGATCCGACGCAGCTGCTAATGAGGGTCGATTCCGGCAAGTGATCTTCACCTCGGCTGCAATCGTCTCCAGGCCACATTCGATTGACCGAAGGTCATTTCCGGCAAGGTTCACAAATCATCTGGAATTTGACGGGTGTGCGCTTCACGAACCTGATAGGGTTCGCCGCGCTTTCGAATGGCTACAGACCAGCCGGGGTGCCGCGCGGCGTCACAGCTTGGGTTCGAGCCGCGTATGACAAATTGCGGCGCTCAATGTCGCACGAACTGAATGTGCGCGCCTCGGGGGCGACAGCCCTCTCTTAATCGTCTTGACGCGGGATGGCGACGGTCGAGGGCGAGGGCCGCCTGTGCTTCGCGCGTATAAATGGTCTATTTCCGCGCCGAGTGAGCGCGTGCGATTGGAATGGCGCTGACGTCTATCGGCATGTGCGGATTCCGACGAAGTCGCCCAGGCGTACCGATATGAAGTCGCCCGTGGATTCCGAGACGATGTCGCCCACCTTTCCGATTTGATCTCGCCCAGCGGCGAGGCGTTCTGGCCGGCTGGTTCTCTGGCATCGGTCAAGCCGCGTGGTCAATCTGGAATCGCGACTTCAACCTGTTTTTCTTCTTCTGCGGTTGCTGTGGGCATGTGGGCAACGCGATTGCGTTGTCCAAGCGCAGCGGCATGTCCACAGCGCCACGGGCTCAGGTCTTTCGGGCGGATTGCCGGGTTCGGCGCAGGCTCTCACCGGTGAGGTCGAGCCGATGGGCATTGTGGACGAGGCGATCGAGCACGGCGTCGGCATAGGTGGGATCTCCAATGAGCAGATGCCACTGGTCCACGGGGAGCTGGCTGGTGACGATGGTGGAGTGATGACCGTAGCGATCTTCGAGGATTTCCAGGAGGTCGTGACGGGCACCGGCGTCGAGCGGCTCGAGTCCCCAATCATCGAGGATCAGCAGATCGACACGGCCAAGGCCGCGCAACAGGCGTGGATGGCGGCCGTCGCCGCGGGCGAGCGCCAGATCGTCGAACAGTCGCGGGACGCGCTGATAGAGCACGGAGCGATTGTCGCGACAGGCCTTGTGGCCGAGCGCCGAGGCGAGCCAACTCTTGCCAACGCCGGCCGGGCCGCAGATCAGGAGATTGACGTGGTCGTCGATCCAGCGGCCCTCGACAAGCTTAGCGAACAGCGGGCGGTCGAGACCGCGCGGGGTGCGGTAGTCGATGTCCTCGACGCACGCCTGCTGGCGCAGCTTGGCGTAGCGCAGGCGAGTGGCGAGCCGTTTGTCGTGCCGCAGCGAGGCTTCACGTTCGAGCAGCAGCGCAAGCCATTCGGTGTGACCGAGGCTTGCGGCCTCACCGGTGGCTTCGATGTCGGCGAAGGCCTTGGCCATGCCGTGGAGGCCGAGGGCGTTGAGGCGGTCGAGGGTCGGATGGGTGAGCAAGGGATGATCTCCTAATTGTAGTAGCGCGGTCCGCGGATGTTGGCATGCAGGATCGGCGCATCGTCCGCGGAACGCTGGTGAGCAGAACGCCGATCGAGATTGTTGGCGAGGATCGACTTGACCGAACCATAGGTGCGCGCGCCGATGTCGATTGCCCGCGCAGCCGCGGCGTCCAGCCGTTCGCGCCCATAGGAGGCGGCGAGCCTGAGGATGCCGAGGCAGGCGCGGAAGCCTTGCTCGGGGTGCGAGCGCTCGTCGGAGAATGAGGTCGCACAACGCGCTGGTCGCCGGCCCGATCGCGGCGGCGTCCTGGCGGATACGCGCGATGGTCCAGCCGGCGTAGCGCCGATGGCTGGAGGCCATGTGCTCCGGCACGGTGGTGTGTTTGTGATTGCCGCTCATGCGCTGATGCGCGGCGATCCGCTCGCCCTTGTGGAAGATCTCGACGGTACGGGCCGTGAACCGCACCTCGACCTCGGCGCGGGCGAAGCGATGCGGAACGCTGTAGTAATGCTTCTCCACCTCGACGTGGTAATCGAGACTGACGCGGCGGATCCGCCACTCGGCGAGGACATAGGGGACGCCGGCAATGGCTTGAGCGCCGGCCGGTCGACCTCCTCGAGCAACCGGCGGCGTGTCACGCCGAGCCGCCGGATCGGCCGTTCCTCATTCAGCCTCGTGAGCAGTTCGCCGATCGCCGCATTGACCTCGGCCAGGCTGTAGAAGGTGCGATGGCGCAGGCGGCCGAGCAGCCAGCGCTCGACGATGAGGACGGCCTGCTCGACCTTGGCCTTGTCGCGCGGCTTGCGCGGCCGCGCCGGCAAGATGGCGGTGCCGTAATGCGCCGCCATCTCCGCGTAGGTACGATTGATCTGCGGGTCGTACAGGCTCGCCTTAATGACCGCGACCTTGGTGTTGTCGGGCACCACCAGCGCCGGTATGCCGCCGATCGCCGCGAAGGCGCCAACATGGGCGCTGATCCAGTCGGCGAGCCCCTGCGTCCACGTCGCCTGCGCGTAGGTGAAGCTCGATGCGCCGAGCACGGCGACGAAGATCTGCGCCGTTCTGCGCTCACCGGTCAGGCGGTCGACCACCACCGGCACGCCATCGCCGGCATAGTCGACGAACAACTTGTCGCCGGCCGCATGGGCCTGGCGCATCGTCACCGACAGGCGGCCCTCCCAGGCGCGGTAGAGCTCACAGAAGCGCGAGTACCGGTATCCGCCGGGCTCGGTGGCGATATATTCCTCCCACAGGATCGACAGCGTCACGTGCTTGCGTTTGAGCTCGCGGTGCACGGTCGCCCAGTCGGGCTCGGCGATGCGGCGGTGACCCTGACGGTTGCCATTGCCGGTCTTCGCGAACAGGCGAAGTTCCAGAACCGTGTCGGTGACGTCGTCTGGCAACGGCCAGCTCAAGCCCGCGGCCTCGAACCGCCGGAGCGCCAGGCGCACCGTCGAGGGCGCCGCGCCCACCCGTCGCGCAATCTCGCGGCTCGGCAGCCCGGCCGCCTTCATTCTGATCACATCGCGCACACGGCGCATCGCAAGCCTCTCCGTCGGCATCCAGGGTCCCCTTCGCAAAGCCGAAAGAGTTGACCCTATGGGAGCCAGAAGAGGCCTCGTCACCCGGGCGACATCATCCCGGAATGGTGGGCGACATCATTTCGGAACGGGTGGGCGACTTCAAATCGGAATGGTGGGCGAGATCATCTCGGAATCCTGGGCGACATCGATCGGAATCCGCAGGCATGCATCCGGGCGGTCGCAAGGCGAAGTCCGCCGGGTGCGGGGAAGCCGGATGCCCGGTTCTTTGAGGACAAAGCAGTCACTTAGCTAATTGACGAAGATCGCGAATTAGACGCCCCATCTTGCAGGCGGAACGACATACATCATTAGATCCGTGAGGAGCTTGCTTTCGGTGCATCCGAAGAGCGATTGAGGAAACCTGAAGTGAGTATCCGATCCGCTTTGGAACGGGAGGGATGTTCTACACTGGCCTCAGGAAAAGGCGCGCTGAAACACTCACTAAGGATAAACAGCGGTGCTTATGTTCGCCAAGATTCAGTGAGCGGTCGTCCCGTGTAATAGAGGCGTTCAAGAAACCGATGCGATCATCAGACGGCAGAGATCGGTGATGTCGTAGACGGGTAACTTGACCCTACGGCGGATCGCTGCCGCTATCATCGGGAATGCAGCGCACTCGAACAAGATGGTCGCGATTTCAGGATAGGCGTTGCGAAGACTTTCGATCCGTGCACCAACATCAGTCTCGATTGACGTGACATCGATCGGCGGCGGTGGACGCTTCAACTCGTCGTGCCAGAACTTACCGCCTTCAATCCCGCCGATGACAATCCTCGCCCGCTCGCCTGGATCATCGACGCCGAGCAACTCTTCGCCACAATGCGTCGAATCGTACGTTAGTACACCGATCTTGGCGCCCGGTGGGGCTTGACGAAGCAACGTCGGCAAAAGGAGCAAGCTCGACATTGCTACCGGTACATCCACAGACGCGGCTACTGCTTGCTGGTGTCTGATCGAGAACCCGCAGGTGGAGCTTATCGCTACGGCCCCGCGCTCAACCAGTCGCCGAGCCGCGGCGACGTAAGCCGGCTCAAGCCCCGGATCGCCGCGGACGACGTTCTCAACCCAAGCTCCCGTGACAGTTTCTGCAATAATCGGAAAGTTGAAGGTAGACGGATTCAATAAAGAGCCCGGGCGCGGCGGTGGCGGCGCGGCGCCGGCTGGCACTCCTCGCTCCAGGTTGAGAATTCCAATCGACCGTCCGCTCTGCGATGCCATGAGGGAAAGATACCTAGAATCGAGGTTGGTATTCTTCATATTAACCGATCTAAGTCGAGAAATTCTGCACCAACATTGAAGAGCGGAGCTGTTTTGTGCGCGGGACCGGATACCTATTTTGCTTTTGAGTGCTGCGCCTCAAGGTTCGACAGCTCGCATCGCAAAGCTATCATCCTGCCACTTGAATCGAAGCCCATGGTGGATTGCCCGCTGAGGGCTGAGTGGCCGACTTACAAATAAAACCTACGCATTTTGTCTGTAAGTTGCAGGATTTCGAACGCACGAATGCTCACATTGGGGAATTTCACCTCCAGCTAGCCCATATCGTATGTTTAGAAGTTCGAGTCTAGGGCCAGCCTTTCTTCGGCGGACTCTCCTTCTGGATCGCTACTCGAGCGGCTGAGAGTTGTTCGGTATCCGCGAGCGATAGGGTGAGGGTATAGCGAGGGTACACCGGATGGATTACGCTACATGGCCTGTTGTTCTAGGCGATTTGGCGTCCACACGGTGCGATGCCGCAGCTTTCCTGGACGGTCTGCAATTCGTTGACGTGCAGAATGCCAGTCATTGGCAGCACTGGGGTACGAGATGGTCAAAACTCGGAGATGCTCAGTCGCTTCACGGCGATCTAAATGCCGACAAAGGAGCGACAGATCAGGCTCGGGAAGCCTGGCTCTGTGCTCTAACCGCGTTCGAAGTTGCTAGACGACTAATTGATGAAGACGATCCAGACGCTAAGCAGATTTCAGCGAAGATCGAGGGTGGAGTTCAACGGCTCGGATCAGCGCTAGAGCAGAATATTGAGCGGGTGCAAATCGCACGGTGGGATCAATCCGAAGTCTCGACATACTACGTGCCTCCCCGTGATCGCGAATTCTGCGCCCCCGCAGTTATTTGCGTCAGCAGAGAGGAAGAGAGGGCGGAGACGTTGCTTGGAAGGCTCTTGCCTCTCGTGGTCGGACGAGGCATTTCGATCCTCGTTGTTTCTCATGATGACGTCTCAAATCATGCCCGCGATTTGTCGAACCTGTTCTTATCTAGCTGCATGGATTTCTTGTCGGTTCAGCCCAAGGTCGATGCTGCCCGTGTTGGCGTCTACGGTGAGGGGCTGTCCGCTGTTTTAGCTACTGATTTTGCGCGGTCAGATTCCCGTGTTGCTGCAGCGGTTTGTGACGGAGGGCTTTGGAATCGGACTCGGCTACTCGCATCAATCGGCTGGATGACGAGAACTGCTGGATCCGACAACCACTTGGTTTGTACGCGTCGCAGGGAAATGGTGTGGCATTTAAAATGCCCGGTTCTCGTGATCGCCGGGGGGCGCAGCGTCGTCAGCGTGTCGGAGGCGATCAGACTTCAAAATGATTGCGAGGGCGCGCAGGTCGACCTCGAAGTGACGATGCCGCGGATGAGCGCCTTCCCACTACGCGAGATCGAAAACTTCCCAAGTTCTGACGACTGCGTATTTCGATGGCTGGATCGTAAGCTCGCGAACAGTTCGCAGCGGTCTCTACAAGCTTAGGTCCATTGAACAGTCGATGCCGATCGTCATCATGTAGTGGAATTGTGGAAGCGACACATGACTTGCTCGCGAGCGCAAATCTTGCAATGAATGAGATCGCCATCATTGTCGTAGTGCAATCCACGCTTTGTAACATCAGTTCACCGATTGGATCGGGGTCAGCAGCTCGCGGCCAATTACTTTGGTAACGCAGGACAGATGCTCGTAGAGGCGGGAATATCAAGCTGTCAAGGATGTGCCGAGGTTGATCGCTGCATTGGTCCGGCTCTGCAACGCCAGCCTTCCGAATGTCATAGGCGAGCGCAGCGGCGAGATCCGCATCACGTCAATGACCAAATCCGGCAATTTTACCAACAAGTCTCACGTCGCCGGAGGCTTAATTCTTGAGGCGATCGACTCACTGCCTACAAGACGCCGATACTCAGCTTCTGAGATGCCAGGCGGCTATTCTTAGCGAGCAAGGACAGCCGCTTGTTGAGATAGTCAATGGTCGTTTGGTCCACCCCTTCAAGTATCGTAGCGTTGAGGGCCTTTCTCTTAATCGACAGCTTTGCGATCTCCGCTCGCGCCGTTTCCGTGAGGGACATCTGTATGAATCGTGCGTCGTCGGGCGATGTTGGGCGGGCTAGAAACTCCATGGTCTCCAATCTTTTTGTCTGACTGGTAACAAACGGCGGATGAAACCCCAGTTTGTTTGCAACTGCAGTTCCAGAAACACCGCTCCCATCATCGAGCTCGTTAATAGCCATCAGGATCAACCACTGCGCTTCAGTGATTCCGAGCATTTTAGCCCAGCTCTTATGGATCTCTTCGAGCTGTGAGTGAATCTCCACGATGTTCCAGATGAAGTCCCTTACGGCGTTATCGGATTGTTCGGCTTCAGCCATTTTGTTGTTCAACCTTTTTCGCTGGTGCTGGCGGCCGCGCCGCAAGGCGTCGTGAACGGTACCTACCCGTCTTAAGTAGCCTGAAGAACCCCGCGATAGTACATAGGGGCCATGTACGAAAGTAATTACAATTTCTAATTATTCGGATGCACTATGAGCTATAGATCGTCAGGCCACTCCGACGGTCATGGTCAAGTTCTTAGATGAAAAGCTGCCGGAGGCGCAATTTCGGAGGCGCAATCTGATGGTGGCTGACCCCAAGGCTGCAATTTGTTGCCCTTCAGCAACACGTTGCCACCAAAAAGTAATTATTGAAATTAATGCATGAAAGTAATGAAATTGGATGTTAGACAGGACTCGACAGCGAGGGGGCACCTCGAAGTCGTTCCGTCAAGCGGCCGCCCCAAGGGCGAGGTTAGCGAGCGGTTCTTTGAAAGACGGAAACGAGTTTTCCAACTTGGAGGTTCACCCATGAAAGTGATGAAGAGCCTTATTCTAGGTTCTGCCGCGATGTTCGCGGGGGCGGGGGCTCAGGCAGCCGATCTTCCCGTCAAGGCCAAGGCAGTCGAGTACGTGAAGATCTGCTCATTGTACGGTGCCGGATTCTATTACATCCCCGGAAGTGACACCTGCATCAAGATGGGTGGTTACCTACGCGCCAGCGTAGCGCTAGGTGCGCAGGGCCTGTGGGCCGCACCTACCGGCGGTCTCGGTGGCGCGCACGATCGCCTCAGCAACTACTATACTGCGCAATCTCGTTTTGACCTCAACGTCGACACGCGCACGGCGACCGAATACGGTCTCGTTCGCACGTACGCTGAATTAGCCTTTACCTGGACCGCGGGCGGCTACAATGGGGCGGGCTCTACCGCGATCAACGGTGCGACCAGCTATTCCGGAAATGCGACTGGCGCCTCGGGCAGTGGCGCGATCGCGGGTGGCTCGATGGCTGTTTACTACGCGTTCATGCAATTCGCCGGTTTCACCTTCGGTAGAGCACAGTCACAGTTCTCCTCTCCGTGGACGAACTACCCGGCGAATAGCTACGATGGTTTGCCGGGCGGTGGCGGTTGGGAGGCTGTCAATCAGGTTGCCTACACTGCGGATTTTGGGCAGGGCATCACGGCTAGCTTCTCGGCCGAGGATCAGGTCGTCCGCAACACGACAAATATTTGGAACGTGAGTGGCGCAACCGCTGCAGGTCTCGCAACTGGCTCGTACGGTGCTGGCGACATCGGCGGATCGCGGGCTCCAGACCTCGTTGCGATGCTTCGGGTTGACCAGGCTTGGGGCCTTTTCCAAGCGTCGGTCGCCGCGCATGATAATCACGCTGGTTACTACGGCGTTGACGAAACGACTGGTCATCCTGACGACAAGTGGGGCTGGGCTGGACAGTTGGCCTTGTCGATCAAGAACGTCCCGACCGGACCGGGCGATACCATCAACGTCCAAGGCGTGTATACCAACGGCGCGTCGGGCTACAACTTCCAGCCCTATGGGCCCTACACTTTCGCTCTGTACAGGGGTGCCGGGGGCGCCGGAGCCTACCAGAGCGTCGGCCTCGCGGGGGTCTCTGACTCTGTCTTCGTTGCAGGCGCTGGTCAGCAGTTGACTACGACTTACGGCTTCAACGGCGGTTATACCCACAATTGGAACGCAAATTGGAACACCTCAATTTTCGGTGGGTGGGCCGCCGTCAGGTATAACAACACGGCCAAAGGTTACGTCTGCGGCGCGTTCGTGACCACACTCGCACTGTCAAGCGGCGTTGGTGGCTGCAACCCTGACTTCAACTATTCGGTCGTAGGCACCGCCACCCGTTGGACCCCCGTGAAGAACCTGACGTTCTCGGCAGAGCTCGCGTACGTCATGCTCGACCAGAAGTATGCAAGCGGAAGCACTGTGACGCTGCCGATCCAAGCAGGTGTTGCCAAGCCCGGGGCTGCGTATGAGCTGAAGGATCAGAACAGTCTGGCGCTGCTGCTCCGCGCTCAGCGAAACTGGTGAGTTTTCAGTCTAACTAGCAGAAGGAGAAACGTAGCGGCTTTTAGACCTAAGTTAACCTCCAAGAAGGCCTCCGGCATGCCCGCCGGGGGCCTTTTATCTATGCAATGCCGTGCTAGCCCCTGTCCTTAGTTGAGCAAGATGAAAGCCGAGCCAACGCGAACATTTCTGCCGAGCTTGTCGTCGGGCCTTGTGCTGGCGTCAAAGTCCCTGAGTTCTTGGAGAAGAGCTCGGCAAGGTTGCGCTAGAGGGGGCAATCGCACGGCAGTAGGATCGCGCGGCACGGATGAAAAGGCACGACCGGGGCGATTTGCCTGTCGGAGAATTGGCGGCATAGGCCTAACCGCCTATCAAGGCCGCTCGATCGGATCCGATTTCTTGAGCAGCGCCTCTCAAAACGTAGCGCGCGCATCGGCGGGCCGTCGCAAAGCCGATCACCCGTGAATCACTCATTTCCGTAGTTGGAAACTCTTGAGAGTTCCGTGAAGTCGCAGGGTAAGCCCAGCCTCGCGCTGTGGCGCAAGTGGTGACCTCTAGAAGCCGGATTGAACGAGCTCTGGCAAGCCCGAGCGGAGCACGGGCAAAATTCAAGGCCGATGGTCGTCGACGATGGGTCGGGTGGGCGGAAAAGTCATGGCGGCCGTGGGCGCGAGATGAAGGACAACGGCCTTCAACAAGTGCGAAGGAATTACTCCCGGCATGGGCCCTCGGTTGTGTCCAGATGCTGTTCATTCTTGATCCGAAGCATTGCCTGCCCAGCGTATCAAGCTTGCTGGTACTCCAGCGGCGTCATCACCGGGCGCTATGTGATCCCCGATTCAAGCTCGTAGCCTCAGGGCGGCCAAGCAAGGCTGGCGCGACGCTCTCCTCTTGGAGCGTTCCGCGAGAGGGAAATGGGGGCAGATTCTCGCGATCGACGCGATGATGACCCAAGATTGCACCTTCTCGGTCGGCATCGTGCATGGTCCGTCGCAACGAGCTGCACTGGCGAAGCGTTTAACATGGCCAAGCATCAGGCCAATCGTATTCCTGCGTTGAGGGCCGCCTTGTTTGACGGACGGGAACGCTGCAGGTCCTAGGGGTAATCCTAGGAGAAGCGCTATGACGATTTCGAGGGCGGAGGTGATCACGTCGGTCGAGCGGCGGCGCCGGTGGTCGCAGGATGAGAAGGAACGGCTTGTTGCAGCATCGCTCGAGCCCGGAGCCTGCGTTTCCGAGGTGGCTCGCATGGCTGGCCTTCATGTGAGCCAGCTGTTTAGGTGGCGCAAAGAGCTTTGCAAGCACGCTGAAGCGAGTATAGCGCCGTTCGTGCCGGTCGAGATTGGGTCGTCTGTGCCGCCGCGGGCGGTGGCCGAAGCGCCATTGACGACGACGGCGGCGCGTCGACGGAAGAGCCATGGCATCATCGAGATCGACCTTGGTAGCGGGCACCGCATTCGGGTCGACGGCGACGTTGATGGAGACGCCCTGCGTCGGGTTCTCGAGGCTCTGGTGCGCCGATGATCCCGGTTCCGACGGGCGCGCGCGTGTGGCTTGCGACAGGCTACACGGACATGCGGCGAGGCTTTCCGACGCTGGCACTCCAGGTGCAGGAGGTGCTGCGCAAGGACCCGCTCAGCGGTCATCTGTTTGTCTTCCGCGGTCGCCGAAGCGATCTTGTGAAGGTGATCTGGCACGATGGCCAGGGAGCATGCCTGTTCACCAAAAGACTGGAGAGAGGGCGGTTCATCTGGCCTTCGGTTGCCGGCGAAGCAGTGACGATCTCTCCGGCGCAGATGAGCTACCTGTTGTCCGGAATCGATTGGCGCAACCCGCAAGAAGCCCAGCGTCCGACGCGGATCGGATAGCCGTTTTGGGTTTGAATCTGCTGCTTGATCTGATTCAATGGCTTCATGATATCGAAGCCGGACGAACTTCCATCGGACCTTGTGAGTGCCCTGGCGGCGCTGCAGGGCGAGCGTGAGGCGCGGCTGCTCGCCGAGGCGGTGGCTGCCAGTGCGCGGGCGGAGCTGTCGGACAACGCGGCGCTGATCGCGCATCTCGAGCTGCGGATCGAGAAGCTCAAGCGCGAACTGTACGGGCAGCGCTCCGAGCGCACGGCGCGTCTGATCGAACAATTGGAATTGGAACTCGAAGAACTCGCCACCACGGCGAGCGAGGATGAGCTTGCGGCTCAGGCCGCGGCGGCGAAGACCCAGAGCGTGCGCGCCTTCACGCGCAAGCGGCCGGTACGCAAGCCCTGGCCGGACGACATCGAACACGAGCGCATCGTTATCGAGGCTCCGACGAGCTGCGCCTGCTGCGGCGGATCGCGGCTCGCGAAGATCGGCGAGGATGTGACCAAGACGCTGGAGGAGATCCCGCGCCGCTTCAAGGTCATCGAGACAGTGCGCGAGAAGTTCACCTGCCGCGATTGCGAGAAGATCAGCCAGCCGCCGGCGCCGTTCCACGCGACGCCGCGCGGCTTCATCGGCCCACAATTGCTGGCGACGATTCTGTTCGACAAGTTCGGCATGCACATCCCGCTCAATCGCCAGAGTGCGCGCTTTAAGGCCGAGGGGATCGACCTGCCATTGTCGACGCTGGCCGACCAGGTCGGCCACGGGACCTTCGCCGTCATGCCGCTCTTCCACTTGATCGAACGCCATGTGCTTGCTGCCGAGCGCCTGCATGGCGACGACACCACCATCCGCATCCTGGCGAAGGGCAAGTGCAAGACCGGTCGGATCTGGACATATGTGCGGGATGACCGGCCCTTCGCCGGGCCAGCGCCACCGGCGGCGGTCTATTACGCCTCGAGCGACCGTCGAGGCGAGCATCCACAGAAGCATCTGGCCGCCTTCGCCGGTATCCTGCAAGCTGATTGCTACAACGGCTTCGAGCCGTTGTTCGATCCGCAGAAGAAGGTGCTGCCGATTACGCCGGCGTTTTGCTTCGCCCATGCGCGGCGGGGCTTCTTCGAGCTGGCCGACATCGAGAAGAACGCCCGGGAAGGCCACAGGGGCAAACCGGTCTCGCCGATCGCGTTGGAGGCGGTCAGACGCCTCGACGCTTTGTTCGAGATCGAGCGCACCATCAACGGCTGCGGCGCCGACGAGCGGTGCGCCGTGCGCCAGGAAAAGAGCAAGCCGCTTCTCGAGGACATGCATGCCTGGCTGCTCCTCGAGCGCGAACCCCTCTCGCGCTCCTCCGAGGTCCTGAAGCCCATGAATTACATGCTCAGGCGCTGGGACGACTTCGCCCGCTTTCTCGATGATGGCAGGATCTGCTTGACCAACAATTGTGCTGAGCGCGCATTGAGAGGCATCGCCCTGGGAAGGCGCAATTGGACCTTCGCCGGCAGCCTGCGCGGTGCCGACCGCGCCGCCATCATGCTGACGATGATCACCACCTGTCGTCTCAACGATGTCGATCCCAAGGCCTGGCTCGCCGATATCGTCGCCCGTATCGCCGATCTTCCCGTATCGAGTCTGCACGAACTGCTGCCCTGGGAATGGAAGCTCCTCCGCCAAGGCGACACTCCCGCCGATCAGCAGGCTGCCTGATCTTCACGCAACGCCCTTCATAGAGCTCGTCGCGCTCGCGCGCATGCGTCAATCAGGCGGCCTTCGTCGTATGCGTACGGCCAATCTCGATCGTGGCGTCGAGAGGATGCTGGCCCTATAGGGCACGACCAACGATGTCATCTTCGAGGTGACGCGCGGGCGTCACGCGGCCGGTATGGAAGCCTAACGCCGGCACGATGGCGCTCTACAGAAGCCACCCGGGATCGCATCCCTGGGCGCTGAATTTCCGCATACCAGTGCCGGCGGCCGCTCCGATGGCAATTTCACGGGCGCGCTTGGAGTACCAACGCTCGACGGCCTGGGAGTCTGTGGCGCCAATGCGCACACGCTGCACGAGCATGTCGAGGTTCATAGCCTTGTCGAGCGCGACAAGTTGATGGCAGGGCTACCCGCGACCGCAGAGTGACCAAGTGCAGGAGCAGGCGTAATCGGAGCTTGCATAAATCCCTAGCGGCTCACTAACATCTTTGTGAAAGATAGACGCCCTCTGTTGATCGAAGCGCTGGCCGGACGCTTCTCCCAGCTCAAACAATCTGGTGAAGACCGGGGGCCTTGAGGGAGTGCGGACGAACGTGATCCGGATATCTTACGAAAGCGATCTCAATGAATGGTGCCGTTCATTAAGGACTACTTCAACGCATACTGGGGGTCCAAAAGGAGATGCCATCTCGTCGCGTGGGACTGCCGGTACAAACCATCCTGGTTTTCCGGATTTGGTTTAAGCCTAGGGGAACAATCGAGCGAGAGGTCGCCCGGTCAAGGGCTTCAGCTCCAGACAGGAGTCATCATTCCCGCAATCAGGCGCGCCTACTAATAGCCATCATCTTAGCTCCTGCGTCCGGATGTTGATTAAAGCTGCTCTATTGCGCGTGTCACGGACAGCCACGCAGCTCATCGGCAACATGTTTAAGCGCTTTTGTGACGCCCGCGCTTAGTTAACGGACAACCAGACTGCCTGCATGACGGATAGCATTGCTGTAAAAGCGGTGCCGTCCGGGATGTGGTTGGAATTCGGTGTGGCGCGATCTCCGGTAGCATGAAGGTATCGTTTCAGGCTGCGAGGTCAATCGGTTGATCGATGGGCTTTGTGGCGAGCGTTTGCCAGCCATCGACTTTGCGCATGTTGATCTGGCCAGAGGCAAGCAGGGCCCACAACAACATGGCTGCGGTGTCGGCGGAAGGCCAGCACGGTCTGCGTCTTGATCCGTCGCTTGAACTCCTCATGCAGCCGTTCGATTGCGTTGGTGGTGCGCGCGCTCCTCCATTGGCTCGGTGGCAGATGGGTGAAGCTGAACAGGCGCTCGCCTGCCTCCTCCAGGCTGTCCGCGACGGCACGGTGCTTGAGCCGCCATTTGCGGATGAAAGCCTTGCGGCGGGCCTCGATCTCGTCGCGTGTCGCCGCATAGATCATATCGTTGTAGTCGGCGGTGATCTCCTCGTGCAACCGCTCCGGCGCGTGCGCGAGCAGGTTCCTGGGCTTGTGCACGGTGCATCGTTGGACCGGCACACCGTCCCACGCGGCGGCGATCGCGCTGTCGAGCCCCGGCGCGCCGTCGACAATGAGGAACTCGGCCGCCGTAGACCGCGCCTGATGAGATCGTCGAGCGCACTGCGCCAAGCCTCGGCGTTTTCGCCGCCCATGCTCTTGATCGCGAGCAGAACTTTCTGCCCGTCGGCACGTACGCCAAGGACGACGAGCAGCGAGATCGTAGTCGCTTTGCGATCGAGCCGCACGCGCACAACTGTGCCGTCGAGAATGAGCCGCACAATCGGTTCATCGGCCAGCGAGCGGGCGTTCCAGGCGTCCCAGTCGGTCTTCACCTTGCGCCAGGTTCGGCTCACCGTGTGCTTGCCCACCGCACCGCCAAAGAGCGCCGTAAGCGCGCGACGAACGCGGCGCGTATTGGTGCCGGCCAGGTGGGTACCTGGATCACCCGCGTCCACCGCCAGCGTGCGGCGCTGGTAGGCGCTCAATGCCTTGCTCTTCCATTCCCTCTCTTGCCTTCCGGGGTGTTGAGCCTGGCGCGCGGCATTGCGATCTCGACACGGCTGAACGTGCCCCGAAGCGAGCGCGACCGGTGGCCACGGCGATGGCCACTGCGCTCTCTGCCTTGCTGGCCTCTTTGCCCCACGGCGGCGCACGACGTGCGTAGCGGGGACGCGACAGCGCCGCCTCGAGTTCGTCTTCCATCATGATTTCGATGAACTCGCGCACGCGATTGCGCACGCCAGATTCGAGCGGATCAAACCAGCTGTCGAAAGGCCGGGTACCGTCTCGTCTGCAGGCCGCACGGAGTCAGGCTTCGTGGTATGGCTCGTCATGGCGTGGTCTCCTGCACGGCGCGTCAACGCCGGGTGATTCGAGGTTGAACACCCCGGAGACTACGCCACCCTTAATTCCCACCAACACCGCGACGGTTCCGTGAAAGCTACTGTGAATCAAATCTCGAACAGCTCGCGCGGCAACTTCGTAAATGGTTCGCCGCCAGCGTCAGTGACGCGAAACGTTTCGCTGATTACGTAACCGACATCTTCATTGATCCAGTTTCCGAGCATGAGATGAAACGTCATGTTTGGCTGGAGGACCGTCATATCACCTTCCTTCAGGCTCGCCGTCGGCTCCGTCCAGTCGATGCCGACGGCGTAGCCACACCGCGATTCTTTCTCAAAACCATGTTTCTTCAGCGTGGCATTGAACGCCACTGCGATGTCGCTGCACGTGCCACCCGTCTTGGCGGCAGCAAGGGCAGCCTCCAAACCTGCCACCTCTCCGTCATGCAGCCGCCGCAGATGGTCCGCTGGCCTGCCTATGGACATCGTGCGCATTAATGGAGACGTATAGCCGTGGCGTACGCCGCTGAATTCGAGGTTGATCTGCGATCCCTGTCGGAAGATGTCCTCAGTCCAGCGAATATGGCACGTGGACGTACGCGGCGTCGAGCACATGAAAAAGCTCGCGATATCCGTCCCTGGCTTTCCATTAGCGCCACGCACTAGCGTTGCAATAATCTCTGCGGCTGCGTCGGCTTCACGCAGCCCGGGTCGAATGACTTCCTTCGCTTTGAGCATCCCAGCGTCACTAATGGCGGCGGCTTCACGCATCATTGCGATTTCGAGATCCGACTTCAGACCCCGAATCCAGGTAACCGCGTTCGTGCAATCGACAATTCTCGCTTCGGCCGCTCGGTGCCTGAACTTCTCAATAGTCAAGGAGGGCAAGAACTTCGCTTCGAGCCCGATCCCTCTATTGCCGACCTTGTCCAAAAGGAAGTCGATGATTGCATCGTATCCATCCCGATCGGGGTTAGCGATGAGCGCTTCCGGGTAGCCGATTACCCGGCTAGGATCGATGAACATCTGATGAATTGCCGCTGGTCCGTCCATGCGACGTGTAATGAAGGTCGGCTCTTCATCTTCTAAAAGCACGAGTAGGCCTTGAGGCACATATCCCGACTTTGATGTGTAACCCGAAAGATAGGTAATGTTGGCAGGTGTCGTAACCACCAGCGCGTCGATCTCTCGCCGCTTCATTTCCAATTTCACTTCAGCCAATCTTCGCAGATATTCGGATCGGGGGAACGCCTGCGAGCTCTTGGGGATTGCCATAGGTTCAACTCCTTCCGTGAGGGCTTGGCCGTGCTAGCTTTGTTTTGACCAGCCAATAAGGTTTGTGCAGCAGATCGGGAACGCTCGGCGGAATTCCCATTCGCCGCGGGCGTGTCGAGCAGAGCGCCATCCCTGCCGGAGTGCTTCGCTTGTGGTGGAAATGAACACCCGATGCCATCACGAATTCAGCATTGCCAAGCAGTAGCGGATCGTGAGTTCCGTGGTTGGAACGAGCAAGTTGTCGGACGCCCCGAAAGTCGGCGTGTGCACGCCAGACTCATTGCCGCGTTCCTCGCTGCCAAACCAGAAATAAATCGAAGGCACGCAGGCGGAATAGAAACCGAAGTCATCGCTGCCGCCGCCGGCGGTCGGAGACTTCTTGTCAGAAAATTTATCGTCGCCCACCGTTTCAATAACTAGCCGACGAAACCGTTCGACCATTTCAGCATCATTGATGACAGGCGGCTCGCCAAGCTTGTAGGAAAATTCTGCTTTGCCTCGATGCATGGCCGCCACGCCTTCGGCAATCTCTCGAACGCGTTGAACCAAAAGCGTTCTACGCTCCGCACCGCTCGTTCTGATTGTCCCTGTCATGGAGACGGAGGGGCAAATGATGTTTGTCGCTTCCCCTCCCGCGATCGTACCAATCGTGATGATCGCCCCATCGTCGAAGGGCATCTCCCGTGATACGATCTTTTGCACTTCGTTGATAAATGCTCCTGCCATCGCAATTGCGTCCACGCCGGCGTGCGGCTTAGCCCCATGAGCCATGATCCCGATCAATTTGAGCTCGAATTGGTCGGCCGACTTGGTCACTGCGCCAGTGCGTGCGCCATACATTCCCGCAGGCAAATCAGTTTTCACGTGAAAGCCGACGGCAGCGTCAAACCCTCGGAGTAGCCCGTCCTCAGCAACTGAACGGCCACCTAGCGGCTCTGCCTCCTCAGAAGGCTGAAAAAAGACGCGAAGCTTGCCAGAAAACCTCGCGCGAATCCTATGGAATGCGAGGGCAGTGCCCAATGCTATCGACGCGTGCATATCGTGTCCACAGGCATGCATAACGCCCGGAACTTGCGAACGATATGGCAAATCGTCTCGAGCTTCCTGGATTGGCAATGCATCGATGTCGCCGCGAATAGCGATGGAACGCTGCGGTCCAGGGGCCAATCCCTGAATGTCAACGTAAAGACCGGTCTTGTGAAATGTCTTGGGGCTGTTAAGTCCGAATCTTTCCAGAGTTTCACGGATCCGTTGCTGAGTCTTCCATTCATCGTTTGAAAGCTCGGGCTCGCAATGCATGGCATGACGCGTCTCGATTATGGCGTCCTGTTCGGAGGCGGAAAGCAAGCTGTTCGCGATTGTTTCCATAGTGATCTGCCGCTGTATCGAGCTAAAGGCCACTTCTCAATAGCAGACCGAGATCGAGAGATCGCATCGACGGGCAGGCGGATGGCGCAGAAAAGCTGCAATATTACCCGTGACCATGCGCTTTTTCGGAAACATTCGAGGCCGTTGCGCCAGCCGACAGATCAGTGCGTCGGAAAATCCTCATCCCTTGCACCCAGTAACTGAAGTGCGGATCCAATACGACGGTGCGCCGATGTTGCCGCGGAGGCGATGCTATCCCGCAAGCTCAGGGTTCCTGACTTCTCAGGTCTTGGTAATGCCAGGTCTTTGTCATTCTCTCTCCCATCGCCGGTCCCATGCACGAATGGGCTTCCCGGTCGATCGCCCTATCAGAGCGCTCCTGTCCTGCGGCCCATCGATCATTTTGGTTCGAAAGCCGTGCTCCCGGAAACGACGCGTTTGTCCATATGCAGATACGCGGAGCCTGTGACGATGCTGTCATTCCCATGACGGAGCTCACCGTCAGATACACATTCTCGATTACCGAATTCGAAGGGTTGGGGAGGTGGTACCAAACAACGATGATGCAGATCGCTTTCGCTCAGATGCACTGCGCATAGCCAATGCCGAACCCATTCCAATGATTATCTCGGCGGAGCGGTGCTGGTTTGTGCGTCGCCGCTAACCAGCACCGACATATGGCGGACTTGATGCCCCAGGCGTCTAAAACGGTCAGATCCGCGCCACGACTCGCATGATGTGCAACTGGCCGCGTCGGGCTTCAAAACGTACAAACACCTCGCCGAAAGCTTTTCCGCCCTGGTGGGCCCGCGCGTGCCGATCTCCCCGGAGAACCGAGAGGACGGAGTGATTGGTCGCGAAGGCTGGGGCACCGATAGCCAACGGGCGCTCAAGGTGTAATTTATGCCGAAATTCGGCTAGCTCAGCGGAGCAGGCGCAGTAATTTTGCGTCAAATAGGGCAAGTTTACATCTTTCCATCGCCTCGTCGAGCTACCTTTCGGCGATTGGACACGGAGGTCGGGGTGACACTATTCCAAAGAAGCGCGTTAGAGTTTCCCGCTGATTTTCCGTCCGGCGGATGACGGATCGAGTCTGGGTCAACAACTTCTTCGGTGAAAGCGATGAGCTCGTCTACAGCTGAATCGGAAGCTGAGAAAAGAACCTGGATGCTATTCTTGGCGCCGGCATTGCTCACGCTGATCGTTTTTCTAGTCATTCCGGCTGGCATCGTCCTGCGAATTAGCTTCTTTCCCGGCAGCACAACAATAGGCGCGGAAGGCTACTCGCTCGCTCAGTACGGGAAATTCTTCGGAAACTCGCTCTACCTATCAGTGCTTGGGGAAACAGTGAGCTACGCAGTCATTGTTTGTCTTGGATGCTTAGTCCTTGGCTTTCCTGTCGGTTATTCTCTCGCGCGCCACCCTCCATATCAGCGTCGCCTGCGAATGCTAATGGTGATCGTACCCCTCACCTTGAGCCTGGTGATTGTTGTGTTTGGCTGGTTGGTGCTCCTGGGTCGACAAGGGTTGGTGAACAATATCCTCATGTGGTTGGGAATTATCTCCAGTCCGCAGCAGCTATTGTTCAATCGCACAGCTGTCGTAGTCGTTCTAATTCAGCAATTCCTTCCATTCATGATCCTTTCGGTGATGAATGTTGTTATGCAAATAGATCCCGTTCTCGAGCAGGCGTCGACGAGTCTGCGTGCAAGTCGCGCGCGTACGTTCATAAAGGTGATCATCCCTCTCTCAACCCCAGGAATAATGGCAGGATTGTCTCTGATCTTCGTCATGGCCGTTTCTGCTTTTGTGACTCCCCGGCTAGTTGGTGGACCTCGTGCGCAAATGATTGGCGGCTTTGTTTATGATCAAATCCTCAGCACGTCGAACTGGCCATTTGGAGCCGCGATGGCCTTCATTCTGTTCGCTATAGGCTTCGGACTCATGGCAGCCCTGAATGCCACCATCATCCGCCCTCTCACGAGGGGCCTTCATGTTCGATGATATTATTGATCGACTTCTAGCGGGGGCCGGCAGGTGTCTTCGCGCGTTTGTATACCTTACACTGATACTTCCTGCGGTTATCGTCGTCGCGACTTCATTTACATCGGGCGACGCGATGCGGTTTCCGTCGACTGGCTTCTCCCTCCGTTGGTATTACGCGTTCTGGGAGAGTTCACTTTTTATCGACTCGCTGAGCCTAAGTCTGAAAGTGGCCGCGCTCGCGACGGTGCTATCCCTTCTGTTTGGTTTCGCCGCAGCATTCGGGATCGAGCGACACAACTTTCGGGGGCGAGGGCTCATACGAGGTTTCATGCTTTCTCCGCTGCTGATCCCAGCCGTGGTCCTCGGCTTGGGGTTGATGCAAATGCAAGTCTGGATTGGCATAAGTCAAACGTTCCTTGGCTTGCTCGTCGGACACGTGGTCGTGACGCTGCCTTACGTAGTCCGCACGTTGTCTGCGAGTATGGTTTTGTTCGATAGAAATCTGGAGCAGGCCGCAATGAGTCTCCGTGCAACGCCCGTGACCGTTCTAAGGACAGTGACGATCCCGCTCCTTGTGCCTGGCATCATTTCCGCCGGTGTGTTCGCGTTTGTTACGTCCTTCGGAAATGTGAACCTCTCAGTATTCTTAGGCGCCGGAGGTAATGTCACGCTTCCCGTACAGGTACTGGCTTATGTTGAGCAAACAGTCGACCCGCTCGTTGCCGCTGTATCCTCAGTCGTGATCGTCTTCACATTGCTGGCCATCTTGATCGCCGATCGTATCTCGGGCCCAAGGTCTGTCGTCTAGGAAGTAACATGCAAATACTTGCTCAAGATGCACTTGCGCCCGAGCTGCAACGCGAACCGGTTGTTTCCTTTCGAAATGTTAGGAAGGACTACGGCGCAATCACGATTGTACCCGACTTTTCGCTTGAAATCCGCCGTGGCGAGTTGGTGTGTCTTCTCGGCCCGTCCGGGTGCGGCAAGACGACGAGCCTACGGATGCTGGCTGGGTTTGTCTCCCCAACGAGCGGAGATATCCTGATCGACGGCCGAAGTGTGACGCACGTTCCGGCGTATAGGCGCGACGTTGGCATTGTCTTCCAAAACTATGCGCTTTTTCCACATATGACTGTGGCCAAAAACGTGGAGTATGGGCTGGTGAATATCGGCATGAGGAAGCAGGAACGGCTGAGCCGCGTTCAGGACATGCTTCGCCGGGTGGAGCTGCAGCATCTCGCCGGCCGCTACCCGCGTGAGCTTTCCGGAGGTCAGCAGCAACGCGTCGCGCTTGCCCGGGCACTCGCCCTTCAGCCGAAGGTTCTCCTGCTAGACGAACCCTTCTCCAATCTGGATGCGCAGCTTCGCGTTCGTCTTCGCGAGGACCTCCACAACCTCATCCGTAGCCTCGAAACGACTACTCTTTTTGTAACCCACGATCAAGATGAGGCGCTCACACTAGCCGACCGTATCGTCGTCATGAACAAGGGCGCGGTGGAGCAGATCGGTAGCCCAGAGGAGATTTACGATGCTCCAGCCACGCGATTCGTGGCTGAGTTCATCGGACAATGCTCTCTGTTGGATGGACAGATCCTCGAGGGAGGCGAATTCAAAGCCGATGATGGATTGTGTTTGCTAGCCTCGGGCCACGCCGGAAAAGTCACCGCCGTCATCCGGCCCGAGAATGTCAAGAAGGCGCATGAGTTGCCTCGGCAAACGGCTCATCGCGCGAGGATCGAGGCGAGTGACTATCATGGCTCCCTTACCCGGCTCCAGCTTCGCCTGGACGGATCCAAACTGATCATGGATACCCAATTTCCCGTCGGTCAAAAGCCGAGGCCCGGCGAGCAGATCGACGTATCCATTGATCCAGCAGGAGTCCGATTTGTACCCCGAGTCCAATGATCAGAGCGCCAACTTGCGAAGTGCAGCCAAGTTTTGAAGAACTGTTTAGGAGGGGATGATGAAAAGACGTGACTTTCTTGTACTCGGTGCTGCTTCTGCTTTGACGACCGTTGCATCGCCAGCCGTCTACGCTCAGCAGAAGAAATTTGCCGGCGTTACACTTCGAATCAATGGCTACGGAGGCACGTACGACAAAGCCCTGATCGAGGGCGTTGCAAAACCTCTCGAAGAGAGTACCGGCCTCAAGATCGAATATATCCCTTCGAGCCCTAGCATCGACTTAGCGAAGCTTATTTCCAGCAAAGCCAACCCCCACATTGATCTCTTTATGGCGGATAGCCCGCTCATGCCTCAAGCAATTGCGGGAGATGTTTTGGAGAGCTTTGGCCCGTCCGATGCCCCCAATCTTTCGCGTGTCCTTCCCGGTTTTCGTGAGTTCGGCGACTATGGCGCGCCATTTAGCGTTGCTTCGATCGTGCCCGTTTACAACGTTAATACCGTTAAGCCTCCGCTCACGGGTTTCTCCGATATCGCTCGACCCGACTTGAAGGGCAAGGTTTCAACGATGCCGGCCAACGGCTATACCGGCTGGATGGTCTTGCTTGCTCTGGCCGAAGGCAATGGCGGATCATTGGCAAACATGGATCCAGCCTTCAAAATCATCGCCGCAGCTAAGGATAACATCATCGCGACACCGCCTAGCTCCGTCACGCAACTGCAGGCCTTTACACAGGGTGAGGCGCAGGCCGGTACATTGTGGGATGGTCGGGCGTACGAGGCGCGGAAATCGGGAACGCCGTTGGAAACGGTTGTCGCGCGAGAGGGCATCTACGCCGTCACCTCGTATACGAACATCGTGCGGGGCGGGCGCAATAAAGAGGCTGCCCTGGCCTACATCAATCAGCTTCTTTCCGATCAAGGCATGCTCTCCGTGCCGAAAGCGCTCCGCTACGGACCAACCACTGATGTGGCTCTAGGCGCCCTCGCAGCTGACATCCTTATTAGTTCTCCCGAACGGGCGGCATTGAAGCGGCCGATTGACTGGAAAGCTTTGATGCAGCAGGGCACGGCTCTCGGCGAGAGGATGACGAAGGAGCTACGAGGCTAGTATTTGCGAAACTGCGCCATCGCTCCCGCATCTGCGCATGTCTTCAACAGGTTGCCGTTGTAGCGAGCGGAACGAAGAGCGAGATTGTTATCGGCGCATCCACAAGGGTTGGGAAGGACGCTGCTAGCCGAAGGCCATCGCAGAGTGACGCTGCTTTCTTGCCGGGAAGGGTTGTGCCAACAGGCACAAATCAGCAGCGGGCGCTGCTTGGCTTGTTTCTGCGGGGAGTCATTCTCGACGAAACTGTGGTCTCGCGGCGACTGCGCTCGATCGTACAGCGCGGCTGCGAGGATTTATGAATGGGCACACCCAGAATTGCCTTAAGCTCAGCAGTCGCACTGAACGCAAAGGTGTTCTTGCGCCTTCGGAGGATGGTCTGCCCAGCAGCGGTCTGGATTTCGATTTCCTAGTCGCCGCGTCATCGCCGCCGCACAGTGTTAGTCTTCATCGCAATTCCATCGGGTGTAAGCAGGCGAATAGAGAGCAACGGGTTCTGAAGTGCGGCAGATAATCCGAGATACAGCGTGCGGCGTCGTTCACAAATTGACCAGCGGCGACGTATCGCCGCTCGAGCTCCTGGGCGTGCTAGAGGAACGGATTGCGGAGGTGGACGGTAAGCTAAACGCACTCCCAATCTTGTGTTTCGATCGCGCGCGCGAGCACGCTGAGGCGATCATGAAAAAGCCCGTGAGCGAGCGCGGTCTCCTCTGCGGTCTGCCTGTACCGATCAAAGACCTCACAGACGTCGCTGGTGTGCGCAACACTATGGGCTCGCTGATTTTCAGGGATCATGTCCCCGCTCGGTCAGATATCCTTGTCGAGCGACTCGAAGAGAGCGGCGCGCTGGTCTATGCTAGGTCGAACACCCCCGAGTTCGGGGCCGGCGCCAATACTTTCAACGACGTGTTCGGGCCAACACTCAATCCATGGAATACGTCGCGATCGGCGGCTGGCTCCTCCGGCGGAGCTGCGGTTGCGCTTGCCACTGGGACGGCATGGCTTGCTCACGGGTCCGATATGGGGGGCTCGCTCCGGAATCCGGCAAGCTTCTGCAGCGTGGTTGGCCTGCGGCCCAGCATCGGCCGGGTTGCGCACACACCGAAGTTCAAGGTCGACCGTAACCTTGGTGTGCCGGGACCTATGGCCCGCAACGTGGAGGATGTTGCGCTGATGTTGGACGCGATGAGCGGTGAACATCTTGGAGACCCGCTGTCGCTTCCAAAGCTGCCGCACTCGTTCCTTTCGGCCGCCCGATCGGGCAAAAAGCCGCGACGGGTCGCCTATTCACCCGATTTCGGCATCACTCCGGTGGATCCCCAAGTTGCGGCAATTACGCGCCGGGCCGCTGCACGATTGGTCGAAGCGGGTGTAATCGTCGAGGAAGCGCATCCGGACTTCCGTGAAGCCCAGGAATGCTTTCACGTGCTGCGCGCCTTTGATTTCGCAGTCAGCAAAGCTGGCCTGTTGCGCAGCCACCGTGATCTACTCAAGCCAGAGGTCATCTGGAATATTGAGGAAGGCTTGAAGCTTACGGTCGAACGGATCGAGCGCGCCGAGGCACAACGGCTAGCGATGATGACGCGCGCAGTGGACTTCTTCAGGGAATACGATTTGCTGTTGTCACCTGCGACCATTGTCGAACCATTCCCGGTCCAAAATCGGTATGTCACCGAATGCAACGGTAAGAAACTCGACCACTATGTAGATTGGGTTGCCATTGCCTCTGCAATCACGCTGTCCTGTTGTCCGGCGCTATCTCTCCCCTGCGGCTTCACTAGTTCCGGCCTACCGGTCGGACTACAAATAGTGGCCGCGCCCCGTGCCGAGGGGAACCTGTTGGCCGGCGCCAAAACACTTGAGGATATTCTGGGCCTGCGAGACTGCACGCCTATCGATCCGCGGCCGCAATTGTGAGGATCATGTTGCGCTATCTCTGACGCCGGCGGCACCGTTGTGGTGGCCTTCCCGGAGATCATCCTGTGTACGTGGAACCTTTGTCGTGAACGCATGCTGCTGCTCGACGCATCGACACGGCAGCCAATAGAGTTTCACTAGATTCGAAAGCATGAACAAGGAAGCATAGAAAGCCCGCCGCAGCTTCCAGCGGCCTGCCTTCGTTATGCGCAATCGCCGACCTCGTGCGTGAGCATGCGGCCGCGGCCCGGCGCCATCGCCATGCGCCAGGGCGGACGCACGATGCCATGGCTGCAGCTCGATACCATAGCCGATCGCGTTGCCGCCACTTTGCAGCACTCAGGCGTGTTGCCGCGCAGGCCATCGCGATCTCCGGTGCGAATTCGCTGGAGTACACCACAGTATTCGTTGGCGCGCTGCGCGCGGACGCCACAGTGGCGCCGCTGCCGACGAGTGCCGCGCCCGAACAACTCGCGAGAATGGTGGCCGACAGTGGCGCGGTCTTTTTTCCGACGACAGCGCACCTGCTTTCGACACGGCGCTGTAACGCCTCGCAATCGAACAGCTTGGCATATAAGAAATCACGTGCGGCAAGCGTCGGCACGAGGTTCGGACAGATCGACGGCAACCTCAAACAGAAACGCTGGTCCAATCCACCACAAAGCGAGGTGGCGCCATTGTTCACCGCGAGTCGAGAACGTTCGCAGCCTGGCTTGAGAGAATGAAAGCGGAGCTCGCCGCATCAGGTGCCCCCTAATCGTGTGCTTCTTCCAGTCCCTTGCTCGATGTAGGAGGCTGGCATCTCGCCGCCTCGCGGTGGAGATGTCAGCCTCTCATCGTTCTCGCCGTTAACTCAGGGACAGGGTGCGATCAATTGTCGTTGTGCGTGTGTGTGTTCGTGGGTGTGTAGAAGATCCAAGGCCGGAGGGGGACAGTGTTCTTGCACGAATCATCGACCGGATCGTTGGGCGACTTGAGGAATTGGACGATGAGTTTGTCTCTGCATCCACCGCCCGATCCACCATGTTCCTGCGCCTGCAGCACGACCCGCTGTAGCTTGGGCATCGTCTCGGCCAGCAGTTGGCTCCATCTGATATTGCAGCACGCATCTACCTGTCCATGGATCGCCAAGGCGGGCACGTTGCTCACGGGCGTTGTATTCAGACTTGCGGGCACATCTCCGGCTTCTGGCCACCAGGCGCAGAAGATATTTGTCTCGTAGCCCATTAGAGCCGGCTCACGCTCGATCATCGCCGTGGCTTCTTTCGGCGTTTGCTTGTTCTGCCCCATCGAGCCGCACACATTGGATAAGAAGTGCCCGATAGCGTACGGATGCGGAGAACGCGTGTCGACATCGTTCAGACCGAAATACTGATCCAAGGCTGAATAGTCGCCTCGAAAGATGGCCTCCAGCGCCTGAGGCAGCCGATCGTAGATGCTCGGAAAGTCGGGGTTACCTGCGTAATACAGGGTCGAAAGGAAGGTGGCCCCGTCGATCTTGATCTTGAGTTTGCCCTCGGGTTCAACTTGACTGGCGACAGTGGTTACATACGGCTTCGCGTCGAGGATCGCACGAGCTCGATCCGCAGCGTGCAGGTAACCGGGGAATCTCTTTGCACATTCCGCGTTGTCGCGCACGCAAATGCCCAGGATGTCATTGACGATATTCTTCGCTGTGATTAGCTCATCGAATTGTGGTCGGTCTCTGAGAGTGGTGAGCCACGGGAATGCGAAAATCGCCGATCGCACATGGTCGCCATAGTACTTCAAGTAGGTTGCAACTGAGCCGCCCCCGGTCGAAATGCCGTAGATGTCGATAGTCTGAAAACCAAGCGCCTTGCGGATCTCATCGTAGTCTCGAGTGATGTGATAGTCGGTGTATTCGCGAACGTCGACTCTCTGGCTCTTAAGCGTCTCATAGCACAACGTGACAAGGTCACTTCTTTCCTTAATCCGCTCGCGAAGACCTTCTAAGCCGTAAATCTTGGGGGCATATTTGCGACTGTACCATCCCGGACAATCCAGAACTGGCGTCGCGAGCTTCAGCCCCCGACTCTCAATGACTACAACCGGATGCGGTTGGAAGACCTGCAACCTCGATCGGACCGTATTCTCGCTCATGTCGAGGCTAGATAAACCCGGTCCGCCGGGGAAGTAGAACACCGGGGTGAGATTCGGGTCGGTGAAGCTATCCTTTAACACCGCAAGTGGGAGCGTCACCGTCCTGCTGTTGGGGTGGTCCCAATTCTCCGGTGCGGTGAACCTATAACACGTAGCTCCCGAGTTCGTGAGAGCTTGCGTTGCGCAGCCCGACGGCTGCAGCCCGGCGGCTTGGCTGGCCGAGCTGAAAGGCGTGCCTGCTAGTGCAACCAGGACAGCTGAGCAGGCAGCAGTCGCGCCGCGCATTACAGTGCGAGCTAACATCATTCCCTCCTGGGTGCGGGTATCGGTCCACGATGGACACACCCGAAAGTGGGGCATGGTAGTGTCGCGGTTGCGCCGAAAACACGCATCCATAGGGATCTATTCGTCAATAATCTGCGTGTTTGCGGGCAAACGAGATAGAAGATGCGTATGGTGCGAGAAGCCAAAAACTAAAACGCCGTGCGATAAGCCGCCTTCTCGAGATCGGAGTGCGGACGACGGCAGCAGGAGGTATTCGGGACCATGACGCGACGGACTCGACGCGCTCGTGGTGACGGGGCCGAAGCTAGGTCTGGCGGCTGAGGAGTTTGTTCAACCCAACTGACTACCTCACGTCTTACGCCGCGGTTTACGGAAATGGTGCAGTGGGTTATCGAGGGGAAACAGCCGTTCGCGTTGTGACCGCAGGGTTCGGCGTCAGTGAACGTCGCGCTCGGGAGTGGCTGAAGATGGTCGCGCGGATCGCCCGCGACACGATGACCGAACACCCGAACCGAGCGAGCTTCCTCGTGGCGAGATGCAGCAGTTCGCCGGGCCGTTCGTGTTAATGGCGTCGGGGTGGCCCGGTCTCGGTCAGGCTCGCAAGGCCGAGCCCGAGCCGGGTCAACCGTCCCGCAACCGTCGAGCGCAGACGGAGCGCGGGGCGATCACCTCCCCGGTCATCCGGCCACTCGCGGTGAAGCGCACCGTGTTGTTGGCTACAACTGCACGGCGGCCTCTGTGGCGGGGGCTCTTGAAATGGTGCAATAATGTGCGCTCAGACTCGAGGGGAGCAGTGGCGTCGTAGGCACTATCCGATAAAGTGTCCCGACGTGAGGTGGGAGTTATTCCCCCGGTGCTTAAGGCCCCGGTGTTCGCATTGCTTTTGGCATGTCGATCGTGATGACGATCGCAGTCGTTTTCTGAAACGCGCTTTGCGGCGTGCCTCGCTTGCCGTGCTAGAACCGACACGCTCGCTTCCGGCTCCTGCGACGGCGCTACCAGCTGCTGCTTCTCCGAACTGCACCAGCTTCGCCGCCGCAGAACCGACGTGATGATCTCGACCCGCCCGTTCGTCATGTGACTACTCCCGTGAATAGTCACATGACTCACACCCTCAACTCACCGGCAGGCAGCCCTGCCGGAGGGGATACTGAGCATCGGCAACTTGCGTGAGTGTCCTTGTGTCCTTGTTCGATACCGCCTTCTCCTGATTCCGAATGACCGCGCTGACACCTAGCCACGCGCCGCTTCAGATATCGACACTTACCAAGGTCGCCTCGGTAAACTCCACGCATGTTTCTGAAGAAACCAAGCACCTCAGCTTACCTATAAGGCAGGCACCAAACCTGCATCCCAGTTAGCATCCAAGTATGGCAAGAGCTGGAGCCAGAAATGAAGTGCTCCCCAAAACTAGGCGAGCCGGCGCTGGAATTTGCCGGGGTTATGCTCATGCCGGCTGGGGCGCCGATGAGCCATTCAACAGCGATATCGGCGCCTTATTGCCGATCGCGCTGTGGGGCCGGACTTCGTTGTAGTCTCTGCGCCAATCCTCCATTATCTGCCGCGCGTCGTCAAGGCTCAGGAACCAGTGCGTGTCTTCAGGCACTCGCTTCTGAACTTGCCGTTGAGCGACTGAAGGTGTCCACAATCGTGAGAACACGGATCTTGCGGCCCGTGGCGAGCTGGTCGTGAACGAAGTCCATTGCCCAGGTCTCATTGATCTGGCGTGCTTCCGTCCTATCCTCGCGCAGCTTGGCCTTCACGCGACGCTTCGGCGCTTTGTTGCGTAATTGCAGGCTTAACTCCCGATAAAGACGATAGACGCGTTTGACGTTGATGGCCCAGGCGTCATGTTGCAGCAGGACATGGACCCGGCGATAGCCGTATCTCACCCGCGGCTCGCAGATGTCCTTGATCCGACTTTTGAGAGCGGCCTGGTCGCCGCGTTTCGACTTGTAGACGTACAGTGCGCGATCGATCCGAAGAGCCGAGCAGGCCCGCCTGATCGAGACCTTCCAGTCACTTCGCACCTTTCGACAAGCTCACGCTTGGGGCCAGGCTTTAGAGCTGTTTTTTCAGCACATCCTGAAGCATGGCCTTGTCCAACGACAGGTCGGCGGCAATCCGCTTCAGCTTGCTGTTCTCTTCCTCAAGCTGACGCAGCCGCTTCATCTCTGAGGGCAACAGGCCAGCATATTTCTTCCGCCAATTGTAGAACGTCGCCTCGCTGATCCCGGCCTTGCGGCAGACCTCTGCCACTGCCGAGCCATCTTCAGCCTGCTTCAAAACAAATGCGATCTGCGCCTCTGAAAACTTCGATGCCTTCATGGAACTCTCCTCGTCCCGTCAGGGATCATAAATGGAAAATTCCAGTTCAAACTGGCCTAAATTGGCGGGGGCACGTCAGAAATTGGATTGCCACCTTTTGAACACGCAAGGGCAAGACGTTGGCGGTCCTGGCTCCAGACGACTACTCGACACACACCTCATTGCCTTGTTAGTTGAAATCCGTCGAAGAAAGGCGGCAGAACGCAGGATTTGCGCGTGGCCGGCCCGCTCATTGCATTAAATTGGATTAGGATGTCGTTACACTCAAAACGCGAAGAAACTGCGAAAGAAGTTGCAGGGGCGACCCGCTATGAGCGGTTTACTACCTCTGGCGAACGGCCCCTTGCTCCAAGAAATGCGCGGACCGCTTCAAGGCACGCGAGGAGGCCGACCATCGAATGCGGTTGTCGTGCTCCCATCATCACCTAGTGTCCCGAGTCACAAGTCCGGAATCGTAGATTCGCAATTTCGCGTCGCTGTGCCAAGGCTGGAGGCAGCAACAGTGACGGAGGGTCTGATGGCGGTCCGGCAACTTGCCTCCCTGACATTGAGTGATGAAGAGCGCGCCGAACTGAAGGCGCTGACGACGCGGCGGAAGACGGCGCAGGCGCTGGCTCTGAGAGCCCGGATCGTGCTGACCTGCGCGGAAGTCGCCGACATCGCATCGCTGACGAGTCTCGTTGACGGAGCGCATTTCAGCCGCCAGTTCCGAAATTACTCGGGGAGTCGCCGTCGCACTGGCGCAAACGAATGCCTTCGACCGAGGCCGACTCGCTGGGCGGCATGTCTGATTGGAGTCATCCACAGACAAGGCCTCGGGGTCGCAAACGTGGGCGAGTCGCTCGAGCAACGCACAGAATCTTGGCCATCAGCGATATTCTCCTCGCGAAATGGCGCAATTCTACTCGCATTGAGCCGGTCTGAAGCCTCATGCTTCCGGCCAACGTCGAGGATACGCCATGCGCTTTTCTTTTGTGAGCCTGCTTCGCCAGGCCTTCGCCGGCAATATGGGTTGGCCAGAGCAATGGCGTTCGCCGGAACCCAAGGCCGCATACGATGCGGTTATTGTCGGCGCCGGCGGACATGGCCTCGCGACCGCCTATTACATGGTCAAGGAGCATGGCCTCACGAATATCGCCGTGATCGAAAAGGGCTGGCTGGGCGGCGGCAACACCGGTCGCAATACCACGATCATCCGCTCGAACTACCTCTGGGAAGAATCCGAGGCGCTTTACGAGCACGCGCTGAAACTATGGGAAGGTCTCAGCCAGGACCTCAACTACAATGTGATGTATTCCCCGCGCGGGGTGATGATGCTCGCGCACAACATCCACGATGTGCAGGTCTTCAAGCGCCACGTCCACGCCAACCGCCTCGCCGGCATCGACAACGAATGGCTGAGCGCCGAGGAGGCGCTGGCGTTCTGCCCGATCTTGAATATCAGCAAGAATGTCCGCTATCCCATTATCGGCGCAGCCTTGCAGCGACGCGGCGGGACGGCGCGGCATGACGCCGTGGCGTGGGGTTATGCGCGCGCCGCTTCGGCGCTCGGTGTCGACATCATCCAGAATTGCGAGGTCACCGGCATTCGCCGCAATGTGAACGGGGCGGTCAGCGGCCTCGACACCACGCGCGGCTTTGTCGGCGCCAGGAAAATCGGCGTCGTCGCGGCGGGCCACACCAGTGTCGTCATGGGCATGGCCGATGTGCAGATGCCGCTGGAGAGTTATCCCTTGCAAGCTCTGGTGTCGGAGCCTGTCAAGCCGATCATGCCTTGCGTTGTGATGTCCAACACCATCCACGCCTATATGTCGCAATCGGACAAGGGCGAAATGGTCATCGGCGCGGGCACAGACGCCTACACGTCATATTCTCAGACCGGCGGCCTGCACATAGCAAGCCACACGTTGGATGCGATCTGCGAACTGTTCCCCGTCGTCCGCCGCCTGCGCATGCTGCGCAACTGGGGTGGCATTGTCGACGTGACCCCGGATCGCTCGCCGATCATCGGCAAGACGCCTGTGCCGGGGCTCTACGTCAATTGCGGCTGGGGCACCGGCGGCTTCAAGGCGACGCCCGGTTCTGGGCATGTGTTCGCGCATACGGTTGCGACCGGCGAGCCGCATCCGATCGCCGCGCCGTTCACCCTCGATCGCTTCGGCACGGGGCGTCTCATCGACGAAGCCGCCGCCGCCGCCGTCGCGCATTGAGGTAACGTCATGCTGCTCATTCATTGCCCCTACTGCGAAATGGATCGGCCGGAACTGGAATTCCGCTACGCGGGCCAGGCGCATATCGCGCGTCCCGCCGATCCGGAGACCATGTCCGACGAGGATTGGGCGAAATACCTCTATTTTCGGGCGAATCCCAGGGGGCTGCACGCCGAGCGTTGGCGACACACCAACGGCTGCGGTCGCTTCTTCAATTGCCTGCGCGACACCGTGACCGACAAGATCCAGACGACATACAAGGCGGGCCAAGCCCGACCGGAGGCGGTGCGATGAACAACAATCTTCGCATGGTCCAAGGCGGTCGGATCGATCGTGGCGCCCCGCTCAACTTCCGCTTCGATGGGCGGCGCTATCAAGGCTATCTGGGCGATACGCTCGCTTCGGCGCTGATCGCCAACGGCGTGCATCTCATCGGGCGCTCGTTCAAATACCACCGCCCGCGTGGCTTCCTCGCCGCCGGCGCCGAGGAGCCGAACGCGCTGGTGGACGTCGATCGCGGTGCGGGACGCACCGCTCCAAACCTGCGCGCGACCCAGGTCGAGCTTTACGAAGGGTTGGTCGCGAACAGCCAAAACCGCTGGCCATCGCTCAGCTTCGATATCGGCGAGATCAACGATCTCGTTCCGGCGGGGCTGTTCAGCGCGGGTTTCTACTACAAGACTTTTATGGCGCCTGTGAGCGCGTGGAAGACGATCTACGAGCCGTTCATCCGCCGCGCGGCGGGGCTGGGCGTCGCGCCGACAGCGCCCGATCCGGATCATTACGCGCAGCAATACGCCTTCTCAGACGTTCTCATCGTCGGTGCTGGGGCGACGGGACTAGCCGCCGCCCTCGCGGCCGGGCAAACAGGCAAGCGCGTGATTCTCGCTGACGAACAAGCGGAAATGGGAGGTGGTCTGCTCGACGAAGTAGACGCAACCATCGACGGACAGTCCGCGCGGGCTTGGGTCGCCGCAACGCTCCAGCAATTGAAGACGATGGCGAATGTCACCTTGCTTGCGCGCACGCAGGCTTTCGGCTACTACGCGCAAAATTTCGTCGGCCTCGCCGAACGCGTGACCGAGCATGTCGCTGCGCCCGATGCACGCGCGCCGCGTGAACGGCTATGGAAGGTTCGAGCGAAACAAGTCGTTCTCGCGACGGGCGCGATCGAACGCCCGCTCGTGTTCCCCGACAACGACAGGCCAGGCGTGATGCTCGCCTCGGCCGCGCGCACCTACCTCAACCGCTACGGCGCGAAGCCCGGCAAGAAGGCCGTGATGTTCACTGCCGACGATACCGGCTATGCGGCGGCGCTCGATCTACATAAGGCGGGCATCAGGATCGTCGCCATCGCCGATATTCGCCGCGCTCCGGAAGGTCCAGGTCTCGTGTTGGCGAAGGCGGCGGGGCTGCCGATCCGATTTGCCACGGCGGTTTCAGGCGTATCCGGACGCGCTCGCGTCACCGGCGCGAGCCTCTGCGCGCTGGGCGCTGACGGTTCGACCATCTCCGGCCCATCCGTCCGCTGCGATCTCGTCCTGATGGCCGGTGGGTGGACGCCCGCGGTGCATCTGTTCTCACAATCGCGCGGCAAGCTGACCTTCGACGCGTTACGTCAAATATATGTCCCGGGCGTTTCCGCGCAAAACGAACGTTCCGCAGGCGCCTGCAACGGCGTATTCGATCTCGCCGCCGCCCTCGCCGAGGGCCATACCGTCGGCGCTGCGGCGGTAGGCGCGCCAACTGAACGCGCCTTCGTTGTCTCGGATGCGACAGCGCCCTCCGGCGGGTTCCATGGCGCAGTTCCGCATCCGCGCGATCCGCAGAAGGTTAAGGCCTTCGTCGATTTTCAGAACGACGTCACCGCTAAAGACATCAAGCTCGCTGTGCGCGAAGGCATGCGATCCATCGAGCACGTCAAGCGCTACACCACGACCGGCATGGCGACCGATCAGGGCAAGACCTCGAACATGAACGGCCTCGCCATCGCCGCCACGGCGCTCGACAAGGCAATTCCCGAGGTCGGCTTGACGACGTTCCGCTCACCCTTCACCCCGGTAACTTTCGGGACCCTCGCGGGCCATTCGCGTGGCGATCTCTTCGATCCGATCCGCCGCACACCAATGCACGCCAAAGCCAAGGCCTTGGGCGCCATGTTCGAGGACGTCGGGCAGTGGAAGCGCGCGTGGTATTTTCCGAAGGCGGGCGAATCCATGCATGCCGCTGTCAATCGCGAAGGCCTCGCTGTGCGGAAAGATGCCGGAATTTTCGACGCGACGACCCTCGGCAAGATCGAAGTCGTCGGCCCTGACGCCGTCGAATTCATGGAGCGGCTCTACACTAATCCTTGGGCCAAGCTCGGCGTTGGCCGTTGCCGCTATGGCCTGATGCTCAACGAAGCCGGTTTCGTCATCGACGACGGCGTCGTCGGTCGCATGGCGAACGACCGATTCCACGTGACAACGACGACGGGCGGCGCGCCGCGCGTGCTTGCGCATATGGAGGATTATCTTCAGACCGAGTTTCCGGACCTGAAGGTCTGGCTGACCTCGACCACCGAGCAATGGGCCGTGGTCGCGGTACAGGGACCGAAGGCGCGCGAAATTCTCGCGCCGCTCGTTGAGGGCATGGACCTCTCCGCCGTCGCAATGCCGCATATGAGCCTGCGCGAGGGCAAGATCTGCGGCGTGCCAACGCGGTTGTTCCGCGTCAGCTTCACCGGCGAACTCGGCTTCGAGGTCAACGTTCCCGCCGACCATGGTCCGGCAATTTGGCAGGCGATCTATGAGGCAGGCCACCCGCATGGCCTTACGCCCTATGGCACCGAGACCATGCACGTGCTGCGCGCTGAGAAAGGCTATATCATCGTTGGGCAGGAAACTGACGGCACGGTTACCCCATCCGACCTCGCTCTCGACTGGGCAATCGGCAAGAACAAGCGCGATTTTGTCGGCAAACGTTCCTTGCGCCGCCTCGACCTCATCGCGCCGAACCGAAAGCAACTCGTCGGCTTGTTGACCGACGATCCAGCGACCGTCCTTGAGGAGGGCGCACAAATCACGGCCGAAGCCACGCCCGTAAAGGGAACGCCAGCGCTTGGCCATGTCACTTCGGCCTATTGGAGCGCGACGCTCGGCCGATCAATCGCCCTGGCGATAATTGCAGGCGGACGCGCGCGTATGGGCGAGACGCTTCATGCACCGATGGCGAGTGGACCTATCGCCGTCAGAGTCGTTGAACCCATCTTCTTCGATCCAGACGGAGTGCGTATCAATGCTTGATCTTTCCCAGACCCGTCGGGCGCCGGTCGATCTACCACCGGCGCCCGTCACGGGCGTCACGTTGAGGACAGCGCCCGCGGCGACCCGATTGTTGCTGCGCGGCGTGGACGCGGTCGCGGCTGCTGGCAAAGCGTTTGGCGTCGCCATACCGATGACGTCGCGTGAATTCAACGCTGACGGCGCGCGCGTAGCGCTCTGGCTCGGCCCCGACGAATGGCTGCTGATTGCGCCGGAGGAGGAGACCCCCGCGCTTCAGGCGAAACTGGAAGCCGCGCTTAGTGGCATCGCCCATTCTCTCGTTGACATCTCGCATCGGCAAACTGCGCTGGCTGTCGAGGGGCGTGGCGCGGAACTGCTTCTCAATGCGGGCGTACCTCTGGATATCTCGCTTGCGGCGTTTCCCGTCGGCGCCGTCGTGCGAACGATATTCGAAAAGGCCGAAATCATTCTATGGCGGCAGCAATCGGATAGCTTTCACGTCGAGGTCTGGCGGTCGTTCGCACCCTACGTCTGCGCGCTTCTCGAAGCGGCCCGCGCCGACAATTCTTCGCTCTGACCGGTAGCAATGAGATGATCAGCGTATTCGACCTCTTCAAAATTGGCATCGGTCCATCGTCGTCACACACGGTCGGGCCGACGAAAGCCGCGGCGTCCTTCGTTGCCGGCGACCTCTCCGAAGTCGCTCGAATTGAAGTCACACTCTACGGTTCGCTCGCCGGGACGGGTGTAGGCCATGCGACGGACCGCGCCATAATCCTCGGCTTGTCCGGCGAAAGGCCGGACACCGTAAATCCCGATCATGCGCAGGCTCTGCTCGCGCGCGTCGGCAGCGAGCGGCGTCTTGTCCTGGACGGTCGCAAAGCGATCGCGTTTGAAGCGGCGCGCGATCTCCAGTTCGATAAGCAGACTCGCCCGCCGCGTCATCCCAACACGTTGCGCTTCGCAGCTTATGGCGACAGCGGCGAATGTCTGAGGGAAGAGCGTTGGTGCTCCGTCGGTGGCGGGTTCGTGATCCCGGAAAACGAACTCGGCGCTGCGCAGCCCGCAAATGGGGCGACGCATTTCTCCTTCTCAAATGCCCGCGAGTTGCTGATCCTCGGCGAACGGCATGGGTTGCCTATCGCCGCGATGATTCGTGAAAACGAAGCCACCTCGCGACCTGCCGACGAAGTGCGCGATCATTTGCGACGTGTCGCGAGAACCATGTTCGCCTGCATAGATCGCGGCCTTTCGACCTCCGGTGAATTGCCGGGCGGGCTGAAGGTGAAGCGCCGCGCGTCCGCCATTTATCAACATTGAAATCGGAACGCCTCGTAAATGACCGATCGGCGCATGAAGTCATGGATTTCCTCAGCGTTTTCGCTATCGCTGTCAACGAGGAAAACGCTGCCGGCGGACAGGTGGTCACAGCGCCGACCAACGGCGCGGCGGGCGTTGTTCCGGCCGTGCTTCGCTACTACCATGACTTCTGCGCTGGCACCTCTGAAGAGGGGATCGAGACCTTCCTCCTCACTGCAACAGCGATTGGAGCTCTGTTTAAAATGAACGCGTCGATTTCGGGAGCGGAAGTTGGATGTCAAGGCGAGGTCGGCGTTGCCAGCTCCATGGCGGCGGCAGGTCTCGCGGCGGCGTTAGGTGGCAGCAATACGCAGATTGAGAATGCCGCTGAGATCGCAATGGAACATCATCTCGGCATGACATGCGATCCCATAAATGGGCTCGTCCAGATCCGATGCATTGAACGCAACGCATGGGCGGTTAAAGCAGTCAACGCGGCCTCTTTGGCGCTGCACGGCGACGGGGCTCACAAAGTGAGTCTCGACCAGGTCGTCGCCACGATGCGCAGACCGGCGCCGACATGCAGGACAAATACAAGGAAACGTCCTTGGGCGGCCTCGCGGTCAGTTGGGTCGAATGCTGAAGAGGAGAAACGCCATGAATGTTGCACCGCAGACACCCAGCGCTGCCGATGATTCTGTTTTACCGGCTCACTCATGCAACGTGACCCCGAGATTGCTCGGGCCATCACGCTAGAACTTGGCCGCCAGCGCAATGAGATCGAACTCATCGCCTCCGAGAGTATCGTTCCGCGAGCTGCGCTTGAAGCGCAAGGTTCAGTGATGACCAACAAATATGCGAAGGGTTATCCGGGGCGCCGCTATTACGGCGGTTGCCAGTTCGTGGATCTCGCGGAAACGTTGGCGATTGAGCGTGCTTGTAAGTTATTCGAATGCGGTTTCGCCAATGTGTAGCCGAGCTCGGGCAGTCGGGCTAATCAAGCCGTATCCGGCGAAGTTGTTGATGTTCCGGATGCTAACCCGGCAGGGCCCTCTCGCGCAGACTGAGCTCCTTGGCGACCGCCCCGATCGATCGACCGCTCAAACCAACTACAGGTGTCCACCCATTTGGAGAAGGTCCACCGACTACAGCGGCCGTCTCACTCGCTGCTTGAAAACTTCCACGCCATCTCTGGAAAATACGCTCAACTACGCAACCTGATGAGCTCGCCGGATTATCCCTCACGGTCTGCTAGCGGCGCTCGGCTTACAAACCCCCGAGACTCCAAAGCTGCTGAACGAACGTCCAATGTGCCAGACGTCCTCGGCGCATGGAGATGTGGGAACTCAGATCGGCCCGAGCGTCGGACAACTATTGGACGCCATGCTCCCACGAACACTGACGGCCTCGGGCCTAAAACCTTCGCGACTTCTGATCGCGCGCAGAATTTCAAAGCAAAAACACGCTATCTCGAAGGCTTTCGTCTGGCCGGGTCGGTTAATGCTTCCGCCAACGGCAAGAATACACTTTCCAGTGAATGGTCTGCTCAAGAAGGGGAGGATGTAGTGAGCTTTTTGGCGAGCCCAGGGCGCCTTGTGCACGTTTCTTCCCGCTTGCGCCTTCCTGACGGTGAAAAGACTGCAATGCCCGGTCTAATAGGAGGTGTCGCGATCGCCGAGCAGCGTGGGGCGGAGGTGGACGCAATGCCAGACTACAATAGTGCTTTTGTAAAATTTTTGAACGTTCAGAAGACCTACGACGGCGAAACGCTCGTCGTAAGGGATATTAATCTAGATGTCGCGCGCGGTGAGTTTTTGACGATGTTAGGCCCTTCGGGGTCGGGCAAGACGACCACCCTCATGATGCTTGCTGGGTTCGAAGCGCCAACCCGCGGCTCGATCTTCCTGGAAGGACGCCCCATCGACAAGATGCCGCCCCACAAGCGCGACATTGGTATGGTCTTCCAGAACTACGCGCTATTTCCGCATATGACGGTAGCCGAGAATCTCGCCTTCCCACTCAAGGTTCGGAAGCTCGGCAGGGCTGAGCGCGAGGCTAGGATCAAGCGGGCACTTGAGATGGTCCGGCTTGGTCCTTATGGGGGGCGCCGGCCCGCCCAGCTCTCCGGTGGTCAGCAGCAGCGAGTCGCACTTGCCCGTGCGCTTGTCTTCGATCCGAAGCTCGTACTAATGGACGAGCCGCTCGGAGCACTCGACAAGCAGCTGCGCGAGCAGATGCAGTTGGAAATCAAGCATATCCACGAGGATCTCGGCGTTACTGTTGTCTACGTTACGCATGATCAGGCCGAAGCGCTGACCATGTCTGACCGCATAGCGGTGTTTAACGATGGCGTAATCCAGCAGCTCGCAAAGCCGGTGGAACTATACGAGCGGCCGTGCAACGCCTTCGTCGCTCAATTCATTGGTGAGAACAATAGGTTGCCCGGCAAGGTCGTGGCAGTGAACGGCGTGACCTGCACGGTGGAAGTTCCGGGGGGCGGAAATGTTCAAGCGTTGGCTATCAACGTCGAGGCAGTTGGCCGATCAACCATACTGTCCCTGCGGCCGGAACGAGTAAGGCTGAATCCGCAACCTGGCTCGCTGCCCAATATCTTCAGCGCGAGGATCGAAGAGCTGATCTATCTAGGAGATCAAGTGCGCATCCGAGTTTCGGTCTGCGGCCAGAGCGAATTCGTGGTCAAGCTGCCGAATTTGGAAGGTATGACGCAAGCCGAGGGGGGAGCGACGATCACAGTTGGTTGGAAAGTGGAGGATTGTCGTGCACTTGACGAACCAGGTGGCACGTTGGACCTCAAGCAATAGCGGAACTGAACGGCATTTTCGCTTAAATCTTCCCGCTCAGGGCGGCATTTAGAGGAGGTATTGCACTATGAACAGATTCTTAAAGGTCGCCGCCCAAGCGGTCATTGCGCTGCTGCCACTGGCGCCTGCCTTGGCGGATGATCAGCTAAGGATCGTTTCCTTCGGAGGCGTCTACCAGAGTGCCGAGCGCAAGACCTACTACGAGCCTTTCGCCAAAGAGACAGGGATAAAGATCATCGAGGACGAATACAATGGTGAGATCGCCAAAGTCCGCGCGATGGTCAAGTCAAAGACCGTGACTTGGGATGTGGCCCACGCGGACGCAGGCCAGGCCGCGGAAATGTGCGCCGAAGGCATCATCGAGGTGATCGACTGGAAACGGCTTGGGCTCGACCGGTCGAAGTTCACCGACCAGGAGAAGAACGACTGCGGCGTTCCTAACAACGCCTATGGCTACATCATCGCCTGGGACAAGGACAAGCTGCCCAACGGCCCGGCTACTATGGCCGACTTCTTCGACCTGAGGAAGTTTCCAGGGAAGCGTGCCATCCAAAAGACTCCGTGGGGTATCATCGAGTGGGCGCTGGTCGCTGACGGCGTAGCCGTCAAGGACGTGTACAAGGTGCTCCGCACACGCGAGGGAGTCGACCAAGCATTCAAGAAGCTCGATACAATCAAAAAGGACGTTGTCTGGTTTACGACGAACGCCCAAGGTCCACAACTGCTCGCCGACGGCCAAGTCGTCATGGTAACGGCAACGAGCGGCCGGATTCTCGAGGCAATCAAAAACTCTGGCAAGCATTTTGAGATGATGTGGGACGCCCCGCTAGTCTCTACAACTCTCTGGACAATTCCCAAGGGCACTTCGCACCAAGACGAGGCGTACAAGTTCATCTCCTTTGCCGCTTCGCCGGCCCGGCAGGCTGGCCTGACCCAGTACATAAACTACGGACCCACTAACATGGACGCTATCCCTCTGGTCGATCCAGGCATCTTGCGCAACCTTGCCACTTCACCGGAGCACATGCAGAACGCCTTGCTCATCGACCCCAGTTTCTGGACTGACAACGGCGAGGAACTGCGCCAGCGTTTTACTGCTTGGGTCTCCAAGTAAAGGCCCGAAAGGATACGATAGGCGAGGGGTCTTCCGCTCGCCTCAGCAACCAACAGATGAACCAAGAGAGAACCCATGACAGCAATGGCCGCGCAAACTGCCCGCAGCCCGGATGGCAGTTCGCTGCGGATCAAACTGCAACAGGTAGACCGCCGGCGCAAACTGAGGGCGTTCACGCTCGTAACGCCGCTTCTCCTGTTCGTGCTTGTCACTTTCGTCTTTCCTATTGGCCGCGTGATGTTCAACGCGGTCCATGACGAGACACTGCTGCTGCAGCTGCCGCGAACTATGGCCGCGTTGCGCACCTGGAACGGCCAACAGCTGCCCGACGAGGCTACCTTTGCGGCTCTCGCGCACGACTTACGAGAATCCTGGACTCGCAAGACTGCTGCGCTAATCGGTAAGCGGATCAACTATGAAATACCTGGCGCTAGTAGCGCCGTGACCTCCAGTGCCCGCAAAGCGACCACACTCTCGGGGGGGCCCTACAAAGCAGCGCTGATCGAGATCCAACCACTTTGGGAGCGGCATGACGTCTGGAGCGTACTGAAGCGCGGACGCTCAGCCTATACGGCTTTTTATCTGCTGCGTTCGTTCGATTACCAGTACGGTTCAGAGGGCCAAGTCGTCGCAACTCCGCCGGAGAGCGCGGTCTTCCACGACGCGTTCCTGCGAACGGTGGGAATCAGCATTGGCGTGACCGCCGCCACGCTGCTGCTGGGCTTCCCGGTTGCCTATCTCCTTGCAACACTGTCGCCTAGATCCAGCAATCTGCTGATGATCATGGTAGTGCTACCGTTCTGGACATCAGTATTAGTGCGTACAACGGCCTGGGTCGTTCTTCTGCAGGAGCACGGCATCATCAACGACACGTTACTGGCGCTACATTTTATATCACAGCCCGCTGAGCTGATCTTTAATCGTGTCGGGACCGTAATTGCGATGACGCACATCCAGCTTCCTGTCACGCTATTACCAATATACAGCGTAATGAAGAACATCTCCCCCAGCCACCTTCGGGCAGCTCGCTCGCTCGGCGCCGGCCCGTTCTACGCCTTCTGGAAAGTATATTTCCCGCAAACGATGCCTGGTGTTGCTGCAGGCTGCCTGCTGACTTTCATTCTCTGCCTTGGTTACTACATCACGCCCGCACTAGTAGGAGGCCCCGCTGACCAAATGGTCGGCTATTTCGTCGCTCGCTATACCACCGACGAGCTCAACTGGGGTATGGCTTCAGCCCTCGGTGCCATCCTACTTGCCGGCACCCTGGTGCTCTATTGCCTGTTCAACAAGCTGGTTGGCGTCGACCGGGTCCGACTGGGGTAAAAGCGATGACTGTCTCCGCCTATAGATCTCCAATCGAAAGGACTTGGTACTTCCTTCACCGGGTGCTCGGTGGGGCGGTCCTGCTGTTCCTTCTTGCGCCCATCCTCGCGATCGTGCCGCTCTCTTTCAACTCGGTGCCGTTCTTCACCTATCCGATGCAGTCGTTGTCGTTGCGGTGGTATCAGGAGTTCTTCTTAACAACCCGATGGCAGGGCGCGCTGTTCAACTCCATATTCATAGCCTTCTCGGTCACCCTGCTCGCGACCATGCTCGGCACTTTAGCCGCTGTTGGGCTCAGCCGGCCGAATTTTCCCTTTCGAACGGCGGTGACCGGTCTTTTGATCTCTCCTATGATTGTGCCAACAGTGATCACAGCGGTCGGCCTGTACTTCTTCTACGCCGAAGTTGGATTGCTGAATTCTTACGCGGGGCTAATCCTCGCGCATACGATGCTGGCGACCCCCTACGTGCTCATCACCGTGACCGCGACGCTCAGCGGTTTCGATCGCTCCCTCGCTCTTGCCGCAGCGAGCTTGGGAGCGTCGCCGATCCTCGTGTTCTTCAGAGTAACCATGCCACTAATCCTGCCCGGCATGATTGCCGGCGCCCTGTTCGCTTTTATCACCTCTTTTGACGAGCTAGTCGTGGCGCTCTTTGTGGCGGGTCCCGAGCAGCGAACGCTGCCAAGAGTCATGTTCTCTGGTATCCGCGAAGAACTTAATCCTACGATCACCGCGGCAGCGACAGTGCTAATCTTCGTCGCGGCCGGGATGCTGATCACCCTCGAACTGCTGCGCCGCCGCGCCGAGAGGCTGCGCGGCATCTACAATACGACCCAGATCTCCAAGTGAGTAGATATCTCTATTCGATGCTGCCGGTTTAGCCTCTCGTGTACGCGCAGGGAGGTTACGTCATTCGAATCTACCGACGAGGGGCCTCTATAAACGCATCGTCCGGAACGGATAGCTATTGCTTTCGCCGGGCTCGCGCTGGCTACTGCGAACGCTGACGAACGGCACCTGGAGCTATTTAGTGGATGGGGAAAGGCGAATCGACGTTGAACGGGTATCACCCGTACTCCATGGCACCTGCGGCGCAGGTCGCGTTTTCGAGCTGAGACAATTGCTGTGTGACAACCCTTCGCGTACGGCAATAAATGCAGTGCACAGTTTGATCGATTCGAGGTTGTTGATGCTGGCTGGCCGGGTCGGTGGACCTGCGTGGCTGACCTTGTCGTCGGCGCTGCAGGCGAGTCCGACGTTCCCCTCGTGGGCACGAACGTAAGCTGAGGTTGTTCATTCGCTCGCCGTGAGCGATCGCCGATGGTGCGGCGTAATGGGATTCGCGCCCGCTTATAACTCGGCGATGAGACAACACGCGGGTTCTGCAAGTCGTCCAAAAACTCTTGAACTTCTCCTGATCGGCGCGGGTGACATGAGCACCCTGCAAGGACCGAATATGTCAATCGCAGCGATCCCGTCCCGGCGGTCGGGATGCTGTGGTAGGCCATGGCTGCGCGTGCCGCCGGTTGCTCCACCGAGCCGCAAGGGTTCAAATCCCACCACACTCTTCCCGTTCCTGGATGCAACGGGGCATCAGACCAGCTGATGCAGCGCACTGCGTTGTAGCTGCTTCCTTGGACACCAAAGCATCATCGCACGCCGCCATCAGCTAGCCCGGCCCATATTTTACGGAAGTATTCCTAGGGAGCGCCTTTACGTCGTCGAAATATTGCATTTGCGATGACTTGTTCGCCAAAAGTATGCGCTCGACGCAGCATTTCGTTGAAAACCGCCAGGTCTAGCGTGTCATCTTTCTGAGCACGGCATCGGGAAGAGCGTCATGTCTTCCGGGCCAGCAGAATTGTGATCCTGACGGTTCGTATGGTTGCCTTAGCACTGCGATTCTGCCGCGCGATATTGACCTCCAATCTTGCCGGAGTGCGGGCGAAGTAAACGGATATCTGACAAATGAGATTAGGCGAGTATATCAACTACGATGCGACCGGATTAGCCTCTCTCGTGCGCGCGGGGGACGTCACGCCCTTAGAACTAACGCAGCTAGCCCGCAACGCGCACGACGATGTCAACCCGCGTATCAATGCCGTCATCGAATTCTACGGGGACGCTGATGGTATCACTGGCGCTGACGGAGGGTTATTCCATGGCGTGCCTTTCTTTCGCAAAGATGCCGGTGCCACCGAAGCTGGCCGCCTCCAGGAACTCGGGTGCCGGTTGTACAAGGGCCGTCGTCCCGACGTCGAAAGCTATTTTTTTCGCCGGGCTCGAGCCGCCGGTCTCCAAACGCTCGGAAGAACGACAACACCGGAAATTTTTGGCGGCTCCGGAGTGAGCGAATCCATTCTGACTGGCATTACCGGCAATCCATGGAATCTGGAACGCTCCGCGGGCGGCTCATCTTCTGGTGCAGCCGCAGCGGTTGCTTCCGGCATTGCCCCCATGGCGCATGGAAGCGACGGCGGCGGATCCATTCGCATTCCCGCCGGCTGGTGTGGCCTTGTCGGACTGAACCCCTCGCGCGGGCGCGTTTCGGGTGGTCCGAACAACCAGGATAGGTCATTTGGCCTCCCTCGCGACTTTGTTCTATGTCGCACTGTGCGCGATATGGCGGCCGCCCTCGATGTCTTTGCAGGTCCCCATCCCGGTGATCCATTTATCATCGTGCAGCCGCACCGAACATATGTGGAGGAACTTTCGCGGCCGACCGGCGCTCTCAGAGTGGGGCTTGCTATTACCGATTGGGGGACGATTAGTACCGATCCGGAAATCCGACAGGCCGTCGAGAATACGGCTACGCTGCTAGAGGAAATGGGACATGTGGTGACGGAAATTTCGCCACCATTCGAATTCGGTGAGTACTGTCGCTCACTTCTTCCCATCAGGATACTCGGTAGGAGACTCAGCGCCGACAGTCTTGAAAACGATGCGCGAGCCCAGGGGCGGCGAATTGATTCGAACACCTTGGAGCCATTGAGTCTCAAGCTTTATGAGTATGGCAAGTCTCAATCGGCTTCTGTAGGGGATGTGCTTGAAGCACTGCGTGGGATAAGGTTCCGAGTTGGGGAGGCAATCCATCCCTTTGACGTACTGCTAACTCCGACAATGCCCACGGTGGCGCTAGCCCACTGCAGCATCTACAGCACGACCAATCCCGCGCTTTCCGCTGAGGAATACCTCGAAGCGGATGCTTCGCTTTATCAATATCTTGGAGTGTTCAACGTGACCGGACATCCATCCGTATCATTGCCTTTGGCACAAAGTCGCGGCGGGCTACCAATCGGAGTGCAGATCGTCAGCCGTTTCGGAGACGAGGCCACGTTGGTCCGTATCGCGCGCGATCTGGAGGAAGCCAGACCGTGGCACGACCGGCGGCCACCTGTTCGGGCGGGAGCGGTGTGAAGCGGTGTTTTGCTGACCTCCGCGCCTTTCGATCGATATCGTCTCCATGCACGATATGCTGCGGCTACCGCCAAGCTCAATGACATCGACCCACAGGCTTGGTTTGCAGTCCTAGCGCGCCTACCGTCATCAAGCGCATTCATAAGTTGCTGCCCTGAAATCGGCCATACAGCGCCTCAGGCTTATGGATTCGCAAATTGTCCTGCGAAAAGGTTACTGGCGCCGTGCGCGTCGGAGCGCCAGACGGGTTGGGGAACTATTTTTTGGCTAGCCGGCTCGGAGCGCTCGCGGCCAAATCCTGGGCTTGTCATTCTCGTCCCGCTTCTCCGCACGTTTCATTGTCGCGGCGCGAGCGGATATTGCAATCATCCTCGACGAGCCAAAGCAAGGACGGCTGATCGTCTCGAAGTTGACCGACTACCCGTTGAGCGTCTCTGCTGCGCAGAGCTATTTGTCGCGCGAGGCGAAATCGAAAGTCAATCTGATCTGGCGGGAAGGTTGTTCGTCACGCAAGTGGAAGACTTCGTCTACAGCCGGTCACCGAACTATGCATCGGCTCTTAGCCGCCTGATGTCGCGCCGCTACGAATGCGGTAGCGTCATTGCCCAGCTGGAAGCCGTGCGGTTCCGACACTCATGAGACCCGCCGTGTTCAGGAGGAGCGCCGCTTCATCGCAAGTTCAGTTAAGGCTGCGAGGAGCCCCCTCGAGATGGATTAAGCGGCTTCGCTGCCCGATTCGAACGCCACTCACTAATAATGCGGCGTCGTATTCACCCAGACCACTTTTGCCGGTACCGTTCCTGGAGTTACGCAGCGATGTTGCGAGGTGCTATTGAACGAAAAGCTATCGCCCTCCTCAAGCTCGAAACGCTTTCCATCGACCCACAGGTCCAATCGGCCTGCGATCAAAATCCCCGCTTCATTGCCGTCATGGCTGTCTCGCCGCTATCGGCGCCTGGTTCGATCGTGCTCAGAAGCAATTCGAGCGGACCGGCGAGATTGGGAGACAGAAGCTCTTCAGCGCCAACCCTGTAAATGTCAGGCGCCGCCGGTCCGCTTTACGGACGACAATCTCCCTTTCATCGGCAGTAGCCTCCAAATTGCCGTTGAAGAACCAGTTCATATGGACGCCGAGAACGTCGCCGAGCTTCTTCAAAACTCCAATCGGCAGCTTGGATTGATTTCTCTCGATTTGGCTCAAATAGCCGACTGATATCCCGGCTGCCTGAGCAAGCTGGGTCAAGGTCAGCTTCTTGATTTTGCGCAGTTCACGGATTTGCCCGCCCACGGCGGCGTCAGAGTCCATGTTGGCCCGCGGAGCCCGTGGCTGCCCATTTGTCAGCCGCGCGGATCGAGCTAATAGCCATCGATTCCTTTGACTTTCAAGCAACGCCAGCACGAAAAGCCTTCCCGATTTCCGGCGACAAACGGACACCTCGCAGCAGAGCCAACGTCGGATCTAGGTGCGCAGGGGTTAAGGCGCCGATTCTTTATACAAGTGACATCATCGAAAAAAACACCATGCCCGTGAAAAACGTCTCGCAAGCGTGAAAAAAATCGCAATAAGTTTGCAATCAGACGGAGGTCGGGTGTGACGGAACTTCCAAAGTCGGCTCAAGTCGTCATCATTGGCGGCGGAATGATGGGCTGTAGTCTGGCCTACCATCCGACCCTTCGCGGTTGGAGGGACGTTGTTTTGCTCGAACGAAAGCAGCTTACGTCCGGCACCACTTGGCAACGCTGCGGGTCTCGTTGGGCAGCTTGGTGCAACTCACAATCTCACGCGATTAGCGCAATACACGACAGAGCTTTACTTTGAGCTCGAGCGCGAAATGGGTCAAAATACCGGATACCGACAGATTGGATCGCTCGCATTCGCGAACAACCATGAGCGTTTTGAAGAGCTCCGGCGTGGAGCCTCAATGGCCCGATGTTTCGGGTTGGAAGTCAACGTCATGTCTGCAAAGGAGGCGGGTGATCTTTGGCCTTTGGCGACCGAGGACCTCGTTGGCGCGGTGCACCTTCCGAAGGACGGGCAGAGAAACCCGGTGGATACGACGCAAGCTCTAGCAAGGGGAGCGAGGGGTCGTGGGGCGAAGAAATTTGAAAATATCGCGGTTACCGACATTCTCATCGAAAATGGCCGTGCCACGGGCGTGCGAACAAAGGACGCTGGAATAACAGCTGAATTCGTCGTTAATTGTGCTGGCATGTGGGCGAGGGAGCTCGGTGCAAAAACCGGCACGACTGTCCCTCTTCACGCGGCCGAGCACTTCTACATCGTGACCGAGCCCGTGCCTGAAATCAGAAAGCATCTTCCTGTACTGCGTGACGGCGATGCCTGTAGTCACTTCAAGAAAGGTGCTGGCAAGCGCTGGTCGGTTGGTTCGAGCCGATCGCAAAGCCGTGGGGTATGCAAGGGATCCCCGAGCGTTGAGTTCGACACTCTGCCAGATGACCTTGAGCATATTGAGCCATTGCTCGAAGGGGCAATTCGTCGTGTGCCAATACTGGCAAAAACCGGGATTCAGTTGTTTTTCAACGGTCCCGAAAGCTTCACGCTCGACGACCGCTACATGCTGGGCGAGACGCCGGAAGTGCGGAATCTATTCGTGGCGGCGGGCTTCAACTCAATCGGTATTCGGTCCGCGGGAGGAGCAGGTAAAGTCCTGGCCGACTGGACTGTCGACGGTCATCCGCCGTTGGACCTCTGGGACGTTGATGTGCGGCGCGTCATGCCGTTCCAGTCGAATCGACGATACTTAAAGGACCGCACCGTCGAAGCTCTCGGTCTCTTGTACGCCATGCATTGGCCGTTCCGACAGCCCGATACGGCAAGAGGAGTTCGCCGCTCGGCGCTCCACGATCGCTTGCTTGCGCAAGGAGCTTGTTTTGGAGAGGCCGTGGGCTGGGAACGGCCGAACTGGTTCGCGCCGAAGGGGCGAGAGGCAAAATACGAATATAGTTACGGTCGTCAGAATTGGTTCGAACACTCCGCCGCAGAACAGCGGGCAGTAAGGGAAAGTGTTGGATTGTTCGATCAATCGTCCTTCGCGAAATCCTTGAGGGGGAAGACGCCGAATCCATCCTAAACATGATATGTTCCAAGAACATTTCGGTGCTGGTCGGCCGCATCGTCTATACGCAATGGCTCGATGAACGAGGCGGTATCGAAGCGGATCTTACCGTCACGCGCCAAGGTTTGAAGCGATTCCTCATCGTGACGGCGGCGGCGACGCAAGTCAGGGACTTTGCATGGTTGAGCCGTCACATTCCCGAAGGATCCCCAGCATCGCGATCGACGTAAGCTCCGCCTACGCGGTGCTGGGCGTCATGGGTCCGAAATCCAGGGATCTCCTGAGCAAGTTACGGAAGCGGACCTCTCCAACTCGGCATTTTCCCTTTGCAACCTCCCAAGTCATTGACCTCGGCTACGCCAAAGTCTGGGCAAGCGGCATTACCTATGTCGGCGAACTCGGATAGAAATTGTACATCCCTACAGAGTTCGTGCAGGGGGTCTATGATTGCCTCGTCGAAGAAGGCGCGGCATCAGATATGCGCCTGGCTGGCTTTCATGCCATGAGTTCTCTGCGGTGGAGAAGGGATACCGTCATTGGGGGCACGACGTCACGGACGAGGACACCCCATTGGAATCAGGTCTCGGATTTGCGGTGGCGTGGTCGAAGACGCAAGGCTTCATCGGACGAGATGCACTGCTACGCCAGAGGGACGCAGGGCCCCGGCGAAAAATGATCCACCTCGCGCTGAACGATCCGAACGTGTTGATCTACCACAACGAGCCGATATGGCACGACGGCCGGCTCGTTGGCCGTAGCACGTCCGGCATGTTCGGACATACAGTCGGCACCTGCTTGGGATTGGGATTCATCGATAACTCAAACGGCATGATCGATGCAACCCTTCTCCAGACCGGAAACTTCGAAGTCGAGGTCGCCGGCGTGCGCATACCCGCGTGCGCTTCACGGCGTCCATTTTATGATCCCAACAACGGCCGCGTGAAGGGTGTCAGGGCGGATGCGCTCGTCTCAGCCGCGGCCTCGTAGAATAGTAAAATTGTCGTGACCGAAACAAGCGTCGTATTCGAGCCTCGACCTATTCATGCCGAAAAGCAAACGTCAGTTGTCGACAGGTCTTCCAAAGACCGCTTCCTGCGTCGCGATTTCATTCTGACATTCTCCTGTCCGGACCGAATTGGGATTGTGCACGCCGTATCGGGCTTTCTCGCCACGCGCGGGTGCAATATCCGCGACAGCGCTCAATTCTCAGACCGCAGCGTTCGAAGGCTTTTCATGCGCGTGTCGTTTGATGCGCTTGGCGTCCTGCTGACGGATCTGCAGGCGGAATTCTCGGAACTCAGCACTTGATTCGGCATGACCTGGGAATTTCATGACTGCAAGTCGAAGCCTCGTCTCCTGATCATGGTGTCAAAGGAAGGGCATTGTCTGAACGATCTGCTGTTCCGGTACGCAACCGGCACCCTTTCCGTCGAAATCCCGTTGATCGTCTCCAATCACCGGGACCTCTACCGGCTCGGGGCTTCCTATGACCTTCCTTTTGATCATATGCCTATCACCGCTGATACGAAGCCCGCGCAGGAGGCAAAGCTTTTCAAATTGGTTGAGCAGGAGCGGATCGACCTAATTGTCCTGGCGCGGTACATGCAAGTCTTGTCGGACAATGTTTGTCAAAAGATGTCCGGCAGGATCATAAGTATACACCATTCCTTCCTGCCAAGTTTCAAAGGAGCCCGGCCCTACCATCAGGCTCACTCACGAGGGGTCAAGTTGATTGGGGCAACAGCCCACTACGTCACAGCAGATTTGATAAGGTCCAATCATTGAGCAAGATGTGCTCCGTGTGGACCACTCCCTGACGCCAGACGATCTTTCGGCGATCGGAAGAGATGTGTCGAGTCCGCTGTCCTGGCGCGGGCCGTCAAGCTGCATGCCGAAAATAGAATACTCATGAATGGCGATCGCACGGTGATCTTTCGATGAACGTCCAGGACATGATGGGCACTCACACAAGTTAGGCCGCTCACATCGATGGTGCCGCGGTTGCGGCAGGGCTCCATTCTAAGCTGCGAAGTGCAGTTGAGAACCTTGTGGAGAGGAGACTTACACCCGAATTGGCCGTTGTCCTTGTTGGCAACGATCCGGCGAGTTCGGTGTATGTTCGCAATAAGATTCGCCGTTTTGTTGAAGCTGATTTGCGTTCGTTTCATCACGAAGTGCCAAGCACGACGAGCGAAACAGATCTGTTGTCGTCGATCGATGGGCTGAATTCCGCTCACGATGTGGACGGCATCCTCGTCCAGTTGCCGGTACCTTCCCATATCCAAGCGCAAAAAGTGACCGCAGCCATCGATCCGGCGAAGCACGTAGACGGTTTTCATCCGATGAATGTAGGCAAGCTCTCGCTCGGCGGGGGGCGCTAGTCCCCTGTACTTCGCTTGGCTGTATGCTGCTGATTAAGGGAGTTCGGAGTCAGCTCGCTAGGCTGAATGCCGTCATTGTTGGACGCTCCGACATTGTCGATAGAGCAAACCCGCTCACACGAGTCGTGGCAGGCGCAACAATTGTTTCCAGACCGCCAATTGTGGGTTATGTCTATTATGCCGCTGAAGTCGTGAGGGTAGAGTAGAAGGCGCTTAGGGATGTAAAGAAACATCGACATTCTTCACAAGGTGTTCGGAATAGCGGTTAAGAGATAGTCGTCCGTGAACAAGGCTCTGAGCGATTGAGCAGGAGTCTCTTTTTCGGATTCAAGGCGGTTTGAGATTGCAGGGAATGGGAGGTTGAGCCCGCCAAACCCTGCAATTTCTCTTTTGGATTCCCTTTCGCTGCGGCCCATGATTCTGTGGTGCATCGGAGGAAACGATGCGGCCGAAGAAGCACAAGACGACGGGATCGAACGATCTGTTCCGGGCGCGGCTGGACCAGATCATCAACATGAAGCACGAGCTGGTTCAGCTCGCCGGCAAGATGGATTGGGACTGGATCGACGGCGAGGTCGCGCCGCTCTACAGCGAGAATGGCCGGCCCGGGATCGAGACCCGGTTCATGATCGGGCTGCTGTTGCTCAAGCACACTTACGGGCTGTCCGATGAGGGCGTTTGCGAGCGCTGGGTTCACGACCCGTATTTCCAGTTCTTCACCGGCGAAGAGTTTTTCCAGCACGCTTTCCCGCACGAACGCTCGGACCTGAGCCATTGGCGCAAGCGGCTCGGCGACAAGCTGGAGCTGCTGCTGGCCGAGAGCCTGCGGGTGGCGCACGAAGCCGGCGCCTTACGCAGCCAGGACCTCAAGCGCGTCACCGTCGACACCACGGTGCAGCCGAAGGCCATCACCTTCCCGACCGACGCCAAGCTGCTTCATGCGGCTATCAAGGGCCTCAACCGCCTAGCGAGTAGGCACGGCGTCAGGCTGCGGCAATCCTATTCTCGCGTGGCCAAGGCCGCGGCGATGATGGCGGGCCGCTACGCCCATGCCAGGCAATTCAAGCGGCATCGGCGGCAGTTGCGTATCCTGCGCAGCCGGCTCGGCCGGATCATCCGCGACATCCGCCGCAGGATCGAGGGCCACCCGGCACTGGAGGAGGCGTTCGGGCCGGGCCTCGCAGATCCGCTCGCAGCAGCAGCGACAGCGCGGCTGGAAGCTCTATTCCTTCCGTGCCCCGGAGGTGGAATGCATCGGCAAAAGCAAGGCCGCCGCCCCTTACGAGTTCGGCGTGAAGGCCGCCATCGTCAGCAACAACCGCCGGGCGCCCGGTGGCCTGTTCGTACTGCACGCCAGGTCGCTGCCCGATAATCCCTACGACCGTCATACCCTGCGGGACGTCATCGACCGCACCGAGGCGCTCACCGGCTGTGCGATCGAGCGGGCCTATGTCGACAAGGGATATCGCGGGCATGACACGCAAAATCCCCGTCGCGTCTTCATTTCGGGCCAGAAGCGCGGCGTGTTCGGCGCCATCAAGCGCGAGCTCCGGCACCGCTCCGCCATCGAGCCCATCATCGGACACCTGAAGGCCGAAGGTCACCTTGGCCGCGGCTGCCTCAAAAGCCGTGCCGGCGACGCCGCCAGCGTCGTGCTCACAGCAGTGGGCCACAACTTCCGCCGTATCCTCCCCTGGCTCAGGCAACTCTTGTGCCTCTTCCTGATCCAGCTATCGCATTCAACGGCCGCTATGACAATATCTGTCGGCGGCACTCCGATGCAAGATCCCCGGTGTTGGAGTGCGCGACTGTGACTGTGCAATTTTCTCAAAGTAGAAGCTGGGCAAGCGGCTTACCGGGCTTTTTATCGAGTGCGTAAAGAACGCCTGACCGTCGATCGCGTTTACAGGCGCAAACATTGACGCGTCGTCGTCAATAGCTCGGGGGCGTGATGGCCCATACGACCACGCATTCTCGTTTGTTGGTGTTTGCGTAACGATGGGGAAGGTCGCTTGCGAACGCGAAACTATCGCCTTCGCGTAGAACCGCATGACGCTCGCCAATCCAAAGGTCGAGCTCACCTGAAATCACATATCCCGCTTCCTCACCCTGATGCGTGTAGGGTTCTTTGCCGCTTTCGGAGCCAGGAGGAAATGTGCATCTCAGAAGCTGGAGCTGCCGGCCAAGATTGGGGGACAGAAGCTCATCTGTAATGCCACCTACGAAGGTCAGTTTCCGTCGCGAGCTTGCTCTCACAACATAGTCACGCAAATGGCTGTCACCATCGGCCTTCGGTGGAAAAAACCAGCTGATTGTGACCCCCAGCGCCCGGCTGATACTATGAAGAGCTTTCACCGAAGGGCTCGAGACCCCACGCTCGATCTGACTGAGATATCCCTTTGACAAGCCCGCGGCGTCGCTAAGTGCGTCGAGCGTAATGCCACGCCCCTTGCGTAGGTTCTTGATTTCTCCTCCGATGCGGTCGCCGACATTGAGCAATTCTTCCACGTTGACGGGTTGCTCAGCCTGCTCTGCCAGTCCCTCCAGATTGGAAGGACGCAGCATTCTGGGCCGCGTTCTGATCACCGAACTCATATTCGCTCCTTGAATCGATCGAGTGCAAGTGTGGGACGGGATCAATTCCGCTTATCTCTGCTGACCCAGCAAGGCGCACACTTGATCCTTTCGCATAGATTCTCGTGTCAACAAACCGTTCTAAAGTGTCTTTTGTTATTGTAATGTTCACTTTTGTATATTCTTATCTAGAATAATTCATCTCGTGAGACGGTAAGAATGGCAGGAAGGATTCCCGGGGAGGCCGAAGTCGTAATTATCGGCGGTGGCATAGCGGGCTGTTCGGTCGCCTATCACCTCACCAAGCTCGGTGTGAGCGACGTTGTCTTACTCGAACGCAAGCAGTTGACATCCGGAACGACATGGCATGCGGCGGGTCTCGTGACGCAATTGCGCGCCACCCGAAACATGACGGAGCTAGCCAAATACACCGGCGAATTGTTTCACAGTCTCGGCCCCGAGACTGGTCAGGAAACAGGCTTCAAGCAAAACGGCGCTCTGCGGCTCGCCAAAGGTCCTAGCCGACTCGAGGAATTGCTGCGCGGCGCTTCGATGGGCCGCAACTTCGGACTTGAGATGCATGCTGTCTCGCCTGCAGAGATCAAGGAGCGCTGGCCGCTCCTCAATCTTGATGGCATCGTTGGAGGGATATGGGCTCCCAAAGATGGTCAAGTGAATCCTGCCGATGTTACGCAGGCCTTTGCGAAGGGCGCGCGTATGGGCGGTGCGAAGATCATTGAAAACCTGCGCGCCGACCGGATTTTAATTGAGCACGGACGCGCCGCAGGCGTCTCGACGAATGAAGGTGACATTCGCTCCAAGAAGGTCGTCATTTGCGGCGGCATGTGGTCACGCGAGTTTGCCTCGAAACATAGCATTTCTTTGCCTCTTCATGCAGCAGAGCACTTCTACGTCGTCACTGACGCAATTCCGGACTTACCGCGACAACTGCCGGTATTGTTCGTGACCGATGAGGAGGCTTACTACAAGGAAGATGCCGGCAAGCTGCTCGTGGGATGCTTCGAAAAGGAGGCGAAGCCCTGGGCTCGCGATGGTATTCCGACGGACTTCTGTTTTGACTCGCTGCCTGAGGACTTCGATCGTTTTGAACGAATTCTAAGTATGGCGATCAACCGGGTTCCGGTGCTTGCCAACACCGGCATACAGCTGTTTTTCAACGGCCCCGAAAGTTTCACGCCTGACAATCGATACCTGCTTGGCGAGACTTCCGAGGTATCGGGTCTCTTCACGGCCTGCGGGTTCAATTCGGTAGGCATTCTGTCTTCCGGCGGCATCGGAAAGGCGCTCGCCTCTTGGATCAAGGAGGGCCACGCACCCGTCGATCTCGCCGATGTCGATGTTCTCCGCATGCATACGTTCCAATCGAACAAGTCGTATCTTTACGATCGGACGAAAGAGGCTCTAGGCCTCCTCTTTGATATGCATTGGCCCTACCGTCAATACACGACGGCGCGCAATGTTCGTCAAAGCGTCTTCCATGATCGGTTGAAAGCACTCGGCGCAGTGATGACGGAGGCTGCCGGATGGGAGAGGCCCGGGTACTTCTCCCCCGACGGAAAGGCGAAGGAAATTGAATATTCATATGGCCGGCAAAACTGGTTCGATATCGTCGGCCAAGAGTGCCGTAACTCAGCCGGGCACGTCGCACTGTTCGATCAGAGTTGCTTCGTCAAGTATATGGTCGACGGGCGGGATGCCTGTGCAGTCCTCAGCCGGATCTGCGCCAACAATGTGGACGTGCCCGTGGGCAAACTCGTTTACACGCAATGCCTAAACGAGCGCGGTGGGATAGAGGCGGACATTACAGTAACTCGGCTTGCCGAAGACGCCTACTTGGTAGTGACCGCGGCAACGTCGCAGACACGGGACCTAGTTTGGTTGCGACGCAACACTCCAGATAAGGCCCATGTTTTTATCCGGGATGTGACGTCCGGGTTGCCCATGCTCGGTCTTATGGGACCCAACGCAAGGCCATTGCTTGAGCGGCTATCAGGTTGCGACCTCTCGAATGCGGCCTTTCCGTTCGCATCCAGCCACGAAATCGAGATCGGCTACGCGAAGCTACGCGCGAGCCGCGTCACGTATGTGGGCGAACTCGGGTGGGAGCTCTACGTGCCGGCCGAGTTCGCGGCACATGTCTTTGACAGGGTCATTGAGGCTGGCGCTGACTACGGCTTGTCGCAGGCTGGCTACTTTGCTCTTGGCTCTATGCGTATGGAAAAGGGCTATCGCCACTGGGGCCACGACATCGGGCCGGAAGATACACCTTACCAAGCTGGCCTTGGCTTTGCGGTGAAACTGGAAAAGCCGGGAGGATTCGTTGGCCGCGAGGCATTGCTTCGACAGAAGGAGCAGGGACCCGTACGCCGCCGGCTCGTGCAATTCAGAATGATTGCACCGGACGCTCCGCTTGTCTTCCATCAGGAGCCCATATGGGCAGATGGTCGTCTGGTCGGATCTATTACCTCTGGCGCCTATGGACATCGCCTCGGAGCGTCTCTCGCAATGGGCTACGTCGAGAGCGGCGACGGAATAGACGCTTCGTTTCTGTCCGCATCGAAATTCCAGATCGAGGTGGCAGGCAGGCGCCATAGGGCAGTAGCCCAGTTTGCTGCGCACTATGATCCCTCTAATTCAAAGATCACTGCGTAGGTTCATCGCGGGGATGAGAGGGAACGCCGCGGAGAGCCGCAGTTCTCGGTGCAAAAGTCGCTATCTATTACTCGTTCCGCGTCAGTGGAAGGTGATCCAGCACGTACGCGAGAAGCTCGTCTGCCGTGCCTGCGAAGCGATCACCCAGCCATGTCGCTGAGATGCTAGGTAAAGACGAGGAATGGCTATTCGAAGTCGCCGAAGAAATGGACACCGAGGACGGCCAGCTATGGTCGTCGGTGTCGGCGAAGACGGGGTGATGGCGTTCACCGATAACGGGATCGAGAACCTCAAAGAGCTGATCGCAATCCGCAAGGACAATCCCAGCATCGTCGAAAAACGCCGCCAAGCGCTCGCTGCGATGATGAAGCCGCTGACCGAAGGGTCCGACGAGATCTAACCGCTCACCGGATGTATCAATAGATCAGCGCAGTTGCGGCCTACAGCGCATGGTTACGGTGAAACTGACACCAGTGGCAAGGTATCCGATGGGGTGACCGGCTTCTCCGAACCTACCCGTTCGAGGCCGCAACCGTCTTCTCTATCATGAAGCTCGCGAAGCGCGTCGGCATGAAAAAGGCAAAGGTCGCCATTGCCCGCAAGATCGCTATAATCCTCCACTGCATCTGGGTCGACGGCACGTCGTTCGATCGGAGCCACGCACCGGCCTAAGTTTGCAAGATCCTGGCCCGGTCCGCCAGGCTGGCGATGTCCCGCTGGGACGGTGGTCGGTGGTGACCTCGTTCAATCGGCTGTCGGCGGCTCAGCTGCACTCCGCTGCACCCGATCCGGACATCATCATGAGGCGCACGCGACCTCGAAAAGGACCATGACCCCAGCTACGGACAACAGTTCGCATTGAAACCAGGTGAGAGCTATCGGCCTACTATTATGAGCTGGCTATACCATCTACCAGCCGCGCTCGCCCCGCGTGTGCAATCTCGACCCGCTCCGACGGGCCGAGCGCTACCGTCTTGCCGAATGGTTTCAAAAAGAGAATTGACATCAATCGCAATGAAGGGGCCTATTTACAGCCAATGCTGCCGAGTGTCGAGGAGGTAACGATCTTTCTGGACGTCATCCCGAGCCTGAAGAACCGCCAGTGCAGCAAAGTAGGAGCACCGTCTAATGCTTTAGTAGGACCATATGCTGGCACATCTGCTTGGCAAAGCGAGACAGGCGCAAGCCAGCTTCTTCGATCTCCGCGTCAGCAGCACCGAGACTGATACGCAGATGACCAGCTGTGCTGTCGCCAAATCCATCCGCGGGTAGGATAGCGACGCCCTCTTCGAGGACGAGGCCCTTGGCAAAGTCATAGGCCGACAGACCGGTGGCGCGCACATCGAGCAGAACGAACATACCACCTTCTGGGCGGTGGCAGGAAAGGACCGGAGCCGTTTCGATACAATCGCAAAGCCAGTCGCGGCGACGACGGTAAGCGGCTCGCAGCTCGGGGAGGCCATTCGGAAACTGTTCCAGCGCAGCGACACCCGCCTCCTGCAAAAAGGTGGGAATGCCGTAGGTAGCGCAGAGCGCCACTCGCTCCGCATGATGCACCAACTCCCGCGGACCGATCATCCAACCGAGCCGCCAACCGGCCATCGCGTAGGACTTGGAAAGGCTGCTGATGGTGATCGTGCGCTCCGCCATGCCGGGCAGAACAGCAGGTGAGACATGACTGCCCTCATAAACCAGTTCACCATAAACCTCATCGGAAACCAGCCAGAGATCATGGCGACGGCACACAGCGGCTATGGCCGAAAGTTCGTCACTGGTATAGACCGCTCCGGTCGGATTGTTAGGCGTAGCTAGAAATATCGCGCGAGTCCGCGAACCGATAGCGGCTTCGAATTCATTGATCAGCGGATGGAAGCGATTTTCCGCCGGCGAGCGGATGCTGATGATCTCGCCGCCGGCTGCGGCAATCGTACCCGGATAAGTGGTATACATTGGCTCCGGCACTAGCACTTGGTCTCCAGGCTCCAGAAGACAGAGCGCGGCAGTGAGCAGTGCGTTCTGCGCGCCGATCGTTGTAATGACCTGGTCGGCATCGATTGCTTGGCCAGTGTTGCGGGTATGTCGCCGCGCAATCGCCTCGCGGATTGCGCGACCACCCGCACTGGGGCTGTAGTGGGTCCGTCCGGCTGCGAGCTCGTCCCTTACCGCGGCGATCGCCCGTCCCGGGCTGCGGAAATCGGTGTTGCCGACGGTCAACAGGATGATACGTTCGCCGCGCTCGCGTTTCTCGACGGCGATGTGATGTATGTCCCATGCCCTCGACGTCCTACCGGCTATCCTGTGGACTCGGGATGAGTATCGCATGTCGAAATTCCTGTTATTGAGTGTGGAACTATTGGCCCGGCAAGCCACGAGGCAAATTTAGGCGTCGGCGGAATACCAGACGGATGGCATCACGCGGTGCGGCGCGCCACCACGGCGAGATGAACCTTTTTGCTGTTTGAGAATGCGGGTGACGTCGAGGTCGCGCCACCTTTTTCGGCGATGGCACAGCTCCCACCATATTGTCTCATCGCTTTGCCTGTGCGGAATTTCGATCATCAGCCACCCACGCGTTATGTATCAGGCTAGATCCAGGCCGCCTGAAACTCCGCTGCACTGGAGCGCGCGCAGCTTCTGCCAGGCCGTCATCTCGATTTCAATGCCCTCTGCCTTACGCTCCTTTTCGGGCACTATCCGGTCTCGCCCGGGTAGAACACGCCCGGATGAGCCGTCCGAGGGTCAGCCGCTTTCAGGTATCGCGCGGACTCGGCGACATTTTCCTTGAATTTACGAAGGGAGTAGAATGCCGACATGTTAGATACAGCCACTAAGCAGCCGAAGTTCTCCCGCCCGATCGGCTCGACTTTGAATTCGAGGCCGGTCAGCAGCCGCCCGCATAATATATCCACGATCGCTGTGAGGCGGCTGTCCTTGTAACCCTCCGTGCCGGCAAGCGGCAGTAGCGCACCGCCGTTGCGGCGTTCGATAGCGGACGTGCCTCGGCATCGATCAGCATTGGGAATAGCCTCGCCACGCGCAATCGCCAGCTCAAGCTTTCCAGCAGCAACTGCTAGGTCGCCTGATCGCGCAGAGATAACGTGTTGAGACTAGATGGCACTGCAATGGAGATCGGGTTGGTGCCAAGCCGCGGGTCGCGGCCGCCGACCGGCTCGATATATTTACGTGAGCGACCGGAATTCCCGTTGGCGGCGCTAGCTGGCATGACTGAACATGCAGTGAGGCGGCCGACGTGGCTTTGGTTAACCACTGTGCAGGCCGCGACACTACTCGCCTTGGCATTAGCGTGGACTCCGAAACCCCAGCGGCCGCCGGTGACAGTTGGGGTGGACCATTCATGCACGATCGTCCACTCCGTACCCGGGACAATACTTCCTGCCTTCATGCTATGGAGATAGCTGAGAACCGCGATCTCTCCATGAGAACGTACAAATGTGCGAGACGATCTGGGTGAAGAAAAAGCGCCCCGTTTCATTCGCTTCCAGCCGGAGGTTCTCGATCGAAGTGATCGACACTTCCAATTAAGCCAGTTTCCCGACAATGGGTCGGCACAGCACGGGATGCAAACTGCATGCCGGCCGCATGGCGTGTGAACACGACTAGCTCTTCAACAAGACTAGCTCTCAGAGACACGCATTTCCGTGGCGCGCGAGAGCTCTAGGCATCTCGGCTCATCAGGGCAGGTGGCCGGCCGGTTTTGGTGGGTTTGTAACACCGACGTCTTTAAGTCCACAATGGCATGACGATCTGGGCCGACTTGTCGAGTAATTGTCTTTTGCAACATTAGTCGGCGCTTCAGAATCTTGAACTCTATTGTTGACTGTAAGGAACTGTGTAGTCGGGATGACCAGCACGCACGACCTCCGATGACGCGCCCTGTTCTTTTTCGAAATCGGCCCTTGTATTCGTCGGCGGCATTCTCCATCGGGATTGATGAATGCTGTTCATCGTGGATTGTAAAGAATGGGTATTCGCAGACGGTCGGTCCGGTGGATTTCGCCGCCAGATCGTCCGCAGAAACCTGTAGTTCCGGTCCACATTAGTTGCTCGCCGATGTCTGGGGCGAGAAGCACTCATTTTAAATACCCATCACTGAATCACCACTAGAGTAGATAGTATTCAAGGCTTGAATAAGCTGCGATCTATGCAGCCGCAGTGCAACTCATCACGATCGGCCAGGTACGCAGATAAGTAGGTACACTGAAGGCAAATTTTGTAGACCCGGCCGCATCGCGCGGCAATGTAACGTGCTCTGGCAATAGTCAGGACCAAAGACGCGCTTGGCCATTCATAGACTCAAATTCAACTGGAACGTTTCAATGATGACACCCGCAAAATCAGCTCATGAGCTACTGAGAGATCGCGTCGCACACCAGCTACGAAACACCGAACAGCTGGAAATGGTGTACGAGACCATCACGATTGGACAGTTGGTCTCAAGCCGCGCAAAGACCCACGGGCCGAGGATTGCAATCGATTTCTTCGAGCGCGACGAGCGTGCTACCTACGCTGAGATAGACCGGGCATCTAACAAGTATGCACATGCACTGCGTTCATTCGGCGTACAAAAGGCCGACCGAATCGGGGTGATGCTGCCAAATCGGATCGAATTCTCGATCCTGTGGTTCGCGATTGCCAAGCTCGGTGCGGTGATGGTCCCGATAGATATGAGGTATACCTCAAGGGAAATTGAGTACGTTCTCAATGATGCGCAGGCCGAGTTCGCCATCATAGACGAGTCCGTATGGTCCGCATTCTTGGCCATAGAGCCTTGGCCGCCACACCTTAAAAGGGATCGAGCAATTCTCGTTGGGCGGCCAGACGGGGCTGCTACCACGCTAGTTGAAGTGCTGAATGGGGCAGACGACTCTGTAGTGGAGGAGGATGTCCGGCCCGACGACCTGTTAAACATTGAATACACCTCGGGAACAACGGGCTTTCCGAAGGGCTGCATGTTGACCCACGACTACTGGGGCGTGAGCTCGTACCAGGGTACGTGTGCAGACGCAGAGCCGTATCAGAGGTATCTGTCCACGCAAACTTTCACCTATGGCGATACAAAACAGTATTTTCTAAAGTCGTATCGACAGGGCGGTACACTATATCTCGCTTCGTCATTCGACCAGACACGCCTCCTAGATTGGATCAAGCAGCACCACATCGAGTGGTGTGTGTTTTCTGAGCGCGTCGCGCTTCAAGTCGAGGCCGCAAACGAAGGTGGGACAACAACCCTGAAGCAGACGCTCAATTGGGGTTGGAATCCTGATACCGTACGCAAGTTCCGGAAGCGATTTCGGGTGCGAACACAGGATGCCTATGGGATGACGGAAATCTGGTTGGGCACACAGATGCCGAAGGAATTTGACGAGATGGCTGATTCCGGTTCAGTTGGCATCCGTGCTCCGTTCCGCAGCCTGAAACTGATGCGTGTTGATGGCACACCCGCGCAGATCGGCGAAATCGGGGAGCTGTGGGTAAGTGGTCGTGGGATCTTTAAGGGCTATTGGAATCGGCAAGAAGCGAATGCCGCCTCGTTTGAAAGCGGTTGGTTCAAAACGGGGGACCTGCTGCGTCGTGATGAGTTAGGGTTTTATTGGTTCGTTGGACGCACGAAGGACATGATCCGACGCGCGGGCGGCGACAACGTCGCTGCGCGCGAAGTGGAGGCTGTCATTCGCGAGATTCCTGAGATCGAGGATGTCGCAGCTGTCCCCGTTCACGATTCCGAAAGCGGCGAGGAGATCAAGATTTGGGTCGAGCTGAAAGCGGGTCTCAGATCAAGCGATCTCCCGGTAGAACGCATTCTTGAGCACGCTCGCACTCGCCTTGCCGCCTTCAAGATACCTCGGTACATCACCTTCACTCAGGCGCTTCCTAGGACAACTTCCAGCAATAAGGTGCTAAAACGTGAGCTGATGGCCATGAGCGATCCACTTGCCGGCGCCTACGACTGTGAGGAGAAGCGCTGGCGCTGAAATCGGCTGGCAACGGAGTTTTCGTCCGGTGTTTCGGGTTCGTTCGAGACAGACGTGAACATCCATCCTGAATGGATTTTGAGCCCTGATAGGGGTCTGCGCCTTGAGCGAACTGGCGTGCCATCGCTCGGCCTGCAACGAATGCACGCATCCGACGAGGCCCGTGGTCAGGTCACTTTGGAGGGAGAGCGGATTGCGCTGAGGCAGCGCGAGAAATGCTCTGAAGGCGCCTTCCAAACAAGGAGTTCAGTTCGTTAATGCGCTTGGCGGAACGCCGGCAGGCGGGCTGATGTTGCCAGCACGTCAGCCAGAGGAGCCTGGGTCGATGTCGCTCAGTTGGGCTGTGGCGATGAGGGTGTAGATCGCGGCGGCACGCTGCCTCATCCGAGCCCGCGAGTGTCCAATTTCTTTCTGGCCACCGGACGGCCCGTAGCTCGCGTCCGGCGGCGTTGTTCGACATTCACAGGGTAGTTGATCGCCTTGGTGGTATCGTCCCTTCTGGTTAGCTTGGCGCTCTGTTTTAAGACCGTATGTCCGCCTCTGCCGGTGAGGTGGCTCGCCCTACACTGCGCGTCCGAGGGTCGTTCGGGCGAACCGAGCCGATCCTCATCACAGGAGGACGAGCCGTGGCAGATTATAAGGAAGCACTCGTCGGAATCGATGTGGCCAAGCTGAGAAACGCGGTCGCGATTGCGGACGCAGGCCGGGAGGGAGAGGTTCGTTTCTTCGGTGAGGTCGATGCTTCAGCGAGCAAACATGCGCCGCGTCATAGGGGGATCGCGAGTTTCGCCGTGCACATTTTTGTTACGAAGCTGGCCCGACCGGGTATGGTCTTTATCGCCTGATCCGGTCACTGGGCCACCAATGTACGGTGGTGGCGCCATCGCTGTTTCCAAGGAACCGGGGCGATCGTGTGAAGACGAACCGCCGGGACGCCGTTTCTCTCGCGCGGCTATTACGCGCCGGCGAGTTGACGGCCGTGTGGGTTCCCGATGAAGGTCACGAAGCGATGCGCGACCTCGTTCGCGCCCGATCGGCAGCGGTTGAGACGCTGCGGATCCACCGGCAGCAGTCAGCGCCTTCATGCTCGAGCATGGCCGCACCTATCCCCACAAGAAGGGCTGGACGATGCGCTATTTGCGTTGGCTCCAGGAACAGCCCCCGCACATCAGATCGCGGACAAGAAATGGTCGAAGCAGTTCGCGTCGCGAGGGATCGGGTCGATCGGCTCGAGCGCACGATCGAAGAGTTCGTCTCGGCCTAGTCTCTGGAGCCGCCCGTGCGGGCGCCACAAACGTTGCGAGGCGTCGATCTGATCGTCGGGTGATGTTCGCGACCGAGGTTGGTGACGTGAGCCGTTTTGAGAGCCCACGGCAACTTATGGCTTATCTCGGCCTGGTGCCAAGCGAACGATCTAGGAGAGAGTCCGTCAGGCCGGGCGGCATCACCAAGGCCGGCAACGGCCGTGTTCGCCACATGTTCGTCGAGAGCGCCTGGACATATCGACACTCGCCGAAGATCGGCAAGACAAAGCTTATACCGGCTCGAGCAGGCATCGTCAGCAGTGCGAGAGATTGCTTGGAAGGCGCAGAGCCGCTTGACGGCCCGCTACCGGAAGCTGGCTGGGCGCGGCAAGCGAACGACGGTGGTCTGCACCGCTATCGCCCGTGAACTGGTCGGCTTCGTGTGGGCGGTTGCCCAGCAAGTGCAGGCTGCCTGATTGGACGCCCTTCTCATCGTCGTGCATGAGCGGAGGCGGGACCATGGGAGAGGGAATGCCCGTCAGACGCTTTGTGGCCGGCAATAACGCCGACGTCCGCAGTAAGATAGGAGCTGACCTCGGACGCACAATCGGGAATGCGGTAGCCAATTCGCGCATCAGAGCTTGATTACCGACGTCGTTCGGTTCCGCCTCCACCCATGCACGACCATCTCTATGAACAGCCGATCGACGATCGGACGATGCTCTGCGTTCTAATGCTTGACAGCGGACATCAGAGCGATGTTCTGGGGCCGCCTTCCAGATGATGTGCTGATCTGCGAGTCTGCAGTTTAGTTTTGACCCCTGGGCTCAGAATGGACACAGTGCGTACTCCTATCACGGAGCCGGTCCGGCGGCTGGAAGTCTTCACTGGAGCTGGTCGGCGGAGGTGGAGCGACGAGCACAAGGCACGCGTCATCGTGGCGAGTGGGGAGTGTGCCGTGGCTCGGCGCCATGGTCTGTCGCCCTAGCAATTGTTTGGTTCGCGCCGTCAACTTGAGAGAAGTTGCGGTCAGGCATTCTGAAGCGGAAGAATTGCAGTTTCTGCCAGCGGTGGCCGATGTTGACGTATCGGCGCTCGCGTTTCGCCGGCGGCGCAAAGCACCTCGATGCAAGTCTGAGGCCGATGTCGGGATTATCGAGGTTGAGGTCGACGGGGGTGACGATCCGGGCCAGCCGCGGCGCGGACGCATACACGATCCCGGCCATCATCCAAGCGCTGAAGGCGACCGGTGATCAACCCAACGGGCGCGGTTCAGGGGTTCAGGTGATGATGGCAACCAAGCCGATCGACTTCCGCAGGGAAGGGTTGGCGACACTAGTGCGCGAGCGCATGCTGGCCGATCCTTTCTCGGGCACGGTCGATGTGTTCCGAGCCAAACGCGCGGACCGAATCTTGTCTTTTGGGATGAACGGGTCTGTGCCTGTTTGCGAAGCGCTTGGAGGACGGCATCTTCCGCTGGCCGAAGATCGAAGACACGTGATGCGTTTGTCGGCGGCGCGGATGTGTCCATGAGGCACGGGAAACAAGTCATTGTCTGCCGGGCTAGTGACGGCGAATGGAATGGGGAGCGGCGACCGATTGGCCCGGGCATCGGCCAGCCAATGGATGCACGCGATGCGTTGGCATTTGGTTAGTGCCAATCTCGATAACTGTTTGAGCGACGTGAGCCACGCTGCCTTCGTCGCACCGCTCGACATGGCCGCCGAGCGTCCGCGGTCCGACACACGTCGATGGCCGCCATAGAAAGGCGTTGGCGGACGAGAGTTGAAACTCCTGGGCGGCACGGAAGAAAGGAGAAAGCGCCGTTGCAGCAATAACTGTCGCCGACTCATGCAGGGATGTATATGCATGCCGCAATCCTTAATCGGGGGCGCCGGTAAGGAGAGCCGGCCGAGTGGACTGAAAGCGCGGGCAAGTAGATTGGTCGCAACTTGAGCGGAGCGCGGTCGACCTAGCTAAGGATGTCCAACCAAGGCTTTCGATAGGGCTTTCCAGCGAGATGGATCGCAAACGACCTATGCCTCCCACCAGCTTGCGCTCTCTCGATCGGGCGTATTCACCGACTGAGGCACTCACGGCGCGTATACTTCGGCCAGCGCCAGCACGAAGGTTTTTTCATCGCGTTGGATACTGCTGATCTTAGTAGGTTCCCTCACGCATCGGGAGCAATACAAGAGCTGCTAGCGGCCAGACAGGCGGTGAAGGCGGGCGAGAACAGGAAGATCTACCATGAAAAGCTCAGTCAATCCGTTAGAGGTGTCACGCTTCCTTCAGCGGCATGAGCAAGCTGCTATTCGGAAAGGCATCAAGCTTTCAATTGGTTTCGACTTCCATGAATATGTCGCTATCACTGAGGCAACTCCGACAAAAGGAAAGACCTCTCCGGTTTTTCGGCCCGATCGCTCACCGATTAAGCCAGGCGAAGGATATTGGGTCGTCGGCTTCGACAAGAACAATGAGGTAGCCCTTGTGACGGCTGCGCGACTATATAATCTCTACGAGGGCAACCTTGCAGAACACCTCCAATCTCTCAGGTTCTTCTACGCAGACCCGACCAAACATGCACATCCACAGGACTCTTGTATCTGCAAGGCACCAAGCGCCGGAAAGATCACCGGGAAAGTTGCCTACCACGGTGACTTTTGGGTGCGGACAGATTTCCGGGGGCAGGGTATGGTAGCGGTCACAACAGGGATATTACTCGGTGCGTCTCTCGCGATGTGGATGCCTGATTTTACGTGTGCACTTGCGGCAAGGTGGACAGTCGATCGGCGGGTGTATGATTGTCCGCACTGCGAACCGGGTGGGTCGATACTGCGGCTAGTGACCGAGGGTATTGAAGATGACGATTGGCTTTTCTGGAGAACCGGCGAGGAGATGATAGAGCAAATCGATCGTCATAACAGAAGCGCGTGAGCCATGCCTTCATTGTTGTTGTGGCCAAGACGGGAGGGCTATCGATCGTTTCTCGCGTCATGAGCACCCTCGCGTCTCCTTAATTTAGTGCCACTCGATCTGTCCCTTCTGGCTGATGCACAGCCCGCTCATGCCGACTCCAATGTCGGATACGTACAGCTGTGGCCGCCGCGCTAAGCGTGATGACATCGACTTCACCCGCGAGGGGCCTTGCAGGGAGGTATCAGCGCTCGGCGCCTGCAATCGAAGTCGCCGACTACGGCCACAATGCAGGGAACCGTCGGCTGAGTTGCGTCTTCCCAAGGTAGTCGAGCACAACCAATGCCGGACTGTGTTGCTGTCGACCCCAACTTAAAGCACGAGATCGCCAATGCTTTACGCACGGACTTGTCGGCCCTCGCTATCCGGGCGGAAGATACGCGGACTCCCAAACTGCTGTGACCGGTCTTCGAGAATGGCACGTGTCGCATACGATCGCCGCCGGGTTCAAGGAATGGAGGAAAATCAGATAGTGTGCTTGACGAACACGTTTAACATAGATGGTCTGGCCATCGGCTTTGTTGGATTTATGCGGCATGGGCATTCGGCGCCGCACATGGCATCCCGCTAACGAGCTCAAATGAACTGGCGAAGGCCGCGCAACCCCCGTCTGGCGTCTCACATACAACAGGACTGCCAAACTGCAATGCCGTTACATCGTTATTGAGTGCTCAAACCATCAATGCCGCTTCCCTAGATGAGAGGAAATGCCTCTGCGTGTCCAGGTAGTGACCAATAGCACACAGATAAGCTTCTGGCGGGGCTCGCGCGGTGTATAGTCGAGACTATCTCAGCACATTTCGCTGGACAAGGGGCACCATGATCCGAACTGAACGTTCGGCTAGAGCAGATTGCGATCAAGTGAACCGTATCCTGCGTCGCCACCGCATTCTCAAGCGTATCGACCGATCTGGCGGCGGCTTTGCCAGGCTGGCGCCCCGGACTTCAAGGGCGGTTCGGACCGCGGCTCCTTAGATGCCGGCAGATTACCCATCACGACGATGTCGCCGGGGGCAGGGGGCTGCTAACATCTTGTTCGACATAGGCGAGGAAGCCGACCGGGTTCATAGGTCCGTCGAGCGTCATCGGCGCGGTGAGGGCGGTGCAGCGCAAAGCAGGTGAACGTCGTGGATAACCATGGTGACCGCGGCGCAGCAACGTTAGCAGCGTTTCGAACGATTGTCGAGCCACGCCATTTTGGTCGAGGCGCTCGTCTCGTCGATAAAGACCAGCATGTCGCGATCAAGCTGCGGTGCGAGTTCGCGCCAGCCAGGCGCGCCGCCGCAACATCCGGCCTATCCTGCTGGGCTACGCGCGCGTGTTTCAAACGTTGCGTCGCGCCGGTCGGCAAGAATAGATTTCGGTGCAAAACGGAGGCAACGATTCCGAGTTGAGTTATCGCGGCAAACTCAACCAACGTCATGTCCGGCTTGACCTCGACCGCGCTCATGATGGCATCATCATCGTCTTTAATGGCCGCCCTGCCGCTTGCCCTTTGTCGCCCCACTCTCGCGCCGGTTCCGGACAAACGGCGCTCCCAACTAAGATGCCGAACGGTTTCTCCAGCGCGGCGCGACGTCCCCCCTCGACTGCCATAACTGTCCTGATCTGCAAATCTTTTTGACAAAGACTTGGCCACGTGCGCTGGCCTCCTTACCTGGCACGAAGGTGAATCAGATTTGACGGCCACGGGAATCTCTCGCGAGTCAAGTCCGCAGGTTTTGCTTTAGCCTTTCATGATCATGGCCCGCCTGTTTTCAGCAACCGCGAGAGTTGCTTGGGACTCGGGGCTGTGCTCATCGGCCAGATCCAAAGTAAACGTACTTGTCAGGCGTGGGCCTGCTTGGTGTCGAGGTTCGAAGGCCCCCCGAGAGGCTTAGCAATCAAGTGAAAGGAGGGCTGACAAGCTGGACGAGCGGCGCAGCTTTTCATGACACTGTGGCTGGTTCGCATTTAGCTCGTATCTCCAATATTCGACGCCAGCCGACGGTGGTTGGGTTTGAGGATCGTAGACAAGAACGCGTGGTGACACAGCTAGGAAGCGGATTGGTCGAGCACCAGGAGGCGTGTCTCCTTGCCGCGAACCACGGTCTGAACAGAGACGCTACGCATATGTTTGCGATCATCTCTTCGTTGATCAAGGCTGAGTCGACTGCACTTAGCGTCAGATGTGCGAAGGGAGATCTGTTGTCTGTGTGTTTGCGTCTAAGGCCCAAGAGCTGGTTGAGATGTAAGCCTGATCGCCGACTCAAGGAGCCGTGCAGAATAAGTCTGAGCTCTCTGCTCAAATGCGCCCGACTAAATTGTTCATTTGTGGACATGTCCTGTTTGCCTTCGAACAAAAGCGGGGGCGGCAGCCAAGTGATTCCGTGAATTCCCCGGCACGCCGTCGACTCTCCACCTCGGCACAACAGGCCCGACTCTTGCTTAACGCATCCACAGTCGAGGCGTCTACCGAAGAGAACCTGATGAGCTTGTTCGATGCCATAAAGACTAGCGGTCGTTAACGCGGACATCCCGCTTTCCTCACGACCTGTTTTGCCGTTCGAGGGTGAAGTTGTTTTCGACGAAATCAATCTGAGGCAGATGAAATGCTTCAGTTCTCTCGAGTGATGTGATGGCGAAGGCAGGCTGTACCAGCCCTGCTCTCCCCACACGGAGACGACGCGACAAAACGTCGGCTGATCTGATGTCCAGGAGCAAGCTTACGGGATCATGCTGCTGCGATTCCGGCTGATGCAGTGGAAATGGAGGTCACTGAAGCTGCGCGCATGCTCGTCCAGCCTCCTACGTACGCATGGGCTGGCCACATAACCGCGTGCGTAATAGACGGAAATCGGATTCTTGAAAGCACATTCGGGCGCCGTGAGTCTCTCGATGAGCGATCTTCACTAGGATTCCGGTGCACTTGGAAGTTGAGCCAGAGGATACGATAGGCGCACTTGTCAGTTAAGTGGATTGTCGCCGGTAAGGTGCGCGTACAAGCCGCTCACGGCGGAGCAATCGCAGCGGGTGGCCTCACATCCGCTAATCTTGGGAGTTCAATCATGAGCTTGAAGTTCATTAGATTCGCTGGAGCGCCTCGCGAGCGCGGAAGGCAACATGGGGAGGTAATGCGATCGGAAATCGCAGAAAATGCGGAATTCTATCTAAAGCGGTTTTGTGCATACGGCACCGATCAGAAGACCGTCCAATCCGAAGCCGAGTCTTGGCTTTCCCTTCTGGAGAAGCTATCGCCGGAGTACGTCGACGAACTGCGAGGCGTCGCCGAAGCGGCCAATCGGTCTGTGGAAACAGTCACGATGCTCAATATCCGGCATGAAATTTGGCTTCGACTGATGGCTCGACGAGCTATTAGTCTGTCAAACTTAGTTCTCGATGGCTGCACCTCTGCTGGATTGATGCCCGAAGCGACGTCGCACGGCGCGGCAATGCTGGCGCAAACAATCGATGGGCAGGCGGCTGTTTGTGGCACTTTGTTTGTCGGAAAGATTCCGAGAGGCAAGACGGTATCTTGGCTCGGAATTTTCGAAGCTGGCTGCGTGGGTCCTACCGCCGGTCTAAATGAAGTAGGTATTGGTTTGGTCTGCAATAGCATGCTCACGGCCATTGATGGCAGGGGCCGGATGACCGCACCGTTTAAGCGGAGATCCCGCTCCATTCTCGAAGCACGAACATTCGATCGTGCCATAAGCGTCATTATCAGCACGGACCGTAACATCTCTATGAATTATCTGATCGGTCACGCCGAGGGTGAAGTGATCAGCATTGAAACCTCTCCTAACGCCAAACGGTATCTTTATCCTAAGAATGGAATAGTCACTCACGCAAATCACTTCGAGCCTGGAGGAGTCATCGCTTCAGAATGGGAGCGCTTTGTACCCGATAGCCCATTTCGATCCCGCAGGTTCGCCCGCCACCTCCGCTCAAAGCTCGGGGCCATCGATGTCGATCACATTTTGGCAGGTCTAAAAGACCACTTTTCCTATCCGGCATCGATTTGCTGTCATCCTGCTGAAGGGTCTTGGCCAAACAGTACTCTAGCGGCAGTCATTTTGGATCTGCAGCGGCTTACGCTGTTTGCCACCGACGGGCCGCCGTGCGGCGCGCCGCTACAGCGGTTTGAGTTTACGACTTAACCAAGAAGCTTTTCGACTAGCCCTCGTCTGGCATGTGGCCGGGAGGGAAGGGGCGCATACCGTGCTTGACACAAATTCCCGAGAGCACGCAATGCCCTTGCGGCTCTTCCTGCGGACTCGAGTGGGACCGCAACCGACAATACCAGTCGGTTGCGGCTCGATCCGGCCCAGGAGCGCGGTGGCGGTCACCGCCACGTTGGCTGCAGTATGCTCCTTCGGCCGTCGACCGTCATCAATGCTTGCTTAAGGTGTGAAGCGGCTACGATCGCTCTCGACGAGAAGATTGCATAGCGGAGCGTTGGTGCGGAATCCTCGCATTCTGAGTCCGACTAGCGAAAAATTCGAAGTCATGACCGGCAGGATCTCGCAGCTGGTCAGCGTTTGTGCATAGTCTGGATCACGATGTTCAGACGCATTTGCCTAGCGGGCATTCCGGCTGGCTCGATGCCCGATTCGATTAGAGACGTAGAAGACAATGCCGCCTAAATTCGCGATCCGGCGTACATTTGCCAGTGATCGCCAACGCAATCCCAAGTAAGCTAAATTTCGCCGGCGTCGGACTGGAAGTGATGTTCTGCGCCAAATCCTTAAAATTAACCGAATGTATGCGCGCCCCGGCCGGTACTTCGCGGATGTGGTGCTTCATAAGATGCCCAGCTGGCCGCCGATTCTAGCGCCGCTTGCGAACGATTGATCGAGCGGGTCGTCGTAGGCACAGCTTTCGCGCAATTTTGAAGGCGAGTGTACTGGCGTTGCGGGTAAAGGGCTTTTGTCATTCAGGACCGGACGCGTTCAAACGGAACGCGCGAGCGAGGCTCCGCTTCGGTATCCAGCCGGGAATGCCCCGCTGGCCGAGCCGCTCGCCAGTATTTCTGCGCCCTTCGTCGCTCTCGCAACCCGGTCGTCCATCAGTCGATGGACGGCGGAACAAACCGAACTTGCGATCGCGCGCGCAAGAACGCTCGGGCGCTGATGAGGCGGCCTGCCAGCAATAACGTTCCCGCTCGGTCGGATATCGTCGTCGAGCGCCTCGAAAAGAATGGCGCAGTCATCCACGCTACATCGAATACGCCAGAGTTCGGGCCGGGCGCCAACACCAACGCTCAACCGCTGGAACCCGTTGCGCTCTGCCGCCTGATCGTCCGGTGGAGCTGCGGTCGCCCTTGCCAGAAGCATGGCCTGGCTTGCGCATGGCTCGGATGTGGGGGGCGTTACGAAGTCCAGCAAACTTCTGCAGCCTGGTAGGCCCGCGGCCCAGCATTGGGCGGGTGGGCCCATACACCGAAAATCAAGCTCGACCGCAATTTCGGTATGCCGGGACCGATGGCACGCAACGTCGAAGATGTTGCCCTGATGTTGGATGCAATGAGCGGCGAGCATCCAGGCGACCCCTTGTCACTCCCTAAGCTGACTAAGTCCTTCCTTTCGACCGCGCGCTCTGGCAAAAAGCCAAAGCGAGTTGCCTATTCCCCCGATTTCGGCATCACGCCCGAGGACCCGCAAGTTGCGGCGATCACGCGCATGGCGGCCGCCCGGTTTGCAGAAGTGGGCGCAATCGTCGAAGAGGCTCATCCCGATTTTCGCGAAACTCATGAGTGCTTCCACGTGCTCCGCGCATTCGATTTCGCGGTCAGTAAAGCGGCTCTATTGCGCAGTAATCGCGATCTCCTGAAAGCCGACGTTATTTGGAACAAGGGCTGAATCTTACGATCGAGCAGATCGAGCGGGCCGAGGCGCAGCGCGTAGCGATGGCCGCGCGTGCTGTGGAGTTTTTTAAGGAATACGAGTTGCTCTTGTCACCCGCTACCATCGTCGAGCCGTTCGCGGTGCAAGACCGTTATGTCACAGAATGCGACGGCAAGAGGTTCAAGCACTATGTGGATTGGGTCGCGATCGCCTCTGCAATCACACTGGCGTGTTGTCCAGCGCTATCTCTGCCCTGCGGCTTCACCCGCTCTGGCCTGCCGGTCGGGTTGCAGATGGTCGCCGCGCCTCGCGCTGAGGGCCAGCTACTAGCCGGCGCCAAAATGCTGGAGGATATTTTGGGCGTGCGGGAAAACACACCTATCGACCCAAGGGCACCAACGTCAGGGCTGTCGTAGCAATCGTGGCCTTCTCGGTATCTGCCTCGGTGCGCCTTCCGATAGTCAACCGGCCGATCGAAATCCAGTGTCAGGCGTGACGGTTCGATACGCAAATCGAAATGACACTCACTGGCTAGCTACCGATAGCGGGGCGGCCGAAAGCAAGACGTACAACCCGCCCGGGCGAGAGCCAACTGGCGCTCGGCATTGCGGTCCCCGGTGAGCCTCGCTGGCGAAGGAGGCGATCTCGTTGCACAGAGAGCGCACTCATCCCAAGTACTACCATTCCTCGACCGAGCGCTGCCAGCGAAGCGAGTCATCGCGCATCTCCTGTTCTAAGCTCGGCTTCAAGATCCTGGAGTTCCCGGGGTCACCCAACGCGGCTGCGGGTCAAGCGCCGGCCGCCTTGCGGATATCCTTGAAATTTCGTAGGCCGTTCCGCGGCGCGTTGATCAAGACGGCCATATTTCCTGGCTTGTGCTGGTTCTTCCACATCCTTGTGTGGGCTCGGGCGATCTCCTCCCACGGGAAGACCTCGCTCATGCAGGGTTCGATGCGACGATCGACTACAAGGCGGTTCGCCGCACTGGCCTGTTTGAGATTGGCAAAATGCGATCCTTGGATTCGTTTCTGGCGCATCCAGACGTAGCGCGCGTCGAATGTAATATTGAGCCCTGTGGTGCCGCCGCAGAACACAACCATGCCACCGCGCTTAGCGATAATGGTTGAAACTGGAAATGTCTGCTCACCTGGATGCTCGAACACGATGTCGACGTCGCGCTTCCCCGAGATATCCCAGATTGCTCTACCAAACCGCCGAACCTCTTGGATCCAGGTTTTATATTGTGGCGAATCTATCGTGGGCATTGTACCCCAGCAGTTGAATTCTTTGCGGTTAATGACACCCTTGGCGCCCAGTGCCAGAACGTATTCGGCTTTACTGGCTTCGGAAATTATGCCAATCGCGTTAGCACCGGATGCGACGGCGAGTTGGACCGCGAACACTCCGAGTCCGCCCGACGCGCCCCACACCAGCACGTCGTCGCCTGCCTTGAGGACGTGGGGCACGTACCCGAACAGCATCCGGTATGCAGTTGCGAGGGTTAGTGTGTAACAGGCTGCTTCTTCCCAGGTCAGGTGCTCTGGTTTTGGCATCAACTGTCGTGATTGCACACGGCAGAACTGTGCGAACGAGCCGTCCGGGGTCTCATATCCCCAGATCCGCTGGGACGGCGAGAGGAGCGGTTCGCCCCCGTTGCAATCCTCGTCATCGCCGTCGTCCTGGTTGCAGTGAACGATGATCTCGTCACCGACCTTCCAGCGCCGCACCTTTGCTCCTACCGCCCACACAACCCCGGCCGCGTCCGACCCGGCAATATGATAATGGAATTTGTGCATGTCGAAGGGTGAGGTTGGCCTGCCTAACGCGGCCCAGATTCCGTTATAGTTGACGCCGGCGGCCGCCACGAAAACGAGTACCTCGTCGTCGGCAATCGGCCAGGTAGGCACGACCTCAACCAGAATTGAAGCCTCCGGCGGCCCGTGGCGCTCGCGACGTATAGCCCACGCGTACATGCGGTCGGGGACGTGCCCAAGCGGCGGAATCTCACCAACTTCGTAGAGTTGCTTCCGACAGGATGCTGGTGGTGCGTGAGCAATGGTTGACACAGGTGACACTCCTTCGCAATTGTTAGTCATGCTTCCTGCACAACACTGACCGGTCCTGCCTCCACACCATCGGCCTGACACCGACTGGCAAAAAAGTACCTGCACGGAATTCAAAGTCGCAACACGGGAGCGCTCGCGGCATGTGCCACCTCAATGAACGCAATGTCATTCCGCCTCTAAATACAGACGCGGCCGCCCTGGCGCACGCCGAGCTGATGCAGACCGCAAATGCGGCTGGCGCGATCAGCGGCATCAGGATGGCGCGCCGTCGTTCGCCGGAAATAACGCCTAGAAGGACTTGGGATGCTGCGTCCATCGTTTGTTTCTTTGAACTGAAAGCGCGAGATCAGCAGTTCAGATGAGTCTTTGAGAATTGGAGCCGGATTGAGGCGCGCACTACAGACTGCTCTCGTCATAGTGAACTCATTTCACCATGGCTAAAGAGATCTCAAAGTCCCACGATGTGTCATCCAGATAAACTACCCACCTTGACGCTTGACGCGCAGCGGAATGGTTTGCAGGTCGCTGCAGCTCCGCTGGCTTGGTAGTTGAAGGCGTTGCATGCTCGCTGTAACAGTCGCGCCGTGCTCATGCATCTTGCGCAGATAGGCCTGCACGTCGGTGCAATATGCAGCCCCATCATCAACAGCCAGTCGCGCTTCCTGACCCCCGAACGTATTTCGGAACCATTGGGTATCTGTGAGCGGTCTTCCGTTCAACTCGAGGCGCTGGAGCGGCGCATTACGCGATGGGAGGCCGGTCACGAAATAAACGGGCCTATCGGGCGACTCCGATGCAACGACGTTGTCGCGATTTGCAACCTAACGCTCAACAAACCGCAACCGTCGGATCGCTGCGCTTTGTTTAGGAAGCAGGGACACCGAGTAGGAGGCCCACTCAGACGGCGGAACGAGCGACGCTCATACCAATAACTATTAGCGAGTTCCGCTCGCCGGCGGTTGCGGTAGCGACCATCGTCGTGAAGGGCGGGGCACAACGCCGCGGGCCCGAAGCGCACGACGCGCGTCCGATGTCTGACATCGAACGAGACGGTTAGCTCCAAAGAGCCCGCCATGTTGAACCGCCGAGGCTATCTTGGTCGAATCAGGCGGGTATGTGCGTTGGTACTGCTGGCACGGTCGTTGCTAGTCACAAAGCAACGCTGTCTCAGGCTGCGTGCATGCAGACGGGCTCTCTCGTTCATTGAACTCGTGTCGCGTTTCTTTGGAACAAACGAGCTTGCACAAACAATCGCGCGAAGGTTTGGGAATAGCTTGGGAGAACAACGTGATCCTTCGTATGGAGCCGCCAGCTCCTCCGATCAGAGTGGAAAGCTGGGTACGTGGCGAGCTCCTCACCAACTTTAAGCTGGGTACGCTGTATGTTGTCAAATTGGGCGACTTGGTGCGGCAGATGTGGGGCGGAGATCCCCCATCTCGCGCAGCTGCAAGAGAAATACAACCATAGCGCAGTTGAGGTCATGCTGCAGCTTCCGAGCGAGGCTCAACGGCCGAGGAGGCGCAAACAAACTTGGACGCGTGATTGACCGAGAAAGGAAGCTGAATTTCGGATCGCGTTCGATTACGCCGTAAAAATGAAGAAGTGTTGGATGGCGCCCAGTTTTTCTATCACTATCCCCAACTCATTCGTGATCGACCGTGAAGGACACGTCGCCTTTATCGGTCACCCGATGCAACTTTATGACGTGTTCCCAAAAATCGTAAATGGCACTTGGCGCACCAGCGATGAAGCCAAAGCAGCGGATGCGGCGCGAATCGCTGAAGCAAAATCTAAAATGCGAGAGAAAGCCCGGATGCAAGCCTTCTGGGGCAAACTTGGGCCGGCGTCGAAGGCGCAGGATTCGTCGACGACGCTTTGGGCCGAAGGAGGGCGTCGCCGTGATGCTGGACGACGTCAACGTTCGGCTAGTGCACGCGGATCTGCTTCTGCACAAAATCCATGACGTGCACACCGGGTTACGCATTATGCCTCGATTCGTTCGCGACGCGATCGAAAAAGAATCCGAGGTGTGCGGCACTTTCATAAGAATGACGCGGATACGGAATTCGCCGTCGGAAGCGAGCGCAATGTGATGCCCAAGAAAAAGCAGAAGATCGATTTATCGGATCCCAATCTCTCGAGCCTTATCCTGCGGCTCGCCATTCCGGCTGTCGTTGGCTTATCGATCGTGGCGTTGCAGCAGGCCGTTAACGCGATCTTTGTTGGCGCACTTGGCGTGCAGGCGATCGCAGCTGTCAGCATGACCTTGCCGATCGTGCTCCTGCTAGCGGCGGTCGGAGAGGGGATCGGTGTTGGGACAGCGTCGTTCATATCTCGTCATCTGGGCGCTAGTGAGTACCTGGAGGCGAGTCGAGGGGCAAGTACTGCTCTCGCGCTCGCCGCTCCAATCGGTCTCGTCGTTACGGCCGCTCTGCTTCCAAGCCTACGAGGGATCTTCGCAACGCTCGGGGCAACTCCAACCATCATGCCCGTGGCGCTCGACTACGCGGTGATGCTTTTGTTCGGGTACACCGTGATGCTTCTAAACATCGTCAGCGGCTTCATCGTCAGAGCCGAAGGCAACACACGATTCAGCATGTGGACGATGATTACCGCATTCGTCCTGAATGCCGTGCTTGATCCGATCTTCATATTTTCAATGGACTTCGGCGTGCGAGGTGCAGCCCTCGCGACGCTGGTATCTCAGATCGCTGCTATTTGCCTCTATATCGCTTATTTTTCGAAGCTTGGCGGGATAGTTCTCGTCAGGATATCTCACATCTCTTTGGGAGCAACCCGCATCAAACAGCTCGCGTTGGTAGGGGCCCCGGCGACCATGACCAGTGTTTTATCTGCGATTGCCGTTATGCTCTTGTACGGAGCTGCCGCGCCGTTCGGAGACGAATCCATCGCGGCCGTGGGAATAGCTGCGCGAATCTTGACAATCGGCGCACTGCCTATCACCGGCTTCTGTATAGGCGCTCAAGCTGTCTTGGGTTTCGGTTGGGGCGCACGCGACTTTGCTCGTATACTGAAGACTGCGAAGTTCATGCTCTTGATGACTGTCGCTCTTTCCGTTACGTATTCTGCGGCCGTTGTGGTTTTTGCCCGGCCTTTGGTCAGGCTGTTCAGCGATAGCGATAAGGTCACAGAAATCGCCGTATCGACCTGCATTGTCTTTCATCTGTTTTTTGGAGTTTTTGGTGTTCAGAGTTTCGTGACGACGATGCTTCAGTCGTTCGGGAGAGCACGCCTCAGTGCGGTTGTCTCCTTAGCGAGGCAAGGCTATCTCTTCATACCGGCCATACTGTTATTTCCCGTCGTATCGGGTTTCAACGGACTGCTGGCCAGTCAGGCAATCGCTGAGTTGGGCGCCGGAATAATTGCACTGTTTGTCTTGTTACACGAGTTCTCTGAGCTCAGACGAGCGCTCCGGGACCTTCCGTCAAGAACGACCGAGGTCGCGGGTTGACCTGACTACTGATATCGTCGGAGCCGAGGCCATTAGGCCTACATAGCCGTAAGCTCCTTAACTCCAAGAAGAGGACGAGCCTGAGGTGCAAGAGGCATGTATCTAGAGCAGCGCCCTTGAGCGTCACTCGCGACGAAGTAAAAGCAGTATTGCAGGCCACCGAGATGACAGTTGGAATGCGAAACGGGACCTTCGGGCCGGCGGAGCTGAAGGTGCCGCGAGCGCGGCTTAACGCGAGCGACGGAAATATCCCCGGATGACGCAGCTCGGCGCTGCGGACTGATCAACGTCCCACGCCGGCCCAACGCCTGGAAGACAGATACGCGCCTCACTACGAGGCGGGATGCAACCTTTGGACGATGTCGCCGGTTGCTTTTGCAGCGGGGTGGCAACTAGGTTGGAAGTGCGTGGCGAGAGCTTCGTCGCATTGGCCGAAGGGCTGCAGAAATGCCATTTGGTCGCTCGGGCGCGGGAGGATCGGACAGCCTGTCGGCCGCCTTCTGCGATCTCGGCCGCAATGCGAGGGACGATCTGACCCGGGGGCACGAGGACCTCTGCGTTCACGACGGTATGCGGCCTTCCCGCAACAATCGCGGCATCGACCACGAGAACGGGGCGATCAAGAGCACGCATGGCTATCTCAAGCGGACGCATCGCCGATGCGCTGCTGTTGCGCGGCACTGCCGACTTCGATGATCTCGCCGCCTATCGCGGCTTCATCGACGAGATCAGTCGCCGCAGTGCCGCAGTGCCCGGAACACCAAGCGCATCGACCACGAGCGCGCCACCCTACAGGCGCTGGCAGATCTCCGCACCTCGGACTACGAGGAGGTAATTGTCTGCGTGACGCCAGGGGGCGGCTTCCACCTTGCGCAAGATGTTCTATACCGTGCCGTCGCGTTTGATCGGGCACCAACTGCGGGTACGCCTTTCCGACGATGGTCTCGACGTGTTCGTCGGGCCCTCGCTCGTCACCCTGCGGTGGGCGGTCGTATCCCAACGGCAAGTACGACAAGGTCGTTGATTAGCGGCACGTGATCCTTTCCTTGCGGGGCAAGCCAATGGCACAGCTTAATCTCGTCTACCGTGGTCGGTCGTTCCCGCGCGATGCCTCTCGCCGAACTGTCGGTTGCTTGCGCGAACGGTTGCCGGACTTGAAAGCCTGCAGGATCATGGTCGATCTGCTCGCACTGGCTCATGGACGCGGTTGCGAGGCCGACTCCCAGATCAGCTCGCGAACTACCTTTATGCCTGCCGACCGCCCGACCCAACCGGTTGGAGACCTGTCGCTTCTGTTTGGTCGCGCGACGATAGCGTTTGGCACCGCGGCTTCCCTCATGTCTGGCCTGAAAACAATTGTCCTCTGGTTTCCGAGAGAGCGCGTGGCGCTCGTCGCCGGCTATATGATCATGTGGTGGCACTGCGGGTCGAGACGGCAACCGCACCAGCCGAGGCATTGCTTAACTGCATAGGCTGGCGCGGTCTATTGAGGTGCTTGCCCCATTCAGTGCCAGCACAGCCCTGTGGTTTATTTTTTAGTTCCGGAGGTAGACGCGGCTACGAAGAGCCCCTGAGGGATAAGCAGTCGGAAGACTGTCTAGACGGATGGGCGACTCTGGACAATTGCGCCGACTTCTTCAACATGTCTTGGATCCGCATGGGCGCTGCAGTCCTTGTGGGCAGCGTCTTGGCTGAGCGATGTGGAAGGGTTCGATCTAACAGCCTTGTCACACTACGTTCGTCATGGCGATAGCCCTAAGCATCGGGGTATTGCTGCTCGGCGCGGTCGCCGATTCGCTGCGCCGCAATGGCAAGAACATTGAAACGTTGCTCGCGATCATCGCTGCTGTGTTCATTGCAGCCGAACTCGCGCTGATCCTGCATCCACCTTTCCTGTCGCTACCGTCATGGATCATTGTGGCGGTGGTCGGATCAGCAATCGTCCTCAGATACGCGACCATCGGGGATTACTTTCCGGCCGAATTGATTGCCCGCAAACGCGTGCTCAACGCTGCACTTCGGGTGGGCTTTCCTGGTCCAGTACGGGACGGGATTGATTCTCGAGCAAAGGCCAGCATGGCCGCCCTGGTCTGGTTCATCGCCCATTGGCTCAAAGAGTTGAATCGAAAATCGCAGATCGCCCTCAAGAGCGCAAGTCGACGGATCAGAGCAGGCCAATTCAGGTCGTGATTCTGAGCGCCGAATGGTCATTGTGAAAGCCGATGAAGAAGTGGAGTGGTGAACTCGGCCTTGCGTTGTCTGACTTCCCGCCCGTCGGTCTACTAGCATCTATCGTGTCATTCAGCCCGTTTAATTGCTTGCTTGTTGTCAAAAGTTCCCCTTGAACTCGCCAACGGCAGGACGTAGCGCTCGGAGCTGGTCAGGGTCGCAGAGACAGGCGCGAGCGCAACTGAGTGTTGAGCTTGCCTCCCGGCGCCTAATCCAGTGAGGAGTCGTTTTAGCCCAGAACGAGGGTCAGGGCATCAAGCGAAATCGTTTCACCGGTGAGACTGGTGTTCGAACTGACGATCATGGAGGGAATCCATCCAAGGAGGAAAAGTCATGACCTTACGTCGGGCTCCATGTTTCGCTGAATTCCGCTCGATATGTGCGGTGGACGAGACCGGAAACATTATCATGGAGGGAACGACGTCGGCGGCCGCGCCACCGATTGTGCAGTACCTCGAACCATGGGCTGGTCGAGTTGTGCGCGTGGGGCTGGAGGCAGGACCGACCTCAGCACGGCTAGCCGCAAATCTCTTGGGCCGCAGACCGTCAGTTTGGAAGACCTCTAGGCTGAGGCGGCACTTTCAGCCATACCTCTGAAGGCCGATCGCAACGACGCCCTGAGATCGCACGGATGGTGAGATCGGGATGGTTCAAACCCGTTCCTCTCAAGAGGCATCGGCGGCTAAAGGCCGCGGACGTTACCAGCTGCTCGCAAGCATCTCATCCGCCCCCATCGCTCCCGCAGAGCAGGTCCGCCGAGTACTTCTGCGTCCGCTCGGTCTCAAAATCGGAATCGTCTTGCCGACTCTGTTCGCGACGGGAGTTCGTGAGTTGGTCGCGATGATGCCATGCTGGAGGCGATTAGGTATCCGCTGCTTGCCGACGCGAAGCGCTGATGCGAGAGTCGCCCGACTCGATGGTCCGGTTCTGAAAGGCTGTGCGCAGCGACCCGGCTGCTGGCTCCTGATGACCGATGCCGGGATCGGTCCGGCCTTTGGGTGACCTTCCGCTCCACCGTGGTCGATCCTTGGCGATTCCTGCATTCCCAACTCCGTGGGCGCCTACTGGTCTCCGATGAAGGCTTCGGCGGTGCGTGTTGCTCACCGGCGGGAAGCACTGTGGGAAGGTCGCGCAGGGCAGAACGATGGCTGTCGTCCTTCACCGAACGTGGGTCGACGGTACCGAATTCCGGTGGAGGGCGCGCGTAAGGACGCCATCGCCATCCAAAAAGACGCTCCCCGAGGCGCGTGGGACCGTCGAGTTCGCATGATCTGTGGTGGGTCCTCAAGGCGGCAGGGCTAGGCCGATGAGCTTGAACCGACCATTCAACCGAATCCCATCAAATGGCGCTTCGCCGATCACCAACAGAAGTAGGTAGCCGCAGCACGCGCTTTAAGGGATGGTTGACGGACGGCTGAGCTGGCTCGAAAGCATGGGATCTCCGAAGCGGCGATCTGCAATTGGAAGCCAGAGTTGCTGCTCAACGAGCGGAGACTACCATCATTCGCAGGTTGCCAGCCCAAAGGCAGAGCGTTAGATCGCATGATCATGACCAAGGCAGCACAGCTACCTTTTTCGACAGCTAAACGGGATAGAAGCAAAAGTTGAGTCAGATCGGAGACGTGACATCATGAGCCAAACTAATAACGTTTGTAAGCCGCCAGATCGCATCTACGTCGGACGATCTAAGATAAATGGGTTCGGCCTGTTTTCGAGAAAAACCATAACGAGGGGAAATGTCATAGAAAAGCTTGAAGGCGTAGTCTATCCGAAGGCAACCAAGAGAACGATACAAATCGATCGCAATAGACACCTTTGTAGTGAATACATAGACTTCATCAATCACAGCTGCCGCCCAAATGCCCGCCTTCAGGTGGAAGGTGGTGGCATTGTCCTGATTGCAATCGAGGAGATTGGTTGCGACAGGGACGAAGTAACGATCGACTACAACTGCTCCGAATACTCTCTCGCTGAGAGCTTCTCGTGTCGATGCTGTGAGCCTCCCAGACTTATCGCTGGATACAGTTACTTGCTAGAAACGGGTCAGGGCGACTATCTAAGTCGAATAGAGCGATTCGTGCTGCCGCATCTGTTTTCGATCTCCTCGGAATGTTGGTCTAACAACTAGATTTTGAACCGCCACTGGGGTGCCAGAGGCTCAAAATCTTGAGAGGAGGGAGCCATGAGAACGAGGCGACAATGCGGACCCGAGCGGTTCCTAGTCTGGATCACGCCAGGGAACACCCTTTCGCGCAGGGCGGCAGTGACGCCGATTGCGGTCAGATCGGCTGCACGCCGCAGAGGCTCGACGACTGGGCCAATAAGGACCGAGGTCGATAGCGGGTAGCGGGCCGCCGTCCCGACCGACAGGCCCGAGAACGCTGAAGGGCTGGAAAGGGGAGAAGCGCGAGCTTCGGCAGGCCAAACAAATTCTGCGCACAGCGAGCGCTGTTTTGCGATGGCGGAGCTCAACCGCAGGTCCAAGCCGATGATCGCCTTCATCGGCGATCATCGTGGGGTGCATGGGGCGAGCCGATCTGCAAGTCTCCCGAGCGTCCCTTCGGCCTACCACGCCCATTTGGCCAAGCGGCAAAGCGGACTAAGCCTGAAATAGCTCACCAGTTTCGGCGGGCTATTGAACCGGCTGAGGTCGCCGATCGCCGCCACGATGCCGGCGGCGATCGACAGATTCGCGCCGGTCACCGTTATCAATTCGGTTGACCGCGGAATTGTCGATGCGCGATCTCGCGGTCGAGCAGGGCGAGGTCTTCCGCCAGCCGCCCAAGCTCGCGGACGTGCCGATCGATCGTCGAGCGCTCATCGTCTGGAAGCTGTTGAGCGGCCACCCACACCCGGCCGCGAGGGTCGAACAGATCGGCGTGCGGGCACTTCGGAACCAGTTGCGCGTGCAGGATCGAATACACCCCGTTCTTGAGTCGCGCGCGATGCCGCACGACCGGGTAGCGCGTGACAAGAATAGTGGGCGTTCACATCATGCACTGGCGGTGCCACGCTCGGCAGGGCATTTGCAGAGCGAACTATGTCCGCTTCCAGACCTATACGGTCGAGACTCGACATTCCGCCGCGCAATCATTCCAGCGGCTGGCGGAAAGGCAAAATGTCCCCCTCTTTGCCTCTCTCGTTAAGCGAGATCGCGCACGCTGTCGTGGCACACCGATTGCTGAGAGATTGCGGGCTTGTCATCGCTACTGACGGAGGAATATCCAAATTGATCACAAAGACCAAAACGTTGGGGGCGGTTCCGATTCAAGCTGTGTCACCCCTGCCTTTGTCGAATGATGACACGGCAGGTCGTTCGTCTATGCCGTACGGCATCGGCACGCCCTTGCAGAGGTGCTCCCAGAGGCACAAGCGCAGACTGGACATTAAATCATCTGTTCTCATGCTACTCTCCGCCCCGTCAATGGGCTTGGCGCTCGTTGTCCTGCTCTGTCGCATCAGGTTGAAGGTGTTTCGAATTCTGGGGCTGATGTCAGCCCGAGGCATTGACCTCTCAAGTCGCAGCTCATGTAACTGGCCGCGAAACTCGAAGAGGCCATTCCCGCAAAAACCTAGTGAGCCGCTCAGCTACCGCGCCGCGTTCTTCACGGAGAGCGCGTCGGCCTGTTTGATTGCCATTTTGCTGGAGGAAGTGTGATGGAGGAGAGGACGGCTTCTTCGGCAGACGCGGGGTTTAAGGCGCGCACCTCGCAGCTTTGGTTGGGCGCATCGCGCAATGCCATCCGCCGGCTGGTCCGCTGTCTATTCGCCGAGCGTCTTCTTGACCCCGATGCATTAATGTGGGCTCGGGAAAGCAACGAAGCATGGCTCCCCCTTTGGCGATCACGCGAAGTCCTGCATTTTACGGATTTGCACCGTGCGCCTGCCGGAACGTTTCAAAATCGAGGTTCAATCGAAGTAATAGACGAGACCGGCGCTCGCTACCGGATCGACAATCCTTCCGATCTCATCGAACAGATCGCGCCCGCTTTGGCAATCACGCCCGCAACGGACGACGTTCAGCGTCTAATCCGTGACGTCGAGGACAGCATGCGTAACGACGCCCTCGCACGTAGTTACCGGGAACACTGGAGCGCAGAGCTTCGAGCTAAAATAGCCGAAGCAGGAGCCCGGGATTTCCTAGAGTATCTCCAGAATCTGCCGCCGCACCTGAGCGCAATTGCTCTCGATCAGTGGGGAGCGCTGGAGGGTCACCCCTTCTACCCGACATGGAAGGCCAAATCCGGCCTGCCGCCCCAGGACGTCGCTGCCTTGTCGCCTGAGTTCGGTGCTCGCGTGCGCGTCCGAATAGCCGCGTTACGCAAAGAATGGTGCTATGTGGAGAAGATGCCGCATGTCGGCAGCTATTCAGAATGGTTCTCGCAAAACTTCCCGGAGCTCTCGTGCGAATGGGCCGAAAGCTTGAGCAAACGTGGAAAGTCCGCTGAGGACTGGCTGCCCCTGCCTGTCCATATCTGGCACCTAGACAATTGTCTGCGACGTGAATTCGCCTCCGAGATAAGTTCCGGAGTTTTCGACCCGAACGGCCCGGAGATCGTAACGCTGCCGTCAATGTCGTTCCGCACAATGCTGCCGGACACTCAGGAGCCGAGACCGTTTATCAAATTGCCGGTGGCGATTTGGATGACCAGCGAGCAGCGCATTCTGCAGGCCAAGTCAATTTACATGGGACCGCGTCTCAGCACTTTGATTTCTGAAATTCTATCAAATGAGCGGTGCCTCTCGGACGGGTTCGAGATCTTCACAGAAGAACTGGGGGCAATCCTTTGCCACCCCGTAACAGGCGACGAGCATCCGGGCCGCTTTCTTTCAGTTGTCTACCGCAACTCCGGTGCATTGACGCGAAATGATGGACTATTACCGGTCACTGTGGCAGCGCTCCTTACGGCGAGCCCGATCGACGGTCGCCCGCTCATTTGCGAATTGATTGCGAGAGGCAGCGGTGAAAACGAAGCCTTCGTGTCTTCGTTCTTCCGTGCCTATGTGAGGACAGTGATCGGGCCGATACTCACCATGTATCTGCTTTACGGACTAGCTGTTGAGGCGCATCAGCAGAACAGTACAATTCTATTCGACCAAATCGGCCGGCCTAAAAAACTGCTACTCCGTGATTTCGGCGACGCCCGCAGCTTTGTTCCCCTGCTCAAGGAGCGAGGGTACGATCTCAAGCCCTTCACTAGGACGGGGATCTTACCAACGGCCTTTGACGACGATATCAGTATCGTGCGCTCATTCGTCATCGACGCGTGCTTCGTCTGCCACCTTCATGAGGTCGCACTGTGCCTCAACGAAATTTATAAACCGTCAGGCACATGCTTTTGGCACATCCTACGGGAAGAAACCGAGGCAGTCTTTGACGCGCTCAGGCCGCGCATGATGTCGGATGCATTCTGGCTCGAAGAACGCAAGGCGTTTCTTGACGATCCCTGGCGGACCCGCTCGGTGCTAAGGATGCATCTGGAGCGCTATCGGGACTTTCGAGTTGAGCACGAGTTAACAAATCCGCTGGCGGGAGTGAAACGTTAATGCCCTGCGGCGTCTCGTGGCTTCGGACCTGTCACATAGCTGCAACTCGCCGCGAACTACCGGTTTCGGGCGTTTAAATTTGAGCTTATCGTCCGCTCGAAAGTGGAGTTGGCCATAAGTGTCGGTGCGGAGCGAGCTGAAGAAGTGTTTTCCTCCTTCAGACAGGATCTACGATGCGCAGACTAAACCGCGAGTGGAGATCGCCATACAACCGACGCCGCGATGGTCGCGGGCTTGAAGCACGCCAGGAGAAATGACGTGGCTAACATCGTAAGAAGGCCAGCAACGATTTCGAGGGCGAGATCATCACTCTGGGGTTGGCAGGCTTTTCGTATCTTCGGCAAAGGCCAACTCTCCAGCCAAAACGGTCCAAGCCGCCGTCTCTATATCGGCCGGACGAGATCGAGGCTGTCTGGTCGAAGCACTCGGAGGGAAGGCCCTGACTATCTCTCACTCAAGTTCGATGATCCTTCCTTCATCGCACCGATCTGCCGACCTGTTCGACGAAGTCGACGAAGGCGCAACCTGTTCTGGTTATGGCCGCGGAAGAACGGAAAGTGGCAGACTTGCGGCCCCGCACAAACTGACCGGGCGGGGGTTATTCGGCCGCAGCCGAGTTGTAGTGCGGCCGCTGCATGGGGACAGTCTGTCCATCTCTCAGCAAACCGCCTCACTTGCGCTCATACCCGTGCTCGGTCTGGAGACCTGTCGAACGAGAAATCGTCGCTTTCGTCTAATCGCGCGGTGAATTTCGGCTGTGTGATGGCCTACATCGAAGAAACGCGGCCGCTGAGCCGGCTAGTATACAAACAAGAGGTGATTGCCTGAAGGTAGGCCAAGACTCGGTCGCGACACTAGGCGTCCATTGTCTCTTGCCTAGACGCTTACCCATTCGGCTGCTCGGAGTTCTGATTGTCGTGCTGTTTGCATTGATCCTTCGTTCGATCCTGATGCAGCGTCGATTTGCGTTTACCTGGAATTTTGCTGCTCTTGTTTGGCATGTTGATCGCTGCGCCTCGGCGTTCACGGTTCAAAGAGGGCTCTAGCATTGGACACTGGTGTATCGCAGTGCATTTATGGTCGACGCAGGCACCCTTGCCGAGGATTGTGTGGTACTATCGGTGTGCCCTCATTTAGCTCACTTCAGCCGTCGGCCCGCGACCACCTTAGAGCGCCGAGCGGTGTCTTGAGGTCCCTGCAAGCGATAGGCGCAAAGCTGAGACCATGAAGCACAGAGTCTCGGTGGAAGAGCTAGAGGGAAGAACTGGAATTATGGAAGCACACGTATCGACTACTGCCGTTTCATCCGATAATTGGGCACCCGCGCGCGATGCGAGTCATATCATTAGCGGCATTCATGCGATGCTGCACCCGCGCAATATTGTACTGGTCGGCGCCACCGACAAGCCGGGAAATTATGCCGAGCGCATTTGGAACAATCTCATCAAGTACAAGTATCGAGGCGGGCTCTACCCTGTAAATGCACGGAGAGACGTGGTCTGGGGAGTGACTTGTTACGAGGATTTCGTTTCCCTTCCGGAAAAGCCGGACCATGTGCTTGTGCTGGTGCCGGCACGTTTCGTGGTTCAAGTCGTGCGGGATGCTGCCGCGGCGGGCGCTCGGTCGGCAACGATCGTCACTTCGGGCTTCAGCGAGCTGCAGGACGAGGAGAGTCAGCGGCTCGCCGCCGAACTCAACGTCGCGGTGCGTGAGACAGGAATTGCAATAACAGGCCCAAATTGCCTCGGCAATCTGAGTGCGGGCGAAAAGCTCTTCACTAATCTCGACGATCGGATCGTCACCATGGAGCAGGGGCCGGTCGCAATCGCGGGCCAATCCGGAGCCATCGTGATGATGATTCGCCAGGCGTTGGAGGATCGCGGCGTCGGCGTCGGCTATATGGTCACCACAGGCAACGAGGCCGGGCTAGAGACCCCGGATCTGATGACATATTTCGCCGCCGATCCTTCCATCCGAGTCATCGTCGTTTACCTCGAGGGCGTGCGAAACGCTCAGACCTTTCGGAATGCCTGCAAAGCAGCGCGTGCTGCTGGCAAACCTGTTATTGCGTTGAAACTCGGGAGTTCCGAAGGCGGACGCGCCGCCGCCATGGCGCACACCGGGTCGCTGGCGGGCTCCATCGAGTCCTTCGATGCAATATCGACGCGCGAGGGAGTGATCCGAGTACGTGGACTCGACGAACTCGTGGAAACCACCGAATGTTTCGTTCATGCGCAACCGCCTAAAGGCAACCGCCTCGCTGCGGTGACGCTGTCCGGCGGAAAGCGTGGGCTCTTGATTGACGCATTCCATTCGGTGGGGCTCAATTTTCCTCCACTCAGCAAGAATGCCAGCGAGAAGCTCGCAACGATGCTCGGGCCGGGCTCGATTATCGGCAATCCGCTGGACGCGGGATTTGCAGCAGTTGTCGATCCATCAGTTTACATCAAATCGATCGAAATCATGATCGAAGACTCGGACATCGACATCGTCATCATTGACGCCGACTTGCCGAAGATGCCGCATGAATTGCGCGAGCGCAATTTGCGCATCGTCAACGGCATGGCGAGCAGCGCGACGAAGCCCGTAATCTATATCAGCCCGGTGTCCATGGGCTTCACCGAACATACAACTGCCTTGCGCAAGACATTGCCTAACATCGCTGTTATGCAAGGTATGGACCGCGCGGTCGGCGCAATCAAGGCGCTGATCGATTATGCCGCACTCGAAAAGGACGTGCCGGATATTATTTCCTCTTCCAACCCCCAGGCCCGGGCGGTCCTGGAAAAGACCTTGAATGGTGCCAGCGGCGCCGCGCTCGACGAGATCGCCTCCAAAAAGCTGCTCAAAGCTTATGGCATCCCGATCTCGAAGGAGGCAATAGCGCGGACGGCCGACGAGGCTGCAAGCGTCGCCAAGAAGGTCGGCTTTCCCGTCGTGGCAAAAGTAGTCAGCGCGGACATTTTGCACAAATCGGATATCGGCGGCGTGGTGCTCAATCTCAATAGCACAGCCGAGGTAAAAAAGGCATTCAACGACATCGCCGCTCGTGTCAAGAAATTGAAGGGGAAGCCGCACCTCGAAGGCATTTTGATCACGCAGCAGGTCAAGGCCGATCTCGAGCTCGTGATAGGCGCCTCGCTTGATGCCGAGATGGGACCGGTGGTGCTATTCGGTACGGGGGGCGTCGATATCGAGTTGATGAAAGACGTAGCGCTCGCCGGCGCGCCGATCGATGCCACCGAGGCCGCAAAGTTGATCCGTCGCACCAAGGCCGGCGTGAAGATAAAGGGCTACCGCGGCCGGCCGGCCCTGAACAAAGGCTCTGTGATCAGTGCGTTAGTTGGACTTTCCAATTTGATCGCCGATGCTGATGGTCGCATCGCCTCGATCGACGTCAATCCATTTTTACTCACTGCCAAAAGCGGGGTCGCAGTGGACGCGCTCGTAGTCTTGCGGAATCATGCAAGGAAGCGCGAGGGCGAATCGTAAGAGTCGCATGAGTCGGCTCGATCATTTCCGTGGAAGCACTACTGACCAGGAACAGGGCATTCTCTGCTTCGGGCGATGCGGGCCATCGAATTCGAACACAATGGCGTCGCGAGTATACGAACGGTGCTTGAGGCGCGAACGGACGTGTTCCGCCTCAGAAGAGTCATTAAGGAGAAAACCTTCCTATTACTCCTGCCGCTTTCTGGCATCAATTTATCCTTGACCTCACGCGTGTCCTCGCCTGCGCCCTTGTCGGCGCCGATGCTGGCGATATCGGCGCGGAGGTGATTAAAACGAGCGGCCCGGCACGCGACGACGCGCGCGCCTTCGGACTTCCTCACCGACCCGATCCCCGGGGTCAAGGAGAACAACAACATTCTATCTCTGCGCAAACCGCAATAAGAACTCGGTTACCGTCAACATCGCCAAGCCCGGTGGGCGGGAGATCATCTCTCAGCTTACCGAAGACGGTAACCCTACGCGGTAGGCCGCAGCGCGCTGATCTTTCCAGTTAACCGTTAGAGCTCGTCGGACTCCTCGGTTTTCGGCTTCATCGTCGCAGCGAGCACTTGGCGGCGTTTTTCGATGATGCTAGGGTCCTCTTTGTGGATTGCGATCAGCTCTTTGAGGTTCTCGATCCCCTCATCGGTGAACGCCATCACCCCATCTTCACCGACGCCCACGACCCATAGCTGGCCATCCTCGGGGTCCATTTCTTCGGCGACCTCGAACAGCCATTCCTCGTCTTCTCCAAGCATCTCGGCGACATGGCCGAGGGTAAACACGTGGCTGACTTTGTTGACGGGCCCCATCAAGCCGCCTGCGCCGCGAGGCCTTGCTGTTGCGCAATCTTCCAGTTCCAGGGCAGCAGCTCATCGAGCCTGTGGGCGGGGTGGATGGCGATGCGAGCGAGTACATCGGCAAGCCAGACCTGAGGATCGACGTCGTTCATCTTCGCAGAGACGATGAGGCTATACATGGCGGCGGCACGACGCCCTCCGCGGTCGGACCCGCAGAATAACCAAGACTTTCTGCCCAATGCGATGCCGCGCAGCGCTCTTTCGGCGGCGTTGTTCGAGAGACAGACGCGGCCATCGTCGAGGAAGCGTGTGAAGGAGCCCCAGCGCTTGAACATGTAGTTCATGGCCTTGGCCAGATCGTGACCGCGGGAGAGCTTGGCGCACTGCTCACGCATATAGGCTTCCAGATCGGCAACCAACGGAGCGCTCTGCGCCTGGCGGACAGCCTCTCGGTGGTCGGCGCCTTGGCCATTGATCGTGCGCTCGATTGCGAAGAGGGCGTCGATGCGACGCACGATCTCGATCGCAATCGGCGAGAGGGCGATCTCCTTCTTGCCAGCAGCCTTACGTCGCGCGTTTTCCTCAAGATCCGCCATGGCGAAGAACGGGCGCCGGGCATGCACTCAACAGGCCGCCTCCCTGATAGGCCCAGGACTTCGCGGGGGCTCGTAGAGTTTGGTGTATCCGCCGAAGGCGTCGGCCTGCAGGATACCGCTATAGTTGGCCAGATGCGCCTGCGGATGCTCGCCCCTTCGATCGCGCGAGTAATAGAACATTGCCGCCGGCGGATCTGAGCCGCCGAAGGGGCGGTCGTCCTTTACATAGACCCAGCATCGAGCGACATCGCACTTGCCCAAGGCCAGCACGGGCACGGTGGTGTCGTCGCCGTGGAGGCGTTCGGATGCCATGACGTGGGCTTCCAACAGACGCAACAGCGGCTCCAATACCGTGCAGCACGCTCCGACGGCGTCGGCTGCGGTCGACAGACTGATCGGCACGCCTTCCAACGCGTAACGCTCGGTTTGCCGGTTCAGAGGCTGATGCTGGCCGAACTTCTCATAGAGCAGCATGGCCAGCAGGCTCGGCCCCGCCCACCCTCGCGGGATCACATGGAATGGCGCCGGTGCCTGGCTGATCTTCTCGCAGTCGCGGCAAGAGAACTTCTCGCGCACCGTCTCGATTACCTTCCACTGACGCGGCACCGATTCCAGCGTTCGGGTCACATCTTCGCCGAGCTTGCGCAAGCGATTGCCGCCGCAGCATTCGCACGCCGTCGGCGGATCGATCACCACCCGCTCGCGCGGAAGGTGGTCTGGGAACGTGTTGCGCTCAGCGCGCTTGCGCGTAAATCCGTCAACCGTAGTCGTTTTGGCGACTGCCTGCTCCGCCGCCAATTCGTCTTCCGTCGCGTTAGCTTCCAATTCTTCGAAGGTAAGCGCCAGCTGGTCGATCAACCGCGCCGAGCGCTCCGATTTCTGGCCGTAAACCTGGCGCTCGAGCTTCGCTATCCGCAAGGTCTGCTGCACAATCAGCGCGGCGTCCTCCGACGCCTTTGCCCGCGCTACCGCCAGCTCCGCTTTCAGCGCGGCGTTTTCTTCGGCAAGAGCGGCGCGATGAGCATCCATGAGACGAAGTGAATCATAGTTTTAGTGATTTGCGGCACCCCAAAATACGCGGGTTTCCACATTTTTCTTCGCTCATCCCGCCCTTGTCGGCCGCCACGTCAGTTGTGGATTGCGCCCTACGCCATCTGCGCCGCCGAGATCGACACCGCGTCACCTGACGCCGAAGGCCAGATGAACTTTCCGCGATCCAAGCGTTTCGCATAGAGCGACAGCCCGATCCCGTCATGCCAGAGGATCTTTGCCAAATCGCCACGCCGGCCTCGGAAGATACAGAGATCTCCGGCGTGGGGATCCCGCTTCAGGCTCTCCTGAACCTGCAAAGCCAGACCCTGCATGCCGCGACGCATGTCGGTGTGGCCGGTTGCGATCCAGACTCTGACGCCACCCGGTATCGGGATCATCGCCGGCTCAGAACATCAAGGACCCGCCCCAACGCGTCAGCATCGACGTTCTCGTCAACGCTGACACGCTTGCCGCCACCGAGTTCGATCTCGATCAGGCCCCGGCGCCTCCGGGGCGAAATCACCGCTGGGGCTTCAATCGATGGAACGCTTTCGGTCGCACCCGGGGTGAGCTGAACAGGGACAAGCTTCGGTCCCGCCGAAACGACACTCGCCAGGCGCGCCCGCCGCCGCCACGTGAACACCAAACTCGTCGAAATGCCGTGCCGCCGCGCGATCTCCGTCACAACCGCGCCGGGCGCCAGCGTCTCTTCGATGATCCGCATCTTATCGTCGCGAGACCAGCGACGACGACGCTCTACCCCGCCCAGGACCTCTACCCGCATCTACCGACCTTAAGGCTAGCCTTAAAGTTAGATCCTCGTCGGATACCTGCAACTCAACAAGGCGGCCCACCCCGGAGGAATACCGAAGACGTAGAGGTATTCATGGAGAACTACGAGGTTGGGGATCTCAAGCGTTTCGGCTCGACTACGAGTGGGGGCCTCAAGAAGATCAATCCCGGCATCATCTAGTGGTCGGTCACAGGCCAGGCCGGGCCCTATGCGCCGCGCGCCGGTTATGACGGGGTCTTCCAGGCTATGGGGTGATGAGTGTCACCGGCCACATGGACGGTGGGCCGTGTCCGGCGCCGATGAAGTCGGTCCTTCGATCGTCGACTACATGACCCGCATGAACGTCTCGATCGGCCTTCCTGTCGGCCCTCTATTACCGAGAGGTCAATGGCGGGGCAGGGCAGCACATCGATGTCTCCCTGCTCGACGCCGCGATGACCTCGCTCAACCACGATCTCCAAATTATTCGTGATAGCCCGCCCAGCCGGCGGACTTGGGGCAATGGTGCGTTGGCAGTCGGTGTGTTTCGCTGCGCGGACGATGAGATGATGCTGATGGTCGGCAATGACCCAGTTTGCCCGGGCATGCGCCGCTCTCGAGGCACCTGAACTCGCTACCAACCGAAACTCCTCAAGAACAACGATCGCGTCACCAACGGCAAGGAAATCATGGCGATCTTTGCTGGTCCTCCATCAAAAAACCACGGTGGCGCATTGGCTCCGCAAGCTGGAGAAGGCGGTGTCCCTTGTGGTCCGGTAGACCAACTTTTACCAGGTGTTCGTCGATCCGCACGTCGCCAAGCGCGGCATGCGGGTGAACGTGTGAAGGACAAGTTCGTCCCAGCTGACCTTGATCCGCAACGCGCTGACCTTCTCCGAGACACCGATCACCTAATATCGCACCCCGCCGCTGCGCGACGAGAATACGCAAGTCGTGTTGACCGCCTGAGTTGAGTGGCTGCGGTCGCGGCGGCGCCAGCGGTGCTTATGGCAGTCGCATTAAGCTTTGGTGCAGCGGTTTGGGCGTCCGCGCAGTCGCAGTAGAAAAAAGTAGGCGTCTTTGCAGTTCGTGCAGCGATGTTGATTGTTGCAGAATCCGCCTTGGCCGCCTCTGCTGCCATAGTGCGTTGTGTCCGTAGCTGCATCGTGCACAGCCCTAACCTACGCCATCATAGGGACTATTTCCCGGCCGAGCTGGTCGCTTGCCCGAATGACGCTTCGAACATCCTGCAATTTGACTAAGCGTGAAAGGACGGGACTGGTTCTGGCGCAATGGCCGCTTAAGGGCGGCACGGCTGATCGCCTAACAGACGGCGTTCGCTGTGAACGCGTTGCTGCAACGTGGCGTTGGTCTGGTTTGACAGTCCGCGGCTCGAAGCGCGTAGAAACCGAAGGCTGCGCTTTGGCCCGCCTCAAAGGGGGCGGCTGGAGTGTGTTAACGTCATGACCAGCTGGGATGTTTGCGGCGCATGATGGACGGTCTTTAGGGGCCTTTTCCTTCCACGCGAGAGTGCGATCGACCCGTCCTGTCTCGGCCGTGGCAAGATCTATTGTTCGACTTGCTTCCATTTGCTGTCGCTGATCGGTCGCCAGCCGCAACTATTTGGACCAATCGTGTACCTCACGCGGAAGACGAGTTAGAGTACCGCCCCTTTACTGCGTCCGAATGACCTGTAGCGCACAAAATCTGCGCTTTGGTCGCGATCCACGCGGATGGACTCAATCAATTCGTGATAACTCCCTCCCAGATTGAGTGAAAGAGGATCGATGAAGGTCTTGGTGCCGGTAAAGCGGGTGGTCGATTACAACGTCAAGGTCCGCGTCAAGAGCGATGGATCGGGTGTTGAACTCGCCAACGTCAAAATGTCGATGAACCCGTTCGACGAAATTGCGGTCGAAGAAGCGCTGCGCCTGAAGGAAGCCGGCAAGGCGACCGAAGTCGTGGTGGTCTCGATCGGACCGGCGCAGGCGTCGGAAACGATCCGCACCGGTCTCGCCATGGGCGCCGATCGCGGCATCCTGGTGAAGGCCGAGGGTGCGGTCGAGCCGCTCGCGGTCGCCAAGATCCTGAAGAAGATTGCGGACGAAGAGCAGCCAGGCCTCATCATTCTCGGCAAGCAGGCGATCGACGACGACAGCAATCAGACCGGCCAGATGCTGGCCGCGCTGCTCGGCTGGTCGCAGGCGACCTTCGCCTCGAAGCTCGAGGTCGAAGGCAGCGACTTCAAGGTCACCCGCGAAGTCGACGGCGGCTTGCAGACCGTGAAGCTGAAGGGACCGGCGATCGTCACCACCGATCTCCGTCTCAACGAGCCGCGCTACGCCTCTCTGCCGAACATCATGAAGGCCAAAAAGAAGCCGATTGCGGACAAGACTGCCGCCGATTATGGCGTCGATCTCACCGCGCGCCTCGAGGTTCTCAAGACGACCGAGCCGGCGGGCCGCAAGGCGGGCGTCAAGGTCAAGGACGTCGCCGAGCTGGTGTCGAAACTCAAGAACGAAGCCGGGGTGCTCTGATGACGACGCTTCTGATTGCCGAACACGACAATGCGTCGCTCAAGGATGCGACCAACAAGGCCCTGACCGCGGCGGCCGCGCTTGGCGCGGACGTCGAGGTTCTGGTGGCCGGCGAGAACGCCAAGGCCGCGGCGGACGCCGCCGCAAAGCTTGCCGGTGTGAAGAAGGTGCTGCTCGCCGACGGCGCGCTTTACGCGCACGATCTGGCCGAGCCACTGGCCGCGCTGATCGTCTCGCTGGCGCCGTCCTATGACGCCATCGTCGCGCCCGCGACCTCGCGCTTCAAGAATGTGATGCCGCGCGTCGCGGCCCTGCTCGACGTCATGCAGGTCTCGGAGATCACCAAGGTGGTCGCCCCCGACACCTATGAGCGCCCGATCTACGCCGGCAACGCCATCCAGACGGTGAAGTCGAAGGACGCCAAGAAGGTCATCACTGTGCGCACCTCCACCTTCGCCGCAGCGGGTGAAGGCGGCAGCGCGTCGGTCGAGAGCGTCGCGGCGGCGGCCGATCCGGGCCTGTCGTCCTTTGTCGGCGAGGAGGTCGCAAAGAGCGATCGTCCCGAGCTGACCTCGGCCAAGATCATCGTTTCCGGTGGCCGCGCCATGCAGAGCCGCGAGAACTTCGCAAAGTACATCGAGCCGCTCGCCGACAAGCTCGGCGCCGGTGTGGGCGCTTCGCGTGCGGCGGTGGATGCGGGCTATGCGCCGAACGACTGGCAGGTCGGCCAGACCGGCAAGGTCGTGGCCCCCGAGCTCTATGTCGCGGTCGGCATTTCCGGCGCGATCCAGCATCTGGCCGGCATGAAGGACTCCAAGGTGATCGTCGCGATCAACAAGGACGAGGACGCGCCGATCTTCCAGGTCGCCGATTACGGCCTGGTGGCCGACCTCTACCAGGCGGTTCCGGAATTGACGGCCGAACTCGGTAAGCTCGGTAAGTAAAGCGCTAAAACACCGGCCGAAGCTATAAACTCCGGCCGGTGTTGTTTTTCTGAGGGGGGTATCTTTCACAATGCTGCCGCGCGATGGCAAGGCTTCGTTTATTTCGAGGTCTAGCCGGCATGCTCTCCGAATCTTTCTAGTCGTAGGCCATTTAATCGAAAAGGTTCGGGTCAGCTTTCGGCCGAAGCAGGGCCAGCCCGTCTCGTCGCTGCATTCGACCAGTGTGCCCCGCTCTCCGGGTGCCATTTTGCCTTGAGAAGACGCGCCCTTGGCGCACGCCTACTTGGGCCTGCGGCTCTAAACTAACAAGTCCTGAACAATGGAGCGGAAGGCGGAGCGCGTTGCAGATTTCGCATTCCGTCATTTGTGTGCGTGCGGCGCCTCGCAAATCACGCCACCTCGATTCCGCCTGAAGAAGCTGAGACTAGGAGTGCTGGTCGGGTTTTGCCGCGACGGGGTACAGACTGCGAGAGAGGCTCGCGGTGCCCGTCGCGGAGATGAGCGATGTCCAGATACTATCTTCGGGCGCACGGGTGAGGACCGGACAAGCCTTTATGACGAAATCAGCAAGAAGAGTTTAGGCGAACTTGAGGCCGGCTGAGTGCCGTGGGTACAGCCCTGGGGTACCCCGGCTGCGACAGGGTCGTTGGCCATGCCGAAAAGCGCCGCGCCGACCGTCAATACAGCGGCATCAATATTCTGATCCTCGGGAGGCTGCCATCGAACGCGCCTTCACAGTCCAGAGCTGGCTTACCTTCCACTAGGCGCTAGCTGTCCCTCGGTGGTCACGTCCGCAATGGCGAGCGTGGGACTACTGTTGTCTCTGGTAACCGTTTGTACCGGTCCACGAAAAGCGGCGCGCGAGCGAGAACGGTGAGGAAGCACAGGCCATTCCGTTCCTCAAGTGCTTTACGGGTCTAATTCTCGAATACCTCGAAGTCGCGTTTCCCTCCGGTGAGGGCCGCCTTGTTGGGTTAGTCCAATTGGTGCGTAACAGTCCTTATGGACAGCCATAAGCGCAGTACTCAGCTTGAACGGCTTGAGGTGGTCGAGACTGGTCGTCGTCGGCGCTGGTCGGATGACGAGAAGCTGCGGATCGTGAGCGAGAGCTTTGAAGAGCCGCGTGCTATATCGTCGACGGCACGGCGCCATGGCATATCACGTTCGTTGCTGATGACATGGCGTCGCGCGTTCGGGCCCGAGCCGATCAGCCCTCAAAGCGAACAATCTGGCTTTGCGCGGGTCATCCTGGCCGCTGAGGTCGAGCCGGCGGTTGCTGCCACACCGCCGAGTGGGCAGATGGTGATCGTAGTCGGCAGGGATCGTCGAGTGATTGTCGACGCCAGCGTCGATGCGGCGGCGCTGGCGCGGGTGCTGCAGGTTCTGGAGCTTCGATGATACCGATCTCTTCGAACGCCCGGATCTGGATTGCGACCGGCCACACCGACATGCGCAAGGGCATGCAGGGTTTGTCATTATTGGTGCAGGAAAGCCTTGGTCGTGATCCGTTCGCCGGAGATGTCTTCGTGTTCCGCGGACGCGGCGGTTCGCTGATCAAGGCCTTGTGGCACGATGGAGTTGGACTGTCGCTCTACGCGAAGCGGTTGGACCGTGGCCGTTTTGTCTGGCCGGCGACGGTTGGCGGTGTGGTGGGGCTGAGCGCGGCGCAGATGAGTTATCTGCTGGAGGCGATCGACTGGCGCAATCCGCAGCACACGTGGCGGCCACAGAGCGCAGGATAGGCTCAAAAAGTTCTGAGGTGCGGAAGAAAAGAGGCCTCAAATCGCCTCTTTTGTGATTCCATCGGGGCCATGGGTGACGACCTTGAATCGCTGCCAGACGACGTCGAAACGCTGCAAGCGGCATTGATCGTTGCACGGGCGGAGGCTGCGGCCGCCCGTGCCCGGCAGTCCGACGACCAGGCGTTGATCGCCCATCTGAAGCTGCAAATCGAGAAACTTAACCGCGACCGCCATGGTCCGCGCTCGGAGCGTACCGCGCGGCTATTGGATCAGCTTGAACTGACGTTGGAGGAGCTGGAGAGTTCGGCGACGGAGGACGAACTCACCGCCGAAATGGCCGCGGCCAAAACCACGAAGGTGGCGTCGTTCACGCGCAAGCGGCCGTCACGCCAGCCGTTCCCGGAGCATCTGCCTCGCGAGCGGGTGATAGTGCCGGGACCTGTGGCGTGCGCCTGCTGTGGCGGCGCGCGGCTGTCCAAGCTCGGCGAGGACATCACCGAGACGCTGGAGGTGATCCCGAAATCCTGGAAAGTGATCCAGCACGTCCGCGAGAAGTTTACTTGCCGTGATTGCGAGAAGATCAGCCAGGCTCCGGCGCCGTTCCATGTGCTTGCCCGCGGCTGGGCGGGGCCAAGCCTGCTGGCGATGGTGCTGTTCGAGAAGTTTGGTCAACATCAGCCGCTGAACCGGCAAGCGGAGCGCTATGCCAAGGAGGGTGTGCCGATCAGTCTGTCGACCCTGGCCGACCAGGTCGGCGGCTGCACCGCGGCGCTGGCACCCTTGTTCAAGCGCCTCGAGGCCTATGTGCTGAGCGCCGAGCGATTGCACGGGGACGACACCACGGTCCCGGTCCTGGCCAAAGGCAAGACCGACACCGGCCGGATCTGGGTCTATGTGCGCGACGACAAGCCCTTTGGAGGGCCGGCCCCGCCGGGGGCGGTGTTCTATTACTCGCGCGATCGGGCCGGCGAGCATCCCCAGGCTCACTTGGCCAACTACAGCGGAATCTTCCAGGCCGATGCCTATGGGGGCTATGGCAGGCTTTACGAACCGGGCCGCAACGCAGGTCCGATCCTGGAAGCCGCGTGCTGGGTCCATGCCCGGCGGCCGTTCTTCGTGATGGCTGATCTGGCCGAGAATGCGCGTCGCAAGGCTCAGGGCAAGAAGCCGGCAGTGATCTCGCCGCTGGCGCTGGAAACAGTCCGCCGGATAGACGCCCTGTTCGAGATCGAGCGAGGCATCAACGGCGAGACGCCCGAACGGCGCCGGGTCGTCCGCCAGGAACTGAGCGCGCCGCTGATCGCCGATTTAGAAGCCTGGATGCGCGAGCAACGCGCCAAGCTCTCACGTCGCAACGACATCGCCAAAGCAATGGACTACATGCTCAAGCGCTGGACCGCGTTCACACGCTTCCTCGACGACGGCCGCATCTGCATGTCCAACAATGCGGCGGAGCGTGGCGTGCGCGGCATCGCTTTAGGTCGCAAGTCGTGGTTGTTCTGCGGCTCGGATCGCGGCGGCGAGCGGGCGGCGGTGATGTACAGCCTAATCGTCACCGCCAAGATGAACGATGTCGATCCGCAAGCCTGGCTCGCCGACGTTCTGGCGCGCATCGCAGAGCATCCCGTCCAAAGGCTCGACGAACTGCTGCCATGGAATTGGCGCTCTGCTATCCGGAACGTTGATCAAGCCGCCTGAGCCGAAAATGACCCGCGCGCGGTCTTCGCCGGATGCTTACGAAGTCGCTGCCCGGTCGAGCGGATCAGCTAGCGGTTGCACTGGCTGTTGTGCGTCCGGACCTCAAGTCCAACGGTTGCGCGGTTGGGTTAACGCTCGCTCCGCCCGAGCTCGGCGAAATCGCTGTCGTGCGACCTTTGACTACGGAGGGGGGTCTGGTTTTTGGCTCGTGCCACAACGGTGCTAGGCAATCGGCACTCGCAAACAGCGCAAAATGCGTCGTGATTGGTCGGAATCGAGCAGCCCGACGGCTCATGATCAACTCGGGCCGAAAAAGGGGAGGTTGCGCAGAAATTCAGCATAAATCTCCGGGCCATTGCATTAATCGATATGGACATCCTGTTACTCTACTGCCTCCCAACTGAACCTGTTCGGATGGGTTCCAATAAAGACGGTTGTCCCAAGGACATGGTAGCTGGGCATGTTTAGACACTTTTACCGCCTCCGCATGATCAAGCATGCCGAGTGTTTCCGGCGCAGCAGGCGGGATTTGCAGCAAATAATCCGGTGGCGGTGCAACCTGATGCTGCTCGGACCCGAACTAGTGCGGCCCGGGTACCCAACAGGGCAACGCAACCAGTTCGGCAATAAATCAGTCTCCCGGAAATCGTCCCTTGCGAGTCACACCGACGGCAGAGCGTATGTCTGGCAATCATCATCAGCAGGCTGGTTCGAGGCATCGCACCGAGCGTTTGAGCCTTGCTAGCTGAACTGGTCCGCTACCCACCCGATTTTATTGTTTCACTGAGGAGCCCACTGTGAGCGAAGTGGTCAAGCTTGAGCGTCATGACGAAGTCGGGATCGTCACGGTCGACAGCCCTCCGGTCAACGCGCTGAGCGCCGCGGTTCGTGGCGGAATTCTGGAGTGCATCAAGGCGGCGGTCGCCGATCCCGCTATCAAGGGCATCGTGTTGACCTGCGCCGGCCGCACCTTCATCGCGGGCGCCGACATCACCGAATTCGGCAAGCCGCCGAAGCCGCCCGCCCTCAACGACGTGCTTTCCGAGATCGAGAATTCACCGAAGCCGGTCGTGGCCGCGATCCACGGCACCGCGCTCGGCGGCGGCCTCGAGGTCGCACTCGCCTGTCATTTCCGCGTTGCGGTGAAGGAAGCCAAGCTCGGCCTGCCCGAGGTGAAGCTCGGCCTGCTGCCGGGCGCCGGCGGCACCCAGCGCCTGCCGCGCGCAGTCGGACCGGAACTCGCGGTCAAGATGATCGTCGGCGGTGATCCGATCGGCGCTGCGGAAGCGCTGAAGAACGGTCTGATCGAGGAGATCGTCGAGGGCCCGGCTGCCGGAGCCGAAGCCTTCGTACGAAAGCTGCTGGCTGAAAAGCGTCCGCTGCGCCGCCTGCGTGACGACGACTCCAAGATCGCGGCGGCCAAGGCCGACCGCTCGATCTTCACCAATGCGGTCGCCGCCATGACCAAGAAATCGCGCGGCCTGGAAGCGCCGTTCGCAGCGGCCGACGCGGTCGGCTACGCCATCGACCTGCCGTTCGACGAGGGCCTCAGGAAGGAGCGCGAGGGCTTCCTGAAGCTCGTCGCCAGCGATCAGTCCAAGGCGCAGCGTTATGCCTTCTTTGCCGAGCGCGAGGCCAGCAAGATCGCCGGCGTTCCTGAAGGGACCAAGCCGCGGCCCGTGAACCGCGTCGCCATCCTCGGCGCCGGCACGATGGGCGGCGGCATCGCGATGTCCTTTGCCAATGCCGGCGTTCCCGTCACCCTGATCGAGACCGGCGAGGAGCAGCTCAAGCGCGGCATGGGCATCATGCAGAAGAACTGGGAAGCGACCGCGGCGCGCGGCGGCATCCCGGCGGATGCGCCCGCCAAGCGCATGGCGCTGATCAACGGCGTCGTGGGCATCGAGAACGTCGGTGATGCTGACCTGGTGATCGAGGCCGTGTTCGAGACCATGGCGGTGAAGAAGGAAGTGTTCGGCAAGCTCGACCAGTACGTCAAGCCGGGCGCCGTGCTCGCCTCCAACACCTCGTACCTGAACATCGACGAGATCGCGAAGTCGACCAAGCGCCCGCAGGACGTGCTCGGCATGCACTTCTTCTCGCCCGCCAACGTCATGAAATTGTGCGAGATCGTGCGCGCCGACAAGACCGCGCCGGATGCGCTGGTGACTGCTGTCAACATCGCACGCAAAATCGCAAAGGTGCCGGCCGTGGTCGGTGTCTGCGACGGCTTTGTCGGCAACCGCATGCTGGCCCAGCGCGGCAAGCAGTCGGAGAAACTGCTGTTCGAAGGCGCGCTGCCGCAGCAGGTCGACGCCGTCGTGACGAAGTTCGGCATGCCGATGGGGCCGTTCGCGATGAGTGACCTCGCCGGCCTCGACATCGGCTGGCGCTCGCGCAAGGACCGCGGCATCAAGTCGGAGATCGCGGATGCGCTGTGCGAAGCCGGTCGCTTCGGCCAGAAGACCGGCAAGGGCTATTACAAATACGAAGCCGGCTCCCGTTCGGCGCTGCCCGATCCCGAAGTCGAGAAGCTGATCGACGAGACGCTGCTTCATTTCGGCCGCAAGAAGCGCGTGGTCAGCGACGACGAGATCCTCGAGCGCATGATGTACCCGATGATCAACGAGGGCGCGAAAATCCTGGAAGAAGGCATCGCCGCGCGACCGTCCGATATCGACGTGGTCTGGCTCTATGGCTATGGCTGGCCGATCTACCGCGGCGGCCCGATGTTCTGGGCCGACACCGTCGGCCTCAAGCACATCGCCGATCGGCTCTCCTTCTACGCCAAGGAGACCAACGATCCGAGCCTCGAGCCCGCGCCGCTGCTGAAGAAGCTCGCGGCCGAAGGCAAGACGTTTTGGTCGCTGGCGGCGGCGTCCAAGGCGGCGTGATGACGGCTGCCAATCCTTTCGTTGTTCCACGTTTCGCGATTACGCGACGTGGGTGGCCCGAAAGGCCTGACGGGGAAATCATCTCGCCTTCGAGTACGCTGCTCGGTGGACTTTCTGATTCGCATTGCGCGTTAGAGCTCGCGACGGAGCTTCTCATCGGGCGCGTTTTGCGCGGAGCCTGTGGTCGCACGCCGGAATGATGAGTGATGTATTGCGGAACATGCCCCATCCCGGCGAACAGTTTGTTTCGAGGGCGCGTTGGGGCGACAACATCGTCCATGGCACCCTCTCTGGCCAATTGTCGAAGGCAGCCGCTGACTACGGCTCGCGCACGCGCTCGAGCTTCGCGACCGCCCGATCAACTGCACCAAACTCGCGGCCATGGCCAGCGCGGCAGCAGAAATCGTCACAATCCAACCAACTCGCATCAGGAGATCGTTCTTGACCGACGCTGTCATCGTTTCCACCGCCCGTACCCCGATTGGAAAGGCCTATCGCGGTGCGCTCAACGCCACCGAGGGCGCGACCCTGCTCGGCCACGCGATCGCCGAGGCCGTCGCCCGAGCCAAGGTCGATCCGAAGGAGATCGAGGACGTCGTGATGGGAGTGGCGCTTCAGCAGGGTTCAACCGGCAGCAACATCGCGCGCAAGGCGCTGCTGCGCGCCGGCCTGCCCGTCACCGTTGCCGGCAGCACGGTCGACCGGCAATGCGCCTCGGGGCTTCAAGCCATCGCGCTCGCCGCTCGTTCGGTGATCTTTGACGGAGTCGAGATCGCCGTCGGCGGCGGTGGCGAGTCGATCAGCCTCGTGCAGAACGACAAGATGAACTCGTTCCACGTGCGAGATCCGGCGCTGCTCAAGATCAAGGGCGATGCCTATATGCCCATGATCGACACGGCCGAGGTGGTGGCCAAACGCTACGGCATCTCGCGCCAGAAGCAGGACGAATATTCGCTGGAGAGCCAGCGTCGCACCGCGGCCGCCCAGCAGGGCGGCAAGTTCAGGGAGGAGATCGCGCCGATCACGACCCAGATGGCAGTCACGGATAAGGCGACCGGCGCGGTTTGCTTTAAGGAGGTGACGTTGTCGCGGGACGAGGGCCCGCGCCCCGAAACCACGGCCGAAGGACTGTCCGGACTCAAGCCCGTGCGCGGCGAAGGTTTCACCATCACCGCCGGCAATGCCAGCCAGCTCTCGGACGGCGCCAGCGCTTCCGTGATCATGAGCGACAAGGAAGCGGCCAAACGTGGCCTCAAGCCGCTCGGCATCTTCCGCGGTTTCATCACCACCGGCTGCGAGCCGGATGAGATGGGCATCGGCCCGGCCTTCGCCGTGCCGCGCCTGCTCAAACGTCATGGCCTGAGCGTCGACGACATCGGCCTGTGGGAGCTGAACGAAGCCTTCGCTGTGCAGGTGCTGTATTGCCGGGACAAGCTCGGCATCGATCCCGAAAGAATCAACGTCGACGGCGGCGCGATCTCGATCGGCCATCCCTACGGCATGTCCGGCGCGCGCCTGGCCGGCCACGCCTTGATTGAGGGCCGTCGCCGCAAAGCCAAATACGCGGTCGTCACCATGTGCGTCGGTGGCGGCATGGGCGCGGCGGGTTTGTTCGAGGTCTTGCCGTAACCTAGTTGCGCAATTGCGCACGCGCGGCCGGGACCCATGCTCCGCGGCCGGATTTTGACGGGAGTGGCTTTCGTAACAACGAAGGCCGGCGGTTATGGGTCCCGACCTTCGGGGCGCCCCTTACAGGAGGACACGATGGATCTCGCATTCACGAAGGAAGAGCAGGCGTTTCGCGAGGAAGTGCGGACATTCTTCCGCGACAACGTGCCGCCGGATACAAGGCGCAAGCTGGTCGAGGGCCGCCACCTCTCCAAAAACGAGACGGTGACGTGGTGGCGCATCCTCAACAAGAAGGGGTGGGGCGTCAGCCACTGGCCCAAGGAATATGGCGGCACCGGCTGGACAAGCGTGCAGCACTACATCTTCACCGAGGAGCTACAGTCCTATCCGGCACAGCCACCGCTCGCCTTTGGCGTCAGCATGGTCGGTCCCGTCATCTACACCTTCGGGAACGAGGAGCAGCAGAAGAAGTACCTGCCACGCATCGCCAATGTCGACGATTGGTGGTGCCAGGGCTTCTCCGAACCCGGCTCCGGCTCTGACCTCGCCTCGCTGAAGACCAAGGCCGAGCGCAGCGGCGACAAGTGGATCATCAACGGCCAGAAGACCTGGACCACGCTCGCCCAGCACGCCGACATGATCTTCTGCCTCTGCCGCACCGATCCTTCCGCCAAGAAGCAGATGGGCATCTCCTTCATCGTGTTCTCGATGAAGGCGAAGGGCGTCACGGTGCGTCCGATCCAGACCATCGATGGCGGCGCCGAGGTCAACGAAGTGTTCTTCGACGACGTCGAGGTCCCCTACGAGAACCTGATCGGTGAGGAGAATAAGGGCTGGGATTACGCAAAATTCCTGCTCGGCCATGAGCGGACCGGCTTGGCTCGCGTCGGCCTCTCCAAGGAGCGGCTGCGCCGCATCCGCGATTTGGCCTCAAAGATCGAGTCCGGCGGCAAGCCGCTCATCCAGGATGCCGCGTTCCGCGAAAAATTGGCCGCCTGCGAGATCGAGCTGAAGGCGCTCGAGCTGACCCAGCTCCGCGTCGTCGCCGACGAAGGCAAGCACGGCAAGGGAAAGCCCAACCCGGCATCCTCAGTGCTGAAGATCAAGGGCTCCCAGATCCAGCAGACCACCACCGAGCTCTTGATGGAGGTCATCGGCCCGCTCGCCGCGCCCTACGATGTGCACGGCCATGATGGCTCGAACGAAGCCATGGACTGGACCGCCCAGATCGCGCCGAGCTACTTCAACAACCGCAAGGTCTCGATCTACGGCGGCTCCGACGAGATTCAGCGAAACATCATTGCCAAAGCGGTGCTAGGACTTTGACCCGCGAATTACGCAATTGCGCGGTGGGGCGGGATCCAACAGGCCGCGGCGGTCGCGAGCATGGCAGGCGGCCGCGTTTATTGGTTCCCCGCTTTCCCGGGTTGACGTCTAAGGGTGAGCCGACGGCAGGGCAATTCCCGCCCATTTGGAGAGCAGCATGGATTTTGATTTGACCGAGGAGCAACGGCTTCTCAAGGAAAGCATCTACGGCCTGCTGACCGATTCCTACGATTTCGAGAGCCGCAAGAAGTACATGAAGGAGAAGGGCGGCTGGAGCAAAGCGGTCTGGGGCAAGCTCGCCGAGCAGGGCCTGCTCGGTCTGCCCTTCGCGGAGGCCGATGGCGGCTTCGGCGGCGGCGGCGTCGAGACCATGATCGTGATGGAAGCGCTCGGCAAGGCACTGGTGCTCGAGCCTTATCTCGCAACCGTCGTGATCGGCGGCGGCTTCCTGCGCCATGCGGGCAGCGATGCGCAGAAGGCCGCGCATGTGCCCGGCATCGTAGACGGCAGCAAGACGCTCGCCTTTGCCCAGCTCGAGAAGAACTCGCGCTACGATCTCTTCGACGTCACCACGACGGCGAAGAAGAAGGGCGACGGTTGGGTCATCGACGGCGAGAAGTTCGTCGTGCTCAACGGCGAGAATGCAGATACCCTCATCGTCACCGCGCGCACCAGGGGCGAGCGCCGCGACAAGAGCGGCATCGGCGTGTTCCTGGTGCCGGCCGACGCCAAGGGCGTCGTCAAGAAGTCGTACCCGACCCAGGACGGCCTGCACGCCGCCGACATCACCTTCACCGGCGTCGAGGTCGGTGCCGATGCGGCGCTCGGCAATCCCGACGACTCGCTCGCGCTGATCGAGCGTGTGGTCGACGAAGCTCGCATCGCGCTTTGCGCCGAAGCGGTCGGCCTGATGGACGAGTCGCTTAAGACCACGGTCGAGTACATCAAGACCCGCAAGCAGTTCGGCGTGCCGATCGGCTCGTTCCAGTCGCTGCAGCACCGCGCCTCCGACATGTTTGTCGCCACCGAGCAGGCGCGATCGATGTCGATGTTCGCGACCATGGCTGCTGATTTCGAGGACGCCAAGGAGCGCAGCAACGCCGTTGCGGCGGCCAAGGTGCAGATCGGCAAGTCGCTGAAGTTCGTCGGACAGCAGGCCATCCAGCTCCACGGCGGCATCGGCATGACCATGGAGGCGAAGATCGGCCACTATTTCAAGCGCCTGACCATGATCGAGAACTCGTTCGGCGACACCGATTACCACCAGCGCCGCGTCGGGAACGCGGGTGGGTTGATCTGACACTGGTCGTCATCCCGGGGCATCGCAACCTGTCCGCCGAAGCTCAAAGAGCGAAGGCGGAAGCGATGAGCCCGGGTCGCGAGCGAAGCGAAGCAATCCAGTATCTTTTCCACGAGACAGTCTGGATTGCCTCGTCGCTTGCGCTTCTGGCAATGGCGGAGCAGGCGGAATCAGGGAAGGTGACAACAATAAAAATGGCCCGTTCGATCTCACCGCTAAGGTGGCCGTCGTTACCTGCGCCTGCCGCGCCATGAACTGTGCATTTTCTTTGCAAGGACGCCCGGGGAAGAACGAGAAGCGGACTGCCGTAGGCCGCGCCGGCGATTCAGACATCGGAACGCCTAGTGCACGAATTTATCGATATGCTGAGGTGTTCCCGACACCGACCATCGCGGCTCCAACGCTCGGACATTGAATCACGAAGTCGCGACCCGCTGAGCCCGTTAGCGAAGATCGATGATCCGTGCACTTCGCCGTCAACTCATCGTCGGCATGACGAACTCAGCTCCAGAGCGAATGCCAGTAGGCCACCGTGTCGTGATCGTCTTCAATTTAGTGTAGAACCGTATCCCTTCGGGTCCATGCATGTTGTGATCACCAAACAGGGACGCCTTCCACCCGCCGAATGAGTGGAATGCCATCGGAACCGGGACCGGTACGTTGATGCCAATCATCCCGACTTGAATTTGATGCGCAAATTCGCGCGCGACATCTCCGTCCCTCGTGAAGATGGCGGTGCCGTTGCCGAACTCGTGCGCGTTGATCATCTCGGCGGCCTCATCGTATGATTTGGCGCGTGCGACGGCGAGCACCGGTCCGAAGATCTCCTCCTTGTAGATGTTCATATCGGTCGTGACGTAATCGAACAGCGTCCCCCCGATGAAATATCCCTTCTCGCAACCCTGGCGCCGGAAGTCCCGCCCATCGACAATCAGGTTTGCTCCCTCGTCTACACCGATGTCGATATAGCCACGAACCTTGTCGAGATGCTGCTTGGTCACAAGCGGCCCCATCTCGGCATCGGGATCGGTTCCCGGGCCGATCTTCAGAGCGCGAACCTTGGGCGCAAGTTTTTCGATCAGCCGGTCGGCTGTCGCGTCTCCGATCGGGACCGCGACCGAAATCGCCATGCAACGCTCGCCCGCGGCGCCGTAGGCTGCGCCCATCAGCGCGTCAACCGCCTGATCCATGTCGGCGTCCGGCATGATGATCATGTGGTTCTTGGCGCCGCCAAGCGCCTGACAGCGCTTTCCGTTTCGAGTGGCCATTTCGTGGATGTAGCGGGCAATCGGAGTGGACCCGACAAAGCTCACGGCCACTATGTTGGCGTCGGACAAGATGGCGTCGACCGCTTCCTTGTCTCCATGAACGACGTTGAAGACGCCATCGGGCAATCCGGCCTCCTTCAGCCACTTCGCCAATATGAGCGAGGCGGACGGATCGCGTTCGGACGGCTTGAGAATGAAAGTGTTGCCGCACGCGAGGGCGACCGGAAACATCCACATCGGTACCATCGCCGGAAAATTGAATGGTGTAATCCCGGCAACAACGCCGAGCGGTTGACGTAGAGAGTAACTGTCGACGCGACTTCCGACGTTCTCTGTCACCTCTCCCTTGAGAAGATGAGGTGCGCCGGTGGCAAACTCCACGACTTCCATGCCGCGCTGAATCTCCCCCTTTGCGTCCGACAGCACCTTGCCGTGCTCGCCAGTAATTACTTGGGCGAGTTCGTCGATCCGATCCTCTAGAATTCGCAAGAAGCGATTGAGGATTCGGGCGCGACGCAACGGAGGGGTGCTCGCCCAGGCCGGAAACGCCTTTCGTGCCGCCGTCGCCGCCGCACGGACGTCTTGGACCGAAGCCAATCCAAGCGTCCCCGACTGTTCGCCCGTCGCGGGATTGTATATGGCCACGGTACGGGTGCCGCGGCTTGGCACCAGCTCGCCATTGATGAAATTCGGAATCTTTGTCGACATTGAGCATTTCCCTGCAAACAGAGCTTGATCACCGTTGGTATGCAGCGCATACAATCGTGCATCAACAAGTGAATGTGCGGCTTCGTTGTGCAGAAACTGTAGTCGATGGACTGGGAACGGGTTCGCATATTTCTTGAGGTCGCGCGAGCGGGGCAAATCCTGAAGGCCTCGAAGAGTCTTCGATTGAATCATGCGACGGTAGCGCGGCAGCTTAGTGCCCTTGAGCGAAGCTTGAACGCCAAGCTGCTCGAACGACATACGTCCGGGTGCATTCTGACCCCGGCGGGCGAGGCGTTGGTCGCCGCAGCGGAGCGCGCGGAGAGCGAATTTCTCAGAGTAGGCTCCAGAATCGGCGCTACCAGCCAAGCACTCGCAGGTACCGTACGCGTCGGTGCGCCCGACGGTCTTGGCAACTATTTCCTTGCAGATCGGCTCGGCATGCTCGCCGCGAAACATTCGAGGCTCGTTGTTCAATTGGTGCCGTTACCACGAACATTTTCGCTGTCGCGGCGAGAGGCCGACATCGTTATTACGTTGGATCGCCCCAAACGGGGACGATTAATCCTGTCGAAGCTGACCGACTACACACTCAGCGTCTATGCGGCGGAGCAATACCTTGGGCGCGAGGGCCCGATCATAAGCCAGGATGAACTCGGCGGCCGTTTGTTCGTGACGCATGTCGGGGACATGACTTACAGCCGCGCCTTGGACTACGCTTCCGTTCTGGGTCGCCTCATGTCACGTCGATACGAATGCAGCAGCGTGGTCGCGCAGATCGAAGCGGTTCGCGCCGGGCATGGCATTGGGATCCTCCACGACTATGCAGCGCAACGGTATCCGGAATTGAAGCGCTTGCTGCCCGAGGTCCGGTTCGTGCGCAATTACTGGATCACGTCTCATCCCGATACGCACGAGACACGCCGGGTCCAAGAGGTGCATCGGTTCATATCCGGATCCGTGAAGGCCGCGAGGGCTTCGTTCGTATCGGACTGAGATGGCCCGACCAAAGGCGAATGCATCGAACGGCTTCTCCAGATTGGCACCCGCTTATCGGACGAGGCGGCGTCAGATGGCAATCAAAGCAAAAGGGATCCAGGTGCATCGGCTCGGTGCGGATGGCCCGGAGAGAGAGTTCGTGATCACGACGACTCTCGCGAACAAGCCAATAACAACTGGTCCAACGCGCGTGCTTGGAAAGAGCCGCCTCAACAGTTTCTTTTTCGGGTTCCCATTGTCACCGTTCAGGACAAAACACCAGTACACTCTCATGGTACGCATCCGACGGATCGGGAGGGCGCTAGCTGAACGTCGCCGCCCGCGACTTGAACGAGGTACCTATTCTTTGCTTCCTCGGACGTGACAATAACACCGTTAATCCGCTCTGCTGTTTTTGTCAGTCGAGTCAAAGACTGGCGTATCCCAAGCTGATCGGCTAACTCTTTGGTGCGCAGAACCAGGGTGCTGAATGCATCGCCAGCGACGTCAGCGTCGTCCGCGGCGGGAAGCACTTTCGAGGGGCGCCGCGTCAGGGTCGGTGTGCCATCTCGCAAGCAGACGGCACTAGCATCGCCGGCTAGGCTGGGCATGTACAGACGTCGCTCATTTGTTCTCGTGCGTGGTGAAGGGGGCGAGGCGCGGCCGAGCTGACCTTCGCCGAGGTCGGTCAACAACACCGCCTCACTGCGGCCAAATAGCTATCCGTTCTCGCTGAATAGGATCATGGGCCGCGTCGAGGGCCTCGTCGGCCACGGCGAGAAGCAATCCGAGGAAATTGCGATGCATCCGTGACCTTCCTATCGGCCAAGCGCATAGGCCGGGCGACGGGGATCCGCGGCGGCTTCGAGCGTCCCCCCCGGCCGTTGGCGGGCGACGCATACCGCACCCGCGCGCCACGCCCAGTCCGGCCAGACCGCAACGTCGTGACCCAGCATCCGGAGATCGGAAATCTGTTGCGGGCCTAGGCGTTCTTCAATGTTGAGGCGGCCCGGATGCGCAGCGTGCGGTTCGAACGAGTCTGGGAAACTGTAGCTCGCGAACCGAGCCGCCTCGACCGCCGCTTGCGGCTGCATTCCGAAGACTTCTAGGTTCAGCCAGACCTGGAGCAGGGCCTGGAGTTGCACATCGCCGCCCGGAGTGCCCATGGCGGTGAAGGCGCCATCCGCCGCTCGGGCAAGGAAAGGCGCGGGCGTCAGGCGCGGCCGCTTGCCGGGCGCGACGCCTGAAGGATGTCGCGGGTCGGCCCACGACTGGCTGCCCCTCGAAGACGGGCACAGCCCGGTTCCGGTGACCACCGGTGTGTCGTAGGAAACGTCGCTGGGAGTGGCGGAGAACACGTTGCCCCGACGGTCGACAACCGCGACGTAGGAGGTGTCGAGCGCGGCGAGCTTGGGGGCCGCGAGGACCCCGCCGTCGATCCTCGCATCGCCGCCCAGGTCGCCAGGCGGTGGCATGTCGGGCCAGGCCCGGCGCGGGTCAATGAGCCCCCGCCGGCCTGCGGCGTATGCCGGGTCGAGCAGCGAGCCTAAAGGAACATCGGTGAAGCGCGGGTCGCCGAAGTAGCGATGCCGGTCGGCGAAGGCCAGCTTGATGGTCTCGACCAGGGTGTGAACGTAGGCGCTGCTGTTGTGGCCCAGACTAGCCAGGTCGACGCCCGCCAGCATTGTCAGCATCTGCAGCAGCGCCGGGCCTTGGCACCAGGGGCCGCAGGCGTACATCGTCGATCTGCGGAACTTGGCGCTGACCGCCGGCTCTATGCCGACCTGGAAGTCCGCCAGGTCCCGCATCGACAGCAAGCCGCCATTCTCCTCGTGGAAAGCCACGATCGTTCGCGCGATGTCGCCCCGATAGAAGGCGTCCCGAGCGGCCTCGAGGCCTTCGACACGGCTCCGGCCTCGCGCCGCCGTCTCGCAGTCGGCCATGTACTGCAGAGTGCGGCCAAGATCGGATTGGACGAACAGATCACCGACCTCGGGCGGACGTCCCCCCGGCAGATAGATCGTCGCGGAGCTGGGCCATCTCGCATAGCTGTCGGCGTAGGTGTGTAGCAGCTCCGCCATCAGCGGATACATGACGAAGCCATCACGCGCGAAACCGATGGCGCTTTGCGCCACCTCTGAGAAGCTCATGGTGCCGTAGCGAGCCAGGGCCGTGATCCAGGCGTCCGGCGCGGCTGGAATGACAGTCCGCAGGACCCCCTCCGGGATCGCGCCGCCGTGCTCGCGCATGAAAAGATCTGGATCAAGGGCGCGAGGCCAGCAGCCCAGGCCGCTGATGGTGATTACCTCGTCGCGTTCGGCCAGGTAGAGAATGATCGGCGCGACGCCGGCGACGTTAACAAGCTCGCTCTGCACGACGCCCAACACAAGGCCCGCGGCCACGCCAGCGTCGATCGCGTTGCCGCCGCTTTCGAGGATCTGCAGCGCGGACTGCGCCGCGAGATAGTGGCCCGCTGAGACGACATGGCTCGTCCCGGCGATGGTCGGACGCATCGAGGCCAGGCGGTGGGCCGTGCCCAGTCCTGACAAGGAATCGATACTCATGGTGCGACCTCGCCTCGGAATGTCGCCGCGCGAGCCGCGCGCCGCTGAGCCAGCACGGCGCGGACGGCGAGCTGGATCTGGAAGACCAGCGTCATGAAAAGCCCGAAGACGTTGGAAAGCGAGGCGCTGCGAACTGCTGCCGATACATTATCGTGGCCGACGGCTGTGAAGGCGATCAACGACTGCACGGTCGACGGGAGCAGGGTCAGGAACAGAAAACCGGCCGGCAGCCTGGGGCTGAGAACGGGTGCGGTCAGGCGCCCGACGGCCAATACCGGCAGGGGGAAGAGTACGAAGGTCAAGACCAGCACCTCCAGGTGCAGCCGCCAATGGCACGCGCCCGCCGGTACCGCGAGACGGGACAGCCTCGCCCCGTGCGGGAGGGACAGCAGGCCGATTCCGATTTTCGAGGGCTCGCCGAGCATGTGTGCGGCCTCGCCGCGACTGGGGACCGGGAGCGCCCCGACACGACAGCCGCCAGAAATGCCGGCGGTGAACGAGTCGGGCCTCGGACGGCGGAGGGTGGTAACGAGCGTGGTCATGCGGCGAGCAGCAGTGGGGTCAGGAGATAGGCGAGCGGCTTGGTGACCGCCTCGTCGCCAGGATGATAGCGGCCGGGCTCGTGCAGAAGGTTTAGGGCGCCCAGGCAGCGTCGGTCGAACAGGATCGGCGTATTAATCACCGAGCCCAGCCCGAGACCCGCCAGTTTCGCATGGTCATCGAAGGCCCATTCAAGGTCGTGTGGGTGGCTTCCGATGAACACTTCGCCCCGTACCAGCACATGCTCCGTCCAGGGCAAGCCGCGCTTCGACTTCCTGCCTCCAACGGGATAGGCGTCGGCGTGGCTGCTGTAGAGGCGCTCGAGCTCCATGGTCGCTGCGTGCAGACGCATCACGGTCAGCAGCCGATGGCCCAGTAGACATTGGGCGATTTCGTCGATGACCGGCAGAATCGCCGCTTTCGGGCCAGTCCTTGCCGCCTCGGTGACCCGCGCCAGGTCGTCGCCGCCGATCACAGGAGCACCACGCGCAAAAGGGCCTCGATTGGTGTGGGCAGCGGCGAGACCGTGTTCGTCTCGTGCAGCATCATCGTGATCACTAACTTCTGCGCCATGCCTCACCTTCTCGTTCCCGAATTCGCGACGATCCCCCTCCACAGACCTCCAGCCCTGCTGGAAATCCATCGTTGGCCCGCTCTCGGCTCGCTCGGGCATAGCAACCCCGCAGGCAGGGCAAGATACATTCGGGCCGCGGGGTTTTTGGGCGAAGTTCATCCATCAGCGCTGGATTGCAGCCAGGCTGCGGCGCCTTGCGCTGGAATTGATCGAAGGGGCGGCGACACCTGGGCAGGGAACGAGCGGCGGCGCTGATCGATGATCGGCGGGATGCGATCTCTACCGCGAAGGCACTTTGACACGACCGAGCGCGTTGGACCTTAGCCTTGATGGGCGCAGAGCGCCGTGCGCGAATGCTGTAGAAAGCAACCGGCGGAAGAGCCGATCTGACGCGCCGTGGCGGCGAAAGAGGACAGAGGCGATTGCCGTCTGATGGGCAGCCTCATCCGGTAAAAAATATTGGAAACACCGACGGAGTTCTTGCGCTTGCGGCTGAACCACAACGAAAATTGATGCAGAACAACCTATCGGCGCAGAATGGCCGTAGTCCACAGACCGGCCGCTCTCCATCGCCGTCCGGCCCGCCCGGGACTTTGGCGCATGCGGCCGGTCGGCTACGGCGCTGCGGCTCCCAACGCCGGATCGAGGTCTCGCCGACCCCGAGCTCGGCCGCCAATTCCGCGACTGACCCTCTTACTGCGCTGGACGTAGGCTCGCGTCTTCGGCGTCGTCGCAGCGTTGGCGTGCAGGCTCGGCTCCATGATACGAGGCGCTTACTTGGCGCTGGTTCAGGTGTCGCACTTACCGACCCGACCAATGGCGCCACGGAGTCCCGAAAAGCGGAACGCATTCTTTCCAGGGGAACTTCTCCCGTACGTCTTGCTCCACCTCTGCCGCGGATCGGCGCCGTCGCGCGGCGACGCCGACAGCCACACGAACCGGCCACGTTCAGCATCCACCTGAGGGACTCCCTTGAAGCCGCATGGTTCGGCCTGCCATAATTAGCTGCCGAGCGACAGCTAGTCGCCTTTCGCCCCGGGCCTAGAGGTGGGTTACGACCGGGAGAGACGCGCTAACCGCTGGCCACACCGATATCCGGCGTCATTGCGGCGAAGTTTGCATAATCTCTGCAAAAATCTGCTTGAATTCGCGGACGACGACCGACACCAAACCGCAAACTGCAGCAAACAAAAAAGGCTCGACCCACACAGATTTTGTCCCAATCAGCTGTCCAGGGGAAGGAAATGTCAATGCTCAAATATATGGCGCGTCGTGGGAGCGTGCGCCTTGCACCCTTCGTGGGCGCGGCGGCGCTGCTTGCGATTTCTTCTTCCGCGAATGCGGAAACGCTGAAATGGGCTCGCCGTTTAGATGTTCAAACGCTTGACCCGCATGCGTATAACGAGGGCACCACCTATACGTTTAATCAGCAGATCTATGAGCCCCTCGTGTCACGAGACGATGATGGCAAGCTCATCGGTGTGCTGGCGACAGAATGGCACATGCTCCCCGACCGGCCTGACATATGGGAGCTCAAGCTTCGCCAGAACGTCACCTTCCACGACGGAGCTCCTTTCACGGCAGAAGACGTTGTATTTTCGATCCGACGAGCCATGGCGCCGACGTCGAACGTGCGCACATACGTAAAAGCGATCGAGTCCGTCGTCGCAAAGGATGCCAATACCGTACAGATCAAGACCAAGGCCCCTAGCCTCCTGATGGCGGAGAATCTGACGGTCGTCTTGATAATGAACGAAGCTTGGGCCGAGAAGAACGATTCCGTGGCCCCGCAGGACTATCAGGCGAAGAAAGAGAACTATGCGGCGCGCCATGAAAACGGCACGGGCGCATACCGGCTCGTCAGCCGCGAGTCCGATCGCCGGACAGAACTGGTGGCATATGATAAGTACTGGGGTATCGGTCAATTCCCGCTGAGCATCGATCGAATTATCTATACACCTATCCAGTCGGACGCGACGCGCGTATCCGCCTTGATTAGCGGCCAGGTCAATTTTCTGCAAGATGTTCCTCCCCAGGATGTCTCGCGCCTCGAACAGAGCCCCGACCTGCGAGTAGTTAAGGGCCCTGAATCCCGTACCGTTTTTCTTGGCGTCAACATGGGGGAGGATAAACTTGCAAGCGGAAACGTGAAGGGGAATCCCTTCGCGGATAAGCGGGTCCGTCAAGCCATGAATATGTCTATTGATCGTCAAGCCATCCAGAAGACGATCATGCGGGGGCAGTCCATCCCGCTTGGGACGATCCTTCCGCCATCCGCCAGCGGCTTTACTCAAGAATTGGGAAGAATGCCGAAGTTCGACGCCGCAAATGCGCGGCAGCTCATGATGGAAGCGGGCTACGGCGATGGTTTTTCTGTAACCCTCAATTGCACCAACGATGGCATGGTTAGCGATGAACGCATCTGTGAGGCGCTAGTGGCGATGCTGGCGAAGATTGGCATAACTGTAAACCTGGACGTGCAGCCCTCCGCCGCAGTCTGGCCGCTGGTTCTTCACCGGAAGACCGACTTCTACCTGATGACTTGGGGTGGGTTCAATTCTCAAATCTTTTTTGAAAACCTTGTTCACTCTCGGGGCACTTGGGCTGGGGTTAATTTCAAGAACCCAGAGATCGACGCGAAAATTGATTCGCTTAGCTCGGAGGCCAGCATTGAAAAGTACAACGCCACCGTCGCTGAAATTTGGAAGGTCGTCCAGGACGAGTGTTTCTATCTTCCGATTCACGCGCAAATGTTAGCGCGTGCAATGCAGAGCAAGATTCACGTCACATCACACGTCGGCAACATGATCTATGTAAAGAACGTCAAGGTAGATAAATGACTGGCTTCTTCCTGCGCAGACTGGCGTCTGTTTTTCCGGTGATGCTGGTCACGGCCTTCCTGTCCTTCGCCGCCTTTCATTTTATCGGTGATCCGCTGCAGAACATGCTGGGGCAGGAGGCCAGCGCGCAGGACCGCGCACGCTTGGCGGCCGAACTGGGTTTCGACCGCCCCTTTTACATCCAATTCCTCCGGTTCGTCGGCTCTGCACTTCAGGGTGATTTTGGCATTTCCACTCGCGTGGGACGGCCGGTGTTGGATCTAATCCTTGAACGGCTGCCTGCGACACTCGAACTAGCGCTACTGTCGTTTTTCTTCGCGATGTCGGCAGGCATTGCGCTCGGGGTGATGACGGCGTTGCGTCCGAGCTCCGCACTGTCTCGGGTGAGCATGACTGGCTCGCTGATTGCGGTATCGCTACCTAACTTTCTGATCGGCATCGGCCTGATCTATGTCTTTTCGATTAAACTTGGGTGGCTGCCCTCATTCGGGCGTGGCGACACAGTAAAGATCGGCTGGTGGACAACTGGATTACTGACCAAAAGCGGTTGGAAGGCCATTCTCCTGCCGGCAGTTTCACTGGCAGCTTACCAGCTTACGCTGATCTTGCGACTGGTTCGCGCTGAAATGCTTGAAGTCATGCACTCCGACTACATTCGGTTCGCGAGAGCGCGGGGCTTGCCTAAGCGGCTCATCTATTTCTCGTATGCATTGAAGAACACCATGGTCCCGGTGGTCACGGTTGCTGGCCTGCAGTTAGGATCGATTATCGCATTCGCCGTAGTAACGGAGACGGTGTTCCAGTGGCCCGGCGTCGGGCTGCTCTTCGTTAATTCGATTCGTTTTTCAGATGTGCCGATCATGGCAACATACCTTCTCATTGTGTCGTTTATTTTTGTTGCCATCAATATGGTGGTGGATTGCATCTACTACCTCTTGGACCCTCGTTTGCGCGCGGTAGGGGGCATCAAGTGAAGAGATTGACCAGAAAGTTTGCGGCGCTGTTCGGTTCAGATATCGGTCACTCCTTCTTGCGCTCTCCCGGGGCACTTTTCTCGACCTTGGTCCTGCTAATCCTCATTGCTGCAGCCTTGGGTGCCCCTCTGCTGGCTCCGCAGGACATTCTCGAACCGCGCACATTCGACCTCTTATCGGCAAACACACCCCCGTGGAGCGCAAACGATCTTACCGGACATTTTTACGCCCTTGGCACAGACGGCCAAGGTCGCGATGTTCTCTCGGCGACTCTTTACGGAACGCGGGTTTCCCTTCTGGTGGCCCTTGTCGCTGTCCTGTTGTCGATGTCGATCGGCGTCACACTAGGTCTGGTGTCAGGGTATTTCGGCGGGCGTACCGACGCGGCAATCATGCGCATTGCAGACGTTCAGCTGTCTATCCCTGCGATCTTCATTGCTCTGTTGATCTCGGGCTTGTCTCGAACGCTTTTGGCTCCCGGAGTTCGCGATACGCTCGCGGTCTACATGGTCATTTTGGCCATTGGATTTTCCGGATGGGTCACCTACGCACGCACGGTGCGCGGCGCGGTCATGGTGGAAAAGCAGCGCGAATATGTCCAGGCTGCGCTAATGATCGGGCTGCCGACGCGCACGATGCTTCTGCGGCACATTCTTCCAAACGTTCGCCGTCCCATTCTCGTTATAGCAACAATCTCGCTTGCGCTTTCCATCATTACAGAAGCCACTTTGTCCTACCTCGGCGCGGGCCTGCCTCCTACCCAGCCCTCTCTGGGAACGTTGATACGCAGCGGTCAGGATTTTCTGTTCGCGGGGGAGTGGTGGATTCTAGTTTTTCCCGCCGCAGCGCTCCTGACGCTCGCGCTCGCAATTAATGTTCTAGGGGACTGGTTGAGGGATGTGCTGAACCCGAGGGGCCTTTGAACATGACATCCGGCCGACCTCCCGTTCTTTCAATTCGCGGGCTCTGCGTTGACTTTCCAAGCCGTCATGGCACGCTTCATGCTGTCCGCGATGTCAGCCTCGAGATAGCACCTGGCGAAATACTTGGGATTGTCGGCGAGTCCGGCGCAGGCAAATCGACTGTCGGGGCGGCGATCACGGGCTTGCTCCAGGCTCCAGGACTAATTAGCGCGGGCGAAGTTCGGCTTTCCGGCGACATCATCGATGCGCGAGACGTCAAAGCTATGCAGGCGTTGCGCGGGAGACGCATCTCGACCATTTTCCAGGATCCGTTGACCAGCCTTAATCCACTCTTCACGATTGAGAGGCAACTGGTTGATACGATCCGGGCCCATCGGGCTTTGTCACGGGCTGAAGCGCGAGCCGAGGCGGTGCGTCAGTTGGAGGCCGTAGGCATCCCTGAGCCCGCCCAACGAGTGAAGAACTGGCCGCATGAATTTTCGGGCGGCATGCGACAGCGCGCGGTCATCGCGCTCGCCCTCTGCTCGCAGCCCGAACTAATCATTGCGGACGAGCCGACGACGGCACTCGACGTGACCGTCCAAGCACAGATTTTGAAACTGATTCAGAACTTGGCTCGTGAACGTCGGGTAGCGGTGATGCTCATCACCCACAACATGGGGGTGATCTCCCAAATCACAGACCGCGTCGCGGTAATGAAATCAGGCGAAGTCGTTGAGCTAGGAACGACATCGACAGTGCTTAGTCGTCCATGTCACGAATACAGCCAAGCGTTGCTATCGGTCGTTCCGCGTGGTGACGTGAAGCTTAGTCGTTTTCCGGTCGCTGGGGCCGCTAGGAATATCGATGCCGCCATGAAGTGGTTGCTGGAATCTAACTCGCAGCACGGCTCTGGAGGCGCTGATGCACTTGTGGAGCTGCGCCGAGTCAATCGGGTTTTTGGAGTTCCGCGGCTGTTTGGAAGCGTGACGCACGGGGCATTCAAAGCGTTGGACAATGTGAGCCTGTGCATCCGCCGCGGAGAGGTGATGGGGCTTGTCGGCGAATCCGGGTCCGGGAAAAGCACGATCGCTAGGATTGTCGCTGGCCTGAACCCTCCGAGTACCGGTGAACTGCTTTTCAATGGGGAGGATGTGTACGCCGCGAGGTTCGAGGTGCGCCAACATATCCGCCGCCAGACCCAGATGGTGTTCCAAGACCCATACTCCTCTCTAAACTCGCATATGCGGGTGGCAGACATAATCATGGAGCCAATGATTCACTTTGGACTCGCAAAGAATAGGCAGCTGGCAGAACCATTAATGTTGGAACTCCTGAACGCTGTCGGGTTGGAAGCAAGCGTGGCCGGCCGATATCCGCATGCGTTTTCAGGCGGCCAACGGCAACGCATTTCAATCGCCCGTGCCTTGGCTAGCCGTCCGAGCTTTCTGATTTGTGATGAACCGACGTCGGCATTGGACGTCTCAATTCAGGCCCAAATTTTGAATCTTCTGAAGGACCTACAAGAAAAGCTATCGCTGACCATGCTGTTTATCAGTCACGATCTGCCTGTGGTTCGTCAAATGTGCGACAGAGTCACGGTGCTGCAAAAGGGTCAAGTCTGTGAAATTGGGGAGGCGGACGACGTGTTTAATCATCCGCGACATCCTTACACCGAATCGCTCCTTTCGATGATACCGAGCATGCATCGTCCGATCGAGCTCATCCAGGCGACGTCCTAGGGTGTAAACCGATCGAGCTGACTCGTGATGCTCAACGACCTAACGTCATTACTCGTAGGCTCCTGCAGTCTCTCTAAAGTCGCTGCGTCAATAGAAGCAGCCGCAGAGACAATCAATCCTCCTTGTTTCCAACCCAATCGCAAGTCCATCGCGCACAGGGTCCGCGAGAAGTATGATCCTCTAAAATCAATCGGGAGGCTCAAGCCATGCTCTCAAAACTTCCACGCACCGCTATCGACATTTTTCGCGCGAGCCCCGAAGTATTGGAGACTATTCGGAAGGCCAAGCTATTCGGCTGGTGGGATCATCCACTCGAGGGTGCCGCCACGGACAGGGCAGAAATGAATGACATTGATCGGGCGTACTGGTTTTACAAGTGCGCCAACCCCGTTACGCGAACTTCAAAGGACGTGTCTGATACGCTCTTTTTGAATGATAGCTCGATCGTCAAATTGCCTGATCGGTTCGAAAAGAGCAAATCAGTGACAATGAGCGCGGTTGGAGACTTGATCCAGGCCAATGGACTAGAACATTCCAAGGACCTACTCTTCGACGGCATCGAGGATGTTGTTTTTGGGAAAGACATATCGTTCGCAAACTATGAGTCTCCTGTGGCAGAAGAAGCTGTCGTCAGGGATGCCATAGGGGACGGCCGTTCAGCCACGATGTGCTGCTCGGCCGCCCAATATTCGACACTGACGCAGCATATGGGGAAGCGCTTTTCAGTGCTCAACCTGGCGAACAATCACGCGCTTGACTTGGGCATTGAAGGGCTCAACGCCACCCAAACTCTCTGCTCGCAGAACGGAATTCTAGATATTGGCGCACCGCGATGTGTCGAAGAGTATGGCAAAGGTCGGCTTCTTACCAAATTGGGAATCAACATAGGGTTTGTGTCGGCAACTTTTGGTCTTAATGCCCGGCAACTGCCGGCCGGTCACGGCCATCGAGTCCATGTGTCAAGGCTCGTCTCGAAACACGTACCAGCTGACTTGGAGCTTCTTAAATCACAGATCAGAGACTGTAAGGAGCAAGGCAGTGACTTCATCGTGGCCTCCGTCCATTGGGGGTTCGAGCATGAGTTTTTTCCTAGACTCTCACAAATTGAGGCCGCCCACGCATTGGTTGAGGAGGGTGTCGATCTACTGCTTGGACATCACCCGCACGTGATTCAGCCGATCGAATATTACAGAACACAAAGGGATCCGAACCGTGTGGCCACCATTGCGTACTCCTCCGGAAGCTTGACTTGGGATTGGTGTACGGCCCCACATCTCATTCTGAGCATAATTTTGGACATCGAGTTGGCCAAAGGCCAGATAGATGGCGCAAATCGTACTTACATCGAGAAATGCGAGATAGTCCCTGTCTTCCGAAGCATTTTCTACCGCGATGACAAGAAACTGATGCGCATCGAAAAACTACGACAGCACATCGCCGCCGAGAGCAACGGAGTAGGCGGCTTGAAGGAGATGGAGCACTACGTCAATCTGATTTCCGGCCAGGCTGGATCGTGACTGCCGTCGTCTCGATTGCCCCACAGTCAGTGTTCGTATGACCTGATCGCGGAGTCGTCAGCACGGTCACGGCTCCACGCGTCGGGCGGAGCCGTGCGGTAGATAGCCGAGGCGACCCCGTGCGGCCCTTCGGATTGGTAGTCATGTCGCCAGTTGTTCGATCGGTGCCCCAAATCCGTGAGGCTCGCATCAATACTGCCGCCGCATTGACGGGCCGTTAGGGAGTGCTCACATCCGGGTCACCTTTGCGCCGCTGAAATCTCCGATGGCTGGGTCGCCGACAGGGCGGCGGACGATCGCCGTGGTGAAATCTTTCGAAAGGTCGCTCGAACGCTGAATTGGAGCGTTGACACGGGGCTCGTTGCAGTAATCAATATGGACATATTGGGCTACTGTCGGAATCAAACGTAACGCTGTTTAATGGTAAGCGCTCAGCCGGGGCCCTATTGAGCCTGGCTTGACGCTTTGCGGAATCGCCACGGCATGAGGTCTTCGATTCTGCTATGGGGATGGCCGTCGATAATGGCCTCGAGTGTTTCGGCGATGTAGGCGGCCGGGTTGATGTCGTTGAGCTTGCAGGTGGCGACGATCGACGCGAGCAAGGCCCAGTTTTCTGCCCCGATTTCATGACCGGCGACGAGAGCGTTTTTCCTGGTCAAGCAGACTGGCCGGATGGCGTTCTCGACGGGGTTGGTGTCGAGCTCGAGACGCCCGTCTTCGAGGAATCGGGTCAGCCCCTGCCAATGATTGAGCGCATAGCGAATATCCTCGGCGAGGGTCGAACCGCTGGAGATCATCGACAGCTGTTTCTCGAACCACGACTTTAACGCGGCTACCATTGGCAGCGAGTGCTCCTTGCGCGCGGCCAACCGGATGTCCGGCGATGAGCCGCGCACCATGGCTTCGATAGCGTAAAGCTGCGCGATGTGCCGAACAGCGGCCTCGGCGATCGGTGACTTGCTGTTGCGCACCAATTTGACGAAGCGCCGGCGCAAATGGCTCCAGCAATGCACGAGCGTCCATGGCCCTTGCGGTCGAACGACTTCGTTCAACCGGTCATACCCGTCATAGGCATCGCATTGCAGGTAGCGTCCGCCAAAGCCGTCGAGGAACTGCTCGGCAAAGGCACCGCTGCGACCGGGGGCATATCGGAACAGCACGATCGGCGGACTTGGCCCGCTGTGGCCGCGGTCGTCTGAGGCGATCGCCTAGAAGTAGCCTTTCTTCGTTTGGCCGCGCCCGGGATCGAGTACCGGCGCCTTGGTCTCATCCACGAACAGCCGATCCGCCATGGCCAGGTGGTGGCGCATGTGGTCGGCGATGGGCTGAAGATGGAAGCAGGCGCCGCCAGACCAGTTGCCCAGTGTCGCCCGATCAAGCCGGATCCCCTGGCGCGCATAGATCTCGGCCTGACGGTAAAATGGCGTACGGTCGCCAAATTTGGAGACGATCACGTGCGCGATGGCCGCTTCGGTCGGCAGCCCGCCGGGCACGACGTGCTCCGGTGCGTGCGCCTGCACGACGGGGCCCGAGCAGCGGCGACAGATATATTTCGGGCGGCGCGTGACCAGCACGCGCCATTGCGCCGGGATCACGTCAAGACGCTGGCTGACGTCCTCGCCGATCTTCGTCATGGCGCCGCAACCGCACGGGCAAAGCGTGCTTGCAGGCTCGATGATCCGTTCCACCCGCGGCAAATGGACAGGCAAGCAGCCGCGATTGCGATGAGAACCATGATCTGGCGCGTTCCGTGATCGGCCCTGGATCACCGCCTCGGCCCTCTCCTGCGCGGCATCCAGTATGCCTTGCGCGATCTCCACGTCTTCGAGCGGCAAATGATACTGATCTGGTCGCAGCTTCTCGGATTTCGCGCCGAACCTGTCGCGTCGCAATTCGCCAAGAATGATCTCCAGGCGGCGTCGGGCTTCTTCCGACGCCGCCAGCGCCCCCTGATGCTCGCTCAAGGCCGCCTGCGTTTGCGTCAAAAGCGCCTTCAGGCGTTCGTTTTCGTCGCGCAGCGCCGCGATGCTCATGCGCTATTTCGAGCACATCGCCGCCGCGTGTGCCACGATCAAAATAGCTGCCGAGTCATTCTGCCGCAGCTATCCCGCCGCCTGCGGGCGCCGTGCTTCTTCCGGGCGGACCAATCTCCAATCCAGCCCTTCGAACAAGGCAGCGAACATCGCCGGCGATATCCGCATCACGCCGTCCGCGATCGTTGGCCAAACGAACTTGCAACCTTCGAGGCGCTTGTGCACCAACACTAGGCCCGTTCGATCCCACACCAAAATCTTGATCCGGTCCGCTCGTTTCGATCGGAACACGAAGGCTGCGCCGCTGAACGGATCGAGACGGAGCACCTCCTGCACCTTTGCCGCAAGCCCATCGTAAGTCGATCGGCCGCATTGCAACGTAAATCTTCAGATCAGCACCGGCCGCAATCATCGTGACGCTCGCACCGCACGGATCACCCGGGAGAGCTGCTCACCATCAATGTCCGTATCCGTCCGCAGCACGACATCACCGATCGCGATCTCAAGCTTGATCGCCGGAGTCTGACGCTCCTCCAACGCATGTTCCACGACCAGCGGCGCGAATGTCGGCGGGGACGCCTCGCACGGCGGCAACATGCCTCGCCGCCGCAGCAAGGGCACGACGTCGACGCCGGGCGAACCAAGCGCCGCCGCGGCAGGTGGGGGGGAAAGTTCCGGCGCGATGTCTGCCGCCGCATGAAGACTTGAACCTCGACGCCGGCTGCCTCGGCCACGCGCCGCTGGAGCAAGTCGCAGACGCGTTCCCCGATTACTACGTTATCCACGGTTCCAATCGCCCATCAACGCAAGCGAACGTGGCCGCGAGCCCGTTGCTTGTTGTCTCAGGTAAGTCGGTTTCGTTTTCAGATTATAGAAGACGAAATAGCCGTTCGTTCAGTCCAGCTTATAAAGCGATCTGTTATTTTTATATAAGATTTTTCTGGCGCCCTCAATTGCCTCATCGAAGCTAAGGCTTCCTCCCACAACGTGTTCAGTGAGAGCCTGCGCCAAGTATCGCTTGCCCCAGCGACCAGCAAGCCAATAGAGCTCAGGAATATGAACGGCGTCGCTTGCATACATTATTTTGGAGAGTGGAACTACCTCCATAACTTGCATGTATCTCTGGAACAGACTCTGATGCACGAATGGTGTCATGATCGACAATTCAAAATAGCAGTTTGGGTACAAATGACTAAGCCAAGCGGCCTTTCCTACCGACGGATAACCTGCGTGTAGAGGAATTATCTTCGGCATACGCATTACGTCATCTCGGTCGAAGCGGCACACCTCCTCAAGAAAAAAGGGATCTTGATTGCGAAGTATCACAGAAGGAGGTTCTCCATCTCCGGTATGAATCTGCATTGGAATGTCGCGCTTTAGGCACTCTTCTAGTGCGATTGTGAAATTGTAGCGGCGGAGATCTTTCGATATACTGTACGTGGCCTCTCGATCTCTGGCCGGAATCTTGTGAAAGGATTCCCTAAGAGTCTTCCAGGACTCCCGAGCCACTTCACGATCATAAAGTGGCCTGATCAAACCTATAAATGGGAGAAGATAGGACTTCATTCCATAGGATTTCTTTCCATAATTTCCCTCTCCTCCTCCATCGAGCATTTCGTGCATCCTCGTTACGAAGCGCTGCTCGTAGTCCTCGAATGAAATGTCGAGAGGAAAGAGCTCTCTTTGGATCATCTCTATCCTGGCGAGACGGTTGGTTCGGCAGGGCAGTATGGCTTCTTCAAACCGCGATATCTCGACCGCCCCGCAACCTTCAGCATATCCCGTATCCAGCATGATGTTCTCGTAGTTCGCATCGCGGAAGAGGCTATTTACGTAAGCCCAGTAATTCTTTCCGCGTTCATTCCTTGCCTCAATGACCGCCTCAAGTCTTGGCTCACAGCTCAAAAACTGCGAGAGCTCCTTAACAAGAAACTTAATGAATACGCTTTCTGCGATATCACGAGTGATACCAGCGACCTTGCTCTGGATGTCAAATGCCTTGTTGAGATCGTGCCTCGTTGCCTCGTCACCATTTAGCCAACTGTCATACACGCCCTGTGGAAAGTACGATGCGACAGCAAAACCGGCCAAGGATATGCGCTCCACATAGCGCTGCGGATTTGTTACGGCATCTCGATCGGTGATCAGGTGGCAATGCGTGTCGTCGATTGGCAGATCGTTGACTGCCTCAAACACTTTTATGAACTCGGGATGCTGCTTAGAGAGAAACAGCGGGAGGTGATCGAGCTGACTTGAGGGGTTGATTTGGGCGGTCATCGTCTTCGCAGCTCCCAGTCGGCCCGCAACGTCAATACGAGATGAAGCGCACAGTTGCTACGGTTCCTGGAATAAGAGGCTGGTTCCGAGCGAACCGAGTGCGCGCTTCATTCTAGCACGCATTCCTGAGGATACTTTGAGCGTTACATCGCGGCGATATGATGCATTTGTGCATATACCGCGACTTTGGTGCAGCTTTTGACCATCAGCCGGCGATGCCGCCCACAAAATCCTTGGGATGGAAAGCCCGTTCTTGCTCGCCAGTGCCAAGGCACATCAATGCACGGATACTTCCATTCGCGCCCTGGATGCACTCGCCTCCACGAGCTTGCCACCGCTGCTTGCCGTCAGCTCTGCTCTGTCCAGCCAGTCTTGAACTTCTCGTGATGGTCGGGACAACGGCCAGGAGTGGCCGTCCATCCTATGCCGCATGCCGTCCGGTCGGCGCTTCATCAGCCGAGCACTCCCAAATTCGTTCTCCCTCGACATACGTGCCGAGGACCTTCAGATCGAGCACGTGCTCGGGATCGACGGTGCGTGGATTCCTATCGAGGAGCACAAAATCGGCATATTTGCCGACCTCAATGCTCCCGATTTCGTTGTGCTTTCTGAGGTGGAAGGCGGCGTCGATTGTCACGGAGCGGAGGGCCGAGTCGATGTCCATGATCTGATCCGGACCAATGACATTTCCGGCCCGGCTTCGACGAGTTGTCGCTAGATGTAGGCAAAGGAGCGCATGCGGCCAAGTCATTGGTGGATCGCAGTGGAGCGAACTCCGCATCCCCTTTCGGACTGCGCTCCCGGCTGGCACAAACTTTGCGGCCGCTTCCGGTCCAAGGAGCGCGTCGCGGAGTGCTTCGCCCCAATAATACAGGTAAGGCAAGAAGAAGCTGCAGACGACGCCCAGCTTGTTGCAGCGGTCTATTTGGTCTTCGCGCAACGTTCCGCAATGCTCGAGCCGAAATGGACGCTTTGCTTCGGGAAAGTCTTTGAGCGCCACCTCGTACGCATCCAGAACCGCGTCGATCGTGCGATCGCCATGCGTATGGACCGACATTTGATGCCCGCGGGCCGCGTAAGCCCTGATTATTCGCTTCAGCTCTTCGGGCTTGTAGTTCATATGGCCGACGCTATCGCGCGGAAGACCCATGCTCGTAAGGGTGATTTCGTTGTTGAGGTATGGCTTCGTCAACCAGACGTTCCCCATGAGGACGGACCCATCACCCCACATCTTGATGCCGGCCATGGCAAACCGATCGTTTCCTCCCTCAAAGGGAATCGTCTCGATTCCTTCGGGAACGGCCCTCTGATAGCAAAAGACTCGAATGGGCATTTGCTCGCGCTCCAGAGTCTTCTTGTAGAAGACACTGGTCATTGGCGTCAGTCCCATTTCCGAGCTGGTTGTATACCCAGACTTTGAGAACTTCCACAGCCAATCCCGCAGCGAGTCGATACCCCGCTGCTCGCCACAGATCGCATAGAAGCTCTCGACGATGTAATCGCGTGAGCGCTCCTCAAACTTCCATGGTTCACCATTCTCGTCGTAACGAACATGCCCGCCGGCAACGACAGGGGTCTCTCGTGTGATTTTAAGTGCTTTAAGGGCCGCCGTGTTCAGAAATATTCCGTGCATGTTTGACACCTGCACGGCGATCGGAATCGTCGGTGAGAGTGCGTCGAGCTCTGCTTTGCTAGGCTCTTTGGCACCCACGTGGAGCTGGGCGTCAAGGCCCAGGAACCAGAGGAAATCACCCTCCTTGGCCTTGCTAACCCTTCTTCTGATCTTGGCGAGAGCTGCCTCGTAGGTAGGCGTGTGCACTGATCGAATATCGACGACCGGGTCGCCCCAACACAGAGCGCTAAGCAGAGGATGGCCATGTGCTTCGACGAAACCAGGTAACATCGTGCGCCCGTCGAGATCGACCATGGTGGTTTCGGAACCACGGTAGCTGCTTACGGCTTCCAAAGATCCAACGGCGAGTATTTTCCCCTTGGATATCGCGACCGCTTCAACTTGCATCTGGTCGCGATCCATCGTGACGATCGGACCGCCGTGAAAAATCGCGTCTGCACCCATCTGTGCTCCCCTTGCCTGCTTCCGGGCTTCAAGCGCCGTTGGTTTGCCGTGAAAACATTTCCGTGAGTCTGCCGGTTGGCAGTTCGCCGCGCATTCCTATGAATACGAGTTCGCTTCTCTGATCGCCCGAAGATGAAAGGCGTAGATCGATCGTCGAGCGCTTGCCGATCAGCTGGAAGACGCCGCTCTGATCGGGCAAATCCGAAAATCTAACGATGCCCTTCGCCCGCAGGACCGATGCAGGAAGAGCTTTTACGATCGCAGCGAAGTTGGCCTGGTTGCCGACATTGCCTGACCAGGACCAGCTCTCAAACATGCCGGAGTGATCACGAGTCCTGTAAGCGCCGCTGCAGGCGGCGCAGGCTCGATCGCGGCATGGGCTTTCAGTCTGGTCACAACGAAATGTTGTTGTCTTCCAACCCGAAGGAAGCTGGTGAGGCGCCTCTACGTTGCTATCAGAGAGTAACATGAACGCGGGAAGGACGGCATTGTGCGTTCTTATAATTCTCATCATAGGCAGCGCGCCGCGGAGCGTCGCGACGACTTTGTCGGCGACTGCCGGCGTTACCAGGTCGGTCTTGTTGAGTAACACATAGTCCGCGACCGCCGCCTGATCGATCGCCAGCTCAGTGTTTTCGAAGTTGAGGTCCGGAAAGTTCTCGGCATCGACAATGCAAATCGTACGATCGACCTTTAGTCGGCGAGACACTGCCGGCTGCATAAATGCATCGGCGATAGCCATCGGATTGGATACGCCACTCGTCTCGAGCAACACTCCGTCGAACTTCGGCTCTGAAGATGCGATAGACAGAATTGAACTTAAGAGATCATCTTTGATGCTGCAGCACACACATCCATTTGTAAGAGAAATGATGGTGTCACTCTGCGATGCAACCAGCTTCACATCAATGTTGAGCGCCGCAAAATCGTTGACGAGAACAGCCAGTCGCTGCCGCGTCTGCTGCAGTATGTTGTTCAGAAGAGTCGTCTTACCGGCACCCAGAAAGCCGGACACGATCGTAAGTGGTAATGGTTGCTCCCGGGCGAAATGCAGCATCGCGGCATATCCTCGGTGCCTGCGGCAGCGGTTTACACTCGTCCGCCGCCCATCACACCGTTCCTGAACGAAGTGCGCGTGGCTGGAGCACCACTGAAGTTCGCAACGACGAAACCAGATCTCAAATAAATTGTCGCTACATTTCTGTCAATGTGAATTTTTTTCGAATAGTTTCATGGGACGATTGTGTTAGGCTGGGCGGCCCAAAACGCCCACGCCACTTTATACGCTCGACAATGGCATATGGGCGTCACACCAACCCGAACCGGTTGAGATGTCACCGGGGCATTCCGGCAGAATGCGTCAAGCAACTTCGTGAGACCAGCACCTGTCGCAACGACCTCGCCAAGCAGAGGACCGCCGCTGCGATTACGGATAGCAGGCCGGGAGCGGAGAGGCTCGCTGCGCCGGCGAGGTCGGCGCTTTAATTCTTTAATTGACATGCGTGCCTCTTTCACAATGCCGATCGCCAAGCTCTTTGAGCGTACATTTCTGTTACGCGCAGGCCCGACTGCTATCGCCGTTGCCCAGCGCCCCCGTCGTTCGGGATGGTTGCCCACCACCGTCCCAAGGAAGACAGGTGATTAAGTCCTGACGAGCCGCCGGTCGCCGTTTCTCTTACCCCGTTGTGTCGCGCGCCATGGAAAACTGCCCCCTCGGCGCCATGAGGAATTGCCCCCTCCTTGGGTAGCCAAGGAGAGAGCAAATGAACGAGGAGCGAATCACTAGAGGCTCGTCGTGGAGTGATCCACGGGGGCAGGTGATGAAGACGCCGGATGACGTGGCGGAGATGTTGCGCCTGAGGGCGTGCGGGTGGGGTGTGAAGCGGATTGCGCGGCAGTTGGGCTGCAGCCATCACACGGTGAAGGACTACGTGGCGGCGGGCGGGGTGAAGCCGTTTAAGTCGCCCGAGAGGCCGCAACGGCTCCATGGCCTTGAGGGCTGGCTGCGCGAGAGGTTCATTCGCCATCGTGGCAATGCAGACGTGGTGCGCCAGGATCTATTGAATGAGAAAGGCGTGACAGTCAGCCGGCGAACGCTGCAGCGCGCGGTGCGGCCTTATCGGCAGGCGCTGAAGGCGGAGGCGCTTGCGACGACGCGGTTCGAGACACCTCCGGGTCGCCAGCTGCAAATCGACTTCGGGGAGCGCCTGGTCGAGATCGGCGGAACGAAGGTCAAGGCATTCGTGTTCGTGGCGACGCTCGGACATTCGCGACGGCTCCATGTGCGAGCGTTCCGTGCCGAGAAGCAAGAGCACTGGTTTGCCGGGCTCGAGAGCACATTCACCACCTTCAGCGGTGTACCCGAGGAAGTGCTGATGGATAACCCACGCGCACTTGTGGTGCGCCACGACGCGGTGAGCCGGTCGGTTCAGTTCAACGACAGGCTGATTGCCTTCTCGAAGCACTGGGGCTTCCGTCCTCGGGCCTGCGCACCATATCGGGCACGCACAAAGGGCAAGACGGAGAATGGCGTTGGCTATGTGAAGAAGAACGCGATCGCAGGTCATTCGTTTGCAAGTTGGGAAGCGTTTGAGGCCCATCTCGCCAGGTGGGAGCGAGAGGTTGCGAACGTCCGTATCCACGGCACGACCGGCGAAGCACCGATCATCCGCTTCGCACGAGACGAGGCCCACCGGCTAAAACCGCTCGGCGGGCGGCCTTCGTTCGGATCCTTGCGCGAGCTAACCCGGATCGTCGGCAATGATTGTTCCATCGAGATCGACACCAACAGTTACTCGGTACCTTGGCGCCTTATTGGTGAGCGCGTCGCGGTGACCGTCGCGGCTGGCGAGGTGCGGATCCGCCATGGCGTGCACCAGGTCGCGGTTCACGAGCAATCGAAGGGGCGCCGGCTGCGGATCGTCGATCCGATCCATCTCGATGGTGTTGCCGGGCGCAATGGCGCGGTCCGCCGCCCGGAGATTGCAGCGGCGGTGCAGGAATCGTCTCCCCCGCATTCATTGTTGCGTCCGCTTGCCGAATATGAAGCCGTGATCGGGGGAAGCTTCTGATGACGCGCGCAAAGAAGGCAACCGAAGCACCGACTGATCCCCTTGATGCCATGCTGGCGCGATTGCAGCTCTCCGGCATCCGCGATCAGCTCGACAGCCTGCTCGACGAGGCGGCGCGCGCGAACCTGTCGGCCCGTGAGACGCTGATCCTGCTGTGCGAACGTGAGATCGCGCGCAAGGATCATCGCCGCATCGATATGGCGCTGAAGCTTGCACACTTCCCCGCCGTGAAGGAGCTCACAGGCTTCGACTTCGAGGCGCAGCCCTCGATCGATCCCAAGCAGATCCGCGATTTGGCCGCGTCACGTTGGATCGCCAACGGCGAGAATGTGCTGCTGCTCGGCCCGCCGGGCGTCGGTAAGACGCACTTGTCGATCGCACTCGGGCGAGAAGCGATCCTGGCCGGTTACACCGTGCAGTTCACCACGGCGACGACGCTCGTCGCGGGCCTGGCCAAGGCGCATGGCGAGCGGCGCCTGGACGAGAAGCTGCTCGCGCTGGCGAAGCCAAAGCTTCTTATCGTTGACGAGCTCGGCTATCTGCCGCTGGAGCCGGACGCCGCGCATCTGTTCTTCCAGCTGGTCAGCCGCCGTTACGAAACCGGTGCCATGCTGATCACGTCGAACCGCAGCGTTGCCGAATGGGGCACCGTGTTCGCCGATCCCGTGGTCGCCACCGCGATCCTCGACCGGCTCCTGCACCACAGCCACGTGCTGACGATCCGCGGCGACAGCTACCGGCTCCGCGCCAAACGGAAGAGCGGCCTCATCAAGGCGCCGCCCGCCGGTGACGGCCCTCCGGTCGGCTCCGCCTCCCTCCGTCCCGTCACCGGCGGAAACGACCATCAAACAACATCATGAAACCGAGGGTGGGGGCAGTTCTTCATGACGCAAAGGGGGCAGTTCCGGATGGCGTTTGACACCGTTGTTATGGGCCGGCGGCCCCAGAGGAGGTAACGATTGGTCACCTGCGCTTTCTCTTTCGATCACGTTACGTATGGGTTGTGTCGTACTACGGTTTGAGCGACTCTCGGACGGGCCTTGCTCGTGAAACGCTTAGGCATTGCTAGTAGTGCGGAGGAGTGATCGCCCACACGACCTTGGCAGGCTCCGTTCCAGGGTTCGCGCAGCGATGTTGCGAAATGCTACTAAAGGAGAAGCTGTCGCCTTCCTCGAGCTGAAACAGCTTCCCGTCGACCCACAGGTCCAGTCGCCCCGCGATCAGAACCCCCGCCTCATTGCCGTCATGGCTGTATTCCCCGCTGTCGGCACCGGGCTCAATTGTACTCATGAGCAGTTCTAGCGGGCCGGCGAGATTGGGTGAGAGAAGCTCCTCGGCGATGCCAAGGCCGGTGAAGGTCAATCGGCGGCGGTGCGCCTTGCGAACGACGACGTCACGTTCGTCGGGCGTAGCCTGCATGTTACCGTTGAAGAACCAGTTCATGTGCACGCCAAGGACGTCGCTTAGCTTTTTCAAAACCCCGATCGGCAGCTTGGATTGGTTTCGTTCGATCTGACTCAAATAGCCCACCGAAATGCCGGCTGCTTGGGCAAGCTGGCTCAGCGTCAGCTTCTTGAGCTTGCGTAGCTCGCGAATCTGTCCGCCCACGGCAGCCCCCAAGTCGCCCTTCGGTTCAGAGGCCGTCCATTCATCAGCTGCGCGTATCGATCTAATCGCCATGAACTCTCTCGTCCTTCACGCGGGCCGTGTTGCTCCACGACATGGCCCCCTGCAACCCAGTCAAGCAAGCCACTTTCAACACTCGGTCACTCGGAGGGCTTTAATCGTTGGAGCGCCTGCCACCCGAGCGTCAAAGTGCCCGATTCTTTATAGGAGCCACAGCTTTGGAAAAAAATACCGAGCGTCATGAAATAACTATTCACATATATGAAAAAACGTGGAATAATTTCACGATGGTCGTTGGAGTTTAGGTATGGCGGATCTTCCGAAGTCGGCTCAAGTCGTCATTGTCGGCGGCGGTATCATGGGTTGCAGTCTGGCTTACCATCTGACCCTTCGCGGTTGGACCGATGTGGTCTTGCTTGAACGTAAGCAACTCACCTCCGGAACGACATGGCACGCAGCTGGTTTGGTTGGTCAGCTCGGAGCAACGCACAATCTGACGCGGTTGGCCCAATATACGACCGAGCTCTATGGGCAGCTCGAACGAGAGTCGGGGCAAAACACTGGCTACCGCCAGATTGGGTCACTGGCAATTGCGACCCATCAGGAGCGCTTCGAGGAGTTGAAGCGCGGAGCGTCAATGGCTCGCTGTTTTGGGTTGGAGGTAAACGTCCTCACGGCGAAGGAGGCGGGCGATCTTTGGCCGTCAATGGCAACCGAAGATCTCGTGGGTGCGGTTCATCTTCCCAAGGATGGGCAGACCAATCCGGTGGACACGACGCATGCGCTCGCGAGGGGCGCCAAGCTTCGTGGGGCGAAGATATTTGAGGGCACCGCTGTAACCGAGATCGTGATCGAAAATGGTCGCGCGGTCGGTGTTCGCACCAAGGACGGCGAAATCGCCGCCGAATTTGTGGTCAATTGCGCAGGCATGTGGGCGCGGGACCTCGGTGCAAGCGCGGGTACGACCGTCCCGCTTCACGCGGCCGAACACTTCTATATTGTCACCGAGCCGCTGCCCGAGATCAAAAGGCATCTTCCCGTGCTGCGTGATGCCGATGCTTGCACGTATTTCAAGGAAGATGCCGGCAAGCTGCTGGTCGGCTGGTTCGAACCGGTTGCGAAGCCTTGGGGGATGGAGGGCATACCCGACAGTTTCGAGTTCGATACGTTGCCGGACGATCTCAATCATATCGAACCGCTGCTTGAGGGGGCGATCCGTCGCGTTCCGATGCTGGCGAAGGCGGGAATCCAGTTGTTCTTCAACGGACCGGAGAGTTTTACCCCGGACGATCGCTATATGCTTGGCGAGACGCCGGAGGTGCGAAATCTGTTCGTGGCGGCGGGCTTCAATTCCATTGGTATACGTTCCGCGGGTGGAGCGGGCAAGGTGCTTGCCGATTGGATCGTCGATGGTCACCCGCCGATGGACCTGTGGGACGTCGATATACGACGCGTGATGCCGTTCCAATCCAACCGTCGCTATCTCCGCGATCGAACGGTCGAAACGCTTGGTTTGCTGTACGCGATGCACTGGCCGTTCCGGCAGCCGGAGACAGCGAGAGGTGTCCGACGTTCTGCACTCCACGATCGCTTGCTCTCGCGGGGGGCCTGCTTCGGTGAGGTCGCGGGCTTCGAACGACCCAATTGGTATGCGCCAAAGGGGCACGAAGCCAAGTACGAATATAGTTTCGGGCGGCAAAATTGGTTCGACTATTCCGCCGAGGAGCATCTCGCGGTGCGCGAGAGCGTCGGGCTATTCGATCAATCGTCCTTCGCCAAACTCGTGTTCGAGGGCGAGGACGCCGAGCACATTCTCAATAGGATCTGTGCGAATAACGTCTCGGTTCCGGTCGGGCGCATCGTATACACTCAGTGGCTCAATGACCGTGGTGGCATCGAGGCGGATCTGACGATCACCCGCGAAAGCGAAAAGCGCTTCCTCATCGTAACCGCCGTCGCCACGCAGGTCAGGGACTTGGCCTGGTTGAACCGCAACATTCCGGAAGGTGCACGGGCGGTGGCCGTCGACGTTAGTTCGGCTTACTCGGTCCTCGGTGTGATGGGTCCGAAGTCCAGGAGTTTGTTGAGCAAGCTGACGGATGCCGATCTGTCGAACGGTGCATTTCCATTCGCGACCTCGAAGGTCATCGATCTTGGTTATGCCAAGGTGCGGGCAAGCCGCATTACCTATGTCGGCGAACTGGGATGGGAATTGTACGTTCCGACCGAGTTCGTCCAGGGCGTATTCGACGTTCTTCTGGAAGAGGGTGCTTCATTCGACATGCGCCTCGCCGGCTATCACGCGATGAATTCATTGCGAATGGAGAAGGGGTACCGGCACTGGGGCCACGACATCACGGACGAAGATACCCCGCTGGAGGCCGGGCTCGGCTTCGCCGTCGCTTGGTCGAAGCCGCAAGGATTTATTGGGCGCGATGCCTTGCTGCGTCAGAAGGAAGCCGGGCCCAAGCGCAAGATGGTCCACATTGCTTTAGGGGATCCCGCGCCGCTGCTCTACCACAATGAACCAATTTGGCACGATGGTCGGCTCGTAGGACGCGTCACGTCCGGCATGTACGGTCACAGCATCGGAGCGTCTCTTGGTCTGGGCTATGTCGAGAACCCCGACGGCGGAGGAGTCGATGCGGCTTATTTGCAGGGCGGCAAATTGGAGGTCGAGGTCGCAGGCGTGCGCGTGCCCGCCCGTGCTTCGCTACGCGCGTTCTATGATCCCGCCAACAATCGGGTGAAGGACGTCGAAGGTGCTGGGGCCCTGTCTGCGTCGGCTTCCTGATCGGTAAGTGTCATGTCTAAAATTAGCATCATATCCACCAGCCCCTTTGCACAGAGTTCGCCTGTCCCGGGATTGAAGGAACAAATCAATCGGCCCGACTTTGTCTTGACATTCTCCTGTCCGGATCGGATCGGCATTGTTCACGCTGTCTCTGGCTTCCTCACGAGCCATGGATGCAATATCCGAGACAGCGCTCAATTCTCCGATCGCAGCGTCGGCAAACTGTTCATGCGCATTTCATTCGACGCGCTGGATAAAATCGCAATCTCACGCTTGCAGTCGGAGTTTTCCGAAGTCGGAAAGTCATTTGACATGACGTGGCAATTGCATGATTCCAGTTCGAAGCCACGGGTCATGATTATGGTCTCCCGCGCCGGACACTGCCTAAACGACCTTCTGTTTAAATATTCCACGGGAATGCTCGATCTCGAAATTCCGTTGATCGTTTCAAATCATAAGGACTTCTATCGCCTCGCCGCGTCCTACGACATTCCTTTCCATCATCTGCCGATCACTGCCGACACAAAGCTCGTCCAGGAAGCAAAGCTAATGGAGCGGGTCGAGCAGGAACGCATCGATTTGATTGTCTTGGCCCGATACATGCAGATTTTGTCGGATGGGCTCTGTCAGAAGATGTCCGGACGGGTCATCAATATCCATCACTCGTTCCTGCCAAGCTTCAAGGGAGCGCGTCCGTATCATCAAGCCCAGTTAAGGGGTGTCAAGTTGATCGGCGCGACAGCCCACTATGTCACCGCGGACCTGGATGAGGGGCCGATCATCGAGCAAGACGTCTTACGCGTTGATCATTCCCTCACGCCCGAGGAACTCTCGGCGGTCGGACGAGATGTGGAGGCCGCAGTATTGACGCGAGCCGTCAAGTTTCACGCCGAGAACCGGGTCCTGTTGAACGGCGATCGCACGGTGGTCTTTCGATGAGCATCACGATACGGGCAAACGGAAGATGAGCGCAGTGCTGATCAATGGCGTTGCCGCTGCGAGGCAGCTTCACGACGAGTTGTGCAGTGCCGTCGAAACTCTCGTGGAACGGGGGGCGACCCCTGGTCTTGCCGTTGTGCTCGTTGGCGATGATCCTGCAAGCTCGGTTTACGTTCGCAACAAGGTGCGCAGGTCGGTCGAAGCGGGATTGCGATCGTTCCATCACGAGCTGCCCGCCTCAACCAGTGAAAGTGATCTCCTGGCGTTGATCAAGCGCCTGAACGCGGCCGAAGACGTTGACGGCATTCTCGTTCAACTGCCGCTACCCCCTCACATTGATGCCCAGAAAGTGACTGCCGCCATCGATCCGGCAAAGGACGTGGACGGTTTCCATCCTATCAATGTCGGCAACCTGTCGCTCGGCGCACCCGCTTTGGTCGCCTGCACGCCACTCGGATGTATGCTTTTGATCAAGGGCGTCCGTAAGGATCTTGCCGGGCTTTCCGCAGTCGTCGTCGGCCGTTCAAACATAGTCGGGAAGCCGCTGGCACAACTCCTGTTACGAGAAAACTGTACGGTTACCATAGCGCACTCCAGGACCAAGGATCTTCCTTTGGTCTGTTGTGGTGCGGACATTCTGGTTGCCGCGGCCGGACGGGCAGGGTTCATTCGTGGCGATTGGATCAAACCCGGTGCAATCGTCATCGACGTCGGCATCAATCGCATTGAACGCGACGGCAAGCAGCAATTGGTCGGCGATGTGGATTTCGAAGGTGCGCGCAGCGTCGCCGGCGCGCTGACACCAGTTCCGGGCGGAGTGGGTCCGATGACCATCGCGTGCCTGCTCAGGAATACGATCGAGGCCGCCTGCCGCCGCCGCGGTATTTCTTCGCCGCTTGCCAATGCCGCTGACTAATCGCCGCAGCGCAAGCGCTTGCCCCTCCAATACTGATCGAACACAACTTCCGACGAGGTGCTGAAGTTGGATTAGCTGGAGAGCTGACGCTCCGTCCCGGCCGCGGAGCCGTTCTCGTTGCGCGCTCTACTTCTACCAAGTGGCGGCTAACGGGGAACCGAGGTCTATGAAGCTTATTGCGAACGAGGCGGACGATGGCTTGAAAGCCAGCAGCAACGTCGGGCGGTCAGCAAGCCAAGACGTGCCACCAGGTTTGATCCCGGCCTCTTCGCTCGCGGTTTTGGATGGATGCGTACCACCTCGGCGATCGGTTCGCAGGTGAGGAACGCGAAGATGTCGGCGGTGATTTCGCCTTGCTACCAACCCGGCTCGCGCTATTTTGTCGTTAATGGTGCGATTGGACGCACATCAGCTATACGCCAGATCATCCTCTGCGGTTTGAACACCTGAAGTCGAAGGCCCTCGTCTTTAACCCCGACGACCGGATCGTCGATGTGTCGACCTGTTCGGCGAATCGCGACGGAGCCGGGCGCTATCACTTAAGCGATAGTGGGAGATGCGGGCGAGGCCGAACCCATGCCGCTTCGCACCGCCAGTGCCGACTAAACTACAATCCGGATGTCAGGATGCGTGCGATGAGTCACATATCCGAATCACATATCCGAATAGCCGGCCACTCAGGTGACCATTCCTGCTGACGCGTTGGAAAGCGGAAGGCCCTCTGCTTGATGACGACCATTTATGACGCGGCGACGGCTCACATCGTTGATCCGGTGGTCGAGATGATTCTCGTCGTCCGACAGCGTCGGCAATGTCTGCCGTCGGCTTCGATAATACGTTGCCAATCAGTATGGCGGTGATGAACCACCACGTGGAAGCGGTCGCTCGTACCAAGCCGCGCGCGTTGCTCGTCGCCGATATGCGCTTTCTCAGCTTTCACCTCGGCATTGAGGACACGATCCGTCATGCCAGTTCTGCAGCGGGGCGCGGCTGCCGTGAAGCTCAAGGCAGGGCGCAAGCGGATCGAAATGGTGCGTTTCCAGGTCGATTGCGAGATCCCAGTGATGGGCCATCTCGGCCTCGCCCCGCAAAGCGTCAACGCCATAGCGGGTCAAGGTGCAGGGCCGCAGGGCGGATGATGTCTTGCGCCTGCTCGAGGACGTCTTTCGCCTGCAGGAATCAGGTTGTTTCTCGTTGGTCTTGGAAAGCGCGGCGCGGGCAACCGAGTCATTAACAATCCTACCCATCGGAATCGGCGCGGGTCCTAGCTGCTCGCTGCAGATACTAGTGTTTGACGACCTTCCCGGCCTGACTGAGGGGCATCGGCCGAAGCTGCAAGCAATCGAAGACCAATCGAGGGGCAGGAAGTTTGTCTGCGTCTCGCCGATTTCGTGACGAGCTTCCCCGACCGCTTGCGCTCGTCCGTCGGCGCGCTCGTTTTAATCGAACGCCGACGCGTGCTGCGCCTTGTGAAGGAAGCCCGACAGGATCATCATCCGCCACTCCATTCCCTCCCATCCACCGTCCGAAAGGCGATCATCATGATGTGTTGTTAGGCTGAACGATGCTCCGCGTTGACCCAGCATAGGGAAATATTTCAGGGGCTTGTACTGCTGACAATCCCGCGGCAAAGCCGAAGTGTGAGCAAATCTGTGGAATCAATGCAAGGACGCAGAATTTCGGACAGTGGCGGCGCCCCATCAAAGAATTTCCAATTTAGATTTCGCTAAATTCCGCTGTTGTGGAACGGCATTTGCTGACGCGAGTCCCAGGCGCTTCGCCGAGCCCACGAAGGCGCACATACCTTCGGCCCTATGCATCGGTTTGTGCAGATCTTCGCTCCGATTCACCAGGAGGGTGTCTTGGCCGAACAAGAATTGGCGTCGAGACATCCGCCAACGCATAGCCATGAAGGTAACATGACGATTGAAAGCCCCCCTTCACCATTGTCATCAACCACCCTGAGGCCGAAGCTTATGCGCGAGTGTTGGGTGAACGTTTTCCGCAAGTCCGAGTCATTGTGGCGCCGGATTCTGATCGGCTAGAGCGATACATAGGTGAGGCGCACGCGTTGCTTGCTTATCAATTCCCAGTCGAATTGTTCGACCGGGCAACAAAACTGCGTTGGTTCCAATCCCTTAGCGCGGGTGTTGATTCCATGTTACCGATCCGTGACAGAGCGGACGACATAATCGTGACCAATGCTCGTGGGATGCATGGCGGCTTAATTGCGGATTACGTCATGGGCGGCGTGACGATGCTGAATTGGGATTTTCGCAAACTTCTGAGCGAGCAGGCGGACCGCAAATGGAACTTTCGATCGGTAACGCCACTGGCCGACAAAACGCTTGGCGTTGTCGGGTTGGGTTCGATCGGGACGACGATCGCTCGGCGCGCGAAGAGCGCGGGGATGACTGTTTTGGGTGCGAAGCGGGATATTTCAGTCCCGGTCGAAGGTATCGACCGGTTGTTCGGCTCCGATGAGCTGAAGGGTTTACTGCCGCTCCGCGATTTCGTGGTTCTGTCCGTGCCAGCTACGCCGGAGACAGCCGGTCTTATCGGTGCCGACGAGATCGCATGTATGCGACGTGATGCATTCTTGATCAACATCGCCCGGGGCAGCGTCGTCGTGGAGTCCGAATTGATTGGCGCCCTACAGGCGGGCACACTCGCAGGCGCGATGCTCGACGTGTTCGAGCGCGAGCCGCTGCCGCAGGATAGCCCGCTGTGGGGCATGGCAAACGTGATTGTAACGCCACATATTTCAGGAATCGTCACAGACTATGTGGAGCGAGCGTTTGAAATTGTTGCAGACAACATCGAACGCTACCTTAAAGGACTGCCGCTGAAGAATTTGGTTGATCTGCGACGAGGCTATTGAGCGCTTGACGCGAGCACCGCGAAGATGCGCGACTGCTTGTCCTAACGGTGGCAAGCTTTGCTGGCCCGGTGAGGCTCGCACAATGCCGGCTTTCTGGTCGTGAAACGGGAGCGCCTGAACGGTAGCCTGATAGTTGAGTAGTCACAGTTGGGAGATCACACTAATGCCAAGCCCGCTGCATGACTGAATGTTGACGGCACGGGCAGAACTAGACCTGGCGCGTCGGAATTGAATCCGAGAGTGGGCGACAAGCTCTCACCCAGCGAGGCACGAGGGGCACCGCATCGTGGAAATGGCAGACAATTGTCTGTTAGGTTTGTCGAGTCCGCGACATATGCTCTCAGCGCCTCGCCTCTTCCCGCCATGATGTAAGCCGTTGAAATTAATACTATAAATGGACATTCATTGGACTGCGTCAATTGGCACGAGTTTTGAGAGCCTGCCGTCAGAACCCAACGAGCTACAACGATAATCATGTCTCGAGCGAGATATCATTCTCTCCCTTTTCGCCAAAGGGCAAAACGGCGGCTGATACGGAGACTTAGTATGCGCGCGGCGCTGAAAAGCTTGTCTCGTTTTGATTACGCGGTGGTGGCCCATCTAAAGATAGAGCCAGAGCAAGAAGACTTTGTGGACTCACTGGAGTTGGTCTTCTCCGAACTTCAAAATAACTCATGGGCTGGCCTTGCGCACGCCTTCTCAATCGTCGCCACCGATGAGATCGTCGGCTTTTTTGTTCTCCGAGAAGGGGCAGCGTTGCCTGAATGGGCCCTCCCAAACGCGATGACTTTGCACAGCCTTTGCGTGGACCGAGCATGCCAGGGCAATGGATATGGTAGGGCAGCGATCAAACTTGCCGCTCGATGGGTCGCTACAAACCGTCCATCTGTTAACAGTCTCATGCTTGGCGTCAATGTACGCAATGAGACAGCTAGAGCTGTTTACCTGAAGTCGGGGTTTCGGGATACGGGCGCGACTCACTTCGGCCCAAGCGGCCCTCAAAACATTCTTGAACGCAAGATCGGTTTGGGAGGATAAGTGTGATCATTGTGTTCCTTTTGACCCTTGTGTTGGCAAGGCATTCCAGGCACCCAAATCTCAGCGAGCCTACATTGCCGGCGCGACCGGCGGTGCCTGCTTGGATGAGGGCGTTCTCAGCAGCAGATTACGGATTTCCGCCCGCGCCGCAGCGTCGCTATGCCGTCCATCCGCGGCATCCTCGGCATCTCCTCCTCCGTGCAATGCGTGAAGGGCACGATGGAATATGCGGTGCAGCGCATCCGCGCCGAGCAAGCTACTGACTAGAACCAGCCTATCGCGGCGGCAGTTGGGTCACCTCGAAACAAAATTCCACCACTGGCCCCGGCCCGCCCGCTGTGGCGTGGAGAGCAGCACAAGGGTCGTTCCACTCATTACAAAGCAGGAGGAGAGGCACGCTATGCTGCACCAGACCATAACGCAGTTGATCGGGCAGACGCCGGTAATGTCGATTGATATTCCCAACCGGGACACCCGTTTGATGCTAAAAATCGAAAAAAACAATCCCGGCGGCTCGATGAAGGACCGCATGGCGCGAAGCATGGTTGTGGCTGCACTGAAAGATGGGCGCCTCGCTCCAGGCGGCACCATTGTTGAATCTTCTTCTGGTAATACCGGTATAGGCTTGGCTCTGTCCGCGTTGGACTTTGGCCTGCGCTTCATCGCCGTGGTCGACCACCATGCGGCACCCGACAAAGTCCGGATGATGCAGGCCCTCGGCGCCGAAATCCGCTACGTCGAAGGCGAGTTTGCTGAAAACGAAGTCGCCGTTGTCGAGAGGCAGCGCCTAGCGGCACAGCTCGCCGCAGATCTTAGCGGCGCACTGTTCATGAACCAATCTGACAATCCCGCAAATCCGGAAGGCTACGCCGCTCTCGTTGATGAGCTGATCTCTCAACTTCCCAACGGCATCGACGCGTTTGTCGGATGCGTTGGGACCGGCGGGTCAATGAGCGGTATTGCGCAACGGCTCAAGCGCTACAAAGAGACGGTGCGCACGATCGGTGTGGAGCCGGCTGGATCCATCATTTTCGGAAAACCCGCGCATGCCTATTACCAGTCCGGCACTGGCATGCCCGCGGGTGACGCGGTCGGCAAAGTCCTGGACTATGGATGCATCGATGAGGGCGTACAGGTGACCGATACTCAAGCTTTCGAGACCGCGCGTTACATCGCTAGGCGCAAAGGACTTTTAGTCGGTGGGTCTTCCGGCGGAGCTATCTACAAAGCTCTGGAATTCATCGCCGCAGGCAAGCTCACCGGTACTGTCGTAACACTGGTCGCCGATGGGGGCGAGAAATATCTGAGCACGATTTTCAACGAGGACTGGATGGCAAAGCGCAGCTTGCTCGATCCAACGATCGCCCCCCAGTTGGACCAGTGGCTCTTCGGAAAGGAGTCGTCCGTGAACAAGGCTCTAAGCGATTGAGCAGGATTCAGTTTTCGGTTGCGGTGGCATTTGAGATTGTAGGGATTGGGGGCTTGAGGCCCCCAAACCTTGCAATTTCCGTTTGTGGATTGAACGAAGCCGCTGCCGCGGCGTGAGGGTTAAGGTGGCGTAGATCGCCTCCTGATTGAGAGGATATGGGTGTTGGAGCCCATCCTCCTCAGACAAGAGTATTGAGATGACCGATTTGAGCATTTGAGCCCTCTTCGCCGCCGCATGATCGAGGACATGACACTCCGCAATCTGTCGCCGGCGACGCAGCGATCCTACATCAGCGCGGTTTCGAAGTTCAGCCGCTATTTCGGCCGATCGCCTGACCGGTTAGAGCTGGAAGACGTCCGCGCCTTCCAGGTGCGTCTGGTCTCGACCGGCATCTCATGGCCAGCGCTGAACCAGATCGTCCGTGCGCTGCGGTTTTTCTACGGCGCCACGCTCGGCGAGGCGCTCATCCCGGAGCGCATCCCTATGCGCGAGAACCGCGCAAGCTGCCGGTCGTTCTCAGCGCCAACGAAGTGGTTCAGTTCCTCGAGGCTGTGTCCAGCCTGAAGAGCCGCGACGCGCTCACCACGGCCTATGCGGCCCGACTCAGGGCCTCCGAAGTCGCGGGACTGCGGATCGAAGACATCGACAGAGCCCGCGGCGTCATCCAGGTGCGCCACGGCAAGGGCGCGAAGGATCGCAACGTGATGCTGTCGCCCCAGCTGCTGGGCATCCTGCGCACCTACTGGCGGCTCGCCCGGCCGCGGCTTTATCTGTTCCCTGGTCATGACGAAGATCATCCGATCGATCAGACCGTGTTGCACGCCGCCTGTCGGTCGGCGGTGAACGCTGCGGGCCTGACCAAGCGCGTCACGCTCCACACGCTGCGCCACAGCTTAGCGACGCATCTTCTCGAGAACGGAACCGATATCCGGATCATCCAGGTCTTGCTCGGGCACAATAATTTGTCGTCGACAGCGCGCTAGACGCAGGTCGCCACCGATACGATCCGTAAAATGGACCCGCGGAGCGGGACCACCTGAGCCGGTTTGGTAGTTCGGAAACTGACCGCTCCTGATCACTTTCTATCATGCTGCTAGAGACTCTGTCTGCTGCTGTTGCTGTGGGCATGTGGTCAACGCGTCAGCGTTGTCCACCATGTCCACAGCCTTCGCGGTGCGCGTCCGGTATCAGCGGCAGTTGCGCATTCTGCGCAGCCGGCTCGGCCTGATCATCCGCGACACCCGCCGCAGGATCGAGGGCCAGCCGGCCTCCGGAGGAGGCGTTCGCCGTCCCGCTTGGCCGGGCCGTGCAGGTCCGCTCGCAGCAGCAGCGACAGGGCGGCCGGAAGCTCTATTCCTTCCATGCTCCGGAGGTGGAATGCATTGGCAAAGGCAAGGCCGCCGCACCTTACGAGTTCGCGTCAAAGCCTCCATCGTCACCAACAACCGCCGGGCTCCCAGTGGCCTGCTCGTGCTGCACGCCAGGTCGTTGCCCGATAATCCCTACGACGGTCATACCCTGCGGGACATCATCGACCGGACCGAGGCGCTCACCGGCTGTGCGATCGAGCGGGCCTACATCGACAAGGGATATCGCGGCCACGCAAAATCCCCCGTCGCGTCTTCATTTCGGGCCATAAGCGCGGCGTGTTCGTCGCCATCAAGCGCAAGCTGCGGCGCCGCTCCGCCATCGAGCCCATCATCGGACACCTGAGGCCGAAGGTCACCTTGGCCGCTGCTACCTCAAAGGCCGCGCCGGCGACGCCGCCAACGTCGTGCTCTCAGCAGTCGGCTACAAATTCCGCCGTATCCTCGCCTGGCTCAGAGAACTCTTGTGCCTCTTCATGATCCAGCTATCGCATACGCTTGCATCTCCAGTCCCGCTCAATTCGGCTTCTTAACCGACGACTACCTAATCTATCCAATGACAACGCGCACGGCTCGCTCCACAGCATGATGACCGAAGTAGAGAGGCCGCATTATCTATCGTATTTGCGGAATCGCATCTAGTACAGCCTCGTTGTACTGTTCGGCGATCTCTCGTATCAGTTCAGCCGCGCTAACGATCGAGCTCACCCCAGAAACGGAGTGACCTGCACTCCAGATATCAACCCAGCGCCGTGGCCCTTCGCTCGAATCGTTCCCGCCATATATCTGCGCGGCACGTGGCTGGGAGATGGTTTCGTCGAGTTTAGAAGGGTCAAGACCTGCGGCTACGATCGACGGCCTTAGCATACTAACTTCTAATCCCGTAAAGGCTTTGGTCAAGACCACGTCGTCCAGCGTACTGGCGACTAACATTTCTCGGTAGGAAGGGCTTGCCATACTCTCTCGTGTTGCGATGAAGCGAGTCCCCATGTACCCGAGATCACAGCCAAGCAAACGTGCTGCCGCAAGGGCAATTCCATCGCTTATGCCACCCGCAAGGATAATAGGACCGTCGAACGCGGCACGAACGGCCCTCACGAACGCAAACGGATTCGCCCAGCCGGTATGGCCTCCGGCTCCCGCGGTAAGCAAAACCAAGCCGTCAGCACCGGCCCGGATCGCCTTTTCAGCATGGCGGAGCGACGGAACGGCGGCGAGCACCAAACAGCCGATTTCGTGCAAGGCGTCGGTCACCAAGCTGGGCGATCCCATGCTGGTTATCACAATTTCCACCTTGTGACGAATGAGACAGGCAAGATCATCCTTTATTCGCGGGTGTCGTACGATCAAGTTTGGACAATGGGGGGCTGCCGGCCGGTCTAGCTGAGCCTGATCATGGTCGATTCGAGTTAGCCAGTTATCGAGCTCCTCAACCGATCGAGCATTCACAGTGGGGAAGGCGCCGATCGCACCAGACCGGCAGACAGTGGTCACAAGCTCCATCCCCGACACGAAGAACATCGGCGCTGCCACAAGCGGTACCACAAGTCTGGATGCGATAGCCGCCGGTAATCGACTTCGCTGGACACGTGCATTCATAGGTAACTCTCCCTCCAAACTGAGCTGCGCATTGCAAATCGGGCCAACTCGATCCGATCCATTTTTGACGTCAGCGCATTTTCAATCTGCTTTGCAGTCGACGCAATGAGCGAGCGCTTTCCGCAGTGAATGCCCTTTTATTGCGCGAAGTGTGAACACTCACAACAACCGGGACCGTAGTTGAGCAAAGGCAGGTCGCCTGAATTCTCGGGATGGCTCACAAGCGTCGGAAGCATTGAAAAGAAAATACCTCTGGTGTTGCATTCTGAGCAGGCATCTCTGATTCAGCGGCGCTTGGTAGGAGCAATGGCATGCGCCTTTGTTCAGGACGACTATCGAAAGAGAGGAGTTGACTTGCCCCGGGGAACGCTGGTCGCGAGAGTGCAGTTCGCAAGATATGAAGTAGCAGTGTGCTCAGGTGATCGCCTGAAAGCCGCAATTGAGCCGTAGTATGAAGCTTGCTGTGCCCAATTGTTTTAACGCACCTCGCGCATTTAAACCGCAACAACAGTCAAATTAATCCATCGGAAGACTCTACACATCCTGCGGCGCGACGCCGTGGAATCGGCTGAAGCTTTCCAACACGAAGACTGACCGTTGCCCTTTCTCGATCCGTGCAAGTTCTCAGGCCGAAGCAAGACTATAGTGCCAAGCTCTCCTCAGAACCATGCTTGGCCTGCCGGGTCCACCTCCTGCGCGCCTCCTCTGAGCCAGAGAGCACCTTGAAGATCTCTCGCCACAAACGTTGCGGGTAGGTTGGTCGGCATGCCAACAGAACTCGCGAAACTTGCTGTGGACATTTCGAAGCTCGGGCGCCAGCCGTCTCGCAATCGCTCGGCGATGGCGGGTCGCCTCGTAGCCAACCGTGCTGCGGGATGGATCACATCCCTCTCTCCTTCTTACCTCGCCGTAGCTCATGGGATCGAGACCAGCGCGACCACTCACCAAAGTGGTTACGGTGAGACCGGTTGAGTTGCCTTGCTCATAAGGGCGACCACTACCGCGCCCTTCGCGGCATTGCGCCAGAGGCGCGGCTGCGGGGCATTGATTATTTAGCGCAGCAGGAGCCTGGGCACTAACGAATTTCGTTCTCGTTGAACGATAAACCCTACTATCTCGTTTACTATTCCACTCGCGGCCTGCATCCAACCGATCATGTCGCAGCGTTCCACTTGCGATAAGCGGCGTTTTGCGCGATCCGGTCAGCGAGAAGAGCGTCCAGTGATTGTCGCGGCGGCAGTGTCACCGCGTTTCTGTCTGAGCATTGACCGACCTCATTAGATCCTCGCCGGTTTTCCAAAAAAGCCAATCGTCGTCCACAATACCCTCTGCCACCAGACGTAGTATTGAACCACCCGGTTCACATTGGGATGCGTCGTAGACGCGCTTCTCGACGGACCACCGCCCGGCAAGATAGCAGGTAAAATCGGGAGCCCACATCGCAAGAGAAACGCCCCGCATGATTCCGGCCGTGATATTGACCATACCCTGTCCCCTAAAATCTTTGCGCACCCAAAGATCGCCGTGATAGGCAACCTTTCCAGTGATCTGCCGCGCAATTGGGGCTTTGCAAATACAACGATCACCGGGATGTGCATGCTTACTTGGCTGAGCGTAGAAAAATTTCAAGTTCTCAAGATGTTCGGCAAGATTGCTGTTCGATAGGTCATATAGTCTCGCAGCTTCGACGAGAACGACCTCCTTATTCTCGTTAGCGCCTACGACCCAATAACCGTCGCCGGGTCTAATGGGGGACCGATCGGGGCGAAAATTTGGGTATGTCCGCCCCTTTGTCGGGATGCCGCTCGTTATCGAGACGTACTCATCAAAATCGAACCCTATCGAAAGCTTGACGCCTTTCTGAATAGCGGCAGTGTCATACACTTGGAGGAAGCGCGAAATTTGAAGCGGATTGGGCCGTTTCATTTTGCACCTTGTCTTCCTGTTACCGCGAGCGGTAAAGCGGTGCTAGGATGGTTGTTGTGGCCGTAGTTCAGTGCTCCGGCACTAGAGAAGAAATCAATGACCTTTCGGCCATCTTCGGTTAGCATAATAGAGCCGCGAGCGCGGCTGAAAATGGCAGGAAACGAACGTGAGTAGCGAACATTGGACTCGAGGATTTCGAAACGTTCCATTTTGCGCGACTGGTCGAGTGCGTTAGCCATGGTTGCCTCCTCGGCAGCTGGTTCGACGAACAAGCACGTTATCTTCAGACGCAGCCGCCCTATAACGGGCGGCTCGTCACGGGCCACGTCTTTCCCGATGTGGGTCTCATCTCCGCTAGTTAGCTGAGAAGCCCGTCACGGCGAACCTACTAAGAGTGGTAGTACTCTTGCGTTTGCTTAAGATGGCGAGCACGATTCGGACCTGCGCCATATTGCGGAATAAACGAACCTACGCTAGGGCGTATCTTCGCGCTGGAGCGCCTTGTTGGCGAAGAAGGTGCCGGTTAACGTTGAATCTCAACCGGTGAGGGTCATGACCCATGGTGGCTTTCACAGCCGAGCCCGCGCGAACGCAAACAGCAGCCGAAACTATCTCTCCATTAGGCAGTCGCACCGCTCAGCTGGGAAGAGTAAGCTAGGCCTATTCACGCAGTCCGACCTCGGGGGCCTTAGAGAGCGCGGCCGTCAGTGGCTATTCGGTCCCCGCGCGCCGCTGTAAGGATGCGGCTTGAGCCACCATCCTTGCTGCGAGGCGGCAGCGTCTCAATCTCTGGTGACGGCGCGATCGCGCAGATCCCTTCACATGTCTCAATTGAAGCGCGGAGGGTGTACAGCCCTTGAGCTGACAGCTTTGCCTATTTCAGTGCCAGCTTAATTCTGAATAGTAAGCGTAGCTCTGCGGCCCTCTTGAGCGAGGGTTGACGTCTATTTGAGCCGCGTGGCGCGTTCCAGCGGCCGTGAGGAACCTTCGCTTGAAGTCTGTGTCCGCGCGGCGCCCATCCCCGCAGGGGCACCATATCGGTCCTGGTACATGCCTCGTCGATGAAGACCAGCCCCTCAGTTTCGACGCGATCTTGGTACTTTGTCCACTGCGCTCGCCGCCTCGCGACCTTGGGTCGATCGCGTTCGCCACCCGCCCACGCCTTTTTTGTAGCTGAGCTTCTCGGCATGCACGAAGTCTCAGACCGAGTGGTAATCGACCTTCAGGCCGCGACGGGCGAGCTCGGCAACGAGACCGCGGATGGTGAAATCGCGGTCCCTGATCCGCTGCGATAACCACACAGCGTGGTCTCCCGAAACCGCGTTCTTGTGACCGCCCATGTGGCCAGGCTCAACGCTGCCGGTCTCATCGACACGCTGCATCCAGCCGATGGCGGTGATGATCGCCGCCAAACTGCTTGGCCGCCTGGTTGCGGACATCCCGCCCTCGATCGCAGTGGCCAAACGTCCGCTCTAAGCTCGATCCGGTTGGATTATCAAGCCCTCTCCTACCGTGCCGTCTTCGGCGAGAGGACGCTGTTTGCAGATATTCGAAAGCGGCAGCCTGGCACCTTGGCTGAAAATCACAGCGCAATCGCACGAACATTCACGTTGGTGGGATCCTGTCTACCTCAATGAGAGTGATGATTGCAGTTCTCTCAAACGCTTGATTGGCAGCGCCGTGGAGGAACATTTGCTGCCGCACACTCCAGTCGCTGCGCTGCTTTCCGGAGGGCTCGATTCAAAGGCACTCGTCGCAAAAGTCGACACGCTTTACTGAAATCGTATGCAACGATGCATACGGCGAAAGCCCTTATGCTGTCGAGGTCGCGAAATCCCTCAAGCTCTCCCACGTCTTGGTCCAGCTGCCTGGGGCAATGAGCCTGGATGTCGCTAAGCGCTTTACAGCATTACGCGGTCATCCAATCGACATGCACAACGAAGCGGCGATGTATTTGCTTGCGCGAGCGGTCAGCCACTCTCACAAGGTTCTCCTTACCGGCGAAGGTGCCGACGAGATATTCCTTGGACATAGCCGGATCTTCAGATTGCCCTTTGACCTTCATCGACTAGCGTTGCTGGCCGCTTTGCCAGATGTCATTGGCCGCCCGGCGCGGCGTTATGTCGGCTTTCCCAAGTTCAAACCGAACGAGTTCGAGTTCTTTCTCGCGCGCTACACCTACTTTCCTCAAGCGAGAAGTTGGTGCTGGCCACGTCAGCATGGAGAAAGGGAATCGTTCATGATGCAGGCCCGATCGATTTGATGATCAATGCCTACCATTCAGGCGGCGCCACTCCGGTCGAGCGCAAAATGCTATTCCTTGTACGGCGTCATCTACCGGCGCTGCTCGAGATGGTGGACAACACCACAATGGCAGCGGGGGTGGAGTCTCGCGTTCCCTTCGCAGACCACCCAATGGAAGTTCCTCTTCTGCTGGTACAGAGGGATGTTCCTGATCATTTGAGTTGTTGAGCGTTCGACGTCCGGACGCGACATGACGTCTCCTCAGATGGCTGTGGAAGAAGCTGGGCGAGGTCCCGTCCGGGGTAGGGACGCGCTGATTGTCATGAGGGCGATCGCTGTCCCCGATGACGAACCCTGGCGCGAGGGCGATCCACCAGGTGGTCAGCAAATAGTCACTGCCGAATCCCGCTATATTGCCCAAGCTGGACGGGGGCGGTTGTATCCCCATTCCCAGAAAGCTCAGGGTGCTTTCCAGGAGAACCGTCTCGGTGAGCCCAAGCGTCGTGCCGACCACGATGGTCGGTGCACAGGCTGGGAGAATATGCCTTGCGTAGATATGAACCCGCGAAGCGTTATAGGTCCGGGCCGCCGTTACATGGAGCCGATTGCGGGCCATCAAAGCAAGGCCTCTCGCGATGCGGGCTTGGCGTTCTCAGCCGTGCACGCCCACAAGACAGACGAAGGGTCCCAGCGAATTGCCAAATATCGTTATGACAAGAAGTGCGGTCATCATGAACGGCACAGCAGCCTGCACATCGACAATGCCATGACTCTCTCGTCGATCATGAAATGGACCCGCGGAACGGGATCAATTGAGCCGGTTTGTTAGTTGCAAACTGACCGCCCCTGATCACTTTCTATCACTCTGCCAGAGACTCTGTCTGCTGCTGTTGCTGTGGCATGTGGTCAACGCGTCAGCGTTGTCCACATGCCACAGCCTTCGCGGTGCGCATCCGTTCGCGCCAGAGCGCCATCGGCGCGCGATAGCCGAGCGCCTGATGAAGGCGGCGATCGTTGTAGAAGGCGATCCAGTTTGCGATCCCTGCTTTGGCCTCGCGGCCGTCGGCATAGCCCTCGACATAGATATTCTCATGATTAAGCGACCGCCACAGCCGGTCGATGAAGACGTTGTCCATCCAGCGGCCGTGGCCATCCATCGAGATCTTGATCCCTGCGCCCGCCAGCGCGCCGGTGAAGGCCGTGCTGGTGAACTGGCTGCCCTGGGCCGGTGTTGAAAATCTCCGACGTGCCGTACTTCGCCAGCGCCTCTCCAAAACCGCCACGCAGAACGAGACGTCCATCGTGTTCGACAGCCGCCACGCCAGAATCGCATGGTCAATTGCCCGATCTTGGCGTGCAGCTTTTCGATCTCGCGTTCGCGCGTTTCCTCGCTCTCCCGCCCGACACCCGCGTCAAAGGCCCGCGCCGCCTGTTCCAGAAGTTGTTTCTTCCACGCATAGATTTGGTTCGGGTGCACCTCACAGCGCTGAGCCAGCTCGGTCACCGTCGCCTGCTCCCGCGCCGCATCCAGCGCAATCTTCGCCTTCAGTGCCCCGTCCATTTTCCGTCTCGTCTTCTTCGTCATCATGCCCTCCGTCTATCAAACGGAGCGGCCCTTTTCCAACTTAGCCTCTGGTCCCCAAACCGGGATCCATTTCAATCAGTCCGCCAAGCTCGGCCGCGAGGAAGCCCAACGAAACGCCCAGCAGGGTACTGATGAAGGTCCCGCCCACCGCAACGAGCATGCTGATCTGGATCGAATATATCAAGCGAGCCAGGTCGTCCCGACCGAGCTCGTCAATGCCCAACAAATGGTCCAGCTACCGCCGAAGAATGGTGGCGGCCAAAGCCGTGCATCCAAGGAGATCTGTGCTGGAGGATAGGCGGAGATCACCTGTGCGGCAATCAACACACATCCGACAATCCATATCGCGGCACCATGGAGTCCCATTTGGGCTGCTTACGAGAGCGGCGTTGGGCTTTCGAAGAACGAAAGATGTTCCAAGTCCATTCATACGCCCAGGCAATGCTCATCTATGTCTCTGAGGAGTTCGAGCGCGGACCGAGCCAGGTGTAACCGAGATCGACGGCCAGGTTGGTGATGATCATCGCAGTGCCAGCAAGCAGGACAATTGCCTGCACCACTGGAACATCCCTGTTTGCGACTGAAGTGAGGAAGAGGTTTGTATACCCGGCCATGAGAAGACCGTCTCGACCACGGTAAGGCGGTTACCGTTCGGCCGATGAAGAGGCCAAGAATCGTCAGGATCGGAGCCGCCGCATTGGGCAATACGTGGTGGATCAACATCCGCCAGAACGGAATGCCGCGCGTAAGCGCAGCCGACACATGCCGGCTGTCCAGCGCTTCGCGAACGGCGACATGGGTGTAGCGGGCAAGCACGGCGGAGCTTGCGGGCGCTATGGTGACTGCCGGCAGAACCAGGCTGCGCCAGCTCTCCGCACCGCCGGAGGGGAACCAATTGAGGTGAATTAACAACACCAGCATCAGCACGATGCCCAGGCAGAAGCTGGGAAAGCACAGTCCCACGCCGGTTCCGATCGTGCACACACGGCCGATGAGGCTCGACGGAAGGACCGCGGCAGCTATTCCTACCGCAACGCCCGTCACCCTATATTGCGGCCTTCTGGTTTGGGGCACTAGCATTGCGGCAGCGCGGCCACCTTACAGTAAACTATCCAACAAGCAGCTATTTGCCGATCAGCCAGCGCGAACTTCGCTCGATGGGCGATGTAGCTCCACTAAATTCTCAAGCAACAAAGGGCCAATCATTTCAATCCGTTTTGAGCCACCAGCTGTTTCAGTGATTGTCGTCTCAACTCATCGAGGTTCACCGAGCAAGATGGCAGTGGGACATGTAGCCGGTGTCGTGTTGTCTTGTATTTCATCAGATCACCTGAAAGGCCGGCTTTGATAATACGCGCCGCATCAACAGGTGCCCCATCGGCCCAATAGGTTACTTCCAAATTGGGGTCGTCGTAGGAAAGCAGGACGCATGGAACGACGGCCAAACAGAGTCCGATCGCACAGAAGCAGCGATGGTGACCGTCCATGATCACAGAATGGCTGCGTTCAACTAAGATCGGCTCCGTCCACCTGCCCTCTTCCTTGATTGCCTTTGCCAGCAGCCTAGCTCGTTCAATGTCAATTTCTTCGGTGGGTCTCAGCCGCGTGACTTGCAGTTTGATTATGGAGTAGTTCGATCCAGCGTCATTCATTTAAGTAATCGCATCCCATCTTCGCTCCGCCACGGGGCGCTTGGATAAACACAAGCGATCTGCGAAAGAGCTCTGACGAGAATATGAGCAGGTATCGTGCCAAGGTAAGCAATTTTGAGGGCACTGATCGCAAGGCGCTGCGCCTTATATGTGATCGGAGGCCTGAAAATTACTGTCCGGCAATTTGCGTCTTCGAAACTCATATTATCGTAGTTCGGCCGCACTGTGGAGGCGAACATCCGGGTCAATAAGCAGCGCTTTGCGACTTTTGGTAATGCATTTTAGCGCGCCGGGGATGCACGTGAGTACGAACAAAGACTGGCGCGTTCGGCCCGGCACAGGTTGTCGGAAATCTTACGCATCGATTGTCTTTATTCTAACATCGACACGCCTGACCAGCATCGTATTGGATGGCGATGATTTCATAGAACGCTCTGTATCGCTCCCTCGAGAACGCAACCTCGAGCCATCTTGGTCCGTGCCTGTTACTGTTTTGCATAGTCGAGCCACTGACGTTCTAATTTCGGACCTCTGCCGTGAGCCTGTCGGTGCGACAATTGCGTCAAGTCCACAATCTGGAACAGCGAACCTGGCCAGGTGCGCGATGGTAGCGTGTTGTGGATCGGGTCGGGCGGGCGCTCAAGAACCGCGAGCGAATGGGTCTGAGCGACGGCTCGATCGCGCAAATCTCCTCAGCCGTCACCGCTCGGCGCTCGAGGCCACCCCTAGCCAGCAGTGCGGAAACCCGAGCTGCCGGGTCGAACTTGGTCTTGCTGTGACGGAAGTGCAGGATTCTTCTTTTCTCTCACACTCGACCGTGATCTCTTCATCCTGCGCCATCCGCATCGGATGAGTTCGCGCCCTTCGCGTGCTGTTGCGATTGTGTTCTCTTCGTATTTCGGGATGGACGTAGCGAATTGCGCCATCCACGACATCTTGTGCCAAGACGGTGTCGGATTGACGAGAAGCAAGGCTCCCGCCGTGAACATCAACTTGATGTCCTTCAGTACCGTGGACCAGCTGTTCCAGACCTCGGCGTTCGAGGCAGAGAGCCGGCCACCGTTGGTGAAGGGAGTTTCCACCGCAGCGCAGGCGTCATGGCCGCATAAAGCTATTGCGATAGCGGTCCAGCCTCCGGTCCGATCCTGGCCAGATCGAAACCGAGCGAACCAAAGCCGTGCAAGATTCCGCGCAGGCTGTTCTCAACGTCCAGCAGCTTGCTCTGCACCAGCTTGCGCGCCGTCAGCAGGGCTCGCACTTCCGTAACCCTACGCGGTAGGCCGCAGCGCGCTGATCTTTCCAGTTAACCGTTAGAGCTCGTCGGACTCCTCGGTTTTCGGCTTCATCGTCGCAGCGAGCACTTGGCGGCGTTTTTCGATGATGCTAGGGTCCTCTTTGTGGATTGCGATCAGCTCTTTGAGGTTCTCGATCCCCTCATCGGTGAACGCCATCACCCCATCTTCACCGACGCCCACGACCCATAGCTGGCCATCCTCGGGGTCCATTTCTTCGGCGACCTCGAACAGCCATTCCTCGTCTTCTCCAAGCATCTCGGCGACATGGCCGAGGGTAAACACGTGGCTGACTTTGTTGACGGGCCCCATCAAGCCGCCTGCGCCGCGAGGCCTTGCTGTTGCGCAATCTTCCAGTTCCAGGGCAGCAGCTCATCGAGCCTGTGGGCGGGGTGGATGGCGATGCGAGCGAGTACATCGGCAAGCCAGACCTGAGGATCGACGTCGTTCATCTTCGCAGAGACGATGAGGCTATACATGGCGGCGGCACGACGCCCTCCGCGGTCGGACCCGCAGAATAACCAAGACTTTCTGCCCAATGCGATGCCGCGCAGCGCTCTTTCGGCGGCGTTGTTCGAGAGACAGACGCGGCCATCGTCGAGGAAGCGTGTGAAGGAGCCCCAGCGCTTGAACATGTAGTTCATGGCCTTGGCCAGATCGTGACCGCGGGAGAGCTTGGCGCACTGCTCACGCATATAGGCTTCCAGATCGGCAACCAACGGAGCGCTCTGCGCCTGGCGGACAGCCTCTCGGTGGTCGGCGCCTTGGCCATTGATCGTGCGCTCGATTCCGAAGAGGGCGTCGATGCGACGCACGATCTCGATCGCAATCGGCGAGAGGGCGATCTCCTTCTTGCCAGCAGCCTTACGTCGCGCGTTTTCCTCAAGATCCGCCATGGCGAAGAACGGGCGCCGGGCATGCACCCAACAGGCCGCCTCCCTGATAGGCCCAGGACTTCGCGGGGGCTCGTAGAGTTTGGTGTATCCGCCGAAGGCGTCGGCCTGCAGGATACCGCTATAGTTGGCCAGATGCGCCTGCGGATGCTCGCCCCTTCGATCGCGCGAGTAATAGAACATTGCCGCCGGCGGATCTGAGCCGCCGAAGGGGCGGTCGTCCTTTACATAGACCCAGCATCGAGCGACATCGCACTTGCCCAAGGCCAGCACGGGCACGGTGGTGTCGTCGCCGTGGAGGCGTTCGGATGCCATGACGTGGGCTTCCAACAGACGCAACAGCGGCTCCAATACCGTGCAGCACGCTCCGACGGCGTCGGCTGCGGTCGACAGACTGATCGGCACGCCTTCCAACGCGTAACGCTCGGTTTGCCGGTTCAGAGGCTGATGCTGGCCGAACTTCTCATAGAGCAGCATGGCCAGCAGGCTCGGCCCCGCCCACCCTCGCGGGATCACATGGAATGGCGCCGGTGCCTGGCTGATCTTCTCGCAGTCGCGGCAAGAGAACTTCTCGCGCACCGTCTCGATTACCTTCCACTGACGCGGCACCGATTCCAGCGTTCGGGTCACATCTTCGCCGAGCTTGCGCAAGCGATTGCCGCCGCAGCATTCGCACGCCGTCGGCGGATCGATCACCACCCGCTCGCGCGGAAGGTGGTCTGGGAACGTGTTGCGCTCAGCGCGCTTGCGCGTAAATCCGTCAACCGTCTCGTCAACGCTGACACGCTTGCCGCCACCGAAGCTTCGGTCCCGCCGAAACGACACTCGCCAGGCGCGCCCGCCGCCGCCACGTGAACACCAAACTCGTCGAAATGCCGTGCCGCCGCGCGATCTCCGTCACAACCGCGCCGGGCGCCAGCGTCTCTTCGATGATCCGCATCTTATCGTCGCGAGACCAGCGACGACGACGCTCAACCCCGCCCAGGACCTCTACCCGCATCTACCGACCTTAAGGCTAGCCTTAAAGCTAGATCCTCGTCGGATACCTGCAACTCAACAAGGCGGCCCACCCCGGAGGAATACGCACTTCCTGCGCGTCGATAACTTGCAGTGCACCGGCCGTAATCAGGCTAGCCGCATCAGCTGCGCGATGTTGCGCGCGTCGTTGCGGTCCGACTTCACCGGCGTCGTGTCGAAGGCATCGTTTCCCTCCGGTGAGGGCCGCCTTGTTGGGTTAGTCCAATTGGTGCGTAACAGTCCTTATGGACAGCCATAAGCGCAGTACTCAGCTTGAACGGCTTGAGGTGGTCGAGACTGGTCGTCGTCGGCGCTGGTCGGATGACGAGAAGCTGCGGATCGTGAGCGAGAGCTTTGAAGAGCCGCGTGCTATATCGTCGACGGCACGGCGCCATGGCATATCACGTTCGTTGCTGATGACATGGCGTCGCGCGTTCGGGCCCGAGCCGATCAGCCCTCAAAGCGAACAATCTGGCTTTGCGCGGGTCATCCTGGCCGCTGAGGTCGAGCCGGCGGTTGCTGCCACACCGCCGAGTGGGCAGATGGTGATCGTAGTCGGCAGGGATCGTCGAGTGATTGTCGACGCCAGCGTCGATGCGGCGGCGCTGGCGCGGGTGCTGCAGGTTCTGGAGCTTCGATGATACCGATCTCTTCGAACGCCCGGATCTGGATTGCGACCGGCCACACCGACATGCGCAAGGGCATGCAGGGTTTGTCATTATTGGTGCAGGAAAGCCTTGGTCGTGATCCGTTCGCCGGAGATGTCTTCGTGTTCCGCGGACGCGGCGGTTCGCTGATCAAGGCCTTGTGGCACGATGGAGTTGGACTGTCGCTCTACGCGAAGCGGTTGGACCGTGGCCGTTTTGTCTGGCCGGCGACGGTTGGCGGTGTGGTGGGGCTGAGCGCGGCGCAGATGAGTTATCTGCTGGAGGCGATCGACTGGCGCAATCCGCAGCACACGTGGCGGCCACAGAGCGCAGGATAGGCTCAAAAAGTTCTGAGGTGCGGAAGAAAAGAGGCCTCAAATCGCCTCTTTTGTGATTCCATCGGGGCCATGGGTGACGACCTTGAATCGCTGCCAGACGACGTCGAAACGCTGCAAGCGGCATTGATCGTTGCACGGGCGGAGGCTGCGGCCGCCCGTGCCCGGCAGTCCGACGACCAGGCGTTGATCGCCCATCTGAAGCTGCAAATCGAGAAACTTAACCGCGACCGCCATGGTCCGCGCTCGGAGCGTACCGCGCGGCTATTGGATCAGCTTGAACTGACGTTGGAGGAGCTGGAGAGTTCGGCGACGGAGGACGAACTCACCGCCGAAATGGCCGCGGCCAAAACCACGAAGGTGGCGTCGTTCACGCGCAAGCGGCCGTCACGCCAGCCGTTCCCGGAGCATCTGCCTCGCGAGCGGGTGATAGTGCCGGGACCTGTGGCGTGCGCCTGCTGTGGCGGCGCGCGGCTGTCCAAGCTCGGCGAGGACATCACCGAGACGCTGGAGGTGATCCCGAAATCCTGGAAAGTGATCCAGCACGTCCGCGAGAAGTTTACTTGCCGTGATTGCGAGAAGATCAGCCAGGCTCCGGCGCCGTTCCATGTGCTTGCCCGCGGCTGGGCGGGGCCAAGCCTGCTGGCGATGGTGCTGTTCGAGAAGTTTGGTCAACATCAGCCGCTGAACCGGCAAGCGGAGCGCTATGCCAAGGAGGGTGTGCCGATCAGTCTGTCGACCCTGGCCGACCAGGTCGGCGGCTGCACCGCGGCGCTGGCACCCTTGTTCAAGCGCCTCGAGGCCTATGTGCTGAGCGCCGAGCGATTGCACGGGGACGACACCACGGTCCCGGTCCTGGCCAAAGGCAAGACCGACACCGGCCGGATCTGGGTCTATGTGCGCGACGACAAGCCCTTTGGAGGGCCGGCCCCGCCGGGGGCGGTGTTCTATTACTCGCGCGATCGGGCCGGCGAGCATCCCCAGGCTCACTTGGCCAACTACAGCGGAATCTTCCAGGCCGATGCCTATGGGGGCTATGGCAGGCTTTACGAACCGGGCCGCAACGCAGGTCCGATCCTGGAAGCCGCGTGCTGGGTCCATGCCCGGCGGCCGTTCTTCGTGATGGCTGATCTGGCCGAGAATGCGCGTCGCAAGGCTCAGGGCAAGAAGCCGGCAGTGATCTCGCCGCTGGCGCTGGAAACAGTCCGCCGGATAGACGCCCTGTTCGAGATCGAGCGAGGCATCAACGGCGAGACGCCCGAACGGCGCCGGGTCGTCCGCCAGGAACTGAGCGCGCCGCTGATCGCCGATTTAGAAGCCTGGATGCGCGAGCAACGCGCCAAGCTCTCACGTCGCAACGACATCGCCAAAGCAATGGACTACATGCTCAAGCGCTGGACCGCGTTCACACGCTTCCTCGACGACGGCCGCATCTGCATGTCCAACAATGCGGCGGAGCGTGGCGTGCGCGGCATCGCTTTAGGTCGCAAGTCGTGGTTGTTCTGCGGCTCGGATCGCGGCGGCGAGCGGGCGGCGGTGATGTACAGCCTAATCGTCACCGCCAAGATGAACGATGTCGATCCGCAAGCCTGGCTCGCCGACGTTCTGGCGCGCATCGCAGAGCATCCCGTCCAAAGGCTCGACGAACTGCTGCCATGGAATTGGCGCTCTGCTATCCGGAACGTTGATCAAGCCGCCTGAGCCGAAAATGACCCGCGCGCGGTCTTCGCCGGATGCTTACAAGGCATCGCTCACATGCGCGTCTCCAAAAGCTCGACTGCAAGGGCTAGCGGCCGAAGACTGTCGCCCGGCAGCCACGCCTGGCGAGGTGATAGGCCGTTGTGATGCCGGTAATTCCAGCGCCGATTACGGAAACGCAAGATGTATCGGGTGTGGTCATAGGTGTTACTTCCCGCCCACGGCGGGTGATTTGCCCCCCTCTGTCATTGGCCTATGGGCTTCATCGCACCCACTCACTAGGGCTACGACTTTCACCATCGGCGCAGAACTGCCGTCCTGCTTTTCAGAGCTAAACCCCGAAAAGCGGTACTTTTGTCTAAGCGTTTCCGGGGCGATTGCTCCGTCGGCGCCGTTTCAGCCTTGAAGCAGAAACGAACTCTCCCGCTGTTCCTGAGATTGCCCCGTCGATATCTCGAACGTTAAGCGTGGGTTACGTGCAGTTGCACATCAGCCCAAGAGAACATCCGACATTCTTTCAAGATCGCGCCAAAGTTCTTCAGCGCTTTCCAGACCAAGGCTCAGTCGGATATAGCTTCGGTGCAATTCCGAGGGCATTGCCTGCCGCTCGCCTGCGACAGTCATGGGGGCGACAATGCTTCGCGTTCCTCCCCAAGAAGCACCGATGACAAACGTCCTCAACTGGTCGAGAGCACGGTCAACTTTGCCGACATCGACGCCCTGCAGTAGAAGACTAAAAACACCGGAGCAGCCCGCGAAGTCACGCTGCCATAAGGCATGCCCAGAGAACGAAGGAAGAGATGGATGCAAGACCTTAAGACCTGACCTTTCCAAGCGATGCGCGAATAGCTCGCCAAGTGCGCCCGCGTGCCTTATCCGAAGAGCCATCGTTTGGATGCCCCGTAACGCCTGCGAGCAATCATCGGGGGATGTGCCCACCCCCAGAGCGCCCAAAGTGCTCCGAAAACGCGCATACAGATCAAGATCATCAAGAATGATCGCACCGAGAAGGAGGTCGGAGTGACCACCTGCATATTTAGTAAGCGCCTCGGCCACGATATCCACGCCCAGGCTTAGAGGTCTACACAGCAAACCAGTCGCCCATGTATTGTCGCATCCCAGAAGCGCGCCAGATCTTCTGCACCTCGCTGCGATGGCCGGGATATCGCAGATTTCCATCGTGGTTGAGCCCGGCGACTCAACCCAAACTAGCTTGGTTGCGCCAGGTCGGAACTTGGCGTCGAGGTCGGCGAGACGAGTCGGATCAAAGTACTCTGTATCGACTCCAAAGGACTGAAGGATTGTCCGCGCGAATAGCTTCACCGGAGGATAGACATTGTCGGCGATCAACAAGTGCTCGCCATGGTTCACCAGGCCGAGCATAACGGATGTTATCGCGCACTGCCCCGACGGCACGATGATAGATCGGCTTGCGGAATGAATTGCCGCCAGCTGGTTCTCCAACGTCCGGGTTGTTGGAGTTCCAGAGAGGCCATAGGTATAGCCATCCGGCGACCGTGTCGCACGCGCGCGATAGGCCGCTGCGTTTGGGAAAACAATCGTTGAAGCTCGATAAAGCGGTACCGAGAGACTAGCAAACCCTTCGAGCGACGCGGGGGGCGGAGCGACGCACAGCGTTTCGTTGTTGTTCGAGCTGATGTCCATGGGGCCTAATATCAAGCGCTTCTGCTTTTCTGCGCGGACCTATCGCGATACGTACCACCCGAAGAGGGCCGGCCGGCATCGTATGAACTGCCCGCGAGCGGCAGGTCTGGAGGGCTATTTGGGTAGTCTAACGATAGTCGATTCCGCAAAGCTATTTCGCTGTAGCAGGCGTTGCATCACGCTCAGGGAAGTCGTAGCTCATGATCGTTCTTGCGACAAAGCCTTCACGATTTTTCTGAGCGAGGCATTGATCTCGATCAAGTCGCGGAGTTATTTGTCCTCAGGTCGAAACTCAAAGGACGGACGCGTTGCGTTGATGTGAGCCAGCGCTTCGTCAAGTCCAGAGAACGCATCCTTCAATAGATCAACCGAAGCGAAGTTGCACCATTTCCCGGTGTCGAGATTCGAGACAGCGCCACGCCAGGTAAGGTAAGCATGCCACGCGCTTCATGTGACAGAGTCTGAGCGTTATCCATCACGATCATGCCTATGTGCGCTTTTGTGCCAATGCCTCCATCGCCTTCATATGATGCTTTTGACCTCCGCCGGGGCGCATCTGCGTCCTTGGTTGCAACCATTGGGTCCCTTTTTAGAATCTTCTGCAGCGCTAGAACGATTGGTAGGCGCTTGCGTCGGGCAGATTCGCTGCGCCACTTCGGGCGAGTATATCTGGTATGTCGGCTCTGAGGAAGCCGGCTGACATAGCAGTATATCGCGTATGATGTTAGCCGCCGCAGCTTCAAACCTTGGCAGAACCGCCCTCATACCGGCCAGTCGCCTGCGAAGTCGACCTCATGCAAATGAAATTAAGCGATGGAGAACAACATGGCATTGCCTCCACCTGCCTGGGTGAAGCGGAGGTCATTGCCCGCCTGTGCGCCAACATAGCAGATGCAAATGTCGATGCCGTGATTCTGACCTCATGGCAGAATTGTGATTATTACTCCGGGTTCAGAACGCTATTCTGGACTCTGGATACCAGGCCGCTGTTAGCGATTGCGCGACGTGATCGCGCCAGGATTGCAATAATCATTAGCAGCTCGGAAGAGCGCAATGCGCAAGCATGGCCGAACCGCCATGTTCAGCCCATGTATCATCATGGCTACACCGAAGTCGCAGTATCCGCCGCAGGCGAGTTTCTGAATGATCTCTCGGCCGGTGCTGCTGTTCGATTTGACTATGGACCCGACATGTTTGGGCGCGGATCGATCGCACTGATCGATTACTTGAGGGCGGCGCAGCGCAAGTGTAGGCTATCGCACCAGGCCGACCTCATCTGGCAGCAGCGGCTCGTCAAAAGTCAGCACGAGCTGGCCACCAAACGTCAGGCCCGTCGCATAGCAACGGCAAGCTTTTTTGCTGGTTTGGCCGATCTGCGCCTCGACATGGATGAATATGAGTTCGGCCAATTGCTCAAGCAGCGAATGATCGCGCTGGGGGCCGATAGCGTCGACCGGCTTCCAGTTCGCTTTGATCCCGCAGGAAAGAGTTACGAACAACCGAACTACAACGTTCCATTGGCTCCCGGCAACTTCATCTGGGTAGGCGCACGCCGTGCTGATCAGATCAGTGATCTGGATCGGGTCGCGAAAGATCAGTAAGGCAACGCCAGAGCAGGAAGACCTGACGGGTTCGTGAGAGGCGTGACAATTCGATTAGCAGAGAAGGTAAGGCCTGGGATGACCGGCGCCATGGTCTATCGTCCCTTTGAGGAACTCTGGTCGGAGCGCAACCAGTCTCGCCTGACGGCGGCGCGTCGTGTTGGCCACGGCTCAGGTAACGCGTTAACGGAACTGCCATCATTGATGGCCGGCTCGAACGAGATCATTCTGGAAGACATGGTCCTGCATCTTGAACGCAAGCTTGAGATGACGGGCGGCGTGTATCAGACCGAAGAAGTCTTTCGAGCTACCGAAAGTCGTCCTGAATTTCTGAGCGAGATCGCGCCCGAGCGATTGCCCAGTCGATCTGTAAAATCTATATCAAGCGCGCATGGTCCCGCCCTAGTCGTCGACCTGCAAGCGAAGAAAATTTCGTTGCGTGAGCCGAGCGATGACAGCCAGATCGCTTACTGAACAGGGTTAACAATGAAAAGCCGCGTGTGGAGCAAGATCGATTTTTCGGCAACTGGAATGCAGGCGGACTATGCCCGCGTCCCATATTCGTCCGACATATCCGCCTACGGCTGGATACCTGTTCCCATACTCTGTTTCAACGGCGGTAGCGGACCAACCGCTCTATTGACAGCAGGAACGCACGGCGACGAGTACGAGGGCCAAATCGCGCTACGCAATCTCGCACGGGAGTTGTCTTCAAGCGCAAATCTGCGCGGTCGAATCATTATCCTTCCTGCTCTGAATTGGCCTGCCGTTAGCGCTGGTCGCCGGAATTCTCCACTCGACGGCGGTAACCTCAATCGTGAGTTTCCGGGCCACGCAAATGGTGGGCCAACCGCAATGATCGCCCACTATGTGACGTCAGAACTTTTTCCTCTGGCGGATGTGGTCCTTGATCTTCACTCCGGAGGCCGGTCGCTGGACTATTTGCCGGTCGCGCTCGCCCGGTCCGGCCGGAACGACGCTGAGGCTGCCGCGATTTTGCGGCTTCTGAAAAGCTTTGACGCACCATTTGGGGCGATTACCCATGGCGCGGGTGCAGGTGCCGGGTCAACTCTCTACGCCGCTGCTGAGCAACACGGAATTCCTGCTCTGACGACTGAGCTGGGTTTCGGGGCCACTCTCTCACAACGTGGGCTGCGGATCGCTGAGCGTGGCCTGAGACGGGTTCTGCACGATTATGAAATTCTTCCGGCTATGGACCGCATCGAGCCCAGCTCGTCCGTGATTCTCAAATATCAAAGCCCGCACAACTCCATCTACGCGCCTTGCGACGGCCTGTTCGAGCCATTTGCCAAACCGGCCGATGAAGTCAAGGCGAACCAGCCGGCGGGACGGGTCTATCCATTAGGTGATGTTGCTGCCGAACCGGCCGAACTGAAGTTTCCTGCCTCTGGTGTCGTTGCTTACCGACGCTTTCCGACTTTGGCTCACACGGGTGATGCGCTTTTTGGTCTAATGTCGTTGATGGAGGATGTCGCTTGATACTCGCGCTCGGTGGCCATGCCACGCTGTCCTCCAGCGAACTCCCTATCATGCGCTTCAACGGAGCATGATCCGCCAGAGTTCAAGGCCGGTTCCGAAGTCAGGCTGGGACCAAAAACGGAAAGCGGTGACCATCATTTCATACATCTCAAAGCCAAGCAAGATTTCGTCTTTGTATCCTGGAGATTGCTACTAAGGCCCAATTCCAGCTGCCGTAACGCAATTCAATGCAGCACGTTGACAGAAAATGCCAAGCATAAGGTATGCCATCGCCCTGGGCTACGTGTTCGCAATCAAGGCACCTCGCTGACGATCGAGATTGCTAGGGACAGTTCCACTAGCCGCAATCGGAATGCGAATACGTTCGGCCAGAGGGAGATCGGAACGAAATGTCGACAGCACCTTCTCGTCTCCGTCCCAGCTCATCGCTTCACATCACGGTAGGCAAGGAGATTCTGAAGCGCATCTCCAATGAGACTTATCAGCCGGATGCTCCAATTCCGTCCACTGCTATGCTTGGAGAGGAATTCGGAGTCAGCTCATCACGATTAAACGGGCGCTTCGCGACCTCCAAGCTGCTGGCGTGACCCATCTCTGTTGCGGAGAAGGGCACAACGTCAAGAAGCAGGCCAGAATTCTGCGCACGCTAGATTTACGGCTCCCTCCTTTGAGGGACGACAATGAAATTGCTTTCAGAGAGAATTTCAGACCCGGTTATGCTTACCTTCCGCCCGCCGAGGGAAGCGATGCTGTGCGTCCGCAAGACGATATTTATCGACGATATGCCGTTCTTGTATGACTCGACCTATCTGTCTACAGATGTGGACGGTGAGATCGTAGACGAGTTTGCTGAGCAATTTGTCGCTCAAGCGCTGCGCCGTCACAGCATTCTTGTGACAAATACTGATCTTATCATTGATGCCGCTCCCGCCACCGGTCAGTTCGAAGAACTATTCGGAGTCCCAACTGGATATCCCATTCTTCGACGGTGTTACAAGTTCAGTACGGATACTGCAGATGATCGGTCTATGGTCTTCTCCAGGCGCCATTCGAGCGTCTTTCCTGTTCTGTCAATTTTCCAGCGCGTGGACGCGCCTCGCGCGCAGCGGGACCGCGCGTCAATGCTTCACGGCCTCGTTCCTAGCACGCCCAAGCACTCGATGAAAATCTGTACTTTGTTAAGCTCGCGCACAATGGCAAAACGCGATGCGTGAGCTGCGGCAGCACATCTAACCACACAGCTCATGCGCGTCAATTCTTCCACAAGGTACCCATCCGGTGAAGCTTTCAATTACTCACAAATTCTCCTCCAACAATGGCGCCCGGCGCGATATCGGTGAGGCGTGACGGCCCGCGCCACATGACGGTATTGACAGGCCGCGGTTCGCTGGCGCGGGGGAGATAACCGCCAGCGGGGCGATCTTGATAGATCCCGTTATGTAGCGCGTTGTGCAGGATGGCAGTGCCATGGATTTGGGCTAGCGGTTTCGAGTTTAGATCCGTAAGCGGTCGCAGTCGAGAGCCAACTGGCAGCGGCGAGAATGAGAGCATGCTTGGGAGCTTTCAGAGGCATTTCATTCGCCTTCTTCATCCCGCGTTCGCCTCGCAAGCATCGTGAACGCCTCTGTTCAGTGCTAAGTGCCGAGTCTTGTCCGACCATCCCAGAAATTTTGAGGGGTAGGTGTGAATGGCGAGCAACGCATACACCTGAATCAGCCGCCGTGTGAGCTTCCTTCAGCGTCAGGGGCAGATGTTTATCGATGTTCCGGAGCTGTCCCCGGATGTTAGGTCGCGGGCCTTGCTGGCTGATACTGGAGCGACACCGACGAGAGGCTTAGGGGCGCATCGGCCGGTTTTGAAGAAAGGAACTTTAGGTGCCAACCCTGCTGACATGGACTAACTGGGCTGCAGATATTGTTTTTCGGCCGCGGCGAATTCGTCATACCCCAGAAGCTCGAACAATGCGCTGAGCGGTGCGATATGGGATTCAATGCCCGCAATGCCCTCCTGCGCTGCGATACTGTCGCAGACGCGCCGCATTGCAGCTGCCGCAGCTCGCAATGAGTGATTGGCCCAGACGACCGTGGAGATTCCCGCCTCACGAGAGGTCGAGGCGTTCAATAGTATGTCGTCGGAACAATCACAACAGGTAGCCGGTTCCGCCACTCGCTGACAAACGAAGCATCTCGTCCGCGGTACTCTTTCGCGAATGAATCAAGATTGCGTCGGCATCGGCATGAGCACGCAAGACGGCTTCGTTCAATCCATGGCCGGCGATCAGCGCTTCGATCCTAACCACGAGAACAAGGTTTTCAGCGACCGTATCCTTCACAGCCCGCAGACGACCGGAGAATTCGTCGACATTAGCCAGCGTATGCCGCTCTCCAATGAGCGAGTTCATCTTGGAAAGCAGCTGTCCTCGAGCGAGCCACCCTGACGGAGTTTGCGTGCCAAGAGGCGCTCATTGTTGAAATTACCGAACCCCCCGTCGCCGTCAACGAGCCACAGGTAGCTCGGTCGAATCCACTATTCGTTCGACGCTCTCGACGAGCTGGGTCCATGAAGCTTCATTGGCATCGCGATAGCCGAGCGAGCTAGCAATCGACAAACCAGATCCTGACCGGTGAGCGATTGTGGCGGCCAGGCCGTCATGCGCTTCCATCAGAAACGAGAGCTCGCCATTCGAGCAGACCTGGCACGAAGCATTTCGACAGGCGACGGCCGAGTGCACTGATGACCTGCGTTGGGCCGGGCGGATTGTGGTTGGTGCTTCATAAGAAGTCCTGGAGGCCGAGCTTCGGTTGGCGCAAGCCCACTGCTCATACCGTTTTGTTGTGATGCCGATCAATGACCAGCGTTGGTAGTTGATTGGACGTGAAAGCTTGCATTATCGCCATAGGGTGGCGCCGAACAGCGGGGCTGTTGTGGTGGGTGGATCGGAGCCGACACGTTGGAAGGAAAGCTTTAGTGCAAATGAAGGATCTCGGCTCGCGAGCCGGGTGCTACGGCCTTCACACAGCATTCACCCTTTGCGGGAGGAACGCTTGACCAAAGGGTGATGTCTAGCTCACGCAGATGTTCAGCAAATATCGACCTGCTACGGTTGTCTCAAATACTGCAGTTGCGTTTTCGACATATGTCGCAATCCCGTCCATAGGGCTGCAGTTGGATTGCAGTCTCCGGAGAAGTGAACCGGCAATCTCCCAAGATCTTGTCCTGCCGCGAGAGTTTGCGGTGCCACTGACTGGTATGGCATTTGCTGATCTCGATCCACGTCCTCTCGGCTTCAGGAGAAACTCATGGCGGATGTGCAAGAGGTTGCGCTGTCGGAACGGGAAAAACAGTGCTTGCTATGGGTCGAGGAGGGGAAGTCATCCTGGGCCATCGGAGTCATCCTGAAAGTAAGCGAGAACACCGTCAACTTTCATGTCAAAAATGCAATGCGAAAGCTGGAAACGACCAGCCGTACGCAGTGCGTCGTCAAGGCACGGCGTCTGCGTCTTATTTAAAGTAACGGCCGCGCTTCCGTTCCCGCTGACGCAGATCTGTCGAAATGTAAGGGGCGACTGTGGGTTGCTCCGGCGAAATGCGCAGCGAATTGCGCGCCCGCAGCTAGCTTAATGAACTACCTTTTCGCGGACCACCAATGCGAAGATTGCGATGATCTAGCGGCTCAAATCATAAGCTGAATATGTTTGCGGCGGACGCCGCGAATCTGAGTGTTTCTGAGTATCGCTGCGAACGAGATGGCGCTACGCCCGCGAACGCATTCCACCTCAAGATAGCCCGATGCAGATGAAACTGACTAGTTCTTTAACTTGTGCGCTATGCTTGCGTAATGAAATGTGTGCCAGATGGAACAGTCGATGGTGCGTCCTTCTCTCATCTTGGGTCGTCGCAGTCGAATCAGGACGGCTGATGTTCAGGTTTATAACGATGTGGCGCTCATCGAGCGGAAGCACGATTGGCTGATTGCCGACGATAGAACCTGCAGCGGGAAGCCTGTGGGCTGCCTAATTGAAGGTTGAAGTGAGCACACTCAATAACATCGATTAGCGAGTGCCCGGCTCCGACGGGTCAGCGGATGCAGAAGGCGGTCAATCCTTCGTGTTCCGCAGTTCACGGGCTGGGAATATCGAGCTCGATCTCACGCGCCACTTCGATGATGTTCTCTGGTTGGCGTCCGTTCTTGAAGAGAGCGTATTTCAGAGCTTCGGCGCGGTTGATAAAAAGCCCGCCAAACGCGCCCCGTTTTTCGCGGGCAATCCAGTTACCAGCCCGATTTTTGCCGACAAAAACAATGGGCGGAGCGCAGTCACTTGAACGGGTATCGAGGACCTGAATCACCATGCCCCTTCGCTGGGTGACAGCTCACATTCATGTGGAACAACCCATAGCGGAGCTGCTCCGGCTCAAGCGACTGTCGACTTGTCTTGCTACTCACACCGCAGCACTCGAAACCAGCATCAGCGACTTCAAAGTTCGGCTATTGGCCGCCAATCGGCTGTGGCCGTGGTTGGGCGGCAAGTATTCATCGACCTGGAAGGAATAGCTCAAACGGGAACGGAGTTCTACTATCAGTTCTGAGAAGAGGAAAGGGGGTCCGCGAGGTGCGCTGTCCGAGCGCGCCGAGAGCGAAAAGTATCCTGTGGGCGCTGTTGATTTAGGGGGCAGACGATTCGGTCGATGGCTTCGTTACGCCCATCCAGCGATCCTGCTCGGGCAGAACGCGGGACCGGTTGTCAGCGTGCCCGCTAATCGCCCGACCGCATTGCGTGGCTGAACGGACCATTGATGCGCTGGACTCATTCATGACGCATGATGCGGCGAGGATCCGGGCTCAACATCCTGCATCCGTCTTCGACGTGCGTCAGGTTCTGCAAACCATGGATCACGAGCCCAGGCCGCCGCAGGGTGAGGCAGCTACCAGTCGTTGACATGCAGGGGCGGCGAGTGGCAACGGAGCCGGAGACGCGATATTCGATTTCTCATCGACTGACCTCGGGGGTCTTGCCCGTAGTCGCGGTGCAACTCCCGGCAAAGCCGAGCGCGTTCATGTTGGCGCGTACGCTTGCCGTCGAAGGTGTGCCATATCGCATGGATCTGTCCGGCGGAAGCAAGTTAAAAGCGCCAAAGCCAACTCTGTCGCAAATCGCAGCGACCGGTCCGGGCGAGCCTGGGCCCTATAACTCCCGGGGGAAAGCCCCTGGCGATACCTTATTCCGAAACCGCTCCCGGCACCGCGTTCGAGCAGCTATCCCGCGCCTGGGCCCCGCTCAAAGAGGCATATTATTACACTCAGCGCAGAGCGTTCGCGGCGCCACCTGCACTCAGTGATCTCAGCCCTCACGACTACGTTTTCGTAGTGCTGCCCCATGCGGCCCGCCAGCGTGCGTAATCCACGGAGGGCCAAATAGATATCATCTGGCCCACCAATCTCCCCGAAGTGAAGTGATCTGCGGCGCAAGCGTCATCATTGGCGCGTAGCCCGACCCCTCGAGCCCGTGCTGCTGCCCGCTCAAGGATGGGCGCGCATGCAACTGGTCAAGACATGCACGCTGGATGTTCCTCTTGCCCTCAATCTGGCTGCCCAATCGCGCGGGAAACTCAATTATGCGCCACGATTCCCCTATTCTGCGGACGCGCTCTTTACGGGTTAGTCCCTGTGAACCTGAGGTCGAGTGGACCCCAGAGCAAAAGAGGCCCGCTCAGCGCCACGTTGCCAAATCGAACAGCAGCTTCGGAAGGTACGGGCCTCATCTGCCGGGTTCGTCACCCTCGCGTAACTGAGGGGGGCGGAGATTGCGATGACTAGCGCAGGGGAACGGCTTTCTCAGCAAGCGCGGTCTCCCGGAATGCTGTGTGCCTCCTGTACACTAGGCCAACAGGTCAAAAAAAGCCCCGGCCATGGGCCGGGGCTTTCGATCAGCCGATTGAACGGTAGATCAATATTTGAGAAGAATCGGACGGCCGAACTTGTAATTGAGCCGTGCAGTCAAAAGATCCAAATCTTGGCGGACGCGGTCGACCCCACCAGCGGGCTCGGTGAAGCTGACCATGGCAGGCCGCATGAACAGGTGTGCGTACTCGGACCCAACCGACCGATTCGGTGCGAAGCCGTACTCGATACCGGCTGCCAACGCGCCGCCCCAAAGAACGTGCTTGCTTTCTCCACCCGGCTCGCCCGTCGTCCAGATGTTTCGAAACGTGTTGCTCGTCACCGCGGCGCCGCTTTGGCCTAAAGCAGTGCGTGGTCGAAGCCATAACCGATCTGCCCTTTACCAGGCCGATCGCATCAATCTTGGTCGGGTTGATATCCAAAAAAGCAGCGCTGGATTCCAGCCGGTCAAATCAGCCCAGTTCCCCTGGCCTTCAAGACCAAGCACGATCTGGCCCATCTGCCATCGATAGCCGATCTGGCCACCCACGCTTCCGCCGGTCGCATCATGACAGCCCTCAGGCTTGCCGCCATCGCAATCCCAGCAATTCGAGCTTGAGGCCAAGCCGCCGTTCATACCCACGTTGTAGCCGCTCCAGTCGTAGATTGCAGCCGCGACAGGCCCCGGAGCTTTGGTGTAGAGAGCTTGGCTGGCAGTCCAGTCAGATCTGCACCGAATGCCGGCGCCGCCGCGCCAAACGCCACAATGCTTCCAATCGCAAGCAACAAGTTCTTCATTTCAACTCTCTTGTCTTGGCGCCCCCAGCCTCGTGCGTCTTAACAACGTCGGTGAGAATTGCTGTAACTGCATCCTAACCTTAGCGCCTAATGGAATGTTCGAACCGAACGCTGGGTCAGGTTGCGGCTTTTCAGATCATCTCCAACGACGCCGCAGTGCTCACTCGCGTGCGAACACAGTGACGCTCAGGTGTGGACGAAAACCCGGCTGCTGATTTCAGCGGATGAAGCGCACCGCAAGCCAGATGACCCCCAGCCAAACCGCAACCGAGAAGAGCAAAGCGCTTTGCAGCGTCCTTGCGCGTATCCTGTGGCGCCACGTAAGGAGCTGCGATGAGCAACCGGTGAAGCGACGACCGCGTACAACAGCTATTACTTCATCGTAATCTGTGAACCGGAAGTGAGAGCGATGCTTGCGAATATACGCCAGCCGCTCGGTGGGTGAGAGGCACTGTGCCCACACCTCCCATGCCTCATTATCAAAACACGCGCTGTTTTCGATTACTTCGGCGAGGCGCTCGTCAGGCTTCATGATGCATCCGCTGTACTGACCATCGCAAGTAGAGTTCTAGGCAGGAAGCCGCACCTTCGAAACCTCTCAGTTTAGGTAGGCGAGTTCAGCAAATCGAACTGGGCAAGGAACTATTGGTCACGGTGAGCTCAACGTTGATCCTGATGCGAGATCAAAGCGACGTCGGGCGAGCGTTCTGGATCTCTCTTCTCTTAGCCTGACACAGCTCTGCAGATCACTTGCGGAGCAGTCCACACGCGGTGATCGTTGCAGGAAAGGAAACTCGTGATGGCGATCGATGTGGTCTGGTCAGAGTGGTGCACTTGTCTCGACGGCATCGTCCCACGCGCTGGCGCAACTGTCGTCACGCGCTGTTTGCGGGTTGGCAGGCTGCCAGCCGGCCGCATTGAAGTGCAAGGGGACCGCACTCATCCTCTGAGACCGAGGGCCGGAATTACGAGCGATGGTGCCGGAGAAGGTGCCGTAGCCATCTTTCCAGGCCTTGCCTACTGATGGAACAATCTGTGATGAGAAAGACGCTGCCTTACATGCATCGCTTGGCAGTCTCGAAAAAATGGAGGCGATGTCTTCTTGTCGCCGGTTTGAGTAGGTTAACCTAGCCCTTTCGCGGCAAGCGCTCGATGGAGCGGAGCAGGCGTCAATGCATCTTGCGATGAGCGCTGGAGATACCGATTTCGCTACGAGCATGCGGAGTGCGGTGCGGTTCGCTGGACATGAACATTTTCATTGCAGAGCCGAGCGATCTGTATGCGCGGTCGCGGGCCGCCTGCGGCAAATCGGGAGTTGCATCAATTGCAGCGCGCGCGTCGCCCACGATCTTGTCCTTTGCGGCAAGAAGCTTTGCGTCTAACATTATGTGAAGCGTCTCTCGAACATCAGGTGGGATCGAGCTGTCGCCGTCGATCATTTCTCTAAGTTTCCAAAACATACGCTCGACCGCTACCATCGACCCGAGGACTGACATCAGTCTTGGTGACATCATCGGCTATCTCCTTCTGCAGCCAGGTTCTGGCGCGCATCCCAGCGAAATCAGATTTGTTCCGTTTGACACCGGTGCGCGGGCCGAGGCCCGAACAGGCGAAATGACCTGGATACACTTGCCGCTGCTACGGGTGTGAGACGGACGTTCGAGTTATGATCAGGGAAACTCGCAACTGTGCGACTTGCGAGCAAAGCATCTCTCTTCCTATGCTCTAGGCCGTAAGCGTGCGGTGGCTCACGTTCAAAACCGAGATGGAGCGTGTGCGCCGCGTTCCATTTGCTACAAGACTTGCTGCAGCCGGGTGGAACGTTTGGTGGCACGCGTCCGTGCTCTTTCGTTTGTTCACTCGGATCCCTCTGTTGACAAGACCGAATCGACTGAGTGATCCCGGTCACGTAAAGATGGTCATCCGATGTGCAAGTGCTCGGGGCGCCGACGCGTTTTGTGATTGCGTAGGCCATCGAAATCGAGCCTCGCGGTCTTACGTCGGTGTGTTGGTCGTGCGCCACGTTCACCTCGACGAATCTCTTGATTGGCTGTCGCGTCGAGCCCAGAGGAGATACCAACGTGAACGCACAGATCATTTCCATGTGCCGCTTCCGTATCTTGATCCATTCTCTCTTACTGTCCTCGTCACTGCACGGCTATGCTGTGCAAACCGTGCATTTCACCCACCAGCGACCACCGCGTTTCTCCGCACGCAACTTGCCGCGGCGGATCCGAGAGAGCACGGCTTCGGGACTTATGTGATTCGTCGCCGCGAACCGCTGAACAGTGAGGTAGTCATCATCGAGAGGTGGCGGGGTGCTAATGCCGTGCCCAGCCAGCAGAATGCGCAGCGAAGCCAACTCCGCCAGCACGATCTCGAGCTTACGCGCGATCTCCTCCGTCCGGTCGGAGCGCCGCCGGCACTGCGTCACGACAGGCCCAACCGGGCGATAGGGCACACCCTGGAATTGTGTAAAATGCGATCGACGAACTGGCGCGCCAAAGCGGGATCAGCGTGAGCCAACTCACCTGTCCATGCCGGCCACTGTTCGGTCGATACCAACGCACGCAAAATTAGAGTCAGGGCATTTACTGCCGTTAAGCGCCCTGTTTGGTAATGTAGTCGAACGGATCGCATGCGCGTAATTGCCATTTGAACGATAAGAGCAGCCTGATCGATGCATTCGGCTGCGGTACTCACTGGCCTGGCTGTCGCCATTTATTGCCGGGTCAAGGGCGAACTTATTGGAACCGCTGTCGGGTCACCGTCAGCGATCTGCCGCTATGAGCTCGGAGTGAATGGCATTTGCGGTGTTGAGGCAGGCATCCAGTGACAGAGATCCGAAGGCGAGCTGGCAAAGGAGATAGTTGATGCCTGCCTCTTCGACCTGATCGAGAAGAGTTTGGCGCACCGAAGCGCGCGTTCCGACAACGCACAGTTCACTCTCAATTGCGGCATCCAAGGTCAGGGGCAGGTTGGACGGAGGCGGGATGTCATTGAGCTCGTACAGGAATTTAAAGCTTTTGAGCCATGTTTCGTAGGCGGGCGCGGCGAGGGAACGGGCCGCTGCTTCAGAGCTGGCAATCACGATCATGCGGAGCAACGCGAGAAATGGCGCTGAGCTGTTGGCGTCGCCCGTGACGTTTCGATTAGCGCGATAGACATCGGTGATCTTGCGAACGGCAGAAGAGGGGCCCATGCAGGCAAGATTGGCGCCATTTGCCGCCGCCCAGCGGGCGGATTCCGGCCGATTTGTTGCAATCCATGTCGGGGGACAAGGACGCTGGTGAGGTGAAAGCGTCAAAGGGACGTCGCTCAGCGCAAAATGCCGCCCTTCGTATGTGAGCGGGCCGCCATTCATCGCGCCAACGAAGATTTGAGAAGCTTCCTCGTAACGGCTCGAGGCGACATCGGCTCCAACGCCAAAATAGCTCAGTTCGATCGGCAGAGAGCCGCGACCAAGGCCGACCTCAACCCTGCCGCCGCTCAGGTGATCCAACATGCAGATCTCCTCGAATGCACGCAGCGGGTGATAGAGGTTGAGCAGCATGACCAAAGGACCGACGCGAAGTCGCCGTGTGCGTTGTATGACGCTTGACAGAAACAAATTCGGCGACGGACCCAGTCCATGTGGAGTGCAATGATGCTCCGCCAGATGATAGGCATAGAAACCGAGCCGGTCGTAGGCCTCCGCCAGGGTAAGGCGGTCAGCGTATTGCCGGGTGATATCGCGGCCGTCCTCGTCAAGATGGTCAAAGATGCCGCAGGTCAGGTTCGAGGGAACAACGTTTCTCACTCAGTTATCTCCTATATAGAGAGGACCGGAGTCCGCCGGGTTTCGGGAGTGCAAGAGGTGCTCGCTGGTAATGCGCTTTATTACTGCGAAGTCGTTCACAACGGGGCGTAATGCGGCGAATGGAGAAAAACTGACTCAGGGCTGCGTCGCGAAGCCGCATGATGTGTGGGACCGGATCGATTACGACGGAGATCTATGACATGAGTGGAAGGGACCACTAGCCACGACATCCCACTTTCCTAAGAATGCTGCCGACGGCCGCAAGAAACGCATCCATCTGGCGCTTTGTACCGATGCTAACCCGAATGCACTCTTCCAGGCCGGCATCCGGAAAGAAGGCAACAAGGACTCTCTGGTCTTGCAACGCCGCCTGCCACCATCTGCCACCCTGGCCTAACGGCACACGGGCGAGGAGGAAGTTCGCGTGCGAAGGCGTTACGCAGAATCCAACGTCTGCGAGGGCGGCCGTTACACGTTGACGCTCAAGCCTGACGTGGCGATGGTTCTCCTCATAGGCGTCCCGATGCGCAAGGATGCTCATGCCCACCGCGTGAGCGACCACATTCATGTTGAAAACGTTCTGGATGTTGCGAAGCCGCCCAATCAGCTCGGGATGGCCGAAACCGAAGCCCACGCGAATGCCAGCGGCCGAATAACTCTTGGAAAATGTGCGCAGGACCAGAAGATTCGAATGGCGCTCAACAAGGCGTAGGCCGTCCTCAGGTGCGAAATCGACGTAAGCTTCGTCCAATACGATCAATCGATCAGATCGTGTAACGAGGCGTTCGATCTCAGCGAGCGGAACAAAGGTTCCGGTCGGATTATTCGGATTGGCCAGCAGAATGAACTTGGCATGTTTAGCCGGACCGACAAGCAGCTGGTCCATCGGCAAGCAGTCAGGTGCAGACCAGGGAATTTCTATAAAGCGGGCCCCTTGCAACATGGCAAGCTTGAGATTGAAGGAAAAACCCGGCGACATCATTGCGACCTCGTCGCCCGGGGCAAGAAAGGCTCTGTAAATCAGGCTGAGGAGTTCAGACGATCCATTGCCAGCGATCACGCGATCAGTTGCAATGCCATACGCAGCTGCGGCCGCTTGCCTCAAGCTGAGATTGTCGTCTTCTGGGTAGCGGTATTGCAGCTCAAGAGCTGCAATTGCGCTTCGCATCACGATGTCTGGCAAAGGAAATGGGTTCTCATTCGTGTTCAGTTTCACGCAATTGTTGTCGGTGGTGGGACGCCCCGACGGTAGAGCATCCAGTTCGCGAGCCACCGGCGAGAGCGAGGAAAGCATAGTCTGCAACTTTGCATCCAAAGTGGTGTTCTCCCTTTTTGTCGACGAGAGTAGTTGAGGGCGTTCGGCGAGCCTACGTGGGTGCGTGCGCTTTGTTAGGACCCAAGAAGGGCGAGGCCTGCATGAATGTGAGTGTTGGGAGGCAGACCTGGCTCTAAGGGCCGTACCGGTTCAGACTCCGTCCCAAGGCCGGATAGCGATCAGCACGGATCAGGCGTCGCACGGCGTTTTCCGAACCAATACCTGTTTCCAGGAAAGAGATGGAAGGCCACGTCCCTCGACCGAACACCGCAGCTAACGATTGGCTCGAACCCGCGCAATCGGCAGAGGGAACGCGCGTGACTGACATCGTTTCAAGACGTACGTTCGTTCTAAAGAGGGCCTGACAGCTCACTCCCGAGAGCGAGGCGCGCATCAATTCCAATAGCTGGAAGAAGGCACGGATATTCGTCTGCCTTCCGAATGTGGAAGTGATGCTCATTGCAGTGGCACCAGACGAATGGGAACGTACTCTTCGGGCGGCCCTGCGGGCGCGCACGACAGCTTTGATAGCATTGCTGCGAGGGTGAGAAATGCTGCGACTGCGGCGATTGCGAGGCACGTGAGCAGCGCGTAATCGATATATCGAGGATGGTTCATCATTCGAACGCTCCGTACGGTGTTGGCACGGGCGGTCAGTTCTGCTCGACCGCTTCGACGGAATTGTCGCGCCAGCGGTAAACGATGAAGCCAGGGGCGGCATTGTCTCCCTTGGAGTCGAATCTAACAGTGCCAATAGCCGTGTCGATTGACTCGGAGCGGAGGGCCGCAGCGACTCGCATAGCATCGAAGGTGCCGGCCCGTTTGACGGAGTCGGCCCATGCTTGAACCGCGGCATAAGCGTAGAGCGTGTAACCTGCGGCGGTTAGGCTCGAACCCTTGAGCTTGGCGACCGCAGCTGCGCCTGCAGCATTCTTCGTCGGGTCCGGCATAAAGGTAAAGAGCGTGCCGTTCGCGGCCTCGCCGGCAATGGCCAAAAAGCCGGTGGTCATCAGCGGATCGTTGGCGATCACGGTCAGACGCGCGCCCGCCTCCGCGGCTTGACGCACGATCAGGCCGATCTCGTTGTAATAGCCGCCAATATAGACGAGCTGGATCCCCTCTCTCTTCAGTCGCGAAACGAGAGCGGTGTAATCCTTCTCGCCTGCAACATAGCTTTGTCGAACGGGATGCTCGCCGGCTGCACGAAGGCGCGATTCTACGATATCGGCGATACCCCTGCCTGCTGTGCTCTTGTCGTCGAGGACTGCGAGCTTTGCACCTTGGTGATGCCGCGCGATGTATTCGGCGGCAACTCTGCCTTGCTGGTCATCGCGGCCGCATATCCGAAACAGGGTCGTTAGGCCACGCTCTGTCAGACGGGGATTGGTGGACCCAGGTGAAATCTGAATTACCTCGGCTTCGGCGTATATGTCTGAAGCCGGAATCGACGAAGATGAACAGAAGTGACCAACGACGAGCTTGATTCCGTCAGTTGTCAGGCGATTGGCAACAGCGACAGCCTGCTTGGGATCGCATGCGTCGTCGGCGATTCTCAATATGAGCCTTGTGTCAGGCAGCAGACCCGAAGCATTTATCGAATCCACAGCTGCGGCCGCTCCATCGCGTATCTGCGCGCCGAGCGCCGCAGTGCTTCCCGTCATCGGATCCGCTATGGCAATGTAAACATCTTTTGCCCTGGCGCTCGAGCTCAGGGCCACGGAAAGGAGCGCAGCAGCTGCAAGCCTGTGAATGCGAAGGATCGTCATACATGACTCCCGGTGTCTCGCGAGACGACTTGGTCTGCTTCGCCATTCTGGTATGACGCGGCGGCCAACAATGATGTTTGGATTGAACTCAGGTTGCGTACGAATAGGGTCAGGTTGTTGCCAGGTTGGGCCATAAGCTTCGGGCGGGCACGGACGAGCAGACGTTCCGACACTGGTCAAGAGAAGCGGTCGTCTAGGGGCTGACAGGACCAATATCGAACATTCTGCTGATACCCGGTAGATTCGCCAGTCTCCCGTGCTCGACAGGCGTGTGCCGAGGAGGCGCTTGGAAGGCGCGCACGACCATCCATCGACTTGTTCTCGTCGAGAACTCTCACCGAGAACTTCCGAAACTAATGCCGATCATTGGAGTCTCCCTCGGTTTAACCGGCGCTCTGTCTGTCGCCCCGTCGCTGCGTCGATGCTTTAGAAGGTACAATGTGACGCTACGTACGAATCAAGTACTTCGAAGCGTGCTCGTTGAGGTTGATTGCCAAGATCGACAGAGCGAAAGACCCAACCGACAACGCAGAGTCCGAGGCGACTGCTAGGGACGAACCATCCGCGGTCAGACAGGATCACCATCACCTCATGCGGTTTAGAGACATTTCAGTAATAGGGCGTCGCGACGGGTGCGCTCAACTCATTCCCAGCTGGTCCTCCAGCGCGGCGAGGGCGAGATCGAGGTATCGCATGAGGCTTGCATCCCAGCCGGCGAGATTGTGTGGTTCGGTCAATCGCGTCAGCACCTTAAGTATCATCGAGACAGTCGAATCAACTCCTGCGATCTCAGTCAGCAGCGAACGAGCCTGACCCGCGATTGCATTTGCCCGCTCGCAGCACGGAGGCTCACCCCGGTCCATGCAGCTCCGCAGCTCGTCCCGAATCTTTCGCCACCGATCTTCGCGGCTCGCGTTAGAGGCGCACGTGCAGATGGCAGAGGGGGTACGCTCCTCAATCCGCGACATGGCATCTAGCGTCGCCGGCAGCTCGTCGACACTGACTTCTGTCTCACCTTGCGTCGTCATAGTGCGCAACCGATCCCGTAATAATGTCGCGCGCGCGACTTGAAGCTCAATCCGCTCCAGATGGTTTCGCAACAGGTCCGTGAGAGATGTCCGCCCCTCGATCGCCTTGCGGATTTCAGGAAGCGAGAAGCCGAGCTCACGTAGAGCGCGAATCTGGGAGACGCGTTGTAGGCTTTCCCGATCGTACATGCGGTGACCGCCACAGGTACGTTCCGACACCGTCAATAACCCGGTATGTTCGTAATGATGCAGAGTGCGTACGGTTACACCGGTCGCCTCTGCAAGTTCTCCAATGCGCCATCGGCGCCGTCGTGGTATCGCGTTTGTCATGATCCTCAATTTGCAAGCCTACAACCTGACGTCACGTGAGAATCAAGCTATTTCAATGATCTAGATGATGCGTCTCTTGCTGCAGGCTCCAGAAGGTTAGAGTGCATGCCGGTGCTCAAGCGGCCTAGACAAGTGCAAGCATCAAGTGCGCGAGCGACGCCAATTCGTCCCTCGCTGCGCGTTGCATCACCAGTCTGGCGATCGCTACGCGATTCTCGCTGGTTCGCATGCATGACGGTAAAGACGCGATCGCTTGATCGAACAGCCTTCCCAAGCTCGCGAGATCATCCGGATCGTAGACTCCGCTCGGCGTTTCCAACAGAAACCTCCTTTGGTGATTGCACTCGCGCCGCACGTGACGAAGCCGTTTGGCTGTGGTGGGGCAAAAAGGAGACGGAGCGGCGACGTGCGTGAAAGAATGTGACAGGTGCGTCCACGTGATGCCGTTGTGCAACCTGGCGTTTGCTTCCTCTGCCCGACAGTGGGCTAACCCAAAGTGTGCAATGTCTCCTGATCCTGCAGCAGCGGTGGCTATTCTGCGGCCTGATCATCAGGAAAGCGAAAGCATGTGCGTGACAGCCCGCTGAGACACGGCCTCCCGAAACGGCGAACCCAGACACAGCACTGATCTCATCGGATGGCTCTCTTTCAGTCGCAATCCTTCGTGACGTCTATCACCTCGGCGCGCGCTGCGGTTGATTGGGTTGATCATCGCGGATCAGTCGCACCACCAGTCGTGGCGCGGTGGCGGGCTTGGCGCCTATCAGCTTTTTCGATCGTCCGCTAGTCCTGTTGTGGCACTGTGGGCTCAAAGGCGTTGCTCGCGTGATCGCTGCCCAGGTTTTGAGTGCTGGAGATGACGGCTGCTCTTCAACGGCGCAGGTCCGCCGCCGTGAACGTCGGGAGAATGACGGAAGGCGAGCTCAAGACCATTCCTGAAGGCATCATCTCAACGCAGGTGCCCCTCAAGCGTCTGGCAAAACGTTGCTCGCAATTAAGGACCGGGTCTCGAACGATCGTGCCATATCCGTTGCATGTGGCGGCACTCAAACGCGTCTAGGACGGGCCGTGACATTGGCTGATCTCGGACGGAGAGACCATCGTGGATGCCTGCTGCCAGAATATGTTGCGCAACCACATGCTTGCAGGATCAGTATTATGAATGGCGGGCCATTGGACGGCCTCTGTGAATGTGAGAAGTCGCAGGGGAGGTTCGACAACCCGCAGCGGCATCGTCTGTGCGAAATGGGTGACCAATCTTGAGGGCATGCTCGCTATACGGTTGGTGCCCAATAACATAGGCGGAATCATGCCAAAACCCTGCACCGCGACCTCGGTGCGTATCTTGAAACCATGCTCGAGCAAGAGCCATTCGTGGAAGGAGGGCCTCAGGGACCGCCCGAACTGGGCTTCCACGTGCCCGATCGAGATGTATTTCTCGAACGTGAGACGCGAAGCGAGCTGCTTGTTCATGGGGCAGCCCACGCAGACGAAAGTGTCCTCGAACAGAGCCGCCTTCGGATGCGCGCTCGACATAAACATCTGCGGATACATGAGAAAATCGACTTCACCGCGCCGGAGAAGCTCATCAGGTTCCTCTGCGGGCGGCAGCAACTCGAAGCTGATTGTTGGTGCTTCCCGCGCGACGCGGTCCACGACCCCTCGAAGAAACACGACAGTCATGAAGTCGGACAGGATGATCCTAAATCGCCGATTCGATTGAGACGGATCGAAGCCGTCTGGAGAAATAATGGAGTGCTGAATGTGAGCGAGAGCCTCGCGAATCGGGGCTGCGAGCGCTTCAGCCCGCGGCGTTGGGACAAGCTTCCGCCCCTTCATGGTGAATAGCTCATCGCGAAAGTAAGTGCGAAGCCGCGCGACGGCGGCACTCATGGCAGGTTGACTGAGGTTGATGCTTCTTGCCGCCGTAGTGAGATTGCCTTGCGTCACCAGGGCGTCGAACGCGACGAGAAGATTCAGATCAAGGCCCTTGAAACGCATAATCCGGAACGATCCACGCTGTGAATGTGTTCTATCGATATAATCGATTTTACCATTTGTACCGAATGAGGATAGCAAACGATAGTTTAGCGAGATGTCAGATCCATCAGAATGGTTACAAATCGTTGCGCGTCTCAGCCCAGCGCTAGGTATCAATCAAGACGTCTCGATCGAGCGGTCGCAGTTTCGCGCGTGTTGCGCAAGCCATATCGCCGTGAGCTAGAACGATCGGAATCCGCAAAATTGCGTGGGCGTATACGACGAGCAAACCATCGTATGGCTTCGCCAACCCATTCTATATCCACGGTGTACCGCCGTAGAATTGAGCGAGCCCTCAACCAGGCCGTAGATTGCCGTCCGGTCGCACCCCTCCGGTTGCGGGTGCCAAATGTGCCTTGGTCGCATCCGATTGGATTGCGTCCTTGCGACGGTGAAATCGTGCGGAACATGCAAGCGAAGGCGTCCTTGGCGAATCTGATGAAAGTTGCGCACACGCGCGATGTGGTCGCGATTGTGAATGCAGATCAGTCAGTGCGTGAAGATCTGACGGATATGGTGTTTTCCGCAGGTTACGTGCCTGAACCATTCGAGACCGCAGAGGGGTTCTCGAAATCAGACCGCCGTTCGATCACGTCGTGCTTGATCGCGGACATGCACTCGAGCGCGATGAGTGGCCTCGAGCTCTTCGATCATCTGGTTGCATCCCGAGGCGCGATTCCCACCGTTCTGCTCACAGGCCATTCCGAACACGATGTGAGGCGAGGCCCTGGACTCCAGTTCATGAGCAAGCCTTTCGAAGGTAGCGAACTGCTGGCCTGCGTCAGGAGCCAGATAGCGAACAGGAATGACGCCCTATGAACATGATCGTGCCCGAATCCACACGAGGTGTTTCGGCGCGCCCTCCAGTCCGTTGGAGGTTGTGCTGGGAGAATGACCTTGAACTTGCTGACCATATTGAATTATCCGACTTCTTCCGGAAGACCTATGGTCCGACCGGGGAATTCAATGCAAAGCCCTTTGAAGGTCATCGAAGCTGGGCCGGCGCAAGGCCTGAAATTCGGGCAATCGGCTACGATGATCGTGGCGTTGCGATTCACATCGCGGCACTACGCCGCTTCATAAAAATTGGTCAGACCGATCTGCTCGTGGCTGAACTCGGATTGTACGGGGTTCGCCCGGATCTGGAGGGGCTTGGAATAACCCACTCGATCCGAGTGATGTATCCCGTATTGCGAGATCTTGGCGTGCCGTTCGGCTTTGGCACGGTCCGAGCTGCCCTGCAGAAACATATTACCAGGCTGCTCGGGCGACAGGGATTGGCGACTATTCTGCCAGGGCTCCGCGTCCGGTCCGCTCGTCCGGACATCTACCTCACTGTGCCTCCGACGCGTGTGGAGGACGTGGTCGGCCTCGTTCTGCCGATTGCGAGACCCATGAGCGAATGGCCGGCGGGTGACACGATCGAACGGAACGGGCCAGAACTGTGAAGTCCACAAACGACGCGACTGAAGCGCGGAGCGACTACCCCGATGCCGGCGGAGAGCCTTGCGTCTATCTGAGCTTTGATGATGGTCCCAACCCGCTTTGCACGCCGGCTATCCTGGATGTTCTGGCGCAGCATCGGACGCCCGCCACCTTCTGCGTGATCGGTGCATACGCGGCGGCCCAGCCGCAGCTGATCCAGCGCATCATTGCAGAAGGGCACGAGGTCGCAAACCACACAATGACGCACCCGGACTTGGCCAAATGCATAGCGGATGAGGTGGAATACGAGATCCTCACGACGAATAAGGTCATCGGAATGGCCTGCCCCGGGGCCTCTGTGCGGCACATGCGTGCGCCGTACGGGATCTGGAGCAAGGAGGCCTTCGCTGTGTCGGCGAAGGCCGAACTGGCAGCCCTGCACTGGTCAGTCGACCCGCAAGACTGGTCGCGTCCCGGCGTCGAGGCGATTGTTGCCGCGGTGCTGGCCTCGGTCCAGCCGGGCGCAATCGTGCTCCTGCACGACGGATGCCCTCCCGACGAGTTGGGACGCTGCCCTCATACTGGTCGGCGCGACCAGACCGTGACGGCGCTCGCCCAACTCATTCCAGCACTGCATGACCGTGGATTTGCAATCCGGTCGCTTCCTCAACCTCACTGAATAGATCGATTCCCATGAGCCTGCTTGCCACCATCAGCACCGCTGCTGTTGCCTCCTACGCGTTGCTCTCCAGCGTCCACAAGAGCGCGCAGGCGCTTTATGCGCTGCGAAGCGACGCTCCACTGCCGCCGTACGACCGGGTCGACGCCGATGCTCTGCCCAGCGTCGATGTCATCGTGCCCTGTTTCAACGAGGACCCGCGCACGCTGGCGGCCTGCCTGAAGTCTATCGCAAGTCAGGATTACCCAGGGCGATTGCAGGTCTACGTGGTCGACGACGGCTCGGCAAATGTCGGCGCAGTGGCCGCGGTCCACGCGAGCTACGCGTATGACCCGAGATTCACCATCATTCTGCTGCCAAGCAATGTTGGAAAACGCAAGGCGCAGATCGCAGCGATTCGCCGCTCATTCGGCGATCTCGTGCTCAACGTTGACTCCGACACGGAAATCGACAGCGACGTGGTCAGCAAGCTCGTGCGCAAGATGCAGGATCCAGCCGTCGGCGCGGCCATGGGCCAATTGAAGGCCAGCAACCGAAACGACAGCTGGCTGACCCGATTGATCGACATGGAGTACTGGTTGGCTTGCAACGAGGAGCGCGCGGCGCAGACGCGGTTTGGTGCCGTCATGTGCTGCTGTGGGCCGTGCGCCATGTACCGGCGCTCCGCGCTGCTGTTGCTGCTCGAGCAATACGAGACGCAGTTCTTCCGGGGAAAACCCAGCGACTTCGGTGAGGACCGTCATCTGACCATCCTCATGCTCAAGGCAGGGTTCCGAACGGAGTACGTTCCGGACGCCATCGCCGCCACGGTGGTACCGGACACGCTCTTGCCGTATCTGCGCCAACAGCTCCGCTGGGCGCGCAGCACCTACCGCGACACCCTGCTCGGTTTGCACCTGCTGCCCAGCCTCGACCGGTACCTCACGCTGGACGTGGTTGGACAGAACCTCGGCCCGCTGCTGCTCGCCATCTCATCGATTGCCGCGCTCGCTCAGCTCGCGCTCACGGGCACCGTGCCCTGGTGGACCGGTCTGACCATCGTCGCGATGACCCTGATTCGATGCAGCGTGGCAGCCCTGCGCGCCGGCGAGCTTCGATTTATCGGCTTCTCGCTGCACACCCCGATCAACATCTTCCTCCTGCTCCCGATGAAAGCCTATGCGCTCTGTACCTTGAGCAACAGCGATTGGCTCTCGCGCAAAATAGCGAAATCACCAGACGTTGATGAATCGAAGGGCTCGACCGAAGACGCGACAACTGGACCAAGCCTTAACCCCGGATCGGAAATGCCTGGCGCGATTCGCAGGGCAGGTCTTTCGCGCGCCCCATCGCAGCTGATCGCGCCGGATGGCATTGCGGCCGAGACTGAGTGAGCAGCTTTGTAGGAGATTAGGTCGTGAACGTGCACCAGACATATCAATCGTTGGAACGGGAGCTGTCTAATGAGGATCCGTGGCGGCTCGACGACAATCCGTTCGAACGTGAGCGTCACACCCAATTGCTGCGGCTGTCGCTGTCGAACAGCGCCGTCTCAAATGGCCTCGAAATCGGGTGCGCGGCCGGTGCGTTTACAGAGAAGCTTGCTCCTCACTGCAAACGGCTCACGGTCATCGATGTTATGCCGCGAGCGATCGGTCGAGCGGTCCAGCGGACCAAGAGGTGGTCGCATATCAGCTGGGCGGCGACTGACATTCTGCAGTTCTCGGCCGCAGAGCTGTTCGATCTGATCGTGGTCGCCGAAGTTCTCTATTATCTCGAAGACATGACACAAATGCGTACTGCAGTCGACAACATGGTCAAGATGCTTGCTCCGGGTGGGCATCTGGTCTTCGGATCTGCACGTGATGCGACCTGCAAGCGATGGGGGCATGTCGCTGGCGCCGAGACGGTCATCTCGATTCTGACTGAAGCGCTCATTGAGGTCGAACGCGTGCAGTGCCAGGGGCAGTCGGCTGACGAAGACTGCCTTTTGGTCCGCTTTCGGAATCCGGAGCCATCTTCGATCCCACCCAACGGCCGAGGCTGAGAGGAGCCACTATGCGTATCTGCGGTATCAAGTTGACGCATGACGGGGCCGTCGCTCTGATTGAAGACGGGCGAGTGGTGTTCTGCGTCGAGCAGGAGAAGCTGAACAATAATCCTCGTTATCAAACCATCGACAACCTGGATTCCGTTGTTAGCGCCCTGGCGGAGCACGGGCTTGATCCGAGCGATGTCGATCAGTTCGTCATTGATGGCTGGGATGGAGAGTTCGAATCCCAGTTTGAAGTCCTTAGTGGGACGACGACCGTCAAGCTCAAGGGCGCACCGTATATCGAACGCCAAGGCGATAGCCCCCTCGCGTCCCGCGATCGCATCGGCCTTATGCTTGATGGGAAACTATATCCCTATCAAAGTTATCCGCATGTCACCGGGCACGTAGCATCCGCATACTGCACCAGCTCGTTCGCCAAATCCGCACAATCTGCTTTCTGCTTGGTGTGGGACGGCTGCATGTTTCCGCGCCTCTACTATGTCGAGCCGCACGGCATCCGGTTCATCGAGTGCCTGTTTCCGATGATAGGCCACGCCTATGCGACCGCAGGACATCACTTCGGACCTTACAGGCGGGCAGACCGGACCAGCTGGGATCTCGGCATCGCCGGCAAGCTGATGGCCTATATCGCAATGGGAGCTCCCGACGAGGAGATTATTGCGACGTTTCAGGAGCTTTACCAGGCGCACTTTGCCACGGATGCTGAGGGCGCTTGTCATGAGCTTGCACAGATCAACAGCTCACTATCACCACTTGAAGCTCTGCACGACTTCTTCGATGCGTGCGCACTGCGATTGAAGGCCAAGCAGGCCGAAGACATCCTTGCGTCATTTCACGTCTTTCTAGAGCGCCTGCTGGTTCGCACAATTGCTGATGTTGTGCAGCGACATTCGGATCTTGCGGGGGTGCGTAACCTCTGCATAGCCGGCGGCTGTGGCCTGAATATCAAGTGGAATAGTGCATTTCGCGCGACCGGCCTGTTCGATGACGTGTGGGTGCCGCCCTTTCCGAACGACAGCGGCTCAGCGATCGGTGCTGCTTGCTCTGCACTGGCGGCACAGCAAGGCTTTAGAGCTCTGGAATGGACGGTCTACAGTGGACCGGCCGTTCGTCCCAGCGAAGTCCCGCCCGGATGGGACGGCGCGCCCTGCACTATGGGCGAACTTGCGGCAATACTCGCGAGTGACAAGCCCGTGATCTTCCTTGCCGGGCGTGCCGAGCTCGGACCACGTGCGTTGGGTGGCAGAAGCATTCTCGCGGCTGCGAGCTGGGAGGGAATGAAAGATCATCTCAACGACGTCAAGCTTCGTGAGCATTTCAGGCCGGTAGCGCCGATATGCCTGGAGGATCGTGCGGCGGAGATTTTTAGCCCCGGAATAGCCGATCCGTACATGCTGTTCGATCACCAGACGCGACCGGAATGGCGGGACAAAATTCCCGCCGTCGTGCATCTCGATGGATCTGCTCGCCTACAGACGGTTTCCAGAACATCTCAGCATAAAGTGGTCGAGCTTCTCATCGCGTACGAGAAGCTCACAGCCATTCCGCTGCTTTGCAATACCAGCGCCAATCTGCATGGACGCGGCTTTTTCCCGGATGCTGCCGCCGCGTGCCAGTGGGGACGCGTCGATCACGTGTGGTGTGACGGCCTGCTTTGGACGAAAAAGCACGCGACCAAGGACGCGGTGCGAACAACGTCCGTCGCGATCGCGTAAGCAAATGTCAAGCCCGGCAATCGACCTTTTCGAGGTGAGTAAGTCCTACAAGGACCGGACGGTCGTGGACGCTCTTTCGTTTACGGTCTCGCCAGGAGAGTGCTTCGGTCTGCTGGGACCAAACGGCGCGGGTAAAAGCACGCTTGCGCGTTTGATCCTCGGTGTTGCATCGCCCGACGCAGGTAAGATCTACGTGCTTGGCGAGCCGGTGCCGGCACGTGCGCCGTTGGCGCGTCGGGGCATCGGGGTTGTCCCACAGTTCGATAACCTCGATCTTCAGCTCACCGTGCGCGAAAACTTGCTCGTATTCGGTCGCTACTTCGGCATGAGCGCGACCGAGGTCAAAGCGGTGACGCCGTCACTGCTCGAATTCGCTCGCTTGGAGAACAAGGCGGACGCGCGCGTCGCCGAACTGTCCGGCGGCATGAAGCGGCGACTGACGCTGGCACGTGCCCTCATTAACGACCCGCAGCTCTTGGTGCTTGACGAGCCGACGACTGGCCTCGATCCGCACGGCCGGCACCTCATCTGGGAACGCTTGCGCTGGCTATTAGCGCGCGGCAAAACGATTCTTCTCACCACCCATTTCATGGAAGAGGCGGAGCGATTGTGCGACCGCCTGTGCGTGCTTGAGCACGGCGGCAAGATCGCCGAAGGGCAGCCTCATGCTCTGATCGAGCAGCAGATCGGGTGTCAGGTGATCGAGATTTACGGTGGTAACCCGCATGAGTTGCTGCCGCTGGTCAGAACCCAAGTGCAGCACGCTGAGGTGAGCGGGGAGACGCTGTTTTGCTATGCCGCGGATCCCGAGCAGGTGCGTCGCCGGCTTGCCAACCGTCCGGATCTCCGTCTTCTGCAGCGACCTCCAAATCTGGAGGATGTCTTCTTGCGGCTAACCGGGCGAGAGATGAAGGACTGAACGATGTGGCAACGTTTTGCGCCCGCGCTCCCTGCTAATCCATGGAACTGGATCGCGGTATGGCGCCGCAACTTTCTGGTCTGGCGGAAAGTCGCTCTGGCATCGATTCTTGGGAATCTGGCCGAGCCGATGAGCTCTCTGTTCGGTCTTGGCTTTGGCCTCGGAATGATCGTAGGTGGCGTTGAGGGAACTTCATACATTGCGTTTCTGGCGGCTGGCATGGTCGCCACAAGCGCAATGGTCTCCTCAACCTTTGAAACCATCTATGGGGCTTACGCTCGCATGCAGACAGGTTGCACGTGGGAGGCGGTGCTCTGTACGCCTCTCACGCTCGGCGACATTGTTCTAGGTGAAGTGGCATGGGCAGCAAGCAAGGCCTTGCTCGCCGGGACCGCGATCACGATTGTTGCCGTCGCGCTGGGGTATGCAGAGTGGTCGTCCATTCCCTATGCGTTACCGGCCATCGCCCTCACTGGCGTTGCTTTCGCGAGCCTCGCAATGGTCGTTTCCGCTCTTGCACCGAGCCACGACTATTTCATCTTCTACCAATCCCTTATCCTCACGCCCATGATGTATTTGAGCGGGGCGATCTTCCCAATCAGCCAGCTGCCAGGTTCATTTCAACGCATCGCGGCCTTGTTGCCCCTGACACATTCGGTCGATCTCATTCGTCCAGCAATGCTCGGTCGGCCGGTCGACAGCGTCGGTTTGCATGTGGGCACACTGTGCATCTACGCAGCCATTCCCTTCATCGTCTCAGCTGCGCTGCTTCGGCAACGCCTGATGCGGTGAGAGGAACAAGACCTAAAGCGAAGCGTCGCGCGTGCGAGATCAGACACGGACGTAACGAACTTTCGGTTCGCGGCCGACGCTTATACGAGCCTCGTTTCGTTGGCGATGCCTGCGGCCCCGCGGCGACGTGCAGCCTACTCGCCAAGCAAGCGATATGAAATAGGCCAACAGGCCTCTCAAAATGAACGGAGAACAAGATGCTGTGTCTAGGATTGAGTGGCGGGCTTGACAGGGTCTATGAAAACCCGCTGCAACTACCGAACACGTTTCTGCACGACGGCGCCGCGGTGCTCGTCAAGGACGGTCGCGTGATCGCCGCCGTTGAAGAGGAGCGCCTCAACCGCATCAAACATTCGAACAAGCTCCCGAGCAGTGCGATTGAATACTGTCTAGCAGCCGCGGGTGTGGAGCTTCGCGACGTCGATCGTATTGCGTTCTACGCGACTGAAGCCTACTGCAATTCGATGCTCGAACGGTTGTTCATCTCACAACCTGAGATCTCAATTCCGCTGGATGCGAATCTCCTGTTGCGGCACCTTCTCGCGGCAGAGTTCGGTACCCAAGTTGACCCTTCGCGGGTGTCATTCGTAGGCCATCATCAGGCCCATGCCGTAAGCGCTTTGGCAATGTCCGGTTTTGAAGAAAGCCTGGTTCTCGCGATCGACGGCTGTGGCGACTTCCTCTCGGGTCTGTTGGCGGTGGGGTCGGGCACCGAAATGACCGAGCTCATGACGTTTCCAGAGACCAACTCTCTCGGACTGTTCTATCTGGAAACGATCCGATACCTCGGCTACGGCCTGTTCGACGAATATAAGGTCATGGGATTGGCTCCTTATGGAGATCCCGCTCGCTATCGCGAGCTTTTCTCCCAATTTTATGAGCTCTCCCCCAACGGTGCCTACCGCGTTCACCTCGACCGTATCGGCCCGGCATTGCTGCGCAATATCGAGGTCCGGCGAAAGGGAATGCCGTTCACGCAACAACACCGAGATGTGAGCGCTTCATTGCAGGAGGCGCTGGAGCGGATCGTCTTTCACATTCTTCGGCATTATCGTGAGCAGACCGGAATGAAACGGTTGTGCCTGGCTGGCGGGGTAGCCCACAACTGCACGCTAAACGGAAAACTGCTGTACTCAGGGCTATTCGAAGAGATTTTTGTGCAGCCGGCCTCGCATGATGCCGGATGCGCATTGGGTGCGGCGCTGATGGTGTCGAAGGAGGCCGGGCAGGCTCCGCCCCGCGAACGACTACAGGCGGTTTATTGGGGGCCCGATGTCGGCAGCGACGACAGCATTGAACAGGAACTGAAGGGATGGGCCGGACACCTCGAGATTGAACGGACCGCTGACGTCGCAGCCAGAGCAGCCGAGTGGATCGCTGATGGCGCTGTGATCGGGTGGGTACAGGGCCGGTCCGAGTTCGGCCCTCGTGCGCTCGGCAACCGCAGCATTCTTGCGGACCCGAGGCCCGCGGCAAACAAGGACCGGATCAATGCGATGGTCAAGAAGCGCGAGAGTTATCGACCGTTCGCGCCATCGGTTCTCGAGGAGGATGCGGGCGCGTTCTTTGAGTTGCCGGATGGTCGCGCAGAATATCCCTTCATGAATTTCGTCGTGCGCGTGCGCGAATCCATGCGTGCATTGCTGGGCGCGATCACGCATATCGATGGTACGGCTCGGCTGCAAACGGTGTCCCGCACGAGCAATGCCGCCTATTGGGAACTTATCAATGCGTTCAAAGCTCGAACGGGCGTCCCGATTCTGCTCAATACGTCGTTCAACAACAATGCCGAACCGATCGTAGATTCCGTTGCCGATGCGATTACGGCGTTTTTGTCGACCGAGCTGGATGGCCTTGTGGTCGGGTCATTCCTCATCAAGAAGCGGGCAACAACGCTCGAAAATTGGACCGCACTCGCTGTATCACTGCCGCCCCATGTATCTCTTTACCGGGTTCGCGCTCATGCGGGCCTAGACCGCCAGGAGACAATCTGCGAGATCCGCATGGGTCACTCCAGCCATGACAGCGTACGCGTCTCGCATGACCTGTTCGACATGCTGATGCAAATCGAGAAGGAAGCTGTTCTGGCCGATCTTCTCGCCAGGGTCACCTCTGACAGGACCAGGCGCGAAGCTCTCCTGAACGAACTGCGCGGGCTGTGGGATCAGCGTCGTATTCGGCTGCATCCGTCACAGACTGGGCCGTCGTAAAAGGTGCGTAATGTGACACCTCTAGCATGACCTGCCAATCGCAGTGCCGTGCAGGATGAGTTTGCGGGTTGGGTGACTTGCGTCCAGGTGACCAGCGCCCGGCGTAGATCGGCATCGCGGATGAGTTGGTGCGCCACACTCGCGCAACGAGAAGGGTTTGATAACGTGACGAAGGAACGCTTTGTTGTTTCTCGGAGGCGCACCGGCTTTGGTGATTGCCTCTGGTCGTTGGCATCAGCCTGGTCGTACGCGCAGCGGACCGGGCGAACGCTCGTTATTGACTGGCGCGGTTCCTGTTATGTCGACCAACCCTTCAGCAATGCCTTTCCGGTGTTCTTCGAGCCGGTTGAGGAGATCGCTGGCGTGCCGGTGATTTGCGATGACAGGCTCAACCAGCTCTCGTTTCCCGGCCCGTTCTTCCCGCCGTGGTGGAATAGGCCATCGATCGACTGTATCAATCGTCCGGACGAGCAGATCTTCCGAGAACGTGACGAACTGACTGAGCTGTTCCAAGCAGGAGACGATAACGAGGCCAACACCATTGTCTGTGACGCTTGCCTGATGTGGCGTTGTGGTGAGGAAGCCGAACGACTGATCTTCCGAAACATCAAACTCAGGTCTGAGATTCGAGCGCGGATCGAGGACTTGTATGAGCAACACTTTAACGGCCATAGTATCATCGGCGTTCATGTTCGGCACGGCAATGGCGAAGATATCATGGGGCATGCTCCGTACTGGGCCGATTCGGAGCTCGCTCTTCGTCAGGTCTGCATGGCAATCCGTAAAGCCATGGCTTTGCCATATCCAAAGCCTGTTAAGATCTTCCTGTGCACGGATAGCGCACAGGTGCTCGATCACATATCGGGTCTGTTTCCCGATATCTTCGCCGTACCAAAACGGTTCCAGGCCGATCTGGCAGGGCCCTTGCATAGTGCGGAAATGGGAATTGAAGGTGGAGCTTCCGCGCTCATCGACATGTATCTTCTTGCGCGATGCGCCACCGTGATCCGCTTTCCCCCCACCAGCGCCTTTACGCGCTATGCCCGTCTGCTCGTGCCACGCATTATTGAATTCGATCTGAGCAATCCCGAGCAGTTGACCCTGGTCGATAATCCATACGAGCATTTCGCGGCTTCATGAGGTGCCGCGAATCTGAACCTGAGCAATCGTCGCCTAGATCGTCGGCCTGATACTGCTGGCTTCCACAGCATCGGGTTTCGCAACGTCCGCAGCTGAGGGCTGACCGACGCACTGCCGGGATGCAGTGGTACAGCGAATGCCCGGCGAAGCGTAGGCGAATGCCGGCGAGCTCGGCGGCCTTGTCCCGGGATACGTCGGACCGCGACGTGTAAGTCGACTGGCCGGAGAAAAGGTTAGGGTCCCGGCATCGCCGGGCCGAAACCGCCATCGGTGGCCACGCGGTGAAGAGCACGGTAATGGTGGCCCGGGCAGCCGAGGAATCTGACGTAGCAGACGGTCACGTCAGAATGTCCCAGCAGCAAGGACGCGCGTCAGGTAGACGTATCGCCGTTTCTGCGTTAATCCCATCGCGGTCAGCTCGTCTTCTGGACGACGGCCTTGTTCATGCGCTGGTTGCGAAATACTTTCGACCGCAGCTGATCAAGGGCACGAGCCCCAGCCCATCGATGTCGAACCAGAGCCGCATCTGCGGCGGCGCGTCCAACCGAGGAAATTGAACGAACTGGCCATCGATCCTGATCTCCGCACAAGGCAGCTAAACTATCTCCGCCAATTCGAATGAGCCACAGACCACCCCTGGAGTGCGACCCAGTCAACGCGCGCGGGGGCTTGACGCGGCGTTGCTGTTGTCGAAAAGCAAACAGGCCAGATGTTCAGAACCTGCCATTTGTCGCAAAAGTGCGCCCCTTATGCCCTGCGTCGCTTTGGCCCGGATCCTGCACCAGGTGCACAGCCGATGGGAGCGGAAGGGAGCCGCGTGTGAATCTAGATCTACCAGATGACAAAGCGGTCGTACCTCAATCGTCGGAAACGGACCCTAGCGGTCCAATTCACGCCGATCGAGCGGGCCGTCCGCTGCGTGAGCGAAAGACGCTGGTATTGACCGGGGCATCGCGCGGTATCGGTCGCGCCACCGGAAAATTGTTTTCGAAAGCCGGTTGGCGCATCATTTCTTGCGCGCGCCAACCATTGGACGCGGCGCGTCGCCCATCAGACTCAGAGGGCGACAGCTATATCGAAGTCGACCTGGGCGATCATCGGATGCTGCCGCGCGTGATTGCCGAGATCAAGGAGCGCCTTGCTGGCGCACCGTTGCACGGACTGGTAAACAATGCCGGCAACTCACCAAAAGCGGCAAACGGTACCAGGCTGACATCGCTGGCGACCTCAGTCGACACCTGGATGAGCGTGTTCCACCTCAATCTGGTGGCACCGATCCTACTCGCTCAAGGCCTGTTCGACGAATTGAAAAGGGCGTCAGGCTCGATCGTCAACGTGACGTCGATCGCCGGCTCGCGGGTGCATCCATTTGCTGGCTCGGCATATGCGACTTCGAAAGCTGCGCTCGCTTGTCTCACGCGCGAAATGGCCCACGATTACGCCGCGCATGGCATTCGCGTCAATGCGATCGCGCCCGGCGAAATCAAGACGGACATTTTGTCGCCTGACACGGAAGCGCATCTTGTGCCAAAGATCCCACTCCGCCGAGTGGGTACACCCGAAGAGGTAGCCAAGGTCATTTTCTTCCTATGTTCAGATGCGGCAAGTTATGTCACCGGCGCCGAAGTGCCGATCAATGGCGGGCAACACTTATAATTCAATCAGCCCCTAAAGAGCCCCGGCTGTTCTGAGCGTCATCGATGGAAGTCATGTTGGCCGGGGTGAATCCGCGCAGCGAGTTGGAAAACAAAGCGGCAAAGCGAGTTACTCTAAGTGCTGCCGACGTGCCATGAAGAGGGGTAATCTCTCGTCCCGCCCTGAGAACTGGATGTCAGATCGGGCATGCAACACGAATCCAACGAGTCCGATGGGGAGGATCGAGAAAGGAACGGAGAAGTCGTCATGCTAGACAGCATTTCCCTGCGCGAAAACCCAAACTCAACCTCCGACGCGGACGCTTCCGCTTGTATTGTGCGGTCCCAAGAGAAATCGCTAAGCACGATTGTTCAAATAGCGCACACGCTCACTGGCCTATGTCGGCTCGAGGCTAAGCTGACGAGCGTCATCGAGCGCCTGGGATCGCTCGTGCAGATGCGGCGCGGCATCGTATGTCTGTTCGAGCATGACGGCGGGCCGGAGATCATCGTAGAGGACGGCAGGAGCGAAGACCGCGACGCGCGCTGCCGGGTGCGCTTGCCGCAAGGAGCAATCGATCAAATCGTCGCGTCGGGGCAGCCGCTCATCGTGGAGAATCTAGCGCTGCATTCGGCCTTCAGTTCTTCGGAGGTCGATATGCTAAATGCCGGCGGTCATACGCGTGTTGCGTTCATCGGCGTTCCCATAGACGTTGACGGCAAAGTTGTGGGTACGCTGAGCATTGACCGCATCGCGGACAATGGGACGCGTGCGCAGCTCGAGGACGACCTCCGCCTTCTGACGATGGTCGCCAGCCTGCTAGGCCAGACGACGAAACTGCATTGCTCGTTTGTGCGCGATCGCGGGCGCCTTATGGACGAGGAGTTCCGGCTGCAGAAGCAACTCTCCGAGCTCAAGCCTCATGGGCGGGACCGTAAGAAGGTCCAAGTCGAGGGAATGATCGGCGACAGCCCGGCGCTGCGCGCGCTACTTGACAAGATCGAGGTGATCTCAAAATCAAATAGCACGGTTTTGTTGCGTGGCGAATCGGGTACCGGCAAAGAGTTGGTCGCGAAGGCTATTCACGAGCGTTCAGCGCGCGCCAAACGCCCCTTTATCAAGCTGAATTGCGCAGCCCTCACCGAGACCGTGCTGGAATCCGAATTGTTCGGACACGAGAAGGGGGCGTTTACGGGCGCATTCAACGCGCGCAAGGGGCGCTTCGAGATCGCCGACAAGGGAACACTGTTTCTGGATGAGATTGGAGAGATCTCGGGCTCGTTCCAGGCGAAGCTTCTGCGCGTGCTTCAGGAGCAGGAATTCGAGCGGGTGGGCGGCAATCAGACGATCAAAGTCGACGTCCGCGTGATTGCGGCCACGAACAAAAATCTTGAAGAGGCGGTGGCAAGGAACGAGTTCCGTGCCGATCTCTATTACCGCATCAGCGTTGTTCCTCTGCTATTGCCGCCGCTGCGGGAAAGACGCACTGATATTCCGCTTCTCGCCGCTCGTTTTTTGAAGAACTTTAACAATGAGAACGGCCGCACTCTGGTATTCGATTCAAGTGCGATTGAGGTCCTCATGAATTGCGGATTTCCCGGCAATGTCCGTGAGCTCGAAAACTGCGTGCAGCGGACCGCGACGCTAGCGCGAGGATCGTCGATCGTAAGAGATGACTTTGCGTGCTGCCACGGGCAATGCCTGTCGGCTTTGCTATGGAAGTGTGGACCGGCGGAAATGGCCCGACAGCCGAGCCCGACAATCTCACTGCCCGCGAGGCTGAGCACGCCGCCAACACAAGCCGTCACACCCGTTCAGCCGGTGAGCAGCGAGCTGACACCGCTGGGGCCACCCGGGCGCCCCGTGGTGGGTGCCGCGAAAGTCACCGATCGCGAGCGCGTCATCGCAGCCATGGAAAGATCCGGGTGGGTACAGGCGAAGGCGGCGCGCCTGCTTGGACTGACCCCGCGCCAGATTGGCTACGCCTTGCGAAGACACGGCATCGAGATCAAACGCTTCTGAGCCAAGCGTCGAGCTCGCTCCTCTCTCTCTCTCTCTCTCTCTCTCTCGCTCGGCCGACTGGCATAGGAGAGCGTGGAAAAGAGGCGCTCGCCAGCTCGGATGCATGACGGGGATGCTAGCGTTGTGCCTTGGGTTGGGATTTACTCGCCGGCGACGCGTAGGGCGTCTTCGCTTCGGCCAGTCTTGTCATCGTCTGTTTGCAACGTACGCGACCTGAAAATGGCTTTGGCGTCGAAGCGGCGCGTGATCGCTGCGGCTCCGTTGCCGCCCCTGACTCCGATCAGCTTGAGATCACGCCGGTGCGTAAACCATCGCAGTTGCGACAACCGGCTCGTCGTCAGCCTGCATTCATTCCTCGTTGGCGAAATGCCTTGGATGGTATGACATTTGCTGCGTCGGGAGTCGGCTCGGCATCTTAGGAGAAGTACATGCACAGCATCGTCTGCATCAAACAAGTCCCCGACTCCGCGCAAATCCGCGTGCACCCTGTTACGAACACGATCATGCGCCAGGGCGTGCCGACAATCATCAACCCCTATGATCTCTTCGCATTGGAAGCTGCGCTCGAGCTAAGAGATCAATTCGGCGGCGAAGTCACCGTCCTGACAATGGGACCGCCGTCGGCCGAAGAATCTCTCCGAAAGGCACTGACATTTGGTGCCGATCGCGCTGTCCTGCTCACCGACCGTAGCTTCGCGGGCTCGGATACGCTGGCGACGAGTTACGCGTTGGCGAGCGCGATTCGCAACATCGGCAAGGAATATGGCCCACCGGACGTCATATTCACCGGCAAGCAGACGATCGACGGCGATACGGCGCAGGTGGGACCTGGCATTGCAAGGCGGCTCGGGGTCCAGCAGCTCACTTATGTTTCCACGATCAAAGCGTTGGACCTCAAGCTACGGACCATCGAGGCCGAACGGCGCTGCGAAGGGGGCGTCCAGGTGTTGGGTTCCAAGCTGCCGTGTCTCGTCAGCATGTTAGAGGCAACAAATCAAATTCGCCGCGGCGCAATGATAGATGCGTTGCGTGCCGCCCGCACCACAATCGTAAAATGGAGCGCCCAAAGTGCTGGCGTGGATGACATGGCCAATTGCGGTCTGAGGGGATCGCCGACCGTGGTCAAGCGTGTGTTCGCGCCCTCCGCGCGAGCGGAGAAGGCGACGTGGGTGGAGGCGGCCGAGCAGCCGGCCCAAGCATTGATCGACGCTATGTTCAAGCGCAACCCTATGCTCGAAACGGAGCTCGCACAGCTCGCCTCATCTGCGCAAGCTCGCGGTGCGTGAAGTCACGGCTGATCGAGCGCAGCGAGCAACAGCCTGGGTCTGGTTACGCATTGGCCCATCGCTCGTTGTACAGGCACGACCAAACTTCTCGACCACTCCCCGCCAGATGCGACAAGAAGGTGAGCCTTCAACCTGCGTATCCGAGCGCCGAGAGGTCGGTATCGGACCAGGATACAAGACGGCCCGCTACGCTAACGTTTGTCGCTACCTGCGAGACGACCAGTCCGCTGGGGAATTCACGCAGCCCGAGGATGTGCGCCTTCGAGTTTTGTGGCGGCCGCACAGAATATCAGAGCGTGGAGCTCGCGCGAGGGATCCCAGTCCTCGCGCGAAATCCGCCGTGTTTCACGCAACTGCAAGTGCGGGCAGCGCACCGTCCGACCACCGGACGGAATCGAGGTTGGCTGATAAGCTAAGCCTTTCCCGGTCAACATCACCGCCAGCTCGCCCCTATACTGCCCCAGATCACATAGGAAGAACCGTGATCGGCAGAACGGCCGCGCAGCATCGTGAAAATCACCGCAGGGATAGTCGCGCACCAACTTCAGTTCAGCCTTCGGCCCCCAACGTCCCGCGGGCGCGCGTGCTAACGCGTGGTAAATTGCGCGCTTACCGCCAAGTTAGGCCGCTCGGGTCGCAACGGCTTTCGCAACTCTCTTGGTGTTTCCTGGATAAATCGTGAGCGCGGCGATAATGCCGAGCAAAGCCGCAAACATCAACCAGAGACCGGGCGACGCCTTGTCATCTGTCCGGTCGATCAGCCAAGTCGATGCAAGCGGCGTAAAGGTGCCAAACAGAGCCGCGGCGAGTGCGAACGCCAAAGAAAAGCAAGTTGTGCGAATGCGCTTCGGCACGATTTCGACCAGAGCGCCCAACATGGCGCCGCTATAGGTGCCAAAGTAAAACGAGAACATCATCTCCACGATCAGCATCTTGCCAAAGCTTGGGTCCGTTACAAGCCAAGACAACGCTGGATATGCAGTCACCAAGGCTAGGCCGGCAATGGTCAGCAGGACCGGTTTCCGGCCGATTCTGTCGGAAATCGCGCCGCCAATTGGGTTCCACATGAAGTTCGTCACCGCGACCAAAAGCGTCACCAAGAGCGTGTTCTGCGTGGACAACTGCAATACGTGCCTGCCGAACGTAGGCGTGTACACCGTCACGAAATAGAAGGTCGTGGTCGTCAGCATCGCGATCATCATGCCGAGAATGACGATGCGCCAGTTCGCAAGTGTGGAGGCAAAGATCTCGCGGGCCGTCGGGTGGTTCTTCATGACCAGAAACTCCGGAGTTTCCTCCAGCGTCCGGCGCAGGAAGAAGATAAGCGGTACGATCAAGCAGCCAAGGAAGAACGGGATCCGCCAGCCCCAAGCGGCAACCATTTCGGCCGGAAGTGCTTCGCTCAAAAAATATCCGATAAGAGCCGCGACAAAGATCGCAACCTGCTGGCTCGAGGACTGGAAAGATGTGTAAAAGCCGCGGTTGCCCGGAGTGGCAATCTCGGAGAGGTAAACGGAAACACCACCAACCTCAACGCCGGCAGAAAAGCCCTGCAACAGCCGTCCGAACAGCACGATCGCAGGTGCGGCAATGCCGATCGTCGCATAGCCCGGACAAAAGGCGATGATGATGGTGCCAATGGCCATGATCGAAAGCGTGATGATCAGGCCCTGCCGACGGCCAATCTGGTCAATATAGGCTCCAAGCACGATCGCACCAACAGGTCGCATCAAGGCACCCAGCCAGAACACACCGAAGGTGTTAAGCAGTGAAGCGGTTTCGCTTCCTGATGGAAAGAACGCGTTTCCGATGGCACTGGCGTAGAACCCGAACAAGAAGAAGTCGAACTGCTCGAGGAAGTTGCCGCTGGTGGCACGTAAGATGGCGCCAATGCGCGATTTGGCATTTGAGGCGTGCGCAATGGGCGCTGGTGACATGGCGAGTTTCCTCTCGATTTTGAAATGGCCGCTTCCGGAGAAAATCTCACCGCAGCCGCGTGCAGTTTCATGGCCGCGAACCGGCCATCAGGGCACTGTCGACCAAGCCGTAAGCGCCTGACGTTTCCGGCATATTTTCGGCAATTGCCGCAAACCCTCACAATTTTCGCTCGTTATTCCGCTCGTGCAGCAGGAGTGGCTCTCAAGCTACTGGGAACCCTCGGGCAATTCTCGGCGCCAAGGTCGGCGACAAGGTTGTTGTCTTTGGCGTGGCCGAAGTTCTCATCAAGCGTACCGATATGCAGTGAAAGGGGAAGGACGAGATCGGTGGCATACAAGCCGCAGCGAGGAGCTCCGTGAGATGTCGTGCTAGAACAGCTCGCGAGCCTGCGATTGGGCCGAACTGCGCTATTATCCCGCCCGATCTCCAGCGATCTCGATATGCTCAAAGTTAACCGGAGGTTCGCCGAATAGGATTTTGTGAGCGCGCCGGCGATCAAGCGCGGCGCCGATGGCCATGCTTGTAAACAGCCCCGTTGTCGTCGAGCGAGGCGCGCCTCGTACTTCAAGTGGCGCTCCGCTTCGTATGCGATCCAAACCCGGCGTCTCCGTAAACAGGGCAAGAACAGGCACAAGCCTCGGTGGCATAGGGGCCTGGAAGTGGGCGGCACATCGTGATTCGATCTGACCGCGGCTTGCGCATTCGGAATCTGACCACGACAACCCAGGTCGCATCACTTTGCCCTATTCGACGGTCACCGATTTCGCGAGATTTCGGGGTTGGTCGACGTCCGTGCCCATGAGGATGGCCGTGTGGTAGGCTAGGAACTGCACCGGAATCGCATAGACAATCGAGGTAAATGTCGCACCCATGTCCGGCAGCACAATCGTCGCGAGTGATTCGATGGATACTTCTGCGGCTCCCCTGGCGTCCGTTATCAAGATAATCTTGCCGCCGCGTGCGGCGACCTCTTGCATGTTCGAGAGCGTCTTTTCGAACACCCGGTCGGAAGGAGCGATGACGATCACGGGAACGCTCTCGTCGACCAAGGCGATCGGGCCGTGCTTGAGCTCTCCGGCCGCATAGCCCTCGGCGTGAATATAGGAAATCTCCTTCAGCTTCAGTGCCCCTTCTAGTGCCAGTGGAAACGACACGCCGCGACCAAGATATAGCACGTCACGCGATTTGGCGATGTCGCGCGCGAGCTTCTCGATCTGCGGCTCGCTGGCAAGCGCTCTTGAAACTAGCCGGGGAATTTCGATCAGCTCGCGTACCAGATCGATGCTGTCGCTCTCCGACAATTCACCGCGGGCGTTGCCGGCAGCGACCGCCAGCGCCGCCAGGACGACCAGCTGGCATGTGAACGCCTTGGTCGAGGCAACACCGATTTCGGGCCCCGCGAGTGTCGGCAATGCTGTCCCGCTTTCGCGCGCAATGGTCGAACTGGGTACGTTCACGATCGAGAGCGTATGCAGGCCTTGCGATTTGGCGTAGCGGAGCGCGGCCAGCGTATCGGCGGTCTCGCCTGACTGCGAGATGAAGATAGCAAGGTCTCCCTTGCGCATCGGTGCCTCACGATACCGAAATTCGGAGGCGACATCGAGCTCGACCGGAATACGAGCCAGCCGCTCGAACCAGTATTTGGCGATGTGGCCGGCGTAGCCGGCCGTACCGCAAGCCGTGACCGAGATATGTCCGATCTCATTGAAGTCGAACGGAAGCTCCTGCGGCAGTACCACGCTCTCGGTGGCAATATCGACGTAATGGGCAAGCGTATGCCCGATCACCTCTGGCTGTTCGTGGATTTCCTTCGCCATGAAGTGGCGGTAGTTCGCTTTATCGACGAGTGCCGACGACGCGCCAGAGTTCACCACATCCCGGCGGACGACTGTGCCTTGTGCGTCGTAGACCACGCTGAAGTTGCGGTTGAGCACAGCCCAATCGCCATCCTCAAGGTAGGTGATCAAGTCGGTAAGCGGCGCGAGCGCGATAGCATCCGATCCGAGATACATTTCGCCTTCGCCATGCCCGATCGCCAGTGGTGAGCCCTTGCGCGCACCGATCATGAGGTCGTGTTGGCCCTTGAACAGGATTGCAAGCGCAAACGCGCCCACTAGCCGCGGCAGCGACGCTTTTACTGCCTCCTGCGGCGAGCAGCCATTCTTCAGATAAGAGTCGATGAGATGTGTCACCACCTCCGTGTCTGTTTCAGAGGCGAAACAGGCGCCACGCTGTTTCAGCTCCGCGCGCAGCTCCCGGAAATTCTCGATTATGCCGTTATGGACGACTGCAACATTGTCCGTTGCATGCGGATGAGCGTTGTGTTCGGTTGGCTTGCCATGAGTAGCCCAGCGCGTGTGCCCAATCCCGACATGGCCTGAAAGCGGATGGCAGCGAACACGTGTCTCAAGGTTTTTCAGCTTTCCCTCGGCGCGTCGAAGCTCGATATGATTTCCTTTGAGCGTTCCGATGCCAGCTGAGTCGTAGCCGCGATATTCCAGTCGTTTAAGCGAATCGATGAGGCGATCCGCGACCGGACCGCGCCCCAAGATGCCTACAATTCCGCACATGGTAACCAGTTTACCTCAACTTCAAAACAGAGCGTCTCGCAAGACGCGCCTGACCAATTCGCTCGCTATTTATCGACCGGTGTAGTCGTGCCGGCCTTCCATCGCGCACGCGTCACTCGGCGTGCGCGAGCTCAAAGCAACACCGGAAACCCAATCGAAGTCGCCAGACGATCCGAAGCAACTTTCTGGGAATCGGACAATGAGCGCCGTCAGCAATTAACAGCTGCATGATTTTCTCCTTTGTCCGATACCGCTAAGAAGTCCTGATAGGTCTGCCGCATTCCATCTGTAAGCCATGTCCTCGCGCGCCAGCCGAGCTTTGCGAGGCGGCTGACGTCGAGCAGCTTGCGCGGCGTGCCGTCGGGGCGCGAGGTGTCGAAGGCGATCTCGCCGCTGTAGCCGACGATCTCTGCGACGACGCGCGCGAACTCGGCGATGGTGACGTCCTCGCCGGTGCCGATGTTGATCAGCTCTGCTCCCGAATAGGTCTTCATCAGGTACACGCAGGCGTCTGCCATGTCGTCGACATAGAGGAATTCGCGCCGTGGCGTGCCGGTGCCCCACACGGCAACGCTCTTGGCACCCGCGACCTTCGCCTCGTGGAAGCGCCGGATCAGCGCCGCGACGACATGGCTCAGTTCGGGATGATAATTGTCGCCGGGGCCGTAGAGATTGGTCGGCATTACGCTGATGAAGTCGCTGCCATACTGGCTGCGATAGGCCTCCACCATCTTAATCCCGGCGATTTTTGCAATTGCATAGGGCTCGTTGGTCGGTTCCAGCGGGCCCGTCAGGACCGCATCTTCTCGCAACGGCTGCGGCGCCAGTTTCGGATAGATGCAGGACGAGCCCAGAAACATTAGCTTCTCGGCGCCGCTCTGGTGCGCGGCCTGGATCACGTTAGCCGCGATCGCAATGTTCTCGTAGATGAATTCTGCACGCAGTGTGTTGTTGGCGGCGATGCCGCCGACCTTTGCCGCGGCGAGGAAGATCACCTGCGGCCGCGTTCTTGCGAACCAGTCGAACACCGCCGCCTGGTTGCACAGATCAACCTCGCGCCGGTCCACGGTGACGAGCTTGACGTCCTCCCGCGCCAGCCGGCGCGCAAGCGCGCTGCCGACCATGCCGCGATGGCCGGCTACGTAGACACTCTTGCCTGTCAGCTCAAACGGAGCGTTTGCCACTCGTCGCGTCCCGTTTTGCTACCGCCAGATCGCTCGCCATCATCTCCGCGACGAGCTCTGCAAAGCTCCGCTTCGGCCTCCAGCCGAGCACCTCGCGCGCCTTGCTGGCGTCGCCGACGAGGAGATCGACCTCGCTGGGCCGGAAATAGGTCGGATCGATCTTCACCACCGTCTTGCCGCTCATCTCGTCCACGCCGGTCTCCTCGACGCCTGTCCCGCGCCATGCGATGCGGCGACCGAGCTGGGCGAACGATAGCTCGACCATCTCGCGCACCGAGTGCATCTCGCCGGTGGCGAGCACGAAATCGTCGGGCTTGTCGGCTTGCAGGATCTTGTGCATGCCCTCGACGTAGTCGCGCGCATGGCCCCAGTCGCGCTTGGCTTCGAGATTGCCGAGATAGAGCGTCTCCTCCAGCCCGACCTCGATACGGGCGACAGCGCGCGTGATCTTGCGGGTCACAAACGTCTCGCCGCGGATCGGGCTCTCGTGATTGAACAGGATACCGTTGCTCGCGAACATGCCATAGGCTTCGCGGTAATTCACCGTGATCCAGTAGCCGTAGAGCTTTGCGACGCCGTAAGGCGAGCGCGGATGGAACGGCGTGGTCTCCTTCTGCGGGATCTCCTGGACGAGGCCGTAGAGCTCCGAAGTCGACGCCTGGTAGAACCGCGTCTCCTTCTCTATGCCGAGGATGCGGATCGCTTCCAGCAGGCGGAGTACGCCGATGCCGTCGGCATTGGCCGTGTATTCCGGGCTCTCGAAGCTGACGGCGACGTGGCTCTGGGCGGCGAGATTGTAGATCTCGGTCGGCCGGATCTGCTGCACCAGGCGGATCAGATTGCTCGAATCCGTCATATCGCCGTAGTGCATCAGGAACGGCACGTCGCCGACATGCGGATCCTGGTAGAGATGATCAACGCGCGCGGTGTTGAACGAGGACGAGCGCCGCTTGATGCCGTGCACGACATAGCCGAGCGACAGCAGATGTTCGGAAAGATAGGCGCCGTCCTGGCCGGTCACGCCGGTGATTAGAGCGACCCGCCGTTTGCTCTCTTGGCTTAACAAATGATTCCTCTGCGCAGGCTAATGTCGTTCCCCGATCGACGACGTCAATCGCGGCTGGCTCTTCGAAATGCGGAAGCGTCACGCTCTCGAACTGCCGAAGTGTGGACCTCTACAGGTATTGCGTCGATTGCTCAACTGTACGGAGGTAAACCTCCCACCTCGAAAGAGTTTTGAAGGACTATACGAAAGTTTGTAGTCCGGCAGATTTCGTTCGGCCTTCGTCAGGCGCTTCTCTATTGCTTGAGTGCGCTCAATGACTTGCGGCGCAGTCAAAAGGTAAGCAGACCGTTCGGCCGAGAAGCGTTCTGCAGTCTCTCCATGCTCAGCTCGCGCGTCGAGCCAAGGAGTGTCCCTCATTTCTTGTCCTTGCCTAGAAATTTCGAGTCTTGCTGTTCATCCAGTGCAACTGCGAGCAAGCCCGGCAACAAAGCCTTGAAAGGTGTTCTCTGTCGCGCAGTCCGTTTCATCGATCAATCTCGGGACGATCGTGTTGGTGGTCGGACAAGCATAGGTGAAGGCGCGCATATTGCAGTCCCACGGCAGAAACACGCGGGATGAGCTGATCGTGGAGGGAGCCGACTCGGGCTGTTTAAGCACGCGCCGCCTGCTCGAATGCGCCAAAAGGGGCGTGAGCTTAGAGGCGCGCCATCGAAATGGATCGCTGCCTTATCGGGTTTGAACGCCGCCGAGATCAAATCTTCGATCGCTCGCGTGCCTAAACTTCCACATCATTTCCGTTCCAAGGCGATCACATGAGGTTTCCAATGCTCGTTCGTCGGGTGTTGAGGGGCTCGTTGCCTGCATCGGCGTTCGGCCCTGGGGCAATCGTCAGGCCTGCATCTCGAGCAGGCCCAGCTCGCGGAGCTAGCGGCAGCTCTCTTGCTGCCGCAATCAGCCGCTTACCATGCCGCGCGCTCGTCCCGGACTACTCGTTGTCAGCTAGTCTGCTTTTCATTTAAGGACGGGCGCGTCCGTCCGACCATGGCATGACGTGCATTCGGACATGGTGATAAGCGCACCATGATGACGGCTTTTGGCGCAGTCCCGTCACAATTGGTTCCCCGCACATATACGCTCTTCCAGGATCGCCATTCTTGAAGCCAACAATTGCCCGACATTGGCCCTCACAATGGTCGACGAGCAACACCGTGTTGGATCCATCGGGTCTTCTCACATCACCGCTCCAGGATAGCGCATCAGTCTCGCGGCGGCTCGTTGGCACTTGGCGCTCGCAACCGTATTTCGAAGTCTCCAATGCTGGATTGGTCCTTCTTACATCTGGGCAATCGTGACCTCATGCGACTTGGCGATTTGCGTAGACAGAACAGGAACAGCGTCCTTCGCACTCAGCGCGATCCTCAGCCGCTTTGGCAGAACACCTCTCATGACACGCGATCGGCTTGCTCCGCTTTTGTCCACAGGAATTCTAGGGCGACTGAAGATTGGAGCCAACTAGCAGGGGCACTCTACAATCTGACGCTACGTACGATTCAATCCCCTGCGGGGGTTATCGCGGGAATATGTCACGCCAGGAGCCAGCCGCGACGGGAGGAGGGCGGGAGGCGCTGCGCCAAAGCGGCTGGCTTTCGCTATTCGTCCTCCGCGGAATTGCGCAGCCAGGGTCTGCTCAAGTGTGCCGGCATAGCCACGCCGCGGCAGTGAGGCTGCTGGTCGTGGCAATGAGCGATCACGCGTGTCAATGAAGTTCTTGTAAGGTCCATGGAATAGGAGCGCGCTCGCCGGCCGAATCAAGCGTCCATGGCGAGGATGCTCTGTGGCATCTGTGCGAATTGGCGCCTCGTCTATCCGGCCGAGCTCTCCCGCTACGCTGTCTGGATGGGGCTGCTTCCCGGGATTTCTAGAGGCTGGCGTCGCTAGGCAGAATGGGAAACGAGGTCCATCGGCAGCGGTTATTCCGGTCAATGAGTGCAATTCCCGTCAAGGCACTGAGCAGTGACTTTGCCGTTCCAGACAACTTGGACGATGGACCTCGAAAGGCGCCGTCAGGTGCAGGCCGCGTCAGGTCAACGATGATTGCGGGTTCGATCCATGTGGGGGCCGTCATGCGTTGGAAGACGGCGCCCAAGCGGTGCTCAGCCCTGGTCCCGTTCAGAGCATCGCGGCTTAAGTCCGGATTGGTGCGTTTGCTACAATCGTGGCTGGTCTCCAACAGTTGCTATGGGCGCGTGCAACTCCAGAGCGGCCACGGAAAAGGCGGAAAGTCTGCCGGCAATCAAACGGCTGTTGGAACGAGCGGCGCAGCCCATGCTGTCGGATCGCCGGGCAGGGCCTCGTAGGCGCCGATCGGCGCTCCTCCCCATTCATCTTGAGGCGCGAGCGACTGTTAAGCCGGCACTCTCAAGTGCATCCAAGATCCTATCAGCAACCACCCGGGGATCGCGCTGGTCCTCTATGCTCACGCTACAGGCCAAGGTAGCTGCCATGATCGCGTGAGCCGTTTTGCGCTGGAGGCTGTCGTACTCGGCATACTCGCCGCAAATGTTGCAGGTGATCACTGGTCGGCCGGCCCAGGGGTCGTGCATTGCGATCTCGCACCAGTTATCTCCGTGACATTTCTGGCAGAGCATAATTAGAGAGTTCCTTGTGGTTTGAGCTCGCGCTACGTGGTCGTCTGTTGAACGACAGCTTGGCATCCAAAGCTGCAGAAGCCACTGCACTCTGGAGGCGCTGTTGCCGTCCTGAAAAACACGATGTACGCGAGCTCCGGAGCAATCCGCCCGAAAGGGCTGCGGCGTGAGCGAACACTTAATGCATCTCTGCCGAGAGCGGCGGCGATGACGCGCCTCCGTGCTCTTCTGGAAAATCCGTTGAACGCAGAGCGCCGAGCACCTGCAGAGATCTGCCGCGGCCGTTCAATGTACCATTCGACATAGTGCCGCCCGTCAAAACCTCGCTACTCACTACGCGTGGATCATTGCCTTTGATGGCTGAAAGTACGACCAGAAATCCGCTCCGCTGAACGAGCTTGCGAGCCCATCTCGTCGCCTATCTCGATCACCTCGCGCCTAAAAGTGTGGTGCCGTTGGTCGCGCCGCTTGCTCGCGTCATCCTGCATTGAGTTATGGTCCTTTGGAGCAGCACCGCCCTTCGTGCCTTACGAGCGGTGTGCAGCCGTGTTCCGTTTGCTTCAAAACGCCGCATGACATGGTGTTCGTCGTCGGTCACCTAGCGCTGTCCAATTGCCGATAGCCGCAGCGGCTCGATGACAGATCGCCACTTCGGGCCACTTGGCTAACCCATTCGCCAAGTATGCGAGCTCTTGCTCGGTGAAACGCGCAGTCCCGGTGAGGCGGCGCAGGACCTCCTGGGAGATTACGACGGCGACTTCGCGACAGGTGACCTCTTTCGGCCAGTGACTGAACGCACGCATGAGCTGAGCAAGCTCCTGCTCGCTAAAATCACAAACCTGGAAAGTGCGGCGAAGAATCTCCTGCGCGATGGCTACCGTCGCATGGCGAGAGATCTCCTCTTGTCGCCATTTGCTGAAGCCGTTGGCGAGGATCGCCAGTGCTCGACGCGTAAAATGAGAAAGCCGGTCGGAACGGCAGGCCCGAGAAAGGACCTCGTGCGCGATCGCAGTCTTAGCTTCGCGCAGCGGAACTTCCGTTGGCCATTTGCTGAAGCCGTTCAACAGAATAGCCAGTCCTTGCTGCGTAAAATCACAGAGCTGACCGGCCCGTCGGGCGCGGTAAACGACCTCCCGGGCGAGCGCAGCCGTCGCGTCGCGAAGAGACAGCTGTTGTGGCCACTTGCTGAACCCATTTACGAGGTTCGCCAGTGCCTGTTCAGTAATGCAGGAGACGCCGTCGGCGCGGTCACAGCGGGCGAGCACTTCACCGGCAATTTCAATTGTGGCTTGGCGGCAGCTCGGGTCCTGCCGCCATTTGCTGAAACCGTTTACCAGCACCCCGAGTTCCTGGTAACGAAAATAAGAGAGGCGCTCGGCACCGCGAGCGTGACGGATGACTTGATCCGCGATCGCGACGCTCGCCGCGAGACAGGCAACCTCCGCCGTCCATTTGCTGAAGCCGTTTACCAGACTCGCCAACTCATGGTGATCGACGGAAAGCCCGCGACGAACGAGTTCTCCTGCAATCTTGGCGGTGGCTTGCCGAGGCGCGAGCTCGCCCGGCCACCTGCTGAATCCGTTTACGAGCTTAGCCAGGCGCTGCTGACTGAAATCGGAGAGCTGATCGGAGCGGCGGAGAAGTTCGTTGCTGATCGCGATCGCTGCCTTGCGACAACTCGAATCTTCCGGCCGCTTGCTAAAGACGCTGATCAGATTCGCCAGCTGTTCCTGGGTAAAATCGGAGAGTCGATCGCTTCGGCGCACAAGCTCATCTGCGACGATCACAACCGCCGTGTGAAAGCGTTCCTCTGCTAGCCATTTTCCGACGCCGTTCACGAGCAATGATAGATGCCGCGGGGTGAGCGCTGAGAGGCGATCATCCGAACGCGTACGGCAAGAAATCTCAGTCGCGATCCTGAGAGCGGCTTCACGAACCGCCGGTTGATCCGGCCACTTGCTAAAGCCGCTTATCAGCAATGATAGGTGCTGGCCGGTTAGGTCCTGGAGCGGCTCGCTCTTGTCGCGGCAAACTTCAGCAATTCTGATCATGCCATCGCGGCAGTCGGAAGACGCAGGATGGCGGCCAAATGAACACGCAAAGAGCGAAAGTGATGTGAAGTCGACTTGTTCCATCAGTGCATCACTAAGGCGGGAGAGCTGAGCCGCCAGAGCTTTGGAAAGATCGGTACCTGCCTGACCGCCAGACTGCCGGCTGAGCGCATCACATATTGTGGCGTATTTCGATGCTAGCTTGAGGCGGATGTCTTCCTCAAATCGTGGAACAAATGCGATCCTGAACGCAGTCGCGGCCTTTCGCAGGAAGCGTGCGCGATTTGATCTCGTGAGTTGCTTGGAATCGTCGAATAGTGAACCTGAGAATGCGCGCACGTCCTGACAACGGCAAGCGTGCCTGATTGTTGCGAGAAGCTCATCGAGTGTGGCCATCGTTCGATTTGGTGGCTCTGAGTGCTCCGCGCGAACGTGCTGCTCGAAGCGGAGCCGGTCGAGTGAGACTGCTTGTCCAGGGCGCGTCATCTGTCGACCCTTCCCTGGCCAGGATCTCGAACTGAAATCGGATCGCGACATTGCTCACGCAAGCTGACTCGAGTTCGGACAGGTAGCGCTGGCGCCCTCACCCCGTAATGTCTGCTGCACAGGCCAAGTGCGTTCCGTCTGCAAGCCGTCGCTCCCAAGCCATCGGCAGGCGATCGTGGACGCTCGCCCGCAAGAAGACCCTACAATCTGACGCTGCGTCCGATTCAAGCCATTTATGTCGAGAGCCGCGCATTTCGCGCAGAAGTCTGCGTGAACGGCCGGTGAAGCCAAATCTCGTCCATCATGCCGCGTGGCCCTTCCAATCGGCCTTCTCAACCGAGGGATTGCAGTGAAGCTTACTCGCCGCGCTTACGTTTCGGCCAGCGGCTTGTCCCATGTCGGACATTAACAAAGCGAGTGACAGCGCTAACGGCAAATGAGGTGCTTTAGTGAAAGCCAGCCTACGGGATCTTACGTAGGGCCCGTGTCGCATTTTCTTGATCTAAACATTGCATCCTCTTTTGCATGAAGCAGAAAAATCTATTCTCAGACGCCAAACATTGGCGAGGCCGTGCGGAAGCGACCCGACTAAAAGCGGAGTCGATCGAGGACGACACATCTAGATGCAGGCTCCTCAAGGTCGCTGAGGAATATGACAAGCTGGCTCGCCTCGCGGAGGGGCGGCAAAGAAGCGAGCTTGACGGGCAGTTCTGATCGCTACCGGAGCGAACTGTGACTGCGGCCACCGAAGTCTCGCCGTGTTGGAGCTCGATGCCCTCTAGGGCTGAACTGCGAAGCTTCGTCACGCGTTCCCTGGCCGTGGATCCATTGTGACCGGCCACATAGATGACGCATTGACGGTGTCTCAGGCGGTAACCGGCTAACCGCTCGACATGAAAAGGACTGAGATGAAAGCCCACCGTCAGATCGTCGCAAGAGCAAAGCCTCTCGTTGACGAGCTGGCGATACATTGGCGTCGCTTTGCATCATGTGCTGAAGCCGATGACGTCTGTTTGGTGCCAAACTAGCCGGTTCGCCGGATCATGCCGCGCCAAATGGCCTCCGCCGCCATTGTTGATCTAAGGCATTTCAGTCGGTTCTGGCATCAAGCACCAACGCCATACCTTGCGGACTTGTTTAGGCGAAGGGGCGGCAGCAGCTCCTGCAGGCCCGGCTTGCCGCGACAACCATCGTAGATGTCTGTGCCGATTGTCTGCATGAGGCAAGTTCGCAACGAAGGCACGAATGACGCGAAAATCCAAGGAAAGATTCAGATGTCGAAAGATAAACTGCAGGAGAAACTCTCCGCTGGACGATCCGGACAAAGCCGATGTTCGTCTTCCAACTAAGTTTGGTGCAGATGGTCCGCAGTAGTTGGGATTGCCCATGCCGGCGCGGCGGCCGGTCAATGTATGAGTCGGACAACACGAGTGGTGCCGGATTCGACCCTATCGGTCAAAAGAGGGAGGAGGTGTGAGGAAGCAAATTGTAGAAAGGCTCGAAGCGGGACGCGTGCGCGATGGCCGGTTCGCCACCGCACCCGGATCTGGTCCTTCCGGTCTCTTCTTCGTGCAGGGGCCTTGTGGCTGCCAGCTCAAGATCATCGGCTTCGTTCGTCCGGGATGGGAGCATGTCTCTGTGTCGACGCCTCGGCGATCTCCAAATTGGGAGGAGATGTGTCTCGCCAAAGATCTGTTTTGGCATCAGGAGGAATGCGTGATGCAGCTGCATCCTCCTCAGTCACAGTATGTGAACAACAGTCGCTATTGCCTGCATCTCTGGAGGCCGACCCGTCAGGTCATTCCGATGCCTCCGTCAGCCTTCGTGGGCATCGTCGGGCTGGGGCCGTCTGAAGCGGCAATTCTGTTTGCGCAGATGAGTGCCATGTCTTAACGGACCCGGCCGCATCGATGCCAAGTCGAGCGGCGGCACGTAATCGAGAGCGCAGTGGCGCTGGAGCCTAGGCGGCCACAGGCCCGCCAAGGGCCCGCGGGCACCACTCTGCGCACCAAAGGCCGCTGCGCTTCTCAAAGCGGCAAGGCACGTCGCAGAATCGGCTCGTCTATTGTGCGCAATATGACGCGCATAACAACGCCAGCGAGGAATCGGCCAGGTGACGAATTAGAGCGGATCGGTCGATCCGGTACACATTGCGGGCGGCCAAATCCTCGCATCAGTAAAAGACCTACGGGGCGCAACTACGTACGCATCGGCTAGTGACCTGGGTGAGGCGCGTCGGGCAGCGTTGTTGCGCGTGCCTCGATGCTGCGATCAAATCCTGGAAGGCGGGCCGGCTATTAGCCTGATATGCGCGCGATGGCCCGCGCAACTCGGCGATATTTCTCCTTCATTACCGGGCAAGAGTGCGTTTCCGGAGCTGCGCATGTGGGTGTTGCTTGTATCCAGTGGACTGAAGGCGGCTCGCTTGATGGATCGGTCTGACGTGGTCTCCGCCGCGCAACGGGCCAAGGCCGCCGGGGCGACCCGCTTCTGCGTGGCCGCGGCCTGGCGCAATCCAAAGGACCGCGACCTCGATCAGGTCTGCGATATGATTGCGGCCGTTAAAGATTTTGGCATGGAGACGTGCGTAATGCTCGGCATACTCACGCCAAAGCACGCCGCACGGCTCGCCGATGCCGGCCTCGATTTCTACAATCACAACGTGGACACCTCGCCTGAGTTCTACCGCAGCATCATCACGACCCGGACCTTGCAAGAGCCAATCGACACTCTTACGCCCGTGCGCCAGGCGGGCATCAAAATCTGCTGCGGCGGAATTTTCGGCATCGGTGACGACGCCGAGGACCGTCTCGGCATGCTGCTACTGCTCGCCAATCTTCCGAACTATCCGGAAAGCATCCGGATCAAGCTCTGGAACAAGGTGAATGGCGTGCCGGTGAGGCTCACGGCGGAGCGTCCCGATCCGATTGCACTGGTGCGCCTGGTGGCGACCGCGCGGATCATGATGCCCAACAGCGTCATACGGTTGGCCGCCGGGCGTGAGTACATGACTGATGAACTCCAGGCCCTATGCTTCTATGGCTGGTGCGAATTCCATCTTTGTCGGCGATGTGTTGCTGACGACCAAAAATCCGCAAGTTGACCGGGATGCAAGTGTGCTAGCCCGGCTCGGTATTATGCCTGACCGCTTAAGTCATCCAGAACAATGGGCGTGGCGCGCGCAAGCCATCAGCGTAGGTAAAGAAATGCAGATTGTCCTGATTGAAGGGAACGATTCATTGCACCTCGGTCACTGAATCCGACCTGCACTATGAAGGCTCGATCTCGATTGATCGTGCGCTGCTGGACGCGGCCGGTATCCGATTAACGTTCGCGTCGAACTGTACAACCTCGAGACGGGAACACTCTTTGCAACGTTTGTGACAGAAGCGCCACAAGGGTCCGGCACCGTAGACGTAAACGGTGCGGCGGCGCGACTGGCGATGCCCGCAGATAAGATAAGTATTGTTGCATACGCGTCACTTGACGAGGAGGATGCGAGCATCTTCAGGCCGCGCATTGTGCCGGCTGATCGAGAAAATCCCATCCTGCAAGTTTGAACCCACAAGCCAACGCGGGAAGACCCTGTCCGGCCAGTTGGGAGTTTTGCGGCGTCCATCGTTGCTCAGCGAGTGATGAATGAATTCCGTCATTGCGGGTATGTTGCTGTGCTGACAAGGCTGTCGCAACAAGACGACCTGCTCGTCCTTGATTCGCCGGTTCACTCCAGTATTCATGAAGGAGCGCGAACGGGCCGAGCAACGTTTCGAATCAGTGCCCATAACAATCCGCAGGCTATCGAAAGCGGCAATTTGCGACTGGCGCCCGGCCGCAGGAGCCTGGCGGGTCTGGATCGTAGTCGAGAGCCTCTACAGCATGGATGGCGAAGTCGCACCGCTTGGAGACCTGCTCGGGATCGCGCACCTGCACGACGCGTTCATGGTTGTCGACGAAGCTCATGCAACGGGCGTTTACGGCGAGCAAGGGCGAGGGCTCACGGCGGCCTATGAAGGACGCGAGAATCTCCTCGTTGTTCATACCTGCGGTAAGGCGCTGGGAGCTTCCGGCGCGCTTGTCACTGCCACAGGCGTGCTGCGCACGATCAATCGCTGTCGCCCGTTCATCTTCGCGACCGCTCGGTCGCTGTTGATGGCGGTGGCCGTGCGGGAGTCTCTCTTGATCCTGCAGGGGGAGCCGGAGCGAAGAACGGTTGACGAAGCTGGTCGCGTTCTTGCATCGGGAGATGGCTGTGCGAGGCGAGAGAAGTCCTTCGAATTCGCAGATCCTGCCCTATATCGTTGGCGAGAATCGTTTTGAAGGGGAGACCGATAGCCAGCTGGTTGCACGGCTGAGGGGTCTTCCGGCCGATCGGATCGTTCCGGAGCGTTACCGCCTTAAAACCTTAAAATACCCGCTTCCCCGCATCATTCGGCCGAGATAGACGGAATTCGCATCGACCCGGATTCGCTCATCGGGCCGCAGGCCGGGGAGCGACCGCTCGTCATCGAAGGCGCCGGCGGGCTGATGGTGCGTATTCCTGCGTTGAGGGCCGCCTTGTTTGACGGACGGGAACGCTGCAGGTCCTAGGGGTAATCCTAGGAGAAGCGCTATGACGATTTCGAGGGCGGAGGTGATCACGTCGGTCGAGCGGCGGCGCCGGTGGTCGCAGGATGAGAAGGAACGGCTTGTTGCAGCATCGCTCGAGCCCGGAGCCTGCGTTTCCGAGGTGGCTCGCATGGCTGGCCTTCATGTGAGCCAGCTGTTTAGGTGGCGCAAAGAGCTTTGCAAGCACGCTGAAGCGAGTATAGCGCCGTTCGTGCCGGTCGAGATTGGGTCGTCTGTGCCGCCGCGGGCGGTGGCCGAAGCGCCATTGACGACGACGGCGGCGCGTCGACGGAAGAGCCATGGCATCATCGAGATCGACCTTGGTAGCGGGCACCGCATTCGGGTCGACGGCGACGTTGATGGAGACGCCCTGCGTCGGGTTCTCGAGGCTCTGGTGCGCCGATGATCCCGGTTCCGACGGGCGCGCGCGTGTGGCTTGCGACAGGCTACACGGACATGCGGCGAGGCTTTCCGACGCTGGCACTCCAGGTGCAGGAGGTGCTGCGCAAGGACCCGCTCAGCGGTCATCTGTTTGTCTTCCGCGGTCGCCGAAGCGATCTTGTGAAGGTGATCTGGCACGATGGCCAGGGAGCATGCCTGTTCACCAAAAGACTGGAGAGAGGGCGGTTCATCTGGCCTTCGGTTGCCGGCGAAGCAGTGACGATCTCTCCGGCGCAGATGAGCTACCTGTTGTCCGGAATCGATTGGCGCAACCCGCAAGAAGCCCAGCGTCCGACGCGGATCGGATAGCCGTTTTGGGTTTGAATCTGCTGCTTGATCTGATTCAATGGCTTCATGATATCGAAGCCGGACGAACTTCCATCGGACCTTGTGAGTGCCCTGGCGGCGCTGCAGGGCGAGCGTGAGGCGCGGCTGCTCGCCGAGGCGGTGGCTGCCAGTGCGCGGGCGGAGCTGTCGGACAACGCGGCGCTGATCGCGCATCTCGAGCTGCGGATCGAGAAGCTCAAGCGCGAACTGTACGGGCAGCGCTCCGAGCGCACGGCGCGTCTGATCGAACAATTGGAATTGGAACTCGAAGAACTCGCCACCACGGCGAGCGAGGATGAGCTTGCGGCTCAGGCCGCGGCGGCGAAGACCCAGAGCGTGCGCGCCTTCACGCGCAAGCGGCCGGTACGCAAGCCCTGGCCGGACGACATCGAACACGAGCGCATCGTTATCGAGGCTCCGACGAGCTGCGCCTGCTGCGGCGGATCGCGGCTCGCGAAGATCGGCGAGGATGTGACCAAGACGCTGGAGGAGATCCCGCGCCGCTTCAAGGTCATCGAGACAGTGCGCGAGAAGTTCACCTGCCGCGATTGCGAGAAGATCAGCCAGCCGCCGGCGCCGTTCCACGCGACGCCGCGCGGCTTCATCGGCCCACAATTGCTGGCGACGATTCTGTTCGACAAGTTCGGCATGCACATCCCGCTCAATCGCCAGAGTGCGCGCTTTAAGGCCGAGGGGATCGACCTGCCATTGTCGACGCTGGCCGACCAGGTCGGCCACGGGACCTTCGCCGTCATGCCGCTCTTCCACTTGATCGAACGCCATGTGCTTGCTGCCGAGCGCCTGCATGGCGACGACACCACCATCCGCATCCTGGCGAAGGGCAAGTGCAAGACCGGTCGGATCTGGACATATGTGCGGGATGACCGGCCCTTCGCCGGGCCAGCGCCACCGGCGGCGGTCTATTACGCCTCGAGCGACCGTCGAGGCGAGCATCCACAGAAGCATCTGGCCGCCTTCGCCGGTATCCTGCAAGCTGATTGCTACAACGGCTTCGAGCCGTTGTTCGATCCGCAGAAGAAGGTGCTGCCGATTACGCCGGCGTTTTGCTTCGCCCATGCGCGGCGGGGCTTCTTCGAGCTGGCCGACATCGAGAAGAACGCCCGGGAAGGCCACAGGGGCAAACCGGTCTCGCCGATCGCGTTGGAGGCGGTCAGACGCCTCGACGCTTTGTTCGAGATCGAGCGCACCATCAACGGCTGCGGCGCCGACGAGCGGTGCGCCGTGCGCCAGGAAAAGAGCAAGCCGCTTCCTCGAGGACATGCATGCCTGGCTGCTCCTCGAGCGCGAACCCCTCTCGCGCTCCTCCGAGGTCCTGAAGCCCATGAATTACATGCTCAGGCGCTGGGACGACTTCGCCCGCTTTCTCGATGATGGCAGGATCTGCTTGACCAACAATTGTGCTGAGCGCGCATTGAGAGGCATCGCCCTGGGAAGGCGCAATTGGACCTTCGCCGGCAGCCTGCGCGGTGCCGACCGCGCCGCCATCATGCTGACGATGATCACCACCTGTCGTCTCAACGATGTCGATCCCAAGGCCTGGCTCGCCGATATCGTCGCCCGTATCGCCGATCTTCCCGTATCGAGTCTGCACGAACTGCTGCCCTGGGAATGGAAGCTCCTCCGCCAAGGCGACACTCCCGCCGATCAGCAGGCTGCCTGATCTTCACGCAACGCCCTTCATAGAGCTCGTCGCGCTCGCGCGCATGCGTCAATCAGGCGGCCTTCGTCGTATGCGTACGATGGTGCCGCTGAACCGTAGCCCACTCTACATCGACATCTTCGAGCGGCGGCGGCTTCCCGTCGTGCTCCGCGCCCGCACGCTACTCGGGACCATCAATCACTCCCTGCTGCCGATTGAGGCCTTGCGAAAGCGCCAGATCGACATTCTTGGGATCGCATTATCGGGGGAAAGAAATGCTGAAACTGAAAGCGCAATTTGTGACATCGCGCGGGTGCGTTGGTTAGGCCGGCTGCCCTGGATTTCTCCTCTGACGGCAGACAGCCTACGGTCGTCTTCAAAGACTCGTTCATTTCCAGCGACTTCCAGCCATGAAGCCAAACAACAGGTGGCCCATCTGGCATCCATTCGCGCAGCATGCGCTTCACAAGAGATGACCAAGGTTGTGCGTAGCGACGGTGCTTATCTCCACACTGCGGATGATCATCGAATCATAGATGCAGTCGCATCCTGGTGGGGTCGTCACTCACGGCCATTGCCATCCGCAGATCGTGAGCGCGATTCACGAATAGGCCGGCAAATTGAAGCGAGTCATTTTCGCCGGCTACACGCATGATCCGGCCGAGGAGGTCGCTCGGCTCCTTTTGAAACTCATAACCCAAGGCTTGGACCATGTGTTCTACTCGGACAGTGGCTCAGCCGCTTGAAGTCGCCCTTGAACATGGCACTCGGCTATTGGCACAATAGAGGCAAACAGGGAACACGCATCGTTGTCAAGCACTCCCATCACGGCGACACGTTCGGCGCGATCTCGATTGGTGCCCGCGGTGTCTTCAACGCGGCGTACGGACCGCTCCTGTTCGACCTGACCTCAATGCCATTCCCTGCGAGCGGTCGTGAGCAGGCAACGCTTGATGTGCTTGAATCAGCATGTCGGCACGAAAATCGCGCAGCCCTTATTGTCGAGCCTGGTGTTGAGGCAGGCGGAATGCTGAGGTACCCAACTTGGGTGCTAAGTGAGATGAAGCGGATCTGCGAGGCGTCGGACGTCCTGTTCATTGCCGATGAGGTCATGACGGGCTGGAGCCGCACCGGAACAATCTCGCCTGTGAGCAGGCCAATGTTGTGCCAGATAGAGCGTGCTATTCAAGGGCCTCACGGGAGGGGCGCTGCCGCTCGCTGTGACACTGTGCTGGCCAGGGATTTTCGATGCTCATTACTCGAAAGACCGTACGCACATTCCTTCACTCGAGTTCGTTCACGGCAAATCCGCTGGCCTGTGCCGCCGCCAAGGCTAACCTGGAACTGTGGAAAGACAGGTCAGACGCATTGCTGCGCTCGCAACCATGCAAGAGCAGGCAATTGAACCATTCCGCGGCGATCCGCGCTTTGCAACGTTCGCCGTAGCGGCGCCATCACAGTGCACTCGATCTGAAGACGAAGGATACCGGCCATTGGCAGGCGTCGGCCCGAAGCTTCACGCCTTCTTTAGGAGTCTGAGTTGTCGTCGGCTTCCGGAACGAGTTGAGAGTGCCTTGCCATAAGGTGCCGAAATGGACGATGGTTACTCGCATGTTACGTTACTCTATGCCGACCGGCTCGGCCGGTGGACGCCGACGCCGCCCGATCGGGCTTCGAACGCTATTCCGGCGGCAGCACAAGGCGATGCCATCGCAACATCCTGCCGTACTCGGACGATCAAATGCATACAGCTAGTTCATTGCGGGTTTGACTCGCGGGAGACCTGACCGCGGTGGCATTCCAAGGACGAGCTGAGACAGATATGGAACGCCGCGAACAGTCGAACGGACCACTAGCGCGATCGCAACAATTGCCGCCCCGAGCAGACCCGCGATGATCAACCGGCTCGTGAGATCCCAAAGTTCTCCGAGCTGTATGAAATCCATTAGACGGAACACGGTACCCTGGACAAGGTAGAGCAGCAGCGTGGTCTGGCCCAACTCCATAGCTATAAAGCGGGCGATTCGGGTTGAGTGGCTAAAGCGCCAGCATTGCAGCAAGAGTTCGATGGCGATTGCTGAGGCAGCTGCAGCGCCAACAAACATCAGAAGCACGTCTTTGGCCGACCGAAAATCGTGAATTAGTCCAAGATTATTGTAGACATAAGTGTCCTTGCCCCAGGCTACAAAACATACGCAAGTCAAGACCGAGAGAAATAAAATCAAGAGCGGCTTGTGAGATCGCGATGTAGTCGTCCATCGTTCGTTCGATTGAGCAAACAAGAATCCCAAGCAGAAGAACGGGTAAGTGAACCTGATCAAGGGTGATATGGAGAACGTCAGAGGAACGAGTGCAATCAGTATCGCTGAGCCAGATATGACCAACGATCGGTGGCTCAGCCTGGTGAGTATCTTGATGAGAAGGTAAGAAACAAACGTGGCCCAGATGAACCAGTATGTGCCGGCAAGATCGTCTACAAATTCCAAAAGTCCGGTAGTTAGGCTGGTCGCGCGCCACAATGCCGCTGACTTAGCTGTCTCCATGAGCGCCCACCAAAACAGCATGGGCAGTAAGAGCTGCGTCGCACGGGCGATGGCGGCCTGAGTGAACGACTTCTGCAGCAACGATCGAGAAGAAAGATAGCCGCTTATCGCCATAAAGAGTGGCATGTGAAACATATAGATTGCTTTGTAGTACGGCGAATACCAAAAGCCGCCGTCTCGATAGATGACATACTGGATCAGGTGCCCAACGATTACCAAGACAATGAGCGCACCTTTCGCGAAATCTAAGCTCAGATCTCGATCGCTTGCCCCGGTCGTGCGCGAGCTCGGGGCCATTATTCCAGTCACGCGTTGCAATCTATCAAACATCTAGATATCTGTTGTTGATGAGCCGGCGGCCCGTTGTCCGCTTCTTCTGCCTCATTTTTGGTTGAGACGAAAGGTGATGGTGGGAGTTTTTGGAAGGGCAACAAGCTCAACTGGTTAGGCCTTGAGGAACTAGCCGTGGGCCGAGCATCTCTGTACGCCTCAGCAAACTGTGCGGTAGAGAGCCGATATTTGGTTTGAGACGCTGGGCTAGCAGTGCGGGCACGGCATGCTAGTTGCAGACGCGGCTCTGGGAGAAGACTGTCGCACTCAGTCTCCCACTCAGCCCGACGCATCTCGGACCCGGCAGATGCGTCGGGCTTCTTCGGTTCGCCCAGCATAGTCGACATTTGGTCCCGTCGACGCCGGGGTGATCAAGCTAACGGGGCGTCTGATAGCTGAACTCGATCACGCCAACTTGGGGCTATGGCATCGGGCTGGGGGGCACACGGATATCGGTGCTCCGAGTTGTGGAGCAAAAGCCGAGGACCAACGCTTTTGAATTGAGCTGCTCGTTCGGCTTCGTGCAACTCACGCCTGAACCGCGCTTGCCGTGACGACTTTTGTCGTAAAGCCGCCGCCGCAGTGATTGCTGCCGCATTTATGGTGTAAACGGCTCGGCTGGATCGCAGCTGCGGAATGTCTACGGTCCTGACAAAGTCCGCACCCGTGTGATGGACCCGTGCTCATGAAGGCCAGGCGTGAAACGGGCTGCGCGTGTGGAGTACCATCTCTAGCTGAAGCTCGTCGCTTATGTGCATCCGGGGGAGGCCTGGTTGATCGTACTTGGGCGGATGACCAACTGCGTTCGAGCAACATGACCTAATGCTCCAAGGAGCCCAGATCTAACGCAGGAGTGCGTGAAAGAGCACGGTCAGATGCGCGTGCGCGACGTCGCCGAGGCAGGCTTCTCGATCAATATCAGCTGAGCTTGGCGTGGGGATGAGGCGGTAGATCGCAGCGGCGGGCGGACTCTCCTCACTTGTGGACTGGCTTAGATGCGATCGTCATTCAATAACTCGTCGCGCAGCACTTTGAAGGCCTACTACACCATTCGACTCCGCTCCGCCAACGAGGTCGCCTTCGGCGGACCTAGGGGGCTCCACACTCACGTGTTGCGGACCAAGCAGGGAGCAAGGCGTTCTTCGCGCACCAGCGACTCAGCGGATCACAAACAGCGCTGGCGTTCAGGCGTTAGCTCCACATTATTGCCTCACAACCCCTGACCGTTTCGGCGCGAAGCAAGGGCCGACGCCAGTGTCGTTGGCGGCGATGCTGTCGCTAGGACCAGTGTCTCTCGTGTGCCGGCAGGTTAGCTTGGTCGGGTCAACTTCAAGGTTTCAGTCAATGACTCCTCGAATATATCGAGCCCCTGTTCCAACGTTTCTTCGGCGATCGTAAGTGCAGGCAGGAACTTGACAACCTGATCCGTCGGTCCGCATCGCTCGATAATCAATCCCTTCACAAATGCTCTCCGTGACGTCGCCTCTGCGATCTCGCTCGTTTTGCAATCGAAGCCGCATACCATGCCGCGTCCACGAACGGCAAACTCGTTTCCGTGCTGATGCGCGATAGCATCGAGTCGACGCCGCATAAATGCACCCAAGCGTTGGATCTGTTGCGAGAACGTCTGGTTGCGCCAATACAGATCCAATGCCGCCTTGCCAGAAACGAGTGCAAGGTTGTTTCCGCGAAATGTTCCCGTATGCTCGCCTGGTTCCCATGCGTCGATCGCTTCCTTGATCAAGAGCATCGACAATGGCAAGCCGTAACCACTCAGCGATTTCGACATCACGACAATGTCTGGCGACAACGCAGCGAACTCGAAGCTGAAGAACTCACCTGTGCGACCACAGCCCATTTGGATATCGTCAACTATGAAAATAGCTCCGACTTCTTTTGCCAAAGCCTGCATTGACTGCAGCCATTCCTTGCCGGCGACGTTAATGCCTCCCTCTCCTTGCACGGTTTCGACGAGAATGGCGGCTGGAAGATCAGTACCACTGCTCTCGTCCATTAACACCTTTCGAACGTAATCCGCCGGACTGTACGAGGAGCCAAGATACCCATCATAGGGCATGAAAGTTGTGCCGGATAAGGGAATCCCGCTGGCTTTACGGTAAAAGCGGTTACCGCTTGCGGCTGTGGCTCCCAAGCTTTGGCCGTGATATCCGTTCGTGAAAGAAATGACGTTGTGACGCCCTGTGATTTTACGCGAGAGCTTTAGAGCTGCTTCAACGGCGTTAGCTCCTGTAGGCCCGGTGAATTGAAAGCGGTAGGAAAGATTCCGTTCCCGAAGAATAACAGAGCTAAAGGTCTCCATGAATTCGACTTTTGCTGGAGTGGCCATGTCCAAGCCGTGGACGACCCCGTCCGACTCCAGATAGTCGCTGATTGCTGCTTTGATCTGCTGATTGTTGTGGCCATAGTTTAGCGTTCCAGCGCCAGACAGAAAGTCTATGACCTTTCGGCCGCCCTCTGTGAACATAATTGAACCGCGCGCCCCATTGAAGACAGCAGGAAAGGAACGTGAGTACGCACGCACATTGGACTCTAGCGTTTCAATTGTCTTCATTCGGCTCCCCTGTGTACTCCAACCATGCGGTCGTCGCGTCGACCAGACAATCTGCCCGATGAAACAACGCGGGCCAACATCGTGCAGGACTGGCAGGCCATGACCGCGGGTTCCGCGCCTCTCGGCATCGTTTGGGTTGCGCGTAGCGCATCTAAAAATCAGCTCCAACGGGTTACCTGAGAACCAGGCGGAACAAAGCTACCATCTCTAGTAGCTTCGTCCCCATCCAGCGACGGCCCCCGTGTTAAGTCATCTTTCGCGAACAGGTTTACCTAGCCGCGCGGGAAGACGTTGCGCATGCGTGCGGTACCTTGCGTCAGGATACCGCGAGCCGGAAGCGACATGCTCAGGCCACGGTCTCAGGGACTAGAAGGACACGCCCGCCGCCCGACCGGTTTTGGCCTTGCGCTTGGTCGACACAATCGCCGGGCAGTCGTCGGCGTGGATGGATTCGGCAGCAAAGGCATGGCTTGAGATCGAATCTGCCAGCGGCACTTGTGTTGCCATTCCAACGGATGCGTAGGCTTCCGGTGCTTCAGTCCGAAGAGTTGCTGGGATCGAACCGAATTTAGCGGATCTGGCGGTGCAAACCGTTCGATCCGCCAACATTCGATCTGCCAACATACGTCTTTGCGGCTTCTCGGAATTCCGCAGCGAACGTCTTGACAAACTCCGTGATGTTGGCCGCGATCGCCGCCTCCTCTTCCCCCAAACTCGGCGGCCGGATCCGTGGCACTTTCGCGCCGAACTCAGCAATGGTTGTCGCACTCAAATCGCGCGCTCCTGCGTTAACGCGACGAGCGCTTCGGCCTCGTCGGATTACGCGATCATACGGGAGGCATGTTGTCAGGGGCCCGGACTAGCAAGTGCTTCAACCAGACGTCGAAAGTGCGACAACAGCGACAGGAGTGCGGCTACATCAAAAGGTGATGGTCGCCACTGGCGCGGGGTAAGCACGAGCAATCGCGCGTTGATCGACATCGTGAGCGCCGCGCGGGCGCGGCTTGGTCCAGATTGCTTGCCCCGCTTTCAGGCGTTTGTTCCGGGACGGTGCTCGCGGAGTACTTCATCGACGCGGGCCATCAACTCCAGAGGGGGAAACGGTTTAGCGAAAAAGCCGGTCACGCCGGCGCTCAAAGCGCGGGCTCGCGTGCGATCATCCGCGAAGGCAGTAATCAAAATGAATGGCGCAGCGTGGCCTTGGGCCCGCATCTGTTCTAAAAGTTCAAAGCCGCTCATCGTGGGCATCTGCACGTCTGCAATTACACAGGACGTGCTGTTCAATTGAGACGACTCCAGGAATTCCTCGGCCGAAGCAAACGTATGAACGATGTGGCCCTGTGATTTCAAGAGGTTGTTCAGCGCGACACGAATTGAAGGATCATCGTCGACAACGGAAATAGTGTTAGACAAGACCACCCGTCCTGGTTGGGCGAAGGCACTGGCCGAAGCATGGCGGCCAGCTGAAGGGTGCGCGTGTACGAAGAAATTGTAAAATCATACTTAGGTTTGTACTCTGAAACGGTCGGTCCCAATTCCCAGCCTCTCCGCCATTCTAATCAAATCGGCTAGTGATCGAGCACCCATCTTCTTCATCACGTGCCCCCGGTAGATTTTGACTGTAATCTCGGCAAGCCCGAGTTCCGCGGCTACCTGTTTGTTCAAGAGGCCCGTGGCGACCAGTCTCAAGACATCCTGCTCTCGTGGACTTAGAGCCTCGAACAAGGACTGCAGCTTCGTGACAACCTTGTCTATAGCTCGTCTCTTGCGATCCTGTTCGATCGCTGCGACCACTCCATCGAGCAGTTCCTGATCGCGAAACGGCTTGCCGAGAAAATCGATTGCTCCATTCTTCATCGCTTTGACGGTCATCGGAATATCGCCATGAGCGGTGATGAAAATAATGGGAATGTGAACCTTCAGTTTGGCTAATTCAATCTGGAGCTCCAGCCCGCTCAAGCCCGGCAGTCTGATATCAAGCACAAGGCAGCTGGGAACATCAGGAAGCTCGCTCTGGAGCAGTTCTTGGGCCGATCCGAAAGCAACAACGTCTAGACCGATCGAACGAAACAGGTTGACGAGCGATTCGCGCATTGAGAGGTCGTCGTCGACGACCAACACGCTCGGTCTCACCTCCGGCCCTTCGACAGTTGCGGCTTGCTTCCGCGGTTCAGAGCGCTTGGTCACGATAAAAGCCTCACTTTTGCAATCGTGGTAGAAGTTCCGTGGAGCCACGACCAAAGGTTGCTCGTGGCGGCCTTCTCAGGAGCTTTCGCGCAGTGCAAATCTCTGAGATCTTCCAGGTATGCGAACGGCCAGCCGTTTGCGTGCGTAAGACATTATCACGAAAGTCTAGCAAAAAGGGCCCGAGTGGTCGAGAACTGGCTTCCGTCTGTCCGCCGTCCCGTTGGAACGGCCCGGCGGCATTGATCAAATCAATCAGCAGCCAAGTTGAGGCGCTCGCTCTAGCTGGCGGCGGATGCCGCTTGGCATCCCCGTTCAGGCGCATGAGGCGTCGGCGGACTCTCGTTAAGCGGCCGGATCAAAATGCCCGCCGCCTCGGTAGCTGCACGCGGGGGCGCGAGCTGAGCGAATTGGGGCCAATGTGCCTGTGCATGCGCCGATCCCGCCGGCGTTGTTGAGATCGGCATGAGGCGTAGACTATCGCACCCGCAGTAAAGAAAATGGACATCAGAACGAGTAGCAGCGGCATCAGCACATAAATTCTTTTTTGCGTCGTCAGAGCGCCTGTGAGTTGCGTCTTTAGCGAGCTTGGGAAAGCACCTTGCATCGGTTTCGTACAACCTGACGCATGGTGCGATTCAAGTCCTTTCGGTCGTGCTTTGTAGGAAATGTAATCATCTCGAGCTGCGGGGGCGACGTTCGTGCGTCCTGCCGATTGCTTCGCTGCTCGTATCCGAAGATGATGTGTGTAATTCAAATGGAGAGGGCGCATTCGCGGGATTGGCGGGCACCATAGGTGCGTATCGAGCACGCTGATTCGAAGCTTAGCTCCTCAATGCCGCAGTATAGGGCTGAAACTGGCTCGAGCGGTCCGCTTGGAGCAGCCGCCAACCGCCCACTAGCTCATCAATCTTCCGACGCAACTCATTAAGGCGGCCCGGCGCACTCCTTTGAGAAGAAGTGTGCCGGGTTCGCCCCACATCGCCAGTACATCCGTGGTGATGGTGTCCCAGATGATGTGACCCGCGTGGCAAAACTGAGACTCGTTTAGCAGCCAAAGTAGATGGTGACTCCCTGCTACTTCACACAGACGGGAAAGGCTTGAATCGTACGTAGGGTCACGTTGTACATGTCTTTTAGATTGATCGAGTTAGCATCTCTCGAGCCGACTAGGTGGAGTTCGTAGTTGGCAAGTTAGATCTGTCGCAGCGCGACTGGGACGAGAAGGCGTTCCGCTGTTCTCCAGTGGCTGGGATCTCCAGTCGGAGGGTTTCGGAAGCTTCATGCGGTGTTTGGAGTCGTCCGTTGGCCTGCGTCCTGGCCCCGGGTGGTCGAGCGTGAACGAGATCGTCTTAACGGCCCACTGTCGTGCTGACATTGCGGGGTTGTTCGCCAATCCAAGGCTGGTGGCCGGCCTTGGTCAGGGCAAGGAACACGTCGTTCAGGATCGCAGCCGTCTCCGTTCGAAAGGGCTATCGAAGAAGGGCTCGCTGGAACCCAGCTTGTAAGGAGCGTCGCTGGGTTTTAGGCAGCGCACCCATCTTCGTCGAGGAGATGACGGATCAAAGTATGTGCCGATCCGAGATTGCCCACAAAGCGAACCTTGTGCTCTCCTCATCCGAAGCCGGTGAACGCGCATTGCAAAACACCATTCGTCGGCGCAATCGACTTTCAGTACGATCCGTCCTGGCTTGCCTGGGAGCATGCGCTGCCCGTGTCGCTATCTCTGCTCTGCGTGAGGGACCGCTATATCAGTGCCGCTGTCGTCGCCGTTTCCGACAATCTCCTGCCCGACAGCATGCCCATCCGCCATCGTATGGCGGAGCGAGTCCACGCTCAGGGCATCGACGCTTACAACCTACTCATTGGTGTCGGACGGGACTGCGTCGGTCCATTGCAATTCCTGCCGGACGGCATCGAACCCGGCCGCTGCCGGGGCTGTTGACGGCAGACCCGTTGACGACGAGAATCGCCCCGCTTCTCGGCGACCTTGCATCGGCTCTCCTTGAGCTTGGTGAGGACGAGGACTTTCGGATCTCGATCGCCGGCGCCCAGGAAAAGACCGCGCTCTTGTTCTGGAAAGGGCGTTGGTACAAGCCGCTGGCGACTACAGCCACGACGCACATTCTCAAACCGCGGATTGACCGACTACCGAACGGCCTCAATCTTTCCTACAGCGTCGAGAATGAGTTCTTCTGCCAGCTGACAGCAGCTCTCGGACTTCCGAGCGCCGCCATCGCGATCGAGGAGTTTGAAGGCAACCGTGTGCTCGTGGTTGAGAGGTTCGATCGCCGCTGGACCGGCGACAACCGTCCCCTACATTTGCCTCAAGAGGATTGCTGCCAGGCTTTGTCCGTGCCGCCGCCTTGAAATACGAATCAGAGGGCGGCCCGGTATTCCAGCTATCTTTAACCTTTTCGTGGCAACCCAGCGGCATCACGCAGTTTCGGGCGCTCCAGCCGGGCGAGTTGTTCCTCTTCAAAGTAGACGTGCCAAACAACTTCATTGTTAGTGGCGGCATTTTCGGCCACACGTCAATCGAGCCGCTGTCCTTGGCGTGGGAAGCCTTCGGCTTGAGTCGCTCTATCGCGAAGGACTCCTTCCGCGCCGGCGCGCTGCGTAGTCCGGAGCCGCCGCCCGGGCTCGAGCTGCGCGCAGGGCTGCGCTCGATCGACACGATCGGGCTCTAACATACAGCTTGCGTCCGTTATATTGTGCTTGCTGCGGGCTCTCTTTGGCGGCCATGATCCGGACCCTGCAGCGAATTTTGTGAAGTTCCTTCACAATGGCGCCTCTTATGTGTCAGATTTGGCGCGCGTCTTCTTAGTCTGGTCAGGCAAATGCCGCGCGCCCCTCCCAGCCGAAATGTGTTCGGCTCAAATCTCGACAACGACATCCAGCCCCTGTGGAGGGACGGAGGTCGTGTGTTCTGCCGTGCGTGGCGGCAAATCAACGGCAGCAAGGCTGTCGTGCTTCTCGTGCGGCCCACCGGGGAAGACCCCGCCACGATCGAGTGCCTCGCCCACGAGTATGAGCTGAGAGAGGAGCTAGATGAGGCATGGGCGGTGCGACCTCTGGAACTCATCCGGGAAGCTGGTCGTACCATGCTGGTCCTGGAGGATCCATGCGGCGAGCCGCTGCTAAACTTAGTTGGAGTCGGCATGGAGCCTCAGCGCTTCCTGCGCCTTGCTATTGGTGTCACGAGGTCCGTGGGCAAGCTCCACCGCCGCGGCTTAATCCACAAGGACCTGAAACCCGGTCACATTCTGGTCAATTGTCCTGACGAACAAGTGCGACTCACCGGATTCGGGCTGGCGTCCCGGCTTTCCCGCGAGCGGGTGCCGCTTGAGCCTGCCGAGTTCATCGCCGGCTCGCTGCCCTACATGGCGCCCGAGCAGACCGGACGAATGAATCGCTCGGTCGACTCTCGCAGTGATCTCTATTCACTTGGGGTGATATTCTACCAGATGCTGACCGGCGCGCTGCCGTTCACGGGCTCAGACCCGTTGGAGTGGATTCATTGTCATATTGCAAGAAAAGCAACACCGCCCCTCGAGAAATCGCAAAATGTCCCGGAGCCAATCTCTCACATTGCGATGAAACTCCTCGCGAAAACCGCCGAGGAACGCTACCAGACTGCCGCTGGCCTTGAACACGATCTGCAACACTGTCTGGCAGCATGGGCCAACCATGGTCGCATCGAGCCTTTTGAACTTGGCGCAGACGACACACCTGATCGGTTGATCGTCCCCGAGAAGCTCTATGGGAGAGCCCGCGAGATCGAGACCTTGCTTGGCTCTTTCGATCGAGCGGTGAAGAGCGGCGCGCCGAGGTTGGTGCTGGTTGCCGGTTATTCCGGCATCGGTAAGTCTTCGCTCGTCCAGGAGCTACACAAAGTACTCGTACCCTATCGCGGGCTCTTGGCATCAGGCAAATTCGACCTAGTGAAGCGCGATGTGCCATATGCGACACTAGTGCAGACCTTTCAGAGCCTTGTGCGTCCTCTTCTCAGCAAAAGTGAGGGCGAACTCGCGACTTGGCGGCAGGCGTTCCGGGAGGCGCTCGGTGGGAATGGACGGCTGATGGTCGAATTGATCCCCGATTTGAGCCTTGTTATCGGCGAGCAGCCCGCGGTTCCTGAGCTTCCAGCCCGCCAAGCGCAAATCCGTTTCCAGCTCGTGTTTCGTCGCTTTATTGGCGTGTTCGCCCGGCGAACCCATCCATTGGTGCTCTTCCTCGATGATTTGCAGTGGTATGACGCCGCAACACTCGACCTGATCGAGGATCTGCTGACCCAGCCGGATCTGCACCTGCTGCTTATTGGAGCTTACCGCAGCAACGAAGTTGATGCAGATCATCCGCTCAAACGCAAGCTCGAGTCCATCGGGAGAGCCGGCCTAAATCTACAGGAGATCACGCTATCGCCGCTCAGCGCAGACGACGTCGGGCAGTTGGTTGCGCATACCCTTCGCTGCGGACCAAAACGCGCTGCCCCGCTTGCGAAGTTGGTGCATCAGAAGACGATGGGCAATCCGTTCTTCGCCGTTCAATTCTTGTCTGAACTAGCCGGAGAGCAGCTGTTGACGTTCGATCACGTGTCGGCGCGCTGGCGTTGGGATCTGCAGCAAATTCACGCAAAAGCGTACACCGAGAACGTCGTCGATCTGATGCTCGGCAAGCTCATCCGGCTGCCCAAGGAAACGCAGGAAGCGCTGCAACAGCTGGCCTGTTTCGGCAACATCGCCGGGACGGCGGAGCTTGCGATTGTGCTCGAAATTCCAGAGGAGCAAGTGCACGCGACCGTGTGGCCGGCAATCCGGCAGGAACTGATCGTGCGGCATGGGACAGCCTACCGCTTTGTCCACGATCGCGTTCAAGAGGCGGCCTACTTGCTGATGCCGGAATCCTCGCGCGCTCCTTCCCATCTGCGGATCGGTCGGATGCTCGCGGCACACATCCCTGCGCACAAACGCGAAGAGGCCATCTTCGACATTGTCAGTCAGCTCAATCGAGGCGTCGCGCTCATCGCTTCCGGTCAGGAGCGAGAGCAGCTCGCCGAGTTGAACTTGATCGCAGGGCAGCGTGCCAAGGCCTCGGCGGCCTACGCCTCGGCGCTAGCATATTTCACCGTCGGTGCTGCGCTGCTCGCGCCCAATTTTTGGCAAAGGCGCCGCGAGCTCGCGTTCGCACTCGAGACCAGCCGGGCCGAATGCGAATTCTTGGTAGGCCAGCTGGAGATTGCAGAGCGTCTCTTGTCCGCACTGTCGAAGCGAGCTTTGAACGGGCCACAACGAGCAACGGTCGCATGTTTGCGGGTCGATCTTTACTTGACGCTGGGTCAGCACGGCCGGGCAGTGCTCATAGGTCTCGAATATCTTCGCGACGTCGGGATCGAGTGGTCGCAGCGTCCGACGGACCATGAAATGCTGGCCGAATATCAGCGGATGTGGTCACAGCTGCCCGACGCAATCGAGGATCTTGCTGGTTTGCCTCGAATGACAGACCAGGCCAAGCTTGCCACGCTCGCCGTGTTGACGCGGATTCTTCCGGCTGCAGGTTTCACAGACGCCAATTTATCCGCTTTAGTGATCTGCCGAGCGGTCAGCATCAGCCTCGAATACGGCAACACTGATGCTTCCTGCGCCCATTACGCATGGTTAGGCCGAATCTCGGCCGGACGCTTCGGTGACTACCAAGCGGCCGATAAATTTGGTCGTCTTGCTTGCGATCTGGCTGATCGCGGCGAGTTCTCTCGTTTTCGGGCTCACGTCTATTTGGCCGTCGGAGCCACCGTGATCCCGTGGACGAAGCCGCTTAGAGACGGCCGAGTTTTGATCCGGCGAGCCCTCGAAGCCGCGGTCAGTAGCGGTGATGTCATCTATGAGGCGTACAGTTCGGTCCATCTAACCGGAAGTATGATGATGGCCGGAGATCACCTGAAAGAGGTACAGAACGAGTTAGAGAAAAGCGCTGCTACGATCCGGAACAGAAAGGTACAATTTGCTGCTGAGGCGGTAGCCGCTCAGCTCGCAATCGTCAGAACCATGCGCGGCCTCACGCGCTCGCTCGGTTGCTTCGACGACCAACAATTTGACGAGCTAGACGTTGAACGATCGTTGGCAGGAAGTCCGGAGTCACCTAGCGAAACCGTTTACTGGATCCGCAAACTTCAGGCGCGCTTCCTATCCGGCGATTATGCTGCGGCTGTTGAGGCTCGCTCGAAGGCCGAGCCCAAACTATGGACCATACCAACAGAGCCCTTGACCGCGGAGTTTCACTTTTATGGTGCGCTATCTCACTCGTGTTATTGCGACAGGCTGGGCGAAGGCGAACAACAGCCACACCGAGATGTCATTGATGCTCATTACAGGCAACTGCAGACATGGGCGACGAATTGCCCCGACAACTTCGAGAATCGGGCTGCCTTGGTCGGCGCTGAAATTGCGAGGTTAGAATGCCGGGATGCAGACGCAATGCGACTGTACGAACACTCGATCCAAACCGCAGGACGTAACGGTTTCCCCCACCACGAGGGGATCGCTTGTGAACTTGCAGCGCGCTTTTATGCTGCACGCGGTTTTGCCAGGATCTCCCGGGTTTACCTGCAGGACGCGCGGCGCGGCTACCTTCGTTGGGGAGCGGATGGTAAGGTGCGTCAACTCGAGGAGCTGCATCCGCATCTCATGCATCAGGAGCCCCCGCTTGCCGTGAATGGCATGACGATCGGAGCTCCGGTTGAGCAACTTGATCTGGCGACGGTGATCAAAGTGTCGCAGGCGATTTCCGGCGAGATTGTGCTTCAGAAGCTAATTGACAAGCTTATGCGGACTACCATTGAGCAGGCCGGCGCCGAAAGAGGTGTGTTGATTCTGCTGCATGGCGACGAGCCACGGATCGAAGCGGAAGGCAAAACGGTAGCAGATGCGCTCGTTATAAAGGTGGATGAACAGCCCGTAACTCCGATGGCTCTTCCCGAATCCGTGCTGCATTTCGTGCTACGTGTCCGCGAAAACGTGGTTCTCGAAGACGCTGTCGTCCAGCCTTCATTTGCCGAAGATCCTTATATCCGCGAGCGCAAAGCGCGTTCTATTCTTTGCCTGCCACTCATCACGCAGGGCAAGCTGATCGGCGTACTTTATCTGGAGAATAATCTCGCCCCGCGCATATTCTCGGCTGCCCGAACATCAATGCAGAAAATGCTTGCCTCTCAAGCTGCAACAGCGCTCGAAAACAGCCGGTTGTACAGCGAAGTTCAGCAACGGGAGGCGAAAATCCGGCGCTTGCTCGACGCTAACATCATCGGAATCTTTATCATTCACGAAGGGGGCGAGATCATCGAAGCAAATCAAGCCTTCCTCACGATGGTTGGATACGAGCAAGAAGATCTCCTCGCAGGCCGAGTGAACGGTCTCGATCTGACGCCTCCAGAATGGCACGAGCGCACAATGGATGCTCACACAGAAGCAAAAAGGACCGGAGCTGTTCAGCAGTTCGAGAAAGAGTATGTTCGGAAGGATGGCAGTCGCGTGCCAGTGCTCATTGGCCTCGCCGTGTTCGATGTGCGAGAGGACCAAGGTGTTGGCTTCGTCCTGGACCTGACAGAACGAAAGAGAGCGGAAGCGGAGGCCCGCGAAAGCGAACGGCGCTATCGCGAGACTCTGATGGGCCTTGCACATGCCAATCGGATCACGACAATGGGACATCTGGCCGCCTCGATCGCGCATGAGGTGAACCAGCCGATTGCCGCGATCAGCAGTAATGCGGGGGCGGGGCTAAATTGGCTCGGTGCTCAACCGCCAAATCTGGAAGAGGTTCGGCAGACCTTCGGTTTGATTGTTCGTGACAGTATGCGCGCAGGAAACGTGATCCGTCGGATCCGCGCTCTTATGAACAAAGCGCCCATGCAAACCGAGCTTCTTGCAATTGACGAATTGATCGTAGAGGTGTTGGCCCTAGTCCGCGCGGAACTTGCACAAAATGACGTGTGGGTGCAAACCCGAAGGCCTGAGGCTTTGCCGCTCGTTCGGGCAGATCGCGTTCAGGTACGGCAGGTGATTCTCAATCTGATCACGAATGCCACCGAGGCTATGAGCGAGATCAACGAAGGCGAACGCGAATTACTGATCACGACGCGCACAGATGGCTCGAATAATGTGTTGGTCAGCTTTCGGGATACAGGTCCAGGACTCGATCCAAACAGCGCAGACCGTATGTTCGAGGCGTTCTACACCACCAAGTCAGAAGGCATGGGCATGGGGCTGGCCATTTGCCATTCCATTATTGAGGCGCATGGGGGCCGGATCTGGGCGGGCGCCAATGATCCTCACGGGGCCTTCTTTCAGTTCAGCATACCCGTTGCGCCGGAGGGCGTCGAGCAGGCGAAACAGGTCTCTTGGACGTCTTAGGCCGAATTCGAGGTCGAGCAGGTGGTCCGGGAGCCCCGATCATTGTGACAGAAGTGAGCTGCGCGACCTTGCAAATGTGAGACATTCGCGTTTCTTGCTGCCCGTCGGGAGTGTGCGCGACCGCAGATTGTCGTGAAGTGTCAGAGAGTCTGCAATCTGACCGCAATGTCAGATTCCAGACGCTTGGAGGGCTCCTTGCAAATCTCTTGAGACTTGCACGCCATAAAAGCTGGAGTTGGCCTAGCGGCTTGGGCGTTCGCGGTGCCGCTCGCGGACGCCGCGCGTTCCTGTGCTGTGTAAAGCACCTGCCGCGAGCAGAAACCCGCCGCCCGCGCGTGGTTGTGCAGAAGGACAGCAGTCGAGGAAGTGGAGGAAGTCCACGTGACACCGGTTCGTTTACAATACCTCGATCGGGTTCGTCATCCTTTCGGAATGAGGTGAGCCGCACGACGGTCTTCCTCACGGTTGCTCTTGGATAAGCCCTCGATGACGCCGGCGCGATCCGCGGCATTGCGGTTCTGGCTCATCTTCCGTGAGCCATCTAGCCGTGTAATTTGCAATCGCAGGCCGATAATCCCCTCGAGCTCCGCTTTGATGAAATCGGCAGGTGCGTCCGAGACCGCCCAGCGGTCTTTGCTTGAGCGCTCATGTACATCGGTCAGCCGCGTGACTACCTCTCGGAGCCGATCGGAATCCTCGAAGAACTCAACTTGTCCGTAGGCATGCACAGCGACATAGTTCCACGTTGGTACGGCCTCGCCTCTCTCGTGCTTGGTCACGTACCATGAAGGGCTGATATAGGCCTCCGCCCCAGCGAAAATTGCCATCGCCTCTCCGGTTGGTGTCAGCTTCCACTGCGGATTAGCACGCGCCACGTGCGCGTAAATCGTGCCCATCGAGCCTGCGCTCTCGTCGAGTACTACGGGCAGCAACGTTCCAACAAGCCCCTCGTGAGTGGCGGTGACCAGTGTCGCTGTCCGTGCCTCGCGCATTGTTTGTTGAAGGCCGGCGATATCGAGAACTTGGAAGCAGGACGGCGTGTACATCAGTGAAGCTCCCAGACAGCCCGACGGAAGCCGGGCGTCTCATGATTTGAACTGCGGTACGCCTCATTCGGGATCACAGGAACAGCCAGGTTTGATAGTTGCATTCCAGGGCCTTAGGGCAGCTAGCCCATCAAGCGTCGAAGGCGCAAATCAAAGAGCGCGGTTGCAAGCTGGTCCCGCCGTTGCCTTCGAGCCGTGCGCGTTACGGTGAAACGTGGGATAAGATGTTGCTTTCATTCTGACCGCGTTCTCGAAGCATCGACCGCTGTTTTCATCAGTCGTGAGCCGCTCAATGGCTACCCAGGTCGATTCCATCTGGCACGGTGCCCGCGGCTGCACACCTCGACCGTTGTTTAGCATGCTTCCGATGTTACCAGCCTGCCTTATTGACGACGATCTAATGGCGTTAACGCCGCATGCTGATGGCCCCGTCTAGTTCAGCATTTCGGCTCGAAAATTCAGGTTGTCGTGCGGAATTGCGGAGGTAAGAGAGAGCATCATATGCCTATGAAACACACGATGGAGCACATCAAGCGTTCGTTGCGCGTGCTCTGCGGACTTGCTGCCGTCCTCGGCGTCTCGTCCCTCCTCGGACCGAACGATGTGCGATCGGAGGCCATCATGGGCTTTGGCTCTGCAGCGACGGGCGGGCTGGGAGGCGAGATAGTTCAAGTCAGATCAACCAAGCTCTTAATTATGAGTTCTGTCGGTGGTACAGCTTCGGCCAGTGCAATGACGATAGTTCGCGCGAGATCCAGGTAATCCGAACCATGGACTTTACCGGTACGGAGGGGCGAGGCGAAGGGCAGGGGTCCCAATACGGCCGTGCCTGTTCGGCACCTTACAAGCGTGAGTCCCTTCTTCTTATCGATGGAAACGACGCGCATTGCGATGGCAAGGAGAAGACGTCGGTCGCATTCGACAGGGCCGGCAAGCGCCCGCTGGAAATTGGCTCAAACAAAACGGTGATCGGCATTGGCTCGGCCGCTACAATCAAAGTGAAGGGGTGGGGTCAGCAACGTCGTTATTCGCAACCTGACCATCAGTGATATCAATGAAGGCGTGATATTTGCCGGTGATGCTATTGCAATTGCACGAGCCGACCTGGTGTGGATCGATCACAACCGATTTCACAATATCGGGCGTCAGATGATTGTCGGCCGCTTTTTCCCCACGACGAATATTACGCTTTCCTGGAACGACTTCGATGGCAGCGATGTCTATTCCTCCTATTCTAACGGGAAACACTATTGGAACCTCCTGTTTCTTGGTGTCCCGGAGACGATCACTATCGCAAATAACTATTTTCATGAGATCTCGGGGCGGGCGCCGCACATTGACGGTGCGCAGGCCATTATCCATCTCGTTAACAATTACTTCCACAACACGAATGCGCAACACAGCTGCGGAGTTTTCCATGCAGTGGTTGCTGGATCATCTGTGCAAGCACTCGTCGAGGGTAATTACTTCGACAACATTGAAACACCTATAACGACCGGTAGTGGACATATCTTTGCCGTCTTAGGCAAAGCCACCGGGACAATGCCGAGCATCTGCCTCACCGCCCTCGGACGTCGGTGCATCGAGAACATCGCGATCCCAGTGCCGCGGGTCAATGGCTTTCGCCTGGATGAAACCGTAGTTCAATCGTTTGGGTCTCTTCCAAGGTCATCTATTCCTCTTCCATTTCCAGCGGATGAAGCCGGTAGTGATCGCAGCCAGGGCAGGTCCCGGACACCTTCAGAGCCGGTGATGGCTCGTTCGCAGACGCGGCCCGTATTTGGCCGATTGCTGCAAACAGTTGGGCAGGTGCCATACTGGACGAGAACGGCACGCACGGCTCGCTGCTCAAAGTTGCACGAAGGCCGTATGGCGCGTTTCTGTTCGGGTACCGAGCGGTACAATTCCTCTCGGTGTTGCGTGCCTTTCGCCCCGGACCGGGGCGCTAGCCTCAGAGTTTTCACCTCTGGTGTATTTGCGGGTTCGGATTGCAAGAGGATTGGAGGTGCCATCGAACTCCTGGCAAGCTGTTCGGATCATCAACCTGACGTTCACAGCTCGTGTCCGACTGGCATGGTGCTTGCTCAAGAGTACCCGCAGCGCGAGGTTCGTCATCGAAAGCGAGTGAGATGCACCCTCGTCTGCTTGAACAATCCGCAAAACTTGGAAAAAATTGCAATGAAAGAAACGGCTTCGACCGAGCGTGTCATTCCAGCGACCGACATCGTCAAGCGCGCCGCGCGCATCGGTGTTGAAATCAGAGATATCAAACTTTCGGGTGATTTGCCGAGCCAAACCGCCGCTGCAATCAATAGCCTGCTGCTCGAACATAAAGTGATCTTCTTCCGCGATCAGCGGCATCTTGATGACGCGGAGCAGGAGCGCTTTGCCGCTTGTTTGGGAAAGCTGGTGCCGCATCCCACACTCGGTACGATCAATGGAACGACCTCGATCCTCGAGCTTGATTCCGCGCGTGGAGGTAGCCGAGCCGATGTATGGCACACCGATGGAACCTTTCTAGCGGCTTATCCCAAAGCTGCGGTGCTGCGAGCTATTGTGATCCCATCGTCCGGCGGCGATACGATTTGGTCGAATGCTGTGGCGGCCTACCTCGATCTGCCGCGGCCGCTCCAACGGCTTGCCGACGAACTCTGGACCGTTCACAGCAACGCCTTCGACTACGCCGGGACCTGCCGTGTTCGCGACATCGATCAGAAGCATTTTGATGAGGTCTTTACCAAAACAATCTATGAGACGGAGCATCCGGTGGTCCGTGTACATCCCGAGACCGGCGAGCGCGCGCTGGTGCTCGGCGATCTGGTGCAAAGGTTTATTGATATCCCAAAACGCGACAGCCAGAAGCTGTTTCAACTATTCCAGTCCTATATCACGGCGCCCGAAAATACCGTGCGCTGGACCTGGAAAGAAGGCGATGTCGCGATTTGGGACAATCGCGCAACACAGCATTATGCCCTTAACGATTACGGTGACCAGCATCGCGTCGTTCATCGTGCCACACTCGATGGTGACGCGCCCGTCAGTGTCGATGGTCGATGCAGTGTGACGCGCCTCAAAATGACGAAGCACCCGTCCACGAAAGTTGCCTAGCAGTGCGCGGCAAATTCACATAATTGCACTGGCCTTGTCGCATGTTCGCGCGAATAGATGTTTGCGAAGAGAAGTTAAGCCGAGCAGAACGCCACGCGCAATTGGATGGGAGGAGCTAACGCGCGCGCAGACCCGGGAGGCGACCTACTTGCTGAAGTAAGATGCTCAAGCTCATCTCGTCCGGCCGAAAATGATTCAGCGCCGAGTGGCGCGAGTCATCCGGCCGCGTCCGGTTGACTTTCCCACGGAAGGGGGTGCGTTTCCGCCGACCTTGCGCATCGCCTTTCGGACGACGGCACGACCGTCGGACAGACAGAGCGCGATTGCCGGAGCTGGCTGAATTTTGGCATCTGTGTCGCGGTTCCACTTACCAAGTCTCGTCGCGGGAATCTCCGAGGGCACGATTTCGGCGTTGTCATGGCAGAGTAAGAGCTCGGACGCGAGTCTGACGAGCTGCAGGAGCAGCTAACGTGAAACAATGTCGCTCCGCAAGAGGATACGACTTTTGCGCGATACGGCGCCGGTCTATCGCTCGTAGACCGAATCAGCAAAGGCTCCAAGCTACCATTCCCAACAGCAGGCTACCTTAGGCATGCCTAAATTCACGCGGTACCCGGCCTCGCGCCAGGAGCACAGAGATAGCAAAACGCCGCGATGACCGGCCCAAGCCGTTGAAAGTGAACGATTGTGATTTCGACTACATGCCGGTGAATTCACGCCCAGTCCTGAGCCCTTAGAAGAATACCGACGTAGATACTAACATATTCAGGGCGTGTCCGGTTTGCGGTGTGTAGGTAATGCTTGTCGGGTGATTGATGTAGGTCAGTCCTACGGTTGTATATATCCCCGGCGCCAGATGCGCCGTGTACAGTCCTGAAATAGCAGTACTGTCACGGTGCGCCAGCTGTTCTTTTGCCAGTGCAGCGTCCACCGCGACATGGCTCCAGATGGTATTGCTGACAACAAGACTCATCTGATCTGTGGGCCGGCTGTCCAATAGGCCCTTCGCATAAAGGCGAATCTCGTAGTATTGACTAGCTCTATTTAGGTCAGGCGGAGCATACATTGCAGAGAGCCCGCCATAGACTCCGCGAGATGCCGAGCCGTGGACGGCAGACTGCCAGAATTGCCTGTCCGCACCTACATAGTAGACGCTGTTGGCCTTGGTCGTCGCTTCTGTCGGATGCTGCAGGTCCGTGTAGCGGCTGTTGTTGAAGCCCGCGCCAGCCCGCAGCCAAGTCTCCATTACACCCGGAGTAGGCTTGTTCCTGTAGGAAAGCTCATCAAGCAAAAGAATGCCTGCGTCGCGCGTGCTCCAGTTCAAGCCAGTGGGATTCTCGCTTACATGCGCATATTGTCCTGCTGGACTGACCGAGCGCTGGATTGAGAGCTTGTTATATAGGCGATCATCAAAATTGTACTTCAGATTAAGAGCCGGCGTTGGCGCCCAATTGTTGCTCATGCCAGCTTGGAACAGCATTTTCGATGAGGGTCCGAACACTTTGTCTCCAGCGCCCGCAAACTCATGTTGGTTCCTGAGGTAGCCCACTTTGAGTTCGATCCTTCTGTCGAATAACCTTTGATAGTAAGAAACTGCATTGAGGCCCAGCCGATCTGGCCCAGCGCTCTGCCATGTCCAGTGTTGATGCTCGGCTCCGACCACGATCTGACCATCGGGAATTCCAAGCCGAGCGAGGTCATAAGTAACGATCATAGAGTTGACCGTACTAAATGTCGGATTCTGGCCGACATATTGCTGATTGGCGATGGTGCTTCTGGCGGCATTGCCGAGTTCATTGTCGACAAACGTGTTTAGCGTCCAGCCAGCAAATCCAATCCCGAGATCCGAAAATTGGGATCTGAGAGAAGCTGTATCCTGATCTATCGTGTCCGCAGGACCAGGAGCAGTGAAAGCGCCACCTCTTTCGCGAAGCTTCTCGAATTTTGCGAATGGGTCGATCGGCTTTTCAATTCTGCTCTTGGCCGTCTCCATGGCAACGTCGCGCTTAATTGTGGTCGAAGCTGTTTTTGGCAAGGAGCTCCTAGAAAGGCGCGCTGCTCCCTTGGGCCGCCCGCTTCGGAATGTGATGGCCGGATCCGAAATTGCTCTGCTTGTTGCCTCATCGAGCTCATCGGGGCTGGGGCTTCTTGGGCCAGAGATCTCGCGACTCGGCGCCGCCGAACTGCTGGCGAGACTAGCTATGAGACAAAGGACAATACGACCTCGTGGCTTCGCAGTTGGTCCAGACATGAAAGCAACGACGCCAGCCAGGTATGCTTGCGTGGATAGCGGCGTTATAACGCAACGATGCATGGTGAGTTTCGCGCTCATCGATTTGAATAAAGTGCACTTCCACCTGACGGCCTTAGAGCGGATGTCAAATCTTGTCCCTCAATGTGGTGGGAGACGCTTGACACCAGGCGGCCTCTCTATGTCAGCGAGACCCACCTTGCGCGCTATCACCACAGCGGCGCCGCTTGGCCTACGTGTGGGTACACAGCGCAAAACAACCCAGTCGCTCGATCGCTAATCAAGGCGAGCTTCTGCTGGAGGGTGTCGAGACATTAACGGGCTGCTCGGCGTGCGCGTTCGCTAGCAAGAGATTGGTGGCCGATACACGGAGCCCAGGAACCTTGCGACAAACCCGCTGCCAAAACGAAGGAGAATAGTTTTCAACAGAGAGCAGCGGCAATAGCGGGGCTCGCAGAACAACACGCCCGATCCAAGAAACGCCGCTCGCTGCTCGGTCGATGGGATGAAGCACGGGCAGGCAGAAGGGGCTGACATCCTTGGCGGCCCGTAAGCTCGCCGCCACAAACCCTCGAGTGGCTCTTAGAGCAAGATGGAGGGCACGATTGGAGACAGTTTGATACCTGGGGACGACGAGGCAAGACATTCATCAGCTCCATTGATCGATGAAATCGCGCGGCGACTTCTTATGTGGCCCGAGCGAATTTCACCGCCACTGACTGGCATGTGTCCGTCGTCTCCATCAATTGCTAGGTTTGGTAGTTGACTGAGCGGGAGGTCGGCTGTCGCTGCGTGAATCGTAGCTAATGTATCGCTCGACTCCACAGCCCCGGCGTTCCCGGCCGATCGGTATCGCAGCGTCGGCGGGTGAATTCTAGGCGTTTGCTTCGATCCACGTCGCGCGAAGCTCTTACAGGGAACGATCTTTTCGAAGACCGTGATCCCGCCGGATCTGGTTGTAGTTGTGGCGCTCGAATATCCTTTGCGCCGTATCACGCATGATTTCGGCTGCCACCGCCGGAGCCAAGGGTCAGATGTCCTTGTCCATCCGGACGAGCTCGATCAGGGTTTTCGATCCAGAAGTCCCTAAACGTCGAGATGTCATCATCTCGACGACATAAGATGATCAGTTCTCGATCTCCAGTTGGTTGGCGGCGTCGCGCAATCAGTCGTCGTTCCCATCGAGATCCTTGGCTACACGGCTAATGGCGGTGATGGGATGAAACTTGTCGAGATGTAGGGTCACGCTGCTTGAGCGAGGAGCGTTGTTGTCGGGGCGTCCAATTCCCGGCAGCAGTGCGTCCAGCTTGTCTTCGCGGCGCGGGTCAGGGCGACTCTCCGCCGCACAGCTTCGCACGGCGTCGTTGATCGATTTGGAGCTGGTTGTGAGTGTGCCAGATGAGCGAACGCATTCCTCAGGCTTCCTGGCGCGTGCAGCAAAACGTGATTCATTTCATCCAATCATTGCGTTGGCTGGCCTGAACAGAGGGGGCGCGAAAGTAACAATCGAATGCGGCTGCCACAGCCCGCGTGAGAAAACGATGCTCCGGCCTCACGCGGAGGAATCCCTTTTCCATTTCGACGATCCCATCCTCAGCGAGCATTGCCAAGCGTTCGCCTGAACCGAGCAAGCCGATCGGGTCAAATCCATGAGCAGCGCAAATTGCCGGCACGTCCACCTCGAAATCGCACATTAGCCGCTCAATGATCGCGGCCCGGACGCGGTCTTCAAGGCTGAGACAGTAGCCCTTTGACGTCGCCAGACGGCCGGCGTTGATTTGGCCGCTGTAGGAACCCGCTGTAACTTCGTTCTGGACGTAACCCTCGCCAAGCCGGCCGATCGCCGACGGTCCGAAGCCGATCACTTTATTGCAGGTGTCGGCGGAGTAACCGAGTGAATTCCGCCGCAGGCGACCGGCTTTCTGCGCCAGCGCGAGCTCATCGTGCGGCAAGGCGAAATGGTCGAGTCCGATCTGGCGGTAGCCCGCTGCAGTCAGTGTATTGGCCATCGCGGCTGCTTGTTCTGCACGGGCATGGCTGTCTGGCAGCGCTGCCTCGTCGATCAGGCGCTGATTCTTCTTGAAGGAAGGAACGTGCGCGTAGCCGAACACCGCAAGCCGGTCTGGTCGCATTGCCAGCGCCGTTGTCGCGGTCTGAACGCAGGACTGCACCGTCTGATTTGGCAGCCCGTAGATGAGGTCGAAGTTGACGCGCATGATTCCATGCTGCCGCAGCGCCTGGACAACGCGCTCTGTTTGTGCCTCACTCTGGACCCGGTTGATGGCTTTTTGGACAATTGGATCGAAGCTCTGGACGCCGAGGCTCGCGCGGTTCACGCCGGCAGCCGCCAATCCTTCGCATGTGGCGAGCGTGAACGTGCGCGGGTCGATCTCAACAGCAATGGCGGCCGTGTTCGAAATCGCAAAGCGTCGGCGCAGAAGCCCCATCAACCGGCGGAATTCCGTTGGCTCGATGAGGGTCGGCGTTCCACCGCCGAAGTGGACGTCGCTCACAGGCAGCGGTTGCGCAACCTGCGCCGCGACCAAATCGATCTCCTTACGAAGAACCCCCAAAAAGTCGAGGATAGGAGAATGCCGGCGAGTGATGCTTCGAGCGAAGCCACAATACCAGCAAATCGATCGACAGAACGGAATGTGGAAATAGAGCGACACCGATTGGTCAAGCGGCAGCTGCTGCAGCCATCTCTCACAGGCGTCGCCGCCGACTGCTTTGGAGAACTGGGCTACAGTTGGATAGATGGTGTACCAAGGAAGGCGAGCATCGTAATACGTGCTTAAGATCGAGGTCTGCAAGGATTGTTATCCCATGTTTACGAAGTTTTACGTCGCAAGCGAATTGTCCTGCATCCCTTTGCTTGCCAAGGGCGATCGGGACTGTCGCTAGGCAATTGGGAGCTTGCGTGACGGCCGATCTGCGGAAGAAACGCGCTGTCGGATGACGATCCGCTCCCCTCGGACACAGAGAACAAGTTCTGCAAGCGAGATACTCGAATCAACACAGCCACGGCGGGGTCCCCAATTCGTCCGCCTTGATAATCTTTGATCTTCGGCAACGAGACACCCATCAGGGCCGTTTAAGCTGCTAGACCTCGAACTGCTCCACGATTTGACTCGTGCGAGGTTCAATGACCAACATTGATACGGTCCCGTATTCTCCGTCAACTGACAAGGTTGGTAGTTGATTTTGCGTGGCGTATTCCCCATCGGTCCAGGAATAATGGGTCCGCTTGGCTCCGTCCCGGTATGTAGTGAAATTCGCCAATGAAGGGATTGTCGGTGGGCGTCTTCATGGATCCCTCGCAGAAGAAGTCCTTTCATGCGTCCGTTACTCGGCGGCAATATCGCTACGAGCGAAACTCTCCTATCGGCGGCTCTCGCGCAGCTGGCGTGACGAAATGAGCCGGGTAGGTGAGCGAGAACGGATGGGTGCAATTGAACAGCCGGCCGCCTCAGAGGCGCCGCCGGTTTTGCGCAGACGTCAAGGCACCTACGTTGGTGGTAGCCGTTTTCGTGTGTCTGCGCACCGCAGGAGCCGACCTTTTAAACGACGTCAGGCAATATCCCGCGAGGGCAGCTCGTCAAGCCGCTCCAACGCTAAGCATAGCGCCGCCCGACGACAGGCGATTCTATCGGAGGTTCTTTCGGGAGAACAGGCGAAGATCGAATAGTGGAGCTATCTGGTACTCACCGCTTCACCTTCTTCCGTTTCATCTCCGCCGTCAGCTCAAACCTATCGAAGCCGGCGAGGAAACTCGCGCCTTCGTCTAAACCCAGAAGGTCCGATCACAGTCGGAGGGCCACCGGGCTCACCCCCGGAAACGTCGTACCTCGATGATTTGCCGAGTGTTCAGTCCCAGTCCAGCTCTCCACACGCCTGTCGCAGATATCGAAAGTGGTTGAGGATCAAGCGGCTTCACCCGGTCTCGTGTAGTTCGTTGGGCGCGGTGTGCCGAAAGTTCCGAACACCGCGCAAACTAGGACGGCGGGCGCTTCCCCAAAACGCATACCCGGAAAACTCAATAAGCAGAACGCTCTCTTCTCTCCAATTCAGCGCATCCGGCCTCTTGAGATTGGATGACTTGATGTACGATCGAGCCCTCCTGCCGCGAACGTTCTACTGGACGCCGCTGTTCGTCGGATAGGCACAAATCGCGAGACCAAATAGCCCGAATGAACCGACTACGGCGGCCTAGACCCGGGAGATCGCGGCGCCGATAGCTCTAGACGGTATTCCTGACCGCCTCAGCTAGGATTGCGTAAAGCTGCCGCTTGCTCATTTCCTGAGGCCGCGTTTTTAGCGCCTATTGCAGCAGCTTCTTTCGGACGCGATCGCGGCGGGCAGCCATCAACGTCGGCCCTCCGCTTGGGCACCGATCTAATCTTGGGTTTTGTGCTGTTGGTGGCTTGTGACCTCGAGTGAGACCCAACCGAGTCGGCCTGCCGCAAACGGCGTTGCGACTGCACTCGAGATGACCCGCGATCTGCGCGGCACTCTGTCCCTCGGACCAGAGCTGTTTCAGCTGTGCCAATTCTCTTCTATTCCAGCGCATGGAAGATACTTTGTTGCCAGTTCGGACGTCCGTCGCCTCGGCAATGTAAGTGGTCGAGTGGCAAAGGGGCTGCCTGCCCGAGAAAATGACGATAACCGGCTGGGTGCCACAGCTGCGAGTGCTTGCGGCTTGATGTTGAGTACCACAAAGGGCGCGTTCGCGCGCCTCCCAATCCTGATAGGGGAGCTTCGCTCGCCTTTCCATTATTCTTCGTTGACGGGGACCAAACCGAAGTCCGTAACATGATTTCAGATTTCGGACCTCGCGCGAAGTCCAGCCATGATCATGCGTGACACATCGTTAGTGCACCGCCCAAGCTCGTCGTGTTTCGAGCGCGCTTCCCCCGAACACAGCGCACTCAGCTGATCCAGCAAAAGTGCAAGCCAATGTCAGCGAGACAATCATGACAGCGTTATCGACAGAAAGCGCCTGCGAGAGCACTGATATCCCGCTGAGCCGTCTTGATGTAAGCGAACCCAAGCGCTTCGAGGATGATACCGTTTGGCCTTATTTCGAACGGCTGCGGAGGGAAGATCCCGTTCATTATTGCGAAAACAGCCCATACGGACCATATTGGTCGATAACAAAATACCGCGACATCATAGCCGTGGACTCAAATCACACAACATTCTCATCAGAGCGAAGCGTCACAATAGTCGACCCGCCGGAGGAGTATTGGACCCCCAGTTTTATCAAAATGAATCCTCCTCTCCATGCTCAGCAACGTAAGACTATCAGTCCGATAGCGGCATCGGAGAACTTGGCAAATCTTGAAGGCTTGATCCGCTCGCGGGTTCAGAAGATTTTGGACGGTTTGCCGCGCAACGATACCTTCAACTGGGTCGACAGGGTCTCGATCGAGTTGACGACCCAAATGCTGGCCACGCTGTTCGATTTTCCATTTCAGGATCGGTGGTTGCTGACCTACTGGTCGGACGTAGCTGCCTTGACTCCACAAATGGGCGACCAGATCGACAGCTGGGAAAAGCGAAAGGTGGTGCTGTCGGAGTGCCTGGACTATTTTACGCGGCTTTGGAGCGAACGGGTCGATTGTGAGCCGCGCGGTGACCTGATCTCGATGATGGCGCATTCACCGGCGACCCGAAACATGGAGCCCCGCGAGTTCCTGGGCAACCTCATTCTGCTGATTGTTGGAGGTAACGATACTACGCGCAACTCAATTACCGGGGGCGTCTTGTTCATGAGTCAAAATCCATCCGAAATGCGAAAACTCCGGGATGATGCTTCGCTGGTGTCCGGCGCGGTATCCGAGATTATACGATACCAAACCCCCATTGCACACATGCGCCGGACCGCTGTGGACGATTTCATGATAGGCCACAAGCGAATCAGGCGAGGCGACAAAGTTGTGATGTGGTACATCTCTGGCAACCGAGATGACGAGGTCATTGCGAGAGCCAACAGCTTCATCATCGATCGGGAAAATGTACGGCAACATCTCTCTTTCGGATTTGGGATTCATCGCTGCGTGGGTAGGCGCCTTGCCGAGCTGCAGCTGAAAATCCTGTGGGAGGAGATGCTGAATCGATGTTTGGAGGTAAATGTGGTCGGCGAACCGGAGCGAGTTCAATCGAATTTTGTGCACGGTTATTCCGCACTGCCGGTGCAAATCCCAGGTTAGTCTCGGCTGCGGCCGACCTTCAACACTGTCATGCCGTTCAGAGCCGGCGGTTAGGACAATGACTTTCTGGAGACCAGTTTTCTGGGTAAGTTCACCGGCGTTGCGTGACGGGCTTACGGTTGTTTCGAAGGTTGCGGGCAGGGGCCGCTATCGCGTCGAGGATTTTGGCCGGGCGGCTACGATACTCATCACGGCCTGCTGGAGCCGTGCCAGCGTTCAAAGTCTAGGGAAGCAGTCCGTCCAGTCGATGAACTGAATGACCAGAGACCGGCCATACGAGGGGGCTTACTTCATGTGAAGACGAGGACAAGCAGGCTCGAGCAGAGTAGCGCAAATCCGGCTGCGGTCAGCCCGAGGAAACTGCTGGAGACAAGATCATGACTGCCCATGAACGACCTCTGCGGCGAGGAATAGAGATCGGCAATCGCCGCTCCGCTTCCCTTTCTGGCCAATCTCGGCATTGTTATTCAAATGAGCCGCATAATTCCTGCCGGTCTCGTGGCAGAGCGCACTTTTCCAGCAAGATCGAGCGACAGTTCGCCGCGTTCCGGCGGGCATCCTCGTTAGTGCTCTCGTGGTTGCAAACGGATCGCTCCGCCAGAAGCTGAGTAGACCAGAGCATCTTGACAGCAAAACTCACTCAATCGTGCCGTCCGCGTTTGAGCGCTTGCAGGATTGAGCGCCCATCTGAACCGCCGCCGCGGATTTGGCGGAGGCTCCAAGTCTTGAGAAGGTGGAGCCATGACAAGCAAGACGACGAGAAATGTTCACCCGAGGCCCGAGCCCGACGGGGTCGTATAGCTCTGTATCAGGCCAACGAGCACAGGTCGCGCTGGACGACGGTGACTTCCATTGCGGCCAAGATTGGCTGCACGCGCAGACCTTGCATGACTGAGTCAAGTAGGTCGAGATCGACAGTGGGCAGCGGGCCGGCGTTCCGACCGAGCTGGCCGAGAAGCCCAAGGCACTGGAACGGAAGAACCGCGAGCTTCGCCAGCAAACGAGAACCTGCGCAAGGCAAGCGCTTATTTTGCGACGGCGGAGCTCGACCGCCGGTCCAAGCCATGATCGCATCGACGATGATCGTGCGGCGCGTGGGGTTGAGCCGATCTGCAAGATGTTGCCGATCGCCCCCTCGACCTACCGCGGAAGCAGATTATTCCCAAAGGCGGGCGACATGCCACCAGCGATGTTCAGATCTTCGGCAGAAGGCGATCTCGGGGCAATAGCTCTCATTGGTAGAGCACGAAGAGATCGCGCCTCTCAAGGTGCAGGGCCAATCGATCCAACAGATTGGACGTCGCCTGGGGCGGGCTGATTCGACAGTCTCGCGTGAACTGCGGCGCAACGGCCGCCCGCGCCGAACCAGAGGGCCATGGCCGCCCATGTGAGGACCATAGCGCCCGCATGAGGCCGGCCCGGCGCTCAGGGAAATGCGAGAGCCCGGAAATCCGAGCCGTACGGGACGATTCCGTCCTCCTCGCAACGAGACGTTTCGAACGCGGCGCGATCGTTTCAAACGCAAGCGCCGCGCGAATTGCGAGGATACCAAGCCGCGTCAAACCATGAATTCACTTCTGCACGCGAGAGGCTTTTAACCGCTCGGCAAATGTGCGCTATACCGAGTGCAAAGAGGGCACTAGCCTTATCGCATTATCCCTCGAAAGGAGAGATGGAGCGTGAGCGAATTTACGGGAGAGGTTCAAGCGAACATGGGCCTGGTCTTGGATCAGGTCTGGGCGGGGCTGCCGAATGGCGGTGACCACGAGAGCCGCCGGTATGTCGCTGAGCAACTGATCCAAGCGGTACGGGCGGGAAAAACGACTCTGGGGGAGCTGACCTCTGCGGGACGTCGCGCTGTCGTCTATCTGAAGAATGCGCCGAAATCAGCCTAGCAGTCCCTTGTTGCCGGCCCGATCTGCCCTGCGTTCGCTCGCAGGCAACCGCTTACCCGACAGACCTCGTGGTGTTAGGGCACATTGACGGGTGGCATGGGCGCCGTCGGGCGCGGCATGAATGCGCTTTGGTGGTGGCCGCGTGCCGCCAATATGATCGCGAAAGCCGTGAGAACGATCAGGAGTCCACGCATATCGACAGATTACTCGGAGAGCTGTATCGCAATTATGAAACGGCTCATAGCCGGTGTGCCGAATCAACAAGAAAACGAAGCTGTTGTATCATTCGATGAGGCGAACGCGGTTGGGCTGCAAAGCGCCAAAGTCATAACGCTTGGTCTTGCGGCAAGACGGCAAAGTCATGCCTTTTGTGCCGAAAACGTGCGTACGGGCCTCGTTGGAAGCAGAAATCTGCGGCGGATTTCAATCGTAGGATCAATCGCTGGATGCCTTCGTTCTTGGCCTTCTCTTGGGCTTTCGTCCCCGTCACGAGTTCACCGAACGGGCCGCGGATCATGAGCGTCTAGGCCTCCAAGCTTCTCCTGACCACTTGCGACAGAGACTGACCCACGAGCTGTTCGTAAGCGCCAGGACGTCGCGCCCTCGGTATTGATGAGGAAGACCCGTGCGTCAGGTTCAAGACCAGTCAAGCGCGCGAGGTCGAATCGGCCGCAACTTTCAGCAACCCTGCCAACCAACCCCGCCACTTTCGCCTGCAACGATAGCCGGATCACCGTCCCGGGGATTGGCCAAACGGTTCATAATCCCGACGGCCTCCTCGTCATCGACAATCATAAAAGCGTCGGCTGCGCGCGAAAGGATGCGCCAAGCGACGAGCGAAGGTTCGTAGCACTCGAGCATCGCCATCACCGTCGGCTGCCCATGAGCTACCTTGACGCGATGCCAGGTTCGAGCGCTTTCAAACAGGCACGCTGCGCGCGATGGATCGACAACCGTGAAGAACGGGCGATTATTATCACCTAACAACACCGAAAAATGTCCGGCGACCGCTGCGGCAAGTCCACCGACTCCTGCCTGGACGAAGACGTGGGTCGGAGGTTCGGGCAACTGTCGTAGTGCTTCAGTCAGGAGCGCGGTATATCCCTGCATTACCAGACCAGGAATACGCTCGTAGCCCGGCCAGGACGTGTCAGACACCGTGATCCAGCCGTTGTCTGCGGCAACTCAGGATGCTTCGGCAACGGAGTCGGCGCTGACGCGGATCATCTGCGCGCCATGTCAGACGATTGCTGCGCTACGCTGATCGCTGACGCCCGAGTGAATGAATATAGCGCAGTTCGCCCCCACTAGCTGAGCGCCCTAACGCTACGGAGCTGCCATGACTGCCGTCCGTGGCGCAGGATACCGTCATCCCCCCTGCTACGGCCTTCACCTCAGGTGCGTGAAGCTCCGAGATGTCAACAGCCCTGCCGAGGCGCGGAGTTGCTGCTTCTAAGACGAGCCGGATGACGGCATAGGAGCCGGCCAAAGCCTTAACTGCCAAGGCCGCGTCGGTGACCTCGTCCTTGACTTGGATCGAGCCCACGCCAATCTCGTTGGCGAGGCTCGGCAAAGAAATCGGCGGTGTTTCCTTGTGGGCATTGCGATATCTAAGAAACCGCTCAACCTCGCACGCAGCTTCGCAATTCTGCGGATTCCGATCGATGTCGCCCAGGATTCCGAGATGATCTCGCCCACCATTCCGATTTGAAGTCGCCCACCCGTTCCGAAATGATGTCGCCCACCATTCCGGGATGATGTCGCCCGGGTGACGAGGCCTCTTCTGGCTCCCATAGGGTCAACTCTTTCGGCTTTGCGAAGGGGACCCTGGATGCCGACGGAGAGGCTTGCGATGCGCCGTGTGCGCGATGTGATCAGAATGAAGGCGGCCGGGCTGCCGAGCCGCGAGATTGCGCGACGGGTGGGCGCGGCGCCCTCGACGGTGCGCCTGGCGCTCCGGCGGTTCGAGGCCGCGGGCTTGAGCTGGCCGTTGCCAGACGACGTCACCGACACGGTTCTGGAACTTCGCCTGTTCGCGAAGACCGGCAATGGCAACCGTCAGGGTCACCGCCGCATCGCCGAGCCCGACTGGGCGACCGTGCACCGCGAGCTCAAACGCAAGCACGTGACGCTGTCGATCCTGTGGGAGGAATATATCGCCACCGAGCCCGGCGGATACCGGTACTCGCGCTTCTGTGAGCTCTACCGCGCCTGGGAGGGCCGCCTGTCGGTGACGATGCGCCAGGCCCATGCGGCCGGCGACAAGTTGTTCGTCGACTATGCCGGCGATGGCGTGCCGGTGGTGGTCGACCGCCTGACCGGTGAGCGCAGAACGGCGCAGATCTTCGTCGCCGTGCTCGGCGCATCGAGCTTCACCTACGCGCAGGCGACGTGGACGCAGGGGCTCGCCGACTGGATCAGCGCCCATGTTGGCGCCTTCGCGGCGATCGGCGGCATACCGGCGCTGGTGGTGCCCGACAACACCAAGGTCGCGGTCATTAAGGCGAGCCTGTACGACCCGCAGATCAATCGTACCTACGCGGAGATGGCGGCGCATTACGGCACCGCCATCTTGCCGGCGCGGCCGCGCAAGCCGCGCGACAAGGCCAAGGTCGAGCAGGCCGTCCTCATCGTCGAGCGCTGGCTGCTCGGCCGCCTGCGCCATCGCACCTTCTACAGCCTGGCCGAGGTCAATGCGGCGATCGGCGAACTGCTCACGAGGCTGAATGAGGAACGGCCGATCCGGCGGCTCGGCGTGACACGCCGCCGGTTGCTCGAGGAGGTCGACCGGCCGGCGCTCAAGCCATTGCCGGCGTCCCCCTATGTCCTCGCCGAGTGGCGGATCCGCCGCGTCAGTCTCGATTACCACGTCGAGGTGGAGAAGCATTACTACAGCGTTCCGCATCGCTTCGCCCGCGCCGAGGTCGAGGTGCGGTTCACGGCCCGTACCGTCGAGATCTTCCACAAGGGCGAGCGGATCGCCGCGCATCAGCGCATGAGCGGCAATCACAAACACACCACCGTGCCGGAGCACATGGCCTCCAGCCATCGGCGCTACGCCGGCTGGACCATCGCGCGTATCCGCCAGGACGCCGCCGCGATCGGGCCGGCGACCAGCGCGTTGTGCGACCTCATTCTCGACGAGCGCTCGCACCCCGAGCAAGGCTTCCGCGCCTGCCTCGGCATCCTCAGGCTCGCCGCCTCCTATGGGCGCGAACGGCTGGACGCCGCGGCTGCGCGGGCAATCGACATCGGCGCGCGCACCTATGGCTCGGTCAAGTCGATCCTCGCCAACAATCTCGATCGGCGTTCTGCTCACCAGCGTTCCGCGGACGATGCGCCGATCCTGCATGCCAACATCCGCGGACCGCGCTACTACAATTAGGAGATCATCCCTTGCTCACCCATCCGACCCTCGACCGCCTCAACGCCCTCGGCCTCCACGGCATGGCCAAGGCCTTCGCCGACATCGAAGCCACCGGTGAGGCCGCAAGCCTCGGTCACACCGAATGGCTTGCGCTGCTGCTCGAACGTGAAGCCTCGCTGCGGCACGACAAACGGCTCGCCACTCGCCTGCGCTACGCCAAGCTGCGCCAGCAGGCGTGCGTCGAGGACATCGACTACCGCACCCCGCGCGGTCTCGACCGCCCGCTGTTCGCTAAGCTTGTCGAGGGCCGCTGGATCGACGACCACGTCAATCTCCTGATCTGCGGCCCGGCCGGCGTTGGCAAGAGTTGGCTCGCCTCGGCGCTCGGCCACAAGGCCTGTCGCGACAATCGCTCCGTGCTCTATCAGCGCGTCCCGCGACTGTTCGACGATCTGGCGCTCGCCCGCGGCGACGGCCGCCATCCACGCCTGTTGCGCGGCCTTGGCCGTGTCGATCTGCTGATCCTCGATGATTGGGGACTCGAGCCGCTCGACGCCGGTGCCCGTCACGACCTCCTGGAAATCCTCGAAGATCGCTACGGCCATCGCTCCACCATCGTCACCAGCCAGCTCCCCGTGGACCAGTGGCATCTGCTCATTGGAGATCCCACCTATGCCGACGCCGTGCTCGATCGCCTCGTCCACAATGCCCATCGGCTCGACCTCACCGGTGAGAGCCTGCGCCGAACCCGGCAATCCGCCCGAAAGACCTGAGCCCGTGGCGCTGTGGACATGCCGCTGCGCTTGGACAACGCAATCGCGTTGCCCACATGCCCACAGCAACTGCAGAAGAAGAAAAACAGGTTGAAGTCGCGATTCCAGATTGACCACGCGGCTTGACCGATGCCAGAGAACCAGCCGGCCAGAACGCCTCGCCGCTGGGCGAGATCAAATCGGAAAGGTGGGCGACATCGTCTCGGAATCCACGGGCGACTTCATATCGGTACGCCTGGGCGACTTCGTCGGAATCCGCAGCAATTCAGCATGTTGGAATCCGCACCATCCAAAGGCGCCCGGTGGTCAGTGCGATGGTTAAGAAGCAACGTCGTTCGAGTTCCTGGGGCGCAGATCTAAGCATGCGGCGATGCGCTTGTCGAAACACTGGCGGGAATCGCAGCGATGTCACGCCTTCTCGCTAATCCGCAGGAAATGGGAGGCCGCTCTCGATGAAGACCCTGACGGTGCTCAGGATCGGGCGGGTGATCCCTGATAGAGAAAAAACCGGCGGGAGGGCGTTGCGGGCATCGCTCACCCGTTCCGCGCTGCACTCCTCGTTTCGAACTCGAGGAAGGATGACGATTTCTAGGCCGTGGACACGAACTCGGTTCTCATCACGTATCCAGATCCACCAGCACGAGAGCAAAGGAGGCAGCAGAGGCAAGCGCGTTGGATTGCAGTGGCGGGCCTTGGTCCCCGGCCGCTTGATACGTGCCTTCATGTTCTGCCGGCCCGGACGGCCAAAGCGCGGCCGAAGTCGAACCAGCATGTGAAGCAAGGACGTCCGGCGGCAAGGCGTCCTTCGTAGCCGAATGGAGACCCTGCGCGCTATTCGAGCGCGGAAGTTCGGCAGCGGTGAACTCGTGCGGCGTGCGAAGAGTAACGTCGGCCCCAGCCCGCAGATGATGGCGCGCGCTTAACAAAGAATGAAGGCCTTTTTGCAAAGCCATCCCTCGTCTTCGGAGCCCAATAGGTCACAATCAGGTCTACGCTCGTGTTGAGTCCGACCGAAATGAGCCCAGGACGATGAACTGCATGCTGACACTCCCAGATGGGTCGACGAGTTGCGGGATGAACACGAGAAAGCATTCGGCTGTCTTGGGGTTCAGCGCCTCTACGACGATGCCCTGGCGAAAAGCAGAAATGCGCATCTGTCATCTGCAATTCTATCGAATCGACGCTTGCCTCGCGCCACGCCTTGATCCCGAGCCAGATGAGATATAGGCCTCCGGCGATCTTTAGCAAGGTGAACGCTTGCGCGCTTGCGACAACACGGCCAGACAGACCGACGGCGCCGCCGAAAACGTGGACAAGCCCTCCGGTACCCAGGCCAACGCTCGATGCGAGCCCTTCACTTCTGCCGCCAGCAAGCGTCCGGGCCACAATATAGAAGAGACCCGGGCGCGGCGTAACCACCACAAACCATGCCACGCCAGGAACAAAAAAACGTATGCGAGTCGAACATCGAGCCCGTTAGACTGGCGTTCGTGGCTCCAATCTTCGTGCATGATGGCTAGACCCGTTTCACGCCTGAGTGCAATTGCAGAAAGCTCAGGACTGCAGCGGCCGTGTGGCTCGCTGCAAAGCCATTTGTAACGCCGCCGGCCGGCTGCTGGACGGTTCTGGCTCATTTGCGCTCTTATCGGAAGTGATGGAATGCACAGCCGACGCCTCGCAGGCCTTTGCGCCGATGAAAGCGGCGGCGCGTGGCTGAGGGACCAAAGGCTTCGCGGTCATGGCTGTCCAACAGTCGGATGACCCATTTCGGCTGCTCGAAGAAGGAATGCACTTCTTCTCTGAGAGATCTTCCTACTGCCGGGTTCACGGCCTTGACCAAAACCAGAGGACGTCAATCTGGTACAGCAAGAATGCCGCAGACTGGCTCTATGGAATGAACCAGTTCTGGCCTACATCCGTCTCATGAATGCTCCACAGCATAGGAGACCCGAGATGAGCAATGAAAGCGCTCACCTGCACTCTGAAACAGCGATCGGCGCACCGGTTTACAAGACCTGGATGTGCGCGCTCTGCGGGGTTGTTTACAGCGAGCGGGAGGGATGGCCGGACGAGGGCATTCCGCCGGGCACTCGCTGGGAAGACGTCCCCGACGAGTGGATCTGCCCCGATTGCGGCGCAGACAAGAGTGAATTCCAGATGACCGAGGTCTGAACGAAATCCCGTTGATGCCGCGAGCAGCGTGCGCGGCATTCATCAATTGCCAGGGAGCTAGCATGTACGTCCCCCCACATTTCGCCGAGTCGCGCCCCGAGGCGCTTCACGATCTCATCAACAAAAATCCTCTCGGCATCCTCTTTACCAACGGGAAGAGCGGGCTCGACGCAAATCACCTACCTTTCGAGTTGCATGAGAAGGAAGGGCAGCAGGGCGTGCTTCATTCACATGTGGCTCGCGCAAATCCCATTTGGCAGGATATCCCCACGGGGAACCAGGTGCTGATCGTATTCCGCGCCGGGGATGCCTACATCGCGCCGAACTGGTATCCCAGCAAGGTCGAGTTCAAGAAGCAGGTCCCGTCCTGGAACTATATGGTGGCTCATGTGTACGGACGCGTGACGATCCGCGACGATGAGCGTTACGTTCGTGGCATGGTCGCGCGGCTGACGCGCATCCATGAGGCGAAGCAGGCCGATCCTTGGAAGATGACTGACAGTCCCAAGGACTACATCGACATGATGCTCAAGATGATCGTCGGAATCGAGATCGAGATCACACGACTCGTTGGCAAGTCGAAGCTTAGTCAGAATAAAGAGGACCGGGACATTCTCGGTGCAGGGAACGCGCTCAAGGCCCAGGGCAAGGATGTGATCGGCGATGCAATGCTGGCCGCCGCTGTGGCCAAAGCGGAGCAGGCCTGACTCATATCCGACGGAGCGACACGCTCGGAGAAATCGTGGCGCAACGCCCTACTTGTGATCCTCGGGTATGGCGGGGCCAAACCCATCGGCGGCCCTGCGCAAGCATGGATAATCTCATTCGCCCTACGATCGTCTGCCGCTGGCGAAAGCTGTAGTTGGACTCAAAAACTGGAGATCAGTGCGCGTTCTTCCCCGCGCGCTGCGGAGCACTCCAACCCAATCTTCAAGTTAGGGCGAGCGCCGATTGCCGCGAAAGAGACCTGAGCGCGGCCATCCAGATATTATCTGGCAGTTTCCATCCGTGGGCGCTTGGACAGTTTGGCCTTTCTGTTCGCGCGGACCGATGCCTCAAGGACACCTTTCAGGCGGACTGCGGCCGCCTGCAATTCCGCGACGGAAAAGCCGCCGAAGCCGAGCATTAGACCGAACCGAGCAGGCGCATTTTGGTACATGGGCGAGATCGGTCGCACAACCAGCCCGGCCTTGTGTGCTTGCTCGGCAAGCTTGACGTCGTCGAGGCCGGCAGGAAGCCAAAGCACCAGGTGCATACCTTGGTCGCTGGGTTGGAGCGCTGTCCAGGACGGCAGCTCCGTCTCAATGGCGGAGATCAGGGCCACGCGCCGTTCTGCGTAAGCGCCCCGGATGCGCCGTATGTGAGCTTCGAAATAGCCCTCGCGCATATATTGCGCGAGCATATATTGATCGGCTGTCGGAGAATGGCGGTCAATAAGAGCACGGGCGCCCGCGAACGCATCCACCAGCGGAAGGGGAACGATGGCGTATCCGATCCGCATGGATGAAAACAGCACTTTGCTCATCGTCCCGAGATAGACGACACGTGTAGGATCGAGTCCCTGCAGGGACGGAAATGGATGTCCCGCGTAGCGAAGTTCGCTGTCGTAATCGTCCTCGACAATCCAGGCATTGTTTTGACGGGCCCAGGACAGCAGAGCCGTGCGTCTCCCCATGCTCATCGGCATGCCGAGCGGATATTGATGCGATGGCGTAACGAACGCGACCCGAGCCTTCGGGCATCGGACGAGACCTTCGTGGACGTCGATGCCCTGCGCGTCGACGGGAATGCGAGAGGTCTGGACGTTGAAGTTTCCGAGAACCGCGACAATACCGGGATAGGCGGGGTCTTCCGCCCATACTGCGTCTCCGTCCGCAAGAAGAACGGTTGCAGCCAGAAAAAGACCCTGCTGCGTACCCGCCGTGATCACGACTTGGCCGGCCTCGCATTTCACTCCACGGGCTTTACGAACGTAGTCAGTAATCGCGAGCCGCAAATCAGGCAATCCTTTCGGGTCGATGTATCCCGACGGGGCAGCCACGCGCAGCGCTCGGACGCGATTACCGAGACGGCGCCACTTGTCATCCGGGGCGACCGCGCCTGCCGGATGAGCGATTGCAAATGGCGCCGTCCCTTGCGGCCGAAGAGCTTGCGCGACCTCTGCAAGACGGGCGACGTTCTCCCGCAACACAGGGCCGATCCGCGGCGGCGCAATGAATGCCTGCGGTGGGCTGACGAGTTCGCGACCGCCGTTGACGTTGGCGACGATCGTGCCGCCTCTGGCGCGCGCCTCGAGGTAGCCTTCCGCATGTAGCTGACCGAACGCCTCAATGACCGTACCCCTCGCGAGTTGGAGCGATGCCGCGAGGGCGCGGGTGGACGGCAGCCGTTCGCCCGGCTTCAACATCCCGTTTGATATCGCCTCGCGAAGTGCCTGTGTAAGTTGTTGTCCGACCCGGCCTGCGGCCTTGTCGAGAGAGCCCAGCGAGGGAATTGCGATGATGTTTCGGCGCCTTGCCATTGCCGTTCTGGTCTACCTGTCCGCTCGTACTTTGAAGTCCAGAATAGACCAACTCTGTGAGTCATTGAAAGAAATCGTCACATACCGCTCTACCGCTCGGTTTCGACATCCAACCCGCCGAGCAGCGATGGCCTTGCGGGTCAACGACCATTTCCCCACGACGTAGGTAGCTCGGCCCGAGGCCGTGGAAGATCGCCTCGTTGAATCGACGGGCTGAGCATCTTCGTTGTTGAGAGGCTATCCAGTTTCGAAGCCCGTCGAGAGTGTGAAATCCATCGGCCGCGTAGCAGCGGACGTCCGGAAGGAAAGCCTGCATCAATTCGGCGAGCGCATGTCCCGGATCGAGGTCCAAGCACCCTGCTGGCCCTCAGCTCTGCCAGGGCCTCCGGGGTCCCGACCGCTCGATCAGGCGCGCGAGCTGCAAAGTGAGCTTCACTGTTGCATCGCTTGCGGAGAAGATGCGCTCGCCGTCGCCTCCTGCGATCAGAATCCGCTGGCTTTCGATCGGCCTCGCGCCTGCTGGCGGCGAGCGCCTCTTGCAAGGGTTTGCGGGCGCGCGCGAGCCGTGACGTGCGGGAAGTGATCTCAATGCGTGTCTATATGTTGAAGGCGGCTGCGGCGCTCAGGCGCTACATCGATGATCGCCTTGTACAGATGGATCGGCGAGCATCAGCGATAGCTCCCTACCAGATCAATGAAGAATGCATGATCTGAGGTTCTCCGCAGGCGCGGACGCCCCCGCGGCGAGGGTTGCTGTTCGGCGCCAAGCAGAGGTTTGCCCTGAACCAAGCTCCAGCCAGACCTGCAGTTCATTGCGAGGAGCGGGCGTCTTCACCGTCGAGCTGAGCCAGCAGCCAGTCTGCAAACGCTCGTACGGCCGATCTTTGTCGGCTGGCGCGCGGATAGATGAGACGGTGACCGACGTAACTGATATCGGTCGCACGTCCCGCCAATGGGGCAACCAATCGCCCATTGGCCAGTTCAAGCTGGGCCAGGAGGGTTGATTCCAACGCCACTCCCAATCCCTCCGCAGCGGTCGCAATTGCAAGAAAGCTCCGATCGAACCTCATGCCGTTGAGCGCGGGGGCTTCCAATCCGTTGGCAGCGAACCATTGATGCCACTGCACCTGCTTCACGTCTGAGCGGATGAGCGTCTGATCGAGGAGATCAGCGGCCTTCCTTATCGATTTTGCGAGCGAGGGAGAGCAGAGCGGCGTGACCGTCTCCTCTGGTAGTGGAACAATCTCGACGCCTTCCGCGCGCGGCGGACCGTAGACGATGTCGATATCGAAATCATCGTTGCTGAAGCGCGCATAATCCGTGCTTGCGGCCAGTCGAACCTCGAGCTTCGGGTAAGCAGCGAGAAACTGCGCAAGCCGTGGCGCCAGCCATTGCGCAGCAAAACTTGGGGCGGAATGGACGCGCACCAGTTGTGGGCCGCGGGCGGCGACTTCTTCAAGCCCGCGGCGGAGCTGATCGAACGCCGCCCCGGTGTGACGCCTCAGATTTTCGCCGGCTGGCGTGAGCCGCACAGATCGCGCGCTGCGCTCGAACAGAACGGTCCGAAGCGTGGCCTCCAGCTTGCGAATCGCGTGACTGACGGCGCTCGGCGTCAGGTGAAGCTCATTCGCCGCATCGCGAAACGATCCGGTCCGGGCTGCGGCTTCAAAGGCACGAATTGAGGATATCGGGATCTTCGAGAGCATTCGATAAGTGAACCAGATTCATCGATCCGTGACAACTGCGCGTTTGTAGGGCCGGCCTCCGCAGGTCATTCCTAAATCCAGCAAGGAAGAACAATTTGCGGGAGGAATTGATGCTGCTCAGCGGTAAGACGGCAATCATTTCGGGCGCGGCCTCGCCGCGGGGCATCGGGCTCGCAACCGCCCGGCGGTTCGCCGCCGAGGCCGCTCGGGTGGCCATTCTGGATATCGACGCGGGCGCCGCGGCGGAAGCTGCGGCATCGCTTGGAAAGTCCCACATTGGACTGGCGTGCAACGTCGCCGACAAATCGCTCTGCGAACAGGCAGTCACCCGTGTGATCGAAACCTTCGCAGGCATCGATATCCTGATCAACAATGCCGGGATCACCCAGCCCGTCAAGTTCCTGGACATTTCGCCGGCCGATTGGGATCGAATTCAGGACGTCAATCTCAAGGGTATCCTGTTTCTGTCCCAGGCGGTGATCCCGCATATGCGCGCACGGAAGTCCGGGTCGATCGCGTGCATGTCGTCCGTCTCGGCCCAGCGCGGTGGTGGAATTTTTGGCGGGCCACACTACTCGGCTGCGAAAGCAGGGGTCCTTGGCCTCGCCAAGGCGATGGCGCGGGAGTTCGGCCCTGACGGGATTCGCGTCAACTGCGTTACGCCCGGCCTGATCGGCACGGATATTACGGCAGGCAAGCTGAATGATGAAATGAGAGCGAAAATTCTGGAAGGCATTCCGCTCAATCGCCTCGGCACGGCAGAAGATGTCGCCGGTATCTACACCTTCCTGGCCTCGGACCTATCTGCCTACGTCACGGGTGCCGTGATCGACGTCAACGGCGGCATGCTTATCCACTGAGCCAGCGAGATAAGGTCCAGATCGATGGAAACGCCCACCAATGCGCTTATCAACGCGCCCAAGCTAGCGGACCGCGCCTACAACATCCGCCGCAATGCGCTGCGCATGGGCGAAGTCCAGGGGCAGGGTTATATCGCGCAGGCGCTCGACATCTCCGATGTTCTCGCCGTGGCCTATTTCCACGCCATGCGTTACCGGCCTGAAGACCCGTCCTGGGAGGGCCGGGACCGCTTTCTGCTCTCCAACGGACATTATGCCATCGCACTCTACGCAGCTTTGATCGAGGCGGGAATTGTCCCGGAGGAAGAACTCGAAACCTATGGCAGCGACGAGAGCCGCCTGCCGATGTCGGGCATGGCCTCCTACACGCCCGGAATGGAAATGTCGGGCGGATCGCTCGGACTTGGGCTGAGCATTGCCGTCGGCATGAGCCTAGGACTCAAGCGCAAGAGATCCGAGGCACAGGTATACACGTTGTTTTCCGATGGCGAACTCGACGAAGGCTCCGTCTGGGAAGCGATCCAGTCGGCAGGCCACTACAAGCTCGACAATCTGATCGGCATCGTCGACGTCAACAATCAGCAGGCGGATGGTCCTTCCACGCAGGTTATGGCCTTCGAGCCGCTGGTCGACAAGCTTCGGGCCTTCGGCTGGTTCGTGCAGCGGATCGACGGCAACGATCTCGATGCCGTACTTACCGCGTTCGACGCCGCCAAGTCCCATCCCGAGCCCAAGCCGAGGATGATCGTCGCCGACACTCTGATGGGGAAGGGCGTTCCTTTCCTGGAGCAGCGCGAGAAGAATTATTTCATCCGCGTCGAGCAGCACGAATGGCAGCTCGCGCTTGCCGCGCTGGAAGCTGGGAGGCAGGCATGAGGACCATCAGATCAGCACCGCAGCCGCGCAAGCCGCGCCTGACCACCTCCGCCATGATCGCATCGATCGCTTCTGAAAGACAGAAGACGAAACCGGCGCCCTTTGGACATGCGCTCGTCGAGCTCGCCCGCAGCCGCCCTGAGGTTGTCGGCATGACGGCCGATCTGGGCAAATACACCGATCTACACATCTTCGCGAAGGAATTTCCGGACCGTTATTATCAGATGGGCATGGCCGAGCAGCTTCTGTTCGGCGCTGCGTCGGGCCTTGCCGCCGAAGACTTCATGCCGTTCGCGACCACTTACGCCGTGTTCGCATCGCGACGGGCTTACGACTTCATACACCAGACGATCGCGGAGGAAGATCGCAACGTGAAGATCGTCTGCGCGCTGCCGGGGCTGACCTCGGGCTATGGCCCGAGCCATCAGGCCGCAGAAGATGTCGCCCTGTTTCGCGCGATGCCGAATATGACGGTCATCGATCCCTGCGATGCTCACGAAATCGAGCAGCTGGTGCCCGCCATCGCGGCCCATCACGGGCCTGTCTACACCCGCCTGCTGCGCGGCCAGGTGCCGCTCGTGCTGGACGAATATGATTACAAATTCGAGCTCGGCAGGGCCAAGCTGATTCGTGACGGGAAGGACGCCCTGGTCATCTCATCCGGCATCATGACCATGCGTGCGCTCGAGGCGGCGCAAACCTTGAAGGGCGACAGCATCGACACTGCGGTGCTGCATGTTCCAACCATCAAGCCGCTCGACACTGAGACGATCTTGCGTGAATCCGGCAAATCGGGCCGTCTTGTCGTCGTTGCCGAGAACCACACGTCGATTGGCGGCCTTGGCGAGGCAATTGCCGCGGTTCTAACGCGTTCAGGCGTTCATCCGCGTTTCCGCCAGATCGCATTGCCGGACGAATTTCTTGACGCTGGCGCACTTCCGACACTGCACGACCGCTACGGGATTTCTACCGCAGAGGTCGCAAGGCAGATCAAGCAGTGGCTTGCACCGGCGCTAAGCGCCAATCCAGCCAAGTCCTTGTGAGGAGCTACACCCGTCGCATGTTGCGGCGGCGAGCGATGACTCTTGCCTACATGCCGGCGGTCGAGAGCGGTGAACCAAGAGACGCGAAAGCTGCACGCCAGCGCAGGCTGATGCTGTCGGCACCAACGTCAATGCAGGATCAGGAGGAAACATGATTGTCTCGAAGCCCGGAAGGATGAGCCGCCGTACGCTATTGATGGCAGCCACGGCCGTACCTCTCTGCGGGATTCTTACTCGTCCGGCTTCCGCAGCCGAGTTCGTTTACAAGTTTGCGACCGGGCAGGATCCGACCCACCCCGTGAATATCCGGGCCCAAGAGGCGATCGACCGATCCGCGAAGCGACGAGCGCGGGCTGGAGATCAGGCTGTTTCCGGCCAATCAGCTCGGCTCCGACACCGAACTCCTGACCAGGTACGCAGCAGCGTGAGTTCTTCAACCAACCGTCCTCGATCCTTGCCACCCTGGTGCCGAGCGCGGGCATGCACCGTCTTCGCATTCGCCGATTACGACAGCGTGTGGAAAGCGATGGACGGCAAACTCGGCACCTAAGGAATTCCGGTCATTGCCCGTCACGACGACATGCTTCCTTTTGCGAGCTTTATTGTCCCGAGGATGCGCTTTGGGTCTCCCTTTTCGCGGATGAGAACCAGCCCGTCGTCGTCAAGACACTCAAGCGGACCGCGGCGATCGGCAGCTATCGCCGAGCTGTCGGCTGGACCCATGAGACGCGGGGTCGGCGCGGCATCGACAGGAGCTATCTACTTTTTGGTCAATGAGTTGGGCTGCCGCCACTCCCTGCCCACTTAAGATGCATGCGTTCGCGGGCTTCGCGGCGACGCTGGCGCCGTTCGCGTCGGCGCTTCGCTCGCTCTGCCGGCAGCGGCAAGGATGGCACTGGTGGCCCGGCCGTTTCGACCGGCACCTTCTCGACCGGCTCGTGTTCGGTCCGGCGCGCCTCCATGGATTCGAGCACGGCTCGTCCCTTCACAGTAATCCTCCAGCCGCCTTTTTGACGCTCGACGAGGCCGTCCGAAAAAATGTCGAGCTCGGGTACGCGCGTTGCCATCCGCTTGGTGCGCTCGGCCCATTCCGGGCCGCTGGTCGCCAGGATGGCCATGTCGCGCTTGAGGTCCGCCATCACGGCGAATCCATCCGGATAACTCACCAGGATCTTCAAGACCGTGACCTGGAAATTCACTGCGCACCTCGCCTGATCAACGCCACATCCTCGGCGCTTGTGTCAGGGCTTTCCGGCCAATCTGCCGCAGCTCGTCCGGTGTCGTTTCGCCGGTCTTTGCGGTTCCGAGGATCTTGCAGGCCACATGGGTGCGAGCGCCCGTCTCGTCGCGGGCTAGCTTTTCGCAGACCTCGTCAAGTACCGCTCGCAATAGAGCGGTTGTAGCTTGTTCAAACATGGGTGCGCCCCTTGGAAAGCCCGATCCTACCGCAAGTCTTTCCATTTTGGGATTCATGAATGTGAACTAATGAACTCTGCCGCACTGCACACGACCTGCGCCTGCGCCCCTCCTGAAATCCTGCTCGAAACTGCGCCTCTCAAATCGGCCAGGCCGAGTTGCGGCTCACCTGCCCCTCACCGTGGGGCGAGGACAACGATACTCCGAGAAGCCGAACCGGCTTTGGAGCAGGCATCTCGTTTTGAAGCAGCGCGATCGAGAAGTGTTCGAGCTCGCTGTGGTTCGACTTCGCGATCGGCATGGACCTGCTGCGCGTGATGATGTCAAAATCGTTGACTTGAGCCTTCAGCGTGACTTTCCGGGCCCGCGCGGTCCTTGTCCTCCCAGTGCCGCCAGACCTTCTCGATCAGCGGGCCCAACTCGGTGGCCATTGCGTCGAAAGCGCTAAAGATCGGTTGAGGACGTATTCTCCGCACCAACCGACTTCCGGATCCGGTTCGCGCGGACCTCGCGGTGATCGATGCCCCTCGATATCCGGTAGTATTACGCGCCGGCCTTGCCGAAATTGGCTTGCAGAGTCGAGCGACTGATTGCGGACGTCGAGGCAGTGTACCGCCCGATAGCATTCATCTTGGCGCAAGTCGCCGGACCGATGCCGTGGGATTTGCTGACAGGGAGTGCCTCCACGAAGCCGGGGCTCATCTCCGGCGTGATGACGTACTGGCCGTTTGCCGCGCCAGGCTTTCTGCAGATACGCGCCGGCCGCGGAAACTCGCGTCCGAGGGGGCGCGCTAGCTGTGGTCTCTCAGGAGGTTGTCCATCTGGTCTGAACCGAGGAAGCTGAGGTTGCGAAGCTTCAGTTTTCCAAGGAGAGACCAGATGAACATCCACAAGAATGCGCCTCTGACGCCCAAAGGTCGAGAGGCGATGGTCCGAAGCGTGGTGGAAGGTGGGCTGAGCCAGGCCGACGCTGCCTACCAGTTCAACACGACGCCGAAGACCGTCGCCAAATGGGTCAAGCGGTTCCGCGGGGAAGGTGTGGATGGCTTGCGCGACCGCTCGTCGCGACCCCATTCACCGAGCCAAACCCCGCCAGCCACGTGTGCAGCCATCGAGGCCTTGCGCCGGCAGCGCCACACCGGCAAGCAGATCGCAGCCGAGGTCGAGGTGTCGGCGGCCACCGTCAGCCGCGTCCTGCGCCGCTTGGGCTTGAACCGGATCCGTGATCTGGAGCCGGCCGAGCCGGAACGTCGCTATGAGCGCGAGAATCCAGGCGAAATCATTCACCTCGACATCAAAAAACTCGGGCGTTTCCAGCGTGTCGGCCACCGCATCACCGGCGATCCGAGTGGCCCGAACAAAAGCCGTGGCTCCGGTTGGGATTTCGTCCACGTCTGCATTGACGACCATTCCCGCGTCGCCTTCTCCGAGATCAAGCCCAATGAGACGGCGGAGAGTGCTGTTTCCTTCCTCAAGGCGGCTGTGGCTTATTACAAAAGCCTCCGCGTCACCGTCGCGCGCGTCATGACCGATAATGGGAGTTGCTACCAGTCCTTCGCATTCCGCGATGCTTGTCGGGATTTGGGCATCAAGCATATCCGCACCAAGCCCTACACGCCGAGAACAAACGGCAAGGCCGAACGCTTCATCCAGACCGCACTTCGGGAATGGGCTTACGCCAAAGCCTATCCAACATCAGATCGGCGCGCCCAAGAACTGCCAATCTGGCTGCACCAATACAACTGGCACAGACCACATGGTGGTATAAACTCGCAAAAGCCAATCAGCAGACTCGGTCTAACCGAGGACAACCTCTTGAGGCTCCACAGCTAGCTCGCCCTGGTCAGTGCTCTGGAGCGGGACATCGCTGACGGTCGGCTGTCCGATGGCGACTGCCTTCCGCCGCACCTTGAACTGGCACGAGAGCTCGGCCTGTCCGTCGGCACCGTCAGCAAAGCCTATCAGAAGGCCGAACAACGCGGTATCAGCGGACATGTCGGGCAGGGCACCTTCGTCCGGCGTCATTCGCCGCGCAGGCCGAGGCGGCCACGGCATGACATGAACCGGTCAATTTAGCGCTGAGCGTGCCCGGCCACGGAAGCGAAACGCAGGTCCTGTCCGCGTTGTTTGGCGAGGTGGTGCGCGAACCTGATCTTGCACTGTTGTTGGGCTACCATCCTCACGCTGGCCTTTCCCAGGAACGTGAAATCATCGCAGCCTCGCTCTCTGACAACGCCTTTACGGTCGCGCCGGCACAGCTGATTCTGTGCAACGGCGCCCAGCACGCGATCGATGTCGCCCTGCGCTTCGTGGCAAAACCCGGCGACAGTGTCTTGGTGGGTGCTTTCACTTATCCCTGCTTCAAAGCCATCGCCGCGCCAGCCACCTTAATTTGGTGCCCGTGGACATGGATGAGGACCGAATCGACCCTGAGGCGCTGAAAAAGCCTGCCGGGCGTCCCAGCGCGAGTGCTCTATTGCCTGCCGACGTTGCAGAGCCCCACGGCTCGCACGATGAGTCTTGACCGCGGCCGCGCATCGGTGAATTCGCGGAGGAGCTCGATCTCGCCATCATAGAGGATGACGTTTACGGCTTTTTCTTCCCCGAGCGTCCTGTGCCGATCGCCTCATTGGTGCCGGCCCGCTCCTTCTAAATCACGTCCTACTCCAAATGCCTTGCGCCAGCCTTCAGGCTCGGGACAGTAACAGTCCCGCCGGCCTACATCGCTCAAACTCAGCTCCTCCTGCACGCCTGTGCCTGGTTTGTTGCTCAGGTGTTAGGCGAGACTGTGGTGCGGTTGATTGAGAGCGGAAAGCTGGAAGAACTTCTGCGTGAGCGGCGGCGTCAGGCGCACGAACGTTACGGGGTGCTCCTAGACTTTTTCCCAATGCCGCAAACTTCAGTTCTCAGCCTTCTACGGATAGTTGCAGTTGCCGCAAGAGTGGTCCGCAGATCGGTTTACGGCCGCTGCGCCAGGACGAGGCATACTTGTCCCCCCCGCATCGCCTCAGCGGTGGGAAAGGGGGATCCTGGCGCCATTCGCATCTGTTTTGGCGCCCCCAGCGATCCTAAAGAACTGTCCGATATATTTCAGATACTTCGGGACATTATGGCTCGCCGGCCAGTAAACGTCGCTTCTCACGCGTAGGTGTCCGTCTTCGTTTCGGTACGCGTGGCGAATCCCTTCGCACGACAGCCCCTTTTCTTGGCTGCGACGATAGATCGGCTGCCATCAAGCCGGTGCTGCCGAACTAAAGAAGATCACCGATGGAAATTCTCGGCCAGGTCTCGGTCTGCCGAGCGGCTTTAATCTTCGCCGACCAAGCGTCGATGAGACTGTCGAGGACCAATCGTCCGTTGCCACGAGTATCCGGCCATTTCATCGTTGGTGTTCCCAGTGGCAGCGAGATCACCCCATGCGCCGCCGATAGCAGGGCGGTCGCGAGGCGCTCCGTCAGCCTTGGCGTCGCCTCCACCCCTAATTCGGAAAGATACTCCGCCATCGAGGTCACAAATAGCCCGTAGCCCTTTCGTGCGATCTCAGTTTCACCGAAATAAACCCCGTCGGGAAAACGCCTGTCCTCGACTGTGCCGGCCATCGAATAGAGCGATCGAAAATGATCGGGGTTGTTCACCCAATACTCGATATAGGCCTCCATGACACGCCGCAGCCGGACCTCACCGCTGGAATGAAGCGCGCGGACTTGGTCGAGCCGATCCGCCATTTCCTCGAGATTCCTCTCCTTCACTGCCAGCAGCAGCAGGATCTTGGTCGGAAAGTATTTGAGAACCGTACCCTTCGAGTAACCGAGCGCATCGGCGATCTTCTGGATCGAAACGGTTTCGAGTGTGCCGCTCGCGAACTCCTTTCGCGCTGTTTCCAGGATTCGAGCCTGCAACGCGCGCTTATCAGCTTCTTGGCGTGCGCGCTTCTGAAAGCGTCGCATCCCCTTGGAGTTTCCTGATCTCTCGGCCGACATCCAATCTCCGCCCGGTCTGTCCTGGTCTGTCCTGCAGCTACATGGCTGTTATCACGAGCAAAAAAACGCCACTCCATTCCTAGCTTGCCATCTTCTGCAATAAATGACTATAGTCAATTAAGTAGAAGCGACCAAACGGAGGCAAACAGTGGCAACTTCCGCACGCGAGTATGCCTGCAGCGATTTCGATCCGTTCGACTGGGACACTCGCATCGACCCCTATCCGGCCTATGCCGAGCTTCGTGCGAAGGCACCCGTCGTCAGGCTCGAGAAATACGGCATCTTCGCCGTGCCGCGTTTTGCCGAGATCAAGGCGGTCTTTGCTGACCATGTGAACTTCAGCAATGGCGGTGGTGCTGGCATCGTCAATTATTTCAAGGAGAAGCCGTGGCGTCCGCCGAGCATCGTCCTCGAAGCTGACCCACCGCTACATACACGCACCCGAAAGGTGCTAGCTCGGATCATGTCGCCGGGTGCCATGCGGGGCCTCGAGAACGGTTTCAAGGCCAAGGCCGCCGCGCTGGTCGACGAACTCATTGAAAAGAGATCATTCGACGCCGTCCGCGATCTTGCCGAAATATTTCCGGTGACTGTATTTCCGGATGCCCTGGGCATCGACAATGAGGGCCGCGAAAATTTTCTGACCTACGGCGCAATGGTGTTTGCCGGCATGGGGCCGGAGAACGATTATTTCCGAACTCTGATGGCCAAGGCACCTGAGGTTTTGCCTTGGGTTGCCGCGAAATGCCAACGGGACGCCTTGGCTCCCGGCAGTTTTGGCGCACAGGTCTACGAGGCCGCCGATAGCGGCGAAATTACCCATGACGAAGCGCCTCTGCTCGTCCGGTCCTTTCTTTCGGCGGGACTGGATACGACTATCAGTGCAACAGGCATGGCCCTCTTTAGTTTGGTCCGTCATCCGGAGCAGTGGGCCATTCTGGCCGCCAATCCTTCGCTGGCGCGCGGCGCGTTCGATGAGAGCCTGCGCTATGATTCCGCCGCACCTTACGTCTTTCGGACCACACCGCATGAAACCGAGATCGCAGGGGTGCCGATCGGTAAGCACGAGAAAGTATTGCTGCTGATTGGTTCTGCAAATCGCGACGAAACGCGGTGGGAGCAGCCCGACCAGTTCGACATCACCCGGCGCGTCTCGGGCCATATCGGCTTCGGCACCGGGATCCATGGCTGCGTGGGGCAAATGGTCGCGCGGCTCGAAGGCGAAGCCGTTCTGGCCGCCTTGGCGGCGAGCGTCGCATCAATCGAGCTAACGGGCGAGCCGGTATACCGCGACAGCAGTGGATTGCGGGCCCTCAGCTCACTGCCGGTACGCGTTACGACGAAATAGCGCCAGCCCGGGCTCTTTGCGGCGGCTGTCATTGCCCGCCAGGACGGCTGGCGGACCTGCTTCCTTTGCGAGCTTATTGCCCGAAAGGTGTTGTCGTGCAAGCGCCGCTGCTTCTTCGACGTAGTTGCTATAGTTCAGCACGCCTTTCGCATGGAAGTTCGTTGAGCCGAGAAGGGATCTTGTTCTTGAAAAGGAGCTCCCAAGGGCCCGAAGGATCAACGATCGCCTTGATAACGTTTGCATCGAGAATCAACGCGGGCCCTCTATCAGCCTTGCGAAATACGCCATCGTCATCGTGGCGAACCCCAGGCAGGTCACCAGATCAATGCCGGCGGCGAGCAGCGCATCGCGCTGCAAGTCCGTGCTCTCGCCGTCGGAGTCCGACGACACGCATGTAGCCAACCAACATAGGCGGATACGCATCGGAAATAGGTTTCCGTATTGCAGCGCGTGGCGGCAGAGTTTTCCGCATATTTTTTGCGCCACCAAGCGTTTAGTTTAGGACGCTACTACAAGATTCGGTAGTTGGCTAAAGCCACTTTGAGGCCCTAGGTTCCGGCCGCCGTCCCCGCCGATCATCATCATCGACGAACAGAAGCGAACGCAAGCGCACGTGAAGCCCGCACCGTCTGCCGGTCACCTTCCGCCCTTCCATCGCGTAGAGACTGAAGTGTCACCATGTCCGAACAACCCTTGCCGACGCTGCCGATGTGGCGCGTCGATCACATCGAGCCCTCGCCCAAGATGTTGGCGCTACGCGCCAACGGTCCGATCCACCGCGTGCGCTTCCCGTCCGGGCACGAAGGCTGGTGGGTGACAGGCTACGACGAGGCCAAGGCGGTGCTGTCCGACGCGGCGTTCCGGCCCGCGGGAATGCCGCCGGCGGCATTCACCCCGGATTCGGTAATTCTCGGTTCGCCGGGGTGGCTGGTCTCGCACGAGGGGGGCGAGCATGCCCGGTTGCGCACGATCGTGGCGCCAGCCTTCAACGACCGCAGGGTGAAGCTGCTCGCGCAGCAGGTCGAGGCGATCGCCGCGCAGTTGTTCGAGACGCTGGCGGCCCAGCCCCAGCCCGCCGACCTGCGGCGCCACCTCTCCTTTCCGCTTCCGGCCATGGTCATCAGCGCGCTGATGGGCGTGCTCTACGAGGATCACGCGTTTTTCGCCGGCCTGTCCGACGAGGTAATGACGCACCAGCATGAAAGCGGCCCGCGCAGCGCGTCGCGCCTGGCTTGGGAAGAACTGCGCGCCTACATTCGCAGCAAGATGCGGGACAAGCGCCAGGATCCGGGCGACAACCTGCTGACGGACCTGCTCGCGGCGGTCGACCAGGGCAAGGCGACCGAGGAAGAGGCGATCGGTCTGGCCGCGGGCATGCTGGTGGCGGGGCACGAGAGCACCGTCGCGCAGATCGAATTCGGCCTGCTGGCCATGTTCCGCCATCCGCAACAGCGCGAACGCCTGGTCGGCGATCCATCCCTGGTGGACACGGCGGTGGAGGAAATCCTACGCATGTACCCGGCGGGCGTGGGCTGGGACGGCATCATGCGCTATCCGAGGACCGACGTGACCATCGTGGGCGTGCATATTCCCGCGGAGAGCAAGGTGCTGGTCGGACTGCCTGCGACGTCGTTCGATCCGCGCCATTTCGACGACCCGCAAATCTTCGATATCGGGCGCGCCGAAAACCCGCACCTGGCGTTCTCCTACGGTCCGCACTACTGCCTCGGCATGGCGCTGGCCAGGCTGGAACTCAAAGTGGTGTTCGGTTCGATCTTCCAGCACTTTCCCGCGCTGCGCCTGGCCGTGGCGCCGGAAGAACTGAAGTTGCGCAAGGAGATCATCACTGGCGGGTTCGAAGAGTTGCCGGTGCTCTGGTGATGCGCGGACACCGCCGGGAATCGCGATCTTCTCCGCAATTTGCCGGCGCGCCTGGCGCGCGCCGTTCCGATCAGCAAGCCAACAGTTAACCAAGATGGACGTGCAAGAAACCACGGCAGCATGCCGGGACGCCTTCGCCGAACTGGCGTCGCCAGCGTGCATCCACGACCCGTATCCGTTCATGCGGTGGTTGCGCGAGCACGATCCGGTGCATCGCGCGGCGTCGGGCCTCTTTCTGTTGAGCCGCCACGGCGACATCTACTGGGCGCTCAAGGCCACGGGCGATGCGTTTCGGGGACCGGCGCCGGGCGAACTGGCGCGCTATTTCCCGCGTGCAGCGACCAGCCTGTCGCTCAATCTGCTGGCGTCCACGCTGGCGATGAAGGACCCACCGACGCATACGCGTCTGCGCCGGCTGATCTCGCGCGATTTCACCATGCGCCAGATCGACGACCTGCGGCCGAGCATCGCGCGCATCGTCGCAGCGCGCCTGGACGGCATGGCGCCCGCGCTGGAGCGCGGGGAGACGGTGGACCTGCATCGGGAATTCGCGCTGGCCTTGCCCATGCTAATCTTCGCCGAACTGTTCGGCATGCCCCAAGACGACATGTTCGGGCTCGCCGCCGGCATCGGCGCCATTCTGGAAGGCCTAAGCCCGCACGCCAGCGATCCCCAGCTTGCCGCGGCGGACGCGGCCAGCGCCAGGGTGCAGGCCTACTTCGGCGACCTCATAGAGCGCAGGTGCACCGATCCCCGCCACGACATCGTGTCGATGCTGGTCGGCGCACACGAGGACGATGCCGACACGCTGTCGGATGCGGAGTTGATCAGCATGCTGTGGGGCATGCTGCTGGGCGGCTTCGCCACCACTGCCGCGACCATCGACCATGCGGTCCTGGCGATGCTGGCGTATCCCGAACAGCGGCACTGGCTGCAGGGAGACGCCGTGGGGGTGAAGGCATTCGTCGAAGAGGTCCTGCGCTGCGACGCGCCCGCCATGTTCAGCTCCATTCCGCGTATCGCCCAGCGCGACATCGAACTAGGCGGCGTGGTGATCCCGAAGAACGCGGACGTGCGCGTGCTGATCGCGGCCGGCAATCGCGACCCGGACGCCTTCGCCGACCCCGACCGCTTCGATCCCGCGCGGTTCTACGGCACCAGTCCTGGCATGTCGACCGACGGGAAGATCATGCTGAGCTTCGGCCACGGCATCCACTTCTGCCTCGGTGCGCAACTGGCCCGGGTGCAGTTGGCCGAGAGCCTGCAGCGGATCCAGGCGCGCTTCCCCACGCTGGCATTGGCCGAGCAGCCGAGCCGGGAGCCCTCCGCGTTCCTTAGGACGTTCCGCGCGTTGCCGGTGCGGCTGCATGAGCACGGGGACTGAGATGCGCGTCGTGGTCGACCAGGATATGTGCGGAACCACCGGGCAGTGCGTGTTGACGCTGCCGGGCACCTTTCGCCAGCGCGAACCGGACGGCGTGGCCGAAGTGTGCGTGGCGACGGTCCCGCAGGCGCTGCACGCCGCCGTGCGGCTCGCGGCCAGCCAATGCCCGGTCGCCGCCATTAGGGTCATCGAAAGCGACGCTGGCGATGACGAGCGCGCCACCGCCGACCCTGCGCCTTCTCCGGCCGAGGCCGAGCGGCATGCCGCGAAAGACCAACGCAATCGACGAGGACACGATGGGACGGTTTGAAGGCAAGGTGGCCGTGATAACCGGCGCCGGCGCCGGTATCGGCAAGGCATGCGCCCTCGCTATCGCGCGCGAGGGCGGCAGAGTGGTGGTGGCCGACATTGACGGCGCGGCGGCCATCGCCTGCACCGCGCAGATCGCGGCCGAAGCGGGCCACGCGCTGGCCCTGGCGATGGACATCGCCGATGCGCAGGCGGTGGCAGCGCTGTTCGAGACGGCGGAGCGGCACTTCGGCGGGGTCGACCTGCTGGTGAACAACGCGAGCGCCATGCATCTGACCCCGCGCGACCGCGCGATCCTCGACCTGGATCTGGCGGTCTGGGACCAGACCATGGCGACCAATCTGCGCGGCACCCTGCTCTGCTGCCGGCAGGCAATCCCACCGATGATCGCCCGCGGCGGTGGCGCGATCGTCAACATGTCGTCATGCCAGGGGCTCAGCGGTGACACCGCGCAGACGTCCTACGCCGCGTCGAAGGCGGCGATGAACATGCTGTCGGCCTCGCTCGCCACCCAATACGGTCATGCGCGGATCCGCTGCAACGCGGTTGCGCCGGGTCTCATCATGACCGAGCGTCTCCTCGCCAAGCTGGACGAGGGCATGCAACGGCATCTGCGCCGGCACCAGCTCCTGCCGCGCGTCGGCCGTCCCGAGGACGTCGCCGCGCTGGTGGCGTTCCTGCTTTCCGAGGATGCTGCGTTCATCACCGGCCAGGTCGTGTGCATTGACGGCGGCATGCTGACGCATGTGCCGACGTACGCCGACGGTGGCAACAGCCGCGCCGCGCGGCCTGCCGGCAACACCGCCGAAGCGGCTGCGGCGCCGCGCTGCTGATGGACATGCTGCTCAACCCGCTGGCGCGTCGGCACCGGCTGCGGTACGACATCCCGATCGTGCCCGGCGCTTTCCCCCTGGTCGGGCATCTTCCCGCCATCGTCTGCGACCTGCCGCGCCTGCTGCGGCGCGCGGAACGGATGCTGGGCAGCCACTTCTGGCTGGATTTCGGCCCTGCCGGACACCTGATGACCTGCGCGGATCCGGACGCGTTCGCGCTGCTCCGGCACAAGGACGTGTCCTCGGTGCTGATCGAAGAGATCGCGCCCGAATTACTTGGCGGAACGTTGGTCGCCCAGGACGGCGGCGCGCACCGGCAGGCGCGCGATGCGATCAAGGCGGCGTTCCTGCCCAAAGGGCTGACTCAGGCCGGCATCGGCGACCTGTTCGCGCCCGTCATCTGGGCGCGGGTGCAGGCGTGGCGTGACCGCGGCGACGTAACCATCCTGCGCGAAACCGGCGACCTGATGCTCAAACTCATCTTCAGCCTCATGGGTATCCCCGCGCAGGACTTGCCAGGATGGCATCGCAAGTACCGGCAACTGCTGCAGTTGATCGTCGCGCCCCCGGTCGACCTGCCCGGGCTGCCCTTGCGGCGGGGCCGCGCCGCCCGCGACTGGATCGACGCGCAGTTGCGCCAGTTCGTCCGCGACGCGCGCGCGCATGCCGCGCGCACCGGGTTGATCAACGACATGGTAAGCGCCTTCGATCGCAGCGACGATGCGCTCTCCGATGACGTCCTGGTCGCCAATATCCGCTTGCTGCTGCTTGCCGGTCACGACACCACCGCCTCGACGATGGCCTGGATGGTGATCGAGCTGGCGCGGCAGCCTGTGCTGTGGGACGCCCTGGTCGAGGAGGCGCAACGCGTGGGCGCGGTGCCGACCCGGCACGCGGACCTGGCGCAGTGTCCGGTCGCTGAGGCCCTGTTCCGCGAGACGCTGCGCGTGCATCCGACGACCACGCTCCTGCCGCGTCGGGCGCTGCAGGAATTGCAACTCGGCCAACGGCGCATTCCCGCGGGCACCCATCTGTGCATCCCGCTGCTGCATTTCTCGACCTCGGCGCTGCTGCACGAGGCGCCTGATCAGTTCCGCCTGGCGCGGTGGCTGCAACGCACGGAGCCGATCCGGCCGGTGGACATGCTGCAGTTCGGTACCGGCCCACACGTCTGCATGGGCTACCACTTGGTGTGGCTCGAACTGGTGCAGTTCTGCATCGCTTTGGCGCTGACCATGCACAAGGCCGGGGTGCGGCCGCGGTTGCTGAGCGGCGTCGAAAAAGGCCGGCGTTATTACCCGACCGCACATCCGTCCATGAAAATCCGCATCGGATTCTCATGAGCTGGCATCGCTTGCGCCTGTGTGGCGAGGCAGCGACGCCGGCAACACCGCGGCGGCCCGCTCTGGCCGTCTCCTGTCAGGTACAAGGACATGAACAGCATGCAGACCGGTTCCACGCTACACGACGACCGAACTGGCGTTTCCGCGCTCCGCGGATTGGGCGCGCAGGCGCGCGGCGCTTCCGGCAGGCTGATGCCTGAGATCTGGATGCAGGACGGCGCAAAGCGGGTCGAACAAGCGCTCGCGCGTCGTCTCTGCGTCGAAGACAAGGGTGAGACCGAGCTGATCGCGGCAATGCGCTACGCCACCTTGCATGGCGGGAAGCGCACCCGCGCCTTGCTCTGTCTGGCTGCCGGCACACTGGCCGACACGCCGGCGCACATGCTCGACGACGTCGGCGCCGCGATCGAGATGATGCACGCCTGTACCCTGGTCCACGACGACCTGCCCGCGATGGACAACGACGTGCTTCGCCGCGGCCTTCCGACCGTGCATGTCAAGTTCGGCGAAGCCACCGCGATCCTGGTCGGCGACGCGCTGCAGGCGCACGCCTTCCTGACCCTGGCGAGCCTGGATGCGCCGGGCGACAATCCTATCGCGCTCGTGCGCGAACTGGCGCAGGCGGTGTCCGCCGAGGGTGCCGCAGGCGGGCAGGCCATCGATCTGTCGCTGGTCGGAAAGCACGTCGAGCTGGACAGGATCGTCGCGATGCACCGGATGAAGAGCGGAGCGCTAGTGCGCGCGTCCGTTCGCATGGGCGCGCTATTCGCCATCGCGGAGGATGCCGCGCACGCTGCGCTGTACTGTGCGCTCGATCGCTACACCGCCTGTTTCGGCCTGGCGTTGCAGGTGGTCGATGACATTCTCGATGCGACGGCGGATACCGCGGCGCTGGGCAAGACCCCCGGCAAGGACGCGGCGGCGCAGAAGCCGACCTGCGCGTCGATCATGGGGCTGCAGGCTGCGCGCCAGTTCGCGCTCGATCTGTTGCGCGACGCCGGAGAGGCCATCGTCCCGCTGGGGCCGCGTGCGGAACGGTTGGGGCAGATGCTGCAGCGGGCCAACGCGCACCTGTTCAAGCACGCGCCATGCGCATGAGCGCGCCCGTGCGCATGGAGTCGCCCTTGTGCCGCTGCGATCAGCCGGCGGTAGCGGTGCATGCTGCACCGTGTCCGAGTCCGCGGCGCCCATCGCAGCGGTTGCCCTGCACGGCCGCGGCGCGCTGCCGCCAAGCCTATGCGGCGGACCGGCGCCAGCGTCGGTGGCAAGTCGCCGCGCCAGAGCAGTGCGGCCGTCCGGCGCTGCCCATCGGCCGGGCCGCGACGGACCTGCGGCGACGTGTGCGGCGTCTGCCCGATCCTGGTTCTCGTCAACCGTCTGCAGAAGGAACATCCCGCGTGAACGCGCAGTCCGAACAGATCCTTTCCGAATTGCGCCACCTGCTGAGCGAGATGAGCGACGGCGGCAGCGTCGGTCCGTCCGTCTACGACACGGCGCGAGCTCTGCAATTCCACGGCAACGTCACCGGTCGGCAGGACGCCTACGCGTGGCTCATCTCGCAGCAACAGGCCGATGGCGGATGGGGAAGCGCGGACTTCCCGCTGTTCCGTCATGCGCCCACGTGGGCGGCGTTGCTGGCATTGCAACGTGCCGATCCTCTTCCCGGCGCTGCCGACGCGGTCCAGGCTGCAACCCGGTTCCTCGAACGCCAGCCCGATCCCTACGCGCATGCGGTGCCGGAAGACGCGCCGATCGGCGCGGAGCTGATCTTGCCGCAATTTTGCGGCGAGGCCGCATCCTTGCTGGGCGGCGTGGCGTTTCCGCGCCACCCGGCGCTGTTGCCGTTGCGGCAAGCGTGCCTGGTCAAGCTGGCGGCGGTGGCGACGTTGCCGAGCGGCCATCCGTTGCTGCACTCCTGGGAAGCCTGGGGGACCTCGCCGACCACCGCATGCCCGGACGACGACGGCAGCATCGGCATCAGTCCGGCGGCCACCGCCGCGTGGCGTGCGCACGTCCTGACACAGGGGAGCACGCCGCAGGTCGGGCGCGCGGACGCGTATCTGAAGGCGGCATCGAAGGCGACGCGCAGCGGCATCGAAGGTGTCGTTCCCAACGTCTGGCCGATCAACGTGTTCGAACCATGCTGGTCGCTGTACACCCTGCATCTGGCCGGGTTGTTCGCGCATCCCGCGCTCACTGAGGTGATGCGCGTGATCGTCGCGCAGCTCGATGCCCGCCTTAGCGTGCGCGGTCTCGGCCCGGCCTTGCACTTCGCGGCCGATGCGGATGACACCGCCATTGCGTTGTGTGTCCTGCGCCTTGCAGGCCGCGACCCGGCGGTCGATGCGTTGCGCCAATTCGAAAGCGGCGAGCTGTTTGTCACCTTCCCCGGCGAGCGCAATGCCTCGATGTCGACCAACATCCATGCCCTGCATGCGTTGCGACTGTTTGGAAAGCCTACCGCCGTCGCCAGCGCCTATGTCGAAGCCAATCGCAACCCGGACGGTGTATGGGACAACGAAAAATGGCACGTTTCATGGCTGTATCCCACCGCGCATGCCATCGCTGCGCTGGCGCAAGGCAACTCCCAGTGGCGCGACGAGCGCGCGCTGGCGGCGCTGCTGCGCGCGCAGCGCGACGACGGCGGCTGGGGCGCCGGTCGCGCGTCCACATTCGAGGAAACCGCCTATGCGCTGTTCGCGTTGCACGTGATGGACGGGAACGAAGAGCCGACAGGGCGCCGGCGCATCGCGCAGGCGGTGGCGCGTGCGCTGGAGTGGATGCTCGCCCGCCATGCGGCGCATCCATTGCCGCAGACGCCGCTGTGGATCGGCAAAGAACTATATTGCCCCACGCGGGTCGTGCGCGTGGCTGAACTCGCCGGGTTGTGGCTGGCACTTCATTGGGGGCGGCGCGCCCTGGCCAAGGGAGCAGGAGCGGCGCCATGATCCAGACCCAACGCGCGCTGCAGCAGGTGCTGGAGTGGGGGCATTCCCTGACCGGGTTCGCCGATGAGCATGCCGTGGAAGCAGTCAGGGGCGGCCAGTACATCCTGCAGCGCATCCATCCGAGCCTGCGCGACGCCAGCGCCCGCACCGGCCGCGATCCGCAGGACGAAACGCTGATCGTGGCGTTCTATCGCGAACTGGCGCTGCTGTTCTGGCTCGACGATTGCAACGACGTTGGCCTGATCGCGCCGGAGCAGCTCGCCGCGGTGGAGCAGGCGCTGGGGCAGGGCCTGCCGTGCGCGCTCCCCGGATTCGAGGGCTGCGCGGTGCTGCGCGCCTCGCTGGCCGCACTCGCCTACGATCGTCGCGACTATGCTCAGCTTCTCGACGATACCCGGCGCTACTGCGCAGCGCTGCGCGACGGACCCGCGCAGGCGGCAGGGGCGGAACGCTGGTCCTACGCCGAGTACCGGCACAATGGCGTCGATTCGATCGCCTACGCGAATGTGTTCTGTTGCCTGTCATTGCTGTGGGGGTTGGACATGGCGACCTTGCGCGAGCGTCCGGCATTTCGCCAGGTCCTGCGGCTCATCTCCGCGATAGGGCGTCTGCAGAACGATCTGCATGGACGCGACAAGGACAGGACGGCGGGCGAGGCCGACAACGCGGCGATCCTGCTGCTGCAGCGCTATCCGGCTATGCCTGTGATGGAGTTCCTCAAGGACGAGCTGGCCGGCCATACGCGCATGCTGCACCGCCTGATGGCGGAAGAATGCTTTCCCGCGCCGTGGGGAGCGTTGATCGAGGCCATGGCCGACATCTGCGCGCAGTACTATCAGACCTCGACCAGCCGCTATCGCAGCGACGCCGCGGGGGCAGGCCAGCGTGCGCCGGGCTGAACGCGCGGGAGGCGGAGGCGAGCGCCCGCTCCCCTCGGTCAGATCGGACGCAACGCCGTCGCCCGATGGAGCGAGCATGAGCGACACCGCCATGAGCCCGTGCAAGGACGACTATCTGGACGTCGTGCTGGATCGGCGAACGGCACCGGCTCCGATCGCCGACGGCTGGAAGTATATAGGTTTCGAACACTGCGCATGCGACTTGGACCTGACGCAGATCGAGCGCTGCGCCTGGCTGGTGGGCAAGATCATGGCGCGAAGCGGCGTCCATAGCGATCACCGAGAAACCCGGTACGCAACGATCCCAGATCATGCCGACGAAGGTCGCGGAGATGAACACCGCATTCTGCGCGAGGGTCCAAACCTGGTCTTCGGCATCACGCTCAGCACGGTACCGGCAATGTAGATGAAAAACATTCCGATGCCGATCAGCAGCATGAGGCGGCCATGGAATGGCCCGACCAGCAGTCGATCAAGACGAGTGCCTGCGTTCACGGATTCGAGTTTGACGCTCTCCCTTGATGCGGACCGCCTTCTTCGAACGTCTGCCGCTTGTCTTCTGTTAGGGTCTGTACCTAATTAACTGCTTCTGATTCGCTCTTGCCAAGTTGATTCGGCATGGGGGCTTCGATGCGCAAAGGACTGTTCTGGCTCAACGACAAGCAGTGGGCTCAGATAGACCGCAGCTGCCAATGAACCAGACCGCGCCGGCGCGCGAAGACGATCGACGCATCATCAGCGGTATCGTTCACATGCTCCAGTGCGGCGCACGCTCGCGCGATTGCCCGCCCGACTATGGCCCTTACACGACAATCTACAATCGGTTCAATCGCTGGGCTAAGCGCGGACATTGGCAGGCTATCTTTGAAGCGCTCGCCCGCTGCGGCAAGGACGGCCTGACTTTGTCGATCGACTCCACCTCGATCAAAGCGCATCGCTCCGCGAGCGGCGGAAAAGGGGGGAGCATGAACAGGCCGTCGGCCGCTCACGCGGCGGGCGGAGCACGAAAATCCACGCGCTGAGCGACCCCGATTGCAAACCTTGCGCATTTCATCTCACTCCGGGACAAGACGCAGATCTTGCCGCAGGGCCGGCCCTTTTGAAACTCGCGGCGCCCATGTCTTCCCTCATTGGGGACAAAGGCTACGATGGCGACGGCTTTCGCACCGAAATCGTCAATCGCGGCGCGAAACTCGTCATTCCGAACAAGTCCAACAGGGTGCCCCTCCACAGCTTCAGCAAACGCGCCTATAAAGGACGCAAACGTTATCGAGCGCTGCTTCTGCCGGCTCAAGGATTTCAGGCGTGTCTCTACTCGCTACGACGAACTTGCTAGAAACTTCTTGGCCGCCGTCCACCTCGCCGCCGTCGTCGCCTATTGGATCAATTGAGTCTGAACCCTAGTCTCTGTCGCGGCAGTTCTTCGTCTTGTGCGGTCCAAGAGCATGTCAAACAAACTAAGAAAATTGCGTATCTTTACCGACAGAGGTCCCCTGATTGCGCTAACCATCGCTGGGGGGATGGTGGTCGGCGTTGTCGGCCCGACGTCGGCGCAGTTCTTCAATTTCGGTGGATATCAGCAACGGCCGCAGCCGCAACGCGGTGGCGGATTCGGCGGCGGCTGGTTTGGTAACGACATGTTTGAGCCGTCTGCTCCCCAGCCTCGTTGGGATCGGCGGCAAACCTTGCCGCCCGCGCGCGAGGATTTTTCGAGGGCGCCCGCGGCCGGAAAGCGCGATACTGTACCGGAGCGCCATGTTCTTGTGCTCGGTGATGCCATGGCGGACTGGCTCGCCTATGGTCTTGAAGACGCCTATGCCGAACAGCCTGACATGGGCGTGATCCGCAGACATAAGACCGTCTCAGGCCTTATCAAATATCAGCCGAAGGGCAATCCGGCCGATTGGGCCGCCGCTGCCAAAGGCATTCTCGCGACCGAAAAAGCGGACGTCATCGTCGTCATGCTCGGACTCGATGACCGAGTCGGGATGCGCGAGCCGCCGGCTGAGAAATCCGATATCAAGCCATCGGACAAAAACGCAGACAAGAAGGAAGCCAGAGGCAAACCGGGCGTCAAGCCGGAGGGCGGTACGAACGTCGACGCGAAGCCGGATGGCAGACTGGTCGATACGGAATTGTCGCCAAATGACGCCGCCGACGCGCCGGCTATCGAGCCGGAGAGTAGCACGCGCTCGCCGAACGGCCTCTATGAGTACCGCGAGAAACGCTGGATCGAGCTCTACAAAAACAAGATCGAACAGATGATCGGCGTGCTCAAATCTAAGGGGGTGCCGGTGCTGTGGGTTGGCCTGCCGGTGGTACGTGGCCGTAAGGCAACAGCCGACACCCTGTTTCTGGATTCGCTCTATCGCGAGGCGGCCGGCAAGGCCGGCATCACTTATGTCGATGTCTGGGACAGCTTTGTCGATGAAGCCGGCCATTTTATGCAGCGCGGTCCCGACTTCGAAGGCCAGATCCGTCAGCTGCGCTCCTCCGATGGCGTGTATTTCACCAAGCCCGGCGCCCGCAAGCTTGCGCATTATGTCGAACGCGAAATCAACCGGTTGTTGGCTACTCGTTCCGCGCCGATCGCGCTGCCGACGGAACCGGCAAAGCTCGACGTCAATGCGCCGCCGGGTCAACCGGACCTGCGCCCGCTCGCCGGACCGATCTTTCCCTTGGTGGCCCCCTCTTTCGGCGCCGATCAATTGCTCGGCGGTCCAGGGGCGCCGATGGAAATGGATGCGCTAGCAGCGCGTGTCTTGGTCAAAGGTGAGCCCTTGTCGGCACCGGCCGGTCGCGCCGACGATTTTGTCTGGCCGCGCCGCGAAGTCGGACGCGAACAGTCTAAGGATACTCCAATGGCTTCGGCTTCGCCCGATGATCGCATCCCGGTATCTGCGCCGGCGCCAATGCTAAAGCAGAAAAAGAATCGCAGCCAAAGGTGAGGCGCTGACGTTTTGGCCCGCAGGTTTCGCTCAGTGGGGCCGCTTCGGGGACAATCGCATCGGTTTGGGCCGGAGCCTGTGGGCGTGGCAAACGCAGTTCGCACCTGGAGCAACACTGTTCAGCCGCTTCTGGTTGGCCGTGTCGCGATACCAGTCGAACGGCTGCTCGTGCGTGGCGATCATCACGCTCTTAGTGTTGAAGTGGTTGTCGAAGGTTTCGGTGCGTATTCGCGGACGGTGGCGGAATAGCCGAGGCCCCCCAAGGCGAGGCGGGGTCGAGCACCGGTGATGATCGTTGACCCAGACGACGCCGGCCGACGAAGGGGCAACTCGATGCGCGCGGGCGACGTCACGGGTGCGGATCGCTGCGGCAAGGCCGAAGGGGGAAGTCGTTGGCAATCCTTAGGGCGAATGCCAAGCACCTACCTGGGTTGGCAGGTTCCAAATTATACTGCGGTGCTTAGACTCGTCGAGCGAATGCAACTCGCAACATTTGGCGAAACAAGATCACCTTGTAGCTCAAATCGTCTTTTCGCTGCTTTCGGAAGGCTGGCAGAGTTGTCGACGCCGATAAAACGGACCCATTCTTCGGAAAGCGCGGGATCCAGATGACGCTCTCATGGCGAAAAGCACAAGTCCTCGCCAGATCCAGATCCAGCCCCAAGGGTCAGGGCCTCCAGCGAGGAATCTCCGTCCGAAGCGGCCGTCGAAGGCGGTCTTCTGAGGCAGGATGAGCGCGGGAGACGGAAACTAAAGGGATCCGATGAATGTTCGGGGGCACATCCATTCCGCTCACGTCCAAGGTATCGGTCCTGTGCTCCAACCTTCAACTCTGCGATCCAAAAGCGGTGAAGCATGACAAGAGAGCCGGGCGTCACCTCGGCGAACGCAAGTATTCGGGCAAGAATCGTCTGGACGATTGTCCTCGGCTTTGCCGCCGATCCTTTGATGCGTTGGAGTTGGCCGGACCCTGGGCAATATCTTGGCAGCATGACTCAGTTCATCAAGGCCTGTGGCGGACGAGCATTCGAGCATGGCACAGCATACGTCACGGGAGAGACTCGCGCGGCGGCCCTGTGGCTGCCTCCGGGCGTGCAGCAGGATGAGGATGCGCTGGACGCAATCATGGCGCTGTCCCTGCGCCCTGAAATCAGCGAACATATGGCACACCTGCGCCAGGGAATGGCCGAACATCATCCCTCCGAGCCACATTGGTATTTGCCCCTGATCGCTGTCGATCCGAACTGGGCCGGACAAGGGCTTGGCACATTGCTGATGAAGTACGCTCTTCAACGCTGTGATGAGCAGGGCCTCGCTGCCTACCTCGAAAGTTCGAATCCTGAAAACATTCCCTTTTACCAACGCCACGGGTTCAAGATTATTGGAGAGATACAGCACGGTTGCTCACCTCCACTTACGCCGATGTTGCGAAAGACGCGGTGAGCGGAATTCGGAGACGCTTCGCATGCTGCGGCTCCCGAAGCGTCCTTGAGACGCCGAACTGAGGCGCATTGCCCCATCCGGATTGTTACTGAACAACTTCTCGCCGGTGATTGGGTGGCTGCCATCGAATTGGTCCGGTGGCGTCTATGGCGGGAAAGATCAGCATGGGCGCGGGGCGGCAGGTGGTGTCGGCCGAAAGGGATCGTTGCCGGTCGGCCACCCGGGCGAAAAGAGGCGCATCTCGATGCGATATGCGCGACGACCGGCTGGCATCGCAAGTATGCGGTGCGTGCAATTCGGGAACGCGCAACAGTTGGACCGAGGCCGGTCTAGGCACCGCGAGAGCACAAGCGTTGATACGGGGCTACGATCAAGGGACGCGATGACCGCAGTGTGGGGCGTCGGATCGGGTCTGCGGCAAGCGGCTCAAGGGCCGGGTTTCGTCAACTCCTGCAGCTACGCCAATCATGAGGCTGGCTCCTTTTGTGTCTCGATCGACGGCAGTGGCCCACCATGGATCTTTGACTCAAAGCTCCGTAGCCGCTGATAGATCGAGATCAGTTCGACGATCGTGCTCCAGGAGTTGACGAGATACTGAAACGAGGTTCGTACTTGCGTGAACGCGTTGAGGATCTGGTTCATCGCGCCGAGGGTGATCTTGCCCGCGATGATTGTGGGCGCAAGCAGCAGATAAGGAAAGATGACGTCAGTCTGGAGATAGACGATCCGGCCGATATTGAAGTACATGAAGTTCAGATAGAGCCGGAAATAATTCCTGCGAATGTCTCTAAACAGCACGCTCAATGTCGGCGCATTGGCACGCGCCGTATCATCCTCGCCGAGCACGAGCTCCTTGCGATAGGCCGCTTCGACCCGCTGGTTGAAAAATTCAATTCCGGGCAGGCGGATGCCGATAAGCGCGAGAACGCCGGTGCCCAGGATTGACCAGATCACCGCGGCGAACACCAGCGGATAGGGAATCGAGCCGAACAGAGGCAACTCCGTGACGTTGCTGGACAGCCTCACCAGAACCGGCAGGAAGGCCAACAGTGTCAGCACGGCGCTGATGAGATTAACGCCTAGACCTTCCATGGTGCTGGCGAAACGCATGGTGTCTTCCTGGATGCGCTGGGAGGCGCCTTCGATCGTGCGCAGCCGTGGCCAGTTGGCGACATAAAAATCGTTCATCGCCGTGCGCCAGCGGAAGATGTAGTGGCTGACGAAGAATCGCGTCATCACGCCGACCACGACAGCCACGAGCGCTATGCCGGCAAAGGTCGACAACTCGCTGTAGAACTGCTCGACCGTGACCGGCGCCGACTTCGAAAGCGCAGCCTGGACCAGGTCGTAGAACGGTCCATACCAGCTGTTGATCGCGACCGAGACCTGGACCTGAAAGTAAGAGGTGAACAGGATCAGCGCCGAACCAAGAATGGACCACGTCGCCCAGGGATGCGGGGCAAATAACATCCATGCAGCCGCGAACACCGTAACGGCCAGCGCAAAATAGAGATCAAACCACAGCGCCGAGGCCGACCAGAACGTCGCAAGCCCGACCGGCTTCTCCGGGGCTTGAAAGAGATTGCCGGCAAATACATACCAAAACGCCATCGCCAATGCCGTCCAAAGAATTGACGACGCAAAGAACAACTTTGGTCGAGGGAAGAATGAAACGAACATACTCGCTGTCCTTTATCGACTCAGAACTTCAGCTCAGAAGATGAACACACCGCGGCCGCTGGCCACCACCGGTCGGCAAGCGTTATCGGCGATCTGGGCATTGGCGGTGTGGTAGGAAGCCTCGGGTGGAGAACGGCTCGCTCAACCAATAAGCAAAATCCTTCGGGCCGCATCCTGCATCCGCCGAGGGCGGAGGTTGTGTTTCGCATGCTCTGTCGACCGCGGGACACAGCGGCATCTGCGACGAACGGGTCAGCACCTGCAGGACATTGATTCTATCGAATAGTCATCTGATCTCTCGGAGCCGGTGGGTGCAACACGAGCATGTCGTAACGGGGTCTTTAGTGGCGGCACGGGACAAGAGCAAGAGTTTTGCAAACCGCTTCATTCTTCTCACTTGCGGTGTGGCTTGCGACGATCTGACTTGCGTGCGCTTACTCCGCTGAAATCAGCGGTCGCAATCTATGCTCGCACCCGAAGGTGGATTGCGACGCTGTTGGAGATGATCTGCAGCGCAACCTGACGCAGCGTTCGGTTCACGCATTTCTTTCAACGCAAATGTTGCGATGCAGTTACAGCAATTCGCGCGGACGTTGTTACGACGCATGAGGCTCGGGGCACTGAAGAGATGAGAGTAGAAATGAAAAACTTATTGCTTGCGACTGTGAGCATTGTGGGGCTTGGCGCGTTGGTGCCCGCATTCGGCGCGGATCTGGCTGCGCAGCCGGCCAAGCTCTCTACACCAAAGCTCCGGGGCCTGTCGCGGCTGCAATCTACGACTGGAGCGGCTACAACGTGGGTATGAACGGCGGCTTGGCCTCAAGCTCGAATTGCTGGGATTGCGATGGCGGCAAGCCTGAGGGCTGTCATGATGCGACCGGCGGAAGCGTGGGTGGCCAGATCGGCTATCGATGGCAGATGGGCCAGATCGTGCTTGGTCTTGAAGGCCAGGGGAACTGGGCTGATTTGACCGGCTGGAATCCCAGCGCTGCTTTTTTGGATATCAACCAGACCAAGATTGATGCGTTCGGCCTGGTAAAGGGGCAGATCGGTTATGGCTTCGACAACGTACTGCTTTAGGCCAAAGCGGCGCCGCGGTGACGAGCAACACGTTTCGAATCATCTGGACGACGGGCGAGCCGGGTGGAGAAAGCAAGCACGTTCTTTGGGGCGGCGCGTTGGCAGCCGGTATCGAGTACGGCTTCGCACCGAATTGGTCGGTTGGGTCCGAGTACGCACACCTGTTCATGCGGCCTGCCATGGTCAGCTTCACCGAGCCCGCTGGTGGGGTCGACCGCGTCCGCCAAGATTTGGATCTTTTGACTGCACGGCTCAATTACAAGTTCGGCCGTCCGATTCTTCTCAAATATTGATCTATCGTTCAAAAGGTAGATAAGGCCTTGGCCCATGGGCCGGGGCCTATTTTGGTGCGCCAGGCATGGCGCGGAGCGCCGCGACTGGCGCGGTTGACCGGCTTTCAATTGCCCATAACTTTCTCCGCTTGAGCTGATCCGCCGATCAGCAAAATCTTGAAGAATCACTTGTGATTCCTTGCTGAGCACCTGATGCGCGAGGGGGTGCTCTATGGGGCTCACATTGAGGGATCGATCGGCAAAAGGCCGTTTGCGACTTGTAGGCGGTGAATGTTGGATTGATCGAGAGACTAGTGGATGCCAGTCTAGGGACGCGCGGCTCGGCGACAGATTCCGCTGCTCACGCAGATTGGAAGCGCCATCGGACAAAGTATTCCGCTCGTCTGCCAATTGGGCGAATACCAAGGCAGCTTATCGCTTCTTCTCTAATGACCGGGTCAGCGAAGCGGACATTCTGGCGGGCCACTTTCAATCGGCGCGTGAGCGCACGATTGCCGCCGGCGGTCCGGTTCTAGTGCTCGATGATACGACCCAGTTCAGCTATCAAAGATAGAACTCCGACCGATCGGAATCACGAAGAGCATAAACAGCGGCCGGGGACAAGGCGGGCTGCCTGAGCTCGCACACGGTTTGCGGCATCCTGATGCACTCGAGCCTGGCGGTGACGACTGAAGGGCTCCGCCTGGGCTGGCCGCCGTCAAATTCCGGACCCAGAAGAAATTCAAGGGGCCGCCGCGCCCAAGAAGACTAGGATCCAGATTCAATTGAGCCAATATGCGACGAGAGCGGCAAGATGCGCAGCGGCCAAGAAATTCCGGTGCACCGCGGGGCGATGCGCCGGAAGTCCTTGAGCCTGCAAAAGCAGTGTTCGAGACGTTTCGGCCTTTGTAGGCGCGTTTGTTGAAGCGCTGGATGGCAACACGGTTGGATTTATTGGGGATTACGGGTTTCGCGCCGCGACGAATGATTTCGCCGCGAAGCTTGTCGCCGTCATACCCTTTGTCGGCGAGGAGCGCACTCATAGGTGGCGCGAGCGCCAGGACATCGGGAGCCGCTGCGATATCGGCATCCTGGCCTGCCGCCAGATGCAGGACGACCGGCCGGCAAAGGGATCGCTCAGCGTATGGAGTTTCCTCGTGCGGCCTGCACGCGAGCGGCCGATTCCCAGCAAGTGTGAATATGGTTGGCGGCGGTCAACCGATCGGCGGAGCGGTGAGGAGGCGGTTTGATCGGCCGCAGGTTCATCGGGCCGTTGCTTTTGCTGCAGCAGGGTTAGGGTTGGTGGGGCATAGTATGTTGCAAGCCCTAGTCCGCACTGAAGGAAATTCAGCAATCCGTCGAAGCTTCGAATACGCCAAGCACGACACTGCACGGTCCTGTGAAATATCCGCGACATGCCGCTAAGTCCCGATCTATCTCAGTATAGGCAAGAGCCTCAGAATGTTCGACGACCCTTGAGCGGCCATGCGAACAGCGCCGGCCGCAGATGTGTCGGTTCTTGCACAATCGATGTCATCGCTTGCGCGCCGCAGCCGACCTGCAGCACCAGACCATTATCAGGCGCCGACAAATGCAATAAAATCACTAGCCAGAAGAAGTCTCCGCGTGCATTAGTCGCGGGTGCCATGCAGATCGCACGTCTACTACAACATCCGGTAGATGCCAGCGGTGACGAATGGGTGGCGTTTTTGTGCGGTAACCCACGCGCGCTCGTGGTGCGCCATGACGCAGTGAGCCGGTCGGTTCAATTTAACGACAAGCTCATTGCGTTCGCGAAGCATTGGGGCTTCCGTCCTCGCGCCCGCGCTGCGTATCGGGCGCGCACGTAGAGCAAGATGGAGAATGGCCTCGGCTACGTGAAGAAGAACGCGATCGCGGGTCATTCATTTGCGGGTTGGTCGGACCTCGACCTGCTTTGCAGGGTGGCGGCAACCAAGCAGGCCAAGCACCCTGCGCTCTGACATCGTCGACATCGCTCCCCAAGCGTTGATGCGGCTCGACCAAGAGATCATCTGTGCCGCGGGCAGCGTGCAATGGCGTGAGCCAACAACCGCGGAAACGGACGGACTCCTGGTGAAGCGTCAAGGCGGTGTCGACAGCATCACGTGAGTCGGCGGGACCACTGACCCGGCCCCCGACTGACCACCGCTTCACCTTTCCGCCACTGGAAGACCATAAGCTAATCGCAGCGCTTCGGCACGACTAGATCCGCGCACCCTGCGTCGTCCCGTGCGCTCTCATCTGGAATGGCTCCGACCGCCCCAGCGCGCCTTGAGGCGCGGTGTGACTCAAGGTGCTTCCACATGACAATTTGGATTTTGGAAGTTCTTGCTTGTTGGTCGCGCGACCATTGGAATGTTTGTGCACTCGGTCGCGACCTCGGAGACATATGTTTCTTTCTTCCTTTCACGGTTGACAGTTTTCTCTTGTCCTCCATACGAAAGCATGGTCCCAGGATGCGCGTAATACTCAGCCGCGTCGCTCGCAACATCGGATTGCCGTTCGGCTAGTTGATGGAACGTATCAAAATGAGCCACGCTTCGGAAGTGTCAGTTGAGCGGGTCACAATTCCAATCTTGCAGCAGTGGAGGCAGGAGCGGCGGCGTGTCGCCATGACCACCGCCTATGATGCGGTTACGGCAGGCATCGCCGACCCCATCGTCGACATCATTCTTGTGGGCGACAGTGTTGGCAATGTCTGTCTCGGATTCGACAACACGTTGCCGGTCAGCATGGCAATGATGAACCATCATCTGGAGGCTGTTGCACGCACAAGGCCCCGTGCCCTGCTGGTGGCCGATCTGCCGTTTCTTAGCTTTCACCTTGGTCAGGAGGAGACGATACGTAACGCTGGAGGGTTCCTGCAGCGAGGCGCAGATGCCGTGAAACTCGAGGGCGGGGCCAAGCGCGTGGAAATGGTGCGTGCCTTGGTCGATTGCGAAATTCCTGTCATGGGCCATCTCGGCCTCACCCCGCAAAGCGTCAATGTCATGGGCGGATTCAAGGTGCAGGGCCGGAACGCCGATGACGCTTTACAGCTGCTCGATGACGCTCACCGTCTGCAGGAGGCCGGATGCTTCGCGTTGGTGCTTGAAGGCATTCCGGCCGAGCTAGCCCAGCGAGCGACCGAATCGCTATCGATACCAACCATCGGAATCGGCGCGGGTCCCGACTGCTCGGGCCAAGTGCTCGTATTCCATGACGTGCTGGGGCTAACCATAGGTCATCGGCCCAAATTCGTTCGCGCCTATGCAGATGGTTTTCAGATGTTACAAGAGGCGCTCTCGCGCTGGGCTGCCGATGTCCGCACCGGTGCGTTCCCGGCGCCGCAGGAGTGCTATAGGCTTCCTGAAAGCCTGAGTGACATTATCGCAACCTGGGCTCCTCCCAACCCAACCTGATGTAAGGTGCAACGATGCAGACGATTACCACGGTCGCTGAGCTTCGTCGTGAGCTAGCGAAGGCTTGCAGCGCGGGCAAACGCGTCGGGTTAGTACCTACAATGGGGTATTTGCACGATGGCCATCTGGCCCTGGTCGAGGCGAGCCGAGCGCAATGCGATGTCACCGTCGTTAGCATTTTCGTCAATCCGGCTCAGTTCGGACCAAACGAGGATCTCAGCAGCTATCCTCGCGATTTCGTGCGCGATGAAAAATTGTGCCGCGATGCCGGTGTTGAGATTGTGTTCGCGCCGGGTGCACAGGAAGTCTATCCGGCTCAATTCGAGACCTTCGTCGAGCCGGGCGAACTGGCGAAACCACTCTGCGGGGCTTTCAGGCTTGGGCATTTTCGGGGCGTGGCGACCGTCGTGTGCAAGCTGTTCAACATGGTGCATCCGGCCGTCGTGTTTTTCGGGCAAAAGGATTTTCAGCAATGCGCGGTCGTGCGTCGCATGGCGACAGATCTCAATCTTCCCATCAAGATCGTCACCGTGCCAACCGTTCGGGAACCGGACGGGCTCGCGATGAGCAGCCGCAATCGGTATCTCAGCAAGGAAGAACGTCGGCGAGCCGTTGCCATCAGTCGTGGACTGTTCGCCGCGGCGGAAGAATTCCGCGCAGGAGTGCGCGAGGTGGAGAAGCTGATTGCGATCGCCGAGCGGCAACTTGAGACAGTTGATCGGCTGCAATATCTTGAACTTGTCGACGGTGATACGCTCAAGCGCGCCGAGAGTCCCCTGCGGTTTCCGGCGGCGCTCTGTGTCGCAGCCTACGTTGGTTCGACCCGACTGATTGACAACGTCCTACTGGGACTACCAACTCCGTAGCGCAATTCAGAACCAAATCGATAAACCTATCTTCTCGTCATAATCCACGGATCGGCCGACCGATTCACCTGTTCAGGCCGTGGGCCCAACCCAGCGATTTGAGACGGTGCAGGTCCGGGATTTGAGCGTCGGGCACTCCGCGACCCTTGTTCCGCCGACGCAGCGCAAACCTTAGCATCTGGATGTGGGTCGGACATGGATTTAGCGATGAAGGGCTGGGTGCGCAAAGTACAAGCCGCTCAGCGTCGTCAGACCAGAACTGCCCCGATTTTGAACGAATATGAACCTTACTCGTGAGTGGAGGGGCGTGAATTGTCTCTCCCGAGCAGCACAGAACTTTCCGTGCTGTCCTCCCTGAGCCAGAGCGGCGAGTTGGGCGATGGCGGATCGCGAGATCCGGAGCACCTTGTCTGGGATTAGGATCGTCCCTATGAGGGGGATACGGCCTGCCTTATGCGTCGATGTGAGAGGTTCTGACGAACTAGCCGGACTCGGCTCTGCGTTATGTGCTACCGAAATCATTGGCCTTTGCCATGTCAAACACCATGGACGTGGAAGCGAGGAATTCGCGATGTCGCAGATGAATGGCGCCCGATTCACGGACGATCCGCGCTCGTTATTGCGCTCCAATCTTGATGAGCTTGAGCTGCGCATAAATCGGGCTTGTATGCGGGCTCGCCGCAGGCGTTCAGAACTTCGTGTTTTGCCTGTCAGCAAGACCGTACCCGCCGCGATTATCCGTATCGCATCCGAACTCGGCCTTTGCGAGTTCGGCGAGAACAAGGTCCAAGAGGCGGAGAGCAAGGTCCGCGATTTGGCCGACCTGTCGTTGTCTTCATCCTGCGGGAGGAACCAGAGCGACAGCAGCGGCTGGCCAAGCTGATCGCGTTCACGCATCGAGAGATTGGCGCGCCCCAGTGGGTGAAGTTCCTCGGAGTTGCAGATCGTGCGCTATATCCTGGGCGACAACGCGCGTGCGATGCGGCTCGCATCGAGACTGCAGGCGCGCGGTTTCGATATTCGCGCAATCCGGTCGCCGACTGTGCCGGCGGGCACGGCTCGTCTGCGAATTTCACTGACGCTTGCGGAGGATGACGTGCGTGCAATGCTCGATGCTATGTTCGAGGAGACAAGAGATGGAGCTCGAGCAACAGGTTCGTGGTGACCGATGCAGAGTACCGGATGAGATAGACGTTTTTGCGGCCGGGCTCACCCATCTCTTCGGTGCAATCCTGCTGCGAACCGATTCAGGCCGGCGTGGCAGTAGGCAGTGAAGGGGCTCCAGAACTAGACGCCTCTCGTGCTTTGCTCAGGCAGACCCAGAGGCCTCGAGGCTTGTGAGATGAAAGCTTTGCAATCTCCTGATTAGGTGCGGAATTCGGCAACGACCTGCCCAGCATTGCGGAAATTCGGCTCAGAATCCGGGCAACATAGGGCGCAAAGATGAAGACTTCCGGGACCAAGGTCGGAGCGGACAAGGTGCGTTCAGGGCTCGGCGCGTTTATTGAAGAGACGAGAGGTGAAGCTCGATGAGTCAGCGGATCGTGGTGACAGGCACAGACACCGGAATCGGAAAAACGGTGTTTTCCGCGGGGCTCGCCGATCTCCTTGGTGCCAACTATTGGAAGCCGATTCAGGCCGGTCTCGAAGGAGAGACTGATGCCGAACTTGTCGCGCGGCTCGGCGGTCTCTCGCCCGATCGCATCATGCCGGAGCTTTACCGACTTCGCACTCCCGTTTCGCCCCGTCAGTCCGCTGAAATTGACGGAGTTTGCATTGAGCCAGATTCGCTCAATGTGCCAGACGCCGGGGAGCGACCGTTGGTGATTGAGGGCGCTGGCGGCCTGATGGTGCCGCTCAGGGGGGATACACTCTACATTGATGTGTTCGAGCGATGGCGACTTCCAATCGTGCTTTGCACGAGCACGGCACTTGGCACCATTAATCATTCGTTGCTGTCGATAGAGGCTCTGCGAAAACGCCAGATCCCCATTCTTGGGATAGCCTTCATTGGGGAACCCAATCCTGAGACCCAGATCGCAATTCGCGAGATTGGGCGGGCGCGTTGGCTAGGGCGATTGCCCTGGCTGTCTCCCCTGGCGGCAGACACGCTGCAGGCCGCATTCAAAACCGCTTTCCATGCCGATCAATTCAAGCAATGACGACGAAGCCGAAGTCGCCGATCTGGCACCCGTTCACACAACATGCGCTCCAAGAGGAGATGACAAAAGTTGTGCGGGGAGATGGCGCTTATCTCCACACCGCTGACATCGCCGAATTATCGATGCTATATCATCCTGGTGGGTGGTGACCCACGGCCACTGCCATCCACATATCGTGAGCGCCAACCAGGAACAGGCAGGCAAGCTCAACCAGATCATCTTCGCAGGCCACACCCACGAACTGGCGGAGGAGCTTGCTGCGCAACTCTTGAAGCTCACACCCGATGGCCTCGAGCATGTCTTCTTCTCGGACAGTGGCTCGGCCAGCGTGGAAGTGGCGCTAAAAATGGCAATCGGCTACTGGCACAACATAGGCAAACAACGAAGACGCATTGTCGTGATGCAACATTCCTACCACGGGGATACAATTGGTGCGTCGGTGCCCGAGCGGTGTTCAACGCGCCGTTCGCGCCGCTCCTGTTCGACGTGACCTCAATCCCGTTTCCTGCGAGCGGTCGTGAGCAGGCGACACTGCATGCGCTGGAGTCGGCTTGTCGAAACGAAATGCCCGCCGCTTTTATTGTGGAGCCCCTGATCTTGGGGGCAGGCGGGATGCTGATGTACCCGGCGTGGGTGCTAAGAGAGATGAAGCGGATCTGCGAGGCCTCTGACGTCCTCTTCATTGCCGACGAGGTCATGACGGGCTGGGGCCGCACTGGAAGCTTATTCGCCTGCGAGCAGGCCAATGTCATTCCCGATGTCGCCTGCTACTCCAAAGGCCTCACGGGAGGGACGCTTCCGCTCGCGATGACACTGTGCCGGGCGGATATTTTCGACGCGCATTATTCAAAGTATTGTACACGGACATCCTTTCATTCGAGTTCTTATACAGCGAACCCCGTAGCCTGCGCCGCCGCAAAGGCCAACCTGGATGTCTGGCACGATCCGGAAACTCACCAGCGCGTGGCGTCGGTCGGCACGATGCAAGAAGAGGCGGTTGAGGTACTCCGCGGCGATCCGCGCTTCGAAAACGTCCGTCGGACTCGCACCATCGCAGCACTCGATCTGAAAGCGAGCGATGCAGGCTATCTGGCCGAACTCGGTCCGAAACTTCAGGCCTTCTTTAAAGAGCGAAATCTGCTGCTGCGAACCGCTCGGGAACACGATCTACGTTATGCCTCCCTATTGTGTCACACCGGCAGACCTTGACGAAATCTACGGTAGGATCAGGGATGCGGCCGCCGCGCTGACCTGAAGTGCTTGCCACCTTCTCTGCGGAACCCACGCCCCTCAGTTTGGCCAGGCAGCCACAACTCTGCGTCTCATTAAGCCGCAGTGATCATGCCTGCCCAAAAAACCGAGGAGGAAGTCAGGCTCCGTCTTTGACCCTGCAAAGGGAGGGCCTCGGCGCTTACAAGCTCTGGAGTGGTGCTACGCGCTTTGTTTTTGGGCCACGCCAGCTGAAAACCATCGAACAACGTTGCGATAACGCAGCATTTCGTGGCCAGTGAGCGACTCATTGCATTAATGGAGATTAGACAATTGTTACATTCGCCAATGTAGCCGATGCACTCAGATGGAGGCCGGCGCGCACTTCAGTCTCAAACTTGCGCGCGATGTACAGGTTGCGAAACTTGGCACCGCCCCACTCTGCGTGCGGGCGTGGTGCTACGGCCACAGAAAAATGCCAGAGGTGTCCACGTAACGCCGACAGGAGGCGACAATGCGCAACAGCTCCAGTCAAGGTGCTGCGCGATGTGCGGCGGAAAGTTCGGGCTGATCCGCCATTATTCCTGGCGAACGGCTCTCGTGCTCCAAGAAATGCGTTTGCCGCTTCAGGGCGCGGCGGGAGGCCGACCACACCTGGCTTTGCTTGCTGCACTCGGCTCAAGACACGGCAGAGTAATTGCGGCAGCGAACGTGAAGGGGACAAGGGTATTAGCTGAGTAGGTTCAGGATGGTATCGAAGTATCAAACCACAGAGAGGTCGGCGACAATCATCGACTTCACTGCTTATAGGAACAATAAGCGTGCTGCGGCCGGGTGCTCAAGAACCAGGTTTGCTCGACTGCATCCGATATCGCGATCGTACCTCTCTATCTCCATTTGGTCTGATGGATCTGCCCGCAACGGAAAACCAGCCTTCATGAGGCCGAGGACGCTGCTGGCTCGTTGGTTTTCCGTGCTGCAATTCGATTCGGTCGCTCAAGGTTCCTTAGCCCCGCGCAGATCGAAAGGTGCTGTGGCATTTGTGTTCCAGCCTCCCGTGAAGATATGATCGTGAAGTGACTCTGCCGATGCGCCATGCGTGCTATCCGTTCCTGCTCCCAATGCTCTTAAGCCTTACCGTCGGTCATGCTCACCCAGCCTAGGGCGGCGCCACGCCTCGATCGGGACAACGGCGCCGGCGCGCCCGTCCGGAATGGCAGCCAGCAGCTTCTCGAAGCCGGGCCGCGTAACGCCACCGCCAGAGCGGCCAAGATCGTCCTCGATGATGGCGACATCGCTCCAGCCGAGCTCCGCGCCCGATCGGCAAGTCTATATTGACGGCGCTTGCTTTCCAGATTGCTGGCGCTCTGATCAGCTGTGATCGACGTATCTAGGCGACGGGTGAGGAGCTCAGGCGCGATGTTGCTCATCAGCGACCCCCGTTGCCTTGTCGCTGGCCGCGTGTGCCGCGACGTTGTCGTCGGATAAGGCGACCAGCATACGCTCGATGGTGATGTCCATAATGCTGTTCAACCTGGAATTCCAGGAATACATATACCGGGCAATGTGCATCACGTGAGATCCTTCTTGGATGGTACCCAAGGCATGCCGCGCCCCAAAGCCGCCGAGGGTGGCTTGGGCAAGCTATCGTTCCAGCGGAGCTACCGACATTCAGCCCTCGATTGGCGGTCCGAGCCGCATGAGCTCGCGCGACCAAGTTTGCCTCGCGAGACGCTGCATCACCAATACTGACGGTCAAAAAGAATTCTTTATCACAAGAACAAAGTCGGGCACGAGCTTAGACTAGAGAGCAAACTCGCGACGTGAGATGATGCATCGATCAGATAGGGCTTCCTTCCTGCTCCTGATCTCTAGTTTCATGCTCTGTCGCTGCCTCTGCTCAGCAAAGCCGACTATCGGCCCAAGTTCGGCCGGAGCAAACATCGCCCCAGCCACACCACGCCCAAACACAAAACGCCCCACCTCAGCCGGAGCGAAGGAGCGAATACCGCAGCAGGCAGATCGAGCACGCGACTCCGATCTTAGCGCTGAGGAGTCACCGGAGGCGTCCGGATGGAAGCCGTGCCGTGCGCCGGAAGAGGGTGCGATCGCTCGAGAGCCTCAGAGCCTCGGCATTCTGATCGCTCTCGACGACTTCGGGACCGGCGATTCCTCATTGTCCTATGTCGAGGCTTTCCCTTTCGAGCGTACGAGATGGTCGCGCTTTTCGATCAGCTCGGCCCTTCGGAGGAAAAATTCGCGCGCGGTCTTGCGAACAATGCGCGGTGCGCGAAGCTCATCTCCTGTTCGGATGCCTTGTTGATGAACAGATAGCAAAGTGCGCGCGTCCTTGGCGATGATTCTGCCTTACCAAGACCGCAAGATAAGTGGTGGCCTTCACCGCGGCGGCGCCACCGCAGGTCGAAACTCGCCGCTCACCGGCTGAACCTGCCCAAGTCATTTGGGTACCTTGGCGTACCCAACTGTCTTGACTGTCTTTGATCCGTCTCGCGCCGCCAATTGAAGCAGCCAATCATCGTCAGTCCTCCCCTCGACGACTGTCGCATGAGAGGTTAGCCGTGAGCCGATCAATAACGGCGAGATGAACTTCAGGGCGAGCTCGGCTCCGTCGAACATTTTGAGGCCGAAGTGGCGCAGCAGAAGCGAGCTGAGTTGGCCCGCGGATAGCAAGCCCTGAACCACTGGCACGGGAAAGCCTGCGCGTCGTGCAATTTCATAGCTTGTATGCAGGCCTTGCCGCAAGTTCGGCGGATCCTGCAGGATAATGGATATCCTGAGAAGATTACGCTTTGCTCCAATCCCACCCATCGCGTCACCGGCCCGAGCACCATTCCTTGCTTGAGCGGCTCGTTGGGAACTGCAAAGACACTCGACTGCGGAAGCTCGGCTGAGACCAGAGGCAGGGCGTCAGACCAGCTTTCCGGAACCGCGCCGAAATCGGAGCCGTTGTGTCCGTATACCCGACCGTCTCAGTCGGGAGCATCTCCGCAATCAGCTTGGATCCGGATTTGATACTGCTTCGCACCGACCGGAAGCGGCGCCCGCGGCGCACGAACTTGGCGGCGTGCGTACCAGTGATCGTTACTGAGGCTCCAATCGGCAGGGGAGCGTGGTATTTGATCACCGATTTGGCGTGCAAGCCGCCGCCAGAGCCTGGATCGGTGCAGTCATAGCGAACTAAGAACAGCTTAAGTAAGTCATTGACCAGCAGGCTCGGAGGAACAAACGGTCCAACTCCGGGCAACCCATTAGTGAAAATTTCAGGATTCTCCCCGATGGCGAAAGCATGCGCCAATACGACGCCCTCGCTCACTTCTCCGGCGACTAAGGCATCACATTGCCACACATATACCGATCCTCTGAGCCGAATTCTGCCAATCTGAGAGGGGGGACGCTTGAATTCCGCATTGGATCGAAGAGTACGAAGCTTTCGTGTGTTGCGGCAGTATCCGCTATTCACGTGACGGCAGCTCGTGTGTTCCGCATTGGCGCTTTCGTCGCCAAACTTGATCCCGCCGTGCAAAGCATTGTTCGGCGCGCTCAACTGCTAAAGCCTGGAGCCCGCTTCCGCCGCGCGCTCCGAAGGCGCGGAGAAGATTTAGTACATCACCAAAACATCAATCGTCGGCTTGCAGGGGCGTCCTTTCTCGGAATTAAATCGAGAATTGGATCCGGTAAGCGTACACCGGCCTTCTACGAAGAACTCATCGCGAAGGGACGATTGACGGTGTGTCTGCGCGACAGTGTTGTGGTTAGATTTGTCGAGCCGAGCCTGGTGAAGTAACTTGATATTTATCTTGCCTGACGTCGCTGGTCTCGGACTCGGGCGCCGCCTGCTGGAGTTTGGAATCAAGCGAGCCCGGTTGGGCCATAACGGTCCAACAAGGCTCGGGCGACGATTAATGCTGACGGGATTTTATCGAAGCGTGGATTCAGAAGCCTAGGCGGAGGCTACTTCTCCCCCGGTCTCCCGCGAAGCGATTGAGATCGTACGTGTGGAATTGTGAATTCCTGTCTTTGCTGCGGTCAGGGAGTTAGCCTCCCAAGGGGTACGTCGCGTAAGAAACGCTAATACCAGGCGACCTGGCGATCGCGGGTCGCCGCGATTTGTCGGCCAGCACGAGCGCGCCATCGATACGTTGAACTTGATCGAAATAAGCCGGTCGAACGCAGAATTTAGGCGTCAGGGGAAGCTAGAGGACGCTCTGCGGCGAGGCGCTGGAGTCGCAGATTTCTTTCGATCAAACACACTTGAATCGCGCAACGCGAAATGTGCATTATCTTCCTCACTAGGGATGGCGGAGATCTTCAATTGTTGGACGCCGTTACCACCGCGCTTCTGCGCGCGATCCTGGACGAGGTCTGCGAGAGCCTTTCCCCGTACGATACCGGTGCCCGCACCTACGTCGCCTCGAAGATTCTGGACGCCTATCAGAGGTGAGACGACGCCGGACCGCCTCAAGCAAATCGGGCGCGAAGCCCTCTCCGAAAGACCGACCATGTGGAGGTAGTCCCTCCAATGAAATTTCCAGGTCAGAGCCGTGAAGATTCTGGCGAGCTATCCCGTCGAGTTCGCAAGATGGCTGTGTTTATGGCCATTTTGGCGACGCCTGCCTCGCCCGCGTTGACCCAAAAGTTGACTCCCGATCGCGGCGTGCAAAAGCCAGGCGTCCTTTCGTTATCTCCGCCGCAGGACGGCGGAGTGAGCCGCAATCACGTTGGAAAAATGCATTCCCTCGAAATAACGGCAGTAACAGTGCGCCGGTTTTGAATATCAATTTGTGTGTTGACCGGCCTAACGCGCATCGCAGCGACGGCTGCTCTCTCTTCTGCTGTGCAATCGAGGGTAACTCATGCGCAATCATGACCTTGTTTCTGCTAGCTTCCTGGCGCTGACCGCCGCCGGCCTCGCGCCGCTCTGCTCGAGCCTGCTCGTCTTTGCCTTCGCTTAGCGGCGGCATCGGATGACGGGGAGCCGATCGAGATCGTGCATATGGAATGTTGAATCCAAATGGTCTCGCTGCGGTGAAGGATACATCGGCATCGGGGGCGTCCCGCGGCATTGGCGGCTTCGCGAAAAAAGGGGCGAGCGCCGTCGGCGCATGCCGACTATCCGAAATCCGTCGGAAAACGCATTAGAACGCGGAATTCACGCGTCAGTGCCCGCGACATTGCATCAATCAATATCGCCACATGGCTAATATGTAGGGACGAACGTAACCATTGCACGAGCCGACGTTTGTGGCGGCCGGCAAAGTACAATTGCGCAGCTAAACCCGTCCCATTCGACGGAGCAGCAAATGATCTGGCTGCAAGACAACCTGATGCGCTCGGGAGCGAAGTAGTCCGATCGGAGCGCTGGTCGACTGCCACGGGTCAGCTAGTCCGGAATGGAAACGAGGCGGCTGACACCACCGGCAAGGCTAACATAACCCACGTAGAACGGGAGGACTATCTTGTTCAAAACCGCAACCGGACACCCGTCCGGGGAAGGCCTTGATGGCAGATGTCTGCACGGACGGATCCTGCTTCTTGCGAACGTCGTGACGGCGGTGCTTGCCGGCATTACAGTTGCCGCTGCGGCCGACTACCGCGTGAGGACGCGCTTGGGACCTCGCGCGTGCTCACCGTTGACACCAACACTTATCCGCGGGTCGGACCGAAGAGCTTTCCCCAAACCCTCCCCTTGGTCGACCACGAGGTTGTGCTGACCTTCGACGACGGGCCCAGGCCGCCGTACACGGAAGAGGTGCTGGCGGCGCTCGCCCAGGAGTGTGTGCAAGCCACGTTTTTCCTCGTCGGCAAGTCGTCAGCTCAATTTCCCGAGCTTGCGGCGCGCGGCCACGCAAGGTCACACTATCGCGCACCAGACATGGTCGCATTCGATGGCGTCAAAGATCAGCGTCGAAAAGGTGAAGGAGGAGATCGACCGCGGGATTGCGGCCGACGAAATGGCGCTCCATGGCATATCGACAACTGCCCCCACGACGCCGTTCTTCCGCTTCCCCTATTTTGGTTCAACGCCTAAGACGCTCGATCTGCTCCAGTCTCGGGGCATCGTCGTGTTTGGAGCGGACCTGTGGGCCAGCGACTGGGAGGAACTGACGCCAGACCAGGAGCTGAAGCTCATCACCAGCCGGCTGAATGCCGCGGGCAGGGGGATCATTGTGCTTCACGACGGTAAGGCACATACCGCCCGCGATGAAGCCCGCCTTCCTACGGTACCTGCACGGCAATGGCTATCACGTCGTTCACATCGTTCCGACGGCGCCGCTGCAGAGGAATGCCGATACGCCTTGATGGCGGAATGTCACGATGCCGCAGATTGGATATGGTCCCGAACCAACTAAGCCGTCCTTCATGCTAGCCGGTGCAATGATGAAGGCGGAATCGCGCCTGAGCCGGCAAGCTCCCGTCATAGGAATGTAGGAAAGTGACGTAAGTCACTTCAGACGTCTGCCTCATCCATGCCGTTTACGCGCCGACAGGAGTGGTAGGCGCGCATAGCCGCTACGAATCGTCCTCGTGCAGCACTTCCTGATTTTGGAATGGCAGAAGCCTACCGCTTATGCCTGAGCGATCTTCTGCTGAATGCCGCGACATTCTCGCGGAGTAACGCGTGTCCGCAAGCATAGAACAGTCTTTCAACAAACAGATCGTAAAGTGATCCAAGTGAACGATAGAAACGTCTCGCGCGATACGGCCCGACGATGCTCTCAAAGCATTTAACGGCTATGCGATGGCAGGCGGTGAACCCGGCTCATCAGGACGGGACGTTGTCTATTCGAAGAACACGAGAGAAGCCGGCCTCAATCGCGAGCTCAACTATTAAGTTGCACGCGTTCGTCGGGCGTCCGTGATGTTCTTCATCGGCGCGGCAACAAATGGCGCGTCCGATGAGAAATTAGAAAAACTGATTATCTAAACACTACCGAAAACAGTGTGCCATGGACTCGCGTGCTCCACGATTCTCTGAGAGCATAGATGCCAGCAATGACGGCGGTACGGACGCTCATGATCCCCAACAACAGCTTCGACAAGGTGAGTAATTCAATTATTGCCGCGGACGGATGAGCGTTTTTTCCGCCACGCGCGCAACCACCGTCATGCGACCGTCAAATGTGATTGATCGAGACTGGATCCGGCAAATTGCTGGTCGGCCTGCCGTTCGAGCTTTCTACGAGGGGGGAGAGTGGACCCTAATCCGTGAGCCTGTTCGCAAGCGGTTAGCCTCGCTCCTGTAACGTCCGCGCATGAACACGATCCGCCCGATGTTGGGCGACACGCAAGTCCAAAGAAGAAGAGACTGCTCCGTGCGATCATCACGATGTTCGGCAAGTTATCTTACGAGTTTCCCAGATAGTTTTAGCTTAGCTAGGAGCGACACAAAGACGCTATCACCGCGGTGTGAACTAAACGTCATCTGACCTTCAACCCTGCGGCATATCTGTTTTGGATCGGGTGCTGCGGCCGGCTCGTGCCCCGATGCCGCCGCTGGACCAGGTCGTACATTGGTAAAACTTGAAAGAGGATGTGACATGGTGACCACGCGTGAAGTCTCTAACGGCGACGCTACAACGGTGACTCACATGGTTGCCGCCCTACTTGCCGAACTTGAGGGCGGACAAAAGCAGGGCGGACCAGATACCCAGCTCGTTGTCGACCTCTTGGCCATGAAAGAGCGCGTCCATGGGTTTTTGGCCTTCACGGAGTCACGCCCGGTCGGCCTCATTATGTTGTCGGAAAGCGCCGCCCTTTTTGCGGGCGGAACCTACGGTATTATCACCGAACTCTACGTGGTGCCGGATCAGCGATCGTCTGGGGTCGCGATGCGTCTCATTGAGGCTGCGGTGGGCCTAGGGACGGTAAAAGGCTGGGGCCAGCTCGAAGTAGGGGCGCCGAGGCAACCAATGTGGAGCCGTAGCCCCAACTCAGCATTATACCTGAAGGCCGGTTTTGCAGAGATCGGCCCACGCCTCAAGTTGCCGTTACACGGCTTACCTGGTCAACGTGCGAAACGTGATGCTGCGGGCAGCTCGCGGTTAGATCCTCGGCAGCAACGCGCACTGAGCCGCTGTCGCTCGCATCCGACTTCTGCGAGGTTTGCGTGAGCGTCGATTTGCCGGCGCCCGATTGACCCGCGATGAAGTTTGTAGTGCCGGGTTTGAGTCCGACCGACAAGTCAGAGAGAACCGGCGCATCTCAAACCCCTCATTGTGAGTGAGCCAATTCGCGTGCCCAGCTCGAAGGGACATGAACCCCTGCGCCGCGCAGAGGCCGGCCTCTGCGCAGCGATGAGCCTTCTGTAAGGGCGGAACGCTGGCCAGTGTGCCAAGGCGTACGGATGGGACGGGCTTACGAAAGGCTCACGAGCTCGCCCCATCAGTTGACCGGTTTAATATTCTTCGAGGTCACTTGCGCTGGCGTCGCACCGATGAGCTGGTCGTACAGGAGAGGATCTGTCGCGCCCTCGGTGTTGATCAGAAAGACCCGTGCATTGGGTCCAAGACCGACCTTGCCACGCAAGGTCAGGTCAGAAGCAGCCTTCAGTAATGCTGCGAGGCCAACACCACCACTCTCGCCTGCAACGACAGCGGGATCGCCATCCTTCGGATTTGCCAGTCGTTTCATCACGCTGATTGCGTCCTCGTCGTCGACAGTCATAAAAGCATCCGCCGTGCGCGAAAGGATGAGCGACGAGCGAAGGCGCGTAGCATTCGAGCATCGCCATCACGGTCGGTTGCCCATGATCTACCTTGACAGGATGACCGGCGCGCGCGCTTCCGAAGAGGCATGCTGCCCGCGAGGGATCGACAACTGTGAAGAAGGGGCGGTTGTCGCCCAACAGAATTGATAGATGTCCAGCAACGGCTGCGGCGATGCCACCGACGCCTGCCTGGAGGAAGACGTGCGTCGGCGGCTCCGCCAAGTGGCGTAGTGCTTCGCTCACAAGTGCGGTATATCCCTGCATTACAAAACGTGGGATCCGCTCATAGCCGGGCCAGGACGTGTCAGACACTGTGATCCAACCTTCTTGTGCCGCAACTCGCGATGCTTGGACGACAGAATCGTCATAGTTGCCGTCGACACGGATCATCTGCGCGCCAAAGCGGGCGATGGCGGCGATGCGCTCGTTGCTCACGCCTGAATGAACGAAGATGACGCATTTTGCGCCAACGAGCTGGGCACCCTGGGCAACTGATCTGCCATGGTTGCCATCCGTGGCGCAAGAGACCGTCATACGTCTTGCCACGGTCTTTACTTCAGCTGTGTGCAGCTCGGACGCGTCAACATGGCGACCGAGCTGCCGAGTTGCTTCCTCGAGCACCAGGCGAATCACTGCATAGGAACCGCCTAAGGCTTTGAAACTCCCAAGCCCGAGACGTTGGCCTTCGTCCTTTAGATGGATCGAACCCACTCCAATCTCGCGGGCAGAGCCTGGCAAAGAAATAAGAGGGGTTTCCTTGTGGCCATCGCGATGCTCGAGAAACCGCTCGACCTCGCGAGCGGCTTCGACGCTCACCGCGTCGGCGTCCGAGGCATCAAGGGGAGCGAGGGCGGGACCGAAGATCAATCTCTTCGCAGCAAAGTGTCATGTCGGTAGTCAGGCGATCAAATCGACTTCCACCGATGAAATATCCCCCTTCATAGCCTTGACGCCGAAGTTTGCGTCCGTCGACGATCAGCTTTGATACCTTCTTGTACGTCCTCGTCGATGTAGCCTCGGACCTTATCGAGCTGGCTTTGTTGCTAGTGACCCCATTTCGGCATCGGGACAAGTGCCAGGACCGACGTTCAGGGCGCGGATCTTAGGCGCCAGCTTTTTCAGATCATCAACCGCGTGGTCCATGTCGGCGTCCGGCATGACAATCATGTGGTTCATGGCGCCTCCGAGAGCCTGGCAGTGCTTGCGGCAACAGGATGCCCCGAAACCGGCGGTCGGATTTGGTCGAGGATTGAGGCCGGTGCCGGTGCGACAAGATTGCCCAATTGCGCGTGAGGCCGATGAGCCATCCCGTTCCGATCGTTGTACTTGGCGTCCCGAGGCAACTGAGGGCGCGAGCGTACTCGAGCGAGGACGTCCACCCAGGCGGAAGCCCAACGCTTAACCAGCACGGGAGGTCGATCTATAGGAGCAAAGACTGATGTTTCGACCACAGTTGGCGATCACGCATCAGTGCAGGTGCCCTCCTTCTAGCTGGAATGCATAGATCGGATTCATCCCGCAATAGGCTAGGGTACCAGAGGCATAGGTCGAGAACTGGCAATTGCCTGGATATCCCCAGATACGTCCCTGAAGGCAATAAACGTCCTGCCGAGCCGGTGGCATGAAAGAACGACCTCGCGGAGCGGCGGTCAATGGCGATTCAAAGCCGATTAGGATGGAAAGTGCAAACACACAGATAAAGGGAAGGTTGCGCATGAGACCTTTAGCCTCCGTTCAGACTTGAGAGGATAGAAAATCTAGAATTGATGTTTTGATCTTGGTCAATGGCAAACAGCTTCGTAGACGGCTTGGCCGATGGACTTCGTCGCGATCTGCAAGAGCTCTGCGAATCCACAAAGGCTTAGCGGCTGACCGCGTGTAACAGGTTGGGGACGCCAGAAATCTGGAACTCCGCGGAGAACTCTGGCCTCATACCGCATGCGTATTGGTCGTCCAAATCGACTCGCTCCCGATCCACAAATGTAACTTTAGCCTGTCACCGCTGGGACTGGCCGACCGGCACGAGGAACCGATGTGCTCCTCATGATGGCGGTGCTTCACATGAGGGCATGCGGCCCTCGCATTCAAGCAACCGTTGCTCATCCAAAGCGCCTCCCTTCTAACGTCGGCCCCTCCCTCGGTCTGACGCCCCACCGGTATCCAGTTCGGCTTGCAGGCGAGCTCTCTCCAGCCGCTTCCTGAGCCCTGCAAGTCGGCTCGACAGTCTCATCGATTCCTCGATGCCAAACTCACCGAAAACGAATTCATCCAGTTCCTCCTGTTGTGCAGCGATTTCCGCAAGACGCTTACGGGCTTTGTCCGTTAGCGAGAGCTGGACGACCCGAGCATCCCTGATACCGGTCTTGCGCCGCACAAATCCGAGTTTCTCCAGCGCCTTCGAATGTAGCGTGATGAAGGAGGGGTCGACTTTCATCAGTTTTGCGACTACTCCGGCCGGAGCACCGCCATCCTTGTCTAAGTCCATCACCGCCATCAAGATCGCCAATTGTGTTCCACTAATGCCGAGTGCCTCGGCTCGGACGTGAAGAAAATCCTCCAGACAGACGTTGAGGGATCTGATCTCCAACGTTAATCGCCGTACCAGCTCCTGACTCTCAGCAGAGCCATTTCCCCCTCGCGTTGCTTGCTTAGCCAAATGCGGTGCCGCCGAATGTTAGGACGCTATTGAAAGCTCGTTCGCGCTGAGAAGGTTCAAGTTAGGGACAATTTGTTGGTCCTCACGTGCTCACTTCCGTCGACAATTGGCGAATGCCGAGAAGTGGCCCGACTATGTGACTCCCGGCGAGACCCCGGCCTAAATGTCGGCGACTACTGCTTGCCAACCTATTGGCTTCACCAAAGATAGTAGGCTCGCCGAGAAGCACGTTCAAAAAGACCTCGATTCGTGTGTCCCACACCGGCGCGAGACTACATCACTTACGCTCCGGCACAGGCTGCCCCAAATGCGGGAAGACCGTTCTCGGATCCGGGCAACAGGCTCGAATGACTTTTCTAAAGTGGCGCAGCTCCGCGCTTAACGAATGGCAACTTTGCACAATCGATACGGTGGAAATCATCAAAAACGATCGCCCAAACGCCGGATTCAAGCGCCGGCGTTGCATCTCGTGTATTGCCACCCACGAGCGGGTGTTGCCGCCCGACAAGCGAGAGGATTTCGATCGTCGGCCGTCCGACCATCCAGCCCTCTAATCGTCGAGGAACAGGGAGCGAAGACCGCATCCAACTCCTGCCGTATTATCGGCGGGAGCGCGATCGGTTCGGGTCATGTGAAAGCGGAAGCGATGGAAAACGTACGGGTAGCCCCGTCGGACCAGGCACATCTAGATCCCGCCTTCCGGCCCCAAGTCATTCTTCCTTGCCGTCGAGACTTGATCGCCCGCCGGCTAAACCCGGCGCGACAACTCACCATAAGCTGTCTGGAAGGCACGGCCGCGGAAGGACAGATCTATTCGCCGAAGCCGTGAAAACCTGGTTCACCGGGAGTGAACCTCGCTCAGACCCTGGGTTGCTATGAGGGGCATAGAGAAATCTCCCTCGCTTACGCCTTAGCCGCCCAGCGACCCAATGAAAGCAACCCGTTAGGCGTCTGTCGTGCCATCTTCAAACCAGTGTTCTCACGCGAATTATGCGATCGCCTCAATGGCGTTGGAGAAGATGCTGGCCGGCCGGCTCACGCCGTAATGATCGCGCAGCGTTGTGCCCGTGTAGTCGTGACGGAACAGGCCGCGCTTGCGCAGAATGGGCACGACCTGCTCGGCGAAGATGTCGAACCCACCGGGCAGCCAGGGCGGCATGACGTTGAAACCATCGGCTGCGCCGTTCTCGAACCAGGTCTGAATGTTGTCCTCGATCTTTTCCGGCGGTCCGGCAATCACCCAATGGCCGCGGGCGCCGGCCAGGCGCTGTACGAGCTGACGAATCGTCGGCTTCTCGCGATCGACGATGTCGATCACCAGCTTGAAGCGGCTGGCAACGCCGTGGGCGCCCTCGGTATCGATCAGATGGCGGGGAAAGGGGCCATCGAGGTCAAACCCGGAGAGGTCGAGACCGATCATCTGGCGCAGCTGGGTTAGCGAATACTCGGGCTGGATCAGCTCGTTGAACTCGTCCTGCAGCCGATCGACCTCGATCTGCGTGCTGGCGATGAAGGGACTGATGCCGGGGAGAATCTTGATTTGATCGGGACTGCGGCCAAAGGCGCGCGCCTGACGTTTGATGTCGGCATAGAATTCCTGGGCGCTCGCCAGTGTCTGATGCGCGGTAAAGATCGCCTCTGCGAAACGCGCTGCAAAGGCGCGTCCGTCGTCGGAAGAGCCGGCCTGCACATAGACCGGTCGTCCCTGCGGCGTCCTTGACATGTTGAGCGGCCCTCGCACGCGAAAATGCTTTCCGATGTGATTAGATCGCGTGGATCCTGCCGGTGTCGGCGAAAACACCCGAGATGGGGTCGTTGACGAGCGCGTCGTCCTCCCAACTGTCCCAAAGCCGCGTGATAATATTCCCGCGCCCGCTCATAGCGTTCGTGATGCGGAGGGTGCTCGGGCAAGCCAAAGTTATGCGCGGACTGCGGCGTGCTCGTTGTCACGATGTTCCAGCCGGCCCGGCCGCTACTGATGTGATCCAGCGAGGCGAACAGCCGCGCCGGGTTGTAGGGCTCGGTGTAGGTCGTCGATGCGGTCGCGATCAGGCCGATCCGCTGGGTGGCGGATGCGATCGCGGTGAGCAGGATGATCGGCTCGAGCCGAAACCGCTGGGCGTAGCAGACATCGTCCGCCAGGGCCGGACCATCGGCGAAGAATACCGCGTCAAACCTGTGCGCTTCAGCGCGCTGCGCGTAGCTCCTGATAGTAGGTGACGTCGAGGATGCGATTGGCTGCCGAACTCCTGTGGCGCCAGGCAGCTTCGTGATGACCATCTGGATACATGAAGAAGTTAAGGGAAAGCTGCCGTCGTTCGCTCATTTGTGAGATCCGCGTCCATTGGGAGCTGTAGCAAGCGAGACTCTACGTCTGCAGTCCCGCTGATGTCGATGAAATGAATTTGCGTTGTTGAGGTGGATGCAAGCATGAAGCTTGCGACCAGAGCGCCAATCAAAAACCAGGCCAGTCGTCACGATAAGAAACGACGGCGGCTGTAACGATCTTATCGCGTCTTTGGACGAGAAGTGCGTTGCGTGGCGTCAAATTGCGCGCTCTTGCAGCCGGGCAGGCAGTCATCATTGCAAATCTTTCAGTGTCAGCATTGCTAATGAAGCGTTCGTTGCCTCTCGCCGAAAACAAAGCTGGTTTTGTTTCATTTGACTGACGATCGATCGCTCGTACCATTCAGGACTTCAACGCGAGGTCGTTTCATCATGCTCCAATTCGATCGCAGTGACCGATATCCCGGCTCGGGCCGTCTGCCGGAGCACGTTGCGGCCGAGTAGGGCCCGTAGCCTGAAATGATTTTATCTATCTCCGCCGTCGTTTCCGCGACCGGCGCATGGCGGAGCTTTGTCCAGGGGATCGCAGTGACGAGAGCACGACCATGAGCAACACGACAAACATCGATGATGTCATTCCGCGCACCGACATCGTCAAGCGTGCGGCCAGGCTTGGCGCCGAGATCAGGAACATCAAACTGTGGGGCGACCTTTCGGACGAGACCATTCGTGCCATCAATCAGGTGCTGCTCGAACACAAGGTCATCTTCTTCCGGGACCAGGGACATCTCGACGATGCCCAACAGGAGCGCTTTGCCATCAGACTCGGCAAGCTGGTGCCCCATCCGACGGTCGGCGCGATCAAGGGCACGTCGTCGATCCTGGAGCTGGACTCGGGGCGAGGCGGTGGCCGCGCCGACCAATGGCATACGGATGTCACCTTCGTCGACGCCTATCCGAAAATCTCGGTGCTGCGCGGCGTGGTGATTCCACCCTACGGCGGCGACACCGTCTGGTCGAACACGGCAGCCGCCTATCTCGACCTGCCGGCGCCCCTGCGCAAGCTCGCCGACGAACTGTGGGCCGTTCACAGCAACGCCTATGATTATGCCGTGAAGACGCGGGCAATCGAGGTGGACAAGAAGCACTTCGACGAGGTGTTCACCGGAACGATCTTTGAGACCGAGCATCCGGTGGTGCGCGTCCATCCCGAGACAGGCGAGCGCACGCTCGTGCTCGGCAATTTCGTGCAGCGCTTCGTTGGCCTGCCGAAATCCGACGGCCAGAAGCTGTTCGACCTGTTCCAGTCGCATATCACGGCGCCGGAAAACACCGTTCGTTGGAGCTGGGAGGCCGGCGACGTTGCGATCTGGGACAATCGCGCCACGCAACGTTACGCGGTCAACGACTATGGCGACCAGCACCGCGTTGTGCGCCGGGCCACCATCGATGGCGATGTACCGCTCAGCGTCGACGGTCGCCGCAGTGTGACGCGCGTCAAGACATCCAAGCCCCCGCCCCCCCAAGCCGCTTGATCCGGATTAGCTCACGAGAGTCACAATGATGAACGCTATACTTCGATTGCTTCCCGCAAGGCGCGCCGGGTTGGGACGGGCCACCCGCAACACGTTGCGGGTTTTGTTGGCGGGCGCCGTGGCGCTCGGCCTCGCGGCCCCGGCATTGGCCGAGCCGCCGCTCGAGAAGACCGAGATCCGATACCAGGGATCGGCCGGGCAGGTGAGCTGGCCGAGGACCTCGGCTATCTCGCGCCGCTCAAGCTCAAATGGGTCGGTAACACCATCAGCGGGCCACAGGACATCCAGGCCGTCGTCACCGGCGATATCGACATCGGCGGCGCGTTCTATGGGGCGATCCTCAAGTTGATCGCGGCGAAGGCGCCGGTCAAGGCGGTGGTCGGCTACTACGGCTCCGACGCCAACACCTATTGCGCCTACTTCGTGAAGGACGACAGCCCGATCAAGACCGCGCATGACCTGATCGGCAGGAATGTCGCGGTCAACACGCTGGGCGCACATTTGGAGTTCGTGCTGCGCGAATATCTGGCTAGGTCCGGCCTCAGCGCTGGTGAAGCCAGGCAGGTCACGCTGGTGGCGATCCCTCCGGTCAGCGGCGAGCAAGCGTTGCGCCAGGGCCAGGTCGAGGTCAGCGCGCTGGGCGGTGTCCTGCGCGACAAGGCGCTGGAACGGGGTGGCATCCGCTCGCTCTTTGTCGACACCGATCTGTTCGGCCAGTTCACCGGCGGTGCCTATGTACTGCGGGACAAATTCATCAAGGATAATACCAATGCCTCGCGTAAGCTGGTGCAGGGGATTTCGCGGGCCATCGAATGGGCCCAGACCACACCGCCGGAAGAGGTGCGGGCCCGGTTCGACAAGATCATCGCCGAGCGCAAGCGCAACGAGGATGCCTCCTCGATTAAATACTGGAAGAGCACCGGTGTTGCATCCAAGGGCGGCTTGATCTCGGACAGCGAAATCCAGGTATGGATCGACTGGCTGGTGAAGGACGGCCTGTTCAAGCCGGGTCAGGTCAAGGCTTCCGACACCTACACCAATGCGTTCAACTATTTTCGTCCCGGAAAAACGGCGGAGGCCCGATGACCTTCGTCAAGATCCGTTGCGAGCATGTCTGCAAGGACTCTGTCCTGCGCGGGGAGGGGGGCGCACCAGGCCGCCACTTCATCGCTCTGGAGGACATCACGCTCGATGTTCGCTCGGCGAATTCTTGGCCCTGGTTGGCCCAAGCGGCTGCGGGAAATCCACATTGGTCGATCTGCTGGGCGGGCTCACGCTGCTGACCAACGGCCGGATTCTGCTCGATGGCCGGCCGATTGCCGGACCCGGTCGCGACCGCGGCATCGTGTTCCAGCAGTATGCGCTGTTTCCCTGGCGCACCGCCGCTGAGAATGTTGAGTTCGGTCTCGATATCGCCGGGTTCAAGGCCAAGCAGCGGCTCGACATCGTGCGGCATTTCCTCGAGCTGGTCGGGTTGTCCGGCTTTGCCGACCGCTACCCGCACGAGCTCTCCGGCGGCATGAAGCAGCGCGTGGCGATCGCGCGAAGCCTCGCCTACGATCCGGAAGTGCTGCTGATGGACGAGCCGTTCGCCGCGCTGGACGCCCAGACGCACGAGACGCTGCAGGGCGAACTGCTGCGGATCTGGCGCGCCACTGGCAAGACGATCGTCTTCATCACCCACGGCATCGACGAGGCCATCGTGCTCGGCCAGCGGGTGGCGGTGATGACGTCGCATCCGGGCCGGATCAAGCAGATCATCGACATTCCGGACGTGCTGCGCAGCGAGGCTGATGACGTGCGCTCGCTGCCTGAGTTCAGCCGCGTGCGCCACGAGGTCTGGAGTCTGTTACGCGACGAAGTCTTGAAAGCGCAGCAAGGACAATTGGCCGTCGGCGCTGGTGCGCGCGCCGATCGCAAAGTGGAGGAGGTCACCCATGTCTAGCCTCGAGATGCTGACATTGCTGGAGCTTGCGCACGGGCGCCGAGAGCCGCTGACCAGCGTGGAAAGCCCGGCATCGCCGGTTGTGGACTGGATTCACCCCGCGGCCCGCGGGCTGGCTGCCTTCGGGCACCGCTCGTTGCTGCTGGTTGCCATGTTGGCGGCATGGGAGGTGGCGCCGCGGCTCGGGTTGATCGATCCGGTGTTCCTGCCACCCTTCTCGGAGGTGATCGCCGCGGGCAGGCAGCTTGCGCAAACCGGCGAGCTCTATGATGACGTCTCCGCCAGCCTGCTGCGTGCCTTGAGCGGATTTCTGATTTCTGTCGCCTTGATCGTCCCGCTTGGCGTGGCCGTCGGTTGGTATGCGCGTCTCGGCAATCTCGTGAACCAGTTCATCGAGATCTGCCGCAACACCGCGCCGCTTGCGCTGCTGCCGGTCTTCATCCCTGCTGCTCGAAATCGGCGAAACGTCGAAGATCACGATGGTGGTCTATAGTTGCGCTTGGCCGCTGCTGCTCAACACCGTTGCCGCGGTGAAACAGGTCGATCCGTTGCTGATCAAGTCGGCGCGGACCATGGGTGCAACCCCGCAGCAGCTGTTTCGCAAGGTCATCCTGCCGGCTGCGCTTCCCACTATCTTCGTCGGTATTCGTCTGGCCAGCGCGTCGGCCATGCTAGTGTTGGTTGCGCCCGAAATGGTCGGCGCCAAGGCCGGCCTTGGCTATCTCATCATCAATAGCCAGTACAGCTTCCTGATTCCGCAAATGTATTTCGGCATCCTCAGCATGACGGTCATCGGGCTGGTGTTCAATGCCATTCTGGAGGCACTGGAGCGGCGCGTCATGCGGTGGAAAGCGCCATTGACGGCATGAGATATGGAATCAGGCGCCGCTCGCAGGTTCCGCGCTGGCCGCCTGCGTAACCATGCTGTTCGGCGGATCTGTCAGAGATTGCCGCCGATCATCGACTTGTCGTTTTCGACGCAAACAGCAGCGCCAGCATCAACATCCCCGCGGTCGGCATGCCGATATCGATGTCGATGTCGACCACGGTCGGTCGCTGCTCGCGATCGGTGGCAGCCGCGTAGTCGCTGCTGCTGCTGGCATCACCTCACGTTAGAGGTGCTCTTTCGAGGCTCCGCAAAAGATGATTTTTCCTCCGCGGCTTTTCCAATTCCGCGGGGCGCTTCAGAGCACTCTTGCCCACCCCATTCACCCGGCACTCCCGTGGACACGGCTGCGCAATCACGACGGTTAGGCGTCTCGCCCCTCGTAAGGCGCCGGATTAGCCAGGGCTGAAGATCAAGCAGAGCAGGATCGCCGCCAGACCAATGTCCAACCGATTGACGTGGCGAGAGCCCATACTTGGATTGGCATCGGACGAACTCTCCCGACGAGGCTAAGACACTGCTGGCGGGGGACAGCGGCCTCTTGAAGTTACCTCAAACCCTGTTCGAGATAAAAGCTTTTACTTGGGGATCGCCAGAATCAAAAGCCGGACTCGCCACTTGTGAAGTCAAAAACGATTTCAGACCTATGATCTTTCGCCCGTGCCTAGACTACTGTAGAGGCGTCCATTGCGCGCAGAGGGCGATCGAAAGTGAGTAGTAGCAATCGGCGCTCAAATTGGGCGGCATCAGCCTAGTTGTTTACGAAGCCAAATGGGCTTCGCGTCGCGATTGTGCCGCGCCCAAGACGTCGCCGCGTTCGACAGTCCTGCTCTGCATCTGAACGCAGGTGCTACGCGCCACAGGGTTGAACGGTGCGGGAATGCGGCGCACTGCTCGCTGATCGTGCTGGAAACCAGCGGCCCATTGGGAGACCAGCAGGAATTATGCGCCGTATTTGAATAATCTCATGATGAGCCGGCGAACCGAGGATTACGTGATCTCTACTCCTCGCCAAAATTGAGCTCGGTCATGGGCATTGTTGATCTTGTCAGCAGCAGCTTCTGTTGCCGTCGGCAGCTGGAGTTGCGCAACTCTGCTTCCGCTCGTCTTCACGTAAAGTGAGTTGGTCGGTAGTGTTGCCATCTTGTAGACGTCAATCGCTGTTGTCCCGGAGCTTCTCCAACTACGTCGCTCAAACCCGCACGAACCATCTTCGGAAAGTGGTGGCGAGAGCTGCGTCCGCTTTTCAGTATCTTTGCTTTCGTATCAAGCCGACAGATATTTTGCCTTCTTGGTAGTTGTCATTTTCATTTGATTGCAGATGCGAGGCCAGATGAGGAGCAATTTGACTCCGCTTCGCCCGGTCTGGACTGAAAGCCATTGGATGTGGGATAAGCGAAAATCAAAGCGCGTTCACTTCGAGCACGAGTACCGGGCAACCCTTTTAGGTCTAGACGGCACGTGGCGGCGCGATTGCATTCTCATCGACGTTTCCGACACCGGAGCACGCCTTCGAATTTATGGATCGACAGACGTGCTCAAAGCTCGCCAGTTCTTCCTGCTGCTTTCAACCGTCGGATTAGCTTACCGGCGATGCAAGTTGATTCGACTGGACGGCTCGGAAATCGGGGTCCAATTTGTAACCAGCCGGAATATTCGCTCGGGCTAATTGCCAGAGAAACCAAATCCAGTTCGAATTGATTCAATGAGGAGGGTCGTCCTCCCAACTCACTCCTGAATCGACGCTACCTGGCAGCAGCGATGCCCCTCATTCTTATTGTAGGGGCGGTCCATCCCGGGTATCGAACCCTTATGCGATTGCCTGAACGGCGCCCGAGAACATGCCGTGCGGCGGTCTCAGGACGTAGTGCTGCCCGTGGCGCTGCAGCGGTATAGTCGTTCCGGAACACGCCATATCGCCGCAAATGCGGACTACCTGCTTCGAACAGTTGGGACTAAGTCAGCGTTTGATGACATTCAACTTTGTCATCGATCGCTGACATTCACAAATTGTCAACGAACGCCGACTTATGCTAAAGTAAGCGAACGTAGACATTTGGATGTCCCATGCTCATACGCACACCGGCCGAACTCGGCGCCATCCTTCGCGACCGGCGCAAGAAGCTCAAACTCGATCAATCGACGTTTGCCAAGAGCATTGGCGTCAGCCGCCAATGGGTGATCGAGGTTGAGCACGGTCACCCGCGCGCTGAGCTCGGGCTGATCCTTCGCGCTCTCGATGCCCTGGACATCCGCCTGGATGCGGGCACCGAACAAACGCCAGCCCGCGGGACCACCAGGCCAGCCGTCGATATCAACGCCATCGTGGCCAAGGCCAGGAAAAAAAGGGCATGACGAGCGAACTTGTTGCTCTGCTCGATGATCGGGAAATCGGCCGCGTGCGCAATGACGCCCGCGGCCGGCTCACCCTTATCTATGACAAGGACTGGCGCCGGGCCGAGGGAGCCTATCCGCTATCGCTGTCCATGCCGCTCGCGGCCGAAGAGCACGGTCCTTCCGCCGTGCAGGCCTTCCTCTGGGGACTCCTGCCCGACAACGAGCGCGTGCTGGAAAGGTGGGCCCGAAGATTTCAGGTGTCCGCGCGCAACGTGTTTGCCCTTATTTCCCATGTCGGCGAGGACTGCGCGGGTGCCGTTCAGTTCGTCACGCCCGATCGGCTGGGCGCCTTGCGAAGCGGGGCCGAAGACAAGGTCGAATGGCTTGATGAGACGGCGATCGCCAAACGCCTGCAAACCTTACGCGAGGATCACACCGCCTGGCGATTGCCGCGCGACACCGGACAATTCAGCCTTGCGGGTGCTCAACCCAAAACCGCCTTGCTTCTGCAAAAAGGCAAGTGGGGAATTCCCTCTGGGCGCATTCCGACCACGCATATCCTCAAACCGCCGACCGGCCATTTCGATGGGCACGCGGAAAATGAACATATCTGCCTCATACTTGCGCGCAGTCTCGGTCTGCCCGTCGCCGACACCCAGGTGATGCGTTTCGGAAAGGAAATCGCCATTGTCATCGAGCGCTACGACCGGCAGTTCAGTGGGAACGAGATCGTCCGTGTCCACCAGGAAGATATCTGCCAGGCGCTCGGCATCCTGCCGACCATGAAGTATCAAAACGATGGCGGGCCAAGCCCTGCCGATGTGATCGAGCTTTTGCGCGCCTACTCCACGGATCGGGTCGCCGACGTTGACACGTTTGTCGACGCGCTAAGCTTAAATTGGCTGATCGCGGGTACGGATGCGCATGCCAAGAATTATTCGCTGCTGCTGGCCGGAGGCCCTCATGTACGGCTCGCCCCGCTCTACGACATCGCCAGCATTCTTCCCTACGATGACGTCGATCTTCAGAAGATCAAGCTCGCGATGAAAATCGGCGGTGACTACAAGCTCAGCCAGATTAGTTTGCGCGATTGGCAGAAGTTCGCGCGCGAAACGCGGCTCGATCCTGACAAGGTGATCACCGGACTGATTGCCATGGCCGAGCAGCTTCCCGATATTGTAGCCGCTGTACGGAAGCAAGCCCGGAAAGACGGATTGGACAATGCCATCATCGGGCGTCTCGCCGAGCACCTGATCGCAAGAGCCGGGCAATGCCGTCGACTCCTCGGTGAGGCATAGGTTCCGGCGACCGCCGCCAGCAGCATGATCGACATGTCGTTTGACGATGCCAATGATGATCATGATCGGCAGCACCAGCATCAGCACCACAGTGATCGGCATGCCGATGTCGATGTCGACATCGACGATGTCAGTGGGTGCTCGCGATCCGTGGCAGCCGCGTAGTCGCTGCGGGTAGCATCACCATACGGCATGTCCTTCAAAGCTCCGACGAACAGCGATTTTTCCTCTGCGGCTTTTCTAATTCGGTAGGACGCTCGTAGGTCCTCTTTTTGACGGGGCCCCAAATCAATGACGTTTAGGCGTCTCGGCCCGCTTAGGGGGCCGCCGGATTAGCCAGGTCCGAAGATCAAATAGAGCAGGATCACGGCCACGGCGACTGTCCAGCCGATCGACGTAGCGACAGCCCATACTTGCATCGGCATCGGATGGCCCTCCCGATGAAAGCTAACGAAGAGGCCGCTGGCGCTGGACAGCGACCTCTTGGACCCGCCTCAAAATGTCTTCGAGATAAAAACCCCGGGTCGCTACAATCAAACGCCGGACTCGCCACCCTGTGAAGTCAAAATCGATTCGAGGGCCAATGGAACAATTGTGACGTTGCGAGAGCGACACACCTAACAAGCTAGGCGGTACTGGTGAAGAGTTCTGACTCGGGCGGAAGCCAACCAATTTGCCAGAGATAATGTGTGAAACTGCCTGGCGCATAAGCCGGGAATAATTTGTGGGCTATTTCACCTGATATTTGAAGTGGGGTAGATAAGCGTTCGCCGCCCGTTGGGGCTGGGCCGCAGGCGACGACGGCGGACCGTCCTACTGTTGAGGATTGCCGATGTCGAGCGCGCCTAGACGGTAATCTTCGCCCAGCGATTGGTCGGTCGTCGGCCGGGCAGTCAAGGTGAATGTCGCGTCGGGGTAGCGGGCCCACACCTCAATGTCCTCTGAAGTAACGGTTAGATATCCGAAGAAGCACTTGTACCGACCCGGCTCCGTTACCCGGCCGACTTTGTCCCAATTGATCTTGTTAACGCGCATCCCTAGCTCCACTCTTTCTCAGGCAGCGAGCCGGGCGGAGCTTTGAGTTCTTCGAGGCCGGCTTCGATCACCGCCAATTCCTCTTGGATTGCTTTGGCCGCGTTTTCTGGGTTGATGCCCGACACGGCTTCCAACTGGGCGAGCACCTTGCGCCGATGCGCCAGCAAGTCGACTAGAACCCGTCGGTCCCGCAGTTTCACGTAGCCAGTGACGATCAATTCCATGGCTTTTGACACGTTCGTCGTTTCCCACCGGTTTGCGGGTTATCGGGGGCGGCTAAGTTCTGTCAGACCGGCTGCGGTCATACGATATTCGACACCTTCGCCGGTTGAGCGTCGCTCCATCCATCCGTTTCGTAAAGAGCGAGCGTTGTTCCGGGGTGATCGGGAAGCTTCGAAGAAGACACCCCATCGCGGTCACCAAGAGGCATGGCCCGTTTGTTGCCATCGCATTGTTTACGATCAATTACGGATCGGGAACAGCGGGCAATCTTTTCTAAGTGGTTCATGGATATTGTTCTGCGGCATGGATCATGAGGACGCATCTGCTTGGTTCGTTCCGGCTCTCAGGCGAAGCTACGCTCGTCTAGCAGCGTGGATGACGCGCGGTAATCGCGCGCCTGAGCCCAGCCGCTTGCCGGAGCCGCCGCGTCAGAGCGGCCAGCTCGCTTTCCCGACACCCGCCGCGGCGGCCAGTGCCGCCGCGCATTTAGGCATTGCAGGCATTGCGAATGACGAAGCACATCTACGCGTCCGTGATTGCCGGACGAAGAGGAGCGGAATTGCTCTCGCTCTTTGGCGCAGGTGCCATAGCTGAGGAGGGCGGCGAACGGCGAGGCCGCACCCGCCAAGCGGTCGACGCTCGCTTGCAGCGCTTTCAAAAACAGCGGGGGCGAGCGAGTAGGACGAGTGGGAAATTCTTTGCTCAGTTACTAGACTATCGTCCGTTCAGCCGGGCTGAAGTAACCCTCAACCGATACATCCGGGGAGTTCGCTTTCGCATCTGCTCTACCTTCAGAAAGTCCACAGCGGATCGGTGGATAGCAGGGATCTGCTGCCCTTCTATACGTATAGAGGCGTGGAGATGTTCCATGCTTCCGCGGCGGCTAAGTTTGCGATCTTTGCTGTCGAAATTGATGATGATGGCGATGTGACGGTAACGCTAATGCTCGCGGCGGAGCATGGCGTGCCGATGTACGCTGGAGGGTCTTCCTGGAATGGCGGCGATTATAACGCTTTGAAGACCGGAATACTGAATGCGCGAGCTTCAGTTTGGTTCGTATGAAGAGTGGAGGCTGCAATGGTCAAACTCAAAATCGACAAAAGTCACAAACGTAGAGTGCGAGCCGTTGCTGAGGTTAGCAGTAAGGGGCGTGGTCGTTCGCTTGCTGATCTGGTCGAAAGAATCGAAAGAGCTGATGCAAGCCTTGCAGCTGAAAAGGAACTGTCGAGTGCGGCAATGCGTGCTGGGGAACTAGTTCGGGCCATGCGCAAGGATGCCAGATTCTCTCAGTTACAATTGGCGGATAAGTTGGGTGTTAGCCAGGCTCGAATTAGCGAAATCGAATCGGGAGTCGGGACCTAGGGGCCAACTTGGGATCTGATGGAACGAATTTCGGTTGCATGCGGCAAGACGCTTGGCGTTGCTGCCTCTAGCGATGACCTAGAACTCGCGGCGCACATGCCAATGGCTGTTTAGTCTGATCCGTCGATGAGAGCCTGAGATACATGGCGTACTCTTGGTGGGACGCTCTCAAAGACGTGCTCGGCGCCGCGAGTCCAGTATGTATCGCCGTGCCGTGGTTCAGAGATTTTTGGCTGCGCGCTCACAGATCGAAACTCGAGCGAGTCGAGGCAACAGGACGGCTTGGCAGGCCGAAGGCGTCTGTCGAAGGTTCAATCCGTCAGAAAATTGAGTCCCCCAAGCTGGCCGACATAGTGTGGACCACACTTGGGCTAGTGCTAATGTTCATAAGCTTCTTGATTGCCATCATTCGAGGCCTCGCTGATCTCTTGGGCGGAACTTAATGCAGCGTTCCCCCAATGAAGCGTGCGTTCAGAAACTGGTCGGCATCTGCGCGCGGTAGTTGTTGCGGCATGTTTCTCACCAAAGCCAGAACTGCGCTAAGCCGATGATAGCTCCGCAGGCCAGGCTGACGCGAACCTGCAACCAGAAGGCCGCGTGGTGTAGATCGCCAATCAGATGCGCCAGCAACAACAGCGCTTCAGCTTTGGTGGCGACATTGAAGGCCGACGGGGAGGGGCGTTTCAACAGCACGGCGACCGCATGACCTGCCGCTGAACTTTCATCCATTGGCGATTAGAGTCTCGGCGGATGTTACGCCGTTTGGCGCGGGATGAGCAACGTGCGATCGGCGAAGCTGGTCGGGGTTGCGCAGCCGGTCGCACGTTGCGGTGAGGTTGGCGGAATAGGCCGCGGGTGTCAGATAGCCCAGCGACGAATGCGGGCGGTGGCTATTGTAGCACGCCGCAATCCTGGTTAGGGCGTGATCAAGGCCGAAGAACAGGGTTTCGTTGAGAAGCTCGTCTCGCATCCGGCCGTTGAAGCTTTCACAGAAGCCGTTCTGCATCGGTTTGCCTGGCGCGATAAAGTGCCAGGCAATCTGGTTGTCCTCCGACCAAGTCAGAATGGCGTTGCAGGTGAACTCGGTGCCGTTGTCCGAGACGATCATGCCAGGCTTGCCGCGGCGACCAATCAACGCCGTCAGCTCGCGCGCCACCCGCCGTCCCGGGATCGAAGTATCGGGGATCGCCGCCAGGCATTCCCGGGTCACGTCATCGACGATGTTGAGGATCCGGAACCGGCCCCCAGTCGAGGAGGACCGAGCGAGGCGGCGCCCGATTTCGTGCATAGAGTGGCCCTGCACCTTGAGAAGTGCGATCTCCTCGCGCTCGGCAAACGACAGGTACCGCCCGGAGAGCGGCTTTGCCGAGGATCTGAACATTGCTGGTGGCATGCCGCCCGCCTTTCGGAACAATCTGTATCCGACAGGCTGCGATACTCCCGGCTTCAAGCGCAGCTTCTTCACTGCTTAGCCCCGCGGCAATCCCCCGCCAAAATCTGCTCTGTTCATCACGCCCCGCAACTTGCGGCCGCCCCGGCGATGGCATTGGCGCTCGTCCAGATCGTGCCGATCTCCGTCCTCCAATACTCATCGCAACCTCCAATGTGCGAGTGTTGCGACCACCGTTTGAATCCGCCCAGTACGTCAGCGAGCAGTTCCAGCGCCTGATGGCTGATAGCGGCATCGTCTGCAGCACGAGTCGGTCCGGCAACGTCTGGGACAATGCGGCCATGGAGAGCTTCTTCTCGTCGCTGAAAACCGAACGCACCGAGCGCAAAACTTATCGCACCAGGAACTAGGCCAGAGCAGATGTGTTCGATTACATCGAGCGGTTCTACAACGCGACCCGACGTCACTCGACGATCGGATACCTCAGCCCTGTTGAGTTCGAGCGCAAGGTGGGATTAGTTTAACCCGGTGTCCATCAAACCGGCAGCAGCTCAGCTTCCGGGCTTCGCGCCGATGTTGGTCAAGATGCTGGCCGACCCATCGCTTTGCCTTGGCGAAATCAATCTTGCCGTCCTTCCGGGCGGGCAGGCCCTCCTTGACCACTGCGACACGCGCTGCCGGGTGACGTCGATCCGTCGGCCGAATTCTGTTTTCGAAATAATTTCAGTCGTCATCGGCCGTTCACCAGCTTCGCGCGAACGCGGCGCTCGACCTAGCGTAATGTCGCGAGGTCAAGGGAGGGCATGCGAATCGGCGAACGATCCGCACCTAGTAAGGACGCCCGATTGCTTGCTTGTTGAGCTTGCCGGCACATTCAACCTGTTGGCACATCTGAGCCCATGGCGTGGGTCCAACTCGCAATAGATCTGTCCCACTCAGGCGGCCGAGCAATAAGTCGGTGGATGCAGCGGGCGAGCGATTTCGAGCGACGTCACATTCTCAGCCGCGTCCTTGCCGCGAACGGAAGGTGCGCTTGCCAAAAAGGTGTTGCCCAGCGGTGTGCGGCTGCTTGGTAAATCGAAAAAAGCTGCCGCACAGAATGGTGCCATGTTTCAGCAGTTCGTACGGCGAAGGCCTCCATGGCGACGCAATCGCCGAGGAGTTGACGGCCGATTGCCTCTGCACCGTCCACGGCCGATGCCATGGCGTTCGCAAGGCCTTGAGAGGCGATCGGATCAAAGCTTGCGGCGGCGTCGCCGATTGCCAGCCAACCCTCACCGGTCGGATGATCGAGGAACGACGGCGAGGCGTCGACGCTCTGCACATGGCCGCTACAAACCAGTTCCTTGGTCCAACGAGGAAGTGAGTTTGTGTCGTCGATCGCAGCGAGAAGGGCTGACCGCGCGGCGTCGCTTCGGGCGAGGGCGGCATCACCGGTGAACAGGGCGCACGTAAGCGTCTGCCCCGGGCCGCATACCGCGTACCACCATCCGACCGCAGTGGCTTCGACGGTCAGTGACGCCGGTTCGCTCTGCCTTTCTGTGTCGGGCGCGGACTGGATATGAACGGCGAGCAGGCGAAAGAGACACTTTCGTGTCGCGCCGAGCCGGCGAGCTAATGTCGACGTAGGCCCGCTTGCATCGACCACGAACGCCGCCCGCAGGGAGGCCAGACCATTCCTCGAACGGCTCTGCACAGACCAATATCTATTGCAGCGGCTTAGACCGCGAACGTGATGGCCGGGAAAGACACGGACGCCGGCCCTCATGGCTCGGCTCACGAGCAATTGCTCGAGGGCGACGCGGTCGATCACCCAAGCGCGCCCACCCGGGTGACGGAGAAAATGCTCGCGGTCCGGCCGAGCCGTCGACCATGCGCGATCGATGCATGCGAGGGGACATGCCAGATTGCCATTCGCTTCGATAACGTTGAGGAGACCGAGATGAGACAGAATAGGAATGGCGTTCGGCGTCAGTACCTCACCGGGCTTGCCCTTAGGCTGCAGGTCTTTCTCCAGGAGTGCGACGAGCAGACCCCGCTCCGCGAGAGCCGCGGCGGCGACCGCTCCCGCCGGGCCCGCGCCGACCACGAGAACGTCCCAGACGCGATCGTCCTCCAGGCCGTTCACACCTCGCCCTGACGGAACTGATGGCGCGGCGGCGTGGTCGCTTCGGGCGGCGCGTCGAGGCCCGCTTGGAACGGAGTCGGCTCCGGTGTCCGCTCCCGCAGCGACTCGATCCGCGTAATCAAGGCAATTTTTTCGTCGGAGCCGGCATTCGCGCGATCGCGGCCAGTCTCCACGTGGACTGTTTCCGGGAAACCAACCTCGCGCAGCGCCTGCGGCGTTTGGCGTGGTTCGACAATCCCGAGCGTTGCCCAGAGCTGAACCATCTTGTCAATGCGCTCGTAATAGGTGCGGCCGCGCACGTCGCGCAGCCAGTCCTCCCGCAGCAACGCGTGCTTGAGACGCTGCAGCTTTGGGTCATCAAACGGATCGGTGAGGTTAGCGCTCGCTCGCTCGAAAGCGGCAGAGCTCAGCACTTGGTCGGGCACGCGCGCGCCCCAGAAGCTCGGGAACGACAAATATGTGCTAGGGGAGTAATCGGCGCTGGAGTTGCACGATGCTTCGTCGGTCTGCCAGGGCAGGCCGAGCCAGCGCGTGAGCGCACCGGGGCCCGCAGCTGTGATCGGGCCTGCGGGTCCGAGGCATGTGTCCCGCGTCAGTTGTGAACCGAAATCCTGGCGCACGGCTTCGCCCTCAGGGACAAGGTTTAATCTGTACAGCAGGCGATCGTCGCGTTGGGCCGCGTGATGCAGCGCCCACAGCTCAGGCCGCCGCATCGGCCATGTAAGCTCGATGCCTGGGTGGAACGGGCCGCCGAGGCACTCGGTCAGGCCCACGCGCATCAGCTGAGATACTTGCGCATCGGCGGAGAGGGCCGCGAAGTCCGGTAGCGACGGTGGTCCCTGCCAATCGGACACAAACGTGCCCGCGGCCCACCGATCGAGGTGTGCGAACATCGTAGGCGTGACCGACAGAAAGGTCAGATCGACGTCGCGGGCCTCACCAAAGAGGTCCCCGTATATGTAAGGTATCTGCCGTTGCGAGCCGGGGCCGGGAGATACCGGGCGGAACAAGGCAAAGACCTGTTGGCGCCAGGGCGCGTTCCCGGGACTGGCGTCGGCCAGGCGTGAGATCACCGAGACGGCCCGCGCATCGAGCGGCGACCCCACGCCGTGCGCGACAAGGAATCCGTGATTGATCCACTGCAGCGCGGTTAATCGGTCGAAGATCGGCCAAACGTTGTGCGAGAAACTTGTCCTCATCGGTCGGGCGAGCCAGCCGGCTGCCATGAACGCCTCCCGGACGGTGTCGTCCATCGTCACAAGACCGTTAAGGCCGGGCGCGAAATTGGGCGGCGTGACGATCACATAACCGGGATCAGCTTCGAACTCCGTGGTGCCCACGGTTACGCGCGCGCGCACCGGCCCGTCGCATGTGTCGTCATACCAACGATCGTTGTTGGCGAAGGTGACGGGGCGCATACTGGTGTAGAATGGCGCCGACTTGCCAAAACCGCCCAGGAAAATGAGCCGCCCGGCGTCGTCGGTTCGTAGCTCGCCAAGCGTGACGAAGAAATTGAGAATCTGCCCATCGTCGAAACGGAATTCGGGCCCGGACAGGTTCAGACCGCCGATCTGCCGCGCTGCCGGGCGAATGTCGAGCTCACGCCGCCGAGCATAGTCCACGTTGCGCCGCGCCGCTGGAACCACGAACTGCGCCGGCAGGTCCATGGCCTGGTTGAATTGGTACCAGCCGGCTTTGAGATTGGCGACTTCAACGCGCCAGGAGATCTTCACGTCCGGGCCCTGGACGAGTTCGATGGTCTCGCCTGACTTCAGCCGCGCATAGACGTGGAAGCGCACCCCTTGGCGTTTGATCTCGCCGGCCGCAGTCTGAAACCCGCCGCGCGCATCGGGCGTTCCGCCGATCACCTCGGGCGCCAGCGTGTAGTCGTCCTGCCCCTGCGCGTTGCCCAGGCGAGAAATGCCGATCGGCGGATAGACGCCTATCCAGGCAATCTCGGATGCACTCACGCCCGCCATGTCGTCCCCCCAGTATGCTGCCGCCTATTCCTTGAATCGAAGGTCCATCTCGTCTTCAGCGATGATGCTGTCGTTAAAGCCGGTCGAGCGCAGCACACGAACGGTGGCACGCTCCGCGGCAGGAAACTGGTTGCGGTCAAGCACGACCTTCGGGCTCTTCTGGCCAACGGCGATCGTTTGCCATGTTTTCTCGCCGGCAGGCCGCACCTGGATCGTGTAACTGACGCCCGGCTCATCGGGGGCGGCCATGGACATCGATCGCTTTTCGGGATGTCCAGGCGGCCCCGCGCCCATTTCCAATCCTTGAGACCGGGCTGCCACGGTGGGGTCCGGAGAGCCTGCCTCGAACGTGTTCACGACCTTGCCATCGTGCAGCAGCACGAGACGGGCCATGCCCTCCGCATACGATACGTTCTGGTCGATCAGCCCGGTCTTCGATGCATGGTCGTCGCTGGGAAGGAGAATAGTTGGCCGCACGCGGCTCAGCTCCTTCCCATCCGCCGCTTCCACGACGAGTTCGAACCCGGTGCCTTGCGGCGGCTGGTTGGCGGGTGGAGCCGCGCCTTCCGTTGCTGATTGGCTTGCGGCCGCGGTGGCCGGATTGACATAAAGGAATTCGCCCGTACCTGATCCGATGTCGACCGATCCGACGATGTGAATAACTTTGTTCTCGTATGACATCATTCGCCTCCTGATCGTGAGCCGGTATCACGCGCTCGGCGGAGCGAGCGCCGTATCCTCATGGACCAGGCGATCGTGAATGGCCTCATAAGTATACGCCGAGAGCCACTGGCTGTCGGCATAGGTCATCACATCGTGATGGATGTTCCCCGGCAGCGCCCGCATCTGCAGGCCGAGGGCGGGGTCGCCGAAATCGAAACCCGCGAACTCCTGCGCTGGTGAGCTAATCAAGCCACCGGCATAGGGAAAGGTCGTTTCGAGGTTGTCTCGGGGCTGACCCGTCCCCTGAACAGGATCAAAGGTCGGGAAGCCCGGGTGCCGGCGCTGGAACGTGTGGCCAAGTTCGTGCGCGCCGTACCAGTCCGCGAAACTCGCGTCGCTGTCGCCGGTCCAGCCGTTAGGCACGCCGCAGGGGCCGCATGCCACCGCCCCGAAGATGGTGGTCGCCTCATCGTAAAGGGCGCTGCCGCGCATAAAGCTTTTGCCCGCCTCATTGTCCACCAGGCCATAATAATGGGTCCGTGGATCCATTCCGGATGAAATCTCTCGCATGCGCAGGGCCGATAGCTGGGCGTTGACCAGGATCGACTGATTGCCCCCGAATGGCGGCCTGAGGCGGTCGCCATCGATGACAATCTGTGACCATTCGAGCGCGGCAACCGGGTAGGCCCGCGTCAGATAGGACCGAAGGTAATCGAAATGGATTGCGCCAGGTGTGATCGTCGCCGTCGGGGCGTTCGTGCTGCTATAGCGAAGCCCGATCGCCCGGATGCGCAACACCGGCGCTGCGACGAAATTGGCGGTCATCGCCGGTTGCGCCGCGAGTGGCAGCTTCTCTCCTCCCGGCACATTGAGGTGGTCGAGACGAAGTTCGATCGATCCGGCGCCGAGCGCGTCGGTCGGAAGAACAAAATTCAGGCTTTCGGCGACATCGAAGCGTTGTCCCATGAGATCGGGCGTGCTCGCCGGATCCAGCTTCACGCGGTTCATCGCCGCGAGATAGAAAGCGCCGCCGTTGGCGCGTCGCCACGTAATCTCGCCAGTCACCAGCGTCGAGGCAGCGACCGTGGCGGGGTCGAGATAGACGCGCACGATTGTGGGTTTGCCGGCAATGAGCCGCACACGGTTGTCGAGCGCCTGGATTACCTGCACGATCTCGACGCCGCGCACGCCGACATTGGCCGCCGAGCCGGTCCCCGCTGGAGCCAAGGCCGCTGCCGCCATTCGTGCCCGGCGCGGCCTCCTGATGGTTGGCTGTTCGTAGGGCGAGGACCCCACCGGATCATATTTCGGCGCCGCCCTGCCGCTGGAGCTCGGCGCATCCGCCGCTGACTTTCTTGGCCGTCGCGCACGTGGTTTTGTGTTCAAGGCGCCCTCCCTTCTCTTCTACAGCAGCCACGCTTGATGTTGCGCATGGCTACCGCGCGATGTTCCCTCAACTTTGGTCAGCGCGCTCGATGATGAAATGATCACGCGTTATACGTTGCGCTAAAGTGCCAATCGCTTCACAGGCCTGATGCCACTCGGCGAATATTTCGGCACTGAGCGGCAGCGGATGCTCGTCGGGCTGAAACGTCGTCCCGAGCGGATAAAGCTCGCCGGGCGTCCTTGTCATCTCAATATGATTTCCGAGCACGACTGAAACCGGGTGCTCGGATGCGAACGCCGCAAGGCGCGCCGCGCTGTGTCGATAAGCCGCCCAGTCGGCAACAGTCAGCAGGCCAGGGTAGAGCGTGTCCCCGGTCAGCAGAGCCTGCATGCGAGGGTCATAGACGGCGATGTGATCGGAAACGTGGCCCGGAAGGGGCAACACGACCAGCGCACGGCTGCCGAGATCGAACGTGGCTTGCCCTTCCGGCCAAGCGGGGAGATTGAACGCGTGCTGAACCGCGCCTACGCCGCGGCCGATAACCCTTGTCTGGGGCCGCCCGGCAAACTGCCTGTCCCAGAAGACATGATCGCCGTGGCCATGTGTGTGCGCTATAATAAGCTCGCCGATGGCGCGACCTTCTTCGGCACGCCGTGACAGCAGCGTATCGACAGCCTCGCGGATCGGCAGGATTTTCCGTGGGTCGCCGTCGTCGGGACTGGCCCCCGTATCGAACAGCACGGCCTTCTCGCTGCCCATCAGCAGGTACATGAACGGTGCTTCGAAACTGAAGCACTTGCTCTGCCGGAGCACATGGGTGTCGTCATCGACCGACACCACTTGCAGCGGCGGATCGGTGTTCGCCGCGCAATCGGCGGAGCCGTGGATCCAACTGACCTTGTCAATACGGAGCGGCACGGCTTGCCCCTAGAGCCGTCCGCGCGTGTGGCCGGCCGAAAGCACCGCGCTCACCGAAAGCGGCCCGCCAGGACCGCCCGCGGCACCCGCTCCGTCGCCGACGCAGCCGCGAACCGGCTGCGCCGTACTCTGGCCGATGCGCGTTGCGAGCGCCCGGATCGTCATTTGAATCCGGTCTGCGATCTGGCCACCGAACTGGATCGCTCTTCCGTCGATTAGTACATCGCCCAGCACGTAATTGCGGTCGCTCGGCACTTCGATGACGGCTCGGACCGGACGTTCTGGAGTTCCGCGCGTATACTTCCAGAAAGCGGCAGGATCGCTGCCGTCGGGGGTTTCCCATTCCTGCATGTCCAGGCCGCCGAAATAGATGCCGACAGGGTTCGCGACAGTGACCTCTGCCTTGCTACGCGCATGAAAGTTCACGCGCGCGCCGATGAACGGGTCGCTGTGTCGCTGTTCGGCGCCGTATCGGCCACACCGGATCAATTCCAGGGTATCGACCATTGGCGAACCATCGGCGCGCAGCCGCGTAACCGTTGCCGCGCCCGCGATCTCGATCTCGGCGCCCAGTGTGTTGTTCCTCTGCACGAGGTGCATGGCCCCGTTGGAGGTTGAATTGTTGAAGCGATTGCGCAGGATGTAGGCGCCCGATGGGGTGAAGAGGTCTGCCTGCGTTGCCGAGGCGTCGACATGTTGCTTGTAGAGTGCGAGCGTTTGGGTCGGGTCGGTTGCGGCGAGAAAGCGCCAGTACTCCGGCCCTTCGCAGGTAAACGTGACCCGCGTGATCTTGTTCGTGCCGGATTGCCGGGTCACGCTCCACTCACAGTACTCGTCCTGAACGTCGCGTGAGGCATCGGCAGAGCGCCACCGCTCCATGTCCGAGCCGCTGCTGATCTGCACAATGCGGGGAAACGCTGTCCATTTCACATCCTCAAACGCCGGGTTGGGTCCCGCCTCGACCTTGGCGGCATTGAAGAATTGCGCCCGGGGCGAATCGAACGGATCGCCGCTACCCTCTTGAGCGGAGTTCAGCGCGTCGGAAATGAACTGATGCCAGGCATCGCGTTGGGCCGGTCCGAAATCGTCCAGAAAACCCGGTGGGTCAAATCGTTGCAACGCCATATTCACCTCCCTGATGACTGCGCGACAGGACCGGAAATCTCATCGTTCGACCACCTCGGCATCCCTGGTTACTGCCAGAGGCGGCGCGTTCTCGTCGATGTTGCTGAACGGTAGCGTCAGGCCGAATTCAGCTATCTTGCGCTTGCGGAAAGCGCGCCTGCGCCAATCGGCGACACGCATGAAATCGAGAACGCCTTGCGACGTCGCGAGACGCGCGCGCACTTTGGCAACGAACGCGTCAAGCTCCGCGGCGGCCCTTGTGCGCATCGCTGCCTCGTCGAGCGTCAGGTAGTCGGCTGCGATGCGTTCCGGTGCCTCCGGAGGCAGGCCGGCCGCGGCGATGTTGATGTTCCTGCGCGTTTCGGCCTCGATCTGGCCTGCTGGCGTTGTCCCCGCCGGGACGTACTGCAGCAGACTTTCACGCGCGGCCGAGTCAGTCGGATTCCAGGCGTCCACCATCAGGAGCCCAAGAGCAAAGCCGGGAGAAAGGATGCCTCGTCGCGTGAGCTCGCCCACGACCACGCAGTCCTCGAATGCCCGCTCCGAAACCGGCCAGGCAAAGAAGGCATCGCCGGCCTGCTGGAAGCCCGCATCCGAGCGCTTCAGCACGAGCCCGAGTGCGGCGACGGCGCTTTCGTAGTCCGGTCGTCGCACCTGAAACGCCTGGCCGAGTCCGGTGATATCGAGCGCGAGCTGGTTGACGATGCTCTCGACGTCGAAGAAGAAAGTGGCCGGCAGTCCGAACTCAGGCTTGCTCCCGCGGCTTCGCTCCTCGCTTGAGACGATGTTGACGGATGTGGCCGCGAGCAGGTGGCGCAACAGCTCCCTGGGCGCCGCGATACCGCCTGGCGCGCCGAGCAGGCGATCAAGGCGCGCGCGGGTCCAGCGTTGAACGGCCGGTCGTACCACCCGCCGCTCCAAGATGTCCGCGCTCTGGCGGGCAGCGAAAAGCGGATCGGTCCTCACCGGGTGATCTGGCGGAAAGGACTCAAGCGGGATCTCCTGCGCTGTGCTGTTCCAGTGCAGCCAGGGCAAGCGCAGTTCTTTCATGACCAGCGTGCCATTCACGTGGCTATCGAATGGCCCTTTGCCCCGCGCTGCATCATCGAACGCGTGCCAGGAGGAGCCTTCCCACAACCATGCGTCTCCTGCGCGCTCGTAGAAATGAAACACCTTGTTGCGGCTGTCCCAGCCAGCGACCTGCAGAAAAGCGGTCGGATCGGTCGCGGGGGGTCGCGTGCTGACCAGAACTGTTGGTCCATTGGCGGAACGGCCGCGGGTGACCACGTAGCGGACGCTCCTTGGCAGCCGCGAGTTCGCTTCGTTGAATGGAATCTGGCCGGCTTCGGCGACGACGAAGACCATTTGCTCGGGCAGGCCTTCGGGGGCGCCATTCGACTCGTTCAGGATGGCGAGGAGTTCGGCAGTCGTCCCTGGGAAGCGCCCGCGCGCCAGTACCAGCTCGAAGAAGGGGTCGCCCAGGGACGCGCGTTCGCCGTCTGTCATGGGTCGCCCATTGGGATCTATACCGACCACTCTGGCGCGAAGGCTGGATGGAGATGAACCTGCGGAGTCGGAGGGACGATCGAGTCCGGCCGCGGCATACGATAGAGGATGGGAGCGTGTAGGATTAAGCGGATCTTGGCCGAGACTCATGGTGAGCCTCCCTTCCGACGCCTTTGGTGCTTGCCCTTCCAACCATCAGCGTCCCCCAATTTCATGAAGTATTCTTGTCGCAATCTAATATAGCATTGACTATCTGCTGATGCCTCGGGTTGCGCAACAATTTTTTGCTGATTGCCACGCGCGGAATGTCGCAGAACCGCTTGCGATGCTGCAGCGCGAACAATTGCGGATCTCGCTTTCGCCACATTGCGATTCGTTGCGCGGCCAAGAGATCGAAATCGCCGATGCACGGTGGCTGCCTTTCGAGAGGTCAGCCGCTAGACCGAGCCCGCATCCCAGCGCGAAAGCCGAACGAAATGGTGGCAGTCGCAAGTAGAAGCGGGACACACTACGCTTGGTGCACTGCGCCGTCGGCGTCGAAAAGCGAATTATTTTCGACGGCGGATAGGGGGTAGCTAACCAAATGCCGCCGGAAATCGCCCTTACAAGACTGCTATTTTTCAGGTTTCGACACGCCCAAGCGCGTCGAGAAACGTCGCATGGTCATTTCGCTGGGTGACCATGCCTTCTGGCCCTAAACATGGGGGGCTTGAATTGGACCTTCTGGTCCTGCTACGGCATTCGAATATTGAAATTGAATGGGCACCGTACGAGTGCCATTGGTGAGATTCACCTCCTTCATCACGCGGCTCAGATTCGCACCAGCTTCGGTTATTGGGAAGTCGCCGCACTCTTCACCCTGTGCGGACGTCCATCCGAGAAACTGGACCGCATTGGGGCTGCTGCCGGCCCGAATGGCATCCTCCACGTCGGGGTCGGTCCGCGCCTCGTTCAGTTCGTGATAAAACGTCGCAACGATGTTTTTCCATGGCTGATCGAACGCGACGATCCCGTTATCGGATCCGCTCGGTCGCGTTTCGGAGAAGACGCCGATAGCGTAGTAGATCGTGACCTTGCTGGTCGGATGGATTGAGCCATGATAGCCGCCCAACCCTCGCAGCGAGCTGGCTTCATCCTCGACGGGAATAACAGCGGCGGCGGCATTGCCGACCGGGCTGATTGCAGCCGTCGGATCCTCGTCCGTCGTCAAGATCGTTTCGCTCGGCAGCAGGAAATTGAAGACGGTCGAGCCGAAATCGAAACCCTGCAGCGCGCCCTGCTGGAAAAGGCTGTTGACCAGCTGTTCGACGTCGCCTTGCGAGAACTGGGATGGCCTTGCGCCAGGCAGTATGTGCGAGGGCTGGAACGTTGTGGTGATCGGCTTGTTCTTGAAGTACTGCATCATGACGTTGTTCAAGTTGGTGTCCGCCATCGCGGCTGCCAAAGCATCGTCGATATTCTTGATGTCGCTTGCCGCCCATGACGATGCGCCACCGATATAGAAATTGGTATAGACGAGGTCCTGGATGATATTTCCACCGTGATTGATCAGATTGTGCGTGGGAGTTGGCGCGAATGTCGACGCGGTAGCCGCTACAACGGCAGCCATCGGCGCGGCCATGCCCCGGTAATACGTTTCAGCCGGCGAACCCGGGGTGGTAACAACGTTCATCGGACGAAATTTGATCGCCCTCTTGGTTGATCTCTTGGTGGGTGATTTCTTGGACTTGCCCGATTTCGCTTTCGTAACTGACTTCTTCTTTGTAACCGAGTTCTTCGTCTTTGCCTTGGCCATGAGACTTTCCACTCCTTAAGTAACTCGACATCCGGGCGATCGATATCGTCGCGCGCGTTCGCCGCAACGACGCACGAAATGCGAGAACGTCGATGGCAGCTCAATTAGTGAGCCCATCGGGCAGATCGCAGCCGCGATGGACTTTCCATCGATCCTCCAGTCAATCTCCCGTCGCTCCGCACGAGCATGCGAAGTGCTTCGGCGCGAGCGACAAGGGGCGCGTGCGAGCGCTGCCGATCTCACGGCTCGAGCGTGAGCACTCCCGGCATGAGGCCCTTGTGGACCACACAAAAGAAGTCGACCGGATCCTTGAACTTGTCCGTGACTTCCAGCCGGAGGCTTCCAGTGAACCCGACGCCGAACTTGCTGGTGGTCCCGTTGCAATCGAGTTCGCGGAGCGCGGCGTTGGGTTTCCCCGTCGTGTCGTCGCAGGCAAGCACGGGACTCTTGTCCTCGGCCGGAGGCCCGCCATCGGTTCGCTTGATGGTGACAAATCCGTGATGGACGGGGCCGCTGGGGATCTGAACCTCGACGATGTCACCGACCTTTAGATCATCGACGGCGAGAGGTATGGAAGCCGTCGATTTCTTGTCCTTGTAGGTCCAGGCGAGCCCCTGGACACCGATCACATGGGTGTCCGCCGCAGATGCAGCACCCGCAAATGCCAGAGTTGCACCGACAATGATGCTCGCCATCGGAAACGGCATTGACAACGTCCTCATTGGTCTCCTCCTCACTCGGCGTTTTGACGCTATTGCGCTGCCAGCCCGGGACCCCAAACCTCGATAGGAGCCATCAACCCTTTGTCCTCATGCTTGAGGATATGGCAATGGAAAACGAAGCGTCCGAGCTGCTGGCTTGTATCGAAGCTCATCACCACGAACACCGCCCCCCCCGGAGGCAGAGGAATTGTATCGTGCCAGCGTCGCGTCGCGCCGGGATCCAGGTCGCTATTTTTTTGATCGTCATAGAGATCATAGTTTGGCACATCCGCCGGGCATGCGCCCTGGCCGCAGGTGCGCGCCGAATCGGGAGGCTTTATGAAATAGCTGTAGAGTTCATCGGCTGTCGCCAGGCGAAATTTCATCTGATGAATGTGGAAATTATGCAGAGTGCTTGTTTGATTGGACAGAACCCAAAGCTGTTTGTGGCTACCCTCGTGAGCTTTCTTGTCGATGAAGACGCACACATGCTTCTTGTTCGTCCAATCGACGAGCCCATCGCTCCCGACATATTCCTCGAACGGGATGCCCCCTCCGTTAAGCCCGACCGTCGTTTTGTCGGGATCTTCGTCCGCTGGTGGGTTGTGCATCGGTTCGTCCTGCGGGTCTGGTCCCGTCGGGCGCACTATCTGGGTGAAAACGCTCCAATCGGTCGTTTGCCCGTGGCTTGTCGTGACGCCATCCAGAAACATGACCCGGCGATACTCACGAAACGCCGGGGCCAGATCGCGAATGCATCCCGCGGGTAGCTCTGCAGTCTCAATCGCCAGGGCCGGGCTCGCAATTTGGGGCGGACCGGGGGTGGCGACGGCAGCATTCAATGCGATCCGCACGTTGCTGGCAGTGGCATTAGGCTCCAGCACGATACGGGCCAGCTGGATCTCCGGCCATTCGTCCGTTCCCGCTTCGACCCTGTGTCGCTTGGTCTTCAGAATATAGACCTGCCGGGTCGGACGCTTGTCGTCGTTGCGCACGTAGATCTCCGCGCGCGTGGCCGGCATCATCAGCACATCGTCATAGTCGACGGCCTGCACTGGTTTCTGTGCCTGCCCGGGTGCAATCGGTATCGCCGGTACTACTCCATCGAGGCTGAGGATCGTCATCCGCAGAGGCTTCTTGTCGGCCGCGTCCTCGTTCCGCAGCTCCAGCCAGTACGGGATGTTGGCGCTGAGGTTGCCCAGCCGGAGGAGGAGATTCTTGCCGCCCTCCACAGTGATCGTCGGGTATCGCTGCCCGTTCACCGTAAAAAGCAGTGCCTTCGTCTGCTCGCGCTGACAGAAGCCGGTTCGCAGCTTCGGATCGAGGTCCGGTCCGGAACCGTCCGGATTCCACACCCCGCACGACTTGCCCGGAGTAAAATCCCGCGCGGCCGGATCCGGATCCCACGTCGCAGCATCGCCGTTCGCCTCGCCGGGGAGCTTGGCGATGTTCATTACCGGCATGTCGCGGAGCAGCGCATAGCGCACCATGGTGATACGTTTCAGGTCGCTTGTGTCCTTCGCGAGGTCGTTGGAGCATTTCTCCTTGTCGTTCGGATCCGGCAGACAGCCCGCCTTCACGTTGGCCGTTGCTTCGCCGACCGAAAGCAGACCCGACATTCCGCCCATCACCTGATCTGACGAGATCCCGTGCAGATGCGAGTGATACCAATTCAGCCCAAGAGGGTGCGGGATGAGTCCCGTGCTTTCGAGAACGCGTGCGTCGATCATGTCATTGCCGGGGATCGGCGTCTTTCCCGGGATCGGCACCTTGTAATCGAAACTCAGGCCCGGCTTGAGATGGACATAGACGTTGTCGCCCATGCCAAGCTCCGCGGCCGCGGGTCGCGCGTTGTTCGGGGATACGATTCCGCCATGAAAATAATGAAGATTCGTCGAACCGTCATTGTGGTCGTGCATGCTGCCGTTGGCGCTGGAGGTCAGCGCGTTGATCAGATGCGCCGAAACGGTATCGCCCGGCATCGCTTCAACGATGGGCGTCAGATAGTTGTGATTGTAGTTTCCGGAGGTGACCTTGTAGCCGCCCATGGCGATCTCGGCGCTGGCTGCCTTCAGAGTGATCTGCACCTCGTTTTGGCCATTGACGAGCGGCGTAATGGAGCAGATGCCGGCGAGATCAGGCTGTCCTGCCGTTGCTTCAGAGCAGATTGGTGGCTGAACGAGCTCTGCTGCGATTGCCGCCTGAAGCAGGAAACCCAGGGCGACCCCGGTCACCCATGCAGCCTGGCCAAACCGGATTGGAAGCCGCGCTTCCCACTGATTTAAGCGTTGCATCGCGTGACTGCCCAAACAACGGTGCGCACATGACGCCGCGCTCGAAAGCGCGGACCAAATTCAATCGATTCAAAAAGTCGTTCGAACTCATAAAAAGACGTGAGCGACCTCACGTTGCCATTGATACTACATGCGCCTTTCTGATGTAGTCAATCCATTCCACGCAGCCAGCGACGAAGACCCCAGATGCGACCATTGAATGAAATGGCTGGTCTGAGGACGTTTCCGGCTCCGCGGGGACGGCCGGTAATATAGGGACAAGCAAACAGCCGTTCGGAGGCAGCTGCGCCGGCTGATCCGCAGACTGTTTCAGCTCCTTCTGCGGGCGGTCGCCGGAGCGTCCAGTCCGGCCGTGATGATACCCTTCCGCCAAAGCCAACCCAGAACGGCTAGGGCCTTCTCCAGCAAAAATGCGGTTCGCCAGATTGCGGTCAGTTCGGCCGCGGTGGACAATGTCGACATCAATGCGAGGACCGCATGAAGCGGTACGCCGTCCATGAAGGCGACGGCTTCCTGCAAATTCAGATGGGAACAGGGAGGTGGTGCGGACAACCTGGGCCCCGATCAGGCTGGGTGTCTGCGCGAGCTCGGCTGCTGCACTCGAGGCCAGTATTTGGTTCCGCGGCGGCAATGGTGTTCCTAGCGCGGCGTTTTTCGACACGCGGCGGCATGCGCGTCGCCCGAACACGCCAAAACTTAGTCGCGTGGACATGGTAGGCCTCGGCGTATCGGTCGCATGACCATCTGCGATGTGTCGCGGCTTGCGGGCATCTCCATCCGCATCTCCGCCCAGAACGAGATCGCCTCATATCCTTCATCGCCCATTCGACGGAGCAACTCGTGAAACCCTTTGCCCTGCAGCGAGAAATTGTCATCGTTGATGGTGACCAGGGTCTGCGTACCTGCCAGCATAGCTGCCGTCTTTCCATAGCGCCGCGATCGCATTCGAGGAGTAGATGGCAGTCGGACGCCAGTATCGGCGCGAGCCGCCGAAGCTCTTGAAGGCAACTTGCCGTGCAGTGGCGCGAAGGCGGCGACCTCCTCGGCCGAGGGGGAGACCAGCGTGTCGGGAATGGCGAACCCCAGCTCGGTTGCGACGCGCAGCTGCAACAGATTGCGGTCGGCCGCATCGTCGGCGCGCCAGTCGTTGTACCAGACTGTGTTCGGCGGTAAGAGCGCCAGGAAGCCCGTCCAGAAGAATTCGCATTGGAATGTCGAGATACCGTCGACGCTCGTGGTCTTCCGTCTCGCGGTGCGCAAATGCCAGCGGCCGTCGCACCAGACTGTCCTAACCTGATCCAAAGCGTCGATGTTCGGATCATCAAGCGCCAAGCGCACATTGCCCGAAGGCTCAAGTCTAATGCTCGCCGCGTATCTTGTCAGATAGGCAGAGTAGTCGATGACAACCGGTCGCGACGCGGCCACAAGCTGCGCACGCCGTCCCAACGTGGGGGTCGGCCATGCTCCCGACAATGGCAACGGTCGGACGCAACAGCGGCCCAACTATGCGGTATCGGTCGAGACGCTCGTGTTGCCGTCAAGTGCCGCCACCTCCGAACGCAGCTCAAGCCGCCGCGTGCGCCGTATCGGATGACCCGTGCGTCTCGCCCTCGGGCAAGTCCTTGGCGAGCATCTCCGCCAAAACGATGGCGTCGTTTGCGAGAAAGAAGCGCACCGTGCCGCCAGCGCCTGGCTCGATTGGATGTTGCGATGTAAGCGACGCGTTTGGAATGGAAAGTGTCTGCGACCCGCCATCGTGATGATGTGGGTCTGCTCTTTGGTCTTTCGATCCCGATCGACGTATCCGATCAGCCCGACCAACGTTGGTTCTGCCATGGACTTCCCCCCCCGGCGTCTTTCTCGCATCGATTGCAATCGTAAGGGTGTGCCAGTATTTGCTAACTTCGCCGGCGCACCCGAGCCGGGGATTACGGGGGCCACTGACGCGCTTCAGCGCGTCGGTCCTTCACATAATTTGTCGAGCTCGAATGTGTATTGGGCAATCAGATGCTTCGCGACCAGCATAGCGTCCAGCCGCAGATAGGATGGCGCGCTTGAAAAAACAGGATCGTGCAGCAGCCCCTCGCTCGCCCGAAGGGTCAACGCTTCCAACACAGCGCTGCGTACCAACGCATCGTTCTGTTGCGATGCGAGCAGACGATCCACCGTGAATGCATCCTGGGCCGCCAATGCGACCGCGAGCGCGCGGAACAGCGGCTGCAGCCCTTCGTACGACCAATGGTTTGCCGCATAGCGCGCAAGCACAACCGTCGATCTAGTCTTCTCATCCGCGCGGCCCAAAATTGACGCCGCTAGTGCATGCGCGGCCGCGATATCCGTGACCTCGATCACGCTCACTCCGGTCAGCGGATCGGTCGCGCGCGCCGGCATAATGCGCAGCTGGTAGTCAAGACTGCTCTCCAACGCCTTGACCCAGCGGTCCGGCAGCTTACTCCAGCATCCAACGTCCCTGATCTGCGAGCCGTAGAGCGCGATGCGGTCCTGCTGCATGCGCTCATCGAGCCGTTTCAGCAGCATCGATTGCTCCGACGGCTCGAGAAAGCCCCCCTGCGCGCTCAGGATATTGGCGGCCATGTCCGCATCCAGGTCTGAGCAGGCAACGTGACTACCAGCAATGTGAAACGCGCAGCGTTCGAGCCCACCCTTCCACGATGATCGAAACTTGAGCACGCGGGCAAAGCGTGGCAGCCAGATCGGATCGATCCAGATCGGCTTCCCTATAGCGATGAATCGGAAAAAGCGGATGATCCAATCGAACTCGGCCTGGCCGAGATCGCCGTGGCGCGCGAGCAACAACAGGGCCGGGAGCGCCCAGCTGCGCGCACCGTCGCCCTCGGCATCACGTCGATCGGTTACGCGCGCGATCAGCCACGTCAGCATTCCGGGGCCGTTGCCGACGCCCGCGGCATCGGCCCCGGCGGCAAAAAAGGCCGCGAGCTTTTCGGCAAGCTCACACCAACTCCGCGCGCAGGCGTTCAGCCGCGGAAACGTCGCGGTATCTGCCGCGACGTCGAGGCGCGGGCCCTTCGCCACATCCTCAAGAAAGCGCATATACGCGAGCCAGTCCGCCTCGCGCACCACACCTTTCTCGGCGCGGATCGAGACCAAAAGTATAGCCGCCTCTAGCGCACGTCGCCGCAGATCCGGGTCAGTGAGCTCGCGATAAGCGAACGCGAGGCCGACGAGATATATACGGATTGCCTGATCGGAGAGCTCGCTCAAACCAAAGTCGAGATGGGTGGCTGGATTCGTCACCGTATAGAGCGCCTCGACCTCTGGCCCCTGCTCAAGGAAGAAGACGGGCGCGCAGGCGCGCTTGCGATCGATGAGTGCGGCCTCGACCGCGAACTGATAGTCACGTGCACGGTCGCGACGCGGCTCGTTCGCGGCGCATACCGAGCCCAGCCCGTCGCGCGCAAGCGCGAAATCTACTCTGCGCTGCGCTTCCCGCGACAGCTCCGGCCACAGCTTGAACTCCCAGTTCTCTCTTCCCTCGATCGTGTGCGTCGCAAGTCCACCGATCTGACCGGCGAGCAACTCGGCGCGTTGCGCGATGCGCCGTTCGTCCCAGCGGGGGGAGGGGGTGGCGAGATCCGTCACCGCGAGCGGGAATTGCACGCCGACGTTGATCCCTTGCGGCACGAGCGAGGCCATCCAGGGCGGCCCGGCCCGCATCTCGACCCACCCTTCGGGGCCGACGGTCAGATGATATTGCAGCAAAAATAGCAGGCCGCCGGTCAGCAGCGCGAGGGTCGCGCTCCATCCTACGATTCGGCGCAGCCGAGACGCAAACGCCCGGCGCGGCTCCGGTGCCTTGGGTGGCGCGATTGCGTCCGCGGTCCATGTCAATCCGACCCTTCCTGCTCCGTAAATCTCTGGGGCCTGGCGCTTTCCCCCGGCATAGAGATACGCCAGTTGCTCGGTTCGCTCGCGAGCGAACACGAACAGGCTGGCGAGGTCCGTACGTGGCCCTCCCGCTTCGGACGGTGCGGCAGCGAGCGTGTAGAATGCACGCTCGGTGACCGCTTCGTGCAGCGCGATCGTGAACAGCCCGCGTCCAAGCGCGGGGTGCTCGTAGGCAAGCTCCGCGGCTGCTGCACCGGCCATCACCAGCACGGCGCCTGCATCGAGATCGGCCTCAAGAGCGCGATGCAGGTCTGCCGCGACCCCGCCGGCGTGACAGAAATCCAGGATGGCCGTCACGCGGCGCGCGCCGGCCATCCGGATCAGATCGGCGAGATCTGCACCTGTGAGGTCGACGGCCCCCGGGCGGGCCTGGAAGGTGCAAAACCATGATTGGCCATTGGCTTCGTCACCGTGACCTGACAAGATCAAGCACAGGTTGAGGGCGGCGTCTTGCTTGGAGTCTCTTGTGGCGGCGATATCGGCAAACACTTGCGCAAGGTTCTCGCGCGTAAGTGCTTCATCTGTAACGTCGGTCCGTCGGTCGCAGGAGGCGAGTTTTACGAGCGCAGAGCCAAGGCCGAGTGCGCCTTCGACTGCAAACTGAAGTCGCACACGTGATCCCATGTAGAGGGGATCGGCGAAGCGATCGGCTGCGAGAATGATCAGGATTGATGCGCAATCGGGAGGGAGGGACATATGACCGGCGGGGTTGTCTTGGCTAGCGCTTTGGCCGTTTTTCTGGTTGGCTTGTTCGGTGGTGCCGTGGCAGAGCTCGTTCATTGGTACGGTTTGCGCACCAATCCACGATTTCCCGAGTACTGGAGCAGCATTAAGTACTGGACCATCACCGTCGCGATGATCCTTGTCGCCGGTATTTTCACCTGGCTGAATTTCGGGAGCCAAGCACAGGCCCTCACGGCATTTCAGATTGGATTGCTTACACCGCTAATTCTTCAAAAAGCAATCGCGAGCGCCGCCGGAGGCGAGACCGCACGATCACCGCGTGCGAATGTCACCGACTTCCTGCGCGGGTGAGCTTCGCCGCACTTCTCCCCATCGCCACGACCCAGCCCCGCCAGCAAGGCCAGACGGACGCGCGCCGGGATTCCAAGCGTCAGGTTATAGGGTCCATGCCGAATAAGGCCACGCAGGGGATGGTTGTCGAAGCTACTACCAGCTGTCCCCCGTCAGCACCATGAGACAAATTGAGGGTCTTCACGGAGCGAGGATTTCTGGTTCATCGTAGCCGCAAGGAGCGAAGATGAAACAGAAATCCGGACCGAGCAAAGCGCCGGCAGAGCAAGTGCTGAAGGACATTCGGCGTCAGACGCGCCGGCAGTATTCGGCGGAGGAGAATATCCGCATCGTACTGGAGGGCATGCGCGGTGAGGAGAACATCTCCGAGCTGTGCCGCCGCGAGGGCATCGCGGCTTCGATGTACTACGGCTGGTCGAAGGAGTTCCTCGAGGCCGGCAAACGCCGCTTGGCAAGCAACACAGCCCGTGCCGCGACCTCCGGCGAGGTGAAGGATCTTCGTCGAGAAGCCATCGCCTTGAACCACAATCCGTAGACCCGAGCCAACCAAATCCGGCCGTAGTTGAAATGTAAAAAACCCTTTAGTTGATGGTTGTTATGGCCTTGTGCGGCCATAAGAGCCCATAGGCGACCTTGCTACATTTTGTATGCCCCCGTTGTGCCCGCCGTGGATTTTCCCTCGGGGCACGAAAACGGGGGAGGTCTGAGACCCGGTTCTGTTCGAGGTTGGCCGCCCTTGTTGCGGGGCACATCAGGGCACTGAGAGAGGGAATGGATCATGACGGAGCCGGCCAACCAGCTGACACTCACCGATGCGGTGATCCGCACCGCAACGCTGCCGCCGGGTAAGGCGCAGCATTATCTCCACGACGACAAGCTGCCCGGCCTTGCCTTGCGCATGCGCGCCACAGGCGGCCGAACCTGGGTCTGCCTCTTCACTAAGCCGGGGGTGAGGGGACCCAGCGCAAGGCCCTCGGCGCGTGGCCCAAATATAATGAAAAGGCCGCGCGCAAGGCCGCCACTATCGCGGCAGGCGAGGTCGTCAAGGGCTTGGACCCGAACGATGCGAAGCGCGAGGCGAGGCGGCAACAGGCAGCCGATAAGCAGCGCACCACGCTCGCGGCCCTCATTGAAGATGGTCCCTACCAGACGTCCTTGACCGAACGTCAAGTCGTCAACTGGAAGCCAGCAATGTCGGCCTTGCGGCGCGGGCTCAAGGATCACGCCGAGAGCGGCGTGGGGGACCTGACGCGACGGCAAATCATGGCTGCGGTCGACAAGATTGCCAAGACTGGCAAGCGCGGTGCCGCCAAGGACTTGCGCAAGCACGTGCATACCTTCCTCGAATGGTGTGTCGGCGAAGGTTACGTCGAGCACAACGTGCTCGCCGGCTATCGCGCGCCCAAGGAAACTCGCGCGCAGAGAGTCGGGCGCCGAACAAAGGGCCGCGCGCTGACCGATGAGGAAATCATCAAGGTCTGGGATGCATCCGGCAAGCTCGGGGCTTTCGGTTTCCTGGCACGCATGTGCCTGCTCGGCGGCCCGCGGCGCAGTGAGCCTACCATGATCGAGTGGCGAAAGCACATCATGGACGACCGGATCACGTTCGATGCGGCGTGGACCAAGATGGGGCTGCACCACGACGTGCCGCGCACTCATCTGGTTGACGAGGTGCTCACGGCCGCGAAACATTTCCAGCGCGCGACGTCCGACTATGTCTTCCCGTCACCGAAGACCGGTGGGCAGATGTCGGGCTTCACCAAGATGGTCAACCGCCTGGTCAAGGAAGCGGGCGTTGCCAAGTTCACCATGCATGACTTCAGGCGCAGCTTGCGCACCATCATGTCGCGCTGTGGCTACGACAACGAAATCCAGCGGTTGTGTGTTGGGCAGAAGCCAAGCGGAATCGATCAAGTCTACAATCACGACGAACAGTGGATCATCCGCAAGATGGCGTTCGAGGCGGCTCACGACTACATTGCAGAGCTGGTTGGCGCGGAACGCATCGGGAAGATCGTGCGCCTGCAGCGGACGAATCCGCTTGACCCGATCAAGGCCGAGCTACTCGGCCGTCTCCGTGAGCACTATGCGGCCGAGGCGACCTAGTCGTCTTATCGCACTTGGCCAGATAGTCCCGCACCGCATCGACACGATAGAGGGGTCGGCCATCGACGTAGCGCCATTTCAGCGGGTGGTTCGGATCGCGCCGCCACTGCTCCAGCGCTCCGGGCGTGCGCCGGATGACCGCGGCCGCTTCTAATGCCGTTAAATTAGAGCTGCCCGGCAGCGTATCGATATCGAAGGTCGCGGGCGGCGGCATGCCACGGTTCTTACGACGGCGCTTCGTGGCGTGTGGCATCTTCCGACTATTTGGTAGCTCTAACGCCTCGATCGGAACCTTTGCGTCCTTGCCGCTCATGCCTCAGTCCCGAACCGCGATCGGTCCGAGCCGATAAGATCGTACGCTGCTCTAACAGGAAAGAAATCAAGTTCGCAGGTGCGGCTGCTGGGTCGCTCTGGCGTACGAATAGGACGAACCGCTTCGATTCGTCTGGGACGCGCCCGGGAGCCCCTTCGCTTCATCCCGAGCGCATAGGTTCAAAATCCTCCCCTGAAACGAAGTTTCTTCTGAATAAAATCAATGGATTATCCCGCCTTCGGCGGGTTTTTTCATGTGGGGTAAGGGATTTCCACACGGTCTCGTTCGTCGGCACGGGCCTGAGCGTGGACATCGTCCCCGTCATTGAAGACTCGCAGCGCGCAGGTTACGGCTGGCAGTTCGATTTGCAGGACGGCTCGAAGCTCCAGACCTGCGCTCCCTGCGGATCAAGTTCGTGCGCGACCGGAAGAACAAGGACAAGGACTTTCGCACGTTGGTCCGCTTGACGAAGAAGTGGCGCAATCACGCCGAGCTGAAACCGCTCAAATCGTTCATCATCGAGCTGCTCGTCGCGAACCTGCTCGACACGGAGGGCAACACCGGATTGATTGAGCAGCGGTTCCGGCGCATCCTTCTCTACATCGCGCAATCCGGGCTGACGGAGCGCATCCAGTTCGCCGAGAACACGCCGCCGTTCGGCACGTTCAACGACCCTGTCGTGATTATCGATCCGGTCTACAGCCTGAACAACGTCGCTAGCCGCATCACCGAGGCCGAGCGGCAGGTGATTGTGGCAGCCGCGCAGAACGCCTGCGAAGCCGCGCACTTTGCTTCGGCAGAGGATGACACCGAGTTGTGGAAGGAAATCTTTGGATCCCGCTTCAAGATCGAGGAACCTGCATGACCCACTCTGCAACTGCCAGTCAGACGTATTCTTACACCAACGCCGACGTCGAGGCGGTGGCGCGGAGGTTTACGGCCGATCTCGTCATGATCGCCCAGAGCTCCGGCGCCATCACCGAAGCCAAGGCGCGCGAGTATGCCCACGATGCGAGGCCCTCGCCAAGAAGGGGTTCCTGAAAAGGTTGACATCACCTTGCCCCGCGACTTCACGGAGGAGGTGTGCGCGGTGCAATACACCGTCAACACTGCCTCGGGCGATCTCACCATGAGCCGCGACGGCGGGGTCATGTGGCGGCCCAAGGTCGCCAATCCGTACTTGCGTATCGTTCTGTTCCACACCGACGATTACACGTTCCCCGAGCGCGCCGCGATGAGCTCCAAGCTGAAGATCAACTGGAGTCCAACAAGCGACGACACCAGCCATGCGACGCTGAAGTCGGCGGGCAACCGCGACTATGCCAGCAACGCATTCGGTATGCAGCGAAAGGACTTTGCCTCATGAACCAGCCGGCTCCCAAAGTCTTCGACAGCGAAACTCCGCTTCCGGACCCTGCGCTAACCGCCAAGGCGAAGATGCTGCTCGGATTTGAGGAGCGGTACAAGCGCGTTCACAATCAGCTTCGCCTCCTTTTGAGCCTCGATGAAATCGGCGTCTGGAACAAGAAGCACCACGGCGGTAAGTTGCGGCTGTCCGAACTGGTCGCCGAACAGTATCCCCTCGCCATCTTTCACGGCGACATCGGCACAGGAAAAACGGCCAACGCCGAATGCCTGGCCAACCGCATTGTTGCAGAGACTCGTGCGGACGATTCGATCTTGTTCAAGCTCAGCAACCGCGTTCGCGGTAGCGGCAAGGTCGGAGAGATGGGCACGCACCTTTCGGAGGCGTTCCATCGCGTGACCCACTCCGCGGGCCGCGGGCGGCGTGCCATCCTTATTATCGATGAGGGCGATTCGCTGGCGACTTCTCGGTCTCAGGACCATAGCCACCACGAAGATAAAGTTGCCGTCAACACGCTGATAGAAGGTATCGACGATCTGCGCAGGTTTGGTGGCCGTGTCGTCACCTTCCTTTGCACAAACAGGCTTTCGATCCTTGATCCCGCTCTGCAGAGGCGCGCGGCCATCGTCGAGGAGTTCAAGAGGCCGACGGCTGAAGAACGCAGGCAGCTATTCAAGCTCGATTTGGCAGCCCTTGGCCTACCAGAAAGTCAAATCGCGCAACGGGTAGCCGCGACTGAAGCAAAGAATGGGCAGCCGTCCTGGACGTACTCGGATATTCGCACCCGCCTTTATCCGGATGTATATGACAATGCGGGGCAGTATTACGCGCGGAAAGGAAGATGGCAGGAGGCGGAGCAGCTGTTTCGTAGGGGCGTGGCCATGGACGACCCCGACTCCATGATTTCTCTCGCGGATGCAATTCGAGGCGCCAAGTTAGCCGCTAAATGGCCGGGTGAGGACTTCCAGCTCTACGACAGGGCTGCAAGTCTCGGCCATAAAGGCGCGCAAGCCGAGGTAGCCTAGCGGCCAGCCGTTCCTAATGGCCTTCGGAATGTGCCTCCAGTCGTAAGAGAATGGGGCGGTGCAGTCTTGCGGAATATGACCCGTTGAACGACGGGCAGACGCCCATTCCGGAGCGTCGGCAACGGCGAGCCCTCCGCAGTCGCGGCAAGCGGCGTCAAGGGCGGGCTCTTTTCCGCTCGTGCAACCCTTGATGTCCGCGCGGCCGCGGCGGCACCGCATACACTCGTTTGTTCACGTATGACAAAGCCGTAGCCGAGCTTCGCAGAAACAGATGCTTGCACGCGCTTATTCTCGCACATCGCCTGCAACGGCTTGGTTCTCCTGGCAAGAACATGTCACCTTACAGGCGATGCAAGTCGTTTGGGTGCTGCTGCGGATAACCTCACTCGCCATCCGGCTTGGCGTCCGCATACTCATCCTGCTCACATCCATTGCCATCGCGCTCCGGCGCTAGGGCGGCCTTAATCCGGGCCGCGCCCTCGGCTCGGCACGGTTCGCCAACCGACGGGAACTGTTCTGGTCCGGCGTGCGACGCGGGCAAGGACCCATTGTCGGCCGAAGAGGCCGCTCTTTTTTGCGCTTCAACAGGGACGGGATGATTGCGGTGTTCGCGCCGATGGGTGCCGGCAAAGGTGTTGGGGTGGTCATCCCAAATCTTTTCGACTACCGCGGCTCATCGTCTGCACCGATATCAAGGGCGAGAACAGCGCCGTCGCCGCATGAAATTCGGCAAGGTGCGGATTCTCGATACCACCAATCCCCACGCGTCCGATCGTTTCAACCCGCTGGACATGATCCGCACGGATGGGCTCCACGAGAAGGACGACGCCGAGGCGTTGGCGCGACTGATGGTGATCCCCGACGCCAAGGAGTCGCACTGGGACAGCAAGGCCGAAGGCCTGCTGACCTGCCTTATCCTGCACGTGGTGCGGCTTGAGCCGCATCTGCGCACCATGGCTCAACTGCGCACGCCCTCAACACTTCCCCCGGAAAGTCTCAAGGAACTGCTGCACGCGATCGCCAGCGAGGGTACGCGGGCGGCCCGCGAATTGGCAGGAAGCTTCCTCGCGATGGAAGGGAGCGAGGAGTACCGCAGCGCGCTGTCCAACGCGGAGAGGGCCACCCGGGTCTAGTCTTCCGCAAGCCCTGCCGGCGAAATCAGCACTTCATCCACCTTCCAGCTCAGCGAGCTGGTGAGCGAGGTATCCACCATCTACCTCGTCGTCGACGAGGAGAAGCTCTCGGTTTACGCGGGATTCCTGCGCGTGATGGTGGGCTGCGTCATCAACGCGCTGACGCGCGGTAAGAACCTGCCGCGGCCCAAGAAAAAGGTTCTGCTGCTGCTTGATTAGGCGGCTGCCCTCGGCAGCCTTGAGCCGCTCGAGCGTGGAGTAGGGTACTTGCGCGCCTACTGCACGCCCCTTCTCGTCTTCCAGGACATGAGCCAGCTGCGCGAGCTCTATCGCCGCTCCGGCTCATTCCTGGCGAACGCGACCTGTAAGGGCTTCTTCAACGTCGCCGACCTGGAAGCCGCAAGGTTCGTCTCCGAGATCATCGGCCAGGCGACTTCATTTTCAAAGAACCAGGGCACCTCGCGGTCCAACATGGACATGGTGCGCGAGCAGCAGTCCATGGGTCTCTCGGAGACCGGCCGCTGGCTGCTGGACCCGTCCGAGGTGCTGCGCCTGCCGGGCAGGCGCTCCCTGGTCCTTTAATCGCAGCGACATCGTGCGGTATCCGGTGCTCGCCTCCAAGGTCAACTACCGTTCATGGCGCCACTGGCTCTGGTGGGGCGTTTACGACCGGTGGCCAGCTGCGGTTAACTCGCGGCAACGTGAAGTTGCGAACCAAACCATGACAAGTTAATCTCGGCAAGCCTCGCTCATGATGGGGTTTCCAGTATGGCTAGATCTGACGCGAGTGTTGGCGGCAATCTCGAAAAGCGTGTCGAGAGCCTTTTGAACGGATGCATCGGCGCAAATCCGCTGCCGGGAAGACCCGATCGAAGTCTGCTACCCGACTCTCCGTTGGCGCAAGGTCTTATTGCGGGTTTAAGCTACGCGTTCCTTTTCTGTCTGATACCGGTCGTGTGCTTGCAGTTCTTTGAAGCTCGGCCCGAGCGTCACCTGTTCTTATTCTCAGTCTACGGAAGCTTGTACTTCGCCTGGGCCACGATCATCGCGCGACTTACGTCGATCCGACTGCTTGAAATTGTCAGAAACCAGATCGTTCCGACTCTTTCACCGAAAGGAGCGACGCAAGTCCATACCGAACTCGAAGAGCGCTTCAATGAGTGGCGCATCGGCACCGTCTCCTGGGCATGGGCGCTCTTGGGAACGGGTGCCGCTGCATGGGCGATTTACCGCGATGTCGGTTTCTTTCCGCTGCAGATCTTCTGGTGGTCTTTGGGCTGGCTGATGCTGTTTCTCACGGCCGCACGGACCACCTTCGTAGGAAGGTTCTACTCCTGCTTCGCGAAGCAGCTGGATGAAGAAGAGATATACGCTCTCGATCCGGCACAGTCCATACTGGTGCAAGGCGTAGCCGCGCTTGGTCAGGCGATGCTTGTGTTTTGGTTTGGCATCTTGCTGTCCATCACGCTTCTTATTCCATTTGCGAGCCTTGGGGACCAGGAACTCACATCTCCACAATGGTATGCGCACCTGCACTCCGCCTTTGTATGGCTCGTGGTGCCGGTCACGAGCCTGTTTTCAATCCCGTTCGGGACTCTTGTCTATCTGAACAGCGAGAAGGCAATTCGCAAGGTCGTAACGAGGACGCTTCGAACGACAAAGTTGTCGGTCGAGCAACAGGTCGGGCCCCTCTTTGCCAGATACAAGGACCTAGGCGAGGCGGACCTGATGCGCGTGAATGGTTTGTCGGCTATCTACAGCAGACTGGCAACGTCAGGGGGTTACAAAAGTGCGCTTGCGATTGGCTTCAGCCTGCTCATCCCGCTGATCGGACCGGCGACTGCGGTTGCGAAGTTCATCCTTGATCATCAAAAGCACTGAAAGCCAGGCGGCTTCTGCCGTGCTGGCGAGAGGTACCCTTGCGGAGTGACCGCGGGCGATTCGACCAGACCGTGAAACGAACAAGCTGGTTCTCACGCAAACTCAGCAACTCAAAGAACAACCGGTCGAGCTGCACGATGAGCCACTGGACTTGTGCCGCCCGCTTGCGGGCATGCAGGGTACGCTCCCATGCCGAGGCACGATCCTCTCGTGCCGCACCAATCGCTTCCGAGTCGCGGATGCGGCTTGCGTAGTAGACCTGCCGCGTCTTCAAGCGCGTGATGTGTCGTTGCGCCTTCGCCGCGGCGAAGCCAAACCTCCCAGCGTTCTGCTGAATACGGCTGACGTTGAAGTCGGCGCGGCTGCCCTCATCGAGCTCGGTGTAGACGACCTTGCGGCGTTCCTTGTTGCCGGCGGGCCTGCGCCGAACCGGCCCGGCGATCTTGTCCTTACTGAGGGGCGGGCGTTCGCGCACGGCCTTTCTGACTTTGGGGCCGACGTGCAACTCCGGAAGACGTTCAAGCGCAACCGCCCGCACGTGGTCGCCCCGCGACAACGCCGACACTTTTTGGGCGGCAAGGCTGCGGTGGTCACGGCGCGCATTGTGACCCCTTCCCCGCAGGGCGTTGTTCTGGCGGCGGGCCCAGGCCTCCCGCCATTTGATGAGCATGGCTTCGCTATTCCATGCCCGCGTCTTGACGCGCCTTAAGCCCAAGGGCGTGGCCTGCCTGAGCGTCAGCAGCAGATGAGCATGGAAATTGCGCGGGTCGTCCCCCTTCTCGGGGACGGGGGCAAGCTGCGCAGTGTAAGTGCGCCATTCACTTAGCCTAGCTTCTTGGTTTCCTAGCTAGAACAGTTGCAAGAAAACGTCGCACTCAGGCGCGAAATTGCGTTTTATTTCGCGGGGCTGCCCGATGTCGGTGGTAATATTAATCCGCGTGAGACAAAGCCCCGATTCTCGCGCGGCACGACCTGCGCAGAGAATTGAGCCAATTCACGGGAAGAGACGACTAGATTGTTCAGATTGGCTTTGGCCTAGTGGCGCGTCTTGGGCTTATTGATGTAATTGCGCTGCGCTATCAGAGCGGCGATCCGGAGAAATGAAAGCGTTATCCTCGGCGGGCCGTAGCCGGTGTCGCGCACAAAAGCCTCGACTGGCTTGCTTACTTTCTTGAAAAAATTTTCAAGAAAGTCGCTCATAGTCTCAATCTCTTTGGATGTGGGGGCCTTCAGCCGCGCTATCAGTCTGGAGACGGGGTCGTGCACATCCGAAAAACGTTCGATGATTTTGTCAGAGCGCCGTCCCTTGTGAGATGATCAATCACTTTGTGTAGCTCGCTATCATCCGGATGCTCAGCCCGAGCAGCCGCGCGTGTCCCAACTCCAAGCTCATGCAAGATGCCAACTGCAAATTGGCGCCTGGCTTCGAGCAGCGGCGTTCCCTGAGGCAACAGGTCGCCGGCCCTGAGAATGCGTTCAGCTGTAGAAGGCTGCAGAAGAAGTCCGTCTTCAATCATCGGTACATCTCGGCAAACGCCGGCTCCAGCCAGTCATCGCGATGGTCTGACCGGTGCGCGACCGGTAGTGGCAGAGATATGGCGGGTCAGTGAGAATGAAATCCACACACGCGGTGCCCACGCGGCATGACCTTGACGCAATCACCGGCAAGCACGGTGTTGCAGATATCCTGGACGGGTAGGGCGCTCATGAACGCACCTCCCTAGGGGGCCTTGCGTCCCAGCCGAAGTCGCTGCGGACCAGCTCGAAGCCGTCCATGGTGCCGAGACTGTCGGTGACATAGATGGCCTCGGCCTTGCGGATCGCGTCCTCGCGGCTGGCAGCCTCGACGACGATCGCCCATTCTTCGTAGTCAAAGCATTTGACCAGGAAGCGGGGAAGGGAAACGGGGCTCATCGCCCCGTCTCCTTGTCGGCCTTCGGTTCGCGGACGACCAGGCGGCCATCCAGAGGCAGGCAGCTGAGCTGGAGGTTGAAGCCCTTGCCGTCCTCGTGCGGCCATGCGGCGCCGATCTTGGTCCAGAAGGCGTTGTCGCCCTGTCCTTCGACCACATAAACTCCATGTGGGCGCTGGTTCTTTTCGTTGCGTTTCATTTGGCGATCTCCCGTTTGGTTTTTGCCGGCTGCGCCAATCGCGGCCGGACGGGAAATTCTTGGGAGACGAGGATTTAGCGGCGGCGCAACGGAGGGTCCGGCCGAGGGACCCGCTTGCGGGATACGGTTGGATGCGTTGCGCCGACACGCCTCGGCGCCAGTTTCCCCGTCCTGCTGGCCGATGCATTGGGGTTAGACGCACCATGGGAGGGGCTTGAGACGTAATAGGACCGCGCCTGCAGGGGTTTCTGGCCGTGGGTGAGAAAAAGGCTGAACATGCGGACTAAGGGAGCAGCGCTCTGAATCTTTCGGGGCGTCGGGCTAAGCACGTCTTGCCGCGCTGCAATTGCTGTGAGCCACGGCAGATCAGCCTTGACTAGTGCGGGGCGGGACGTTCAACTGACGGATATTGCAACCGTTTGTTGTGGGCGATTTCCGCGCTTTCGGCGCAAACGCTGATCTCATTTTTGATTGAGGGAAGACCATGCCAAGACGGATCGTGCTCCTCTCCGATGGCACTGGCAATTCATCGGCAAAGGTTTGGCGGACCAATGTTTGGCGCATGTTCAGTGCGCTCGATCTCACCAAGGACGACCAGGTTGCCTGTTACGACGATGGCGTGGGGACGTCGTCGTTCAAGCCATTGGCGATGCTTGGCGGAGCCTTCGGCATAGGCCTTCGCCGCAACGTCATCACGCTCTACAAGTTTGCCTGCCGCAACTACCGAGCTGCGGGAGATGAGATATACGCATTCGGATTCAGCCGCGGCGCATTCACAATTCGCGTGACCATAGGTTTGATCCTGGATCAGGGTCTGATTCCTGCGAAGGACATTTCGGATAGCGAACTCGACCGGCAGGCCAAGGCGACTTATCGCGCCTACCATAAAAGACATTTCCATACGAACTGGTACCTGATGATTCAGGGGCTCAAGAAGCTGCTGGGACGGGAGATGTCTGCGCCCTCTGCGGGAGCCACCGCAGGAAGGCACACGCCAATCATTCGCTTTCTGGGGCTTTGGGACACCGTCGCCGCGTACGGACTTCCGGTTGACGAGATGACCCAGGGAGTGAGCCAATGGATATGGCCGCTTGAACTCCCAGGCCACACGCTTCATCCCGAGGTGAAACGTGCTTGCCACGCTTTGTCTTTGGATGATGAGCGAACGACCTTCCACCCGGTTCTCTGGAATGAGCGTCGCGAGCCGCCGCAGCCGACGGGAGCCACCCGGTACACATCCAATGAAAGGCTTACGCAGGTCTGGTTTGCCGGCGTCCATGCCAATGTCGGGGGCGGCTACCCGGACGATTCACTGGCGCACATTCCGCTTTACTGGATTATGGAAGAGGCGCGGGCCTGCGGCCTCTCCTTCAAAACGTCCGATCCTGCGGCCGTGGCCGAAACCAAACAAGCGCAGGACAAGGATGGTCGACTGTACGACTCTCGCGCTGGCTCGGGCAGCTACTACCGATACGGCCCCAGGCGGATCTCCCGACTGACCCGCCAAAGCTTCTCGTGGACCACAGGAGATGAGGTCTACGTCGAGAGGCCCAAGATTCACGAGACGGTTTTGCGGCGCATTAAGAACAACGCACACGTCTATGCGCCCATCGGAATCCCACACAACTATGATGTCGTGTCGCCTGAGATCGCTCCAGACGGCTGCGTCCGCTTCCGAATTGACAGCCTTCCAGAGAGGGCATCGGGGCCGACAATCAGCACCCCTGAAACCTCCGATCAGGCCCAAGGCCGCGTCGTCGCGGAGCGGCAGTTCATCTGGCCATTGGTCTACCTGCGCGCGGGGCTGTATTTCCTCACCCTGGCGGCGACCATCGTCTTCGTGCTGTTTCCCTTCACGGGGCGCAGCGATCCTCTGGGCGAGCGGGTCAATGCGCTCAAGTGGGTGTCAGACATCATCCGAACCCTGTCCGGCTTCCTGCCGTCCTGGGTCTCGCAGTGGTTGGTGTCCTACGCCCAATATCCGGTGACGTTCCTGATCCTGGGGGGTGTCATCGTCGCTTTGCTCTTCGGCGGCAAACGGGTCGCATCTGCGATCGACGACCGGATGACCGCACTTTGGCGAGATGCGTTCGCAGGCGAGCTTATCGCGCCATCAGCGGCTCCCAGCGCCAGCCCTCATGGGCGCGAGCTATTTCTTGTCGGTGTGCGCAAGGCATGGCGCTACTATCTCGCTCCGGTACTTTCCGCGGTTGTCATCGTCTATCTGGCAGTCACGGTCGGTAATCGACTTGCGTTCACCGCGGTTGATCAAGCGGGGCTGGTTTGCAAGCCAACGGACAGGCTTGAATTTGTCCCCGACGCCGGCGCGCTGGTCTCGTTCGATGCGTCCGACCTTTGCTTTTCGACCGGTTATAAAGTGGGACGCCTAGAGCGATACCTCGTCTGGACCAACCCGGACCCGATTGCCCTGGTCAGGCAGTACAAGGACTACACTACCAGCCGCGCAACATGTCAGGTAGCGGCGGGAGACTTGCACAATGGCAGCGTCGTCACGGATGCACGTGGCTATTCGACTTTCCATAATCCGGATGACGGAACACAGCTGTCCTGGACCGAGACCGTTGTCCATATGCTCGCATCACCTTTGCGGCGTTACTACTTCCAGCCCTGGTTCCAACCGGTGGCGCGCTATGGCGCGCTAGGTAGTGAAGTGGACTTCCTCGAACCTGACCCCGACCGACGGGTGAAGAAAATATCTGAATATGTGACGCCGAAGGTGGCGGGCGAGTTGTTCTTTTACTTGAACGATGCCGTTCTTGTTCTCCCACGCAAATACCAGTGGCTTTATGGCGATAACGGGGGGTGCGTTTCGTTCTTCATCAAGCCGTCCAAATAACGATGGCGTGGGCCGACGTGAGCGTATGGGGATCTGATGGATTTCAATGGGACCTATATTGCCGGGCTGGTCGTGTCTGGCGTAGCGACAATCGTCTTCTTCGGCGCGAACCATCGGTTCAGGGAGGCGGTCGATCAGGCAATCGCCCCGATGAAAGTGCCCGAACGCCGATGGCGCGGGTATAGCGCGCAAGATCTCGCCGATTTCAAGAGAGTCGGGCTCGAACGGCCGACAACGTTCGGGAAGTCTGCGCTCGATGTGTACCGTGATCGCGTGTTGGTGCTTGACCTCGGTTTCGCCGTGGCCTTGGGCTTTTTCAGCTTGCTGTCCTGGGTTGTGGCCGTACAGCAAATCGGTTCGCCGCTGGTATCGTCGTTCGCCATGTTCGGCGGCATGGCAGGGTTCATCTACGGCTGCTCCGACGTTGGCGAGGATTTCATGCTTCGGATGCTTCTCCGGCCGGAGCGAATCGTCCGCGATGACGATGCTCGGAGAGCGACTGCTCTTACATGGCTCAAATTCGCGATGATTGGCATCTCAATTGTCGGAGCCGCCGTGTTCGGAATGTTGACACTCGTTTTCAGGGCGATGCCGTCCGACGCCAAGTCATAGAGTTTGAAAGACCGGCCGATTGGTTGCGGACGACTTGCAGCTCATCGAGCGCAAGGTGTGCCTAGAGGCCATAGGCCGACGCCGCGCGCTGGTCGCGCGCGGCGAAAATTTGGGACGCCAAAGCCGGAGCCGCGCATGCGGCTCCGGCTCGTTTGGTGGTCGTGACGTCTACGCAGCCATCGGCGCTGCGGTGCTAACGGCCTGCGGCAATCGCAGTACGGTGGGCAACCAGCCCTTGTCGGCCAGCAAACGCTCAGCAGCCTCGGCCATCGCGGGCTTCTTCGAGTCCGCCAGTTGCGCGGCGGCTTCCTCCGACACCCTTGGCGGACCGCCTCAACAATAACCGCCTTGGTGACCTGACCAAGGTAGTTGACGGCGGTGGGCTGCCAGTGCGCCGCCATGTCCAGCGAGACCGCCTGGGACAATGATTCGGCGTGTTTCAGGGACGGGGATGAGCCTGCGCCCGGACGGACGACCGCATCGAGCGCAAGGGCCGCGCAATGCGCGAGCAGGCGCATCAACTGCTTCTGCGTGAACCCCAGCAAGGCGTCCCACAGGTCTTGCACGTCGGCGGGTAGCGCCTTGGCAAGCTCGGCTTGCCGGTCGCTGCACGTGCGCCCCCGCGCGCTCTCATCTATCCCGGCCAAGTGTCCCGACAGATATCCGGCGGCCACTGAACCGTAGAAGCGATGAAAGCCGTTGTGCACCGTAAAGCGGTATGGACCTGTGTCGCGCGGTAAACCCCGACCGGCGGAAGCGCGCACTCAGGAGACTGGAACGCGAAGAGGACCGGGATCATTTTGAGCTTCTTCAGCATGGGGACGTCAGGATTGCGGCGAGGTGGCTCGATGTCAGCGATGGGTACCACGTCCACGTCATTTTCGGGCCGGACCCCGGTATGGATAATAGCCGCCAGGACTGGGCTGGAAATGCTCCATTTCGGCGAAGCGCCACCAGTCGTCTGGAATCTCGAACGTGCCGGCACCTGTTGGAAGGTTGAAGCGCATGACTCTATCCTTCGTTTACCCGTCAGCCGGCAAGGAGACGTCTGACTGCGCGAGCGATTCGCTGGAATAGGCTCGGCGTCGGCTGAGGCATTTTCTCGATGACAGGATCTCGGTTGGATGGAGGAGCGCCAGTCACCTCAAAGCCACAGTGATCCCCTAAGGCGACTACATCGGGAAACAGACACTCGGCGCTGCATTTCCCGTGTTGGGGTGGCTCCAAGTGTATTTCGGCATGGAATAAGGGCTCTGACTCATATGTGGAACGGCCCGGGCTGCAAGATCTTTCTCTGGTTGAACAAGGGATGACGGTGCGGTCATATGTTCGGCCTGTGAACGCGGCGCCTGGCCGCTGGCCACGATGATATCCGCGGAAGCAATCGCCCAATCAATTTCTCGCGCTCGAAGCGCAGTGAGTCAGGCGGTCTGATTGCTACCGGGAATGACGTCATTCGGGGTTCATCCAGATTTGCACCTTGCCTCCTCGGCAGCGTTCTTCTTCCGCCGGAGAGCTCTTGAGATTAGGATTTCAGCATTGCGGCCGGCGCCTGATAGTTGCCGCCTCTGACCAGCAAGGCCCAGATCGTGCGCGCAATCTTATTAGCGAGCGCGACCGATACGACCTTGACCGGCCGTCTTTGCAGCATGGTCCGAATCCAGAGTGGGACTTTCAAGCCTCGTTTAGCAAGCTTGATGATAGAGGTCGCACCAACGATCAGGAGCGTCCGTAGTTGCCGATTTCCGCGCTTTGATATCGCGCCGAGCCTTTCTTTCCCGCCGCTCGACTGTGCCCTCGGTGTGAGCCCCGTCCAAGCCGCAAAATCTCGTGCAGTCGCAAAATCGCGAGCATCCACGACGGATGTCCGAACGGTAGCGGCGATGAGAGGACCGACACCCGGAATGCTCATCAGACGCCTTGCATCAGGGTCCTTTCTGACGGCAACCAAAATCTCTCTGTCGAGCTTCTCTATGCGGGTTGTAAGCAGCTCAATCTGTTCAGCGAATAGGATCAGGGCAAAGCGGGCGGCGCCGGGAATCCTATTGTCTTTTTCGTCCCGGAGAAGCACCAGGAGTTTTGCGATGCTTGCCATGCCTGTGCCAGCGATAATGCCCAATTCGGCCATATGGGCACGCAGGGCATTTGCAGTCTGGCTGCGCTGCTTCATCAGCATCTCTCGCGTTCGCAAAATCATGCTGGCTGCTTGTTGTTCGGCAGTCTTCACGGGCACGAACCGCATTGTCGGGCGGTTGACCGCCTCACAAATGGCTTCAGCATCCGCCGCGTCGGTCTTGTTTCGTTTGACGTAAGGCTTCACGTAGGCTGGCGGCATCATGCGGACAGAGTGGCCCAACGCCGCTATCTCGCGTGCCCAGTGATGGGCACTCGCACAGGCCTCCATACCTACCACGCAAGCTGGAAGGCTCCGAAAGAAGGGCAGAACCTGCGATCGCCGCAATGTGCGACGAACCAAGACTTTCCCGTTTTCGGCGATGCCGTGAACTTGAAAGATCGACTTGGCCAAATCCAAACCCACTGTGATAATCTTCTCCATGGAACGGTCCTTCGTTTGTGGCGCCTCTCTACGCGACCACGTTAGGCACTTTTGATGCCGGTTCGAAGGGCCGTTCCACACCATCACTTTTGATGAAGTTCAAGCGTCGGCTCGCGTTGGTTTCACAAAGGAATCAATATGATGCAGCGAGCCCTACGTCCGTCGGCCTTGGTCCCTCGCGGATTTGACGTGGAAAGCGCTTTTTGTGATGGCGCTACGACCGTGATCACCATACGCGCCACGAGGGGGACGAGTCTCTGTCCCAGCTGCGGGACCAGTTCTGGGCGGATCCATAGCCGATATCAGAGGCGCCTAAATGACCTGCCGCTGGCGGGGCGGCAGGTTCGCCTGGTGGTCGTGGCGCGCCGCTTCCGCTGCGTTACTGTTCTGTGCGGTCGGCGTATTTTCACTGAGCGCTTCGACGACGGCGCTCTGGCACCGTGGGCGCGGCGAACGACCCGGCTCGATCTGATCGTCCATCACCTTGGCCTTGCCTTGGGTGGCCGCCCGGCGGCGAGTTTTGCCCGTCGACTTATGCTGCCCGTGAGCAACGACACATTGCTTCGGGTGGTTAGAAAGCGCGGGTGTCCGCCCTTTGCTGCGCCGAGCGTTATCGGCATCGACGATTGGGCCTGGCGGCGCAATCAGCGGTACGGAACGATTATCTGTGACCTCGAGCGGCGACGACCGATCACTCTCTTACCCGACAGAGAGCCAGCCACTGCGCAGGCCTGGCTCGCGGGGCAGCCACAAATCGCTGTGGTCGCGCGCGACCGCGGCGGTGGCTATGCCCTTGCTGTGGCCAAGGCACTCCCGCACGCCACCCAGGTGGCCGACCGTTGGCACCTCATGGAGAACGCCAGCCACGCCTTCCTGGATGCGGTTCGCAAATCCATGTGCCAGGTCCGGATCGCGGTCGGCTCCGCCACCATAAATCCCAACTTGTTGACCGCCGCCGAGCGCATTCAATATGAGGGCTATCTTCGGCGAGAAGACACCAACGCGGCAATTCTCAAGCAGGCTGAGACGGGCGTCTCCATAAAGGAGATCGTACGGCTCACCGGCCATAGCCGGGGCCTCATCCGCAGGGTATTGCGAGGTCAGCGATCCGACGTGTTCAGGGTGCGCGAGAGCTCGCTCGAGCACTACCTGCCATGGCTCGAAGTTCAGTGGGCCGCTGGCCATTGTAATGGCGCCGACCTTTGGCGTCGCCTCAAGGCGCAGGGATTTAGAGGCTCGGTGCGAGTCGTTGCCGAATGGGCGACACGCCGTCGGCGTGCCGAAACGCCCGATGCTCAGAGCCTGCAGCGGGTACCATCCGCGAGAACGATCGCCCGCCTGATGACCAATGGCCGCGATACGCTATCAAAGTCAGAGACCGTCACCATTGCGGCGATTGAGCAAGGCGTTCCTCTCCTGGTGGAAGCTCGAGAGATCATAGCCACTTTCCATGCGATGATCCGCAAGAAGGCCCACGGAGAGCTTGAACCATGGTTGAAACGAGCATGCGCAAGCCTCGTCATGTCTTTCGCCAATGGCGTCATCAAGGACAAGGCCGCCGTCAGCGCAGCGATCACGACGTCCTGGTCCAACGGCCAGACCGAAGGCCAGATCACCAAGCTCAAACTGGTCAAGCGCCAAATGTACGGACGCGCTAAGCTCGACTTGCTGCAGGCTCGGCTAATCGGCGCCACATGACCAGTGCTGCACCAAAATTGCGTCAGAGCCGAATAAGGACCCCGTTTTCGGGGTGATCGGCATCCAATCGGGGGTCTGACTCATTTCTGATGAAGTTTGCCGGCGACTGTGGTTCTCAAACGGAGAATCAGCGCCATGCGGACGGGCTTTCAGATCTCATCGCTAGTACCGAGTGGTTTGGTGTTTGATGGCGTAAGTGACTCAATGGATTCGCTTATTCTGGCAGTTAGGTCGGAAGCTGCGGAGGCTCGGTGCCCTTTGTGCGCGACAGCGTCGAGCCGCATCCATAGCCGCTACGTACGGCACGTTGCCGATTTGCCATCAGCGGGCAGGAAGGTGCGCCTCCGATTGCTCACGCGGCGCTTCACATGCGAGGTGCCGCATTGCCGCCGGCAGATCTTCGCGGAGCGGTTCGGAGAAGACGTCGTTCCGCTTCGGCGGCGTCGGGCGGCACGGCTCGAACACATCGTCCATCACCTGGGGTTGGCGCTCGGCGGCCGGCCAGCCGCCAGCTTCGCGAAGCGGCTCATGCTGCCTGTCAGCAACGATACCTTGCTGCGGGTCGTCCGACGGCGGACGGCGATGCCGACGGATCCATTGCTGGTTGTGGGTATCGATGACTGGGCGTTCCGGAGAAACCGTCGGTACGGGACCATCGTGTGCGATTTGGAGCGTCGGCGGATCGTTACCTTGCTGCCCGACAGGGAAACTGCGACCGTTCAGGCGTGGTTGTCGAAGCACCCGGGCATCAACATTGTGTCGCGAGATCGCGGTGGTGGATATGGCGAGGCAGCAGCCAAGGCGCTGCCGCACGCCATCCAGGTCGCCGACCGCTGGCATCTGATGGAAAACGCGAGCGCGGCCTTCCTTGATGCGGTGCGCCGCTCCATGAGCAAAATCCGAACCGCAATCGGGGCGACGAGGATCGATCTTAAACTGCTGACCTGCGCGGAAAAGCTTCGCTATCAGGGCTATCTGCGGCGCCAGGACAGCCATGCCGCAATCGCGGCTCTTGTCAGCGACGGTGTGCCGCTCAAGGAGATCGTCCGCCGCACAGGACATAGTCGCAATCTGGTTCGCCAAATTAGTCGCGGCGGCGGTACGGATATCTTCCGCACCCGTCAAAGCACCCTGGATGGGCACCTGCCGTTCCTGGACGCGCAGTGGTCAGGCGGCTGTCGCAACGGTGCCGAACTCTGGCGCCGTTTGAGAGGGCAAGGCTTTAAGGGATCACTGCGCGTCGTGGCGGAATGGGCCACGCGACGGCGACGCGCCGAGACTATCAGCCGTCAACAATTGCAGAAGGTCCCCGCCGCCAGGACGATAACGCAGTTGATGACGACGAAGCGCGACCACCTAACCAAGGCCGAGACCGTCACGGTTGCCGCTATTGAACAAAGCGTTCCTATGCTGGCCGACGCCCACGCTCTCGTTGGCCGCTTCCACGCGATGGTCCGAAAGAGGGCCGAGGTCGAGCTCGAACCTTGGATTGATGAATCCAAGCGGAGCCTCATAGGCTCATTCGCGAATGGCATCGCCAACGATAAGGGCGCGGTGCACGCGGCAATCACGTGAGCGTTCACCCGGCCGCGACCGCCTGAACAGCCACACGGCTCAGCGATTCAGCCGCCGACCAGCCGGGGGAAGAAGAGAGTTTCTTCCGCAGTGGGGTCGAACGATCGGATCTGCGACACCTGATTTGAACCGGTCCGGACCGCGGCGGTGAAGCCGACGTTCGTCAGCTCGCGGAATCGCTGCTCCGCCTTGGCTACTTCTCGTGCATCGTTGGCGTCGAAAAAGTGACGGCTGTCGCCAGTATCGTCCATCACAACTTGGATCGGCATGCGGATCCCTCCTTGTTGCTTCATGACTGAAAGTCTTTTTGAAGCTCCGAAACCGGCGCCGGAAGGCGCAACAAAAATGGGCCCCAGCTCCGGGGGGCAGTGGGAAGAGCCGCGATACTGCTGCGGTGCTCAGGCGACCTGCACGTGCGAGCTGGGATTAAGGTAACGCAGCAAGGCTACCGGCCGCGTCCTTCGCGCGCACCGGCCGGAGCTTCCTCGCATTGTCGTTGGCTAGCCGAAGTGTCTCTCTCAGAATGAGGACTTCCTCGTATTGCTCCTCAATGTGCGATCTGATGGCCAGGCGCCGGATCCGCTCGCTGAGGAGTTCGACTTGTGCAGCTATAGTCGTGCTCTTGATTGACATGTGAAGCTCCCCAGAACGTCACTGAAAGAGAAGCTGATGCTTCACCGGATCAAGTCTGTGTGAAATAACCGTTTTTTTGCCATTTTTTCCTGTTCCGCGCGAGGAACACGGATTGGCGGTCTCTTCCTTTTGGCAGGATGCCGATGGGCATCGGGTCGTCTACTCCCTCAGGGATGCGACATAATCGCTGCGAGCAGTTTCTTCCGCTTTCCCGCCAACATCAGACATCGAATCGGATCAGCGTGCTCGTGCCAGCAGATTGCGAGCTACTTGATGCGAGCTAGGGAGTCGCTCAATGTCCTCAAGCGCACCCGTGCTTGCGCCGCTCATTCAATCCGGTCGTTCGATGAAGTTCAAAAGGCCACGCCCGATCTGCGTTGTCGCCGGATTCAGTAGCGAATCCCCGCCCGACTGCATGCCACCGAAGCTATCGCGGGTAGTGAGACCGAAGCGATAGAGATCTCCCACCAGGCGACGGAAGAGTTCTTTGTCTTCGGTCACCTTGGGAAGTGCCGCCGTGATCACATGCTCCATGCTCCCCATCATAATTGACTTTGCCGATGCAACCGCCTCGGGGGACTCCTTCGGATTACTGAGGAATTTGAGCAGGACAACGTGCATCGGCGTCATCGATTCGATCATTTCCAGAAAGATTTGCCTGACGTTCTCGTCGATGGTCCCGATCGCACTATTGAGCACCGCATTCTGAAGCAATTCGCGTTTCTCTGCAGACGCGGTCGACGTCGCCAATCTTGCGGCTTGCAGCATCGTCGCCTGAAAAGCCTCGTTGCTGCGGAGGGCTTCTGCTGAGAGCTGATCATGGTTATCCTGGAGGGCGACCAGCCTCTCCATTGTCTCACGCAAAAAATCATCTCGACGCTCCTGGGCCGGATCGACGACAACAAAGTTGAAAAACTCGGCAAGTGCGCTGCCGACGACGGGTAGCGAGCCAACTCCGGCCTTCAAAGCTTTGTTCAGGAAGTCTTCAGTGCGGTTGCTGAACGGGTCGTCGGGCATCATCGATGCACTCCTTGAGATCAGGAGCGACTCTAATGCGATTCGGCCGCGCGGTGGGGTGTCCCAGCTGTTGCACCTGCCGGCGCCTCGGGCTTCAATTGATCATGAACCCGGCAGTTGTGCATTAGGTGCGCTGTCGAGAAGGGCTGGCTGGAGCTGCATGAGAGCGGCACCTATGTGCGCCTGCTGACGCCAGGCGAGGACTTGCTAGCGAAGGCATGACATGGTCCGCCAAGTTTGACGAACCGATCGTGCTGCCAGACTTTTGCGTCGCCGCTCTGAGACTCGAACTCGATTGCAGCGCCCATCATCGAAGAACTGAAGGACAGCTACCGAGTCGGCGGTGAAAATGACGGCTTGGACGAGCTTTAAATGGCGGGTTTAGCGTACGGTGGTGCGTTCGGCGAGCCTATCGGCTTCTTTGAGACTATCGGCAAGCCCTTCAAGCCGGAGAGTGATGTGCGCACCGCCACCGTAGTAATGACCAAGATCGCCAACATCGGCAACTGCATACGGCGAGGAGAGGTTGTTCTTAGCCGCCGCCTTCCGAGCACGCAGCCTCCGCAGATCGATATATCCGTAGATTGCCGCCGCTACACCGAGTAGCAGCGGCATGGCCATTGCAACGTAAGCGGCTGTCATTCGATCTCTCCCAATTGCTCGTATCCTATCTCATGTAGGACCCAAGCCACAAATCCGCAAAGAACTCCCAATCCGATCAAAGCGTACGCATCGAATTTTGATGGGTTCCCTAAGGCGAATGTGAAAAGCGGCGTCAGACCTCCCGCGCTCGCAACGGCCACGGCGAGGGTGTTCAAGCCACTTGCCCGGAACTTGATCCGTTCAATCTCGGCTAGGGTCACTCTGGTAAGTACCGGTTTTCTGGAGAAAATTGGTCATGAGCTTTTCGATGAGGGAGGTAAGCGGGCGTTGATCATCGACGGGCGCCTTTAACACGGATTTAAGACGACAAGATTGATCGATTTTTGATCGCCGCTTGAAAGCCGCATGATGAGCCAAGAGTGCGCGGCCCCTCGTTGGCCGCAAAGCGAAATTATCATCTCTGTCAACGGTCGTTGACAGTCTTGTTAAATGAGCGGATAGTTGGCTGAGCGTCATCCGGTCAGGTGCGGCAATGGTCTCCAGCGGAAAATTCATCGCCTACTATCGCGTGTCCACCGAGCGCCAAGGCCGGAGCGGGCTCGGCCTGGATGCGCAGCGATCAGCGGTCGCGACCTACCTTAATGGAGGTGATTGGCAGATCGTCTCGGCGTTCACTGAAGTTGAGAGCGGCCGGCGGGCGGATCGTCCCGCACTGGGGAAAGCTTTGGCTGCCGCGCGGCTTCACCGCTGCCCGCTGGTGGTGTCCAAAGTCGATCGCCTGACCCGCAGCGTAGCTTTCCTGAGCCGCCTGCTAGAGGCGAACGTTGACGTGAGGTTTGCGGACCTCCCACAGATTGAGGGCGCCACGGGGCGCTTTCTGCTTCAGCAGATGGTAGCTGTCGCTGAACTGGAGGCCGGGATGATTTCCGCTCGCACGCGTGCCGCGCTTGCTTCCGCAAAGGCGAGGGGGAAAACGTTGGGAGGCCCACGCGTCCGCAAGAGCGACGGGCTGCCAGTTAGGATCGGCAAGGCCGCCCAGAAGCGTGGGGCCGCAGCGAACCGCATGAGGGCCGTCGATCGCGCAGCCGATTTGGCTCCGACAATCGCGGAGATACGCGACCGGGGCGCTGTGACGCTACAGGCGGTTGCGAACGGCTTAAATGCCGCCGGCATCCCGACGCCGCGAGGGCAGGGCAGGTGGAGCCCGGTTCAGGTCAAGCGAACGTTGGAGGCCCTGAAAGAAGCTCTGGGGCCGGTGTAGATCGAGGTGAGAGCGATTATGAACGCGCGGGGCGAGCTTATGGGATAATGCCAGCGCCTTTGAGATGTTGCTTGATGTCGGACCTCGGGTGACCGAACTGAACCTCGATTTCGTCAATCACTTGCTTATCGGTCCAGCCCCTAGACTTCAGCTTCCTTGCCAGCGCCTCAATGTAAACAGCGTCGTCCGCGACGGTACTCATTAGCCCCCCTGGAGAAAGCTGAAGCGGTCAAACTTCTTTGTTGAGATGTTCCTTCAGTTCGGCCGCCCTCTCCGGGCCCAACACCCGTTCAATAGTACCGTCGGCCCACTCATCCCGCGTCTTTTTCACGGTCCGAGAGACGACGTTTAGCAGCCTCTTCTGGGCATTCTTATCGTCGATATGAAGTTCGTCAGCGACGGCTTTCGCGACCTGAACCTCTACCAAATCGTTCAAGACCTCAATGAGGTTAAGAGCATTCATTGTTCGCTCCTTTTGATCTATGACCACCCAAAAGATACCTACTAACGCTATCAAAGGACCGAGGTTCACAAGTAGAGCGAGCCATCCCGTCACGGCATTCCAGAGTGGATCGACTTTCTCGCTCGGACTCCAATTGCCCGCAAACGTTACCAAAAACAGCTGATAAACCCTACTCGCTTTTCCTTCACCGGGAGTAAAGTATTCGGCAGTGAGGGCAAGGCCGATCAAGACGGCCATTGCGCCGCCCACCCCAAGGATAGCTTGCTCTTTGCGCGAGATAGCCATCTTCTTTGCTGCGTCGCAAAATGCGAGCCCCTGATGACGAAACCGGCTCCGCACATCATTGCATCTGAATCTCAGTTCCAACGCAAGCTTCGCGTCGCCGCCGATGTGAACCTGTCGCTGACTAAACGGTCAGCAATATGGTTGATTCATAGGCAAACGCGGGGGGCATGACGCGAACAATGCTTGCTCAGTATTTCCTCCGGCGGCGGGACCGATTTGTGCGCCCAGGAACGATGGCCGTACACCGGCCAAATGCGCTTTCTCGAAATCAGCGCTTTGTGCCGCGCTTCTTCATCCTCACACCCGCGCCGCCGCCGTTCTCCGGGATGAACTCGACCCCGGCCTTTTGAAGAGCCGTAACCAAAGACTCGCCAGTCTCAGGGCGTCCACCGATCGGCTCGTCACTGTCGATCGCTTCCAGACGACCGAGACGCCAGTGATATCGACCCTGATATTGAAGATGAGGGCCTGGACGAGGAGCCGGAAGACGCCGAGCCTTCCTTGGGTTCTTTCGAACGGATAATTGACCAGGAAAAATCATGGCGCACGGTGAGCGGCGAGTTCATCGCCGGAACCCACTGTGAGCAGGACGACGCCGACGACGAGCCATCGCTCGGCAGTTGTGATCCGTCCATGGGCGGCGGCGATCAAACCCGTTGGGCTATCGGGGACCGGAGGGACCTTGAGAGCGATCCCACCGATTCCGGCATTGCCGATCAGGACGGGTCGCTGGAGCAGATTGGAAGCGGCGACTGGACACAAACGGTGATGGCATGAAAGAGCACAATTGGCATCGCCGCCATGCACTCCAGCTCGCTTGCCAACTTCCTGAAGATAGCGAGGACGCCCCGATTGTCTTGCGGATGGCAACGCAGCTTGTGACGGGCTTCCTGGCCGAACCAGACGAAGCCCCAAAAGCCGCGACCGTATTGAGTATTGTTCAACCGTCCAAGTCGGGTTGACGTCTAAACGCGTGTCGGGGGCCGCCTGTGATTTGATCAGGTGGCCCCACGACTCACGATACCAACTCCCTCAATGTGAAATCCCCAAGGCGATCTGCGCCACCAGCTAGCCGCGATTCAGGATTCGGCTCGGCGCTGGAACAAAACCGAAGCATGAGAGTGAGAGAAGATCAAATGACGAAGAACAGACTAACCGACCTGAACGACCATCTTTTCGCGCAATTGGAGCGGCTCGGAAGCGAGGATCTGACGGCCGAGCAAATCGAAACTGAAGTAAAGCGTGGGAACGCCGTTGTAGCAGTTGCGGACCAAATATTGCGTCATGCCACGCTGCAAGTGCAGGCCGCGAAGATCATATCCGATCACGGGTTAGACCCGAGATCGCATCTGCCGCAGGTTGAGATAAACGCCATGCACAAGCCCCTCAAGGCATTGAACGGGACAAAGCAATGAAGACGCCTAGGAAGGCCGACCTGAAATGGCGGGGTATCGCGCCGGGCATGACGTCAAAGCTGTCCGAGATGTTCGAACGGCGAATGTTGCGTCAGGGCAGAACCGTCAAGGATCTGACGGACACGAACTCAAAATCGTATTTGGTGCCCGAGTCGCGCTACGAGGTCCACCGGTCTCTGGACCCCGCATGGGCCAAGCGGGTATCAAAACTCAACAAGGCGAACATCAGCAGAAAGCATAAGGAGAACAGCGGCCGCCGTGCTGCGACACAAAAGTATTGCCTCAACGGGCTTCACCGCATGACGGGAGACAATGTGATGATCGTCAACGCTATCGGTCATAGACGGTGCCGAACATGCCACTACGCGGCAGCGGCGGGCCATCCCATGCCCGTTGAGAAGGTCGAGGAGATCAAAGCAGCGGTAGCAAACGGCGCGACTTTCAACCAGATATGTAACGGCCATCCGCCCGGAGGCGGGGAGACCGACAGGTCCCTGATACTCACCACAGCGCCAAAGTTGCAGCGGCAACGCAAGCTCGATCCTGAGTTCGATGCGTTCGTGACGAAGCACTTCGAGGCCAACGTTTTCATAGGTCAGATCCTTCGTCACAACAAAGATGTGCCCGAAGAGATGAAGAGGACGCTGCGTCTGATCGGGAAGATCAGGCACAAAGTCAAGGCATCGTGCGCGAAACTGCCTCGCCTTCACGAGCAACGCCCAAGGGTGCGTTTACGATCACGTTGCTGAGCAACATGGGCTCTCTCCCCTTGGGCAGCCCGGCCGGCGAGAACATAATCACGGCCAATCGATGTCTCACGATCGGAGGCTCCGCCGGTTCACGCTGGTGGGCCCCTGCACGCGGGTGTGATGCGCATTGTGTGAAGTAGTTCACAAGTGGCAGATATAGCCAAGCATAGTGTGCGCGCTTCAGGTGGAGGGAAGCGCCATGAATGCTAATTGGACGACCTCTCGAATGTTCGCACTGACAGCCGTTGTTCTGGTGGCAGCCGGTGCCACTATGGCGATTGGCACTCCGCTCAAAGTGATTGAGCCGACTTTGGGAAAAGATTGGCAATGCAGCCGAACGTTGCTGCTTGTGACGACTTGTTCTCACTCGGGCGTTCGACCGGAATAAGAACCACTTTCAACGACCATCATTTGAAGGTTCCCACGCAAAAAAATGCAACCTTCCGTCGGCCGCCTTTGGTGATTGCGCGCTTGTGTAGGGAGCTAAGCGCCATTCAGCGGTGCAGAGAATCCCTCGATCGCATTCATCTGCGAGCTTAAGAAGCAGGTCAACGTTAGCCTTGTCGCCTGAAGCGAGGGCTAACCTGCGATATCGGTTGGCACGGGCGTTGCTCACGAATCCCGATCTCAACGCTACAAAACAAAGACATTGGTCCTAGTCCGTCCGCCGCTCGCGCGATTACCACCAGAAAAGCGGCAGGTTCATCCACGCAGCACCTACTTCGGTGGAGGCAAATCGCCTTGAAGGCATCGGCCCACTTTGGAGTGCATAGGATCTTCGCACGCGGCAAGGGTCGCAAGTACGTGATTGCAGACAGCGCACTGAAACGTATGCAAGTCCACGCCTGCGCGTTCTAGCTCGATACTGACCAGCATCATCGAAGATTTGCACCTCGGACAGGCGGGGCGCTGCAATGCGATGGGCGCAAAGGCGGGCGGCGGGTGTTCAGATTGGGTCATAGGTGCTTCCCTCAAGGCGGGAGCCCAACACTCTCAGTCACCGGTAATGCCTCGGTGCGGACGCCGGCGATGGAACGAGTATGCGCCGAATGGGGTCTTAATCGCGAGTCAATTCCCGGTGCGCTGGTTCGTGCGCCAGCGGTTTGCGGCGCGCGCCCGCCGGCTTGCCCTTCCGGACCATCATGCTGTGCCGCTTCAGCGGCAACGTGAGCTGCTTGTCAAAGCGCCTGGTCCCGTTGGCGCTGAGGAAGCCCTCAAGGGCGGCCCGCTTCATCGTCGCTGTCGACCGCGCGCTGGGCCAGCGCGTCCGCGGGTCAGTCAGACTTCCGGAGCGCTCGTTCGCTAGCAGCCAACGTCCGGTAGCTCCGTTCCATGGCTTCCAGATGCTTGCGCGCGAAGGGGTCCTTTACCGTCTCCAGCGCGATCCGGTATCGCCCCCGCAGTGCTCGCTGTAGCGCCCGCGCTGCCCACCGAGACCCGCAGATCGGCGCCGGACGTTTACGGTGAGCCAGGGGGAAAGCAGGGATAACTCTAGCATATGAGGAACATTGGGTGGTTGCGGTGTAGGTTGCCGCAACCAGCCCGCCGGCTGATTCGTCCCTCCGAGGAAATCAACGAATGTCCAAGGATTTCAGTCGCCTGCCGCCGAAGCCGGGCCAATTGCAAATCAACCAAAAGCAGGGCTCACTGCCCCTTGAGATCGACAAACAGACGGAGATCCAAGGTATCGGAATGGGCGTCCTCAAGGACGGAACGCCGTTCCTAAATCAACGCGGCTTGGCCCGCCTTTGCGGCGTCGAGAATGCCCATATCGGGACGATCAGTTCGCAGTGGAATGAGCCCGATCAGAAGCCCAGGATCAAAGCGGTCAAAGAGCTTCTTGCCAGTCGCGGTATCACCGTAGAGTCACCGCACCTTGTTCTGACTGTGGAAGGCAAACCAATGTTTGCCTACCCTGACAAGGTCAGCTTGGCGATCCTCGAATACTATGCATTCGAGGCCGGCAACAATGCCCGCGAAGAAGCCCGGAAGAACTTCCGCATCCTCGCCGGGAGCGCGCTGCAAGACTTTATCTACACTCAAACCGGCTACGACCCGTCCCAGCAAATCCCGATAGCTTGGCAGCTCTTCCACGACCGAGTATCGCTGGTTTACGATAGCGTGCCGGCGGGGCACTTCAGCATCTTCAAGGAAATTGCTGATTTGATCGTGACGCTGATCCGTGGCGGCGCTCCGGTGGGGCCTTCTTTCATTCCAGACGGCAGCGTGGGGATTCAGTGGGGCAAGCACTGGACCGATGGCGAGCTTGACGCGTTGTTTGGGCCTCGCATCAAATACGATCACGAATATCCCCCAAACTTCCCGCAGTCAGCGTCCAACCCCCAACACGTTTGGTGCTACCCCGACGCTTCGCTTCCCGAATTTCGGCGGTGGGCTCGCGAGCATTATATTCCGAATTGTTTGCCGGGCTATCTGGGCGGAAAAGAGCGGCAAGGCCTTCTGCCGCCCTCGTTCACCCAACTTGCAATAGCGGCGATCCAATCCCGCAAGGATATTCCACGCCTCACCTGAGGCGTGCTTTTGTCGCGCGCCATGGAAAACTGCCCCTCGGCGCCATGAGGAATTGCCCCCTCCTTGGGTAGCCAAGGAGAGAGCAAATGAACGAGGAGCGAATCACTAGAGGCTCGTCGTGGAGTTGATCCACGGGGGCAGGTAATGAAGACGCCGGATGACGTGGCGGAGATGTTGCGCCTGAGGGCGTGCGGATGGGGGCTGAAGCGGATTGCGCGCGAGCTGGGCTGCAGCCATCACACGGTGAAGGGTTATGTGGCGGCGGGCGGGGTGAAGCCGTTTAAGTCGCCCGAGAGGCCGCAACGGCTCCATGGCCTTGAGGGCTGGCTGCGTGAGAGGTTCATTCGCCATCGTGGCAATGCGGACGTGGTGCGCCAGGATCTATTGAATGAGAAAGGCGTGACCGTCAGCCGGCGAACGCTGCAGCGCACGGTGCAGCCTTATCGGCAGGCGCTGAAGGCGGAGGCGCTTGCGACGACGCGGTTCGAGACACCTCCGGGTCGCCAGCTGCAAATCGACTTCGGGGAGCGTCTGGTCGAGATCGGCGGAACGAAGGTCAAGGCATTCGTGTTCGTGGCGACGCTCGGACATTCGCGACGGCTCCATGTGCGAGCGTTCCGGCCGAAAAGCAAGAACACTGGTTTGCCGGGCTCGAGAGCACATTCACCACCTTCAGCGGTGTACCCGAGGAAGTGCTGATGGATAACCCACGCGCACTTGTGGTGCGCCACGACGCGGTGAGCCGGTCGGTTCAGTTCAACGACAGGCTGATTGCCTTCTCGAAGCACTGGGGCTTCCGTCCTCGCGCCTGCGCACCATATCGGGCACGCACAAAGGGCAAGACGGAGAATGGCGTTGGCTATGTGAAGAAGAACGCGATCGCAGGTCATTCCTTTGCAAGTTGGGAAGCGTTTGAGGCCCATCTCGCCAGGTGGGAGCGAGAGGTTGCGAACGTCCGTATCCACGGCACGACCGGCGAAGCACCGATCATCCGCTTCGCACGAGACGAGGCCCACCGGTTAAAACCGCTCGGCGGGCGGCCCTCGTTCGGATCATTGCGCGAGCTAACCCGGATCGTCGGCAATGATTGTGCCATCGAGATCGACACCAACAGTTACTCGGTACCGTGGCGCCTTATTGGTGAGCGGGTCGCGGTGACCGTCGCGGCCGGCGAGGTGCGGATCCGCCATGGCGTGCACCAGGTCGCGGTTCACGAGCAATCGAAGGGGCGCCGGCTGCGGATCGTCGATCCGATCCATCTCGATGGTGTTGCCGGGCGCAATGGCGCGGTCCGCCGCCCGGAGATTGCAGCGGCGGTGCAGGAATCGTCTCCCCCGCATTCATTGTTGCGTCCGCTTGCCGAATACGAAGCCGTGATCGGGGGAAGCTTCTGATGACGCGCGCAAAGAAGGCAACCGAAGCACCGACTGATCCCCTTGATGCCATGCTGGCGCGATTGCAGCTCTCCGGCATCCGCGATCAGCTTGATAGTTTGCTCGACGAGGCTGCGCGCGCGAACCTGTCGGCGCGTGAGACGCTGATCCTGCTGTGCGAACGTGAGATCGCGCGCAAGGATCATCGTCGCATCGATATGGCGCTGAAGCTTGCACACTTCCCGGCCGTAAAGGAGCTCGCAGGCTTCGACTTCGAGGCGCAGCCCTCGATCGATCCCAAGCAGATCCGCGACTTGGCCGCGTCACGTTGGATCGCCAACGGCGAGAATGTGCTGCTGCTCGGCCCGCCGGGCGTCGGTAAGACGCACTTGTCGATCGCACTCGGGCGAGAAGCGATCCTGGCCGGTTACACCGTGCAGTTCACCACGGCGACGACGCTCGTCGCGGGCCTGGCCAAGGCGCATGGCGAGCGGCGCCTGACGAGAAGCTGCTCGCGCTGGCGAAGCCAAAGCTGCTTATCGTTGACGAGCTCGGCTATCTGCCGCTGGAGCCGGACGCCGCGCATCTGTTCTTCCAACTGGTCAGCCGCCGTTACGAAAGCGGTGCCATGCTGATCACGTCGAACCGCAGCGTTGCCGAATGGGGCACCGTGTTCGCCGATCCCGTGGTCGCCACCGCGATCCTCAACCGGCTCCTGCACCACAGCCACGTGCTGACGATCCGCGGCGACAGCTACCGGCTCCGCGCCAAACGGAAGAGCGGCCTCATCAAGGCGCCGCCCGCCGGTGACGGCCCTCCGGTCGGCTCCGCCTCCCTCCGTCCCGTCACCGGCGGAAACAACCATCAAACGACATCATGAAACCGAGGGTGGGGGCAGTTCTTCATGACGCAAAGGGGGCAGTTCCGATGGCGTTTGACAGCTTTTGTTCGCTCGGGGGCCGACTTGATCGGCGTCGCCCAGCGGCACTCCCGGCGCTCTGAACCGCAATTGAATTGGCAGCCGGGAGCATTGGGGCTGAAGCATGACCAGTGCCATGTTCGCCCCAGAATGACAATGTGTCTCCGGTAGTTGTACGGAGTCCATTTTCGGAACGGAGTGTTCTACCGTCGGAACACCGGCGAGATTTTGAGTACCACTTTTTAATTTGCCCGGGATGGCCGCAGTGGGGCTGGAACCACGCTGCGGCCTTTCTCTTGAGCGAACCCAATTCTTTTTTGACCCGTATCTGACGACGCAGTGTTTTCCGGGGGACGATTTGTGAGCATCCAAGGCATCGTGGCGACTATATTGGAGCAAGAGCTCGCCGCGCGGGGCGTGCGGTCATTGCGGCATTCCGATTGCATGGAGATAGTGGAAAATCTGATCGTTCGCTTGAAGGAGTTGGACCAGGAATTAGCTGCGCGGAATAGCGAGCGAAGCTAGACGCTCACCACGCCTTTGCGTAAGTGACCTCGGAGGCTCGCCGCCTATCTCTTCCGGAAGAACTGGGCCAAATCCGCCAATAGGCCGAAGCTGAACCGGAAGCCCGCTGGCGGTCGCGGTCGGTCGTCTTCCGAGGAGGCATTGCAGTGTGGGCAAGGGTCGCCGGCTGCGCCGCAGCCGCAGGCGTGCGGCCCATCCCAAGAGCGGTCTGGATGGGCTTCGCAGACCCAGCCAGTGTCTTCGCAGGCGGCGCAGTTCATGGATCAACCTTCGGGCCATCCGATCTTGGCCTCGGATGCACGCGCGCGTCGACCAAGACCTCGGTGATGGCATCGCGAAGCCCGTCGCGATCGAGGATGCGGATCAGCCGGTCGACCGTCGCCTCCGCGTCGCTCTCGTGCGTGAGGTAGTCGGCCAGCGCCATCATGGCGAGGTCGTAGCTCTGTTCGATTTGCTCGGCTGGGGTCAGGCGAGCCATCACAGGTCCTCCCGCAGGCCTTTGAAGAATGGATGCCGGACCTTGCCCTCGGCCGACTTGCCCCGGTACTCGATCTCAGCGAGTAGCTTGGGCTCGACCCAGATGCCCTTGTGCGCGACGCGCTTGGCGTAGGGCTGCGTCTTCCGGATCAGCGGCTTAAGCCGCTTCCGCAGCTCGGCCTCTGCCGACTTGTCGAAGCCATGGTCGACCTTGCCGGCCTAGACTAGGTCCTCGCCATTGCGCCGACCCAGGAAGATGCCGTCCCACTTGCTGCCGTCCAGGGCGAAGCCAGCGATGGCCAGGGTCTCGCGATGAGCACAGGTCGTCTTGACCCAGTAGTCGCCGCGCCCGCCGAGATAAGGTGAGTCCGCCACCTTGGAGACGATGCCCTCCAGTCCGGCTTGGCAGGCACGCTGATAGAGTTCGGCGCCGTCCATCTCGAGGTGCTCGCTGTACTGGATAGGCGTGTCGGAAATCAGCTCCTTGAGAATCGCCTTGCGCTTGTCCAGGGCAAGCGGCGAAGGTCTCGACCTTTGAAGTACAGCAGGTCGAACGCCACCATGATGATGTTCTGGGCACGGCCCCTCAGGCTGTTCTGGAGCTGCGAGAAGTCCGTCTTGCCGCCTTCACCGGGGACGACGATCTCGCCGTCGACGATGGCGGAGCTGGCTTTGATCGGGAATCTTGCGAAACCGCCTGGTCCAGTCGTGGCCGCGCCGGGTGAAGACCTTGATCTCCTCGCCAACGACGTGGAGCTGGGCGCGGTAGCCGTCGTACTTGATCTCATGCAGCCAGCGGTCACCGCGAGGAACCCGCTCGACTTGCTCGGCCAGCAGAGGCTCGGTGAAGCCGGGATACGGCGTCTTCACCCCGATCGGCACGACCTTCTTACGCTGGGACGCCACTCACAGACTCCACGCAACATCAGATTACAGATTGAGGTCAGGCGGCTCCCCGTAGAGGCAGCGCCAGTTGAACGGCAAACGGCCTGGAAGCGTTGGCCTCGATCAACGCCTGTAAGGCTGGCGTGATCTCGGCGCGCCCTGTGACGCGCTCGGCAAACTCGTCGGCGATCTCGCTGGTGGCATCGCGAGACCAGCCCTAAGTCGTATTGAAGGCGACGATGCGGACTGGATAGGCGTACTGGCCAGACATCAGGTCGCGGATGATGGTCTCGACGTTGGTGTCCTGCTCGTCGGTCTCGCGCTAGGAGCAGCCGGCGCGGGCGCCGAAGCCTTCCAAGACGAGGTAAATGTCCCCGATCGAGCCGATCCAGCGGCACGATCGACGGCGCATGACGCATGACGCAACTCCTACTCAAAGAGGAGCAATTGTCCGGCTGGCGGATCGTTCCGGCCGCTCCTTCTGGCTGGCTGAGCCAGGACCGGGACCAACCATGAAAGAGGCCGCCTATTGAGGCGGCCTCAGTTCTTGTGTTCCGCAGGTGCTTACCTTGAGCTATCTCAAGGTATTTATTCCGCGCATGAACACGTGCGAACACGAGTGTAGATATCTTCGTTTTTGCCTACAGATGCGATTGCGTTGCCGCGACCTTGAGCTGGGAACGCGCCGAGCCACCGGTTGAGGACTGCCGGGGTGACGTTGCGTCGGCTGCCATGATGAGGAATCTGAACGAGAGTTGGCTGAAGACTGGGAAAATTGTTCTCAGCGTAGTCGGCTGCTTCGTTAAGCCCGTCTGGACCAACATCGGCGGTCAGCAGGATGCTCTTAGTACCGAATGTCCCCATCTGAACTACCGAAGTCTCGTTCGAAGCGGAGGTGCTTGGAGGGTTGTTGTCCAGCGTTTCGAGGTCGAGACGCTTCTTTATTTTTTCGACCACGTTGCGCAAAGCGCTTCCGAAGACCGATCCGAGTCCGGCCGTGTCACTCCGGTAAGCTGTGGGGGTCTTGTCGAGATCAGGAATGAGACGAACGTAGCGTTCACGACTAGGAGCCAAGACTTTGAAAGCACCTATCTGAGCACCTTGCAGAGGTGCACGGATTTGGATGCCTCGCTCGGCCGCAATTGTTTCCATCTCCACCAGATAGGGATGCATTTCCCGCATTCGCTTGACGAGGCCCTCACGAGTGTAGGCGCCGTGAAACTTATCGAGCACTTCGTCCACGTAGTCCCAGGGGCGGTTCATCCAGAGCGTGTGGATGGTAAAGCCCTCATGTTGGAGCACCTTTATCAGGCCGCACGCGTGATCATTGTCTGCGTGGGACAAGACGACATTGGCGATGTTGGCGGGCTTCGCGTAGTACCGCTCGACGTGGGAAATGATCTGCTCGCCAGTGTCGGTAAAGCCGCCATCCACAATGTTGATGTAAAATGCGCTGTCTTTGGTATCGCCCCATCGGACGACAATAGCGTCGCCATTGCTGTCACCAGCCCGGAGGAAATCGATTTCGTACGGCAATGCACGCTCCTATGCACGGCCGTCGTCTCGGACGGTCGTGAGCTGAGGCGATCTGGGCAAAAATCGGAAAGTTGTGTAGGCCCCCTAGCTGCAGCTATGTGGTGCGTCTGCCTTTTGAAGCAATAGTAAGAAAGGAGGAATCGCGCAGTCTTCCACTGACACTTGATTTATATATACGTCAGCAGACCTGACGCATGCTGCACTAAGCCGCTTCTTTGGTGGCTGCATCGCTGCGTCGTGTGCGCGAAATATAGTCCGCAATGGCATCCACTGCTTGCCGCTTCTCAGCCTGCATGTCGTAACGGTCATAGGTCTTTCCGCTGCCGACAATGGCATGATGCGTGAGCGCCTCCGTCGTGTCGCGCGGGATTCCCATCGTCCGCGCCCAGGTCGTGGCTGACCGGCGCGCGTCATGCGGAGACCATTCGGCCATTTTCAACTTCAGCCGGAGACGGCGCACAGCTTGCGACAGGGCATGTCGGTCAATCGGCTTGTCGCCCTTGCCCCGAGTGGACGGGAAGACGTACGGGCTATCGTGTAACCAGCAGGCTCCATAGTTCGAATGCGCCCTTCTTCTCCACGCCACAACGGCGCACGCCATGCGGCGTAGACCCTCGCGGGAAGGGATTCGGAGCTCCTCACCGGGGGCACTCGAGAAAGGGCCCGCCGTGATGAAGTATGCCGGCGTCGCTATCACTGCTCCGTTCCCGGGTGCCCTCTTAACTAATAGGAGCGAGCCCCACGCCGGTCGGCAGCGCGGCCGGACCCAGGCTGATCGAGCAGAAAGACGGCTCATCACAAGGGTCAAACGCTGCCAATCGCCGTGGTTGCAATGGTAAAAGTTCCTTCGCCGACTTACTGGGGGCAGGATGGTTAAGGCATTTCGGAATTTGATCATGGCACTTACTTTTGTGGGAGTTGCCGGCTGCAACATGTTTTGGAATTTCATGAACGACTATATGGCCTATGGCCTTGCGCTGGCGGCTTCAGTTGCAGCCGGCTTTTGCGTTGAGCGCATCTTCATCGAGCGGTCCCGTCGGGAGATGATCCGCCTCCATGGCGCGGACTGGCATTCGGCGGAGAACCGACAGCTCGACTCATGAGCATCACCTGTCGCGCGCTCATCGTTTTCATCATCCGATTGCTCGCATTCGACCCGAGGGGCCTAGCCCGATGATCAAACCAGTCCATCCATTCCGGTTCGCACGCATCGAGCGCCTGCGAGAACTGCTTGAACCAGACTCCGACACGGCAGTTGATCTGAATGCGGGTGTGAGCACCACGGAGCTGGTGAGACCCGATCCGCCAATGCTCGATGCAGGCTTGATAATCGGTCGTGATCCAGGAAGGGGCGAACTGGGCCCTTCGTTGCGAGCCATGCGAGCACTACGGCACGGCAACCGGTCAATACGCCCGAGTAGCACCACGATCTGGAAGAGCGATGACCATAAGCCGGCCCCGAGGTAGGGGATGCCGAAAGCGAACTCCCGGCTCCGTTGGTCCTTATCGCTTACAATATTGCCACAGGGCTCTCGTCGTAGTCGTCACCAGCGCCAGCCGTCCGAACTAAGTCGGGCGCGAGGCTTATGGCAACAGCTGGCGGAGAAGCAGTGCATGAGCTGGCAACCTGATGATTGAAGGCGGCCCTATGTGGTGTCCCTCACCGGACGGCAGGTCGTCACTGGAAACCAGCACTATCTGCTCTGGCGACGTGGTCTCGAGAACCACTTCGAGCGACATTGCCGAGCCGACGCGGCGGCAACTCATGGCGTTAGTGGACAACCCAGCCAATGAGCGGCAAGAGCGGAGCCTCAAAGGACTCGGCGGGACCACTATACCTTCCTCCGTGGTACCTCGGCGAAGGTTGCCTCGAGCACAACCTGCTCGCGCCTATCGAGCGCCAACGAAACCCGTGCCCAAAGGTCGCGCGACGACGCGTCTCGTGGTGAAAGATCGACGAGCTTTCTTGTTTGCCGTGGGGCCGGGAGCGGCGGGCGAAGGTAGAGGGATGATCTTTTTTGCAGCGTGCCCGGGTTGTGCCCCAGACTTTTCGGGGCACAATGTAGGGGAAGCAAGTCGCTAAGTCACTAAAAATGCTGGAGAAATGGTGGGCGCACAAGGGATCGAACCTTGGACCTCTCCCGTGTGAAGGGAACGCTCTCCCGCTGAGCTATGCACCCGAAACCATCATGCAGGCGACCCGAGTTTCGGCCGCCGATGCTTTGGAGCCCGCGATTTAGAAGTGCAGGCCGAAGGTGTCAAGTTTCGAGGCGCTGCCGGGCCGGAAAACCTTCCCCCGGACCCGCAATTCGGCGGTCAGACCATCTTGGGGCCGCTTACGCGCCCTGCTGGCGGGCGCGGGAGGCGTGGGCCTGGAGCGCGCGGATGCGTTCGGCCAGTGTTCCGCCGCCTTCGGGCAGGGTGCCTGCGGCGGTGCCGTTGGCAGGGGCGTCGTTGGCCGGGCGTGGCGCCGGCCTCGGCGGCTGGCCGGCCTCCGCCGCGAGCAGGGCCTCGATCGGCGAGTTCGGCCCTTCGAGCTGCATCGCGAGCTTGGCCACCTCGGCTGCGATGTCGTTGATGCGTTCGCGCAGCAGCGCGTTCTCCATCCGCTCGGTCGCCCAGGAGCTCTCGGCCTGTTGCTGGATCGCGTTGATGTCGCGCTGGAGCTTGGCGCGCTCGTCGCGGGCGGTGCGCAGCTGCTCCTCGAGCGCGGTCTTTTCCGCGCGGATCGATTCCATTGCGGCCGAGGACTTGCCGCCGCTCAACGCCGCGATCTCAACGCGCAGCTCCTTGATGATGCGCTCATTGGCCTCGTTGGCCTGGCGGAGCTGGTTGTTCTCATAGTCGCGTTCGGCGAGCAGCTTGCCCTGCGTGGCAAGGCGTCCCTCGAGATCGCCGACGCGGCCCGACAACATCTCGGCCTCTTTCACCTGCACGATGAGTTGGCGATCGAGGTCGGTGACGCGCTGGCTGAGGTTCTCGACGCGGCCGCGGGCGTCGCCGAGCTCGCGCGAAGCGGTCTCGGACTCGGTGCGCTCCTGCGCCAGCCGCGCCTGTGTCGCGGCAAATTCCTTTTCGGCGTCGCCGACGCGGTGCTTCAGCTCCTCGATCTGCGCACGGACCGCGACCAGCTCGACCTGACGGCTCTCCGCCATCATCGAGCGGTCGGACAGTTCGGAATTGATCTTTGCGAGCTCGCCCTGCTTGTCGGTCAGCGCGAGCTCGGCGGCGCGCAGGGCTGCGGTCTTGGTGTTGAATTCCTCTTCGGTGGCGCGGAGCTGCTCCTTCACCGCCTTCTCGCGCGCTTCGAGCGCGAAGATCGTGGCGTTCTTCTCGCCGAGCTCGATCTTCATGCGGTTGATGGCGTCGCTCTTCTTGCCGAGCTCGGCGAGCTGGCTCGTGGTCTTGTTCTTGAGCTGGTCGACGCTCATCTCCAGCCGTCGCGCCGACATGGCGAACTCGGCGCGGAGCTGGTCCTTGTCGGCCTGGATCTCGGCCATCGACAACGGCGTGGCGGCCTCGAGCCGGCGCGTGGTCAGGCGCACGGCGCGGTTATGCACCAGCGGCACGATCGCGAGCCCGCACAGCATCGAGAGCAGGAAACCGATCGCCAGGTACATGATCGGTTCGACCATGGGCCAGAACTCCCAAAGCTAAGGAAAAATTTACCAAGGACATTGCATGCGGGGCCGGCAAAAAGCCAGCCCCGACATGTCGTTAACCTTGATCCGTCGCCGGAGGGGAAAGCGGAACGCTAGAACGGGTTCCAGGTCGCGCGCGGGGTGAATTTCAAATAGCCGATATTGGCTCCCAGCCGCAGGCCGAGGCCCGAGCGGATCGGCACCAGCACGATGTTGTTGGCGGTGAGCGCCGTCATGCCGAAGCCGCCGATGATGTAGGCCGAGCCGTCGAGGCCGGCGAAGCGCTGGTAGATCGCGTTGGTGGCGGGCAGATTATAGACCAGCGTCATGGTGCGCGCGCCGTCGCCACCCCAGTCGAAGCCGAGCGAGGGACCCTGCCAGTAGACCCTGAGGTCACCTGCGTTCTTGGTGTAGAGCGTGCCTTCGCCGTAGCGCAGGCCGGCGACGAAAGCGCCGGACCCTTCCTCACCGAGGATATAGCCGTTGGGCAGGCCCCATTGGCTGACCGCCTTCTCGATGATCGAGGCGAGACCGCGCGAGACGTTGCCGAAGAAGCGATGCCCGGCGTTCACGAGTTCGTCCGGCCCATAGGTGCTGGGCGTCTGGGTCCGCTGCGGCGGCGGCAAGTCGGGCGGCGGCGGCTGCTGGGCGGAAGCCGGACTGATCCACCCGACCATCGCGGCAAGCGCGACTGCGGCAAGGCGTGATGCGAAAGTCATAAAAGAACCCCTGGTATCGAATCCGGTCGCTTCCTTAACCTGGCGCCAACAGGCGCGGCTCTAGGTTGCGCCGGATGTCCCCTCGACTCGGATGTTATCCGCAGCAACTATGACGGCACAACGGCAGGAAGCCAGCCCTTTGCGCCCCGGAATTGCCTTGATCGGCCTTCTGGTCTGCATGCTGTCGGGCATTTGGATCCTCTGCGCGGGGTTGCCGGCGCAGGCGGCCACCACCGAGCGGATCGTCGTCAACCGTTTCAGTGGCGTGGCGGTCGAGGGCTTCGACCCCGTGGCCTATTTCGTCGCTGGCACGGCCGTGCAGGGGACGGCCGAGTTCGAGGCGAACCTGTGGGGCGCCGTCTGGCGCTTTCGGAACGAGGGCAACCGGGCGTCTTTCCTCGCCCATCCCGAGGTCTACGGGCCGCAGTTCGGCGGCTACGATCCGGTCGATATCGCCCGCGGCGTCATCATCGCCGGTAACCCCCGCTTCTTCGCGATCGCGGCGCAGCGGCTCTATCTGTTCAGCCGGGAAGCCAATCGCGACGCCTTCGCCGCCAATCCCGAGCGCTTCCTCTATGAGGTGGGCAAGCGCTGGCCCGCCCTCCAGGACAAGCTCAGCCAGTAGGCCCCTTTACGACCTCAGAGTCTTGCCGCCTGCGGGTCACCCCAGGCAATGAACTCCGGGATGATGAAGCCGCCATCGTGCCGCTCGCCGAAGCGGAGCGCGCCGCCCTTGCCGTCGGTCACGCTGCCGCCGGCCGCGGTCACGACCGCGTAGCCGGCCCCGACGTCCCATTCACAAGTGGGCCCGAAGCGGGGGTAGATGTCGGCACTGCCTTCCGCGATCCGTCCGAATTTCACGGCCGAGCCGACCGCCTTTCTGACGGCGCTGGGGCGATGATCGATGAACGCCTCGGTTCGGGGATCTCCATGCGAGCGGCTCACCGCGGCGATCCAGGGTTCGCCCAGGGGCGGCAGCTTGCGGGTATGGATCGGCTCGGCAGCGCCGATGGTTGCGCCGTCGAACCCGACGCGCTCGGCGCCACGGCCGACGATGCCGCGCCAGAGCAGCCCGAGTGCCGGCGCGCTGACGATGCCCAGCAGCGGCACGCCCGATGTCACCAGGGCAAGGTTGACGGTGAACTCGTCGCGCCCGGCGACGAACTCCTTGGTGCCGTCGAGCGGGTCGATCAGGAAGAAGCTGGCGCGGAACGGCGGCGAGGCGAGCTGGGTCCGCTCTTCCGAGAGCGTCGGGATGTCGCCCGCAAGCTGTGCCAGCCCGTCCGCGATGATGCGGTCGGCGGCAAGGTCGGCCTCGGTCACCGGCGAGCCATCCTGCTTGCCGTCGACCCGCATCGCCGCGCGGTTGACCGCGAGGATGGCTTCGCCGGCCTTCACCACCAGCGCGGTGAGCGGCTCCATCAGGTGGGAGGCGGCCGCGCCGTCGATGATCCGCTTCACCTGCATGCCTCATTCATCGGCAATTCCATCCCTAAGCGAGTGATTCGCCGCGGCATTAGGGCCGCTTCGAACCGATCGGAAGCTAGCTGCCACGTGCCAGCGAATGTTAGAACCTGCGGCATTCGTCAAGCATGCTTGATTCGCCGCGTCCGCGCCGTGCAATTCCAGGAACCCTTTATGTCTGACGCATCGTCACCCGCTACCGCCACCGCTCCAGATGCGCTCGAACTCGCTGCGCTGCTGTGCTCGCGGGTCTGCCACGATCTCATCAGCCCTGTCGGCGCCATCGTCAATGGGCTCGAAGTGCTCGACGATGATCCCAAGCCCGACGACCGCGAGTTCGCACTCGACTTGATACGCAAGAGCGCGAAAACCGCCTCCGCTCGCCTCCAGTTCTGCCGCCTCGCCTTTGGTGCGGCCGGCTCGTCCGGCGCGCAGATCGATCTCGGCGATGCCCAGACCATGGCGCGCGGCCACATCGAGGACGGCAAGTGCTCGATCACCTGGAATCTGCCGCGGATCTTGCTGCCGAAGAATCGCGTCAAGCTGCTGCTCAACATGCTGGTCGTTTCGCAGCACACGATCCCGCGCGGCGGCACGCTGACGATCGATCCGATCGGCGAGGGCGAGACCATGAGCTTCCGCATCACCGCGACCGGACATAATGCGCGCCTGCCGCAGAACATCTCCGAGCTCCTGAGCGGCGAGCGCGGCCCGGCTGCGGATGCACATGCGATCCAGCCTTATTATACGCGGCTGTTGGCAGAGGCTTGCGGGCTGACCGTGAGGCTCGCGCACGAAGGCGAGGCCATCACCATTATCGCGTCGTAGACACGCCGTCGCTCCTCAGACCTTAATCAAATCTTTACGAGGCGCTTCGGCTTGTCCGGAGCGCCTTATCTCTTTGTTGGTTCCGTTCTTTTCCACATACTCAACCATTATTAAACGCTTTGCGGTGAAGCTGGCCCCATTCCGAATTGGCGCATCACGTCTTGTGTGCGCGCCCTCCCTGTATGAAGGCCTGTTTTCATGGATGATCTGTTGCGGGAGTTTTTGACGGAAACCAGCGAGAGCCTGGACACCGTGGACAATCAGCTGGTGAAGTTCGAGCAGGAGCCGAACAACGCCAAGATCCTGGATAACATCTTCCGGCTGGTCCACACCATCAAGGGCACGTGCGGCTTCCTCGGATTGCCACGACTGGAAGCGCTGGCGCATGCCGGCGAGACGCTGATGGGCAAATTCCGTGACGGCATGCCGGTGACGGGGCAGGCGGTGACGGTGATCCTGTCCTCGATCGACCGCATCAAGGAAATTCTGGCCGGGCTGGAGGCGACCGAAGCCGAGCCCGAGGGCACCGACCGCGATCTCATCGACAAGCTGGAAGCGATGGTCGAGCAGGGCATGGCGGCTATGTCAGCGTCGGCGCAGCCGATCGCGTCAGGCTCGGCGCAGCCGATGCCGGCCGGCGCTGCTGCTGCCGTTGCCGAAGCGCCGCCGCTGGTGCCGGACGCGCCTGTCGCCGTTGAAGCCGCGCCGACCTCCGGCGTGCTGGCCGACCAGAGCCTGGAGCGTCCGCTGCGTCCGGGCGAAGTCTCGCTCGACGAGCTCGAGCGTGCCTTCCGCGAGACCGCGATCGAAGTGCCGGCCCCGGTTGCCAAGGCCGAAGTCAAGGCGGAGCCTCCGCCGGCCGCTGAAGCCCCGGTGCCTGTTGCCAAGGAAGCCGCGAAGGAGACCAAGGCGAAGGACAAGGCCGCGCCGAAGAAGCCGATCGCCGACGAGGGCGCCGCCGAGGGAGCCAGCATCGCCAACCAGTCGATCCGCGTCAACGTGGATACGCTTGAGCATCTGATGACCATGGTCTCGGAGCTGGTGCTGACCCGCAACCAGCTGTTGGAGATCTCCCGCCGCAACGAGGACACCGAGTTCAAGGTGCCGTTGCAGCGGCTGTCCAACGTCACCGCCGAGCTGCAGGAAGGCGTCATGAAGACGCGCATGCAGCCGATCGGCAATGCCTGGCAGAAGCTGCCCCGCATCGTTCGCGACCTCTCGAGCGAACTCGGCAAGCAGATCGAGCTGGAGATGCACGGCGCCGACACCGAGCTCGACCGCCAGGTGCTCGACCTGATCAAGGACCCGCTCACCCACATGGTGCGCAACTCCGCCGACCATGGCCTGGAGACCCCGGCCGAGCGTCTCGCCGGCGGCAAGGGCGAGCAGGGCACCATTCGCCTGTCCGCCTATCACGAGGGCGGCCACATCATCATCTGCATCGCCGACAACGGCCGTGGCCTGAACACCGACAGGATCAAGGCCAAGGCGATCTCCTCAGGTCTGGTCACCGAGGCCGAGCTCGAGAAGATGAGCGAAGCCCAGATCCACAAGTTCATCTTCGCGCCGGGCTTCTCGACCGCGGCCGCCATCACCTCGGTGTCGGGGCGCGGCGTCGGCATGGACGTGGTGCGCACCAATATCGACCAGATCGGCGGCACCATCGACATCAAGTCGGTCGCCGGTGAAGGCTCCTCCGTCACCATCAAGATCCCGCTGACGCTCGCCATCGTCTCCGCGCTGATCGTGGAAGCCGCCGGCGACCGCTTTGCGATCCCGCAGCTCTCCGTGGTCGAGCTGGTGCGAGCCCGCGCCAACTCGGAGCACCGCATCGAGCGCATCAAGGACACCGCGGTTCTCAGGCTGCGCAACAAGCTGCTGCCGCTGATCCATCTCAAGAAGCTGCTCAAGATCGACGACGGCGCCGTCTCCGATCCCGAGAACGGCTTCATCGTGGTGACGCAGGTCGGCAGCCAGACCTTCGGCATCGTCGTCGACGGCGTGTTCCACACCGAAGAAATCGTGGTCAAGCCGATGTCGACGAAGCTGCGCCACATCGACATGTTCTCGGGCAATACCATCCTGGGCGACGGCGCGGTCATCATGATCATCGACCCCAACGGCATTGCCAAGGCGCTCGGCGCCGCCGGCTCTTCGGCCCATGACATGAACAACGAGAACGGGACGCACAGCATCGGATCGGGCGAGCAGACCACCTCGCTGCTGGTGTTCCGCGCCGGCTCGTCCCAGCCCAAGGCGGTCCCGCTCGGGCTCGTCACGCGCCTGGAAGAGCTCCCGGCCGACAAGATCGAGTTCTCGAACGGCCGCTACATGGTGCAGTACCGTGAGCAGCTGATGCCGCTCGTTGCCATGGAGAGCGTCACCATCGCGAGCCAGGGCGCCCAGCCGATCCTGGTGTTCTCCGACGACGGCCGCTCCATGGGCCTCGTCGTCGACGAGATCATCGACATCGTCGAGGAACGGCTCAACATCGAGGTCGGCGGATCCTCCTCCGGCATTCTCGGCTCGGCCGTGATCAAGGGCCAGGCCACCGAAGTGATCGACGTCGGCCACTTCCTGCCGATGGCGTTCTCCGACTGGTTCACCCGCAAGGAGATGAAGCCGTCGCTGCACTCGCAATCGGTGCTGCTGGTCGACGATTCGGCGTTCTTCCGCAACATGCTGGCCCCGGTGCTCAAGGCCGCCGGCTACCGCGTCCGCACCGCGCCGACCGCGCAGGAGGGCCTGGCGGCGCTGCGCGCGCAGAGCTTCGACGTGGTCCTGACCGACATCGAGATGCCCGACATGAACGGGTTCGAGTTTGCCGAGACCATTCGCTCCGACAGCAATCTGGGCGCGATGCCGATCATCGGGCTGTCCGCGCTGGTGTCGCCGGCGGCGATCGAGCGCGGCCGCCAGGCCGGCTTCCACGACTATGTCGCCAAGTTCGACCGTCCCGGTCTGATCGCGGCGCTGAAGGAACAGACCGCGAGCGCCGCCGGCGCCTCCGAGCTGAGCCGCGCAGCCGCCTAAACCCCAGCGGGATGGATCAGGAGATACGCACATGACCAAGAAGACCCAGTCCGGCGAAGGCGCCATGGTCGAATACGTCACCGCGATGATCGGCGGCCAGCTGTTCGGCCTGCCGATCTCCCGCGTCCAGGACGTGTTCATGCCCGAGCGCGTCACCCGCGTGCCGCTGTCCTCGCGCGAGATCGCGGGCGTGCTGAACCTGCGCGGCCGCATCGTCACCGTGGTCGACATGCGCGCCCGGCTCGGCCTGCCCAAGCCCGAGGACGGCAAGATCCCGATGGCGGTCGGCGTCGACCTGCGCGGTGAATCCTATGGTCTGCTGATCGACCAGATCGGCGAAGTGCTGCGGCTCGCCGAGGACGGCATGGAAGAAAACCCCGTCAATCTCGACCCCCGCATGGCCAAGCTCGCCGGCGGTGTCCACCGTCTCGACGGCCAGCTCATGGTCGTCCTCGACGTCGATCGCGTCCTCGAGCTCGCGCCCGATATGATGGCGGCTTGATACGCCGGCACATCCGCCGACGTACCTGCAATTGGAAGTGCCCCCGCAAAAGGGGGGGAAGCAGAGGTTCACATGCGAACTTGTCTCGTCGTTGATGATTCCAGCGTCATCCGCAAGGTTGCGCGCCGGATCCTGGAGGGCCTCGACTTCCAGATCCTCGAAGCCGAGGACGGTGAGAAGGCGCTGGAGGCCTGCAAGCGCGGCTTGCCCGATGCGGTGCTGCTGGACTGGAACATGCCGGTGATGGACGGCTATGAGTTCCTCGGCCATCTCCGGCGCATGCCCGGCGGCGACCAGCCCAAGGTGGTGTTCTGCACCACCGAGAACGACGTCGCGCATATCGCGCGCGCGCTGCACGCTGGCGCCAACGAGTACATCATGAAGCCCTTCGACAAGGACATCGTGACGGCGAAATTCCAGGAAGTCGGCCTTATCTGAGCGACCGCCCTGGAGGCTGAACGGCTCCTTCGGCGTTTGTTTTCAACTGACCGTTTCAGTCTGAGTTGGTGAGTAATGAGTGTTGCGTTCGCAGGTAATTCGACCCCGGGCTCGTCGCGGGAAGCCGGACCGTTGCGGGTGATGGTCGTCGATGACTCCGTCGTCATCCGCGGTCTGATCTCGCGCTGGATCGGCGCCGAGCACGACATGGAGGTCGCGGCCTCGCTGCGCACCGGGCTCGAGGCGGTCAACCAGATCGAACGCATCAATCCCGATGTTGCCGTGCTCGATATCGAAATGCCCGAGCTCGACGGCATCTCGGCGCTGCCGCAACTCCTGGCGAAGAAGCGCGATCTCGTCATCATCATGGCCTCGACGCTGACCCGCCGCAACGCGGAGATCAGCTTCAAGGCGTTGTCGCTCGGCGCCGCCGACTACATTCCGAAGCCTGAATCGACGCGCGAGGCTTCGGCTGCGGACATCTTCCATCACGACCTGATCCAGAAAATCCGCCACCTCGGCGCACGGCTGCGCCGCAAGGCCGCGGTTGCGAGCCCGCCGCTCGCGCCCGCAAGCCCGGCTCCGGCGACACGTGGGCCGGTTGTCGCGCGGCCTGCCGCGTCCGCGGCCGCTCCGGCCGTCCATGCGCCGTCGTCGTCCTCGGTGCTGTCCACGCGTCCGTTTTCGACCCAGGCCCCGAAGGTGCTGCTGATCGGCTCATCGACCGGCGGTCCTCAGGCGCTGATGGCGCTCGTCGCCGAGCTCGGTCCCGTGATCGACCGTGTCCCGGTGCTGATCACCCAGCACATGCCGCCCACCTTCACCACCATTCTCGCGGAGCATCTGGCACGCACGAGCCGCAAGCCGGCGGCCGAGGCGGTGGATGGCGAGCCGGTGAAGCCGGGCCGCATCTATCTTGCGCCGGGCGGCAAGCACATGCGCGTCGTGCGTAGCGGCGCCGACGTGGCGATCGCGCTCGACGACGGTCCCGCCGTCAATTTCTGCAAGCCCGCGGTCGATCCGCTGTTCACTTCCGCCATCGACATCTGGCATGGCGCCATCCTCTCCGTGATCCTGACGGGCATGGGCTCGGACGGCATGCGCGGCGGCAAGGACATCGTCGCCGCCGGCGGCAGCGTGATCGCGCAGGACGAAGCTTCCAGCGTGGTCTGGGGCATGCCGGGCGCAGCGGCCAATGCCGGCATCTGTGCGGCGATCCTGCCGCTCAACCAGATCGGCGCCCGGGTTAATCGCCTGTTCGCGGGAGACCGCTCGTGACGCCGGTTGACTACGACTATCTGCGCAAATTCCTGAAAGAGCGCTCCGGCCTCGATCTCTCCCCGGACAAGCAGTATCTGGTCGAGAGCCGGTTGCTGCCGCTGGCCCGCAAGGCGAGCCTCGCCGGGATTCCCGATCTCGTGCTGAAGATCAGGAATGGCGACGGACGGCTTGCGAGCGATGTGGTCGAAGCGATGACCACCAACGAGACTTTCTTCTACCGCGACAAGATCCCGTTCGATCACTTGCGCGAAACGATCCTGCCGGGACTGCTTCGAGCGCGCGCGGCGCGCAAGTCGCTGCGCATCTGGTCGGCGGCGTCGTCGACGGGACAGGAGCCGTATTCGATTGCGATGTGCGTGAAGGAGATGGGCGCAGCCTTCGCCGGCTGGCGCATCGAGATCGTCGCTACCGATCTGTCGCAGGAGGTGCTGGAGAAATCCAAGGCCGGCGTCTACAGCCAGTTCGAGGTGCAGCGCGGCCTGCCGATCCAGCACCTGATGAAATACTTCACGCAAGCGGGCGAAGTCTGGCAGCTCAATGCCGACATTCGCGCGATGGTGCAGTTCCGCCAGCTCAATCTGTTGCAGGACTTCTCCCATCTCGGCACGTTCGACGTGATCTTCTGCCGCAATGTGCTGATCTATTTCGACCAGGACACCAAGGCCGTGATCTTCGAGCGCATGGCGAAGGTTTTGGAAGCCGACGGCACGCTGCTGTTGGGCGCCGCCGAATCCGTCGTCGGAATTACCGACGCGTTCCGCCCGATCGCCGATCGTCGTGGCCTCTATCAGCTCAATCCGACGCGCTCCGGGCGCCCGATGGGTGGATTGATGCCGCCGTCATTGAAGGTAGCAGCGGCGCGGTGAGATGCGTTCTTCCCCTCTCCCCTTGCGGAAGAGGGTGGCTCGCCGCGTAGCGGCGAGACGGGTGAGGGGTTCTATCCGCGAGCCCACCGACACTTGAACTCGCGGATAGAACCCCTCATCCGGCGCTTCGCGCCACCTTCTCCCACAAGGGGAGAAGGAATGAAGAGCGCACCTCACAAGATCGCATGCGGCAGAAACCGCGAGCCGTTGCCGGTGATCGGGCTTTCGTCCTCGCGGATCGACAGGCCGCAGGGTTCGTGATCCACCAGCCAGCTTCCGATCACGGGATAGAAGCCGGAAAAATTCGGCAGCGGCGCGAGCGCCTGCCGCACGAATCCTTCGGCGCCGTAGGGGCCTGCCTGCTCGTCGAGCGGCATTCCACCAGACACCAGCGTGACATCGGCCCCTTCGCGCGACAGCAGCGGCTTGCGCACATAGGAGCTACCGAGCTCGGCTGCCCGCGGATCGTCCTCGAAGAACGCCGGTAGCAGATTGGGATGGTTCGGAAACATCTCCCATAGCAGCGGCAGGATGCCCTTGTTGGAGAGCACCGCCTTCCACGGCGGTTCGATCCAGCGTGTCTGTGCGTCCCTGAGCTTTGCGCCAAAGGCGTCATGGAACATCCATTCCCAGGGATAGAGCTTGAAGGCGAGCGTGATGTCGCGGTCGTCGAGATCGACGAAGCCGCCGGTATCATTGCGCCAGCCGATCGCCTCGATGTCGAGCAGCGTGGTCGTCAGTCCCGCCTGGCGCGCGGTATCTTCGAGATAAGCGAGCGTGCCGGCGTCCTCCTCATTGCCCGTGGTGCCGGTGAGATGGACGTGGCGGGTAGCGGCAATCTGCTTCCAGGCTTCGATCAATCGTTCGTGGATGGAGTTGAACTGGTCGGCCCGCGACGGGATGATGCGCCTTTCGATCGCCTGTTCGAGCCAGGTCCATTGAAAGACCGCGGCTTCGAAAATCGAGGTCGGCGTATCCGCGTTGTATTCGAGCAGCTTTGCCGGTCCCTTGCCGTCGAATTTCAGATCGAGCCGGCCATAGAGGCTGCGGTCGTCTCGTGCCCAGCTCTCGGCGATCAGGCTCCAGAACGCCTCCGGTATCTTCAAGCGCTGCAGATGGCGCTCGTCGCCGATCACGCGGCCGGCGAGCTCCAGGCACATCGCGTCGATCTCGCCGGTCGGCGCCTCGATGCCACGCTCGATCTCGTCGAGCGTGAAGGCGTAATAGGCGCGCTCGTCCCAATAGCGCTCACCGTCGATGGTGTGGAAGGCGAAGCCGCATTGTTCGGCGGTCTGCCGCCAGTCGTCGCGCTCGGGGCAGACGATGCGTTGCATGGGTCAGCCGCCGCCGGAGAAGCCATGGCCAAAGGAGCCGAAGCCGCCGCGGCTCACGCCGCCGGAGCCTGAATCGGACGACGTTCCGGACGAGGAATGGCTCGAGGAGTCGCTGCCGAAGAAACTCGATCGCGACGAGCTGCCGCCGCCGCTGGAGGAGCGGTGGCTGCTGCTGCACGAGGTGCTCGCTTGCACCGCTGGGTCCGCGCCGACAGGGGAAGGTTCGCAATTCTGCCGCGGCATCAGTGTGTAGGCGGTGGTGCCGACCGCGATCGTGCCCATCACCAGCAGCGCGACATGGCGGGAGCGCTTCACCGGCTGTTGTGCAGGCGGCGGTCCGGCCGCCGGCCGGCGCTTGCCGAACTCCTTTTTGGAGCGCTTGTCGGTCATGTCAGTAGATCATGCAGGCGGCGTTGAGCAGGCCTGCGGCGAGCGAGGACAGCCCGAGCCAGATGGCAGCTGCAAGTTCGCCGGCGGCAATCCGCGCCGACAGGTTCGGCACCGGCACTCTCACCAGGAAGAACACGACGATCTGGACGATCAGCGCGATCATCGCCCAGATCAGGCAGTCCAGCACATTGGCCGAATGCGCGATCGCGCTGACAAGCGGCGCCACGAAGCCGAGCAGGCTGAGGCCGAGTGCGATCGCCGCAGCCGGATCGTTGTCGCGGATCAGCTGGAATTCGTTATGCGTCGTGATGCGGGTGTAGACGAACAGGTACGCCACGATCGCGATCAGCCCGGTGCAGAAATAGACCAGGAAGGCGGGCAGGCCGGCCAGTGATTGCAGGATCATCGTTCCCCCATCGTGCAGCGACCATTCGTCGGCGGGGGAAGGATAGCGGTTCAACGGCGCAAGGACGATGAGGCCCCGTTCGCGTCCCCAAAAAACAAAACCCCGCCATTTGCGGCGGGGTCCAGGCTGGGAGGAGCAAGCCCCGAAGGGCTCGCGGGTAAAACCCAGGATCAGGCGGGGATGCGCTCTTCGACCTCGTGCGGCTCGCGCAGCACGTAGCCGCGGCCCCACACGGTTTCGATGAAGTTGCGGCCTTCGGAGGCATTGGCGAGCTTCTTGCGGAGCTTGCAGATGAAGACGTCGATGATCTTCAGCTCGGGCTCGTCCATGCCGCCATAGAGGTGGTTGAGGAACATTTCCTTGGTGAGGGTCGTGCCCTTGCGGAGCGAGAGCAGCTCCAGCATCTGGTATTCCTTGCCGGTCAGATGCACGCGCTGACCGCCGACTTCCACGGTCTTGGTGTCGAGGTTGACGACGAGGTCGCCGGTCTGGATCACCGATTGGGCATGACCCTTGGAGCGGCGCACGATCGCGTGGATGCGGGCAACCAGCTCGTCCTTGTGGAAGGGCTTGGTCATGTAGTCGTCGGCGCCGACGCCGAGACCCTTGACCTTGTCCTCGATGCCGGCGAGGCCGGAGAGGATCAGAATGGGTGTCTTGATCTTGGAGACCCGAAGCTGCTTGAGCACGTCGTAGCCGGACATGTCGGGCAGGTTGAGGTCGAGAAGGATAATGTCGTAATCGTATAATTTACCGAGATCGACGCCTTCTTCCCCCAAATCGGTCGTGTAGACATTGAAGCTCTCAGACTTCAACATCAGCTCGATCGACTGCGCGACGGCGCTGTCATCTTCAATCAGCAAAACGCGCATGCCAGTTCCCCATAGTCGCCGCTCCTGGGCGTCAGGTCGGCCGCATTCGCGGCACACAACAAAACGCCTTTGAACAACTGATTCGGATCCTGACAACAGATGGTTAACAAATTCTGATTCTGGAACGCAAGCCCTGTAGATGCAATTTTCGTCGAATCGCCCTAAGGTCTTGTGTGCGAAGCAGCTTTCGTTATCCGGTTGCGTTCAAGTTCCACTTTAAGAGACGGGCCTAACCGACTCCCGCGACTCAGCCTTCTTCTGAAGGGGAGCCACGCTCAGTCACAAAGACAGTGACGCAATGATTAACGATGCGGGTAAACACGAAGTTAAGCGCCGTTCAGAAATATGGCGAAACTTAAGGTTCTCGCCACGAAACCCCGGATTATGAAGGCGATCACCTCATGAAGGCCCTCTTGTGAAGGCTCTTGCCGAACAGATCGGCGACATTGACGGCATCAATATTTATGGCCGTGTGGTCGGCGTGCGCGGCCTGATGGTCGAGGTCGCCGGTCCGATCCATGCGATGTCGGTCGGCGCGCGGCTCGTGATCGAGACCGGCGGCAACCGTTCCATCCCCTGCGAGGTGATCGGCTTCTCCGGCAACAACGCCGTCGTGATGCCGTTCGCCGGTCTGGACGGCGTACGGCGCGGCTGCAAGGCCGTCATCGCCAATGCCGCAAATCAGGTGCGGCCTTGCGCGGCCTGGCTCGGCCGCGTCGTCAATGCGCTGGGGGAGCCGATCGACGGCAAGGGGCCGCTGCCGCAGGGCCCGGCGCCGATGCCGTACCGCAATTCGCCGCCGCCGGCGCACTCGCGCAAGCGCGTCGGCGCGCCGCTCGATCTCGGCGTGCGCGCGATGAACACCTTTCTGACCTGTTGCCGCGGCCAGCGCATGGGCATCTTCGCAGGCTCCGGCGTCGGCAAGTCGGTGCTGCTGTCGATGCTTGCGCGCAACGTCGATGCCGCCGTCAGCGTCATCGGGCTGATCGGCGAACGCGGCCGCGAGGTGCAGGAATTCTTGCAGGACGACCTTGGCGAGGAGGGCCTGGCCCGTTCCGTGGTCGTGGTCGCGACCTCCGACGAGCCGGCGCTGATGCGCCGCCAGGCCGCCTATCTGACGCTTGCGGTCGCCGAGTATTTTCGCGACGAGGAGCAGGACGTCCTCTGCCTGATGGATTCGGTGACGCGCTTTGCCATGGCCCAGCGCGAGATCGGCCTGTCCGCTGGCGAGCCGCCGACCGCCAAGGGCTACACGCCGACCGTGTTCACCGAGCTGCCGAAGCTTCTGGAGCGCGCCGGTCCGGGCCTCGGGGAGGGCGCCATCACCGCGATCTTCACGGTGCTGGTCGATGGCGATGACCATAACGAGCCGATTGCGGATGCCGTCCGCGGCATCCTCGACGGACACATCGTGATGCAGCGCTCGATCGCCGAGCGCGGCCGCTACCCCGCCATCAACATCCTCAAATCCATCTCCCGCACCATGCCGAAATCGGCCGACCCGCAGTTCTGGCCGACCATCCAGAAGGCGCGGGCGGTGATGGCGACCTATGCCGACATGGAAGAATTGATCCGTCTGGGCGCCTACCGCGCCGGCTCCAGCCCCGAGGTCGACGAGGCGATCCGCCTGCACGAGCCGCTGGAGGCCTTCCTGCGCCAGCGCAAGGATGAAAATGCATCGCTGGCGGACGGCTACCGCCAGTTGGCGCAAATCCTTGGTGATTTGGAAACGGAACGCTAACTTTGTCCCGTCATCATCCCATCCCACAGAGTAGTAGAGCCGGTCTTGGCCCCCGTCGGGCCTGTGGGGAGACCGGTGTTGTCCCACGTGCAGCCAAGGGACTTCTGGGGAGTACGAGTCGATGAAGTCACGTGATACACTCATCCGCCTGAAGAAATTTCAGGTCGACGAGAAGCGCCGCCGGGTCACCCAGATCGAGACCATGATCGCCGACTTCCAGCGGATGTCGACCGATCTTGAACGCGAGATCTCGACCGAGCAGGAGCGCGCCGGGATCAACGATCCCTCGCACTTCGCCTATCCGACCTACGCCAAGGCTGCCATCCAGCGTCGCGAGAACCTGACCCGCTCGGCCGACGAGCTGAAGGGCCAGCTCGACGAAGCCAAGGCTGCGCTGGCCGAAGCCTTCGAGGAGCTGAAGAAGGTCGAGCTCCTTGACGAGCGCGATCAGGCCCGCGAACGCGCCGAGGAAAACGCCCGCGAGCAGGCCGATCTCGACAGCATCGGCCTGATGCGTGCCCGCATGGGCGCCGTCGCCTGAGACGCTAGCCGCCAGACCTGCGAGAATTTGCAGAACCCGGACCCCAAGGTCCGGGTTTTCGCATGCCCTGTCCACAGTGTGGCGCCGCGCCCCCTTGGTGGTCGGCTTTGTCGCGCGCTATGGTGGCGGAGTGCCAGCGCCTGCGCGGAATGCGACGGGCCGCGCATTGGGGGGCTGAATGCTGACGCCAGCAGAGCTGGTCGGGCTGATTGGGGCGATGGCGCAGGGCGATCAGGCCGCGTTCGAGCGCCTCTACGTCGCCACGCGCGCGAAACTCTATGGCGTCGTGCTCCGTATCTTGCGCCGACAGGATCTCGCAGAGGAGGTCATTCAGGAGACCTACGTCAAGATCTGGAACAGCGCCGGCCAGTTCAATCCCGCTCTCGCGTCGCCGATCACATGGATGGCGTCGATCGCGCGCAACCGCGCCATCGACATCGTGCGCAAGAAGACGGAAGTCTCCATCGAGGAAGAGCCCCAGGCGATGGAAGTCGCAAGCGACAGCCCCGATCCGCTGGCGCGGAGGGAGATGACCGAGGAATTGAAGCGGCTGCTGGAATGTATCGGCCGGCTCGAGCCGGACCGTCAGAGGCTCGTGCTTCTCGCCTATTACAACGGCTGGAGCCGCGAGCAATTGGCGGAGAAATTCGCGGCGCCCGTCAACACGGTGAAGACGTGGCTTCGGCGCAGCATGATGGATATTCGCGAATGTCTCGGGCTATGAGATTCGGGCTACGGGAGCTCATACGGTGAGGGTGGGTCTGGACCGCAAGTGATGGCCTATACGGAGGACCATATCGCGCTCGCCGCGGAATATGCGCTCGGCACGCTCGACGCCGGCGAGCGCGCGCAGGTCGAGACAATGATGGCGGTGGACAAGGCGTTCGCCGATGTCGTGCAGGCGTGGGCATTCCGGCTCGGCGTCCTCAACCAGATGGTCGGCTCGATCGAGCCGCGTCCGATCGTGTGGGAGAACATCAGGTCCGAGCTCGCGCGGACGGGCTTTGCGCAGGATCCGCCAGCACTGCCGGACGCAGCGCCGCCGCCACCTGTGCTGGAATATTCCTCGCCCGAGACCGTGCCTCCGCAGGTGCCGTCGGAGAATATGCAGCCGGCGCCGCAGCCTCCTGAAGCGGAGCAGCCTGCCGCGGCGCGACTTGAGACCGATGCGATTCCCGACGTCGTGCCGATATTCATGCCGCAGGTCCACGCGCCGGACCCGGAGGTCGCGCGTGCGCCACCGCCGCCGGTTGCCGACAACAGCAACGTGATCCGGCTCGAGGGCCGCGTGAAGCGCTGGCGCACCATCGCATCCGCCGTCGGCGCGCTCGCGGCCGCGCTGCTCGTGACGCTGTCGCTTCAGATCTTCCTGCCCGACGCGCTGCCGGGCGGCTTGCGACCGGCACCGCGCATCCAGACCGTCGAGGTGAAGACACCGGCGCCGCTCCCGGCGTCGTCGCAATATGTCGCCCTGTTGCAGGGCCAGGGCGGGGGTCCCGCCTTCATCCTCACCATCGACGGTGCGACCAAGAACTTTACGGTGCGTAAAGTGGGCGCGACACCGGAGCCCGGCAAAAGTTTCGAGCTCTGGCTGATCTCCGACAAGCTGCAGCGTCCGCGTTCGCTGGGTGTGATCGGCGCCGGCGATTTCACCGCACGACCGGTGCTCGGCTCGTACGATGCCGACGTCGTCAACGGCGCGACCTACGCCGTCACGCTCGAGCAGGCGGGCGGTTCGCCCAACGGCCAGCCGACCTCGGCGCCGGTGTTTTCCGGCAAGCTGATCGAAACCGTGCCGCCGTCACAGCCGCAGGCGCCCGCGAAGAAGTAGGTTTCCATTGTCGTCCTGGCGAAAGCCAGGACCCATTGCCCCAAGAGCTTGTTGCAAGAGTGAGCGCTGGCAACACGGGTGAGCAACCACTCAATCTCGGGGTAATGGGTCCTGGATCGGCGCTCGCTCTGTTCGCTTGTCCAGGACGGCACCGGGGGCATTGGACGCTTCAACATCGTGGTGGCAATGCCTGATCGGTTCTGTCGCCACGGTCCGTCCCGCCGTCGTCTTCCGACAAATTCCGCCGAATCCGCCCTCGATTTGAACCTCTCCGCGCTTCGCGGCGTCAAATGCCCGGAATTTGCAGTCGGCGCCCCCCAATCATGGTGCCGGAGAGGGGCGAGAAATCAGATGGATGCAGCGAAAACGTCGGGCATCTTCATTCACCAATATGCGGGGCTGCCACACGGCCCGGCCTTCGAGCATTGGCGCGAGCGGACTTTCGGGGCCTGCGGCCTCGATATCGGGCCGAGCCGAGGCGATAGCATCGATTGCCGGCTCCAGGTCAGCGTGGTCGACAATATCGCGCTCGCCATTCCCGAAGGCGCCTCCGCGCAATATTCACGCACCCAGAGCCATCTTGCCGACGGCAGCCACGATCTCGTCCTGATCGCCGCGCATGCGGGCCTCGTCCGCGTCGGGCAGAACGGCCATGCCGTGGAGCTTGCGCCCGCGCAAATGGTGCTCGTCGACATGGGCATCACCGGCACCGTCGGCCACACCGAGGAAGATCGCTTCACCACCATCCGCATGCCGCGCCGCGCGCTGCTCGAGATCAATCCGCGCGCCGAGGACAAGCTGTCGCAACTGCTCTCGGACGGCGCGCTCGCCGAGACGATCTTGCGCTACCACTCCCTTGCCGCCCATCATGCGCCGCATCTCGACGCCGTCGGCCAGCGCCTCACCGCGCAGCACATGGTCGATCTCGTCGGCCTCCTGCTCGGCACCGACGCCGAACATGCAAGTCTCGCGCGCGGGCGAGGTCATGCGGCGGCCCGTCTCGATCTCATGCGCGCCGACGTGATGGCTGCGCTTGGCCGCAACGATCTCTGCCTGTCCGAGATTGCCACGCGCTCCGGCTTGAGCCCGCGCCAGGCACAGCGTCTGTTCGAGCAGGCAGGAACGACCTTCACCGAGTTCGTGCTGGAACAGCGCCTGCTGCAGGCGCGCAAGCTGCTCAGTGATCCCCGCGCCAGGACCCGCAAGATCAGCGACATCGCGCATTCGTCAGGCTTCTCCGATCTGTCCTATTTCAACCGCGCCTTCCGCAAGCGCTTTGCCGCGACGCCGTCGGAACTGCGCGAGGCCTGAGCCGCGCCGAGAATTTGTGCGGCGCGCCGGTGCCACCGCAGTTGGTCCGCCGGGCTGGATGAGTTATATCTGTCTGCGCGGTCAGACCGCCTGATCGTTCGTCGCTTCGTCGTCGCTCTCTTGGAAAATGCAGTTAACGGACATGGCGCGTATCGTCGTGCTCGGCGCCGGGTTTGCAGGTCTGTGGGCGGCCATCGGTGCCGCACGCAAGCGCGAGGAGATCGGCGCGGCCGGCGGTGACATCGAGATTCGTGTCATCGATCGCAATCCCTATCACAACATCCGCGTCCGCAATTACGAGGCCGACCTCAGCGAGGTCGCGCTTCCGCTGCCGCAGCTGCTCGATCCGATCGGCGTCAGTCACGGGATCGGCGAGGTCGAAGCCATCGATCCGGTACGGCGCGAGATTTCGCTGGTGACGGATGGCGGCGACGAGACGCTGGCTTATGACCGGCTGGTGCTGGCGCTCGGCAGCGAAGTGATGCGTCCGGACATTCCCGGCCTTGCCGAGCATGCTTTCGATGTCGACACTTATGCAGCAGCGCTCCGCCTCGAGGATCATCTCAATTCGCTCGGACGCAGCGCGCCTTCGCCGGGGCGCTCGACGATCGTCGTGGTCGGCGCCGGCTTCACCGGTATCGAGGTCGCGGCCGAGATGCCCGACAGGCTGGCGCGCGCCGGCATTACCGGCAGCCGCCGCATCATCCTGGTCGATCCCAATCCGGTGGTGGGCGCCACGATCGGCGCACATGCACGTCCCGTCATTGATACGGCGTTGGCCGCGCTCGACGTCGAGACACGGCTTGGCGTCCGCGTCGTCTCCGTCGAGGCCGCCGGCCTGCGCCTGAGCTCGGGCGAGTTCATTCCGACACGGACGGTGATCTGGTGTGCCGGGATGCGCGCGAGCCCCTTGGCGGCGAGCTTCCCGGACGCACGCGATCGCCTTGGGCGGCTTCTGGTCGATCCCATGATGCGGGTCGCGGATGTCGGCGGCGTGTTCGCGGCCGGCGACGTCGCCTCGAGCGTGGTCGACGGCTTGCATCCAACCGTGATGTCCTGCCAGTTCGCGCGTCCCATGGGCCGCTTCGCCGGCCACAATGTGGTCGCCGATCTCGCGGGCCTGCCGATGCTGCCGCTGCGGATCGACTGGTACGTGACCGTGCTCGATCTCGGCGGCTGGGGCGCGCTCTACACGGAAGGGTGGGACCGCGAAGTCCGCGCCACCGGCGCGGCCGCGAAGGCAACCAAGCAGACGATCAACCGCAAGCGCATCTATCCGCCGTTGTCGGGCAGCAAGGACGAGCTATTCGCTGCGGCAGTCCCAACCGTGCAGGCGCCGCCGCCGACGTATGGGGCGCGGTAGTATCCGTGCCGTTGCGGGATGACGGCGGTACGTTTTCCATCGTCATTGCGAGCGTAACGAAGCAATCCAGAATGTCTCTGCGGAGGGATTCTGGATTGCTTCGTCGCAAGAGCTCCTCGCAATGACGGAGCTGGACGCGCGTGCGCTCACGGTGACGACATACCCCAGACATGAGAAAGCGCCCGTGGGGGGCGGGCGCTTTCTGTAGTCGACTTGGGGTTGGGGTCGTCTACATATCCACGTGGCGACTTTGGGGGGCTGATAAAGAGCCGCGTGAATTCCTGAAACTCAAATCTCCTTAGCGAACGAGGGAAACGTTCGAGCTGGTGATAGCGATCGGCTTGCCCGCCTTCATGACGCGAGCGGTCTGGGTCAGGCCTTCATCTGAACTCGTACGCGCGGTGATCCCGAGACCCGCCACCGTGATGCCGGCAACGAGCGCGACAACCACGATCTTGAGGTGGGTTGAGCGATCTGCGCTGTAAATCGAGTGGTTCATGGAAGGCTCCTGCCGCCATCTACCCGAAGTAGTCGCCTGCGTGCTTGGGCAGGTTCATGCTTCCGGTGCCCAACAACCTAGTATTGGGGGGATTCGTTCCCAAGAGGCGATCACAAGGGCGTGACAGGACGTGAGAAGCCGCGATCAGAAACGACCCTTGATCGTGCAATTTAGCAATTATTTCAAAGGTGTAATGTGTCTGCCAAGCGCCTTGCCCGCCGTCGATCGGCAAGGCGCATAAACCTGAAAAACCATTTGCCTGTGGCCAAAAAACACACGGCTTCTTAAGGCAAATCAGATGCTTCCGACCGTTTTCAACCTCGCCCTGGGGTGGATTTCAGCCTGCGACAGCACGGTCGTCTGGGCCCGGAACCGCTCGACCAGGGAACGCACGAAGGGACGAATTGCCGCAGAGGTGACCAGCACCGGGGCCTCGCCTTCACGCGCCGCGCGCTCGAAGGCGTCGCGCACGCCGGTCATGAACTCCGACAGCTTCGAGGGCTGCATCGCGAGGCTGCGCTCCTCGCCTTGGCCGATAATGGATTCGGCGAAGGCTTGTTCCCAACGGGCCGACAGCGCGATCAGCGGCAGGTAGCCGCTGTAAGAGGTGTTCTGCGCACAGATCTGCCGCGCCAGGCGGGCGCGGACGTGCTCGACCATGGTGGCCGGATTGCGCGAGAAGGCGAGCGAGTCGGCGATGCCTTCGAGGATGGTCGAGAGGTCGCGGATCGAGATGCGCTCGGCGAGCAGCAGCTGCAGCACGCGCTGGATGCCGGAGACGGTGACCTGTCCGGGCACGATGTCCTTGACCAGCTCGCCCTGCTCCTTCGGCAGCTCCTTGAGCAGCTTCTGCACCTCGCCATAGGAGAGCAGGTCCGACATGTTGGCCTTGAGCAGCTCGGTGAGGTGGGTCGAGAGCACGGTCGCGGCGTCGACGACGGTATAGCCCTTGAGCGAGGCCTCCTCCTTGAGGCTGGCATCGACCCAGGTTGCGGGCAGGCCGAAGGTCGGCTCGGTGGTGTGGATGCCGGGCACCTGCACCTGGCTGCCGCCGGGGTCCATGACCATGAACTGGTTCGGCCAGATCTTGCCGGTGCCGGCGTCGACCTCCTTGATCTTGATGATGTAGGTGTTGGCTTCGAGCTGGACGTTGTCGAGGATGCGCACGGCGGGCATCACAAAACCCATCTCGATCGCGAGCGAGCGGCGAAGCGCCTTGATCTGCTCGGTGAGGCGGTCGGTGCCGTCGGGGCCATTGACCAGCGGCAGCAGGGCATAGCCGAGCTCGATCTTGAGATCGTCGATCTTCAACGCCGCGGAGATCGGCTCCTCCGCCGCAGCGGAGCCGGCTGCGCCCGGCGTTCCCGGCGCAGGTGCGGTCTTCGCGACTTCCTCAGCCCTGGCAGTCGCCCGGTTGCGGTTGCGGGCGTGCCAGGCGAGCGCACCGGCGCCGGAGCCGAGCGCCAGGAAGGGAAGGGTCGGGATGCCCGGCAGGGCCGCCAGCACCAGCATGACCGCCGCGGACATTGCGAGCGCCTGCGGATATCCGGAGAACTGCTTCATCAACGCCTTGTCGGCGGCGCCGGACACGCCGGCCTTGGAGACGAGCAGGCCGGCCGCGGTCGAAACGATCAGCGCCGGCACCTGGGTGACGAGGCCGTCACCGACGGTCAGCAGCGTGTAGCTGCGGCCGGCATCGGCAAAGGACAGACCCTGCTGCGCCACGCCGATGATCATGCCGCCGACGACGTTGATGAAGACGATCAGGAGGCCGGCGATGGCATCGCCGCGGACGAATTTGGAGGCACCGTCCATGGCGCCGAAGAAGCCGCTCTCGTCCTCCAGATCCTTCCGCCGCTGCTTGGCGACCGTCTCGTCGATCAGGCCGGCGGAGAGGTCGGCGTCGATCGCCATCTGCTTGCCGGGCATGGCGTCGAGGTGGAAGCGTGCCGCGACTTCGGCGATACGGCCCGAACCCTTGGTGATGACGACGAAGTTGACGATGATCAGGATGGCGAAGACGATGATACCGATGACGAAATTGCCGCCCATCACGAAGCTGCCGAAGGCTTCGATGACATGACCGGCGGCATCCGTGCCCTCGTGCCCGTGCGACAGGATCAGGCGGGTCGAGGCCATGTTGAGCGACAGCCGCAGCATGGTCGAGATCAGCAGAACGGTCGGAAAAGCGGAGAATTCCAGCGGCGCCTGGATGAACAGCGACGTCATCAGGATCAGGATCGAGAGTGTGATCGAAATCGCCAGGAACAGGTCCAGCACTATCGCAGGCAGCGGAAGGATCAGCACCACCAGGATGGTGAGAACGCCGAGCGCGAGCGCGATATCGCCGCGCTTGAGGATGTTGCCGACTTCGGCAAGGGTCGGGAAACCGGCGTTCGTGCTGCCTACGCCCTGTCCTGCGGTGACGTCGACCATGGTAGCTGCCCCTCCGCGCGACTGCCGTCCGCGCGCCCCAAATGTCTGCGCGGCGGCCGAGGGGCCGCCGTTCCGAAAGTGAGGCACCGCACTGGCGTCCACGGGAGCTCCCGTTCTACGCGGCTGACGACACTCGACTCCACTGGGCAATTCTTGCCGGGTGTATGGTTAGCAAAGGGTTAATAAAGGGTGCGGCATGGGGGCTGACCGGGGTATTTCGGCCATCTGGCAGGCAAGCACTCGTCATGCCCGGCTTGTCCCGCCGAAGGCGTGGATGGCCGGGACGAGCCCGGCCATGATTTGTGGAAGCGTCTGGGGCCGATATCGGCGGACGGAGGAAGTGGCCCTACTTCGCCTTCTCCATCCGGGTCACCGTATAGCCCGAAGTCGCCTCTTCGGCTTCGAAAGTCACCTTGTCGCCGACCTTCACCTGCTTGAGCACGGCCGGGTCCTTGACGCGGTAGACCATGGTCATGGGTTCATCCATGCCGAGGTTTTTCGCGGGCCCGTGCTTGAGCGTGATCTTGCCGGCGCCCTCGTCGATCTTCTTGACCTCGCCGCTGATCGCGGCGCCCTGGGCTGCCCGGGCACCTGTGGCAAGGCCGACGGCCAGCGCCAGCGCGGCGGCGATACGGATGATGCGGTTCATGGGAGCCTCCCTTGCGTTACTTCACGGTGACGTGGCCGACCATGCCGTAGTCGCGGTGGTCGGGAATCAGGCAGGAAAATTCGAACGTGCCGGCCTTGCTGAACTTCCAGAGGATCTCGGCTGTCTTGCTCGGCGCGAGCCTGACCCCGTTGGGATCGTCATGCTCCATGTGCGGGTGCTTCTTCATCTCCACCGCATGCGCGAGATTCTCCTTTGTGGTGGCGAGCAGGAATTCATGGTCCTCCTTGCCGACGTTGCGCAGCACGAAGCGGATCTGCTCGCCGCGTTTGACCTCGATCCTGGCGGGTGCGTAGTCCATCTCGTTCAGCAGGATCTCGATGGTGCGCGCGGGCTTTTTGGGATCGCCGGGCTCGCCGGCCGAAAAGGTGCCGTGCCCGTGCTGGTCGTGGGCCAAGGCCGGCGAGGTGGAAAGCGCGGCCAGCGCGAGACCGAGCTTGATCGTCGTCTTCATTGGTAGCTCCAGTTGGTGGTGGTTCATCGAAACGCTCACATCTTCATGTTCTTCATCGGCGGTCCGCCTGGTTGTTGCCGCACGGGCTCCGGGGCCGGCGGCGTGACCTCGTAGGCGACGGTGCCCTGCGGGAATTGGCAGGGGCCGGGATCGCGATAATCGTCCCGCGCGAGGCCTTCGCGGATCTTCATCACCGTGAACATGCCGCCCATCTCGATCGGGCCGAACTGACCGGTGCCGGTCATCATCGGCAGCGTGTTGTCGGGCGCGGGCATCTCCATGTTGCCCATCGCCATGCCGGTCGAGCCCATCGCCATGCCGTCAGGCGCGAGCTTGCCGACGGCCTTGGCGAGATCCTTGCGCGACACCCCGATCATATTGCGCATGTCGTGTCCCATCGCATTCATGGTGTGATGCGACTTGTGGCAGTGGAACGCCCAGTCGCCGGGGTTGTCGGCGAGCACGTCGAACACCCTGACAGCGCCGACCGGTACGTCCGTCGTCGTCTCCGGATATTGCGCGCTCTCCGGAATCCAGCCGCCGTCGGTGCAGGTCACCGCAAAGCTGTGGCCGTGCAAATGGATCGGATGGTTGGTCATGCTGAGATTGCCGATGCGCACGCGCACCTTGTCGCCGAGCCTGACCGGCAGCGGATCGATGCCGGGAAACACCCGCGCATTCCAGGTCCACATGTTGAAGTCGGTCATCTCGTTGACCTTCGGCAGATAAGTGCCGGGATCGACGCGATAGGTGCTCATGACGAAGACGAAGTCGCGGTCCACGGCCCGAAAGCTCGGGTCGCGCGGATGCACGACGACCATGCCCATCATGCCCATCGCCATCTGCACCATCTCGTCCGAATGCGGATGGTACATGAAGGTCCCGCTCTTCCTCATCTCGAACTCGTAGACGAAGGTTTTTCCCGGCTGGATGTGCGGCTGGGTAAGTCCGCCGACACCGTCCATGCCGCTGGGAATGATCATGCCGTGCCAGTGCACGGTGGTGTATTCGGGCAGCCTGTTGGTCACGAAGATGCGGACCTTGTCGCCCTCGACGGCCTCGATCGTCGGGCCCGGTGACTGGCCGTTATAGCCCCACAAATTCACCTTCATGCCCTCGGCGAATTCGCGCACCACGGGCTCGGCAACGAGATGGAATTCCTTCCAGTCGCCGTTCATCCGGAACGGCAGCGACCAGCCGTTCAGCGTGACGACGGGTCGATAGTCCGGCCCGCTGACGGGGTGCAGCGGCGGCTGCATCACGACCTTGTCCATGTGCGGGGCTTCCGGAATCGAGGCGGCCTGGGCGCGGCCGCTGACGACGGATGCGCCGGCGAGCGCGGCGCTACCCAAAAATCCTCGGCGGGAAAACATGTTGGCCTCCATGTCAGTGACCGCCATCGGCAGGCGCTGCCGCGGCGAGAGTGGTTGAATTGTCGCCGTCAGCAGGCGCGCCGCCGCCATTGACGGCGGTCTGCAAGTCGGATTGGGCAAGGAAAAATCTTTGCCTGGCATCGATTGCACCGCGCAGCGACGCGAGCCGCTGCCGCGCCTCGGTGAGCAGCGCGAAGATATCGACCTGTATGCTGGAGAAGCGGAGCTGCATCTCCTCGGTGATGATTTTTCGCAAGGGGATGATCTCGCGCTGATAGTGGCTGGCGATGTCGTAGCCGGAGCGATAGACCCGATAAGCATCGCGCGCCTCGGAGCGTACATTCACGGCGCGTTCGGTCAGCCGGTTGAAGGCGAAATTGTAGGTCTCCGCCGCCTGCCGCACCCGCACTTCTCCGCCGTCGAAGATCGGGATCTGAAACTGCACGTCGAAGCCGCGCTCGCGGAACGGCGCGCCTTCCGGATCCCGGGTGCGGCGGGAGATGCCGGCGAGATCGAGCAGTGTCACGAAGCGCGTCGCCTCCGTGAGGTTCAGCGACTTTGCGAGCGCGCTCAGCTCGAGCCGCGCGATCTGCAGGTCGATGCGATGGGCGACCGCGTCGGCTTCGATCGACGGCAAAGCCTGCGGCCGGCGCGGCAGCGGCGGCAGTTGATTGGGCAGCCGGAAGTCGAGGCCGCCGTCCCACAGCCCCATCAGGCGCGCTAGCTTTTCGCGCGCGCTCGTCGCCGTCTGTCGCGCGGTGGCGAGGTCGGCGGTGGTTTCGGCGTAAAACACCTGTTCTCGGGCCTGATCGAGCTTGTTGATCGAGCCAGTTTCGCCGAGCTTGACCGCGAGCTGCGCGGTTGATTCCGCCGTCGCCTTCGCATCCGTCAGCAACGCCACCATCTCGTTGCCGCCAACGGCGCGCCAATAAGCGCGGCGGACATCGGCGGCAAGCCGCAACGTCGCCAGGCTTGCGCGCAATTGCGCCTGGCGGAAACGGTCGCGGGCGATTTTCGAGCGGAACGGCAGGGTGGCGAGCGCGAGGATGTCGCCGACAATTTGACGCTCGATTTCGCTGGCGCCGTTGCCCGAGATCCGGGAGACCGAGAACACGGGATTGGGCGGCAGGCTCTGCTCGACGAGATCGGTCTCGGCCAGCGCCAGCTCGTTATAAGCGGCCTGAAGCCCCTTGTTGTTGAGCAGTGCGATCTGCACGGCGGTCTCGATGCTGAGTGTTCGCGACAGCAGCTGGCGAACGCGCGCGTCGACCGCGCCGGCTCCTTCGGTTGTTCGCACAAAGGCGACATCCTTGTTGATGGTCTGGCTCGTCAGTTCCGAGACGGCCTTCATGCCGCTGTCGGGCGAGAAGGCGGCGCAGCCTGCAAGTCCAAACGAGGTGAGACCGAGCAGGCTTAGCGCGAGACGATGTGTCATGGCGCGCTCCTACCGGTCTTGCTTGAGCTGCGGCGCGACGCTCTCGTTGCGCTCGCGCCATGGTGCCGGCGTCGCGGGCCGCAGGCTGGTGTAGGGCGCAATCGTCGAACGATAGCCGGCGCGCGCGATCTTGGCCGCGGGATCGGCAGGATCAGCGCCAGCGACTTGTATCGTTGCCGGCATGCAGCCGGACAACGCCAAGGCCGTCGCGGCCAGCAGCGGCCAATTGAATCGAAAGTGTCGTCCCCGCGCCGCGGATGCAGCGGCGGACTTCGCCCCGGAAAGCGTAAGCATGAGTCATCCCTGATCTGTCTGGAGACCACAGGTGCGCGCGCGCGGATGCGCGCTCGGCCTGACGTCGTCGCGCGTCAGATCAGGCGATCGGAGGGCGGTAGTGCAGGGGCGGCGCCGCGCTGTGCAGGCTGGCCACGATCTCGGGCGAGCAGGCGGAAACCGGCTGAAGCGACTTTGCGACGCTGGGCAGGTCGGCCGGCAGCGCGCTCACGCACATCATCGCGCAGCACGGTCCCGCCGTACCCTTGCCGCCGTGATGATGAGGGGTGGGGGGCGCGTCCTGCGCGGCGCCCTGATGATGCGCATGCGGCCTGGCGTGGTCATGCGAGGCGCCGTCATGCGTGTGGCCGGCCTGCATCTGGTGATGCACCGGCACGCGGTCGGCGAGAAGCGCGTCGTCGAGGCACGGTGCTGGAGCGCTACCCCAGGCGAGGCTTGCGGCCGGCGCGATCACGCAGAACAGATAGGCGAAGGCAATGAAGCGCCCCACCTTGATCCGCATCGATCGTGTCAATCGCAGCAACATTCCGCCGACATGCTCTCCGCGCCGCCGTGTTGCATGCGCTGATTTGCAAAATAATGACAAAACGCGCGTTCGCCAAGCTCCATCTTACCGCAGTGCACCGTGCATGCCCAATATCGCGCCACAATGGTTGACCCTGTGGTGATCCGCGGGCCATGGTCCCGCCCGTGCACGCACCAAATCAGTCAGGACAAACACCCGAAGCATTCACCCCTGATTCGCGTCAGGCCTGGATGCGCCTCGTCATTGCGCTTCTGATCGGCTCGATCGGCGGCGTCGGCATGTGGGCGATCGTCGTCATGATTCCCGCGGTGCAAGCCGAATTCTCCGCCACGCGCGGCGCGGTGTCGCTGGCTTTCACCCTGATGATGTTCGGTTTCGGGCTTGGCGGCGTCATCGCCGGCAGGATCACCGACCGCTTCGGCATCGTGGCGGCTATGGCGATCAGCATTGCCTTCCTCGGGGTCGCCAATGTGCTGGCGGGTCTGTCGACCCAGCTCTGGCAGTTCGTGGCGGCGTATTTCCTGATCGGGCTCGGCACGTCGGCGACCTTTGCGCCGCTGATGGCGGAGGCCTCGCACTGGTTCGAGCGCTATCGCGGCCTGGCCGTGACGATCGTCGCCAGCGGCAATTATGTCGCCGGCACGATGTGGCCGCCGCTCGTGAGCACGGGCATGCAGACGATCGGCTGGCGCTTCACTCATATCGGCATCGGCCTCGTCTGCGTCAGCCTGATGACCATCCTGGTGCTGGTCCTGCGCGCGCAGATGGGCGACGACAAGGTTCACGATCATGCCAATGCAGCGCCGCCGCGGGTCGACCTCAAGCTCTCGACCAACACGCTGACGGTGCTGCTCTCGATCGCCAGCATTTCCTGCTGCGTCGCCATGGCAATGCCGCAGGTGCATATCGTCGCCTATTGCGGCGATCTCGGATATGGCGTGGCGCGCGGCGCCGAGATGCTGTCGCTGATGATGGCCTGCGGCATCGTCAGCCGGATCGGCTCCGGCTACCTCGCCGACAAGATCGGCGGCATCCCCACACTGCTGATCGGTGCGGTGGCGCAAGGCTTTGCACTCGTGTTCTATCTGTTCTTCGACGGCCTGACCTCGCTCTATTTGATCTCCGCGATGTTCGGCCTGTTCCAGGGCGGCATCGTGCCGAGCTATGCCATCATCGTGCGCGAGGCGATGCCGGCGAGCGAAGCCGCAACCCGCGTCGGCATCGTGATCTTCGCCTCCGTGTTCGGCATGTCCTTCGGCGGCTGGGTCTCGGGCGTCATCTTCGATGCGACAGGTTCCTACGCCGCGGCGTTCGCCAACGGCGTGGCGTGGAACGCGCTCAATATCGGCATCGTCTTGACGCTGCTGATCCGCTCGCGGATCAATGCAGTCAGGACCGGTCCGGGTTTTGCGACCTAGACTGCCTGTCCCGCCTTCAGCAGCGAACAACCCGTGATCTTGTAGCTGCCGTCTGCCTGCTGCTCGAGCGTGTAGAGCGCTTCCCAGGCCTCGCCATTGGCATCGATGATATGGACGTGCTGGGCAATGCGGCTGCCCTCGCTCTTGCTGTCGCCAAATTCAAAGCTCTTGTGCCGGTAGACCGGCGGGTAGCCGTTTTGCACCATGGACATGAAGATGTCGGGCGCGGGGAAGATCTCCCGGATTGCCGGCGCGGCGTAGGAATAGGCCGCGCGCGCGTCGTCGCGGCCGAATGCCTGCTCCTGGGCGCGGATGATACTCTGTGCCGTCGCGACATCGTCGGCGCGCGCTGAGATGGGACCGAAGGCGACACTGAGAAAGACCAGCAAGGCGGCGATGCGCATGACAAGCTCCGCGTTGAATCCCGGCGGCGCCGATCCTAGCACATCTCGAGGGCTATCGCTTCCGCTTTGCAGCCGGCTTCGCAGGCTTGGCGGACGCGCGGACCTTGGCTTTCATGGCAGGCTGCACCCGCAAACCGTCAACGAAGACGTCGAGCATCCGCAGCACCGAGGATTGCCAGCCGGGCTGGTCGTGCATGTAGCACATGCCAAAGAACGCGCGCAGCAAGTCCTCGGGACTGACGTCCGCGCGCATCGCGCCGGCCGCGGCTGCGCGATCGAGCAGCGAGCCGATCGCCTTGGTCAGGCGCTCAAAGGAAAAGGCATGCAACTCCGACCCGCTCTGCACCGCGAGTGCCAAGGCTGCCACCATGCCCTTCTTGGTGGCAACGAATTCGACTCCTGAGCGCAGCCAGCGCCTGAGCGCGTCGACCGGGTCACTGGCGTTCTTCAACTGCTCGGCGAGCTCGCTGAGCTGCTCGACCTCGCGCCGGTACACCGCCTCGAACAAATCCTCGCGGGTCGGGAAATGCCGATAGAGCGTGCCGATGCCGACGCCGGCGCGTTTTGCGACGGCCTCCAGGCTCGCCTCCGGACCACCCGCGTTGAACACGGCCTTGGCCGCCTCGAGCACGCGCTCGCGATTGCGCACGGCATCGGCGCGGGGCTTGCGGGTCTGGTCGGTGTGCTCGTCCATCCAGGCAATGTAGATCACGAATTGGTTAGATTGAACCCTTGTGGGGCTGCATCGCGTTGATGCGCACGGGCTTTTGACGAATTCCAAATATTTCCCGCCGGCCCTTGTTAAGCGGAGGCTGCCTCCGTATCTTCGCTGAAGACGCTGGCTCGGATGATATTCGGACGGCGCGGAATCGACGGCGGCCACGGCGGTGGCGCGCTGCACGATCACTCATGTCTATACCTGATCGGAGCCTTGTATGAACCACTCCATCAGCCTCACCGTGAACGGTGCACGGCGCGACTTCGTCCTCGACGATCCGCGCGTCACGTTGCTCGATCTCCTGCGTGAGCGCCTCCATCTGACCGGAACCAAGAAGGGATGCGACCGCGGCCAATGCGGCGCCTGCACCATTCTCGTCGACGGCAAGCGCATCAACTCCTGTCTCGCGCTGGCCATCAGTCATGACAGCGCCGACATTCTCACCATCGAGGGCGTGGCGCGCGGCGACCAGCTTCACCCCGTGCAGGCCGCTTTCATCGCCCATGACGGATTTCAGTGCGGCTTCTGCACGCCCGGCCAGATCATGAGCGCGATCGGCATGATGAGCGAGGCGCAGGCCGGCAACGATCCCGAGCGCATTCGCGAATGCATGAGCGGCAATCTGTGCCGCTGCGGCGCCTATGCCGGCATCGTCGATGCCGTGCTCGACGCGCAGGCCGGCATGGACGAATCCAATCAGAGGCGCTCCGCATGAAGCAATTTGATTACGTCAGGCCGGCCACGGTTGCCGAGGCCGTCGCCGCCGCCGCGCAGCCGGGCGCCGCCTATCTTGCCGCCGGCACCAATCTGCTCGATCTGATGAAGGGCGGCGTCAGCCGTCCGGATCGTCTGGTCGACGTTACCCATCTCGACGGACTCGATCGGGTCGAGCGCCTCGCCGACGGTGGTATCCGCATCGGCGCACTAGTGAGTAACGCCGATCTTGCGCATGACGCAGATTTTGCCAAGGCCTATCCGGCCGTCGCCGAAGCGCTGCTCTCCGGCGCATCGGCGCAACTGCGCAATGCCGCGACCGTCGGCGGCAATCTGCTGCAACGGACGCGCTGCGCCTATTTCTACGACACCGCAAGTCGCTGCAATAAGCGCGAGGCCGGCAGCGGCTGCGACGCTCGCGACGGCGAGAACCGCACCCACGCCGTGCTCGGCTGGAGCGAAAACTGCATCGCCACGCATCCGTCCGACTTCTGCGTGCCGCTGGTTGCGCTCGACGCCATCGTCGAGATTGAGGGCAGGAACGGGCGGCGCGAGATCGCGCTCGACGAATTGCATCGCCTGCCCGGCGATACGCCCGAGCGTGAATCGGCGCTTGAACCGGGTGATCTCATCGTCGCGGTGCGCCTGCCGCCCGCTGCGCGCGGCTTTGCCGCTCATGCGCGCTATCTCAAGGTCCGCGACAGAACGTCCTACGCGTTTGCCGTCGTCTCGGCTGCCGCTGCGCTGCGGATCGAGAACGGCAAGATCGCGGAGGCGCGGCTTGCGCTCGGCGGTGTCGCCGCAAAGCCCTGGCGCGCCCGCGCTGCGGAGGATGTGCTCAGGAACGTCGCGCCCACGGTGGACGCTTTCCAGGAAGCCGCCTCGCGCGCGCTCGCCGACGCAAAATCGTCCGGCGACAACGCCTTCAAGATCGAGCTCGCGCGCCGCATCGTCGTGCGTGCGCTGAGCCTCGCCGCCGCCGGTACGCCCGCGCGCATCCCCGCGCTGCCGGCCTCTCCCTTTGCCTCGACGTCCGGAGCCATTCATGCCCGAGCTTAATCTCACAAGCGCGCCCGCTCATCTGCGCCACGGCTCGAACATCGGCCAGCCGCTGACCCGCCGCGACGGGGTCCTCAAGGTCAAGGGCCAGGCGACCTACGCCGCCGACAATCATCCGCCCGGCATGCTGTTTGCGGTGATGGCCGTCGCCAGCATTTCGCGCGGCCGCGTGACTTCGCTCGATGTCAGCGCTGCCAAGCGCCACCCCGGCGTCGTCGATGTCATGACGCCAGACCACAAGCCTGAGCTCGCGATTGATCCCGAGATCAAGACCAATCCTTTCGTGTTCCGGATGGAGGTGCTGCAGAGCAACGAGGTTCGCTACGCCAACCAGCCAATCGCCGTCGTGATCGCCGAAACGCTGGAGGCGGCCACGGAAGGCGCCGCGCTGCTGGCGCCGCGCTACGAGACGCTGCCCGCGCTCATCGGCCTCGACGCGGGTGAAAGCTTCGTGCCGCCGGTCGTCGGCGTCGGCAACCCCACGGAAAATCACCGCGGCGATGTGGAGGCGGGGCTTGCCTCGGCCGACAAGCGGATCGACGCGATCTACGAGACGCCGCCGCAATATCACAATGCGATGGAGCCGCATGCGATCGTGGCTGCCTGGGACGGCGACAGTCTGCAGATCGACATGCCGACCCAGGGTCTCATGCTGTCGCTGGCGCGCGTCGCCGAATTATTCGGCATCGCGCACGACAAGATCCACATCCGCAGCCCGTTCCTCGGCGGCGGCTTCGGCTCGAAGGGGCTCATGGCCGGCCCTCCGGTGCTCGGCATCATGGCGGCAAAGCTCGTCGGCAAACCGGTCAAGCTGGTGCTGCGCCGTGAGCAGATGTACGGCCCGGTCGGCCATCGCGCGCCGACGCGGCAGCGGCTGCGCATCGGCACAGATGGCGAGGGGCGCCTGACCGCGCTCGATCACCATGCGAGGACCGTGTCGAGCACGTTCGACGATTTCTACGAACCCGCGGCTGATGCCTCGCACACGCTCTATGCGGCGCCCGCGATCCGCACCTCGCATGACGCCGTGCGCGTCAACACCGGCACGCCGTTGTTCATGCGCGCGCCCGGCGAGGCGACCGGCTCGATCGCTCTGGAAAGCGCGATCGACGAGATGGCGAGGGCTTGCGGCATCGATCCGCTCGCCTTTCGTCTGAAGAACTATGCCGAGGTCGAGCCCATCACCGGCAAGCCGTTCTCGTCCAAGGCATTGCGCGCCTGCTATGAGCAGGGCGCTGCGCGCTTCGGCTGGGCGAAGCGACCGCTCCGGCCGCGGCAGATGCGCGACGACGATGGTCTTCTGGTCGGCTGGGGCATGGGCACAGCGACCTTCCCGGCATTGATGTTCCAGGCCGAAGCGCGTGCCGTGCTTCGCCGCGACGGCTCCGGTGCCATGGAAATCGGCGCGCATGACATGGGGCAGGGCGCCTGGACGGCGCTGGCGCAGATTGCGGCCGACGAACTCGGGCTTGATATCGACCGCGTCGAGTTCAAGTCAGGTTCATCCGACCTGCCCGATGCCGGCATTGCCGGCGGCTCCGCGCACACCGCGACCGCGGGTGCCGCGATCCACAGCGCAGGCGCCGCCGTGATTGCAAAACTCGCCGATCTCGCCACCGGTGACGAGCGCTCGCCGCTGTTTGGCGCCGGCAATGCCGGGGTGATCGCGCGCGATGGCAGGTTGATCCGGCGCGACGACGAGAGCCGCGGCGAAAGCTACGCCGAGATTCTCGCGCGCGCAGGCGTGGCCGAGGTCGAGGCGCGTGGCACCGGCGCGCCGAATCCGGCGGCAATGGAGGAGTATGCGATGCATGCCCATGGCGCGGTGTTCGCGGAGGTGAAGGTCGATCCCGAGCTCGGCCAGGTCCGCGTCACCCGCATGGTCGGCGCTTTCGCCGCTGGACGCATCGTCAACCCGCGTATGGTGCAGAGCCAGCTGTTCGGTGGCATGATCTGGGGCCTGTCCTTCGCGTTGCACGAGGAAGCCATCACCGACCGCCGCACGGGCCGGATCATGAACGCCAATCTCGGCGAGTACCATATCCCGGTGAATGCCGACGTGCCGCCGCTCGACGTGATCACGGTCGATGAGCACGACCCGCACGTGAACGCGCTCGGTATCAAGGGTGTCGGCGAGATCGGCATCACCGGCAGTGCGGGCGCGGTTGCCAACGCGGTGTGGCACGCGACGGGCGTCCGTGTCCGCCGCTTCCCGATCCGGATCGAGGAGTTGCTGACGTAGCCTTTAAGCAGCGGCGGGCGAGGCCGTCTCGCTCTCCGCCTGCTAGTGCAGCTTCTTGCGAAGAGCCTTGAGCGCTTCTCGCTGCGACTCGATGTAGTTCGCGATGGCCTTGCGCAGCTCCTCCGAATGGAGCTTGTCGTTGTCGCGCTGCACTTCATCGAGTGCGGCCTCTGCATTTGCGAGCGTGATCTTCATAGCGAGCCCTGTTACGAAGCGGCTCCGGAAAGCGGAGGCTGCTTGGCTATGGCTCGAAATATATAGAGGATCAGGCTGCGGAAATTGAGATGGCTCAAGCTCCGTAAGATACCGGTGGCTCCGTAGGATCGCGGATAACTTCAAAATGTCGGCGGTGTGCAGGCCGAGATCACCTCGCACGGCTTGCCGCCGACGCAGCGGAAGCGATGCGGACGCCGGCTCTCGAAGTAATAGGCATCGCCCGGATTGAGGATGCGGCGCTCGTCCTCGACGGTGACTTCGAGCTTTCCCGAGATCACGATGCCGCCTTCCTCGCCGTCATGGACGAGGTGAACGCGCCCGGTGTCGCTGCCGGGCTCGTAGCGCTCCTTCAGAATCTGCAGGCTGCGACCGAACAGATTGTCGCCGATCTGCCGATAGGAGATCGGCTTCTTGCCGACCTCGGTCAGCTCTTCGCCGCGGTAAAATATCTTGCGCCGGCTCTCCGGCTCCAGCGCGAAGAATTCGGCGAGCCCCATCGGAATGCCGTCGAGGATGCGCTTGAGGGCGCCGACCGACGGGTTCATCTGGTTGGATTCGATCAGCGAGATCGTCGAATTGGTGACGCCGGCGCGCTTGGCGAGTTCGCGCTGCGACAGCTTCTGGCGCGCCCGGATGAATCGCAGCCGTCCACCGATATCGACGCTCATGTCCCTGTCCCGTGTTGCAGGTGTTGCGGATCGCGCAAATATGGACCGGCAGCCCCAGTTAAATCAATGGCTTGCAGCCTCTCAGAAAAGGACTTGTTGCGCTTTTCAAGCCGTGCCTCTGTTGCAGGTCAGCAAAGGAGCGTGGCCCGTGACCCTTCATCAGATTCCGAACACCATCAAGACCGACTCGTTCTGGATGCCGTTCACGGCCAACCGGCAATTCAAGAAGGCGCCGCGCCTGTTCTCCTCGGCCGAGGGCATGCACTACACCACCGTCGACGGCCGCAAGGTGATCGACGCCTCCGCCGGCCTCTGGTGCGTCAATGCCGGCCACGGCCGCAAGCAGATCGCCGCCGCCGTCGAGCGCCAGCTGATGACGCTGGACTTCGCACCGTCGTTCCAGATGGGCCATCCGCTGGCATTCGACTTCGCCGAGCGTCTGGCCGAGATCGCGCCGAAGGGCCTCGATCGCATCTTCTTCACCAATTCCGGCTCCGAGTCGGTCGACACCGCGCTGAAGATCGCGCTCGCCTATCACCGCGCCAACGGCCAGGCGAGCCGCACCCGTCTGATCGGCCGCGAGCGCGGCTATCACGGCGTCGGCTTCGGCGGCACCTCGGTCGGCGGCATGGTCGCCAACCGCCGCGCCTTCGCGACCCTGCTGCCGGGCGTCGACCACATCCGTCACACCCACGATCTCACCCGCAACGCCTTCGCCAAGGATCAGCCCGAGCATGGCGCCGAGCTCGCCGATGATCTCGAGCGGTTGGTGGCCCTGCATGGCGCCGAGACCATCGCCGCCGTCATCGTCGAGCCAGTGCCCGGATCGACCGCGGTGTTGCCGCCGCCGAAGGGCTATCTCCAGCGCCTGCGCGACATCTGCGATAAGCACGGTATTCTCCTGATCTTCGACGAGGTCATCACCGGCTTCGGCCGCCTCGGCACGCCGTTCGCCGCCAACTTCTTCGGCGTCACGCCTGACATGATGACGACGGCCAAGGGCATCACCAACGGCACCGTTCCCTGCGGCGCCGTGTTTGCGAGCCGCAAGGTTCACGACGGCCTGATGGTCGGCCCGGAGAACGCGATGGAGCTGTTCCACGGCTACACCTATTCGGCGCACCCGGTCGCCTGCGCCGCGGGCATCGCGACGCTCGACATCTACAAGGATGAAGGCCTGCTGACGCGCGGTGCTTCGATCTCTGAATACTGGCGCGACGCGCTGCATTCGCTGAAGGGCCTGCCCAACGTCGTCGATATCCGCAATTGCGGCCTGATGGGCGCGGTCGAGCTGTCGCCGCGTGACGGCACCGTCGGCGTGCGTGGCTACGACGTCATGGTCGACTGCTTCAATCGCGGGCTGTACTTCCGCATGAGCGGCGATAGCTTTGCGCTGTCGCCTCCGCTCATCGTCGAGAAGAGCCACATCGACGATATCGTGTCGATCCTCGGCGATGCCATCAAGCGGGTGGCCTGATAATTGCTCTCGCCGTTGCCGAGTTCCTCTTGCAGCGGCGAGCGTGATGCCGCGGGAGTTTGACCAAGCGTGAAAGTTCTGATCCTCGGCAGCGGTGTCATCGGTGTCACCTCTGCCTACTACCTCGCGCGTGCCGGCCATGAGGTGACGGTTGTCGACCGTCAGCCCGAACCGGCGCTCGAGACCTCCTTTGCCAATGCCGGCGAAGTGTCGCCCGGCTATTCCTCGCCGTGGGCCGGTCCCGGCGTCCCGGTGAAGGCGGTCAAATGGCTGCTGATGAAGCACGGCCCGCTGGTGATCAGGCCGAAGCTCGATCCCGTGATGTGGGTCTGGCTGCTCAAGATGCTGCGCAACTGCACCAGCGAACGCTACGCGATCAACAAGAGCCGGATGATTCCGATCGCGGAATACAGCCGCGATTGCCTGCGCGACCTGCGCCGCGACATCGGCATTCAATATGACGAGCGCTCACAGGGCACGCTGCAGCTGTTTCGCTACCAGGCCCAGCTCGACGGCACCGGTGAGGACATCGCCGTGCTCAAGCAATACGGCGTGCCGTTCGAGGTGCTGAGCCGTGAGGGCTGCATCGCGGCCGAGCCGGCGCTGGCGGGCGTGAAGGAGAAGTTCGCGGGCGGACTACGCTTGCCGCAGGACGAGACCGGCGATTGTCACATGTTCACGCAGGCACTGGCCAAGCATGCCGAAGCGCTCGGCGTGCGCTTCATGTTCAATACCGGCATCGACCGCATCGTCACCGACGGGGCGCGCGTCAGCGGCGTCGCGACCAGCGCTGGGATGTTGCAGGCAGACGCTTACGTGCTCGCGCTCGGAAGCTGGTCGTCGCGGCTGGTCGCGCCGCTCGATATTTCGCTGCCAGTCTATCCCGTGAAGGGTTATTCGATCACGGTACCGATCAAGGACGCTTCCGGCGCGCCGGAATCGACGGTGATGGACGAGAGCTATAAAGTCGCCATCACGCGCCTCGGCAATCGCATCCGCGTCGGCGGCACCGCCGAAATCTCCGGCTTCTCGAGCCAGCTCTATGGTGCGCGGCGCGCCACGCTCGATCACTCGCTGACCGATCTGTTCCCGCGAGGCGGCGATCTCTCCAAGGCGACGTTCTGGAGCGGCCTGCGCCCGATGACGCCGGACGGCCCGCCCGTGATCGGCCCGACGCAATACGCCAACCTTCACCTCAACACCGGCCATGGCACGCTAGGCTGGACCATGTCCTGCGGCTCCGGCCGCGTGCTCGCCGACATGCTGTCAGGCAAAAAGCCGGACATTGATGTGAGTGCGCTGACAGTGGACCGGTACAAGTACCGGTTTGGCTAAGACTCTATCCTCCCGTCATTGCGAGGAGCTCTCGGGACGAAGCAATCCAGAGTGTCTCCGCGGTGAGAATGTGGATTGCTTCGCTTCGCTGGCAATGACGGCTGCGCTACGCCGTCCCCGTCACGCAATTCACCCACAGCACCACCGCCTTCGCGTCATTGGCTGGATTTGAAAACCGGTGCGGCCGACGGCTTGCAAACCGAAAACTGTCGCCCGTCTTCAGCGACCACGTCTCGCTGTCCACCGTCAGCATCATCTCGCCTTCGAGAACGAGGCCGGCTTCCTCGCCGTCATGGGTGTAGAGCTCGTCACCGGTGGAGCCGCCCGGCTCCAGATGCACCAGGAACAGGTTGAGCCGGTTGTCGGGGCTGGCGGGGCTCAGCAACTGCTTGGACACGCCGGTGCGCCAGAGCTTCAGCTCGGGCCGCTGCAGTCCGCGCGTGACCACCTGATCTGGTGCACCGTCGGCGTTCGGGCTGGCGCCGAACAGCGCGGCGATGCCGACGCCGAGCACGTCGGCGAGCGTGGCCAGCACGCGCAGCGACGGCGACGACAGTCCGCGCTCGATCTGGCTGAGGAAACCGATCGACAGCTCCGTGCGCGAGGCGACCGTCTCGAGCGAGAATTGCCTGATGCGCCTGAGATCGCGAATGCGGCGGCCGACCGCAACATCCATCGCCGGCTCGGCCGCTTTGGCGATAGCCCGGGCGGAGGCTTTCACCTTCACCTTCTTCACCGGCTTTGCGGCGGCCGGCCTATGCATTCTCTTGCCACCGCTCACGTCAAACCGCTTCCTTCATGTGCATGAAAACCACTTGCATCGGCCGCAGAAGTGTGACCAAATTTTCATACTGGTGAAAATAGGCCGAAACGGCTTTGCCCGCAACGTCTGCGATGAACGAGGTTTGCGAGCGCCGCCATCGGTCGGGCCCAAGGGGGATGCGATGAAGCGTTTTGGTCTGGCCGCGCTCGCGGCACTCGCGATTGCCGCAGCAGCGCCGGCTTCGGCGCAGCAAGTGCTGAAGGTCGGCTCGACGCCGACAGGCATTCCCTTCACCTTCCTCGACACCAAGACCAATAGCATCCAGGGCATCATGGTCGATCTCGTCACTGAAGTGGGCAAGGATGCCGGCTTCAACGTGCAGATCGAGCCGATGCAGTTCTCGGCCCTGATCCCGTCGCTGACATCAAGCAAGATCGACATCATCGCGGCCGCGATGTTCATCACAGCGCCGCGCAAGGAGGTCGTCGACTTCTCCGACCCGATCTACACCTATGGCGAAGGCCTCGTGGTCCCCAAGAGCGACACCAAGGCCTACGCCACCCAGGACGATCTGAAGGGCGAGACGGTCGGCGCTCAGGTCGGCACCGCCTTCGTCGACGCGCTGAAGAAGTCCGGCCTGTTCGCCGATGTCAAGGCCTACGACACCATCCCCGACATCCTGCGCGACGTGAACACCGGCCGCCTCAAGGCCGGTTACGCCGACTATCCGATCCTCGCCTACAATCTGAAGCAGGGCGGCTTCCCCGAGGTGCGCCTGGTCGATGGCTACAAGCCCGTCACCGTCGGTTCGGTGGGCATCGGCGTGCGCAAGGGCGAGGCCGCGCTGCTCGGCAAGATCAACGCTTCGCTCGCCAAGCTGAAGGCCAACGGCACCATCGACAAGATCCTCGATAAATGGGGTCTGAAGGCACAGGGTTGATCGGCAGAGGCCATCGATGAAAGCTGATCGATGAAAGGCTTCTGGCACGACGCGGCCGAATTCTTCCCGATCCTGATGAGCGGCGTCGCGCTGACGATCGTCGTCACCATCGGCTCGCTGCTGCTTTCGACGGTTCTTGGCCTCGTCTGGGCGATGATGCGGGTCTCCGGCATCCGCGTCCTGTCGCTGCTCAGCGCCAGCCTGATCAACGTGATCCGCGGCATTCCGATCATCGTGCTGTTGTTCTACCTCTATTTCGTGATGCCCGATCTCGGCGTTACCCTGTCCGCGTTGCAGGCCGCGATCCTCGGGCTCGGCATCGCCTACTCGGCCTATCAGGCGGAGAATTTCCGCGCCGGCATCGAGGCCATCGACAAAGGGCAGATCGAGGCGGCGCAATCGATCGGCATGGGCTGGTGGCTGACCATGCGCCGGGTCGTGCTGCCGCAGGCGGTGCGGATCGTGCTGCCGCCCTATGGCAACGTCATGATCATGATGCTGAAGGACTCTTCGCAGGCCTCGACCATCACGGTCGCCGAGCTCGCCCTTCAGGGCAAGCTGATCGCGTCCTCGACCTTCAAGAACACCAACGTGTTCACACTTGTCGCGCTGATGTATCTCACCATGAGCATTCCGCTGATCCTGCTGGTCCGTCACTTCGAGAAGCGGGCCGGCAAGAAATGATCGAGTTGACCGACGTCCACAAGAGCTTCGGTGCGAACGAGGTGCTCAAGGGCATCACGGCGTCCGTCCAGAAGGGCGAGGTGGTCTGCATCGTCGGCCCCTCCGGCTCCGGCAAGTCCACCATCTTGCGCTGTATCAACGGTCTCGAAAGCTACGACCGCGGCGAGATCAGCGTCGAGGGATTGAAGGTCGACCGCGACGCGCCGTCGATCGTGAAAGTCCGCACCCAGGTCTCGATGGTGTTCCAGCGCTTCAATCTGTTTCCGCACCGGACGGTGCTGGAGAACGTGGTTGAAGGTCCGCTCTATGTGAAGCAGGAGCCACGCGCTGCCGCATTCGAGCGTGGCCGCGCGCTGCTCGCCCAGGTGGGCCTTGCCGAGAAAGCCAACGAGCATCCGCCCCAGCTCTCCGGCGGCCAGCAGCAGCGCGTCGCGATCGCACGGGCGCTGGCGATGCAGCCCAAGGCCATCCTGTTCGACGAACCGACCTCGGCGCTCGATCCTGAATTGGTCGGCGACGTTCTCGGCGTGATGCGCAAGCTCGCCGACGACGGCATGACCATGGTCGTCGTCACCCATGAGATGGGCTTTGCCCGCGACGTCGCCGACCGCGTGCTGTTCATCGACGGCGGCGTCATCGTCGAGCAGGGGCCGGCCAAGTCGCTGCTCAATCAACCCCAGCATCCGCGCACGCAGGACTTTTTGCGCCGCGTGCTGCATCCGCTCTGACCGGTCTTCGCCATGACCACGCGCCTGCCTCTGCCGCCGTCCCTCTACGCCGACACCGCCGTCGTGCCGCCGACTACGCCGCCGCTCGACGTCGACAGGACGGTCTCGGTCGCGATCGTCGGCGGCGGCTACACCGGCCTGTCCACGGCGTTGCACCTGGCGGAGCAGGGTGTCGAGGCACTGGTGCTGGAGGCGCAGGAGCCGGGCTGGGGCGCATCCGGCAATAATGGCGGCCACACCAATCCGGGACTGAAGCACGACCCCGATCAGATCGAGGCCGATTTCGGCGCTGAGCTCGGCCGCCGCATGATCGACTTCTCCTACGGCACCACGAATTTTACGCATGATCTGATCCGCCGTTACCAGATCCCGTGCGAAGCGCGGCAGAACGGTACGTTGCGCGCGGCCTATAACGAGGCCAGCGCGGCCGCCATCGAGAAAACCGCACAACAGTGTATCGCCCGCGGAATGCCGGTGTCGTATCTCAATCGCGAGCAATTGCGCGGGATGACCGGCACGGATCGCTATATCGGCGCCATGCTGGATGCGCGCGGCGGCGATCTGCATCCGCTCAGCTACGCCCGTGGTCTCGCGCGTGCTGCAATCTCGGCAGGCGCGAAGGTGCACGGCGAAACACCCGCACTATCACTCCGTCGCGAGGGCAGCCGCTGGCGCATCGAGATGCCGCGCGCGGTGGTGCATGCCGACAAGGTGCTGCTCGCGACCAACGGTTTTACCGACGATCTCTGGCCGGCGCTTCGCCGCACCATCGTGCCGGTGTTTTCCTCGATCGCGGCCACGGCCCCGCTCTCTGACGACGTGGCCCGTTCGATCATGCCGACGCGTCCCGTCCTTTACGAGAGCGGCCACATCACCGTCTATTACCGCATCGATCAGCAGAACCGCCTCTTGATGGGGGGCCGCGGCCCGATGCGCTGGATCAGTTCGCCGCGCGACGTCGCCTATCTCATGCGATACGCCGAACGGCTATGGCCGCAGCTCAAGGGCGTGGCCTGGACCCATGGCTGGAACAGCCGGCTCGCCATCACCGCGGATCATTACCCGCACGTGCACGAGCCCGCGGACAACATCCTGATCTCGCTCGGCTGCAACGGTCGCGGCGTCGCGCTCTCGACCGCGATGGGCGCGCAGCTCGCGCGGCGTCTGATCGGCGGCGCCAAGGCCGAGCTCGACATGCCCGTCACCGGCATCAAGCCGATCCCGATGCATGCCTTCTGGCCGGTCGGCGTGACGACGGCAGTGATCGCTGGTCGCCTGCGCGACCGGCTGGGGATCTAGGCTCAGCCCTCCGCCACCGCGTCGGCCCAGGGCTGGAAGATCTCGACCGCGCCGGAATTGGTGTCGCCGTCGCGCATCACGACGCTCGGGCAGGCGAACTTCTGCGGCAAGGACTGCACCCGCGCTTCCTCATAGTCGAATCGCGCCGCGAGCGTCTCGCGTGTGTCCGCCGGCAACCTGGTATCGCCGATCACGATCGCGCCTTCGCTGGCGTCGATGCGCGGTTGATGGATTGCGGCATCGAGATCCATGCCAAAATCCATCGCAAACGACACGATCTGCATCACCGACGGGAGGATGCGGCGACCGCCGGAGGCACCGACCGCGAGCCGTCTGCCGTCCTTGGCCTCGGCGATGACGGGCGTGTAGTTGGTGAGACAGCGCTTGCCAGAGGCGAGCGAGTTGGTGGTGCCTGGCTTCGGGTCGAACCACATGATGCCGTTGTTCATGGCGATGCCGGTGTGCGGCGTGACGTATTTCGAGCCGAAGGACGACAGCAGCGTCTGCGTCACCGCCGCGATGTTGCCGTGGCGGTCGACCACGGAGAAGTGCGTGGTGCAGGCGGGCGCCAGATAGTCCGCGCCGAGCGAGCGCTTGCCGTCGGCATCGCCCATATCCTTGAGCCGCTCGCGATAGGCCGATTGCAGCGCGGCGGCATATTCGGCATAGGCGCCCGCATCGGGCGCGCTTCCCGGCTTCAGGTTCTGCTGCAACAGGCGCAGCGCATGCGCCATGGTCGGTCCGGCCGTCAGCTCCGGTGTCGCAAACACCTTGCCGCCGCGATAGGGGATCGCCAGCGGATCGCGCAGATGGGCTCGGAACGCGGCGAGGTCCTCCACCGATAGCGCGCCGCCGTCAGCCTTGATGTCGGACGCGATGCTCCTGGCGAGGTCGCCCTGGTAGAAATCGCGCGGACCGGCGTCGGCGAGGTGCGCCAGTGTCGCCTTCAGCGTGTCCAGCGGCAGCCGCGTCTCGGACTTGATGCCCCACGGCGCGCTCGGCGGGAGGCCGTCCTTCAGGAACGTTGTCGCGCTCGCGGGATAGCGCCGAAGATCGGACGCCGATGCCGCGATCGTCAGCGTGGTCCACCAATCGACCAGCAGGCCTTCGCCGGCGAGGGCGACGGCCGGCGCGACCAGATCGTTCCACGGCAGCCTGGCGTGACGGCGATGCGCCTCCTCCATGCCGGCGACGACGCCGGGCACGGCGATCGAGCCGGGGCCGTGGATGTTGCGGTCGTCCTTCACCCGCTGCCAGGGAAACAGGTCGGAAGCCGCGCCTTCGCCGCTGAGCGGATAGTCGGCGGCGCGCAGGCTTTGCGGCGCGCACATGCCGTAGTCGATCACCTCGTAGAGATTTTCCGCGGCACGGTAGAGCACCATCCCGCCGCCGCCGCCCATGCCGCTGTTCCAGGGCTCCAGCACGTTAAGCGCGAAGGTGGTGGCGACGATCGCGTCCACACAGTCGCCGCCCGCCGCCAGCACTTGCGCCCCCACTTCGGCCGCCCGCCGCGATTGCGCGGCGACGATGCCGCCTTTGGATGTGACGGCGGGCTTGCGGACGGTTTGGGTGTGGCTGAACTGGTGCGGCATGATGATGTCTGTGTGCTGTCTTCGGTTTGGCTTCGTTGCGCTGAGCTCCGCGAAGAATGGCACATCGCCCCCATCGAGAACATCGAAAGGGCGACGCGGCATGGCTGGTGTGTAACAGCGGGGGTGGCGCAGTCGGCAAGACGTAGATGCCAAGACGAGAAAGCCCGGGACAGGCCCGGGCATGACGAGTTATGAGACCGATCAGTGGGAAGCGGAAGCCGCAGGGCTCAGCGCGCGCGATCCAGCCGGCTGGCCTGATACCTGGCGTGCCATTTCGGGCCAGGCCCGCGCATGTAGTGGAGCTCGGGGCGGTAGGGATTTCCCGCGATCCGGATCAGCGTCAGCCATTTGCTGGCGATGAAGTTCAGGGGCTGGCGGAACAGGGTCAGTGACGCGAGCAACATGGCATCACCTCAGTGCGGCTTGCCGAGCATGGCAGTGAAGGGGAGGTCGAAGATCTCCTCGCCGTCGGAGCCGCTGACATGGATTACCCAGTCGCGCCAATCCTCAGCGCCGGGCGTCAGGATCATCGCGTTCATGATCTGGGCGGCACGGTCGCGCGCCTCGGTCAGGTTGGTCACGGCTGTGCCGCTGCGATCGATCAGCGTGCCGTCCAAGTTGGAGCAGTGAAAATAGACCTGGACCATATGCGTCTCCTATTGGGAGCGATTGGGACGGCAAACCGATACCATTCCAAGCCTTCGCGAAACATTCGGGTCGAGCCCGGTAAGGGAATCTACGGAGATTGGTCGGCGCCAAGCCCCCTGCTGGTTTGATCACAAGGGGGTGTTGATCAACTGGACGGCGTTCCCGCGGCATGGAACAACCCTGGACGGAACGTCCGGGAGGCGCCGTGAACCACCTCACATTTTGGCGTGAAAGCCGAAGCCTGCGCGCATGCACGGGCGCCTTGGTGGTCCTCCTGACCCTCGCCTCGGTAGGCTCATCAGAACCGGTCCGCAAGAGCGGCTATGCGATCGGCACGGAGACCTGCGGCAGCGCCGATCTCGCCTTTCCCAGAATCCAGATCGACATGAAGGCGGGATTTTGCGCTGGCCTCGTCGCCAGCGAGGAGGATCGGCTGAAATTCCCGCGCTCGATCATCCAGGTGCCCGGTCGTGACCTGTTCGTGGTCGCCGACATGGCGGGCTGGGGCCATACCGATGGCCGGCTGCTGTTGCTCGACCCGCGGGCACCCCAGGGACAGCGGTTCAAGGAGTTGCTGACTGCAATCGAATATCCGTTCGGCCTCGCGATCGGCCCGGACAAGAAGCTCTATGCCTCGAGCGCGGAGACGATCTTCCGGTTCGATCCGCTCGCCGACAATCCGCGCGACACGGTCGAGACCGTCGTCCGTCACATGCCCGGCCGCCGGATCACATTGCCCGACGGCAAAAAGCTCGACGAGAGCGCGCATCCATTCAAGCAGTTTGTCTTTGATAAGAACGGCCGGCTGTTCGTCAATGTCGGCTCGCACAGCGACGACTGCATCACGCCGGCGCCGATCACGAGACCTTGCGCGGCGGCGGAGGGCGTTTCCGCAATGGCGTCGATCTGGCTGTTCACGCCGCCCCCGGGCGGTATCTTCCCGGCGTTGAAGCCTGGCGAACCCGACCCGCCGCACGGTGTCTATGCGCGCGGCCTGCGCAACTCGATGGCGCTGGCGCTGCATCCGAACTTCCCTGATGCGGGCTATGCCTTCCTGCAAGGCGAGAACGGCCGCGACCTGCCTGACATTTTCAAGCCGAACGAGGAGATCAACGCGATCGAGCAGGGCAGGCATTACGGCTGGCCCTATTGCTACGATTTGTCGACGCCGAGTCTCGAATTCAGGATCGTATTGCGGTCGGGGGTCTTCAAATCGCTGTGCACCGCCAACGCTCTCTACAAGGCGCCGTTCTCGCTGCTGCCGCCGCACGGCGCGCCGCTCGCGATGCTCTATTATCGCGGCGCGAAATTTCCGGAGCTCGAGGGCAAGCTGCTGGTCGGCCTGCATGGCTATCGCCCGACCGGCAGCCGCGTCATCGTCTATGACGTCGACGATCACGGCTTCCCGAAGCCCGCCCCGGCGCCGGTACGCTATCATGTCAGTTGCGCGGCCGATCCGACCCACAGCTTTCAGACCGAGGCCGGCGCCGTCGCCGCCGCGCCGTTCGAGGAGCTGATCGCAGGCTGGCACCGCGTCAACGGCGCGCGGCCGCAAGGTGCGCCGGTCGGCATGACGGTCGCGGAGGACGGCGCAATCTGGCTGGTCGAGGACAAGAACCAGACCGTGATCCGGATCGACCGCGCCGCGGGCGATGCGCCGTCGCCGCTGCCCTGCGACGTGCGTAGCCAGGCGCTGATCGAGCAACTGGCGGTCTTCGTGGCCAGGGACGCGCAGAACAGCGTCCGGCTCACCAATTTGCGCAAGGGCCTCGTCGAAAAGCACTGCGTCGGCTGTCACTCGGATTTCGGCCTGAAGCCGGGCCTATCGGACGCTCAGAAGGACGCGACGGTGCTTCGCTTCATGCTGTCGCAGGATGGCTGGATCTATCCTGGTGATCCCGATTCCGGAAAGTTGCGCACGCGGCTTCGTGGGTTGGGCGCGGAGAAACTGATGCCGCCGGGTGGCGACGGCCTGCCGAAGGCCGAACCCGGTTACACGCGCCTGCTCGACACGGCGGATCTGCTGGTGTCAAGAATGGTTCCAGGCATCCGGATGCGGATCAAGTCCGGCCCGCCGCAGCGCAAGTTCTTTGGCAAAACGAACAAGGAATGCGGCGAAATACCGGCTGCCAAGGTCGTCGTCGTGACACAAAGGAACGCTGTAGACAAACCCGGTTTCAGCCGCTTCTTCCGACCGGCCGATGCCTATCTGAATGGCGAGTGCAGCGACGGCGATGGCTATTACATCCGGCAGGAATTTCTGGTGCCTGTGCAGTAGCGTTGTTCTCGTCCTTGCGACGGCACCGGCCCGAGCGGAAACGAAACTGTTCGAAAGCGTGCAGGTGACGCCATCAGGCGAATACACGTTCGGCATCGAAGGGCCGGCCGCCGATCTCGACGGCAATCTCTTCGTCGTCAATTTCGGCAAGCCCGGCACCATCGGCAAGCTGCCCGTCGGCGGCACGGCGTCCGAGCCGTTCACGGCGCTGCCCGAGGGCAGCGTCGGCAATGCCATCCGCTTCGCGCGCGACGGCACCATGTTCATCGCCGACTACAAGAAGCACAACATCTTCGCGATCCCGAAGGGATCGACCGAGCCCGCCATCTGGTTTCACTCCGACGAGATGAACCAGCCCAACGACATCACCATCGCCCGCGACGGCACGATCTACGCGAGCGATCCGAACTGGAAAGGTCGCGAAGGCCACATCTGGCGCATCGCGAAGGGAGCCGACGGAACGGTGCAGGGACAGCTGATGTCGGCGCCGCGCGCGATGGGCACGACCAACGGCATAGATCTCAGCCCTGATGACAAGACGCTCTATGTCGGGGAATCCAGCAGCGGTCAGATCTGGTCCTATACGGTCGCCGGCAACGAGCTCACCAGTCCAAGACTCGTCAAGGCATTTCAGCCCGACACTGTCGACGGCCTGCGCACCGACATCGCTGGCCGCCTATATGTTGCGCGCATCCTCAAGGGCACGATCACGTTGATGAAGGCCAATGGCGCGGTGGAGCGGGAGATCACGCTGAGAGCCAAGGAGCCGACCAACCTCGCCTTCGGAGGCCACGACGGCAAGACGATCTTCGTCACTCAGCGTCAGGGCGGCTTCCTCGAGTCCTTCCGCACCGACCAGCAGGGCCGCGAGCACTGCCTTCAGCGCGGGCGCTGCTGAGCTTCACGAGGGATCTGCTTCCGGCGCAGGGCGGTGCGACAGGGGCGGCATTCTTCTTGCTTGCATCTCGCCGCCGCGGGGATTTAGACATCTGTGGCACCCTCAAAGCGACCACGGAGTGTTCGAGTGAAAGCCGTCCATACCGAGCTGCATCGCAGCCACGATCCGCAATTCTTCCTGGTTCGCGGTGTGGTCAAGCGCACCACCGAGCAGCCCGAACGTGCCGACCGCCTGCTCAAAGGGCTCAAGGACGGCAAGCATCAACTGGTCGAGCCGACCACATTCGGGCAGGGACCGCGTGCGCGCATCCACAGTCCGGAATATCTGTCGTTCCTGAGCGAGGCCTGGGAGGCCTGGACCGCGCTCGGCGATTCCGGCCCGGAGATGATCGGCAATATCCATCCGGTGCGCCATGCCGCGACTTATCCCACCCATATCACCGGCAAGCTCGGCTGGCACACCGCCGACACCGCGGCGCCGATCGGCCCGGGCACCTGGGCTGCGGCCTGCGCTGCGACCGACGTCGCGGTCACCGCGGCACAGATGGTGATGGACGGCGAGGATGCGACCTATGCGCTCTGCCGGCCGCCCGGCCATCACGCCTATCGCGACATGGCCGGCGGCTTCTGCTTCCTCAACAACAGCGGGATCGCGGCGGCGCATCTGCGGCAGAGGCACGAGCGTGTCGTGATCCTCGACGTCGACGTCCATCACGGCAACGGCACGCAAGGAATCTTCTACGCGCGGCCGGATGTCTACACGGTCTCGATCCATGCCGATCCCGTCGCGTATTATCCTTACGTGTGGGGCTATGCGCATGAGCGCGGCGAAGGTCCCGGCCTTGGCACAAATCTCAACATTCCCCTGGCGATCGGCACCGGCGATGACGGCTACATCCAGGCGATGGACGTCGCGCGCAAGGCGATCGAGTCCTTTGCGCCCGGCGCCCTCGTCATCGCGCTCGGCCTCGACGCCTCCGAGCACGATCCACTCAAGGGTCTCGCCGTCACCACGCCGGGCTTCCGCCGCATCGGACAGGCCATCGCGAAGATGGGCCTGCCGACCGTGTTCGTGCAGGAGGGCGGCTACCTCTCGGACATCCTCGGCGCGAACCTGACCTCGGTGCTGGCCGGCTTCGAAGAGGCGCGCTGATTCTCGCTGAGTAGCCCATCATTCTCCGTCATTGCGAGGGTAGCGAAGCAATCCAGAATCTTTCCGCGGAGGGACTCTGGATTGCTTCGCTACGCTCGCAATGACGATGTGGATGGTTAGGTCGACTTCATCCACAACTCAAAACATCCCGCTTGCCGCGAGCGCCTTGCAGACGTGCTGCATCTCGGTCTCGTCCGCGACCATGTCGAGCATGATCGTGGTCAGCCCCTTCGCGGCAAACTCCTTCAGCTTCGCGCCGATCTCCGCGTAGCTGCCGACGAGGTAGGGGCAGTCGGCCTGGAAGGTCAGGAACGGCAGCAGCCAATAGCCATTTTCCGCGAGCTCGCCGCTCTGGCTCTCGTAGAGGCGCCGTTTCCACACGGAATCGCTGTTCTCCACGGTGAGCGCGAGCAGCTCGCGATCGTCGGCATTATCGCGGAAACGCGCCTTTGCCGCTTGCCGCGCCTCGTCGCGTCCCTCGCGGGCGAAAATTCCAAAATTCATGCCCGGCGCATCGAGGCCGCGGTCGAGATCCGGCGGCAACATCTGCATCTTGATGCAGCCGGTCTCCTTTGCGACGCGCTGTGCCGGCTCGGACTGGCCTGCGACCAGAAATTCCGGCATCAGCTCCGGCGGCAGGCGCGGCCGAAGTTGCAGGTTGCTGGCGCGGTAGAACCGGCCCTCGAAAGTCGTCGGACGCGGGCTTGCCAGCAGCTGGCGCATCAGCGCAACGAATTCGCCGAGCCGGACATAGCGATCGGCGTGCGACTGCTCGTCGCCGAGCCCCTGCAGATCGCTGACCGCCGTCCCCGTGATCATGTTGAGATAGACCTTGCGGCCGTGGAGCTGCGCAAAGGACGAGACGAATTTTGCCGCCGTGAACGGGTGCATGTAGACCGGATTGACCGCGATCAGCGGCGAGGATCGGGTCGTCTCGCCGATGATGTGCTGGGCCATCGCCCAGGGCTCGACGAACACGTCGTTGCCTTCGAATAGCAGGATGCCTTCGAAGCCGTTGCGATCGGCGAACTGCGCCACCCGCATCAGCTCGTCGACATATTTCTTGGGGTCGCGGTTGCGCGAAATCGCGGGAAAGACGCGCAGCCGCCGCGGCGTCATTCAGCCGCCTCCTGTAGCGGCCATCCATTGCGGGTGATGGGAAGGCCGCCGGTGGCGCGGGAGCCGTCCGCGATCGCGAGACGATGCGAGGGCGACGGCGAGATCAGCTGGAATCGCCAGCCTTGCGGATCGTCGGGGATATCGGGCTTGAAGCTGATCTCGATGGCCTCGCGCGATACCTGCATCGCGAAGGCGTCGAGCGGCAAATTGAGGCCGAAACCCCTGGCCTTCAGATAGGCTTCTTTCAGCGTCCAGTAGTCGAAGAAGCGCTCGGTCGCGGCGGGCTCCGGCAGCCTGCGCAGCGTTTCGACCTCTTCCGGCGCGAAGAACCGAAGCGCGGTCGACAGCGGCGCCACCCGACGCGACACGGTCTCGACATCGACGCCGACGGTCTCATGCCCCGACACGACGCAGGCGACGCAGCCGTCGGCGTGCGACAGGCTGAAATGCAGCGTGCTCGATGTCCTGGGTGATGCGACAAACGGCCGCCCGTAACGCCCGGCCGCAAATGACCAGTCGGTCGGTGCGACCTCAGGTGCGACGTGCGAGAGCGCAAGGCGCAACATCGCGTGCGCGAAAATATACTGTCGCTGGTGCCGCTCGAACACGAAGTGGTCGGCTCGTACCCGTTCGTCGACCGAGAGCAGGCGCCGGCACGTATCGATCGCACCTGGCGTGTCAAAATTCTCGATCAATCCGACAAACAGTTCAATTCTGTCGTCTGCCATCAATTGGGCCCATGGCGCCAGGCCGGGGCCAAATCCCCTGCCATGACGGAAGAATCAACTGAGCAAGAATCAACTAAGCGGACCGCTTCTAGCGGTCCACTCGGGCGAATCCTTGTCGATTGCTGGCCGGTTTACGGGCGCAAGCTTGTGCGAGACCCCAACTCGACACGCGAGCGGCCAAATGTGAAAAATGAAGCCCGAAAACTGAAGCCTGAAGATTCGTGCGGCGTCCCGGCCGACGAGTCTTACGTCTTCTTCTTCTTCTTGGACTTCTTGGAGCCGCCCAACATCGAAATGCTGGCGTCGACGTCCTTCAGCGCGGACTGCAGCTTCTTCTTCTCGGCGCCGAGCAACTTCTGCAGGGCCTTGCGGTCCTTGTCGCTCAACGAGGTGCCCTTGGTAAATTTGATGAAACCCATAACGAACTCCCCGGTTGAAAATACTCGTCCAAATCAAAACGCGAGAATAATCTTGCGCGATGGCGCCAAATAATCAAGATGCAACTTGGTCATTCACAGCTTTGACGAGTGACCCCGTATTCGTCCGTGATGTACGGCCGGTCATGCCGCCCTGCGATTGAGCAATCGGCCGAGCGGTGTGTTGGGTTGGGCGAGGGCGGCCGCGAGCAGCGCGAGGAGATCCTCCATCCACTGGCCGACCGTAGCGCCGTCGAGCAGCTCGCTCTTGTAATTGCACGAACCGGTGATCCCCGTCGGCCGCTCCTTGAGCATCAGCGACAGCCATGTCTGGTCGATCGGCAGCACCGGCTGGCCTTCGCGGGCGATGTTGCCGATCGATCCTGTCGTGAGATCAGGCAGATCGAGCGGCTGGCGCAGCGGATTTTGCAGGGTGAAATAGACCTGGAGCAGCGAGGCTGGATTGACCCCCTCCTGCTCCAAATGATCGGCCAGGATGTTGAAAGGCAGCTCCTGGCGCGCATGCGCGTCAAGCACGCTCTGGCGGACCCGGACTACGGCCTGCGCGAACGACAGCTCCGGCGTGATTTTGGTACGAACAATCACCGTGTTCTCGAACGGACCGACGATCCGGTCGGTGTCCGGCTGGCCGCGATTGGCCATGGCGGTGGCGATAGAGATGTCGTCGCGGCCGGTCCGCGCCAGCAGCACGGCTTTCAAGCCGGCCAGCAGGCACATGAACAGCGTGCAATTGTGCTGGCCGGCGAAAGCCGCGAGCCGGCCGATCAGCTCACGCTTGAGACTGACCGGATGGTGCCCCCTGGACGGGCCCGGCCTTGATTCGCCCTCGAAGAGGGGAGGCGCCCCGCGCAAATTCTCGGTCCAGTCGGCCGCCTGACGGCGGGCGGCATCGGTGCCGCACCACCAGCGCTGCCAGCGCGCCACGTCCGCAAAGGCCGGCGGCGGTTTCGGCAGCGGCACCGACCGATAGCCGGCCAGCGCCGCATAACGGTTGGATAATTCCTCGAACATCACGCCGATCGACCAGCCATCGACGACGGCGTGATGCAGCGTCAGCAGCAACACGTGATCGCCATCGTGGAGCCGCAACAGCCGGGCGCGCAGCAGCGGCGCGCGCGTGGTGTCGATCGGGACATAGGTCTCCTGTTCGATCAGGAGATTGATCTTGCGGAGTTCCAGCGCCTTGCGCCGCTTGTTATTGTGGGGCTGACCGTCGCCGATCGTCTCGACGCTCAGGACACGGCCGAGGGCGCCGGGCGCGGCGATGCGGCTGACGGGCTCCCCGCCGCTCCAGCCGAAATGAGTCCGCAGCGATTCGTGCCGGCGCACGATGTCGTCGATCGCCTGCGCCAGGGCGGCCGGATTCAGCGGCCCCTGGAGGCGGAAAGCGAAAGGCAGGTTGAACAGCGGCAGTCCGTGAAGATTCTGCTCGATCCGCAGCATCTGGTCCTGCGCGATCGAGAGCGTGGGTGGGCTGCCTTCGGCCAGGCTCGCGCCAGCCAGCCTTGCAAAACTTGCAGCCGGCTTGCGCGGCTTTGCCGCCACGACCTCGTCGACCCGCCGGGCAAGCTCGTCGATCGTCGGTGCCTCGAAGATGGTCTTGATCGGCAGCGACGCGCCGAGCGCCCGAGCGACCCGCGCCATGACTTGGCCCGCCAGCAGCGAATGGCCGCCGAGGTCGAAAAAATTGTCGGTGACGCCGAGGCTCTCGACCTTCAGCAGGTCGATCCAGATGTCGGACAGCACCTTTTCGGTGAAGCGCCGCGCCGGCACGGCCGCATCCGGTTCGAACGTTTCCTGCTGCGCCGGCGCCAGCAGCGCGGTCCGATCGATTTTGCCATGGGCATTGAGCGGCACCTGATCCAGGAACAAGAACGCGGACGGGATGGCATGGTCCGGCAGCCGGCTCTTCAGGAAATCGCGCAGCTCGCTGGCGCTGCTCCGGCTGCCGGATCTTGCGACGATATGGGCAATCAGCCTGACATCGCCGCTCGCTTCGCGACGCGGCTCGACGATGCCGGCGCGCACACTGGGATGGTCGGCAAGCGCGTTCTCGATCTCCTTGAGCTCGATACGGTAGCCGCGGACCTTGACTTGATGGTCGGCGCGACCGAGGCATTCGATCGTGCCGTCGGCACGGCGGCGGGCGAGGTCGCCGGTCCGGTACAGCCGGCTGCTTGCTTTGCGCGAGAACGGATCGGGCAGGAAGCGCTGCCGGTTCTGCGCGGGATCGTTGACATAGCCGCGGCCCACACCGGCGCCGCCGATGCAGAGCTCGCCGGTCACGCCGACCGGCTGCGGCTGCAGGTTTGCGTCGAGCACGTAGAGCTGCATGTTCGGCAGCGGCGCGCCGACCGGGACATGGCCTATGTCGGTCGCCGGCGCCTTGGTCAGGCGATGCAGCGAGACGTCGTCGGAACATTCCGACGCACCATAGGCGTTGATCAGCGGCACTTTCGGACAGCGGGCGAACCAGGCCTTGCAGAGATCGACGGGCAGCGGTTCGCCCGTCGAGATCAGAAGGCGCAGCCTCGCAAAGGCGCGTCGGATTTGTGCCTCGTCCATGCGATCGAGGATCACGCGCAGCAGCGACGGGACGATCTCGAGCACCGTGATGCCCTCGCGCTCGATCTCGCGCGCGAGCAAAATCGGGTCCTGCACGATCGCGGTCCCGCAGATGTGGACGCGCGCGCCGACCATGGGCCCCGCGAGGAACTGCCACACCGAGATGACAAAACTCTGTGGCGCGGTCTGCGCGATCACGTCCCGGGACGAGAGGTTCAGCTCGGAGATGAGCGACGCCAGATGGTTTGACAGCCCGCGCTGCTCGATCATGACGCCCTTGGGCGCGCCGGAGGACCCGGAGGTGTAGATGAGATAGGCAAGGCTCGACGCCGCGCGCCGCTTTGCGGGGGCCGGCTTGGCCGACGCTGGCGCGATCGCGTCCTCGAGCTCGGCCATTTGGATGCGCTCGACCAGCGGTTCGAGCAGCGCCTCCGCCATGGATGACTGCGCCCGTTCGATCAGCAGCATGCGGGCCCCGCTCGATCCGAGGATGGTTGCGAGCCGTTCCCGCGGCTGGTCGGGATCGAGATTGAGGAAGGCGGCGCCCACGCGTTGTACGGCGATCATCGCGGCGAGCAGGTCGGGCCCGCGATCTGCAAGCAAGGCGACCACGGCCTCGGCGCCGACGCCTTCGAGAGTGAGCCAGCGCGCAGCCGCTTGGCTGCGGCGCGCCAGCTCGCGGTAGCTCAGGGATGTGCGGCCGTCCGACACCGCGATCGCGTTCGGCGTCTTCTTGACCTGGCGATCGAAACCTTCGCTCAAATTGCCGCGCGCGACGAAATTGGCCGGCACGCCCCGGCCCTGCGCCAGCAGCTGCCGGCGTTCGGCCTCGGTCAGGAGTGCCAGGCGGGAGATGCGCTGCTCTGGATCGGCGATGACGGATTTGAGCAGGGTTTTGAACTGAGCGGCCATGCCCTCGATCGTCGCCGCGTCGAACAGATCGGTGGCGTATTCGAAGAAGCCGGTGAAACGGCCGTCGGCCTCGACCAGTTCGAGCGTGATGTCGAATCGCGCCACTTTTGGATCGATCTCGATCCGCCGCGTCGACAGACCGGAAAATCGTGCCGCCTCGATCGAGGCATTCTGGAGGATGAACATGATCCGGAACAGCGGATTGCCGTCCGTCCTTCGTGCGATCTGAAGCGAGCGCAGGACTTCCTCGATCGGGAGATCCTGATTGCGATAGGCATCGAGCGTGACCTGCCGTACCCGGCGCAACATGTCGCCGAAGCTCGGATCGCCGCCAAAATCATTGCGCAGGATCAGGGTGTTGGCGAACAGTCCGATCAGGCGCTCGCTCTCGATCTGATTGCGGTTGGCGATCAGCGATCCGGTCGCGACATCTTCGTGTCCGGTGTGACGGAACAGCAGGCACTGGAACACGGCGAGCAGGGTCATGAAGGGCGTGACGCCCTGGTTCTGGCTCAGCGCGCGCAGGTCGGCCGACAGGGTTTTGGAGAATTCGAGATAGTGACGGGCACCGTGGCCGCTCCAGACCTCCGGCCTTGGGCGGTCGGTTCGCAGCGGCAGCGTGGTGACGCCGTCCAGTTGCACCCGCCAGTAATCGAGCTGCTCCTTGGCCGCCGGCGTCTGCGCCCAGCTCTGCTGCCAGAGCGCAAACTCGCGGTACTGGAAGGCGGGCGAACGCAGTGCCGTCACGTCGTTCTTGCGCGCTGCCGAATAATGGGCGGCGAGTTCTTCCCAGAACAGCCGCTGCGACCAGCCGTCGGTGACGAGGTGGTGGACGTTGACCACCAGCACATGGCTGCTCTTGTCGAACGAGAGCAGCGTGACCTTCAGCGGTGCCTCGTTCGCAAGGTCGAACGGATGTTGCGCGAGCCGGAGCGCTTCGCGCCTGACAACAGCGACCCGCTTGTTCGCGGGGCAGGGCTTGAGCTTGATCCGCTCGAACCGCGGTGGCGATTGCAGCACAAGCTGCACCGGCTCGCCCTCGCGTTCGACGATGACCGACCGCAACGCCTCATGGCGCGCCGATACGGCGGTGAGGCTCGCAGAAAGTGCGGCGACGTCGAGCCCACCCTTGAGGAGCGCGACTTCGACGACGTTATAATTGTAGCGCGTGGGGTCGAGCCGCGAGAGCACGTACATCCGCTGCTGCTGGAACGACAGCGGCGCGTCTGCTTCCCCGGCCTGGCGCCAGGCCGGTAGCATCGTTTCGCGATGGATTGCGGCGGTCTCGATCCGGGCCGCAAGCGCGGCGGCCGTGGCGCAATCAAAAACGTCCTCGAACGAGAAATCGACATTGAAGCGTTCGCGCAGGCGCGAACGCATCTGCGTCACCGCGAGCGAGTCGGCACCGAGCGCAAAGACGTCCTGATCTCCCCCGACCTGCGGCAGCTCCAGCAGATCGGCCCAGATCCCGGCGAGCTCGGTCTCCAGCGCGTTGCGCGGCAGACGGGCCTCCTCCTCGCCGCCGCCCGTTGTTGCGATCAGCTCGGCGAGCGCATTGCGCTTGACCTTGCCGCTCGCGCCTTTCGGCAGGGTTGCGACGCTGCGGATCAGGCTCGGCACTTTGTAGGCCGCGAGCCGTTTCCGGGCGAACTGGCGCAACTGGTCGGAGGTCGCCTCGGAATTCGGCCGCAGCACCACGATTGCGGCGACGTTCTCGCCGAGCTTCGGGTGCGGGACGGCAAACACGCCGGCTTCCAGCACCGCCGGATGGCTGAGCAGAACCTCTTCCACCTCCAGAGGCGAGATCTTCTGCCCGCCGCGGTTGATGACGTCCTTGATGCGACCGACGATGAAGAGATAGCCGTCGGCATCGAGATAGCCGAGATCGCCGGTCCGGAACCAGCCGTTGCGGAAGGCAGCCTGCGTCGCCGCTTCGTCATTATAGTAGCCGCGGCTCATGTTGGGTCCGCGCAGCATGATCTCGCCGTGCTGGCCGCTGGCGAGCGCGCGGCCCGTCTCGTCCATGATTGTGATCTCGGGGCCCGCGGCGCGGCCAACCGATCCGACCTTGCGCAGCTCGAACGGGTTGGCCGCGATCTGCGAGGCCGCCTCCGTCATGCCGTAGGTTTCGAGCACGGGAACGCCGAACGTCGCCTCCAACCCGTCGAGGATCGCAGGCGCAAGCGAGGCCGAGGCGGAGCGGATCACGCGCAGCGACGACGATCGGGCAAGATCCGGGTTGGCTTCCGCCGCCGTCAGCAGCGCGCGATGGATGGTCGGCACTGCCGTGTACCAGGTCGGTCGCAGCTGCCGCATCCAGCCGAAGAAGGAGGCTGCGTCGAAACCCTCGGTACAGACTACGCTGGAGCCCGCGGCCAGCGCCGTCAGCAGGCCGGAAATCAGACCATGGGCGTGAAACAGCGGCAGGACGTTGAGCAGACGATCGTGGGACGCGAGCGAGAGCACGCGGCCGGCATTGTAGGCGGAGAGGCACACATTGCGATGCGTCAGCGGCACCATCTTCGGTCGCGCCGCCGTGCCCGAGGTCAGCAGGATGAACGCGTCGTCGTCGCCGCGCGAGGCGCCGCTGCTGCTCGCCGGTCCGACCGCCGGCCCGACCAACGCGCAGCCGCCGAGATCGTCTTGCGGCCCCGGCACGAAATCGATCACCGCAATATCGAGCGCCTTGGCGACATCGCGGGCCGCCGAGTTCGTGTCGGCCCGGGTGACGAGCGCCGTCAGCTTCAATTCGCTGAAATAGCGTTGCAGCTCGTCCGCCGTCAGATCGGGATTGACGGGAACGCAAGCGCAGCTCGAGGCTACCGCGATCAGGGCCAGTGCGCTGTCGGCACCGCGCGGCAACGCAACCGCGATGCGGTCGGTAGGAGCGATGCCGAGCCCGCGCAGCGTGCGGACGAGATCCTGCGTCCGCGCGCCAATCCCGCCGTAGTTGAGGACCGGCTGGCCGGTGGCGAGGAGGGCGGGGGCCACCGGCATCTTGCGTGCATGGAAATCGAGAAGACCGCCGATATCCTCGAATATCTTCGCTTCGGCCGTCGTGCTCGCTTCCCGCGGGGCTGGGCGTGTGGCGTCCGACAATTCCGTTCCCTTTTGATCCGATTGGGCTATTCTTCCAAGAAGTTAGGAAAGGCGTCCAGTCTGAGGTGAAGTTTTGGCCCCAAAATCTGTGGTTGCGGGGCCCTAAGCCCTTCGACGGAGTGATTGGTCGGGCGGAATCACCATGCTGGAGAATGAGCCGGGCACGGGAGCGGAAGGCGGGCTGAAGCGCTGGCTCGAGGGTATCGGTCTTAGCCACTATACCGATCTCTTCGCGCAGCACCGTCTCGATCTCGACGTCATGGCGGACCTGACCGAATCCGATCTGATCGAGCTCGGATTGCCGCTCGGCGATCGGAAGCGGCTCCAGCGCGCCATGACCGCGTTGTTCCGGGCCGAAACCGCGGAGAAGCCCGACGCGACGGCTCGCCCGCAAATCCGGACGGAGGTCGGCGCCGAGCGGCGTCAGCTCACCACCATGTTCTGCGACATGGTGGATTCCACCTCGCTCTCGGTGCAGTTCGATCCGGAAGACGTGCGCGACATGATCGCGAGCTTCCGCGAAACCTGTGTCCGCGTCGTGAAGCATTACGAAGGTTTTGCTGCCCGCTTCGTCGGAGACGGTATTTTGGTCTATTTCGGCTATCCGACCGCACATGAGGACGACGCCGAGCGCGCCGTGCGTGCGGGGCTGGAAATCGTCCGGGTGCTGTCGACCGCTCGCGCGATCGAGCCGCGTGGCGCGCTCAGCCACTCACCCGCCGTCCGCATCGGCATCGCAACCGGTCTCGTCGTGGTTGGCGACCTCGTCGGACAGGGCACCGAAGAGCGCGACTCCGCGGTCGGAGAAACCGTCAATCTCGCCGCGCGCCTGCAGGGCCTGGCGCCGCCCAACGGTGTGGTGATTTCCACGTCGACCCAGTCGCTGCTGAAGGGGAAGTTCGACTACCGCGATCTCGGCGTCCACGTGCTCAAGGGAATCTCGGAGAAAGCCCAGGCCTGGCACGTGATGCGCGCCTCGCGGGTGGAGACCCGCTTCGCCGCCGCCATGGGCACGCGGCTGACCCCGCTCGTCAACCGGGAGGAGGAGATTGCGCTGCTGATGGGGCGCTGGCAGCAGGCCAAGGAGGGCGAGGGCCAGGTCGTGGTCAAGTTCGGCGAGCCCGGCATCGGCAAGTCGCGCATCATCCAGGAGATCTTCGACCGGATCGCGGGCGATCGCCATGGACAGGTCTCGTTCCAGTGCTCGCCCTATTACACCTCCACGGCGTTCTATCCGTTCGCCGAGCAGCTCAAATTCTCTCTCGGTCTCGATCGCGAGGATGCGTCCGTTCAGTCGCTGGCGAGCCTGGAGACCGCGATCGCCGCCGCTCATGGCGACATCGAGCAGGTTGCGCCGCTGTTTGCCGTGCTGTTGTCCATTCCGACCGGCGACCGCTATCCGCCGCTCGAGCTGTCGCCGCAGCAGCAAAAGGATGCGACCGTCGCGGCGCTGGTCAATCATTTCCTCGGCCTTGCGCGCGAGCAGCCGCTGGTGATCGCATTCGAGGATCTGCACTGGATCGACCCGACGTCCCGTGAGGTGATCGATCTCCTGGTCGACCGGGCACAGAACCGGGCAATCCTGGTCATCATCACCGCGCGCACCGAATTCCAGCCGAGCTGGAACGCCCATTCGCATATCACGACCCTGGTGCTGAACCGGTTGAGCCGGCAGTTGCGCGCGACGCTGGTCGAGCGCGTGGCGGGACGCGAGCTTCCCAAGGAGGTCATCGAGGAGATCATCGTCAAGACCGACGGCGTGCCGCTGTTCCTGGAGGAGCTGACCAAGACGGTTCTCGAATCCAACCTCCTGACCGAACGGCACGGGCGCTACGTGCTGTCGGGTCCGTGGCGGCAGCTTGCGATCCCGGCGACGCTGACGGACTCGCTGATGGCGCGGCTGGACCGGATGGGGCCGTTCAAGCGGATCGCGCAAATCGGTGCCACCATCGGCCGCGAATTCTCCTACGAGACTCTGCACGCGGTCGCCAACACACCCGCCGAACAGATCGAGGCCGCGCTCAATCATTTGGAGGAGGCCGGACTGATCATGCGCCGCGGCCATCCGCCCGACGCGCTCTACTCCTTCAAGCACGTGATGATTCAGAACGCCGCGCATGCGAGCTTGCTGCACAGCGAGCGGCGCAAGCTGCATTCCCGGATCGCCCAGGTGCTGGCCGAGATGTATCCCGAGAAGACCGAGCGCGAACCGGAACTGCTCGCCCATCATATGACCGAATCCGGCCAGAGCGAGAGCGCCGCCAGCTTCTGGCTTAAGGCCGGTAAGCAGGCGGCCAAGAGTGGCGCCAATCTAGAGGCGATCGGGCATCTGGGCCGCGGCCTCGGCGTCGTGCAGGCCAATGCGCGCATGCAGGGCGCCGATGAGATGGAGCTCGAATTGCGCATCGCGCTCGGCAACGCGCTGATCGCCGCCAAGGGCTATGCCGTGCAGGAGGTCGAGGAGAACTACGTCCGCGCCCTCGAACTCGGCCAGCAGCTCGACGACGACGAAAAGGCCTTCGCCGCCACGCGCGGGCTCTGGGTCTGTCATTTCATCCGCGCCGATCTGACCCGCGCGCACGATCTCAGCGTCGAGCTGTTGAAGTTCGCCAAGCGCGAGCGGCTGAACGAGGGGACGCAACCGGCGCAGCAGACCGGCTATCTGATCGAGGCGCATCGCTCGATCGCGATGACTATGCTCTATCGCGGGCGCTTTGCCGCGTCCCAGCATCATCTGCACCGCTGCATCAACCTCTACAGCCCCGACCTGCACTCCGATCTGATGGAGCGGCACGGCACCGATCCCGGTGTCGTCTCGCTGTCCTATCTCGGCTACCTCCTGTGGTTCCTCGGCCGGCCCGACGCGGCGCGCCAGCACAGCGAACAGGCGATCGCGAACGCCGAGAATATCCGCCACCCATTCACGCTCGCCTTCGCGCTCGTGTTCGGCGCCTATCTCTGCCAGCATTTGCGCGATGTTGAGGGCACGCGCGACCATGCCAACCGCGCCATGATCATCGCCACGGAGCACAATTTCCTGCACTGGAAGCAGCAGGCGGCGATCCTGCGCGGCTGGGCGCTGGCGCAGCTCGGCGAGGCCGACGAAGGCCTCAGCCAGATGCGGTTCGGCCTCGACGAATACGAAGCGATGGATTCCTGGCTCGCCGGCTGCTGGTTCCGCTGCCTGCTCGCGGAGGCCTACGCCAAGGTCGGAATGCGCGATGCCGCCTTGCGCGCGCTGGACGGTGCGCTCGCGACCGCAAGACGGACCGGCGACCACTCCTACCTCGCCGAAGTCTACCGCCTGCAAGGCGAGATCACCCTGTCGGATGAGAATCCGGCCTCGGTGCAGGAGGCCGAGGACCTGTTCAACCTGTCGCTGGAGATCGCGCGTAAGCAGGGCGCTCTGTCCTGGGAGCTTCGCACCGCCGTCAGCCTCGCGCGCCTGTCGCACCAAGCCGGCAAGCGCGAGCACGCTCGTCTCCTGCTCGTACCGATTGTGGCCAAGTTCAGCGAGGGCTTTTCCACGCCGGACCTGAAACAGGCGATGCAACTGATCGACGAGCTCGGCGTGGACGCGCTTGTTCGTAAACAGGCCGATTCCGTGAGATGAGCGATCTTGCCGCCGCGCGTGCGCGTTACGTGGAGCTGATCTCAAAACGCGAGCGGATCTCTTCAACGCGCCTGCTCGAAGCCCTCGGCACTGTTCCGCGCGAAAACTTTCTGGCGAAGGGGCCGTGGCGCATCAAGACCGAGGCGGCGCGCAACTATCGGCTGACGCCGGATGCTGATCCCGTTCATCTCCAGGACAATGTGCTGGTCGCGATCGATGCGCGCCGCAAGCTTGATACCGGACTTCCGAGCCTGTGGGCGCATTTCATCGATTTGCTCGACGTCGGGGAAAAAGACCGTGTGGTCCAGATCGGCTGCGGGCTCGGCTATTTCTCAGCCGTGCTGTCGAAGATCGTGGGGCCCAAGGGCAGGGTGCAGGCAATCGAATGCGACGAGCGGCTTGCGGCGCGCGCCGCAACCTATCTTGGCGCCTATCGCAACGTCGCGGTCGTCCATGGCGACGGATGCGAGGACATCGGCGAACCCGCCGACGTGATCATCGTTCATGCCGGCTTCTCGCAGCCGCATCCGCTCTGGCTTCGGTCGCTTCGTCCGCGCGGCCGGCTTCTGGTGCCGCTGACCCAGCGGGACCGCGAAGGCGCCGCCCTCAAGATCACCCGCAAGGGCAGGGGGTTCGAAGCCGAGGCGGTGCAGCAGATCCGGATATTTCCCGGCCAAGGCCGCGGTCTGACCGCGCTCGACGACCGCGTCGCCGACTGGTGGCAGCGCGCCTCCGCGCTGGCGCCGCTGCGCTTTCGCGGCATCGCGCAGGGGTTGCCGTCGGATGGCTAATGCTTCGTTTCATTTTACCTTGATTGCGAATGTAAGTATCCAACGCGTCTCGGCGCCGCTATGACTGCGGCCTGATCGCCATACGAGCGCGCGCCATGCATTCCGTTGCCCTGCTGACCGCCAGCTACGCCAAGGATATCGAGCGCTTTTCGCTGCTCAGCGAGAGCATCGACACCTGGTTGACGGGCTACACACGGCATTATGTTCTCGTTAACGATGAGGATCTGCCGCTGTTCGCGCGGTTCGCTTCCGACAAACGCGTCATCGTTCCGGCCTCGCGCTATTTGCCGAAATGGCTGTGGGCGTTGCCGCCGGCTCTGCAGTTCATCAGCAAACGGCGCGTCTGGCTGTCGCTGCTGTCGTCACCTGTTCATGGCTGGCACATTCAGCAGATCCTCAAGATCGCCGGCGTCCTCAACGCGCCAGAGCAGCGCGTTTGCATCCTGGATTCGGACAATCTGTTCTTCCGCGAATTCGACGTCGGTGAGTATGCCGGCGCCGAGAAGACCCCGCTGTTCGTCACGCGCAACGGGATCGACGCCGCCCACCCCTTGCATGTCCTGTGGCTCCGCACCGTCGATCGGCTCCTTGGCATCAAGGACCGGTCCTTCCCCGCGGACGACTATGTCGGCAACGCGCTGGTCTGGGACAAGGACACCGCGCGCGCGATGACCGATTCGATCAAGTCGGCAACGGGATTGAACTGGGTTCTGGCACTGTGCCGGAAGAAGAAGTTCTCGGAATATCTCATGTACGGCCATTTCGTCGCGAACGCGCCCGCGCATCTGGCCACTCATCGGGTCACCGAGGACAGCATCGCGGTCTCGCATTGGGACGACACCCGCCTCGACCGTCCCGCCATCGAAGCGATGATGCGCGCCGCTTCGCCCGACCAGGTCGCGCTGTGCATCCAGTCCTATTCGTCGACCTCGATCGACGACATCCGCGACGTGTTCCGCCTCAGCTCGCGCGACCGTCGCGGTCCGAGTCTTTCGCCCGAGCACATGGGCGACGAGGCTCAGTTCGAAGTGCCGAAAGCTCGCTAGACCTTACACGTCTCTCGTGAACTTGCTGATCACGTTCATGAACGGCTTCGGCTTGAACTCGCCGTCGAGCGGCAAAGGACGGTTCGGCTGCTTGTCGGCGCGGGCAAAGGTGCCGTTGATCCAGCTGTAGCGGTCCGAGAGGCCCCAGGTCAGGATCGAGCGCACCGGTCCGCTGGTCGAGATCGCGGTCAAGAGATCATCGACGCGCTTGGCGACGATGGCATCGCGCTCCGCCGGCGTCCCCGTCAGCTTCTGGTCGTCGACATCGAGCTCGGTGACGAGCACCTCGAGGCCCCAGGCGCGCAGCTCGGTGACGAATTCGGCAAGCCCATGGGTGTCGATCTCGAGCTCGGCATGCAGATGCGCTTGCAGTCCCACGGCGTGCAACGGCACGCCCTGGTCGAGCAGCTCCATGATGAGATGGCGGTAGGCAGCGCGCTTCGCGACGAACGTGTCCTTGGCCGACTCGATGTCGTATTCGTTGATCGCGAGCTTGACGAAGGGATCGGCCGCGGCCGCCGTGCGGAACGCCAGCGGAATCCAGCGGTTGCCCAGATGCTGCGTCCAGAACGACTCGCGTCGGTCTTTCGGGCTGTGCGGATTGTCCGGGATCGGCTCGTTGACGACGTCCCACGACGTCAGCTTGTCCTTGTAATAGGAGACGACGGTGCCGATGTGGTCGACATAGGCGCGCTCGACGCCCTTGGTATCCTTGATCTGCTTGGTCCAGTCCGGAATGTCGTGATACCAGGCGAGCGCGTGGCCGCGCATCGTCAGGTCGTTCTGCCGGGCGAAATCCAGGATCGCGTCGGCGCGTTCGAAGGCAAAGGTGTGCGCGTCCGGACGCAGCATCGGCCATTTCAGCTCGAGCACCGGCACGACTTGTGTGCAGTAGGTGCTGATGGCTTCGCCGAGCCTGGGATCCGCTTGCAGATCCCAGAGCGTGGCCGCGGCACCAAATCCTTGATAGCGCTGGGCGAGTTTCGCCGCCGGCGCTGCGGACGCCGATGCGGCTGCCGCGAGTGCTGCGGCGCTGCCGAGGAGAAATTCGCGTCTGTCGAGCCTGGTCACGGCATTCCTTATCGGAGCCAACGCGCCACCGTACCAAGCGACGCCTTGCAACGCCGGGGATTTCCCTCGTTGGGTTAACTTTGCCAGTGCGAAATCACGGTTCCTTTCGGTGGCCGTGGCGCCGTCAGGGAAGGGCAAATTTAACGCTAACCCGCGAAAGCGGCTTCAAAACCGGATTCGCCGCCCGATCTCCAGACTTATGTGACACTCTTGAGAGATGTTGCGGCGCAATTCGTTCGCCCCGCCATGGTCCAATTGATGAACGGCCGTCACACTCGCAACAATGTTGTCGGTCCCGTGCTCGCATGCTGAACCGCCATTTCTCGATTTATCTCGTCGCCTACATCCTGCCTGCGGCGGTGGGTTTCTTCGCCGTCACGGCCTACACGCGACTGCTGACGCCGGCGGAGTACGGCGTTTATGTCGTCGGCATCAGCCTGGCCGGCATTCTAGGCGCGATCTTCTTCGCCTGGATCAAGCTGTCGGTGTCGCGCTATCAGGCGATGTCGGCCGAGGTGGATTTCCGCGGCACTGCAATGGTCGCCTTCGCGCTCACCGTTGCCGTCCTCTGCGCCACCACGCCGCTGGTTTTCCTGTTCCGCAATGATCTCAGCGTTGGGCTGCTGCTTGCCAGCATGTTCGTCGCGATCATGGCGAATGCCGTCGATGTCGGCCAGGAGTTCGAGCGCGCAAAACTGCGCCCTTACAGGTTCGCGGCGATCTCGATCGTGCGCAGCGTGTCGAGCGTCGGTTTCGGCCTGCTCGGCATCTGGCTCGGCTGGGGTGGACTGGGACTGCTCGCCGCATTCGGCCTGGGTTCGCTCGCCGGGATCATCCTGAACCTTCTCGGTGACCGCACCAGGATCGCGCGCTTTCAGCGCAGCCAGTTCGTGCAGCTCGCGCGCTACGGCCTGCCGCTGACGCTGGCCGGATTGTCGGTTGCGGTCTACTCGGCCTGCGACCGCCTCATCGTGGCTTATTTGCTCGGCAAGGACGCCGCCGGAATCTTTGGCGTCGCCGCCGATCTGCCGCGACAGTTCATGGTCATGATCGCCTCCAGCGTCGCCGCGGCGACCGTGCCGTTGGTGTTCCGGTCATTGTCGGACAAGAACATCGAGACGACGCGGGAGCGGCTGACCGAGAGCCTCGAACTTCTGCTCGTCGTAGTTGCGCCCGTCGCGGTCTGGCTCGCGCTCGCAGCCGACCAGGTCGCCGGCACGCTCGTCGGCGTCGACTTCCGCGCCGGCGTGTCGGTATTGCTGCCGACCCTGGTGCTCGCGCGCTTGTTCGGCATCGCCAATCAGTTCTATGTGCAGATCAGCTTCCAGCTTGCCGAGCGACCGTTCATGCTGGCGGCGCAGTCGTTCCTGACGCTGGTCGTCAGCGTGGCGTTGATGTTCATGCTGGTGGCCGGCCATGGTCTCTACGGCGCGGCGCTGGCGACCCTTGCAACCGAAGCGATCGGTTTCCTCGTTGCCGTCGTGCTGATGCATCGCGCCCATCCGGTCCCGTTCGACCTCCACCGCCTCGCCGGCGTTGCGGTCTCCGCCGCGGCGATGGCGGCTGCGATCCTCGTGGCACGATCCCAGGTCAATGGCATCGGCCTCGTCCCGCTCATGCTCGTGAGCCTCGCCGGCGGGCTCGCTTATGCCGCTGCCGCGTGGTTGCTGAACATCGCAAACGTCCGGACGCTGTCGCTGCGTTTCCTGCGAACCTTCAACCGCAAGGCGCTGGGCGTTTAAGCCGCGATGCCTGACGAGGCTCGGCCTCAGCGTCTGAAGCTCTGAAAGCGCCGCCTGGCCTGGCGATGGCTCGGTTCCGACCGGAAGCGCACAGCCGCCCGGGTCTAGGGCGGAGGGCGATTTTGTTGCGTCCGTGGCCATAACTGTGCTTCTTGGGCGGCATGTCGGGAGCAGAGCAGATATGACCCAAGGAACGCCGGAAATCCGCGCATCGGCGCAGTTGCTTGCCCGCTATCGCGAGCCTGACAATACGCGGGGTGTCCTCGAACTGGCGATCACGGCGATCCCGTTCGTCGTCATCTGGGCTCTGATCTGGGTCGCTCTTGACCAGGGCTATTGGTTTGCCCTCCTGCTCGAGGTGCCCGCGGCGGGTTTGCTGGTCCGCCTCTTCATGATCCAACACGATTGCGGACACGGCTCGTTCTTCCGCGGCCGCGTTGCCAACGATTGGGTCGGCCGTGCCATCGGCGTGATGACACTGACGCCATACGGCTACTGGCGGCATAACCATGCGGGCCATCACGCGAATTCCGGCAATCTCGACCACAGGGGCTTGGGCGACATCGATACGTTGACCACGCGCGAATTTCTCGGGCGGTCGCGATGGCGCCGGACGCTGTATCGCTTGTATCGACATCCCCTCGTGATGTTTGGCGCCGGTCCCTCGTATTTGTTCATCTTGAAGCACCGATTGCCGGTCGGGATGATGCGTCGCGGCTGGAAACCCTGGCTGAGCACGATGGGCACGAACATCGCCCTCGCGGTTCTCGCCGTCACGATGATCTGGCTGGTCGGCTATGGGCCGTTGCTGCTTGTGCATCTGCCGATCGTTGTCCTGGCGGCGTCGATCGGTGTGTGGCTGTTCTACGTCCAGCACCAGTTCGAGCACACGCACTGGGCCCACGACGAGACCTGGAACTTTCACGACGCCGCGCTGCACGGCAGCTCTCACTACCAATTGCCGGGTGTCTTGCGATGGTTCACGGCAAATATTGGCGTCCACCACATCCATCATTTGTCCAGTCGAATTCCCTGCTATCGCTTGCAGGACGTATTGCGCGACCATCCGCAGTTCGCTGGTGTCGGGCGGATCACGCTGCTCCAGAGTTTGCGGACCGTGCGGCTGACCTTGTGGGACGAGGAACGGCAGCGGCTCGTCTCCTTTGGAGAGGCAGCCTTGTTTGGCAAGGCAGCCTTGTTTGAAAAGGCAGCCTTGACTCCAGTGGCTTAGCTTTACGCCGCCCCGCGCGGCCGCCGACCGGCGTGAATTCGCGCGATCGGAACGCGATGGGCGTCTAGCGGCCGTTCAACGTGGCTTCGCCGTCCGACGCCGGGCGCTGGCAGCCGTGTCACCGATCCCCGGTCATTCTGTCGCAGCGATAGACCGCCAGCTTCGGCCGCGCGGCGCCCTTCCGCCTGCGTTAACCGTCGTATATGAGATTTATCGCCGGAACGTGCCGAATGTCGCCACAGACGGAACGTAAGGCGGCGGCGATTTCTTAATTCAAAGATCGCAATCTGATCAATGACCGGCGGACTGGCATTTCGACCGAGGATGGCATGAGAAACTTGATGACAACGGCGCAATCCACCGTGGCGATGCGGCGTTGGGGGCCCCCCGGAATTGTGACCCTGGCGGCAATGCTCGCCTTTGCGGCCGTGGCTCCGGCCAATGCGGCCAAGCAGGCGCGTCAGCCGGCCGAGGCGGTGGCACCGCGCGAGGCTGGCGAACCGATCATGGCGATCGTGTCGATCAAGAGCCAGCAGGTCACCTTCTACGACGCCGAGGGCTGGATTTTTCGCGCGCCGGTGTCCACCGGCACGACGGGACGCGAGACGCCGGCCGGCGTCTTCGCCATCATCGAGAAGGACAAGGACCACCACTCGACCATGTATGACGACGCCTGGATGCCGAACATGCAGCGCATCACCTGGAACGGCATCGCGCTGCATGGCGGGCCGCTGCCCGGCTACGCCGCTTCGCATGGCTGCGTGCGGATGCCGTTCGGCTTTGCGGAGGGCCTGTTCGACAAGACCAACATCGGGATGCGGGTGATCATCTCGCCGAACGACGCGGCTCCGATCGACATCGTTCATCCCGCACTGTTCATGCCGAAGCGGGACGCCATTGCGGCGGCGCCGGGCCAAATTGGCAGGCTCTCCGGCGAGGCCGAGGAGGCCACAAGGGCGGCCGACGAGGCCAAGAAGGCCGCGACGGCGGCCGCGAAAGAGGCGGCATCGCTGCCGGCCTCGTTGCGCAAGCTGGAACAGCAGAAGACCCGCGCCGACGCCGAGCTCGCCTTCGCCGACAGGCAGCTCGCGGCCGCCAAGACCGATCAGGCCCGCGCCAAGGCCGAGGAGCTGAAGCAGAAGGCCGCCACCAAGGCCGCCGACGCGGCGACGCAGCTCGATGCCGCCAAGAGCGCCGCACAACCGAAGCGCGACGCGGTGGCTGCCACGAAAGAGGCCGCCAAGGCGGCAGCGGCCAGGAAGGCCGATGCCGTGAAGGCCGCGACCGACGCAAAGCTCGCACTCGAGCCGGTCTCGGTCTACATCAGCCGCGCGACGCAGAAGCTCTACGTGCGGCGGAACACGCACAAGCCGGCACCGGACGGCGGCGGCGAGGTGTTCGACACCAGCATCGAGGTTCCCGTCGCGATCCGCAATCCGGATCAGCCGCTCGGCACGCATATCTTCACCGCGATGGCGAAGACCGACACAGGCCTGCGCTGGAGCGTGGTCACGATCGAAGACAGCGACAACGCCAGGAACGCACTCGACCGCATCACCATCCCACAGGAGGTGCTCGATCGCATCGCGCCGACCGCGTTGCCGCGCTCCTCGATCATCATCTCGGACGAGCCGCTGAGCAGCGAGACCAACTACCGCACCGAGTTCGTCGCAGTGCTGAGCAACCAGCCCCAGGGCGGTTTCATCACGCGCAAGCCGACCGCGCCTCCGATGGCCATGGCGAGCGATGACGGCTGGGACAATGGCGGCAACGGTTTCGGCTTCTTCTTCCAGCGCGATCCGAATCCGCAGCCCGTCAATCCGCGCCGGCGCGGCCAGTATCAATATTATCAGCCGGCACAGCCGATGCAGCGGGGCTTCTGGTAGGAGCGGGCGGATCGAAGCTCGCCACTATCGCCGCGCCTCGATCACGATAGCCTGGATCTTGCCCTCGATCGGTCCGGACCCATGGCGCGTTCGGATCGTCTCGGCAACGATGTCGGTCGCAGCCTGAAGCTTGCTGGCATCGCGCGCCTCGATCTCGCTGCGCAGCGGCGTGCCCTGGCAGAGCGCGATCGCGACGTGCTCGGGCGACGGGGCCCGGCTTATTTCAGCTCGCGTTTCGATCGATATGTCACGGAAGCCTGCGCGTTCGAGGTCGGTTCTGATGACGGCCTTGTCGTGATAGCCGTGCGGCGTCCGGGCCATGAAACGAGGCGGGTCGTCGGGAAACAGCTTTTCGAGCGCGACGGTCGCTTCATGCGTCAGCACATTGTCCTCGATGCGATCCCAGACGTTGAACACGAACGTGCCATTGCCGTTGAGGACGCGCTTCACTTCCCCGTAGGCCTTCACGCGGTCCGGAAAGAACATGGCGCCGAACTGGCAGCAGACCACGTCGAAGGCTGCATCGTCGAAGGGCAGGGCCGAGCCGTCGGCCTGGCGCCACGAGATTCGATCGTCGTCTGCCTGACGCTGCGCCGCGACGGCGAGCATCGGCTCGTTGAGGTCGGTGGCGACATAACGGACACCGCGCGGCAGCGCCGCCGCCACCGCGCGCGTCACGGCGCCGGTGCCTGCCGCGATCTCGAGCAGCACGGAGGGAGACCGGGCCGCGACACGTCTTGCGATGTCGTCGGCGTAAACGGCGAAGATCATCGGCACCAGATATTCGTCGTAAAGCTTCGGGATCGAGCCGGCGAAAACCTTGTCGGTGTTGGACATGCTTGCCTCGCTGAAGTTCGGAGACGAGGCTCACGTTACCATGGATTGCCGTCTACCGCGCCAGCAGCGCGGTGAACCCGGCCGGTTCCTGCCGGCCAGCGTCATCGGCCCCCTCCGACCTCGTGGATCGGCCGCGTGCCGTCCCAGCTCAAAGCCGCCTGCCGGACCTTCTCGAAGAACGGCCCCTTGGTGCCGCTGATGTCGGAGATCTCGATCACGGTGCCTGGATGGGCCTGGGTGTCGAAATAGGCAAAGCGCCCCTTGTCGCCGCCGATCTGGCCCTCGTGGCCGATCCTGTAGCCGAGCCCGAGCGCCCTGTCGTAGAGCGCCTGGTAGTCGTGGCTCCAGTAGGACATGTGCTGAAGGCCTTCGTGGCCGGACTCGAGGAACTCCCTGTACAGCGAGGGCGCGTCGTTGCGCTGCTGGATCAGCTCGATCTGGAGATCGCCGGAATTGGCCAGCGCGATGCTCATCTCGACGGCGGAGTTTTCGCCGCGATGGCAAAACCAGTCGGTCTTGACGCGGTCCATGTAGTACCAGGGACCGACGCCCATCACCTCGATCCAGTGCTTCATCGCGGAGTGGATGTCCCGCACCACATAACCGTTCTGGCGTACCGCGCCGAAGATGCGGCTCATGCCCGCGCTCCTCTTGTCAGCTTGATCACTTCAGTTCAATGCCCGCGTCCTTGGCAACCTGCTTCCAGGCCGCGATGTCGCTGGCGTTGATGTCACGCTGCTCGTCGCCCGGCACGAATTGCGGCGTGATGCCAAGCCCCAGCAGCTTCTCCTTCACGTCGGCATCGGCGAGCGCGTCCTTCAGCGCCGCGGACAGCTTTCTTGCGATCGGTTCGGCAAGCCCCGCAGGCGCATACATCGCCCAGGACAGGCTGCGGTCGAACGGCACGCCTTGTTCCTTGTAGCTTGCGACATCCGGCAGGCTCGGCGAGCGTTCGCCGCAGGCGGCCAGCGCCTTGATCGAGCCGTCCTTCACCAGCGGCGTCGCGGTCGCCATGTCGAGTGTCGCCAGCGAGATGTGGCCGCCGAGCAGATCGCCGGCCAGTTTGGCGATGCCGTTGAACGGCACGTGGTCCATCTTGATTCCGGTCTGCTGCATCAGGATTTCCGCGCAGAACTGTCCGGTCGAGCCGACGCCCCAGCTTCCGTACTGGATCGGCTCGCCCTTCCTGGCCAGCGCGATCAGGCCCTTGATGTCGTTGGCGGCAAAATCCTTGGTCGCCACCAGCATGATCGAGGACGTGCCGATGCGCCCGATCGTGGTGAAATCCTTGATCGAATCGTAAGGCAGTTTCGGATAGATCGCCGGCGCCAGCACATGCGTGGTCATGCCGCCTACGGTGATGGTGTAGCCGTCATTCGCCGACGCCGCGACCATCTGGGTGCCGAGCGTGCCGGCAGCCCCGGTGTGGTTCTCGATATAGACGCTCTGTCCGAGCGTCTTGCCCATCCTGTCGCCGAGCAGTCGTCCGATCACGTCGCCGCCGCCACCGGCCGCATAAGGCAGCAGCATCCTGATCTTGTGCGTGGGATAGGCGGCCGGATCCTCGGCCCGCGCAGGCAGCATTGCCGAGAACGTTATGACCAATGACAAAGTTGCGGCGCGCAGCAGACGAAAATGGACGAAGCGCGCCATGACCTGATCTCCCCAGATTGCTCTCCGCTTCTTTTGAGAGCGGAGTTGAAGCGCAAGACCGAACGAGCGACCGTGCCGGCGGTTGACTAGCGAACGATCGTTCGTTAGTCAAGCCCGCATGGCTGTCCACACCACCAGCGCGGCGGAAGCGGCTGCGCCCACGACCCGCGCGCGCATTCTCGCCGAGGCGCTCGATCTGTTCGCGCAGAGCGGCTATGGCGGCGCCTCGATGCGCGAGCTCGCGCGTCGCGTCGGCATTCGCGAGAGCAGCCTCTACAATCACTTCGCCGGCAAGGCCGCGATCCTCGAGGCGATCGTCAGCGAGCACGGCCCGGCCAGCTCGGCGAGCCGGCTGGAAGAGCCGCGCTACAAGCAGCTCGCGCGCCAGCCCGCCGCGTTCTGCCGCCAGTTTGCACTGGATCTCGTCGAGCAATGGTCCGATCCGCGCGAGCACCAGTTCCAGAAAGTGATCACCGCCGAGCGCAACCGCGTGCCCGGCATCCGCGCCAAATTCGCCGATCATTTCTATGCGCGCGAGCAGAGCATGATGACGGATTATTTCCGCGGCTTTGCGCTCGCCGGTCTCGTCTCGACGCCGGACCCACGCGAGACCGCGCGGCTGTTCGCGGCCGGGCTGATCTACATCCGTCTCGAGCATTACGTGATGGGCGCGGCACCGTCGCCGCGGCCGAAGGTGATCGAGGCGATCGACTGCTATCTCGCCTTCTTCCTGTCGCTGATCGCGGCGGATGGCGGGACACAGGACAAAAAGAAACGAAAAGCCAAGGGAGAGACTCGTGGCAAGGCTGCCCCTGATTGATCCGGAGACGACGAGCGGCGACATCCGCGCCTCGTTCGACCGCATGCCGGTCAAGCTGAATATTTTCCGCATGATGGCCCATGCCGAGGCCAACATGATCCCGGCGATGCGGCTCGGCAATTCGATCCTGCACAAGCAGAAGCTCAGTGCGGTCCATCGCGAGCTCCTGATCCTTCAGGCCGCCCAGCTCGAAGGCGGTGCCTATGAATGGCGCCAGCACGTGCCGATCGCGCTCGGAATCGGCTGCACGCAAGCACAGATCGATGCGGTCGAGCGGGCCGACTACGATGCCGCCGGCCTGAGCGAGGCCGAGCGCGCGCTGCTGAAATTCGGCCGCGAAGTGGTCGAGCACGTTCGCGTTCCCGAGCTGATCTTCGCCGCCATGCGCGCGCATTTCAGCGACCAGGAGATCGTCGAATCCATCGTCGCGCTCGGCTTCTACATGATGATGGCGCGTGTCACCGAGGCGACCGAGACCGATCTCGACCCGGCAGCCGGCATGAAGGTCTACGACAGCGGCAAGAGATAGGCGGCGCGCATGCGTGAGAATTCCGAGACCAGGCCGGAGCGCTATGTTCTCCCGCCGAGCGCGGAATCGCTGGGCGAAGCGCCGGGCAGGGGACGCCTTGAGAGGCGTCGCATCCTGATCGTCGGCGGTGGCCAGCGTGTGTTCGACGCCGCCACCGATCCGATCGGCAACGGCCGCGCCATGAGCATTCTTTGCGCGCGCGAGGGCGCGAAGGTCGCAGTCGCCGATCTCAACCACACCTCCGCGCAGCAGACCGTCAAGCACATCACCGACGAAGGCGGCGAGGGCTTTGCCATCACGGCCGATGTCACCTCTGAATCCGACGTCCAGCGCATGATCGAGGAAGCACATCGCGCCATGGGCGGGCTCGACGGCATGGTCCTCAACATCGGCACCTTCGGCAAGGTCGGCCTCGACGCCGTCAGCCCCGAGGAGTGGAATGCGATCTACGACGTCAACGTTCGCGGTCCGATGCTGTGCTGCCGCGCGGGCCTGCCGAAATTCGGCAACGGCGGATCGATCGTCTTCATCTCCTCCATCGCCGCTCTGAAGGCCGGCTCGCAGATGGCGGTGTATGATTCCTCGAAAGCCGCGCTCGGCGGCCTCATGCGCAACATCGCCCATCTCGGATCGCGCCGCGGCATCCGCGCCAACCTCGTCTATCCCGGTCTCGTCGACACGCCGAACGGTCGCGAGGCCGGCGCCGGCCGCCCCTCGCGCGGCAAGGGTCACGTCCCGTTCGGCCGCCAGGCCACCGCCTGGGAAATCGCCTATGCCGTGCTGTTCTTCCTCTCGGACGAGAGCGTCTACGTCACCGCGCAAACGCTCGCGGTCGATAGCGGCCTGAGCGGGATGTGACGTCGATCCGTAACAGGCTGCGGCTCGACGCGACAGTTTCGCAGGGCCTGCTCATCTGATAAGCCTCAAAGGCATGAAAACCACACTGCTGAAATCCGAAGACTACGCCCGCTCGCCCTGGAAGAACGGCGGCGGCATCTTCACCGATATTGCGGATGCCCATCGCGCTGAATCCGTGAAGGATTGGGACAGCCTGCTCTGGCGCTTCGCGACCACGCCGATTGTGGCGCCGGGGCCATTCTCCCATATGCCCGGCATCGACCGCCTGCAGATGGTGGTCGGCGGACGCGGGCTGGTGCTGAAGTCGCCCACCGAGGAATTCGACGAGCGCGAGCCGTTCACGACGGTGCGCTTCACCGGCGAGCTCGAGATCGTGACCCGGCTCGAGGAAGGGCGAGTCGAGGTGGTGAATTTGATGGGCCGGCGCGGTGCGGTCGCGCTTGAGCTCGAAGCGCTTAAGGAGCACGGTGAGCGGCGATTGTCCGCCGGCACGCATCTAATTTATGCGGCGCGCGGCGACTGCACTATCCGTCTCGAAGGCACGGATTTTTCGATTTCGCACGAAAACACCTTGAAAGTCGAACTGACGGGGGCATCGACGCTTGCGCTCGTCTCGGGGCTGGCCGTGCTGGGCTCTATCCAGATCGTCGGCTGAACGGCGTTCCAGCCCACCAGAGCGATGCGCACAATCCGTGCAACTGGCTAGGTTGACGCCGTCGCGCCGGAGCACGATATCTGCCCTGATGCAGCCGCCGCCCAAAAGCCAAAGCACGATATGGGCGGCCACGATATGAACGGGCAGATATGACCGCGCCAGAGAACAAATCCGCCACGCTGTCCGACGGCGTCGTCGACTGGTTGATCAACGGCACGCGCGACCAGCGCTTTATCGACAATATCTTTGCCGAGATGTGCATCCGGCTTCAGCAGGCCGGCATTCCGCTGGCGCGCTCAACCCTTCACGTGCTGATCCAGCACCCGCAATGGCTGGGCGCCCGCTTCATGTGGGCCGAGGGCATGCGCGAGGCAGAGATTGCACGGGTCGACCATGACGTCCGCGAGCGGTCTGAATATATCGGCAGTCCCGCCAACGAAATGTTCGACGGCGCGACCGAGTTGCGCGAAAATCTCGAGCAGGACCCAGCGCTCGGCCGCAAGCACGCGCTCTACCGCGAGATGCGCGCGCAGGGCCTCACCGACTATGTGGCTTGGCCGCTCTATCATACGCTCGGCAAGCGCCATCTCGTCACCTTCGCGACCAACCGGCCCGGCGGCTTCGACGACACCCATGTCGCTGCCCTCAAGAACTTGTTGCCTGTGCTGGCGCTGGTCAGCGAGATCCGCGTTAAGAATCGATTGGCGCGAACGCTGCTCGAGACCTATGTCGGCTCCCATGCCGGCGAGCTCATCCTGGCCGGCGCCACGCGGCGCGGTACCGGTACGACGGTGCGCGCCGCGATCATGATCTGCGATCTGCGCGACTTCACCAAGATTTCCGACAATTGGCCGCGCGACGACGTCATCGATCTGCTCAACGATTATTTCGACGCGATGTCGGAGCCGATCGCGCGGCATGGCGGCGAGATCCTGAAATTCATCGGTGACGGCCTGCTCGCCATCTTTCCGCTGAGCGAGCCCAAGGCCTGCGCAAACCTGCTGCATGCCGTGACCGAAGCCAGGCAGGCCATGATCGCGTTGAACGCGCGCAACGACGGCACCGGCCGAGCGCCGCTGAACTACGGCATCGGCGTCCATGTCGGCGACGTCATGTACGGCAATATCGGATCGTCCACCCGGCTCGACTTCACCGTGATCGGTCCCGCCGTCAACATGGCCTCACGCCTCGAAGCCTTGACCAAGCAATTGGGAAAGAAAGTGTTGCTGTCACGCGACTTTGCCGAGCTGGTCGAGCGAGAGTTCGAGCTGGAGCATGTCGGAAAATATGAGGTGCGCGGCTTCAGCGATCCGATCGAGCTTTTTGCGTTTTGAAGATGACGGAGGCCCCCGGCTAAGCAGCGGGCGATCATCGAGTCCTGTTGCCAACGCAGGATTGTGTGACTACGCTCGGTGCGAAGCGCAACCAAGCGTTTCGTCCAAGCGTGTCATCGATCGGCCGCAGTACATGCCAAAATTCCTCCGCATCGGAATCCATCAGTCGAACGTATCGGGTTACACGTCGAAGGCGTGGTGTGTCCGGCGCGTTGGCACGGCGATCCTCCTGAAATGGGGCGCCGTGGAAGTCCAGGGCGCGGGTGACGGACGAAAGGTCTACTGGACGCGTCTGCCGCAGCAGAGACAATTCGCTGCGGCAGCGCGCAGCGTGCCCAGGATTACGCCAAGGCCGCGATCGCGCGGCGCCGCAATCATCGCTATGAACCGCTGACCGGCGCGATCGTGCTCCGGCGCCGACCGGCCGCAGGCAACACCGAGCTCAAGCGGGCGCTTGCCACGATCCTGATCGTCGATATCGTCGGCTCCACCGCAAAAGCCGCAAAGCTCGGCGATGTCCGCTGGACCAAGATCATGGGCCATTATTACGCGGCGGTCCGCAAGGAGCTGAAGAGCTCGCGCGGCAAGGAAGTCACGACGACGGGCGACGGCGTGCTGGCGACGTTCAAGACGCCGGCCGCCGGAATCAATTGCGCGACCGCGATCCAGAAGCCCGTGCGTACGCTCGGCCTCGAGATCAGGGTCGGCCTGCATGCCGGCGAATACACCGTGAGCGGCACTGAGGCGGTCGGCCTGGCCTTCCACATCGGCACCCGCGTCGCCGCAAAGGCGAGCGCCGGCGAGGTGCTGGTGTCGAGCGCGGTGAAGGAGCTGATGGCGTCGCAGTCGGCGATCAACCTGAAAGATCACGGCATTCACCGGCTCAAGGGCGTGCCGGAAAAATGGAGACTCTATAGAGTGGAGGGGTGAGAGTGGGTGAAGCTCTCACCGTCCTTCGTAAACGGGTGGACGCTTCTGTGCCTCGGCATCCCGCCCTTCCTGGAAGTCCCTGGTCGTGAGCAGCGCACGATATTGGTCGCCAAGTTGGGCAAGCGCGGCCTCGGGGTCTTCGAGCGCAAGGTGCGAGGACGCAATCGAGGTCTTGATGCCGAGGGGAGCGCATGCGGCGATCTTCTCGGCGATCTCGACGGCCTTCGCGCGAGCGGCGTCGCGGTTTGTTGCCACCTCCTGAACCGTTCCCATCCGGAGCGCTTCGTTCGCATCCCAATGATCGCGCGTCAGAATGAACCGCATGGCATTTCCCCAGCCGGCTTCTCGTGGGAAGCGAACGGTTGAGCCGCCGCCGGGAAAGCGGCCGTGCGTGTTCTCGTCCTGGCCGAAATCCGTGTCTTCCGATGCTATGCGGATGTCCGCAACGAGGAAGATTTCGTGCGCCATATTCCAGGTATCGCCATGCACCGCGACAATCAGCGGCTTGGTGAGCGCCGGTTTGGTCCGCCCGAGAGGGTCGATGAAGCCGGGTCCCTCCATCATCGTCTTTCCCGATTGAGCAAATGCCTTGTAGGCGTCGACATCGACACCTCTGGAGAAGCGTTCGCCGTAGCCGAACAGAACCGCTGCACGCAGCGAGGGATCTCGATCGTACTGGTAGTAGGCTCTCGCCAGGCTCTCTGTCGCCTCCGGGTCCAGCCGATTGTCGATGCCAGGCCGGTTGATGCCGATCAGCACGATGTGGCCTTTGCGCTCGATGGTGATCTTCGTCCGCTCACCGTACGGAATGTCCGCCATCGGCGCGGACTCGTCAGATTGTGACATCATGGATTCTGTCTTCCCGTGCTGATGAGAGCGCTGCAGCGATGATGTGGTATCATGCAGAAGATTGCATCAGGCCCGACATGGGCGATCGTGCGTATCGGAAAACGCATCTGCGTTTTCGAAACGACGATGAACGAGGGTGTGGGCTCAAGAGCGTGCCGGAGCGGTGGCGGGGTGGGGACTGAGGCGATTGCGCGCGGGGCGGATCCACGCCCTCATCTCATCTGGACGACGATTTTCCCCCTGGCTCGTCCCTTTTCGAGATAGGCCAGCGCGTCTTTCGCCTGTTCGAACGGAAAGACCTTGTCGATCACCGGCCGGATACGCTCCGCCTTGAGAAGCTCGCCGATCTCGGCGAGTTGCCTGCCGTCCGGGTGCACGAACACGAACGAATACTCCGCGCCGATCTTGCCGGCGCGGCGAATGATCTTGCGGCTCAGCCATCCGAACAGGAACACCATGACGACGTTCATCCCGCGGTCGCGCGCGAACGCGGCGTCCGGCGGCCCGACCAGCGAGGCAATCCTGCTCCCCCGCTTCAGGATCCGAAGCGATGTCTCGACCGCATCGCCCCTGAGCGTGCCCAGCACCGCGTCGTAGTCCCGCAGCACTTCCTCGAATTGCTGGGTCTTGTAGTCGATCACCTCGTCAGCCCCGAGGCTGCGCACCAGATCGATATTTCCAGTGCTGGTCGTCGTCCCCACTTTGGCGCCGAAATATTTCGCGAGCTGGATCGCGAACGTGCCGATCCCGCCGGCGCCGGCGGGGATGAAGACTTTCTGGCCGGGTTTGAGACGTATGCGCTCCCTAAGAGCTTGCCACGATGTCAGGCCGACCATCGGGATCGAGGCCGCGTGCACGAAGTCCAGGTTCGGCGGCTTGAGCGCGGCGGCATCCTCCGGCACGGTCGCGAATTCGGCGAGAGCGCCTGTGCTGAGATCAAAGATGCTGGCGAAGACGGCGTCGCCCGGCTTGAAGCGGGTCACGCGGCTTCCGACCTCGACGACGACGCCCGCCAGGTCGCTGCCCAGCGTGGCCGGCAGTTCAAACTTCAGGATCGGCTTGAACGTTCCCTTCGGAATCATGTTGTCGATCGGGTTCAACCCCGCGGCATGAACCTGGACCAGGATTTCGTTCGGCTTCGGCGTCGGCCGCGGGATATCGGCCAACGCGATCTGGTCCGGCTTGCCGTAGCGCTTGAACACGAGGGCTCTCATTTTTTCTCTCGGTCCGAAGGTTCTTCGCACTGGCAAGATTGCGGCCCTCAGAAAGCCCGCGCGGTGCGGGCGGGCTGCAGCGCCGCCGTCGCATCCAGCCGCAAATCCTTTCGGATTCCGGCATCCACCAGGGCTGCGGGCGCGAACCGGCGCAGAAATCGCAGGCGCTTCGCAAGGCTGCCGGCCGCGTATTTGAGTTGCGGGCGCACCGCGCTCGCGGCCTTCAGCACGGCATCGGCCACGACGCCGGGCTGTTCGGCCGTCGCCATCACCTCGTTCACCCGCTTGGTCACGCCGGCGCGCGCCTCGCGATATTCGTCGAGCGTGGCGTCGGGCTCCATGAAGTTCGCGTCGAACGGCGTCTTGGTGTAGGCGGGCTCGACTACGGAGACCCGGATGCCCCGCGTGCGCAGTTCATGGTCGAGCGATTCCGAATAGCCTGCCACGGCGTGCTTGGTCGCGGCATAGAGCGCGCCGTAAGGCATCGGCAGAAAGCCGAGCACTGAGCCGATATTGATGATGCGGCCGCTTCCATGGCGCCGCATGTGCGGCACGACGGCGCGCGTCATCCGGATCAGGCCGAAGAAGTTCGTCTCGAAAATCGCGCGCGCCTGCTCCATCGAGCTCTCTTCCGCGCCGGCAGGGGCAACGCCGAAGCCGGCGTTGTTGACGAGCAGGTCGATGCGACCCTCGCGCCGGATCACTTCGCCGACAGCGGCTTCCACCGATGCATCGCTGGTGACGTCGAGAGCCAGCATCTCGAACGCCTGCTTGCCCGCCTGCGCGCCCCGCCTGCTGGTGCCGAACACCTTGTAGCCGGCGTTCGCGAGTCGCTCCGCCGTCGCCTGGCCGATGCCTGAGGAGGCGCCGGTCACTAGCGCGATCTTCGGTGTAATCCTGTTCATAATGCCTCTCCGACGCCACTACCGGGCCTGAAATCGTTTGATTACGATCGTAACTATTGATATACATGACGATCGTAATTATAAAAGTCAAGCCCCGCCTCTAAGGATCGGTCCCATGCGCGTCTCAAAGGAACAGGCCGCCAAAAATCGCGAGCATATTCTCGAGACTGCCTCGCGCCTGCTGCGGGAGCGCGGCATCGCCGGCGTCGGTGTCGACGCACTCGCCGAGGCGGCCGGGATGACGCACGGCAGCCTCTACAGCCAGTTCGGCTCCAAGGAGCGGCTGGTCGAGGAGGCGGTGGCCCATGCGATCGACGCCAAGGGTCAGGAATTCCCCGAGGCCTTCGAGCTCGAGGACTATGTTTCGCACTATCTCTCGCCGGGGCATCGCGACGATCCCGCCGCCGGCTGCCCCTTCGCTGCGCTCGCCTGTGAAGTGTCACGTCAAAGCAGCGGCCTAAAGCAGCGTTTCACCGCCGGCGTGCGCGGCGTGATCGGCTTGCTGAGCAGCCGAATGGCCACCGATCTGAAGCCACGCCAGCGCGAGGACAAGGCGCTCGCCGCCGCCGCCTCCATGGTGGGAGCCCTCGTGCTTGCCCGCGCCGTGGACGATCCCAAGCTGTCGGACGATATTCTTCGCGCGACGAGGAATTCGCTGGCGGGGTGAGGCCGCGTCCCGGCGGGCCGCCGAAGTCCGGAACAAAATTCCGGTGACGACGTTCGACGTCGCGGACAGCCAAAAGCGATGGCTGCCGATCTTCGACATCGACATACTTTCGAACGCGCATGGATGACTACAGCGATCTGGTGCTCGGCATGTTGGCCCTGGCCGTCGCTGCCCTCCTGTTGGTGGCGGGCGAGCTCTATCTCGTGACCCGGCCAGAGCCGCCGCAAACTCACGCGCCGGCCCCACCGGTCGTTACATCGTCGGCCGAAACCATTTTTTGTCATGTCGATTTTGGAGCGTAAGCAGACCAACTCGAAGAGGTGGGCAATGGGAAGCACTGCAACTGTTCCGATGCTGTCGTCTGAGGGCGGATTGACACATTACCTGGCGGAAATTCGCAAGTTTCCGATGCTGCGGCCCGATCAGGAAATCGCCTACGCCAAGCGATGGCGCGAGCACGGCGACCGCGAGGCAGCCTATCATCTCGTCACAAGCCATCTGCGGCTCGTTGCCAGGATTGCGATGGGATATCGCGGCTACGGCCTGCCGGTTGCGGACATCATTTCCGAAGGAAACGTCGGCCTGATGCACGCCGTCAAGCGCTTCGAGCCGGAGCGCGGCTTTCGGCTCGCGACCTACGCGATGTGGTGGATCAAGGCGTCGATCCAGGAATACATCCTGCGGTCCTGGTCGCTGGTCAGGATTGCCAACAGCGGGGCGCAGAAGAAGCTGTTCTTCAAGCTTCGCCGGACCAAGGCGGAAATTTCCGCCCTGGAGGATGGTGATCTCCGCCCCGAGCACGCCAGCCGGATCGCGCGGCGGCTCGGCGTGCAGGAGAACGACGTCATCGAGATGAACCGGCGCCTCGGCGGCGACCTGTCGCTCAATGCCTTGGTGCGCGACGCCGACGGCGGCGAAGTCCAGGACTGGCTCGTCGACCCCGCGTCCAGTCCTGAAGCCGCGTACGCCGAGCAGGAAGAAACCAGACGGAGGCGTGAAGCCCTCGCCGGCGCCATGGGCGTCCTCAAGCCGCGCGAGCGCGACATTCTCGAGGCACGCTGGCTCTCCGAGCCGCCGCTGAGGCTTGAGCAACTCGCCGCACGATATGGCGTTTCACGCGAGCGGGTGCGGCAGATCGAAATGCGCGCGTTCGAAAAGGTTCGGGCTGCTATCGGCGGACGCCTGGCAGCCGGCTCTTGAAACCAAATCGGCGCCTCCTAATTCTTTTGGCAGCCGCATGCGAGTGCGGTGCCGGACGCCAAAGCAGGGTCCGGCAAGGCCATCGGGGCTCGCCCCGGTGATGCTCTTAATCCATGTTGCTCACAGGAGGATGTGGTTATGAGAACCGACGATATGTCTCCCCTCTGGCGTTCGACCATCGGTTTCGACCGCCGTTCCGCCGCGTCGCATCGCGATCGATGCTGCCGGCAATGCCGACCCGAAATCGAGCACAAGCAGGCGGCCTGACGAGTTGATCGTCCGGGCTTTGCAGCGCGTGCGTGGCCCTCGCCGCGCGCCGAGCTGCGCCAATCGACAATCAAGACAGGAGATAAGGAGAAACGACAATGGCACTACGCGATCTCATTCCGTGGAACAACGGCTCACGCAACATGGCCGTTCAACGCGGCGAAGCCGGCAACCCGCTGCTTGCGCTTCATCGTGAGATGAACCGGCTGTTCGACGACGCCTTCCGCAGCTTTGATCTCAGTCCGTTCGGCTCCTCGACCGCAATGGGCTGGCCGAACGTCGAACTCGACGAGAGCGACAAGGAAGTAAAGGTCGTCGCCGAGCTTCCCGGTCTCGAACAGAAGGACGTCAACGTCGAGCTTGCAAACGGCGTGCTGACGATCAGCGGCGAGAAGAAGAGCGAAACGGAAGACAAGGAGCGTCTCTTCAGCGAGCGTTACTATGGCCGTTTCGAGCGGCGCATTCCGGTCGATGACGTCGACCAGGACAATGTCGCGGCTTCCTTCAACAACGGCGTTCTCACCGTCACCCTGCCGAAGTCACCGGCGGCACAACAGAAGGTGAGGCGCATCGCGATCAAAGGCAAGTAAGCACCATGTGTAAGCATGGCCGTGGGCGGGAGCCGCCGCTCCCGCCCGCGTCCGGCCGGCGGCCGCATTTGCGTCCGTCGGCTCGCTGCAAAATTTTCCGGAACGCTCGGAAACTTCAATTCCGGTCTGGCGTTTTGCGGTCGGTTTCCAAGTTCTGGGAGTCGCACATGAAGAAACTTGCTTTAGTCCTGACGATGATCTCGGCCCTGTTCGTGGCGGCGGCCTCGCCGGCGGAAGCCCATGGCTGGCGCGGCGGCTGGCACGGCCATTGGGGCGGTCCCGGCATCGGCTTCGGTCTTGTTGCCGGTGCGCTTGCGGCGGGGCTGGCGGCCGATGCCTATTATGGCCCGCGCTTCTATGGCCCGCCCTACGGCTATTATGGACCGCGCGTCGTGCGGCGGGCCTATTATGTGCCTTACGCCTACGCTCCACCGCCCTATTGGGATCCCTGGTGGTGACGAGACAAGGCCCGGACCATCATCCGGGCCTTTTGCGTGAGGGTCATCCACTGGATGCGCGTCGCGCCGCGTCTATTTGCGGTTCGCTCCCGTCGAGCCTGAGCCCGGCATGGCCTGCTGACCGCCCTGGGTTTGCCTGGTGTCGTTGTCGCCTGGCCGGGTCGTGGAGGACTTGGCCGGTGCGTTCGCGCCGCCGCCATTGTTGTCCGATGACGTGTTGAGGCCGGAGGCTCCCGCTCCCGTCGTGCCGCCGGTGCCTGAGGAGTCGATGCTCGACCCGGTCCTGGACGCACCCGCGCCGCCTTGCGCGAATGCGGAAGAGGGGAATGCGAGAGCCGCAACGAGCCCTGCGAGAACCAGTTTTTTCATGTCCGCTCCTGTGCTTGACCTCGTCACATGCCATGCGAGGCAAAGATCTCGGCACGCACCTGTTCCTGGGCGGGAGCGGAAATCCCGCGACAAGCGACGATGAGTCATCCCGAGCTCATCGCGCGCGGAGCGATCCGTTCCTGCGCTTGCGGCGTCAACTCGTAGCGGTCGCCCGTTTTCACCAGCCAGCCCGCCTCGATCATGCGTCGCGTCATGCCCGCGCTGCACAGCGGGTGGCTGCCGCCGGGATGAAACAGCGCGCCCTCGCGTTCGATCAGGTAGCCGTAGAGCCGCGCCTGTCGAAGCGGGTTTTGCATCCCTGGTGTGGGCGCCTCCATGGTCTCTCGCGCAGTCCTCCAAGACGGCCTGAGATGCCGGGCCGATCCCCCGTCAGGCGGCCCCGGCCTGTGGCCCGGGGGCGGGGCTTCGAGCCGAGGCCGCCATTGCCGGAATCGCAAGGACCCGGCGCGGCCCAATACGCAACGGCCCCAGGTCGTTCCAACGACGTCGTTCCTGCGAGCTCGGTCCTACAAACTATCCGTTGCTCTTTCCGGATGGGTGGCGGCAAGGCGATGGCCCTAGGCCGACCAACGATCCTGCTCTTCCTGGTGGGCATGCTCGTTCAGCCGTTCGGCGATCTGATCCGCGATCTTCTCCGACTCGGCCGAGGCCACCGGCTCGCCCTTGTGGGTCCTGAGCTTGTCCTTGTCGGCTTCGATGGGGAAATCGTCGGGCTTCAGTCCGGCATCTTTGGTCATGGCGCGCCTCATTGTGTCTCACATCCGGAAAACACGGGCGAGGGCCGTTCGTTGCTGGAACAATGAAGGCGCAATCGAAAGCCACAGCCTGGCGCAAGCGCCGCGCGGCCCGCGCTTTGCTCAGGCCCCGCCGACGGCCCGGATCACGGTCCCGCTGCCGCCGCACGTCGCGCAGGGCGCGCCGTCGATCCGCCCCTTGCCATGGCAATCCGGACACACATCTTCGCCGGTGCCCATCGTCCCCGGTGCGGCTTCATCCCCGGGGTTGAGCGCCGCCGAACCCGTCGGCGGTGTCCCGGTCTTTACGCCCTCCGTGTCGGTCTTGGTCATCTGCACCTCCCTCTAAAAGACCGCAACGCGTCTTGCCGCAGGAAGTGCCAATCGTGATGTCAGATGCGGTGCACGTCAGTCGCGAGCCTGCGCAACCTGGGAAAGTACGCCGTCCGCATTGGAGGCCATCACCTCATCATCACCGCACGCCCGTGCCTTTGCAGCGCTGGCACTTCACCACCTTGTCGCCCTTCTTGAGCAGGCCTTTGCCTTCGCAGTTCTTGCATTTCTGCTTCTTCTTGATGTTGGGGCCTTTTTCATTGGTCATGGACGGCTCCTGCCGCGAAAGAGCGGTTGATTGAGCATTGTATGGGCGGGTTCTCGGCGAGAACACGCAGCGTTTCTGGTGGGCAGCCCAGCGGAACAGCCGAACGGTGCCAGATAAGCCCTACGCTCATGTCGGCTGCGGCACCACCCGCACAACGATGGCGCGTGATCGCGCCGATTGTTCGTCGCCACACGGCTCCCTAGCCTCGGAACGTTCACCGCCTAAATGCATTTAGGTGGTGTAAAGACGATGGAGGCCCGAATGGCGAGCGGGCTCACGCACCGGCGCTTGGCGTTGAACGGGATGTCGATCTTCTATCGCGAAGCGGGACGCGCCGGCGCGCCGGTCCTGCTGCTGCCGCACGGCTATCCCTGTTCCTCCTTCCAGTTCCGCCGGCTGATGCCGGCGCTCGCCGACCGGTGGCGGACGATCGCGTTCGACTGGCCGGGCTTTGGTTACAGCGGCACGCCCGACCCGTCGGAATTCGCCTATGATTTCGACGCCTATGCAGACGTGCTGGCCGGCCTCGCCGATGCGCTCGGCCTCGGACGATACGCCTTGTGGCTCCACGATTACGGCTCCCAGATCGGGCTAAGGCACGCGATCGCTCACCCCGAGCGGATCGCCGCGCTCATCATCCAGAACGGCGATATCTATGAGGATGTGCTGGGCCCGAAATACGCGACCATCAAGGCCTGGTGGGCCGACAAGACGCCGGCGAGGCACCGGCCGCTCGAGGAGGCCGTGAGCGAGGATGGCTTCCGTGCGGAGTTCGTTGGCGAAGTGACGGACGACGTCGCTGCCCGGGTGCCGCCCGACCTCTGGAAGCTTCATTGGCCACTCATGGACACGCCAGTGCGCCGACAGGTCTGCGTCGGGCTGATGGAGAAGCTGGAGGAGAATCTCGGCTGGTTCGCGCGCTATCAGGCGTATCTGCGCGAGCACCGTCCTCCAACGCTCGTGGTGTGGGGCCCCGAAGACGGATACATGCCGGCCGAGTCCGCCCGCGCCTATCGCCGCGACTTGCCCGATGTCGATCTGCACCTGCTCGACGGCGCCGGACACTGGCTGCTCGAGACGCATTTCGATGAGGCGCTGCCCCTGGTCCGCGCCTTCCTTGCGCGTGTCAATGCCTGATCGTCCCACGGCGCGGCCTTCGCCGCGCTGGTGTCCCTTCGCCGCCTAAAGGAGGAAGCAAGCATGCCAACCAATCCTTCCATCGCACGAATCTGGCGTGGTCGTACCCGGCGGGACATCGCCGACAGCTACGAGCAATATCTGCGCGCTGAAGGCATTCCGCCGCTCGAGAAGACGGCGCTCGGCGTCCAGCTGCTGCGCGAGGACCTTGACGAGGAGACATGGTTCACGACCATCTCTTACTGGTCCGACATGCAGGCAATGACTGCCTTCACCAAGGCCGAGCCGACCAAGGTGCATCACCTCGACCGCGATCCCGAACTCCTGATCGAACTCCCTCAAAGGGTGGAAATCCACCGCGTTCTGGTCGATCGGTACGGCATGCGCTGAGCACGACGGTGCGCAACTTTGTCCTGTTCGCCGCAATGTCGTTGATCTGGGGGCTGACCTGGGCCGCCATCAAGGTCGGGCTCGGCGATCTGCCCCCGCTGCTGCTCGCCGCCGCGCGATACCTGCTGGCGGCCGCACTGCTGGCCATCGGAGTGCGTGGCGCCGGCGCCGCATTCGCCGAAGGCCGCGCACGGCCAACGATCGTTTCAGCTCTGCTGGTCAACACCGGCACCTACGGCTTGCTGTTCTGGGGGATGCAGCACGTGCCATCAGGGCTGTCGGGGCTGGTCAACCTTACCCTGATTCCGGTCCTGCTGTTTGCCCTCGCCGCGTTGACCGGCGAGGAGAGGCCGACCTGGCATCATGCCGTCGTGCTCGCGATCGGTTGTGTCGGTGTCATCGGGCTGTTCTGGGCGCGGCTCGGGGCCGGGTCCGATGCGAGCGGCCTTGGGCTCGCGGCGATCGTCGCCGCGACCGTGAGCTATTGCGTCGGCAGCGTGGTCGCGCGTCCGTTGGTCGGTCCGGTGAAGCCCCTGGCGCTGACGATGGTGCAGGCGGCGATCGGCGGCGCCGCCCTGCTCGGCCTTTCGCTGGTGCTGGAACCCGTATCGAGAGACACGCTCGACGCTTTCCTCACTCCGGCGGCAATCGGCAGCCTGTTGTTCCTGTTGCTGCTCGGAACGATCGTGGCTTATACGATCTATCTCGTGCTGCTGCGTGAATGGGGTACGATGCGCGCAGGTCTGTATGCCTTTGTCTCTCCGATCATCGCGCTTGGCACCGGTGCGTGGTTGTTCGGCGAGGCGATCGGCTGGCTCGAGATCGGCGGCGCTGCCCTCATGCTGGTGGCCGCCGCGATGGCGCTGCTCCGGCCTTGGGAAGAACGTCCGACGTGAAGCGTTTGCGCAGCATCGCCGATCGACCGCCGCCGCTTCACCGCGTAGCGGGGAATCTGGCGCTCGATTTCGCCAACACGATCAGCTGGCGCGGCACGGACCAAGAGGCCGATCACTTGCGCGACGCCGAGGGAATGCTGGCCTGGGCAAGGGATGCTGGACTGGTGGGCGTCGATTTTTCGCTTAATGCAAGGCAGCGGGCGTTGCTGGTCTACGATGGCCGGCGCCTGCGCAACGCGATCGACCAGGTAGGCGCTGCGATCGCGGACGGCGATGAACCGCCGGCGCTGGGCATGGCGGTGATCCACGATGTTGCGGCCCGTACCTTCACGGCCGCATTGCTGACCGGTTCGCCGGCCACCATCGAATTCACGCACGGGGACCGGATCCTTGGTCCGCTTGCCTGGGCTGCGGTCGACCTGCTGCGCGGCGACGAACTCGACCGATTGAAACGATGTCCACAGCACGACTGCCACTGGCTGTTCATCGATCGCACCAAGAACAGATCCCGTCGCTGGTGCGAAATGGCCACCTGCGGAAACCGCGCAAAGATGCAATCGCGCCGGTAAGCCGACAGCTGCCTTGAACAACAAGCCTCCAGCTCTATCTTGCGCCCGCGAAAGCATCCGCTGCGTAGACGACCTTGCCGCCCACGACCGTCAGCAGAGACGCCGTGGCGCCAATCTGCTCGACGGGGACGGACAGGAAATCCCGATCGAGAATCGCGAAGTCGGCGAGCTTGCCGGTCTCCAGCGTGCCGCGCCGCGTCTCGTCGAAGCAGAACCACGCGCTTCCCACGGTGTAGAGGCGCAAGGCATCTTCGCGGCTGGGTGTTTCGTCCGGGCCGCGCGTCGAGAGTCCGCCGACGGTCTTGCCGTCGAGCATCCATTGCAGCGCCACGAACGGATTGTAGGATGCGACCCGATGCGCATCCGTGCCGGCCCCGACATGGACTCCCATGCGCAACGCCGTGACGAGGGGTGGCATGCTGCGGGCGGCTTCGCCGACCTGCGCCACGATACGGTCACCTCCGAGATACATCGCGTCCTGCATGGTCCAGCCGATACCAAGGGCTTTCATGCGCGCCAGCGTTTGGGGCGAGGTGTTGTCGAGATGGGCGATGGACCAGCGCAACGGCGCGAGCGGCGTCTCCTTGTTGACCTCGTCATAGAGGTCCAGGAGGTGATGGACGGATTTGTCTTCCTGCCAGTGGATGGTGACGGTCAGCCCTTGTTTGGCCGCCCAGCGAATGATCTCGCGGAACTTGTCCTTGGCGGCCGCGTCAGGCGCATTGTTGTTGTACATGGCGCCGGTGATCCGCTCGCCTAGTCCGTTGAACCGCAGCATGTCGTCGCCGAATCCCATCGGCAGGAACGGCGTGAGAGTCTTGTACTCGTCGAATTCCGCGCCGACATTCTGGGCGAACAGGCTGAAGGCAACGCGAACCGACAATGATTTGTCACGCCAGAGCTTTTGCAAGGCCGCGTAGTGGCTGGGATAGATGCTGAAGCCGCCGGGATCCACGATCCCGGTCACGCCGAGACGATTGAGCTCCGTGAAGAACTGCCGGGTCCCGGCGACATTCTCCTCGAAATTCGGCCTCGGCAGCCGATCGAACAGCGCGGAGATACTGACGATGGAGCCGTTGAGCCACCCCGTGGCGTCGCCCGATGCGGCGCGTTCGGTCGTGATCCCGGCCGGCAACTGATCCGCGGACATCCCGAGGGCTTGCTGCGCTTTGGGCGTCATCAGCACCGCCGAATAGAACAGCTGGATGTAAGCCGGATTGTCGGGAACGGCCGCCATCACCTCGGCGAGCGTTGGCCGCCGCTTCTCAGTAAACTGCAATTCGCTCCAGCCGCCGGCCACGATGATCCAGGATGCCGGGCGCGCTTGTGCCGCCTGGCGCAAGCGTTCCATGGCCTCAGGGATAGTCTTTGCGCCGATCCAGTTGACCTCGGTTGCGTAGGTGAGGCCGGCGCGCACGGCGTGAATATGGGAATCGATCAATCCCGGAATGATGGTGCGCCCGCCTGCGTCGACGCGGCGCGTCGCGGGCCCAACCAGGCCTTCCATGGCATCGTTGCCGCCAATCGCGACGATCTTGCCGTCGCGGACTGCGAGAGCCTGCGCGATCGTCGATGCGGGATCCAGCGTCACGAGCTTTGCGTTCGTGACAATGAGGTCGGCCTTTTGTGCGTAAGCCAAACCGGCCCAGCACGAGATCACCAAAATCGCCAGAAGCTTTCGCATTGTCAGTCCTGACATGAGAGAGGCTGAAGGGGCGCCACGCGTCCGCCGCCGCATGCGCTCGCGGACATCGCGCGTCGCAACGGGGAGTGTCGCGATCCTGACCATGTCTGGCACCAACAAAATTAGCCGGTCCACCGGAAAATGCGGCTAAAGGCCGAACTATTTGATCTTACAGCCCGCATTCGCCAATTGGGCTTCGGCGCGGCAGGCTTCGCTCGTTTCGCTCGCCATTGTGGCTCCGGCTTGCCTAGCCGAAGATAGCGGAGCGAGCGAAGGTTGGCGGGCCCGGCAGGACTCGACCCTGCAACCAGACCGTTATGGGCGGCCGTGCTCACCGGTTAGAAAATCTATAGGTTGCACTTTTCTATGCTGTTCGTTGCATCCATGCATTTTAATCCCAGTGAGTTAAGCCGCTGATTGTGAACCAAGCACCAATTCTATTTCTCGTTGGACATGGGTTGAAAAACCATAGAAATCCAAATTCTGTCCTGCCAGCCAATTTCGCGCATCGACTACGCCGAGAGATTTGTTGGGGGATAGGCTGTTTAGGCGTTTTGCGGTCATACGAGAAAGGCCAAGGGCGACAAGGCTGATCATCGTCTTATCCGAAGCACCGACCTCTAGATAAAGCGAAAGGGAAGGAATGCTTCCAGCGAGCTCGCCCAAGCCGGCGTTCGAAAGCACATGCGCCAAAATTGCATTATAGCAGCCAAACGCCCTTACATAATTGAAGCGCAATTCCTTCTCGACCAAGTCGAGCGTTGCCCGAATATGTGTGCTTATAGACGCTGTCTGAAAACGAGCACGATCATCGATCAATTCAGGGATTGGAGTTCCCTGCATCCATTTTAGAAGCATGACTGCGAAGAACCGATTTTGCTTCTCGCTGTTTGCTTTCGGCAAAATGGTCCGATGGAGGAGGTCGAGCACTTTTACGTAGGACTCGAAGGCGCCGCCTTCGCGGGGGTGAGCCGGTAACAATCCACGCGCGACATCGCGAGATCCAGCGTCGACTGCTGAAGTTAAGTAACTATACAACTCCTGCTGACGATGCGCCGAAATCGTAGGAGACAACCTCAAAATATTGGCAGGTAAAGAAATCCGCTCTGCGGCCATCGACAATGCGTTTTCCAGTTGCTGCCGTGACGTCGGACTAGGCGACGGGTAAGAACGATCGAGGGTGCTCGCTATGCGTCCACTCTTGTAGTCACTCAGCAATCGAACAAAGGCAGTTTCTAACTCGGACCTTGCGCTGATTTGAGCTGCAGAGTCATCATCGATTACAGCAGTAAGATCGGACCCGCGAAGATGTATTGCCTGTTGCATTGCTGGAACGATGGGGGATAGACGCGGGCCCGACAGCGGCTGCTCCTTCCAATGTTGATAGTTAAGGAGATAGATATTTCCCTGAAATTCCTTTCGAAGACGGCCCGCACGTCCAGCTAAATTCCAAAAATCAATCGATTCGAGTGGTGTGCTCTTCTTCCGCTGTGGCGTATGCATAAAAATGTTCTGCGCGGGCATGTTCACACCAGCGAGCAGCGTGCTTGTGCAGACCAGATATCGGAGTTCTCCAGCAGAAAAGCCCTGTTCGATCGCGTTTCTTAGGACCGTGGGAATGTTTCCGTAGTGAAACCCGACACCATTCAAAGCCGTGGCGGCTAGAACGTATTTCGAGTGCACTGCCTCCTTCGCCAAGTTCGACAGCTCCTGAAGTGCTGGCGAAACGGCTCGATCGGTAAGCTCCCCTGCGCGTAATGTGCTGATCTGAAGAGCAATCTTCTCTGCATCCGCTTGGCCATCCGCATAAACGATAGACTGTTTTTCCGATCCAAATCTGTGAGACAAATGGACGAGACAGTCGGTTCTTGATGCAAGAGTTTGCTCCAGTCGGGCTTTGCCAATCTCATTGCGATTTGCACCTTCTCTGGCATAAAGGGCAACGTCACCAAGCTTCACACCGGTCACCTCAACTTCGATAAAGTTCTGAGATACCGTGGCTTCGTTGGTGAATTGGGGATGAATGTCCGATCTGCCGGTCATGCGTCCGAATATTTCAAGGTTTGAAACGGTCGGGCTCGCAAACAGTAGTTGGGTGTTGCCCTTTCGGGCAACCAGTTCATCGATTACGCCTTGGAGGAGTATTCCCCTGTCGCCGTCCTGTACGGAATGTGCCTCGTCAATCACGAGGAAATCGACCTCGCAATGAGGGTCGTTATTCAACAGGATTTGGAGCCGTTCTTGGGTAAAAACAAAAACGACCTTAGGCGGGAGCTTCTCATCGGACTCCGGAGGAACAGTTATCACCTCTACATCCTGTACCGATGCATCGGTTAGTGCTGCCTTAAGGTCTGCTTGCACTTGCGAAATGAGCGCCCGAGTAGGGACAACATAGCAGGCTCGAAAGCCTGGTCGTGAAGCATAAGCATTTGAGATGAAGGCTTGCAAAATGAAGGATTTGCCAGTCGATGTTGGCGCGGAAATCGCGATTGATGCTCCGTTACTAAGGCCGTCCCATAGCCTCTTCTGAAAATCCGTTAGCGAAAGCAAGCTTTTTGCAACCTGCACCTCGTTGCCGCGTCGCCTCACCAATTCTTCCTGAGCTATTGCCCAAGGTGTTGAAGCTAGTGCGTTGCCGATGGGAGAGTTTGTTGACACACTTGGAAAGTTGCCAAGCCTAACGAGAACGGCGCGGACAGCCGCGTCCAAGCCATCGATACTGCCGGCAAATAGTTCATGCACGTAAGTTGCGAGGCGATACGCCGTCAGGCGTTGAGAAGAGTCCGATGAACAGGCAAGTATCGCGGCTGCTTCGACGTACCGGCTCGCCTTGCTTCCCTCGATTGAAACTATCGGTCCTGTAGGTTCGATCCCAGCGGATTTTGCTATCCAGAGCCGCTCGAGAATCTCCATTCCTTCAGATAGTCGTGGACTGGACCAAACCCTGTCAATCAATGCATCTATCATTTCGCCCAACCGATCCTTTGCTGCCAGTCAACACGCAACTGAGCGACCGACATCACAGGTAGGAAGAAGATCTCTAATTTGTGGTGGGTGATATTCTTGGCGGCGAGCAAAGAGTGGAGAGAAGTTGAGGCCGCGTTCAACTGCTCTTCAAGCTCTTTTGCAAAGAATGCTTCGATCTTGTCGATGTCTACTGTGGCAAGCTTTTTGAAGGCCCCAAAGTCAAAACCAATTAAGCAAGTCGATGCATAAATCTTTTGATCGTACATATCGCTGAGGGGATCTAGATACTCGACTATCTTGGCTTGCGCATCTGCCAGCAATCCCGTTGTGCCGATAAACCGGCGAACTAGCCTGATGTCCTCTTTCAACTTGGAATGTTCGAGTGCGCTGGAGATCGAATTGACGGCATCGCTCAAAGCACTTCCGATGGTCTTGTGAATTTTTGCTTCGCCCCAGAAGAAGATCAACTTGTTAGAATTCGCGTCGAACTTGACGTGTATTCCGTCCGAACTATGTACCGGCATCGATGATGTAGTTTTCATCGACATCTTTGCCAGTAACTGCGGTGCTTCGAGAACCCATTCTGTCAGAAGATAGAGTAAGAGTTCACCGCACTCGCCGTTCCGATTTGTTGATTTCTGCGCCTTTATGAAAAGCTCGGCGGCGGAATCGCGCAGCTCGATATAAGCGAGTAGCTTCTCTTGCTCACTAGCGTTGCGTACTTTGTCATGCACAGAGTCAATTTCGGATCGGCTCAACGCAAAATTACAGATGTAAAGCGAAATGTGCTCCAGTAACTCTCCTAACCGAGGTTTAGCGCCTTGGAATGGTAGGTAGTGCCCCCGGATCGTAATGTTGCCGTTGCTGTAACTCTTGGGCTGCAGGGAACGCATCAACTTCGACAACGACGAAAAATTTCCCTGCAATGAGGATACTATGTCAGCGGTGCTGATATCGTTCGTCTTTGACACAATCGACCTGTAATATCCGGATCAGTTCAAGATGATGCTGTGCTAATCCATGTGGATGCTGGACGCTGCAGTTACGCAGACCTTGTACGAAAAATCGACACGCGATCCGTCACGTCTTACGACCGCAAAACACCTGGTGTTAAAATCCGCTCGCATCACCTCGAAATGGTGTATTCCATTGCCGACCTTCTCGCCCGAGTCGGGGTGTAGCTTCAAAAGTTCAATTAGGAACGCAGCGTCAGAATCTGACACCCAATGTTCGGGGGCGTACTTTGAGAGAACCTCCTTGCAAAACAGCAGGGCCTTTTGCTGCGTTGGAAACGCGAGGTTGCCGATCTGCAGCGGTTTAGCTTTCCCCATGAGGAATACTATCGCCGCAACTGATGCGTGCAAGAAGGTTTAGAGAATTGGGCGCAAGATTCTTGCAACGCTTTATAGTGCACCGCAAACCCCCAGAGGTGATTGGCCATTCTGAACTCGCAACAGCGGGCAATCTCGGGCATCGCCACAGCGGGAGGCTTATACCAAAGGTCGTTCGGCAGGCAGCACGCGCCGGCTGGTCGGCTCAATAGGCATCGGCAAGGCGACCGCCGTTGTTCTTCGCGCTCCCTTACGCTTTTCGGCGACAATCGAGGCTAGTCTCTTCTTGGTATCGTCTCCAATGTTATCTCTCCAATCTGCTAAAACAGAACTGATAGCCCTCGTTCTCTGCGCCAAATGCGATACTCATCGATGTCTTTAGCGTGCTTCTCTTGATTGCAGGGCATGCACGCCAAAACAAAATTGCTGAACTCGTGCTGGCCACCTTTGGCAATAGGAATTTTGTGGTCGATGTGAAAGTCGTTGCCGACCGCTTCCTTGCAATAGAAGCAAACATAGCCACCATCTCTTCGCGCCAGTCGAGCGCCGTAGTGCGTCCGATCAGCTTGGGTCAACCTTGTATCGCTGCGAAGCATGGTTCGCTCGTATGCACGACTACTATGAACCTCATTGTACTCTCTGACGGCTTGGCGCATGCAGGCCCGACATTTCCAGCGAAACCCACCCTGCGGGTTATGCCCGAAATTGTCTTTGCTCAGCTCGTATGTTCGCCGACAGTATCTGCAGGTTCGCTCCGCCATTTGCGATCACCGGTCTGATCTAGCCTTGGTCAAAATGGTATGTCATCATCCATGTCGTTCGAAGCACGGCGTCGCGGAGCTAGCTTTTTCTCCCCTTCCGGTGCTCGCGGTGGCGCGATTACCTTAGGCGGTTCGGCGGGAATGAGTCGCTTGCGGGCCTCGTCGTCGGCGTTCTTGGCTTCGCCGACCAGCTTGAAGATGCTGGCAACCAGCCTTTGTGCAGCCTCGCCGGTCGACCAGAGTCCGCCCGGTGCGCTCGCCAAAGCGATAACCATCAACGTCACCGTCATCAAAGGTAGGCGGCGCTTTTCTAGTTCGGATTCAAAGGCGTCCAATTGATCGAGTAATTTGCCTCGCTTATCCTCGTCGAGATCGGACTTTTCGATCGCATCGCGCAAGTGATGCAAGTAGGTTCGGATCTTCGTCTTTAGGTCCGAAGAGACAGAGACCGAGTCGCGCTTAGTCCGCGCGCTATTCTCCAGGACAAGTTGGGTCACAAAGAAATCGACATCCGATTGAAACTGACGAAAGGTCTGATCATCATACTCTTGGTTGCGAGGCATCATGATGGAAGCTAGCGGCTCAATCTCGAACTTCTTGGCAGCGGCCACTACGATGTTCATGAACCCGTGGCGGGCATCGGTGATTTGCTGCCAAGATCGCTGGTCTTCGTGTGAGGAAAGAGCATCGATCCGCTCGCTCAGCCTCGTCTGAGTAATTCGAACGAATTGAGCGAACGCCTCATGCGCGTCATCATCCGGCAGGGCCTCAAGCTCGTCCGCTCTAATGAATTCATGCAACTGCATATTGATTTCCCCCAACCAAAGGTAGCGCACGCTGGCGGGATTCAAAAGGCGGTAAGACTCATTACGGCGACAGTGCACTCGATTCAGGGCGCCCCGGGGGCGCATCGATGAGCATGTCTTGCAGCCCACCTTCGCCCTTGGGGCTTCGGCGCGGCAGCCCTCGCTCGCTTCGCTTGCCATTCGTGGCTCCGGCTTGCCTAACCGAAGCTCGCGAAGCGAGCGAAGGCTGGTGGGCCCGGCAGGACTCGAACCTGCAACCAGACCGTTATGAGCGGCCGGCTCTAACCATTGAGCTACAGGCCCCGCCGCGAGACGGCCCGCGGGACGCGCGGCCGGCAACGGTGCGCGGTTCGTTTACAGGGGCGGAGGCGAGGGTGCAATGCTGGCGCCGGCGGTTGCAAACGTTGGCGCGGCAAGGCCCGAGATTTTTGAATAACCGAAATCGGCGATGATGCCCTTATAGTCCTGTTTTGCCCGACGGCGCAAGCCCACCTCGCCGAGCCTTCGCCCCCCGACCCTGGCAATCGCGCCAGGGTGCCTCGCTTTTCGATTCCATAACCCCTTGTGATCGCTCGATGTTTCTACTGTGCATGGGGTTGTTTTCGCGCATTTTGTTGGGAGGGGGCTTCCGATCCCCTCCGATGTCGCGTTGGCGCGCTGCCGGCGCGCGGCAGTTCCGCAGGCGCTAGTCCACCGACACGCCGGCGAACTCCACCACCTTGCGCCACTTCTCGGTCTCGCCGGTGACCAGCTTGCCGAACTCGGCCGGCGTCATCGGCTTGGGGATGCCGCCGGTCTCGGTGAGGCGCGCGACCAGCTTCGGGTCCTTCAGCGCCTCGTTGACGGCCTTGTTGAGGATCTCGATCACGTCCTGCGGCGTGCCCTTCGGCGCGGAGATGCCGTAGAAGCCGACCGATTCGAAGCCCGGCACCGTCTCGGCGATCGCGGGTACATCAGGCACGCTCGGCCAGCGCTGCGGCGAGGTCACGCCGAGCGCGCGGACATTGCCGCCCTTGGCCTGCTCCATCGCGGAGGGGAGGTTGTCGAAGATCAGCTGCACCTTGTTGGAGATGATGTCGGGGAACGCGATCGCAGATCCCCGATAGGGCACGTGCACCATGTCGCACTTGCTCATCACCTTGAACAGCTCCGCCGACATGTGCACCGAGGTGCCGTTGCCGGACGAGGCAAAGGAGATCTTGCCGGGATTGGCCTTGCAGTAGTCGATGAACTCCTGAACCGTCTTCGCCGGGAACGCGTTGGAGACGACCAGCATGTTGGTGAGCTGCATGATGCTGGCCACCGGCACGGTGTCGCGCAGGAAGTCGAACGGCAGCTTCTTGTAGAGCGAGGTCGAGATCGCGTTGTTGGGCGCGACGAACAGCAGCGTGTAGCCGTCCGGCGGTGAAGTGATCGCAGCAGCGGCCGCGATGTTGCCGCCCGAGCCGGTGCGGTTCTCGACGATGAATTGCTGGCCGAAGCGGTCGGTCAGCCACTGCGCCATGATCCGCGCCACGATGTCGACCGGGCCGCCGGCGGAGAAGCCGATGATCCAGTGCACGGGACGGTCGGGATAAGCGGCGGAGGCGGGAGGTGCGGCGCCCAACAGCGTTGAAAGGAAAACCAGCCCGAAAACACTGTTACGCAAAATTCGCAACATGACGCCTCCCATGTTCTATTGTCGTTGGGCTGCATGCTTTCACAAAATCGGGGCGCTGCCTACATCGCCGCAAGTCGATGTTGACGCGCCCCCGCCGGGACCGACCATGAGATTCGCTTTTGTTTTCCTGCTCGGCGCGGCGCTGCTTTCAAGCCCCGCTGCCGCTCAAACCGGAGGCAACGCCATTCCGACCAACACACCCAGCCTGACGATCAGCTTGGGCACCGCGACGCCCGGCGGCGGTTTTCCGCTCTATGGCAACGCCTTTGCGCAAGCCATGAACGCAGCCGATCCGCAAACCATCATTGCTCCGCGCAACACCAAGGGCAGCAACGAGAACATTCCGCTCTTGGAGAAGGGCGCGCTCGATCTCGCTCTGGTCGCGGGCGAGCCGGCCTATGAAGCCTTCGCCGGCATCGGCCGCGCGCCGGTACGGTTGAAGATTCTCACGGCGATCTATTCCAACCCCGGCATGTTCGTGGTGCGCGCGGACAGTTCCTCCAAGACCATTCGCGATCTGGTCGGTCAGCCCGTTGCATTCGGCGCCAAGGGCTCCGGCCTGCCGATCCTGGCGCGTTACGTGCTCGATGGTCTCGGGTTGAAGCAGGACGAGGACTTCAAGGCGATCTATCTCGACCGCGCCGGCGATGGCCCCGCGATGGTCGAGGATGGCCGTGTCGCCGCACTCTGGGGCGCCGGCATCGGTTGGCCCGGCTTCGCCGCGGTGGCCTCGAGCGTATCAGGCGCGCGCTTCATCGCGCCCAGTGCCGAGGAGATCGCGCGCATCCGCGCCAAGCATGCGTTCCTGAAGCCGCTCACCGTGCCGGCCGGCAGCTACCCGAACCAGTCCGAGCCGATCGCCTCGCTCGGCTCCTGGAGCTTTGTGCTGACACGCGAAGATTTGCCTGACGATGTCGCCTATCGCCTGGCGAAGACGCTGCACGGCGTCGAGCCCACATTCTGCAAGCAGCTCGCCCAAGCCTGCGAGACCACGGCCGCGAACACGGTCGCCGCCGCGCCGAAGCCCGAGCTGATCCATCCCGGCGTGATGAAGTACTTTCGCGAGATCGGGGTGCTGAAGTAGGGCGCTTCCTTCCTTCTCCCCCTGTGGGAGAAGGTGGCGCGAAGCGCCGGATGAGGGGTATCTCTCCGCGAACTCAACAGCGAGTTGGACTCGCGGAGACGACCCCTCACCCGGCTTCGCTTCGCGAATCCACCCTCTCCCGCAAGGGGAGAGGGTGCACCGTCAGCGCGGCTTCGCTACACCCTCACTTCTTCACCATCGCACACGCCGGGTCCGGCGGACCGAACGCCTTGTCGCCCGAGATCGTGGTGAGGATCTTGTAATAGTCCCACGGATATTTGCTTTCCTCCGGCGTCTTCACCTGCACCAGCCACAGATCGTGCACCATCAGATTGTCTTCGCGTAAGCGGCCGCTGCGGGCGAAGAAATCCTCGATCGGCTTTTCCCGCATTTTGGCGGCTACCTTGAGCGGATCGTCGGTGCCGGTGTCCTTGATGGCGTTGAGATAGTGCATCACGCTCGAATAGACGCCGGCCTGCCACATCGACGGCATCTTGTTCATCTTGGCGAAGTAGCGCTTCGACCATTCGCGGGTCTTGTCGTCCAGGTCCCAATAGAACGATGTCGTCAGCAACAGCCCTTGGGCTGCCTGCAGGCCGAGGCCGTGGATGTCGGTGATCAGCGCCAGCAGCGCCGCCATCTGCTGGCCGCCCTTGAACACGCCGAATTCGGAGCCGGTCTTGATCTCGTTCATGTTGTTCGGCGGACCCGCCGCAATGCCGATGATCTTGGCCTTGGAGGCCTGCGCTTGCAGCACGAAGGAGGAGAGGTCGGGCGTCGCCAGCGGCGGCTTCACCGAGCCCAGCACCTTGCCGCCATTGGCGGTCACGACCGCCGAGGCGTCGCGCTCCAGCGAATGGCCGAAGGCATAATCGTCGGTGATGAAGAACCAGCTGTCGCCGCCGCGCTTGACCACCGCGTCCGCGGTGCCGACCGCGAGCGCGCGGGTGTCGAACACCCACTGGATCGCATAGGGCGAGCAGAACTTGCCGTGGAAATCGGCGGTGCCGGTGGAGTGGGTGATGAACAGCCGCTTCTTCTCGTTGGCCATGTTCTGCACCGCGAGCCCGACCGCGGAGACCGGTACGTCGACGATCAGATCGACCTGGTCGACGTCGTACCAGCGCCGCGCGATGGCGCCGCCGATATCGGCCTTGAGCTGGTGGTCGCCGACGACGATGCTGATCGGCTTGCCGAGCACGGTGCCGCCGAAATCGTCGATCGCCATCTGCGCCGCCGTCACCGAACCCTGGCCGGTCGGCGCCGAGGCCGGACCGTTCATGTCGGTGAGCACGCCGATCTTGACGACGTCGTCGGACACCTGCGCCATTGCGGCGCCCGGCAGCAGCGTCGCCGCCAGGAACGTCGCTGCAAAGCCGGCAGCGACCGGCAGTCCAAATCTCGTTGGCTTCATATTTGTCCTCCCCTGATCCGGCGCGTTGGCCGGTGTACCCCCGGGTATGGCCCGGCTGAATTGGTTTCTTTTGCAACTATTTGGGGGCGGGCGTCAACGTCAGGCGGCGAAGCGGATTTGTCCGGCCGGGGAGGGATCGTAGCCGGTCAGCTCCTCGGCGCGCTGGAGCAACCGCTTTTCGCCGAGGAACCGGATCAGGCCCTGCATAGCGGGGCGGAAATAGCTGCGCTGCCGCATCGCGAGGTCGAAGTTCTCCCAGACCAGCGGCACGAAATCGAGGCCGGCCGAGCGCGCGGACGCACGCGTCGCGATGCCGCAATCGGCCTGTCCCGCGCGAACGATCTCGGCGAGATCCGGCCCGGTCAGGGCCGGCATCTCGATCCGGCGCAAATCGCGCGCCGAGGCGCCGGCGCGCTTCAGCAGCACATCGAGCAGCATCTGCGCGCCCGTGCCCTGCTGTCGCATCGCCATCCTGGCCCCGAGCGCGAGCACGTCGGAAAGGCCGCGCAGCCGCTTGGGATTGCCCGGCGGCAGCACGAGACCCTGCTCGCGGCGCGCGAACGCGACCAGCAATGCATCATGCAGGTCCGGAGCGTCTCGCAGAGCCGTCGCATTGGCATCGGCGGCAAGATTGCCGTCGGCATCGAGGCTGTGGAAGTGCATTGCCACGGCCATCACCTCGTCCCGCTGCAAGCGCTCGAGCCCGCGCGCGCTGCCCTCGCTCATCGATCCCAGGCCCGAGCCGGATTCGCGCAGACTCCAATCCAGAAGCTCGTCCTGGCTGCCGCCGACGACCGGCGGCGGCTCCGCGATCAGCATGCCGGCCGGGCGCGCCAGTCCGGACAGCACCCAGAGGTCGAGTTCGTGCCGCGGGAAGAGCCATTTTCCGGTCACCTTGGTGCAGGGGATCGCACCGGTGGTGACGAGTTCGTAAAGCTTGCGTTCGCCGAGCCGAAGATAGTCGGCGGCTTCGCTGGTCGTCAGGAATTCCATCCTGCATTCCTATGCAAATTCTTGCTTCTTTTTGAAGTTCGACGCAGGTGGAATTCTGCATTTCAAGTTTTGTCCGCCACGACCATGCCCGATCATCTCGCTGCTTTGCAACACATCCCCACGCGCGATTTCTGCCTTGGTGAACGATCCTGAATCGCTCGCGTGGTGCGGATCTTGCGGTCTTCGCGCGCGGCGCATTGCCGGAATTTCCCGACGCTGCGGGCACAATGTGCAAACGCGTCACGAGTGCGGCGCAATCCATCAGCATCATGATCGCGTCATAGCCAGTGGGAACCCGATCATGGCCGTCCGCCGCCTCTCCGTTGCACTCGCGCTTCTCTGCGGCCTCGTCGCCGGCGTTGCAGCGTCATCCGCGGAGGACCGCGCGATCGTGCTCGCCACGACCACAGCGACGCAGGAGTCCGGCCTGCTCGACTATCTGCTGCCGATGTTCCGTGAGAAGACCGGCATCGAGGTGACGGTGATCGCGCGGCGCGCCGACGAGGTGCTCGAGGGGGCACGAAGGGGCGAAGTCGACGTCGTGCTGATGCATGCACGGCCGCAGGAGGAGAAATTCGTTGCCGACGGTTTTGCGGTGAAGCGCTTTGACGTGATGTACAACGACTATGTGCTGATCGGGCCGAAGAGCGATCCCGCCGGCGTGAAGGGCAAGGACATCGCGACCGCGCTGAAGGCGATCGAGGGCAAGGGCGCGCCGTTCGTGACGCGCGGCGACCGCTCGGGCACGCATGCCGCAGAGCTCGCGCTCTGGATCGTCGCCGGCATCGACATCGCCCGTACCAAGGGCGCATGGTATCGCGAAGCCAAGCAGGACATGGCCTCAGCCCTTGATGCAGCGCGCACGGCGAACGCCTATGTGCTGTCCGACCGTGGCAGCTGGATCGCTTTTCGGGATCGCGGCGATCTCGACATCGTCGTCGAAGGCGACAAGCGGCTGCTCAATCAGTACGGCGTGATGCTGGTGAACACCGCGAAGTTTCCGAACGTCAAGAAGGAATTGGGGCAAGACTTCGTCGACTGGCTGATCTCGCCGGACGGGCAGGCGGCGATCGCCGGATACAAGGTCGACGGACAACAACTGTTCTTCCCCAATGCGGACAAATCGGGCGGCTGACGTTCGTGTCGCCAGCGGTTGCCAAACCGGGCGATGCATGGTCCATCATGGCGCATGACCCAGCGCCTGCCGCCATCGCTGACGCCACTCGACACCGCGCTCGCCGCGTTGCTGAAGGGGCTTGATCCGCTCACGCCGGTGGAGTTGCCGCTGAGCGAAGCGGCCGGCTGCATCGCCGCGGGCAATCCGCTGCTCGCGCCTCGACCATCCTGTGACGTCGCTGCCGCGGACGGCTGGGCGTTATGCGCCAATGATCTGGTCGGCGCGTCCTCCTATTCACCGCTGCCGCTGCCGACAGCGCCCGCCTGGGTCGATGCCGGCGACGCGATGCCGGCGGGATGCGACTGTGTGCTCGATGCTGACGCAGTCGAGGTGTCTGGTCCGCTCGCCCAGGTGTTGGCGGAGGGCGTGCCGGGGCAGGGCGTCAGGCGCGCAGGAAGCGACATCGACGGACGAACGCCTGCCGCCGCAGAGGGGTATCCGGTCGGTCCTGCCGCTCTTTTGCTCGCGCGCGCCGCCGGGCTGGACCGGCTGAGCGTGCGCCGTCCGCGGCTGCGCATTGTCAATGTATCAGGTGCAACGCTGACCATGCATTTGATCGCGGACATTGCTCGCGCCGCTGGACTGGATGTGCAGACGAGCGAGGCCGGCGCGCGAGACGCGGGATCGATCGCGGAGACGTTGGGGACGCCTACCTGCGATCTCCTGCTGACGATCGGCGGCAGCGGCGTCGGTCGCAAGGATGCCGCGGTCACGGCGCTGGCCCAGGGTGGTGACGTGATCGCCCATGGTCTTGCGCTCCAGCCCGGACGCACCGCCGCGATCGGGCGGCTGGGAACCATTCCTGTCGTCGGCTTGCCCGGATCGCCGGACCATGCGCTCGCGGTCTGGCTCGCGCTCGTGCTGCCGCTCGTCGACCTTCTGTCGGCGCGGCAGCCGCGCCGACAGATAGTCTTGCCGCTCGCGCGAAAAATTGCATCCAGCGTCGGCATCGCCGAAATGGTCCTGCTGGCCGAGGAACATCATGCGTGGGTGCCGCTTGCGGTAGGAGAATGGCCGCTCCAGGCAATGGCCCGTGCTGATGCATGGCTGCTTGTTCCCGCCGGCCACGAGGGATTTGCAGCGGGCGCGCCGGTCGATGCCTATCTGATGCGGGAATGATATGGGTTTAGCATGACCATGATCCCGCAATCGCAAGTCCGCAGCGCACTCGAACAGGAACAGTTCCTGAAAATCCTTTCCCGCGAGGAGGCCCAGGCACGCTTCGAGGCTGCGCTGTTCCCTCGCGCGATCTCAAGCGAAAGACGCAAGCTCGCAGCAGCGCTCGGCGCGTCGCTTGCTGAAGACATCACTGCGCCAATCGACGTGCCACCGTTCGACCGTTCCAACGTCGACGGCTTCGCGGTGCGCTCAGCGGACCTTGCGACAGCCGGCGAAGGTGCGCAAGTTCGCCTCGGGCTGAATGGCGAGACTATTCACTGCGGCACCGTACCCGCGCTGCAGGTGGCGGCGGGAACGGCAACGCCGATTGCCACCGGCGGTCCGCTGCCGCGCGGTGCCGATGCCGTGGTCATGGTCGAGCATACCCAGCCGGCGGGATTGGCCACCATCGACGTCCGTCGCGCCGCCTCGCCCGGGCAATTCATATCCTACGCAGGATCCGATATCGCGCGCGGCGAGGCGCTGCTGCGCGCCGGCACGATCGTGGGCTCGCGCGAGGTGGGCATGCTGGCGGCTTGCGGTCTTGCCGAGGTGAGCGTCGTGCGCAAACCTCGTGTGGCCGTGATCTCCACCGGCGACGAACTGGTTCAGCCCGGCGAGGTGCTCGCGCCTGCTGCGATTTACGATACCAACGGCGCGATCGTCACTGCTGCGATCGACGAGAACGGCGGAGAGGCGGTTTTCCTCGGCGCCATTCCCGACGACGAAGCTCAGCTCGAAGCCGCCATGCGGCGTGCGCTGGCGGACGCCGACATGCTAGTGCTCTCCGGCGGCACGTCGAAAGGCGCCGGCGATCTGTCTCATCGCATCATCGGCCGGCTCGGCCAGCCCGGCATCATCGCGCATGGCATTGCGCTCAAGCCCGGCAAGCCGCTGTGTCTTGCGGTGTGCGACGGCAAGCCGGTGGTGATCCTTCCCGGTTTTCCGACCTCGGCGATGTTCACCTTTCACGACATGATCGTGCCGGTGTTGCGCAAAATGGCCGGACTGCCGCCGCGCTCCGATGCCAAGGTGAACGCGACCGTGCCGGTGCGCATTGCTTCCGAGCTCGGCCGCACCGAATTCGTCATGGTCTCGCTGGTCGAAGGCAAGGACGGCTTGATCGCTTATCCCTCAGGCAAGGGGTCCGGTGCGATCACGTCGTTCGCGCAGGCCGACGGTTTTCTGCGCATCGACGCACTCGCCGACCAGATGCCGGCCGGGACCGAAGCCGAGGTGACGCTGTTCACGCCGCATGTGCGGGTGCCCGATCTCGTCATCGTCGGCAGTCATTGCGCCGGCCTCGATCTCGTCACGGCGCAACTCGCGCATGCCGGGCTGACCGTGCGCTCGATCGCGGTCGGCAGTCTCGGCGGACTTGCGGCGGCGCGGCGCGGCGAATGCGATCTGGCGCCGATCCATCTGTTCGACGACAAGAGCGAGACCTACAATGCGCCTTACCTCGTCGAAGGTCTCGAACTCGTGCCGGGCTGGCGACGGATGCAGGGCATCGTGTTCCGCAAGGGCGACAAGCGTTTCGAAGGCCACAGCGCGAAGGACGCCGTCGTCGCGGCGCTCGCTGATCCCTCCTGCATCATGGTCAACCGCAACCAGGGCGCCGGCACGCGCATCCTGATCGACCGGTTGCTCGGTGGTGCGCGCCCGGAAGGCTACTGGAACCAGCCACGCTCGCACAACGCGGTGGCCGCGGCGGTCGCGCAGCATCGCGCCGACTGGGGCATGACCATTGCGCCGGTCGCCAAGGCGGTCGGCCTCGGTTTCATTCCGCTCGCGGAGGAGCATTATGACTTCGCGTTGGTGACGGCGCGGAAGCAGCGTCCGGCGGTGCGGGCCTTTCTCGATGCGCTCGGCTCGGACGAAGCGCGTGCCGCGCTGGAGCGGGCCGGATTCCGGCCGGCGTAGAGCTTGGTTAGGACGCCGCATCCAGTGCGGCGAGCCGCTCGGCTTCCGCGATATCCTCGACCGTATTGGCATTGAAGAACGGATCGAGCGGTTCGGTCGGCCACGTCACGGTCGCGAGCGGATAACGCGCGGTCCAGCGGTCGATCTTGCGGAGATCCTCGACCACCAGCGCGTGACGCAGTTCGTCGCGCAAGCCAACGCGCCACAAGCCTATCACCGGATGCGACTGGCCGCCCGACGCCGCAACGGCGAGCTCGGCATTCGCCGCGATGCGTTCGTCATGCAAGCGTGCAACAAGATCGCGCGGCAGAAAGGGGCAGTCGCCGGCGGCGCTGAGCACCCACTTCGCCTCAGGCCGGTTCGCCGCGGTCCAGTCGAGTGCGGCAAGGATGCCGGCGAGCGGACCGGGAAAGCCGGGCACGTCGTCGGCAACGACCTGCAAACCGAACGCGGCGAAGCGGGCGGGATCGCCGTTGGCATTGAGGATCAGCCCGCTGCATTGGGGTGATAGGCGCGCGATCACGCGTTCCAGAATGGTGCGGCCGCCAATGGTGCGCATCGGCTTATCGCCGCCGCCCATGCGCCGCGCGAGGCCACCGGCGAGCAGCACGCCTTGCGTGGTCGGAAAGCTAATCGTCACCACCTTCACCCTTGCGCTTGTGCTTGGCCGCTTCCTCCTCGACGTAAGCGAGGTTCTGGTCGTAGACGATGCGCTCTTCCCCCGACAACGCGATGAAGCGTTTGCCGCGCGCGCGGCCGACCAGCGTCAAGCCCACCTGCCGGGCGAGATCGACGCCCCAGGCGGTGAAGCCGGAGCGCGACACCAGGATCGGAATTCCCATGCGGACCGTCTTGATCACCATCTCAGAGGTGAGCCGTCCCGTGGTATAGAGGATCTTGTCGGATGCATCGACGCCGTGGCGGTACATCCAGCCCGCGATCTTGTCGACGGCGTTGTGACGGCCGACATCCTCCGTGTAGCAGAGCGGCTCCCCCTCCCTGCACAGCACGCAGCCGTGGATCGCACCGGCCTCCAGATAGAGCGAGGGCATGGTATTGATGGTCTGCGTCATCTGGTACAGCCAGGAGGTCCGCAGCTCCGCCTTCGGCAGCGCCACGCTCTCGACCGCCTCCAGCAGATCGCCGAAGGCGGTGCCCTGCGCGCAGCCCGATGTCTGCGTGCGCTTCTTCAGCTTGGCTTCGAAATTGGTGTGATGCTCGGTGCGCACCACCACGACCTGGAGGTCGTCGTCGTATTCGACCTCGGTGACCGCGTCATTATACTTCAGCATGTTCTGGTTGAGCAAATAGCCCAGCGCCAGATATTCCGGATAGTCGCCGATCGTCATCATGGTGACGATCTCCTGCGAATTCAGGTAGAGCGTCAGTGGCCGCTCCACCGGCACCTTGATCTCGATTCTGGCGCCGGACTGGTCGGTCCCGGTCACGCTCTCGGTGAGGCGCGGGTCGTCGGTATCAGGGACGATCAGGGGCACTGGGGCTTTGTCGATCTTCATCATGGCCGCGACGTTAGCATGACATTCGGGTCAAGCCGATATAAGCATGCTAGCGAGCGAACGAAATGCCGCCCATTCGTCATTGCGAGCGAAGCGAAGCAATCCGGGCTGCCGCTGTGGATCCATTCGTAGATGCTTCGCGGCGCTCGCAATGACGGAAGAGAGAGTGGTTCCATCAGGGACCTGGTCGCTCGCGGAGACGGAGCTGGAATGAAAGTCATCGGCCTTGCGGGCTGGAGCGGTGCGGGCAAGACCACGCTGTTGACGCGGCTGATCCCGCATTTCAATGCGCTCGGGTTGCGCGTCTCGGTCATCAAGCATGCGCATCACCAGTTCGACGTCGACGTTCCCGGCAAGGACTCCTGGCGCCATCGCGAAGCCGGCGCGGCCGAGGTGCTGGTTGCTTCGTCAAATCGCTGGGCGCTGATGCACGAATTGCGCGGGGCGGCGGAGCCGCGTCTGCCGGAACTGTTGAGCAAATTGTCAGCCGTTGACCTCGTCGTGGTCGAGGGTTTCAAGCGCGAGCCGCATCGCAAGATCGAGGTGCATCGCGCGGCCAACGACAAGCCGTTGCTGTTTCCCGATGATCCCGGAATTTACGGGATCGCGGCCGATGTCGCCATTGAAACGCGACTGCCGACCGTCCATCTCGACGATATCGCCGCTGCCGCGGAATTGCTGCTGCGCGCGGCGATGCCGGTCGAGGAAGCGGTCGCGAAAAGCGCTGCGATGCGCTGACGAGGCACCATGGCGCAATTGTCGGACGATTGTTTTGCCTTCGGCGGACCGATGATGTCGGTCGACGAGGCGGTTGGCCTGATCACGACCCGCGTCAACGCGATTGTCGATCTCGAAACCGTAAGGCTCATCGATGCTGATGGGCGGGTGCTGGCCCGCGATATCGCGGCGCCGCTGCCGTTGCCCCCCTTCACCAATTCCGCTGTTGACGGCTACGCCGTGCGCAACGCCGATCTTCCGGACAGCGCCGAGCGGGCACTCCCGCTCGACGGCCGCATCCAGGCCGGCGGTCTGGCACTGGCGCCGATCAAGGCCGGCCACACCGCGCGCATCTTCACCGGCGCGCCGATGCCGCCGGATGCCGAAACCGTCTTCATGCAGGAAGACGTCCGCGTCGATGACGCCGGCCGAATTGTGCTGCCGCCGGGGCTGAAGCCGGGCGCGAATGTCCGCCCTGCGGGAGAGGACATCCCCCAGGGCCACGTCGCGCTGCGCGCAGGCCAGCGCTTGCTGCCGCAACATGTCGCGCTCGCGGCGGCGTTCGGCCTGGTCGGGCTCGACGTCGTCAGGCGCATCCGTGTCGCGGTGTTCTCGACCGGTGACGAATTGACCTCGCCCGGCGAGCCGCGCGCGGCCTCGCAGCTGTTCGATTCCAACCGCTTCATGCTGATGGCGATGCTGCGCCGGCTCGGCTGCGAGGTCAGCGATCTCGGCATTTTGCGCGACGAACGTACCTCGCTTGCGAATGGCCTCAAGCAGGTCGCAGGCACGCACGATCTGATCCTCACCACCGGCGGCGTCTCGACCGGAGAGGAGGACCACGTCAAGGCCGCGGTCGAAAGCATCGGCTCGCTGGTGTTGTGGCGGATGGCGATCAAGCCGGGACGGCCCGTGGCGATGGGCATCATTGAGGGCACGCCGCTGATCGGATTGCCGGGCAATCCCGTCGCGAGTTTCGTCACCTTTGTGCATGTGGTGCGGCCGACGGTGCTGGCCCTTGCGGGCAGCCTGCCGGCGCCGCTGTTGCCGATCCCGGTGCGTGCGGCATTCACCTACAAGAAGAAGGCGGGCCGACGCGAATATGTTCGCGCCTCCTTGCGGCGCACGCAGGACGGCGCACTCGAGGCAATCAAGTTTCCACGCGAGGGGGCTGGGCTGTTGTCCTCTCTGGTCGACACCGACGGCCTCATCGAGCTCGATGAGGAGGTCACGCGTGTCGAGCCGGGGCAGAGCGTGGGTTTCCTGTCCTATGCCGATTTGCTCTGAGTCTGAACGTGATGCTGGTGCTGGCTCGGCGTTGACGCCATCGGTCGCTCCCGCCATGTTGCGCCGATGACCAGAACGACGCTCGATCTCACCGGACTGAAATGCCCGCTGCCCGCCCTGAAGACGCGCAAAGCGCTGAAGCCGTTGCATCCGGGGGATCAGCTCGAAGTGTACTGCACCGATCCGCTGTCGGTGATTGACATTCCGAACCTGATCCGAGAGACCGGCGACACGGTAGAGATCACCGAGCGCAACGACGCGCGCATCGTGTTCTTGATTGAGAAGGCCGATCGATCGATAGAAAATATCAATGGTGCGCCGCCCACTTAGCTCGCGGTCACTCGGTTGATACCTACCTTTTGTCTATCGACATCGATCATCACTTCTGCCCCAATTGAGGTCCTCCGCCGAGACGCGGAGGTCGAGTCGTGCCTGCGATATGCGGAGCAAATGGGCCGTCGAAAGAAGCCCGGCCGTGGCGTCGGGCATAGTCCCCACGGTTAGGGGTTTAACGTCTCGGATGCGCGTGACGATCCTGGCGCGCGTCGATCATTGTGCGGAGCAGCAGGGACAAGGGCTGCGCTGCAGGCTGAGGAACAGGACCGTCGTGGCAGGCCGTTCAGAAGGGCGGCTTTAGGGGAGGAATGCATGTCTACCATCGAGAGCGCTGGAACACTTTCGGGTGCCGGCGCAGGTTTTCTGGATCGCGAGCGGACCATCGCGACCGCCGGGTTCAATCGCTGGCTGGTGCCGCCGGCTGCGCTGTGCATCCATCTCTGTATCGGCATGGCCTACGGCTTCTCGGTCTTCTGGTTGCCGCTGTCGCGTGCGATCGGAGTCACCGCGCCGAAGGCGTGCGCAGACATGTCACTGTTTCAGGAGTTGTTCACGACCAGCTGCGACTGGAAGGTCGCCAGCATGGGGTGGATGTACACGCTCTTTTTCGTGCTGCTCGGTATCGCGGCTGCGGTCTGGGGCGGCTGGCTGGAGCGCGTAGGCCCGCGGAAGGCCGGCTTCGTCTCGGCCTTGTGCTGGTGCGGCGGCCTCTTCCTCGGTGCGATCGGGGTTTACACCCATCAGCTCTGGCTGTTGTGGCTGGGTTCGGGCGTGATCGGCGGCATCGGTCTCGGTCTTGGCTATATCTCGCCGGTCTCGACGCTCGTGAAGTGGTTCCCGGACCGTCGCGGCATGGCGACCGGCATGGCCATCATGGGTTTCGGCGGCGGCGCCATGATCGGCGCGCCGCTGGCTAACCTCCTGATGAACTACTTCAAGACCCCGACCTCGGTCGGCGTCTGGGAGACCTTCGTCACGATGGGCGTCATCTACTTCGTGTTCATGATGATCGGCGCGTTCCGCTATCGCTTGCCGCCGCCCGGCTGGCAGCCCGAGGGCTGGACCGCGCCGTCGAAGGCCAACGCGATGATCTCGAAGGCCAACGTCCATCTCAACGACGCGCACAAGACGCCGCAATTCTGGCTGATCTGGTGGGTGCTGTGCCTGAACGTGTCGGCCGGCATCGGTGTGATCGGCATGGCATCGCCGATGCTGCAGGAGATCTTCGCCGGCAAGCTGATCGGCCTGCCGGAGGTGGGCTTCAACGCGCTCGATGCGGGACAGAAGGCGCAGATCGCCGCGATCGCCGCGGGATTCGCCGGATTGTTGTCGCTGTTCAACATCGGCGGCCGCTTCTTCTGGGCATCGCTGTCGGACAAGATCGGGCGCAAGAACACCTACTATACGTTCTTCATCCTGGGCATCGTGCTCTACGCGCTGGCGCCGACCTTTGCGGCGATGGGTTCGAAGCTCCTGTTCGTGCTTGGCTTCGGCATCATCCTATCGATGTATGGCGGCGGCTTCGCCACCGTGCCGGCTTACCTCGCCGACATGTTCGGAACCCAGTTCGTCGGCGCCATCCATGGCCGGCTGCTGACGGCGTGGTCCACCGCAGGCATCATCGGTCCCGTCGTCGTCAACTACATCCGCGAGTTCCAGCTCGCGGCAGGCGTGCCGCGCGATCAGCTCTACAACACGACTATGTACATCCTCTGTGCGATGCTGATTGCGGGCTTGATCTGCAACTATCTGATCAAGCCGGTCGATTCGAAGTGGCACATGAAGGACGCCGATGTCGCCAAGTTGCAGGCTGCAAGCGCCAGCGCCGCCGCCGCGGGGCCGCACGGCTCCTACGGCATCGGATTTGGCGGGCTTGACGCCAAGGCGGCGCTGTTCTGGGCGTTCGTCGGCGTCCCCCTGCTTTGGGGTGTTTGGAAGACATTGGAGAGCGCGGTCAAGATCTTCTGACCGTCGTCGAGACAGAAGCGGGATGCTCATCAGGCGTCCCGCTTCGTTGGCCTTTCGGACATCATCAGAAATGGGACTTAGGGGGATTGAAATGATTCGCACCCGAATTTGCCTTCGAATTTGCCTCGCGGCCGTGTTCCTCGTCGCTGGCCTTCATGCCGCATCCGCGCAGACGGCGACGCCGCCGGCGGCGCCTGCTGCAGCGACGCAAGCCAAACCTGGCAAGATGAAGCTCACCATGCAGAAGCTGAAAGACATGAAGGCGAAATGGGCAACCAACAAGCCGAAGCTGAAAGCCTGCCGCGCCGACGTGAAGTCCAAGGGCCTCGCCGGCGACGATCGCTGGTTCTACATTGAAGAGTGCATGAGCAAGACTTGAGATCGGGTTCCATCCGACGCTTGCGCAAAAGGGCACGGCGGGCGACCGCCTGCCTCCTAAATCATTCTAGAGACGCTCTAAATTCTCTTGCATCTGGCATACCAGAGATTAGAGTTGCGTCGAATTTGGCTTGATCGGCGGGACGCAGGAACCGGTGGTTCCGTTTGATCGAGTCGGGAAATGAAGACTGATCGCCTTGGCGGTCCGGTCCAAACTCATCACGCATTTGAAGAGAACGCGACGTCTCCATGAGCAGCAACGACGACGTTCACAAGGTTCGCGAGTTCGAACATCCCGGCCAGGGACGGAAGCGCGCCAAATCCACACCCAAGGGACGGCAGGTCGATCCCACCGCCTCTCATGAGATCGCGCAGTTGCTCGGCGACCGACCGCGGCGTCGCGACCTGTTGATCGAATATCTGCACCTGATCCAGGATCAGTACCGCCAGATCTCGGCCGCGCATCTCGCCGCGCTCGCCGACGAGATGAAGCTCGCGTTCGCCGAAGTGTTCGAGACCGCGACCTTCTATGCGCATTTCGACGTGGTAAAGGAAGGCGAGCCCGATATCGCGCCGCTGACGATCCGCGTCTGCGATTCGCTGACCTGCGCGATGCTCGGCGGAGAGAAGCTGCTCGCGGATTTGCAAGACGCGTCAGGTCCCGGCATCCGCGTGGTGCGTGCGCCCTGCGTCGGCCGCTGCGATACGGCGCCTGCCGCGGAAGTCGGACACAACTTTGTTGACCATGCGACGGTGGCCAATGTCATGGCGGCGGCGAAGGCTGGCGATACCCACGCGCATCTGCCCAACTATATCGGCTATGAAGCCTATGTCGCCGGCGGCGGCTACAAGCTGCTCAATCGCCTGTGCTCGGGCGAACTACCGACGGACGACCTGCTGAAGGCGCTCGACGACGCCTCGTTGCGCGGTCTCGGCGGCGCCGGCTTCCCGACGGGACGTAAATGGCGCGCGGTGCTTGGTGAACCCGGCCCGCGCCTGATGGCGATCAACGGCGACGAGGGCGAGCCCGGCACGTTCAAGGATCGCGTCTATCTCGAGAGCGATCCGCACCGTTTCCTCGAGGGCATGCTGATCGGTGCGCATGTGGTGCAGGCCTCGGATATCTACATCTACCTGCGCGACGAATATCCGGCCTCGCGCGAAATCCTCGAACGTGAGATCGCGAAGCTGCCGCCGGGCGGTCCGACGCTGCACATGCGCCGCGGCGCTGGCGCCTATATCTGCGGCGAGGAATCCTCGCTGCTGGAAAGCATCGAGGGCAAGCGCGGCTTACCCAGGCACAAGCCGCCTTATCCATTCCAAGTCGGTCTGTTCGGCCTGCCGACGTTGATCAACAATATCGAGACCTTGTGGTGGGTGCGCGACATCATCGAGAAGGGCGCCGACTGGTGGAAGGGCCACGGCCGGCATGAGCGGCACGGCCTGCGCAGCTTCTCGGTTTCGGGCCGCGTCAAGAATCCCGGCATGAAGCTCGCGCCTGCTGGCATCACCGTGCGCGAGTTGATCGACGAATATTGCGGCGGCATGGCCGATGGCCATCAGTTCTACGCGTACCTCCCGGGTGGTGCGTCCGGCGGCATCCTGCCGGCGGCGATGGACGACATCCCGCTCGATTTCGGCACGCTTGAAAAATACGGCTGCTTCATCGGCTCTGCCGCGATCGTGATCCTGTCGCAAAAGGACAGCGTGCGCGCGGCCGCATTGAACCTGATGAAGTTCTTCGAGGACGAGAGCTGCGGCCAGTGCACGCCGTGTCGCGTCGGAACCCAGAAGGCCGCGCTGCTGATGCAGCAACCGGTCTGGAACCGCGCTCTCCTGGACGAATTGAGCCAGGCGATGCGCGATGCCTCGATCTGCGGGCTCGGACAGGCGGCATCGAATCCGCTTGCCACCGTGATTAAATATTTCCCTGACGAGTTCAAGGAAGCGGCCGAATGACGAAGATTACGTTCGAGCTCGACGGCAAGCAGGTCGAGGCCAATGCAGGCGAGACGATCTGGCAAGTCGCAAAACGCCAGGGTCGCGAGATTCCGCATCTGTGCTACTCGCCCGCGCCGGATTATCGCCCCGACGGCAATTGCCGCGCCTGCATGGTCGAGATCGAGGGCGAGCGCGTGCTCGCGGCGTCCTGCAAGCGCACGCCATCGGTCGGCATGAAGGTGAAGACCGAGAGCGCGCGCGCGGTTTCCGCGCAAAAAATGGTCATGGAGCTGCTGGTCGCCGACCAGCCGGCGCGCGAGACCTCGCACGATCCGGACTCCAAATTCTGGCACTGGGCCGAAACCACTGGGGTCACCGAGAGTCGCTTCCCCGCCGCCGAGCGTTGGGCGACCGACGCCAGCCATCCGGCCATGCGCGTCAATCTTGACGCCTGTATCCAGTGCGGCCTGTGCGTGCGCGCCTGCCGCGAGGTCCAGGTCAACGACGTCATCGGCATGGCCTATCGTAGTCACGGCTCGAAAATCGTGTTCGATTTCGACGATCCCATGGGCGAATCCACCTGCGTCGCCTGCGGCGAATGCGTGCAGGCCTGTCCGACCGGGGCCCTGATGCCGGCCGTAATGCTGGACGAGGCGCAGACCCGTGTCGTCTATGCCGACAAGAAGGTGGATTCGCTCTGCCCGTTCTGCGGCGTTGGTTGCCAGGTGACCTATGAGGTCAAGGACGAGAAGGTGATCTATGCCGAGGGCCGTGACGGCCCCGCCAACCGCAACCGCCTTTGCGTCAAGGGCCGCTTCGGCTTCGACTACATCCATCATCCGCATCGCCTGACCAAGCCGCTGGTGCGGCTGCCCAACGCGAAGAAGGATTCCAACGACCAGGTTGATCCGGCCAATCCGTTCACGCATTTCCGCGAAGCGAGCTGGGAAGAAGCGCTCGACATCGCGGCCAAAGGCCTGGTCAAGATCCGCGACGAGAAGGGCGTGAAGGCGCTGGCCGGCTTCGGTTCGGCGAAGGGCTCCAACGAGGAGGCCTATCTGTTCCAGAAGCTGGTGCGCACCGGCTTCGGCTCGAACAATGTCGACCATTGCACCCGTCTGTGCCACGCCTCGTCGGTCGCGGCGCTGTTCGAAGGTCTGAGCTCGGGCGCCGTGTCGGCGCCGTTCTCGGCTGCGATGGACGCCGAAGTCATCATCGTGATCGGCGCCAACCCGACCGTGAATCATCCGGTCGCCGCGACCTTCATCAAGAACGCGGTCAAGCAGAACGGCGCAAAGCTATTCGTCATGGACCCGCGCCGGCAGACGCTGTCGCGCCATGCGACCAAGCATCTGCAGTTCAAGCCGGGCTCCGACGTCGCCATGCTGAACGCGATGATCCACACGATCATCACCGAAGGGCTGACCGACGATCAGTACATCGCCGGCTACACCGAGGGGTTCGAGGAGCTCAAGGAGAAGATCAAGGAGTTCACACCGGAGAAGATGGAGCCGATCTGCGGTGTCCCGGCGCAGACCCTGCGCGAGGTCGCGCGAACCTATGCGCGGGCAAAATCGTCGATCATCTTCTGGGGCATGGGCATCAGCCAGCATGTCCACGGCACCGACAATGCGCGCTGCCTGATTGCGCTGGCGCTGATCACCGGCCAGGTCGGGCGTCCCGGCACCGGCCTGCATCCGCTGCGCGGCCAGAACAACGTGCAGGGCGCTTCCGATGCCGGTCTGATCCCGATGTTCCTGCCGGATTATCAGCCGGTCGGCCGCGACGACATGCGCGGCGCCTTCGAGAAGCTGTGGGGCCAGGATCTCGATCCCGTGCGCGGTCTGACCGTGGTCGAGATCATGAACGCGATCCATGCCGGCGAGATCAAGGGCATGTATATCGAGGGCGAAAATCCAGCGATGTCCGACCCCGATCTCCAGCATGCGCGCCAGGCGCTTGCCATGCTCGACCATCTCGTGGTGCAGGATCTCTTCGTCACGGAGACCGCGTTCCACGCCGACGTCATCCTGCCGGCCTCGGCGTTCGCCGAAAAGGAAGGCTCCTTCACCAACACCGATCGCCGCGTGCAGCTCGCACGCCAGGTGATCAAGCCGCCGGGCGATGCGCGGCAGGATCTCTGGATCATCCAGGAGATCGGCAAGCGCATGGGGCTGCCGTGGAATTATGCCGGTCCCGGCGAGGTCTTCACCGAGATGGCGGAGTTGATGCCGTCGCTGAAGAACATCACCTGGGAGCGGCTGGTGCGCGAAGGCGCGGTGACCTATCCCGTCGACGGTCCCGACGTGCCCGGCAACGAGATCATCTTCACCACGGGCTTCCCGACCGCCAGCGGCCGCGGCAAGATCGTTCCGGCTCACGTCATCCCGCCGGACGAGATCCCCGACACCGAATATCCGATGGTGCTCTCGACCGGCCGCGTGCTCGAGCATTGGCACACCGGCTCGATGACCCGCCGCGCGCAGGTGCTTGACCAGATCGAGCCCGAGGCGGTCGCGTTCATGTCGCCGAAGGACATGCACAGGAAGAAGCTCGCGCCGGGCGATTTCATCCGGCTCGAGACCCGCCGCGGCGCGGTCGAGGTCAAGGTCCGCTCCGACCGCGACGTGCCCGAGAACATGGTGTTCATGCCGTTCTGCTACGCTGAGGCGGCGGCCAATCTCCTGACCAACCCGGCGCTCGATCCGTTCGGCAAGATCCCGGAGTTCAAGTTCTGCGCGGCCAGGGCGGAGCGGGCCGAGATGCGCGACGCGGCGGAGTAGGCTGCGCGCTCGCCGGTTATTTGGCGGCACAATGCCTGCGGTGTCGTCCCGGCGAAGGCCGGGACCCACACCGCGAGGTGTCTCGTTAGCGGATGGTGGGCGTACCGAACGACGAGTCTTCTCCAAACTCCTCCCTGTGGTTATGGGTCCCGGCCTTCGCCGGGACGACGCTGAGGCTGTGGTGCATGTGTCCATCCGTGTCGCCGTCCCTTCGCTTCTCGCAGCGGCGGTGCTAGACATCGTCCATGTCCAAAGCCACCCCAGCCACACGCGCGCTCACGGCCGCCGGTGTTGCCTTCACTGTCCACACCTACGACTACGATCCCGACGCCGAGAGCATCGGCCTTCAGGCTGCATCCGCACTCGGCGAGGATCCCGCGCGCGTCTTGAAGACGCTGATGGCGCTGGTCGACGGCAAGCCGGTCTGCGTGATCGTCCCGTCCGATCAGGAAGTCTCGATGAAGAAGCTCGCCGCTGTTGTTAGCGGCAAGTCGGCGCAGATGATGAAGCCGCCTGAGGCCGAGCGCCTCACCGGCTACAAGGTTGGCGGCATCAGCCCATTCGGGCAGCGGAAGCCTGTGCGCACCGTGATCGAGCAGAGCGCGCTCGCGGATGATTACGTGTACGTGAATGGCGGTCAGCGCGGACTGCAGGTGCGGCTCAGTCCGGGCGATGTGCGGGACGTGTTGAAGGCGATCGTCGCGGAACTGGTCGCCTGAGGCGGCGCTCTGCTATTGTTTTTGCAACAGCTTCAGCCGACAGCGCAGCGCTTCGCGGATGTGTGTGCGCGCGAGCTGCTCCGCTTTGCCGCCGTCGCGAGCCGCGATGGCGTCGATGATGGCCTGGTGCTCGCCGTGGCTGGTCGACGGGCGACCGGATACGGTGAACGTGGTTGGACCGAGCAGGGCGATCCAGTCCTGCAATTCCCGCGAAGCGTTGTCGAGATAGCGGTTGCGCGCGGCGCGGCAGATCGCCTCGTGGAAGGCGCGGTTGAGCCGCGCCATCTCGGCGGGATCAGTCCCCGAGGCTTCCACGAAGGTCTGCTCGATGTCCCTGAGCGCGTCGACCTCGGTCGCAGACGCGTGCTCGGCGGCAAGTCGGGCGGCAACGCCCTCCATGATCTCGCGCATGGCGTAGAGCTCGAGCACCTCGGAGATGTCGAGGTTGCGTACGATCAGGCCGCGGCCGCCGGCAGGTTCGACGAACCCGCGCGCGGCAAGCCGCCCGAGAGCTTCCCGCACCGGGGTGCGGCTGACCTTCAGCCGCTGGGCGACCTCTTCCTCGCGCAGGCGGTCGCCCGCACGGTAGCTGCCGGCCTGCAGCGCCTCGCAGAGCGAGCGGAACACGGCTTCGCCGAGCGCCACGCCGCCGCCGCGCGCGATCGAGCCGCCTGCCTTTGTCGGGCGTCTTGCCATGCGTCCTCGTGGGCTCGCGCATCCTGCCCATGCAGCGATGGCGCTTGTTGGATTTCTGTATATCTTTGTATACAAAGGTGCGCAATGGCAGACCGGATTGACCGGGCCGCCGGCGGGCAGAATGTCTCCAACTTCGTCGCATCGGGCAGACGGCATGAGCAGCAAATACGATGTGCTGGTGATCGGCGGCGGCAACGCGGCGCTGTGCGCGGCAATCAGCGCGCGACGCGGTGGGGCATCGGTGCTGGTACTCGAAGGCGCGCCAAAGTTCTATCGCGGCGGCAACACGCGCCACACACGCAACATGCGTTGCGCACATGACGAGGCGACCGAAATCCTCACCGGCCCCTACACCGAGGGAGAGTTTTGGGAGGATCTCCTGCGCGTCACCGGCGGCCAGACCGACGAGGTGCTCGCCCGGCACATGATCCGCGAGTCCAAGGACATCTTGAACTGGATCGTGGAGCAGGGCGTGCGCTGGCAGCCCTCGCTCGGCGGCACGCTGGGCCTCGGCCGCACCAACTCATTCTTCCTCGGCGGCGGCCGCGCGATGTTGAACGCACTTTATCTCACCGCCGAGAAGCTCGGCGTCGAAATCGAATATGACGCCGAGGTTATCGACCTCATGATCGAAGACGGCATGTTTCTCGCCGCCCACCTCAGGCGGCCGATCAAGGGCGACACCGAGATCCGCGCGACGTCGCTAGTCGCCGCCGCCGGCGGATTCGAGGCCAACATCGAATGGCTGAAGCAATATTGGGGTGAGGCCGCCGACAATTTCCTGATCCGCGGTACCCCCTATAACCGCGGCTCGATCCTGAAGATGCTGCTCGCCAAGGGCGTGCAGGAGGTCGGCGACCCCACCCAGTGCCATGCGGTCGCGATCGACGCGCGCGCGCCGAAATTCGACGGCGGCATCATCACGCGGCACGATTCTGTCGTGTTTGGCATCGTCGTCAACAAGCACGCGCAGCGCTTCTATGATGAAGGTGAGGACATCTGGCCGAAGCGTTACGCGATCTGGGGCCGGCTGGTGGCCGCGCAGCCCGAACAGATCGCCTACATCATCTTCGACTCCACCGTGGTCACGAGCTTCATGCCGACGCTATTCCCGCCGATCGCAGGGCAGACGGTGGCTGAGCTTGCCGGCAAGCTCGAGCTCGATCCGGCCGCGCTGGAAAAGACGATCACCGAATTCAACGCCGCGGTGCAGCCCGGCACCTTCGACCACACCATTCTGGACGATTGCCGCACGGAAGGCATCACGCCGCCGAAGACGCATTGGGCACGGCGGATCGAGACACCGCCCTACCTTGCCTATCCGGTGCGGCCCGGCATCACCTTCACCTATCTCGGCACGCGCGTGACCAGGGAAGCGCGCATGCTGATGGCTGACGGCAAGCCGTCGGCCAACATGTTCGCGGCCGGCGAGATCATGGCCGGCAACGTGCTCGGCAAGGGCTATGCCGCCGGCATGGGCATGACCATCGGCAGCGTGTTCGGGCGGATCGCAGGACGGGAAGCGGCACGCCACGCGAAGAATTAGGCGGAAGAACAGACACGAGGGAGGAACCATGTCACGCATTGCCATTGCTTCGATCGCGGCGCTGCTGACCGTCGGCTACGCCCACGCGGCCGAGCCGATCACGCTGCGAGACATGGGCTCGTTCCATGTCGGTGGCCGTCTTGTCGAAATCTCGGGCAAGCCGGTGAGGGAGGTCGTGTTCGCGCCCGGCGGAGTGCCGGCCAAGGTTGATCCCAACGGCACGTATCAGGTCGAGCAGATGTATGTTCAGTATTTCCTGCCGGCAAACGAGAAGGGTGCCTATCCTTTGCTGATGTGGCATGGCGGCGGACTGACCGGCGTCACCTACGAGACCACGCCTGACGGACGCGAAGGCTGGCTGAATTATTTTCTACGCATGGGGTGGGGGGTCTATAACTCCGACGCAGTAGAGCGCGGACGCGCGGGCTGGGCGCAATATCCCGATATCTTCAAAGGCGAGCCGGTCTTCCTGACCACGGCCAACCCGTTCGAGCGTTTCCGCATCGGCGATGGGCCGAACTCGTACGATCCCGATCCCGCCAAGCGAAAATTGTTGCCGGGCAACCAGTTCCCCGTCGAGGGTTACGAGAATTTCGTCAAGCAGAACGTACCGCGCTGGACCACGACCGACGATGCGACCATCGCCGCCTATATCGCTGAGATCGATCGCGTCGGCCCCTCGGTGCTTCTGTTCCACAGCCAGGCCGGCACCTTCGGCTTCAAGGTCGCGCAAGCCCGCCCTGACAAGGTCAAGGCGCTGATTGCGATCGAGCCGGCCGGCATCGGCGATCCCGCCAAAGCGGATGTGCTGAAGAACATCCCGACCCTCATCATCTACGGCGACTATATCGAGCGCGATTCGCGCTGGCCCAAGATCCGCGCCAACGGCATCGCCTTTGCGGACGCCATCAAGGCGGCCGGCGGCAGCGTCGACATCATCGATCTCCCGCAGACAGGCATCAAGGGCAATTCGCATATGGTGATGATGGACAAGAACAATCTCGAGGTCGCGGCCCTGATCCAGAAATGGCTCGAGGGCAAAGGCCTGACGAAGTAAAGCCATGCACGGAAGCAGAATTTTGGATGAAGGCGACCGCCTGATGACGGTCTGCAATTCCTGCCGTTACTGCGAAGGCCTTTGCGCGGTTTTTCCCGCCATGGAGATGCGCCGCGCCTTCTCCGACGGCGACCTCAATTATCTCGCCAATCTCTGCCATGGCTGCGGCGCCTGCTACGTCGACTGCCAGTTCTCGCCGCCGCACGAATTCAACGTCAACGTCCCGCAGACGCTGGCGATCGCGCGCGCGGAATCCTATGCGACCTATGCCTGGCCTCAGGCGCTGTCCGGTGCCTTCGCCCGCAATGGTCTCGTCATCAGCATCGTCGCCGCGCTCAGCATGGCCGCCTTCATACTCGGCTTCGCTGCCCTAAACGACCGCAGCGTGCTGTTTGGCGTGCACACTAGCCCCGGCGCGTTCTACAAGTTGATGCCGCACAACGCGATGGCAGCGTTGTTCAGCGCCGCCTTCCTTTATGCGATTTTCGCGCTGGTGATGAGCGTGCGTGCCTTCTGGCGGGATATCGGCCCGCCGATCGGCGGCCGTGCGGACGGCGGCTCGATCTTTCAGGCGATGCGCGACGCTGGTGAGCTGCGCTACCTCCATGGTGGCGGCGTCGGCTGCTACAATGAGGATGACAAGCCGACCGACCGGCGCAAGCTTTTCCATCACCTGACCTTCTACGGCTTCCTGCTCTGCTTCGCCGCGACCTCGGTCGCAACGCTGTATCACTATCTGCTCGGCCGCGAGGCGCCGTATCCGTGGTGGGATCTGCCGGTGGTTCTCGGCACGCTCGGCGGCATCGGCCTGATCATCGGGCCGATCGGCCTGTTCGTCGCCAAGATGCGGCGCGATCCGGCGCTGCTCGACGAGCAGCGCTACGGCATGGATGTCGGCTTCATCGCCATGCTGTTCCTGACCGGGTTCACCGGCATGCTGCTTCTGATTCTGCGGGAGACTGCCGCCATGGGACCGCTGCTGGCACTCCATTTAGGTGCAGTGTTCGCGCTGTTCATCACCATGCCCTACGGCAAGTTCGTGCACGGCATCTATCGCTTCGCGGCGCTGGTGCGTTATGCGCAGGAGCGACGCGGAGAAGCCGGTTCTTGAGATTCAGGCGGCGCGGAAGCGGCCGATCGGGGCACCGCGCCTCGCCTGATTGAGGCGCCTCGTGCATCTCTCTTATGCCACCTCGCGCTCTGGTCCAGACGCCTGCTCGCGAGCCATCGTCGTTGCGGTGACGTAGTCGGTCTTGCCGGTGCCGAGCAGCGGCACCTTGTCCGCCACCATGATCGCCGCGGGAACGGTCAGCTCGGATGCGCCGATCGCCTTGGCTTGGCCCTGCATGGCACTGCGCTCGGCACCCTTTTCCGTCGTCAGCAGCACGATACGCTCGCCCTTGCGCGGATCCGGGATCGAAACCGCGACCGATGCGGCCTGCGGCCACAGCGTTGTCGCGATGTTCTCGACCGCCGACAGCGAGACCATTTCGCCGGCGATCTTGGCAAAGCGCTTGGCGCGACCCTTGATGGTGATGAAGCCGGCCGGGTCGATCGCCACGATGTCGCCGGTGTCGTGCCAGCCGTCGGCGAGCGGTTCGAGCACGCCGGGATTTTCGGCCCGCAAGTATCCGAGCATTACGTTGGGTCCGCGCACCGACAGGCGTCCGCCTTCCTCGATGCCGGGGACCGGGTCGAGGCGGCTTTCCATCAGCGGCGACAGGCGGCCGACCGTGCCTGGACGATTGGCCATCGGCGTGTTCATCGCCAGCACCGGTGCCGTCTCGGTGACGCCATAGCCTTCGAGGATGCGGATGCCGTAACGCTCCATGAAGACCTGCCGGGTGCGATCCTTGACCGCCTCCGCGCCGGCGATCACCAGGCGCAAGGTGCGGAAGTCGTAGGCATGGGCCGAGCGTGCATAGCCCGTGAGGAATGTGTCGGTGCCGAACAGGATCGTGGCTCCGGTCTGGTAGATCAGCTCGGGCACGATCCGGTAGTGCAGCGGCGAGGGGTACATGTAGATCGGAATGCCCGCGAGCAGCGGCATCATCATTCCACCGGTCAGCCCGAAGGAGTGGAACACCGGCAGCACGTTGAACACCTTATCATTGGCGTTGGCATCGACCCGCGCCAGCGCCTGTGCGGCGTTCGCAAGGATATTGCGGTGGGATAGCACAACGCCCTTGGGCGTGCCTTCCGAGCCCGACGTGAACAGCACGACGGCCGGATCGCTCGCCTGGCGGACGACGCGCGGCGTAGTACCGGCGAGCAGACCCTTGATCTTGTCGGCGGTGCCGATCGAGGCCCGGACATCCTCGAGATAGACGACGCGGACTTCCGCGGAGACCGCCGCCATCAGCTTGTCGAGCTTGCCCTTCTCGATGAAGGCCTTCGACGTCAGCACGGTCTTGACCTGTGCGGCCTTCATGGCGGCGAGCACGTTAACCGGGCCGGCCGAGAAGTTGAGCATCGCCGGCACCCGGCCGATGTTTTGCAGCGCCATGAAGACCACGGCGACGCCTGCGGAATTCGGCAGCAGCACGCCGACATTTTCACCGATGACGGTGCCGTTCTCCAGCTTCCGGCTCAAGACCTGCGCGCCAAGGATCAGCTTGCGATAGGTCAGCTTGGTGCCGAGCGCGTCCTCGACGATGACCTTGCCGGTGTCGCGGTCGCGATAGGCGTGTCCGAGCGCCTCGAACAGGGTGTGATCGAGCATGGCGTTCTTCACCATGGCGTCGATCATCACGTCCTGAAGTGCTGCGCCCGCGGCGTTGCGGCGCGCCTTGCCCTTGAGCGACGGATCGACCGGAAGCTTGACTGGCGGCAGGATGGTGACGGTCACCCGCGGAAACCACGAGCGCTTGATCTGGCTGCCGTTGAGATAGCTGAGATGCGAGCGCTGGGCGCCTTCGATGCGGACCGGGACGACGACTGCGTCGGCCTTGTCCGCGATCATCGCGGTGCCGTCATAGACCTTCATCAGCGAGCCGGAAACAGTGATGCGTCCTTCCGGGAAAATCACCACCGGCTCTCCGGCGGCGACGAGCTTGATGAGGTCGCGCGCCGCCAGCGGCTTGGTGGGGTCCATGGTGTAGTGCTTGACCACCCGCAGGAACGGCTTGGCCCACCAGGCCTTGGCGATGCCGGTATCAACCGCGAAGCTCGCGTCGATCGGGAGCACGGCGTGCAGGAGCGGGCCGTCGATCAGGCTGACATGATTGGGCGCGATCAGCATGCGCGTGCCAGCAGGCGGCAGGTTCTCCAGCCCGCGGACCTCGGTGCGGAACAGCGCGCGGAACAGCAGCCCGCCAAAGTCGCGCACGCCTTCCTTGCCCCACTTGGTCAGCACGAACCAGACTGCGCCGAAGCTGATGACGCCGAGGCCAAAGAAGATCCAGCCGATGTGCAATCCGCCGGCCTGCAGCAGCGCGACGAACAGCGAGCCGGCCACCATGAAGGCGGCCTGCAGCACGTTTCCGGCGGCGATGATGCGGGCGCGCTCGGAGGGGGCGGACCAGGCCTGGACGGCGGCGAAGGACGGCACGACGAACAGCCCGCCGCCGAATGCGAAGGCAACGAAATCGACCAGCATGCGCAATCCCGCGAACGAGGTTGCGAAGTCGCCCGCTGTGATGTCCTGCCCCTTGGTGGTCACGCCGATCGCCCAGGCGAGGTCGAGGCCGGCAAACCCCATCATGATGGCGCCGATCGGCACCAGCGCGAGGTTTGGGCGAACGTGGCTCAGATTCGCGGCGAACAGCGAGCCGATGGCGATGCCGATTGCGAAGATCGCGAGACACAACGTCACCACGCCCTCGGTGCCGCCGATGACCTCCTTGACCAGCGCCGGCAGCAGCGAGAGCACGATGGCGCCCACCAGCCAGAACCAGGACACGATCACGGTGCCGTCCCACAGCCGGTGATCGGCGTGCAACGTCTTCAACAGGCCGAGCGTCGAGGTCCAGGGATTTCGATTGACCGGCAGATCGGGTGCGGACGGCGTCGTCGCTGGTATGCGGGAGGCGAAGGCCCAGGACAGCAGGGCCAGCACGACCACGACCGATGCGACCCAGCCCATATGCGCGGAGCCGGCCACGAACTGGCCACCGGCAACGGTGCCGAGCAGGATGGCCATGAAGGTCGCGCCTTCGACCAGCGCGTTGCCGGTCGCGAGCTCGCCGAGCTCGAGCTGGTCCGGCAGCATCGCGTATTTCACGGGTCCGAACAGCGCGGCGATGACGCCGAACAGTGCGAGCGCTGCGAACAGCAGCGGCACCGAGTGCAGGAAGAAGCCGGCCGCGGCAAAGCCCGCGGCAAAGATCTCGGCGAATTTGAGCCGCCTTGCGACGACGGATTTGACGTATTTGTCGGCGAGCTGGCCGCCGAGCCCGGACAGGATGAAATAGGGGAAGATGAACACCGCGCCCGCGACCGTCACCAGCGCATCACCGTGGCCGGTCGCGGCACTGTAAAGCAGGATGATGACGAGTGCGTTCTTGAGCACGTTGTCGTTCAGCGCCGAGAAGAATTGCGCCCAGAACAGCGGCGCGAAGCGGCGTGACGACATCAAATCCCTGATCATGACTAGTCCTGTTTTGGAAACGCTGTCTGAGGTTGTTTCATTGTCGGATGGGCGTCGGGACCCGAGGAGATGCGACGGGCATTTGCGGGTTGACGAACGATCGCCCCGGCCTGCTCTGCGCCTTTACCTTCCGATCCTGTTGGTCTCCGCGTGGCGACGTTTGGTTCGCAAATGGCTGGTCGCGGCTCTATCACGCCCCGGCAAGGAGGCGTGCGCGCCTCAGGTAAGGTGGGCAAGGCGGCGAAAGGGCGAGAGGCGGCCGAGCAGGCTAATGCGGCGGCCCTCATGACGGGCGCGGTCGCGGTTGGCCCGCCACATCGGGAAGGTCACGCGGCGCTCGGTCAGGACGCCGGCAATGTCGCAGGCATTTGCAATGCGATCGATCGGCCCCGTCGCGAACCGCAGGAAGGCGCGGCCAAATCCGGTCACGAGAGCTGTGGCGTCATCGACGAAGGTGAAGGCGATATCAACAGCGAGGGTTTGCATTTTGCAGATCTCCAGGTTAATTTGAACATTGTTCAAATGAGTACCTTGAAAATGAACAATGTTCAATACGAATCGTTGCGAGACCGAAAAAAATCTCGCCGGCGGCAGCAGATCGTGGAGATCGCTCGCAGCATTATCGCGACTAAGGGGCTGAAATCGTTGAAAGTCCGGGATGTTGCGGACGCCGCAGGCTGCTCGGTTGGGAGCGTCTACAACGAGTTCGGCGACTTCGACGGGGTGATCCTGACCGTGAATCGGGAGACCGTTAAGGAGCTGACGGTGCGGCTGGGCCAGGTTCCCGCCGAGGATCCCGTTCGCCAGCTCTACGGGCTGGCCGCGACCTACCTCGAATTTTTTGCGGAGCACGCCAATCTGCTGCGCTCGCTGTTCGAACATCGGATGGAGGACGACCGCCCTTACCCCGATGACATCCTTCAGATGGTGATGGACGCCTTCGCGCTGATGCATCCACCCCTGGTGCGGCTGCTTCCGAATGCAGACGACGTGCAGATCGCGCTGCTGTCACGCACCCTGTTTTCCGCCGTGCACGGGATCATCTCGCTCGGCCTCGAAGAACGCATGGTAGCCGTGCCGCCGCAGATGCTGCGCCAGCAGGTCGATCAGTTTCTGGATGCGCATCTCGCAGGGCTCGGGATTGTGCCAGTACGATAAAGTGTGGAGCGCTGCTACGCGCTGGCGGCCTTGCGGTGCCGCGAGGTGACGACGACGACGTCCGTCGTCCCGTTGTCGACCTGAACACGGTTGCGTCCGTTCTCCTTGGCGCGATAGCAGGCGGCATCCGCGCGCCGCATCGCGTCCTCGAGCATGGTGTTGCCGTCGGTGATGCAGGCAACGCCGATGCTGGCGGTCACTGCAAAGCAACGATCGTCCCACGCGAAGACGGATAGCTCGAGCGACCGGCGCAGCCGTTCGGCGATATCCACGGCGTCGTACGGCGTGCTTTGTGGAAGGATTAGGCCGAATTCGTCACCGCCAAGCCGGGCCACCAGGTCATGCGGCCGTCGTTCCTGTTGCAGGAGACGCGAGATCTGGCAGAGCAGGCGGTCGCCGGCGAGATGACCGCAGCTGTCGTTGACGTCCTTGAATTGGTCGAGATCGAGCAGGACCAGGCCCAGGGAACCCGCCGCGGTGTCGTCCAACTCGCTTTGCAGGCGGGCCTCGAACGCGCGCCGGTTGGACAAGCCGGTCAGCCAGTCGTGCGACGCCTGCCAGACTAGGCGCTCCTTCTCGGCATGCAGGGCATCCTCAAACGCCTGTCGTTGCAGCACCAATCGCCGCGTGTGCCAGATCAGGAGCAGGATCAGCGTCATGGCTGTGACGATATTGACGCCAGTCAGCGTCATCTTGATGGCGCGCGAGCCTTCGCCGAGAACGGTGGAGAACCGCTTGGCGTGCACCGTGAACTGAGTGTTGAGCTCCGAAAGCCGCGACGACAATAATTGCAGGCGGTTGCCGTCCTGAACCGGTCCGCTCTTCAACTCTGACCGGATGACCTCGCCGAAAACGCTCAGCTCCAGCAGCATGGGGTCGGTGGCAGCCCACTCGCTGATCGCTTCCTTGAGAAAGCTGACCTGTTTGAAGTAGCGAAACAGCCAGATCAGTCCCGGCACGTCATCGGGATGGTTGCCGCCTTGCAGGAAGCCGATGCGGGCGGCCTCGACGTCGACCGGATCGCGCTCGAGCGCCCAGCGCGCGAACTCGTCGCCGATGGGAACGGCCAGCGAGGTCTGATATTGCGCAAACTGGCTGGCGTCGCCCGAATGCAGATAGAGATTGAGGAAATAGACGGCGTTCTTCTGCGAGCGCGACCACAACGCTTCGCCCGCGACATAGGCGCGGACCGAGGACATCACCTCCAGGCTGAATCCGGCGATCGCCGCCTGCAGCAGAACGACGGTGACGAAAGGCGAAACGAGCTTGATGACGTGAAGGAAGCTTCGTCCCTTCGTTGACGGCGCTGTTCTGCGAAACACTATGCGTTCCCCAAGTCGCTCAACGACCCCAGCGGAGCGATCCGCTCATAACGCGGATTACGCGCGAAAGGTGCTTAACTCGACTTGAAAATGCCAGGAGACTGCGTCGCAGGGTGAAGGCGTTGTGAAGTGGATGCTTGCAGATCGTCGCAAATGCCGTCGACCCGGAACTGACGCGGCATCGGCGAGCTGATGTCGCGCATTTGCCCCAGATGGTTTACTTGATGGAGATAGATTGCTCTGGCGCTAGACCAGCACCGGCTTGCGCACGCGGCCGGCGTCGCCGAAGACGCGCAAATAGCGCTCGATCTCCGAAGGCAGGCCGGTCGCCTTCTCGGGATTGTCGGAAAGCTTGACGGCCGGACGTCCGTCCACCGACGACACCTTGCAGACCAGCGAGATCGGATCGAGGTTGAACGAGCCGTCCGGCGTGCAGCCGACGAAATCATTGGTGAGATTGGTGCCCCAGCCGAAGGAGAGCCGCACCCGGCCGACGAAGTGGTGGTAGGTCTCCTCGATCGAGCCCACGTCCATCGCGTCGGAGAACACCAGCAGCTTGTCCCTGGGATTGCGGCCCTTCTGCTCCCACCATTTCATGATCTCCTCGCCGGCTTGAATCGGCGGCGCGCTGTCGGGGCGGAAGCCGGTCCAGTCGGCAACCCATTCCGGCGCATCGCGCAGGAAAGCCTTGGTGCCAAAAGCGTCGGGCAGCGCAATCAGGAGGTTGCCGCCATAGGTCTGGCGCCACTGGTCGAGGATGCGATAGGGCGCCCAGCGCAATTCCTCGTCGTCCTTGGCCAGCGCAGCCGCGACCATCGGCAGTTCATGGGCGTTGGTGCCGATGGCTTCGAGATCATTGTCCATCGCGAGTAGCACGTTGGAGGTGCCGATGAAGGACGGGCCCAGGCCTTCCTTCACGGCCTCCACGCACCAGCGCTGCCAGAGGAAGCCATGGCGGCGACGGGTGCCGAAATCGGAGAGCCGGAGGCCATCCAGCTTGCGCAGGCGTTCCACCTTGGTCCACAGCTTGGCCTTCGCGCGGGCATAGAGCACGTCGAGCTCGAAGCGGCCGCGGCCCTTCATCGCCGCCCGCGAGCGCAATTCGTTGAGGATGGCGAGCGCAGGAATTTCCCACATCGTGGTATGGCTCCACGGCCCGTGGAAGTGCAGCTCGTACTGGCCTTCGACCTTGCGCAGCTCGTATTCGGGCAGCCGGAATTCGGCGAGCCAGCGGATGAAGTCCGCCGAGAACATGTGGGTCTTGCCGTAGAAAGTGTTACCGGCAAGCCAGATCAGCTCTTTCTTGGTGAAGCGGATGGTGCGGGCGTGGTCGAGCTGGGCGCGCAGCTCGCCCTCGTCGATGATTTCGGCGAGCCGGACATGGCGCGATCGGTTGATGACCGAGAATGTCACCTGCTGATTCGGGTAAGCTTCCCGAATCATTTGCAACATCAATAGCTTGTAGAAGTCGGTATCAAGCAGGCTGCGGATGATGGGATCCAGCCGCCAGCTGTGATTGTAGGTCCGGCTCGCAATGTCGGTCACTGTCATGGGGGAATTCTAGCGTGGCGGCCGCGGCGCAACCAGTGGGTTTGACGGGGATCAGGTTTTCGCGGGGGCGGGGTGCGAGGCCGTCGCCGCCACGGTCTCGAGTTGGCTTCTGATCCAGCGATGCGCGGGGTCCTTCTGATAGCGCTGGTGCCAGACCATGAACATCGGCAACTCAGCCAGGGTTCGCGTGCGCGAGGCCAGCGGAATCCGCACCTGGGCGAAGCCATGCATCACGCCGGTCGCCAGCAGGCTCGGCATGCTCGCCAGCATTTGCGAGCCACGCAGGAAGGACGGCACGCCGGAGAAGCTCGGCACGGAGATCGCGATGTCGCGGTGGAAGCCGTTGGCTGCAAGCCGGCGATCGAAGTCGAGCCGCTCATTGTCAGTGTAGACCACCGTGACGTGACGCGCCGCGAGATAGGCGCCGCGCGTAGCCGGCGTCGCGCGCGCTTTGGGGTCGTAGTAACAAACGTAATGGTCTTGCAGCAGGCGCTTCTGCACGATGTCCACGCCGGATGGCGGCAGCGGCGTGATCAGCAGATCGCAGCGGTTTTCGCGCAGCATCGCCGGCGAGGGCGACTGCGAGGGGATCACGCGCAGGTTCAGGCTCGTCACTTGCGCTGCGACATGATCGAAGAACCGCGGCAGCAGCAGGTCGCGCTGGAAGTCATTGGCGGCGATGGTCAGCGAAAGCTGCGCGCTCGCCGGCTCGAACGTGACGCCGCCGGCAAAGCTGCGCATCTCGTCGATCAGCGCTCGCGCCTTTGCCGCGAGCGCCTGGGCGTGCGCCGTAGCGACAATGCCGCGGCCGGATTTGGCAAACAGCGGATCGCCGACGATCCGCCGCAGCTTGTTCAGGGCGTGGCTGACCGCGGATTGCGTCAGGCCGAGCCGCGTTGCGGCCGCCGTCACCGAACCTTCTTCTAACACGGCCAGGAACAGCTCAAGCGCGTGGCCATCGAGCGCCAAATTATCGATTTTATTCATGGAATGCATTATAATCGATCTATTTATCTTGAGAATAGCCGGCGCCATCATCTCCCGATAAGCCGTGCGCCCCAACGGGAGCGCCAGAGGGAGAGACAACGCCGATGCATGCCCAGGCGCCAGCCTTGCGGGAAGCCCGCCCCAACCGTCCCGAGCCGTTCACGCCGCCGCTCGGTGACGGCGGCTTCTTCCAGCGCGACCGTTCCATGCATCCGCCGGCGCACGCGCCGGGCTACAAATCCTCGGTGCTGCGCTCGCCGCGCCAGGCGTTGCTGTCGCTTGAGAACTCGGTCTCGGAGATCACGGGGCCGGTGTTCGGGCACAACGATCTCGGCCCGCTCGACAATGATTTGATCCGCAACTACGCCAAGGACGGCGATCCCGTCGGCGAACGCATCATCGTCCACGGCCGCGTGCTGGATGAGACCGGCCGCGGCGTGCCGAACACGCTGGTCGAGTTCTGGCAAGCCAATGCCGGCGGCCGCTACCGGCACAAGAGGGACACGTATCTGGCGCCGATCGATCCGAATTTCGGCGGTTGCGGCCGCGCGCTGACCGACGACAGCGGCTACTATTATTTCCGCACCGTGAAGCCGGGACCCTATCCCTGGCGCAACTACGTCAACAGCTGGCGTCCCGCTCACATCCACTTCTCGGTGTTCGGCTCGGGCTTTGCACAGCGTCTGATCACCCAGATGTACTTTGAGGGCGATCCCCTGATCCCGGTCTGCCCAATCCTGACGACGATCCCGGACAAGGATGCGCTGGAGCGCCTCATCGCGCCGCTCGACCTCAACGCATCGACCCCGTTCGACTCGCTCGCCTACCGCTTCGACATCGTCTTGCGCGGCCAGCGCTCCACTTACTTTGAAAATCGCACCGCAGGGAACTAGGTCCATGCCGCAGCCGCTCAACTACCTCAAGGAAACCGCCTCGCAGACCGCCGGGCCCTACGTCCATATCGGCCTGATCCCGGCGATGGCCGGCTTCGACATCTTCGAGAAGAACTTTTCCAACGTGCTGGTGACGCCGAACACGCAAGGCGAACGCATCACGCTGGAGGGCAAGGTGTTCGACGGCAGCGGCACGCCGCTGCGTGACGTGCTGTTGGAGATCTGGCAGGCGAACGCGGCCGGCCGCTACAACCATCCGGCCGATCGGTCGACCGGCGCGCTCGACGAGGAATTTCGTGGCTGGGGCCGCGCCGGCTCCGACTTCGAGAGCGGGCTGGTGACGTTCGAGACCATCAAGCCCGGGGCCATCACCGACAAGGCGGGCCGCAAATGCGCGCCTTACGTCAACATCTGGATCGTCGCGCGTGGCATCAATATCGGGCTCAACACCCGGCTGTATTTCTCCGATGAAGAGACTGCGAACGCCGCCGACCCCGTGCTCAGCCTGATCGAGCAGCCGGTGCGACGTTCGACGTTGATCGCAAAGCGCAGCGAGCGTGGCGCCAAGATCGTGTATGCTTTCACGATCAATTTGCAGGGGCCGGAGGAGACGATGTTCTTCGACGTCTGAGAGCCGCCGCCCGAAGGTTCACTCCACCTGGTCACTGCGATCGATCGCTACGCGCGCGTGGAATTGCGGTGACTGACGCATCTCGCGCGATCCCGGCCTATTGGCCGGATCGCGCCCCACTTTTGGTTTCAGTTCTGCCAAATCGATGAATATGTCCGCCTGTCGGCGCAGCTCGTCAGCGACCATGGCCGGCTGAGTGGAGAGTGTGGAGACGACCGTCACGCGGACACCGAGGCGTTGCAGGGCTTCCACCAGCGAACGAAAATTCCCATCGCCCGAGAACAACACGATCTGATCGACGTGCTCGGCGAGCTCCATCGCATTTACGGCGAGGTCGACATCCATGCTGCCCTTCACTTTGCGGCGGCCGGTGATGGCGTCGACGAATTCCTTCGTGAGTTTCGTGACGACGGTGTATCCGTTATAGTCGAGCCAATCGATCAACGGACGGATTGACGAATACTCCTGATCCTCGACGACGGTCGTGTAGTAGAAGGCCCGCAACAGCGCACCTCGGCTTTGGAATTCGCCGAGCAGTCGCCTGTAGTCGATGTCGAAGCCGAGCGCCTTGGAGGTGGCATGGAGATTGGAGCCATCGATAAAGAGTGCGATCTTCTCAATCGAAGACATTATGCACAAATCTCCAGTTGTACGCGAAAGGTGGCCGGTCCAACCGCCGGGGGCGGTGTGTCGGCCGGAAAAACATTGAAGGCACCGATGGCTTGCCGAAAAAGAAGCGCAGACGACCGGACAGGGGCGGCCGTCTTGCGCCCAGGTTAGGGAGGATACAATGCCACCGGCGCCAGGGCGCCGAATGCAGCCAGGCTAAGGCGCGCGCATTCCCTACTCAATTGTACTGAGGTAAAGGGCGCCTATCCAAAGGATAGGGCCCCATATACGAAGGTTAAGTGGCAGCGCTGGCAACAAGGGCCATTGCGGTTCCCAGCGTGGCCTTCGACCACAGGCGCGGCTGATCGATCGGCCGGTGTGTCAGCCTTCATCGCCATGAAGCTGGGCACGAAAGGCCCGCGGTGACACGCCCGTGGCGGCGGCGTAGACCCGGCTGAAATAGGCGGGGTCCTCGAAGCCAAGCGAATAGGCGATCGTCGAGACCGGTAAATTGGTGTAGACGAGGTTGCGCCGCGCCTCGCGGATCAGCCGGTTGAGGATCAGGTGCGAGGCGGTGTCGCCGGTTGCTGCCCGGGTCACACGGTTGAGATGGGTCGGCGTGATCGACAGCGCGCTCGCATAGTCCGCAACGCTCCAGCGTTCCAGATGATGCTGTTCCAGCAGCGCCTCGAAGCGGCGGAATAGTCCGCTTTCAGCCGTGCCGTTGCCACCGCTCTCGCCGGTGAGCGCGCGGGCCACCAGCCCGATCATGGCCGCCGAAAGTGCACGCAGCACATGCGCTCGGCCGAAATCGCGCGCGGCGTGTTCGGCAAAGATCTGCTTCATGGTGGTCCGAATCTGCGGCGTGCCGCGTATCACGGCCGAGCGCGACAAGGCACCTCGCAGCCCTTCGGAGGCGAGCAGCGCTTCGTCCAATATTTCCGCGGCGATGGTCAGCACCCAGCCCTGGGTATCAGGCACGAAACGGAAGCCGTGGACGTGGCCGACGGGCACGTTGACGATTTGCATCGGCTTCAGCTGCACCACGCGCCCGTCGAGCGTCGCTTCGCCGCCGCCGCGCTCGATCAGCAGCACCTGGTGCAGCCGGGCATGGCGGTGCACGGCGAGCGTCCAATCGTGCAGCACCGAGCGCGACGCTATCGTCTCGCAATGCACGACATCGGGCAGATCACCGGATTCGCCGAACAAATTGTAGACCCGGATTGCCGGGGCGGGGGCTGGGTTTCTCATGTTCGAATAGTACAAGACAAAGACGAAAGCCTCCATCCGTCAGCGGCGCTGAATCTGCAAGAAAGTGCCGAGGAGGACGCAAAAATGAAAGTCCAGGTCTGTATCATCGGCGGCGGGCCGTCCGGGCTGCTGTTGTCCCAGCTCCTGCACCTCAAGGGCATCGACACGGTCGTGCTGGAAAAGTACAGCCGCGACCACGTGCTTGCCCGGATCCGCGCCGGCGTGCTCGAGCACGGCTTCGCCAGGCTGATGCGCGAGGCACAGTGCGGCGAGCGGATGGACCGCGAGGGCGAGATCCACAAGGGATTCGAGATCGCCCATGACGGGGTGCTCTCCCAGATCGACCTCCACAAGCATTCCGGCGGCAATTCGGTGCTGGTCTACGGCCAGACCGAGCTGACGCGCGACCTCTACGAGGCGCGCGATCGCCTTGGCGGCAACGTCGTGCACAATGCCGAGGACGTGACGCCGCATGACCTGACCTCGGACCAGCCGTACGTGACCTATCGTTCGAATGCCGAAACCGTCCGAGTCGATTGCGACTATATCGTCGGCGCTGACGGCTTTCACGGCGTCAGCAGGAAGTCGATCCCGAAGGACGTGCTGCGGGAATACGAGAAGATCTATCCGTTCGGTTGGCTCGGCGTGCTGTCGCGCACGAAACCGGTGTCGCCGGAGCTGATCTATGTGAAGCACGAGCGCGGCTTCGCGCTGTGTTCCTTGCGGTCGCAAGTGCTGAGCCGCTACTACGTCCAGGTGCCGCTCACCGACAAGGTGGAGGACTGGAGCGACGATGCGTTCTGGGCCGAGCTGAAGCGCCGTTTGCCGCACGAGGTCGGCGATCGCCTGATCACTGGGTCGTCCATCGAGAAGAGCATCGCGCCGTTGCGCAGCTTCGTCGCCGAGCCGATGAGCTACGGCCGCCTGTTTCTCGCCGGCGATGCCGCCCACATCGTGCCGCCGACCGGCGCGCGCGGGCTGAACAGCGCCGGCTCCGACATCTATTATCTCTACCACGCCATGCTCGCGCATTATCAGAAGGGCGATGATTCCGGGCTCCAGGGCTATTCCGCCAAGGCGCTGGCGCGGATCTGGAAGGCGCAACGCTTTTCGTGGTGGATGACGATGCTGCTGCATCGCTTCCCCGACCGTTCCGAGTATGAAGAGAGGCTTCAGCAGACGGAGCTGGAATATCTGCTGTCGTCCGAGACGGCGCAGCGTCTGCTGGCGGAGAATTACGTGGGGTTGCCGTTCTAGCGGGGAGTGGACCCGAAAAGCGGTGGGACGCTGCGCTACTTTCCTTCTAGGATGTTCACCGGCGTCCAATCCGACCCCGGTGGATTTGTAGCGAGCGCAGTCGCGCGCTTGCCAAAAAGCGCTGACGCCGGATCCATTTCCGCCATTCGCCCGAACGCATCAGCCGCCTTCGCAAACTCCCTTGCCCGCCAGCACGCCAGCCCTTCCGCATACGCGGCGGCAACCTTCGTCTGCCCGGCACTCTCCGTGCCCTTCTCCGCGAGGGGCTCGAACACCTTGATCGCCTCGCCGCGTCCTATCACTTTGATGGCGTCGAGCTCGCGCCAGGTGAAAGTATTGCCTGTCTGCGCGACAGTCGTTTCTGAAGCCATGATTGCGGTGCCATAATATTTGTTGGCGCCTTCGAGCCGCGAGGCGACGTTCACGGTGTCGCTCATCACGGTGTAGTTGAAGCGGCGGCGGGAGCCGATATTGCCGACGACAGCCTCGCCGCTGTTGAGCCCGATGCGGTGCGACAGGCCGCGGCCGGCGAAAGCGGCGCTGCCGGCGTTGAGCTCCGCCAGCTTTGCGTGACATTTCAGCGCGGCATGGACGGCGTGGCGCGCATGCGCGGGATCGTCGGCGGGCGCGCCGAACATGGCGACAATGGAATCGCCGATATATTTGTCGACATAGCCGCCATGGCTCTCGATGATGTCGGTCATGGCCGACAGATATTCGTTCATCAGCGTCACCAGTTCGCCCGGCGTCATCGTCTCGGCGATGGAGGAAAAGCCACTCAGGTCGGAGAAGAACATGGTGACGTTGCGCATTTCGCCGCCGAGCACCGGCATCTTGCCGGACGCAACCATAGTGTCGATCACTTCGGGGGCGAGATAGAACGCAAAGCTCTTGCGCAGGAAACGCTCGTCGCGATCGGCCAGCATGAAACGGTAGCCAATCATCATCGCGAGCGCGGCAAGGCTCGCGAGCGCGGGCTCGGCCAATGGTAGCGCCAACGCGTGTACGAAAGCGGCGACGGCTGCAGCGGCGTAAACGGCGGTGAGGACGAACCAGGCGATTAGTGCGCCACCCGGTGCGAGCACGCAGGCCGCGCAGGCCACGATCGCTGCGAACACGATCGTGAGAATGCTCCGCAGTGGAAAGCCGAGCTCGGTCACCGCATCGCGTTCGATCAGATTTCGCACCGCGTTGGCATGCACGAAGACACCGGCGATGTCGCTGCGGGCTTTTTGTTCAGTGGTTGCCGGTGCGGGCAGGGCGCATCTTGCGGCCGGCGTTCCGTCATAGCCGCCGGAAAGACGCATCGAGGTGATCTTGCGGTCATCGACATTGAGGATCGTGCCGAGCACCACAATCTTGCCACCGAAGGCGCGGCGGAAGAAGTCGCGGTCGTTCTTCTCGACGCAGGCGTGCAGGTCTGCGAACGAATATGTCGGCACGTCGCGGCCGAGTCCTCGGAAATTGAGCGTTAGCGTGTTCGGCACCGCGCTCGGGATCGTATACCCGGACAAAGCAGTCACGCCAGAAGGCGCGGTCTGCGGTTTTGCGCCGAGCGCGCGGGTGGCGAGTTCGACGGCCATTGCGGGAGCTGGCATGTCGCCGACAGGAAAACTCAGCGGCATTCGCCGGATTACATGGTCGGTGTCGGTATAGACGTTGAGGCCGCGGACGTTATTCCCCACAGCCAATTGCTGTGCGCGGTCCGGATGATCGCTGCTGAGGACCTCGCCCAGCACCAGCTTGCCGTCACTAGAGAGTTTCCGCAAGGCGATGAGATAGTCTCGGTCGAATCCCTTCAATCGCGCGCCAAGCGGCGCATCGCCAAAGGGAATCTCCGACCGCTCGATCGAGCTCGGAAAGATGACATCGAAACCGATCACCTTGGCGCCGCCGTCGGCAATGCTGCCGAGCACCCGGCCGATCTCGCGCGTCCAGGTCAGCGTCGGCGACCCCTGAAACGGCGGAGTGTCGTAGGTCTCGCCGTCGATGGCCACGACGACGACCGGTGATGTCGCGGGATCGCGGTGGTCGCCGACGAGCTTGCCGCGCAGTGCCGTGAGGATGTCGAGCGACAGGCCCTGCAGCGTCTGGAACGGCGGAGACGTGACGACGGCGCCTGCAAGAAGCGCAATCAGGATCGCTGCAACGATGTCCCGTCTGCCGATCCGCCGCATCGCCCCGTCGCTAGCTGCCTATTCGAGCCGCAGCAGGCGTCCCACGATCGGCGTCGGCGACGACGTGGCGCTGGGATCGACCTGGAAGGCGTAACGCTTGGTGCCGAGGATGGCGAGATAGCTGCCGCCCGGCGTCAGCGACTTCCCGGCCTTGGCGAAGTCATAGAACTTGCCTCCGACCATGGTCTCGCTCTTGAGCGGCACGCTGATCGTGGGCTCCTTGCCATCGGTGCGCTCGATCACCAGGGTGCTGCCGCTCTTGGCCTGCACCAACGGCGCGACACCGTAGAGCGTCGGCAGCTTGGCCGGAGCGCTGCCCTTGGCGTCCGACCGCATGGTGCGGAAGGTCGTCGCGGCACTCTGGTTCGCCTCGCGCTCCGACAGTTTTGCCGCGTTGGTATCGCAGGGGACCTTTTCCCGCTTGACCTCGCCGAGTTGCACGGTGCTCTGCTCGGTGCCGACCATGACGACGCCTTCGCTGATGGTCTCGCGCTGGCACGATTTGAGATAGCTGAGCGTAATGGTTGCCTTGGGCCCCAGCTTGATGATCTTGCCCGGCACCACATAATCCATGAACGCGACACCGTCGACCTTGCCTTGCACGTCCTCGACGATGGCGGTCGGGCTCTCCGCCAAAGCCGGAGCAGCAAGACAGCATGTGCCGACAACAGCGCCGATCAGGCTTTTCATGGCAATTCTCATCCAATTCGACCAATATTTGCCGGTCCCCATCCAGGCCCGATGCTTAGCAGCGAAACGCCCAGGCAAGTGTGACCGGAATCACTCTTTGATATTGGTGCACTCTATCAGGAAGAGGTTCAAGCCGGCGACCCGAGAAGACAGTGCGCCGGCAAGCTGGATGGATAATTTCATTCGGCTGGGACGGCCTCAACCGGGTGGCTCTCCATATCTATGATGGGCGCGAGCGTAGCCTCGGTCTTCTGATACGGCGTCGCCTGCTGACCGGCGGCGATCTCGACCACTTCCTCCCGCGTGACAGGCTAGCTGTCACGAGCTGGCTGGAGTTGATAGCGGTTATATGCGTGCTGCCAAACGAGGTCGGCACGCCGATCGTTTTTAGCGCGGTATGCAACGAGGTCCAGCTCCAGCTTTCTTGCCCGCCGCACGGGAAGCGTGCGCCCGCGTCGCTGCGCCTCGGCGTCAAATTGACGGGTTGATTTTGCAGGGCGTTAACCGTGGCGGAATGCTCCCCGCGCGGGTCATTGTCGCGCCCCAGAGTTGGTTGCAAATACGTTGGAGTTTTACGGTGGATGTTTTCATGCTGAGAGACGGCAAATATGCGGCCTGGTTCAGGACCCCGCGCGGTCAGGGCACGGGCGTCGTGCATCTGGCGGAGGGACGAATCTCCGGCAGCGACAGCTTCTTCACTTATGGAGGCTCTTACCGAATTGACGAGCAGCGCTTCACGGCGGTTCTGACCACGCGGCGTCATGCCGAGGGGCCGCCGACCGTGTTCGGGCTCGACGAGGTCGAGGTCAAGCTCTCGGGCGTGTGCAGCGGTGCGATGGCGACCTGTTCCGGAACGGCCGAGCAGGCCCCCGATGTGACCTTCGAGGCGACGCTCATCTACAGCCAGGACGAGGTGCCGGCCGTTGACGCCCGAGGTGCGGTCGTGAAGCTCAACGCCGACAAGCTGCCCAAGGGGCTCGACGGCCGTTCGCGATCGCGCCATCCGTTTGCGCCGGGATCGCTCGGCTCAGAACGGAATAGACCATAAGGCCACGTCTTATCCCGCCTGATCGACTTCGAGGATGTTGTCAGGGCTGCTTAAGCGGATGAGCCCTCTGGTGCCAGGCCCAGGCGGTGCGGATTACAGTCGGCAGATCCGAATATCGCGGCACGAAATTCAGCGCTTTTCGCGCTGCGGAGGGATCGGCGACCAGATAGGTGGGATCGCCGGCGCGGCGCGGTTTGACGGCGTGGGGCACCTCGCGCCCGGTCTCGTGCCTGATGGCGGTCAGGATCTCCCGTACCGAAAAGCCGGAGCCGGTGCCTAGATTGAAGCTGCCGCCGGCATGCCCTTGTTCCAGCAGCTTCAGCGCCGCGACATGCGCTGCGGCGAGGTCGGTGACGTGGATGTAGTCGCGGATCGCGGTGCCATCGGGCGTGTCGTAGTCCTGACCGAACACGGCAAAATCGACATGGCCCTGTAATGCCATCATGGCGCGCGGAATGAGATGGGTTTCATTGTCACGCAATTCGCCGATGCCGCCGGCAGGATCGGCGCCGCTGGCATTGAAATAGCGCAGGCAGAACGCGCCGAAGCCGTAAGCGGCGCGGTAATCGGCGAGCATGCGCTCGATCATCCACTTCGATGCGCCATAGGGGTTGATCGGCGCGCAGGGGAAGTCTTCCGGCAGTTCCTTGGAATCGGCATTGCCGTAGACGGCGCCGGTCGAGGAGAACACGATACGATGGCAGCCCGCATTGCGCATCGCCTGCAATAGCGACAGCGTGCCCTGCACATTGTTGATGTAGTACTTTTGCGGGTCGGTCATGGACTCGCCGACGAGACTCGCCGCCGCGAAATGCATGACCGCCGTGATTTTGTGCTCGGCGAAGGCGCGCGCCAGCGTGCCGCCGTCGAGCAGATCGCCTGTTACCAGCGGGCCGGCGACGAAGCCGCGATGACCTGTCGACAGATTGTCATAAACGACGGGCTGATAGCCGGCGGCGGTCAGGGCGCGACAGGCATGCGAGCCGATATAGCCCGCGCCTCCCGTAACGAGGACAGTCGGTCGGTCGGTCATGTCTGCTTACCTCGAGGTGAAATCAACGATCATCCATGCGCCGCGGCCAGCACCAAATCGGCACCCGGCACGAGCACCGCAAGCGTCAGCCATGCGGGACGTTTGCGGAAGGCGAGGACATGCCGCGTGGCGCCACGGGAGACGACATCAATCAAGGAGAGGGCTTCCGAAGTGACCTGTCCCAATGCGATTGCCTCAGTTCAATAGTTGATCGATCTGGTGAGCATAGATTGATCTTCGCTGTATGCAACCCACCGGCGGCTCGGCACGATCGTCCTTCTTCGTTTAGCTCGCATTGACCCTATCGCTGCGAAACGGTGGGCGCGCGCATCGCGGCAACCGAAGCTTTAAGAACCAAAATTAAGCTGATGCCGAGTAAAGGAGTGACTGAAACATGGCACAGATCTGGATGACCTATGACGAACTCGCCGAGCTTAGCGGCTGCACGTCTGCCGAGGCACGAATGCGGGCCATCCATTTGTCACTTGACCGCCGCAAAAGCCGCGACGGCGCAACCCGCGTCAAGCTCGATCTGGCGCTGACGGCCAAATATTTCGCCTCTGTCCGGGACGCCGATTTTGATCTGGACGGCGCCATCGAGGCGCTCCAGGCCACCCATCGGCAGATGGCAGAACTCCTGACGCCGAACCAGTTCCTGGGCCGGCGCCGCTCGGCTTAGCTCCCGCACGCAATCCATCAGGCTCCGGGTATAAGGAGCCGAGATTCTCGCGATAGTTGTTCCGAATCAGGCATAAATCTCCATCCGGAATTTTCATTGCTGGCCGGGGTTTAACCGCAGCGGGCCGTAGAGCCTGCAGGAGGATGCCATGAGGAACGACAGCGATCGAGGCTACGCGACACTGTTGGCAGCGGCGATGCTGGGTGCGCTGATCATCATGACAGCCGCAACGGCAAATGCAGAGCTCGTGAAGTTGCAGGCCGATTTAAAAGGCAGCAATGAAGTGCCTCCGAACAACTCGCCTGGAACAGGCAAGGCCGAGGCGACCTACGATACGGAGGCGAAAACCCTGACCTACACAGTCAGCTTCGCCGGCTTGACCGGGCCAGCCATGGGGGCACATTTCCATGGCCCCGTGGAGGCCGGCAAGAACGCCGGCATCGTGCTGCCGTTCAAGACGGTCCAAAGCCCGATTCAGGGGAGCGCAACGCTCACCGAAGCTCAGGCTGCGGACCTGCTGGCTGGGAAATGGTATGCCAACATTCATACGGCCGCGAACCCGGGCGGTGAACTACGCGGACAAATGATAAAATAAGGACGGTCACTTCCCCGATGCAGACGTGCAGGCCATGCATCTGCTCAGGAGGGCGGCCTCGGTAAGAAGGCCAGGATTGTTTGAGCGAGGAGGACCCCGACGGTCCCGCCTGCTGCTTTTTGCAGCACGTCCAGGAAACCCGGATCACGATCGGGCGTCATTGCTTGCAGAATTTCCAGCCCCATTGCGACCGCCACGACAAGCGAGCATGCGAGGGTGAGCCGACCGGGCAACAGGAAGGACAAGAGAAATCCCAGCAACCCGTAGGCGCTGAAGCGCTCGATCACGACGACCCAATAAGCGTCGTGATGGCCAATAAGCACGGGTCTCCCCGCCAGTCTCGCAAGCGTGGCATAGACGATGAGCGCGAAGCAGACGCCTGCGGCTGCGATAAGGTGGTTGCGGCGCATTGGACGACCATAGCCGGACCGGAGCCAGGCCGCGTTGAAAGATGAGAGTATCGTTAAGGCTGATTGAGCAAGGGGCGCGGCGCGTTTGCCGTCTCGGGTTAACGGCTCAATCCTTTCAGGCCACCAACGCCGCGTCGGTCGGCAATTTAGCGCTCTGCGCCAAGCAGCGTGACTCGACCAACTCGTTGAATCGAGGGAAGGGCAGTGGGGCGGAGACCAGATAGCCCTGCCCCTCCTCTACGCCGGATGAAATAAGCGCCCGGACCTGCTCCTCCGTCTCGATGCCTTCCGCGACCACCGTCATTTGGAGGTCCTTCGCAAGTGCGACCAGCATCTCCACGATCGTGGCAGTCGATGCGTCCACGGTGATCGTGTCGACGAAAAATTTGTCGATCTTGATTGTATTGGCGCCCAGGCCCTTGAGCCGGGATAGCCCGCTATGACCGACGCCGACGTCATCGATGGCGACGCGAAACCCGTAGTCCCGCAATTCGCTGACTACGGCTGCGGCGCGTGCGAGGTCGTCGAGCTCGTCGCGCTCGGTCACCTCGATGACGATCTGGCGCGCGGAGACTTGCGCCGCCATGACCGTGCGGCGGAGCGTTTCAATGAAGCCCGCACTCAAGAGATGCTTTGGTACGACGTTGAGGGAGAGCTTAAAATCCTTGTTCGCTTTCAACAGCGGCTGCAGATCCGACAGCGCTGATCGCAGGATCTGCCAGGTCATGACCTGGATGCGGCCGCTGGATTCCGCGAGCGGGATGAAGTTCATCGGAGGCACGACCGATCCGTCTTTGAGGAGCCACCGAGCCAACACCTCGCAGCCTTTGATCCGACCGGTCTTGAGCTCGAAGATGGGCTGGTAGTACGGCTTGAATTCGTTCGCGGCCAGCCCGCGGTCGAGATCGGCGACGGGCCCTTCCATGCGGCGGCTCCGCGCGAAAAGCCCGCCGAAAAGGGCGCCGATTGCAAATGCTACGGCCAGCGTCGGCCAGTAAGCCTCGTTGTTCCACGTCGAGAGGATGCCGCGTTCGAGGCGAATGGTCGCATGGAGTGGGAATCGAGCTGAATTTTTGTCGAGATCGATCGGGGCCTGCAAGGCTTTGTCGGGATCGAGCAGGAATTCGCCAAGTTTCTCGCCGTTGCTCAACGCGAGGATCACTTCGCTGTGGGCGCGCAACTCGGCGGGCATGATGTCGAACAGGCTGGCGTTGACGCCAAGAATGGCGACCAATGCGGCATTGCCGTTGATGTCTTTGAGCACGCCCAGAGCATCGCCGCCGAATTGCTCAACACGGAAGAGCGAAAGGTTCTTGTCGTGCGAGGGAAGCATATCGCGGCGGTCGATCCATCCCTTGTCGAATTCCAGCGTTTCGGAATAGGCCGAACAGATCACCGAGCCATCTGGGTTGACGAGGCGCACATCCTTGATTGCGGAACGTTGGTAGACGTGGAGCCGGATCGCCTGCAGCGTCGCGGGCCCACAATCGGCAAGATCGCGCCGCGCGAGTTCGCCCAGGCTCGCGCCGGCAAAGTCGACCGCAAATTCGGCGCGACGCAGAACCACCTCGGTCAATTCGTCGAGCTGGTGGGCCTGCTGGTACCGAATGAACGAAGTTGCCGCAAAGTGGCCAGCCACGCCGAACGCGGCCGCGCTCGCGAGCACGAACGCCGCAAATACGAAAGTCGGTCGCTGCAATCTCATTCGGCCCGGCGGAACAGAGGGAAGCGTCGGCCGATCCTAATCAGGACCCGCTAAGATAGGGTTTAATGCGCGGGCGAGGCATGTGGAACCGGCCTTTGGGGGTGGGCAGGCGAGGGACCCGTCTGCCCCCGGACCGGGGGACCCTATCGAAAATGCTACTTAACCTTCCGCTCCCAAGTTCTGGCGGCCCATTCGATGGCGGAGGGAAGCGGGTGCGGGAGTGTAGGGCGCGATGGAAGCCTGCCGAGGGCTGCCACCATGCTGTGGCCGGGTGGCTCGCAAGCGCAAGACCACGAAGGCGATATTGATAGCCAACCAGACCAGAATGACGGAAATGGCAAGATGGGCCACGGCCAGACCTCGCGATGAAGTTGGAGTCAACGCGAGCGCGCTGGTTCGGTTCCCTGGCGAACCGGGCTAGAGCGCATCTATTTCATGTAGCCGGAGTCGAGCCTTCGGGGCGGACGGCGACCTCACCTTGCCTTGAGGTCCTTGCTCTACTCCGATCAGCAACACGACGCATTCGTTCTTCGTCAGAACCGGCGATCGCGCGCCCGCGGCCATCATGACGTCGTTGGCGGAACGCCGCCGCACGCTCGCTTAGGCCTTTTTTCTCGCCTTCGTTTTCAACGAAAGACCAAGGCGCAGGGCCATGCGCTTGATCGCATCGGGCGATCGTCCGAGCTGTTTCGCCGCCTCCTCCAATGAAGCCGAAGACTTAGCCAACTCCATCAGCCGGCGGTCTTCCTTGAACGACCAGGGCTTGCGCGCCATAACCGAAATCATCCTCTCGTCGCGACAAGGACAAAGCCGCCAAGCGGACCCATGTCGCTCGACGGCTTTGCTTGGGTGGGGCCGAGCTTGGGGGAGCCCGGTGAGACGATGGGATAAGTGATTAGTGAGAATTCGCAACAAACAACGCGGATTAAGCTAACCGCTCAACCTTAACGCGTCTAATCCGGCTTTGTCGCTCCGTACTATCACGGAGGTGTCAATGCTGATCAGCGGCGGCCGTTACCGCGCTTTGAATGGCTGGAAGCCGAATTGTCGGGCGCCGGTTCTGAAGGCTGCATGGACTGCGTGAACCCCGATTAACATCCGGCCGGATCCAACTTCAATCAGTGAGACGTTTTGTCATTCCCTGGCCCGCGGCTGTCCGGCAACGACCAAACTTCAATCAGCTCCTTGCACAAATTTCGTCATCGCCTGGCAAAACTTTCAGCGGTGCCGATCTTGAAGTCGTCACAACGACAAGATGAAATGCAATGGGAGGAACGCGCCGAAAAAATGGGACGTTCAAATGTTGGCAATTGTGGTTTTGGGTTCGATCTTCGCGGGCGGTTTTGCTTGCGGCTATGGTGCGAGGGCGTGGCGCTCACGCAAGCGATCGGCAAGATATCGTCTCTATGCGCCCTATACTCCCGCAACAGGGGCGGGACGAAGTCGGTCGCCCTCCTAATGATGGTATTTCGCGCCTGGCCTGTTTGCCGAGCGATCTCTGTAGCATTATCGAAATAACCATGTGCGGTTAGGTTAACTTGTCGCAATTCTTGAGAGCCTAGCCAATGCCACCTAGAACATCTCGATTCACGGCGGAAGCTTAGCCGCCCCGATTTTTCCGTGGCCCCGCGTTAGAGTAGGCGTAAATGACGTATCTGATTGCATTGCTGGGCGCGATAATTTGCATCGTTATTTTGATGGTTTTCGTTCGCGCCTATGATCGACACCTGAAAGATCTTCCAGGTCCTTGGATCATGGACGAGGCTCATTCGAATGACTGAAAGGCACAACGCGCCCCGCAGGTATTTCGTTGATGCGCAAGGGAAGCGGGTGCTGATAGGGCTGTCGCTTCCGGAAACGGCGGAGTTCGAAGCGCTGGACATCACATCGGGAGAGACGGTTCAAATCGGTCCGGGCGATGGGGCCGCCGCGGCGCACGAAGCTCGATGGCTTGAGCTTTATTCGAAACACGAAGGAGCCTGGCGGGCGTGGATCGTACAAAGCCAGGCGGAGCAGCCACAAGATTCAAGCTTTGTTAACTATGTCTGACCGATGTTAGCGGTCCAAATCTCGAACGTGGGATGGCCCAAATGTTTCAGCTGTTCCTGAGAGCGCGCGCACACAATTTTCTCAGCTCCCGCCGTGAGGACAAAGGCTTCAAGGCCCGTACCATCGAGCGCGATGCGGAGACGGACCGCGTTCGAATCGATGCCGTCATGGTCGCGATCGATACGGCATTGCGCGATGCGGAGAGGGAGCAGGTCGGCCTCGGACGACGTGTTGATGACGCACTCGCGCGTGCATCCGTCACTTTCGGAAACGGCACCGATGAATATCTCGAACGGGAGCCGATCGACAGTCATCATCAAGATCTCTTTGCCGCCGACATCTCCAACGGCCAGCGGCGGCTCAAGGAATTGGCAAACACCATCGCTCATCTGAGGTTTATCAGGACCGCGATGCTCACGCGCTTTCCGAACCTGAAGCCGCCGCAGCTCAATAGCTAGGATCGAGGGTTTGGCTCGGCACCCTTCCGTCTGCTAAACGCAGCAGGTTTGGGCACGATGGATATCTCGGTCCGAAAAGCATAATCTCTCGCTGAACAGCTTTGCCACGGGACAATTCGGGCGCCGCTTTGCCGTTTGGCTCTTCTGCCGGTTTTGATATGGTCCCGTCCAGCGTTCTCGGACGGATTGAAGGAGCGAGCCAGGTGATCTCCAGAAATTTGCAAAGGTCTATGGGATTGGCATTTGTTTTGGCTATTGGCGCGCCAGTAACGGCGTCGGCCGTCACTGTAGAAGTAGCGCGTGCATGCGACGCAGCTTTGGCCAAGGCCTTTCCTCCAAAGCAAATCGGCAATCCCGCTGCCGGCAGCGCAGGGACAGCCAAGGAGCGGCGCGATTATTTCAGCAAATGCGTCACGAACAACGGCAAGGTCGATGATGCGCCCGCGGATGCGCCTAAAGACGCCAAGGCCAAGAAATAAACGGAACGGGTCGCGCCACTTTAGCGTCGCGGCGGGCAGGGGGAGTAGAATGCGCCGTTCGTTGCATTGATGCGTTCGACGCATTGATTGGGATCAGTCGGCGTCCCGGCCACCGTGAAGTCATAGCCCATACCTTTGACGACCACGACGTAGCGACCCGGCGAAAGCGTAAAGCCGTCCTGCTCCGGCTGCAGCGATAGCATTCTCGGCTGATCCTCGACCGGACCTACTTTGTAAGGGAAGGACATGCTGCGGATGACCCAGGTGTCGCCGGCAGAGACCATGGCCGCTTTCCCGGTTGCATCGACGCCCATCGCTCGGGAGACTTTTGCGACTACTCGAACCTCGGTCCCGGTTGCATCGACACCACCGTCGGGCCTGAAAACAATGAAGCTGACATCTCCGCTTGTCAGGGTCGTCGCGCTCGGTGTGGTGATTGCTGCTGAGATCGCGACACGACGATCCGGAATCTTCCCGGGGACCGGCTTGAGCTCCTGGAGCTGGCCCTGGCTCAGGGCGTAGACGCCGAAGGTCGTTGGCAACGGCATCGAGGGTTGCGCAGGCGTCACCGGCTCCTTCGGTTGATCCGGTGTCCGTTCGACGCTCTCACCGCTCGATGGAGTCACAGCCCCGGTGGGGTGAGGCTCGGGGCTTGTGGAGGTGCGCTTGGACAGCGTCGCGGACTGCCACAATGCGAGGGATTGTGTCCTCAACCGCGGCCAATAAGTAACCGCCGCGCTGGCACCGGCAATGACGACCAGGATGGCGGCTAATCGGATGAGGGAGTTGAGGATGCCGCTTCGCCGAGATTGGTCGGGCGGGCTTGGCGGTGCGACAGAACCGCGCCCTGTTTCCGCAGGCTTCGGGACGGGCGGCGAGGGCGGAACGGGCGCCAGATGCGGAACGGGCTGAGGAGCCGGGGGACTGGGTGGCGACTGATGCGAAGCGACGTCTAGCGCCAACTCCGGCGCTTTGGACAGCGCGTCGCGCTCGCTACGGTCAAATGAAAGCTCAACCTCCCGGATGGCGCGCTCAAGCACTTGCTGGAGCTCGCGGGACTCCCGTGCGTCGCCATGCGTTAATTGTTCCAGAAGCTTGATGCGAGCCAGCTCGTATACGATTTCGCGGATCTGCCGGGGGTCGCTGGATATGTCGCGAATCCGCCCGGACAGGAGACGCACAAACCCGGCCTTGATCGCGTGCATATTTGGCGCGCCGGCGGCGGTGTCGCTGGGGTCGGTCATCAAGGCCGATCAAGTAACCCGGAACAGGCTGTTTCGCTAGGCTTTTCCGCGTCAAAATCCTATCTCGGCGAAAGCCGCTCTGATCGCCAGCCTTGCAAGAGCCCATGGTCGAACAGCTTCGGGGGCTTGCTTTTGGGCAGAAAGCTGTGACAGTTCGACGAGCTCCTCTTTCCGGTATTTTGATCATGCGCGACGGTTTCATAGCACTCACGTTTGTGGCTCTCCTGGTGCAACCTTCTTTTGCACAAGGGACCAAGGACAAAGCCAATTTGACGAGCACCAGCATCGTGACCACCCCTACGAAGAAAACCCAAACGGCCCAGAGCGCCTCACGACCCACAGCCACCCGAAACCTGGCGCCGGGCAAGCTGCCGAGCGGGATGGCGGCTCAGGGGGTCTGGAGAGACGGCAAGTTGATCGCCGTGCCTCGGCAATGACGACCCAAGCAACCGTGAAGGAACGGTGATCGCCTCCCGATGTTCTCGCTTGGGAGACATCTTATGAAACGATTAGTCCTGACCGCGTTTACGCTTCTTGTGACGGCAAGCACGTGGGCCCTCAGCGCTCGGGCCCAGGGGGTCAATGATCCATCGACCCCCGATCGAAATGTAATTATCGTCAATCCCTCGCAGCCCGCGCCGAGCACGGCTACGCGGAATATTCCGAGCCAGATTCAGCCGCCTCTGGTCAGTGGAGGGCGCGCGCGCCCCTATTACGGCAACAGAACGCGGACTAGTGGGTCGAGCAGGCGTTAGTCTGGCTACTGTACGTTGGGTGTCATTCCGCCGCCGGCGGGGAAGTTGCTGGATTTGAGCGCCATCCCACTGACGCGAAAGCGGACATTTCCTGCCAGATACAGATAGTCCGACGTCGTGCTGCTGACGGTCCGCACCTCGACATAGGTCAGTGTGATCGAACCCACGCTTGGGGTTACCTGGGTGATGTCGACAAACCGAGCTCCCGGGAAAAGCTTCTGGTCCAGGCCATAGAAGATCTTTTCCCGCTCCGACCACAGCACGAAGTGACCCCCGGTCTTCTGATCGACGGCTTCGTATTGCGTATGGATCACTTGCGGGTATTCGATCTGGCCTGCTGTCGCAAAGTGAGTGCCTAAAAAGATCACCAGAACCAGGAAAGTAACGTTGCGGACCACTGGTCAATATCCTCGCGAGCTAAAGCACGAAGCTTGCCCGCGATTTGGCTTTCGTGCAATCGGCAAACGTATAGATTGAAGGGAATGGACGAGAAGTTTCCGGCCCTTGCTCGTTCTTCTCGCTCTGCCCTGGAGTTACAGCGTGCCAACCGCGCGACCTCACACCTTTCTAGCTCATGCCAGGCGGCTTGGGCAGCTGGCCGGAGTGGTCCTGACCGTTGCCGGTGCAATCGACTTCGGTCTCGCCAATCCGCCCTCGTGTTTTGCGCAGACCGAACCGGAGCCCTCGGTCAGCGACTATCTTCCACCAAGCGAGCCGGAAGTCAGCCGTGACGAGTGGCGTCAGCGTATCGAAGATGCGCGGCGACGAGCCAAGGAGCTCTCGCGCGAGCGGCGGGACCATCCAGAGCTCTATAAACCGGTCCCGGAGGATCCGGACCTTGTCGCGACCGAACGCCTCCTCAACGACGACAGCCTGCAGCGCGGCGACATCGTCTCGACCAAGAAGGGCATGTTCGTCTACCAGGGGCGACCGGATCAACCGCGCCGTGAGCGGGATTTCGTGCCGATCGCACCAAAAGCGACGCGCTGAAAAATTGACTGCAAGCCAGCAGGCTAACTCGCGCTCGAACTTCAGTACCGCCGCAAAATCTGATTGAACTTGGGATCGGTCCCCTGCGTGGTCTCCAGAAGCAGCGACTTGCCTTGCGGCGTGGCCTGCAGGTAGGCAGCGATCAGGAGCTGCTCGTAGCGAGAGCGGTTGGCAAGCGCCGCGCGGACGTCCGATTGCGCCAGCAGCTTGATCTCTTCGTCGGCTGCTGCCGCGTTCGATGTGACGGTTTGGAGCCGTGCGAAGGCGACGGCGATCGGCACCGCGCCGGCCAGGTAAGACATTTTCACTGCAGGCGTCGCCAGCTCACCCGCCTGCGTCTTCAGCGTGCCGAGCGTCAGCCAAAGCGCGGGCCGGATGGGCGATACTTTCAGAGCCGCAACAACGGCATCCTGGGCAGCCTTGTTCTCGGCGGCCCTGCTGTTCACATCGGCTGCAGGACGGTGAAGAAAATCCGCGGCTTTGGCCGCCGCATAATTCGCCAGCAAGTCGCCGTCGAACGAAAGGGGCGCCAGAACGCCCGAAGCGGCTACGTTGACCTTCTCGGGCGGAAACTCGCCCAAGAACAAATCGCTCGCCCGAAAGTTCGACCGCGTGAGATCGCCGTAAAACCCCAATGCTGCGTAAAGCAGCAACATCACTGCGATGCAGGCGCCAATGATGCGAAGCAAGGTCATGCGGCTCATGATGAATTTCGATGCCCGTGTGGAAGGGCGCAGGAGTTGGCCAGCAACTCTGCAAAAGTCCTAAATTGCGAGCAGACTATCGCCCTGGATCGTGAGCAAGGTCAAGTTGCCGGTCGCGTAAGCGCCGGTGTCGATATTGATCCGGTTTGAGCGGATATCCGGGACGCTGACCGGGGTATGGCCGTGGACGATATATTTGCCGAAGCGTCTTTCGGACTCGAGGAATTCCTCGCGGATCCAGAGCAGATCCTCCTCCTTCTGACGTTCCAGGGCTACGCCCGGCTTGACGCCGGCGTGCACAAAGAAGAAGTCGCCACACGCGAAGGACGGGCGGAGCTGCTGAAGAAACGAAAGATGCTCCCGCGGAAGCGCCTGCCTCAACCCTTCGATCAATTCAATCTGCTGCTCCGGCGTCGGATTCATCGTCGGGTTGATGCCGTATGAAACAAGGGTCAGCAGGCCTCCGTAGCGACGCCATTCCTCCAGGCGCGCCGGGTCCTTGAGGACCTCGAGCAGGAACACCTCGTGATTGCCCTTGAGGCACACTGTCTCATGCGACTTCGAGCGCTCGATCAGGAGATCAATCACAGCGCGCGAGTCCGGGCCCCTGTCGACGTAGTCGCCAAGAAAGACCTGAATCGCTCGTTCGGGAGCGGAGCGGGCAAGGTCGGCGTCGATGACAGTTAAGAGCGACTGAAGCAGGTCGGCGCGTCCATGCACATCGCCGATGGCATAGATCCTCACGCCGTCGGGGAGCCGCGGCTTGACGTTCTTACGAAAACGCTTGGAAAGGCCCATCAGCTGGTCGAATCGGGTCTGGCGTCATGAATGGAGGGCATGGTCGCTCATAGCAGAACAAGTTACGCATCGGTATTCTTAATTGTTTCTGACGGAGTCGCAGCGGTTTTGATTAAAGGATCGCTCGGCTTTTGAGCCGGATTTCAAGACGTGTCCCGTAGCGTTTCCCCAACAAGAAATGGGGAGCGCGACATGCGCAAGACTTTAAAGTTCCTGGCGATTGCCGCCGCTCTGTTGGCTGGGGCGGCTCAACACAAGGCCGAGGCCGCCTTTGTCGGTGCGCCGTCGGCGTTGCGCGGCGCCATCCAGTACATCAAGTTCGACCAGCCGACCCTGGCGCCGATGGCTTTCACGCTCTTTTGCCTGAAGTACGAGGGCGAGTGTAAGCCGCGACCGCAGCAAATCGTGTTCAGGGGCGGACGTCTCAAGCTCACGGCCGAGCGCATGGCCCAGCTTCAGGAGGTCAATCGGCGGGTCAACAGCGCGATCCGACCCGAGCCTAATTTGGAGGGGCTGCGCGGCGAGAAGTGGCTGCTGCATCCCACCAGCGGCGACTGCAACGACTACGCCGTGACAAAACGCCACGATCTGATTGCCAAGGGCTTCCCGGCGCGATCGGTGTTGCTCAGCGAGGTCGTGACGACCTGGGGTGAGCATCATCTTGTGGTCGTGGTGCGCACGTTCGCCGGCGATCTCGTGCTGGATAACCTCACCGGGCACATCCTGCCCTGGTCGAAAAAGTCCTATCGGTGGGTCCGCATCCAAATGCCCAAGAACCCGACCTACTGGGCGTCACTGGCTGATCGCGACGTCTAACGACGAACGACTAATGACCCGTGCCGCGTGGGGACTGGGTGATGCTTTGGGACAAGCCGAGTCCCATGATCGTTGACAGGCAAAGGATTGCTGCCGGATGCAGCAGTCCTGAACCGGCGAAGCCCTCAACCAGCGCGAAGACAAGGCAGGCCGCGGCCGCCGCAGGGAAGAACGAGTCGCGGCCGCGCTGCAAAGCCCCCAAAAACAAGCGGCCCAAAGCCAACATGCCCGCCAGCAGCGCGGCGGAAAAACCGATCCATCCGGTATCCGCGAAGATGGCAAAAGCCGTCGAGGGCGCCATCAAAGCCGCGCCGGAATCGCTTTGGTAGATCCTGCCAACGGCAGAAAATGTGCCTGCCCCCGCACCGAACCACCTGGTGTCGGCCAACATTCGCTCCAGCGCGGCTCTGGTTTCGGCCCCCACCTCCGCGACGAGCCGCAAAAGAATCGGCCCTGCATTCTTTTCGAACAAGAAGCTCAGGACAATGATCGCTCCGACCAGCGCGGCTAAGGACAGCGCGCCTGCGGCCAACGGGGATAGGTCGATCCTTCGAATGACAAGGATCAGCAACATCAACACGAGGCCAAAGGCCGCGGCGATCGCGCTGTTCGTCCCCGACAAGCCAAAAACCGCGACCGCGCTGGCCAGAGCGCCCACAAGGCCGCAAAGGCCGATGGCGACCGATCGAACGACCGAGTGGCGCGTTTCGGCCCGCTCGGCGGCCAGCTGCATGACGGCTATATTAAGCATGACGCCAAGACCGGCCATCGTTGTCGCCAGGTCGGAAGGAACGGCGGTTGCAAGGGCGGATGAGAACGGACGCAAATCCAAGGTCAGAGCCGACACCGCTGTTACCCCGCTCAGCACGAACAGCACCAGTTCGGCACGGCTGCGGTCACGGACCACGACGATGGTCACGCTGAGCAACGAGATCGCTGCGAGGGCTTGAAACAGCGCATTCAGGGTGAGGCCGAGATCCGCCGTCACTGGCCCAAGCGACAGGCCAGCCAGAGCATCGTGGCTGCTCGCCCAGATCGGATGCGCCCAACTCAGCCACAGCGGCACCAGCTGAGCCGCGATACAAAGGGGAATGCCGATCAGGATCCAACGGCCCCAGACCGTGGCACGCAGATAGTGCTCGTAGTCGGCCTTTCGTGCGCTGAAGACCGCTGCAAATAGCCCCAGGGCCGTAGCCGTCATCCCGAGCTGTACGCCGAATTTGGCGCCGGCAATGTCGAGAGCGGATGCAGAAACAAGGCAAACGATGAGGGCAAAATAAGCGAAGGACAAACGTGCGCCTGGAAGGAATCCTGAAAGGGTCAGGCCACCATACAAGCCGGAGGCAAGTTTTCAAACAGAGCTCTGCAGCCAACGCAGCTCCCAACCCCAACCCAACCCAACCCAACCCCACATTAAGGCAGCGTCGCGTGCGGGGGATCAGACGGACTCTTGATGCGCCAAAGAGGTCAGCGGGCGGTCTTGAGCGGACGGGCAAACACGCGGGCGGCACGACCGGCGGCGAGAGCAAAGCGGGCGGCCGAGCCGAAGAGATAGCCGGCCTGGAGCGCGATAGCCGCGAACGCCACGCCCTTCAGGCCGTCAAGGAAGCCCAGATTGGCCATCCAGCCGACCGGGATCGCGGCGAGCAGCATGACGAATGTCAGCGGCAGGAGCACCAGGACGCGAAAGCGTTGGCCCAGAACTGCGCCCACGAGAAAGCTGAAGATCAAAAGCTCGGTCATCCGAAACACTCCGTGCTCCGGACCTTAGGTTCCCCACCCTAAAAAGACCCTTAAGTCGTATGGCTAAATTTTGTCTATTGGCCGCAACTTGCCGCCAGAGAATTATAGGCTTCACGAAGCCCGCTCAGGGTCACCACGCCTTTGATTTCGGTGTCACTTTCCTTCACCACCACGGAAAGCGAGGGCGTCGTCTGCCACTTACCGGCCGCGAACGCAGAAACTTCGTCGGGTAATAGGACGGCAGCGCCGGCCGCCGCCATGCTGGCCTCGAACGTCTGGGTACCGCCGCCAGTTGAGGAGATCGTCACTCGCGGGTGGCTCCGTGGCGGGAACGGCCGGATCAAGGCGACCAACACGTCGATCTTGCCCTTGGGAGCGCAGCGGACGATCAGGCCGGCGAACTCCGGGTCAGACTGCATCGTCTCGGCTGTCTTGGAAATGGAAGCGAAGCTCTCGCCCTCTTTGGGGCCTTGGGTGCGGGTGAATTTCCAGATCGAGGATGGGCTTGCCACCGCAAACGTGCAGACCGAGTGCAATCCTGATGGCCCGACGGCGCAATCACCTCTCAAGGGGGCAGAGCCCGCAGCAGGAGGCGATGAAAGTCCCCCAAATAAGGACGACAACAATCCAAGAAGGGCCAAAGCCAGAATCGGCACGTCGGAAATCCATCAAATTGGTGCTGTCGGCTTTACTAGCAGAAGGGCGGGGGTTTTGGAGAAGGTCTCTTCCTGGGCATGGTGCCCGTACATCGGGCAAAAGGATGTCAACAAACAGTCACAAAGGGTTAGCGGGGTTCCGAACCGTGGCTTGCACGCAACAGTTGGGGACTCATTGGGCCGTTAACCATTCGCTCGGGGCCGGGAACCCTTGTCGCACTGCCCACTAGGCCGTACCAATCGATGCAATTGGAACTACGGGGGCCATTCATGCATACCTTTGCCAAAACGTATCTATTCAAGCCGGCTTTCCTGGCCGTCGCTTTGGCGCTGGGGGCGTGTTCGACCAACCCTGGCTCCGGCCCGTTAACCGACGACGTCAACAACAAGATCCAGACCGAGAATGCACCGGCGTACGAGTTGGTGCCGCTCAACCCGGCCACGGTGAAGATCCTGCACACCCATGAGCCCAAGGGGCTCGCGGGAGTGTTCACCGATCGCCGTCCGCCCGCCAGCATTGTGTTCGGCATCGGCGACGTTGTCAGCGTCACCATCTTCGAAGCCGCGGCAGGCGGTTTGTTCATCCCGGCAGAAGCCGGCGTCCGTCCGGGCAACTTCGTCACCATCCCGGATCAGTCGGTCGACAATGACGGCTTCATCACTGTGCCCTACGCCGGCCAGGTCAAGGCGGCGGGTCTCACTGCGGTACAAATTCAGCGCTCTATCGTTGAGAAGATCTCCAACCGCGCCATTGAGCCTCAGGTCGTGGTTGCGATGTCCTCGCAGCGGACACAGCTCATCAGCGTGCTCGGCGAGGTCAACGCGCCGGCGCGTTATCCGGCGAGTGCGGCGGGTGCCAAGGACAAGGTGCTCGACGCGATCACCCGCGCTGGCGGCATCAAGGGCCAGGGTTTCGAGACCTGGGTCATGCTGGAGCGCGGCGGGCGTAGGGCAACCGTGCCTTTCGAGAATCTCGTCATGGCGCCTGAGAACAACGTCTATGTTCGGCCTGAGGACAGCATCTACGTCTACCGCGAACAGCAGAAGTTCCTGGCGTTCGGTGCCAGCGGTCAGAGCGGCGAGTTCAACTTCGACGCATGGCGCATCAACCTTGGCGAAGCCGTGGGCAAGGCCGGTGGTCTCCTGGATGGCCAGGCCGATCCGGCAGCCGTTTATCTCTATCGCCGCGAGCCGCGTGAGGTTGCTGCCCAGCTTGGCGTCGACGTCAGCAAGTACACCTCTGAGACGATCCCGGTCATCTTCAACGTGAACTTCCGCGATCCGGGTGGCTTCTTCCTGGCCACCAAGGTCATGATGAAGAATGGCGACGTGCTCTATGTCTCGAACTCGCGCAACGTCGAAACTGCCAAGTTCCTGCAGTTCCTGCGTGTGATCATGGCGACCGGCAGCGATGCCGTGAACCTCTCCAACGACGCCCTGATCTTCCGCAACAACATCAAGCTGGCGCCGTAAGGCCGGAGCCAACCTGATCCACGAAACGATGGCACCGGGGCTTCGTCCCGGTGCCATTTTCGTTTAGAAATCACAGCGGTTCTGTTCGGGGTGGATCAAGGCTTCACCGAGCAAGATTTATCGCCGATCGGTCACCCCGCAGGTTGCAAGGTCTTCATGTGCTTTGGACGGCAAGCAGCTCGGTGCTTATTGGCTCTCGTCATCGCGGGGCCGTCTCTGATGGGCAAGGCTGCCGGCGAAACCCAACAGCTCGGTGTCCGCCACCGGATCGACGTGGTGGTCTCGGCTGAGCCTGATGCACCAATTTTTCGGCACTTGCGCGAGGCCAAGGGCGAGCTCTCCTTCACCGTCCGGCTTTCAGCAAACGCCAAGGAGAGTCGCTTCTTCGGAATGCTGCACCCCAACTTCTCAGACATTGTTGTTCCCGACGGCGCGGGCAAACCTCTCGTTCGGCAGACCAAGCTATGGGAAGAGGAGGTCTGCCATCAGCGCCGCGGGCTGCCGAAGGTGACGGTGACCCAGCTCGCGGGACATTTCGGCGAGGGGGACGGGCGAGTCGAGATATCCGGCATCAACCGCCACATCGGGCTGCTGGTCCCGCCGGATGAATTAACCCCCGGAATAAAACTCGACTCGGGGAGTGATAATCTTGGGCTATTCTACGGCTTCCGGGCGCAGACCCGGATTAGCCGCTTGAACGTGGATCTGAAGATCTATCCGATCGATTGCTTCCTCTAGAGCTAGAGCCAAGGCCGGCCAACCGACGATGCGCTTTCCGCTTCCCCGTATACGTTGGTCGTGGAGCTGGCCTGCGACCTTCATCCTGTTCTTCGTCGTCGCCGGGGCGCCGTTCCCGTTCGGCTCGACCAACGACCTCTCGATCGCGTTCTGGTGCCTGTGCCTGGGCCTCGCCTTGATCGTGGCGCCGACGCGCGACTTGCGCCGCCCCCATTTCTGGATGATCGCGGGCATCGGGGTGATCGTGGCCGGATACGCCTTCGTGCTGCATGAGCAGCTGTCCGATCATCCCTGGATCGCGCCGTTCAATCCGATCTGGAAGCAGGCGTCCGAACTCCTGGGCGTGCCGATTGCGCCGTCGGCATCCATCGTCAAGAACGAGGCGTTCTTCGCATTGGGTGCGCCACTCGGCAATATTCTGGCGATCCTCCTCGGCATCACCGTCGGTGCCGAGCGTGAGCGCGCCCGCCGTCTGCTTTGGGTCATCGCCGTCTCCGGCAGCCTTTATGCGCTTTATGGCGTCGCTTCGTTCCTGATCGAGCCCACCATGATTCTGTGGCGGGACAAGACGGCCTATATGGGCAGCGTCACCGGCACCTTCATCAACCGCAACACGGCCGCGGCCTATTTCGGTTCCTGCGCGGTGATCTGGATGCTCTTGATCCTGGAGGATGTCCGCCGGCGCTTGCCTGAGCGGCACATCGAATGGAAGCGCGTGTCGCGCGACGTGGCCGAGATCCCGCCGCGCCAGATCCTGCCGCATCTCGGAGCGCTTCTGATTTGCCTGATGGCGATGTTCATGACCGGCTCGCGCGCCGGCGTCAGCCTGTCGCTGCTCGCGATGATCGCCTCCTTCACGGTGTTCCTGCGCAAGGACCTGCCGCCGCGGACCGGAATCTGGATCTCGCTCGGCTCCGGCGTGGTGGTGGCGCTCGGCCTGATGCAGCTGCTCGGCGGCCGCGTCTCCAGCCGGTTCGACAGCCAGGGCCTAGTCGACGAGGGCCGCATCGAGGCCTGGAAATCGACGCTCAAGATCATCGCCGACAATCCCTGGTTCGGGACCGGCATGGGCACCTTCCAATGGGCCTTCCCGCCCTACCGCAGCCCCAACATCTCGATTCGCGGCATCTGGGATATCGCCCATTCCACGCCGCTGGAGCTCGCCTCCGACGTCGGCATCCCGATGGCGCTTTTGGTGGCGGCCGGATGGGCGGTCATGTTCGTCATCCTGGGCCGCGGCGTGTTCGCCCGGCGGCGCGACGCCATCATCCCGCTGGCAGCGGCGGCGACCGCGAGCCTGTCGCTGCTGCATTCCTGCCTGGACTTCACGCTCCAGATCCCCGGCTATTCCATTCCGTTCTTTGCGCTTTTCGGCGCCGGCCTTTCGCAATCGTTCCGTTCGACCGAGCCGGCGCGGGCGCAAGGCGAGGCGATCGCCGCACCGGACCAGCAGGGGCGCCGGACGCAGCCCGCGCGAGGCCAGCGCCGCGCCCGCGCGCTTCACAAAACTGTCTAGTTTTGAAGCAGTTGCGCCGTTTACGAAGTCTTTAGAATAAGTGGACAGCGATTTACTCTTCCGCTAGGTTCCGGCACTACACAGCCACTTGCCCGGGCCGAGACGTAAAGTGGGCAGACGTTTTTTGGAGGTTTATTTATGAGCGTTATCAAGATTGCGCTTCGCATGGCTGCGGCCGCGGCCCTGGCCGCGACGATTTCGAGCGCCGCAAGCGCCGCCGTCTATCCGCCGCAGCGCCAGCTGCCGGCGACGGTCATTTCCGAGTTCAAGGCGACACCAGGCACGCTGTTGACGCAATTTCCGGCCGGTGCGCAGCTGATCTCGCGCGTGCGCGACCTCGGCGCGTCTGATCCGACCACGGTTCCGGCCCTGATCGCGCTCCTCAAGGACCCCGCGACCACCAAGGACCAGATCCGCGCGATCGTCGCCGGCCTCGCCCAGCTTGCCCGCATGGCCGCGGTCGCCGATCAGGCTTTTGCCAATGAGATCCAGGCCGCTGTTGCCGGCACCGGCAACGCCGACGTGATCGCAGCCTACCAGGCCGCAACCGGCGACGTCGCGATCGCGGCGGCTGGCGGCGGCGGCGGTGGCGGCGGCTCCGGATCGGGCGGCCCGATCGGCAATCCTGGCAACACCGGCGGCTCGAACAACGGCGCGCCAAGCTTCGGCGGACTGCACTACGCGACCCAGGTCAGTGGCGGTGCCTCGGGCGGCGTGAGCGGCACCTCCAACGCCGCCAATCGTATCAGCGACCGCTGACCGTAATTGCCCGGAGGCCACAAGCCTCCTGGGTGCCGTATTCGCCATCTAGTCAAAGCGGCGCTTCATCGCGCCGCTTTGCTTTTTGCCGTTAAGCTTCCCACAAGATCCGGGCCCCGCGGTACGGTGCGCCGCATCAACAACGTTCAATTGCAGCCGGCATTGTGCTAGGCTTTCCCTCGGCGCGGGTTTTGCAGATCAAGTTCGCTTCCAGATGCCGCGGCGCTGTTGGCAGACCACCAATCCTTAAACACAATCGATCCATTTCAGGAATTGCCGGATGTTGCAGGTGAACAAGCCGACCTCGGAGATCAACCGTGATTTCGCCGAGGCTGACGGTTCTCCGTCCCAGACGCTGACCTCCTATCTCGACATTATCAGGCGCCAGTTCCCGACCATCATCGCGATCGTGTCGGCCTGCGCGATCCTGTCGCTGCTCTATCTCTTCACGGCTGCGCCGCAATTCACCTCGACCGCGTCCATGGTGATCGACACCCGCAAGGTGCAGCTATTCCAGCAGCAATCGGTGCTCGGCGATGTCGCCGTCGATTCAGCCACAGTGGAAACTCAGGTCGAGATCCTGAAGTCCGAGAACATCAGCCTCTCCGTGATCCGCGACCTGCATCTGATTGAGGATCCCGAGTTTACCGGCGGCGGCGGGGGGCTGCTTGGTTCGGTCATCAGTGTGGCGTCGGGTCTGTTCTCGAACAGCCGCGCGCCATCTGAGTTCGAACTGACGCGCAAGGCGCTCCAGCGTTTCGAGAGCAACCGAACAATTAAGCGCCTCGGCCTCACCTATGTTATGGAAATAGGCTTTACTTCGCTCGATCCGCAAAAGGCAGCGCGGATCGCCAATGCCATCGCGGACGCCTATATCGTCGACCAGCTCGAGGCGAAGTACCAGGCGACCCGCCGCGCCAGCGTCTGGCTGCAGGATCGCATCAAGGAGCTGCGCACCCAGGCCTCCGCGGCGCAGAAGTCTGTGGTGGATTTCAAGATCGCCAACAACATTGTCGATAGCGGCGGGCGGTTGATGAACGAGCAGCAGCTTGCCGAAGTCAACAGCCAGCTTATCATGGCGCATGCCTCGACCGCCGAAGCCAAGGCGCGGCTCGATCGCATGAACGACATGCTCAAGCAGGAGATCCCGGACGCCAACGTGACGGACGCGCTGAAGAACGACACCATCGTCAAGCTGCGCGGGCAATATGTCGACATGTCCTCGAAGGAGTCCATCTGGTCGGCCAAATACGGCCGCGACCATCTCGCCGCGGTGAACCTGCGCACCCAGATGGCCGAGATCAAGAAGAACATCCAGGACGAGCTGAAGCGCATCCAGGAATCTTACAAGAGTGATTACGATATCGCCCAGACCCGCGAGGAGAGCATCAAGTCGAGCCTCGCCAACGTCGTCTCGGAATCACAGCTCACCAACCAGGCGCAGATCCAGCTGCGCGAGCTCGACAGCACCGCACAGAGTTATCAAGCGATGTATGACAATTTCTTGCAGCGCTACATGGAAAGCGTGCAGCAGCAATCCTTCCCCATTACCGAGGCGCGGGTGATTAGCGCTGCGACCACACCCTTGGTCAAGAGCGCCCCAAAGAGCCTTGTTGTTCTTGCCGGAGCACTGTTCGGAGGTCTCATCCTTAGCTTCGGCGCCGCAATGGCGCGAGAGCTCACCGATAAGGTGTTCCGGACCACTAGCCAGGTGGAGGAGCAATTGGGTGCCAACTGCATTGCGATCCTGCCGACGCTAGGCTCGGCAGCGTCAGCCGCAAGCCTAAGCGGGAAACTCTCTAGGAAGAAAGACAATCCGGAGCCGGACCTTTTGCGCTATGTCGTAGATCATCCGCTGTCGCGCTTCTCCGAAGCGGTGCGCTCACTAAAGGTCGCCGTGGACCTCAACTCGATCGTACGCGAGAACCGCGTGCTGGCGGTGACCTCGACCCTGCCCAACGAGGGCAAGAGCACGCTCTCGACAAACCTTGCACAGCTCATCGCTCACAGCGGTGCGCGCGTAATTTTGGTCGACGCCGACCTGCGCAACCCCTCACTCTCGCGGGCCCTGAGGCCAGATGCCAAGGCCGGCCTCGTTGATGTGGTCGCGCAGAAGGTGCAGCTCGACGACGTGATCACGGTCGATCCGCAAACCGGGCTTGCAATCCTTACCGCCGGCACCACCTCGAAGCTGCTGCACACCAACGAGATTCTCGCCTCTAAGCCGCTACGCGACGTCGTGGCCTCGCTGCGCTCAAAATATGATTATGTCGTGTTGGATATGCCACCGATGGCACCGGTCGTCGACGTGCGTGTCACCTCGCCCTTTGTCGATTCGTATGTGTTCGTCGTCGAGTGGGGTAAGACTAAGATCGACGTGGTGCGGCATAACTTGCGTAACGCGCCCGAGATCCAGGACAAGTTGTTAGGCGTTGTGCTGAATAAAGCCGACACGCGGCTACTCGCGCGCTACGAATCTTATCACGGTCGCTACTACTACCAAAAGTACTACGCCCGCTATGGGTACGTGGAATAACCGACGCTCTCTCGGAGATAACTGTGCCACTACCGCTTGCGCGCGGGTTAATTGTCCTATTCGGGCTTGTTGGGTTGTCATGGTCGGCGGCCGTATTACCCTCGTGTGGGACGGTGGTGATCGCGCGCGAGGTGACGGCACGAATTCTAGCGGATGATCGCTTCAAGCGGGGCGTAACGGGAGAGATCCTTGCCCAATTCGAAGCAGCACCGGCGTCGCGCATTCAGCACCCCGACTTCATGCGTGCGAAGGCGTTAGTCAGCCTGCGCTCAACCGAGGAGATGATGACGCGACGTGATCTGGCCAAGTTTGATCGCGCCCTTGAGGCCGCGGAAAACAACGTGCGTTCGACCCTCGCACTGAACCCCGCGGATTCGTTTCTGTGGCTGTTGCTCTACTCGGTAGCAACGGCCCGTGGCGGCTTCAATGAAGGCAACATCCGCGTTTTGGAGCAGTCCTATGCACTGGGACCGCTGGAAGGTTGGATCGCGCCCCGGCGTAACCGACTCTCGCTCGCGTCCTTTCCGGCGCTTCAAGGCAGGGTGCAGGAAAGCGTCGTTTCCGAGTTCTCGGCTTTGGTCGACGGCGATTTTATCGAGGATGCAGTCACAAACTTGATAGGAGCGGGCTGGGCGGAGCGCGAACGCTTATTGGCTAGCCTAGTACGGGTGGACGTCATTTCGCGCGAGGCATTCGCCAAAAGGCTTATACGTGATGGAATTCACGTCAATGTGCCGGGAGTTGAGATCGATCAAAGGCTATGGCGATGATGATCGGTCGATGCTTGAAGTCTTTTGTGGGCGTAGTCGCGATCGCCTCATACCTGCAGACGTCTTTGCCAGTATTTGGCCAAAGCGGAACAAAGCCGGCCTTCCGTGTTCAGGGACCCGCCGAGCAATCCTCTTCAGCGAGTATACGGGACGCGCTAAATCGCCCGTGCTTGGATATAGAAGCCGCCTCGCGTGCTCACACCGTCAATCGAGACCTTTTTGACCATATAGTCAGCTTCAAGAATCGATGTGCGAGGGTCGTCAAGGTGAAAGTCTGCTATCTAAGTTCTGAAAACTGTAGGAGCGCAGACATAGGAAGCTATCAGCGCGAAGATTTAGTACTGGGCACGATGAACAAGGTAAGTTCGTTCCGATATACGATCGTTCAGAAGTGACTGTGAGACGTTCGTTGTCCGGACACTCGATGGCCTGCTTGGGAAGGCAGTAGCCAACATTGAAGATCAAGCCATCCAATCCAAGATTATACAATCACTAGGCCCCGCCTTGGTAGCAGGCCTCTTGTAATCACTTCCTTGGATAGACAGTAAAAGGCCGCCAGACGGTGATCGCACAAACAGACGCGGGGTTTCGATTTCGAATGGCCCGGCTAGGTTCACCAGATCCGATCTAAATAGCTCGTTCCCTTCCCCGTCACGCAAGAATAGTTCATACTTGCTTGTGCTTGTGCTTGTGCCAAGCTTCACGAAGTGCACTCTGAGGAGCATCGCCTGCGGGGGAAGGCAGATGTGAATGGAATCTTCGGGCAGGCTCCCAGGCCAGTATTGAAAAAAAACCTGCAAATGCTTGCCGGATCTCGAAGTATTTGAGGATTTGGCACGCGAAACTCCCATGACCGTTCCATCCACGATCCTCGTATACGACTGCCCCGGTAAGGTGCGCGCCTCCTGATAGCCGACAACACAATTTTGGAGCGTGATCGCTGCCATCGAGTTTTCGCCCCAAACTGAGAGATCGTGGATGTGTTCCGAAACGACGCATCCGTCGAGCAGTATCCGAGCCCCATCTCGGCGATTGAGTGCGCTCGGTCCGCGCCCGAATAGTACGGAGAATGGCTCTTCCCATATGCTGGACGCGCGAGCCAATTTGCAGTTCGAAAAATGAATAGACGTCGACGATTCGGCCAGTTCAATGGTGTGTCGAGCTCCACCAACCACCGGCTGAACGGCCACGCCGTCGAACGTCACAAGAGCTCGCGTGTTTAGGTCGCCCCCCCCGAGCAGCTTTGCCTTGTTGCTACGCAGCTCAATCCGCGCACCGGAGATGAGATAACTATTGATCTGCCCGGTTAGGTCGCCGCCTACTCTGAGGACATACGCGCTATCATCACCTTCTAGATCCCACTCTATAGCCCCGTCAAAATGGACCGGGACTATACCTTCGATTTTCCGATTCCCAGATATGCCGCCCTTACTTGTTCGAAAACGTCTTCCGTCAAAATAGAAGATTGCATTTGGCAAATAGGCTGTCTGGGGTTTCCATTCGGGCGCGTGACCGAAGTTGCTCAAAATTATTGAGCCTCCGAGCAAAGTCAAATTCCCACCTCGAATGAACCGAAACATATCGCCGAGAATTACCTCCCAATGGCAGAAGAGTGACAAATGATTGACTGCTTGAGGATTCAGGCAATCTATAACGTGACCAAAAATGATCGCCCGACAGTTAATAAAAGCGTTTTCAGAGCCATTAGCATCGCCAACGATCTCAAGAATCGCCCCATTCATGTCAGCTCTCTTTTCGTCGCCACGAAAGGAGCAGTTTATGAATGTCCAATTCTGCTCAGGATCACCGGATCGACCGGATCCGAATTGTCGGAAGCAGCTAACTTTCGCGGGGATCGATAGTTCGACAGCGTCAAGTTGAATGCTCAAATTCGCCAGTCTCAGACCTAGCAGAGTCGCATTTGGATCGTCTTTTTTCTCATCAAAGTAGCCATCATATAGGTAGTACGTTTCGGCTGAGTTCGCCGAGGCCCTTGGTCTGAAAACCAACACAGTAGTTCGGCTTCCGGCACCGAAGATGTCCCACGAATAAATGGGGTGTCGTCTGGGGGTTGAACGAAAGAGATTGTTTCGCGTGATTAAGAAGCGTCCAGGCGGAAAGTATAGGGCTTGAGGTAGGGTAGAATCCGGGCCTGCCAGACAGCGTTCGATAGCTCGCAAAATGGCATCGCTGGAGTCTACGAGCCCTTTCGGATCGGCTCCAAAATCGACAACATTTACGGTACCTGCCTCCGATCGGCTTGCATTGGCCATGCCGACCTTCGCAGCGAGTTCTAGTGGATCATGACCATTCGCAGCAGCGACATGAGCAATCTGGCTCGCAGTTCTCGCAAGTATGGAGCGTCGAGTGAACATGACTATGCTTCCATCCATCGTTTCGAGTCTGGGACATGTACAATCGAAGGGTTGGAAGGCGGCCGCATCGTCTAGGAAGACGGATTGTCCCTGGACGAGCGTGACAACATTTCCACGACTTCAAACCTGCCTCGGCTTATTCTACGCTCCGCCAATTTTGGTCGACGACGGGTCCACTTTGTCGACAACCAAACGATCGCATACGTCAGGACAAAGGGCCCTAATATGCCGACCAGAGATCCTCTTAGGATGATGAACAGGTAACCAACGACAGTCGCTGGAGCAAATAACTCCCATTTGTTGCCAGTTGCGCGATGGGCTCGTATCTGACCGTCGAGTCTTGCCAAAAAAGCCCCGAAAAGCGCAGCTCCAACTATGGTGCCGAACGTTCCGAGATCGACATAGAACTCTGAAGGCAGAGGCGCGGAAATGTTTATGAAGTTGTATCCATTAAACGCTGCGGCTTCTCCGCCCGTACCATAGCTCTTCCCCGGCCAGAATTCCCGCGGAACGAAGAAAAAGGCAGCGGAAAGCAGATTTGATCCATAGTGAAATCCCGCTTCTTGCGCGTATCTCACTACATTGATTGTAGATTGAAAGCCGTCGAAGTCCCCGTTGGACGCGAAGTAATCTAGCAACGATGTTGATAGCAGTTGCTGAATATTGCCTCTCGATAGCAGGCTGATGGCGGGGAAAATCGTAAGTTGGCCAACAAAAAATGCTGCCGCGATAGCGGTCTTCCGAAATTTCGTCAGTTTCACGAATACGAGCAACAGTATTATGACGTAAGCGAATAGAAGAAATCGCGGTATTGCAATGGGAGAGTTCAGAACTGAAAATACCGCAAATGTGACTAGGGCGAAAGTGAGCCGTCCTAAAGACGCTCCGTTTGCCAATGTCACAAGTGAGACCAAGAAAGCCACAAAGGACAATATTCGAGGAATGCTTAAGGCAATCAGAGTCACAGGTGTATATTCAACTCGGAGCTGGTAAGCGTCACCCCGGGAAACGGTATAGTTTTCAATCCCGAAAGCAAACGCGACGGCCAAGGCGACAGAAACATACAATGCTGCAAGGACGTATTCCGTGCCGCGCTTGTGTAGGCGGTTAGGGTACCGTCCTGCTTGGTGCGTAAAGGCAAAGGAATACGCAGCAACAAAGGAGAGGGAAAACAGAAAGGCGCATAAGGAAGCCCAAAGAATGTAATCATCGCGATACATCCTATTGTAAAAGGGAAATCTTCCAGTGGATAGATGGATATAGCCGGGTAGCAAGTAGAAGAGCAAGAAATAGAGATAAAGATAAAATTCCGCAGCCCGTTCCTCGCTGCTGGTTATATTGAATGCTAAGGCGCCCATCAGCAGAGCTATGTTGGCAAGTAGAATGAGCGAGCTCGCCGCAAAGAAGTGGTCGCTCGGTACAACGGCAAATATCAGACCTGCGACTGCGATGCCGACCCAGATACACATGCCTAATCGCATTTTAAACTCTGGCTAAACAAGGCCTCTCTCAAGGCGGAGCTCAATTTCTCGTTGGGGTCGTAAGGCCGCGCGACGGATTAAATAGATGAGCGACCGCCGGACAAGGTAAAGCGGGGGGCTTCGATCAGTCTGCGCTGCGTCGTATCTATGTCTCGCACGAAGATGAGATTATCCGACGTTCCCTTTTCCGCCGGCACAAAGGATCTTGCATAGGGATCATATGCGGTTGGCATGAAACCCGCCGAGTTGATGAGATTTAATAGCTCGCTTCTGGAATAGCCGTAACGATCAGAGGATTGGTTGACTTCGACGATAATGGCCTTGAGGTCACGGCTTGCGAGCAGGGAGGTGGCGCCGCGAAGAGCGGGAAGCTCATACCCTTCGATATCGATTTTCATGAGCGAGACTGGTCTGTTGTCGATGAGGGCGTCCAGCGTGGTCATCGGGACGTCGATGGAATTATGTGTTTCGTTTGGCCCAAGGAGATGATTCGTTGTGCTGGCGGCAGCGTAAGCGAACCTGGCCGTACCGGAACGATCGGAGACGGCAACGTTCTGAAGATCCACCCCCTCACAATACCCGTTGATACTGACATTGCGCTTCAGCGCAGAGAAGGCGGCCGGGCCTGGTTCGATCGAAATTACTGACGCGCCAGCGGTTCTGGCGAGCACGGAGAAAACCCCGACGTTCGCGCCGACATCTAGAAAAATGTCTCCTTGTCTAAGCAAGTGTAGGCAAAAACCCATCTCTTCGGGTTCAGACAAGCCCCAGAAGATATTGCCTGTTGCGCTGGTCATGCCAGGCTCTACTACCAGTGTACTTTCGTTGACAAAAGGGACCACCATCGGCCCCAATGCCAATCTGCTGGACAGATGCCAGAGAAGCCACCGGGCTACCGCCGACAGTTCGTGTCCGTTGTTCAATGGATGACCTGTGATTTGCTTTAGATTGTGGGCTTGATGCAGGACTCTTCCCAGGAAACTCATTACTCGCCTCCGAATAGGCCTACAAATGTCGGCCATGAACCGCATCTTCGGGAAAATCTACTTGCTTAAGCATCGGCTAATCCCGTGCCATCAGTGGCTGACCCTGTTTATGAATTGAATGACTTGAGAAGGCAGCATCCGCTTGACTGCTTCTCGGATTCTTAACTTCAAAAAATACTGCAATCCAATCAAGCGCGACTCTATCTTCGCAACATTTCCATTTAGAAGAGCGATTCGGGCGAGGGGGGGTGTCCTGTAGCGGATGTGACTGGCAGCAATCGTAGCAAAGTGAGCGTTGTCCTGTCCCACAATGCCGCCGCATTCGGCCAACAAGCGAAGGTTTTTGAAAGCTATATACGTCTCTTCGGCCGCCATCGAAGGATTAGCAATCAACATCTTATGGTTGGCATTGTTATAGCGATTCTCTGAGGTATCGAAGATCAGATCAGTTCCGACGGGAATTTGGATGGCCGATGCAGCGTCGGAGTCGTCGCTCGCCAGGAAAACTGTCTTGAAGGGCCATCTTTCGTAAATGCCGAGAATAGCCTCATTTACGAGCGCAACCGGAACGTAGGGAGTTTCGACTTTTTTGTCTCCGCGTCTAAGGTGCACCCCTAGCGTGTCTTTAGATATTCCAAGCCGAACTAGATCTTTCTGAAGCCGATCTTCGAATGAAGAGAGGAAGCGAATTTTCGAAAGGAGCCAACCGTCGAGTTGTGCGAAGTCTTCGGTCGACAGGGCGTATTTGTCGGCAAGCTGGCGTTCCACCCACGTCTCAACACTGACATTCTCCGCCTTGAGTAATTTTTGCATGCGGAAATAATCGAAACTCACGATCTTTCGGAAATCGTGCTCGTATGGCAAGTCAACGTATGGAGCGGCTTCCAGTTGACCTTTGTCGTATTTGGTCGCAAATGACCGCTCCATGCTTTGGATGTACGGCGGGTCATCATCGCGAAGAAAGACGGCTTTGCGTTTCATCGCAAGCCCAATTTTCATTCCTAAAAGTCTCCGCGATAACTGTCCGCCGTATCCAATTGGGAGTTGATCTATGACCAGTGCAGGCTCGTCTATCGAAAACTGCAGCTGGTTCAAGACAGGCTCGAGCAGACTCTGAATGCCTTTCATGACTGGACGCTCTTGTTAGACAGCGAGCCGCTGACGAAAAGCCACGTTAGGTAAAGTGCAGCTAAAGCGCTCCCGATTGCGATTGCGGCAAGCATCGCGATTGGCCCCAATTGGACGGTAGCAAGGCCGCCGACTACGACCGCGATTGCGTTGCTCAAAAAGCAAACTTTGCTGAACAACTCCATTTTGTGGCCCGCTAAATAGATGCTCGCTAGCAGGGCAAGTGAAACTGTAAATCCAAACAGCAAAACGCCCGCTCCTGAATACCAGATAAGTTCATGGCCATTAATGACGACGGCTCCAAGACGCATGTTCTGCTGGCTCTTAGTTGAGAGGACAACAATTGTAAGCAGAACGCCAATTACCGTGAGGGCGCATTGGATAGAAAAGGATTTCTTTAGGCGTCCGATCCAATGAACATCATTGCGTACTACCGCGTCTACGTAGGCAGGAATCAACGGTCGGGCGATGAGAGAAAGCGGATTTATCAGGCGCGCGATTAGAAGTTGAAGAGTGGAGAACGTTGCGTAGCTCTGAGGCGTAGACAGGTAGAACGCAACAAAGGAAGAGCCGTAGAGCTTGATGTAGTCGGACGCGCTATTGATAATGTTCGGGCGGGCGCAGCTGATGGCATCCGCCCATTTGTGCGGGCTAAGCTCGATGCGGGTTCGAATCCGTGCGGAGGACATCAATTGAGCAAAAGAGGCGAGGCCCCAAACCAATGGAGAGAAATAATAAAGATAAAGTACGTGCTCAAAAGTCAGGTTACTCCAGCGGTAGAGGATCGCAAAGCCTGCGATTATTGTAAGATTATTAGCAAGAGCAAATGCGCTAGAGATGTGGTCTTGCCTGATACCCAACCGAAATATTTCTGCCCAGGACAGCGTAGCTGTGGCTATGACTGCGATCGCGGCAAGTCCAATGTCGATGCGGAAGGGTGAAGGCGAAAGCCAGTAAGCTACCAAAAACGCAGGCAGCGCTAGGATCGCTCCCAAGCTGAGGAAGATAGCGAGAGCATCCTCAGCCACTTCTCTGAGTGCACTCTGGTCTCGCAAAGCAAAATGCGCGAAGCGAACCACAAATGCTGAACCCATCGGACCGAAGACAATCGACATCAGGCTTGTAACGGCCATCGAGAAGTTAAATGCTGCATACTCGCTTACTGTTAGCGACAAAGCAGCAAGGGGTAGACATGCGAATACTACAAAGAAGCCAACTAGCTTAGTCATCGCGCTGAACGCGATGGATCTGATTAATAGGTAGTTCCGCGTCCGAGGCGCGGGCTGTTCTGGCGGCGCTCGAACAATGGCTGGCATTTGTTGCAATGTTGACTCTGAATCAATTCCGAAGTTGACCGACGTTGTGGATCGTCCTGCACCCATCGAGAATGGACTTGGCTGCTGCTCCAGGAGTATAGGATGCTATATGACGAAGGCACGAGTGGGCGGTAGCTGTTATATCAGAGAACGTTTCCGGCACTGCCATCATCTTTTCAGCCAGTTGGTTGATGTTGCCCCATTCGAAAACGAATCCAGTTCGACCTTGGTCGACCAGTTCGGGCACACAGCCGCAGCGGTCGCTTACCACTGACGGGCACCCATAGCTCAGCGCCTCGTTAACAACGAGACCCCAAGGTTCGCTGTGGCTCGGAAGAACTAAGCAACTCGCTTTAGAATACTCGTGAAAGAGGGCCGCATCATATTTTGGCCCAGCGAAATCGACTTGCTGTTGAATTCCTAAGTTGGCAGCAAGATCACGCAGTTCTGGTTCTGACGCTCCCTTACCCACGAGAACCAGCTGCGCGTCGGATCTCGACCCCAAAATCTCTTTGAAGGCGAGCAGTAGATGATCTAGCGACTTTTCTGGAGACAGGCGCCCAACGTACAGGTAGCGAGGAGCGGCGTTACTTTGGGCATTCTCGATTCGCTGTTGGAGCGCTTTTTCAACCGAATAATCTTGCGGCAAGGCCGCCGCCTGACACCGAACAAAGGTCTTGCTGGTCGGCACGCCATAATAGCTCACATATTCCATCGCGCGAACGCCATAGCAGAAAATCCCGGCGGCCCAGTTAAAGATAATGCGCTTGGCGACCCCTTTCCAAAAGGTCTGCCGCTGGTCGTAAAGCGTGGAGTCGCAGAACAATGCAAACGGCCGTTTCTTAAGACTCAGAACAAGAGCCTGAAGCCATACAACTGGCCTTTCGTACCCCGCTAGGACGGTTACGTCTGCTGGGTCTTTCCACGTAAGGACGGCAGCCTTCCACAGTAGTTTGAGCTGTGGGATGTCCGAGGACGCGCCCTTGAACAGCAGCGTAAAAGGATATTGGTGCCAGCTCTGATCGATCGGCGATAAGCCGGCCCGGTTCGCATCAGTCTCCGCGATCTGGTAAAAATTGACTTGGATGTTTTCAGACTGGGTTTGACGGTGGATCGAAGAGAATACCACCGCCTTGTAGCGCGACCACATGATGTTATGCCAGATCGCTATCTTCATGAAAAATTCTCTGCAATCAAGAAAATGAAGGAGGGGCCGAGAGCGCCCTTCGCGCCTTCGCCTTCTCTACAGTATGCATATCAGTCATGTTGCGGGCTATGGAAGCGCGAGATGCTATCTTCCCCGAATTCGCCTCAAGATTGCGCAGCCATGCAACGGCTACGGGCACAAACGATTTTTCCTGCGGTATCATCAGGCCATTCTTTCCAACTTGGGAGGCGATGCAGCCTCTCTCATATGCGATGATGGCGTTGCCCGCAGCCATGGCCTCGTAGAGCACCGTGGGCTGGGCTTCATTGGCGTAGATGGTCGGAAACACAAACACATCAATCGATTCGTAGAACCGGAGCTTGTCGTCACCGTAAAGGGGTCCAGCATAGTTTAAGCGGTCGCCGAGTTCTTTCTGCGCCGCTTCGAGAGCGCTCCTGTCCTCAGCCTCACGTACAGGCCCGGCAAGGGACCCGTGCACGTTTAAGCCCTGATCACGGCTTGTCCGCAACAGATCAAGAAAGAGGTAAAGACCCTTTTCGCGATTAAGGTTGCTTAAAAGTCCGATTTTGAGCCGCTCGCCTGGCGAGGGGAGAGGCTGGCTGGATTGAGGAGGGACAAATGCCGCGTTCGAAATGACGATGGACTGCTTGGGCTGCCAATACGTGCGGCCGAACTGCTCCCGCATGCGCTCGCAAAGAAAGATATGAACGACGTTTGGTCCGGCCACCTTTAGCGCGACGGTCATGATGCCGCGCCGCTCGTTGATGTATCCGAAATTATGGTGGTGCAGGTAAATCGGAAAGCCAAGCAGGCGCGCCAAGGTCGATAGATAGATCGTATAGACCAGCCCGAAATCACTTTGGCACGGCATATAGCAAGCGCGGTTGCTGCGCCACGCGTTCAAAACCAGATGAGTCGAGGCGAGCAGCACCGTCGCCGTTCTTGACACATGATAGACCAAGCCTCGCTTGGACACTCTTGGTGAGATGTTCAGGATCTTGACGTCGTGATCCTCAGCGAGCAGCTTGAGGTACTCCGACGTGATATAGGCAAGCCCGTCGGTCGGCGGCGGAATCTGTCCGATCGCCACGATGAAACGTCGATTGATCTGCATCGCAGCTCGGCCGAGTTCGGCCACCATGTTCAATAGGCGGAAGTGCCAAATATGCCGAAGGCGGTTCGGATGATGATCCTCACATCCAACCCCACGCTCCAATTATTGATGTACCACAGGTCATACTCCACGCGCTTCTCCATCATCTCGAGCGCGCGGGTTTCTCCGCGGTAACCATTAACCTGGGCCCAGCCGGTGATGCCCGGCTTGACGTGGTGGCGGTAGGCGTAGTTGCCGATGATCTGCTCATATTCGGTGTTGTGGGCGGCGGCGTGCGGGCGGGGGCCGACCAGCGACATGTCGCCCTTGAGCACGTTGAAGAGCTGCGGCAGCTCATCGATCGAGGTCTTGCGCAGCCATTTGCCGATTGCCGTCACGCGCGGGTCGTTCTTCTGCGCCTGCACGATCTTCGGGCCGTCCTCGAGCACGCGCATGGTGCGGAACTTGTAGATCTTGAAGGCGCGGCCGTTGAAGCCGTTGCGGGTCTGGCGGAAGAACACCGGCCCCTTCGAGGTCGCCTTGATCAGCACGGCGGTCACCAGCATCACGGGGGCGAACACGATCAGCGCCAGGGCCGTGCCTGCGAGGTCGAGCGTGCGCTTGAGCGCGCGTTCGTTCCGGGACAGCGGGGCGCGGCGCAGCTCCGCGGTGAAGGTGTTGCCGGTCGATTGCAGCGGATAGCGCAGGAAGCGCGCGGCGTGGGCGTCGGGCACCAGATGCACGGGAACGGGCAGGATCTTCAGCGCGTCCAGGATGCTGTCGATCGCGTGCTGCCGGCTCCAGTTCATCAGCAGGAAAATGTGCTCGATCCGGTTCTCGCGCGCATAGGCGATCAGCTCGTCAAAGCGCGGCGCGATCGCCGACAGCAGCAGCGGCGAGGCGAGGTCGGCGGAGCGGATCTCCATGATCCGCATCAGGCGATAGCCGTGCTGGGCGAGGTCCATCATGGTGTTGGAGGCCGCCGGCAGCCCGAATTCGGCGATCATCACCGCGCGGCTGTTGGCGAACGCGCCGGTCGCGAGCGCCCTCGCGGTCCAGCACCCGGCCGCCAGCTTCCAGGCCAGCAGCACCGTGAGGCCGACCAGGTAGAACGAGAGCGTGGTGCCGCGGGAAAACTCCTCGCTGACCTTCATGGTGAAGGCGAGCGCCAGCAGCGCCCCGAACAGCCCGGTCCACGTCGTCACCGCGGTGCGGAACGCGCGCGACAGGTTGGTGATGTTCTTGAGCCGATAGCCGTGCTGGACCGTGGTCAGCAGGATGAAGTTGACGGCGACCAGGACGCTCGCCGCGGCATAGACATTGGCCTTGCCGAGCGCCGATTGGGTGTAGAGATGATAGGCGACCGCGCAGCCGATGCCGCTCAGCACCACCAGCACGGCGTCGCCGACCATCACCAATCGCTCGACCACCAGAGGACGAAGAAAGCTCCAGGCTAAACCTTGAGGTGCCGGCGGACCTTGCTCGAGCACACGAATTTCCGCAACAGAATCAGGCACAGAGGCCGATCGTGGTGATAGAATTGTCATCGCGCTAAAAGCTCACTTACGATCAATTCAGTATCCGAATACACCGTGCTATCGGGCAGAATCGCAATTAAAACAAGGCGAAGGAAAAAGTAACCTTACCCCAATGGATTGATTGTAGCGCATTTGCCCTCGCCCGATATGTTAAATTTCACAGCCCGTTAGGAAGCCTTAAGTGCCTCAGACCCGGTCCCGGCGGCGATCCAGGCGAAGGTTCAGCCGGTATGTGGCGATTGGCCTTGCTACCGTTGCCCTGCTGGGCTTGGCCCTGATCGCGCTGCGCCCGGATTCGTCGCCGCTGCGGCAGGAGGCGAACCCCGCGGCTGTGGCGAGTCTGCTCCTGGACGGACCCTACGCGGCGCGTTTTGCCGGCGAATTGATCGCGCTCAAGCAGGGCTTTTTCACTTCCCGGATTGCGCTGCGGTCGCAGCCGGACGACCCGAACTTTGTTGAAACGATCGCACGCGAACATGCAATCGGCGTGACGAGCGGCCAAAAGTTTCTGCTGGCCGCCTGGCGCGGCGTCCCCGTAACGGCGTTCGCTGCAAGCTTCCTCGACACCTCGATTGCGATCTTTACCCTGGAAGGATCCGGCTTGCGCCGGCCCCCCGACCTGGTTGGCAAACGCGTCGGTTACCGCAGAGCGAGCGAAGGAGACGTGATCTTCGATGCGATGATGGCGCAGTTGGGTCTGCCACGCAGCCAAGTGACAAAGGTCGCCGATCGCGACAGCTTCGATGCGCTCCGCGCCGGCGAGGTCGACGCCATCATTGCCGCCATCGATGACCAGCCAAGCCCATCCAGTGCGGGTTACGTCAGGCTGAATGTGATCAAGCCGCAAGACTACGGCATCCATGTCCCGGGGCTGGTCTATTTCGCCAGCAACGATCTTATTCATGACCATCCATCCGTGATCACCGACGTGCTCCAAGGCCTTATCCGGGGCTGGCAGTTCGCTTATAGCGATTATGCACGGAGCGTGCCTGTTCTCGCCAGCATTGCTCCCGAAAGGCTGATCCCGGATCGCCTGAAAGCCGAGTTGCAGCAGCAGCGCAGCCTCATCTTGCCGACCGGCGGGCGCATTGCCGACTATGATGAAAGCCGCTGGAGGACCCTTCGGGACATCCTGATATTCGCGAAGCTGGGCGAGGAGGAGGTACCGCTCGCCCAAGCAGTCAACTATCAGTTCCTTCGCGATGTTTATCGTCGCTCGCCGGACCTTGGCGCACCGGGCGCCTGGAACGGCGAGAACTAGGGCCGGGAAGCCACAGTTCTGCACCATATTGCTCCAAGCTTGAATCCGATGCGTCGGAGCGGTTGCGTTCCTCCGTCGAGCCTTGGTAGTCTGGCCCAGCTATTTCAGGGCGATTTAGGGTTGATAGATGGATCTCAAGTGCTGCCGAAGGGTCCCCGCGAGGGGCTGAGTGGCGTCACCGGTGAGTTCCGTTGGGGCAAAGGAGCTTTATGATGTTCAAATCGTTTGCGCGGGTCAGTCTTTTGGCATTGGCCGCTTCCTTGGGGGCAGCGAGCAGTGCAAATGCCGGCATGCAGATGTCCGCGAGCGCGGCGCTGCTCACAGGCGCCGCTCAGGTAACGCCGGTTACCTTTTGGGCACAGCCTTACCCGTACCGTTATGTGCCGTCGCGTCACTGCCCGCTGGTTCGGGTTGAGACCCCGTATGGCTGGTATATGGACCGCGTCTGCGCGCCCGAGGGGCCCGTCCTCCGACGCGCTTACTGATCCCGCGCCAGCTGGACTAGCTGATGTTTAGTCGAGAAGGCAGCCGTGCGGCTCGCGCGGCTGCTCCGCCTATTTTACTGCCAATGGCCTGCTTTAAGTTTACGCACCCTGTTGCAGTTCACCATTAATAGCCTGGCCTGCCTGGGCAGGCTGCTCAACGGTGAAGATTGTGTTAGCAACTGGGAGCGCGCACGAGCCCGGCTGCCGGCACTCCGTGGCACGCGAAAGGGCTGAGCTTTCGGCTTTCGTAATCGGAAGACCGAGTAGGGGTAACGGATGATGGGGACTTCAACCTACGACCTTTCGGGCAAGCGGATCTTCGTCGCCGGTCATCGAGGCATGGTCGGTTCTGCCGTCGTGCGGCGTCTTGCTTCAGAAAATTGTACAGTGCTTTCTGCCGATCGCCGCGAGTTGGACCTGACCAAGGAGGAGCCGACGCTGCGGTGGCTGGAATCCAACCGTCCTGACGCGGTGGTGCACGCTGCCGCGAAAGTCGGGGGGATCGCTGCGAATAGCAGCTTTCCCGTCGACTTTCTCTGCGAGAATCTCGCTATCGAACTCAACGTGATCCGCGCAAGCCACGCCATCGGCGTTCAGCGCCTGTTGTTTCTGGGCTCGTCTTGCATTTACCCCAAGCATGCCAAACAGCCGATAGCCGAGAGCGAATTGCTGACCGGACCGCTTGAGCCGACAAACGAATGGTACGCCATCGCGAAAATTGCCGGTCTCAAGATGTGCCAGGCCTATCGTCGTCAATACGGAGACGATTACATTTCGGCGATGCCCACCAACTTGTACGGCCGCGGCGATAACTATCATCCCGATCACAGCCACGTACCAGCCGCACTGATTCGCCGCTTCCATGAAGCAAAGCTCGCACAGGCGCCGACCGTGACTGTCTGGGGCACGGGGACGCCGCTCCGCGAGTTTCTCAATGTCGAAGATTTCGCCGACGCGTGTATCTTCCTTCTGAAGAATTATTCAAGCGACCTGCCGATCAATGTCGGTAGCGGCGACGAATTATCGATTGGAGATTTTGCGGCAACGGTTGCAGACGTGGTGGGCTATCGGGGCAAGCTGGTCTTCGATACGTCCAAGCCGGACGGTACGCCGCGTAAGCTGCTCGATAGCTCGCGGGTGCGGGCGCTTGGTTGGCAGCCAAATACTTCTCTGCGCGCCGGTCTCGCTGCTGCGTATGCGGATTTTCTAAAAGGCTACGGTCGTCATTTGGAGGTTAGCGCCACCAGCTGAGCTCAGCTATTCTGCTGCAATAGTTTTAATCTCTGAAAACTTACTTGGATTGCGCCTTTATGCGTGTTCTTTTGGTCGGCATCAATTATGCCCCCGATCTGATCGGAGTGGCTAAATACAATAGCGAGCTCTGCGAAAGCCTCGTCGCCGAAGGTCACGAGGTCAGGGTGATCACGGCTCCGCCGTATTATCCCGCCTGGAAGATTCCGCACCGCTTCAGTAGTTCTTACTTTAGAACGAGGCATATCGATGGCGTTCGGGTCACGCGTACGCCGATCTATGTGCCTGAACATCCGTCAGGGGCGAAGCGACTTATCCATCATGCCTCCTTCGCGCTCTCGAGCGCAGTGCCGGCTCTCGCGAATGCGCTCTCCTGGCGACCAGACGTCATGATCGCGGTAGCCCCGTCTCTGATGTCGGCTGCCTTCGTCTCGTTCGTTGCTCGTCGCGTCGGCGCCAAATCGTGGCTCCACATCCAGGATTTCGAGGTCGATGCAGCGTTCGATCTTGGTCTGCTGCGCAACGGTTTCTTGCGCAAATGGATGCTTAGAACTGAAGCAGCGATCCTCAAATCCTTCGATCATGTTTCGACCATCTCTCAGCCGATGATGGATCGCCTGATCCTCAAAGGCGTGGACTTCGATAAAGCCACTGAGGTCAGAAATTGGATTGATACCCGGGCGATCTGCCCCGCTTCGCGGATGACGAAATATCGCGAGCAGCTCAAGCTTGGCGAGACCGACATCGTTGCGCTCTACTCCGGAACGATGTCGAGAAAGCAAGGGCTTGAATTCGTGATCGAGGCCGCGATCGGGTTGGAGCAAAGCCATCCACATATTCGCTTTATCCTTGCCGGCGACGGGCCAGATAAGACGAGGCTCGAGCAAATGGCCGTCGGGCAGCCCAACATCCATTTTTTCGGGCTTCAGCCCAAGGACAGTTTCAACGAGTTGTTGGCAACCGCAGATTTCCACCTGATTCCACAGAAGGCGGAGGCGGCCGATCTGGTGTTGCCTTCCAAGCTTGGCGCGATCTTCGCGTCCGCTCGGCCAGTCATCGCCATGGCCGAAGAGGGTACGGGGCTTGCGGCGGAAGTCATCGGCGCGGGCCTTGTGATTCCACCTGGAGATTCGTCCGCTCTTCAAGCCGCAATTTGCGAGCTTAGTGAGGCATCCGCCCTCCGCGAGCATTACGGGGAGGAAGGAAGAAAGCGCGCCCTTGATCGGTGGGACCGACAAACAATTGTTCGTCGGTGGTCGGAAGTCATGGCCGACGAGCGCAAGTCAACAGAACCGAAGGGTATCGGACCGACAAGCGCTAACGACAACATTGGACTTCCAGTGGAGGATGCGGTTCGCTTGCCCTGAGGCGTCTGGCCGCGACTGCGGAGAGATGACGTCGGCTGAGGAGCAAGAGCAGCCAGCCAAAGGTGAGCGCCGCGATGAGCGCTTACCTCCTGGCCGTTCGTTGTGACGGCGCTGATCTAACTCAGGATCACTCGTGACGCGGAAAGTATCTGAATCCGTGCTGCTTGATCAGTTCGTCCCGCTTTGCGGATTCGAGATCTTCCTTCATCATTTCCTGAACCAGAGACTCGAAGGAGGTCGTTGGCTCCCATCCGAGTTTCTGCTTCGCTTTCGATGGATCTCCCAAGAGAGTTGCGACCTCTGTGGGGCGGAAGTAGCGGGGATCGACCGAGACGATGCATTTTCCGGTAGATGTGTCATAGCCCTTCTCATCGGCACCGCTGCCTTCCCAGCGGATCTGTATCCCGACTTCGTTCGCTGCAACATTGACGAAATCTCTCACGGAGTGCTGTACGCCGGTAGCGATAACGAAATCTTCGGGCTTCTCCTGTTGCAGCATTAACCACTGCATTTCGACGTAATCACGGGCATGACCCCAGTCGCGTAGTGCATCGAGATTGCCCAAATAAAGGCGCTCCTGCAGACCTAAATGGATTCGCGCGAGTGCTCGCGTGATCTTTCGGGTAACGAAAGTCTCACCGCGAACAGGAGACTCGTGATTGAACAAGATGCCGTTGCAAGCATACATGCCGTACGCTTCGCGATAGTTCACCGTGATCCAATACGCGTAGAGCTTGGCGACTGCGTAAGGAGAGCGCGGGTAAAAAGGAGTGGTCTCCTTCTGCGGAATTTCCTGAACCAGTCCGTATAGTTCGGAAGTCGATGCCTGGTAAAAGCGGGCCGTCTTCTCGAGCCCCACGATGCGCATGGCTTCGAGAATCCGCAGCGTCCCCAGCCCATCGGAATTCGCAGTGTATTCGGGTTCCTCGAACGACACGGCCACATGGCTCTGCGCAGCCAGATTGTAAATTTCGTCAGGCTGTACCTGGGCAACGATCCGGATGAGGCTGGAGGAGTCCGTCAGATCGCCGTAGTGCAGCCGGAACGGCGGATCGGGCTCGTGCGGATCGAGATAAAGATGATCGATGCGATCGGTATTGAAGAGGGAGGTCCGGCGCTTGATGCCATGGACTTCATAGCCCTTCCCTAGAAGCAGCTCGGCCAGGTAGGCCCCGTCCTGGCCCGTAACACCGGTAATTAATGCGCGCTTTTTGGTCATGCAAATTCTCACAGACTGGATGCGTGTTCTTACCCAATAGCCTGTCCCGTTGCTACCCGCGGCAGAGTATTTTTGAGCTGATTGGGCGCTATTATTAATGAGCCAGCCGTATCAACTTCGGAGGGCCGGCTAAGGACCTAATACCCCAAGCTCTCGGGATGACTGAATTCCCGAACGTGGCAGAATTCGAACCGCAGGCGAGCAGCTAAGATCTCGCAAGTCCGCGCATCCAGAGTTGAGGGTTCAGACCCGATTGGGTGCGCAGGAAGACGTATTGATCCGAGGCTTCGTTGAGCTGGACGACCGCCCCGCTCAGATTGTCGAGAACGAAACTGACTCTTCCTTCTCGTACGAGCAAAATGAGGTGATGCTCTCCTGTGTTGCGAATAACAACTTCTGCCAAAAGGAGAGACGAGGTTGGCCAGCCCGCTTGGAGCAGCAAATGGCGTTTTGTAACGGCATAATCGCCACAGTTTCCATCATAGGGAAAGATCTGCCATTCATAGTCATTCCGGCTTACCAACAGACTCTCGGGCGCGATGCTAGAATTGACAATTGAATTGATTTGATTGAGTTCGCGCCAGCGCTGCCCTCGGAAGCGGAAGCCTGTTATCCGACGGTCCTGCTGTTCCTGGCAATCTTCAGGGTACTTTGTACAGAACAGCGTGAACGAAAGCGGAGGGACGACCTCCTGTGTGTCGAAATTGGAGTAGGCGGGCCGGCTGCTAACACAACACGCCAGCACCAGCATGCGTGCAGCATGTCGGATCATCGCATCGGCCTCATGATGGGCTGGACGATCCTTGTATATTGCGACGCAATAATGAAAACGCGATATCAAATGTGAGGCAGTCGATGCCTCAATCTGCGCCGTTAACCCAATTCAATCTGTCGGCGCGAGGTCCGCTGGTCTGTCTGACGTCTCCGAAAAGCCAGGAGCGTGCCGACAAGGGTTATCCGAAGCCGCTGGACTGGAGCGTCGCGCCGCTATGTTCTGCCGCATGGCGAATGGTCTCTCAACGCAGCACGGTTAAGGAATTATTCGGATTCTGCGTTCCTGAATCGGTCGACGATGCGATCGACTGAAAAAATGTACTAGAAGACCTTACGAATATTTGTTGTTCACAGAAAAAGGCAATTTCATGCGAATCGCGATGATCGGAACGGGCTATGTGGGACTGGTGTCCGGAGCCTGCTTTGCGGATTTCGGTCACGACGTCATCTGCGTCGACAAGGACGAGAAGAAGATCGCGGCGCTTCATCGCGGCGAGATCCCGATCTACGAGCCTGGGCTCGACGAGCTGGTGGCGACCAACGTCAAGGCCAAGCGGCTGGAGTTCACCACCGATTTGTCCAAGCCGGTTGCGGATGCCGATGCCGTCTTCATCGCGGTCGGCACGCCGTCGCGCCGCGGCGACGGCCACGCCGATCTGTCCTATGTCTATGCGGCTGCGAAAGAGATCGCGCAATCGCTGTCCGGCTTCACCGTCGTGGTGACCAAATCGACCGTTCCGGTCGGCACCGGCGACGAGGTCGAGCGCATCATCGGCGAGACCAATCCCAAAGCGGACGTCGTCGTCGCCTCGAATCCCGAATTCCTGCGCGAGGGCGCGGCGATCCGCGACTTCAAATTCCCCGACCGCATCGTCGTCGGCACCGCCGACGAGCGCGGCCGCAAGGTGATGAGCGACATCTATCGTCCGCTGTCGCTGAACCAGGCGCCGCTGATGTTCACGGAACGCCGCACCGCCGAGATGATCAAATACGCCGCCAACGCCTTCCTCGCGACCAAGATCACCTTCATCAACGAGATCGCGGACCTCTCCGAAAAGGTCGGCGCCAACGTGCAGGAGGTCGCGCGCGGCATTGGCCTGGACAACCGCATCGGCACCAAATTCCTGCACGCCGGCCCCGGCTTCGGCGGCTCCTGCTTCCCAAAAGACACCAAGGCGCTGATCAAGATCGCGCAGGACTACGACGTGTCCTTGCGCATCGTCGAATCCGTGCTGGCGGTCAACGAGAACCGCAAGCGCGCGATGGCGCGAAAAGTAAGCCAGGCGCTCGGCGGCTCGCTCCGCGGCAAGACCATCGCCGTGCTCGGCCTCACCTTCAAGCCCGACACCGACGACATGCGCGACGCGCCGTCGATCCCGCTGGTCACCGGCCTGATCGACATGGGCGCGAAGGTGAAGGCCTTCGATCCTGTCGGCATGGAGCAGGCGAAGACTGAGCTGCCCAGCATCACTTATTGTGAGGACGCTTATTCCTGCGCGGAAGGCGCCGATGCGATCGTGATCGTCACCGAATGGGTGCAGTTCCGTGCGCTCGACCTCGACCGGCTGAAAGCGACCATGGCCCAGCCTGTCATCGTCGACTTGCGCAACATCTACCGCCCCGAGGAGATGGCTGCGGCCGGATTTGTCTATGAGAGCGTTGGGAGGCTTATCGCTCCCCAGTAAGCCAACCACTTCTGCCCGTTTTCCAAGGACCTTTCGGACGCAACGCGGCGCCTCTCCCTTGACCTTTGCGTCGAAAGTGTTTGAACGTCGAAAGTTGTTGATTTCCTTCAGCAGCATTAGGCGTCGAAGCTGTGCTCCATTCAGAAGCGATTCAAACAAAACGAGGATCTCGCGCGCCTGGACATAGACCTCCATGCTAATGGCATGTTGATCAAAACCGCACGATCAAAAACGGGCTTCGATATGCTTGCAGCAGAAGCATCCAGTTGCCAATATGAGCCACACCGGATACCTACGGTGACGTCGAACAGTGATCGTTTACGATATTCGATTACGATTCCGTCCGATGGACATAGAATACGACCCCGAGCGCGAGGCAACGCGGCGATGAAGCTCGCCGCGGAGGCCGATGGTGCCGAACGGCAGCGATGGATCTACGCTGCACTCGCGTGGACCGAACTCACTCGCCTGCGCGTGTCAGGCGAGCGTAGCGCGACGGAAGAGGTGGTCTAAGACTTGCTCCGTACACAGTCGAGAAGCGTTGGCCGGCCGAAGGCATGTTCGCGGCAGTCAAGCTCCGCATTCGCTTGAGTTGCTTTTGCGGCGCCGCTGGCGGAGGAGGAGCACCAGCTCGGCATCGGCGCGCGCTGAGCGTTCTTGCTCCGGACCCTGGGAAATTTCTCAGGGTCCGTTTCCGCGCCTCGCACGGTAATTGACTCGTCGTGAGCTACCTTAATCACATTCGCAGGCAAGCGGCCGAGTGCCGACTGAAGGCAGGGCCGGCCACGGACCGGGACCGGCGGGAGCAGTGGCTACGTTTGGCGGAGTACGGCGAGCTAGCCAGTGAGATCGAGGAGCGCATTAGGCGCGCCGGGGATAGAAATCGCTAACCTGAATCGATGGTGGTGCTCAGCGGACCAGGCGCCCACCCCCGCCAAATCGATGGACTCTGACGTTTGGGGCGGATGAGCGGGAAGATGCCGCGGGCGCCCCGCGTTCGTGATCTGTCGCCGGGTAACTTCTCATTCGTTCTCCGCGGGCGTCGGGGCAATATCGTTCTTTGGTCCGTTTGCACCCCGCAAGCGGACGTGAGGACGCCGACGTAGAGAGGCAGCTAAGGGGCCACTTGCAGATATCGCGCGAGCGGTGTGCGTTCGAGGCAACCGTATTTCGCTTTCGGAGCGACGTGCAGCAAGATCAAACGCCCACCCTCAAAGAGGATGGGCGCGTGGTGACTTACGACAGGATGACGTCCTACTTCTTCTCGGCGCTGGCTTCCTTAGCTGGAGGCGGCTTCATGCCGACGGTCAACTGGCGGATTTTTAAAGCGCCGCCTTCACGTATGTCGATGCCGCCCCAGAACACTGTGACCTTGGTGGCGTCGCCGCTCTTAGGGTCCTTACCGAAGATGTCGGTCTCGCCGTTGGCAACGACCAGATCGTTGTTGATGACCGACATGTTGCCGACTCTGATCTCTATATGATCGGTGCCGTTCTTGAAGTTGTTTTCGTATACGGTCTTGAGATCGGAAAACACACCGCCCGGGTTGATCTGAACCCCGTCCTTTGTATAGAGCGCAGCGACACAGCCCGCGTCTTTCTTGGCGACGCAGTCGGTGTAGGCGACGGCTAATTTTTCGGCCTCCTGCTTGACCCCATCGGCCAGTGCCGGTGCAGAGATGAAAGCGGAAGAACACAATGCCAAGAGCAATGAACGTCGCTTCATAGCAACTTCCCCTCTGGTTGTGATGCACAATTGCATCGCGACGTCCTCCTGACGTAGGACGTCGCGTTGCATTTGTTCCGAGGGGCATTCTTTCGTTAGGCTGTAATACTACGAGTATATGCCACTTTGCACGGCTTGGCGCGCGCCAACTTTGATCATCGACGACGGAGGCGGCATTCCTTCGAGAATGCGGCGAATGCGGTCGGGAAAGACAGGCAAGTTGACGCATTTGACAGATGAAAGTGTCTTGCTCGACGCGCGCGATGGCCTACTTGTTCATCATGGTTAGGACGAACGACAAGCTCGCTACGGCCCAAGGCGCCTAAATTGCCGTTCAACGGCGAGGGCCGGCCTCAGGCAGGAAGCCCACCCGTAAATTTCCCAGGTGTCGGTAATAACGCTCGCTGGTTAACTGGTGCGGATCGAGCGCCGCATCATGAAAACACCGAAGCCAAAGCAATGGGCCGAGCAGGAGGTCCGCCGATTGGTCAGGCTCGCCCGGCAGGGAGTTGGCACATCGAGGATAGCCGCCGATCTCGGTCGCCACGCCGGATCGGTGAGGCGCATGGCGCGAACGTTGGGACTGCTGTTGAAGAAGTAGTCCCCGAGCGATCTTGAGCGCAGCGCGGCTGACCTACAGCCCAAAGCCTCGGCCAATCTACCGCGCAAGCTTGAGCACGGCGTCGGTATTGCGGCCATAGAAGAACGCTCGATCAAGCTGCGAAAAGATGCCCATTCCAAATAGTGCGATGGCAATGCCGGTTGTGGAACGGCTTGAACGATGGAGCGAAAGTTCAAAACGGCCCCAGGTACTCATTAAGAGGCTGGCTACCTGATGTGCGGTTTACCGCCAACATCGGCCGAAGAGCGGATGGGCTCCGAGGTCGCCGATGGGCCACGAGCGGACGTAGCTTGCCCGCTATTCAATCACCTCGTCGGCGCGCGCGAGAAGATGGGGCGGGATGGTAAGGCCGATTATCTTTGCAGTTCTCAGATTGATCGCCAACTCGAACCTAGTAGGCTGCTCGACGGGTAGATCGGCGGGTGCAGCGCCGTTCAGAATTTTTCCTGCATAAACGCCAAGCTGGTAGGAAACATCGGTGATGCGCGGTGAATAACTCATAAGTCCCCCATATTTTACAAAAAGAGACCACTCGTAGATCGCAGGAATCCGACCTTGCTCGGACAGCGCGGCAAGTCTCTCTCGCCGCGCGATGTAGAATGCGTCTGGGCTAACGAGAAGTGCAACATGCTGCTGGTCTCTGATCTCCTTGAAGGCAGCAGCAATTTGCTCGTCTGTGCTGGCCTTCAGAATGTGAATCGCCCGCGCGAGCGACTTAGCGGCAGCCTCAGCGTCTGAGGCGACCACATTTGCGTTAGGGTTTGTCGGATTGATCAGCACGGCGATCGAACCGCCTCCCGGCGTCAACTCGGCCAAGAGCTCAAGTCGCTTGGCCGTAAGCTGTGGAGTGTACATGCTCACACCGGTGGCGTTGCCTCCGGGCCTGTTCAAACTGGAAACGACGCCAAGGGATACAGGGTCCATGGCAATTGCAAACACGATGGGGATTGTCTTTGTTGCGGAGGTTGTCGCCAAGACTCCATTGGTGCCAGTGGCGGCGACAATTACCTGAACACGGCCTTGGACGAGGTTAGCTATCAGCTCCGGAAACCGATCATACTTTCCCTCGGCGAAGCGGTACTCGATTGCGACGTTCTGATTCTCAACAAAACCCTTGGCGCGCAGCCCGCCGCGAAAAGCGACGAGCAGTTCCTTGCTTTTCTCGGCGGAATCGAAGCCAAGGTAGCCTACTATCGGAAGCGGGCTCTTCTGGGCGTATATCGCACACGGCGACATCGCTACTGCAATCATGAAAAGCGCAATGAGCTCCCGTCGCCTCATTTGGGACTCGAAGATAGTGAGCCGGTTAAATGTTATCAGGTGTTAGTTGTGGCAGCCGGTGCACATCGTCGCACCCGATGCAAATGCTGCATCGCAAATTCGGTGCAGGACCGATCGGCTTTGGGTCATTCGCCTCAATTTGCCAGCGTGTTCTCGAGGTCCGCTCTGGCCCCGACGGCCGACGTGCGGGACACGATGGCGATCTTCGCCTTCGGGCCAACAAGCGACATTCACAAATAACATGCGGTTCGCGAGCAGAGCGCGAATGCAGCCGGCCCACCTAATCAAAATGGCGCAGGTATCAGGCCGTGACGTTTCATGATCTCGCCCATCCGGGCAGGATCAGGAGGCGCAGGGCCGCCGATGGCTATGGCCATTTCTCGGAAGAATTCCGGCCCGAGAACGCCTGGCGTGAGAACGCAAAGCATTTTCGCAATCGCCTGCGTCTCGTTGACGAACCCGTGGACAACACCGCGCGGGATGAAGAGATCGTCTCTGGGCTTGATCTCGATGCGCTTGCCGGCGACCGTCCAGGTGATGACGCCTTCAAGACCATAGATCGTTTCTTCCCAGTCACGGTGATGGTGCGGGACCGGCATACGGGAGTTGGGCGGGATCACCACCTCAAACATATCAAGCGCCCCGCTGGTATCATACTTGGTGCGCAGAAACCGCAATTGCATTTCGCCAACCTTGATAAGTTCAGCCATTGTCGTGCCTTCCGTGACGCCATAGAAAAGATCGCGGGACGGCTCCGCCCGTCCGCACCGAAGTATCAGCAGAAAGCCTATGGTCGGACCTTGGGCATGTCTATTGGGCAATGATGTCTGGCATGGGTCAAAATGCGAAGAACTCAACGCGAGCAAATCTGGTCCACCATGCCTCACTGAGCGGACCTCAACCGGTGCGCTGCTACTTCGCCGATGGCCCAGCAGCGGTCAATTGGCCGAGTCGAGTCAAGCCGTCCTGACAGGCTGGGCCAAAGAAGCAGCTGCACTGACCTTTAGTTGAACTGTTGTCGTTTTTGAACCTCGCTCGAATTGCCGGACTCACGTCAGTAGACGATGGGGATGAACTGTCCCATCACAGCGTCGAGCGATTTTGGCTACCGTCACTCATCAGCGGCAGTTGCAACGGACTTAGTTTCCGGGTTGCCAGCCTAAGCCGCACCAAGCCAGCGCATCGGCCGGTGAATATCGCGGAGGCAAAGAGATGTTTCCAGCGAAACTTGCGGCATCGTTGCTTGGCTCGGCGTGGCTACTGACACCCGTACTGGCACGTGACGATGGCCGATACGACCACTCTCCGCTGAAGCCATGGTTCGAAAGCCTGCAGAGCGAATTTGGAAAGTGCTGTACCGATGCCGACCGATACATAGTGTCAGATGCGGATTGGGAGTCCACTCGTGGGCGTTACCGCGTCCTCATTGACGACGAATGGGTGATCGTACCTGACGGCGCGGTTATCACACAACCAAACCGTTTCGGCCGCACAATGGTCTGGAGGCACTACATAGACGGTCATCCGCGCGTCCGATGCTTCATGCCTGGCAGTATGACTTAATGCCCTTTAAAAGGTAGTCCGCTTCGGTCAAAGGCTGCCCTCTCCAGCCAGCATGGCCTTGGTCGGGTCAGTTGCCCGAGGCGGACATCCCCGCGCTCCGGGCTGAGGTCAGCCACGGGCCATGAACTGACGAATTGGCGGACGGCGCGGCAATTCAGCTATGGGCCCAGAAGGCGACATCATCTCATCTGCGACGGCCGAGCAATGGACGAAGCTTTCCTAGGCGAGCGCCTGATTTTGGGGCTGAACGGGGAACCGATTGGAGGCCATTCCGATTGATGCAGCCGTCACCATGGCCATCTTCGGGCAATTACGCCCACTTTGCCGTCCCGCTTGTGATCGTGGCACGGCAGCCGGATTTATCGTAGAATGTGCAGGTCAAAAAAGGCCTGCAGGTCATGGCGCAAGAGCGGCCGTCCCGGATCGAACGCAGATTGTCGGCGATATTGGCCGCCGACGTGGCGGGCTATTCGCGGCTGATGCACCATGACGAGGAGGCTACGCATGCCAAACTGACGACGCTCCTCATGGAGGCCGTCTACCCCGCGATCGCCGAGCACGGTGGCCGCGTGGTGAAAAACACAGGCGATGGGTTTTTGGCGGAGTTTGCCAGCGCGGTAGAGGCGGTTCGGGCCGCGATGCAGTTCCAAACCCGGACTCACGAACTTACGATCAATGAGCCGGAAGACAATCAAATTGCCTTTCGGGTGGGCATCAATATAGGCGACGTGATTGTCGAGCCGCATGACATTTTTGGGGACGGCGTAAACATTGCGGCGCGGCTCGAAAGCATCGCAGAACCAGGCGGTATCTGCATCTCGTCTTCCGCGTATGACCACGTCAGAGGCAAAGTGGGCATCGAGTTCGCTGATCTGGGCGAGCAGAACCTCAAGAACATCGCCCTTCCGGTCCGGACCTATGCAGCGGTCCGGGATGGGCCTAGGTCCGAGACACAGGTTGAACGCGCAAGTCGGGCCCGGCTTTCAACGCCGCGCCTATCCATCGTCGTGCTACCCTTCGCGAACCTGAGCGGTGATCGTGAGCAGGACTATTTCGTGGATGGTGTAACGGAGAGTTTGACCACGGACTTGTCGCGCATCGCTGGTTCATTTGTAATCTCACGGAACAGCGCCGTCTCACACAAGGGTAGAGCAGTCGATGTACGGCAAGTCGGCCGCGAATTGAACGTTCGCTATGTGCTCGAAGGTTCAGTGCAACGCAGCGGCAAGCGGCTTCGGTTGAACGTGCAGTTGATCGATGCTAAGAGCGGCCAGCATCTTTGGGCCGAGCGCTTCGAAAAGTCTTTCATCGACTTGTTCGACATGCAGGACGAAATCGTATCGAGGCTCGCCAATACGTTAGGTGCCCAGCTCATCGAGGCTGAGGCACGACGAGCCGAGCGTACGCTGCATCCCGATGCGATGGACTTGTACTTCCAAGGCCGGGCCTGGTTGATGAAGGGGTTTAGCCCTGAATGCGTGGCGCAAGCGCGGAGCTTCTTCGAACGCTCTCTAGAATCCGACCCCGGCAACGTCGAAGCAATGATTGGTCTGGCAAATGTTGATACGGCAGTTGGAGCCAGCTTTACGACGGATGATGGGCCTGCGCGGTTTGCAGCGGCCGAGGCGATGGTGAATAAGGCATTGTCCATCAGGCCGAACCATATTTCAGCCCACTTGGCTTGGGGTCGGATCCAGATCTTCACGAACCGGGCCGCCCAAGGCGTTCGTGAATTCGAGCATGCGTTGGCGCTGGATTCGAATAGGGCCAACGCTCATGCTGCCTTAGGTTTTGCCAAATTCTATATGGGGTGCGCTGCCGAGACCGAAGGCCATATACTCGAGGCTTTACGTCTCTCCCCTCGCGACGTTGAAGCCTACCAGTGGATGTGTTATGTCGGAGTGGCCAAGTTGCAGCTTGGTTCGGACGTCGAAGCCGTCAGTTGGCTACGACGAAGCACTGAGGCGAACCGCAACTTTCCTCTCGCTCATTTGTTGCTCGCCGCTGCGTTGGGCCTGACCGGCGCGCTCGAGGAGGCGCGAACTGCTGCAAGAATGGGACTAGCGCTCAACTCAGGTTTCACCATCCGTCGCTTGCTCGTTGCGCAACAAAGCGACAGCCCGATGTTCCTTGCTGGGCTCGAGCGCTCGTGTGAAGGCTTGCGGCTCGCTGGCGTGCCGGAAGGGTGATAGGCGCTTCCGGTCAGAGGCCGACTTCAGCGCGTTCCTGCTTTACGTCGGCTTTGGGTCCACAAGCGGTCCCCAACCGCATTCACACGGCGGGTCGGCTAAGGGCCCAGAAGCTGACCAACGCTCCGATGCCTGTCTCACGCGAATACTTTGAGGCGGTGGCGAATGCTGGACGGGGAGCGTCCATAGAGCTCCCGAAAGGCGGCGTTGAACTGGCGCACGCTGCCAAAGCCGGCCCGGTAGGCGATCTGGGCCAGTGGTTCAGTCGTCTCGTCAAGTAGGCGCTTCGCCCGCTGTACACGCCTGGTCTTCGCGACCTGTTGGGGGCTGGCCCCGACGTACCGTTCGAACAGACGCGCAAGGTGGCGCGAGCTTACCCCGAGCCGATCGGCCAGTGCGGCAACCGAAGCGTCATCCAAGGCGCCACCATCGATCAATTTCGAGGCGCGCGCGACTGTCGAGCGCGTGTGGTTCTGACTGCCGTGTAGAAACGGCCGTCATGGCGCGAATTCATGCCCGTAGTTGCGACTCCACACACACACCGATCGAGCGGGCAGGGATCGGCAGAAACCGAGCGGCGTCACCGGCGCAGCGGTCCAGCTAAGAGGCGCGGATTTCTGATCTCGCGCAGGAGCAGTATGCGCTTGATTTGTGCGGCGTTGAGCAGCCCCTCGAACAGGACCAGGACCTCGCGCGCCTGAACGTAGACTTCGGTGGTGATGGCGTGATGGTCGAAGCCATAGGTCGCAAGCCGCGCCTCTATCTCGGACGCAGCGACGGGATCACTCCGCTAGCTCAGGGCATTTTGTAGCGTGTAGGTCTCGGCCTCCGCTTCGAACTCGGAATCGATTCCGACCATGTCGATGCGCCGCAGCGCCGCAAGCCGCCGACCCGGATTTCGCCCCTCCACGCGCCGTCTGAGGGCAGAAGGTCGGTGGCGTCCGCAATCGAGCGTCGCTTATTGCGTTCGTCCGGCTGCAGCCATTCGTAACTGGGCATGTTTGGTCTCCCAGGACGTCAATGAAGCCCTCAGCATGCTAACGTGAGGCATATGCGCTTAACGTTCTACCCCGTCAGCTCTACGTTCGTGTTAGACCGATATCGCGCGCGCCGCTGCAGCGAGATCAGTGATCGCCATTCCTTGTTGAGCCAACAGGAAAGCGGCGGTCCACGGCCGCCACTTGCTCTAAGCGCCCTAGAATGATCTAGATTTGCCGCCGTGAGGGGGTGTTCGCCATTGCGCTCTGACGCCCCCGTGAGCTCCTGCGAAATAGAACTTTCCGCTTCGGTTGGAACAGTAGACCGGTTGGGCAGGCCAACAGGAGGCCTTCTACGCCGAAGTGGGCGACCGCTGACGCGCCCGCGATCAGCTTCCGCCATGCATATTCCTGCCGGCGCTGACACGTCCTGGCCGGTCGCCCTCAGTTTCTCAACGCTCATTTTCCAAACTCAGTCATTCCAGCGGCCCGCTGCTTCCTTTTGTTGGTGGTGAAGGCCTGTGCCTGACGTGTATGCCACCAAGGCGACGTTGTACGCCTGCCAAAGCGTATGCCGGTCGAGATCCGGGAAACACTTCAACACGAGTGGTTCAACGTCAGCGGCTTGATATGCATCCAGGCATTGAAGAATGACGCAGCTGACGTCGGCGATGCTGTGGTGCTGCATTTTCATTGCTCCCGGTTATGGACATCAGCTGGTTCGGCGGCCGCGGTCTCTTGGTCTGTTGCCAGGACGACAGGTGCAGCCACAAGCTGAAGCAACCGCCGGCAGACATTGATCGATGGCCCGATCACCTTAGGTGGGGAGCCTCGCTCGCGCGCAGGGTTTGCGGCAAGCGCGACGCCCTTGTCAGAGCCGGTCGCGACCCGACGATGATGCGCGGACATTGAGCTCTGATGAACCGCCCGGTCCATTAGTTTGGTGGAGTTGTTGGAGTCGCCTGTCGAGTTCTTGTTTTTTGGCAACGATCCTCGCGGCGAGAATCTGATCGACGTCCGTGTAGAGCGCCCACAACTCATCGAGGGACATCTGCTCAAATTGTGGTTGGTAATCACGAATGTCCACAGTCCGGCCCCCCGGCTGGGGCGGGTAGCAGCTAAGTCAGTCTTAAAAGCCCGGACCCTTACGCTGATCAGATGATCGCGTTGCTGGCCGGGCCGACCGCACTGCGCTCATAAACCGCCTTTCCAGCTCCAGTTTCGCGTGCCGCACCGACGATTCTGCGCTCGGCCTTGGCTACTCGGTCTCGAAGAGCCTCAAGTTCGGATACTTGAGACGCGAGTGCCTCACAATTTTGGTGCAGAGCGAAATGACAACCATCCAGTCGCGCACGAGCGTCCATTGCACGCCCCTCTATGGTACTGCCCCAGAAGACGTGGCCCGCAATTGGGACCACCGCGAGACTAGTCAAATTGACCCATCAGGTCTGTTCGCTTTCGCACACTCGCTGTAGGCTTTTCCCTCGGTGGATTGCCGCGCGTCGAGTTGCTGCGAGCGGCAAGCAAGATATTGCTGCTGGCCTGCCGCTCGGGCCTCACGGTTTTCGAATTCGCAAAATGGACGGCTTCCAGGTGACTGCCGCCCGCAGACAAGGCCGCGCCTTGGATCTCGCAATCGCACAAAACACCGCCAGCACCGTCTACTGCCCCGGCACCGCCGCGATCTGCGCGCGTTAGCTTGGATCCGCCGGATGTAGTATCCCGCGCCAAGGAAAATCGGCAGATCGCGCGTTTTGGCCGATGACGACGAGATCTCTGCTTGGCCTTGGCTACCTAATCTCGAAAGGTCCCGCAGTTCGACAGCTGCAAGCGAGCGCCGCGAAACGCTGGCGCGGGAAAGCGCAGGAGCGTGGATCTCAACACGGGGCTGTCTCCGGGGCCGAATATCGGCTCGCGCGGCTCTTTCCCATCGGGCGGTGGATCGTTTCGCAGGAGGTTAGTTTCAGGGCGTCTGCTGAGCATTGCGAATAACGCCCGATTTGCGCGGCTTTCATGCGGTGGTTCTCCCTCCTTCTGCTAGCATTAGTAAGGCGCGAGCCGATGTCGGTCTCGCTCTCCGGGTGGTGATCCGCGGGGCTTCTTCTCTCTTGAGAGAGCAAACTTAGCCGCTAGGCGTCTGAACAATGAACGCTTTGCGACTTGCATAGCTGCGCGAAGACAGCCTTCGCCTTGTTAGTGCCAAAACCAACATGCATTCCTTTGTCTTGCTTCCCGACTCACCAGTCTGCCTCGCCTTGACGAGCGATGCGGGAAGACTCAGCCCTCAGCCGCTCTATTTCGAGCCGGAGCAGCGCTTACGATTAGACAAGTGCGCGATTTTGGTCTTCTTCAGGAAAATCCAATTAAATGGCACGTGACGTCCGGCGATTCAGGAGCGCATCGCGTCGATAGCGTGTGCGATTAAAATGCCCACGCTCAAAATAACTAGAAAAATGAGCAACCAGGTACTCACGTCCACCTCCTGTCTTGGAAGTGAACCTTCCTGTTTATGCACAGTCAAAGGCATCACGTAGGGAACCGCGATTTCAGCGGCCGCTGAGGATTTATTGCCACACGGCGCGCTATCGTCGGAACGCCAGGAAAAGGAGTGTGCCGACGATGGCGGTCGCGAGAAGTGGAAACCAAATGTCCGGCACTTCAGGCACTCCGACTCACTGCGTCGGATTAAATGCGAGCTGCGCTCTTATTTCTTCTGGTTTTCACTATTCTCCACAGCTCAAACAGAAGTGGCCGCAACTCGCAACGAATATTTGCGGTATTATGTTCGTGGTTTGGCGTCGTCAGTATTCGGAGCGGTTCGGTCTCGCGTGTTCGTATAGCTAGCCGGCTCACGTGCAGATCCATTTCTGGTAGCAGTTCCAGGTTTAACGTATCTCGGTAGCATCAAGCTTAACGAGTGACATTCGTTGCCAACTTGCCGGGACGGAATATCGTCGCGTCGATCTGGCATTTTCTTTCCGAACCACCAGTTAGCGGGGTTGCCTGAAAACGGGTTCGATTTCCAGGATTCGATATTCGTCGTATGGAAATTCGAACTATCGTGCACCAGCCGCGCAGTTCTCCTATCGCGACCCGCTGGAAGCCGAGTACCGTCAGCTCATCGAGGGACGAGAGCGGGTCAGACAGGCCGAAGCCGCGGCCTCAAAGCGGTTTACGATCGCGACAAGGAAGGGAATTCGCCGCAACGAAGATGCATCCGCTGGCAGGCATCTGCTCGATGCGCGCGACGGAGTTCGTGGCGTGCAGCGCCAGGGTTGTAACCACCAAAGTCAGGTCGTCGAGAGGGGTCGAGATGCCTTGGTGGCGGGCTTGGGGGAGAAGCGTGCAGTCGGTGGGACTACGACCGCTTTGAATGGGCCCGCGAACCGCGAGGGCCAGCTCCGTCGGATTTCCGGGCGATGCGCCGCCGTCCGTCTTTCCCGAAGAGCCTCGACGGATTGGAGCCCTGTGCGCTGTCGCCGAAAGTCCGCCCTCCGGTTTTCATCGTGTGGCCTTGCTTTGGTCAAACCGGCGTTGGGGAGTGTGGACTTGCCCGATTTAATGCTCGGCCTCGGCCCGGGTGACATCGGGTGCGATGGGCCGATGCATTCGCCGATTAAACCGATAGCTCTGACTCTCTTTAAGAGCGGAATGAAAGAGTATCGGGCGCTTGTTGTGGACGTGAACGTTATGGGCTCGCTCAGCGGCTGGGACTTGGCCAGACAGGTTCGAGAACAAGAGCCGACGTTTCCCGTGATCTACATGACCGGCGCTGCGGCCGACCATTGGGCGTCCCAGAGCGTCCCGAACAGCATCCTGTTGCAGAAGCCGTTTGCGCCGGCCCAACTTGTCACGGCGATCTCGCAGCTCCTCAATCAGGTCCCCCTACGCGCGAATGAGGCCGCCTCAACTCCGGTTCACTTCCGCTTTTGCGTCACCAATCGCAAGGGGATGTTGTGGAGATGCGCGCGACCTCGCACAGCGGGTTCTGTCCATGCCCCAGCGCGCGAGCGATGTCGTCGGGTCGATTTCCTGCGGCGGCCATAGCGATCAGCCGCTGATGATCTTCCGGCGCCCACCTTCTCACCAGCGGCCCCCCCAGCCTGTTGCACGCCTACGCCTGCCTATACAGTTCGCCGATTCGCGCCCAACAAGCGAGGTGGGCTGCCGGTCGGCGATCGGCCAGAATGAAAGTGCTGCTGCTGGTCGCGGAGCGAGGCGCGCCGGTGATGTTCGCCCGGATCGGGGTCGTGCGCCTGTGGAAAGCGCCCTGGAGCGCAGGGGGGCTTCAGGAGCGCCCCAGGGCCGCCCACTCCATGCCGGCGACGGCGTAAGGCCGGCATGACCGCCTACGGCGTTGCCCAAGGCACCGCCTATCGAAATGCCACTGCCTTAATCGTCATGATGGTGGTGGTGGTAATGCTCATGCGAGCTGCCCCCGCCAGACCGCGCAATGGCGTTAGACGTCAGCGATGTTGATAGCAGGAGCGTCATCGCTGGAGGCGTCACCACGGCAAACCTACCGCAGGTCTTTAAGAACTCGCGGCGGTCCTCGTCTTCTGTGGGGCTTGGCATGCTTGAGCTCCGGTCGGTGGCGTGCGGATATTAAGCCGCACGAAATTTAAAGCAATTAAACAAATTAAGTTCCTTTTATTATTTAAAGGCCGCGAGCCGGCCTCAGGTCAGGTGGGTGTGTCCGCTACCGGACAGACCGGCCGTTGGTTGTATGTTGCCGCCCGACGTCAAGAACTCGCGATTGAATACAAGGCCGTTGCTAAATCATCCGCTATTTCCACCGAACGAGCAATTTTGTTGAAGAGCGTCGCAAGGACCCTCACCGGATTGGCTAATCAATTGGACCGACTTGCCTCTCTGACGAGAGACGAAGGGCGTCACGCACGAGCCGCCGATGATCGCCCTGGGGCCGAGCCGGAAGACGGCCAAGGTCTTTAGGATGTCCGCGTCGGCGACGATGCAGCCGAAAGCCACGCCTTCGAGCGCGCCAAGAAGATCGTCAGGAGCGATGGTGCACATTGGGAGACGCAAGACCTCAGACAAGAATTCGCAAGACAGCTCGGCAAAGCAGCAGATGGGGAGTGTCCACGTTGCGCTCAACATTGAACAGCCCGGGCAGTGCATCCGAAATTCAACACCTCCTATCGTTCGCCCTGCTCAGTTCCAGAATTAACTTGCAACACGAACATCAAGCTTAATTCCAGACCGCGATTGCTGCCGCGCGCTAGAGGACTAGTTTGCGCACACGGACATTGTCCTTGTCCGCTCCACCCCAGCGAAGTCGCCGCACCATTATATTCGGTGCAGCGACTTCGACGCTGGACAGTCGCGCGAGCTTCACTTGAGAGAGCAGCCGGACCACGAAACGCTTGATCTCATCGAGATGCGTCGCCGACTTACGGCGCTCCGGTCGAAACACTCGGACAATCTTTTAATTACTTCGCTGTTGAACCGCTTTTTCGTGAAAGTCGCATTTCTCCTGAAGCCAATGGACCGGGCGCACGAGCAATATCTCAAATCCGAATTCGAACGAACGTTGATAAAGGTCAAAGAGATTGCTGCACGGACGAAATCTGACTGAAGGCCGCACCAACGCGTGGCTCTGGACCCGATTGGCCGGGTATCCGCCACTGTTCTATCGGATCAGCCAGTAGCGGTTGTCGGCTTTGGGCACTGGTGCTGAACAACAATCTCCGCATTCGTCTTCGTCCTCCCTTAAAAAATCGGGTGCTGCTGCTATTCCCGGGGCTTGTCGGTAATCTCTCGCACAGCCAAGCTCAGCTCCAGCTCTCTGAGCTGCTCAATCAGAAGTTCTACGATCTGGTCGTAGTCAGACGCCTTCAGCGAATGCACGCCTCGCAAGGCCAGTTGGTTCTGGAGGATCATCGCCATCATGGCTTTAACGCTCATGGACCCTCTCGTCGGGAAACAAAGATCGTCATAAAAACAATCAGAAGTAGACGTCAAAGCTTGCGGATGCGCAACGTCCGTAAGAGTACGGACAAGGCGGCAAATCCGTTTGGCACCGCACAAACGGGAGAATGTGTCGCGTGTGCGCCTTCAGACTAATCCGTTGGAAAAGAAGGCGCCGGGCTGCTGGGACAAGTGTAACGTTTTCGCAGTTAAGGCCAGGTAGGATGTAGCTTTACTCGCCGACAGGCCAGCCATGAGATTGCTAATGACTTCGGATTGCAATGATGAACTAGCGGCTATCGCTCGAGCAATCGCAACCAAGCAGCTTTATATCGAAAGTCAAACCACCTTGATCCAGGTGCTCGAGCGTGACGGACACGACATGCTTGAGCAAAGAAAAGCTCTTGCTAAGGAACGATCAGACCTAGCAACACAGATCGCGCGACAATTTAAGCTGCTAGAGACAAGGTGCACATCGGGCGAAGATGATCTCGTTGCGGCTATAATGAAATGATAGAACGTCGAAAGCTGGAGCGCATCGATGTGGACGAGGTCGCCTACATTTCAGGCGACGGCGCCAGCTTACGCTGCCGCGTGGTCAACATGTCGGAAGAAGGGGCAGCAGTTGAGCTTCCGTCGAAGCGGCACGTGGCCTCCACATTCAAACTAATGCTCGAGAAAGATCGCATCATCCGAAGTTGCCGCCTAGTCTGGTTGAGTGGAAATCTTATCGGGGTCTCGTTCGAGGATCTTTAGGCGGAGAAGAGTCAGTTAGCTCTGCCCTACAATGGAACTCGCGGTTCTTTTGCTGGCATGGATGGGCGATGTCAAACAATAGACCGGAAATCCGTTCGTGGTCCCCCGATGTAGCAGACGCCATGAAGAAGTGACTTCCATTTTGTGGGGACTAACACTCGCCGCTTCTTGTTTGCGCTATCGAGGAACCGCGCGGCTCTGTGCAGCGGCTAATCTTCCTTTCCTAACTCTCGCATCAAGACCTAGAGCACATGAGCAACGGCTCTTGCAGCGCCTTCGCCTCGGCCCTTGGCGCGCGCACCTAACGCCGGTTAAGGGATTGGTTACCGGTCACTGTCACCATTTACATACAGTCGCATTATGCGGCAGCGCATTCTGAGAACAGTCTATTCGACACGCCCGGTTGGCGGTCTCTTTCAGGAGACGCCCCAATGCTTAAGGGCTTCACGGTCTTCGTTGTTGCGCTGATCAGTACAGCGCAAGTGGATCAATACCTGACCCACGGTCGGTACACCGACGCGGCCATGGCTATGCTGCGGCAGATCGGTCGCGCGTTTGGATTTTAAATAGTTCTTTTGCGACGGAGACCCGTCATGGACGGCATCTCATGGGGCGATCTCGAAAGGGATGAACAACGCGCAATCGCGACATTGGGAGCCGGTCTTTCCATTAAACTGTGCAGCCCCTTGCTCTCCCGGCGTCAGGTCGGCTTGGGCTGCTGCACACAATTTGCGAAGAGATGCCGTTTTGAAGTGTGTAAGCGGTTCGGCGCCGGTCGATCACGACAGGGGGTGGGATGCCAAACGCAATCGAGCTGATTGTGGACGGTTACGTTCGCTTGAACAATCGGAGGGCTCTGGATGATCTCCGCATGCAGCGTCGGAAACTGGCCGTGGACCTAAAGGCACGTACAGGTTTTGATTTCGGGACGACCGTCCAGCAGATCGAGGAGGATATCGCCGTGATCGAGGCTGGGCTGGCGCGGTTGGATGGCGCGGCGGCGAGCTAAGCTGCCAAAGCAGTTCGCGGTTCAAGCCGCCCGATTAGCTTCTTTCTCGGTCCCGCGCATAATGATCTTGAGCACATCATCCGGCAACGGGCCATTGCAGCGCCTTCGCCTACTCTCATGTCGGCGTGGCATCCAGCCACCTGCTACAGGTCACATCGTCTCGACGCATTTTACTGGCGCTTAGTAAGGCAATAGTTCGGACGCTTTTGTCCCGGCCAGGCTGTGGAAATTCTTGCAATGACCTATGGCTGTACGGGTGACATGGCGCTCAGCCGAAGGTGTGTAAGACCACAGCATAGTGGTTGCAACAATGAGGAAGGCAACGGCGGCGATTGCAGATGAGATCAGACGCTTCATGGGAAACCTCCGGTTTCCAATTGAAGGTTCGTCCGACAGTTCGATTAAAGGTTCAATGGAAAAAGCCAAAATCTCGGCCTGCTCATGGAGTTCCGTTTGAGACGTAAGGGCGGCCCGCCCGTGCTAGGCGGCATGCCCACCCGCAATCGTGAGGATCTCGCACTCTGCACCCTCCGAAAAGCCCCGATCCGAATGGTTCGGAAACACCCCGGCATCGGTGCGAAGTTGCCGACATGGCGGTTGACGACGCGGAACAGCGCGCTTATGGCGGCTTGGTTGCTGGTGATCAAACGCGCCAACGAGAACACCCGCTCGCCACCTACTCGACGTCGATCATTCGCTCCTTGGTGATCCGCAGGCTGCGGACGTAATAGCCTTGTGCCTGAACGGCTGACTTGATTTCGTCGCTGACCTTGAGAACTCGTTTCCTGCTCTTCCGCCACTTATGTGCAGAGTAAAGCACGGGCACGGGAGAGCCTGAACTTAGAACGAGCAAGAAGCGCCTGTCATTGCGATAGACATCATACATTTCGCCCCCCGCGATCATGTTGAAGTAAGCATGTCTGGTCGTCTCCATGGACGAGCTTAGTATCGCGAATGGCTGCGCGGGTTGTAAATCTGCAACGTCCGGGATTTCTTCAACAACGTTCCCGATTGGGAACGAACTTGGTGCAGCTCGGCCGTGGGTATTGATCAAGCTCTTGCGAGCGGTCGGGTAAAGAGGCTATCGAATCCGCCACAACTGCGTGAGCAAATGCGCGGATGCTCGAAATCCCCCGCTGCGATCACTGCGAAGAAGAGTTCGCGCCAGAAGAGCTGATAGTTCTTGCGCCACCGGCCGGGGACGGCGAGTTGATCTGCGGTCGGTGCATCGAAGTCAAGCTACTGATGCTCCACCGCATCAGGATCATCTCGATCGCACAGCTTCCGTGTAGGCGGTTCACGAGCGCGAGCGCAATCCTGCGTCCTCGGTAGCATCAAGCCTAACGAGTGACATTCGTTGCCAACTTGCCCAGACGGAATATCGATCGCGTCGATCGGCTTTTTTTCCGAACCACCAGTTAGCGGGGGTTGCCTGAAAACGGGTTCGATTTCCATGATTCGATATTCGTCGTATGGCAATTCGAACTATCGTGCACCAGCCGCGCAGTTCTCCTATCGCGACCCGCTGGAAGCCGAGTACCGTCAGCTCATCGAGCTACGAAAGCGGGTCAGAAAGGCCGAGGCCGCGGCGTCAAAACGGTTTACGATCGCGACAAGGAAACGAATTCGCCGCAACGAAGATGCATCCGCTGGCAGGCATCTGCTCGATGCGCGCGGCGGAGTTCATGGCGTGCAGCGCCAGGGTTGTAACCACCAAAGTCAGGTCTTCGAGAGTGGTCGAGATGCCCTGGTGGCGGGCTTGGGGGAGAAGCGTGCAGTCGCTGGCACTACGACCGCTTTGAATGGGCCCGCGAACCGCGAGGGCCAGCTCCGTCGGGTTGCCGGGCGATGCGCCGCCGTCCGTCGTTCCCGAAGACCCTCGACGGATTAGAGCCCTGTGCGCTGTCGCCGAAAATCCGCCCTCCGGTTTTCATCTTGTGGCCTTGCTTTGGTCAAACCGGCGTTGGGGAGTGTGGACCTGCCCGATTTAATGCTCGGCCTCGGTCCGGGTGACATTGGGTGCGATGGGGAACGCCGATGCATTCGCCGATTAAACCGATATATCCCGGCTCACAAATTCATGGTCCCGCGCTCTCACTAGAAGACGTCGAGCTTGTTGCGCGCGCGGATGAACGGCTCGTCCACACCTATGATCAGATCGCACGTGCAGATGAACAGCTGGCGCGTGTCAACGAACAGCTTTCCAAGTTAGATCAGGATGGCACGCGCCACCCTTCTCAGCCGAAGAATTCCGCGAAATGGTTTCGACCACCCGACCGCGGGGCGAGCTCATTGCGCGGAAGGCCGGCACTGCGCGGCCTGATCGGTCTGCTGTTGGCAAGCGGCATCTGTTTAGCTGCTCTTGCAGCGCAGTCATCCGACGGCGATGCGGTCAGAGCAATGATGTATCGGTGGTCCGCGCGTGCCGTTTCATCTTCGTTGCCGCAAGAAAGAGCCGAGATCTCCTCGGCTCTGCCTACCACTCAGACGAGTGCAACCTATGTGGCACTTCAGCAACCGGGGCCGCTGACTACACCGCACGATGCGATCCAGGCAGCCGGCCCCAGTTCGCCGGAGCTGGCGCTCCAGGGATTGGCGGGCGACCTTACGAACCCGCCGCAAGCGATCGAGCAGCTCAAGGCCAGCCAAGATCAAATCGTTCGCGACCTTGGCCAGCTCTCCGACCGGCTTACGGCGGTCCAGGCACAAATGGTGCGAGACAGAGCGGATGCCGCCGAGCAGCTTAGGATGGTCCAAGAACAATTGGCCGGCATCACCACCAACGCTTCCGAGCAGATCCTACGCCCCAAGACGCCAGTGCCGTTGCCCAGGCCAATTGCCGCCACGATCCGCAAACCTGTGCCAACCGTTCCGCGGCCGCAAGACAGGGGGCGGCCACACGCGCCGCTGCAGACCGACCAGGCCGTGCAGGACTAGGGATTAGCTGTTTTCAACGCGTCCGATCGCTGCGAGACCTCGGTGCGGAGCGCCGAGGGCTGTTGCTTGCTCCGCAGCTGCCGCCATCGCGCGGCTTGCAGCCCATAGTTCACTCGCAACCGGGAGGGAGATAATCGTCCCAATGTGGGGGATGGTGAAGCCTTTGGCGCTCTCCTTCCCTGTGAGATTGGGGCGGGAGCGCGACTGGCGTTCCCATCACCGGAGCTCTCCGCGGACGCTCAGATGGCACGCTCCTTGCCAATCAGTCGGACCAGTGATTTTCGTTGCGAGGAGACGTCTAGCAATGGGACCAAAAATTCGAATCTTCAAACGCCCAAAGCCCAATCTGGCACATGTTACCCGCAATCTGATGCAACTACTCGACGCGCTCGAGGATCTTGAGGAGCTGAGAGAGAAGGTCCGGCTAGCAGAAGCAACCCGAGTGTTACATTAAAGCGGCCACCTCCGTCAGAGCTGCTGACTAATCTGCAATGGCACCTTGAATCGGCAATAGTAGCTCGCGCGGTTTTGCGCTTTGCGTGCGACCATCGAGGGCGCGCGTGCGGTCCAGCACTATGCGGCAGAACCCGCCATGGCGCAGAGGAACCGCGCCGGGGGATCATGGTTAACGGTCTGGCAAGGAGATCGTCCAATGCCCCATGCCACCCCTTTGGTGCTCGCCGCCATCGTCGCCAGCTCAGCTCTGCTGGTCCTCGCGCCAGGAGGCGCCGCAAATGCTGGGTCGGCGGGTGCGGGCACGGGGACAAGCGCGAGCAGCGCCAGCGCTGGTCCGTCGGCGCCTGCCGGAATGGGGACGAATGCGGGTAGCGCCGGCGCTGGTCCCTCAGCGCCTGCCGGAATGGGGACGAAAGACACCGCCACCGGCGCAAATCCGAGCACCAACAATCAATCGAACAATCCGAACGTTGAACCCGCCACGCCGACAAAGTCGCGGACGGCCGCACAGGCCGCAAGAAATGTCGGGGTTGGTCACGCGCAAAATGGCCTGCCGATCGGGGCCGTTGGGACGGGTACAAGCAACGAGGACCAGATCATCATCGGCTCATTACCCTCCCGAAACGCATCAGCCCCGGCAGCACAGGCCAAAGGAAACATCAGTGGTGGTCACGCGACAAATGGTCCCCCGGTCGGAACGTTTGGAAAGGGCCCCAGTCTTTCGGACCAGGTGAGCCGGCCGCGCGCCGCGCGAGCTGGCGATAAAGTGCTGGACGCCAAAGCGCAGGTCGAGCGACGAACAACCGTTTCGCCCAAACGCGTTCCCGGCATCACAAAGCGGGGTTTGTAGCTGCGAGCGAAGCGGCGAGCAGACTTGCGACCGAGATCCGGTGGGCTTCGCAGGGCCGGTCCCGATGGCTGGCGCCGCAACTCGCCTGCCAGAAGCCGGATGATTGAATCATTTAATATCGCGCCATTTAACTCAAGCCTTGAACCGGTCCTGCCGCGGCGCGCGCCCGGCCAATGTTCGACGCACAGCAGCTTGGTGCCGTAGACCTGATGCGTGCAAAACTCGGGTCTGTGCGGTTTCAGACCTTGATGTACCTTTGATGGCACCCTGGGTGGACCTGCGGCAAGGTCGGAGACGAGGCCTCGCGCCGCGGCCACCAGCCCGTCCAACCAAAGTTGGTCCCATGGGCGACCGTGCCTATGCACCGCACGGTGAATACGCCGCTAACTAACAGTTAGGAGAACCAATATATTGTTTCCGTAGTTGAATCATCCGTCATCCCGGAAAGCAAGGTTACTGTTTGCGTCGAGGATGAGTTTAGAACCTGAGCCAAGACGATGAAGGACCTCGGGCGACGATTGGAGAGGCTCCGCGCGGACGCCAGAGACTTTGCTCTTATGAGTCAGTCGGCGACCGATGCCGAAAAGCGCGCGCTCTTTCAACGCTTGGCGGATGAACTCGCCTTCGAAGCTCTTGAGCTTGAGATCATCGTAAAACAACAAGGGCACTCGGATTCCAGCGAGCAGCACGAGGTCGTGGAATTTAAGCCATCCGCTCACAAGAAGCGCGGCTGATGCGGAAAGAGGCTGGGCGGTCGGCTTGTCTTATCCGTCCCGCGCCCTGAACGATTTTAAGCATAGCTTCCACCAACGGCCGCTAAGGCACCTTCGCCTCATCCTATTGCGCATGGATCCAGACGTCGCGCGGTTCATCAGCTCGATCAGCTCGACCCGCGGGGCCGGCCACGTCCCAGGCGGCGTCCTTGCTCAAGCATTTGAGCGCAAGTCGCAGTATCCGGAGCTGGCACCTCGCTCAGATCGTGCAAGGTGACGATCGGCATCGCAGCCGCCCAGCAGCTCGGTCTCGGCAAGGTACCAGCGCCCAGCCGGACACCAACCCTTCGCGCGGCATCGACGACAAGGGGAAGAACGAAACCGCACATCGCGATGTTGCATCGGACCGCCTTGGCAAGAACTAGGACGCGGACTCATAAAGACGCAGCCATAGCCTGATTGACGCGAGCTGAACGAAGGCAAGGTAGTTGGCGGCCAGCCTATGTACCGCCTCGCCACCCGACGACATTGTTTGATCCGGTTGAAGAACCGCTCAACCCGGTTGCGAGCGCGGTAGAGATATGGGCTGAAGCAGATCGGATCGCTGCGATTGCTCTTCGGCGGGATGTTGGCCCACGCGCGCCCTTCTTCATGGCAAGCTCCCTGATCCAGTCCGCGTCATAGCCACGGTCCGCAAGCAACATTGACCCGGATTTCAGACGAGACAGCAGTTTTCCGGCAAGTCGAACGGATTGGCCTTACCGGGGCTCAGCGCCAACCGTACCGGCAGACCATTGCTGTCGACCGCCGCATGGATTTTGCTCGTCAAACCGCCGCGGGACCTTCCCATCGATTGGCTGGTTCCTTGCGATGCAGGCCCCATGCTGATGTACGCTGACAATGGAGGTGTCGATCATCTGGGTAGCGGCATCATGGGCAGTGGCAAGCGCTTTTATGATGCGGCCCCAGACGACAGCCCGCCGCCGCCTGACGAAGCGGTTGTAGCAAGTGGTGTATGGCCCAAACGCCGCCGGCAGATCACGCCAGGGTGCTCCTGATCGAAGGATCCAGAAGAGGACCCGTCTGTCGTTCGACCGGGGGACGCCACGCGGCTTGTTCGGCAGCATCGGCTTGATAGCGGTCCATTCATAGTCAGCGAGTTCGTAGCGCATGATTCGAGCTCCAGTTCGGAAGTTTGAATCACGGCCATTCGGCCAAACGCAACGCTCATGGGCAGACACTGGTACGCGCCTTTTGGACAGGAACGGGCATCAACCATCCCGCACTCTGTGCCAAAACTGTCGAAAATGACCCAAAGCAGTCGTTGCTGGAAATCAACAGGATTGAATGCTCCACCAACAGGGCGGCAATGCCGGGGCAGCCGGGACATCGTCAGAGTGCGATTGTTTCCTCGACTACATGTTTCAGCGCCGTTCCCTCAGCCGACAGGGTCATTCGCAGTTTGAGCTGGCCACCTTTCACCCCGCTGCGCACTAGGTTTTCGATTTCGCGCTGCGATGTAACTCCAACATGCTTCAGAAATTTACGGATAGCCATATTGAAGCGGTCTTCATCGAACTCGGCGGTCATGGCTGTTCTCCCTGGTCGGTCAGGCGATGTCTAACACGAGGCGAGCAAAGACCCAACATCGAGGCCCAACTCGCGTCACCCCCGACTTCCTCCTCAACCTGATTGCCTACAACGTCGGCCCGGAGCTGAAGACTACACCCGAGGCGGCGCAAGGTCGGCTGTTTGAGGTGGACCGGACACGGCTGGAGCTGTCGCCGACCGCCGCTTGTGACCCATGGCGGAAGTCAGTGACCGGTCAAAAAAATATTCCTTCGAAGGCCGCTGAAGTCATCTTCCATTTGTTCGGTTTTGGCGATTACACTGTTGCACTCGTATGGTACCAATTTTTTTGCACGGAGAGATTTCATGACCTTGTCAGACGTCACCCGCCGCTGATTGATCGGCAGTCTCGCGGCCGGAGTAAGCGCGGTCTCGGTAACTTCATCAAGCATCAGCAGCGCACGTGCTCAATCCGCGCAAAAGACGTTTGTTCTTATTGGCGGAGCCTTTTACGGAGCTTGGTGTTGGCGTCACCGAGAGGCTCGAAAAGCAGGGCCACAAAGTCTATGCGCTTACGCTTACGGGATTGGCAGAACGCTCGCATCTCCTCAGCAGAGACATAAATCTCGACACGCACATCACGGACATCGCAAATCTCGTCGAATGGGAAGACCTCACGGACATTTGCCTCGTTGCTGGGCTGCCATAACTAAATTGTAGCCGAGCGATCCGTCTCGCTCGGCTTGCGAGTAGCCAGTGTACGAACGACTTCCACACATGGCCCGTGACCGACCTCAGTTAGAGCGCTGCGAGGGCCGCTTCCGGGAGATGAGCCGACCCGATCATGCAAGCTGCCGAGGGCTGCCTTTGACCCAAAGCCGAACAAGTCAACGCGGGCGCTTTTTTCGGCCAGAGATCTCTGATGCTTCGTGGCTGCGAGCCTACGGCACGTTCGTCGCCACGGTGTGTGGCTAGAAAACAAAACGCCGCTGTCGCCGCAATCGGCGACGCATCGCCGAGACACCTGTGACTTTTGAACGTTTGCCGACTTCGTTCCTCGGCTTGCTCAACCCGGCTGCGAGGGTTCTGAAGCTCTGTCAGTTGAGATCTTAGAAACCAAACGCGTTCGTGCAGAACTGTCATGCGGTTGTGCCCCTGACCAGGCCTACTCATCAGCGCGCCTTACTATGACTATTTAAAAACCGCCATTGTCAGGCCGGAGGACGTAAAATCACTCAGTTCAATTAATAGTAGCTCAGGTTCGCTGAAAGTGCTGTGAAATACCTCATTTTCGTGGAAAAGACGTGTCCTGAGCGGTTTCATTTGCTTGTGAGGTGGGTACCAACGTCGGCGGATTAACCACGCGATCCGGTTTAATTTTAATGAGACAAAATACTGCTTGTTAGCCTAGGCGGTGCAGATCAACGTGCAGATATTGCCGTTTTCCGGGCTCGGCGGGATCGGAAAACTGACTCTGTAGAGGTGCAATCGCGATCGCTGCGATGGCTCGATTGGAAGTTACCTCTTCATTGGAGAATCTCGCCATGGTCGAACGTCGAGCAATGGAGCGGATACCGATCAACCGGGCGGCGCGGCTGTCGTTTGGTGGATGAGTGGGACCCATCCGTGCGTGGTGCGCGACATCAGCGCCCTGGGAGCCTGCATCTCCACGCCGTATTACATATTCGCCAGCGAATTTGCGCTATCGTTCGACGAACATTCCGAAACCTTCACCTGCCGCCTCATGTGGAGGAAGGAGACACTTTGCGGGGTGTGCTTCCTCCTGCGCCGCAGCTCGCCGAAATTGGCGAATGACGTGGTGCGGCTTGACCACCAATGATGTGCTGCCGACTCTGAGCATCCTTAAGCTCATGTGTCGACATAATTCCTCGCGTGCGCTGAGAGGCGATCGGGCGGCCGTTTTGGGCGACAAAGTCGAGCCCCTCCACAAGGTCCGCTGATTGAGGGATGGCAGACCAGATCAACTCACGTTCAGTTCTTCGCGTTTTGACCCGAAGCGGTCATGTTGCGATTTTGGGAGGAAGCATCTCAACGTTCGCATCACGCTGCAAATCGTGTCACCGCGTGAAGTTCGCAGCTTGATCGCCTCCCGGAAGAGAAGACGTGGAGGCTGGCCGTTGGTAGCCTTCTCCCGAATTTTGCCTGCTCGCCTCTCCGGCCAACAAGTTTCCTCAAGTCTTCAAATCAATCGTGGCTGCCTGGGTTTGATCCTGATTGAGTTCAGCAGCGTTGCGGCGGCGATCATCAGCAGGATGCCGGCGAGGCTGAGCGCGATCTGCATCGCGAGACCATTCGAGATGTCGGCCAGCGCTATTTGGCTGGCGAGCGCCAGCAGAACACCGAGACAATAGATTGCCAGCGAATTCTCCCCACAGCGGATCGCTGCGCGCATCAGCGGCATCGGCAGTCCTTGCCAATCGCGGGGTACGAGCCATACCGCCAAAATCGCAAGCGCTAAAAAATGCAGCAACCGCAAGGGAGCGAGATCCGATTTGTCGACTTGGTAAACCACACTGGCGAGCGCTTGTGGGACCAGATCTTCCAGGGTCGTGAGCCACCAACTCAATGCGACGATCAGGCTAAAAGTCAGATAGAGAACTGCAAGTACAAGCGCGATGCGACAGGTCATCCAGGGCCAGACTCCCTTGCCCGCAATGACACACCAGGCGCCGAGCACAACCAGCAGCTGCCAAGCCAGCGGGTTGAAGAACCACACGTTGTTGGGCCAGGCCGGGACGGTCCAGCCGAAGACGTGTACCAGCGCATAAAGCAAGAGCGACGCGCCGAGTGTCACGTTCGGCACTCGCAACAGCAACCACAATAGTGGTGCAAACAAAAGATGATAAACCACGAAAATCGGCAAGACGTCGGTATTGACCGGACGGTATTGCAGGATCGCCGCATGCGCGAGCGCCGCACCCGGATGTTCCAGCAAAAGGCGCGTGTTGCTCTCGTCGGCGATCCGGCCACCGCCGGTTAGGTAGACCATGATGGCGCAAGCTATAGTGAGCAATAGAAATGCAGCATAAATGTCCCAGCTTCGCCACAGCGTACGGGTGATGACGCCGGGCCAGCCATCGCGCGAATGTGCGCTGCCGTAAGCCAGTGCGCAGGTCACACCCGAGACGAACATGAATACTTCCGCGCTATCACTGAAGCCGTAGTTCCGCAGCGTCAGCCAGCTTCCGATGTTGTTGGGGAAATGATTCAAAAAGATGCACCAGAGCGCGAGGCCGCGGCAAGCATCGATGCGTAGGTCGCGGCCTAGCCCTTTCGGCTCCGGCCGCGGGCCCGCCAATGGCATCGCAGGCGCCGCGAGCAACTCGGGTTCGGGCTGCGGATGCAGTCCGCGCAACGCGTTTCGCTCGATCTCCGCCAGCATCCGGCGACTGTCAATGTTCAGCGCAGTCCGATGCTTGTTGAGGTGGGCCGGCGCGTCACTAACGGGATACGATCGCATCGGCTCCCGCGCATCGGACAGATCGATCGAACTGATCGCCACCATCTCGACGAAAGAGCTGCGCGGCGGCGGCGCAGGCACCATCATCATGGTGGCGACGGACCGAAAGGACGGAAATGATAATCCTTCCATTCCTTCCATTAATTCTTCGTCGGTAATCACTTCATAGGAGCCAGCCGGTAGTATCCGCTCGAAGCTTGTGATCCGAAATGGGTGCTCGAACTCCACCGTTTCACGTCGTGATCGGGTAATCGTCATGATCATCCTCGCATGTTGGCGAGGACGCGCCGGGACAGCGGATAACAGCTGGCATAAAGAGGCGATCTCGCGGGTGCTGAACGCTCAATGACGGGGCTATTCAGCACCTCGGGCGAAAGCGATTCCACTGCAAACCGAAACCGGAAACTCCGCCTCAGAGCCATGCGCGTCCGGATTAATTGTTATCGAATATTCGCTGCCGTCCCGGCAGCCAATGCGCCAAGCATCGACCCCAGATTCGGTGCCGCCTTGATACATGGTCCGAACAACAGCTCCACAGGCCTGCTTTCTATTCTTCAAAACGGACGTCCAGAAAGCGAGATGCTTAGCCTGATCCAGTGCAAGTATCCTCATCGACCTTTTGTTAGCGGCGTGGGCCGTTCTGAAAGGCTCGGCAGCTACGACCTCGGGTGGCATGGCTGTTGTTGCAGTGGCAGCCGCCCTTCTAAAATGCAGATCGGCATCCAGAACAAACCATAGGACGGTGAAGCTCGCGACAGCCACCAGAGAGAGAATAGGCGATCGCTTCATCATGTCTCTCCCTCCCAGAGATCGAGACATTGCGGCCATCGCGGCGTCGCGAGGCCCGAGAAACCTAACGAAATATGGTACGTCGTGAACGGCGCTGATCGCTGCAACCGCCCAGGAACTGAGCCCTACCCTTCGATGAGCAGTGGCACAGCGGGGAGTGCAGCAGCGGCAGCGGGTTCAAGCAGCGGCACTGACCTGTCGCGAAAAGATGTCAAGCTGGCTGACTGATACGTTTAAAGCCGCGTCAGCTCGGCTCGAACCTTGCGTGTCACTGCGTGCCGAGCGGCGAGCCTGGCAGCGCACTAGATGTCCGATTCGGGCACACGTTTACCTAGTCGACTGGAAGACCATGATCTGATCAACGGCAAACACAACTCACGATTTATGAACGCGCGGAGGTTTCACACAACCGCTGAGGCATAGAAGGGCAACGGCGCGCGAGACGGACTCAGATCGCATGACGCGCAGCGCGAGATAAATGTCTCTTCCTGGCCCATAGCCGACCTGTCGGGAGCAGGCCGGTCGAGGACCGCTTGTGACCCCAATTCAGACATCGGCCTCCCTCTCCCTCTCTCTCTCTCTCTCTCTCTCTCTCTCTCTCTCTTCATGTTGCAGTAGTCTTGAATTGAGACGCCCCGACCAATTGTCGCGGCGCTCGTCGATTTCATATCGTCCGCCAACTAGCCCTTAGACGTTTGTCTCGCGTCGGTTAGCGCAGCGACATATCTAGAGTTCGGCGCAACCAGGAAGTCACGTCAGAGGGCAAACCGACCCGATCGGTGCGCCGTCGCGTGCGCCATTCCCAACTACAATCGTTTTTTTTTGCGAAGAAACGCACCTTAAGCCTTTAGGTCCGTGATCCGCATAATCGCGACCACGTTCCCATCATTGAACGCCTGCTCCTTTGTGTCCTTGTTGCAGGTCCAGACAAAATTCTTCTTGCCGGTAAAGGTCTTTTCGTCCTGCTCAAGCCGAAGCTCTCCTTCGGTGATATGGCAGACCATGGCATTCATCATCGGGGGCCCCATGGTCTTCGATCCCGGCTGCATGATGATGTCGCGCATTGAGACGGTTTTAAAACCCGGGATCAGCGATGGTGTCTCGCCATCATACTCACGCACCACCACACCTGGCCACGGAGTTGTGTCCTTGTAGCCCGTCGTTTGAGCGGCGGCGGGCTTTATCATGGCCGCCGATGCCGCTGCCAACCCGAATGTCAATGCAGACCTTCGATCGATCTTGCTCATCGCTTTTCTCCCTGGGTTACTTGCAACAAGCCGCCGCAAAAGCTGCGCGCGTGTGGAATGTGAAATCGTGGTGTGAAACCGAAAAGGGGGCGGTCTCTTAGGCTAGCGTACCTGCCGACAGCGCTAGTACTGCTCGTTCGTCCCGAACGGTGACTTCGGCACATCCCGCTTCAAGGGCAACCACATTCTACGAGAACGGACGCGCCCTAGAAATGGGTGTTTCGCCCAAGAGGCATAATGCCTCAGTTTGCTTAGGCCTGAAGTTCGGACCCGGCGTCAGCAACTTCACACTGCGACCAACTGAATACGCAAGTCAGTGTCACTGACTGGTCCTGTGGCGGGTCGCAGTAAGTGCGCGGCCACGACCTATTGGCGTCGAGTGCGGAGGCGATGATGCTGCTCCCGCAAGACCGCCCGGAGCTAGCCCATCAGCGAAGTGGCAGCACGCCTCAGTTTTATCGGACAAAGGGCAAGGTCCGATGCCATCAGTGCAACCCGGAAATGAAATAGCTCCAAGCGATGGCCGGTATTATACTGGTGCTACTGGAAGTGCTGTTTCAAGCGTTCGTGGAAAGATTGCTACGACCAGTCTGGGAGGAACATCTGATGACGACTATGTTTGTTAGACACACGGTTTCCGACTACAAGACCTGGCGGAAAGTTTACGACGATTTTGCTTCGGTTCAGAAGACGAAGGGCGTAACAGCCGAGGCTGTCTACCGAGCAGTCGAAAATCCCAATGACATCACAGTAACTCACGAGTTTGCCACGATTGAAGCTGCGCAAGCCTTCGCGGAGAGTGCTGAATTGAAGAATGCCATGCAGAATGCGGGAGTAGCGAAAGCTCCAACGATTTGGTTTACCAAAAAGGCGTGAAGTATCGATCCCGGCCAAGTGCCGGCTGTGGTGGTACCATGTCGCCTGTTGGCCCATTGAGACATGCCGAAGCGGTCTGACGATATCCGTTCACAGGGGTAGACCGGTAGAGAACGGCACGCGGCCAAAGTGACGCGATTGACCCTGGCTGTGTAAAAACGCAAAGATCGAAACGCGACGAGAATGACATTCTGGCTTTGCGGGCCCGCCGCCCTAGAATTGCGGCGATCAGGATGGGCGAAATGCAGTATGTTTGCGACACGCCGAAGGGTAAGACCTGGTTCCGTATCGAAACGGAAGGTGAAGCGGTGCAAGAGTCGCGCCTGATGCGCCACACAGTCGAGAAATATTTCTGCCGCGAGCGAGAGAAGGCAGTCCAATCCTGGCGTCCGGAGCAGCCCAACGCGATCGAGCGCGACATCGGCCTCGAGGCCCATGTACAGCGAGAGATGCCGCCTTTTCCTCACGTTGCGTGACAGGGAGGGTAATCCACTGGCTACAGCGATGCTGCCACCGGGTGGCAAGGATCGCGGCGGGTTCCGGATCATCATCGTTGCCGCATGCAATGCCGATCCTTATCCTGAGCAGGATGCGGCCATCGCTGCGCTAGGAGCGCATTTCGGTCTCACACTCGATCGCCACCGCTGCTTCCCCTACGGCCGCTAAGGAGCCTGACAAGTATCGCTGCTTGGAGCGAAGTCGGCTCATGTCCCGTTGCGGACCTGCGCCGGCCTGCTACCTAATGGCAGCTTCTGACCGAAGGCGGCTATCGCATGGTCTCTATTTCTGCGAAACGGCTCTGGATTCACCACTCGCTCCGCCGGACGAGACGATGGCGCTTTCCCGGAACGGCGCACGGGTAGGCTGGGGCGCCGACAATTCCTGGCAATACATCCGATCGATCTTGCGCTGCATGAGCGCATAGCAGTCGCATACAACGCGCTCGAGCCGCACCCGGTCGATCTCGATAAACCCGCGCCGGTCGGAGGGGACGGCGCCGGCCGCGCGCAGCTTGCTCATCGTCAGAGTCACTGTCGTCCGCCGCACCCCAAGCAATTGCGCAAGCGCCTCCTGCGTCACCGGAAGGAGGTCATCTGGAACGCGGTCGTGAAGCTGCAGAAGCCACCGCGCCATGCGGCCATCCACCCGGTGCAGCGCGTTGCAAGCGGCTACGTGCTGGAGTTGCAATAACACCGCGCGGGCGTGGAGCTGAACGACATTCCTGATGGCTGCGCTTTGCGCATAGGCATCCCGAAATTTGGCGGCGGAAATCAATGATGCTGTGCCAGCGATGCGTGCAATCGCGGTCACGGATGAAAGCGATGGGCCGAGTACGGAGAAAGAGGCCAAAGCGCCTTCCCGTCCCATCAAGGTGGTTGCGACCGTTTGCCCGTCCGGCATATCGAGCATGAAGGCGATTGCGCCGCTATGGGGAAAATAGACCGGGTCCATCTCATCGCCCGAGCGCACCAGAACCGCATCTGGCTCAAACGAGATCTTCTGGAAGTAGGGCGTGAGCAAGCTGAGATCCGCTGGCGGCAGCGCTGCCAGTAGCCGATTCCCGATGCCAGTGCGGTTGACGGTCCCGATGCTTTCTTGTGAAAGAGCCCCCACTGAACGGCCGCGTCCATCTATTTCATTCACTAGGATTATCCGAATTATGAGTTGCCGAAAGGCAACTATCCAAACAGAGCCATTAGTCGAGATCAAGCACGGACATTTGCGGAGACGCTGCCGGCGTCTCGCCGCGCAAGCAGGATCTTGCATACATCATACTATTCACGCCCGTTGTGCGACTCGGCGAGCGGGGCCCTGCGGGATGATCAACCGGTGATGGTTCCGGCAGCGCTTGCTCTTGGCTTCCTAGCTGACGTCTTCGGCGGTGTGGGGCGTGCACGTCTTTTGGCCCGGCGCTTCCGTTGACACGGTGCAATTATCCGTCGGTCGATTGGGGTAAAGCCGGAAGTTTGCCGCCGTCCGCCAGAGCGACGCTTTTGCCCTCAACGGACATGCGGGCGTTGTCCGTCGGGAGGCCCCAGGCCAGCACGCTTAGGTCTGCCGAAAGTGCGGACATAACGCGGCCAGCTGCTTAATGAGTACACAGCCTAGGAGGGCCCTGCTGCCAGTTAAATTCGGCGACTGTTCGCGATTCCTCGCCGTGCGCAGACGCCGCCCCTGCACTGGCGGTGATCCACAGGCGATGCTTGCGCTATTCGCGCCACGGCATGCGGCACGGATCCGTAGCCCGCACATCGCCTGTTTCGTCCAGCCGTATGCACGCAAATTCCCTGTTCGCTAGCGATAAATTCCCTGTTCGGATTTGGCGGATCGCGCCCCGGATGCACTGAATTTCGAGGCAAATGTTCGCATTTTCATGGGATAGCGGCCTCACCGCAGGCGCGCTTTCCCTGTAAAATTCCCTGTTCGCAGGGAATTCGGACCGCGGCAGCGAAGGAACTTCCTGCGTCTGTCGTGATTGCTGTTCAAGCGCAGGGAGACGCATCCATGATCCGCAAACCTCTGTTCGTTGTCCTTGCCTGCATAGCATTCTCGTCGACAGCGTTCGCCCAAGGCGGCGGTGGCGGCTCGGGTGGGGGAGCCGGCGGCGGCGCGGGTTCGGCGGCAAGCTCTGGTGCTGGGACAGGCACCTCGTCGAGCAGCGCGACCTCGGGCCCCTCGGCTCCTTCCGGCATAGGGACTCAAGGCACCACCACCGGCGCTAACGTGAACACGAGCAGCCCCAACCCCAGCCAGAACAATCCGAACGTCCAACCCCCAACCGCGAACGGAAAGACGCCGGCCGCCGCGCAAGCCGAGCGTAACTCCGGGGTTGGTCATTCAGCTAATGGTTTGCCGATCGGAAGCCCCGGATCAGGCACCAGCAACGAAGATCAGAAATAGGGCGATCTATTCATCAGCTCTCACCGAAAGGCCCACCGTTGTGGGCCTTTTCCTTCGAGCTATGGCTCCGAATAGATCGGACAGCCTGCGGCCAGTGTGTTAAGGCCGGGGATGAAAAAATTGATTTTGGCGATGCTGCTCATCGCGACGCCGGCCTTGGCGCAGCCCGAACCGCAAGTTACGAAGGCCCCATTGACCGATCGCGAACGGGTTCAGGCCGATCGTGCGCAGGCCGCCACGCAGGAGAAGGACGCCCCGACCGCGCGGCCGTGGGACAGGGGCGCGGATGGCAAGCGGCCCTGGGACCGGGGTGCGCAGGCGAAGTAGCAGCGTTCCCGACGGGACCTCGAAAGCTTGCCGGCAATCGGCAGCAGCCTTCCGTGAGGATCCTTCCGCGACGGAACTGAGTTTAGGCGGCACGGGCTGGGGCTGCCTCAATTTCTCCATCGAGCCGTCCAGTGCACGACAGCGCTCCGGCTCCGCTTCCTCGCCAGTCGGCACGGCCCTATCTGACGGTCACTTCCACAGCGATGATCGAGGATCCGCGCTGCCTGCGGTTTTCGCCTGACACCGCAATTCGAAACCGGTCAGTCCCTGGACGTGAGGGGGCTTGGTAGCGAAATGACGGGCCGACGATCGTCACATGACCGGCACTGGGCGCCTCTGCCAGTTTAACTTCATCCAGAAGCTGAGTTCTGCCACGCAGGCCTTGCAGGCATTCCGTGCCGGCTGGGATTGAAACAACCCAATACACGGTGTCGGAAAGCAGTACGAAGCGCTCGGGCCGCAAGGCGCATTCACCTGCGGCCGCAGCATGCGCTTGCAGCCAGTATCCCGCGAAAAAACATAGGCTTGCCGCCGCTGTTTTGGGCCTCATGCTGCCGCCCATGCGGTGATCATGGTTGGATCGGCCAGGCAAGCTCAAACAAAATCGCCGCCACCGGCTGCCCGGTGTTGCGGCGATTCATGGGTGAACGCGGCTGGTCGCTAAACGCTGTGCCGTTCACCGAGCGTACCAATACCCCCACCAGCGTTGCGACACAGGCCGGGCCTCCGCCTTGAGCGCGGCGACTTCCTCAACCGAGCGAAGGTTGGGGCCATAGATCGCAGGCGGGTAGACATCATCCCAAAACACGTAACCGGTTCGGACGTAGGCCGACCGATGATGCGCAGGAGCAAGCGCGAGCTCCGCGGCTGAAGCTGCGGTCGTTATCAAAGCAAGGCCAAGAACAGAAAGAGCAATGGATGGAGCAAGGGTGCGGAAGTTCATTGGATCAATCCCTCTCGAAATGGGCGAGAAATAATGCGACGGCCTCTAAAAGGTTGCAAGCGCATCGTTCCATAGAACGGCTGCGAAATCCAGCTATTCAGGTGCGCGAATCCAGCTGGACTGTTCGGACAGAACAGATTTGAAGGTGACCCCGGATCGGTGCGGCCGGCCAAAGACCGCGCTAGCGCTGAGCCAACACCTCGGATGCTATTGCTCAGGACAAGATCAGGCGTGGACAATTTTTTTGGCACCAGGAGAGTCACCAAGAATATCAAGAATCATGATGTCGACACACTGCTCACTCTTGATGAGCACCGCACTATTCAGGACGACTCGTATGGCTTCTGCATTGGTCTTCGCTTTGATCTTCTGCGCCGGCGTCACGTTGGGCTATGCGCTGCGTACCCGGCACCCGCAACGAACGACGACGAACGAGCCCTCCGGCACCTCGCGCAGAACGTCCCGATCGACTCCCAATTCGGCATTCGGACACGTCCGACGTGCCTTTTAGGCCTCGTCCAGCGTGCGAGCGACACCTTTGTTCTCACGACCATAGGCGACACAGAACATGACCCAGGCGATGAGGGACGCACCGCGACGGTACATCGTGGACGGTACAGGACAGCGTGTCCTTTTCGGTTTGACGATCGCGGAAACCATCGAGTTCGAGACGTTGGACAAGCCCGACGCGCCCCTCGGCCCTGGCCTTCGCTTCGATCAGAACAAGCCGGGACAACGATGGCTGGAGCTCTACGCCAAGCATGAGCGGGCCTGGCGCAGCTGGATGGCCGACAGGCGGGCAGGACGGGAAGTGCCCCTCGTGCTCAACTAGGTGATGCTCTTAGCTCGTGACCGCCGAGGCATTCCATTGGCTTCAGGAACAATCTTCCCGACGAATCGGGAGACATTCCCAGGGTAGTCATATCCTGGGCAGTCATACCGCGAGCATCCGGCTGCCTTGTATGCTCATGAGAGTTAGATTGCCCGTCGCGTAGGCGCCCGTATCGATGTTGACCCGGTTTGCCAGAACTTCGGCGGTGCGCACCGGCGTGTGACCATGAACGATATATTTGCCGAACTGCTCCTCACTCTGAAGGAACTCTTCGCGAATCCAAAGCAGGTCGCTTTCGCTTTGCTCTGCCAAGGGGACACCCGGGCGAACGCCGGCGTGGACGAAGAAAAAATCTCCACAGGTAAAGCTAAGCCGTAGTTCGTCCAGGAACTCCAGATGCTCACCCGGCATTGCGCGGATCAAATCGCGCATGATCGACGCTGGGTCGTCGCGCTTCAGGTCTGGCGGCGCGAGTCCATAGGACATGAGTGTCTGGGCGCCACCGATGCGAAGCCAATCTTCAAACAACGAAGGGTCTTCGAAAACCCTCACTAAAAATGCCTCGTGGTTTCCCTTGAGAAAAATCGAGTTTCCCCGCCGGCTTCGTTCGACCAAGAGGTCAAGCGTGGCGCGCGTGTCCGGGCCGCGATCGACATAGTCGCCCATGAACACCTCGATCGCATAGCGTGGCCGACTGTGGGCCAAGTCGGCGTCGATGACCCGCAGCATGGGCTGCAGCAAATGCGAGCAGCCATGAATATCCGAGATCGCGTAAATTCGGACGCCATCCGGCAGTTGCGGCCTATGAATCGGCGGGTGTGATTGGGCAAAAGATGTCATGGCGCGCACACTCGGTGAGGTGGTGGGGACAGTTTCGCCAAGTCGGTCCGCGGCCGGACCTTATTGAAGGGTGTCGCCTCTCAGACTGCCCGATTGCGCCGAAGGAAAGGAGGATATTCGCTTGCTTAGCTTGTCGGCGCGCGCTGAGCAAATCAGGCAACTCTGCCGTGGGCTGCATCGCGCCCGGCAGCGGGAAGATGCATGCCTCGCTGAAGACAGCTGGGCGGATACAGCTCTAGATCGTAATTCATCGGACTTCTACTAATCGAATCACATCGCTTGCGGAGTCACTCAATGTGGGCAACAGGCGCATCAAAGATGAGCTGCTATCGCTTCACGCAGGCGCCCCAGCGAATTCGACGCGGAACTTGATTCAAAATAGGGCAGCGAGTTTCGATCGTGTGTCAGCACTGTGACGCAGGTCTTCCGCGCCCCATGACCTCTCAACAAAACGCGATGCATTCATGCATCGCAAAAGTTTCGCGTGCAGCGCCACAATATCGCTGTGATCACTTCACAGTTTGCGTTCGGGGAAGTGACGGATCTTCAGCATCACGGATCAGCGTCAAGCATTCTCGATAGCAGAGGTTCGAATGGCTGTTGCAACTTATGGTTCTGAAGGCGCTGGTGCACTGTCGTCAACGCGCGGCACGGCTCTTCAGCGGCCTTTTCAGATCGTCATCATCGCTGCCGACCTGCTGCTGATCCTGCTCAGTTATGGTGCAGGGGCGGCGCTCTATAATGTCGCGCTTGCCTCCACTGGCGATGGCGCGTCGATGGGGGCAGGATTGATTGTCGGCGTTGTGTTCGTCGCGGTCGCATATTCCCAGGACGTCTACGCCACGCACCGCTTGCTGAATCTGGTCTGGCAGCTGCGCAAGGCCATCTTCATCTGGTTGGCGTCGCTGACGATCCTCGCTATGGCGGCATTTCTGCTCAAATCCACGGACAATCTGTCTCGCGGCACAGTGATCATTTTTGCTGCAATCGGCGGCGCCGGATTGATCAGTCTGCGTTTTCTCTGGCAGTTCGTACTCGCGACAAACTATGCCAGAAGCCGCTTGGTCGATCGCAAGGTGATCCTGTTGAGCCTGAAGCCGCTCGATTTCACCTCAAGCCGCTTCAAGGATTTGCGCAGAAACGGTTTCGACGTCATGCGTCATTTCGTGCTTGGGATCGACAGCGGCGACGGCCATTGGGAGCGACAGATTCGCGATGTCATTCGGCAATCGCGCCAGGCGGACGTCGACGAATATCTTCTAGCGATCGATTGGAACGAATTGCCGATGCTCCGAAAGATCGGGCCCTTCCTGCGCGCGGTGCCCCAACCGGTACGCCTTCTGCCGGATGATTCAATCGCCGACCTCGTGTCGCGCCCATTCCTGCCAGTCAGCGGGACCGTAGCGGTCGAGATTCAGCGGCCGCCGCTCAGTGTTTTCGAGCGTTTCCAAAAGCGCTGTCTTGATGTAGGGGTGGCCTTGTTGGCGCTCGTCATACTTGCACCGCTGCTACTGACAGTCGCCGTTCTGATCAAGCTCGGATCGCCGGGAGCTGCCATCTTCCGCCAGTCGCGCCGAGGGTTCAACGGCAAGCCGTTCGAGATATGGAAATTTCGGACCATGACGGTCTGCGAGGACGGCCAGACGATTACCCAGGCCACCAAACGGGATGCTCGGGTCACCAAGATCGGGCGTTTCCTTCGCATGACAAGCATCGACGAGTTGCCGCAGCTTTGGAATGTCTTGCGCGGCGACATGTCCCTGGTCGGGCCGCGCCCGCATGCGCTCGCCCATGACAATTACTACGACGAACTCATCAGCAAATACGTTTACCGCCACCACATGAAGCCGGGCCTGACAGGCTGGGCTCAGGTCAACGGCTTCCGGGGAGAAACCCCGACGATCGACTTGATGGAAAAAAGGGTGGAATATGACGTCTGGTACGTCAGCAATTGGAGTATCTGGCTGGATCTGAAGATTATGGCGCGTACGGCCTCGACGGTGCTGTTCCAGGAGGCCTATTAGTAGGAGCCGCCTAGGGGGCGGCGGCACTTATCGGCCGTCAGCTTCCGTTGCCGGGGGTCTTCTTGAAGAGACGAAGGACGGCGTCCCGTAGCGCAAGCATTGGCGGCACAAGGACGAAGAACGCTCCCATGGCGACTGAGGCAACGACGTGACGAAGCGAAAAAGGCTCGTCATGCTCGAGCTCTCGGCGATTCGGATCGAGCGGGGCAGGCGCGAGAGTGGTCGCCAGCGGTCGGGATTCCCGGCGGGCCTTACGCGGGGGAACCACGATCAACACGAAAAGAATATTGAGCAACACCCAGATGCTCAGGACAATAAGAGCAATCACCATCCGAACCTGCCGAAAAAATGCGAAGAGTATGAGCGCACGTTAGCCCCCTGAACCTCGGAAGGAAAGGTGCTCAAAGATTCGGCAGTCCAGGTTGCGGTCACGATCAACAGCCCTTCGTGCCGGGGGCAGGTTTGTGCAGGCAACACGTCACTATCTACTATCTTTCGTCCGGATCGCCGTCGTCAATCCATGCCTTGGGCTATGGCAGAGATCGGCATTTGTGGATTCCGGATGAATACGGGGATTGGGCGCGTATCGGAGCCCGACGATAGGGTCACTTGGCGGGTTGGTTCCCACGTCGTCGCGGCCCCGGAACTCAAATAGAGCCCCGCTGACGCATCTTCGCCCCGCCTGGCGTCCCGCCCCACGGCTGCGAATTTCCGACGGCCCGTTTCGGTCGGCTCCTGCAGACGATGGGACCGAAAAGTGGGTCCCTGCAGTCTCTTCGGAAGGCTCCGCGGCGGCCGTCAGCAGGTCGGGGCCTGCGCTAGGGGCGCAGCCGCGGACTGTGCGGCTTGCTGCGCCCCTCGCTCTAGGAATGTTCGACGTAATAGCTGTTGCGGTGCTTACCCTTATACGCCTCGATGCGTCCAAGCATCTTCGGGTTGGCGCGATTGAGGACAGCACCCAGCAGCTTCTTCTGAAGGATCTCCGACCCCGAAATTGATTCTTGAAGCGCAGCTCGCGTGGTTGCTCCCCATTCGATCACATAGACCATTGCATCGATGAGGACGCTGAACGCTTTTGAGTCCGCCACCGGCATCACAGGCGCAAGATCGATAATGATATATTCGTAGTGTTCCCGGAGCATCGCGAGCAGGTCGGCCATTGGCCTCGATGCGATGACGTCGGCCGAATTGACCATGCGCGAAGCAACGATGGACGGCAGGAAATCGAGACCGGTCTCCTTGCTTCGTTGCACGTGATAGCTGAAGCCCGTGGGATCACTGAGGGCCTCGACCAGTCCGCTGTTGGCGTTCGGCGCGAGTTCCCGTGTGAGTGAGCGCGTATGCAGGTCGCCGTCGATGAGGATGGTGCGGTGACCTGTCATGGCAATCAACTGAGCGAAATTGGCCGCGACTGTCGTTTTTCCTTCCTTTGGCAGCGACGATACAATGCCGATGACCTTGATCTCTCGGGTCATGCGCGCAACGTCGATTGAGACCTTGATGTTGCGCAACGTTTCCGCAAACCGCGAGAACGGATGATCGACGACATAGCGGGATAGTCCCGCTTCGTCGGCTTTCGCGGATGCCGAAAGCAACGCGCGCGTCTTTGTCGGCGGGCGAATATCTGGGAGAACGCCAAGACACTTCACGCCGAGTTCGTCCTCGACCTCTCCGGGGGTCCGCAAGACGTCGTTGAGGAGCTCGCGCGCAAAGGCGGCGCCGAAGCCGAGGCAGAGGCCGCCGACCAAGCCTCCCACCAGGGCCAAAACCGTCCGCGGCGAGCTTTTGCGATCAGGCTTGGTCGCGGTGCTGATCAGGCGTGCCTCGCTGAGCGGGAAGCTCTGATTTTGGGTGGCGCTTTGCAGCTTCTCCAGGAAGTTGTTGTAGAGATTGCGATAGGTGTCGGCCGCGCTTTCGAGATCGCGCAGCTTGACTTCTGCCTGGCCGGTGTGACCCGCCTGGGCGACCAGCTCTTTCACGTTCTTATCGAGAGAAGCCTCTCGGCTTTTTGCGATCTCGTAGTCGCTGCGATAAGCGTCCCCAATCCGATGAAGCTCATCGGCGATATTCTTGCGCAGTTCCTCCATCTTGTTGGCCAAATTGACCGCTGCAAGATGGGTCTTGCCGTAACGCCTTGACCAATCGGCATATTGGGCCTGTAAATCGAGGTACTGGGCGCGCAGGCGCGTAATGACCGAGTTGTTAAGGGCGTCCGTCACGGTGGGTTGGGCGAGGTCTTGGTCGGAAATCGCTTCGATCCGATCGAGGCGCGCCTTGGCTTCGGCCGTGGCCGCCCGCGCCTGAACCAGCTGTGTATTCAAGTCCGACAATTGCTGCTCGGACATGAGGCCGCGGCTGGTTCCGACGATATTGTGCTCTGCCTTGAAGGTTTGCACCGCGCGGTCGCTGGCCGTCGCCTGCTCGCTGAGCTCGACGCTCCGCTGCTGGAGCCATTCGGTCGCCCGTTTAGTGGACTGGTATTTTGCTTCCAGTGCACCCACGATGTAGGCATCGGCGATCGCATTTACGATCTTGACTGCCTTGTCCGGGCTGTGTGCGCGATAATTGAGCGACAAGACGTATGTGGTCAGGACGCGCTCAACCCTCAGACTCTTTTGAATCGATTCGACCACGGCATGTTCGATCCGCTCCTGTGTGGGCGGTTCGCCGGATTCGAACACTGACATGATCTTGCCGGTAACGACGGCGAGAAGTCCTGGATTGGATCCGTTGAATTCCGGATCCTCGGTGAGCCGCAGGCGGCGAACGATTGACAGGATAAGATCGTCAGAATTGATGACTTCGACCTGGCTGTCGACATAGCCAGTGTCGATCAGAGCGCTGTTGGTCCCGCTGTCCTTGTCCAGAACCTGGGTTTGCCGGGTGTCCATCATGATACGGGCGTTTGCCGTATACATCGGCTTTGCCAGAACCAGATAGACGATGACCAGAGCCAGCGAAGCGCCAACTGCCGCAGCGATCAGCGGCCATTGCCGACGAAGGACATCAGTGACACGGTCAAAGCTGAGGACCGCGCCGCCAAACTCGATGCCAAACCGGTGTCCCGATTGGAAGTGTTCTCTAGGCTGATACATCTGAAATTCGCTGCCTTAATGGTCAGGATCAATTCGGGAGGGGAACAGGTTTGAATGGATTGGCCAGTTTGGTCTTCCATTCGCCTTCCAACAGCGCTCCGCCCCGAGGCTGCGTCGGCTTGTTGTCTCTCGGCTGCAATTGGGCGCTGGAGCCATCTTCTCCCGCCGCGGAATAGCCCGCCTGCACGGCGAGGTCACCGACTCGCTGCGTGAAATCCCTAATCTTGCGCGCAGCGTCCGGTTTCGTTGACGTGCACAGCGCTTCTGCGAGCCGCAGCGCCGCGCCGATGGTCGAGCGGTCGGGGGAAGCCGATTCGGAAATGAGCGTCTGCACCGACGGCAACACCGATGGATTGGTCGCGATATATGAAGAAAGGCGAGCCCTCAGCTTCTCTTTGTCGTTGCGTAGCCGTTCCAGAAGCGAAGACGGCGCCTTCACGAAGGCGTCGAGTTCGGTTTGTGAGGCGCGGTCCGAGAATCCGACGCATTGAGCGCGGGTCGGACCGACGCCCGATGCGATCAGAGCAAATCCCGTCAAGATGATGGGTTGCCATCTCGGCTTCGTACGACGCGTCACTTCGCAGCTCATCCGTGTCCCTTCGTCGTTGCTGCAAACCAGTACACGCGAAGAGTGGCAGCCAACTGTGTCAATTTTTGTGCGATGCAAAAGCGGGTTTCATTCGGTCGCGCTTGCCATCGATTGCTACATCAGTGCCTTACCTTTCGTCGGTTGTGCAAGTACGATTTGCAATGCCTGCGAGATCGGCACAATGGCGCCTGCGATTTTTGCAGTTTGAAGATTTATGAGGCGGTCGCAAAAAATCTTGTCGCGAAATTGACACAAGAAAATTTTCCAGCGAGCAGCGCGTGGATACGCCTGGATCAAGAAACATCTTCTGTACAGGCTAAATCGCAACACCGCCGGGTTTCGCGCATACTTTGTTCGCAAATGCTCGCGACCATGCCCCGGCGAGTCAGTTCGTTCGTCCCGATGCTCCTCGATCAGCAAAAATGGCGCAAAGTTGTCGCGCGCATGTTCGAATGACAGAGAGCGTTGAATTTATCGCCGGTCGTCATGCGTCATACGCGAATCCTCAATCGTGACGATTGAAAGCACGCAAAGACCTGATACAGACTGCTGCGGTGCAACAGCTACGGAATGTCGATGTGACGGAGTTGGTTCATCGTGAGAAAGCGCATGTCCTGCCGCTCGACAGCATCCGGGGTGTCGCCGCGACATCTGTGGTGATCCACCATCTCCTGCTGATGCCGACCTTTCTCGCGGCATTCCCACACAATGCGTGGATCAATTGCTCGTTCTTCAGAAGCGCGTGGCTATTGGTCGACTTGTTCTTCGTTCTCAGTGGCATCGTGATGTCGTTGAGCTACGTCGAGGGCGACTTCGGACGCTTCTCGCTGCGCGAATTCATGGTGCGGCGTTTGGCGCGGGTCTATCCGCTTCACATCGTCATGCTGATCGCAAACCTGCTGTTCCGCCTCCTGCGTATCGGCTTGGTCGCCACAGGCGTCGTGGTTGCCGCGCCAGCCGCCTTCGAGGTGAACAACGCCTATTCCTTCCTGCTCAACGTCTTTCTCCTGCATTCGATGGGACTGATCGACTATCTCAGCTGGAACGCTCCGAGCTGGAGCATAAGTGTCGAATTCTACACCTACCTGGTGTTCGGCCTGATCGTCCTGCTGGCCCAGCGCATGCGTTCGCTGGCGTGGTTCTACGCCGTCTCCGGGCTCATCGCGGTCGCAAGTCTTGTCGTGATCGTCTTCGTGCTCGACAAGAGGAGTCTGGGACTCCAGACCGATTTCGGCATTCTTCGCTGTTTTGTGAGCTTCTTCCTCGGTGTCTTGACCGTCAGGATCGTTCGTCGGCTGCCAGGCAAGCCGAGCCCTGCCGTGCAGGGAGGGCTGCAGTTGATCGCCATGATTGCCAGTATCGTCCTGGTCAGCCTCGCAGAGACCAATCCGGCGACCACCTTCCTGGCGCCGCTTGTTTTCGCAGCCTTCCTTGGCACGCTGCTGGCGTTTCCGGATGCGTTGCTGGTGCCGAAGATTCTGGTGGCGCGGCCGCTGGTGTGGCTGGGGCGCAGATCCTACTCCATCTATATGGTGCATGCGCTCGTGGTGCTCTTCGCGGAGTACTTCGTGCGGGCACTTGGGCCACGGCCGATCGCGGCGCTCGATTCGATCTGGACGGGGCTGCCGGCGACGCTGAATCTCGTGATCTCCCTGGCCGCTGTACTGGTAGTTTCGAACTTCAGCTATCTCTACATCGAGAGTCTTGGCGGTAAGCTGCTTCGGAATGCCCTTGGAAGCCGGCCCGATTTTTCGCCATCTCCGGCGGCATCGGCGCGGCTGACGAATTGAGGCGAGCATGACGGCCCTTGCGCTGCAGCGCCCGCAGATCACGCTGGTCAGCCTCAACATCGAGGCGATCGCGCTCGGGGTTTATCTGGTCCGAGACGCCTTCGGCGGCGTGATCCGCTACTACACCAGCATCTTTCATCTGGACACGCTCTGGTACCTGCCCGACGGCGTCGCGCTGCTGTGTCTGGCCCAGTTCTTCGTGCATTGCATTTTGGGCAATCGCAGCACCCTGGCGCTCCTGGTGTTCGCGCAGATCATGCTGTCGCTGGTGCTCGGCTACTTCATGATGGGCACTGCGACCGCCGCGATCTCGGCTTTCAAGATGATGCTGCCGGTGTTTGTCGGATTCTGTTTCTGCGATTCGAGCCTGGGTTCCTACCGAAAGCTGCTGTCGATCATCGCCGTGACCTTCTATCTCTCCGTCATCGGCGTGTTGTTGACCAAGTTCTACCTCATGCCCTGGGTCGGCTACAAATATGAATCCTTTGGCGCCGTGCGTGAGGCGGGCCGGCTATGGTGGGCCTATGGCGGTGACGATCAGCGCCTGATGGGCTTTGCCGCCGACAATACCATGGCCGCATTCTTCATCCTCGTGTCGTTTGCGATCACGTCGATCCGCAAGAGCACGCTGTGGTGCCTTCTGTACGGCTCCCTGGCGGTTTACGTCATTCGTCTGACCACCAGCAAGACGACCATGATCGTTCTCGTGCTGTACCTGGTGCTGCTGGTGATCGTGCGAATGCTGCCGGAGAAGTCGCGTTTCCCCGCGATCCGCGCGATCGCGTTGTGGTCGTTCGCTGCGATCCTCGTTCCGTTCTTCATGATCGTGGTCGCATCGGGCACCGCAGCAGTGCCGCACTCGACCTTGTTCAGCATTCTCGACCGCATCAATAACAGCTGGCAGCTGCCGTTCGTCTACATGAGCCAGCTGATGCCGATCGGTCTGGTAACCGGCTGCGGCGCGGGTTGCTTCAACTATCCGCAGAAGCTTTTCTCGCCGCTCGCGGCGTACTGGGTACCGGTCGACAACTTCTACATCGGAACATACCTGATGTTCGGGCTTCCGTTCGTCGCATTCATGGTGATGGTGTTCCGCGCCAACTTCGGAGCGACCGACGTCTACAAGCTGACGCTGCTCTTCGTGGTCAACCTGTTTACCATCACCGTCCTGAACTATGGGCCGGCATCAGGGCTCCTGATCATCGCATTGAGCTTCAGCGAAGTATTCTCCCGGCGGGCGACCTCCGCACGGGCAGCCGATACCGTTCCGATAGAATTGCCGCGGCCGATCCGCTCATTGGAGGGTCTCGGCGTAGATATGCCAGGGACGGCAGCGCGTGGGAGCAGATGAGACAAACGATGCATAGACGGCTTGCATTCATCGATACGCTGCGCGGCATTGCCGTGTTGGCGGTGCTGTTCCAGCACGTGTTCGAGGTGATCGTCCAGAAGCACCCCACCGGCGCGTATTATTGGGTCTTCCACGATGCGATCGGCTACTACATGAACTTCGGCCGGTTCGGAGTCGTGCTGTTCTTCTTCGTCAGCGGATTCGTCATCCCGTTCAGTTTTCCGGACAGTGCTACTCCTGTGCGCGATTTCACGATCAGCCGCTTCTTTCGGCTCTACCCGGCGTACTGGACGTCGATGGTGATCGGGCTCGTCACGATGCAGGTGCTGGAGGCCAATGCCTACCCGTTGTCGCAGGTCATCGCGAACGTGACGATGCTGCAGACTTTCGTGAACATCCCGAACCTCTGGATCTTCTACTGGACGTTGGCGATCGAGCTCCTGTTCTATGTCGGATGCACCATTCTTTTCGCGATGGGATTGCTGAACCGGCGCTTTACTGCAGTTGCGATTGTCATTGCTGCGGCGCTGGTCGGGACCGCCGCAGCACTTCTGATCGAAAGCAGGACGGTGTCGTCGCTGATGGAGGTTGGGCTGAACCTTTCGGCGATGTTCCTGGGCAAGGTCATCCGCGACACCGTCATCGGCGGAAAGCTGCGATGGCCGCACGTCGCCGTTTGTACGGTGTTCTATGCGATCTTCGCCATCACGCTGGCGGAGAGGCGGTTCGGCGGCGTCTATCAGGAGAACTTCTTCTACAGCTATTCGATCGGGTCGGCTTATGTCTGCGCAGCGCTCGTCTTCATCGCGTTTGCGGCGTTCGGTGAGAGGATGGCCTGGCGCCCGATGGCGTTCGTGGGAACCATCAGCTATTCCGTCTATTTGATGTCGCCGTTCGTGATCGTCTGGATCCATCGCCTCGTCTGGCTCGGTGATGGACCGCTGGGATGGGCCGCTTTCGCCGCGCTGGTCGCAGCATTGTCAATTCTGGTCAGCTGGTCGACATATGCGTTCATCGAGAAGCCCAGCATCTCGTTCGGCCAAAGGTTCCGGTCGAAGCGCAGGAGGGCGGTCGTTCTCGAGCCGGCGCTCAGCGCGCAAGGGGCAGCTGAGTGATCGAAAAAACGCGCCAGCCGAATGCCGGATACGACGGATCTTTCGTTCCCTCCGTCCAGGGACTTCGTGGCATTGCGGCGCTGAGCGTGCTGATGGATCACTTCTACGACATGCCAAAGGGAGGCGTGTACGACATTCCGGATCCGGGCTTCCTGCCGCCGCTCTGGCTCTGGCTGCAATCGGTGATCAATGTCGGCGGCCACGGTGTCGAGCTGTTTTTCATGATCAGCGGCTTCCTGATCCCGGCCAGTCTGGTGCGGCACGGCTCGCTGCCAAGGTTCTTCCTCGACCGTGTCCTGCGCATCATGCCGGTGTTCGTCGTGCTGCATCTCGCGCTGTTCGTGATTGGCCCGATCGTGGGCTACAAATTCTTCCGCGGGATCGATCTGACCGGTTATCTCGCGATCTTCACGGCCAATCTGTTCTTCGTGCAGGACGCTCTCGGCTTGCCCATCGCTCAGCAGAATGCCTGGACCTTGACTTACGAATGGGCGTTCTACATCTGGTTCGCGCTGACATTCTCGGTGTGGCGCATCGGAGGGAGAATGCTGGCGGCGCCCCTGATCTTGATGGGCGTGGCCTGTCTCCTGCATTGGCCGATCACGGCGTTCTTCTGCATTGGCATGCTTCTCAGCGCCACGGGTTGGCGCATCTCCATTCCGGGACCTCTTGGCTTGATGGCGGGCCTGACGTGCGGGGTCGCCATGTACGCGAGCCTGGTGCTGTTTCACCCGTTCGTAGGTCTTATTCCGGGCCTTTTGCTGTTCGCCATGGTGCTGGCCCCGGACTCCGGTCTCGCCAGGGCGCTCAGCACGCCGGCCCTGCAGTATGTCGGCAAGATAAGTTACAGCCTTTATCTCGTGCACCCGTTCGTCCTGTTTCCGTTACAGGTGATCGGGCTCAAGCTCGTCGCTGTCGGTGTCGACCGCTGGCTGCTGTGGGCAGCATTCATCGTGCTGGGATCGTTGATGTCGCTGGTTGCAAGCGCGATCACCTACGAGCTGATCGAGGTGAGGCTGAGACGATTGTTGGATGGCGCGGTCCGCGGCGTGTTCTTTCGGTCATTGAGCAAGATGGAACAGTCCGCCTAGAAGATCGCAATATAAGTCACGATCAGCTCACGGTACGGCCGGCAAGCTTGCGGTAGGATGGCAACAGGCCATCGGCGATGCGATCCCAGTTCAACTGGCCCGCCGCTGTCTGCCGTGCACCGTCGGTCAATGTCGCGGTAAGCGATTTCGAGGTCAGGACGCGTTCGAGCGCATCGGCCAAGGCGGCAGCATTACCAGGCGGGACCAGAAGCCCGTTCACGCCGTCTGTCACGACGTCAGGAATGCCACCGGTGGCGCTGGCGACGACGGGACGGGAATTCCCGTAAGCAGACGCCAGCACGCCGCTCTGCGTCGCATCCTTATAGGGCAGGGCGACCACGGTCGCAGACTGAAATAATTGTCCCGTATCCTCGGGCGAGATATAGGCATCGATCGTTTTGACCGTCGGCATGGCCTCCATGCGCGCGCCGAGCCGCGTCATCTCGGGACCGCGGCCCGCGACGATCGCTTCGTGCGCCACGCCGCGCCGGTCCAGCAGGTCGATCGCATCGATGAAGATGTCCAACCCCTTGTAAGCCCACATCCGCCCAAAAAACAGGATTCGTGCAGATTCGGGTTCGATGGCCGCGGCGCGCGTCGGGGGCACCATGAGCACGCCGTGCATGCTGGAGACGATTTCTCCATTAAAGTCCGGCGACGCATGGCGGAAATCTGCAATGCAGCTCTCGCCGTGCGTCGTGACGACTGACGCTGCCGCGCGCATGCGCGCGCGCCAGCCGTCCTCGCGCGGAGAGGTGCCCGAGCCGCCTTCCGAATGAGGAATTGCGTCGTGAACGGTCAGCACCAGCGGGATTCCAAGCGGACGCAGGAACTGGATCAGCTTGGATGTGTAGACTTCCGGAACTTCGTGACAATGAACCACGTCTGGACGAAACGAAATTATGTCCATGAATGAAGCTGGAATGCCGATGGCGCCGGCGCGGCGCAGGCTCAAATCGCGGATCCTTGTGTTGAAGGGTGTCGTCACCGCGATATCGGCCAGTTCCCACTGCTGGTTCGCATCCTTGCGGTTGAGGACGAGGCGAACATCGCAATGGCGCGCCAAGCCCGACGCGAGCCGGTAGGAATATTCTGCAAAATGCGGCGCGTAGATCGCCACGCGCAAGCGCCTGGAGTTGCGATTGAAGGCGGTGGTAGGCGAATTCATCAAGGCATCCATTTTGCATCACATCGCTGAGCCGGTTGGAGTGTAGTCCACGATTTGAACTCACTTCCACGCTAAATCGGATGATAGATGGTGCTCATCTGATTGCCATAACGTCGTCGTACTGCTGCGCGATTGCTGCCGCCATCGGGACGGAGTGGAAAAGGGCGATGTCACGCGCGGTCATCGATTCCCTGTTTGTCTAGCGGGCGATTGTGATTGGATCTGTCGGAATTGGGTCGATTTTTTGATGAACGTCACTCCGGGCAAACAACATCAGGTCGTGGTCGCGTTGTTGTGGTCGCTGGCGCAGAACTGGGGCGGCCGTGCGCTGTCGTTTGTTCTGTTCTTGATATTGGCGCGGCTGCTCAATCCTGCGGATTTCGGTCTTGCCGCGCTGGTTGGCTTCATCCTGCTGCTCCTGAGCTCCATTTCCGAATTCGGGTTCGGTGACGCGTTGATCCAGCGACGCACGCTCGAGCCTGCGGACGTGACACTGCCATTTTTCTGCTCACTGGCGGCATCGGTCCTCCTTGCCGTTCTCATCGCCCTGCTGGCGACCGATATCGAGCGTTGGCTCGACGTGAAGGGACTTGCGCCGCTCTTGACGGCTGCGAGCCTCTCGCTTCCGATCGGTACCGCCACGCTGTTCCAGGAGGCGCTCTACAAGCGCCAGATGGATTTTCGTGTGCTTGCGCTCAGGACCATGGTGGCGACCGCGATCTCCGGAGTGGTCGGGATCGCCTGTGCCTATGCCGGGTTCGGTGCCCTCAGTCTCGTGATCCAGGTGGTCGTTCAGAGTGCGGTCAGCGGCCTGTGGCTCTGGAGCCAGCCCAGATGGCTCCCGATGCGCGGCTACGATCTGAAGAGCTTGCGCGAACTCTCCGGCTACAGCATCCACGTCGTGTCGAACAGGCTGCTGGACTTCGCCATCGTGCGTACGATCGACATGATCATCCTGTCGCTTTATGGCGTCGCGGCCTTGGGCATCTATACGGTGGGCGCGCGAGTCTACATCATCCTGATGCAGTTGCTGACACAGGCCGTCATGGACGTCGCGCTGAGCGCACTGTCCAAGATCGCGCATGAGCGTCACCGTATTGCCGACGCCTATTTGCGAAGCGTCAGCCTCGGAGCACTGATTGGCTCTCCGGTCTTTGTGCTCCTGGCGGCGATCGCGCCGGAGTTCTCCCTGCTGCTGTTCGGCTCAAAATGGGCCGGCAGCGAAGCAGTGATGAGGCCGCTGATGCTCATCGGCGCGATTCAGACGGTGCAGTTCGTGAACAGCGCCTATTTTGGCGCCATGGGCAAGCCCAACTACGTCTTCCTGCTGAACATTCTCAAATTCGCCACGGTGGTCCCCGCCATGTTCCTGCTGCCGTCGCACGACATTGGTCAGCTGGCCACCATCTTCGCTGTCGCGCAGCTCGTGGTGACGCCCGTGACGTTCGCGCTGGCGCTCAGGCTGCTGGGCCTGAGCTGGAACCAGTTTCTGCGGCCCGTCGCAGGCTGTCTTTGCGCCATCCTTCTGGCTTATGGCGCAGTTGCGCTATGCCGCGAAGCGACCCCGGACATGAATCCCTATTTGCGGATAGGACTGCTCTCGACATGTTTCGGGGCGACCTATCTGATGAGCATCTTGCTGTTCTGGCGAAAGCAGCTGTTCTCCCTGATCGCTTTCGTCGTGAAGCGTGGTGCGACCGCCTGATGAAGACGAGGAAGACGTCGTGAAGCAATTGATTCCGGTACCCGTTCGCAAGCATCTCCGAGGCTGGCTCAACAGCGCGAAGAACACGCCCTTTGCGGTCGATCTGCTCGAGTTGCGCAGGTGGCAGATCGCCAGGAAGGCTATCGGCGGCAGTGCCGCGCCGCGCAACAACCCGCGCCGGCTCGTCCTGCTCCCGTCCGACCCCTGGAGCATTCATCAGTCGCGCGGCGATGAGGCCATGATCGAGGCGGCCGTCGGCGAGATGAAGCAGGCCCATCCCATCGAGGTCTACATTGTCACCGCCACCAAAGCGGCAAGCGCGGAAGTGCGCGCAATGGGGTTCAAGCCGCTCGAATTTTGGAGGCAGCCGTTTTCCTATATGACGGTGGCGCAGGAGCTTTCTCTCACCAGGCCGGATTTCGGAATGGTTCTGGGGGCAGACGTGCTGGACGGCTACTATTCCCCCGTGGACGCCGCTCGCATGCTGCTCGTCGCCGATCTCATGGCAGCGTGCGGCGCCAAGGTCAGCGTGCTCGGATTCAGCTTCAACTCCCGTCCGGCCAAGGCGTTGCGCGAGGTGTTTCGGCTGCTCGATCCCGGCGTGGTCTTGAATTTGCGCGATGCACTATCTCTTCAGCGCTTCAAAGAGTTCGCCCCGAATCGTGCGCACCTCGTCGCTGATTCCGCATTCATGCTGGTGCCACAGGCGGAGACCGCGGCTGTGAAGCAGATTGCGGCCGCGATTGCGGAGCAGCGCAGGCAGGGACGCGACGTCTTTGTCTTCAATATCCACCCGATGTTGTTCAGGAAATCCGAGCCGGCCAAGCTACGGCGAATGATCGAACTCGCGGCGAGCGCAATCGAGCGCATGTCTCGAGAGCATAACGCGAGCTGGGTGTTGCTCGCGCACGACTATCGTCCGGAGATCGCCGACGACAATTGCCTTCGACCGCTGGCCGGTCGCCTGAGCGCAGCGCTGGGCAACCATGTTCATCATGTCGAGCACGTGCTGTCAGCGAGCGAGATCAAGGCAGTCGTCGGTCTGGTGGACGGCGTCGTCACCGGCCGCATGCATCTTGCGATTGCGGCTCTCGGACAGGGAACGCCGGTTGCGGCGATCACATACCAAGACAAGTTCCAGGGCCTGTTCGCTCATTTCGGTGTGAGCGAATCGCTTCTTCTCTCACCTGAGCAACTGCTCGCGGGAGACAATCTCGAGAAGTTTCTGCTGAGGTTCCTCGGCGCCTACAAGACGGCCGGCGCGCAGGTCCGCAATATGCTGCCGGCAGTCATGGAGCTGTCGCGCGCCAACATCGCTCCGCTGCGGGGCGATGGTTTGATGTCGGTTGACGCGGTGTCCGACGGTAAGGTCGCCTGAGGGAAGCGGGCGGACGTCAGTTGGCGGCCTGCTCCGTCTCGTCGAAACGCACGGACGTCTTGGTGACAGACGTCTTGTTGGTGGCAGGCGTCTTGGCGGACGATTGCACTTTGCGCGGCGATCCAAATCCGATGTCGGCCCCACGATTGATCAGCCGCCGCGCCGGGTTCTCGAAATAGGCATAGGTGCGATCGGCGATGATGGTCAGGATCGCGCAGCACGCGAGAGCAAAGAGGCCAAATTGATCCGGACGCAGACCAAGCGACGCCCACAACGGCTTGAATACGGCGATGAGGACGGCGTCGTGCAGCATGTAGATCGAATATGAAGTGTTGCCGAGCCGCCCGAGGAGGCGGCTGCCCGGAATTTGCACGAAAGCGCTCTCCCCGACGGCGGTGAGCAGGATCGCGCAGGAGAACAGAATGATGGCCAGATCCGGCTTGGCGAAGATGTTCAGGACAAGCACGGAGATCCCGAACAGGGCGATGCCGGCGAAGACGACCGGCTTGTGCCGATACGGGTGCGACAACCTGAACAATATGGCGAGCAGGATTCCATTCAAGAAGCTCGGCAGCGCACGGAGCATCCCGTAGTCATAATTGGCTCCATACATCTGCGATCGTTCTTGCCAGATCGGCAAATGGCCGTGGGCCAGGACCAGATAGAGCGCAGCGACGATGGCGGCCAGCACCAGCGGATGGACCTTGCGTGCAAGCAGCATAAGCAGCGGAAAGATCAGATAGCAGAAGAATTCCGCGCTGATCGACCAGGACGGAGAGTTGAAGCTCAAATGATCGGTAACGCCCCAGGCTTGAAGCAGCACGAGGTTGTACAGGAAGTCCAGCGGCGTCGACCTCGCCGATCGGTCCAGACCGAATCCGATCAGCAATACGAACACGAGTAAAGTCAGAAGATGCAGCGGATAGATCCGCGCAATGCGGCGGATCATGAACCGGGCATATGCCTTGAGACCACGCGCGTCAGACGGATAGGAATAGGAGATCACGAACCCGGACAAGATGAAGAACATGTCCACGAAAAGGCCATAAGATCCGTTCCAGACCGGTGCGATGCCGCTGTCGATGGTCTTCAGATGGAAAATGAAGACGCCGAGAGCGGCAACGAAACGATAGAAGTCGAGAACGACGAACCGTCTGGCTTCATTGGCTTCCATCGTGTGTCGAATTCCTTGCGTGACGCTACCTGCTGCTTAGCGGTGAATTGTGACGCAAGTTCGCTGGGCCGCGTTCGACGGCAGGCGGAATAGCCGTTATGCGGCTTATGCCTCGCGACAAGGCAGCCGCCTAATTATTGAACGGCGCCGGAACTTGCCTGAGCTAGTCCCGGCGCCTGAGATGTTCGCCGTGGTCAGACGAACAGGAAATCGTGGCTGGTCAGGCTGGCGACGTTGACGTTCTTCAGGAGGATCGAGTCGCTGGCCGAAAGCGTGACCAGGGCGTTCGCGCCAGACTGCGTGATTTGCAGATGGCTATAGTCCTGGGCGAGGAGCTTCGAGATCTCGATCACGTCGTGAGTGGCGGCGTTGCCGGCCTGGAAGTTGACGATCTGGTCTTGGCCGTGATCGTAGACGATCGTGGTCGAGCTCGGCGCCGCCGAGAACAGGTCGTTGCCGGCCCCGCCCTGGATCGTCACGCCGCTCGCCACCGCCGTGACGTTGTGCCAGCCATCGGTTTTGGTGGCGTCGAAGAACTGGAGTGCGTTGGCCGCATTGTAGTTCTCGTGTTGCGTCGTGCCGGCCTGTCCGTTGAAGTTGAACAGGAAGACGTCCTTCGAACCGTCGGCGTTGTTGGCGATCTCCTGGGTCTTGGAACCGGAGCCGTCGTAGATGTCGGTCAGCTTGCTGCCGTCGTTGTTGATGACCTGGGTATAGTCCAGGGTGCCATCGGCGTGGGTCCGGGTAAGCTCGACGATATGCCCGGAGGCATCGAGGTGCTGATGCTGCGTGGTGTAGGACTGCCCCTTGATGTTGTAGCTCCAATTGTCCGACGTGCCATCGGCGTTGGTAATGTAGGCGGCGGTCTTGACACCGTTGGTGTAGGCGGTCGTGGAGCTATAGCCGTCGATCTTCGTCGTCACCTCGCTGGTCAGAACGCCCTTGGCGTCGTACCAGTCCGAGATTTTGGTCCCGTCTGAGCTCTGGACAAGCGTGAAGGCAAGGCTGCTATCGGCGTGGGTGCGGACGATGTTGGTGAGGAAGCCGGTCGGATCGTAGCTGTCGTGCTCGGTCGTGTAGGTCTGGCCCACGATATTGAACTGGAAGACGTCCTTCGAACCGTTGGCGTGGTAATCGGTCTCCGTCATCTTGACGCCGGAGGCATTGTAGTTGCTCACCACGCTGCTGCCGTCGCTATTGACGACTTGGCTGTAGTCGAGCGACCCGTCGGCATGCGTGCGGACCACTTCGGTCGTGACACCGGAGGGGTCGAGGTGCTGGTACTGCGTGGTATAGCTCTGACCTGTTATATTGTAGCTGTAATTGTCGTGGCTCTGGTCCGCATTGGTGATGTAGGCCGCGGTCTTGACGCTGTTGGTGTAGATCGTCGTTGCGCTGTAGCCGCTCGTCTTCTCCAGGACCTCACTGGTGAGGATGCCGCTGGCGTCGTACCAGTCCGAGACCTTGGTGCCGTCGCTGCCCTGCTGCAGTTTGAAAGCCAGGCTGCCATCGGCGTGCGTGCGAACCAGCGAGGTGAGGAAGCCCGCCGCATCGTAGATGTCGTGCTCGGTCGTGTAGGTCTGGCCGGTTATGTTGAGAAGCCAGATATCCTTGCTGCCATCGGCGTTGTAGTCGGTTTCCTTCGTCCTCGTTCCGGCTGCGTTGTAGTTGGTGACGACGCTGCTGCCGTCGTTGTTGATGATTTGCGTATAGTCGAGCGTGCCGTCGGCATGCTTGCGGGTCACGGCCGTGACCTTGCCGGAGGGATCGACGTGCTGGATCAGCGTGCTGTAGCTCTGGCCGGTGATGCCATAGGCGTAATTGTCCTGACTGCCGTCGGCATTCTTGACATAGGCGTTGGTCTTGACGCCGTTGCTGTAGAGCGTCGTCGAACTGAAACCGTTGGCCTTTTGGACGACTTCGCTGGTGAGGCCGCCGGCGGCATTGTACCAATCGGTCGTCTTGGTGCCGTCGGTCGTTTGCGTCAGCTTGAACGCCAGGCTGCCATCGGTGTGGAGGCGCGTCAGGGTCGTGAGAAAGCCGGTCGTATCGTAAACGTCGTGCTCGGTCGCATAGTTCTGGCCCTTGATGTTGTAGGTCCAGACGTCCTTGCTGCGATCGGCATGGTAGTCGGTCTCGACCAGCTTGACCCCCGTGGCGCTATAGGTGGTGATCACGCTGCTGCCATCGCCGTTGTAGACCTGTGTCGAATCGAGCGAGCCGTCGGCATGGCTGCGGACCACAGACGTGACCTTGCCGGTCGAATCGAGGTGCTGGACCTGGCTCGTGTAGCTCTGCCCCTTGATGTTGTAGGTATAGTTGTCCTGGGTGTGGTCGGCGTTCTTGACATAGACCGTGGTCTTCACGCCGTTGGTGTAGATGGTCGTCGAATAATAGCCGTCTGACTTTTGCACGACCTCGCTGAGAAGCGTGCCGGTGGTGTTGTATGTATCGGTGGTCTTGGTGCCGTCGGTAGCGAAATGGACGGAGGTGGTCTTTATGCCACCGGTGTAGCCGATCGCGTCTTTGGACCCGTCGGTGTAGCCGATCGTGGTCGAAATAGGCAGTCCGCTTGCGTTCAGGCCGGTGTCCGCTTTCGACAGGAGGTTGCCGCTGGCGTCATAGGTTTTCGTGCTGCTCCAGGTCGCGGCCGAGTTCGTGACGGAGAAGGAATGGCCGCCCTGGATCTTGGACAGTGCGCTGCCGTAATGCGCGATCATATAGTCCATCGTCGCTTTCGAAGCGACGGGGAGGACATGCGAGTCGGTTAGCGTGATGGTTTGAAGCGCCGTCGACGTGCTCAGGTCGGACAGTTGCGGCACGATCTCGGCAGCCGTACCGCTGACACTGGTTCGGGTGTCAGGCGGAATCGGGGTGGTCGCGGGCGCGTCGATCTCGATGATCAGCGGGTGATCGCTGACCGGAATCGTAATCGTGCTGACGTCGGTGTAGCTCGCGATCGCGGTAGTTCCCGTCAGCGTGTCGTACACCTTGACCGAATGATGCATGCCGCCAAGATTCACCGTGACCGTCTGGGCCGGATTGGAGATCTCGGCATCGGCCGCATCATTCCAGAGCTTCGGCTCCGCCCAAACGACAAGCTCGTAGGCGCCATTGCTCTTGCCCAGCACCATGCTGTTGCCCAAGGCCGGCATGTTGCTCAGCGTGTAGTTCAATGGATTAGTCGGCTGCAGGCCGCCCTTGCCGTCATCGGCCAGAATGCTCGTCAGGTTGTGAATTGCCGTCGCGGCGAGCTTTGGCGTTCCATCGGAGTTGAACAAGCCGAAGTTGGCTTCGGGATTGGTGTTGCTGGCGGACGAGTCGCGGTCGAACATCTCGTAGAGATAGGTCGCACTCACGCCAGCCTTGTAGGCATCGACCAGGGTGTTCAAGACCGACTTGGCTTGCACCGTCTCGTCGACTCCGAGATATTGGGTGTTGGCCTGGGTGGTGTAGCCGGTCTCCGTAATCACGACGGGCTTTCCCGGCGCCGCGGTCGAGACGGCGCTCAAGGTGGCAGCAAGTGAGCTGCTGGTCGTCAAGCTGGTGCTGACATAGGCATGCGCATTGGCGAAATCGGCCGAGCCCGACATGTTGCCGAGCTGGCTGTAGCCCTGGGGATCGTTGTAGGCGAGCGACAGATTGAAGACGGGAATGCTGGAAAGCGTGCCGTCTGCCTTGACCGCCTGATAGAGCGCGCTTTGGAACTGGGCCGCGGCGCCAAGGCTCGAGCTGCCATTGTAGCTGAAGGGCTGGTGATTGGCCTCGTTGAGCCCCTCGATGGCGCTGATGCTGCCCGGATGGCTCGCCAAGAACTTCTCGAGCGACACGATATACTTCTGAAGGCCGGCCGCACCCAGCTGGGGCAGGGCGGAGGATACCAGGAAGTCGAACTTGTAGCCGGCAGCCGCCAGCCCCTCAACGACCGGTTGTGCGGCGGGGCTGGTTCCCATTGCGTCGCGGAGATGGGTGACACCGAGATACTTAAGGTCATCGACCATCAACGCGAGGTTATTGTAGTCGGTCCACCCGAAGCCGGCATGCGTGTTGACGCCGATGGAGTTGATGAAGCCGCTTGCGGAGAGGACGGTTTGATCTGACGACATTTCACACTCGAATTTCTACGCGAACGAAATTGCTCGCAGGGATTTGCGTTCAACCTTCTCGATCGAGTGTGAATTTCAGATAAAAATCGGAGCTACAAATCGAGAGCGATCAGCAGTTCCTCGCAGGAACAGCTCGACTCTGATTCAAGACAATAACGATGTCGTGCCGACGCAGCATGACCTCAACATGGCGCTTCCAAGAATTCGCAAGGTTTCACTGCTGAATCTATGCGCATGTCGCGCTTCAATGATGCATGTGACTTGGGGCGCGGAGCGGTGAAACTGTCAGGTCGACCCGATGCGCTGGTAGAATTTTGCCAGCACGAGCAAATCACTCATTTCTCGTACTGGTTGTCAGTCACTTCGCCGCATTTTGAAGCGAAGTAGAGAGTTCCACGGTAGGAACTTCGCGGACGCGGGCAGAGCGTCAAGGGCGCATCTAGCTCCAAAGAAGGTTTGCAAGAGACCGGTCGACAGATCAGCTCGGGCGAGCCAGGAGGAGAAAGTTTCCGCGCCAGCCGACCGCCGCCGTGGCGATTGCGGCGATGACGATCTTTCCAGCAAGCCACGCCGCCGGTTCGCTCGGCGCATGACTGAGCGATCCGATCAGAATGGCGGCTGCGAGCGCCTGAAGCACCAAGGGCCAGCGCGGGAACGCATCGAACCTGAGGGTAGGGCCAAGCCCGGCCAAGATCGCCGCGAGCGTGGCGATCGAGGCGCAGGTGACTGCCGCTTGGGGTGACAGGCCGGCCCAGACGGCAACCAGGGAGAACGCCGCAACCATTGCAAGCTGCCCGGCAGCAACGAGGGCGAGCCTGGTCGCGAGCTTTTCCAGGTGGGGAACGACCGCGATCGTCGCCTGCAGGTGGGTATGGAGGAAGTAGAAAGCAGCGACCGCCGGCCCTGTCGCCAGGAAGCCCTCGACGCTCTCCCGCGGGACCAGGATGCGGGCCGCGTCCGGAATGAAGGCGACAAGCCCGCCCAGCAGGACCAGGGTCGTGCAGATCATGAACTCGAACATGTGCCGCGCCGATTGTCTCGACGTCGTGGCGCTCCCGTGCTCGAAATCATTGACCACTTCAGGATAACTCACGGTGTGGATCGCCGCATTGAGGACCCAGAAGGGACGTTGCAGCAGGTCGAGCGCAATGGAAAATCCTGCACCGGCTCCTGTGGCGCCGAGTCGCCCGACGACGATGATACGAAGCAGAACCGGCACGGACAAATGGATCACGGACGCGCCGGCTGCAAGCATGCCGTAACGCGAGAAGTCCTTCCAGTCAGCCAGCATTGTTCGCAGCGACACGCGATCCAGCGGCGTGCGATATGCGATGAGACCGGCAAGGAGCCCAAGCAGGTGACCCAATGCGATGCCGAGCAGCGTCGCTTCGGCCGTGCCTGAGATCATTCCGCCCGAGACGGCCCCGCCCAAAAGCGCTGTCGCACGCAAGGCAAGAAGGCAGGAGGCGGTTCCCAGCCGGTTCGACAGTCGTACCGACAAGAAGTACAAATCGGTCGAGCCCTGAAGCACGGCCACGCTCAGGCCGAGGACGACCAGCCGTGGCGTGAGGCCGCTGATCAAGGAGGCGCAGCTCCCGACCGCAACGAGCGCGCCGGCGCTCATGAGGGCCGCCGCAAAGAGCGACGATCTCAGTCGAGCAGCCTCGCTCTCCTTGGCGGCCGCAAGAAAGCGCAGCCCCGCGAGCTGCAGCCACTCGAACATGAGGACGCAGAGCAACTGGCTCGAGGCCATTGCGAGAGAATAATTGGTGTAGTCGGCGGCAGGCAGCAGGTGACTGATCACAAAGATCAGGATGATCGCTGCTGCGCTTTGGTAAACGTAGCCGGCGATCGCGAAGAGACGTGTCATCTCGGAATGAAGCTACTCTTTGCCACCGCATGCGCTTGTGGTACCCCGGCTATTGCCGGGCGCACGGACGACATCCGTCGCTGACGCAGTTGTTCATACAGGTTCTTGTACGACGACAATACGTCGGAAAAGATCCACTTGTTCGTGTCGGCGATAAGCCGACGGCTGATCTCGTCGATCTTGTGCGGGTCCGCGGCGATTTCGCGCATGCTCGTGGCCAGGGATTGTGGATCTGCTTCGGTCAACCACCCGGTTACGCCATGCTCGATCGCCTCCGGCATGCCGCCAAAGTGCGTACCGAGCAGCGGTCTGCCCGCCGCCTTGGCGTCGGCGACGACGAGCGGGCCGGGATCGTGCCAGATGGACGGAGCGACCACGACGTCGACTTGCCTGTAGAATTCATCGGGAGACACGAATCCCATGAACTCGACCCGTGCATGCGGCGCCAGTGCTCTCAGGCGCTGTTGTTCCTGATCGCCCAAGCGGCCGGCAATCATCATCCGGATCCGATCGGGCGGCAGCATGGCCAGCGCTCGCATGAGATTGTCGATGCCCTTCTCCTCGGTGATCCGTCCGATGAAGCCGAATGTCACTTCCGTCGTGCAGACAGGCCGCGGGTAGGGTGAGCGCGGCGGCTCGGTCGAGGCATTGCGGATGACGGTGCGGATTGGGGTCTCGGCAAACATGCCCATATCGGTGTGAATGGAGAGGACGCGCTCGCTGACGCCGACCACGGCATCGAGCCAATGCGTCGCCCGTTTGCGGTGGTACGTCAGGATCCCACAGCTCGTACAGGTGTGTTCGCAGGAGCGGCCCTTGTCGAAGCGGGAACAGCGTGGACACGTCAAATAATAATCATGAAGCGTATGCAGGACCGGAACTCCGAGCTTGGCGGCTACCCGCCAGATCGCCGTGGTCAGGCCCGATAAATTATTGGAATGCAGAACGTCCGGCTTGAAAGCGCGAATGCGCTCCGCGATCATCGGGGCCTGGATCTGCCAATCGTCGATCGCATGCCAGATGCTTCGTTTCACGACGTTCTTTTGCTCCGTGAACGGCGCATAGACGTTTTGCACCGGTGCGGAATAGACGTTGATACCGTTGCATAATTCACGGCCCTGCTCGGGTGCGGATGCGGCGCGCACCACCTCGACCTCGTCGCCGCGCTGAGCCAGGCCCTCGGCAAATCTCCGCGCGAAGATCTCTGCTCCGCCGACGATCTTTGGTGCCTGCGGGGTCGGATAAAGCGTGGATGTCAAAAGGATCTTCATCGCGTCAACCTCTTTGTGCCGATCCGATTACCGTGCCGGCCGTATATCCAGTGCGGGAATGGCGTCATTATTGGCGGCGATCAGGACCGGCGTGCTCGAAACCGGCAGCCAGATCCCGGAGGCTGGCCTTGCAGTTGCATCGCAGGGGGCCGCGAAAGTCGCGCCTGGCAGATCGCCTCTGATCCGGACCTCGTAGCGTCGATCCGGATCCTCGGACCAGACCGCGATCTTGCCGCCGGTGGTCGAGGATGCTCCGATCGACATCACCCCGTTGGCAAGGCTTCTTCGTTCGGCGGTTAGAGTGGAACGGACGAATGCCCAGGCGCCACGCGCCGCGCAGGCTACGGGTTTGGGCGAATTGTCGAAACCGTAGAGGCCAAAATTGTCCTCCAGCTCGGCTGGATTCTGACCACTATTTTTGAGCTCATAGATCCACATCCCCTTGAGCCAGCGCGCCGCTGTCGAGGCCCACAGGATGAGCTGTGCCGTGTTATCGGCCTGAGCCTGCTCGCTGACACCACATTTGTTCGCAGCCGTGGTCCAGCCAGTCTCGGTCACGTAAATGGGGAAGTCGGGATTGCCGCTCGCTTGGCCGACCAGTCGATGGAACGCCGTGAGCCGGTCGATAATCTCGGCCGAATTGCGCTTCGCCGGCGCCATGCAGAAATTGTAGAGATGAATCGAGGCGCCATCGGCGTATTGAAGGATGCCGGTTTGCAGCATCTTCTCCGTCCACGTCCAACCGGGATCGTCGCCGATCGCGCCGACGACGAAAGGTGCATTCGGCACCGCCTGCTTGACCGCGGGCCGTGCGACCTTCGCGAGGGCCAGGTAGTTGTCGGCTGAGAATGAAGGGTCCTTCTTGGCTGCCAGATTCCACTCGTTCCAGAGTTCGAAGATCGGGCGCTGCGGCGCGACCGATCGCGCGGCCGCTGCCGCATAGTCCGCGAACCGCTGCCGGGCTTCGTCCGTCGTCGGAGGCGACGAGTTCGGCACGAGGTGATGACCAAATGCAAGGATGAGGAGCGGCCGGGCGATGCCGGACTGAACCTGCGCGTCGAGCCTGCCCAACCGCGGCGTGAAGCCCATCCGACGTCCCGGCAATTCGAAATCAGACCAGGGAAAATCGTCGCGGAAGGCGTTAAAGCCCAGTTGCTTGATCTGGCTGACGTTCACGGAGGGCACGTAGCCTCGCGAACTGACCGGCCCTCCCAGTCCCTGATGGGTGCCGATACCCAACAGGAATCTGCTTTCAAGCGTCTGAGCCTGTTGAGCGCATGCCGGGACAGACAGAGAAACAGACGCGATGAGGCTCGCCATCCAGAGCAGCCTGTTGCGACCCAAGGTGCGGTGGCCTGCCATCGCCTGGATCATACCCGTCATCATTTCTCGCCTGCCGCAACTCACCTCAAAAAGGCTTCGAGAGGTCCGATTGCAGTGCCACGTTCTGCTCGACTCCGCTCTTGTTGTCGTCGAGGAGTTCGACATAGACCTGATGCAATTGGCGGTGTGTCTTCTGGACGTCATAAAACTGCTTGAAGCGATCGTAGCCGCGTTGCCCCAGGACCTTGAGATCCAGATCGAGCATCCGTCGGAAGCCGTCGATGAGAGGTTGAACCGCAACAGGTTCGCAAAGCACGCCGGTGACGCCGTCAACGACGATTTCAGGCAGCGCTCCGCTGTGGAAGGCCAGGATGGGCTTGGCCGCGCGCATCGCTTCCAGAGCGACGAGGCCGAAGGCCTCCCATCGTGACGGGATGACGACGAGATCGGCCGCCTCCAGCTGAGCCTCGATCTGCTGACGATCCAGCCAGCCTAGCAGCGAGACGTTGGCGGGAACCGCAGCTCCGTCGAACTTGTTGACCACGGAGGCGCCGACAATGCGAACATCCAGGACATCTTCGAGGGATCGTGCGGCCTCGATCAGGAGGTCGAAGCCCTTTTGTCGATCAAGACGGCCAATGAAAAGGACCTTGGCCTTCTTTGAAGTCCAATCTGTCGCAGCGCCGTACGGCAGTGGGCGGCTCTTGGAGATGCCATTGTGCACCAGGGTCAGACGGTCGGTCGGAATTCCCGCCCGGACCGCTTCATTGAATTCATCGCCGGAAATGCAGATGATACGATCCGACGTGCGGGCCAGAAGAGTCTCTGCAGCTTTTGCCGCCAGATGGCTCAGGCGGCCGGTCTCTCGCGAGAACGCCCAGCCATGCGGGCAATAGACGACGCGAGGACCTTCGGAACGAGCCGCCAACGCGGGCCTGAGAACGAGTCCGGCAAACGACGAATGGAGATGCATTACGTCGGGTTTGAAGGCGTCGAGCGCCTGCATGCTCGCCCGCAGCATCTGAAATAGTCCGGCGATGCTGCGGCCCGATCTGTCGAAGGTCGTGATCTGGCTGTCATCGATTCCGACGAGGTCGTGGCGATGATCCGATGGCACAACATAGTGCACGTTCTCCGCGCCGAAGCTCGCTTGCTGCTGCGGATGCAATTCGTTCAGGTAGCTCGCTATCCCACCCCGGATGGTTTCCGCGACATGCAGCACCTTCACCGCCTGCCTTGCGGAAGATTGAGTTGGGAAGATCGACATGGCGCATCCTTAATTGAGCATCAACGGATGCGATCACAATCCATCCAATCCATAGCGAGATTTGGGCAGCGGTGTGGTGTTGTTGCGCCGCGATGTCGAAGCTCTCTTGCTTCGAAGTCGAACGTACACACGGAACTCGTTGGATGGCGGCCGTTGTCGCCGCTATGCGCGCGACGCGAGAAAATCCAACAGTGCTCGCGCCGAGTCTTGCCACGAATATAATGCAAGACGATCTTGTTGCTTTCGGCGCTCCTGATCAGAGATTGCGCCGATTGCCAACCTTTCGAGCATAAGCTGTTGCAGCGCTTGAGCATCGTTGGCGCAAAAATAAGCAGCTGCTTCGCCGCACGTTTCCATCACCGCGTCAGCCGTCGAGGCTATGACCGGACAGCCGAAGATCATGGCTTCAAGTGGCGGTACACCGAAGCCCTCGTATAGAGAGGGAAAGACAAACGCCAGAGCGTGCGCATACAGAGCTGCAATCTCGCCATCCGCCAGGCGTCCTGCCAGAAGCAGGCCCGATTCGCTCTCGCCCAGATTGTCTTGAAATACCTTGCTGTTATCTCCGCCGACAATGACGAGGGGAACGTCCTTTCGTTCGAGCAGCCGCGCCGCCTCGATTGCAACGGCGAGATTCTTGTTCTTGGTTCTGGAGCCGACAAAGAGAAAATATTTTCCCGGCTGAAGCCCTAATCGTTCGAGAATACCGTGATCAGGCGTTGTGGACGCGAAATGCTCCGCGCTGTTGGGGAATATCGGAATGTCCGTTTTCGAAAGGCCAAGCATTGCAGCCAATTCATTGCGAGAAAAGGCCGATACGGTCGCGATCGTGGCCCGCCGTGCAAGCAGGCGGCCCATCGTGCGGTGGACGGCCAAATAGCGCCAATTGAAGAAATCGGGCCGGCGGAAGACCTGTGCGTCGTGGATGACGACGATATGATCGCCATGAAACACAGGTCCGGCATTGGCCAGACTGATCAGGCGACCTCCAGCGGCGGCGCGCGCAAGTTCAATCTGATCCCAGGCATGTCCGCTCAGCCGTCCTATCTTGCGTACCTTGATGTGGGCGAGATTGATCGCTTCGCTCGTCTCGCTCGGCACGAGCAATTGCCACTCGGCTCCTCTGAGGGCAGCGGGCGATTGGTCGGACGCAAGCAACGCATCGATCGCTTTGACCAGTTCGGCGGCATAACGCTGAACGCCGGTCAGCTTTTGCGAGAGAAAGCGGCCGTTGATGAAAAGCTTCAATTTTGTGCCGTTCGGGTTGTCGATGCCACAACGCGTGGGTCGCGATTTGTGCTTTCGAACCAAATGTGAGCACGGAAAGAAGCAGCCCGAAGGCACGAAATTATGACGGCATCGGTAGTGATCGCGCTGTTCGTTCGGCGCTCCCCGGGAACACTTGTTGAAAGTCTTGCCGGGCAGCCGGGAGCCTTTTATGGACGCGCGCCTGATGTTGCGTCGGCAGGCAGAGGGCGCTCCCGTCTGGTTAACTTGGGGAAGGCTGACATCCGAAGCGCCCGGCATTAAGCTTGCCGATGCGAGGGGGCTGTTCTCCAATGCTGAACCCTTGCCTCTACCGGTTCAGTCTGGCAATGCGGTATATGAGGACGGACAACGGAGTTTATTTTGGCCCCCGTGGTGGTTACCGGCGCTGCCGGCTTCATCGGCATGCATGTCTGTGAGCGCTTGCTTGCGCGCGGGGAACGAGTTGTCGGCATCGACGCAGTGACCCCTTACTATGATCCCGCGCTCAAGCGCGCTCGCCTCGAGACGCTCAAGCATGAGGCTTTCACGTTCCACGAGATCGACCTGGCGGATTTCGCTGCGGTGACGCGTGTGTTCGACGAGGTCTCGCCCGACCGCGTGGTGCACCTTGCGGCGCAGCCCGGCGTGCGCGCATCGATCGACGATCCCATCACCAGCATCCGCGCCAATTGTGATGGCTTCGTCACCGTGCTCGAAGCGGGCCGGCGCCACGGCCTGGCGCATCTCGTCTACGCCTCGTCGAGCTCCGTGTATGGCGCCAATCGCACCTTGCCGTATTCGACCGAGCATTCGGTCAATCATCCGGTCAGCCTCTATGCCGCGAGCAAGAAGGCCAACGAGCTGATGGCGCACACGTTCGCACATGTTCACAAGCTGCCGGTGACCGGACTTCGCTTCTTCACTGTCTATGGTCCATGGGGCCGGCCCGACATGGCCGCCTGGCTCTTCACGCGCGCGATCTTTGCGGGTGAGCCGATCAAGCTTTTCAATAATGGAAATATGTGGCGCGATTTCACCTATGTCGACGACATCGTCGAGGGCGTGATCCGCACCCTCGATCGCCCCGCGACGCCGAATCCCGCGTGGAACGCCGAGCAGCCGGAAAACTCGTCGAGCTATGCGCCGTATCGCGTCTATAACATCGGCAACAATTGCTCGGTCGATTTGATCGAGTTCGTCGAGACACTGGAGAAGATCATCGGCAAGCCCGCGATCCGCACGCTTTTGCCGATGCAGGCAGGCGACGTCCTCGAGACGCGCGCCGACATTTCGGCCCTGCAACGCGACGTCGGCTTCACGCCCTCGACGCCGCTGGCGGATGGCTTGGGCCGCTTTGTCGAATGGTACCGAAATTATCACCGCGTATAAACCCCTCTCTTGAGTAGCTCACACGTGTCCCAAAAAATTATCCCCCTGATCATGTGCGGCGGTGCCGGAACGCGGCTGTGGCCGGCTTCGCGCGAGGTGCGCCCCAAGCAGTTCCTGCCGCTGTTCGGCACGCGCTCGACCTTCCAGGACACGCTGCTCCGCGTCTCCGAGGCCTCGCTGTTCGATCGCCCGATCGTCATCACCAATGCCTCCTATCGCTTCATGGTGCTGGAGCAGCTCGCGGAAATCGGCATCGAGGCCGACGTGATCCTCGAGCCGATGCGGCGCGATTCCGGTCCTGCGATCGCAGCCGGCGCGGTGTTTGCGCAGAACCGCTCGAGTGAGGCGATCGTGCTCGCGCTCGCCGCCGACCACGTGGTGCAGGACAATGCCGCGTTCGTCGCGGCGTGCCGCCAGGGCCTCACCGCCGCGAGCGCCGGGCGCATCGTCACCTTCGGCGTCAAGCCGGAGCGGCCGGCGACCGAATACGGCTATATCAGCCCGGGCGAGGTCATCTCCGGCGAGGTGCACGCGGTCGCGCGCTTTGTCGAGAAGCCGGATGCGGTGAAGGCAGCCGACTACCTCAATTCCGGCTATCTCTGGAACAGCGGCAACTTCATGTTCCCGGCCAGCGTATTGCTCGACGAATACCGCAAGGTCGATGCGGCGAGCGTGGAGACCATCTCCAATGCCGTGACCAATGCCGGCCGCGATCTCGGCTTCGTGACGCTGGAGCCCGAGGCGTTCGGCGCGGCCAAGGCGATCTCGATCGACTATGCGGTGATGGAGAAGACCGCGCGCGCAGCGGTGGTGCCGGTGTCGTGCGGCTGGTCCGACGTCGGCTCCTGGCACGCAGTGTGGGAATTGTCGGACAAGGACGCGCAAGGCAATGCGTCGCATGGCAGTGCGGTGTTCGAGGATAGCCGCAATTGCAACGTCACCACCGATGCTGCGCTGGTCGCGCTCGAAGGCGTCGACGATCTCATCGTGGTCGCGACCGCGGACGCAGTGCTGGTCTCGCGTCAGAAGGATGCCAACGGGCTCAAGCGGCTGGTCACGAAACTCAAGGCGGTCGCACCGAAGGTCACCGAGGAGCACCTCAAGGTGCATCGGCCCTGGGGCAGCTACCAGTCGGTCGACAATGGCGAGCGCCACCAGGTCAAGCGCATCGTGGTGAAGCCGGGCGGGCGTCTGTCGCTGCAGAAGCACCATCATCGCGCCGAGCACTGGATCGTGGTCCGCGGCACAGCCCGCGTCACCGTCAACGAGACCGTCAAAAGTGTGCACGAGAACGAGTCCATCTACATCCCGATGGGCGCGGTACACCGGATGGAGAACCCCGGTAAAATCATGCTGGAGCTGATCGAGGTCCAGACTGGAAGCTATCTCGGGGAAGACGACATCATCCGGATTGAAGACGACTATCAGCGCTCTTGAGCAGAATGTCGCTCCAACATTCCGCGAACATTTAGAAATTGTCCTGCGAATTGCGATGATCGGAGCAGGCTACTATGACCGACGACACGCACACAATCCGCTGCGGCGGGCTCGCCGCGACCATCAAGGCGCAAGGCGCGGAGATGTGTTCGCTGGCGAGCGATGCCGGCATCGAGTTCGTTTGGCAGGCGGGGGCGGCCTGGCCGCGCCATGCGCCGCTGTTGTTTCCGATCGTCGGGCGTCTCGCCAGTGACGAATTGCGGCACCGGGGCAGGACCTACCGGATGACCCAGCACGGCTTCGCGCGTGACAGCCGCTTTGCGTGGGTGGAACGTGGCGAAAGTCGCTGTATCCTGGTGCTCGAAGACAGCGAGACGACGCGCGCGCTCTACCCCTTTGCGTTCCGCCTGACGGCGACCTATGCGCTCGACGAATCCGGTCTCGATCTTTCACTCGTGGTCGCGAACACCGGCAAGGAGATGTTGCCGGCCTCGCTCGGCGGCCATCCCGCTTTCAACTGGCCGCTGCAACCAGGACTGGCGAAGGAGAGTTACGCGCTGAGCTTCGCGAACGCAGAGCCATCCCCCGTCCGCCGTCTCGACGGCGGCTTGCTGCGTCCGGCAACGGAGCCGAGCCCGGTCCAAGGCTCCGTGTTGCCCCTGTCAGAATCCCTGTTCGTCGACGACGCAATCATCTTCGATCGGATCGCGAGCACTTCGGTCCGCTATGCCGCGGAGCAGGGCGCGTCCACCGGGCCGTGGTTGAAAATATCATGGCGCGGCTTTCGCGAGCTTGGCGTCTGGTCGAAACCGTCGGGCGCGCCGTTCCTCTGCATCGAGCCCTGGCGCGGCTATGCCAGTCCCGCCGGCTTCGACGGCGAATTCACTGACAAGGCGGGCCTGATGCACATCGCGCCCGGGACGGAAGAGCAATTGTCATTTCGGGTTGAGGTTGGATCGTCCTGAGGCCGGACGGCCTTCGCGCATCTCAAGTTCTCAGACCTCGATCCGCGTGAGGTCCTCGCCGAGCACGACAGGACCCGCGTAGTCCCGCCTGACATCCGCGAGCAGCGCATTCAGCATGGAATCATCGGTGCGAGGCCGGTGATGAGTCAGCGCGAGCTTCTTAACGCCGGCCTTGGCCGCGACCTTGCCGACTGTATCGCCGCAGGCGATCGTGAATTTCGCAAGCCGGCGCAGGTGCTCGTTGTCGATCTCCGGCGTGGCGAGAAAGCAGCACTGGACCAGCAGATCGGCCCCCTCAGCCAGTCGTTCGAGACCGGGGCACGGCACCGTATCGCCGGAAATTGCGATGACCTTGCCTTCGGCCTCGAAGCGGTAGCCGAGGCACGTCCAGCGTGCGAGGAAGGCCGGCGACATGTCGAGGCCGTCGCCATGCGAGACGAGTTCGGCACTGATCTTCCAGCGCCCGGTGTCGAGAACGGGGCCCGGTATAATGTCGGTCGCGACGACAGGTTTCCAGCCGCCGAAGCTCGGCTCGCCCTGATCGCGCCAGGTGATGTCCTTGTCGTAGACCTGCGTGACCAGCGTATTGACGAGCCGTTCGGTATCCGGCGGTCCATAGATGCGCAGATCGTCCTTGCGCCCGTGCATCCATGAATTGAGCATCACGTCGTAGAGGTCGCCAATGTGGTCGAAATGGTGATGGGTGAGAAAGACCGTGTTGATGGAGCCGAGCGGCACGCCGGCCTTGTTGAGCTGCACCATGACGCCGCGGCCTGCATCGATCAGGATATTTTCCTCGCCGAGCCTGATCAGCGTTGTCGTCGCCATGCGGCGCGGGTCCGGGCGCGGGCCGCCGGTGCCGAGCAGGATGACTTCCATGGCGCCACCTCCTGGGGCAGACTTTTCGGGCGTTACAGTAGATTTGAAGCGGTTGGCGAGGCAAGCGTCCGTGGGACGGCCGTCAGCCCCCACAACAACCGCTTGTGCGGGGCTCCCGAACATGATGCGCGGGACGAGAAGTGTGGGCCAATTCATACTTAATACGGCCAGATCGTGACCAATGTTGTTTGGGCGCGATAACGCGCCTAGTATTGCAGCAGGCAATTCGAGGGGGCTCGAACAGTCGTGAATGTACGTTCACAGGACGGCGCGCTCGGCGACCTGAGCTTCGAGGTCGGCCCGCAAGCACACAGGACATCCAACATCGTGGCTGATTCCGCAGTCCAGGAATTGCGTGTCGCTGGCCGCGAGCGGCTGATCGTCGTCGAGGACGATCCGGTGACGCGGACGATGCTGGTCGGCTATTTCAGCGAGAACAATTTCGACGTGGTCGGCGCCAGCTCCTGCGCGGAATGCCGCCAGGCGCTGCGGACGCGGACCGATCTCGTCTTCCTCGACGTGCAGCTGCCCGACGGCGACGGTTTCGATCTCGCCAAGGAGATCCAGGCGACCAGCAACGCGGGCATCATCTTCGTGACCCGCCGCGACACCGACGTCGATCGCATCCTCGGCCTCGAGGTCGCGGGCGACCACTACGTCACCAAGCCGATCGATCTGCGCGATCTGCTCGCGCGCGCGCGAAGCGTGCTGCGGCGGCGCTCGATCGACCGCAAGGCGGCGCGCAACCACAATTCGATCGCCTTCGGCGACTGGATCATCGACCTGACGCGGCGCGAGCTGCTCGGCAGCGACGGCAAGCCGGTGGCGCTGACGCGCGCCGAATTCGACCTGCTCGCAGCGCTCGTCGGTGCCGACGGCAGGCCGCTTAGCCGCGACTATCTGATCGAGGTCGTCAGCAATCGCCAGGCCGAGGTCGACATCCGCACCGTCGATGCCTTGGTGGCGAGGCTGCGCCGCAAGCTCGTCGGCAGCGGCACGCCCGTCATCACCACGGTCACCGGGGTCGGCTACAAGCTCGCGCTGAGCGAACGGCTCTAGAGCCGGGCGCAGCACGAAACGGTGCCGGCTGAGCCGTCGGCTTCAGCCACTGAAGCCGACCAGGAACCGAATGGCGAGAAAGGCCGACAGCGCCACGGCGCCGGTCGCGAAGATTGCAAACAAAACTCTCAAACTATTGTGCATGATCTCTATTCAGGTTCGGTTTCAAAGTCCGGTTTCAAAAATGTCGTTCGTCCAATCGCTGCTCGTCTCAAGGCAGGCGACTCTAATTCTATTGGCGTGATGCGATCCGTTTCCACTTGGCTTCGACGCGAGCCTTGATGATGCGGACCCGGGCTTCCTGTGCCGCCCAGTATGCCCTGCTCGCGACCGCCGTGCCTTGACGGTAACGTGCGTAAACGTCCTTCGGCTGCGCCGGTCTCTTTTGATTGTGCGCTGACTTCAAGACGGTGGGCGCCGGAGTTGGCGCCGGTGCCACATCTGGGACGGCGGCAGCCTGGTTTCCCACATTCATCGAGTTCATAGAGACAAGACGATTACGGGCGCGATGACAATAAACCTGGGAGCGCGGCGTCATGGACTCCTCGTCATGACCGGCTCGATATTTCATCAGGGCGCGGCAAAGGTCCCCGCCTGCCAGGCGCCATGCGCGGCTCAGATAGAGAACGCCATAGTGGATGTTGATATCGGGCTCTGCGAGCTCTGCGTTATGTCCCCGAAATCCGAGCATCGCTGCCGTTTCGGGTCGAATTTGCATGAGGCCGATCTCGCCGACGGCGCCAATGGTGCCCGGATTGTATCCGCTTTCAACGAAGACGACGGCCTCCGCGATGTCGGCGGGCAGATCGGTCCTGGCCGTTTCTCTTTCGATAATTTTTCGAATCGCCGCCCGCGAGGCCGGCGTCTCTCCAGCGCCGAGATCTGCATCGTGACCGCCAGCCGCCAACGCCGGTTCCGCGGCGTTCAGAGCGCTGCCCTGAGCGTGCACGGAGGTGGATGCCAACCAAAGCACAGCGATCGCAACGTGTGTCCACGCCGCGCGGGCATTGATGTGTGTTCGATCCCGCAGCATGGACATGTATTATATCTTTCGAGTTAACAACCGATTTTCTGGCGGCCTGGCTCGGACGGCGCGACCGGCCAGCGGCGCAATGAAGCTATCGCGACCGCGAGCTCTGGTCGGTTGATGTGCTTGGCGCAGCCCCGGCCAATTTGTCGTCGACCGCATAGAGTGTGCAGGTGGGTGACCATTTTGTGCAGGCGCCAAGTGAATCGCGCTGGGCGTCGTCGGCGGTCGCGCGCCCCGTACGCCAGCCGTAACCGCCGTTCGGCGACACCGCAAAAGCCTTGTGCGGCATCGTGCTGGCGAGATAGCGCGCGAACTCGGCCCGCGCGGCCTCGCTGAGCTGGCCCGGCGGCGGCAGCGGATCGGGCGGGCTCAGGACGTCGTGGCCGAGACCTCGCTCGCGCAGGAAGGCGTCGAGATAGGGCGTCCATTGCGGACGGCTCACCACCGAATAGAGATAGTGGCCATCGTCGCCGTAAGGCGGCGCTGCGACGAATTTCGCGTTGCCGCCGCTGGCGCGAAATCCGTCATGGAGGCGGCGCGCGAGGTCGGGACCGAAGTACGAATCGTTGGCGGCGTAGACCCACAGCATCGGCGCGCGGGAGGTTTTGCCGAACGTGGCGAAGGCCTGCACCAGCCCGTTCGGATTGCAGACGTCGTCATCGTCGCGCGAGCCGCGCCCGCCGGCAAAGCTGATCGCGGCGGCGAGACCCGCTGGCGCCTGCGCGGTCAAGGCGACAGTGGCGAACCCGCCGGCGGAATGGCCGGCCGCGATCATGCCCGAGGTGGTGACGTCGGCCCTGCGCACCATCGCCTCGATCGCCGCGCGCAAATCCGCCACCGCGACCGCCGCCGCCGGCAGATAAGCGGCATTGGCGCAGCCGCCGACGCTGTCGACGCGCCCGCCGGGCGAGGTGCCGTAGCCGCGCCGCATCACGATCAGCGCGGCGAAACCGCGCCGGGCATATTCGAGAGCGATGCCGTAATATTTGTGCGCGGACATCGTCGCGCGATCGTCGAAACTGCGCGGCGAGCCGTGGCTGAGCAGCGCGAGCGGATAGCGCTTGGTCCCGGCTGGCCGGACCAGGAACGCCTCCAGGCCCTGCGGTCCGGCCTCGGCCATCGGGATACGCAAGTCCTCGGTGTAGAACTCCGCGGCCATTGCATCGGGCACGATGCCAGCCGTCGCAAACCAGGCCATCAGAACAACCAAGAGCCTCTGAAACAGCGTCATGCCCCGACTCGAAAAGCCCCGATCAAAAGACCATAGCATGATCCCAGGAACGGCCGCCCCATCGCGGGTGTTGTGCTCTTGGCGGGGGCTTGGCCGATGCTATGGTATCGCGCAATTCTACGACAGGACGAGGTATATCCAGTGGCTGATGTTCATCCCGCGGCGGGCAAGCAGGCCTCGCCGGACGCGCTCACCAACGTTCCGCGGCTGGTGACGGCCTATTTCGCCGGCAAGCCTGATGTCGCCGATCCCGCGCAGCGGGTGGCGTTCGGCACCTCCGGCCATCGCGGCACCTCGTTCAAAACCAGCTTCAACGAGGGCCATATCCTCGCGACGACGCAGGCAATCTGTGATTACCGACGTGAAAAGGGGCTGACCGGTCCGCTCTTTATCGGCATCGACACCCATGCGCTGGCCGAGCCGGCGCTGGTCAGCGCCATCGAGGTGTTCGCGGCCAACGGCGTCGACATCATGATCGACAAGGACGGCGGCTACACGCCGACGCCGGTGATCTCGCATGCGATCCTGACCTACAACAAGGGCCGCACCTCCGGCCTTGCCGACGGCGTCGTCGTCACGCCTTCGCACAATCCGCCCGAGGACGGCGGCTACAAATACAATCCGCCGCATGGTGGACCGGCCGACACCGACGCGACCTCCGTGATCGAGAAGCGCGCCAATGCCTATCTCGCCGACGGCCTCAAAGGCGTGAACCGCATCGACTACGCCAGGGCACGCAAAGCCGCGAACGTCCACGCCTATGACTTCGTCACACCCTATGTCGCCGATCTCGGCAACGTGGTCGATCTCGACCTGGTCAAATCCGCCGGCGTGAATATCGGCATCGATCCGCTCGGCGGCGCCGCCGTGCATTACTGGCATCCGATCATCGAGCGCTACGGCCTGAAGGCGACCGTGGTGAACGAGGCGATCGACCCGACGTTCCGTTTTATGGCGGTGGACTGGGACGGCAAGATCCGCATGGACTGTTCCTCGCCTTACGCGATGGCGAGCCTGATCGCGATGCGCGACCGCTTCGACGTCGCCTTCGCCAACGACACCGACGCCGACCGCCACGGCATCGTGACGCGCACCGGCGGCCTGATGAATCCGAACCATTATCTCGCGACCGCGATCTTCTATCTGTTCGCGCACCGCCCGAACTGGGGCAAGGGCGCCGCGATCGGCAAGACGGTGGTGTCGAGCTCGATCATCGACCGCGTCGCGAAAAAACTCGGCCGCAAGCTGGTCGAGACCCCGGTCGGCTTCAAATGGTTCGTCGACGGCCTGCTCACGGGCGGCTTCGGCTTCGGCGGCGAGGAGAGTGCAGGCGCCTCGTTCCTGCGTCGCGACGGCACGGTGTGGACCACCGACAAGGACGGCATCATCCTCGGCCTGCTCGCGGCCGAGATCATGGCCAAGACCGGCCGCGATCCGAGCCAGCTCTTCAACGATCTCACCGTCGAGTTCGGCGTGCCCCATTACGCGCGCATCGACGTCGCCGCCACCACGCCGCAGAAAAACATCCTGAAGTCCGTCACGCCCGAGCAGCTCGGCCTGAAGGATCTCGCCGGCGATCCCGTCCGCGCCACCCTGAGCAAGGCGTCCGGCAACGGCCAGCCGTTCGGCGGCATCAAGGTCGAGACCGATTTCGGCTGGTTCGCCGCAAGGCCGTCAGGCACCGAGGACGTCTACAAGATCTACGCGGAGAGTTTTCGCAGCCCCGAGCACCTGAAGGCGATTCAGCAGGAGGCTCAGACAGGGTTGGCGAAGGTGTTCGGGGCGTAGTCGTCGAGCCAAAGCGCCGCTGCCACTGCTCCCCCGGGGGGGGGGAGACTCGCCGCATCAACAGGTGTCATCACCCGCGAAAGCGGGTGATCCAGTACGCCGTGGCGCCAGTTGAGTAAACCAACAACCGCCGCGGAGTACTGGATTCCCCGCTTTCGCGGGGAATGACAGCGGAACAGATTTGTATACACAATGCGAGATAAAGGTATTATAATACGCTCCCATCCGCCCTTGAACGATTCCATTCCTCCGCTATTGTATACATAACGTATCCACAAGCCTTGGAGTGAACCGGTGACAAAACCCTTCCCGATGAACGCCTGGTATGCCGCCGCCTGGGACGCCGATGTGAAGCCGGCACTGCTGCCGCGGACGATCTGCGGCAAGCACGTCGTGATGTACCGCAAGGCCGATGGTTCGGTGGCTGCGCTGGAGGATGCCTGCTGGCACCGCCTGGTGCCGCTGTCCAAGGGTAGGCTCGAAGGCGACACCGTCGTCTGCGGCTATCACGGCCTGAAGTACAACGCGCAAGGGCGCTGCACCTTCATGCCCTCGCAAGAGACCATCAACCCGTCGGCCTGCGTGCGCGCCTATCCGGTGGTCGAGCGTCATCGCTACATCTGGCTCTGGATGGGCGATCCCGCGCTGGCGGATCCTGCGCTGGTGCCCGACCTGCACTGGAATCACGACCCCGCCTGGGCCGGCGACGGCAAGACCATCCACGTCAATTGCGACTATCGCCTCGTGCTCGACAACCTCATGGACCTCACCCATGAGACGTTCGTGCACGGCTCGTCCATCGGCAACGAGGCGGTTGCGGAGGCGCCGTTCGACGTCACCCATGGCGAGAAGACGGTGACGGTGACGCGCTGGATGCGCGGCATCGAGGCGCCGCCGTTCTGGGCCAAGCAGCTCGGCAAGTCCGGGCTCGTCGATCGCTGGCAGATCATCCGCTTCGAGGCGCCGTGCACCATTGCCATCGACGTCGGCGTGGCGCCGACCGGCACCGGCGCGCCCGAAGGCGACCGCTCGCAAGGCGTCAACGGCTTCGTGCTCAACACCATCACGCCGGAGACCGAGAAGACCTGCCACTATTTCTGGGCCTTCGTGCGCAATTATCAGCTCGGTGAGCAGCGCATCACTACCGAGATCCGCGAGGGCGTCTCCGGCATTTTCCACGAGGACGAGCTGATCCTCGAGGCGCAGCAGCGCGCGATGGACGAGAACCCGGATCGCATCTTCTACAATCTCAACATCGACGCCGGCGCGATGTGGACGCGCAAGCTGATCGACAAGATGGTGGCAAAGGAAAATCCGCCGCAGCATCTTCAGGCCGCGGAGTAAGCCGACATGGCCGAGCGCGAGGTCGACCGCTCCGTCTCGCAGACCGTGAAGGCGCAGCTCGCGCTGCGCGACCAGCTCCTGTCGGGCTCGTTGCGCCCGGGCGAGCGCATCTCCGAGCTCCAGGCGGTGGAGACCACCGGCGCCTCGCGCACCCCGGTGCGCATGGCGCTGGTGCGGCTGGAGGAGGAGGGCCTCTTGGAGGCGATTCCCTCCGGCGGCTTCATGGTGAAGGCGTTCTCCGAGCGCGACATCTCTGATTCCATCGAGCTGCGCGGAACGCTGGAAGGGCTCGCCGCGCGCTTTGCCGCCGAGCGCGGCGTCTCCGCGCGCGAGCTCGAGCCGCTGAAGGAGTGCCTCGCCGCGATCGACGAGTTGTTGCGCCAGGTCCCGATCTCGGTGGATGCGTTCTCGTCCTATGTCACTTTGAACGCGCGCTTCCACGCCCTGCTCACCGAATTGTCGCGAAGCCCGCCGCTGATCCGGCAGATCGACCGCGCCTCGTCGCTGCCGTTTGCGTCCCCGAGCGGTTTCGTGATGGCGCAGTCGGCGCTGCCCGAGGCACAGCAAATCCTGATCATCGGGCAGGAGCACCACCGCGTCGTGATCGACGCCATCGAGAACCGCGAAGGCGCCCGCGCCGAAGCGGTCATGCGCGAGCATGCGCGGCTCGCGGTGCGCAATTTGCGGCTCGCACTGCGCAACCGGACCCATCTCGACCTCTTGCCGGCGCTCGCGCTGATCAGGTCCGCAACCGATTGAGGGGAGTGCCATGCGCTTCATCGAAACCTGGATTCCGGCGACGCTCGTCTCGATGCGCGATCTCGCACCCGGCATCCGCGAATTCCTGATCCGGCCCGACCAGTTCGACGGCACGGCCTATCCGGTCGGCAGCCACATCAATATCAGCGTTACCATCGACGGGCAGCCCGAGACGCGGTCCTATTCGCTGGTCGGGGAAGCCTCGTCCCAGGGTCTAAGGATCGCCGTGCGCCGCGCCCAGGACTCGCGTGGCGGCTCGCGCTATATGTGGTCGTTACGGCCGGGCGCGCGGCTCGACATCACGACGCCCGCCTCGCTGCTCGCCGTCGATTGGGCACGCCAAAACTACTGCCTGATCGCCGGCGGCATCGGCATCACCCCGATCCTCGGTGCCGCGCAGGCGCTGGCCCGGCGCGGCACCGATGTCACGCTGCATTACGCGGTGCGCTCGCGCACCGAGGCCGCCTATCTCGACGATCTCGCCGCAACGCTGGGTGATCGCCTGGTCGTTCACGCCAGCGATGAGGGCAAGCGGCTCGATCTCGACGCCCTGTTCGCCTCGGTGCCCAAAGACACGCTGGCGCTGTTCTGCGGCCCGATGCGGATGCTGGATGCCGCGCGCCACGCCTGGATCGGCGCCGGCCATCCGCTTCCCGATCTCCGCTACGAGACGTTCGGTTCGAGCGGCACGCTGCCGACCGAGACATTTCGCGTGCGCCTGAAGGGCTCCGATGTCGAGCTGGAGATCCCGCGCGAGCGCTCGATGCTTGATGTCCTCAACGCCAGCGGCCACGACGTGATGTACGACTGCAAGCGCGGCGAATGCGGCCTGTGCGCCATCGACGTGGTCGCCATCGACGGCGAGATCGACCATCGCGACGTCTTCTTCAGCGACCATCAGAAGCAAAGCAACCAGAAGATCTGCGCCTGCGTTTCGCGCGCCCGCGGCACCATCACGGTGGACACGCTGCTGCGGGCGGATCCGGTCTGAGGTGAGGTCGTCATGCCCGGGCTTGTCCCGCCTGCGCGGTCGGAGCCGCTTCGGCGAGGCGAAGGCCCGGGCATCCACGTTCTTCGTGCGATGTCGTAGGTGTGGATGGACAGGCCCGGCCGTGACGCCGTGAATGCTTTGGTGGCTACGCCGCGTAGGTCGCCCGCAACTTCTTCGGATCAAGCAGCGCCAGAACGCCATCCGCCGACACCGGCCGGCTGATGAGATAACCCTGCACCTCGTCGCAACCGATCTGGCGCAGATATTCGAGCTGGTCGGCGGTCTCGACGCCTTCGGCGACCACGCCGATGCGCAGGTCGCGCGCGAGCCCAATCACCGATTTCACGATCGCGGCGCAGTCGGGCTGCACCAGCATGTCGCGGATGAAGGACTGGTCGATCTTGATGCGGCTGAACGGCAGCTTGCGCAGGTAAGTCAGCGAGGAGAAGCCGGTGCCGAAATCGTCGAGCGCCACGGTGACGCCGAGCTCCAGCAGCGCGTTCAGGACCGACGCGGCCGAGGCGTATTTCGACAGCAGCATCGATTCCGTGATCTCGATCTCGAGCCGGTGCGGGGCGATCTTCGCGTCCGCGAGCGCCTGCACGATGATCTGGAGGAGGCCGTTGTTGTGAAACTGCGCGGCCGAGAAATTCACCGCGACCCTGATCTCTTCGGGCCACTCGGCAACCGTCGCGCAGGCGCGGCGGACGACCCATTCGCCGATCTCGTGGATCAACCCGGTTTCCTCGGCGATCGGGATGAATTCGCTCGGCGGCACCAGCCCGCGCTGGGGATGCTGCCAGCGCAGCAGTGCCTCGAAGCCGGTGATGCGGTTGCCGCCGAGGTCGAGGAACGGCTGGAACACCAGGAACAGCTCGTCCCTGGCGATGGCGCCTTCCAGATCCGATTGCAGCGCTTTGCGGTCGCGTGACGAGCGGTCGTCGGCTTCCTCGAAGAAACACACCGTGCCAGGTCCGGCCTTCTTGGCGCGGTAGAGCGCGGTGTCGGCGTTCTTCATGATGTCGAGTTGCGTGCTGCCGTCACGCGGCGCCAGCACGATGCCGACGCTGGTCGCGCCGACGATCTGGCGGCCCTCGATCTGGAACGGTTCATCGAAGGCCGCGACGAAGCGCTCGGCGATCTCGAGCGCATCCTCCGGCCGCGCCCGATTGGCCATCACCAGCGCGAACTCGTCGCCGCCGATGCGTGCGACATGCTCGGCCGCGCGGGTGCAGCGTTGCAGGCGGCTCGCGATCTGGACCAGAAACTCGTCGCCGGCGGGATGGCCGAACTTGTCGTTGACCTCCTTGAAACGATCGAGATCGAGCAGAAGCACCGCGAATTCCTCGCCGGACAGAGCGAGCCGCTTCAAGGCTGCATCGAGCGTTTCGTTGAACGCGACGCGATTGGGCAGATGGGTCAGCGAGTCCTGCCGCACCGTACGCTCGGCCTCGATCTGCCGCATCACGCGCCGTGCGAACGCGATCGAATTGACGAACACGCTGCGCAGCAGCACTGATCCGTAGACGACCACCAGGAAAGCGATCAGCAGAAACGCCGGATCGCCATTCCTGCCGAGGCAGATCGCGATGCCAGCGAAGATCGGGGCCGTGAATGCGATCGCGGCGATCGGGATGGTGGCGAAGGCCAGCGCGCCCCCCGCCAGCATCCCCGAGCAAAGGCAGGTGATGACGAGCTGCCCGCCCGTTGAGGCATTGACGAAGAATGCGACCGGAACGGTGCCCCAGGCGGCGCCGAGGATGAAAGCATTGCGCACCAGCCGATGCATGGCCCGGCGCGAGACGAATTGCGGTTTGGTGATGCGGCGCGCGGCATGGGATTGCAGGCCGAACGCGATCGCGGCGCCCGCCACGATGGCGGCCCAGATCAAGGCCAGCTTCAAGTCCGGCGAATGCCACAGCGCGACGACGAGTACCCCGGCGTTGCAGGCATTGGCCAGCATGATGCCGACCGAATAGCCGAGCACCAGCGACATCTGTTCGGCGCGGATATGGCCGGCGACGGCTTCGTCGGTTACGGGACCGCCAAAGGCCGACAGATCACCGGCGAACAGCCGCGCGAAATAGCTGGTCGTTTGAGTCCGCATTCCAGAGCCTAGCAGCATGGGCCGCTTGTCCGGCCCGGTCAGGAGAATTCGCTGCAAACCTTTGACGAACTATGAATTATCCAAACTTGCGACGATTGCTCTGACCACTTCTGCGTGTTCGCGATATTGTATCGATAACAAATCGATACAAATGCGGCGCCTCGCGTTACGGCTGTGACGGGAGGCTATGTTCGCTACCAATTCCGCTGTCATGCCTCGCCTTGTGCGCACTTGCGCACTGGGGCGGGGCATCCAGTACGCCGCGGCCTATCGGATCAATCAAGCCTGTCTCGGAGTACTGGATCGCCCGGTCAAGCCGGGCGATGACAGTTGTGCTTCAGGCATCACCGCCCCAACTGCTTCGGATCGTAATAGAACCGCTCTTCGATCAACTGATCGCCCCGCCAGGTCTGCCATGCGATCTCATCCAACGTTCGGATGATGCCTTCGGCATTGGTGAAGCTGAATCTCCAGCGCGTCGCGACATGATCCCCTTCGATCAGGCTCGGCCCAATGCGCACCGCCTTGACCTCCTTGAAGGCTGCCAGCACGCCGCGCTCCTTGGCGGCGAGCTTGTCGCGTCCGACCACGGGATCGCCCTGGTTTTCATAGGTGGCGGCGTCCGGCGTGTAGTAGTCGAGGATCGCCCCGACGAAATCCCCGTCCTCCAATCGTTTGGCAAAAGCTTCGACGACATCACGGCTCGGCATGGTGCACCTCACGAATAAAACCGACTGCTGGTCGGTAAATACCGACCGACGGTCGAAAAGTCAACTGGCTGTCCTCGTCCATTTCGACTACAGCAGACCCATGGCGAAACAGGCGGAGCGGCGGGCTGCGACATCGGAGGCGATCCTGACGGCGGCGCGCCGCCTGTTCGGGACGCAAGGCTTTGTCGCGACGACGATGGACGAGATCGCCGAAGCCGCCCACGTCGCCAAGGGCGCGGTGTATCATCACTTCAAGACCAAGGAGGCGGTGTTCGAAGCGGTGTTCAATGAGGTCTCGCGCGACCTCGTCGCCGAAATCGACAGCACGGCCCGTGCCGAGAAGGACGTGCTTGCCGCGATGGTCGCCGGCACCCAGCATTATTTCGCCGCGACCGCGAAGGGCCCGACCGGCCAGATCATCCTGCGCGACGGCCCGGCCGTGCTCGGCTGGGAGCGCTGGCGCGAGATCGACGCCAAACATTTCGGCGGCAAGCTGCCGCGCGCGATTGCGGCGGCGATGGAGGCCGGCCTGATCGCGCGGCAGCCGGTCGAGCCGCTGGCCCGGCTGCTGCTCGGCGCGGTAACGGAGGCCGCCGTCGCCTGCGCCGGACGCGCCGATATCGCAAGGGCGGGTGCGGAATATGCCCGTGCGTTCAGGTCGCTGGTCGAGGCGCTGCGCGTGGCTGCATGATCGTGCTAAGTGATGATTGGAAACGCCCGTCAACAAAAAGAACAGTAGCGCATGAACGCAACTTCCTCCCTGACACCCTCCGACCCTGAATTCGACTACATCATCGTCGGTGCCGGCTCTGCCGGCTGTGTGCTCGCCAACCGGCTGTCGGCCAACGGCAAGCACAGCGTGCTGCTGCTCGAGGCAGGCCCGAAGGATTCCAACATCTGGATCCACGTGCCGCTCGGCTACGGCAAGCTGTTCAAGGAAAAGACCGTCAACTGGATGTACCAGACCGAACCGGAGCCTGAGCTGAAGGGCCGTCAGGTGTTCCAGCCGCGCGGCAAGACGCTGGGCGGATCGAGCTCGATCAACGGCCTGCTCTATGTCCGCGGTCAGCACGAGGATTACGACAGATGGCGTCAGCGCGGCAACGCCGGCTGGGGCTATGACGACGTGCTGCCCTATTTCAAGAAGGCCGAGAACCAGTCGCGCGGCGCCGATCAATACCACGGCAGCGGCGGCCCGCTGCCGGTCTCCAACATGGTGGTGACCGACCCGCTGTCGAAGGCCTTCATGGATGCCGCGGTCGAGACCGGTCTGCCCTACAATCCTGATTTCAACGGCGCCACCCAGGAAGGCGTCGGCCTGTTCCAGACCACGACGCGCAACGGCCGCCGCGCCTCGACGGCGGTGGCCTATCTCGGCCCCGCCAAGGCCCGTCGCAATCTCAAGATCGAAACTGGCGCGCTTGGCCAGCGCGTGCTGTTCGAGGGCCGCCGCGCGATCGGCGTTGAATACCGTCAGGGCGCCACATTGCGCCGCGCCCGTGCGCGCAAGGAGGTCGTGCTGTCGAGCGGCGCCTACAACTCGCCGCAGCTGCTCCAGCTCTCCGGCGTCGGACCCGCCGACCTCCTGCGCAAGCACGGCATCGACGTCGTGCTGGACGCGCCGGGCGTCGGGCACGATCTCCAGGACCACATGCAGGTCCGCATCGTGATGCGCTGCTCGCAGAAGATCACGCTGAACGACACCGTCAATCATCCGCTCCGCCGCACCATGGCTGGCGCGCGCTATGCGCTGTTCCGCAAAGGCTGGCTGACGATCGCGGCCGGCACGGCGGGCGCGTTCTTCAAGACCAGTCCGCGGCTGGCCTCGCCCGACATCCAGGTCCACTTCCTGCCGTTCTCGACCGACAAGATGGGCGAGAAGCTGCACGATTTCTCCGGCTTCACGGCGTCGGTGTGCCAGCTCCGTCCCGAAAGCCGCGGGTCCTTGCGCATCAAGAGCGCCGACCCGACAGTGCCGCCGGAGATCCGCATCAACTACATGTCGACCGAGACCGACCGCACCACCAACGTGGAAGGCCTGAAGATCCTGCGCAAGATATTGCATGCACCGGCGCTGAAGCCGTTCGTGGTCGACGAGTACGATCCCGGAGCGAAGGTGTCCACGGATGCCGAGCTGCTGGACTATTGCCGTGAGCGGGGCAGCACCATCTACCATCCAACCTCGACCTGTCGTATGGGCAATGATGCGCTCGCGGTGGTCGATCAGCGGCTGAAGGTGAGGGGCCTCGAAGGCCTCCGAATCGTCGACGGTTCGATCATGCCCGATCTCGTGTCGGGGAACACCAACGCGCCGATCATCATGATCGCCGAAAAGGCCTCCGACATGATATTGGAGGATGCGCGGTAAACTCGCGTCTTGAGAGGATTTGGGCTTGGCTACGCGATTCAAGATCGGCACACGCAAGAGCGCGATGGCGCTGGCACAGACGGAAGAGATCGCGCGCCGCCTGACCGCCGCCATGCCCGATCTCGACGTCGAGATCGTCAAGTTCGACACCACGGGCGATCTCGACCAGACCAGCAAGCTGTTGCCCCATGGCGGCAAGGGCGGTGCCTTCGTGGCGCAGATCCGCGCCGCGGTGCTGTCGGGCGAACTCCACGCGGCGATGCATTCGCTGAAGGACATGCCCGGCAACGAAGACACGCCCGGCCTCGTGATCGGCGCCACGCTCTCGCGCGATCCTCCCAACGACGCGCTGGTGCTGCGTGACGGCGTGACGCTGGAGGCGTTGCGCCAATCTCGTGGCAAGTGTTTCAAGATCGGCACCAACGCCGTCCGCCGCGCCGCCTATGCGCGGCGGTTGTTTCCGGACGTCGAGATCATCCACTTCCGCGGCGCCGCGGACACGCGCGTGCGAAAACTCGACAATGGCGAGAAGCAGCGCCTGCCGGATGGCGGCGCGGTGGGGCCTGCGGATGCGCTCATCATGGCGCGGTCCGGCCTCGACCGCGTCGGCCTTTCACAGCGCATCGCCTACGAGTTTACCGCAGCCGAGATGCTGCCGGCAGCGGGGCAGGGCATCGTCGCCGTCGAATGCGCCGCGCAGGACTGGCAGACGCGTCGCATCCTCGCATCGATCGACGATCCCGCTGCCCACGCCTGCGCCGATGCAGAGCGCGAGGTGCTGTGGGTGCTGAACGGCCATTGCAATTCGCCGGTGGCGGGCTTTTCGACCATTGCGGGTGATCAGATGTCGCTCACCGCGTCCGTGCTCGATCTCTCCGGCAACACCATCATCGAAGCCTTGCGTTCGGGCCCCACCAATCGCCCACGCGAACTCGGCCGTGCGGTGGGACTGGATCTGCTGGCCAAGGGCGCCGCGGAGATCATCGAGCGCAGCCGGCCGCGCTAAGTCGGCCGCGAGGCGGGCATCGGTGGATGATGGCATCATGCGCCTGTTTTGCCCGACGGGTCAAATGTTGGCGCGCTCTGATGCGATGACGGCGCACCTGATTTCAGTCCGCCCTAAGTCATTGATCGGGCGTGGCCTCTCTACTGTGCATGGGGTTGTTTTCGCGTTTTTTTGTTTTTCCGCTCCCCAGGCGCAAAATAAATCAGCCCCGAACCCGCTTCAGCATCTGCTCGACATGGGCGATCGGCGTCTCCGGCTGGATGCCGTGGCCGAGATTGAAGATGAACCGCCCTTGCGCGAAATTCGCCAGCGTGTCGTCGACCGCGCGGTCGAGCGCGGCGCCGCCTGTGATCAGCACCAGTGGATCGAGATTGCCCTGAACCGCAACCTTGCTCTGCACGCGCTCGCGGATGAAGGCCGGCTCCGCGGTCCAGTCGATGCTGACGGCGTTGACGCCGGTCGCCTCGACGAACCCGGGCAGTTGCGCACCGGCACCGCGCGGAAAGCCGATGATCTTGGCGTCCGGCACCTTGGCGCGCACGCCTTCGACGATGCGCCGGGTCGGCTCGACCGACCAGCGCGCGAACTCGGAGGGTGGCAGCACGCCGGCCCAGGTGTCGAAGATCTGCAAGGCGTTGGCGCCGGCCGCAAGCTGCGCCAGCAGATATTCGATCGAGTTCTCGACCAGCACGTCAATGATCTCGGCGAACGCCTCCGGATGCCGGTAGGCCATCATCCGCGCCGGGGCCTGGTCGGGCGTACCCTGGCCGGCGACCATGTAGGTCGCCACCGTCCACGGAGCGCCGCAGAAGCCGATCAGCGCGATCTTGGGATCGAGCGCGCTGCGCACGATCTTGAGGGCCTCGAACACCGGCGCGAGCTTGCCGAAATCGGCGTGCTTCGCCAGTGTTGCGACCTTGGCGGGATCATCCAGCGGTTCGAGCCGCGGACCCTCGCCGACCTCGAAGCGCACGGAACGTCCGAGCGCATAGGGGATCACCAGGATGTCGGAGAAGATGATCGCCGCATCGAAGCCGAACCTCCGGATCGGTTGCAGCGTCACCTCGGCGGCAAGCTCCGGGTTGAAGCAGAGATCGAGAAAGCCGCCGGCCTTGGCGCGCACCTCGCGATATTCGGGCAAGTAACGGCCGGCCTGCCGCATCATCCAGACCGGCGGAACGACCTGCCGCGGGCCGGAGAGGACGTCGATGAATGGTTTGGTCGCAGACTGGGGCACGAACGGTCCTGAAGATGGTTAGGGCTCCTGATACACCGCCACGGCCCGAAGCGGAACAGGGGAACCAAGCGCAATTGGGCCGCGTTGACCAGCCAACGGAGGACGAGACCATGGCTGAGACATTCAACCCCGCGCCGCATGACAAGCACGCCGACGATCTGCACGAAGCGCTCGCCGCCGACCGCCACGCCAAGCTCGACGCCGGTCTGAAAGATACCTTCCCGGCGTCCGACCCCGTGAGCGCCGCCCAGCCGACGCCCTCGAAGGCCGATGCGGAGGCCGACAATCCCTCGCTCTGGGACAAGGTTAAGGCGATCTTCAGCTAAGGCGGAGAGCGCCGGATTCCGATAGGTTTGCTAATGCCTTGTTAGCGATGCGCTGATTCCGGCGTCCGTACGACTACGGAAAGCCGGGGACATCACTGCATATTTCTCCCGGTGTTTCAGAGTTCAATAACAGAAGCAGCAGAGTTTCCGGTCATCGGAGAATTCTGCTGCATGAGTGCTGTAACCCAAAGAGCCGGATGGAGCCGCCTGCCGCTGCGGGCGGCTGCGTTCGTCGCGCTGACCTGCGTGGCCATCCTCGGCGTCAGCGGCTGGCGGGAATGGGCGGCCCGCGACGCGGTGCTCAAAGGCGCCGAGGCAGAAATGGCGAACGTTGCGCGCTCGCTGACGCAACATGCCGAGGACAGCCTCGATCTCCTGGATTCAGGCGTCGTCGGCGTCGTCAGCCGGCTGGAGATGGACGGCACCGAGCCGGCCACGATCGCCAAGCTCCGAAACCTGCTGGAGGCGCGAAAGAAGGCGATAGAGCGCATCCATAGCCTCGCCATCATCGACGAGCGCGGCAACTGGTTGACCTCGCCTGGCACGATCGGCTCGACGCTAAACGACGACGCGTTCTTCCGATATCACCAGTTCTCGCCGAAACGGGAGCCCCATGTCGGCCGTCCCGTGAAGAGCCTGCTCGACGGTGAGTGGGTCGTGACCCTGTCGCGCCGTTTCAACAAGCTCGACGGCAGCTTCGGCGGCGTGGTGCTCGCGACCATCAGCTCGGGATATCTCTCGCATTTCTACGAACAGTTCGAGATCGGCCGCAACAGCTCGGTGGCGCTGACGCACGGCGACGGCCTGATCATCGCGCGTAACCCCAGCAACGACAGGTTCGTCGGTCGCAGCGTTGCCGATACGCCGCTGTTCCGCGATACCGCCTTGCAGCGGCCGGGCGGCGCCTACCATTTCAAGTCGCCGCTCGACGGTGCCGACCGGGTCAGCTTCTTCAAGCGCTCCGGCCGTTATCCGCTGGTCCTGCTCGCCACCGTCGACAAGGCCGAATTGCTGGCGCCCTGGCGTGCTGCGGCGATCTCCCGCATGCTCTACGTGCTCGCGCTGGTCATGCTGATCGCGATCATCGGTGCGGTGTTGGTGCGGCAGCTGCAACGGGGCCAGAGTATGGCGGCCGCGCTGGTCGAGAAGGAAGCGCATTTCCGGCTGCTTGCCGAAGGCTCCAGTGACATGGTGACCCGTATCGGGCTCGACGAGCGGCTGCGCTATGTCTCGCCGTCATCGATTGGCGTCGTTGGCTGGCGCGCCAATCAACTGATCGGTACCCTCGCGCTGGCCGGCATTCACCCGGACGACCGGCCGCAGGTCCAGGCCCTCGTCGACGCCATGAAGCGCGGCGATGCGGAGGAGGCGCGGGTCACCTATCGCAATGTGCACCGGCAGAACTCGGAAGTCTGGCTCGAATCGACCATGCGGGTGACCCGCAAGGAGAATGGCCGCGTCGACGGCGTGGTCGCGATCTCGCGCGACATCACCGAGCAGAAGAAGCTCGAGACCCGGCTCGAAACGCTCGCGATCGAAGACAGCCTCACCGGGCTTGCCAATCGCCGCCGCTTCGATGAACGATTGAAGGAGGAGTGGGCGCGTGCCTATCGCGAGCGCTCCAGCCTCTCTTTGCTGATGATCGACGTCGACCACTTCAAGTCTTACAACGACGACTACGGCCATCCCGCGGGCGATGCCTGCCTCCGGCAGGTGGCCCAGATCATCGCTGCTGAGGCGCAGCGTTCCGGCGATCTTGCGGCGCGTTACGGCGGCGAGGAGTTCGCCATGTTGTTGCCGAACACCGACGCTGCGGGCTGCGCCCTGATCGGCGACCGGATTCGACGGGCGATCCGTGATGCGGGCCTGGTCCACACCAGCAACCATGTGGCTGGCTGCGTCACCGCTTCGCTCGGCGGTGCTGCGTGCCGGCCGGCGCTGGAGCGCACGGCCGGCGTCGCCTCGCTGGTCGAGGCCGCCGACCAGGCGCTCTATGCCGCCAAGGAGGCCGGGCGCAACCGGCTGATGATGTCGGGCGAGGTGAGTAACCTTCTTCTCAAGGCGTCCGGTCAGTAAGCCCGCTCAATAATGCGGCGGACGCTCATTGGCGGCTCCCGGCGCATTCGCCTCGGCCTCCTGCAGCCGCTCGCCGAGCTCTGCGATTCTCCGCGTCAGCGCGTCGATCTGCTTCCACTGCGCGGTGATGGTCTGGTTCAGCGTCTCAATCGCGTCGTCCTGATAGGCGAGGCGGGTCTCCAGCGTGTCGATGCGCTCGCCGAGCGTCTTGATCTCATTCGTCACGTGCCGCGTCCTTGTCCCGTTCGCGCAATCCACATTCTTGCAAACCGTGGCCGAGCGCGACACGCTCATCGAACACGAAGCATTCGCCGCGCCAGCGACTCTGAGCCTCCGGCACCTCTTCCAGATATTTGAGAACGCCGCCCTTGAGGTGATAGACCTCGGCAAAGCCGCGCGCGAGCAGGTGTGCGCTCGCCTTCTCGCAGCGGATGCCGCCGGTGCAGAACATGGCGATTCTGCGGTGTCTGGCGGGATCGAGCTGCTCGGCCGCAAAATCTTTGAACTGGCCAAAGCTCCTGATGCCGGGGTCGAGCGCGCCCTCGAACGTCCCCATCGCCACCTCGAAGGCGTTCCTGGTGTCGAGCACCAGCGTATCCGGCGCTTCGATGAGCGCGTTCCATTCGGCCGCATCGACATAGGTGCCGACCTGCCGCGTCGGGTCGGCGCTTTCGTCGCCGAGCGTGACGATCTCCTTCTTCAACCGCACCTTGAGCCGGCCGAATGGCATCTTCTCGGCGGTCGAGAACCTCAATTCGAGATTGTTCAACCTGCCGCCGAACATGTCGCCGTGAGCGAGCTCTTGGGTAAGCGCGTCGATCGCCTCGCCCGCGCCCGCGACCGTGCCGTTGATGCCCTCCTGCGCGAGCAGCACGCTGCCCTTTAGCTTCAGGCCGGCGCAGAACGCGCGCAGCGGCTCGCGCAGCTCGCGGTAATCGGGCAGGGCGGCGAATTGGTAGAAGGCGGCGACCTTGTAAATCATGGCGCCCGTTTAGCAGGCGGGGCTCGCCCGGAAAACCCGCATCGAGCAGCTCTATTCCCGGCGGATGGCAGCCATTTCCCTGGCATGCCAGCATTGCCCCGGCCGGCCGGAATGTGTCATGTAGGCCCGGTTTTTCCGAGATGGCGCGCCATCCGCACCAGACGCCCAATGAGAGCAGAATTCGATGAGAAACTTCCATTTCCCCGGCAGGTCCACGGTCCACGCCACCAACGCGATGGTGGCGACCTCGCATCCGCAGGCGTCGCTTGCCGCGATCGAGGTGCTGCGCGAGGGCGGCACGGCGGTGGACGCGGCCGTCGCGGGTTCGGCCATTCTCGGCGTGATCGAGCCGCAATCGACCGGCATCGGCGGCGACTGCTTTGCGCTGATCCAGCCGCGCGGCGAGGGCAAGATCATCGCCTATAACGGCTCCGGCCGCGCCCCGAAGGCGGCGAACGCCGATTGGTATCTCGAGCGCAAGATCAACTCCGTGCCGCTGACCTCGGCGCATGCGGTCTCGATCCCCGGCGTGATCGACGCCTTTGCAACCGTCTTGCGCGATCACGGCAAGTTCGGCTTCGACCGGCTGCTTCAGCCCGCGATCAAGGCGGCCGAGGAAGGCTACGTCGTCGCCCCCCGCATCGCCTTCGACTGGAAGAACCAGTTCGAGAAGCTGAAGGCCGGCACCAACACGGAGCGGTATCTGCTGCCGCACGGCAAGCCGCCGGTGGCCGGCGACGTCATCCGCCAGGCCGAGCTCGGCAAGACGCTGCGGGCGATCGCCAAGGACGGCCGCGACGCCTTCTACAAGGGCCCGATCGCGGAAGACATGGTGGAGACCCTGCGCGGGATCGGCGGCCTGCACACGCTCGACGATTTCGCCGCGCACACCACTGAGACGACGACGCCGATCGGGACCATGTACAAGGGCTATGACGTCTGGCAGTGCCCGCCGAACGGACCCGGCCTCACCATGCTGCTGATGCTGAACATCCTGTCGCGTTTCGACCTGACGAAATACGCGCCGCTCAGCATCGAGCGCTTCCACCTCGAAGCCGAGGCCGCGCGCATCGCCTACATGCATCGCGAGCTGCATGTCGCCGATCCCGAGCATATGCAGATCGAGGTCGCCAGGATCCTCGCCAAGGAATACTGCAACGAGCACATCGACAAGATCCGCATGGACCGCATGCTCGACCTGCCGAACGTCGCGCCGCCGATGAACCCGTCGACCATCTACATCACCGTCGTGGACAAGGACCGCAACGTCTGCTCCTTCATCAACTCGGTTGCGCATTCCTTCGGCTCGGCGATCGTCTCGAACAAGACCGGCATCCTGCTCCAGAACCGCGCCGGCGGCTTCCGCATCCAGCCCGGCCACCCGAATTGCATCGCCGGCGACAAGCGTCCACTGCACACGATCATGCCAAGCCTGCTCACCAAGGGCGGCCGTTCCGTGATGCCGTTCGCGGTGATGGGCGGACAATATCAGCCGGTTGGCCAGACCCATGTGGTGACCAACATTCTCGATTATGGCTGCGACGTGCAGGAGGCGATCGATATGCCGCGCGGCCTGCATTATGAAGGTCAGTACCAGCTCGAGGACAGCGTGCCGGCCGCCATTGTCGAAGGCCTGAAGAAGCTCGGCCACAAGACCACCAGCGTCGTCGGTCCGCTCGGCGGCGCGCAGGCGATCTGGATCGACTGGGACAAGGGCACGCTCACCGGCGGTTCCGATCCGCGCAAAGACGGTTGCGCGCTCGGATACTGACCACCGCGCACGGGGTTCCCCGCGCGAGATCAGGAAAAGTTGACGAAGGGCGACGCGGCATTTGCTGCGTCGCCCTTTCTCGTTCGGAACGGAGCTCATTGCTTCAGGTTAAGGGCCGATGAGCGGTGCAGGCGTGCGCTGCTCTTGCTCGAAGCGGCGGAGGCCCTCCATGTCCGAAAAATCAGGTTCCGGACCGTCCGAATTCGATCGGCGCGCCTTCATGGCCGGCGTTGCCGGCAGCGCGCTGGTCCCCATGACGGCGCGTGCGGCCGCGCAGGATGCGAGCGTGTCGGCCGCCCAGGATCCGGCGCTTCCTGTCGATGTCACGCTGCGGGTCAACGGCAAGGACAAGCGCCTGCGCATCGACGCCCGCACGACGGTGCTCGACGCGCTGCGGGAGCATCTCAAGCTCACCGGCAGCAAAAAGGGCTGCGACCACGGCCAATGTGGTGCCTGCACGGTACTGATCGACGACCGGCGCGTGGTGTCGTGCCTGACGCTCGCGCTCGCGGCCGAGGGGCAGGAGATCACCACGATCGAGGGCCTTGCCACCGACGATCATTTGCATCCGATGCAGCAGGCCTTCGTCGACAACGATGCGTTTCAATGCGGCTATTGTACGCCGGGCCAGATCATGTCCGCCGTTGCCTGCGTCAAGGAGGGGCATGCGGGCAGCGAGGCCGACATCCGCGAATACATGAGCGGCAACATCTGCCGCTGCGCCGCCTATCCCAACATCGTCGCCGCCGTGAAGCAGGCCGCGCCCGAGATCATGAAAGGCTAGGCGCATGCGACCGTTTTCGTATCAAAGGGCAACAGACCCCGACATGGCGGTGCAGGCGCTCAGTGCTGCCGCAACTGCGAACAATCCGCTGACGAAGGCTACAGCACAGCCGCTCGCTGGTGGCACCACGCTGATCGACCTGATGAAGCTGGACGTGATGCGGCCCGCCGCGATCGTCGATATCAATCCGCTGGCGCGGGGCTGGTCGGCGATCGAGCCCGGCAGTGACGGCTTGCGGCTCGGCGCGCTCGCGAAGATGTCCGACGTGGCGGCGCATGCCGAAATCCAGCGCCACTACCCGGTGATCGCGAATTCCCTGAAGCTTGCCGCCAGCGCCCAGCTGCGCAACATGGCGACGCTCGGCGGCAACGTGATGCAGCGAACGCGTTGCAGCTATTTCCGCGACGTCTCCTATGAGAATTGCAACAAGCGCAATCCTGGTTCGGGCTGTGCCGCCATGGATGGCGTCAATCGCACGCATGCGGTGCTGGGTACGTCCGATCAGTGCATCGCGACCTATCCCGGCGATTTTGCCCAAGCGCTGGTCGCGCTCGATGCGGTGGTCGAGATCACCGGCAGGTCCGGCACGCGCAACCTGCCGTTCGCAGATTTGCACAAGGCACCCGGCAGGACGCCCGACATCGAGACCACGCTTCGGCCCGGTGAGCTGATCTCGGCGTTCTCTATTCACGGCCGCTGGCCGCGCTCGGTGTATGTCAAGGCGCGCGACCGGCAGTCCTACGAGTTCGCGCTGTCGTCGGCTGCGGTCGCGCTCGACGTGCAGGATGGCACGATCAGGGACGCGCGTGTCGCGCTCGGCGGCGTCGCCACCGTGCCGTGGCGGGCGCGCGGGGCAGAGGCGCTGCTGAAGGGCCAGAAATTCGACGACGGTCTGGCGCAGCGTGTGGCCGACGCCGCGTTTGCCGACGCCAGGGGCCGCCAGCACAACAGCTTCAAGATCGCGCTCGGCAAGCGCGTGGTGGCGCGCGCGCTCCAGCAGGCTGTAACGATGGAGATCTGATCATGACCGCTGCAGCTCCCGAGCCGAAAGCGAACATGGGCAAGCCCGTGCCGCGCTATGATGCGGCCGCAAAGGTCACGGGCCGGGCGACATATGCGTCCGACATGCCGCTCGACAATCCTGCCTACGCATTCCTGGTCACCAGCGCCATCGCCAAGGGCCGCATCGACAGTTTCGATCTCGACGATGCCAGGCGGGTCCGCGGCGTGATCGACATCGTCACGCATGAGAACGCTCCGAAGCTGAAGGAATCGAAACTGTTCAGCAATGGCGGCTATGCCGGCACCACGATCCAGCCGCTGAAATCGGCTGACATCGCCCATGACGGCCAGATCATCGCCGTCGTCATCGCCGAGAGTTACGAGGGGGCGCGCGAGGCCGCCAATCGCGTCAAGGTCAGCTACACGGCCGTAGCGCCGAGTGCGAGCTTCGACTCGCCGGGGACCACCACGGCAGCGGCAAAGGGACAGAACGCACAGTTCAAGGAAGACCCGGAGGTCGGCGATTTCGCCAAGGCGTTCGACGCGGCCGAGGTCAAGCTCACCGCCTCTTATGAAACGCCGACCCAGCACCACAATCCGATGGAGCTGTTTACGACGAGCTGCGCCTGGATGGGCGACGAGCTCGTCGTCTACGAGGGCAGCCAGTACGTCTACGGCCTGAAGAACGGCGTCGCCGAGCAGCTCGGTATCGACGCCGACAAGGTCCGTGTCGTCAATCCCTATGTCGGCGGCGGCTTTGGTTCGCGCGGTTCGATGACGTCCCGCACTGCCATCATCGCCGGCATTGCCAAACGCCTGAACCGGCCGATCAAGCTGGTGCCAACCCGCGACCAGGGTTTCACCATCGCCACCTACCGCGCCGAGACGCGCCATGAGATCAGGCTTGGTGCGGGTCGGGACGGCAAGCTGGTGGCTTTGAGGCACGACGGCGCGGAGGTTTCGTCGCGTCCGGATGCCTATTGCGTCGGCGGCACCAAGACGACGACGCGGCTCTATGCCTGCCCGAACGTCGCAAGTCTGGTGTCGATCGTGCGCGCCGACCGCAATACGCCCGGCTTCATGCGCTCGCCGCCGGAGGTGCCGTATCTCTTCGCGCTGGAGAGCGCGATGGACGAGCTCGCTGTGAAGCTGAACATGGACCCCGTCGAGCTCCGCCGCATCATCGACACCACCGTCGAGCCGATCGGCGGCAAGCCCTATACATCGCGGTCCTTGTTGGCGTGCTTCGACGAGGCCGCGAAGGCGTTCGGCTGGTCGCAGCGCTCGCCGCAGCCGAAATCGATGTCGGACGGCGACTGGCTGGTCGGCTATGGCTGTGCTGCCACCTGCTATCCGACGCAGATGGCGCCGTCTGCCGCGCGCGTCCGCCTCCAGCGCGACGGCCGTACCCGGGTCGAGATCGCCGGTCACGAGATCGGCACCGGTGCGTATACCGTCATCGCCCAGACCGCGGCCGAGCGGCTCGGCGTGCCCCTGGAGAAGGTCGCGGTCTTCCTGGGTGACAGCGATCTGCCGCCGGCGCCCGTTGCCGGCGGTTCGAACTCGACTGCCAGCACCTGCTCGGCGGTGATGATGGTGTGCGACCGCATTCGCCAAAGGCTGTTCAAGGCCGTGATGCCGAGCGACAGCCTCGCTGACAAGGCCAAGGAGACTGTCGGCATCAGCCAGGCGCCGAGCACGCAGGCGGCGCAGAGCGATCGTCCACTCGATCTCGAGAGGGCCTTCGACGCGCTCGGCGTCGGCATCGTCGAGGAATACGGCGAGTGGAAGCCCGAAGGCGCGCCGCTGGATTCCTTGACGGCCATGCACAGCGGGCACGCGCGGCTCGTCGGTGGCCATCAGATGAAAGACAAGATCGCCTATGCCTTCGGTGCTGAGTTCGTCGAGGTCCGCGTCAACCGCTTTACCCATGAAATCCGCTGCCCCCGGCTGGTGGGAGCGTTTGCGGCGGGCCGCATCATGAATCCGCGCACGGCGCGCAGCCAGCTCATGGGCGGCCTGATCTGGGGCATGTCCTCGGCGCTGCTGGAGGCCACCGAGATCGACGAGCGCAATGCACGCTACGTCAACGATAATCTCGCCGACTATCTCGTGCCCGTGAATGCCGACGTGCCCGGTGTCGAAGTGATCCTGCTCTCCGAGCAGGACGACCGTATCAACCCGGCCGGCGTGAAAGGCCTTGGCGAGCTCGCCAATGTCGGCACCAATGCGGCGATCTGCAATGCGATCTATCACGCCACGGGCCAGCGCATCCGCAAGCTGCCCGTGCGGCTCGAAAATATCGAGATGTGAGGGGTGGAAACGGCGTCAGCGTTGCGCTAGACACCTGGCGCCTCAAACGGAAGGTCTCTTATGCAGCGTTTACAGCGCATGCTCCTCGCCATCATGTCGGCAGTCGCGATCACCGTGATCGCCGGCGTGTCCGATTTCGTTTCCACCACGGCCTCGGCCCAGACCGCAGGGAAGACCATGACAACAGCTTCAGGTTTGCAGATTACCGATAGCGTCGCCGGCACCGGAGCTTCGCCCAAGCCGGGCCAGATCTGCGTGATGCACTACACCGGCTGGCTCTACGAGAACGGCCAGAAGGGCAAGAAATTCGACTCGTCGGTCGACCGCAACGAGCCGTTCGAATTCCCGATCGGCAAGGGCCGCGTCATCGCCGGCTGGGACGAGGGTGTTGCCTCCATGAAGGTCGGCGGCAAGCGCACGCTGATCATTCCGCCGCAGCTCGGCTATGGCGCCCGGGGCGCAGGCGGCGTGATCCCGCCGAACGCGACGCTGATGTTCGACGTGGAATTGCTCGGGGTGAAGTAAGCCCGCAAACAAAAAGACCGGCCTCTCGGCCGGTCTTTTCGCATTCAGTGCGACGCCGTTACTCCGTCGCGCGCTTGGCCGCAGCGGCTGCGCGATCAACCGCGTCCTTCGCGGCGTCCTTGGCGTCGCCCATGGCCTGCTGGCCCTTGCCCTTCACTTCCTGGACTGCACCTTCACCCTTCAGGCGCTCGGATCCAGTGGCTTCACCGACGCCCTGCTTGGCCTTGCCCATTGCCTCGTTTGCGGTGCCCTTGATCTTGTCGGTCGTGCTACCCATGAAACTCTCCTGCGGTTTGCTCGCCAAGACAACGTTCGACGGTTATGAGGGTTCCGATTTTGTTATGGCTCGATGTCGCGGCTTTGGGTTAGTTTGCCGCACACGGAACCAATAGAAAGCAAGTCCCATGACCGGCCATGACCATTCGCATTCCCACCATGACCACGATCACCACGATCGCTGGAAACATGACGGCGTGCGCGTCATTCCCGGCAACCAGCTCGATACCAACGTTCCGTCGACGGCGGGCATGGACCGCGCGGCCGCGATCAATTTCGCGCGCGTCGGTGCGCAGAAATTGTGGGCGGGCACCGTCAGCATCAAGCCCGACGCCAAGACCGGCGCGCATCACCACGGCCATCTCGAAAGCGTGATCTATGTGGTGAAGGGCAAGGCGCGGATGCGCTGGGGCGAGAGCCTGCAATTCACCGCAGAGGCCGGCCCCGGTGACTTCATTTTCGTGCCGCCCTACGTGCCCCATCAGGAGATCAACGCCAGCGCGGACGAGGTGCTGGAATGCGTGCTGGTGCGCAGCGACGGCGAGGCGGTGGCGATCAACCTCGATATCGAGCCGGTCGAGAAGCCCGAGACCGTCCTGTGGGTCGATCCCATTCACCGCGATCCGAACGAGAAGAAGTGAGGATCGCCTGAAAGCCAGCGGGTTCTGTGTGACAGAACCTCGCGGGCAGGGCTCCAAAAAAGATCCGGAAGCCGTGTCGGATCGCCGCTTGGCCGTCCGTCCTTGGGCAGAACCCCGCCCAAGGAGCTCCGATGCCCAGGATGATTTTCCTCAATCTGCCCGTGACCGACCTCAAGCGCGCCACTGCCTTTTACGAGGCGGTCGGTGCGACCAGGAACCCGCAATTCAGCGACGAAACAGCGAGCTGCATGGTCTTTTCCGAGACCATCTACGCGATGCTGACGACCCACGAGAAATTCCGGCAGTTCACGCCGAAGCCGATCTCGGATGCAAAGACCTCAAACCAGGCGCTGTTCTGCCTGTCCGCCGATAGCCGGACCGAGGTCGACGATATCGTCGGCAGGGCCGCGGCTGCAGGCGGGGTGGCCGATCCCAGCCCGAAGGACGAATACAGCTTCATGTACGGCCGCAGCTTCGAGGATCCAGACGGCCACATGTGGGGCGTGAACTGGATGGACATGGCAGCCTTCGCGGCGCAGTCCGACATGGCGAACGCCTGATCTGAGCGCGCGAACATCACAACTGAAGAGGAGCATTCACGATGTCCAAGGTCGTTCCCTGCATGTGGTTCAACGGCGATGCCGAGGAAGCCGCGAAGTTCTACGTCTCGCTCGTGCCGAATTCGGCGATCACGCATGTTCAGCGCAACGTTTCAGATGGCCCGTCCGGCAAGGAAGGCTCCGTGCTCGTCGTCGAATTCTCGGTGGCGGGACAGCCCCTCGTCGCCCTCAACGGCGGCATGAAAATGGAATACACCCACGCGATCTCGCTGATGATCCATTGCGACGATCAGGCCCAGGTCGACAGCGTCTGGAATGCGTTCCTGGCCCATGGCGGCAAGGAAGAGCAGTGCGGCTGGCTCAGGGATCGCTGGGGCGTGGCCTGGCAGGTCGTGCCGAAGGTTATGTTCGAATTCCTCTCGAGCCCCGACAAGGCGGCTGCCGCACGCGCGATGCAGGCCATGATGAAGATGGTCAAGCTGGACGTGGAAACCTTGCGCCGCGCGTTCGAAGGCAAGTCGGCGGCGTGAGCCGGTGAGCTCGCACCACACACTCACTGTCATCGCACGGCTTCGACCGCGCGATCCAGTACGCCGAGACGGTCATTGGTCAATCGATCGGCCGCGGCGTACTGGATGCCCCGGTCGAGCCGGGGCATGACAGCGGAATCTGAGGCGAAGGCCCGCCGCTAATAATTGATCCGCAGCCCCACGCCGCCATGGATGGTGTTACCCACCGGCTGCGGGCCGAGCGTGCCATTGGCGAACAGGTCGACGATCCAGCCCTTCTGCACCCGGAAGCCGAGCCGGCCGCCATATTCGAACCAGCCTTGGTTGCCCATGGTCGGCACCACCATGCCGTCGCCGGTCACGGTCGCGACGATGCCGCTATGGCCAGCGAATGACTGCACCCAGCCACCGTTGATGTTGGCCTCGATATTGCTGCCAAAGAGATGCGTCCACTGGCCGCCGATCTTGACCAGGCTGGTACGGTCGGTGCCGGTCGCGATACTGGCGTCGAACGGATTGAACGCCACCGCGCTGTCCGTATAGCCGGAGACGCGCTGCCAGAGTTGCCAGACCTCGATCGAGGCGGCGACCTCGTCGCGGGGCGACACGCGGCTCATCCAGCCGGCGCGGCCATAGACGGCGTAGTTCGAGGCGTTGGTCGAACTCGTGACGCTCACCGGGCCGAGGCTGGTGTTGTAGCTGCGGGTATAGCGCGCCTTCTCCCACGGCGTAAGGATCGTGCCGACGTCGAAGAACGGGCGCGACGAGCCCCAGTCGGTGAAATCATAGCGCAGCGCGAACGCGGCGATGGGAGCGCTTGTGATGTTGTAGCCGCCCTCGCTGTACTGCGTGTAGGCGATGCCGGCGAGCAGCGACAGATTGTTGGTCAGCTCCTTGCGGCCGTGGATTCCGGCCGAGAACGAGCCTGCGGAGCCGAACGCGCTGACGCAGTTGCTGCAATTGATCTGCTCGTTGACCCCGAGCAGCACCGTGCCAAGCACCCGGTTGGTGATCATCTGGTTGAAGCGCTGATTGGCAAGGCCGCCGATCGAGCTGCCGCTTGAATCCGCGCCGGTTGGTGTCGGTGTCGGCGTCGGGCTCGGCGAGGATGACGGATAAGGGCTCGGCGACGATGACGGGGTGGGGCTGGGCGAGGGCGAGGGGCTGTAGGTCGGCGTGGGCGAGGGGGAATAGCTCGGCGCCGGGGTGGGCGTCGACCCTCCGCACTCGGACTCGCAAATCGCGGCGGCTGCCGCCGGACGGGCATGGAACGCGACAAACGCAAACGCAGCCACGGCGGTCAGCACGCTCGCCAGGATGAAGCGCCTGAGGCTGGTGAGATTCGCCATCTTCAGCGTCCGCACAGCATGCCGTCGTCATGGATGGCGGGCGTGACGGTCGGCGAGGCCTCCGCATATTGGCTGACCGCGCACAGTCCCGCGCTCGCGGCGCAGGTCGCGGCAAAGGTCCAGGGCGGCGTATTGGTCTTACTGATGGAGATCTTGCCGCCGGCCGAGGTGATGATTGCGGTGTCGCCGGGCTGGGTGAGCTGCACGCATTGCTGGCTCGTCGTGCAGACGCTGGCGGCACCGTCCTGCAGCACGACGACCGAGCGGCCGCGCTGGGACAGGATATCGAGAGTGGTACCGCGCACGCCGATGGTCGCGAGCGGGGTCGTGATCTTGTAGGCGGTCTTCTCGGAATGTCCCGTGACGAAACGGAATGCGCCGGTCGTCATGCGGATCGCGACGTCGCGATAGCTGTGCTCGTCGTTGAAGACGGTGCGGTCGAGCTTGAGCGTGGCGCTCGGACCGAGCGACAGATTGGTGCTGTCGGCCATCACGAAGCGAGCCGCGCTGCCGGCGCCGGTGCGCACGGTCTCGTCCCGCAGCATGCTGTCGCCGACGCTGATCGGGGTCGTGGTCGAGGCCACGCGAACGACTTCATTCTGGATCAAGACGGCTTCACCGACGCGCGTCTGGGCTTGGGCGCAAGGGGCCGCGCACAAGAGGGTCGACAACAGCGTGGAGAAAAGCCAGAAACGCAAATTCATTTCGCAACCGATCGATGTGTCCCTGATCGTACCGGATCACGCGCGCTTGCGATGTGGCGGAATTATCACAAGCAGCGCGAGACCTGCGTTATGCTTAGTGACAGTTGCGGCAGAATGCGTTCAATGAAAACCGCGATCTCTATTATTCTCCGCGGTGACGCAAAATTGCCACGCAAGACATCCCCACAAACGCGACTTGACTTGCCTGCGGTTCCGAAGGTGTCGCGGAGCGCAGTGATTGCTGTCGCGATTTTCCTGGTCGCGCATCTTGCCCTGCTGATTGGCCTGACGACGCCGGAGAAGTTCGTCTTCGACGAAGTGCACTACGTGCCGGCGGCGCGGCAGATGCTGGCACCAGCGGTGTCGCAATCGATGCTCAATCCAATGCATCCACCTTTGGCGAAAGAGCTGATCGCGCTATCGATCGCGGCCTTTGGCGACAGCGCGCTGGGCTGGCGCTATCCCGCGACATTGTTCGGCGCGCTCGCGATCGTCGCGATCTATCTGTGCGGCCTCGCGCTGTTCGCCGCGCAAGGGCCTGCGATCGCCGCCGCGCTGATCGCCGCCTGCAACCAGATGCTGTACGTGCAGGCGCGCGTCGCGATGCTCGACATTTTTGCACTCGGCTTCGGCCTGCTCGCGATTGCCGCCTTCATGCATGGCTTTCGAAAGGATCGTCCCCATGCATTATTCGCGGCTGCCGGCAGCCTGTTCGGCTGTGCGGCCGCCTGCAAATGGAGCGGCCTGTTTCCGCTCGGAATCTGCATCGTCATCGTCGCGGTGATCCGCCTGATGCAGGGCTGGCACACCCTGTTTGCCGACGCGAAGCCGGGGGATTGGTACCGGCCTGATCTCTGGCCCGACTTCAGATTACATCACGTCGTGCTCTGCTTCACTGTCCTGCCCGCGATGACATATCTTGCGGCCTTCGTCCCACTCTACGGCGTGTCGCTGCCGGATCTGGTCGAGGCGCAGCGCCGGATCTTCGCGGACAACACCACCACTGCCATCGCCGGCCACACTTATATGAGCGCCTGGCCGTCATGGCCGCTGCTCGCGCGCCCGGTGTGGTTCCTGTTCGACAAGACCGTGGACGACAATGTCTCCGCGATCGTCTTTCTCGGTAACCCCCTGGTGCTGTGGCCGACGCTGCTCGCGCTCGCCGTCGTGCTGCGCGATTTCGTCGTCGCGCGTCGCCGGGATGCGTTCCTGATCGCGGTCTTCTATTTCGGGTCCTGGCTCGCCTGGGCGTTGCTGCCGCGTACGCTCGCCTTCATCTATTACTATCTGCCGGCTGCGACCGTGGCGTCGCTCGCGCTGGTCTACGTGCTGCGGCGGGACGGTCTACCGGGCTGGCTGTTGTGGGCCTATGTCGGGGTCGTCGCGATCGGCTTTGCCGCCATGCTGCCGATCTCGGCGGCCTTCGTCGGCACATCGATGCAGACCTTCAATCGGCTGATGCTCTTCCAAAGCTGGATATGAAATCGCCGCCCGCCGGGAGAACGGCAGGCGGCGTCTTGATGGGCGACAATTTCGGAATCACTTCGACGCGGTCTTGGTGTCCATGTTCACGACCTGGACGCGGCGGTTGATCGGGTCGGCGCCGTTGGCGGCGTCCTTCAGCTTGGTCTTGCCGTAGCCGACGGTGACGAGATCGGTGCCGGTGAGACCGTAGTTCAGCACCAGGTATTTCTTGATGGTGTCGGCCCGCCGCTCGGAGAGCCCCTGATTGTAGGCCTCGGTGCCGACCGCATCGGTGTGGCCGGCGACCACGAAGGTCGAGCCCTTCAACGAGGGATCGGACAGCGCCTTGCCGAGCGCCTGTACCGACGGCACCGACGTCTTGGCGATGTCGGCCGAGTTGTAGTCGAACTGGATCTCCAGATCGATCTTCGGCTTGGTCGCGGCGAGCTCGGCAATCTGCTCGCGCTCGCCCGTCGACAGCGACCGCGTCGAGCGGTTGCGCACGGTGTTCAGGAACGTCGATTCCTTGGCCTGGACCGCCGGATCAACCTGCGGACCTGCGGACAGACCCCGGGTCACGGGCTTCGGCTTCAGTGCATCCAGGATCTGGTTGGTAGAGACATTGCCGTCGCCGGCCATAGCCAAGCCGGCTGTCATCGACAGAATTGCCGAGAGGGTCACCGCCTTCAGTGCAAAAGAGTTATTGAAACGGGTCATTGTCGTATCCTCGTTGTGACGCCTGATGGCTATTTGATGCTGCGAGCATAGGGCAGGTTCAAAAGCCCTGGTGTGATCTTGGTCACGGTGGAAACGGGGCCGTCCTGGACCACGGCAGCGTATTTCAAGCGGTTTCGGTTCATAGAGAGCCGACCCGCGGTCCGCTCCGAGGAGGGGCGCCAGCGCGGGAAGAGAAGTGGTCGCACACCTCTCCGGCGATGGTTCGAGCCGTCGCAGTCCTGTCGTGATCCGCATCACTGAGGACCGCCGCGCCGAGGTGCCGCTCGGGCGGCGGGGGGCCGGTTCACTCAAGGAAACCCATGCTCACCGATTGTCGCAAAGCCGTCGCGTGTTGGCCTGTCTGTGAACAATTTTTCGGCCAGATGGACGCCTAGCAGGGCACAGCCTCCAACAAGCGCAAACGAAGGGAGCTGAGTTCCACCCAGTGCCGAGGCCAAGTGATTACCAGTTTTATCGCAATGGCCCGCCGGATCGGACCGTGTCCCTGAGCTCCATGCCCATCTATATCGGGGCGGCGATGATCGCGGTGGCGATCTTGCTGTCGACACTAATCACGGGGCTGACCTCCCGCTATGTCGGGCTTCAAGCGCCGACCGACGAGAACATGTGGCTGGTCGATCGTCTCACCGGCAACGTCTATCGCTGCCAGGCGGAGGAGCGCGGCAAGGCCTCGTGCGAACCCGATGTCGCAACAGGCAGCGTCGGCGACCGGTCCAAAGCCCCGAAAGCCGGCCGCTGAGTCCTGCCGTCTTCGCACCGCAGCAAGAAATTGTCTTCTCCACGAAACGTCTTCGCGGGAGAATACGTATTGCGAAGGCCGACATGACGCCGGTTTCGTTTTACGGAGGAGACTTTTCGATGAAAATCTTGCTCACAGCTGCAGCTTTGGTCGCGTTCGCCGTTTCCCCTGCATCTGCCGCGATGATGGCGTGCACCAGCGACAATATGATGAAGTCCGCCGCCATGATGGGCGGCACGGCGGATACGCCGGCCAAGACGGCCATGAACAAGGAAATGGCCATGGCCAACACCGACATGAGCAACGGCAAGATGAAAAGCGCCTGCATGCATTACATGAAGGCGCAGAAGGCCATGTCGATGAAGTAGCAAGCGCCTTCCGACCGCGCTGTCAGCAGATGGCGGCGCGGTTTTTCCTTGTCCGCTCCTGGATCGGCTTCTTGGCTGGATGCGAATCCCGCTACACTGCATTCCGCAATGTCCCGCGCGCCCAAACCGATTCCACTCACCACGACACAGGCCCGGCAAATCTGGCTTCATGCCCAGCGGCTGGACGAGCGCGCGCCGTTCGGTGACGGCGCGCAAGCCGTCTCCGACGCGGTCGCCCATCTCGGCTATGTGCAGATCGACACCATCAACGTGATCGAGCGCTGCCATCATCACATCCTGTTCAGCCGGATTCCGTCCTACCGGCGCGCCGACCTGCGCCATGCCCAGAGCGTCGACAAGAGCGTCTTTGAATATTGGACGCATGCGCTGTCTTACGTGCCGGCCGGCGACTTCCGCTTCTTCCTGCCGGCGATGTGCGAGCACCGCCGCGAGGGGCACAAATGGTTCGCCTCGGTGAAACCTGCCGACATGCGCAAGGTGATGCGGCTGGTGCGCGCCGGCCCGCTGACGATCCGCGACATCGAGGACGACGTGCTCACCGAGAAGGAGCATCTCTGGCAAAGCCGAAAACCCTCGAAGCGGGCATTGCAGCTCGCCTTCTACATGGGTGCCGTGACCGTCAGCGAGCGCCAGGGCATGCTCAAGATTTATGAGCTGATGACGCGCCATTTCGGCTGGGACAAGCTGCCGAAGCCGGCGTCGGCAAAGGACATCACGGTCTATCTGCTCGATCGCGCGCTGCGATCGCAAGGTGTCGTGAGCCTCGATTCGGTCTGCCATCTCAACGCGCCGCGCAAGCCGGCGGTGGCTGCCCTGATCGGCTCGCGCGTCCGCCGTGGCGAGCTCGTGCCTGTCGCCATCGACGGTGCCGGCAAGCAGGAGCACTGGGCAGTGCCGGCTGCGCTCGAGCCGGGCGAGTGCGCGCCGCCGGATCTGGTCCATATCCTGTCGCCGTTCGATCCGCTGATCATCCAGCGCAAGCGCACCAATCTCATTTTCGGTTACAACCATTTGTTCGAGGCCTATGTGCCGAAGGCCAAACGCAAGCTCGGCTATTTCGCGCTGCCCGTGCTGGTCGGCGACGAGATCGTCGCCGCGCTCGATCTGAAGACCGATCGGCAGGCGAAGAAGCTGCTGATGCAGAAATGGACCTGGGTCGGCGAGGGGAAGAAGACCGCGGGGCGCAAGGAGCTCAAACGGAAGATCGAGGAGGAGCTCGATCGCTTTGCGAAGTTTCAATTGGCAGAGTAGTTGTGCGCGGCGGGGATCACCGAGCTCTGTCGTAGCGCAACGTGGTGGCCGGCTGCGCCCCTTGCATTGCTTGCTCCATTGACTCTTTCGCGGCGATGCTCAAAACCCCGGATCAGCCCATAAAAGCAACAACCCGGGGGAAGCCATGAGCCAGACCACGACCTATGCCGGTTCGACCGGCGCAGCCAAGTCGGAAATCGAGACCTCGACGATCCGCGCCATCTCCTGGCGCCTGATCCCGTTCCTGGTGCTGGCCTATTTCTTCTCCTATCTCGACCGCGTCAATCTCGGCTTCGCCGCGCTGACCATGAATGCCGAGCTGAAATTCACGCCGCTGATCTTCTCCTGGGGCGCCGGCATCTTCTTCATCGGCTATTTCATCTTCGAGGTGCCGAGCAATCTGGCGCTGGAGAAGTTCGGCGCCAGCCGCTGGATCGCCCGCATCATGGTGACCTGGGGCATCATCTCGGCGCTGATGGCGCTCACGAGCGGGGTCACGAGCTTCTACGTGCTGCGCTTCCTGCTCGGCGTCGCCGAAGCCGGCTTCTTCCCCGGCATCATCCTCTATCTCACTTATTGGTATCCGGCCGAATATCGCGCCCGCTTCCTCGCGGCCTTCGCCATCGCCGTTCCGGTCTCCACCGTGATCGGCGCGCCGGTCTCTGGCCTGCTGCTCGGCCTCGACGGGGCCATGGGCCTGAAGGGCTGGCAGTGGCTGTTCATCATTGAGGGCATTCCCTCCGTGCTGCTCGGCATCGTCACCTGGTTCTATCTCACCGACAGGCCAGAGAAGGCGGATTGGCTCTCGGCCGAGCAGAAGGCCTGGCTCAAGACCAAGCTCGATGCCGAGATCGCGGCCAAGCAGGCGGTGAAGCATATGTCGCTCGGCGAGGCGCTGACCTCACCTAAGGTGATCATGCTGAGCCTCGTCTATTTCGGCTTCGTCGGCGCGCTCTATGGCATGCAGTTCTGGCTGCCGCAGATCGTCAAGGCGTTCGGCCTCACCAACGCCCAGACCGGCTTCGTCACCGCGATTCCGTATCTGTTCGGCACCATCGCAATGATCCTGTGGACGCGGCATTCCGATGCCACGCGCGAGCGCGTGATGCATGTCGGCGCGCCGTTGCTGCTCACCGCCGTCGCTCTCGGCGTCTCCAGCTATCTCACCGACCCCACCCTGACGATGATCGTGCTGACGGTTGCCGCGATCGGCGTGTTCTGCTGCTTCGGCGTGTTCTGGACCCTGCCGACGGCCTGGCTCTCCGGCACGGCGGCGGCCGGCGCCATCGCTCTGATCAACTCGATCGGCAATCTCGCCGGGTTCGGCGGACCGTATCTGATCGGCTGGGTCAAGGAAGCCACCGGGCAGACCTCGACCGGACTGCTCGTGCTCGCGGTGCTGCCGCTGATCGCCGGCATCCTGGTCTTCATCGGTGGCCACGACAGCAAGCACGAGTTCGCCGAACAGGGGCGGTAGCCTCGAAATGTCGCCCTGGCGAAAGCCAGGGCCCATTTCCGCGCGGTCCCTCTGGGGCCGCGGCGCGAGCTCTCTTCCAACAGTCCGGGCTTTCCGCCAAGGGCAGCGGGGAGGTTACCACCTCTTAACGATCACGCTTTCCTGATGACTGACGATTATTGACTTTCATCAGTGATTAGTCGACATTCCTCTCATTGCAGCCGAGGGAGTGTCCTCCGATGTTCGTCCGATCCGTTTTATCCAGCTATTCGAGGCTCTTGGCCGGTGTTTCGCTGGCGCTGATGGCTGCCGCCCTCGCTGGGTGCAATGACACCGTCGCTGAAAACGCCGACCCGCCGCGGCCGGTCCTGGTCGCCACCGCCCACTACGATGCCGAAAAGCCCGAGCGCAGCTTCGTCGGCACCATCAGGCCGCGGATCGAGAGCGATCTGGGCTTTCGGGTCGCGGGCAAGGTCGCCAAGCGTCTGGTCGAAGTTGGCCAGACCGTCGAGATCGGTCAGCCGCTCGCGGTCCTCGATGAGGTCGATCTGAAGCTCCAGGCCGAGCAAGCCGTCGCCGAGCAGACCGCTGCGACCGGCGTGCTGGCCCAGGCCGCCGCCGCCGAGCAGCGCGCCAAGGATTTGAGGGCCAAGGGCTGGACGACCGACGCGCAGCTGGATTCGAGCCGCGCCGCCGCCGACGAGGCCCGTGCCCGTCTGAACCGGGCCGAGCGCTCGGTCGAATTGACCAAGAATTCCCTTTCCTACGCGACGCTCAACGCCGACGCCCGTGGCGTCGTCACCGCAACACTGATCGAGCCCGGCCAGGTGGTTGCCGCAGGCCAGACCTCGATCCGTGTCGCCCGCTTTGCCGAAAGGGAAGCGGTCGTCGCGATCCCTGAGACGCTGGTTGGACGTGCCAAATCGGGCGCCGCCAGCGTCACTCTTTGGTCGGAGCCGGGCAAGAAATATACGGCCAGGCTGCGCGAGATCGCGCCCACCGCAGATCCCGCCACGCGCACCTATCTCGCAAAATTCTCCCTCGCCGAGGCTGACGACAAGGTCTCGCTCGGCATGACGGCGACGCTGACTCTGTCGGACGCTGCCACCGAGCGCGTCGCGCGGCTGCCGCTGTCGGCGCTGTTCAACGAAGGCGACAAGCCGTCCTTCTACGTCGTCGACGACAACGGCGGGGTGACGCTGAAGCCGGTGACGGTGAAGTCCTACGAGAGCAACGACGTCGTCATCACCGGTGGTGTCGAAGAGGGTGCCAAGATCGTTGCCCTCGGCGTTCAGAAGCTCGATCCGGGCCAGAAGGTACGGGTCGTGTCGTCACTGTCCTTTTAAGTCTCGTTTACGAGTTACGTCGTGTGAGGTGAGTTTCGGCCCAAGCGCAAATGCTGGGGCTGAAGCGGCGAAGCGATCCAGAACCTGCCCAGCCCCCTGGATTGCTTCGCTGCCTCGCGACGACGCGTTCAACAGAGTGGCTGTGGTTTTTTGCAACCGGATCATCTTTGGAGAGTGCGATGAAGCGCTTCAATCTTTCGGCCTGGGCCGTCAGCCATCCGACGCTGATCCTGTTCCTGATGCTCATACTCGGCGTCGCCGGATTCTTCTCCTATCAGAAGCTCGGTCGCGCCGAGGATCCGTTCTTCACGGTGAAGGTGGTCAACGTCTCCGTGCTGTGGCCGGGCGCGACAGCGCAGGAAATGCAGGCGCAGGTCGCCGATCCCATCGAGAAGAAGATCCAGGAGCTGCCCTACTTCGAGAAGGTGCAGACCTATTCCAAGCCCGGATTCACTGCGCTCCAGGTGACCTTCCGCGATTCCACGCCGCCGAAGGACGTGCCGTATCTCTTTTATCTGCTGCGCAAGAAGCTGGTCGACGTGCAGGGCCAGCTGCCCGCAGGGATTCTCGGGCCCGTCGTCAACGACGAATTCTCCGACGTCGATTCCATCCTCTACATGATGACGGGCGACGGCGCCGACTACGCCCAGCTCAAGAAGGTCTCGGAAGGTTTCCGTCAGCGCCTTCTGAAGGTGCCGGGCGTGACCAAGGTCGACGTTTACGGCAACCAGGATGAGCGCATCTTCGTCGAGTTCAGCCATGCCAAGCTCGCCACGCTCGGCATCACGCCGCAGGCGCTGTTCGATTCGCTCGCCAAGCAGAACAACGTGACGCCGGCCGGCACGGTCGAGACCTCGTCGCAGCGCGTGCCGCTGCGCGTCACCGGTGCGCTCGACGGCGCCAAGGCCGTCGCCGAAACCCCGGTCGAGAGCAACGGCCGCGTGTTCCGCCTCGGCGACATCGCCACCGTCACCCATGGCTATGTCGACCCGCCGAGCTTCATCGTGCGCCAGGAAGGCAAGGCCGCGATCGGCATCGGCGTCGTCACCGCCAAGGGCGCGAACATCCTCGATCTCGGCAAGGAGGTCGAGAAGGCGACGGCTGAATTCATGAAGGCGGTGCCGCAGGGCGTCGACGTCAAACTGATCGCCGACCAGCCCAAGGTGGTCGAGCACGCGGTCGGCGAGTTCGTACACTCTTTCATGGAAGCCCTCGTCATCGTGCTGTTCGTGTCGTTCCTGGCGCTTGGCTGGCGCACCGGCATCGTGGTCGCATTGTCGGTGCCCCTGGTGCTCGGCATCGTCTTCGTCGTCATGAACACGATGTCGCTCGACCTGCACCGCATCACGCTCGGTGCGCTGATCATCGCGCTCGGCCTGCTGGTGGATGACGCCATCATTGCCGTCGAGATGATGGTGGTGAAGATGGAGCAGGGCTGGGACCGCATGCGTGCGGCGTCCTTTGCCTGGGAATCCACTGCGTTTCCGATGCTCACGGGAACGCTGGTCACGGCCGCTGGCTTCCTCCCCATCGGCTTTGCCAATTCCGCGGTCGGCGAATATGCCGGCAGCATCTTCTGGATCGTGGCGATCGCGCTGGTCGCGTCCTGGTTCGTGGCGGTGATCTTCACGCCCTATATCGGCGTCATGCTGCTGCCCAACATCAAGGTGCACCACAATCACGATCCGCACGCGGTCTACGAGACCCGCATGTATCGGGGCCTGCGCGCCATCGTGCAGTGGTGCGTCGACCACCGCATCACCGTGGTGGTCGCGACCGTCGGCGTCTTCATCGCCTCGATCGTCGGTTTCGGCCACGTCCAGCAGCAGTTCTTCCCGCTGTCCGAGCGTCCCGAGCTGTTCCTCCAGCTTCGCCTGCCCGAGGGCACCGCCTTCAACGTCACCGAAAAGGCGGTGAAGAAGGCCGAGACCATGCTCAAGGACGACAAGGACATCGAGACCTACACGGCCTATGTCGGACAGGGCTCGCCGCGCTTCTGGCTCGGCCTCAATCCGCAGCTTCCGAACGAGGCTTTTGCCGAAATCGTCATCGTCGCGAAGGGCGTCGAGGCGCGCGAGCGCATCAAGGCCAAGCTTGAAAACGCCGTTGCCGACGGCGCGCTCAACGAGGCCCGCGTGCGCGTCGACCGCTTCAATTTCGGTCCCCCCGTTGGTTTTCCCGTGCAGTTTCGCGTCATCGGACCCGACGCCAACAAGGTGCGCGAGATCGCCTACCAGGTCCGCGACGTCATGCGGCAGAACAAGAGCGTCAAGGACGTCCAGCTCGACTGGAACGAGCAGTCGCCTTACCTCAAGCTTGTCGTCGACCAGGATCGCGCACGCGCCATGGGCCTGACCCCGCAGGACGTGTCGCAGGCGCTGTCGATGCTGATCTCGGGCTCGCAGGTGACGACCGTGCGCGACGGCATCGAAAAGGTCGGCGTGGTCGCGCGCGCCGTCTCGTCCGAGCGGCTCGACCTCGGCGCCGTCGGCGATCTCACCATCACCTCGCGCAACGGCGTGGCCGTGCCGCTGCAGCAGATCGCCAAGATCGAGTATGCGCACGAGGAACCGATCATGTGGCGGCGTAACCGCGACATGGCGATCACCGTGCGCTCCGACGTCGTCGACGGCGTGCAGGCGCCCGACGTCACCGGCCAGATCGCGCCGAAGCTGAAGGCGATCAAGGACAACCTGGAGCCGGCCTACCGCATCGAGGCGGGCGGCGCGTTCGAGGAATCCGCCAAGGGCAACGCCTCGATCTTCATTCTCTTCCCGCTGATGGTCATGGTGATGCTGACGCTGCTGATGTTCCAGCTGCAGAGCTTCTCGCGCCTGATCCTGGTGTTCCTGACCGCGCCGCTCGGCATTGTCGGCGCCTCGTTCGGGCTCAACATCGCCAACGCCCCGTTCGGCTTCGTGGCGCTGCTCGGCCTGATCGCGCTTGCCGGCATGATCATGCGCAACGCCGTGATCCTGGTGGATCAGATCGAGACCGACGTCTCGCACGGCCTGACCCGCCGCGAGGCGATCGTGGAGGCCACCGTCCGCCGCGCCCGTCCGGTGGTGCTGACGGCGCTTGCCGCCATCCTCGCCATGATCCCGCTGTCGCGCTCGGCGTTCTGGGGGCCGATGGCGATCACCATCATGGGTGGCTTGTTCGTCGCGACCTTCCTGACGCTGCTGTACCTGCCGGGCCTCTACGCCCTCTGGTTCCGCAAGAGCCTGGATGAGGCGGGCACGCCCGAGCAGCCTGCCGCGCCGCAGCATGGGAGCGATGACCAGAACGCAATTCCGCTTGCTGAGGCGGCTGAATAAGTGAAGATGAACTGCTGATTGACGAGTCTGACAGATGACACTGGTTTCGGAACATATCGAAGGCGACACCCGGGAACGCATTCTCGAGGTGGCCGAGAGGCTGTTCCGCCAGATCGGCTATCTCAAGACCACGGTCGGCGACATCGCCAAGGAGCTCAAGATGAGCCCCGCCAACGTCTATCGCTTCTTCGAATCGAAGAAGGCGATCCATCAGGCGGTGGCCCGTTCGCTAATGGGCGAGGTCGAGCTGGAAGCGCAGCGGATCGTGGCCAGGCCCGGTCCGGTACTGCCGCGATTCCGTGAGCTGCTCACCACCATCAATCGCATGAACACCGAGCGCTATGTCGGCGACAATAAGCTGCACGAGATGGTCGAGATCGCGATGCAGGAGGACTGGGACGTCTGCGTCAACCACATGGAGTGCATTGCCGGGGTCATCGGCCAGATGATCACGCAAGGCGTGGCTTCCGGCGAGTTCGAGGCGCCGGACCTGCAACTGGCTGCGCTGTGCGCCTGCACCGCGATGATGCGCTTTTTCCACCCCCAGATGATCGCCCAGTGCGCTACCAAGCCGGGCCCGACCATCGACCAGATGATCGATTTCGTCATCGCGGGATTGTCCCCGCGCCACTGACGCGGCGGCGGATTTCCTCCTATAAGCAGGCCGACCGCCACGGAATGACGGCTGATGGCGGGCAAGGACGGATCAACAAACTCCGTCATTGCGAGCTTTGCGAAGCAATCCAGACTGTCTCTGCGGAGGGATTTTGGATTGCTTCGCTGCGCTCGCAATGACGAGAAGGAAACAGCGCGTGACCGACAAAGACCTGCACTTCTACGAGCCCGCCAAGGGCCACGGCCTCAAGCACGATCCCTTCAACGCCATCGTCGCGCCGCGGCCGATCGGCTGGATTTCGTCGCGCGACACCAACGGCCACGTCAACCTCGCGCCCTACAGCTTCTTCAACGCGTTCTGCTACGTCCCCCCGATCATCGGCTTCTCCTCCACCAACTGGAAGGACACCGTCGAAAACATCCAGCAGACCGGCGAGTTCGTCTGGAACCTCGCCACTATGGACCTGGCCAGGCACATGAACGCGACTGCGGCGCATGTTGGCCCTGAGGTCGACGAGTTCAAAATTGCGGGCCTCACCGCCGTGCCCGGCAGGCTCGTCAACGTGCCGCGCGTCGGCGAGAGTCCCGTCGCCTTCGAATGCAAGGTGTCCGATATCGTCCGCCTCAAGGGCGCCGACGGCAAGGAAGCCAATGCCTGGCTGACGCTCGGCGAGGTCGTTGCCGTCCACATCGACAAGGCCATGATCAAGGACGGCGTCTACCAGACCGCCGCCGCCCGCCCGATCGTACGCGCCGGCCGCAGCGGGGATTATTTCGAAATCAAGCCGGAAAACATGTTCGAGATGGTGCGGCCGGATTAGACCGGCCGACCGCGAAGCCATCCCCTCCCGGAACTGCCACCACGCCTCGGCCGTTATGGCCCCTGGGCGGCTGCCCGGCCGCGTCAATTCGCGTCTTTCCGCAGGCGAAGTCTTCACCGCCGCCGGCCACTTTCCGCTAAAATGCCCGATCACCGCGCCGATGCATGAGGTCCGCCATGAGCTTCCGCCGCGACACCCTGACCAAGCCGATTTTCTCCTGGGCGCGCGGCGTGCTGCCGGCGATGTCGGACACCGAGCGCGAGGCGCTGGAGGCCGGCGACGTCTGGTGGGACGCCGATCTCTTCACCGGCAACCCCGATTGGTCGAAGCTGCTGAAGGTCCCGCAGGCAACGTTGACCGAAGAGGAGCGGGCCTTCCTCAACGGCCCCGTCGACGAGCTTTGCGCCATGCTCGACGAGTGGAAGATCTTTTGGGAATGGCGCGACCTGCCGCCCGATGTCTGGCACTTCGTCAAGCGCGAAAAATTCTTCGGCATGATCATTCCGAAGGAGTTCGGCGGCCTCGGCTTCTCGCCCTATGCGCATTCGGAAGTGGTGCGCAAGATATCGACCCGCTCGATCGCCGCCGCGGTGACGGTGATGGTGCCGAACTCGTTGGGCCCCGGCGAGCTCCTGATGCACTTCGGCACGAAGGAGCAGCAGCAGCGCTGGCTGCCGCGTCTTGCCGATGGCCGCGACATTCCCTGCTTCGGCCTCACCAGCCCCGAGGCCGGCTCTGATGCCGCCTCGATGGTCGACACCGGCATCATCTGCAAAGACACCTTCGAGGGCCAGGAGGTGCTGGGCCTGAAGCTCAACTGGCACAAGCGCTACATCACGCTCGGCCCCGTCGCGACGCTGCTTGGCCTCGCCTTCAAGGCCTATGATCCCGATCATCTCGTCGGCGACCAGGAAGAGCTCGGCATCAGCGTGGCGCTGATCCCGACCAATCTTCCCGGCGTCGAAATCGGCAAACGCCATTTGCCCTCGATGCAGGTCTTCCAGAACGGTCCGAACTGGGGCCGCGACGTTTTCATTCCGCTCGACTACGTCATCGGCGGCCAGGCGCGGCTGGGGCAGGGCTGGAAGATGCTGATGACGGCGCTCGCCGCCGGCCGCGGCATCTCGTTGCCGTCGCTCTCCGCCGCCGGCGCCGCCTATGCCGCCCGCACCACCGGCGCCTATGCCCGCATCCGCGAGCAGTTCGGCATCTCCATCTCCAAATTCGAGGGCGTCGAGGAGCCGCTCGCCCGCATTGTCGCCACTGCCTATCAGCTCGACGCGGCGCGACGGCTGACCTGCGCGGCACTGAATACCGGGATCCATCCCGCCGTCATCTCGGGCATCATGAAGCTGCACGCGACCGAGCGGATGCGCACCGCGGTCGACGACGCTATGGACATCCATGGCGGCAAGGCCGTGATCGACGGTCCGCAAAACTATCTCGGCAATCTCCACCGCGCCGTTCCGGTCGGCATCACCGTCGAGGGCGCCAATATCCTCACCCGCAATCTCATCGTGTTCGGACAGGGCGCCATCCGCGCCCATCCCTATCTGCTCGACGAGATGAATGCGCTTGCCGATGCCGATCGCGAGCGCGGGCTCACCGCCTTCGACAAGGTGTTCTGGAAACATGTCGGCCACAGCTTCGAGACACTCTTGCGCGCGTTCGGCCGGAGCTGGAGCTTTGGTGTCTTCGCGCTTGCACCCGATGCGGGTGACGCCAGACCATTCTATCGTCAGCTCTCGCGCTACTCGGCGGCTTTTGCCCTCTGCGCCGATATGGCGCTGTTGACGCTCGGCGGCGCGCTCAAGCGCAAAGAGATGCTATCGGCGCGCTTCGGCGACATCCTGTCCGAGCTGTATCTGCTCTCTGCCGCGCTGAAGCGCTGGCAGGACGAGGGCCGGCAGAAGGAGGATTTTGCCGCGCTCGAATGGTGCATGGCGACGGGCTTTCGGACCATCGAGAACCGGCTTGCCGAGATTCTCGCCAATCTGCCGAACCGCTTCGTCGCAGGCATCCTCAAATTCGTGGTCCAGCCCTTCGGCGCCCGCGTGCTGGGTCCCTCCGACCGGGTCGTGCATCAATGCGCGAGCCTCGTGCTGGAGCCGTCGGCCGCGCGCGACCGCCTCACGCCCGATCTCGCTTATGTCGACGACGATGGCGGCTTCGCCCGGCTGGAGCGCGCGTTCAACCTGATCGCAGGTACGGACGCCATCGCCAGGCGCATGCGCGCGGCTCATCTGAGCGACTGGAAGGATGCGGTGGCCAAGGGTGTGATCACGCAGGCGGAGGGCGAGCAGCTGGCCGCGGCCCGCGAAGCCGTTACAAAGGTGATCGAGGTCGACGATTTTGCGCCGGAGGCGCTGTCGCCGATTTACAAGAAAACCGGCGACGTGCATCAGTTCTTCCAGGAACTCGGTGAACAGAGGGCGGCGAGCTGATGGCACGACCGGTTTTCATCGTCGACGGCAGTCGGACGCCGTTTTTGAAGGCGCGTTCGGGGCCGGGGCCGTTCACGCCGGTCGATCTCGCCGTGCAATGCGGCCGGCCACTGCTGGCGCGTCAGCCGTTTTCGCCTGATACCTTCGACCAGGTCATCCTCGGCTGCGTCAACGTGATCGCGGACGAAATGAACCCGGCTCGCGTCGCCGCGCTCCGGCTCGGCATGGGCGAGGACATGGTCGCCTTCACCGTTCAGATCAATTGCGGATCCGGCATGCAGTCGATCGACACCGCGTACCGCTACATCCGCGAGGGCCATGCCGACATGATCCTGGCCGGCGGCACCGAGGCCTTGAGCCACGCGCCGCTGGTCTGGCCCAATTCCGGCGTGCGCTGGTTCGCCGGCCTCGCCACCGCCAAGGGCGTCGCCGCGAAGCTTGCCGCGGCCTTCAAGCTGCGGCCGCGCTATCTCAAACCGATCATCGGCCTCGAGCGCGGGCTGACCGATCCTATTACCGATCTCAACATGGGCCAGACGGCCGAAGTCGTCGGCCATCTCTTCGGCATCACCCGTGCGCAGTCCGATGCCTATGCCGCCGAGAGCCATCGCCGGCTCGCGCATGCGCAGGCGGAAGGTTTTCTCAAGGGCGAAGTCGAAACCGCGTTCTCCCGCGACGGAAAATTCTTCGACCATGATGATGGCGTGCGTCCGGACTCGACGGCCGAGAGGCTCGCAAAACTCCGGCCCGTGTTCGAGCGTCCCTGGGGCCAGGTCACCGCCGGCAATTCCTCGCAGATCACCGATGGCGCGTCCTGGGTGATCCTGGCGTCCGACGAAGCGGTCGCCAGGCACAAGCTGACGCCGAAGGCCGTCATCGTCGACAGCAACTGGGCCGCACTCGATCCAAGCATCATGGGTCTCGGTCCTGTGATGTCGGCGACGCCGCTACTGAAGCGCAATGATCTCACCATCCAGGACGTCGAGACCTGGGAGCTCAACGAGGCGTTCGCCACCCAAGTGCTCGGCTGCCTCGCCGCCTGGAATGACGACAAGTTCTGCCGCGAGATTTTGGGACTGGACGGCGCTGCCGGCGAGGTCGACCGCGACAAACTCAACGTCGATGGCGGCGCTATCTCGCTCGGGCATCCCGTCGGCACGTCCGGCAATCGCATCGTGCTGCATCTCGTCAATACCATGAAGCGGCTCGGCACGCGGCGCGGCGTTGCCACCGAGTGCATCGGCGGCGGGCTCGGCGGCGCCATGCTGATCGAGGCGGTATGACCATGGATTCCAGGATCATGACCGCGCTCGGCGACCGCGTGCTGGAGCTCGGGCCCAAGCCCGCCGCCGATCGTCCCTACAAGCACTTCAAGCTGACGCGCGACGCCGACGGTGTCGCCTGGCTGCTGTTTGACCGCACTGACGCCAGCGCCAACACGCTGTCCTCGGAGGTGATGGAGGAGTTCGACGCCGTGCTGGCGGCGATCGAGACCGAGCGCCCTGCCGGCCTCGTGATCCGCTCCGCAAAGCCGTCCGGCTTCATCGCGGGCGCCGACGTCAACGAATTTCGCGGCGCCAGTGATGCCGGGATGGTGGAGACGCGGATCCGCGCCGCCCATGCGGTGGTCGATCATCTTGAAGTGCTGAAGCTGCCGACGGTCGCGGTGATCCACGGCTTCTGCCTCGGCGGCGGGCTCGAAGTCGCGCTCGCCTGCCAATCGCGCATCGCCATCGACGGCGCGCGCTTCGGCTTCCCTGAGGTGATGCTGGGGCTACATCCCGGTCTCGGCGGCACCGCGCGTTTCACTGCGCTGGTCAATCCGACACAATCGATGGCCCTGATGCTGACCGGCCGCACCATCGATGCCCGCCGCGCCAGATCGCTCGGCCTCGTCGATACCGTGACGCAGGAGCGCCACGTTCGCAATGCCGTCAAGGATGCGCTGTTCGGCCGCCTCAAGCGGGCGCGGCCGGGTTTTCTGACGCGTGCGGCGAATTTCGGCCCGGTGCGCGGGCTGCTGGCCAAACGGATGCGATCGGAGGCGGCGAAGGCCGCGTCCCGCGAGCATTATCCGGCGCCCTATGCCTTGATCGATCTCTGGGAGACCCATGGCGGCAGCAAGGCCGCGATGCTCGGGGCAGAGCAGGCCTCGTTCGCCAAGCTGATGGTGACGCCGACCGCGCAGAACTTGATCCGCGTGTTCTTCCTGCGCGAGCAGATGAAGAAAGCGGCAGGCTCCGGCAACACGATCAGGCATGCCCACGTCATCGGCGCGGGCGCCATGGGCGGCGACATCGCGGCCTGGTGCGCGGGGCAGGGGGTGCGCGTCTCGCTCGCCGACATGAAGGCGGAGCCGATCGCGGGCGCAGTCAAGCGCGCCGCCGAGCTCTACGGCAAGATCATCCGCAAGCCGACCGAGGTGCGCGACGCGCTCGATCGCCTCATGCCTGACATGGATGGGGAGGGCGTCCGCAACGCCGATCTCATCATCGAGGCGGTCCCGGAGAAGCTCGAGCTCAAGCAGAAGGTCTATGCCGGCCTCGAGCCGCGAATGAAGCCGGGCGCGATCCTCGCGACCAACACGTCGAGCATTCCGCTGCAGGATTTGCGCACCACGCTGGCGCGGCCGGAGCGGCTGGTCGGCCTTCACTTCTTCAACCCGGTGTCGCGGTTGCAGCTGGTCGAAGTCGTCAGCCATGACGGTAACGATACGCAGGTGCTGAAGGAGGCACTCGCCTTCGTCGGCGCGATCGATCGGCTGCCGTTGCCGGTGAAGAGCTCGCCGGGCTTCCTCGTCAACCGCGCGCTGACGCCTTACATGCTGGAAGCGATGGTGATGCTGGACGAGAAGATCGACCAGCGCCTGATCGACGCCGCCGCGGAGCAGTTCGGCATGCCGATGGGGCCGATCGAACTGGCCGACCAGGTCGGGCTCGACATTTGTCTCGATGTCGGCGACATGCTGCGCGCCAAGTTCGGCGATCTGCTGCCGCCGACGCCGGCCTGGCTCCGCGAGAAGGTCGCCAAGGGCGAACTCGGCCGCAAGACCGGCAAGGGCTTTTACGTCTGGCGTGACGGCAAGGCCGAGAAGGCGCCGTTGCCCGAGACCGGTCCGCGCGTCACCGACCAGATGATCGACCGCCTGGTGCTGCCGATGTCCAACGTCTGCGTCGCGGCGCTTCGCGAGGGTATCGTGGATGATGCCGACATGGTCGACGGCGCCATGATCTTCGGCACCGGTTATGCACCGTTCCGTGGCGGCCCGTTGAATTATGCGCGCACGCGTGGCGTCGATCATGTCGTATCCACCTTGCGCGCGCTGGCCGGAAGATTCGGCGAGCGCCTTGCGCCGGATCCGGGCTGGGATACTTTCAAGTGAGCAGTTTCAGGTGAGCAAGATTCAAGTGAGCAATCTTCAAGCGGGAGCGGCATGAACGGGCAAGCCGATGCCGGGCCGGGCGGCGATCTCTGCATTCGCACGCTGGCGATGCCGGCCGACACCAACGCAAACGGCGACATCTTCGGCGGTTGGCTGCTCAGCCAGATGGATGTCGGCGGCGGCGTGTTTGCGTCAAAGGTCGCGAAGTCGCGCACCGTGACTGTCGCCATCGAGGCGATGAATTTCCGCAAGGCCGTCTATGTCGGCGATCTCGTTTCGGTCCACGCCCACCTCGTTCGCGTCGGGCGCACCTCCATCACCGTGCATCTGGAAGCATGGGCGCTGCGCCGCGGCGAGCAGCAACCGTTCCTCGTCACCGACGGCAACTTCACCTACGTCTCGATCGACGAGCACGGCCGCCCGCAGCCGGTTCGCCCGACCGACACCGCGATCGCGACGTAATCGCACGCGGCGTTGCGCCTCATCTGTCTGATGCGTGCGGCAACACCAAACGCGGCGCGACTGAGTCCCGCCGCCGCGGCTTTGCCAAGAACCAGTCATAAAACGGATGAGGTCCCGGCGTACTCCGTCGCGTGTCGATCCGGGGTGGAAACGGCGTCAAAATGCCCAGGAACCTTTGGGCAGAACTGCCGTTGTTTGCCCGCACTGAGGAATCCACGGACCATGCCGGACAGCTACATCATCGAAGTCGATTCGCAGACCGCAGGTATCGTCGTTCGTTCCCAGGGAGGCTACTGCTTTTTCGCCTCGTCCAGCCGCTTCAACCGTCTCGAAGGCCAGCTCTTCCGCAACGCCCGCGAAGCCGAGCGCGCCGCGCGCAAGCTGGTTAACGGTGATGTGAAGGAAGCGGCTTAGTCCTCCCGCGGGTCATTCCGGGCCGCGTGTGGCCCGAGAGGTGGGAATCTTTTGCCGCGAACTCTGCCTTCCCTTCTCGCCTTGTTGGAGAAGGTGGCGCGTAGCGCCGGATGAGGGGTCGTCTCCGCGAATTCCAATGCGAGAGGATTCGTTGTCGGACAGAAACCCCTCACCCGACTTCGCTTCGCGAAGCCACCCTCTCCCGCAACGGAGAGGGGAAGAGCCGTTGTTCACAACTTCGTCGCCGCCCGTGAGAGCAGCTTCCAGTCGTCGCCCTGCTTCTGCCAGTTCATCAGGATGTGAAGGTTGGTCGGCACTTTTTTCCCATCAGCCGCCATCTCTTGTTCCGCCACCCAGTGGAAGCGCACGATCGCGGCGGGGCCGACGACCTTGATGGTCGGGTCCTTGTACTCGATCGACAGGAATTTGGATTTGCCGTCGGTGGCGTTGGCGATGAAGGTCGCCTTGTCCTCGACCTTGCCGCTGGAATGGCTGTAGCTCACCTCTTCGGCGCAGAGTGCGCCGAGCGCCTTGGGATCGGCCGCGATCTGGGCGAGACGGAACGCCTCGACCTTCTTCGCCACGGCTTCCTCGTCGGCCGAGGCCGCCAGCACCGGTGTCGTGAGCGCTGAAACTGCAAGAGTGGAGACGGCAAGAGCTGGGACGGCAAGAGTCGAGAGAGCGAGATCGCGTCGGTTGATCGTCATCGTTTCCTCCTTTTTGGTCTTGCATGGAGTGTTGCAGTCGCACGCGACTTTGTCGAGGGTCGCGTATTGGTCATGCACGTGCGTCATTGCGCGATTGACGCTGTATTGATACGGCTTTCGTATTGATGCGTCATATATTCGGGAAAGTACGGACATGATCGAGGCTATCGGCAGGGCGTTGCTGTTCGACATCGACGGTACGCTCGCCAACACCGATCCGCTGCACTTGAAGGCGTTCAATCTGGTGCTCGGCCCTCGCGGCCACGTCTTCGATCACGCGCGCTTCTCCAGAGAGCTGCAAGGCTTCGCGAATGTATCGATCGGCGAGCGTTTTCTGCCCGACGAGGCGCCCGAACGGCGTGCCTTGATCCTCGATGAGAAGGAGGAAGTCTTCCGCACGCTTGTTGCCGGGCAGATCGAGCCGCTGCCGGGCCTGATGGCGCTGCTCGACAGGGCGGATGCGGCCGGTATTCCCATGGTTGCCGTGACCAATGCCCCGCGGCTCAATGCGGAGCTGCTGCTGTCCGGCCTCGGCATCACGCACCGCTTCAAGGCGCTCGTGATCGGTGCCGAGCTGTTGCACGGCAAGCCGCATCCGCTGCCTTATCAGGAAGGGTTGCGCTTTGCCGGCGCCAGCGCCATGGCCTCGATCGCGTTCGAGGACTCCCGCACCGGCGTGCAATCGGCCGCAGCGGCCGGCATTCCGACCATCGGTATCCGGACCAGCCTCAGCCATGCTGATCTCGTCGCCGCCGGGGCCATCGCCTCCGCCAGCGCCTTCGACGATCCGGAGCTGCTGGCGCGTCTCGCCGCCGCAATGGCGTGGTGAGGACCTTGGTCCGTTAACCGTGATCGGCGCGCGCATTGACCGAGCGCGCGAACCGCCGCACCATGCAGCTTCCTGACTTGAGGCCATCGCCGTGACCGGACTGACCCATCGCCAAGCCGAAATCCTCAACATCGCGCGAGCCTCGGGCCGCGTCATGGTCGAGGAGCTGGCGCGCCGGTTCGAGGTCTCGGCGCAGACCATCCGCAAGGATCTCAACGACCTCTGTGAGCGGCGCTCGCTGACCCGCATTCATGGCGGCGCCATCATCGCATCCGGCGTCGAAAACCTCGCCTACGAGGCGCGGCGCTTCGTCGCCGCCGACGAGAAGAAGGCGATTGGAGCCGCGGCCGCCTCGCTGATCCCGAACGGCTGCTCGCTCTTCATCAACATCGGCACCACGACCGAGGAGGTCGCGAGCGCGCTGACCTCGCACGAGGACCTCCTCGTTATCACCAACAATCTGAACGTCGCCATGCTGCTCTATCGTCATCCCCGCATCGAGGTGGTGGTCGCCGGCGGCACGGTGCGGCGCGCCGACGGCGCGGTGGTCGGCTCGACCGCGACGCAGCTGATCGGCCAGTTCAAGGTCGACTATGCCATCATCGGAGCGTCCGCGATCGACGAGGAGGGCGCGCTGCTCGACTTCGACTATCGCGAGGTGCAGGTGGCGCAGGCCATCATCGCCAACGCCCGCAGCGTCATGCTGGTCGCTGATTCCACCAAGCTCCGGCGCAGCGCGCCGGTCCGCATCGCGCATATCAGCCAGATCCAGACCTTCGTCACCGACCAGGAATTGCCAGAGCGCCTCGCCACCATCTGCCACGGCAAGGGCATCGAGGTGATGGCCGCGATGCCGAAGGGGGCGGACGTCGATGAGGCTCAGGCCGAGGCACAAGAAGCGCCCGAGGCCGCGCCGGTGGTGCGGCTGAGGTAGGACTATGGGTTGTCCCACGGGTTCAGCAGCGGCACGCCGAATACCGCAAAATCCTTCACATTGCGCGTGACGAGCATGAGGTTGTTTGCCAGCGCGGTCGCGGCAAAGAAGCCGTCCATGACAGACAATGCGAGACCGCTTCTGCGACTCTGAGCCATCAGGTCACCCCAGCGTTCCGCGACCGCGTGGTCGATCGGCAGTGTGCGCCCGGCAAAACGCTCCGGCAGATCGCGGGCAAGCCAGGCGGCCAGTGCTGCACGGCGACGGCCGTCCTCCACAACGCGATGCCGCGACGAAGCTCGGCGATCGATGCCGCGCTGATGAACGCACGATCCTCGTCGATCGTATCAAGCCATGACAAGACTTTCGGCGAAGGGGCGGGCCTCTGGACCTCCGACAACACGTTGGTGTCGAGCAGTAGATTCACGGCAGCTCGTCGTGCGGCGCGTCGTGAACGCGTTCAAGCTCGAGGTCGCCGCTGCGCAGCGGCGAAGCCAGCAGGAATTCGGCCAAGGTACCTTTGCGCGCCGTCTTGCGCGCCCATTCCTCGACGGAAACGATCACCGCGTTGGGCTTGCCGTGTCGGGTGATGATTTGCGGGCCGGCTTGGGCACGATCGATCACCTCGGAGAGCCGGGCCTTGGCGTTGGCAAGCGTCCACAAGTCCGTCGCTGGTGAATCTGGTGCAGTGTGTTCCGTCATGCAAACAACGACCAATATGACTATTCTTACTAATAAGGGTCATCGACGACTTTTCAAGAGCAATAATGCCGCTCAAATCCCTCCTGAACTGCCTATTTCGCCCCCCGTGTGCCCGCTTAAAAGTTCCGCTTTCACTTCGTTTCTCTCCTCTTTCATCTTGCTTTCGTTTTCTGGTGTGATCTAATCAAAAGCGAAAGTAACCGCTCGATTGAACGGGCGGTCGCCGGGGGATGCGTCTGTTGGATCGTATTTTCGACCTCGCCATTATCGGAGGCGGTGTTAACGGCTGCGGCATCGCGCGCGACGCGGTGGGCCGCGGCAACACGGTTTTCCTGTGCGAAATGAACGATCTGGCGAGCGGGACGTCGTCCTGGTCGACCAAGCTGGTGCATGGCGGCCTGCGCTATCTCGAATATTACGAGTTCCGGCTGGTTCGCGAGGCGCTGATCGAGCGCGAGATTCTCTGGGGCATCGCGCCGCACATCATTCGCCCCCTGCGTTTCGTTTTGCCGCACCATGCGGGCCTGCGGCCAGCCTGGCTGCTGCGCCTCGGCCTCTTTCTCTATGACCACATCGGTGGCCGTCATCTGTTGCCGGCGACGCGCTCGGTTGACCTCCGACGCGACGAGGTCGGCCGCCCGCTGATCCCGAACCGCTACGGCCGCGCGTTCGAATATTCCGACTGCTTCGTCGACGACGCCCGTCTCGTCGTGCTCAACGCACGCGATGCCGCCGACAAGGGCGCCGAGATCCGCACCCGCACTCGCGCGACGGATATCAAACAGTCAGACGGCATCTGGACCGTCAGCATGATCGACACGCTGACAGGCGCGCGCTCGTCGATCCAGGCCCGTGCGGTTGTCAATGCCGGCGGGCCCTGGGTCGAGGATGTGCTCGGCCGCGGCGCCGGCGTCAACGCGAAAGCCAAGGTGCGCCTGGTGCAGGGCTCGCACATCGTCGTGAAAAAACTCTACGACCACGACCGCGCCTACATGTTCCAGAATGCAGATGGCCGCATCATCTTCGTCATTCCCTATCAGGACGATTTTACGCTGATCGGCACCACCGACCGCGACTATGACGGCGATCCCGCCAAGGTGAAGGCGACGGCCGAAGAGATCCAGTATCTCTGCACGGCGGCGAGCGAATATCTGGCCAAGCCTGTCACGCCCGATGACGTGGTTTGGACCTACTCCGGCGTACGTCCGCTCTATGACGACGGGGCCAGCGAAGCCAAGGCCGCGACGCGCGACTATGTGTTCGAACTCGACACGCCCGGCGGCGTGCCGCTGCTGTCGATCTATGGCGGCAAGATCACGACCTATCGCCGTCTCGCCGAGGAGGCGCTGGAGCGGCTCGCGCCCTATCTTCGCAGTGCGAAAGCACGCGAAGGCTGGACCGGCAAATGGCCGCTGCCCGGCGGCGACATGGGCGTGTCCGATGTCGACGGCCTGATCGCCGAGCTTCAGCGCGGCTATCCTTTCCTCAGCCACGAGCATGCGCGGCGCCTGGCGCGCGCCTATGGCACGAGGGCGATCAAGCTGCTTGGGGATGCGAAATCGGCGGTCGATCTCGGCCAGGCCTTCGGTGCGACGCTGACCGAGCGCGAAGTCCGCTATCTCATCGCCAACGAATGGGCCGTCACCGCCGAAGATATCGTCTGGCGCCGTTCCAAGCTCGGCCTGCGACTAAGTGCCGACGAGATCGCGGCGCTGGACGACTGGATCAGGACCCACGCCGTGCAGCAAAGTCCCCTGCTGGAAGCCGGAGGACGCTCATGACGGTGACACTCGATCACGTGACCCGGACTGTCGACGGGGTCCCACACATCCGCGACGTCTCGCTGACGCTCGAGAGCGGCACGCTCAACGTGCTGCTCGGGCCGACGCTGTCGGGCAAGACCTCGATCATGCGGCTGCTCGCTGGCCTGGACAAACCGACATCGGGCAAGCTGCTGGTCAACGGCAAGGACGTCACCGGGGTCGACGTGCGCCAGCGCTCGGTCGCCATGGTCTATCAGCAGTTCATCAACTACCCCTCGCTGTCGGTCTACGAGAACATCGCTTCGCCTTTGCGCGTGCAGGGCAAGCCGCGCGCCGAAATCGAGGCGCGCGTTGCGGAAGCCGCCCGGCTGCTCCGGCTCGAGCCGTTCCTGAAGCGCACGCCGCTCCAGCTTTCCGGCGGCCAGCAGCAGCGAACTGCGATGGCGCGCGCGCTGGTGAAGGGCGCCGACCTCGTGCTGCTCGACGAGCCGCTCGCCAATCTCGACTACAAGCTGCGCGAGGAACTGCGCACCGAGCTGCCGCGCATCTTCGAGGCCTCCGGCGCGATCTTCGTCTATGCCACCACCGAGCCGACCGAGGCGCTGCTGCTCGGCGGCAACACGGTGTGCATGTGGCAGGGAGAGGCGCTCCAGATCGGCGAGACTCCAAAGGTCTACCGTCATCCGCAGACCTTGCGGGTCGCGCAGGTGTTCTCCGATCCGCCGCTGAATCTCGTCGGCATCGAGAAGAAGAACGGTTCCGTGCAATATGCGGGCGGCATTGCCGCGCCGGCGTCCGGTCTCTATTCCTCGCTCGCGGACGGCGCCTATCGCCTCGGATTTCGCGCCCATCAGCTCGCACTTGCCAATGGCGAGACTGACCGCCACGCCTTCCATGCCACGGTAACGGTGACCGAGATCACCGGTTCGGAGAGTTTCGTGCATCTGACCCGCGACGGATCGAACTGGGTGGCGGTGCTGCACGGCGTGCACGAATTCGAGCCCGGCCAGACGCTCGATGCCGTGCTCGATCCCAACGACGTGTTCGTTTTCGATGCTGCCGACCGGCTGGTCGCGGCACCCGGTCCCATAGCGTTTTCAAGCGAAGTGCCGAGCGGTTCGCGTGAAGAAAACGCGTCAAAGAAAAAAGCCTGAGGGGGATGCGACATGGCCCGCATTGACCTCGTCGATCTCGCCCACTCCTACGGCGGCAATGATGCCCCGCAGGACAGCTTTGCTCTCAAGCCTGTCACCATGACCTGGCGGCAGGGCGGCGCCTATGCGCTGCTCGGGCCGTCCGGCTGCGGCAAGACCACGCTGCTCAACGTCATCTCCGGCATCATCACGCCGTCGCGGGGGAAAATCCTGTTCGACGGCGAGGACATCACACCGCTGTCAACCCAGAAGCGCAACATCGCCCAGGTGTTCCAGTTTCCGGTGATCTACGACACCATGACGGTGGGGCAAAATTTGGCGTTCCCTCTGAAGAACCGCGGCGTGCCGAAGGCTGAGATCGACAAGCGGGTCGCCGAGATCGGCCGCTTGCTCGACCTCGAGCCCTATCTGAACCGCAAGGCGACGCGGCTCACGGCCGATGCCAAGCAGAAGATCTCGCTCGGCCGCGGCCTGGTACGCTCCGACGTTGCCGCCGTGCTGTTCGACGAGCCGCTCACCGTGATCGACCCCGAGCTGAAATGGCAGCTCCGCTCCAAGTTGAAGGCGCTGCATCGCGAGCTCGACCTGACGATGATCTACGTCACCCACGACCAGACCGAGGCGCTGACCTTCGCCGACACCGTGGTAGTCATGCATGACGGCCGCGTGGTGCAGAGCGGCACGCCGGCCGAGTTGTTCGACAAGCCGGCGCACACGTTCGTCGGCTATTTCATCGGCTCGCCCGGCATGAACATCCTGCCGGCCGAGGTGAGGGGCCGTGAGGCCAAGATCGGCGGTCATGTGATCGCGCTCAACCGCAGCTACGACAAGCTGCCTGCTGGCGCAAAGATCGAGATCGGCGTCCGTCCGGAATTCGTTGAGGCCGTCGCGCCGGCGCCCGGCCTGCTCAGTGCGAAGATCGAACGCGTCGACGACCTCGGCCGCATCCGCTTCGCGCGCGCGCGGCTCGGTGACGCCAAGCTCGCGGCGCGCGCGCCGGCCGGCTTCACCAGCCCGGACGGCACGGCCGGCCTGAAATTCGATCCGTCGCACGTCCACGTCTATGCCGACAGCCTTCTGGTGGAGGGAGCCGCCTGATGGACAAGACTATCAACCAAAAAGCCTGGTTCCTGGTGCTGCCGGTGTTCCTGGTCGTCGCCTTCTCGGCAGTGCTGCCGTTGATGACGGTGGTGAACTATTCGATGCAGGACACCTTCGGCAACAACCAGTTCTTCTGGAACGGTGTCGGCTGGTTCAAGGAATTGCTCGATCCTTCGACCGACCTCGGCGGCCGCTTCCTGGCTTCGCTCGGCCGCAATCTGTTCTTCTCGCTCGTGATCCTCGCGATCGAGGTGCCGCTCGGCATCGTCGTCGCGCTCTCGATGCCGCGCCAGGGCTGGACGGTTGCGGCCTGCCTCGTCATCCTCGCGCTGCCGCTGCTGATCCCGTGGAACGTGGTCGGCACGATCTGGCAGATCTTCGGCCGACCCGACATCGGCCTGCTCGGCTATGTCCTCAATGCCAGCGGCATCGACTACAATTACGTCTCCAACGACATCGACGCCTGGGTCACGGTCATCGTGATGGACGTCTGGCACTGGACCAGCCTGGTCGCGCTGCTGTGCTATGCCGGACTTAAGTCGATCCCGGAGGCTTATTACCAGGCGGCGCAGATCGATGGTGCCTCGCGCTGGGCGGTGTTCAAGGCGATCCAGCTGCCGAAGATGAACCGCGTGCTGCTGATCGCGGTGCTGCTGCGCTTCATGGACAGTTTCATGATCTACACCGAGCCGTTCGTGGTGACGGGTGGCGGCCCCGGCAACTCGACAACCTTCGTGTCGATCGAGTTGGTCAAGATCGCGCTCGGCCAGTTCGACCTCGGCAAGGCCGCCGCGCTGTCGCTGGTCTACAACCTCATCATCCTGATCGTCTGCTGGATCTTCTACACCGTCATGACCAATGCCGGCGCCGAGCGGAAGCCGCAGGAAGGAGCCGCGTGATGCATTCGATTCCCGGCCGTCGCCTCATTATGGCGCTGTTCTTGATCTTCCTGCTGTTGCCGATCTACTGGCTCGTCAACATGAGCTTCAAGACCAACGCCGAAATCGTCTCGACGATGACGCTGTGGCCGCACGCGCCGACGCTGCAGCACTACAAGCGCATCTTCACCGACGAGAGCTGGTATTCCGGCTATATCAACTCGCTGGAATATGTCGTCCTCAACACCATCATCTCGATTTCGGTGGCGCTGCCGGCGGCCTACGCGTTCTCGCGCTACCGTTTCCTCGGCGACAAGCATCTGTTCTTCTGGCTGCTCTCGAACCGCATGGCGCCGGCCGCGGTCTATGCCCTGCCGTTCTTCAATCTCTATTCGGCGATCGGGCTGTTCGATACGCCCTGGGCGGTCGCGCTCGCGCACTGCATCTTCAACGTCCCGCTGGCGGTGTGGATCCTGGAAGGCTTCGTCTCGGGCGTGCCGCGCGAGATCGACGAGACCGCCTTCCTCGACGGCTATTCCTTCCCGCGCTTCTTCATCAAGATCCTGGTGCCGCTGATTGCGAGCGGCATCGGCGTCGCCGCCTTCTTCTGCTTCATGTTCTCCTGGGTCGAGCTGCTGCTCGCGCGCACGCTGACCTCGGTCTCGGCCAAGCCGATCGCGGCGATCATGACGCGCACGGTGTCGGCTGCGGGCATGGACTGGGGCCTGCTGGCGGCAGCCGGCGTGCTGACGATCATCCCGGGCGCACTCGTGATCTGGTTCGTCCGCAATTATATCGCGAGCGGTTTCGCGCTCGGTCGGGTCTAGGGAGGCATCAATGGAATGGATTGCATGGATGGCCTGGACGCCGCCGACGGCGATCTTTTTTGTCGCGCTCGCCTGCACGCTGGCTGTGATGACCTGGCTCGGGGTGGCTTATCCCGAAGCCGAGCGCGTCGGCGTGCTGCGCATCCCGACCACGCGCGGCGACCGCCTGTTCATCTCCCTGATCACGGCGGCGGTCATCCACTTGCTGTGGATCGCCTTCGCCGGCACCGACCCCCTCGCCACGCTGCCGATCGGCGAGGACGGAGTTGAAATTTCGCGCCTTTGGATCGCATCAGGAATTTCGCTGGCCACGGCCGTACTCATTTTCCGCACGGTCTAGCCCGCGAAGGAACGGCCAGATCCGGGACCAACCCGGGCCTGTAAAAAGTTTGTCGCTGCAACGGAGGAATAACATGCGGCAGTTTAGGAGAAGGGAACGTCCATTGACCAAGAATAGCTTTCTGACGATGTCCAGCGTCGCCGCCATCGTCGCGGTGTCGCTGGCCGTCTCGGCGCCGGTGCGCGCCGCCGACGACGCCGCGATCCAGAAGTGGATCGCGGAATTCCAGCCCTCGACGCTGTCGAAGGAAGACCAGAAGAAGGAGCTGGAGTGGTTCGCCAAGGCCGCCGAGCCCTTCAAGGGAATGGAGATCAACGTGGTCTCCGAAACCATCACGACCCACGAATATGAGTCGCAGACGCTGGCCAAGGCGTTCTCCGAGCTCACCGGCATCAAGCTCAAGCACGACATCATCCAGGAAGGTGACGTCGTCGAGAAGCTGCAGACCCAGATGCAGTCCGGCAAGAACGTGTACGACGGCTGGATCAACGATTCCGATCTGATCGGCACCCACTTCCGCTACGGCCAGACCATCGCGCTGTCGGACTATATGACCGGCGAGGGCAAGGACGTCACCGACCCCATGCTCGACGTCAACGACTTCATCGGCAAGTTGTTCGGCACGGCGCCGGACGGCAAGCTCTATCAGCTGCCCGACCAGCAGTTCGCGAACCTTTACTGGTTCCGCTACGACTGGTTCACCAACGCCGACTACAAGGCCAAGTTCAAGGCCAAGTATGGCTACGAGCTCGGCGTGCCCGTGAACTGGTCAGCCTACGAAGACATCGCCGAGTTCTTCACCAACGACATCAAGGAGATCAACGGCGTCAAGGTCTATGGCCATATGGACTATGGCAAGAAGGACCCCTCGCTCGGCTGGCGTTTCACCGACGCCTGGCTGTCGATGGCCGGTAACGGCGACAAGGGCATCCCGAACGGTCTGCCGGTCGACGAATGGGGCATCCGCATGGAAGGCTGCCGTCCGGTCGGCTCCTCGGTCGAGCGTGGCGGCGACACCAACGGTCCGGCCGCGGTCTACTCGATCACCAAGTACCTCGAGTGGATGAAGAAGTATGCTCCGCCGCAGGCCCAGGGCATGACCTTCTCCGAGTCGGGTCCGGTGCCGGCGCAGGGCAACATCGCCCAGCAGATGTTCTGGTACACCGCCTTCACCGCCGACATGGTGAAGCCGGGCATCGCCGTGATGAACGCGGACGGTACGCCGAAGTGGCGTATGGCTCCGTCGCCGCACGGTTCGTACTGGAAGGAAGGCATGAAGCTCGGCTACCAGGATGCGGGTTCGGCGACGCTGCTGAAATCGACTCCCCCGGATCGCCGCAAGGCGGCCTGGCTCTATCTCCAGTTCATCGTCTCCAAGACGGTGTCGCTGAAGAAGAGCCATGTCGGTCTCACGTTCATCCGTGAATCCGACATCTGGGACAAGTCGTTCACCGAGCGTGCGCCGAAGCTCGGCGGCCTGATCGAGTTCTACCGCTCGCCCGCGCGCGTGCAGTGGACCCCGACCGGCAACAACGTGCCCGACTATCCGAAGCTGGCGCAGCTGTGGTGGCAGAACATCGGCGATGCGTCGTCCGGTGCCAAGACGCCGCAGGCCGCGATGGACTCGCTTGCCGCGGCCCAGGACTCCGTCATGGAGCGTCTGGAGAAGTCGGGCGTGCAGGGCGCCTGCGGTCCGAAGTTGCACAAGAAGGAGTCGGCCGAGTTCTGGTTCGCCAAGGCCCAGAAGGACGGCACGATTGCCCCGCAGCGCAAGCTCGCCAACGAGAAGCCGAAGGGTGAGACGGTCGACTACGACACTCTGATCAAGTCGTGGCCGGCACAGCCCCCGAAGCGCGCTTCGCTGCAGTAAGGCACATCAGCATAACGACGAAAGGCCGGGAGCAATCCCGGCCTTTTTTCTTTGTGGCACACACTTTCAACATTCTCGGTGTCATCGTCCGCGAAGGCGGACGATCCAGTATTCCAGAGACGGGCGTGGTCGAACCCGGAAGCCACAGATTACTGGATGCCCCGCCTTCGCGGGGCATGACAGCGCATGCGTGGAGAAGAGGCTATTCCGCGGGTTCAGCGGCCAGCGTCGGGTAATCCGTGTATCCCTTCGCGCCGCCGCCGTAGAACGTGTTCTTGTCCCAGTCGTTCAGCGCCGCGCCCTGCTTCAGCCGCTCGACCAGATCGGGATTGGAGATGAACGGCTTGCCGAAGGCGATGAGATCGGCCGCGTTCGCCTCGAGCACCTTGGCAGCGAGCTCGAAATCATAGCCGTTGTTGGCGATGTAGGCGCCGGGGAAGCGCTTGCGCAGGCCCGCATAGTCGAACGGCGCGATGTCGCGCGGACCGCCGGTGGCGCCTTCGACGACGTGGAGATAGACGAGCTTCAGCGCGGCGAGGCCGTCGACGATATGGTCGTAGAGGGCCTGCGGGTTCGAATCCGAGATGTCGTTGGCCGGCGTCACCGGCGAGATGCGGATGCCGGTGCGATCGGCGCCAGCTTCCGCTACGACGGCCCTGGAGATTTCCAGCATCAGCCGCGCGCGGTTTTCAATGGAGCCGCCATAGGCGTCGGTACGCTTGTTGGTGCCGTCCTTGGCGAATTGTTCGAGCAGATAGCCGTTGGCGCCGTGGATCTCGACGCCATCGAAGCCGGCTTCGAGCGCATTCTTCGTGGCGCGCCTGAAATCGTCGATGATCCCTGGAATTTCGGAGAGTTCGAGCGCACGGGGCTCGGAGACGTCGGCGAAAGTGCCGTTGACGAAGGTCTTGCCCTTGGCGCGGATCGCGCTCGGCGCCACCGGCGCTGCGCCATTGGCCTGAAGGTCCACATGCGAGATGCGGCCGACATGCCAGAGCTGGATGAAGACTTTGCCGCCGCGCTGATGCACCTGATCGGTGACCTTGCGCCAGCCGGCGACCTGGTCCTTTGAGTAGATGCCGGGGGTGTCCTGGTAGCCTTGGCCCTGCTGTGAGACCTGGCTCGCTTCGGTAATCAGAAGCCCCGCCGAGGCACGCTGGGCGTAATAGTCAGCGGCGAGCGCGCCCGGTACGAAGGTGCCGGGAACGGCGCGGTTGCGCGTCAGCGGCGCCATCACGAAACGGTTCGCCAGCGTGATCGGGCCGAGCTTGTAGGTCTCAAACAATTTGGTCGAACGGCTCATGAGAATGCTTCCAGGCGGTGAGAGATCCGGAACACTTGTGCATTGCGGCAATCAGCGCAAGGGAGGAGCCATACAGAAACTGCAGGCGAGATGCGCAGCCGAGCCGCGCAGCATAGAGCATGTGCAATTTCAGCCGCAGCAGCAGATTCGATCTCCCGCCGCGGCCGTCTGAATAATCGCCTTTCAGTTCGCGCCGAGGAAATCGCGCTTGCCGATCTCGACGCCGGCGTGGCGCAGAAGGCCGTGGGCGGTTGCGGCGTGGAAATAGAAGTTCGGCAGCGAGAACGCGCTCAGGAATTGCTGGCCCTTCATGGTGATGGACTTGTCGGGGCCGGCCGGGAAGGTGACGTCCTTGGTGTCGGCGCCCTCGAACTGCTCGGGCTTGAACGATTTCACGTAGTCGATGGTCTTCGCCAGGCGCTGCTTCAACTCCGCAAAGCTGGTCTCGGTGTCCGGTGTGGAGGGCACGTCGCTATGGGTCAGCCGGGCGCAACCTTTGGCTGCGAAATCGCTGACCAGCTGGATCTGCTTCGAGAGCGGCAGCATGTCCGGAAACAGGCGGGAGCCGAGCAGGACGGCGGGATCGACCTTCTTGGCCGCACAATGCGCCTCGGCTTTCGTGAGCAGGCCAGTCAGGCTGTTCAGCATTTGCAAATAGGCGGGAACGACGGCGTCGTGGAAAGACATGTGATGCTCGCTCTTGTGGTGGGAAATCTCAGGAGAAACCTGAGCTACTCACATGGGAACGTCATGGAAAAATACAATCGCCGGAGGGGCTTGTGCAGTGCGAAAATTCTACCGAGCGGGCTTGTGGTGCTATCGGCGTCATACTCTCGTGTCATCGCCCGGTTGACCGGGCGATCCAGTACTCCGAGGCAGCTGTGATTGAATCGATAGGCCGCAGCGTACTGGATGCCCCGCTTTCGCGGGGCATGACAGCGATCCTGGTGCTTACCGGATCGTCCCCACTGGCTGCGCCTGTGCCGTGCCCCCGCGCATGCGAGCGAGCAGTTCGGCCGTAGGCCAGGAATCGGCCGGCAGACCGTATTTGATCTGCATCGCCTTCACCGCGGCGCGGCTTTGCTGGCCCAGCACGCCGTCGACCTTGCCGACATTGAAGCCGGCCTGGACCAGAAGCTGCTGCAATTGCTTGAGCTCGTTGAACGGCAGCTGCGCGACCGGCGTGGACGGCTTTCGCATCGGAGCCGCGCCCGCGATGCGGGTGGCGAGATAGCCCGCGGTAGTCGAATAGATCAGCGAGTTATTCCACTCGGTGTAGGCCGCGAAATTCGGGTACGCCATGAAGGCCGGACCGAAGCGTCCCATCGGCAGCAGCACGGAGGCCGCGAGATTGTCGTTCGGCAGCGGCCGGCCGTCGGGATAGGTAACCCCGAGCTGCGCCCATTTTGAGCGCGGCAGCTGCACCGTGAGGTCGGTCTGATCCCACGGCAGGTTCTGCGGCACCTTGATCTCCTCCAGCCACGGCTCGCCGCGCCGCCACTTCAAGCCGTTGGCGATGTAGTTCGCGGTCGAGCCGATCACGTCGTCCTCGCTGCGGAGGAGATCGCGTCGGCCGTCGCCGTCATAGTCGACGGCATAGTTGACGTAATGCACGGGCAGGAACTGGGTCTGACCGAGCTCGCCGGCCCAGGAGCCGACCATCTCGTCCGGATGCAGGTCGCCCCGCTCGATGATCTTCAGCGCGGCGATGGTCTCGTTCACGAACATCTCCGAGCGGCGGCAATCATAGGCCAGCGACACCAGCGATTTCAGTGTCGGCAGATTACCCATGTTGACGCCGAAATCGCTCTCCAGTCCCCAGAACGCGGCGATCACTGCCGGCGGCACACCGTATTCCTTTTCCGCGCGCGCGAACGCGGCCGCATGTTGCTTGATATGCTGCTGGCCGTTCTGCATGCGATAGGGCGCGGCCATGCGGCCGGCAAATTCGGTGAAGAGCTGGCCGAACACGCGCTGGCCGCGGTCGCGATTGACGATGCCCTGGTCGTAGACGAGGTAAGGCGAGGCCGCCGCGATCGTCCGCTGCGACACGCCGGCGGCAACGGCCTGCTGTTTCACGTCGACCAGGAAGCGATCGAAGTTCGCCCCGTTATGGCACGACGCCGCGCGCGGCGAGGGCCCAGTGGCCCTGGGAGCCGCGGGCTTTGCCGGCGGCGGCGCGAACTGGGCAGAGGCGGGAAGGGCGAGCGTGAGCAGGGCGGCGGCCGCGATCGCAAATCGGGTCTGGAGCATGAGGTTTCCGCAAGGGGAGGAGACGCTTGGATTCTCGGCCAAGCTTAATGGAACGATTGACCTCAAACCAGTGCCGCGGCTCCGCGACGCACCTTGAAACCTTGCGGGCGGGCCGGGGTCATCCCTACCTCATGCTCGCCGGCCCGCAACGCCTCCAGCGGCTACGGCCGGCCTCGGGAGACGGCCATGAATTATCTTCGTACCGCAATGCTGCTCGCAGGCCTCACCGCCCTGTTCATGGGCGTCGGCTATCTGATCGGCGGTGCCGGCGGCGCCATGATTGCGCTCGTCATTGCCGCGGCGACCAATCTCTTCACCTATTGGAACTCCGACCGGATGGTGCTGTCCATGTATGGCGCCCATGAGGTCGACCGCAGCAGCGCACCGGAGCTGGTCGGGCTCGTGGCCGAGCTAGCGGCCCGCGCCGGCTTGCCGATGCCGCGCGTGTTCCTGATGGAGGAGCCGCAGCCCAACGCGTTTGCCACCGGGCGCAATCCCGAGAATGCCGCGGTTGCGGTCACCACCGGGTTGATGCACCAGCTCAGCCGCGAGGAGCTTGCGGGCGTGATCGCGCACGAGCTCGCTCATATCAAGCACCACGACACGCTGCTGATGACTGTGACCGCGACCATTGCCGGTGCGATCTCGATGCTGGCGCAGTTCGGCATGTTCTTCGGCGGCAACCGCGACAACAACGGCCCGGGCATCGTCGGCTCGATCCTGATGATGATCCTCGCCCCGATCGGCGCCATGCTGGTGCAGATGGCGATCAGCCGCACCCGTGAATACGCCGCGGACAATCTCGGCGCACGCATCGCCGGTCAGCCGATGTGGCTGGCATCGGCGCTGGTGAAGATCGAAGGCGCGGCGCATCAGGTCCCGAATTTCGAGGCGGAACGAAATCCAGCCACCGCGCACATGTTCATCATCAATCCGCTGTCGGGCCACGGCGTGGACAATCTGTTTGCCACCCATCCCTCGACGCAGAATCGCATCGCGGCGCTTCAGGAGCTCGCAGCCGAGCTCGGTGCGCAGGCGTCGCCGTCGGTCGGCGCCAATGAGAACTATCCGCCGCGGAGCCCGTGGGGCCGCTCCTCCTCGCGCGGGCCTTGGGGCTGACGCAGCAGCGGCTCTAATTTGCGCGCTTTGTGACCTGTCGCACACAGGACGGTCCCGGCCGGTGTTAACACCCTGCCGTGACAGTTCCTGCGAAAGGGGATGCGTGGCCGGCCCTCTGCCTGCCACCGTCGAAGATGACCAAAGCTGCAGTACCATTGTTGATCGTCGTGGGCGTGCTGATTGGCCTGTCCACGCACACCGTCGTCAATTGCGGAGACGAGGACGAGCCCGACATCTGTTCGGCGGTGATCGGCTTCTCGCCGCTGCGCGGCTCGCTGATCGCGTTCGCCTATGAGGGGCGCGGACGGATCGCGCTGCGCCACGGCGACTGGCGGCGGGCGATCGCGGATTTCGACGAGGCCATCCATCTCAATCCCAACCGTGCCTCGCTCTATCGCGATCGGGCGTTGGCGCGCCGGCAGAACGGTGACCTCGAACTTGCCATCGAGGATTACGACGAGGCGATCGCGCATGATCCCAGGCACGCCGCGCCCTACCACCAGCGCGGTCTCGCGCTCGCGGCCGCCGGCGATCTCGATCGCGCGATCCTGAGCTACAACACCGCGGTCCGCCTCGACCCCTCCGATGCGCAGCCTCGGCTCGATCGCGGCCTCGCCTTCCTGGCGCGTGGCCAGGCGAATGAAGCGCGCGCCGATTTCGAAGCCGCGCTGGCGCTGCCCGCCGGCAAGGATGCCCGCACCCGCGATGCGGCACGCGCAAAACTCGCTGACCTCGCGAGTGCCGAGCCGACCCGGCTCGCCGCGCCAGGGCGGTAGAGATATCTAGAGCTGCGTGCGCCGCTGCAACCCTCTCCCCTTGTGGGAGAGGGTGGCTCGCCGCGAAGCGGCGAGACGGGTGAGGGGTATCTCTCCGCGCGTGAGTCTGCTGCAGTTGAATTCGCGGAAACAACCCCTCATCCGGCGCTTCACGCCACCTTCTCCCACAAGGGGAGAAGGAAGAAAGTGCGCTCCTACTTCTTGGTTTTGGCCTTCTTCGCCTTCTTCACCGGCTTTTCCGTGGGCGCCTTCTTCTCCACCTTCACCGCGACCGGCGTGCTGGCGGCGATCCGCATCGACCGCGCGTAGCTGTCGGCGACGTTGTCGGCGGACATCTGCAGGCGCTTGGCGGCGGCAACGGCCTGCTCCATGGTGGCCTTGGCCATCATCTTGAAGCGGTCGCCGGTCTCCTTGCCCTTGGCCTTGGCCGCAAGGCCGTTGAATCGATCCCGGCGCTCCTTGGCGCGGGTCATCAGGCCCGTATGCAGCTGTCTGGCCAGTTGCCGGATCACGACATCCAGGTCGGCGTCCGCCATGTTGTTCTATCCTCTTCGAAAACGGTATCGATGCGGGCGGGACTATGCAGATCGGGCCCCACCTTGGCAATTCCCGGCCGCGCGTCATCCGCAGCTTCCGGTGACCAAAACAAAAAAGCCGCGCTGTGCGCGCGGCTCTCTGCCTTGGTTTTGCGCTGTCTGTTTTACTTCAGCGAGGCGACCGGGCCGCTCGCAGCTGCCGGATCGGGGTCGAAGCCGAACACCCCCACCAGATACTTGTAATAGTCCGGCAACTTCTCCTTGAGCGCCTCGCGCGACTTCGGGTCGTGGAATTCGCTCTTCCCGGCCAGGAAGATGCTGGCGGTCACCGCAAAGAATTCCATGTGATTCTTCAGCGCATAGGATTCCTTGGGCAGGAGATCCTTGGACTTGGCGTAGGCGTAATAGCCGATCACGCCTTTGTTGGCGTAGCCGTCCGGCAACAGCCGCGCATGGTAGGCGTGCAGGAGCTCGTGCAGCAGCACCGCTTCCTTTTCGTAACGCATCATATCCGGCCGCAGCATGATCACGCCGAGGCCGGAATCGACCGCGAGGTCGACGGCGTTCGGATTGCTCCAGCGCTGCTTGTTGGGGTCCCAGACCGTCAGCGTGCGGGGAGCGGTGCGCTGGATGTCAGGCGTGACCCGGCCGTAGCACGCGGTCGCGGCGCCTTCGTCGAGGCAGGCCAGCTCGCTGGCGATGATCGGGACGGTGCGGAAGAAGCGCAGCACGCGCGGCGAGAGGCCGGCAGCCTCGACCACGTCGATCTGGCTCTTCACATTGTCGGTGAGCTTGTCGACATCCTTGCGGTCGGAATTCTCCGACAGGTCGAACATGTAGCCGCGGTAGCTCTGGAAGCCCGGCGGTAACGCCTGCGCTGCGCCGGAGGACGGATCCAGCGGTCCGGCATGGGATGGATTGGCAAAGAGCGCGCCGACAATGGTCGCGGTCAGCAGCAACGCAATGCGCATGATGAACCCCCTGATGTCACTTCACGCGGCAGAATAAGCCGCCGTTGTTTGCGAAAAGTGAGTGGGGCGAGACTAAGGCAGCGATGTTGAGGCGTGCTTAATCGATCGTTGCGGATCGCGGAACTGAATTAGCGCCGAGTTAACCAAGCGTGGATTGCCCGCGCGCTTCGGCGTAGCATGCGGTCCGGGCACCAAGCCCTCAAACCAGATAGCCGGAAGCGAGGATGCCATGTATGCCGCCATCCGTCAGGCCAAGGCAAAAAGCGGGAGCGCCGAAGAGCTGGCGCGCCGTATCAAGGAAGGCGCCGTTCCGATCATCAGCGACGTCGACGGCTTCCGCGCCTATTACGTCGTCTATGCCGGTGACGACACGGTCACGGCGATTTCGATCTTCGACAAATTCGAGCAGGCGGAGGAGGCGAACAGGCGTGCGATCGCCTGGATCGAGAAGGATCTGGGCGCGCTGCTTGCAGGCGACGCCCGCGCCGCCGCCGGGCCGGTGATCGTGCATACGCTGGCGTAGGGATTGGGTGCAGCCGCACATTCAACTGTCATCGCCCGGCTTGACCGGGCGTCCAGTACTCCGAGACGGCAGGGATTGAACCGATAGGCGCGGCGTACTGGATGCCCCGCCTTCGCGGGGCATGACAACGGTGTGCTTTACAGCTCCCTCGCATTCGAGAATGCAAAGCTCGACACCCGCCGCGTCGTCTCGTCCAGGATCAGGGTGCGCGTGATCGGCGGCTCGGCGCGCTGGGCGCAGTTTTCGCGCTCGCAGAGACGGCAGTTGACGCCGATCGGCGTGCCCTCCGTTTTCTCCAGATCGATGCCGGCAGCGTAGACGAGGCGCGCGGCGTGACGGATCTCGCAGCCGAGGCCAATGGCGAAGCGCGGCTGTGGCAGCGGGTGCGGCGCGACGGGGCGGCGCACCATCTGCGCGATCGAGAAATAGCGCGTACCGTCCGGCAGCTCGATCACCTGCTTCAGCAGGCGGTCAGGCGTGTCGAAGGTCGAGTGCACGTTCCACAACGGACACGTGCCGCCGAATTTCGAGAACGGGAACGTGCCCGACGAAAATCGCTTCGAGACATTGCCTGCATTGTCGACGCGCAAGAGGAAGAACGGGATGCCGCGCGCGTTCGGCCGCTGCAGGGTGGTGAGCCGATGGCAGACCTGCTCGAAGCCGGAATTGAAGCGCTGCGCCAGCAGATGGATGTCGTAGTTCAACGCTTCTGCCGCGGCCAGGAAGGCCGGGTAGGGCATCATCACCGCGGCCGCAAAGTAGTTGCCGAGCGTGATCCGGAATAGGCGGCGCGGTGTGTCGTCGAGCGCGCCGGCGCGGCCGATGATGGTCTCCAGATGCTGCGCGCATTCAACGAGGCCGAGCTGAAAGGCGAGCTGGAACGCGCGGCCGGGCGGGTCGACCAGTTCGGAGATCAGGAGCTGGCGCCGATGGCGGTCGAAGCGCCTCAGCGTCTCGCGCATCACGTCCACCGGCATGATGCGGGTCTGGATCGAATGCTTTTCGCGCAGCCGTGCCGCCAGTGCCGCATAAAGCTCTTCGGCCGGCACGTTCAGTCCGTCGCGCAGAGTCTCCGCGGCCTGCTCGAGTTCCGGAAAGTAGTTGCGGTTGGCCTCGATCAGCTCGCGGACGCGCTCGACCGGATTGGCCTCATAGCGGGTGCCGACGTCGCGGTCGGCCATTTGCGCCGCGGCCAGCGTCTCGCCCTGGCGGGCCTCGGTATAGGCGGCATAGAGCCGTTGCAGCGCATGGGTGACGCCGGGGCAAAGCTCGGCCAGATCGCGCAGTTCCTGCTTGGGAACGTCGATCTGGCGGAACAGCGGGTCGGAGAAGATCTCGTTGAGTTCGGCGAAGAAGCGGTCCTCGTCGGCGGTCGCGAGGTCGCGCAGGTCGAGGTCGTAGGTTTCGGCCAGCCGTAGCAGGATCTGCGCAGTCACCGGACGCTGGTTGCGCTCGATCAAGTTGACATAGCTCGGCGAGATCCCGAGCCCCTCGGCGATCTGAGTCTGCGACAGCCCCAATTGCTGCCGGATCCGCCGGAAGCGCGGGCCGACGAAGAGCTTCTTACCGGATCCGGCGGGCATTCTAGGTCTCCAAAGTCGTAAGGCAGTCTTACTGACCTATATTCTTTACAAGTTTTACAAAGTGACATTTATACAATCACCTATGTTACATGACATCACCATTCAAATACAAGACTCCTATACGAGCTAGGCTTTCTCGCGTTTAGCTTCTGACACGCATCTCGCAATGCATTGTCAAGAATGTCGATGGCGGTGCCATCGTCGTGAAAGGATCAGGCACATGAATTACCAGCCCCGCGGCATCAGCACCTTCCAGGCCCCTGCCTCGTATCAGAGTGAGGTCGAGGCGGCCCGGTCGCTCCTGGAGACCCAGCCGACCTGGAACGGGGTGTCGGCCGAGGCCGTCGCCCGCATGCGCCTGCAGAATCGCTTCAAGACCGGCCTCGACGTCGCTCGCTACACCGCGGCGCTGATGCGGGCCGACATGGCCGCCTACGACGGCGACCCCACCAAGTACACGCAGTCGTTGGGCTGCTGGCACGGCTTCATCGCCCAGCAGAAGCTGATCTCGGTCAAGAAGCACTTTGGCAAGACCGATCGCACCTATCTGTACCTGTCCGGCTGGATGATCGCGGCGCTGCGCTCCGAGTTCGGCCCGCTGCCGGACCAGTCGATGCACGAGAAGACCTCGGTGCCGGCGCTGATCGAAGAGCTCTACACCTTCCTGCGTCAGGCCGATTCGCGCGAGCTGAACGATATCTTCCGCAACCTCGATAAGGCCCGCAAGGAAGGCGACAAGACCAGAGAGAAGGAGCTGATCGAGAAGATCGATAACTTCCAGACCCATGTCGTGCCCGTCATCGCCGACATCGACGCCGGCTTCGGCAATGCGGAGGCCACCTATCTGCTCGCCAAGAAGATGATCGAGGCGGGTGCCTGCGCGCTCCAGATCGAGAACCAGGTCTCGGACGAAAAGCAGTGCGGCCACCAGGACGGCAAGGTCACCGTGCCGCACGAGGTGTTCCTGGCCAAGATCCGGGCCTGCCGCCACGCCTTCCTCGAACTCGGCGTCGAAGACGGCATCGTCGTGACCCGCACCGACTCGCTCGGTGCCGGCCTGACCCAGCAGATCGCGGTCAGCCACAAGCCCGGCGACCTCGGCGACCAGTACAACAGCTTCCTGGATTGCGAGGAAGTGACCGCGGAGAACGCCCGCAACGGCGACGTCATCATCAACCGCAACGGCAAGATGATGCGTCCGAAGCGCCTGCCCTCCAATCTCTATCAGTTCCGCCCGGGCACCGGCGAAGACCGCTGCGTGCTGGATTGCATCACCTCGCTGCAGAACGGCGCCGACCTGCTCTGGATCGAAACCGAGAAGCCGCATATCGAGCAGATCGCCAAGATGGTCGACCGGATCCGCAAGGTGGTTCCGAACGCGAAGCTGGCCTACAACAACTCGCCCTCGTTCAACTGGACCCTCAACTTCCGTTGGCAGGTCTACGACGCCATGAAGGAAGCCGGGAAGGACGTCAGCAAGTACAATCGTGCCGAGCTGATGAAGCCGGAATACGACGATACGCCGCTGGGGAAGGAAGCCGACGAGCGCATCCGTACCTTCCAGGCGGATTCGGCCAAGCGTGCCGGCATCTTCCACCACCTGATCACGTTGCCGACCTATCACACGGCGGCGCTATCGACGGACAATCTGGCGAAGGAATATTTCGGCGACCAGGGAATGCTCGGCTATGTCAAGAACGTCCAGCGCGCCGAGATCCGTCAGGGTATCGCCTGCGCCAAGCATCAGAACATGGCCGGCTCCGACATCGGCGACGACCACAAGGAATACTTCGCCGGCGAGGCTGCCCTGAAGGCGGGCGGTGCCCACAACACGATGAACCAGTTCGGCTAACGCATCACGCTAATCGACAGGAGACTGACAATGACCAACAGCAATTTCTGGGTGATCGGCGGCGAGTTCGGTTCGATGAACTTCCACAAGCTCGTGGAAGGTTCGGCCCAGGTGCAGGGTCCGTTCAAGACCCGCAAGGAGGCCGAGGACGCCTGGCGCTCGGTCTCGGAAGAGAACCGCCACAAGGCGGGCGTCCGCTTCTCGATCGTGGAAGAGCCGTCGCGGGTCTCGGCGTGACAATCTGAACTTGCATGCCAATCTGAATAAGAAGACGTCCAAGGACGGAGGGTCCCATCCGGCGCAAGCCGGGTGGGACCGTCTGTTTTTGGCACAGGTGAAAGATTTGTGGGCGTCGTAAGTCACTGGAATTGTAGGCCCTTTGCGGACACTTTGGTTGCTGATAGGTTAATCCCGCCAAGTGAGGACGAGGCCGCCAATGTCAGAGCCCGAGACCAGCGGGATCCATCCCGGCCAGCCGCGCCCGGTGCGGCTGCGTGATGCGTTGTTGCGAGCGCGAATCGAGGCCGCCGACCGGACCGGCGTCGTCGTCGATTTGCGCGATGCCGAGGTGGCGCGGCTCGAGATCCTCAACGATTCGCTCGATCCCCTGTTCGCACAGGTGCCCGATCAGATCGACCTGTTCGACCGTGGCATCAGCCAGGGCGACACGCCCAGGCTCTGGATCGACGTCGTCGCGCATATCTTGATGGGGCGTGACAAGCGAATGTACCGCTTCGTGCAGGACACCCGCTTCGGCCGCATCGTGCTCGCCGAATCGCACGACACCGCTGTCATCGTCGAGGCCGTGACTGATTATGTCGCCCGCCGCATGATCGAACGCGAGCATGCGATGGTGGTCCCGCCCGAGCCGAAGCCCGAGCTAGCGCCGCCGCGGCGCCGCTCGCGCGTGTGGCCGTTCGTGTTCGGATTTGTGCTCGGCGCCGCCGCGCTGTTCGGTGTTGCCGTGCTCGCGGCGCTGCGGAGCTGGTGAGACGTTCGCCGTCGTCATTGCGAGCAATGACGGGCGGCCTCAAATCAATCTCACATGCTTGATCTGTCCGATCTGAAGTCCAGCCCCCAGGCTCCGCACCGTCTGCTCGCAACGCCAGCCGGTGTTGTCCTTCTCGATCGTGAACAGATTGTAGGCTGCAGCGGGACTGCGGCCGTGCGCGAGCGCGGAGGCCGACGGCACGCCGAGCGCCGGAATATTGCCGTTGGGTCCCTCGAACCACATCGTCGAATGAATGTGGTCGTGTCCATGCAGGATCAACTCGACGCCGTGGCGTTTCAAAAGCGTCAGCAGCCCGGCGGAGTCAGTCATGCGCTTGTGGCGCGCGCCGGACTTCAGGGGATGATGCACCAGCAGCACGCGAAAGACGTCCTCGGTTGCGAGCCGCTCGAGCACCTCTTCGAGCGCCGCGAGCTGTTCGCGTCCGAGCGCGCCTGTCGCCATCAACGGCAAGGTGGGCACCGCCGTGGACAGGCTGATCAGTGCGAGCGGCCCGCGCCGGCGCAGGCTCGGAAAGCCGATACGGCCATCGTCGCCCGCAAGATAGGGCGCGAAGGTTTCGCCGAAGCGATGAAAGGTAGCGCGGACATAAGCGTCGTGATTGCCGGGAATCGTGGTGACGCGGTCGGGCGGACCGACGCCGTCGAGCCAGGCGCGCGCCGGCGCGAACTCCGCCTCCAGCGCCAGATTGACGAGATCGCCTGTGACCGCGATGTGGTCGGGACCTTGCGCCTTCACGTCGGCGACAAGGGCGTCGAGCACCTCGCGGCGCTGGTATTTGTGACGGTTGCGCGTCCAGTTGACATAGCCGAACGCGCGCTTGCCGGCGAGCTCGATCAGCCGCGGCTTCGGCAGCGGCGGCAGATGCGGGTCGGACAGATGGGCGAGCGTGAAGGGAGCCATGGGGGGCGATTGCCTCGCTATTCGTCCGCTGTAATGGCAAGGTCGCAGGCTAGGTGCAAGCGGGGCATCAAGGGAGCCCGATGGGGGAACGTCTGAACAGCGTCCGACGGAAATTCGAGCCGCTGCTGCGGCGAATCTTCCACGCCTATTTCCTGCTGGTCCGCGGGATGACGCTCGGCGTCCGCGCCGTGGTGGTGGATGCCGACACCAGGGTGTTCCTGGTCAGGCACAGCTACGTCACGGGCTGGTATCTGCCCGGCGGCGGCGTCGATCTCGGCGAGACCATGGAGCACGCGATGCGCCGCGAGCTCAAGGAGGAGGGGGATATCGATCTCACCGGCGACGCCGTGCTGCACGGCATCTTCCTCAACAGCCACGTCTCCCGCCGCGACCATGTCGCGGTCTACGTCGTCAGGCAGTTCAAGCAGGATCGCCTGCCCGCGCCCAACCGCGAGATCGCGGAGTGCGGATTCTTCGCGGTCACTGCGCTGCCCGAGGGGACCACGCCGGGCACGCGGTTGCGGATCGCCGAAGTCCTGCACGACAGGCCGCGGATTGCGACGTGGCGATGATGGCTGCCCGTGCTAGTAGATCGCCGCGCCTGCGGTGTCGGCGCATGGACGAGGGATGAAGATTGTCTGAATCGACGACGTCATGGCCATTTCGGGTCGCCGTGCTGGTGCCCTGCTACAATGAGGAAACCGCCGTCGCGACGGTCGTCGCCGATTTCCGCAAGGCCCTGCCTGCGGCCGAGGTCTACGTGTACGACAACAATTCGACCGACCGTACCGCGGCGGTCGCGCGCGAGGCGGGAGCGATCGTGCGCAGCGAACGGCGCCAGGGCAAAGGCCACGTCGTTCGCCGCATGTTCGCAGACATCGAAGCCGACATCTACGTGCTCGTCGATGGCGATGCGACCTACGACGCGCCGAGCGCGTCGCGCATGATCGACCAGCTCCTCGACGAGCATCTGGATATGGTTGTCGGCCTGCGTGTCGATCAATCGCAAGCGGCCTACCGGCGCGGTCATCGCATCGGCAATCGGCTGTTCACCGGTTTCCTGGCATCGACTTTCGGCCACACCTTCAAGGACATCTTGTCCGGTTACCGCGTGTTCTCCCGCCGCTTCGTCAAATCCTTTCCCGTCCTGTCCGGCGGTTTCGAGATCGAGACCGAGTTCGCGGTCTATGCGCTGGAATTGTCGCTGCCGGTCGCCGAGGTCGGGACGCCCTATTATGCGCGCCCGGAAGGCTCCTTCTCCAAGCTCAATACCTGGCAGGATGGGTTGCGCATCTTCAACACGATGCTGAAGCTCAACCGGTTGGAGCGGCCGCTGCGCTTCTTTTCGGCGATCGGCATCCTCTTCGCGCTGCTGTCGATCGCTTTCGGATTGCCCGTGGTGATCACCTTCCTCGAAACCGGCCTGGTACCGCGCCTGCCGACCGCCGTCCTCTCCATGGGTCTGATGATCATGGCGCTGCTTTCGGCTTCGTCGGGGCTCGTGCTCGACACCGTGACGCGCGGGCGGCGGGAAATGAAGATGCTCGCCTACCTGTCCCAACCACCGCTCGGGCGGAGCTGAAATTGCCCCGGGGGCCGGGCGCAATCGTATGGACCGCTGCCCTCCAAGGTGATATCCCGCCGACGCGATGAACGATCTTTCCCTCACCATCCGGTCGGAAGCCGTCGGCGATGCTCAGGCGATCGAGCGGCTGCACGAACGCACCTTCGGACCGGGCCGCTTCGTGCTCAGCGCGTACCGCATCCGCGAGCACGTGGACCATGTGCTCGATCTATCCTTCACCGCCCGCGTCGGTACGTTGCTGGTCGGATCCGTCCGGCAATTGCCGATTTGCGTCGGCGACACGCCGGCGTTGCTGCTCGGGCCCCTGACGGTCGAGCCTCCGTTCCGCAGCCGCGGCGTCGGCAGGCTGCTGCTCGAGCGCGCGCTGAAGGATGCCAAGGCGCAGGGCCATCGCCTGGTGCTGCTGGTCGGCGACGAACCCTATTACAGCCGCGTCGGCTTCAAGCAAGTCCCCAAGGGACGCGTCACCATGCCGGGCCCGGTCGATTACAGCCGGCTCCTCGTCATCGAGCTGGTCGAGGGCGCGTTCGAAGGCGTATCGGGGCCGGTCGGTCCCGACTGGAGCAAGACGCGAACCTGACGCGCCCTCGCTTCGAAGCTCACATGAAGGTAGGGCAGTGCCGGTCGATCAGCAATATTACCGGGAAGTGGCGTCCGGGAGCACGGCGGAAAAGCTGCTGATCGCGGCGCGCGACCGCATCTACCAGGATTTCATCGCCCAGATGCAGCCGTGCGCGGCGGACGAGATCCTGGATGTCGGCGTGTCCGACGTGATCAACGACGGCGCCAACGTGCTGGAGCGAAGCTACCCGCATCAGCACAAGATCACGGCCTGCGGGCTCGGCGAAGGTATCGGATTCAAGGCGGCTTTTCCGCTTTGCCGTTACGTGCAGATTGAACCGAATACACGGCTGCCGTTTGACGACAATGCGTTCGACGTCGCGACGTCCAATGCCGTGCTCGAGCATGCCGGCAGCCATGAAAACCAAGTGCTCCTGGTCGAGGAGCTTGGCCGCGTCGCGCGGCGGGTCTTCATCACGGTGCCCAACAGGTTCTTTCCGGTCGAGCACCACACGGCCATCCCGCTGGCGCACTATCTGGACGGCACCTTCAGGATCGCCTGCATGATCGCCGGCAAGTCGGAATGGACCGACGAGCAGAATCTGATCCTGATGACGCGAAAACGGCTGCTGGGGCTCGCCGCGCTGGTTGCCGAGTCTGCGAGTGCCAAGTCGTCCAACCCCATGTCCGCGGCTGTGGGCTACACCGGTTTGTCGCTCGGCCCGCTATCGTCCAATCTCTATCTTGCATTCCGCTGAAGCAGCGCCTCCCGCCCCAGCATGATCCCGATGAAGAAGATCCACACCAGCAAAGCCTCCTTCGTCGTGTTGTTTCTCGCGGTGCTGGTCGGCCATTTCTGGACCATGATGCGATGGAACGAGGCGCGCGGCGTCTATGACGACATCTGCTACCTGCGGCAGGCGCATCTGTTCCAGAGATTCGGGCTGGTGGAGGGATTCGACACCAGCCTCACCCGCGACGACGATGGCTATCAGAAAGCAAAGCTGAAGGAGATCGGCTACCCCGACTGGAACGATACGACCGCGGCGCCATGTCACAATCTGATGCCGGCCACGGGGAAGGTCGTCATTCAATACCCGCCGGGCGTCGGCCTCGTGTTGGCGTTGTTTCCGCCAGGGCACCAGGTCGCGCCCATGTACATGCTGGCGACCATTGTCGTCCTGGGCTTTGCGCTGTTTGCGCTTTCTCTCGCGCGCAGCATGAGGTTGGTCCTGATGGCCGGGACGTTCGGCTGTCTTGCGATCTACCTGATGGTCAATCCGGTCAAGGCGAGCTATTCGATGGCCCCGACGGTCGTCGTGTGCGCGCTCGTAGGATGTCTCACGGCGCGATGGCTGGCGGGCCCGCGATCTCAACCGAATATCTGGCTGCTGGCGCCAATCGGTTTCCTGCTCGGATTGACCGTCGACTTTCGATTGGCCAACCTTTTCCTGGCGTCGGGCTATGGTCTCTTTCTCCTCGTCGCGTTTCTTGCGAAGCGGACGATGTCCCGGTTCTTGCAGGGGCTTGTGTTCGGCGTCGCGTTGCTGGCCGGCGTGATCCCGACCATCGTCTCTTACGCCGTCAACGCCGGCAGTCCGTTCGCATCGACCTACGGCAACAATCCCGATGTCAGGCCACTGGATTTTTCGTTCGCGGTGGTCCGGGACTATCTGGCCGATCCGCTCCAGACCTTGCTGATCGTCATCGGAATCGCAGGCTCGAACTGGCTGTTGCGGCAGGCGAACGGCATTCGCCGCGTCGCGCTGCTCACGATCGCCAATCTGGCGCTCAACCTCGCCTTCTTCTTCACCTATCCGATCGCGACACCGTACTACACGATCCCTATTTCTCTCCTGACATTATGGACCCTGCTGTTTGCCGTGCTGTTTCAGGAGGCATCAGAGGGGGCCCCCGAAGCGGCCGCCTCAGCCACAGCACGATGAAGTCCGGCTAGCAATCGCGCTTTCAGAACTTGAAGTTCGCGAACGCCCGTACCCCGATGCCGGGCATCAACACCTCGTCCTTGGTGTAGGACACCGAGTTGCGGATGTTTTCGTTCAACAGATTGTTGCCGACGAGGCCGAGCAGCATCTCGCGCGCGCCGAATGCATTCGGGTTGAGCTTGGTCTTGTAGCTCACCTCGGCCTTCAAGAGATTGTAGCCCGGTGTCGGCGTCTCCGCGATCACCGCGACGTTGTTCTGAGCGAAGGCGTGCAACAGATTAACGCGCATCAGCCAGTTGTCGTCGCGCCAGAACACGCCGCCGCCCAGTCTCACCGGCGGAATGCGTGGCACGTTGGTGCCGTCGGTGAAGGTGGCACGGACCACGTCGAACTGGTTCTCGATGCCCCAGATGCCGCCCTGGAACGCGCCGACATCGAGCTGCGACTGAAATTCGCCACCGCGGAAGTTCGCGTCCCGCTGCGAATAGACCGCCTGGTTCACCTCGGCGCCGGGCGTGCCGCACGAGGCAAAGTCGTCGTCGCACATCACGCCGGTGAGACGGCGATAGATGAAGTTGTTGAAATGCGTGTAGTAGACCGTCGCCTCGAAGCGGAACGGCCCCGTTGCCTTGCGCAGGCCGACCTCCACGGATTTCGCGGTCTCGATGGTGAGGTTGGGGTTGCCGATGTCGAAGGTCGCGGTCGCATCATGTGCGCCGCGCGAGAACAGCTCGGCGGCCTTCGGCGCGCGCTCGACATATTGCGCGGTGATGCTGCCAACCATGCCGCCTGGCAGGTCCTGCAACAGGCCGATGCTGCCGCTCTTCGGCGTGAAGGACGGATTACGGCCGATGCCCGCCTGCGGCGTGCCGTCGGGCAGGAAGTCCGCGGGAAAATCCGGCGTCGTCCCGTGCAGCTCGACATGCTCGATGCGGCCGGCGATCTGCGCCCGCGTCGCGTCCGTGAACTTGAACTCGTTGAACGCGTAACCGGCAACGCGCGTGCTGTTGTTCGGGTCCCACAGGCCGTTGAACAGCGTGCCCGGATTGTCCGGGCTCGGCGCGCTCAATTCCTGATGGCCGACCTGGAAGCCCAGCGCCGTCGTCACCTCGGCGAAGCGCGCGTTGAACGGCATCAGCTGCACCTCGGTGCGGATCTCCTGCTCCTTGTTGGTGAAGGTCTGCCGCACGCCGTCCGTGTTGGAATCGGCGGGATCGGCAAGCCCGATCTCGTTGTGCCGGTAATCGGTCGCGCCGGCCCAGAAGCGAACGACGTCGATCGCCGTAGCGTCGGGATGGTACTCGCCCTTGACGTTGATCTTGGTCTGATGGGCGTCGATCCGCGTGTTGTGGTCGGCGCCGTCGATGCCGGGGATGTGGTACAGGGAGTCGTTCTGCGTGATCGCCGCGCCGATATAGCCGCCCTGGAAAAAGTAGGAGCCGCCGATCGAGGCGCCGTCTGAGCGCGTCGCCGAGTTGGGCTGGCGTCCGTTGGCGACGGGCCGGGTCTGGTCGGCGAGGTACGGGTAGCTCGGGATGCTGTAGTCGGTGGTGTTGCGCCCGTAGACGTCGGCATGGAAGGCAAAATTGCCGCCGCCCGTGTCGAGCAGCACGCCGCTTTCGACGCCGCGGTCAACCGAACTGAACGCGCTGCGCGTCTCGGCGGTGACGCAAGGCGAAGTCGCGGCCGCTGCGAGCGGTGCCTTCGTCGGCATGCCGTAGGTCTGGAACGACGGAGCGCAGGTCGGCAGCGCGTCGGGAATCCGGTTGTTGGTGGCGCTGACGACGCCGCCGATCGAGGTCGAGCCATAGCGCAGCGCAGCCGGCCCGCGTACCACCTCGACCTGGTTGGTCGCGAGCGGATCAATTGGAACGAAGTGATCCTCGCCGAGATCGGAGGCGCCGCCGGCATTGGTGCCGTTCTCGACGATGCCGACGCGGTTGACGTCAAGTCCCCGGATGATCGGCCGGCTGGAGGCGCCGGGCGCGAAGCTCGATCCGGTGATGCCGGGTTTCGAGAACAGGAGGTCGCCGAGCTGGCCGCCGCCCTCGCGGCGGATCTCTTCGTTCGGCACCACCGTGACCGTCGCGAACTGGTTGGTCACGATGGGCAGCACGCCCTGCTGAGGTGCGGCCGGCGTGGAGGTTGCCGGCGTGGCGTCCGCAGCGCGTTGGTGGCTGCGTGCCCGCGCGGTTCGGGTGGGACGACCGGGGTTGCGGGTCGGCACCACCGCCCTGCGCACGATGGGGCTCGGAGCCGTCACGGTGACGGCGGGGATCTCGGTCGATGACTTATCCTCGGCCAGCGCCGAGGTGGCGGCGCCGAGCAGGAGCAGGCTTGCTCCGCCAAGGCGCTGCGCGCGCCGCAATTTGAATGACATGGTCCTGATTCCAGTCAGGCGCCGTCCGCATGTTCGTCTGCTGATCGGAGGCGGCCTGCCGTCGCTGCGCGACGGAATTCGACTTCAGCTGCTCCCGGGAATGCGCCTGAAAGCGGCGAGCCCGGGCGTGATCAAGCGTTGTGGAAGTCAGGACGCGGGAGGGGCGCGGGGCTGGAATGCCGTACCGGCCGATTTCAGGTGGACGAATTCGGCGTCGGTGGTGCGGTAGAGCAGGTCGATCGCCTGCGGCAGCAGCAACACAGGCGGCGCCGCGAACAAGACGGTGCCCGCCATCGCGACCAATGCGCAGATCGCGCAATTGTCCTCGCCCGGTTGCTCCCTGTCGGGAGCCAATGGCGATTGCCTCTCGACCGCGGAACGGTCGATCGAAGCGGGAGCTTGGGCGCCGTCGGTCTGCTGCAGCGAGGACTGGGCGAGGGGAGCCGCCTGGGCGAACCAATGGCTGTGGCCGAACGTCAGCGCGAACTGCACCAGCATCGCGAAGATCGCGAGCCGGGCGCCGTGCCTGATATTCGACCGGAACCACTTCATCTGGAAACGCCACCCCACATCGCGAGGTATCATCCCCTGATCCCGCGATGTTATAATGTAACATCGCGCAATCCGTCAGCGGATGTCAACCGCTGTCGAGCCGACCCGAGCGGGCCGGCTCCTTGCCGTGTCGTGCAGGCAACTGAAAGCCTAGGCTGAGGACCTGTCAAACGGCTTACGCGGACGGCGATTGGACTCAGTGTCAGCGCGAGCAGGTGGCATCAGAGCTTTTTGCTCCGGAGCCAGGTGCGGATGGCCTCGATGTGTTCTGCCTTGCGCTCCAGCGGCAGCCAATGCCCTGCGGGCATGCTCGTTACGGTCAGGTCCGGGCAGGTGGCGCGCATCGGGTCACCTTGGCGATTTCCGGTGATGCTGCAGATCTGATCAAAGTCGCCGTTAACGAACAGCACCGGCTGCGACAGGCGGCCGCCATTGAGTGCCTTGCGCGCATAGGCGATGTTGGCGTCGTCGTTCATGTACCACGCGCAGGATGGGCGGAAGCCATGAGCCTTGAACGTCTGCACCAGCACGTCGAAGTCCGCCGGCGGCCAGAGAGCCGAATCGGGCTCAGTCGGCGGAGCGCGGTGCGCGGCGCCAAAGCGCCCTCCATTGCGCGTGACCATCGCATTCGGCGAAACCTTGCCGATGCCGGCGGGGTCGCCTGGCCGAAAGATCGACGCCAGCGATGCTGCCAAGTCTGCATCGAGGTCGGCGACTGCCGCCTCGAAGTGCGTGTTGTAGTAACGGTAGTAATCCCATTGGCCATCCGGATATTGGTCGACCGGATAAATCGTCCGGTCGACCAGCGGGACGACTGTGCGCAGGGCGTGCCCGTCGGGTTGATATGCCAGCGAGGTCAGCACGACTCCGCGGCTGCGCTTTGGCTGATGCGCGACCAACTCACCGACCACAACACAGCCCCAGTCGTGGCCAACCCAGATCGCAGGCTTGCCGCCCAGGTGATCATGGAGTTCGGCCATGTCCGTCACGATTTCCTCGATGGTATAGGCGTCGTTGGCTGCAGGCGTGGAAGAGCCGCCGTAGCCGCGCAGATCGGGAGCGACGCAGTGCCAACCGTCGGCGGCAAACGCTTCCATCTGCGCGCGCCACATCAAACTGATGCTCGGCCAGCCATGGACGAAAATCATCAACGGTCTGTCGACCGGCCCGCACTCGATGTAGCGCGTTGTCTGACGAGGCGAGCTGAACGTGCGCTGGTCGAGCGATAGTTCGGCTTCAGAACTGATCGGTTGAAGTCGGTCTGTCATGGTCGAGTAACTCCGCTTCTCACTGAGCGCTCGCGCGGTTTGGGTGCTGCGAAGGCTCCGTCGAGAACTGCTCTTGTCCGCGGGGAGCGATGCCTGGACAGGGACGCGCCTGCCCAGCGCCGAGGAAGAACCGGCCCCAGATTTCACAACGCGCTACATTCGACCGAGTTCGGGGGCGAAGGTGCTATGGAGCTTCCGGCGAAGAAGGGAGGATGGGGATTTTATCTGACTAAGGGGAAGCGAACGGAGGCGAGTAAGCCGCCTACCGCCCTTCGCGCAGCCAGGTCGCGGCGAATGCTCCGAGCAGCAGCAGCAACCCGATCACGCCAGCGAAGATCGGCAGCACGCCGACGCCCTTCACCACGCTGGCGTCGCGCATCCGCACGCCCATCCAGCCGTCGCCATGGAAGACGCTCGCCGAGCGGACCGGCAGGATGCGCGGCAGCTCGACGCTGGCGCCGTCGACCACGCGCACGGCGTCACCGCCGGTCGCCTGGGTCAGCGGCTTCAACGTCTCGGTGGTGGAGGTGACTTCCGAAAACTCCTTCGGATTGGTCGGGCCGACATTGATCAGCGCCTTCAGCGTGCCGTCGGTGGCCTGCCACAGGCCGAGCTCGCTCGCCGGCAGGCTGGCGCGCCATTCGCCGGGATCGCCCGCTGCAAGCGTCAGGTCGCGCGACACGCCCGACGGCGAGGTCACACTCACCGGCTGGACGCTGTCCGCCATGGTCTGGCGCACCACCACGAGATTCTTGCCCTGCACCTGCAGGCGCAACGCTTCCTCGTCCAGATCAGGTTGCTTCATCAGCCAGTGCGACATCCGCCGCAACAGATCGAGATGCGGGCCGCCACCTTCATAGCCGCGCGCCCACAGCCAGATGTGGTCGGAGAGCAGCAGTGCGACGCGGCCCTCGCCGAAACGCGACAGGAACAGCAGCGGCTTGCCGTCGACGCCCGTCATGACCGGCGGGTTGACCGCATTGCGGGTATCGACGGTGCGGAAGAACCGGCTCCAGCGCGGCGGCTCGGAGGCGGAGCCCTCGAGGCCACGCGTGACGGGATGGCGTTTGCCGACGTCGGACAGATGGGCGTAGAACGGTTTTTCCGTCACCCCGACCGGTTCGGCCGGCAGCACCGAATCCAGCGGCGTGCGCCAGATGCTGGTGTTGGACGCGTAGTCGGGGCCGGCCGAGACCAGCACCGCGCCGCCGGAACGCACGTAGCGTGCGATGTTGTCGAAATAGGCGATCGGCAGCACGCCTTGGCGGGCATAGCGGTCAAAGATGATCAGCTGGAATTCGTTGATCTTCTGCTGGAACAGCTCGCGGGTCGGAAACGCGATCAGCGACAATTCATTGATCGGTGTGCCGTCCTGCTTCTCCGGCGGCCGCAGAATGGTGAAGTGGACGAGATCGACGCTGGCATCGGACTTGAGCAGATTGCGCCAGGTGCGCTCGCCGGAATGCGGCTCGCCTGAGACCAGCAGCACGCGCAGCTTGTCGCGCACACCGTCGATGGCGACGACGGCGCGGTTGTTCACCGGCGTCAATTCCCGCTCGAGCGGCGAGGCCTCGATCTCGACGATGTTCGGCCCGGAATGCTTGATGTCGACGTCGACGCTTGCGGCCTGGCCGCTCGAAAGCGTGCGCTCGTTGATGACCTCGCCGTCCCTGCGGACGGTGACCTTGGCGCGCTCGCCGCTGACGCCCTGGTCGTCGAGGCGGTAGGTGATGGTCTGGGGCTGCCCGACGATGCCGAAGCGCGGCGCGGCGATGACCGCAATACGGCGGTCGCGCTCGTCCTTCTGCCCCGTGATCAGCGCGTGCACCGGCGCCTGGAAGCCGAGCCCGGCGGCGTTGGCCGGAATGTCGTGGACGCGGCCGTCGGTGATCAGGAACGCACCGGCGACGCGGTCGACCGGCACGTCCGACAAGGCCGAGGCCAGCGCCCCGAACAGCTTGGTGCCGTCGGTCTCGCCGTCAGCCTGTCCGGCATCGACGACGCGGACCTCGAGCCCCTTGATCTTCTTCAGGCTGTCGACCAGCGCTTCCTGCGCCGTCGCAGCCTCGCGATTGCGGTTGCCGAAATTCTGGCTCGGGCTCTTGTCGACGACGATTGCGGCGACCGAGGTGAGGGGATCGCGGTCCTCGCGGGTAAAGGAGGGATTGGCGAGCGCCAGCAGGAACAGCGCCAGCGCGGCCACGCGCACGGCAGCGCCGCGCGCCCGCGCCAGCAGCAGCACGAGCGCGATGACGACGATCGCGGCCAGCGCGAGCCACAGCACGATCGTGGGAACAAGCGGCGTGAATGCGATGCCGTAATTCATATCGATCCTACTGCCCCAGCCGTTCGATCAGGGCCGGTGCGTGCACCTGGTCGGCCTTGTAGTTGCCCGTCAGCGTGTACATCACGATGTTGGCGCCGGCGCGGTAGGCGAATTCGCGCTGGCGGGGGTCGCCGCCGATCACCGGCAGCATGGACTGGCCGTCGGGCCGCACGGCCCAGGCGCCGGCCAGGTCGTTCGAGGTGATGATGATCGGCGAGACGCCGTCGCCGCCGCGTGCCGGCCGCTGCGCGCTGTCCTCGTCGTCTTCGCGCGGCAAGGTCTCGACCCAGGTCTGGCCGGTGCTGAAGCGGCCGGGGAAGTCGCGCAACAGATAGAAGGTCTTGGTCAGCACGTGCTCCCGCGGCACCGGCTCCAGCTCGGGCACGTCGAGCGAGGACAGGATCTCGCGGAGCGTCTGCATGGCCGGGGTCTGCGCGGCGCCGTTCGCGCCGGGTGGCGCTTCGACCGCGTCGCGGGTGTCGAACAGCACGGTGCCGCCCTGCTTCATATAGGCGTCGATCTTGTTGATGGCGTCCCGCGACGGCTTGGGCGCGCCCGGCACGATCGGCCAGTAGATCAGCGGGAAGAAAGCGAGTTCGTCGCGCGCCGGGTCGATGCCGACGGGATCGCCGGCCTCAAGCGCGGTGCGCTGCGCCAGGAACAGCGTCAGTCCGGATAGCCCGGCCCTGACGATGGAATCGACGTCGGCATTGCCGGTCACGACATAAGCGAGGCGGGTCTGCGACACCGCCTTCATCGCGAACTCGTCGGACGCGCTGTCCGCATGCGACGGCGTCGGCACGAACGAGGCGAGACCTGCGAGCACCAGCCCAAAGACGATCATCGCGGGCGCGGCGCGGCGGCGCACCAGCGCGGCAAGGCCGCCGCCGAGTACCGCGACGATGATGGCGTCGATCAGGAACAGCGCGAGCGCCGTCGATAGCAGCCAACCGCGCAAGTCCTGCGGCTCGGCGTTGGTGTAGGTGGCATGCCGGGCGCGCAGGCTCGTGGTGTTCAGGGCTGCGATACGGTCGGCGCTGGCAAGCGTGTTCACGGCGAGCGGTCCTTCTGCCGGACCATAGAAGCCCGGCGGATGATCGGGTGTGGCGCGGTCGCGATAATCCGCGGGCAGCGGCTTTGCGGCAGCCGGCGGCGGACCGAACGCGCCAAAGCCATCGAGGATGTGCAACGGCGCCACCGTTTCGGCGGTCGCCTCGGTGGCAACGCCTGGACCCGGCTTCGCGGTATAGCCGGACATGTCGACGACACGCCGCAGGATTTCGACGAAGGTGCCCGACATCGGCAGATCCGACCAGCGCATGTCGGCGCTGACGTGGAACAGGCTGACGACGCCCTTGCCGCGATGCTCGCCTGTTACCAGCGGCGTGCCGTCTTCCAGCGACGCCCAGCTTTTGGTGGCGAGCACGGCGTCGGGCTCGGCCAGCACCTGGCGGCTTATGGTGACGTCCTTGGGGACCACGACGCCGGCAAACGGACCATCGGCGGCAAAGGAGGCAAGATGTTGCGGCTTTTCCCAGGTCAGGCTGCCGCCGAGCGTCCGGCCGCCCTTGCGCAGCTTGACCGGGACGAGATCGTCCTCGGCCTGCGCCAGCCGCGGACCGGCGAACCGCACCAGCACGCCGCCCTGGTCGATCCAGGCATTGAGACGCTCGCGGATTTCAGGGGCGATGGTGCCGACATCGGCAAGGATGATCATCGGCAGCTTCTGATCGAGGAACTGCGTGATGCCCTGCTGCGGCGAGCCCTTGTCGGCAAGCCGCACGTCGGCGAACGGCGCCAGCGCACGGGTGAGATAGAAGGTCGGCGCCAGCAGCGGCTGCGCGGTCTCGCTGGTCGAGCCCGAGACGATGCCGATGGCGCGGCGGCGCCAGCGCTTGTCGAGCAGCTGCACTGCGCCGGCGGAGCGCTCACCGGCAATTTCCAGCCGCGTGATGTCGTTGCGCAGCTCGACCGGCAGATCGAACGACGCTTCGGTTTCCTTGTCCTGCGGGCCGAACGAATAACGCGCCTCGCCGATCGGCGAGGCCTTCTGGTCCAGCGCGCGCACGGTGCCGATGGCGATGCCGCCGTCGGTGCGCAGCACCTTCACCGTCATCCTGGCTGCGGCGTTCTCGGCCGCGACCAGGGCTAGGGCTGAGGAGGTGCCGCCTTCGAACACGGTCAGGCTGCGATCGCCGATGGTCTTGCCGAGGCCAGTCACGAATTCCTCGCCGCGACCGGTATCGACGCTGTCGGAGAGCCAGGCGATCTCGCAGTCGCCGGTTGCTTTCAGGAAGCGATCGATTGCGGTCAGGGTCTCGACGCGTTCGATCGAATACGGCTTTGGCGTCAGCTGCCGCAGCGCGACGCGCGCGGCGCCCGCCGGCATCAATGTGATATCGCGGTTCGGCTCGGACAGCGGCACCAGCGCGATCGCACGGCGGTCGTTCTCGGCACTGGCGATCAATTCGTCGGCGGCCCTGATCCGGATGTCCCAGTTCGAGGCCGCGCTCCAGCCGTCGTCGAACATGATCATCAGCGGCGCCTTGCTGGCGGCCGCGCCTGTTTGCGGATTCCAGATCGGACCGGCGGCGGCGAAAATGACCAGTGCCGCAGCCAGCAGCCGCAATGCGGTCAACCACCACGGCGTTCGCGACGGGGTCTCTTCGCGCGGTGCGATGTCGAACAGCAGGCGCGTCGGCGGAAACTCGATCCGGCGCGGCCGCGGCGGCATCACGCGCAACAGCCACCACAGCACCGGCAGGCTGACGAGGCCGATCAGGAGCAGCGGTTCGGTGAAGGCGAGCGGCAGTCCCATCATGCTGCCGGCCCCGCCTTGATCGTTGTGGTGCGCGCGCCCGATTTGCTCACCTGCATGCCGGCATGCAGGAACAGCAAGAGCTCGGCGGCCGAGCGGTCGGTCGCATGCGTCGTGAACAGCCAGTCGAGCTTGTTGGTCTCGGCGCGGATCTGGTCGCGGTGCAGCGCGAGCCGCGCGGTGTAATCCTGCGCCCAGCTCTCGGCGCGGCCGGCGGTGATCACGCCGAACCCCTCGGGCTCGACGAACTCGACGCGGCCGGAATAGGGAAATGATTCCTCGGCGGGATCGACGACCTGCACCAGCGTGCCATGCGCGCCGGAGCCGGACAGGCCGGCGAGCGTGGTCCTGATCTCGGAGAGCGGCGACCAGAAGTCCGACAGCACGATCGTCTCGGCCAGCGCCGCGGGCACGAAGGAGGGCGGCAGGCTCAAGCGATCGGCATCGTCATGCAGCATCGCCTGCGCCATCTTGTCGATGACGCTGCGGCTCGCGGTCGGTGCCATCAGCCCGGGAATGCCGACGCGTTCACCGCCGGAGACCAGCAGCTCGGCCAGCGCGAAGGCGACGATCAGCGTCCGCTCGAGCTTGGATTCACGCGCCTGCTTTGACGCGAACGCCATCGAGGGCGAACGATCGGGCCAGATCCAGACCGTATGCGAGGCTTCCCATTCGAGCTCGCGGACATAGAGGAGATCGTCGCGCGCCGAGCGCCGCCAGTCGACATTCTGCGACGGTTCGCCGGAGACGAAGCGGCGGTATTGCCAGAAATTTTCGCCAGACCCGGCGCGGCGGCGGCCGTGCAGGCCGTGGATGACGTTGGCGGCGATACGGCGGGCCTCGAGCACCAGGCGCGGCAGCGAAGCGGCGAGCGTACGGCTTTCGCCATCGGCACGTCGGATCGCGATGACCTCCTTTGCTGTGTGCCCGTTCTCCGTCGCCATCAACCGATCCGTGTCTTCAATTGCCGGATCACGTCCGGAATCGTGCGGCCTTCGGCGCGCGCCTGGAACGTCAGCGCCATGCGGTGCTTCAGCACGGGCTCGGCGAGGTCGAGCACGTCGTCGATTGAGGGCGCGAGGCGGCCGTCGATCAGCGCGCGAGCGCGCACCGCGAGCATCAGCGATTGGCTGGCGCGCGGGCCCGGTCCCCAGGCGATGAACTTGCTGGTGTCGCCGCCGTCCGGACCCGGACGGGCCGAGCGCACCAGCGACAGGATCGCCTCGACCACGGAATCGCCGACCGGCAGGCGCCGGATCAGTCGCTGCGCGGTGATGAGTGCATCAGGTGTCATCGAGCCCTTCGCCAGCGTCTCGTCGGCGCCGGTGGTCTCGAACAGGATGCGGCGCTCGGCGTCGCGGTCGGGATAGTCGACGTCGATCTCCATCAGGAAACGGTCGAGCTGGGCTTCGGGCAGCGGATAGGTGCCTTCCTGCTCCAGCGGGTTTTGCGTGGCGAGCACGTGGAACGGCTTCGGCAGATCGTGACGCGCGCCGGCAACGGTGATGTGCTGCTCCTGCATCGCCTGCAGCAGCGCCGACTGCGTGCGCGGGCTGGCGCGGTTGATCTCGTCGGCCATCAGCAGTTGCGCGAACACCGGGCCGGAGATGAAGCGGAAGGCACGCTTGCCGGAGGTGCTCTCGTCCAGCACTTCGGCGCCGAGAATGTCCGACGGCATCAGATCGGGCGTGAACTGGATGCGCTTGGCATCGAGGCCGAGGGTGATGCCGAGCGTCTCGACCAGCTTGGTCTTGGCCAGACCGGGGACACCGATCAACAGCGCATGGCCGCCGGAGAGGATGGTGACCAGCGTGTTCTCGATCACGCGATCCTGGCCGAAGATGACGGACGCGATCGCATCCTTTGCCGCGCGAATCTGGCTCGACACCTGCTCGGCCGAACGGACGATTCCGTCTTCGAGCTTCTCGACACTCTCCGCCATCCGTTAGCTCCTTCAGCCTGCCATGCAGCTCGCTTGCGTCGTCATGTCATCACGTCCTCAACTCAAGACGTGGGCCCTATGCTAGACTTGCAGGAAGGCCATGTATTCGTTGAATTAACCTATCCCCACCTTATCGGCTTAGGGATATGTAGGGCATCACGAAGTGGCGACCTCCACACCGGACGAATGCGGGGTGGAACCGAGTACCCGGATACAACGTAAACCTGCACCAATCGTGCCAAATGACCGATCGTGCCAAATGACAAAGTCAGGGCAAACCATGGCGAACCAAGGGCAGAGCGCCGATCGCGGTCTTGAGGGGCTGACTGCCGCTGCCAAAACTGCTGCCGATGCCGAAGGCGCCAAAAAGGGCCTGCCTCCGGTGCATTTGTGGAATCCGCCGTTTTGCGGCGATCTCGACATTCGAATCGCGTCAGATGGTACTTGGTTCTATTTGGGGACGCCAATCGGCCGTCATGCCTTGGTTCGCCTGTTCTCGACCATCCTCAAGCGCGAAGGCGACAAGCATTTCCTCGTCACGCCGGTGGAGAAGGTCGGCATTCGCGTCGACGACGCGCCGTTCATGGCGGTCGAGATGCAGAAGGACGGCGATGCCAACCATCGCGTGCTCCGCTTCCGCACCAATGTCGACGACTGGGTCACCTGCGATGCGGCGCACCGGCTGCGCTTCGAGCAGGCCAAGGACGGCGGGCTGACGCCCTATCTGCATATCCGCGCCGAGCTCTGGGCCAAGGTCACCCGCGCGCTCTATTACGATCTGGTTGACATGGGTGAGGAGCGGATGGTCGATGGCCAGCCGATGTTCGGTGTCGAGTCGGCCGGCGAGTTCTTCGCCATGGCCGATGCGGAGCAGGTGAGGGCCGCGCTTTGAACAAGCCTATCTCCAGGAACGATCCCGCCGTGATCGGTGCGGCGGATTTCTTCGCCCGCTCCGCCGCGCGGCTCGGCTTCGACGTTCCGCCCGGCCTCTACGATCCCAACATCATTCCGGCCTCGGGCGATCCCGGCACCGACAAGATGCTCGAGATCATCGCGCGCGAGCAGCCGGTGCGGCCGGCGGCGGTCTTGATCGCGGTGGTCGATCATCCCGAGCCGACAATTCTGCTGACGCAGCGTTCGGCGCATCTGAACGACCATGCCGGCCAGATCGCATTCCCCGGCGGCAAGATCGACGCAACCGACCGCTCGCCGCTCGATGCGGCGCTGCGCGAGGCCGAGGAGGAGGTCGGGCTGTCGCGCGACTTCGTCGAGCCGATCGGCTATCTCGATCTCTACGGCACCGGCTTCGGCTTCCGCATCCTGCCGACGGTGGCCAGGGTGCGCCCGGGCTTTGAGCTGACGATCAACCATTCCGAGGTTGATGATGCGTTCGAAGTGCCGCTATCCTTCCTGATGAACCCGGCCAACCACCAGGTGCACAGCAAGGAATTCCGCGGCATGGAGCGGTCCTACTACGCGATGCCGTTTGCCGAACGCTACATCTGGGGCGCGACGGCCGGCATGCTCCGTGTGCTCTATGAGCGGATCTATTCGTCATGATTCGGCCGATCCTGACCGAGATCGGAATCTTCCTCGTTCCCTTTGCCGTCTATGCGCTGTTCCTGGCCGCCACGCGTTCCGGCCTGTTCGTGCAATCGTCCTGGCCGATCACCATCGTCGCGCGTCTCATGCTGGCGGCGCTCGTGCTGGTGATCGCCGGGCTGATCGGCTTTGCGCATTTCTCCGGCGCCGCACCGGATTCGACCTATGTCCCCGCCCATGTCGAGAACGGCAAGCTCGTGCCGGGCGTGGAAAGATAGGGCCGGCCGATGAGCGCGGTGCCCATGCTCGCCGATGCGCCCTGGCTGATTTCGGGTGGCACCGCGCGCGTCCTGCAATTGCTCAATGCGGATGGCGAGGAGGCGCGGGTTGTCGGCGGCGCCGTGCGCAACGCGCTGCTCGGCCTCGTCCCCGGCGACATCGACATCGCGACCACGGCGCTCCCGCACGAGGTGATGCGGCGCGCCAAAGCTGCCGGCATCAAGGCTGTGCCGACCGGCATCGACCACGGCACCGTCACCCTCGTCATCGACGGGCAACCTTACGAAGTCACGACGTTGCGCGAGGATACCGAGACCTTCGGCCGCAAGGCCAAGGTCGCGTTCGGCCGCGACTGGGTGAAGGACGCCGAGCGCCGCGACTTCACGATGAACGGGCTCTCGGTCGATGCCGACGGCGTCGTCCACGATTACGTCGGAGGCATCGCGGATGCGGCCGCGCGGCGCGTGCGCTTCATCGGTGATCCCGACCAGCGCATCGCCGAGGATTTCCTGCGCATCCTGCGCTTCTTCCGCATCCACGCCGCCTTCGGCGCCGGCGATCCCGACCGCGACGGCTATGTCGCCTGCATCCGGGGACGCGCCGGCCTCGCGAGCCTCTCGGCCGAGCGGCTGCGCATGGAGACGCTGAAGCTTCTGGTCGCTCCCGGCGCGTCCGCCGCCGCGCTTGCGATGGCCGATGGCGGATTGCTGCAGGCGCTGACCGGCGGCGTGGTCTACACCGGACCGCTCGCGGCGATGATCGTGATCGAGCGCGAGCTCGGCCTCACCGCAAGCAGCACGCGGCGCCTCGCCGCGCTGGCGATCGCGGTGACTGAAGACGCCAAGCGCGTCGCCACGCGCCTGAGGCTCTCCAATGCGGAAACCAAGGCGCTGGATTCGATGGGGCACCGCTGGTGGCGCTTGGCCACCAAGGACGAAGCCGATGCGCGGCGGCTGCTCTACCGGCTCGGTGCGGATCGCTATCACGATCGCGTGTTGCTGGGCTGGGCGAGAGCCGGCGGTGACGTCGGCTCGTCGCGATGGCGTGCGCTCGCCGAGCTGCCGCAGCGCTGGACTGCGCCGAAATTTCCGCTTCGCGCCGCCGACTTCATCGCGCGCGGCATGGCGGAAGGACCCTCGCTCGGACATGTGTTGACGCTCGCGGAGGACGCTTGGCTTGCGGCGGATTTTCCCCTAGAGGAAGCCGCACTCGCTTCCATCGCCGATCAAGCTGCGGCACGCGTCAGCCGCGATGAGAGAACGTGACCATCGTCTCAGGCTTCGCCGACATCTCGATCTTTCAGCTCCTGCTGGTCGCGTTGATGGCGTTGTTTGCTTCGATTATCGGTGGTCTCGCCGGCTACGGCACCGGCGCCTTGATGCCGCTGGTGCTGGTGCCTCTCGTCGGCGCCGAACCGGTGGTGCCGATCATCGCGATCTCCGCGATCTTCACCAATTCCAGCCGCGCGCTCGCCTATCTCCGCTATGCCGATCGCCGCCGCGCGCTGATCGTGCTGGCCTGTGCGGCACTGACGACAGCGCTTGGTGCCTACGGCTACACACGGCTGACCAATGCGGGCGCGGCGCTGGTGATTGGCTCCATGCTGATCCTGAGCGTGCCGCTGCGCCGTGTGCTCCGCCGCCGCCAGGTCAAGATCGGCGACACTGGGCTTGCGGCCGGCTCGGTCGGCTATGGCGTGCTGGTCGGCGGCACCTCCGGCTCCGGCGTGATCCTGCTGTCGCTGCTGATGGCCGCGGGCCTGGAAGGCGCGGCCGTGATCGCGACCGATGCCATGATCTCGCTCGGCACCGGCCTCATCAAGATCTCGGTGTTCGGCCTCGCCGGCGCCGTGACCGCACAGGTGCTCGCCTTTGCGCTGCTGATCGGAGCAATCGCAATCCCCGGCGCGTTCCTGGCAAAAGCCTTCGTCGAGCGGATGCCGGTGCACATCCACACCGCGATCCTCGACGTCGCGGTGATCACCGGCGGCGTAGTGATGATCTCGGCTGGGGCGAGGCAGCTCATCTAATCAATCGGATGTGGCGCTGTCCCGCTGCCAGTTTGGTTCACGCCGCGGGTCTAGTGTGAGGGACTGCAGTCCAGTTCCTTGATCCTGCCGGCGGCGTCAAATGCCAAAAGTGCACTCATGACGCCAGCACTGGTGAGGTACGAGATAATGGTGCCGTCGTTGCGCCAGGGATTGAGATCATCCAACGTGCCTGCCGGATATTTCCGGAGGTGATCGACCCAATAGGCACGAAGTGCTTCGCGGCCGGTGATGGTTTGGCCGCCGGCGCAGCCGCAGTGGACCACGGCGTCCTCGGCATGAAGTTCCAAAATCGCTTCGATATCGCCCGCGCGATAGGCATCAAGCCAGTCGACCGCAACGGCCATCGGGTCAAAGGACATATTTTTCACTCGCATCGCGTCCAAATCTGGGTCAGGCTCTGGAACCGCCAGGCCTTTTTTGATTTTAATATCCCACCCGGGCACGGCCATATGGCGAACGACATAGGGGACCGGGCCGAGGGCCAAAGTCGATGTTGGACACGTCCGCCAGGCAGGGGATACTCAAGCCCATCCGGCTCGTGATCGTCGATCCACAGCCGATCGTTCTGCAGGGACTGAGGTCGGTCCTCGGGACGCAGCCGGACTTCGACGTTGTCGCATCGTCCAGCGATCGGACAAGCTGCCTCGAAGCAATTCGGAAGCTGACACCTGACGTCGCGCTTCTTGCCGACAAGGTGCCGGATCTGACGGTCTCCGAGATCCTCGCGATTGTGAAGGCGGAGAAGCTCTCCACGCGCCTGGTGTTCTTCACCGAGTCCGATACCGACCACGATCTGACTTCAGCCATCACAGCCGGCGCCTGCAGCGCAATTTCGAAGTATGCCTCTCCCGCCACGATGCTGCGATCGCTGCGGCTGATGACGAAGAGCGGCGTGGCACTGGAGAAGTCCGATCTCTCCGCACCCGGCAAGGAGGCGGACGGCGATAGCAAAGTCGAAAGGATGCTGGAGCTGTTGACGCAACGGGAACGTCAAATCGCACGACTCGTGGCGGAAGGAATGTCGAACAAGGAGATCGCGCGTCAGCTCAACGTTTCCGACGGGACGGTCAAGGTCCACCTGTACAATATTTTCCAGAAGCTCGAGATCACCAACAGAACTGTGCTCGCGACCATCGCATTGCTGCAACGGCCCTCCGGCCTGGCCGCGCTCTCCCTGGCATTTCTGGCGCTCGCAATTGCGGACGAACTCAAGGCGTCGGAAGCGAACGACATCTTCCCGGATGAGAACGGCGTCGGCCACGTGGACGAGCACGCGGGGTACGAGCCCTGGAAAAAAGGGATTCTCCGGCACCTCGTCGTCTGGGAATCCGGCGAGCCGCCCACGCAGGCCCAGAGAGACTTGTTCGCCAAGGCCGCCCAAATCACCAACCCGGCGGCGGCAATGGAAGCGCTACGCGCGGCCGAGCAATCCGGGGGCGCGAAAGCGTGGACGCACCACGCTCCTGCTGGATCGGGCGCGCCCGATCTTCCCGTGCCCTTACTGCGAGGAGCAAACGACATACAGGTCGGAGTTGACCCGGCCCCGGAACATCAATTCCCGCGGCTTCTTTCCAATGCGATGTCGATGCATGGAGGGTATGGCAACTTTGCTATTCTCACCGGTGCGTTGATCTACGCACTGGAGGATCCCCATCTCGCCGCCCACGCGCATGACCTTCGTCAAGCGTCGATCGACAGCATCCTGGCCGTCACTGAAGAGAGTGCGACCACAAAACTGGCCGCGATCACCCATGCTGCCGCCAATCATGCCGACAATTCAGCCCCGGGTTTCCTTTCGCACGATGTCCGCCTGTCTTTCGCCGCTGTGACCACTGGAAACGGCAACCTCGCTGAAGGCGCTCTGGGCGAAAAGGGCCCGGGCGATGCGGGTGACAATCTCCATAAATTTGTTGGCGCGGACCCTGGTCACGATGCCGGTGTCGGCGGGGGCGGCGACGTTGAAAAAATTGTTTATCGCTCCCCGATTGACTCCGAGTCTAACCAGTTCAAGTCGACCTCTTCCGACGCCGTGTTCGATTTCGCATCTGGGCCGGGCAGGATCAATCTTGCGGCTTTCGGAGCGCTTGCCTGGCTGCACATGACGGCGGCAACCAAGTCTATACCGCCACATACACTCGCCTGGGTCTACGACTCCGCAAGCAACGAGACGATCGTCTATGTGAATGCGACCGATCATATCCTTGATATCGGCGATCGCGGCCTGCTGGAAATCCATCTCGAGGGGATCGTGGCCGTTGCGGAGGCGGATGTCGGCTCCGAGCCAGATGGCGCGGCTGTTGCGACCACCTTGGAGCAGCTCGAAGCCGCGCTGATACCGGCGATCGCAACCGATGAGGCCGCTCTGACGAAGGATCATGTCCAAACCAGTATCGAGGGGAGCGAGAGCACGCTCGGGACGGCTGGAGCCTGGGCCCTTCTGGCCAACAACGGCTCGGGTTTCCATTTCGGGCAGGCCCGGACCGGCTTGGGGACGTCGACGAGGCTCAGAAGCTCCAGCGACGCGTCGGCGGATGCAACGGAAGAGAGCGATGGTGCGTCTGCCGCGTCGGCTCACGCATCATCCATCGAGCTTGCTCATAGCGCGACGGCCCCGGCAGCGGCAAATGTCGCATCGAACAATGGTCCGATCAATGCGGGCAACGGCGTTTCGTCGACGGGGCCCAACGAGATCGGCCAACCCAGCGTCGTAACCGCCGACAGCGCGGGGCACGGCAACTCGCAGCACGCTTCGGACCCATCGACTGAAGCTGGCTCCAAACCGGGCAACGGCGTCGGCCATGACGCCGAGCATCACGATAAGGCCTCGGACGCTCCAGGAGGGTCAGCGAAGAACGCAGAACCAGACGGCGCGGAACACGGCAAAGCCGGGCACTCAAATGCTGCAAAAGCACCGGACGCAGCCGAGACCGATCCGGACGTCGCAACGGCCGCCGACGCGGGTCACGGCAACTCGAAGCACGCTTCGGAGCCGGGGTCTGCAAAGGCGGCAGCCGACGAATCGCCTGAAGCTGGCTCCAAAGCGGGCCACGGCGTCGGCAATGGCGCCGAGCATCACGCTTCGGCTTCGGAAGCTCCGGGAGGGCCAGCGAAGAAGGCCGACCCAGGCGGCGCCGAACACGGCAAATCCGGGCACTCCGCCGCCCCAAACGCACCAGACGCAGGCGAGATCGATCCGGGCGCCGCGATAGCCGCCGGTGCAGGCCACGGCAACCCGCAGCACGCATCGGAGCCAGGATCTGCAAAGGCGGCAAGCACGGGGTCGACGGAAGATGGGGGCAAACCCGGCAACGGCGTCGGCAATGGCGCCGAGCATCACACTAAGGACCCGGAGGCTCAGGGAGGGGCAGCGCAGAAGGCAGAACCAGACGGCGCGGAACACGGCAAATCCGGGCACTCAACCGCTGCAAACGCACCAGACGCAACCGAGATCGATCCGGGCGCCGCAACGGCCGCCAGCACGGGTCACGGCAATGCGCAGCACGCTTCAGAACCAGAATCTTCGAAGGCGGCAGCCAGCGAATCGACTGGAGCTGGCTCCAAAGCGGGCAACGCCGCCGACCGTGGTGGCGAGCATCACGCTTCGGCTTCCGAAGGCGCGCAAACACCAGCGACAACGGCAGAACCAGACGGCGCGGAACACGGAAAATCCGGGCACTCAGCCGCTGCAAGCCCGCTGGACGGAGCAGCGATCGATCCGGCCGCCGCAACGCCCGCCAGCGCGGGCCACGGCAACTCGCAACGCGCTTCGGAGCCAGGATCTGCAAAGGCGGCAAGCACGGAATCGACGGAACACGGAGGCAAACCGGGCAACGGCGCCGGCGATGGCGCCGAGCATCCCTCTTCGGCTTCGCAGGCTGCGGGGACCGTGAAGACAGCAGAACCAGCCACCGTGGACCACGGTAACTCGCAGCACGCTGCGCAATCTGCAGCAATCGCAGACGACGCACACGCGGCCAAGGCTGCGTTCGAAACCGGCGGCGCAGACCAGGGACCGGTATTCCGGTTCGATAGCGGCGTAGCTCCTTCTGCTTTCGTCGAGATAGTCGGACTGAAAGAGTTCAATCATCCGCTGGATGCGCACGTTCCGCCCGGTCAGGAAGAAGGCCTCGGGTTCAACGTCAAGCTCGTCCCTCATGCACTGAACGGACACGCGGACGATCACGGCACCAACAGCCCGCACCAAGCGATTCTACCTGCGCATCATGATTTGCTGATCTGAACCGCTGCATCGTCATTGACCGAAAATGGCAACTGTCACCGTAGCCACGGCTCAGGAACGCGACGCCTTTGGCGGATCAGCCTGATGGGGAGCAGTTGTTCAGGGTTGCAGCCGTGAGAGCAGACGTTGCCGATCCTGATCGCGACCTCGCTGCTCCATGCGCATCCGTTCAAGTTCGCCTTCAGCTTTGGTTGTGTCCTCGTTCTGGCGCTTCATTTCGATGATCAGCGCCTCCTGCTCGGCGAGCCGGCGTTCTCCTTCGACGACGTCGCGCTCGATCTGCCTCAGCTCATCGTATATCGCCGTCGTGTACATCGCGATCCTCGCGCGGCCGTGCTGCGAAGCACGCCGCAGAGTAGGTTTCGCTTCGTGCAGGGCCTTTATCGGGCGCGCGGTGCGGCTATGACCACAGCGCGACGCGTATGGCTTTTAACTCAGCCAGCTTCGCGAACGTTCCGGCTGATGCCATTTTTTCCCGGGCTTTGATCGATCGCACGAGAGGCCATGTTTGTTAACCGATCCCCTTGGCGGAAGCGGATCGCCAACTGCCCGGAACGGATCTCGTCAAGCGAGCGCACCCGTTGTCGGCGGCGATGCACTCGGCTCAGGGCTGCGCCTCAGCCAAGTTGCAAACAAGCGGTCGGCACAATATCGTCGATCGTCCGCGCCGATGTCTGACGTTCAATCTCCCTCAGGAACCAACACCATGAATGTGGTCTCAGTGCCCAGCGGGATCCATCGCCCTTCAGGGAAGGTCGATATCCCGTCCGCCTGGGAGGGCGCTGAGATGAAAGCCAATCCCGATCGATGGTTGATATCGCTTGCTGCCGGCGAAATCGCCGAACTCGAGGGCGTGGCTGAAACATATCTTGGCAGAAACAAAAAAATCGCCGAGATCACGAAGGAAAGCTTTCCGCTTCCCCATCTCGGCGCGCACCTGGAAGATCTCAAGAAGAAGCTCCTGGTAGGCATTGGCTTCGAAGTGATCCGCGGCCTCCCGGTGGCAAAATACAGTCAGGAGTTTGCCGCTACGATCTTTTGCGGAGTGGGCGCCCATCTTGGATCGGCGCGGTCTCAGAATGCAGCGGGCCACATTCTCGGTCACGTCCGTGACACCGGCGCCGATGCTAAGGATCCGAACACCCGAATTTATCAAACCTCGGAACGGCAAACATTCCACACGGATTCGTCCGACGTGGTTGGATTGTTATGCATTCGCGAGGCGAGGGAGGGAGGGGATTCTCTCCTTGTCAGTACGACGACAATCTACAACGAGATGTTTGACAGACGTCCCGACCTTGCCGCTCTCTTGTTTGATCCGATCGCGACGGACCGACGAGGCGAGGTGCCGGAGAACGAAAAGCCATATCTTGAAATCCCGGTGCTGAATTGGCATGCGGGGTTCCTGACCGGGTTTTATCAGCGCCAATATATCGATAGTGCGCAGCGCTTTCGCGATGCGCCGAGACTGACGCCGGCTCACGTCGAGGCGCTCGATCTTTTTGACGCGCTCGCAAATGATCCCGCGCTGCATTTCGGCATGCGGCTTCAGCCGGGCGACATGCAGTTCGTTTACAATCATGCCTTGCTGCATGACCGGACCGGATTCCGCGATTGGCCCGATGCAGGCCAGAAGCGTCATTTATTGCGCCTTTGGCTCAGCATGGAAGGCGACCGGCCGTTGCCCGATTGCTTCAAGCAGCGCTATGGCTCGATCGAGATCGGTAACCGTGGCGGCATCATCACCAAAGGGACCAGTTTGAACGTTCCGTTGGATTGACGTTCGAGCATCCAGCGATGTCCGCTCTCGTGCCGATATGGACAGAGGAGCGGACACCAAGTTGGGCGGAGCCGAGCACCCCGACCTAATGAGGACGCGGCCTCAGCCGCGCTTACTCCTCGTCTTCGTCGTCTTCATCCTCGTCTTCGTCGTCGAGCTCTTCCAGGTGCTCGAGCACCGCAAGCGGGAGCGTCTCGCGAAACAGATCGCCCTCCGCGCCCATCCAGAGACAGATCACGTCCTCGCCCTTCACGTCCGCGACGGTGAGCGGCTGCCCGCCGGATTTCAGCATGACGATATCGCCGGCTTTTAGTTCCATGGATGGTCCTTTCGGGTTGATTGACGGCGAAGCTAGCAAACCGGCATGACATGCCGATCACGGGCTACTCGGTCAGTGGATGTGTTGCGGTAGCGCGCATCCGCCGGCCAGACTGCTGAAACGTCGATCAGAGAGCTTTAGGCCGGAGCGATCCCATCACGAGAGGCAATGGTGCCTGTTCGATGGATGGCACAAGGGCTCTTCCGTCCCGTGCGTCGCGACCATGACACCATGCGCCTGTTTTGCCCGACGGCGCAAATGATTTCGTCAGATCCGCAGTTTGCGCTTGCCGCAAGTCCTTGATTTTGCTGCGGCCGTCTACTGTGCATGGGGTTGTTTTCGACGTTTTTGTTTGCGCACCCCGATTGCAGTCAGTCCGGCACCAGTTCTGTCAGCGAGCGGATGATGCGGTCGGGCTTGACGATCGTGCCTTCGGGCAGGCCGTCGCCATGCACGTCGATCCAGATCGCATAGATGCCGAGACGCTGCGGCGTCACGACTTCCCATTCCAGATTGTCGCCGATCATCCATGTGTCCTTGGCGGTGACGCCGAGCGCCTCCATCGCGTGCAGATAGGCACGCTCCTCGGGCTTGCCGAAACCGTGCTCGCCCTCGATCTGGATGTGGTGGAAGCGGTGCGCCAGCTCGAAGCGTTCGACCTTGGCGCGCTGGGTGTCCGCGGCGCCGTTGGTCACCAATGCGAGCTTGATGCCGAGCGCCTTGAGCCTGTCGATAGCGTCATGCGCGCCGGGGAAGACGAACATCTCCTCCTCGCGATAGGCGGTGAAGCGGTCGGCCAGGCGAATGGCGAGGTCGTCGGGCAGGGCGCGATGACCGGCGGCCGCGAGCGAGGCGAAACCGCCCTTGACGGTGAGATGCCGGGCCTCGGCGAGCTTCATCCGCCAGGAAGCGTCCGCATTGGCCCAGAAATTCTTCGCGAAGGCCAGGACGGTGCTCGCGACCAGTTGCGGCGGCAGCGGCGCGAGTTCCTCGGCGAACTCCGCTGTGATCGTGTTCCAGGCGATCTCGGGCCGCGCATAGGCCGACAGGATGGTATCGTCCATGTCGATCAGCATGGCGCGCGGCAGCGGTCTCATCGCGGGCTTCATCGTCGTCATGGCCATTTCACCACCGGTGGCAGCGACGACAGGATCGAATCCACATTGCCGCCGGTCTTGAGACCGAAGATGGTGCCGCGGTCGTAGAGCAGGTTGAACTCGACATAGCGGCCGCGCCGGATCAATTGCTCCTCGCGATCCTCCGCGGTCCAGCTTGTCGCGAAATTGCGCCGCACGATGTCGGGATAGACCTTCAGGAAGGCGCGGCCGACATCCCGGGTGAAGGCGAGGTCAGCGTCCCAGTCGCCGCTGTCGTGCCAGTCGTAGAAGATGCCGCCGATGCCGCGCGCCTCTTTGCGGTGCGGCAGGTGGAAATACTCGTCGCACCACTTCTTGTACTTGTCGTAATCGGCGATGCCGTTCGGCTGGGTGCAGGCCTGTTTCATTGCGGCGTGGAAGGCGATGCTATCGGCATCGTCCTGCGTGCGCCGGCGGTCGAGCACCGGCGTAAGATCGGCGCCGCCGCCGAACCAGGCTTTGGTGGTGACGACGAAGCGCGTGTTCATGTGCACCGCCGGCACGTGCGGATTGCGCAGATGCGCAATCAGCGAGATGCCGGAGGCCCAGAACTTCGGGTCGTCCGCCGCGCCCGGAATTTGCGCGCGAAACTCTGGTGCGAATTCGCCGTGCACGGTGGAGCAATGCACGCCGACCTTCTCGAACAGGCGGCCGGACATCATCGACATCACGCCGCCGCCGCCGGCCGCGCCGGTATGATCGGTGCGCTGCCAGGGTGTGCGTTTGAAGCGGCCGGCCTCACCGGGATAAAGGCTCTCGGGGGCATCGTCCTCCAGCCGCTCGAAGCTCGCGCAGATGTCGTCGCGCAAGGCTTCGAACCAGGCGCGTGCGCGCGTCTTGCGGTCTTCGATCAAGCTCGGGTCCAATGTGGATGTCATTTCGTCAGCCCTGCGGACCGTAATAGGTGCAGCTCTCGTTGCAACTGTCGCGGTGGATGCTGACGCGGGTGAGCTTGCCGATAGGAGCCAGCCGCTCCCAGACGAAGCGCGAGAGGTTTTCCAGCGTCGGTGTGCCCAGCGCCTCGATCTTGTTGAGGTACTTGTGATCCAGCGTCATGCGCACATCCTCGATGGCGCGCTGGACCAGGCCGAGATCGACCACCATGCCGGTTTTGGGATCGGGCGTGCCGCGCAGCGTCACCTCGGCGCGGAAGGAGTGGCCGTGGATCTCTTCGCTGGCCGCGCCGAATGTCGTTCCCGACAATGAGTGCGCCGCCTCGAAGCGAAACGATTTCGTCAATTCCCACATCTGTTCGAAAACCAATCCTATCTGATACCAAGCGACTTATGCGTCTGCACGCTGAGCCGCCATTGCGGATGATTGAGGCAATAGTCGATGGCGCCCGCGGTGTTTTGGGCGACCTCGAGCCCGTCCATCGGCTGCAACGAGAAGCGCTCGAAGGCGAGATCCGCGAAGGCGTCCGGCATGGCGAGCGGCTGCGGATAGACCAGCTTCAGTTCGTGGCCACGCCGGACCACCAGATCGCTGCCGCCCTTTGGGCTGACGCAGATCCAGTCGAGCCCCTCGGGCGGGGCGATGGTGCCGTTGGTCTCGACGCCGATCTCGAAGCCGCGGGCATGGAGCGCGTCGACCAGCGCGGTATCGACCTGGAGCAGTGGCTCGCCGCCGGTGAGCACCACATAGCGGTTGGCGGTGGAGGCTGTCCATTGCGCGGCGATGGTGTCTGCGAGTTCCGCGGCCGAGCCATAGCGACCGCCGAGGGTGCCGTTGGTGCCGACGAAATCGGTGTCGCAGAATTTGCAAGTGGCCTCCTGACGGTCGGCCTCGCGCCCGCTCCAGAGGTTGCAGCCGGCAAAACGGCAAAACACGGACGCGCGCCCGGCATGGGCGCCTTCGCCTTGCAAGGTCAGGAAGATTTCCTTGACCGCGTAACTCAACCGTCTCTCCTCAACATCTCAAACTTGCGGGTTCCGGAGCTGCCTTAGCGCTTCGCCTGCGGCCATCGCCGCGGTCATGGCGACATTGAGCGACCTCAGCCCCGGAGCGATCGGGATCACCAGCCGCGCGTCCGCCGCCTCGACCACCGCCTCGGTGACGCCGGCGCTCTCGCGCCCGAATAGCAGGATGTCCGCCGTCTGGTAACGGAAATCGCGGTAGTCGGTCGCCCCCTTGGTGGTGAACAGCAGCAGGCGAGCGCCTTGCGCCGCCCGCCATTGCTCGAACTTTGACCAGGAGTCATGCCTGACGATGCTGACCTGATCGAGGTAGTCCATTCCCGCCCTGCGGAAATGCCGGTCGGAGACCGGGAAGCCCGCCGGTTCGATGATATGGGCGGCCATGCCCAGACAGGCGCAGAGCCTGAGAATCGTGCCGGTGTTCTGGGGGATGTCGGGTTGGAAAAGCGCTATCTGCATGGGCGGTGCCGGGTTCGGTGCGGGCCGGAAATGTCTCAATAAAACATCGCTGGCCGCGGAATTCGTGCATTGCACGCTCCCGCGCCGATAGCGGGCTTGCGCTCGCCCGGCAAGGGTGCCAATAGAACGATTCTGGACTGCTGTTTTCGCCTTGTTTTGGTGGGGGCACGCGAAGTTCTGCCGCCGCGGGGGGCCGCGGGCGCCGGCAGGCTGTTCCGGGGACCTTGGGGGCTCCCGGAGCGGTTCCGCCGGCTGCATAAGAAGAAAGGGTTGGAATCGTGACGACAGCGTCTTCGGCGGACCATCCGACACGCCGTGATTTCTTATTCGTTGCAACGGGGGCAGCTGCAGCAGTAGGGGGCGCAGCCGCGCTCTGGCCCTTTATCTCCCAAATGAATCCTGATGCGTCGACCATCGCCGCTGGTGCGCCGATCGAGGTCGATCTCAGCCCGGTTGCCGAGGGGCAGGACATCAAGGTGTTCTGGCGCGGCAAGCCGATCTATATCAGCCACCGCACCAAGAAGCAGATCGACGAGGCGCGCGCCGTCAACGTGGCGAGCCTGCCCGATCCGCAGTCCGACGAGGCCCGGGTCAAGTCCGGCCATGAGCAGTGGCTGGTCGTGATCGGCATCTGCACCCATCTCGGCTGCATCCCGATCGCCCATGAAGGCAATTACGACGGGTTCTTCTGCCCCTGCCATGGTTCGCAGTACGATTCGTCCGGCCGCATCCGCCAGGGGCCCGCGCCCGCGAACCTGCCGGTGCCGCCGTACCAGTTCGTTTCCGACACCAAAATCCAGATCGGCTGAGCTTCGGGCCCTCGTCCGAAGCTTCGCGCCGTCTCGTCGTATTATTTCCTCAGGATCGCATCATGAGCGGACCATCCGACTACCAGCCGAGCAATCCGGCCCTGCAATGGATCGAGCGACGTCTGCCGATCCTCGGCCTCATGCACTCCTCCTTCGTGGTCTATCCCACCCCGCGCAACCTGAACTATTGGTGGACCTTCGGCGCCATCCTCTCCTTCATGCTGGGGATCCAGATCCTGACCGGCGTGATCCTGGCGATGCACTACACGCCGCATGCCGACCTCGCCTTCAAGTCGGTCGAGCTGCTCGTCCGTGACGTCAATTACGGCTGGCTGCTGCGCAACATGCATGCCGTCGGCGCCTCGATGTTCTTCGTCGCTGTCTACGTCCACATGCTGCGCGGCCTCTATTACGGCTCCTACAAGGAGCCGCGCGAGGTGCTGTGGATCCTTGGCGTCATCATCTACCTCCTGATGATGGCGACGGGCTTCATGGGCTACGTGCTGCCGTGGGGCCAGATGAGCTTCTGGGGCGCCACCGTCATCACCAATCTGTTCTCCGCCATCCCCTATGTCGGCGAGAGCATCGTGACGCTCTTGTGGGGCGGCTATTCGGTCGGCAACCCGACGCTGAACCGCTTCTTCTCGCTGCACTATCTACTGCCGTTCCTGATCGCGGGCGTCGTCGTGCTCCACGTCTGGGCGCTGCATGTCTCCGGCCAGAACAACCCTGATGGCGTCGAGCCCAAGACGGAAAAGGACACTGTTCCGTTCACGCCGCATGCAACCATCAAGGATATGTTCGGCGTCTCCTGCTTCATGCTGCTCTACGCCTGGTTCATCTTCTACATGCCGAATTATCTCGGCGACGCCGACAATTACATTCCGGCGAACCCGGGCGTGACGCCGCCGCACATCGTGCCGGAATGGTATTACCTGCCTTTCTACGCGATCCTGCGCTCGATCCCGAACAAGCTCGCGGGCGTGATCGGGATGTTCTCGGCGATCATCATCCTGTGCTTCCTGCCCTGGCTCGACGCCGCCAGGACGAAGTCGTCGAAGTACCGTCCGCTGGCCAAGCAGTTCTTCTGGATCTTCGTCGCGGTCTGCATCCTGCTCGGCTATCTCGGCGCGCAGCCGCCGGAAGGCATCTATGTGATCGCCGGCCGGGTCCTGACGTTCTGCTATTTCGCCTACTTCCTGATCGTGCTGCCGCTGCTCTCGCGGATCGAGAAGCCGCGTCCGGTGCCGAACTCGATCTCGGATGCCGTCCTGGCCAAAACCGGGAGCAGGTCGACGCCGATGGTGTCGAGCGCGATCGTGCTTGCGCTGGCGGGCGCGTTGTTTGCGGGCTCAGCCGACAGCGCGCGCGCCTCCGAAGGCAGCGACAAGCCGCCGGGCAACAAATGGTCGTTCGCCGGTCCGTTCGGCAAGTACGATCGCGGCGCATTGCAACGCGGCCTGAAGGTCTACAAGGAAGTCTGCGCCAACTGTCACGGCCTGTCCTACGTCGCCTTCCGCAATCTCGCGGAAGCCGGCGGTCCCGGCTATTCGGTCGCGCAGGCTGCAGCCTTCGCCTCCGACTACAAGGTCAAGGATGGTCCGAACGACGCCGGCGACATGTTCGAACGCGCGGGCCGGCCGGCGGATTATTTCCCCTCGCCATTCCCGAACGAGCAGGCGGCGCGTGCGGCGAACGGCGGCGCGGCGCCGCCGGATCTGTCGCTGATCACCAAGGCGCGTTCCTACGGCCGCGGCTTCCCGATGTTCATCGTCGACTTCTTCACCCAGTATCAGGAGCAGGGTCCGGACTACGTCTCGGCGCTGCTCCAGGGCTTTGAGGACAAGGCGCCCGAAGGTGTGACCATCCCGGAGGGCTCCTACTACAACAAGTACTTCCCGGGCCACGCCATCAAGATGCCGAAGCCGCTCAGCGACGGCCAGGTCACCTATGACGACGGCTCGCCGACCACGGTCGCGCAGTATTCCAAGGACGTCACCACGTTCCTGATGTGGACCGCCGAACCGCATATGGAAGCGCGCAAGCGCCTCGGTTTCCAGGTGTTCATCTTCCTGATCATCTTCGCCGGCCTGATGTACTTCACCAAGAAGAAGGTCTGGGCAGACTCGCACTGAGGGGCCCGAGGCGAGAATGAAGAGGCCCCCGCAAGGGGGCTTTTTTGTTGGGCACGAGAGTGTGTTGTTAGGCGCGATTGCCTATCGCCCGCTCAAACGCCAAAATGCCGCCAACCGCTCCCCAAAAACTCGTCGGAGGACACCATGGGAACCACCATCACCTTCAAGCGCCCGGACGGCAAGGACGCATCGGGCTATCTCGCCAATGCCGCGCGCGGCAACGCGCCGGGCGTGGTGGTGATCCAAGAATGGTGGGGCCTTTCGGACCAGATCAAGGGCCTCTGCGACCGCTTCGCGCTGGCCGGGTTCGATGCGCTGGCGCCAGATCTCTACAAGGGCAAGGTGGTGCCGTATCACGACACCGACGCCGCCGGCAAAGAGATGAACTCGCTCGACTTCATGGACGCCACCACGCAGACGGTGCGCGGCGCCACGCAATATCTGTCGCGCAACGGCGCCAAGGTGGGCCTGACCGGCTTCTGCCTCGGCGGCGCCGTCACCATCATCGGCGCGGTGCATGTGCCGGAGCTCGCCGCCGGCGTGGTGTTCTACGGCATCCCGCCAGAGCAGGCGGCCAAGCCCGCCGACGTCAAGATCCCGCTTCAGGCCCATTTCGCCAACAAGGACGATTGGTGCACGCCGGAGCTGGTCAACGGTTTCGAAAAGGCCATGAAGGCCGCCGGCAAGTCGCTGGAGCTGTTCCGCTATGACGCCGAGCACGCTTTCGTCAACGAGCAGCGCCAGGCCGTGCACGACCGGGAAGCCGCCGAGCTCGCCTGGGGCAGGGCGACGGAGTTTTTCAGGAAGCATCTGGGGTAGGTGTGCTGCGCCAGTCGCGCTACCATTTCAGTGTCGCCCCGGCCTGGTGCGCAATTGCCCGGCCTTCGCCGGGACGACTGTGGTGATCGGCGTTGAGCAGCCAGCCCAGCCAGCCTTGACGTCGTCCCCGCGCCATGGTGAGTATCCGCCCATGAGCACCGCCGTCCGCCCATCCCGTCTTTGGTGGCGCACCTCCTGAGAGGTGGCCGGTGCGATTTATTCTCCCAAAATCGTCTGAGGTCGCCCACGCAGTGCGGCGGCCTGATCGTTTGTCCTGTGTGGCGTTCCCTCGACAAGTTTCGTAAGAGGACCCCATGAACAGGACCGTCTTTGCCCTTCCGGCTCGAAGCGACTACGTGACCCGCGCGGGGCTTGCGATCACGCGCGTGGCGGAACAGTTTTCCGGCGGCGCCAACCGGCTCGACGATCTCGTCAGCCTGCTCGACCGCCGCCGCGGCGTGGTGCTGTCGTCGGGCACGACCGTGCCCGGCCGCTACGAGAGTTTTGACCTCGGCTTCTCCGATCCGCCGCTCAAGCTCGAGACCACCGGCGTCAATTTCAAGCTGGAAGCGCTGAACGCGCGCGGGGAGGTGCTGATCGCCTTCCTCGCCGACGTCTTGCGCGAACCCTGCGTCGTGATCTCCGAGACGACGCCGACGCGCCTTGCCGGTCATATCATCCGCGGCGAAGCCCCGATCGACGAAGACCAGCGCACGCGGCGCGCCAGCGTGATGTCGCTGGTGCGCGATCTCGTCGCCGCTTTCTCCGCCAATGACGACGGCGTGCTCGGCCTGTTCGGCGCCTTCGCCTACGATCTCGTGTTCCAGATCGAGGACCTCGTGCAGAAGCGCGCGCGCGAGAGCGACCAGCGCGACATCGTGCTCTACGTCCCCGATCGCCTGCTCGCCTATGACCGCGCCACCGGCCGCGGCGTCGTGCTCACTTACGATTTCGCGTGGAAGGGCAAGTCCACCGCGGGCCTGCCGCACGAGACCGCCGAGAGCCCCTACCTCAAGACACCGCGCCAGGGTTTTGCCGATCACGCCCCCGGCGAATATCAGGCCACTGTCGAGACCGCGCGCGCTGCCTTTGCGCGTGGCGATCTGTTCGAGGCGGTGCCGGGGCAGCTCTTCGCCGAGCCCTGCGACCGCTCGCCGGCGGAAGTGTTCCAGCGGCTCTGTGTCATCAATCCGTCGCCCTACGGCGCGCTGATGAATCTCGGCGAGGGCGAATTTCTCGTCTCGGCCTCTCCGGAAATGTTCGTGCGCTCGGACGGACGCCGGGTCGAGACCTGCCCGATCTCGGGGACGATCGCGCGCGGTACCGATGCGATCGGCGATGCCGAGCAGATCCGCCAGCTCCTGAACTCCGAGAAGGACGAGTTCGAGCTCAACATGTGCACCGACGTCGACCGTAACGACAAGGCGCGCGTCTGCGTCCCGGGCACGATCAAGGTGCTGGCGCGCCGGCAGATCGAGACCTATTCAAAGCTCTTCCACACCGTCGACCATGTCGAAGGCATGCTGCGTCCCGGCTTCGATGCGCTCGATGCGTTCCTCACGCATGCCTGGGCCGTCACCGTCACCGGCGCACCAAAACTCTGGGCGATGCAGTTCGTCGAGGATCACGAGCGCTCGCCGCGCCGCTGGTATGCCGGCGCGATCGGAGCGGTGAATTTCGACGGCAGCATCAACACCGGCCTCACCATTCGCACCATCCGGATGAAGGAGGGCCTCGCGGAAGTGCGCGTCGGCGCCACCTGTTTGTTCGACTCCGATCCCGCCGCCGAGGACCGCGAATGCCAGGTCAAGGCCGCGGCCCTGTTCCAGGCGCTGCGCGGCGATCCGCCGAAGCCGCTGTCGGCCTTTGCGCCCGACGCCACCGGAAGCGGCAAGCGGGTACTGCTGATCGACCATGACGACAGCTTCGTCCATATGCTGGCCGATTACTTCCGCCAGGTCGGCGCCGACGTCACCGTGGTCCGCCATGTGCATGCGCTCGACATGCTCAAGCAGAAGCGGTGGGATTTGCTGGTGCTGTCGCCAGGGCCGGGCAGGCCCGAGGATTTTGGGATCAAGAAGACCATCGACGCGGCGCTGGAGGACAAGCTGCCGGTGTTCGGCGTCTGCCTCGGCGTCCAGGCGATCGGCGAGTATTTCGGCGGCGATCTCGGGCAGCTCACGCATCCCGCCCATGGCCGGCCCTCGCGGGTTCAGGTACGTGGCGGGCGGCTGATGCGCAATCTGCCGAACGAGATCGTCATCGGCCGCTATCACTCGCTGTATGTCGAGCGCGACAGCATGCCGGAGGTGCTATCCGTCACCGCCAGCACCGAGGACGGCGTCGCCATGGCGCTCGAGCACAAGACCCTGCCGGTCGCCGGCGTGCAATTCCATCCGGAATCGCTGATGTCGCTGAGCGGCGAGGTGGGCTTACGAATTGTCGAGAACGCGTTCCGCCTGGATGCGTCGCGCTGATTGAGAGGCACCATGACTTTTGACCATGATCTGAAGGCGAGCGTCCGCACCATCCCGGACTATCCGAAACCCGGGATCTTGTTCCGCGACATCACCACGTTGCTCGCAGATGCGCGTGCGTTCCGCCGTGCGGTCGACGAACTCGTCAATCCCTGGGCCGGCAACAAGATCGACAAGGTCGCTGGCATGGAAGCGCGCGGCTTCATCATCGGTGGCGCGGTGGCGCACCAGGTTTCGGCCGGCTTCGTGCCGATCCGGAAAAAAGGCAAGCTGCCGCACACCACCGTGCGGATCGCTTACTCTCTCGAATACGGCATCGACGAGATGGAGATGCACGTCGACGCCATCCAGCCGGGTGAGCGTGTGATCCTGGTCGACGACCTCATCGCCACCGGCGGCACCGCGGAAGGTGCGGTGAAGCTGCTGCGCCAGATCGGCGCCAATGTGGTCGCCGCCTGCTTCATCATCGATCTGCCCGATCTCGGCGGCGCCGCCAAGCTGCGCGCGATGGACGTGCCGGTGCGCACGCTGATGACGTTCGAGGGGCACTGAGGGCACGGCACGGCTGGCGACGTTCAGATCGGCTCGGCCTTTAGCTCCGACAGCCAATGCAGCATGCGCTCTTTGAGGAGCGCATTCCTGACATAGTCGCTCGCCTCATCTTTCAGCCGCTCGCATTCGCCGAGTGTCAGGCCTGCCTCACCGTGCATGTTCCACGCAGTCTGGAGTCTACGGCAGGTGTGGCTACCCTGGCGCAGCGAGAACCAGATGCGATTCTGGATTGTCTCGAGGTTCGAGGCTTGGCCGACCCAGGCCTCGCCCGAGGCCGCGCAGCGGACGACGTAGATGCCGGCAACGGTCTTCCGCTCCTTATAGGCGGCGATTGCTGCTTTACGGTCGATGCTCACGGTGAAGAGGCCTTGCTGAGGAACGATGGTGCGTACACTCAGTAACCGCAACGTCGCTCGGCGTCAATATTATCCGGGTAAAATATTCAGGACCGTTGCAGGATCAGGCTGAGCTCGAGTTCGCGGAAGGCGAGGTAATTGCGCCGGGTCCATTGGTGCAGCTCGGTCGAGGCATCCTTCTCCTGGCGAAGATAGCCGGTGAAGGAGAAATTCAGGCGGCTGATATAGGTCTTCAGGAATCCGGGCAGCGCCGGCAGGCGCAGCAGCCGGCCGCCGGCCATCGCTTCCGGCAGCTCGCCGCGCACGATGTGCTCGTTGTCCACCGTGATCAGGTTGATCCGCGGGATCTGTTCGCGCAGCATCTCGTGGGCGCGGGCCGAGACGCGGTCGGTGTCGGCGACGAACAGGATCATCGGCGCGACGTGGCGGCGCGCAGCCTCTTTCAACAGGCCGATCTCCTCCGTCATCTTGAAGAACTCGTCAAAGGCGTGGAAGCCGAGGTCGATCACCTTGGCAAGCCCGTCATCGACGATGACGCGATCCATCAGCTGCATCTTGCCGTAGGTGTCGATCACGTCGGCGGTCTCGGTGATCGTTGGCAGATAGTCGAGCAGCGACGGCTCCTTCAGGTTGACGTCGAAGGCCACGACGTTGCCGTTCTTGAGCAGCAAAAATTCGCTCAAAAGCCGCGCCAGCAGGGTCTTGCCGACCTGCGGGCGGGGCGAGCAAATGATGTAGAGGGGCGTTGCGGGCATCGATAGCTATATCAGTCGAACTTGGCGACCAATCCAGCCGTATCCGCCCGGCTTGCGCAACTATTTTTCGCTGTTGCGGGCCCCGGATTTCGTCGAGCCGACGATATCGGTCAGCCGGATCCGATCGAACTCACTCCAGACGTTCGCCAGCCAGTGTCGGACATAACCACGCAGCACGAAGGAGTAGTTGGCGGCTTCGTCGTTGACGCCCTTGTTGGCGACGAATTTCAGGAATGGGACGGAGGACACCTCGACCTGCTCATAGGCCATTTCGTTGAGCTTGGGGATGGTCAGCTCGGTCGCGTCCTTGATGCGGTTGAAATACGATTGGTAAGTCGACTGATCCCACTGGAAGAACTGAGTATCGTTGATGAAGTTCTTCACCAGGAAATATTTCGCGCCGCCCATGAAGCCCGCGGTCTCGGCGATCTCGTCCAGCGAGGCGATCGAGGGTCCGAGGATGTGGAACACGGCAAAGGTGATCTGGCCGGCCTTGGCGGCGTCGAGGAATCCGATGTCGCGCAAGGAGGCGAGCGCCGGCGAGAGCAGGCCGGCCCGGACGTCGATCACGGTGACCGACGGGCTCGTCGCGTTGAGCGTATCGAAGATCTTCATCTGATCCGACGTCGTCGTCATGTCGACGATCTCGGTGATGTCAGGATGGAAGCGCTTCAGGGTTCCGCGCGGCGATTCGGTGTCGAAGGCGCGCGTCGGCACGTTGTTGGCGGAAAAATAATCGAGCAGGGTGCGCGACACCGTGGTCTTGCCGACCCCACCCTTGTCCGCGCCCACCACAACCACTGCCGGCTTTGCCATTGCTGTCCCCTAACGCGCGCCCCCGATCGCGAGGTTGCAATCGGATGGGCCCCAAATCGATGTCGCAGACATGTCCCAAGTCTGCTGTTGGGCGCGAACATGGCAGAAACAAGGGAGAATTCAATTCCGCAGGGCCCAGTTACGGCAATTCCCGACGTTTTTCCCAAGCACGACGAATTCTGCCGGGCATGGCGTCAAATCACGCTCAATGGCGGCCCCAAGGACCCAAGGAATTGCCCAAGGGATTGCTTACTCGATTGCCTATCGGGTTGCTGCTGGCGGTTCCGGCGGAGCTGGGTGCGGGCAGGGGCGGCGGACTGGCCGCGCCGCCTACGTCGTTCCAGGGCCCCTGGCGCGGTGGCGGTCGGACGCCCTGCTGGTCGGCTTGCGTGTCTGGCTCCTCGGCCTCGTCGGCGGAAAGCGGCAGCGGGCCGGGATCATGGCCGTCGGCGAACTTGACCAACGCGTCGACCCGCGACTGCACCGAGGGGTGGGTCGCGAACAAATCGGCAAAACCCTCGCGCGGATTGTCGACGCAGAGCTCCATCACTGCCGAGGTTGCGCCCGGCAGCTCGCCGCGGTTCTCGATCTTGCGCAGTGCCGAGATCATGGCGTCCGGGTTTTTCGTCAGCTCGACGGAGCCTGCGTCCGCGAGATATTCGCGCGAGCGCGACAGCGCGAGCTTCACCACCTGAGACAACAGCCAGGCCACCACGATCAGCACGACCGCGATGATGATGACGATCACCGCGCCGCCGCCCGAACTCTTGCTGTCGCTCGACGACGAGGACGATCGTGACGAGGAGGAGCCCGACGACCACGAGCCGCCGGAGCCGGAGCTCCAGCTGAAATTCGTGAACAGGCGGAAGAACAGTTCGCCGAAGAATCCGACCACGCCCGCGATGATGACGGCGACCACCATGAGCTGCACGTCGCCGTTCTTGATATGGGTCAGCTCGTGACCCAGCACCGCCTCGATTTCCTGGTCGTCCAGCGCATTGAGGAGACCGGTGGTGACGGTGACCGAATATTGCCGCGGGTTGAGGCCGGTCGCGAACGCGTTCAGCGCCGGGCTTTCCATGATCTTCAGCTTCGGCATCGTGATGCCGCGCGAGATGCAGAGATTTTCAAGCAGATTATAGAGCCGCGGCTGCTCCTGCCGGGTGACGTCGTGGCCGCCGGTCACCGCATCGATCATCGACTGGTGGAAGAAATAGGCGATCACGATCCAGGTCGCTGCCACGACGGTCGCAACCGGTGCGGCGACTTTCAGATCATAGAAGGCGCGTCTCAGATAATGGAGGACGGTCTCGTCGCCATTGATGACGACTTCGGCGATCAGCGCGCCGGCATAGACCAGCACGTAGACCAGCGCGAACAGACCGGCGAGCAGGAGCATCGAACGAAACTTGTTCGAGGCGATGTGCGTGTAGAGACCATACGCGGCCATGACGCGATGCCCTGCCGGCCTATCGGCTCAACTCAGAATTTCACCTGCGGCGTGGCCTCGACCTCGGTGCGGCTGGCGCCGAGATCGAAGAAGTCCTTTTTGGTGAAGCCGAACATGCCGGCGAACAAGGCTGCCGGCATCTGCTGGATGCCGGTGTTGTATTCCTGGACCGCGCTGTTGAAGAAGCGTCGGCTGGCCGCGATCTTGTTCTCGAGATCGGACAGCTCGCTGGCGAGCTGCTGGAAATTGGCGTTGGCCTTGAGGTCGGGATAGGCCTCCGACAGCGCGATCAGTCGGCCGAGCGCGCCGGAGAGCTGGGTCTCGGCCGCGGACACCTGCGCCGGTCCCTGCGCCGACATCGCCGAATTGCGCGCCTTGATGACGTCGTCGAGCGTGCCGCGCTCATGCGAGGCATAGCCCTTCACCGTCTCGACCAGGTTCGGGATCAGATCGTGGCGCTGCTTGAGCTGCACGTCGACGTCGGCAAAGGCCTGGCCGACGCGCTGGCCCAGCGCCACCAGCCGATTGTAGGCGGCGAAGGCAAAGAACACGAGGACGACGATAACGCCGAGAACGATCCAGCCGGTCGACATGGAGAACTCCTGAAGGGGGAAGAAGGCGGGCGCTAGGGTAGACCAAATTGGCGCCGAGCGAGAGCCCGGTACAGAAGAGAGGTAAGACTTGGTCGGATGAGGGACTATCCCAGTTCAAGGCGAAAGCGCCGGAGCAGGTTAACTTTCGGACAGGATGGCATCACCCCAGCGCCAGCGGCGGGCGCTTGCATAGGCGACCTTGTCCCGCCGTGGGACCTTGGCGAGTTCGACGCCTTGCTCGGTGCAGAGCTTTGCCGTGATCTCGGCCTTGCCGAGATCCGGCGGCGCCAACACGCGCGCGGCGCGGGTGGCGGGAGGCCTACGGGTTAGCGCCACGTAGATGAATCGCTCGTCCTCGAACGGCACCTCGGCGCCCTTGATTTGGCGGTGAGCCTGCGAGCGCGGCAAGCGCTGGGAGAAATGGCACCAGTCGGGCGTCGTCAGCGGACACGGCTTTTCGTGCGGGCAGGGTGCGGCGACATAGGCGCCCGCCGCGATCAGTTGCTGGCGCAAGGTGAGGATGCGGGCGTAGCCGGCGGGCGTGCCGGGCTCGATCACGACCAGCACGTGGCGCGCTTTCGCCCACATCGCTTCCGCGAGCTTGCGTTGATCGCCCTCGCTGAGCTCGCCGATGACATAGCTCGCGACGACGAGATCGGCTTGCGAAACCTCAGCGAGGTTCGCGCCGGCATCGCCCGGCAGATAGCGGCAATTCGCCAGACGCGTGCTGTCGCGCGCCAGTTCGAGCGCGAGACGGCTCAGCGTGGCGTTGGCATCGAGCAGGGTGAAGGATTGCAGCGACGGAAAAGCTCCCGCAGCGGCCCAGCTCGCGGTGCCCGGACCTGCGCCGACGTCGAGCAGCGTTTCCGGACCGAGGTCCGGTGCGACCTCGGTCAGCGCATTCAGACTTGCCGCCACCGCAGCGTAGGTCGCCGGCATCCTCGCGAGCGCATAGGCGAGCGCATCGGCCTCGGATTTGATCGTGCCGGAGCCGCCCCCTGCACGATAGGTGGTCGAGATTTTCTGCGATCGCTGCGCAGCGTCGGCGCGCGAGAACCCCTGGAGCTTGCCGTCGAGGGCCGCTTTCAGTTCGGCGGGGAGGGTGGGTGAGATCATCATTCGTGGTCATCATCCGCTTGCGCGGATGACGACGTCAATAGGTGCGTGACGGGAGCGGACTCACGCCACGTTCTGGTCGAGAATGTCCACCGCCTCTTGCAGGTTCACCGACACCAGTTGCGAGACCCCGCGTTCGGCCATGGTGACGCCGAACAGGCGGTTCATCCGCGCCATCGTGATCGGGTTGTGGGTGATGATGATGAAGCGCGTGTCGGTCGAGGCGGTCATCTCGTGCAACAGGTTGCAATAGCGCTCGACGTTGTGGTCGTCGAGCGGCGCGTCGACTTCGTCCAGCACGCAGATCGGCGAGGGATTGGTGAGGAACACCGCGAAGATCAGCGCCATCGCGGTCAGCGCCTGCTCACCGCCGGAGAGCAGCGATAGCGTCTGCGGCTTCTTGCCCGGCGGCTTGGCGATGATTTCGAGGCCGGCTTCAAGAGGGTCATCGCTCTCGATCAAATGCAACGCGGCTTCGCCGCCACCGAACAGCTCGACGAACAGGCGCTTGAAGTGGTTGTTGACGACCTCGAACGAGGTCAGGAGCCGCTCGCGAGCTTCCTTGTTGAGGCTCTGGATACCCTGGCGCAACCGCTTGATGGCCTCGACGAGGTCGTCGCGCTCGGTGACCAGACCATTATGCTGGGTCTCGACCTCGCGCAGCTCTTCCTCGGCGCGCAAATTGACCGCGCCCAGGCGCTCGCGATCGCGGCGCATCTTTTCGAGGTCTTCCTCGATGTCGTGCAGCGGCGGCAGCTCGGCGCCGGGCTCGATCTCGGCGAGCCCGGCAACGGCCTGCGGCTCGACTTCGAGCATGTCGCGGATCTCGCGCTCGATGTCATCGAGTCGGCGCCGCGCGCTTTCCATGCGCTCCTCGGCGCGGGCGGTGGCCTCGCGCGAGCTGGAGAGCGCCTCGAGCGTCAGCTTGGCGACGCGATCGGTTTCGGCCATCGCGGTTTCCGCGCTGGCGAGCGCATCGGCGGCCATGCGGCGGTCGTTTTCGGCGTATTCGATCTCGGTGATCAGCGCGCTGCGCTTCTCTGCGAACACGGCTGGCGCGTTCTCGAGATCGCTGCGCTCGATCGAGACTTCGGCGATACGGGCCTGGATGGTGTCGATGTGGGAGGCCGCGCTCTCCTTGCGGTTCTGCCACTCGGTTCGTTCGGCGAGGATCGCCTGCACGCGGCGGTCGGCCAGCTCGGCTTCGCGCGCCAGCGCCTGTGCCTCGGCGCGGACCTGAGCGGCCATGCGGCGATGGCCTTCGATGTCGCTGCGGACGGCGGCGAGACGGGTTTCGGTGTCCTCGCTCGACGGCAGCTCGGAGATCCCCGCTTCGGCGTATTCGTAGGCGGCTTCGGCCTCGGCGCGGTCGGCGGCCAGACGGCTGTGCGCTTCCGACAGCGTCGCCTTGCGCGCGGCATGGCGGCTGATCTCGCGTTCGACCGTAGCATGGCGTTCGCGCGCGACGTTGAGCTCGCGTTGCGCGGCGCGCCAGGCTTCGCGGCTCGCACCTTCGGTGCTGGCGGCCATCTGCAGCTCGGCCTCGGCGTTCTCCAGCGCCTGGCGCTTGATCTGCGCGTCGATGCGGGCCTGCTCCAGGTCGTTTTCGATATCGATGAGGCGGGCGCGCTCGGCAAGCCGCCGTGCTGCGCCGGTCGGCGCGTGGGCGGCTGCGACAAAACCATCCCAGCGCCAGACGTCGCCTTCGGGCGAGACCAGCCGCTGGCCGGTCTTGAGATGCGAGACCAACTCGGCGCCGCGCTCGCGCGGCACCACGCCGATCTGCGCCAGGCGGCGAGTCAGCTCGGCCGGGGCCTGCACGTGGTTGGCGAGCGGCACCACGCCTTCGGGCAGTTCCGGATCGCCGTCGGTGACGCCGGAATTGGTCCAGCGCATCGGCGCGGACGGATCGACCGGGGCGTCGAGATCGTCGCCGAGGGCTGCGCCGATCGCTTTTTCGAATCCCTTGTCGACGGTGATGCCGTCGATGATCGGCGGCCACAGATTCTTGGTCTCGCCGTTCAGGATCTTGGAGATCGTGCGCGCCTCGGTATCGAGCCGCTGCACGCGCTTGTCGGCTTCGACCAGCGGCGAGCGCGAGGATTCCAGCGTCTGCCGCGCGGCGACGTGCGCGGCTTCGCTGGCCTGAGCGGCGGCTTCCGAGGCCGCCAGCGTCTGCTCGGCGCTCTCGACCGTCGCGGTCAGCTCGTCGAGATCGCCGAAGCCGCCGGTCTCCTCGGTGAGCTTCTGCTCTTCCGCCGCGACGTTCGAAATCTCCTGGTCGAGCCGGGCGAGCTTGTCGCGGTGGGTGCGAACGTTGGCTTCGAGTTGGTTGCGCTTGGCGGTGAGGTCTGCGAGCGCGGTGGTGAGCTCGGCGAACTGCTGCTCGGTTTCGGTCAGCACCGCCTCGGCTTCGGCGACACGCTCGTCGACGCCGGAGCGCTTCTCAACGCGCGACTTGATCTCTTCCTTCAGCTCGGCATCTTCGGCGTCGAGGCGCTGCAGCGCGATATCGGCGTCCATGGTCTGCTGCTGGGCGCGCGAGATGTCGCCTTCGAACTGCGCGAGGCGCCGCTCGAGTTCCGCGACGCGCTCCTTGGCGCGCTCTTCCTCGCGATCGAGCAGCTCGCGGGCGTTGGTCAGGCGCTGCAGCCCCGCTGCGGCGCGCGCTTCGGCATCGCGCAGCGCCGGCATTTCGGCGGCGCGAATCGCCTGGATGCGAGCGGCCTCGGCCTGGTGCTGGGTCCGCTCGGCCATCTCGCGGACCGCGAGATCGTGGGTCTGGCCGGATTCGTTGACGTCGGCATGGGCGCCGATCCAGCGCAGATGGAACAGGGTTGCTTCGGCCTTGCGGACCTTGGCCGCAACTTCGCGATAGCGCACGGCCTGGCGGGCCTGCTTCTTGAGGCCTTCCATTTGCCCGGCGAGCTGGCCGATCACGTCCTCGACGCGGGTGAGATTGGTTTCGGCCGCCTTGAGCCGCAGCTCGGCTTCGTGGCGGCGGGCGTGCAGGCCGGCCACGCCGGCGGCGTCTTCCAGCACGCGGCGGCGCTGCTCGGGCTTGGCCTGAATGATCTCGCCGATCTTGCCCTGGTGGACGAGAGCCGGCGAGCGCGCGCCGGTGGCGGCGTCGGCGAACAGAATCTGCACGTCGCGGGCGCGCACGTCGCGGCCGTTGATGCGGTAGACCGAACCGGCTTCGCGCTCGATGCGGCGGGAAATTTCCAGAAGCTGGCTGTCGTTCATCGCCGCCGGCGCTGTGCGATCGGAATTGTCGATCGTCATCGTCACTTCGGCGTGGTTGCGCGCGGGGCGATTGCCGGAGCCGGCGAAGATCACCGCGTCCATGTCGGCGGCGCGCAGCGACTTGTAGGAGGTCTCGCCCATCGCCCAGCGCAGCGCCTCGACCAGATTCGACTTGCCGCAGCCGTTGGGCCCGACCACGCCGGTCAGGCCGGGCTCGATGACGAAGTCGGTGGCCTCAACGAAGGACTTGAAGCCGTGAAGGCGCAGGCGGGTGATTTTCATAAGCACGCATCTCTGTTGGCAGGCGCGAATCCCCCTGCCGGGACAATACCATGGAAGGCAATGTCGGTATCCGGGCGAGTCGCGCGAAGCGCCTCATGCGGCTGGACAATGGCCGCGGTGCGCTGCGAGGGCAACCGGCGAAAGCCTCTTTTCCCAAGGGATTTGTGCCGGGAAAGATACGGCTATCGAGATGCGAATCAGGATTGTGCCGTGCGAATCAGCTCTTCAGCAGCGGATTGATCTTCTTGGCGAATTCCTCGAACGAGGTCTCGCCCTTGATCTTCTCGCCGTTGACGAAGAACGTCGGCGTCGAATCGACCTTCAGAACGTCGCTGGCATATTTCTGGTCGGCGGCGATCTTGTCGAGCAGGGCCTGGTCCTTCAGGCAGGCCTCGACCTGCTGCTGGGTGAGACCGGCCTGCTTGCCGATCCGGGTCAGGGTCTCCGTGGTGTTCTTCACCACCCAATCGTTCTGCTGGCGGAACAGCATGTCGGTGACGGCAAAGTATTTCGGCGCGTCGCCATTGGCGATGCAGCGCGACAGCATCGAACCGGCGGCGGCTTTGATGTCGAGCGGGAACTCGCGGAAGACGTAACGCACCTTGCCGGTGTCGATGTATTCCGACTTGATCTTGGGAAACACTTGCTCATTGAAGGCCGCGCAATGCGGGCAGGTCATCGAGGCGTATTCGGTGATGGTGACGGCGGCGTCCTTCGGGCCCAGCGCCATGTCGGGCAGCGACACCGGTTTGGCCACGTCACCAGCCGCTGCCTGCGCCATGGCTTCAGGGATCATGGCATCGGAGATGAATCGCAGCGGAGAGAACCCGGCGAGCGCGGCAAGCCCGGTCAGCGACAGCATCGAGGTGAAGGCGCGGCGGGTGATGATCAAGGTCGGCTCCCGGATTGGCGTGGTCTCGCCCGAATTCCCATTCAGACGGCCTGTCGCTAGCTTGAAACGTCGTTTGAGGCAATGGCGAGCGGCAAGGACAGGTCCAGTTTGGCCGCAGAATAAGGCTCAATTTCGCTTGATGGCGGCCCCGAGGCGCGCCAGCGCCGACTTCAATTGTTCATCTTCGATATCGCCCAGGCGCTCAGCCACCTCGGCCACCGATTTGGCGTCCGGCGGGCCGGGCCGGGTCGGCCGGCGGGCGCGTGATAGCGGAGCCTGGCGAAAGGCCAGCTTGCCGACCGCGCTCCAGCCGAAGAAGCGGTTGACCCGCTGCAGGATCACATCGGCGGAGTGCTGGATCTCGAGCGCCATCGGCCCCTCGACCCGCAGCACCAGCGTCGCCGGCTCCTGCGGCTGACCCTCGACCGGCCGCGGCCATTGCATCTTGAGCGGCTCGGCGTGCGCCGCGATCTCCGGCCCGGCAATCTGCGCCCATCGCGTCACCAGCTCGCGCGCGGCAAATCCCTGCTTGGCATAGGCCTCGGCAAAGACGTCGTTGAGCAGGAGCGATAGCGGCTTGGCGCTGATGGGACCGGGTTTGATGGGTCGAAGCTTGGACATGGGACCTTATAGCACTCCGGGGCGTCGGCCGCAGGCCCTTCACCGCGAAGAAAAACGTGGATGCCCGCGACAAGCGTGGGCACGACGTGGAGAGATCGACGCATTGCCGTTACAGTGCGGACATGAGCCCCAAATCCGCCCTCAAGGCGAAATCGGAACCAGTTCCGCCGGAGACCCCATCGCGTCCGCTCGCGCTGCTCCAATGGTATGACCGCCACCGCCGCCGATTACCCTGGCGGGCTCCGCCCGGCGAAGCATCCGACCCTTACCGCGTCTGGCTGTCCGAGATCATGCTGCAGCAGACCACAGTGAAGGCGGTCGGGCCCTATTTCGAAAAATTCGTCTCGCGCTGGCCTGATGTCACCGCGCTCGGACGGGCCTCGCAGGAGGACGTGCTGCGGATGTGGGCCGGGCTGGGCTATTATTCTCGCGCCCGTAATCTCCATGCCTGCGCGGTCGCGGTGACGCGCGAGCATGGCGGCACCTTTCCCGACACCGAAGTGCGTCTGCGCGCGCTGCCGGGCGTCGGGCCCTATACGGCGGCAGCGATCGCGGCGATAGCGTTCGATCGACGCACCATGCCGGTCGACGGCAATATCGAGCGCGTGGTCTCGCGGCTCTTTGCAGTTGAGGAAGAGCTCCCGCAGGCCAAGCCGCTGATTCAGGAGTTGGCTGCGACGCTGCTTGCCGATTCTCGCGCCGGTGATAGCGCGCAGGCGCTGATGGATCTGGGCGCCTCGATCTGCACGCCGAAAAAGCCGGCCTGCTCGCTATGCCCGCTGAACGAGGGCTGCACGGCGCGCGCGCTGGGAACGCAGGACACGTTTCCGCGCAAGGCCGCGAAGAAGAGCGGCGCGCTACGGCGCGGCGCCGCTTTCGTTGTCACGCGCGCCGACGAGCTTCTCGTCCGCACCCGTCCCGAAAAGGGGTTGCTCGGCGGCATGACCGAAGTACCGGGGTCGGACTGGCTGGCCGGGCAGGACGACGCCAAGGCAAAACGGCAGGCGCCCGAGTTGAAGGGGCTGTCGCGCTGGCAGCGCAAGGTCGGCGTGGTCACCCACGTCTTCACGCATTTTCCGCTGGAACTGGTGGTCTACACGGCGAGGGTGGAAGCGCGGACGCGGGCACCCGCCAGCATGCGCTGGGTGCCGATCGCCACGCTCGCCGATGAAGCATTGCCCAACGTCATGCGTAAGGTGATTGCGCATGGATTGGACCCTAGCAGCCCATCCTGCTGACAAAATGCTGGCAGCAGGCCTGCGTTAGCTGTGGTAGGCAACGGAGGCTCGCATGATCAAGACCGCGCTCGACAACTTTCCCAGGCCGCCCTGTGCCGAGCTATTGGGGTGGCGCCTGCTCGATGCCCGACCCAGGGAAGGCTGGATCAAGCTCGCCTTCGACGGCAAGCCGGAGTTCTGCAATCCGGCCGGCTTCATCCAGGGCGGCATGCTCTCGGCCATGCTCGACGACACGATGGGCCCCGCCGTGCTGGTGATGAGCGAGGGCAGGCTCTACACCACCACCATCAGCATGACCGTGAATTTCCTGGCGCCCGCAAAGCCCGGACCGATCATCGGCGAGGCCAAGGTGACGCAGCTCGGCAAGACGATTGCGTTCGTCGAGGCAAAGCTGATGGCAGAGGACGGAACGCTGCTGGCGACGGCGACGGCGAGCGAGCGGCTGCTGGAGGCGGCGAGGGTGGTGGGCAAATAGCTGCCGCGCAGTCTTTTTTCCTTCTCCCCTTGCGGGAGAAGGTGGCGCGAAGCGCCGGATGAGGGGTTTGTCTCGGCGAGTTCAAATGAGAGTTAGACTCGCGGAGACAGACCCCTCACCCGAGTGAGCTTGCGTCTAGCGGCGTCGCTGCCCTCTCCCGCAAGGGGCGAGGGCGCATCAACGTGCGTCTCGCTTCGTGCGAATACTCATTTCGTCGCGCGCGCGTCCTTGCTCACGATCGGCGGCTTCGCATTCAGCGCTTCCACCTGGAAGCCGGCGACGCGCTTGTAATTGGCGGCAACATCCTCGAGCTCCTGTTGCGACAGCACGTCAGTGACGACCTTGTAGCCGTCGGGCGCGCGCTCCTCGACCAGCTGCATCACCTGCTCGGGGCCGTTCTTGCGGTTGAGCAGGACGAGACTGGTGGTTGCAGGCCGCCGCTCGGCCTCATAGGCGAGCAGGGCCGCTTGCGTCGGGCCGTGCGCCAGGATCTCGCGCGTGATGGTGCGCGCATCGAGGATCGCCTGCGAGGCGCCGTTGGATCCGATCGGATACATTGGATGTGCGGCGTCGCCCATCAGCGTGACGCGGCCGAAAGTCCATTGCGATACCGGATCGCGGTCGACCAGCGGATATTCATAGGCGTGCGGGCAGTTCTTGATCAGGCCGGGCACGTCGAGCCAGTCGAACTGCCAGCTCTCGAACCAGGGCAAAAACTCTTCCAACCGCGCGGTGCGGTTATAGTCCTCGCGCCGCCATTGATAGGTCGGCGGCATGTGGCGCTCGGCAACCCAGTTGATCAGATGGTTGCCCGCGGCGTCCGGTTCCTTCGAGATCGGATAGCAGACGAATTTCAGGATCTCGTGACCGGCCATGATCATGGTGCGGCCGCTGAGGAAGGCTTTTGCGGGCGTGACGCCGCGCCACAGGATGCGGCCGTTCCAGATCGGCGGGCCTTCGTCGGGATAGAGTTTTTCTCGCGCGGCGGAATGGATGCCGTCCGCGGCGATCAGGATCGTGCCGTCGTAAGTCCCCGCGGCCTTGCCGGTGGCCTTGTCGACGAAATCGGCGCGCACGCCGTCGGCGGTTTCGCTCCAGCCGGTCAGATGATGGCTGGTGAGGATGTTGTCGCGGCCGAGGCGCTCGATGGCGGTGTCGAGCAGCAATTGCTGGAGCGTGCCGCGATGGATCGAAAACTGCGGCCATTTATAGCCGGCCTCCAGCCCGCGCGGCTCGCTCCAGATCGGCTTGCCGTGCTTGGAGAAATAGGCAAGCTCGCGGGTGCGCACGCCGCTGGCATCGAGCTTGTCCATCAACCCGAGCTCGATCAGCTCGCGCACCGCATGCGGCAGCACGTTGATGCCGACGCCGAGCGGCCGCAGTTCGGCGACGCTCTCGAACACTTTTACGGGAATGCCGATTCCGTGCAGGCTGAGTGCAAGCGTCAGCCCGCCGATGCCGCCACCGGCGATGAGTACGGTCATGGGAAAGCCCCTCCAACTCGGGGCGTCTTGGCACAGCCGGGCGCCGGTGGGCAACTGCGAAGAGAGGTTCGTGCTATGGACCTCGGGGCCCGCAGCCGTTACCTTCCGGCTTTCCCATGAGGTCCGACATGCTCAAGCTCTACTACGCCACCGGCACCTGCGCGCTCGCCACCTACATCACCCTGGAAGAAGCCGGCGCCGACTACGCGGCGGAGCGGCTGAGCTTCAAGGACAACCAGCAGAACAGCGTGGAGTACCTCGCGATCAACCCGAAAGGCCGCGTCCCCGCGCTGGTGACCGATCGCGGCGTCCTGACCGAGACCCCGGCGATGCTGGCTTATCTCGCGCAGACCTTCCCCAAGGCCAAGCTCGCGCCGCTCGACGATCCCTTCGACTTCGCCCAAGTGCAGTCGTTCAACTCCTACCTCTGCTCGACCGTGCACATCAATCATGCCCACAAAATGCGCGGCGCACGCTGGGCGAGCGAAGAAAGCTCGTTCGCCGACATGAAGGCGATGATCCCGAAGACCATGGGGGCCTGCTTCGCCCTGATCGAGCAGAAGATGTACAAGGGGCCCTGGGTGATGGGCGAGCAGTTCACGATCTGCGATCCTTATCTCTACACCCTGTCGACCTGGCTCGAAGGCGACAGCGTCGACATCAACGCGACGCCGAAGATCGCCGATCATTTCAAGCGCATGTCCGACCGCCCCGCCGTGCGCAAGGTGATGGACGCGCAGAAGGCGTAGGAGCGCGGCAATATATTCCCCTGTCGTGCCGGGCAAGCGTCAGCGCAGACCCGGGACCCATAACCACAGGGAGAAGTTGTGACGCAAGCTGACAATCACGAGTCTTCGCCAAACCACGTCCTGTGGTTATGGGTCCCGGATCGGCGCTCCGCTTCGCTGCGCTTGTCCGGGACGACACCATTTGCTTTGAAGTTGCGTCCTATCCAGCGCGCCCTTTCTTCTCCAAATCCCGTCCCGTCTCCAGCATCAGCCGCCTGAGCCAGATCGAGCCTGGATCCATCTGCGCGCGGGTCGGGTAGAACATGAACTGCTCATCGATGCCGGGGTCGAGCGGCGGCGTCACCGTGACGAGGCCGAGCTGCTTGGACAGCGCCGCGATCAACCGGCGCGGCACGAAGGCGACGAGGTCGGTACGGGCGGCGACGTGCAGCGCTTCGAGATAACCCGGGACGACGAGAGCGATATGCCGGTCTATGCCCTTGGTGCCCAGCCAAGTGTCGATGAGGTCCTCCGGCTGGCCGCGGATGATTACGCCGACATGGCGTGCAGCCAGGAACGTCTCGCGCCGCTTCAGCTTCGCAGCCACGGGGTGGCCGCGCCGCACCGCCAGCGCGTCGCTGTCGGTGTAAAGCAACTGGCGGTGAAATCCCTTGAAGGCGTTGCCGATCGAGATCACGAGATCGATGGTGCGGGCGAACTCGGCGTGGAAAATAGCCGGTCCTCGCCACGGCACCACGTCGATGCGGACGTTGGGGGCGGCCTGCGTCACCTTTTCCATCAAGGGCGGCATCAACAGCTCGACCGCGAGGTCCGGCATCATCAGTCGGAATTGCCGCTCGCTGCGCGCCGCATCGAATTCATCCGATACGAACAGCCCGCGCACCTGGTCGAGCGCCTGCGCCAGCGGCGCGCGCAAGGCTTGCGCCCGCGGCGTCAACTCCATCCGCGCGCCTGTGCGTACCAAGAGCGGATCGCCAAGGATGTCGCGCAGACGCTGGAGCGCATGACTCGCCGCCGGCTGCGACAGCCCGATCCGCAATGCGGCGCGGCTGACGCTGGCCTCGCGCAGCAGCGCGTCAAGCGCGGTCAGGAGATTGAGGTCGAGCGAATTCAAATTCATGAGGCGAATAGATATCATATCCACTATCGATTTGAAGAATTTAGCACCGGCGGCGATGATTTCCGTGTTCTCACCAAAGGAGATGCCGCCATGAGCGCGAGCGCCAACAAGAAACTGATGCAGGATATCTTTGCAGCCGCCGCCAGCCCCGATCCGGCTGCGCGCGACCGTGGCTTGTTCACCGAAAGTCTTGCCGACGACGCCAAATGGATCGTGACCGGCCAGTATTCCTGGTCGCGCACCTTTTCGGGCAAACAGGCGATCCTCAACGATCTGCACGGCTATGTGCGGACCCGCCTTGTCGACCGGACGCGGACGGTCGCTCATCGCTTCATCGCCGACGGCGATATCGTCGTCATCGAAGCAAAGGGCGACAATGTCACGCCAGAAGGCGTGCGCTACGACAACGACTATTGTCTCGTGTTTCGTCTCGAGGACGGCAAGATCAAGGAGATCCGGGAATATTGCGACTCGGTGCTGACCGAGAAGGCCCTTGGTCCGTTTCCACAAACGGCCGTGAGGGCCGCGAGCTGAGCGGATCGAGCAGCGTCGCCTCCGTCGACCGGTGCCGTCCGCCGCGGTCGGCGAGGGGCGTGTTGGTCTGGCGCAGGCCGGACCAGCTGCAGCGGCCTGCATGCCGCTGCGGGCTTCTCGCGAAAACCTTGCTCACCTGCCGATAAAATCAGCAGATGTTGTACCATCCGACGGATGCGCGCGCGAAAAATTTGAAGGTTCAATTAACGAGTGTCCCCCATTGTGTCGCGGTGCAGCGTGGGTCGCGAACAACGCGACGCGCGGCTGCCAGAGTGGCCGGTGACGATCGCCGGATTAGGCCGGCCGCTCGAATTGACATGCATCTGGGTGGACAGTGGGAATGCCGAGTTTTCGTTTGCGGATCAGGGGACGCCTGTACGCAGGTTTCATGGCCTTGGTGGCGGTTGGTCTTGTGATGGCGGTGGTCGCCATCTGGAATTTGCGATCCGTCCAGGATCAGGTCGCAAAACTCTCCGCGTTGTCGGACAGCACGGCGCGCGTCCTGGAGATATCGACCCATCTTCAGGCCATCCAGCGGGCCAATCTGCGCTACATTTACGACGCCAACGAGCCTGCGATGCGGGAGGCTGCCGAGCGAGAGGCCGCGGCGACCGGGCTGTTGCAGCTGGGAGCAAAGGGCCCCCTCTCGGAGGAGCGGCGGAAGCTCTACGACGATCTGATCGCCGACATCGCCAAAATGAAAAGCCTGCGTGACAGTCTCGGCGACGCCGTCAACGAGGCGCGGACCGGCAAGGCGACGCTGTTGCCGAGTGGCGAAGAGCTGACCGTCAAGATGGCCAAGCTGGTCGATGTGGCCCGTGCCGCCGCCGACGACGACACGGTGTCGCTCGTCGCGGACCTCGAGTCCCGGGTCCTGCTGGTTCGAATCGCGAACTGGCGCTTCCTCGCCCTGCGCGACGCCAACGGGCCCACCGCCTTCAGAACCAATGTCGACAGGGCGGTGCAGCGGCTGGCGGCCGTCGAAAGGAGCCCGCAGGCGGCGGACCTTCGCTCGTCTTTGACGCCAGTGAAGACCGCTCTCGGTATCTACAAATCCGCGTTCGAAACCACCTCTGCGGCGATGCTGCGGTCCGACGAGATCTACCACAAGGATCTCGCACCGCTCATCTCCGCGAGCATAGCCAAGCTCAAGGTCGCGGAAACCGCCTTGAAGACGGATTACAAGGATTCGCGCACCGCGGCCGATGCTGTGATCGACGGCACGACCTCGCTGCAGGAGATCGCGGGCGGCCTCGCCGTCCTGTTCGGACTGATCGTCGCCTTCCTGACCGCCCGCAGCATCGTGCGGCCGCTGACCTCGATGACGCGCGCAATGGGGCTGCTTGCCGGCGGCAATCTCGCCGTCGAGATCCCCTCGCGCGGCAAGGTCGACGAGATCGGCGACATGGCCAAGGCGATCGACGTCTTCAAGACAAACATGATCGAGACCGAACGGCTGCGCCAAGAGCAGACCGCAACCGAGGCCCGGCAGGCCGAGAGCCGCAAGGCCGACATGGCCCGGCTCGCCAGCCGGTTCGAGCAGGCGGTGGGCGAGATCGTCGATACCGTATCCTCGGCATCGCACGAGCTCGAGGGCTCGGCCGGCACCCTGACCGCGACCGCGAGGCGCGCTCAGGATCTCTCCACCGAAGTGCAATCCGCCTCCCAGGAAGCCTCGGCCAATGTGCAGGCGGTCGCCTCCGCGACCGAGGAGTTGTCCTCCTCGGTGACGGAGATCGCGCGCCAGGTGCAGGAATCGGCGCGCATAGCGGGCGAAGCCGTCGGTCAGGTGAGCAAGACCAACGCGCGCGTCAGCGAGCTCTCCAAGGCTGCAGCCCGCATCGGCGACGTGGTCGAGCTGATCAGCACCATCGCCGGCCAGACCAACCTCCTGGCGCTGAACGCCACCATCGAGGCGGCGCGCGCGGGTGAAGCCGGCCGCGGCTTCGCCGTGGTCGCCTCGGAGGTCAAGGCGCTCGCCGAGCAGACCGCGAGGGCCACCGGTGAGATCGCCCAGCAGGTCTCGGGCATCCAGGCTGCGACGGAGGAGTCGGTCGGCTCGATCAGGGAAATCAGCGGCACCATCGAGCGGCTGTCGGAGATCTCGTCGACGGTCGCCGCCGCCGTGGAGGAGCAGGGTGCGGCGACGCAGGAGATCTCCCGCAACGTCCAGCAGGCGGCCCAAGGCACGCAACTCGTGTCGTCCAACATCGGCGACGTGCAGCGCGGGGCGTCCGAGACCGGCTCGGCGTCTTCGCAGGTGCTCTCGGCGGCACGCTCGCTGTCGGCCGACAGCAATCGCTTGAAGCAGGAAGTCGCCAACTTCCTGAGCTCGGTCCACGCCGCCTGAGCCTCAAGAAGCAAAAGGCCACGCGCATGCGCGTGGCCTCGCATTGTGACCTGAGACGATCAGGCGACTTTCGTCGTCATGTGCTTGAACATGTTGCTGCGCGCCTCGTCGTCCATTTCCGCCTTGAAGGTGAACTTGTCCTTCAGCGCGATCGCGCGCGTCGCCGCAGGCCGCGCCGTGACCTCGTCCACCAGCCGCTTGACGTTCGGGTATCGCGCGAAGGCATCGTCGCCGAGCTTGAACGGCACCATCCGCGCCCAACCCCACAGCGCCATGTCGACGATCGAATAGCTGTCGCCGACCATGTAGCGGCGGACTTTGAGGTGGCCGTCGAGAATCTTGTAATGGCGATCGGTCTCGAACTGATAGCGGTTATGCGCGTAGTCGTGGTTCTGGTCTTTCGGCGCAAAATGCTTGAAGTGCACGGCCTGGCCCGAATACGGCCCGACGCCGGTGGCGACGAACATCAGCCATGACAGCATCTCGCCGCGAACATTGGCGGCCGGCAGGAATTTGCCGGTCTTCTCGGCGAGATACAGCAGGATGGCGTTGGAATCGAACACGATGGTGCCGTTGTCGTCGATCGCCGGCACCTTGCCGTTCGGATTGATCTTCAGGTAGTCCGGCGTGAACTGCTCGCCCGTGCGGGTGTCGATCTTCACCGGCTCGAAGGGCAGGCCGGCCTCTTCGAGATAAAGCGCGACCTTGGTCGGGTTCGGCGAACCGTTGAAATAGAATTTGAGCATCGGGCATCTCCCCTGTGTTTGTTGGCTGAGAGTGGAGTCAGCAACATGTCCGCAAGCGGCCTTGTCTTGCCTGAACCTTATCGGGGAGGGCAACCGGCGAGTTTGCCGGGCGGCGTCTGCGCGTCACGCAGATCAGCCGGCGTAACAAAGGCCGATCGCCGCCGTAATGACCATGGCCGCGCCCACGACCTCCAGGCGCAACCCGAGCCGGGTAGCGATATGCATGTCGGAGGCCCGCGCCGCGCGCTCCGATCCGCGCGCGTAGCCGTGAACGATGACGTCGTGATTGAAGCTGTCGTGGGCCTCGTTGCTGCTGGCGAGCCCGACACAGACCACGAGCACGCCGAACAAGGCGAGGCCGAAAAATCCCAGCAGCGCGATCAGGAACATCGGAAACATGCCGACCAGAAAGATCGGCAGCAGCGGCACCAGCAGCAATGTCTCGGACTGTCGTCGCATGGCTCGACCGGTCAAGACGGGGCGTAGGCGGTCAATCTAGTCCCGCCGGCCGCTGTATTCAACCAGTCTCGTCATTCCGGGGCCGCGCCAGGAGGCGCGCTCCGGGACGACGAAAGGAAGGCTACCCCGCCGCCATGCCGGCGCGGATCTCGGCGCGCAGCTCGTCGATCAGCTTAAGACCCTTCTTGGTCTCGATGTGCCAGAAGGTCCAGCCGTTGCAGGCTTGCGCGCCCTGCGCCACTGCGCCCATGCGGTGGATGGAGCCGACCTTGTCGCCGAACATGATGGCGCCGTCGGCACGCACCAGCGCGCCGAGTTTCTTCTTCGCGTCGAACAGCTTGGTGCCGGGCATGATCATGCCACGCTCGATCAGCTCGGAGAACGCCACACGCGGCGCTTCGCGCGCCGTCATGAACGGGGCGAGGCTTGCCTCCGGAAGCGGCTCGATCGCGGCGATGCGCGCTTCGGCCGCTTTCGCATAGGTCTTGTCGCGCTCGAAGCCGATATAGGAGCGGCCGAGGCGCTTTGCGACCGCGCCGGTGGTGCCGGTGCCATTGAAGGGATCGATCACGAGATCGCCGGGTTTGGAGGACGACAGCAGCACGCGCGCCAGCAGGCCTTCCGGTTTCTGCGTCGGGTGCACTTTCTTGCCGTCGGCGCCCTTGAGGCGCTCCTCGCCGGTGCAAAGCGGGATCAGCCAGTCGGACCGTGCCTGCACGTCCTCGTTGGCGGCCTTCAGCGCCTCGTAGTTGAACGTGTAGCCCTTGGCCTTCTCGTCCCGCGCGGCCCAGATCATGGTCTCGTGCGCATTGGTGAAGCGGCGGCCGCGGAAATTCGGCATCGGGTTGGTCTTGCGCCAGACGATGTCGTTCAGCAGCCAGAAGCCGAGGTCCTGCATGATCGCGCCGACGCGGAAGATGTTGTGATAGGAGCCGATCACCCAGATCGTCGCCGACGGCTTCATCGCGCGGCGGGCGGCGAGCAGCCAGGCGCGGGTGAAATCGTCATAGGCGGAGAACGAATCGAACTTGTCCCAGTCGTCGTCGACCGCATCGACATGAGATTCGTCGGGGCGCTTGAGATCGCCCTTAAGCTGGAGATTGTAGGGTGGATCGGCGAACACCAGGTCGACCGAACCAGCCTGAAGCTTCGACATCTCGGCGACGCAATCGCCGAGGACGATGCTGTGCGAAGGAGACTCAAAATTTGTGCGGGGCGCCCTTGCAGACGCCCCGCGACGCGACTCTACCATGACTCAAGAACTCTGACTCAGGCGACGCTGTCGGCGACGCGGGACCAAACAACCGACTGACCGTTACATTGAAGCGGCAAAGTAAAAATCGACTTAACCCGTGGCTTTCGTGAACAGCCCTCACATCGCGCCTTGCACGCGGCTCGCTCCGCGCATTCTCCATGTTTTGCAGTGTATTTCGCGTTTCTTCGCGTTGCGGCTGTGATCGGAGCGCAAAAAGACTCAAAATTCCTCTCGGAAAAAATTGCTCGATGCCCGGAAAAAATTGCTGGCATTGCCATGCTGTCGCACTAGGCAATAATTGCCGAGCGGGATATTGATTAACGCAACGGAAACGTATGTGGCGCGTTGAGCTTTCGCGCTTTCGCGCCGAATTGAGCTAGGACCGAGGGAAGCCGCCATGCGCTACGATGATTTCCGCCGCAGCGACGACATCGAGGATCGTCGCGACGATGGTGGCGGCGGCGGTGGAGGAGGCGGGTTCGGCCTCCCCATGGGCGGCGGCGGGCTGGGGATCGGTACCATCATCGTGCTCGGCCTGGTCGGCTACGCCTTCGGCATCGATCCGCGCATCCTGATCGGCGGCGCCGAGATACTCACCGGCGGCGGCCAGGCGCCGTCCTACCAGACCGATCGCCAATCGTCGTCCAACGCCAAGCGCGGCGCGCCGACCGACGAGATGGGCAGCATGATCTCCGGCATCCTCGGCGAGATCGACGATCGCTGGAGCGAGATCTTCCAGGCCTCCGGCCAGTCCTTTACCGGTCCAAAGGTCGTGCTGTTCCGCAACGTCACCAATGGCGGGCGCTGCGGCCGGGCGGAGGCGGCGATGGGACCGTTCTATTGTCCGCCCGACAGAACCATCTTTCTCGACACCGGTTTCTTCCGCGAGGTCGAGACACGTTTTCGCGGCTGCTCCGGCAAGTCGGCCTGTAACTTCACCACCGCCTACATCATCGCCCATGAGGCCGGCCATCACATCCAGAACCTGCTCGGCATCATTCCGCGAGTGACGCGGTTGCAGCAGCAGGCCGGCAGCAAGGCGGAGGCCAATGCGCTGCAGGTGAAGGTCGAATTGCAGGCCGACTGCCTGTCCGGTGTCTGGGTCAATCGCGAGGCGAAGAAGCGGCCGAACTTCCTGGAGCCGGGCGACATCGACGCCGCACTCACCACGGCGAGCGCGATCGGCGACGACACGCTGCAGCGCCAGTCCACAGGCCGCGTCGTGCCCGATTCCTTCACCCACGGCTCGGCGGCGCAACGCAAACAATGGTTCATGACCGGCTACCAGCAGGGCACCGTCCAGGCCTGCAACACGTTTGGGGGCGGACAGTAGGGGTTATCCGTCATCCTGAGGTGCTCGCCAATTGGCGAGCCTCGAAGGATGGCGAGCCCGTGGCCCATCCTTCGAGGGCGCAAGAGCGCGCACCTCAGGATGACGTCTGTGGTCTGTGAAGAAGGTGCGTTGCAATGACCTCCATCGACGAAACAAAACAGTTCGTCCCGCTCAACATCGCGGTGCTCACCGTGTCGGACACGCGCGCGCTGGCGGATGATAAATCCGGCCAGACCCTGGCCGACCGTCTCACCGCTGCCGGCCATCATCTCGCCGCGCGCGAGATCGTCACCGATGACGTCGAGGCGATCCGCACCGTCATCCGCCGCTGGATTGCGGACGCAGGTGTCGACGTCGTCATCACCACCGGCGGCACCGGTTTCACCGGGCGCGACGTCACGCCGGAGGCGATCGAGCCCTTGTTCGAGAAGCGCATGGACGGTTTCTCGATCTCATTCCACATGCTGAGCCACGCCAAGATCGGAACGTCGACGATCCAGAGCCGCGCCACGGCCGGCGTCGCGGGCGCAACCTACATCTTCTGCCTCCCAGGTTCGCCCGGTGCCTGCCGCGACGGCTGGGACGGCATCCTCAAAGCCCAGCTCGACTACCGCACGCGCCCCTGCAATTTCGTCGAGATCATGCCGCGGCTGGACGAGCACCTGCGCCGGCCGAAGGCCCGGGGCGCGACGGTGTAGTTGGACATTTCTTCTCCGCTCATGTCGGCCGAAGCTTTAGCGAAGGCGGATGCGGGAAAGGTGGCATAGGCCGCCTTCGGCCGCCCGTCCTTAAAGAATGCCGAAGCGAAGCTTGGGTATCTATCGGCACGGAGTGCTCGGAGACATACCCCTCGCCCTAGTGAGTGTGCGTCTGGCAGCATCGCTGCCCTCTCCCACAAGGGGCGAGGGCGCATACATGCGCCTCTCGCTCGTTGCGAGAGTTCTACAGATCCCGCTCCCACGTTTCCCCAATCAGATCCTGCCCGAAGCTGTGATGCGGCTCGCTCTTCACGAGCTTGAAGCCTGCGCTTTGATAGATGCCACGCGCGGCGACCAGGATGCTTTGCGTCCACAGCGTCATCTTGCTGTAGCCCCTCTCGCGCGCACCCTGGATGCATTGGTCGACCAGCGCGCGGCCGACACCGAGTCCCCGCGCTTTCTTTTCCACCTGCAACAGGCGCAGCTTGGCGATCTGGTCCGTGGCCTTGACCAGAAAGATAGAGCCGACCGGCTCTCCGCCCACTTCCGCAATCCAGCAGTGCTCGCGGGCGGCGTCATAGTTCTTGATGAACTGTGCGCAGATCTCGGCGACCAGGGCCTCGTAGCTGATATCCCAGTTGTAGTCGGCCGCATAGGCGGCGGCCTGCCGGGAGATGACCCAGCCCATGTCGCCGACGCGATGGCTGCGCAGCATGAAAGCCGCGGGGTGGCTTCGATGCTCCAGCACGGCCTCGATGGTCGCCATAGCCTGCGTGAGCCGCGTTGCATCGCTGGTCGAAAGCTGAGCCAGCATTGCGGCGACCTCATTTTGCGAGCCCAGGTTCAGCTTGGCAAAGGCCTGGCGCCCCTTGGCGGTGAGGCTGAGCTGGTATTGCCTGCGATCCGCGGGCAGGGCCCTGCGGGTGATCAGGCCCTTTTCGTCGAAGCTTTGCACGATCCGGCTGAGATAGCCGGGGTCGAGGCCAAGCTCGTTGCCGATCTCCTTGGCGGCAAGGTCGTCCCGTTGCGCGAGCTCGTAGAGCACGCGGGCCTCGCTGAGCGAGAACGGGCTCTTGCCAAGGTGCTGGTCGAGCACGCCAAGCTTGCGGGTGTAGAAGCGGTTGAAGGCGCGGACCGCTGCGATGTGGTCGTCGGTAGGATTGAACGACAAGGGTCACCTCCGATATTTGCCATTGTCAAATAATTATTTGACCTTGGCAAGTATCGAGGTGCCTCAGCCGACCATGACGATCCGGCTGCGCAGCATGATCCGCGACGAGCGGCCGAGCCGCCGGAGCAGCCGTGCCTCGGAGTGGCGGGCTTGGGGCGGGTAGCCGCCAATGCGGTCGTAGTGATCACGCGCGATCAAAAGTCCCTGATCGCCGAAGGGACCGACGAGCTTGCGCATCAGGGCCCGGAGGATGTGGCGGAAGCCGGCATCGGCGTAGGGCGAGCGCGCATAGCGGAAGACGGCCGCACGATCCCGGCCGCTGGTCGAGACGGACTGGATGAACTGGGTGGTTTCCTCGATCCAGCCGGTTTCCAGCACGGCGCCCGCGGGCAGGAACATCAGCCAGGACGAACGGGCCTGGAGTGCGCCGGCGGCGAGCGCGGCGCCTTGAGTGGATCCTTCGAAGCCGATGAAACGGCAGCCCGCGACGTCGGCAACGCGCTCGATGACGCCATTGCGGGTGCCGTCGACCAGGAGCACTTCCCGGATGACGCCTGCGGCGGCACCGGGTACCAGCGCGGCCAGAGTTGCGACGGCCGTCTGCTCGACGCCTTCGGTCGGAATGATGACGCTCAGCATGATGGAAGCTTCACTGTCCACACTTCGGGAGAAGCGTAGCTCATTATGAGGGCGTCATAAAACATGGCGCTGCCGAGTGCAACTTTCCGGCCGCGCCTCGGCAGACGATGGTAAACCGCTGCAGCCCTCGCATCCAAATATGTCCCGTACGGGGCGGCGATATTGCCGAATGTGTCGCCCCAGCCTGTCCTGTCCGTATTAATCCGGAGGTGAGCCGCAATATTGCGCGGCGCGCCGGCCGTTCGCAATCATGCAAGAGGAGGATGCGATAGCGGACGAGCGCGAGGACGGGAAAACGTGCAACCACGCTGCTGACGAGGGCTTCGAATGAACGCCGGTCAACTCGCTGTTCGCAGCACCGCCGCACAATGTCGTGCGATCATCAGTTCCTCATTCGTTGGAATGACGAAGACATCGACTGCGCTATCGCCATCGTTGATGCGCTCGCGCGCCGCATCATTCGCAGCGGCATCGATGCGCACGCCGAGCCAGTCGAGACGCTCACCGATCGCGCTGCGGATTTCGCTGGCATGCTCGCCGATGCCGCCGGTGAAGACCAGGCAGTCTAGCCCTGCAAGCGTTGTCGCCATCGCCGCCACCTCCTGCGCGGCGCGGAAGGTGAAGAGCTCGACCGCCTCCCGCGCCGCAGCTTCGCGGCTCGCAAGCAGCATGCGCATATCCGACGCGATGCCGGAGACGCCGAGCAGGCCCGATTCGTGGTAGAGTAGGTGCTGGACATCTTCGACCGACATCTTCTCGTGCTGTTGCAGATAGAGCAGCACGCCCGGGTCGAGCCTGCCGCAGCGCGTGCCCATCACCAGCCCGTCGAGCGGCGTCAGTCCCATCGTGGTGTCGATGCTGCGGCCGTCGCGCAAGCCGCACAGGCTCGCGCCGTTGCCGAGATGCGCGATCACAGTGCGCTTCGCCACGAGCTGCGGCGCGATTCGGGCGAGCCGTCCCGCGACATATTCGAACGAGAGGCCATGAAATCCGTAGCGCCGGATGCCGCGCTCTTCATAACGTCGCGGAATGGCGAAGCGGCTGGCGGGCGGCGCAATGCCGTGGTGGAAAGCGGTATCGAAGCAGGCGATCTGCGTCAGGTCGGGCCTGATCGCCGTGATAGTGCGGACCGGAGCCAGGCAGCGCGGCTGGTGCAGGGGCGCCAGCGGCGTCAGCGCTTGCAGCTTTGCGGTGACATCCTCCGTCAGCTCGACCGGAGCGGAATAGTCCGGACCGCCATGGACGACGCGATGGCCGACGGCGCGCAAGCGATGGTCGCCGAAACGATCCTCGATGAAGCCGAGCACGTCGGCGAACAGATGATCGCTGGCCGCATCCGATGCTTCCCTCCGTTTCTCGAACAGGTCTTCGCCCGCGGGACTCTTCACGACGAGCCGCGGCTTCGTCTCGTGCTCGTCAAGCAGGCCCTTGCAGAGCAGGGCGGGCTCGGCCGCCGAGATATCGAACAGGCCGAATTTGATGCTCGACGATCCCGAGTTGAGAACGAGAACCGTGTTCGACATGGCTCTCCTCAGTCGCCTGCCTCTGCCGGCGTGTTGCCGCCGGCGCTGTTCTGCCAGACCCATTCCTCGATTTCCGGCATGTCCTCGCCGTGTTCGCGCACATAGCGCGAATGCTCGATCAGCTTGTCGCGGAATTGCTGCTTCACCTGCGCCGCCCTGGTCGCGAGCCCCGGCACGCGCTCGATCGCCTCGATCGCGAGGTGATAGCGGTCGAGCTCGTTGAGCACGACCATGTCGAACGGCGTCGTCGTGGTGCCTTCCTCGGCAAAGCCGCGGACGTGCATGCCGGCGTGGTTGGTGCGGTTATAGGTCAACCGGTGGATCAGATAAGGATAGCCGTGATAGGCGAAGATCACCGGCTTGTCGCGCGTGAACAGGCCGTCGAAGTCGCGGTCGGACAAGCCGTGCGGGTGCTGCTCCCTGGGTTGCAGCGTCATGAGGTCGACGACGTTGACGACGCGGATCTTCAGCTCGGGCAGCGCCTTGCGCAGCAGGTCGACGGCAGCGAGCGTTTCCAGTGTCGGCACGTCGCCGGCGCAGGCCATCACGACACCGGGCTCGCCATTCGCATCTTCCGTGCCGGCCCAGCTCCAGATGCCGATGCCGGCGGCGCAATGCGTGGCTGCCTCCTGCATCGACAGCCATTGCGGCGCCGGCTGCTTGCCGGCGACGATGACGTTGATGCGGTCATAGGTGCGCAGGCAGTGATCGGCGATCCACAGCAGCGTGTTGGCATCCGGCGGGAAGTAGATGCGGACGATGTCGGCCTTCTTGTTGGCGACGAGATCGACGAAACCGGGATCCTGATGGCTGAAGCCGTTGTGGTCCTGACGCCAGACATGCGAGGTGAGCAGATAGTTGAGCGAGGCGATCGGTCGCCGCCACGGCAGATGCCGGGTCACCTTCAGCCATTTGGCGTGCTGGTTGAACATGGAATCCACGATGTGGATGAACGCCTCGTAGCAGGAGAAGAAGCCGTGCCGGCCCGTGAGCAGGTAACCCTCTAACCAGCCCTGGCAGAGATGCTCGCTCAGGACTTCCATCACGCGTCCGTCCTGGGCGAGATGCACGTCGTAAGGTTTTGTCGGCTCCATCCAGACGCGTTCGGTGGCCTCGAACACCGCATCGAGCCGGTTCGACGCAGTCTCGTCCGGGCCCATGATGCGGAAGTTGCGGGCCTCGGTGTTGAGGCGGATGACGTCGCGCAGGAATTTCCCGAGCTCGCGGGTTGCCTCCGCCACGACGCCGCCCGGCTGCGCTACTTCGACGGCGAAACTGCGGAAGTCCGGCAGCTTCAGCTCCTTCTTCAGAAGGCCGCCATTGGCGTGCGGATTGGCGCCCATGCGGCGATTGCCTTCGGGCGCGAGCGCCTGGAGCTCGGCAATGAGCGCGCCGTTCGCGTCGAACAGCTTTTCCGGCTCGTAGCTGCGCATCCAGTCTTCGAGAATCTTCAGATGCGCTGGGTTCTCGCGACAGTTCGCGACGGGCACCTGATGCGCCCGCCAAAAGCCCTCCACCTTCTTGCCGTCGACTTCCTTGGGGCCGGTCCAGCCCTTCGGGCTGCGCAGCACGATCATCGGCCAGCGCGGACGTTCGACGCTCTTGCGGCCGTCGCGGGCGTGCTGCTGGATCGACCGGATGCTGACGAGCGCGACGTCGAGCGCGTCTGCCATGGCCCGGTGCATCAATTTGGGATCGTCGCCCTCGACGAACAGCGGCTCGTGGCCGAGCCCGCGGAAGAGATCGCGGATCTCGTCGTCGCGCATCCGGCCGAGCACGGTCGGATTGGCAATCTTGTAACCGTTGAGATGCAGGATCGGCAGCACCGCGCCGTCATGCGCAGGATTGAGGAATTTGTTGGAGTGCCAGGACGCGGCGAGCGGGCCGGTCTCGGCCTCGCCGTCACCGACGACACAGGCGACGATCAGGTCGGGATTGTCGAAGGCCGCGCCATAGGCATGCACCAGCGCGTAACCGAGCTCACCGCCTTCGTGGATCGAGCCCGGCGTTTCCGGCGCCGCGTGACTCGGGATGCCGCCGGGGAAGGAGAATTGCCTGAACAGCTTGCGCAACCCCGCGGTATCGCGCGCGATATCGGGATAGAGCTCGCTGTAGCTGCCTTCGAGATAGGTGTTGGCGACCATGCCGGGGCCGCCGTGCCCGGGACCGCAGACATAGATCACGTTCAGGTCCAGCGCGCGGATGACGCGGTTGAGATGGGCATAAATGAAGTTCAAACCGGGCGTCGTGCCCCAATGGCCGAGCAAACGCGGCTTGATGTGCTCGGGCCGTAAGGGCTCGCGCAGCAGCGGATTGTCGAGGAGATAGATTTGCCCAACGGAGAGATAGTTCGCGGCGCGCCAATAGCGGTCGAGCAGATCGAGGTTGCTGCTCGCTGCGGCCAATTGTTGTTGATTTGTCATGTTCTTGCCGACCTTCACCCAACGATCGTCATCAACCATGTTCCGCGACGATCGATCCCTCCCGTGATCAAACGGAATCGTGGTCACGCTGGTGTTGCGTGAAGTCAAAAACCCCCGCCCGAAATTTGGGCAGCTCGACTGTGCATGGGGTTGTTTTCACGTTTTTTGTTTGTGTTCTTGATTTGTTCCTTTGACATGCTATCTTGGCTTCATGAGTCCAGCATCCTCTCATGCTCTCAAGCACCCGCCGGTCACGGCGCCCTCCGAGCCGGCGGGTGCGCCTTCTGACTTCCCTGAGCTGGCGGTCGCCATCGACCGCCAGCGCAGGCGAGGCCGGGGCGCGCAGTCCAACGCCAGCGGCCGGTTTGAGGCCGAGGCGCGCGTCGCATTCGACGATGGCTGGCAGAGCCTTGAAGAACTGCCCCCGTTCAAGACCACGGTCGGGATCGACACCTCGCGCAAGGTGATCACCCGCAACGAATCTCCCGACATCGGCTTCGATCGTTCGATCAATCCCTACCGCGGTTGCGAGCACGGCTGCGTCTATTGCTTCGCGCGGCCGACGCATGCCTATCTTGGCCTGTCGCCGGGGCTCGACTTTGAGTCGAAGCTGTTCGTGAAGCCCGAGGCGCCGGCGTTGCTCGAGAAGGAGCTTGCGGCGCCGGGCTACGAGCCGCGGATGATCGCGATCGGCACCAACACCGATCCCTATCAGCCGATCGAGCGCGAGCGCAAAATCATGCGCGGCATTCTGGAGGTGCTGGAGCGCGCCGGCCATCCCGTCGGGATCGTCACCAAGTCGGCGCTGGTCGTGCGCGACATCGACATTCTCGCGCGAATGGCCAAACGCAACCTCGCCAAGGTCGGGATCTCCGTGACCTCGCTCGATCCGAAACTAGCGCGCACCATGGAGCCGCGGGCGTCCACGCCGCCGAAGCGGCTGGAGGCACTGAAGCAGCTTTCCGAGGCTGGCATTCCGACCACCGTCATGGTCGCGCCCGTGATCCCCGCGCTGAACGATTCCGAGATCGAGCGCATCCTGGATGCCGCCGCCCATGCCGGCGTCAAGGAGGCCTCCTACGTGTTGCTGCGGTTGCCGCTCGAGGTGCGCGATCTCTTTCGGGAATGGCTGATGGCGAACTATCCGGACCGGTATCGCCACGTCTTCACGCTGATCCGCGACATGCGCGGCGGCCGTGACTACGATGCGAAATGGGGCGAGCGCATGAAGGGCACCGGCCCGATGGCCTGGACCATCGGCCGCCGCTTCGAGATCGCTTGCGACAGGCTCGGGCTGAACAAACGGCGCGCCAAGCTGACGACGGATCATTTTGCCAAGCCGAAGCGGAACGGCGATCAGCTCAGCCTGTTCTGAGGGACGAAGTGAGAGAGGCGTCTATGAGTAAGGAACCGCCAGCTCCTATCCCGCGGCTGACCGTCATCACGCTGGGCGTGAACGACATCCGCGCCAGCATTGCCTTTTACGACGCGCTCGGTTTCTCGCGCCGGCTCAAGGTAACCGGCGAGACCGTTGCGTTCTATGACACCGGCGGTCCGGTGCTCGCGTTGTTTCCCTGGGATCAACTCGCGGTCGACGCCAAATTGCCTGATCATCCGAGGCCATCGACGTTCCGCGGCATGACGCTCGCCTGGAATTGCCGCGCGCGTGAGGAGGTGGATGCGGTGCTGGTCTTCGCCGTCAGCAAGGGAGCCGCGTTGCTGAAGGCAGCACATGAGACCGACTACGGCGGCTATTCCGGCTATTTCGCCGATCCTGACGGCCATCCCTGGGAGGTCGTGGTCGCGCCCGGCATCGACGTCGGCGAGGACCGGCGGGTGCATCTGGCGGAATAGGGCGGCTGGCTTGAATAACGGGAATTGTTCGAGGTTCCCGATTGCGCAGGCCATGCCGCTTGCGCACGATCCCGGCCATGATTCGGGATCAATCCGCAAAGAAGCCGGCCAAAGGCGCGCCCAAAAAGGCTGCGCCTAAGAGCGAGAAGGCTGCGCCTGAGAACAAGAAAGCTGCGCCCAAAAAAATCGCCAAGGCGCTGGCCGGCACAAAGAGCGCCATCATCGTTGCCCCAAGCTTCCGCCGTGAGCGCGCGCTGATCAAGCGCGGCGTTTGGCCGGTAGCGGGCTGCGATGAGGCGGGCCGCGGGCCACTGGCCGGTCCGGTGGTGGCGGCGGCGGTGATTCTCGATCCCGACCGCATCCCGCGCGGCATCGACGATTCCAAGCGCCTGACGGCCGAGGAGCGCGAAAGGCTGTTCGGCAAGATCTGCGCGACCGCCCAGGTCTCGGTGGCCGTCGCCTCGCGCTCCCGCATCGACCGCGACAACATCCTGCGCGCCTCGCTGTGGGCGCTGAAGCGCGCCGTGGTGGCGCTGCCCCAGCAGCCGCGGCACGTCTTCGTCGACGGCCGCGACCGGCTCGACACGGAATGCGATTGCGAGGCCGTGATCGGCGGCGACGGCATCGTCCTGTCGATCGCAGCGGCCTCGATCATCGCCAAGGTAACGCGGGACCGCCTGATGTGCGCGTTGGCGCAGGACTGTCCCGGCTACGGTTTCGAGCAGCATAAGGGCTACGCCGTGCCCGAGCACCTCGACGCGCTCAACCGCCTCGGTCCCACCGTCCACCACCGCAGCTTCTTCGCCCCCGTCGCCGCCGCACGCGCCAAGCACATGCCCTGGACGGTCGAGCCGGCGCAGGATCTGTTTGCGGTGACCGAGATCGAGCTGCAGGTGGACGCGAGCCTGGAAGTCGACGCGTCGGCAAATCTCTAGACGAGACTCAGTTGCCACGACGCGTCACGCCCTTTATCAAAACAGTCGTGAGCGAATAGGGCCGGCTTCACGGGTTGGCTGCATCTTTCGGACGTTGCATGCGGTTTACCTCCCTGGTCATCGAGCTCATTCGCGCGCGGCCGCGGCTGATCGTCTGGATCGCCGTGCTGCTCCAGGCCGCGATGTGGCTGTTCGTGGCGCTGGTGTTTTATCGCAGCCCGCCCGGCAGTCTCGCGACCCTGCTGGCCTTCGGCCGCGAATACCAGGTCGGCACCGATCTCGGGCCGCCCTTGCCGGTCTGGCTCGCCGACATCGCCTATCGCGCTGCCGGCGGCCACCTGTTCGGTGTCTACGTGCTGGCCGAGCTCTGCGGGATCGCGACGTTGATCACGCTCTATCATCTGTCCCGCGCGGTGGTCGGCCCCCAGCAGGCAGTGCTGGCCGTGCTGCTGACCATGACGCTGCTGGCCTTCTCCTCGCCCACACTCGACTTCGGCCCTCTGGTGCTGGCGCGACCGCTCTGGGCGCTGCTGCTGCTGCATTCCTGGCAGATCATCGGACAGCGCCGCGGCAACGCCTGGTTTGCCTGGTCGATCGAGGCCGGCCTCTTGCTGTTGACGACGCCGGCTGCGATCTTCCTGCTGCTGCTGATCGTCGTCTTCGCGCTCGCAACCGCGGACGGCCGCCGCACGTTGCGTGCCTTCGACCCGCTGTTTGCGCTGGTGGTCGTCGCCGTGCTGGCATTGCCCTATGCCGTCTGGCTGACGCGCGCCGAGGCGCTCGTCCTGCCGGCCCTGCCTGAGGTCGCCCAGCTCAATGCCCGTGCGCTGCACGCGGCCTGGCTGCTCGGGGGGCTCCTGCTCGGTGCGGCGGCGATCCCGGCGCTGACCGTCCTCAACACCGGCCTGTTCGTGCCCAAGAGCGAGGAGGCGCCGATCATCTACCGCCCGCCGGTCGAGCCGCTCGCACGTAATTTCGTCTATTTCTTCGCGCTGGCGCCGGCGCTCGGCGCGGTGCTGATCTCCGGCCTGCTGGGCCTCGACGCCGTCGTCGGCGGCGCCGGCGTCGTGCTGGTGTTGTCGGGGCTTGCCGTGGTCGTGGGGGCCGGCGATCTCATCGCGATGCGCCGCGCGAGGATGCTGCGGATGGTCTGGGCGGCTGCCGTCGTGGCGCCCGCAATCGGCGTCGTGCTCGCCGTCCTGCTGCTGCCGTGGACCGGTGCCAACGAGATCGCGACCTCGATGCCGGCCCGCGCGATTTCGGACTTCTTCGACGAGAGCTTTGCCCGCCGCACCAATCATCGCCTGCGCGCGGTCGCCGGCGAGACCCAGCTTGCGAGCTTGATCACGCTGCATTCCGGCCGGCCGCATCTCTTCATCGATGCCGAGCCCGCGCGTACACCCTGGATCAATCAGGCCAAATTCAGCGAGACCGGCGGCGTCGTGGTCTGGCGCGCTTCCGATACCGCCGGCACGCCGCCGCCGGACATCCTCGCGCGCTTTCCCGGCATCGTGCCGGAAGTCCCGCGCGCCTTCGAATGGCTGGTGACCGGACGCCAGCAACTCCTGCGCATCGGCTGGGCCATCGTGCGGCCGAAGGGGACTTAGTTGCTCGCTCTTTCGGTGGTCATTGCGAGGAGCCCTTGCGACGAAGCAATCCACAGCCGCCCCTCACGCCTCCGCCAGCACCTTCGCGATCGCGCGCAGATCCTGCCAGGCCAGCCGCTTGTACGACGGCGAGCGCAACAGATAGGCGGGATGGAAGGTCGGCAGCGCGCGAATGGTGCGCCCGCCCGTCTCGTAGTCGAACCAGCGGCCGCGGGTACGCATGATGCCTTCGCGGGTCGACAGCAGCGTCTGCGTCGAGGGATTGCCGAGTGTCACCAGCACCTCCGGATTCACCAGCTCGATCTGGCGCTGGATGAACGGCAGGCAGATTTGCGTCTCCTGCGGCGTCGGCGTGCGGTTGCCGGGCGGCCGCCAGGGAATCACGTTGGCGATGTAGGCCGTGGTGCGGTTGAGGCCTATGGCTCCTATCATCAAATCGAGCAGCTTGCCGCTGCGCCCGACGAAGGGCAGCCCCTCGATGTCCTCGTCGCGGCCCGGTGCCTCGCCGACGAACATGATGCGTGCCTGCGGATTGCCGTCGGCGAAAACCAAACGTGTCGCCGTGTGCTTCAGCGCGCAGCCGTCAAAGCTCTGCATCAGCTCGCGCAGCGCCTCCAAGCTTGGCGCGGTGCGTGCGGCCTCGCGCGCCGAGGCGATCGCGATGTCGGGCGCAGGTGCCGCCTCGCCGCGCATCACCGCGGGCGCGGCGACCGGCCGTGGGGCCTCGACTGGAGGTGGCGCGCGCGGGGCCGGAGGTGGAACATCCAATTCCGCCAGGCGGTCGATCGGTTCCTCCGCGAGCGTGCAATCGACTCCGGCCTCCAGATAGAAGGCGAGCAGCTCTCGGACCGTGGGTGCGGGTTCTGGGATCATCGGAAAGTCTGACTATTAGTCCAGTTTGGGGCGCCTTGCACCCCGGCGAAACGCATTTCCGAGGTTGTCCTACCCGGAAAAATCGGAAACAAGAGGGCGCAATCGACCAAGGACCGTCTCAAGGGCTGAGATCAGATGAGCACCGAAGAACTTCCCCCGCGCGAATCCATGGAATTCGACGTCGTCATCGTCGGCGCCGGTCCCTCGGGCCTGGCTGCGGCGATCCGGCTGAAGCAGATCAATGCCGATCTCAATGTCGTGGTGGTGGAGAAGGGCTCCGAGGTCGGTGCGCATATTCTCTCCGGCGCCGTGATCGATCCGGCCGGGCTCGACAAGCTGATCCCGGACTGGCGCGAGGATTCCGATTGTCCGCTCAAGACGCAGGTCAAGGACGACCGCTTCTTCTGGTTCACCGAGACCAGCGCGATCAAGCTGCCGAACTTCATCATGCCGCCGCTGATGGACAATCATCACTGCTATATCGGCTCGCTCGGCAATGTCTGCCGCTGGCTGGCGCGCAAAGCGGAAGCGCTAGGCGTCGAGATCTATCCCGGTTTTGCCGCGGCCGAAGTGCTCTATGACGACAATGGCGCGGTGCGCGGCATCGCCACCGGCGACATGGGGATCGGCCGGGACGGCAAGCCGAAGGACTCCTTTACCCGTGGCATGGAATTGCTCGGCAAGTACACGCTGTTCGCCGAAGGTGCGCGCGGCAGCCTGACCAAGCAGCTGATCTCGAAATACGCGCTCGACACCAAAAGTGAGCCGCCGAAATTTGGCATCGGGCTCAAGGAAGTCTGGCAGATCGATCCGGCCAAGCATCAGAAGGGCCTCGTGCAGCACGCGGTTGGCTGGCCCTTGAACAACAACACCGGCGGCGGCCTGTTCTTCTACCATTATGACGAGAACCTGGTGTCGATCGGTTTCGTCGTTCATCTCAACTACAACGACCCCTATTTGTCGCCATTCGACGAATTCCAGCGCGTCAAGAACCATCCGGCCGTCCGCGCGACGCTTGAAGGCGGCAAGCGGCTGGCTTACGGCGCGCGCGCCATCACCGAAGGCGGGTACCAGTCGGTGCCGCGGCTGAGCTTCCCGGGCGGTGCGCTAATCGGCTGCGCGGCCGGCTTCGTCAACGTGCCCCGGATCAAGGGCGTGCACAATGCCATGGGCACCGGCATGCTCGCGGCCGAACATGTTAACGTGGCTCTCGCTGCGGGCCGCGCCAATGATGAGCTGGTCGAATACGAGAACGGTTGGCGCGATTCCGTCGTCGGTAAGGACCTCTATCCTGTCCGCAATGCCAAGCCGTTGTTGTCGAAGTTCGGCACCTTCATCGGCGCCGGGCTCGGCATCTTCGACATGTGGTGCAACACGCTGTTCGGCGGCTCGCTATTTGGCACCCAGTCGCACGCGAAGCCCGATCGCGCGACGCTCGATCCGGCCAAGACCCACGCGCCGAGAACCTACCCGAAGCCGGACGGCAAGATTTCCTTCGACAAGCTCTCGTCGGTGTTCCTGTCCAATACCAATCATGAGGAGGACCAGCCGGTCCATCTCAAGGTCACGGACATGAACCTCCAGAAGACCTCCGAGCACGACGTGTTTGCCGGTCCCTCGAATCGCTATTGCCCGGCCGGCGTCTATGAGTGGATCGAGGAAGGTTCGGGCCCGCGCTTCCAGATCAATGCCCAGAACTGCGTTCACTGCAAAACCTGCGACGTGAAGGACCCCAACGGCAACATCACCTGGGTTCCCCCGGAGGGCGGCGGCGGTCCGAACTACGAGGCCATGTAGGCTGGGGTCAGCAAGTCACGATCCATGTGACCGAGGCCAATGTGACCAGAGTTGCGTGATCTTCGCCCTGTGACGCACGTTCGCGTGAGAACCCGGCCGCGGTCCCCGTGGTCACGATAAGGCCATACTGGCGGCGTCTTGGGGCGCTCTTGACGGGTCACTTGGCCGATTTGTGCCGTGCGGAGGGGATCGCCCGGCCCGAATCCTTGCGGTGAAGCGCCAAAAGCGGCATTGTCGGCCTGACGGTTCCGGGTCCCCATGCCACCGGCCGCGTTCGCTTGCGATACGGCCTTCTGCAAACCCAGGCACTACCAACTCAAGGCGAGCCCCGATGCTTTCAAATCGTTTCAACCGTTGGACTGTTGCCGCCATTGCCCTCATGGGCTCAGCGATGGCGACGGTCCCCGGCGCGGTCCGGGCGCAGACGCCGGACCATCCGTCCGACACGGCGGCGCAGTTTCCGACCCGAAACGATCTGAAGGCGCTGACCACCTCCGGCAGCTATCTCGCCGCCCGCCACGCCAGCGTCGAGCGCGACGCGGCCTCCGCCGCTGCATTCTATCGCTCGGCCCTGCGCACCGACCCCAAGAACAACGAGCTGCTCGACCGCGCCTTCATCTCCTCGGTCGCCGACGGTGACATCGACGAGGCTGTCAAGCTCGCCGAGCGCATCCTGACCATCGACAAGACCAACCGCGTTGCACGGCTCGTCGTTGGCGTGCACGATCTCAAGTTCAAGAAGTACGCGACCGCGCAGACCAACATCAACCAGTCGATCCGCGGTCCGATCACCGATCTCGTCGCCACGCTGCTGTCGGGCTGGGCCGCCTATGGTGCGGGGGATGCCAAGGGCGGCGTCGCCACCATCGACAAGCTGGCCGGTCCTGAATGGTATCCGCTGTTCAAGGATCTCCATGCCGGCATGATCCTCGAACTCGCCGGCAAGGAGAAAGACGCTGGCACCCGGTTCGAGCGTGCCTACAAGCTCGACGATTCCATGTTGCGTGTCACCGAGGCCTATGCGCGCTGGCTATCTCGCAACAAGGACTCGGCCGCCGCGACCACGGTCTACCAGGCTTTCGACAAGAAGCTCGCCCGCCATCCGCTGATCGTGGAAGGGTTGCGCGACACCAAGGCCGGCAAGAAGATGCCGCCGCTGGTCGATAGCGCGCAAGCCGGCGCCGCAGAAGCACTCTACGGCATCGGCGCCACACTGACCCGCCGCGGCGGCGAGGATCTGGCGCTGGTCTACCTCCAGCTCTCGCTCTACCTGCAGCCCACCCATCCCCTGGCGCTGCTCTCGCTCGCCGATCTCTATGAATCGGTGAAGCGGCCGCAGATGGCGATCAAGGTCTACGAGCGGGTGCCGTCGTCCTCTCCACTCAAGCGCAACGCCCAAATCCAGCTCGCCATCGATCTGGATTCCGCCGACCGCACCGACGAGGCGATCAAGATCCTCAAGGGCGTCACCACTGAGGATCCCAAGGATCTCGAAGCCATCATGGCGCTCGGCAACATCGAGCGCGGCCGCAAGAAGTTCGGCGAATGCGGCGCGACCTATTCGCAAGGCGTCGACGTGCTGCCGGCCGGCAACGATAAGGCCAACAGCGTCTGGTATTATTATCGCGGCATCTGCGAGGAGCGCTCCAAGCAGTGGGGCAAGGCCGAAGCCGACATGAAGAAGGCGCTCGAGCTGCAACCCGACCAGCCGCACGTCCTCAACTATCTCGGCTATTCCTGGATCGACCAGGGCATCAATCTCGACGAAGGCATGAAGATGATCAAGCGGGCAGTCGAGCAGCGCCCGGATGACGGCTACATCGTCGACTCCCTTGGCTGGGCCTATTACCGCATCGGCAATTACGAGGACGCGGTGAAGAACCTCGAGCGCGCCATTGATCTCAAGCCCGAGGATCCCACTATCAACGATCACCTTGGCGACGCCTATTGGCGCGTCGGCCGCACGCTGGAAGCCAAGTTCCAGTGGGCCCACGCCCGCGATCTCAAGCCCGAAGCGGATGAGCTTCCGAAGATCGAGGCCAAGATTGCAAACGGTATGACCGACGACAATTCGAACTCCTCGGCTGCGCAGGCGGAGAAGGAGAAGAAGAAGGACGACGGCAAGGGCGGCTGAGTGAGTTGAAGTTGGGGGCGTGTCGTCAATGCCGGCGTTGATTGAAGAAGGGCGCGCGAAGGTCAATCTGAGCCTTCGCGTGGTCGGCCGTCGTGCCGACGGCTATCATGATCTCGAAAGCGTGGTCGCCTTTGCCGACTGCGCCGACCGGCTCACGCTGGAGCCCGGCGGCGAGCTGAAGCTCACCACGACGGGGCCGCTCGCCGCGGCCTGCGGCAATATGGCCGACAACCTCGTGTTCAAGGCGGCCAAGCTCCTGGCCGAAGCCGTCCCGAACCTGAAGCTGGGCGCCTTCGCGCTCGACAAGGTGCTCCCGGTCGCCGCCGGCATCGGCGGCGGCTCGGCCGACGCCGCGGCGGCGCTGCGGTTGCTGGCGCGCCTCAACGATCTGTCGCTCGACGACGCCCGCCTCCAGAAGGTTGCGCTTGCGACCGGCGCCGACGTGCCGGTGTGTCTGTTCTCGCGCGCCTGCGACATGACCGGTGTCGGCGAGCAGCTGCTGCCCTTGATGCTGCCGAGCATGCCCTGCGTGATGGTCAATCCACGCGTGCCGGTCGCGACAAAGGACGTGTTCCAGGAGCTGGGCCTGCGCAACGGCGAACTCCTGGTCGGCGCCACGTCCGTCTTCGACGGCCCGGCCTGGCCAGGCGAGGGCGCCTCCATCGCCGACTGGATCGATACTCTCGAGACCGTCGCCAATGATCTCGAAGCGCCTGCGATGCGCATCAAGCCGGTGATTGGCGACGTGCTGGAAGCCTTGCGTGGCTCCGCCGGCGTCAAGCTCGCCCGCATGTCCGGCTCGGGGGCGACGTGCTTTGCGATCTATGGCGCATCTGCCGAGGCGCATGCCGCCGCCGAGAATATCCGCAGGGATCATTCCGGCTGGTGGGTGCACTCGGGAACGCTGAGCTAGATCTGCAATGACGCGGATGTTGCGGAGCTAGCCCGCAGCGTCCTCGCCAAGCCCGAGAAACCGCCGGATCTCACCCAACACCTCCTGCGGCTTGTCATGCTGCAGCCAGTGTCCGGCCCCTGCAATGGTCTCGACGCGCGCCTGCGGAAAGTAGCGCTCCAGCCCCGCGGCCCTCGCGCCAGCCAGAAAGCTTTCGCCGGCATTCAAGAGCAGCGTCGGACAGGTGATGCGCGACCACAGCGCGATGTGATCGTCCGGCCAGAGCCGGTGCGGCGCAGAGGCGCGCTGGTAGGGATCGAACTTCCAGCTATAGGTGCCGTCCTCGTTCTGCCGCGCGCCGTGGGTGGCGAGATGCAGCGCGAGCTCGCGAGACAGCCGCTTGTTGTGAAGGACCATCTGCGCCGCCGCGTCTTCGAGGGTCGAATAGCGGCGCGGTGCGCGGTCGTGCAACTTGTCGAGCTGACCGACCCACTTGCCGATCCGCTCATGCACCGGCGGTTTTGGTGTATCCGGCAACATCGTCACGCCGTCGAGCACGACCAGCTTCGAGACCTGTTCGGGGAATGCCCCTGTAAAGATCAGGCTGACCATGCCGCCCATAGAATGGCCGATGAGAGTGACTTGAGGCGCCGCGATGGCACGGACGAGCTGGGCCAGATCGTACACATACTCCGTCAGCGCGTAGCTGCCGCCCCTGGTCCGGTCGGAATCGCCGTGACCGCGCAGGTCCGGTGCGAGCACGTGAAAATGCGGCTGCAGCGACCGGGCGATGACGTCCCAGCTCCGGCAGTGATCGCGGCCGCCGTGAACCAGGATGGCGACCGGCGCGCCGTCGTTGCCCCAGTCGGCATAGTGCAGCCGCAGGCCGTGAGACTCGTAAATGCGGCTTTGCGGGGCGGGCATGGTGGCGCTATCCATTCACGGGCCGCCGCGCCAGTGCGAGCGACAGGCCGAGCCCTGCGATGAAGACGCCGGAGCCCTGGGTGAGACGTCGCATCAAATGCGGGCGTCCGATCAACTGCGTACGTGTCGCGGAGGCCATCAGCACCACCACGATATCGGCGAGCGTGTTCAGCGTCACCGAGAGCGCGCCCAACGTGATGAATTGCAGTGTCGGGTTCGATCCCGCCGGGTCAAGGAACTGCGGAATGAAGGCGAGGAAGAAGGCGGCGGTCTTCGGGTTCAGCGCCTCGACCAGCACGCCGTCGCGAAAGGCGCGCTTGTCGCCGACGGGCTTGCTGTCGAATGACGGCGCGCGGCTGGCGCTGCGAAAAGTCCTGATGCCGAGCCAGACGAGATAAAGTGCGCCGACGAATTTCACGGCGGCAAACAGCTCGGCGCTGGCAAGAATGATCGCGGAGATGCCGAAGCTGCCCGCGACCACATGAACCAGCCCGCCGAGCGCGGTGCCCGCGGTCGATGCAAAACCGCTGCCGCGCCCTTCCGATAGGGTCCGTGCCGCGACGTAGAAAATGCCGGGGCCGGGAACGGCGGCGATGAGACAAGCGGCGGCCAGGAACAGCAAGAAATTCGTGTTGATCATCCTGCTTTGGTAGCGATGCTTGCCGCGATTGCAAGGCCCGTCGACTAAGGCCCGTCGTTCAGCCCATCCGGCGGAAGATCACGCTGGCATTCACCCCGCCGAAGCCGAACCCGTTCGAGATCGCGTGCTGCATCGGCATCGGTCGCGCCACACCGGCGACGATGTCGATGCCGTCAGCGGCGGGATCAGGGTTTTCGAAATTGAGCGTCGGCGGTGCGATCTGGTCGCGCAGGGCGAGTACGGTGAAGATCGCCTCGAGGCCACCGGCTGCGCCGAGCAGATGGCCGGTGGCCGATTTGGTCGCGCTCACCGCGATGGAATTGTTGCGGCCGAACAGGGCGCCGATGGCGCCGAGTTCACTCTCGTCGCCGGCCGGCGTCGACGTCGCATGCGCGTTCAGATGCTGCAAATCCGCAGGCGCAAGCTCGGCCTGCCGGAGCGCGATCTCCATCGCGCGCCGGGCGCCGTCGCCGTCAGGCGGACCCGATGTCATGTGATAGGCGTCCGCGGTCGTACCGTATCCGACGATCTCGGCGATCGGCGTCGCGCCGCGCGCCAACGCATGCTCCAGCTCCTCGATCACCAGGATGCCGGCGCCTTCGCCGATGACAAAACCGTCGCGGTCGCGATCGAACGGGCGCGAGGCGCGCGCGTCGTTGAACCCGCTCGACAGTGCGCGGGCCGCGGCAAAGCCGCCGAGGCTGACGATGTCGATGCAGGCTTCCGCGCCGCCGCAGATCGCCACATCAACCTCGCCCGCGCGGATCATGCGCGCGGCATCGCCGATCGCCTGAACGCCGGCGGCGCACGCTGTGACCGGTGTGCCCAGCGCTCCCTTGTAGCCGTATTTGATCGAGACGTGGCCAGCCGCGAGATTGGCGAGGAAGGAGGGGATCGTGAACGGCGACAGCCGGCGCGGGCCGCGCTGTTCGGTGATGCGCACCGCCTCCGCCATGGCCGGAAAACCGCCCACGCCGGAGGCGATGATCGTCGCAGTTCGTTCCTGCGCCGCCGCGTCCTGCGGCGTCCAACCGGCCTGCGCAACCGCTTCCGCGGTGGCGAGCAGCGCGAACAGGATGAAGCGGTCCATCTTGCGCTGGTCTTTCGGCGCGGCGGCCTGCGCGGGATCGAAGCCGCCCTCCGCGTCATCGGCCTTGTCGGGCACGAGGCCGGCAATACGTGCGGGCAGCGCCTGCGACCATTCCGGCAGCGGGCGCAGCCCGCTTTGGCCGGCCAGCAGCCGGCGCCACGAAAGTTCGACACCGCAGCCAAGCGGCGACACCGCGCCCATTCCCGTCACGACGATACGACGCATGTCAGTCTCCAGCCGGCGCGACGGCCGGGTTCATGGCTTTGAGCGAGGTCAGCCGTTTACGCATGACACGGCTGGCGCGGGGGCCTGCGACGACGACCGCATTGGTGAGCGTGATCGGCTGCATGTCGGCGGCATCGACCACGACCGGATTGAACGGACGACAATCGTGCCGGTTCGCGAGCAGGATCGCTTCGCCCATCGGTGCGAGATGCTTGTTGCCCCAAGCGAGCAGGGTTGCGACCACGGGGAAGAAGTCCCGGGCCTTGTCCGTCAGCACATATTCGTAGCGCGGCGGCCGTTCATTGTAGCGGCGGCGGACGAACATGCCGCTTTCGGTGAGATGGGCCAACCGCCGCGACAGGATGTTCGGCGCGATCCCGAGGCTTTGCGAAAATTCGTCGAACCTCGTTGCGCCCTGGAATGCATCCCGCAGGATCAAAATGCTCCACCATTCGCCGACCGTCTCCACGGCGCGGCCGACCGGACATTCCTGAATGGAGGGGGATTTGGGCTGCATGAGGGGAAGGTAGGTGAGTAGCTTGCAAAATGCAAGTTAGTAGGCGAACCGTTAGAACACTCCGACGGAGGTGTGCCGCAAGATGGCGCACAGGATTTGAATGCAAGTTGGAAGGCGGCCCTCGCACACCTAGCTCGTCATTGCGAGCGAAGCGAAACAATCTAGAGTCCCTTTGCGGGAAGATTCTGGATTGCTTCGCTGCGCTCGCAATGACGCTGTTAATGCGGTGGTGGCGCGTATCTCAACGATGTCGTCCCGGCGAAGGCCGGGACCCAATAGCCACGACTGTTGTTGTGGTGCACGATGGTTGCTACAGGCGCTAAGACAACGCTGACCGAGGTAATGGGTCCCGGCCTTCGCCGGGACGACACTGAGGGTGTGGCTACCAGCAAGCGCTAAGGATGCAGGTAGCTAATGCGACCGAGCCAGGCAGAACGCCACGACCTGCTCCAGCGCGCTCTTCATCGGCGAGGACGGGAACAGCGCCAGCGCGTCCACGGCCATGGCGCCGTAGTGCTGGGCGCGGCTGCGCGTGTCTTCGAGCGCGCGATGCTTGTTCATCAACCCGATGGCGTGGTCGAGGTCGGTGTCGCCGATCTCACCGCGCTCCAGCGCGCGGATCCAGAAGGCGCGCTCGGTGTCGTTGCCGCGGCGGAAGGCGAGCACGACGGGCAGCGTGATCTTGCCCTCGCGGAAATCGTCGCCGGTGTTCTTGCCGAGCTTGGCGCTCTTGCCGCCATAGTCGAGCACGTCGTCGACGAGCTGGAAGGCGATGCCGAGATTCATGCCGACCGAGCGGCAGGCGGTCTGCTCCGCCTTCGGGCGGTTGGCGATCACGGGCCCGACCTCGCAGGCGGCCGCGAACAGCTCCGCGGTCTTGCCGCGGATTACGGCGAGATATTCGTCTTCGGTGGTCGCGGTGTTCTTGGCGGCGGCAAGCTGCATCACCTCGCCCTCGGCGATGGTGGCGGCGGCCGCGGAGAGAATGTCGAGCGCGCGGAGCGAGCCGACCTCGACCATCATGCGGAAGGCCTGGCCGAGCAGGAAGTCGCCGACCAGCACGCTCGCCTCATTGCCCCAGAGCATGCGCGCCGACAGCTTGCCGCGGCGCATCTCGCTCTCGTCGACGACGTCGTCATGGAGCAGCGTGGCGGTATGCATGAACTCGACGCTGGCGGCGAGTTTGATATGGCCGTCGCCGGTGTAGCCGGCGAGGTTGGCCATGGCCAACGTCAGCATCGGACGCAGGCGCTTGCCCCCGGAGGAGATCAAATGGTTGGCGACCTCCGGGATCATGGTCACGTCCGAACCGGTCCGCGACAGGATCGTGGCGTTGACGCGCTCCATGTCACCGGCGACAAGGGCAACCAGCTCTTCGATCGACGCGCCGGGGGTTTCGAAAGGTACGATGACGGCCACGCCGGTCTCCAATATTTGCCCCGGAAGGGCTATTCTGATGGAAAGACAATAGAAACTGGACGGGGATGCGGCAAGGGCCGTGGAACCATTGACATTTGGCGCTTAATCCCCGTCAGGCAGGAGGCTGTGTTTTGCGAGAACTGGTTCGGACCAACGATATGGTGCTGGTGTCGGCGATCGGCGCGCTGCTCGACGGCGCCAACATCCATCATCTCGTGCTGGACCAGAACATGAGCATCATTGAGGGCTCGCTCGGCATTTTGCCGCGGCGGATCCTGGTCCACGAGGACGACGCCATCGAGGCCCGGCAGCTTCTGACCGCGGCCGGCCTCAGCCACGAACTGCGCGGCGATGAGTGAAGCCCTGACAGACCTCACCGAGGACGCCTTTCTCGGCGGGCAATTGCGGCTGAAGCAGAAGCGGTCTGGCCATCGCGCCGGGCACGACGCCATTCTGCTCGCGGCGGCGACGGAGGCGAGGGCGGGCGACCGTGTCGTCGATCTCGGCGCCGGCATCGGCACGGCGGGCCTTGCGTTGGCTCGGCGCGTCGCCGGGATCAGGCTCGGCCTGCTCGAGATCGATCCGGAGCTGGCGGAGCTTGCGCGCGCCAATGCGGCCGCGAATGCGATTGCCGCCGAGACGATCGTGCTCGACGTCACCGCGGACGCGCAGGCCTTCGCAGCGAGCGGGCTTGCGCCCGACAGCGTCGACGTCGTGCTGATGAACCCGCCCTTCAACGATCCCGCTCGCCATCGCGGTTCGCCCGATCAGGCGCGCCAGATCGCGCATGTGGCGACGGATGAGACGCTGAATGCCTGGGTGCATGCGGCGCGGCGCATCCTCCGATCGCATGGCGCGCTGACATTGATTTGGCGCGCAGATGGGATCGCTGAGGTTTTGGCGGCGCTGTCGCGCGGCTTCGGCAGTCTCGCGATTCTGCCGGTTCACGGTGAAGCCGGGCGGCCCGCGATCCGCGTGCTGGTGCGCGCGGTCAAGGGCGGCAGGGCCCCGGCGCGATTGTTGCCGGGCCTCATGCTCAACGAGGAGTCACGCGTGTCGAAAAAAGAGGTGATGGATATTCTGGAGGGAAGGGCGGTTCTACCCCTGGTGGAACCGTGCTGAGCTATTGCGGAAGCGATTCCGACTGCTGCTCTTGCGGAGTCGTCAGGCGGATCGCCATGAACAGCGCACCGATCAGCAGCATCAGCAGATAGATTTTCATGGTGTTCTCCGCTGGCCCATTGCAGCCTCTCAACGGGTTTTCTGCAAAACACGTTCCGGGCCCTTCCAATGACAGTCGCGTGATAAGAAACGGTTAATCAGAGGTAATGGCATGGCCGAAAAATTGAACGATCGTGAGAGTTCCGGCCTGGCCGACAAGCTCATGCAATATCTGCCGGCGCGCTTCCGTCCCGGCACGGCCGTGGTGCCGGTGGTCCGGCTGTCCGGTGTGATCGGCGCAGTGACGCCGCTGCGCCCGGGCATGACGCTCGCGACGGTTTCGCGGGTTCTGGAGCGGGCGTTTTCGACGCGCAACGCCAAGGCGGTGGCGCTGGTGATCAATTCGCCCGGCGGCTCGCCGGTGCAGTCGCGCCAGATCTACCTGCGCATCAAGCAGCTCGCGGCGGAGAAGAAGCTGCCGGTGCTGGTGTTCGTCGAGGACGTCGCGGCCTCCGGCGGCTACATGATCGCGTGCGCCGGCGACGAGATCATCTGCGATCCGTCCTCGATCCTCGGCTCGATCGGCGTCGTCGGCGGAAGTTTTGGTTTCCAGGAGGCGATCAAGCGGCTCGGCATCGAGCGGCGCCTCTACACCGCCGGCGCGCACAAGGCGATGCTCGATCCGTTTCTCCCTGAAAACCCCGACGACGTCGCCAAGCTCAAGGCGCTCCAGCGCGAGATCCACCAGATCTTCATCGCGCTGGTGAAGGAGAGCCGCGGCGCGCGGTTGAAGGGCTCCGACGACACCCTGTTCACGGGCGAATACTGGGCCGGCGAGAGTTCGATCACGCTGGGGCTCGCCGACAGCATCGGCGATCTCCGCTCAACTCTTCGTGCCCGCTATGGCGAGAAGGTTCTCACCCCCGTGATAGCCCAGCCGACCGGTCTGCTCTCCGGCCTTTTGGGCCGGAAATCGCCCGGCGCGGGGCAGCTTTCGGCCATGGAATCAATGGCCAGCCTGCCGGACGACCTGATCTCGGCGGTCGAGACCCGCGCGATCTGGGCGAAATTCGGGTTCTAGACGGCGCCCCTCCGCGCCATTTGGCCCCAAGGAGACTTGAAGCCGTGCCAATTGCCGCGCGGCCCGGTCTGCGCAAGAATGCGCGTGGGGGCTGAGCATTGTGAACAAGGAATGACCGATGCCGCCGTTCGTCGCATTCGCGGGCGTCCTGGGCGGGCTTGCCGTGGTCCGCTGGGCCTACAAGACCGCCGTCAGGATCAACCAGGAGCTGGAGGAGATGCGCCTCTCGCGCGTCGCCGAGGCCGCCCATATGGGGGCCGTCCAGACGCTGAAGCAGGATCCCGTCACCGGAGCCTATCGGCCGGGTTAGCTGCTGCAGTCGTCATGGCCGGACTTGTCCCGGCCATCCACGCCTTGTCTCACCGCACGAAGAACGTGGATGCCCGGGACAAGCCCGGGCATGACGGAGAACTAGGCCCGAATCCACCCCCTTCACCTTGATTCCCACCCTTGCCGTCGATACGGTCCCGCGCGATTCAACCCCCCGCGAGAGCCCGATCTGACGATGGACGCCTCCTTGCCCGCCCATATGCGCCCGGAACGCTCGTTCCAGGGCTTTATCCTCGCGCTCCAGCGGTTCTGGGCCGAGCAGGGCTGCGTGATCCTGCAGCCCTACGATATGGAGATGGGTGCGGGTACCTTCCATCCGGCGACCACGCTGCGCGCGCTCGGGCCAAAGCCCTGGAATGCGGCCTACGTGCAGCCCTCGCGGCGGCCCAAGGACGGCCGCTACGGCGAGAATCCGAACCGGCTGCAGCACTACTACCAATTCCAGGTGATCATGAAGCCGTCGCCGGCGAACCTTCAGGAGCTGTACCTGAAGTCGCTCGCCGCGATCGGCATCGATTCCGCCGTGCACGACATTCGCTTCGTCGAGGACGATTGGGAGAGCCCGACGCTGGGCGCCTGGGGCCTCGGCTGGGAGTGCTGGTGCGACGGCATGGAAGTCAGCCAGTTCACCTATTTCCAGCAGGTCGCGGGTGTCGAATGCGCGCCGGTCGCGGGCGAACTCACCTACGGGCTCGAGCGCCTCGCGATGTACGTGCAGGGCGTCGACCGGGTCTACGACCTCAACTTCAACGGCCGCGACGGCGACGCCAAGGTCACCTATGGCGATGTCTTCCTGCAGGCCGAGCGGGAATATTCGAAGCACAATTTCGAAGTGGCCGACACCGCGATGCTGTTCGAGCAGTTCAAGATGGCGGAAGCCGCCTGCCGGAAATACCTCGATGCGGGTTGGAAAGATGGCAAGCGCGAGGCGCATCTGATGTCGCTTCCGGCCTATGACCAGTGCATCAAGGCAAGCCATGTGTTCAACCTGCTCGACGCGCGCGGCGTGATCTCCGTGACGGAGCGGCAGAGCTACATTCTTCGCGTGCGCGAACTGGCAAAAGCTTGCGGCGAGGCCTGGATACATACTGAAGCGGGCGGAGCGACCTGATGCCCGATCTTTTGCTTGAACTTTTCTCGGAAGAAATCCCCGCGCGCATGCAGGCCAAGGCGGCGGACGATCTGCGCCGCATGGTCACCGACAAGCTCGTCGCCGAGGGTCTCGTCTACGAAGGCGCGAAGGCGTTCGCGACGCCGCGCCGCCTTGCGCTTACCGTGCACGGCATCCCTGCGCGCCAGCCTGACCTGAAGACCGAACGCCGCGGACCGAAGATCGGTGCGGCCGACGCGGCCGTGCAGGGTTTTCTGAAAGCGACGGGTTTGACGTCGCTGGACGAGGCCAAGATCCAGCGCGATCCGAAGGGCGACTTCTACATCGCGCTGATCGAGAAGCCCGGCCGCGACGCCATCGACGTGCTCGCGGAAATCCTCCCCGTGATCATCCGCACTTTCCCTTGGCCGAAATCGATGCGCTGGGGCGCGCGCTCCGGCAAGCCGGGCTCGCTGAGCTGGGTGCGTCCGCTGCACGCGATCACCGCGACGTTCGGGCTCGAGACCGAAGAGCCCGATGTCGTCAAATTCTCGGTGGACGGCATCGAGGCCGGCCAGACCACTTACGGTCACCGCTTCATGGCTCCTAGCGCGATTTCCGTCCGCCGCTTCGAGGACTACGAAGCGAAGCTGAAGGCCGCAAAAGTCATCCTCGATCCGCAGGCGCGCAAGGACATCATCTTTGCCGACGCCAAGGAGCTGACCTTTGCGCAAGGGTTCGAACTGGTCGAGGATCAGGTGCTGCTCGATGAGGTTTCGGGTCTCGTCGAATGGCCCGTCGTCATGATGGGATCGTTCGAAGCGGAGTATCTCGCGATCCCCGACGAGGTGATCCGCGCCACCATCCGCAACAACCAGAAGTGCTTCGTCGTCAAAGATCCCAAGACGGGCAAGCTGACCAACAAGTTCGTGCTCACCGCCAACATCGAGGCGCCTGACGGCGGCAAGACCATCGTCGCCGGCAACGAGCGTGTGATTCGTCCGCGCTTGTCGGATGCGAAATTCTTCTACGAGACGGACCTGAAGACGAAGCTGGAAGACCGGCTGCCGAAGTTCGAGCAGATCGTGTTCCACGAGAAGCTCGGCACCCAGGCTGCGCGCATCAAGCGAATCGAGCGTCTCGCCGCAGAGATCGCGCCGCTCGTCGGCGCCGATGTCGCCAAGGCGACGCGCGCCGCGCATCTGGCGAAGGCGGATTTGCTGACCGAAGTCGTCGGCGAATTCCCCGAGGTGCAGGGCCTGATGGGCAAGTACTACGCGCTGGCCCAGGGCGAGGACGCCTCCGTCGCTGCCGCCTGCGAGGAGCACTATAAGCCGCAAGGGCCTGCCGATCGCGTGCCGACCGATCCGGTCAGCGTCGCAGTCGCGCTCGCGGACAAGCTCGACACGCTTGTCGGCTTCTGGGCGATCGACGAAAAGCCGACGGGATCGAAGGATCCGTATGCGCTGCGCCGCGCGGCGCTGGGTGTGATCAGGCTGATCGGTGAGAACGCACTGCGTATGTCGATCATGAAGATGGCGGCGTCCGCACTCGCCGGCTTGTCCTTGAAGCCTGCCGATGCGCAGAAGCTTCCGAGCGACCTGCTCGCCTTCTTCGCAGACCGGCTGAAAGTGCAGCTCCGCGAGCAGGGCGCGCGGCACGATCTGGTCGACGCCGTGTTCGCGCTCGGTGGCCAGGACGACCTTCTGATGATCGTCCGCCGCGTCGAGGCGCTTGGAAAATTCCTCGAGTCCGAGGACGGCAAGAATTTGCTCGCCGGCATCAAGCGCGCCAGCAATATCCTCGGCATCGAGGAGAAGAAGGACAAGCGCGCGTTCGAGGGCGCGCCCGATGCTGCGCTCTATGGCCTCGACGAGGAGAAGGCGCTGGCCAACGCGATCGGCGAAGTGAAGGCGGAGGCAAGCGCTGCTGTCGCGAAGGAAGACTTCGCTGCCGCGATGAGTGCGATGGCCAAGCTGCGTCCGCCGGTCGATGCGTTCTTCGAGAAAGTTCGCGTCAACGACGAGGATGCGAAGGTGCGTGAGAACCGGCTAAAACTGCTCAACGAGATCCGCAGCGCCACGCGTGCGGTGGCGGATTTCTCGAAGATCCAGGATTGAGCGCGTCTTGGCGCAACTGGACCCCGTCATGCCCGGGCTTGTCCCGGGCATCCACGTCCTTCTTCGCTCGCGGAGAGGCATGGATGGCCGGGACAAGCCCGGGCCATGACGACGGAGTTGGTGGCCGCAATTGCTGTGCGCGAAGAGTGCCCACACAAAAAGCCCCGCCCGGCGGGGGAGGACCGGGCGGGGCCTGATGTCCGACTATACTGCTCGCGTCAGCCTGATTGATGTGACGCGCCGGACACCTAGTTGATACCGGAAACGTTAGTCCATCACCTCGACGATGCGCCGCGAGCGCGGCTCAACCAGCACGGTCTCGCCGTTTACGACGGTGTAGCGATAGGTGGTGGCGCCGAAACGTTGCGGCACGTCATAATAGGTGACGCCGCTTTCAGGTAAGGTGGCACCGACCACCACGCGATCCGGGATGCGGAAAGCCGGCACACGTTGTTCGACGACATAGTCGCGGAAAGCCGGCCGCTGCTCGACCGCAATGGTCGGGCCGCTCTCGACGACGACGGGCGCGCGTCCCACGGTGACGCTGCTTTGCGCCTGCGCCGCAAGGGGCGAGCCGATCGAGGCCGCGAGCGCTGCAAGAGCAAGAATCCTGTTCCGCATGGGCAACTCCTTCGAGAAGGTTTTCGGGAAGCGCCACTGGCGCGACCGGTTGCCAATGCATGCGTCTCCGCGATGTTCCGGAAAACGCCCGCCGCATTCGCGGCATTTTCGGGCAGTTTTCGCGAAGCCGGGAACTCGCGCGCCCCGGTGCGTCTCTACCCGCGGAACCCAGTCCGCTATGATCCCGCCGCGATTCGCCCCACCCACGGAAAGAAAATTCATGCACATCACCGTCGCCCACATCTCGCCGATCCTGTCGCTGCTTGCGGGTGTGCTCATCCTGATCATGCCGCGCCTCCTGAACCTGATCGTCGCGATTTTTCTCATCATAAATGGTGCGATCGGGCTCGGATTGTTGAAGTGGCTCCATCTCTAGGCCTTCATTCTAGGGAACTCTTCGACTTGCGCGGACCTGCCCAAAGTGGTGTAAGGCGCGCAATTACCCATTCCTCTCGCAGGTTGTGTGCAAGCTATGGCCAAAGCCGCCTCGAAAACTCCAGCGAAAATTCCAGCGAAATCAAAGTCCTCCGCCAAGGCGAAAGCCGCGCCGGCGGCCCGCAAGGCACTTGCCAAGCGCGCCCCGAAGCCCGTGGCCAAGGCCGCTGCCAAGCCGGCTGTGAAGCCTGCCGCCAAGTCGGTTTCCAAGGCTGTTGCAAAGGCAGCGACGAAGCCGGTTGCGCCGAAGGTCGCCGCGAAGCCGGTACCGAGCAAGACTGCTTCAACCAAGGCTGCGCCTGTTGCGGCCAAGGCCGGCAAGTGGGTGTTCACCTTTGGGGACGGCAAGGCCGAGGGCAAAGCGGAGATGCGCGATTTGCTCGGCGGCAAGGGCGCCAACCTCGCCGAGATGGCCAATCTCGGCCTGCCGGTGCCTCCGGGCTTCACCATCCCGACCTCGGTCTGCACCTATTTCTACGCGCATGACAAATCCTACCCGAACGAATTGAAGTCGCAGGTTGAGAAGGCGCTCGACCATGTCGGCAAGTTGACCGGCAAGATCTTCGGCGATTCCAGGAATCCGCTGCTCGTTTCCGTGCGCTCCGGCGGCCGCGCCTCGATGCCGGGCATGATGGACACGGTGCTCAATCTCGGCCTCAACGACGAGACGGTGGAAGCGCTGTCGGAACTGTCGGGCGATCGCCGCTTCGCCTATGACAGCTATCGCCGCTTCATCACCATGTATTCGGACGTGGTGCTCGGCTTCGAGCATCATCATTTCGAGGAAATCCTCGATACCTTCAAGGACAGCCAGGGCTACACGCTCGACACGGATCTCACCGCCGACGACTGGGTCGATCTGGTCGGCAAGTACAAGGACGCGGTCGCGCGCGAAACGGGCAAGGATTTTCCGCAGGACCCGCACGACCAACTCTGGGGCGCGATCGGCGCGGTGTTTTCATCCTGGATGAACGCCCGCGCGGTGACCTACCGCAGGCTGCACGACATTCCGGAATCCTGGGGCACCGCGGTCAACGTGCAGGCCATGGTGTTCGGCAACATGGGCGAGACCTCGGCGACCGGGGTTGCCTTCACGCGCAATCCCTCGACCGGCGAGAGCAAGCTCTACGGCGAGTTCCTGATCAACGCGCAAGGGGAGGACGTGGTGGCGGGCATCCGCACACCGCAGGACATCACCGAGGAAGCGCGCAAGGACTCGGGCTCCGACAAGGCATCGATGGAATCGGCGATGCCGGAAGCCTTCAGGGAGCTGACGCGGATCTACACGCTGCTCGAGAAGCACTACCGCGACATGCAGGACATGGAGTTCACGGTCGAGCAGGGCAAGCTCTGGATGCTGCAGACCCGCGGCGGCAAGCGTACTGCCAAGGCGGCGCTGCGCATCGCGGTCGAGCTCGCCAATGAAGGCCTGATCACCAAGAAGGAAGCAGTGACGCGGATCGACCCCGCCTCGCTCGACCAGCTGCTGCATCCGACCATCGACCCCAACGCCAAGCGCGACGTGATTGCGACCGGCCTGCCGGCCTCGCCGGGTGCGGCCTCCGGCGAGATCGTGTTCTCCTCGGACGAAGCGGCCAAGCTTCAGGCCGACGGACGCAAGGTGATTCTGGTCCGGATCGAGACCAGCCCCGAAGACATCCACGGCATGCACGCCGCCGAAGGCATCTTGACCACCCGCGGCGGCATGACCTCGCATGCTGCGGTCGTCGCGCGCGGCATGGGCAAGCCCTGCGTCTCCGGCTGCGGCACCATCCGCGTCGATTACGGCCGCGGCACCATGAGCATCGGCTCACGCACCTTCAAGACCGGCGACGTCATCACCATCGACGGCTCGCTCGGCCAGGTGCTCGCCGGCCGCATGCCGATGATCGAGCCCGAGCTGTCCGGCGAGTTCGGCACGCTGATGAAATGGGCCGACCAGGTCCGCAAGATCGGCGTGCGCGTCAACGCCGACACGCCGGAGGACGCGCACACTGCGATCAAGTTCGGCGCGGAAGGCATCGGCCTCTGCCGTACCGAGCACATGTTCTTCGAGGAGACGCGCATCCGCACGGTGCGCGAGATGATCCTCTCCGAGGACGAGCAGTCGCGCCGCGCTGCGCTGGCAAAACTGCTGCCGATGCAGCGCGCCGACTTCGTCGAGTTGTTCGAGATCATGAAGGGCCTACCCGTCACGATCCGCTTGCTTGATCCGCCGCTGCACGAGTTCCTGCCGCACACCCATGCCGAGGTCGAGGAAGTGGCGCGCGCCATGAACACCGACCCGCGGCGCCTGGCCGACCGCGCGCGGGAGCTGTCGGAGTTCAATCCGATGCTCGGCTTCCGCGGCTGCCGTATCGCGATAGCCTATCCCGAGATCGCCGAGATGCAGGCACGTGCGATCTTCGAAGCGGCGGTCGAGGCCGAGAAGCGCACCGGCAAGGCCGTCGGCCTCGAGGTGATGGTGCCGCTGATCGCCACCAAGATGGAGCTCGACCTCGTCAAGGCGCGCATCGATTCCACCGCGAAGGCGGTGATGCGCGACACCAACACCAAGCTGACCTATCAGGTCGGCACAATGATCGAGCTGCCGCGCGCCTGCCTGCTCGCGGCCGAGATCGCGGAGAGCGCCGAGTTCTTCTCATTCGGTACCAACGACCTCACGCAGACGACGTACGGCATCAGCCGTGACGATGCCGCAAGCTTCCTCGGCACCTACGTGTCCAAGGGCATCCTGCCGATCGATCCCTTTGTCGCGCTCGACCAGGAAGGCGTCGGCGAGCTCGTCAAGATCGGCGTCGCACGCGGTCGCAAGACGCGCCGCTCGCTCAAGGTCGGCATCTGCGGCGAGCACGGCGGCGATCCCGCCTCCGTCGCCTTCTGTCACGCGATCGGCCTCGACTACGTCTCCTGCTCGCCCTACCGCGTCCCGATCGCCCGCCTCGCCGCCGCGCAAGCCGCGCTCGGCAAGGCGATCGCGAGCCAAGCGTAAGGTAAGCGGCGAGTTGAATGTTGAGAGCGAAAGAGGCGGGGCCAAAACCCCGCCTCTTTCTTTTGAGGCGACGTTCTTGCCACACATTCAGTGTCATCGCCCGCGTAAGCGGGCGATCCAGTATTCCAGAGGCGGTGACGTGATAGGGAAGGAGCCGCGGCGTACTGGATGCCCCGCCCTTCGCGGGGCATGGCGGCTGTGGTCGAAGTGGCGATGGAACCGCGCGCGTCCCGTAATGACACGTGCGCGCAAGAGTTCCTTCACCATTCGCGTTGACCAGTTGTTTACCCCTTCGCGTGAGGGCGCATTTACCAAGGCGCATCATCGCCCCGTGAAAACACCTGCGATTGCTTGCGTGTGCCGCATGCGCAACGCCGATTAACGCCCCAGCAACCTAAATTAGATACTCACGATAAAGATCGAATTGCACGGATGTACTGCGGCTCGATTTTTCTAGCGTAAGCGTAGCGTGAGCGTATCGATGTTTTTGTTGCGTACCCATCCGAAGGGCGCGCGGTTCGCGTCCTTCGGCATCGGTCTCTGCATCTTCGCATTGATGCCGAGAGAGACCGGCTATCAGGACATTGCCTCGCTGCTGGCGCGCCAACCCGGCGTCGCGGAGCGTTGGCAGAAGCAGGTATTCTCTGCTGCGTCCTCCATACAACTGGCCACTTACAGTTTTTCCCGGCCGATCGGCACTTCGGCTCCGCAGAGCGCGATGGTTCGTCTCGCGAGCCTCGACGGCCGCGACGTCACCGGCGCGATCAGCCGCAATCCGGCGCTGCAGGCGCCGCCCCGCTACCAGGCCGCCGATTTTCCCAAGGTCGATCGCTCCATGAAGGGTGACCGCCTCGCAACGGTCACACCGACGCAGGCTCCCGAAGCGGGCGCGCCGACGGCAGCGCCGACGCAGGAGGATCCCGCGACGTCGAACAGCTCGGTGTTCGGCGCCAAGACCGTCGCGCTGCCGCAGGCGATGTCGCCGGAATCCGCGGCCGCGCTGGATCCCGAACTCGCGGAGGCGCTGCGTGCGCCGCCGCTGCCGCAATACACCAATGCGCCACAAGCCAGCGACGCTGCGCGCTCGCTCGCGCTCCAGCCGCTCGAAGCGCTGAAGCAGGCCACCATTCCGGCTGCACCGCCGCGCGATCCGTTCCGGGTCAAGACCTCGAGCCTGTTCTTCGGCAGCTCCTCGCTCGGAGGCAACGTCGAGAGCATCGAGAGCTGGCAACCCGGTGCGGAGCCGCTGATCGTGATGCCCGACCCCGACATGAAGGTGACGGCGTCGCTATCGCCGCCGTCGGAGGATATTGCGAAGGATATCGAAAGCGGCGAGAGCGTCGCGCCGAAGGGTGAGGTCAACGTCGACAATCAGCGCGCCAGATCGCCGGCGGAACGGCTCGCGCTCGACGACAAGTCGCGCGCGAAGTCCGAAAAATGCCTCGCGGAGGCCGTCTATTTCGAGTCCCGCGGCGAGGCCGTGCGCGGTCAGATGGCGGTTGCGCAGGTGGTGATGAACCGCGTGTTCTCCGGCAAATACCCGGACACTGTGTGCGGCGCCGTCTATCAGAACAAGCACCGCCATCTCGCTTGCCAGTTCACCTTTGCCTGCGACAACAATGCCGACGTGATCCGCGAGCCCGAGATGTGGGACCGTGCGAAAAAGATCTCGAAGGCCATGCTCGACGGCCAGATCTGGCTGCCCGAGGTCGGCAAGTCCACGCACTACCACGCCTATTGGGTGCGCCCGTCCTGGGTCGCCGAGATGAAGAAGATGTACAAGACCGGCGTCCACACCTTTTATCGCCCACGCGCCTGGGGCGATGGCAGCGAAGAGCCGAGCTGGGGCACCCCGGCGCAGACCGCCGCGCTCTCCGCCGAGCTCACTCAGCAAGCCAAGAGCTCCGCCGAGATGGGCGCGACCGAGCGGCGGTAGCGCCTCACGCCTCGATATCCAGCGCGCAGTCGAAATTTGGCGCCGAATGCGTCAGCGCGCCGGATGAGGCGTAGTCGACGCCGGTCGCAGCGATGGCTGGGATCGAGTCCAGGGTGACACCGCCGGATGCCTCCAGCTTGAGGCGTCCCTCGTTGAGCCTGACGGCTTCGCGCAGCGTCGCAATATCCATGTTGTCGAGCAGCACGGCGTCGGCAAGGCCGGTGTCGAGCACCTCGCGCAACTGCGGAAGCGTGTCGACCTCGATCTCGATCTTGACGAGATGGCCGGCCTGGGCGCGGGCGCGCTCCAGCACGGGACGGATGCCGCCGGCGACCGCGATGTGGTTGTCCTTGATCAGGATCGCGTCGTCGAGCCCGAAGCGGTGATTGAAGCCGCCGCCGCAGCGTACCGCGTATTTCTCCAAGGCGCGCAGCCCGGGCGTGGTCTTTCGCGTGCAGCAGATTCTCATCCGGGTGCCCTCGGCGCGCGCAACGTAGTCCGCCGTGAGCGTCGCAACGCCCGACAGCCGGCCGACGAAATTCAGCGCGGTCCGCTCCGCCGTGAGGATGGCGCGTGCCGGCCCCGAGATCGTCAGCACCTGCTGCCCGCGGGCGACGCGCGCGGCGTCGCGAACATGTGCGCGTACCTCGATGTCGGGCGAAAGCTTTTGCAAGGTGGCGAGCGCCAGCGGCAAGCCGGCGATCACGCCGGACTGCCGTGCGACCAGGATCGCTTGCGCCTTCGTTGCCTCGGGGATCGTCGCAAGCGAGGTAATGTCGCCGGCGCGGCCGAGATCCTCATCGAGCGCGCGGAGCACGGCCTCGTCGATCGCGAGCGGGGAGAGAAAGGCGTCGGGATAGAGCAGAGAGGTCGGGGTGATCATGGCAGACTCCGTCAGGCGATCATGGGTTGTGCGGTGCGCGGTGTCGGGCGTTCGCTCAGGCTGTCCGCGACCTCGCGTACTGCTGCGAGCGTCGTCATCGTGCGCTGCGCGAGGGCGGGTACGTCCGCGGCATGGTCGGAGCGGAAATGCGCGCCGCGGCTCTCGCGCCGGTTCCAGGCCGACGCCGCCACGAGCAGGGCTGCCGTTGCCATGTTGCGGACCGCGATGCTCGTGGCCTCTCGTTCGAGCGCGGCGAAGCTGCGAACCGCGTCCGCAAGCCCGTAACCGTCGCGGATCACGCCGACATGCGCGCTCATCAGCATCCGCAGCCGCTTCACGGCCGCAGCATCCGGTGCGCCGCCGCGCGGCGTCGCCGCGTCCGCAAGGCGGGCGGGCGAGGGGCTGGTGCGGCCGGCGATGTCATCGGCGATGCGTGCGGCGTAGACCACGGCCTCGAGCAGCGAATTCGACGCAAGCCGGTTCGCGCCATGCGCGCCGGTGGACGACACCTCGCCGCCGGCCCACAGCCCGTCGATCGAGCTGCGGCCGCGATGGTCGACCGCGATGCCGCCCATGTGGTAGTGCGCCGCCGGTGCGATCGGGATGGCCTGCGTGGCGGGATCGATGCCAGCGGCCATGCAGCTTGCATGAACCGTCGGGAATCTGTCGCCAAAACGTGCGCCCAGCGCTTGCCGCGCATCGAGAAAGGCGCCGCGCCCGGCCGAGATCTCCGCGAACACGCCGCGGGCCACGATGTCGCGCGGAGCGAGCTCGGCGAGCGGATGGCGCGCCGCCATGAAATGCTCGCCACGGCCGTTGATCAGCGTCGCGCCTTCACCGCGCAGCGCTTCGGTGGCGAGCGGCGCGGGATCGCGACCGACCATGATGGCGGTCGGGTGAAATTGCACGAACTCGGGATCTGCAATCACCGCGCCGGCGCGTGCGGCGATCGCAAGGCCGGATCCGCTGGCCTCGCGCGGATTGGTGGTGACGGCATAGAGATGGCCGATGCCGCCCGTCGCGAGCACCACCATCCGCGCGGCGAGCAGGATCGGCTGTGCTGCCGCGTCGCCAGCTTCGCGCAATCGTAGGCCGGCGACCGCGCCGTCCTCGGTCAACAGCGCTTCGGCGACGAAACCTTCGATCAGCCGGATCGACGGCGTGCGCCGCACGGCTTCGCTCAGCGCCGCGATGATGGCGGCGCCCGCGCCATCGCCACGCACATGTACGATACGCCGCGCCGAGTGTGCGGCCTCGCGCCCGACTGCGAGCCTGCCTTCGAGATCGCGGTCGAACGGCACGCCATAGGCGAGAAGGTCGTGAATCCGCGGTGCGGCCTCGCGCGCGATCCCGAGTGCGACAGCTTCGTCGACGATGCCGCAGCCAACTGCAACCGTGTCCGCGGCGTGCGCTTCCGGCGTATCCCCTTCAGCCATTGCCGCGGCGATGCCGCCTTGCGCCCATGCGGACGACGCGCCCTGTCCGAGCGGCGCCGCCGAGATCAATATTACCGGCCGCGGCGCGAGCTTGAGCGCGCAGAACAATCCGGCAAGGCCGCCGCCGACGATGACGACGTCGTCGGAGCGGGGGAGGGTGTTGATGTTGTTTGTCATGGCTTTATCTCAGTTCTTCAAATTGATCATCCGCTCGACCGAGCGCCTTGCGCGGTCCGCGAGCGCGGGATCGATCGTCACTTCTTCGCGAAGCGTCAGCAGGCTCTCCAGAATGTTGGCGAGCGTGATGCGCTTCATGTGCGGGCAGATGTTGCAGGGGCGCAGCATCTCCACATCGGGCAGCTCGGCGCGGACATTGTCGGCCATCGAGCATTCCGTGATCATCACCAGCCGCCGCGGCCGCCGCTCGCGCACCCAGTTGATCATGTGCGCGGTCGAGCCCGTGAAATCGGCCTCGGCCAGCACGTCCGGCGGGCATTCGGGATGAGCGATGATCTGCACGGAGGGATCGGCCTCGCGGTAGCTGCGCAGCTCGGCGCCAGTGAAACGCTCGTGCACCTCGCAGGCGCCCTTCCAGGCAATGATCTTCACGTCGGTCTTCGAGGCCACGTAAGTGGCGAGATAGCGGTCGGGCAGGAAGATCACGGTTGGTGCGCCGAGGCTTTCGACCACCTGCACCGCGTTCGACGAGGTGCAGCAGATATCGACCTCGGCCTTCACCTCCGCGGAGGTGTTGACATAGGCAACGACAGGCACGCCGGGGAATTTTTCGCGGAGCAGGCGGACGTCGGCGCCGGTGATGCTGGCAGCGAGCGAGCAGCCGGCGCGCGTATCAGGAATAAGCACCGTCTTGTCCGGATTGAGCAGTTTCGACGTCTCCGCCATGAAGTGCACGCCGCACTGGACGATGATGCCGGCCTTCACCCTGGTGGCTTCGACCGCGAGCTGGAGCGAATCACCGCCGATGTCGGCGACGCAGTGGAAGATCTCCGGCGTCTGGTAATTGTGCGCGAGGATCACCGCGCCCCGGGCCTGCTTCAGCTCGTTGATCGCCTTGATCGTCGGGGCCATCAGCGGCCATTCGATCGGCGGGATGACACGTTTCACGCGCTCGTAAAGCGGTGCGGTGGCTCGCTCGACCTCCGGCGTCCATTCCAGTGAAGGCATCGGCAGCGAAGGTCCGGTTCGCGACTGCTTGGCCTGTGCCGGGGTGATGACGTGGCCCTGCGGCCGGTTGGCAAAGTCGTCGGGGCCGTAAATTCCAGTTAGCGGCATCCAAGCCTCCCGTGCATGTACTCATTTTGAGCATATATAAAGCCTGAGAAATCCGGCCGACAGGCCGGGGGATCATTCGATATGCTCGATATGAGCAAATATAAAATAACACGTCGTGTTGGGAGCCGCCAGATCTTGCCGCACACGTTTCCGTTAAGTCGCGCCCGGCGCGTCGGCTGAGGCCGCGAGGAAATGCAATGCTCCCGCGCCAGCTCTTCGCGGAATGCAATCGTTTTTGACTTGGGGTTTCCATGCAGATGCATTAAACGAGCTGGCTCGCGGCAGCCATTTGCGAATCCGCGACCACGCACGAGGAACAGCATGTCGATACAGATGGGTGAGCTCGGTTCGGTCTCCCGTTCCTCCTCCTGGCGCACGCCGGCGATCATCATTCTCTGCGGCTGCGCGATCGGGATGCTCGGGTTCGGCCCGCGCTCGGCGCTGGGCTTCTTCGTACAGCCGATGAGCCATGAATATGCCTGGGGCCGCGACGTGTTCGGCCTCGCGATCGCGTTTCAGAATTTGCTGTGGGGACTGGGCCAGCCCGTCGCCGGCGCGGTCGCCGATCGCTTCGGCCTGTTCCGGGTGATGTGCGTCGGCGCTCTGCTCTATGCCGGGGGCTTGCTCCTGATGCGCTACTCATCGACGCCGCTGTCGCTCAACATCGGCGCTGGTGTCATGGTCGGCTTCGGTCTCGCCGGCTGCTCGTTCAATCTGGTGCTCTCGGCCTTCACCAAGCTCTTGCCGGCCGAGAAGCGCGGCCTTGCGCTCGGCGCCGGCACTGCGGCGGGATCGTTCGGGCAATTCCTGTTCGCGCCGATCGGTGTGGCCCTGATCGACAATTTCGGCTGGCAGCAGGCGCTCACCGTGTTCGGCTTCCTGATGCTGCTGATCATCCCGTTGTCGCTGGCGCTCTCGACGCCGCCGGTCGCAAGCGCGGCAAATGCGGCGCCTGCGGACCAGCAGACCTTCACCAAAGCGCTCGCGGAAGCCTTCGGCCATCGCTCCTACGTGCTGCTTGTCCTCGGCTTCTTCACCTGCGGCTTCCAGCTTGCCTTCATCACGGTGCATCTGCCGGCCTTCCTGGTCGATAGCGGCATCTCCACGCAGATCGGCGGCTGGGTGATCGCGGCGATCGGCCTGTTCAACATCATGGGATCGCTCAGCGTCGGCTATCTCCAGAACAGCCTGCCCAAGCGCTACATCCTCTCGACCATCTATTTCACCCGCGCGCTTGCGACGCTTGCCTTCATCTCGTTTCCGATCACGCCGTTCTCGGCGATTGCGTTCGGCGCGGTCTCCGGCCTGACCTGGCTGTCGACCGTGCCACCGACCTCGGCACTGGTCGCGATCATGTTCGGCACGCGCTGGTTCGCCACGCTCTATGGCTTCGCCTTCGTCAGCCATCAGGTCGGCGGCTTCCTCGGCGTCTGGCTCGGCGGCATCGTGTTCGAGCGGTTCGGTTCCTACACGCCGATCTGGTGGCTCTCGATCCTGTTCGGCGTGCTCTCGGCGCTGATCAATCTTCCGATCGTGGAGAAACCGGTCCAGCGGACGGTTGCGCAGCCTGCCTGATCGGCTAAACATCCCCTGAAACAAGTCAGGGAGTTTTGCTGTGGCGACGTTCAAGGCGATCCGGATCGACAAGGCGGACAAGGGCACCACCGCGCAGCTCACGCAGTTCGACGAAGCCGAACTGATGGAGGGCGACGTCACCGTCCGCGTGGAATGGTCGACGTTGAACTACAAGGACGGCCTTGCGCTCACCGGCAAGGCGCCGGTGGTGCGCCGCTTCCCGATGATTGCCGGCATCGACTTCGCCGGCACCGTCGAGCAGTCCTCGCATCCGCAATGGAAGGCGGGCGATAAGGTCGTCTGCACCGGCTGGGGCATGGGCGAGACCCATCTTGGCGCCTATGCCGAGAAGGCGCGGGTGAAAGGCGACTGGCTGGTCGCTCTTCCGCAGGGCCTATCGGCGCGCGACGCCATGGCGATCGGCACTGCCGGCTTCACCGCGATGCTGTCCGTGCTGGCGCTGGAGAAGCACGGAGTGTCGCCGAACAGCGGTCCGGTCGTGGTGACGGGGGCTGCAGGCGGCGTCGGCTCGGTTGCGACCGCCGTGCTCTCGAAGCTCGGCTATCACGTCATCGCCTCCACCGGACGTGCGTCCGAAGCGGACTATCTGAAAGAGATCGGCGCGGCTGAGGTGATCGACCGCAACGAATTGTCGGCGGCCGCCAAGCCCATCGCCAAGGAGCGCTGGGCGGGCGGCGTCGACAGCGTCGGCTCGACCACGCTCGCAAACCTCCTGTCGATGACGAAGTACGGCGGCGCGATCGCGGCCTGCGGCTTGGCTGCCGGCATGGACCTGCCGTCTTCCGTCGCACCCTTCATTTTGCGCGGGGTGTGCCTTCTCGGCATCGATTCCGTGATGTGCCCGATCGAGCCACGGAAAGCTGCCTGGCAACGCCTGGCGTCCGATCTGGACCGGTCAAAACTAGCTGAAATTACTCACGAAATTCCGCTTTCTGAAGTTCCGGAGTGGGGCGCGAAAATCCTCGCCGGCCAGGTCCGCGGTCGCACCGTTGTAAAAATTGTCTAACGGCGTTCAGACTTTACCAACCATGCTGCTTCAATGTCGCCATGGTTAGTATGGTAAGCAGCAGGTAAAGAGATAAGGCATAGCCCGCTGCGGGGTTGGTTCGGAGTTGAGCATGCTTGCGCGTATTGTGTTGGGGGCGGTCACGGCGGTAGCGACGCTTACGCCGGCCATTGCTGGAAGCATGAACGCCGATGAGGCGCGCCGCTTCGTCGCCGGGAAGGTGTTTGCTTTCACCTGCTTTGACGGCACCCGGGGCGCGGGCCGCATCATGGACGACCTCGGCGCCGCCGGCGCCGTGCAGTTCTCGGGTGCAGGTCCGGTGAAACATCTCCGCCTGCCCGGCAACACGCTGCAGATCCGCGGCCAGAACGTCTGCGCCTCGATCAAGGGCATTCCGTTCGAGCCCTGTTTCAACCTTGAAAAGACCGACGATCGCAGTTTCCGCGGCTCGGTATCGGGGATGGGCTTCGCCTATTGCGACTTCCATCACCAGGGCGGCAACCAGATGCTGATGGCGCGGGCCGTCGCGCGGCCGCGCTCGCTGCGCACCTCGGAACACACGGGTTCGGTCGGCACGCCCAACACCGAAGTCGCCGCGCGTGTCGAGACCCCGCGCGTCGAGAGTAGCCGGCTCGAGCCGGTGAAGCCGCAGGTCAAATCGGAGCCCGCCAGGGACGACGCCCCGCTGGAGCTGCGCCGCTCCACCCAGTGAGTTGGTGCGCGGGACAGTCCGCGCACTTTGTCGTTGAGAGCTGCCATCAGACACGAAGCCGCCGCGCCGTAGTCATACGGACGGCGGCTTTCATGCGTTGGTAGCTGTTCGCGCCCCAGTTTGCGTACGGCCGGGGGCGCGGCCCGATAAAAGGGTTCAACGATGTCGCTGTACTTCTTCCGTATCAGCACGGGCCGCTATTCCGGTGCTGCCGACCAGCCATATGAGTTCGAGGACCGCGCCGCGGCCTGGACCGAGATGACCGAAGTCTGTGCCAATTTGCTCGGCGGCATCTCGCGCGGCCTGAAACAGGATGCCGAATGGCGCATGGAGCTGCTCGACGAGAACAAGGAGCCGGTGTTCCGGATCAGCTTGATTGGCGAGAGCCAAAAGGCCCTTGGTCGCACTGGCTAGAAATCGGGCATCCTACCGCCGCGTGTGGTTAACCTGTTAAGCGCGCGGACCGTGCCGTTTTTCAAGGGATTTTCCGGTAAGTCCGGTATTTGTCCGGGGGCGATCGTTAACCAGATCACCACACCTGAAGCTCAGTTTTTAGGCAAGGGCGATCAACGCCGAGGGCGGCCGACAATGACTTGGCCGCGCAACCCGGGAAACGCCCTCATGTCGAGACTCATCCAGAATCTGCAAATCGGTACCAAGCTCGCGCTCGCTTCGGCGTTCGGCGTTGTTCTCGTCGGCGCCATGATCGCGAGCCAGGTCATCGGCAACAACAACGTGGGGCATTCCAACCAGGCCGCGCTTGCGCAGCAGGAATTGGTGCGCGAGGCTACCGAAGCCAAGCTTGGGATACGCGGCTTGCAACTCGCCGTACGGGACATGCGTCTCGCCAACAATCAGGGTGACTTGCAAAAGGCGAGCGAGCTTCTGCTGGAGCGGTCGAAAGCACTGAACGGCGTTGTCGATTCCATGCTCAGGTTGTCGCACGCCCCGGAAAACCGCGCGCGGATGGAGAAGCTCAAGTCTACGTCGGCCGATTACCTGAAGGGCGCGCAGCAGAACGCCTCTGTTCGCAGCGAGGCCATTGCGGTTGCGGCCACGGACCCCGTCCGCGCCGCCAAGATTTCCGAGGAAGGCGCGCGCCAGATCCGCGAGGTGACGCTGCCGCTTGCCACACAGCTGGACAATTTGACCAGCGAGATTGCCGATTTCGCCAAGCACAAGAGCGATGAAGAAATCGCTGCCGCGAGCCAGGAGATGGCCGTGAGCGAGCGTCTCGGCATGGTGGTCGGTGCGTGCGCCGTGCTCGTCCTCATCGGTTCGTGGCTGATGTCCTTCCTGACCATCGCGCGGCCGATCCGCGCGCTCACGGTTGCCATGGACAAGCTCGCTGGTGGTGACTTCTCTGTTGTCCTGCCGGGTCTCGGCCGCAAGGACGAGGTCGGCGGTGTCACCGCGGCCGTCGAGAAATTCAAGGTCGTGTCGGAGCAGAAGGCGCGCCAGGAAGCGGAAGCCAAGATGCGGCAGGACCAGGTGGCGGCCGAGCAGCGCAAGGCCGATATGCGCAAGCTTGCTGATAGTTTCGAAGGCGCCGTCGGCGAGATCGTCGATACGGTGTCGTCGGCCGCGACGGAGCTCGAGGCTTCGGCCTCGACGTTGACCTCGACGGCGGAGCGGGCACAGGAACTGACGATAGTTGTGGCTGCGGCCTCCGAGGAGGCGTCGACCAACGTGCAATCGGTGGCGTCGGCCACGGAAGAGCTGTCGTCTTCAATTACGGAGATTAGCCGCCAAGTGCAGGAATCGGCGCGGGTCGCGAGCGAGGCGGTTACCCAAGCCCGAACCACGACCGACCGTGTCGGAGAATTGTCCAAGGCGGCGGCTCGCATTGGCGACGTGGTCGAGCTGATCAACACCATCGCCGGCCAGACCAACCTGCTGGCGCTTAATGCCACCATCGAGGCGGCACGCGCCGGCGAGGCCGGTCGCGGTTTTGCGGTGGTGGCTTCCGAAGTGAAGGCGCTTGCCGAGCAGACCGCGAAGGCGACCGGCGAGATCGGCCAGCAGATTTCCGGCATTCAGGCCGCGACGCAGGACTCCGTCGCCGCCATCAGCGCCATCAGCAACACCATTGAAAAGCTGTCCGAGATATCGTCCACGATCGCGGCGGCCGTCGAGGAGCAGGGCGCGGCGACGCAGGAGATCTCGCGCAACGTGCAGCAGGCGGCCGAAGGCACCCATCAGGTCTCGTCCAACATCACCGACGTGCAGCGCGGTGCAGGCGAAACCGGCTCGGCATCGTCGCAGGTGCTGGCAGCCGCGCGGTCATTGTCCGGCGACAGCAACCGCCTCAAGCTCGAGGTCGGCAAGTTCCTCGACACCGTGCGCGCCGCCTAAGAACCTCGTTCCAGACAGTTCGGAAGACGCCCTGCCTCCTCAGGCGGGCGTTTTTGCATCCTGATCTTCGCCGCGAACGTCTCGCGCATGACTTCGGCGAACGTCGGCTGCAAAAGCAAACAGTGGCGACCTCAAGCTGAAATTTACAACTTTCTGGCGAGATTATCTCTTCCATTTCAACTGTTTGGGTTGAAATCTCAGTATTTCTCCGAGCCCTCCCGTTAACCAGAATGAGTAACCCCAAGGAATAGATTCTCCGGCAAGGGCGATCAACGTCCATGCAGCCGGCAAGGACTTGGCTGCGTGTTTCCTTTGGGGGAAACGTACCATGTTGAGCCCTGCTCATCATCAGCAGGTCCGAACTCAGTCCGCCAGCGCGTGGAGTCGGCTCGGACATGTTCGGATCGGCACGATCTTGCCGATCATCATCTCTGCCCTGGTCTTGCTTGGGTTGGCCTCGGCCGGATTCATCGCCTATGAGGCCGTCCTCAAGAGGCGAGAGTCCGAGGCATTCCTGAAGGTCAATGCAGTTGCCCAACTGCTGCTGCGCAGCGCAGGACATTGGGCGATTGAACGCGGGCTGACCAACGCCGTGCTGAAGTCTCCTGATGTCGTCAGTGCCGAGCGCCGTGCGGAAATCGCAAAGGCGCGCGCGACGGCGGACGAGGCCTTTCGCCAAGCCGTCCTCGATATCAGCGCGATTCCCGAAATGACGGCGGGGCAAAGACAGATTGCGGACGCAGCGACGAAATTCGAGGCGCTGCGTCTCCTGCGTGAGAAAGCCGACGCGGGAATGTCGCGCTCGCGCGTTGAACGCGAGCCTGACCTCGTAGATGGCTTCGCGCCAACGATTACGGAGGTGATCGACGTCGCGAGCAACCGCTTGCGGCTGACGCTCGAAACACTCACCAGCCCGCCCGTGGCAAGGCTGGCCCAGCTCATCGGCTTGCGACATCTGACAGCTCAGATGGCCGAGAATGCCGGAAGGGAGCGGGCCCTGCTGGCTGGGGTCGTCGGTGCGCGCGCGAAGCTCGGGATGGAGGGCTATGAGCGCCTTTCGGCGCTGCGGGCCAAGGTCGAACTCGCATGGGACACGGTATTGCCGGTGCGGCTGCGTTCGGACCTCGCCCTGCAGATCGGCGAGGCGATGACGGAGGTCGAGAAATCCTATTTTGGTGCCTACGGTGAAACGCGGGTGACTGTGCTCGCCGGTGGCGAAGGCGGGGACTACAGAATCACGGGACCCGAGTACTTCACGCGGGCCACCGCCGGCATCAATGCAGTGCTGAAGCTCGGTGAAGCCATTGGCGCGGCCGCTGACCGCGAAGCCACGATGCAGGCAGAGGTCAGCACTCGTAATGTTGTTTTCACGGTCGTGTTGCTCTGCGCCTCGGTGATGCTCGCTGGCCTCAGTTTCTGGATCACCTTTGGCCGGATCCTCAAGCCGCTTTCAGCCATTTCGGTTGCGATGGGTGGGCTCGCCAATGGCGACTTCACGACGGTCGTGCCTGGCACCTGCCGAGGTGACGAGGTCGGCGAGATGGCGCGGACCGTTGAAGTCTTCAAGCAAAACGGGCTCGAAGTCGAACGCATGCGGGGCGATCACGCTGCGGCCGAGAGCCGGGCAGCCGAGCAGCGCAAGGCGGAGATGCGGAAGCTGGCCGACGGCTTCGAAGCCGCGATCGGGGAGATCGTCGACACCGTCTCCTCGGCAGCGACCGAGCTCGAAGCCTCGGCGTCGACCCTCACATCGACCGCGGAGCGTGGGCAGCAGCTCACGACCATGGTTGCTGCGGCCTCCGAGGAGGCGTCCACCAACGTGCAAGCGGTGGCGTCGGCCACCGAGGAGCTGTCGTCTTCTATCACCGAGATCAGCAGGCAGGTGCAGGAATCGGCCCGCGTGGCCAACGAAGCTGTCGGCCAGGCGCGTGTCACCACTGAGCGCGTCAGCGAATTGTCCAGGGCGGCGACGCGGATCGGCGACGTGGTCGAGCTGATCAACACCATCGCGGGTCAGACCAATCTCCTGGCGCTCAACGCGACCATCGAGGCCGCGCGCGCCGGCGAAGCCGGTCGCGGCTTTGCGGTTGTGGCCTCCGAGGTCAAGGCACTCGCCGAACAGACCGCGAAGGCCACTGGCGAGATCGGGCAGCAGATCGCCAGCATCCAGACCGCGACCGAGCATTCGGTCGGCGCAATCAAGGACATCAGCGGCACTATCGAGAAGCTCTCGGAGATTTCCTCTACCATCGCGGCTGCCGTGGAAGAGCAGGGCGCGGCGACACAGGAAATCTCCCGCAACGTGCAGCAGGCGGCGGAAGGCACCCATCAGGTCTCGGCCAACATCACCGATGTGCAGCGCGGCGCGAACGAGACCGGCTCGGCGTCGTCGCAGGTGCTGGCGGCGGCCCAGTCGCTCTCTGGCGACAGCAACCGCCTCAAGCTCGAGGTCGGCAACTTCCTCGATACCGTGCGCGCAGCATGACGCGGTCGCCGTCACCAATCATCGATCGACTACAACCGACGCGCGAAGACGCGCGGTGGTTCGCATGCGTTCGCAGTTGGATGTCGCGGCGCGATGAGCCGCACGGTTAACCTTCCGGAAAACCGATGCAGTCATGATCTCCGTAATATTCCGGGTGCCGAGTCGCCCTCCTCGTATTGCGTATCAATCGTATTGGAGCACATTCCATGAGTGGCCCTTCCATTCGTCTCACCCATAAGGTCATGACGATCGGACTGTTCGGATTGTTGGGTCTCGTCGCCTTCGGCGCGATCTACGAGATCGGCAGTCTCTCCCAGGACGCCTCCCGCGAGATTGCTAACCGCGCTCGTGCGATCGCTGACCTCGACAAACAGCTCTCGATCGAGATGCTGGAGGCCCGCCGCAACGAGAAGAACTTTCAGCAGCGCCGCAACGAGAGCTACGCCAAGGCACATGCCGAATTGATCGGGCCGATCAATCGCGACTTCGACGAGGTGGAGCGGCTGATGTCGGCCGGCGGCTTGGGCGCGCTGTCCGACCGGATGAAGCAGGCCCAGGACGGCTTCAAGCGATACGCGTCGGACTTCGGCGCATTGGTGGCCGCGGAGACCCGGCTCGGCCTAAACGAGACTCTGGGCCTCTCCGGCTCGCTCCGCGCCGCCGTGCACGACATTGAGGCCAAGCTCAAGGAGATCGACGATCCCAGGTCCACGAGCTGGATGCTGATGATGCGCCGGCACGAGAAGGACTTCATGCTGCGGCGCGACCCAAAATACATCGCCGAGATGAAGAAGGCCGCGGTCGAATTCTCCAAGGCGATAGAGGTCGTCGCAATCCCTACGGCAGTGATGAACGACATCACAGCCAAGCTGCAGAAATATCAATCCGAGTTCACGGCGTGGGTGGAGACGGCGCAGCAAACTGCGGCCCTCGACGCCAGCATGATGAAAACGTTCCGTGGGTTGGAATCGAGCATGATCGAGGTGCGCAACACAGTCGAAGACCTCTACAGGAAGGCCGACGTTGCGGAAGCTGCGACCCGCGATGCCGTGCGCATGTGGATGATGGTCGCCTTCGCCATTGCCGTCGTCGTGCTCGCCGCGGTGGGCTTCCTTCTGGGACGTTCGATCTCGAAGGCGCTTGCCGGCATGGTCGGCGCGATGACGCGGCTTGCGCGCGGCGAGCTTTCGATATCCGTTCCGGGCATCGGGCGCAAAGACGAGATCGGCGAGATGGCCGGTGCCGTCGAGGTGTTCAGGACCAATATGGCGGAGGCCGAGCGGCTGCGCACCGAGCAGGTCGAAGCTGAGGCGCGCGGGCGCCAGCAGCGCAAGGCCGACATGCACCGGCTCGCCGATACTTTCGAAGGCGCGGTCGGCGAGATCATCGATACTGTTTCGTCGGCGGCAACCGAGCTGGAGGCCTCGTCAAATACGCTGACGCAGGCTGCCGAGCGCGGCAACGGGCTTGCCACGGTCGTGGCGGCCGCCTCCGAAGAGGCCTCCGCGAACGTGCAGTCGGTGTCTGCAGCGAGCGAGGAAATGACCTCCTCGATCTCCGAGATCAGCCGTCAGGTGCAGGAATCGGCCCGTGTCGCCGACGTGGCGGTCGGGCAGGCCCAGCGCACCAATGCACGCGTCGCCGAACTGTCGAAGGCCGCCGCCCGCATCGGCGACGTGGTCGAACTGATCAACACCATCGCCGCCCAGACCAACCTGCTGGCGCTCAACGCGACGATCGAGGCGGCGCGTGCCGGCGAGGCCGGCCGCGGCTTTGCCGTGGTCGCTTCCGAAGTGAAGGCGCTCGCCGAGCAGACTGCGAAGGCCACGGGCGAGATCGGCCAGCACATCGGCGCGATCCAGACCGCGACGGAAGACTCCGCCGGTGCGATCAAGGAGATCGGCGACACCATCGCGCGGATGTCGGAGATCTCGTCAACCATCGCCGCCGCGGTCGAGGAACAGGGTGCCGCCACGCAAGAGATCTCCCGCAACATCCAGCACGCCGCGAATGGCACCTCCGAAGTCTCGGCGAACATCGGCGATGTCCAGCGTGGCGCAGGCGAAACCGGGGCGGCCTCGGCGCAGGTGCATTCGGCTGCGCAATCGCTGTCGCAGGAGAGCCACCGGCTGAAGAGCGAGGTCGCGCGCTTCCTGGATTCGGTACGGGCGGCGTGACAGCCGTCGCCTTCCGCACATTGCGTCGCAAGTGGACAGGTCGCGTCGCAGCATCAGTTGGCTGTGCAGCTGCACAGTTGGTTGCGGGAGAAATAACGACCGTCAGCGCTGTCCCGTAATTTTACGTAGGGCCCTGTTAACGCCTGCTTGCGACTATGTGTGCAATCTTACGGGACAAGAACCAGCCAGCATTGTTGAACTGACCTCCGTCTCGCCATCTTCGTGGCGGTTTGCGGCGCGGACAATTTGCGCGTTGCCAGGTAACATCGGGATTTGTCGTGATGTCGAAATTGTCGATCGTCTTCAAGCTTCTGGCCGTGTTGTCGGTCCTGGTCCTTTCGCTCGCCGGCGTTGGCGTGACGGCGATCGGCACCATGCAGAACATCAATTCCCATACGGTCGAGATCGCGGAGAGTTGGCTGCCCAGCGTGCGCGCGCTCGGCTCGCTTCGCGCCGACATCAACGAGCTGCGCGTCGCGCTCCGTCTGCATCTGATGCAGGACAGCGTTGAGGGCAAGGACGCCGCCGAGAAGCGCTTGGCCTCGCTGCGCGCGCGCATCGACCAGACCCGCAAGGTCTACGAGCCGCTGATCACTTCCGCCGAGGAGCGCTCGCTCTATGGGCAATGGAGCACGGCGTGGGCCGAGTATCTGAACGGCGTGCAGGACGTGATGGCACTGTCGCGCAAGGGCGTTGGCCGTTTCCCGGTCGACGCCAACGAGCTGCTGCAGACCAAGGTTGCGAAGATGGCCCAGGCCGCCGATCCCCTGCTCCAAAAGGGCATCGAGCTCAACAACCGCGGTGCCGAGCTTGAGACGAAGCAGGCCGCCGACAGCTACGCCATGATCTTCCGCGTGCTGGTCGGCATCATCGTGCTCTCGGTCGTAATCGCGATCGGCGCCGCCTATTATCTCGTGCGCGACGTTTCTCGCGGCATTGCCTCAATCATCCGCCCGATGCAGTCGCTCGGCGAGGGCGACCTCTCGGCCGACGTTCCGCATCGCGGCGAGAAGACCGAAATCGGTTCGATGGCAGATGCGCTGCAGATCTTCAAGGAGGCGCTGATCGCCAAGAAGGCCGCCGACGAGGCCGCTGCGCGCGACGCCGAAGTCAAGATCGAACGCGGTCGCCGCGTCGATGCCATCACCCGCAAGTTCGAAGCCATGATCGGCGAGGTGGTCGGGACCGTCTCCTCGGCCTCGACCGAGCTCGAGGCCTCCGCCTCGACGCTGACCAACACCGCGCAGCGCGGACAGGAACTCGCGACCGTCGTCGCAGCCGCCTCCGAGGAAGCCTCGACCAACGTCCAGGCGGTGGCATCCGCTTCGGAGGAGCTGTCGTCCTCCATCACCGAGATCAGCCGCCGCGTGCAGGATTCGGCGCGGATGGCGGCGGAGGCCGTCGAGCAAGCGGCGCGGACCAACGACCGTGTCAATGCGCTGTCGCACGCGGCGTCCCGCATCGGCGACGTCGTCGAGCTCATCAACACCATCGCGGGCCAGACCAATCTGCTGGCGCTGAACGCGACCATCGAGGCCGCGCGTGCCGGCGATGCGGGCCGCGGATTCGCGGTCGTCGCCTCCGAGGTCAAGGCGCTGGCCGAGCAGACCGCGAAAGCGACCGGTGAGATCGGGGCGCAGGTCTCGGGTATCCAGGCGGCGACGCAGGAATCGGTCAGTGCCATCCAGGAGATCGGCGGCACCATCGAGCGGCTCTCCGAGGTGGCTGCGGCCATTGCCGCCGCCGTCGAGGAGCAGGGCGCGGCCACGCAGGAAATCTCGCGTAACGTGCAGCAGGCCTCGGTCGGCACGCAGGAGGTCTCGTCGAACATCACCAACGTGCAGCGCGGTGCGATCGAGACCGGCGAGGCTTCGACCGAGGTATTGTCGGCGGCGAAATCGCTGGCGACCGACAGCACCCGTCTCAAGGTCGAGGTCGCGCAGTTCCTGGAATCGGTTCGCGCGGCCTGACGCTCACGTGCTCGTCTGCGGAGCCGGCGGCGGTGCGATCTGCCGCCGGAACAGGATACGCTGGTAGAGCCAGCCGATCGCGACCAGCACGATGCCGAGGCACATGAACGATAGCGCGCGGTAGACGCCCGTCAGCGTCGACATGTCGATGACGAATGCTTTCAGGATCGTCAACGCGATCACGACGGCCGATGCCAGCCGCGCCCGCTCCGAATTGACGAGAATGCCGACGCCGAGCAGCACCACGCCGAAGCCGAGCCAGCCGATCGAATAGGTATATTGCTCGGCGCCCGTCGTCGCCCCGGAGGAGAGGATCGGGCCGTGATAGAAGCGGCGGATCTCCAGCGTGACATAGGTCAGCGCGAACAGCAGCGCGCCGCCTGCAATCGTGTTGGCGTAGGCCTTGCCGCGTTCGCCGGCCACGGCATAGGACAAGAGCAGCATCAGCACCGCCGGCAGCGCGTAGCCGAGCAGCAGCAGGTTGAACACGGCGCCACCGACGTCGGTGCGCCATAGCAGCGGGTTCTCCAGGAGCAGGAGGCCGAACACGCCGACGAGCCCGCCGATCACCGTGAGCACGACCGCGCCGACATTGTGCACGACGCTGCGGCTGCGCAGTCGCAGGCGCTCCAGCCCGATCGCCAGGGCGAGCGTGATGCAGACCTGGAGGGCGAATTCGAGCAGAGAGGGTGCTGACGTCATGTTGCCGCCGGTCGCAAAATGGCGGATCTCCATGAAGGCGAGCAGCGCGGTGAACAGGATCGCGGCGCTCTCGAGCATGCGCAGCGGGGCGTCGTCGGCGCGGCGGCGCAGGAACAGGCTCGCCGCCCAGAACGATGCCGCCGGCAGGCCGTAACCCCACAACAGCCAGTTGAAGATCGGCGTGGTTCCGACGGCGTCGCCGACGATGCGCGGATCATAGCCGATCCGAGCGGTGACGAGGCCGGCGAAGATCGCGGCGAGCCAGCGCAGGAACGGGATCGGCCGCTGCATCGAGATCCAGGCGGTGCCGAGCGACATCAGCGCCAGTGCGATCGTGAGCCAGCCCTTCTCCAGCGCAAACGTCAGCGCCAGCGCCAGTGCACCGAGCGTGCCGGTCGCAAACAAGGCCGTGGAGATCATGGCGCCCGGCCGGGTCTCGCGGCGTGCAAGCGCTTCGGTGGCCGCGCCGAAGGCGGCGGCGAGCAGCACCGCGAGGATGGCGAACGGGATCGAGCGATCGAGATGCGCGATGCGTGCGTAGAGCGCGACCAGGATCGCGATCGGCGTCGCGACCCCCGCGACCGACCACACCACCGGAATGATCGCCGAGTTCGAACGTCCCTGCGCGAGGAAGCCCGCGATGCCGAAGCCGGCGGCGAAGATCGCCGCCATCACCAGATGCAGCGTCACCGCGCTATCGATCGCCGTCGGTGCGATGTCGGCCATGGGACCGCCCGGCAGCACGAGCATGTCAGGATTGGCGCGCACCGCCCATTCGGCGAACACGACGAAGACGGTCGCGGCGGCTGCGCCGAGCGCGCCGGTGGCCGCCGGCGCGCGCCAGGCGACAAGCAGCGTCGCGCCGACCAGCAGCGTGAAGGCCATCAGCGCCAGGTCCGCATGGGCGCTCGACAGCACGATCAGCATCGCGCCGAACAGATAGGCACCGAGTGAGCCCGACGAGACCGGCTCGATCTCACCGTCCTCGATCGTCGGGCCGAACATGAAGCCGCAGACCACGAGAAGAGCGGCAAGAACGAATCCTGCGATCACATGGAAAGCGTGCGGCGCGACCTGCAGGTCGCTGGTATCGAGCCCCGGAAAGATCCAGAGCACGGCGAAGGCGATTGTCGTGACCGCAAGCCAACGCCACAGCCGGATACGGGCAAGGCCGAAGCTCGCGGCGGTGACGACGGCGAGATAGATGTAGAGGGCCCAATAGTCCGGCTTGCCGCTGGAGACGAGGATCGGCGTCACGAAGGCGCCGACCACGCCGAGGCCGGCGAGCGCGGGCCCGTGCAGGAGCGCGGCAGCCAGCGTGCCGAGCGCGACGAGGCCGAGCAGCACGAAGGCGGTCGCGGGCACGAGGAAGCCATAGAGCGCGTACGCCGCGTAGATGGTCGCAAATGCCACCGCCGTACCGGCTGCGGTGAGGATAGCGGGAATGTTGGCGATCGGCAGCGCGGCGATGTTGGAGATGCTCTCCTTGCGCCGTGACCATTCGCCGGCGCCCAGCAGCGCCAGCGCGAACACGCCGCCAAGGAACACGCGCACGCCGGGGCCAAGGAGGCCAGCCTCGATCGAATAGCGCACCATGAAGAAGCCGCCGAGCGCGAGCGCCAGGCCGCCGATCCAGACTACCCAGCGCGTGCCGAGCCGTTCCTCGAACCCGGGCGCGGGTGCGGGCAGCGGCGGCGTCGCGTCGGCCTCGGTGCTCGCTTCGAGCGGAGGCGGTGAAATATCTTCGGTGACGAGCGGGGGCGGCGCCTCGGCTCTGGCTTCGGCTTGGGGCACAAGCGGCGGTGGCGCTGCGGAAGTTGTGGGGGGCGCGTCAGCCCACACATCTGCGGGGATCAGCGGCGGCTGCACGGGCCGTTGCGCGCGGAACATCTCTTCGAGCGAGCTTAGCCGTCGTCGCAGTTCAGCCGCCTGGCTGGAAGCCTTGATCGCGATGATGAAGGCGATGATCGCAATGATCAGCGCGAAGACGTCAAACGGGCCGTCAGACATAAAGCCTCCAGGCAACCGGCGGGCAGGGGCCGATCACGCATATCTCGGGTTAGCGCCGGGAGCGTACGCGCAAGCCCGGCGCGGGTCGCTCCTGAAGCACGTCGCGACGGAAGCGGTAGAGCGCCGCCGGACGTCCGCCCGTCTGTGTCGACATCACCCCGGTCGGTTCGACCAGGGCTTCCATTTCGACCAGGCGGCGGAAATTTTGTTTGTGCAGGTGTCGGCCGGAGATCGCCTCCACCGTATACTGCAATTCGGTAAGTGTGAATTCGGCGGGCAAAAGTTCAAAGACCACAGGACGATACTTCAGTTTTGCACGCAGTCGCGCGACCGCTGTCGCAAGAATCCGGCGGTGGTCGAAGCGCATGGATGTGCCGAGCGCGGACAGCGCCTTGCGCGCTAATGCCGCAGGGCGACCGTCGCGCCGCGCTTCCTCGACCAGCCCTGCCTCGTACAGGAGCTCGTAGCGGTCGAGCACGCGCTCCTCGTCCCAGGACGCGCCGTCGAGACCGAAATAGAACCGCACCCGATCCTTGCGCGGCAATGCGCGCGTCGTCTCCGGCGTCTCCTCTTCGGCCCAGCCGGTCAATGCCGGGATGATGTCGTCCGCGATGATCGCGGGCGGCCCCTCGCGCCAGTCCTCCCAAGGCAGGAAGCGATACCACGGCGCGAAGCTCGCACTCGTGGCTGCCAGTTCGCCGCCGAAGGCGCGCGTCAGTGCGAGATAGCCGATCGACACCATGTGCGCGCCGGTGTCGCCAGCCTCGGCATGCCGGCCGCGATCGCCGAACGTGTAGAGCTGCTCGACATAGCCGAGCCGCAGGCCCGTCTGTTCCTCGACCCACGCCCGCAGCCCGATCTCGAAAGTGCGATGGCTCGGCGCATCGAACGGGCCGAACGGCAGGCCGGCCAGGCCGTCACTGTCGCGCGCGGTGAGGATCAGCGGTTCGTGATCCTCGATCGCGACGATCGCGGCGGTCAGGCCGATCTCGATCGGCGTCAGCAGCTTTTCGCTCATGCGATGGCGATCGCCGGTGCGGCCATGACGATGTGGAGGCGTCTGCGTAAAGGCTCGCATGCGATTGCTCTGCTCGCAAGCGGGCGAGGGGGCACACCTGTGCTGTGGTGCGCAACTGTCATTCGAGCTCGATCACGAAGGGGCGGCCCTCGACCATCATCGCGCCCGGGCCCATCTCGTCGAGTGCGCGCAGCATGCGGCCGTTGCGCCCCAGCGCACGGTCGGCAAGGCCGACGATGCGGCGGTTCGGTGAGGCGATCGGGGACGCCGCCCGGATCTTCTTCGCGATCTCGGTCTCGTCGCGATTCGGATTGAGTGCGCACACGGCGGCAAAGGCGCTCGCGGTGGAGCGGCTGATGCCGGCATAGCAATGCACCACCAGCGGCGCGTCGCGGTCCCAGCCGCGCACGAAGTTCAGCACCTGCTCGATATGCGTTTCCGACGGCGCGACGAAGCCGTCCATCTCCTCGGTGATGTCGTCCATCGACACCTTGAGATGGTTGGCCGGCAGCACCGACACCGGCCGCGCCACCTGTTCGACATTGGCCATCACGGTCAGCACGTGGCTGGCCTTGGTGAGGCGGACGGTTTCGGGAAGGGCGGCGAGGGAGCAGACGTGGATCATGGCGGACCTTTTTCCGCAGATTATAGCGAGCGTTGGCGGGGTGGGCAAAGCGAAGCGTACCCACCACTTTCGTCTCATTGCGCAAAACAGTGGGCGGCAAGGGCCCCTTTGCCCGCCCTGCAGGACTCTAACCCACGACAACGATCACGCAAACACGGCGCCAAACCGCTCCAGAAACTGCTTCTCGGCCCGGGCAGCCGTCCAGGGGGTGAGATAGTCGCGCCGGACGCTGTCGGACAGGCCGGGATCCTTGCCGAACAGGCGCTTGGCCTCGCTCTCGCTGAAGCCGGCAAGCGTCGTTGCCTCCAGATAGGCCGCGCCGCGATCGGCGGCCTTGATCGCCAGCGTGATCTCGTCCGGCAGTACCGGCGGCAGGCCAAAGCGGATGTGAATCGCGCCGAGCAGACGTTTCTCGACCGCCTTGTAATGACCGTCGAGCACGGCCTTGAACGGCGAGATCATGTCGCCGATCACATATTCGGGCGCGTCATGCAGCAGCGCGGCAAGCCGCATGCGCTGATCCACGCGGGGATTCTCGTGCCGCATCACGGTTTCGACCAGCAGCGTATGCTGCGCGACAGAGAAGATGTGTGCGCCGATGGTCTGGCCGTTCCAGCGGGCAACACGCGCCAGCCCATGCGCGACGTCGGCGATCTCGATATCGAGCGGGGAGGGATCGAGCAAATCGAGCCGCCGGCCCGACAGCATGCGTTGCCAGGCGCGGGTGTCGGCGCCGCGGTCCGTCTTCTTCGCGCTCATTTGGCTTTGAGGCGCGGCTTGCGCTGCGACTTGCCGCAGCTCGCGTGACAATGGCAGTCGACGAGATGATCGTTGACCATGCCGGTCGCCTCCATGAAGGCATAGACGATGGTCGGGCCGACGAATTTGAAGCCGCGCGAGGCCAGCTCCTTGGAGATCTGCATGGAGAGCGGCGTCGAGGCAGGCACGCTCGCGGTGGTCTTGAAATGATTGACCTTGGGCCTTCCGTCCATGAAGTCCCACAGGAATTTCGAGAAGCCGGGGCCCTTCTCCATGATGGCGAGATAGGATTTCGCGCTTGATATCGCGCCGTCGATCTTGGCCTTGTTGCGCACGATGCCGGCATCGTTCATCAGCGCGTGAACCTTCTTCTCGTTGTAGCGTGCGATCTTTTCCGGCTGGAAATCGTCGAAGGCTTTGCGAAAATTGTCGCGCTTGCGCAGGATCGTGATCCAGGACAAGCCGGCCTGGAAACCGTCGAGGATCAGCTTCTCATAGAGCGCGCGGTCGTCATATTCCGGCACGCCCCATTCAGTATCGTGATAGGCGACGTAAAGCGGATCTTCGCCGGGCCAGGGGCAACGCGTCTTTCCGTCGGGATGCAGGCGAGGGGCACGGCTCATGCGATGGGTTGCTTCGTTGGAATGCGCACGACGTCTGGTTCCGCAAGCCTCACAGCGAGCCCACCGGCAGTCAGCGCCTGTCCCGCATCGAGCGCATCGGCGACGCGGTCGATGCGCACCAGCGCGATACCCTGTCCTTTCGCCGACGAGCCCATCGTGCCGACCGGCTTGTCGCCGGCCATGACGCTGACGCCGGGCTCAGGCGAGAAATCCTCGAGCAGCACCTTGACGCTGCGGGTGCGCGCGGTGCCGCGATGCTGCATGCGCGAGACGACCTCCTGGCCGACATAGCAGCCCTTGTCGAAATCGACGCCGGAAAGGCGGTCCATGTTGGTCTCGTGCGGGAACGCATCGCTGTACGTGAAATCGAGCCCGCCGCGCGGCACGCCGAGCGCGATGCGGTGGGCCTCGTATGCGGCGGCGTCGACGAGCTCGGCGCCGATCAGATCGGACAGCTTCTGTTTGAGATCTTCGGGGATGAGGATGCGGTAGCCGAGGTCCCCATTGCGCGGATCGGCGAAGGCGAGGTCGGGCTGGGCCGCGGGCTTGCCGTCCCAGGCCGCGAGCACGCCGAGATCGTCGGACAGGTTTTCCACCGTGACCTTGGCGCGCAGCTTGTAGAATTTCAGCTTGGTGGCGAGGCCGTCGGCAAGCGGCTTCGGGCAATCGATCAGGAACCCGCCGCCATGGCCGGCAGGCGCTTCCGTGATCAGGAAGTCCACGATGATCTTGCCCTGCGGCGTCAGCAACGCGCCGAATCGGCCCAGGCCCGGCTTCAGCTTGTCGACATCGGTCGTGACGAGGCCATTGAGGAAGTTGCGCGCATCCTCGCCCGCGACCTTGATCACGCCCCGGTCCGGAAGAAACGCTGATTTCATACGAAAATCTCTTGCGACATGTTGCTCCGGAACGTAAGCCCGCAAGGCAAAAACGACAAGACCTCAAGCCCTGCGCTTGGGGACGAGAGAGGCCTTCAGCCATGACCCAGCGTTTCGACGTGATCCTCAAGGGCGGCACTGTCGTCAACCAGGACGGCGAGGGGACCCGCGATGTCGGCGTCGTCAACGGTCGCATTGCCGAGATCGGCGCGCTGTCGCAGGCTTCCGCCGCGGAAGTGATCGACTGCAAGGGCCTGCACATCCTGCCCGGCGTGATGGATACGCAGGTGCATTTCCGCGAGCCCGGGCTGGAGCAGAAGGAAGACCTCGAGACCGGCTCGCGCAGCGCCGTAATGGGCGGCGTCACCGCCGTGTTCGAGATGCCAAACACCGCGCCGTTGACCGTGACGGAGGCCACCTTCACCGACAAGGTGAAGCGCGCCCATCACCGCATGCATTGCGACTTCGCCTTCTTCATCGGCGGCACCCGCGAGAATGTGCAGGACCTGCCGGTGCTGGAGCGTGCGCCCGGCTGCGCCGGCGTCAAGGTGTTCATCGGCTCCTCGACCGGCGCGCTCTTGGTGGAGGATGACGAAAGCCTGCGCCGCATCTTCCAGGTGATCCGGCGCCGCGCGGCGTTCCACGCCGAGGACGAATACCGCCTCAACGACCGCAAATCGCTGCGTATCGAGGGCGACACGCGCTCGCACCCGGTGTGGCGCGACGAGACCGCCGCGCTGATGGCGACGCAGCGGCTGGTGAAGCTCGCACACGAGACCGGCAAGCGCATCCACGTGCTGCATATCTCGACCAAGGAAGAGATCGAATTTTTGCGCGACCACAAGGACGTCGCCTCCTGCGAGGCGACGCCGCATCATCTCACGCTGGTTGCGCCCGAATGCTACGAGCGGCTCGGCACGCTGGCCCAGATGAACCCGCCGGTGCGCGGCGCCGATCACCGCGCCGGGATCTGGCGCGGCATCGAGCAGGGCATCATCGACGTGCTCGGCTCGGACCACGCCCCGCATACGCTGGAAGAGAAACAGAAGACCTATCCGGCCTCGCCCTCCGGCATGACCGGCGTGCAGACGCTGGTGCCGCTCATGCTCGACCACGTCAATGCGGGTCGGCTGTCGCTGGCGCGTTTCGTCGATCTCACCAGCGCCGGCCCCGCGCGCCTCTACAACATGGCCTGCAAGGGGCGGATCGCCGCCGGCTATGACGCCGACTTCACCGTCGTCGATCTCAAGCGCAGCGAGACCATCACCAACAAATGGGTCGCGTCCAAGGCCGGCTGGACCCCCTATGACGGGTTGCGCGTCACCGGCTGGCCCGTAGGCACCTTCATCCGCGGCCGCCGCGTGATGTGGCAGGGCGAGCTCGTGACGGCCGCGCAAGGTGAGCCGGTGCGGTTTCTGGAGACGCTGAGGGAGGAGTGAATGACCGAACCGACACCCCTCATCACCACCGAGCAACTTGCAGCCCAGCTCGGCGATCCCAACCTGCGCCTCTACGACTGCACGACCTACAACGAGCCGGTGCCGCCAGGCAGCGATGTGCCCTATCGCGCCGTGCCGGGCGATAAGACGTTCGAGGCCGGCCATATTCCGGGGGCCGATTTTCTCGACCTGCAAGGCGAGTTCTCCGACGCCTCTGCGCAGCAATTCTTCATGATGCCTGATGTGGCCCAGCTGGAGGCCGCCTTCGGCGGCCACGGCCTCGATGCATCCAAATCCGTCGTGCTCTACAGCATCGGCACCATGATGTGGTCGACGCGGTTCTGGTGGATGCTGCGCTCGCTCGGCGTTGAGGCGCGGGTGCTCGACGGTGGCCTCGACAAATGGAAGGACGAGGGACGGCCGGTCTTAACAGGCGCCCCGAAGGGCTATCCGGCCACGACCTTCAAGGCCACACCGCGCGCAGGCCTCTTCGTCGACAAGAATGCGGTCAAGGCACGGCTCGGAGATCCCGCGACTGTTATCGTCAACGCGCTCGGTCCCCAGTTTCATCGCGGCCTCGAGCCGAGCCGCTACGGGCGGCCCGGCCGCGTTCCCGGCAGCGTCAACGTATCAGCGGCAGCGCTCGTCAATGCGGACAAGACGCTGACGACGCTCGCCGATGCCGAGGCCAAATTCGACGCGGCAGGCGTCACCCGCGACAAGAATGTGATCCTGTATTGCGGCGGCGGCATCTCGGCGACGATCGACCTGCTGCTGCTGACGCAACTCGGCTACGACAAGCTGACGCTGTACGATGCCTCGATGGGGGAGTGGGCGAAGGATCCGGCGCTGCCGATCGAGACGGATTAGGACATTCCTTGGCCCCTCCCCCAGGGGAGGGACAGAAAGTTGGGAACCTTTCCCTTGGGGCGGCATCCAATGTCCGGAACGAAGCCAAACGAGCAGGTGACCGCCATGCCACGGATCGCAGCCGGCCTGTCCGCCGGCGCCAAGACTCCAGAAATCAGGACATTGGAAGCCGAACTGGTCGAGCGGGCGCGGGGCCGTGACGAGGCCGCGCTGCGCGAGATCATGCAGGCCAACAACCGCAGGCTCTATCGTCTGGCGCGCGGAATTCTGCGCAGCGACAGCGAAGCCGAGGATGTCGTTCAGGAAACCTATGTCCGCGCTTTCACCCATCTCGACGGATTCCGCGGCGAGTCCGGACTGTCGACGTGGCTGTCGCGCATCGCCATCAACGAGGCACTTGGCCGGGCGCGAAGCGCCAGGCCGCAGGTCGAGCTCGGCTCGGTGCCCGAAGCGACGCTCGAGGCGCAGATCATCAAATTTCCCGCTTCTCCCCCAGGCGATCCGGAAAGGACCATGGCCCAACGTGAAATCCAGCGCGTCGTCGAGCGCGCCATCGATGAATTACCGGATGTCTTCCGCATGGTCTTCGTCGCCCGCGTCATGGAAGGGATGAACATCGAGGAGACCGCCGAGCTGCTCGGCGTCAAGCCCGAGACCGTGAAGACGCGGCTGCACCGTGCGCGGACCATGCTGCGCGACAACGTCGAAAAGGAGATCGGTCCGGTGGTGATGGATGCGTTCCCGTTCGCCGGGTGGCGCTGCGAGCGGCTGACCGTGTCAGTGCTGAAGCGGCTTGGCATCGGCGGCTGAATTTTTCGGGAACGTTTGCGCGAGAATTCCATCCAACGCCTGTGAAGCAACGCGCCGGCAAAACGTCCGGCACCACAGGAGTGTCAAACCATGTTCGTTCGTTGGACCACGGCGATCGCCGCTGCAATTTTGTTGTCGAGCCCCGCGCTGCTGCAAGGCGCCAGAGCAGCCGACAAGCTGACCGATCCGCAGATCGCCCATATCGCCTACACCGCGGGCGTGATCGACATCAACGCAGCCAAGCAGGCGCAGAAGAAAGCCAAGAATAAGGACGTGAAGGCGTTTGCCGAGGACATGCTGCGCGACCACGAGGCCGTCAACAAGCAGGCGCTCGCGCTGGTCAAGAAGCTGAACGTCACGCCTGAAGACAACGACACCAGCAAAGCGCTGTCAAAGCAGGCGAGCGAGAAGCTCGCCGAACTGGACAAGCTGAGCGGTGCGGCCTTCGACAAGGCCTATGTCGCGAACGAGGTCGCCTACCACAAGACGGTCAACGGCGCGCTGGAAACCCAGCTCATTCCGTCCGCCAGCAATGCTGAACTGAAGAGCCTGCTGCAGACCGGCCTGAAAATCTTCCAGGGCCATCAGCAGCACGCCGAGCACGTCGCGGCGGAGCTGAAATAGGGAGGCGATGATGCTGGGACGATTGTCCGCGATCGCGACAGCGGTCCTGCTCGTGGCGGTGGCCGTCCCGGCGCACGCTGCGACCGTAGAGATCACGATGGAGAATCTCGAAGTGTCGCCGAAAGACGCTTCGGCCAAGGTCGGCGACACCATTGAATGGATCAACAAGGACGTCTTCGTCCACACCGCGACAGCCAGGAACGGCGATTTCGACGTCAACCTGCCGGCGAAAAAATCAGGGACGTTGGTTCTGAAGAAGGCGGGCACGATCGATTATTACTGTCGCTTTCATCCCAACATGAAAGCGACGCTCAAGATCGAGCCGTAACGGGCTGGGAGCGTATTCCCGACCGTAGCGGAAGCTGGCCCCGCCTACGTGGCGGGGTCATTTTCGGCAAGGCTTACTGCCTGGAGAAAGGCTTACTGCCTGGAGAAAGACTTACTGTCTGGAAATGTCGACCGAGAATTCGCCGTTGCGGATGCGGCCGGGAAAGCCTTCGACGAACTTCGCCACCGCGTCCTCGCCATAGGTGCCGACGAGCTCGGCAAGGGCCGCAAACAGGCTCGCCTGCGCCAGGCAGTCGCCGTCGACGCCATCATGGCGCGCTTCGGCCCAGGCCTCGTTGAGATAACTCAGTGCGGCCTGCTTCTGCTCGTGATCGGGCAGCGGCGCGCGTGCGGGAGCGTAGGACACTGGATGGCTCATGAAACTCGTCGGGGCTGGGGCGCAATCCACGGCGATGCGCTGTGCGAGAGGTGTAGCACGCACGTTAACGCCCGCTAGGCCACATCTTTAGGAACGGTTAACGGCTGTGTACAAAGTCGATGACAGGGTTCCCGCCGCTGTCTCAGTTCGCGTAACGCGCCGTGAGATCGCGCGAGATCTTGGCGCCTTCCTCGATATAGCGGCGGATCGCCACCGTCGCGGCCGGCGTGCAGCTCCGGTAGGTCTGCTGAAAACCGTTATAGCCGCGGTTGAAGCCGGCGATCATGCGGGTGCGGCGTTCGCCGGCGGGGGTTTCGGCATCGATCAGCGCCTGCATCTCGCTGCGCCATTTGTTGCCCTCGTTGGACCCGCAGATGCCGCGCAGATAGTGCAGCCCGCCGAGGATCTCCGCCAGTCGCTGCAAATCGCCGTCAAACGGCGCTGCCCCGTCCTGAGCCCTCGTGGGCACCGAGGCGCAGGCGAGAATCAGGGCAAAAATGGCCAGAAATCGCGTCGACATCGGCCGGGTGTATGCCTCCTCGGGGCGATAGACGCAAGGCGGGGCCGTCAGGGGCCCATCAGCCGGTGAGCGGACTGGATGACCTCTTCCAGCCCGCCGGTCAGCTTGAGGTCGCCAAGGCTCGCCAGGGCCTTTGGGGCGATCCAGCGGTAGTCGTCGAGCTCGTCGTTGAGAACCGGCTCCCGGGCCACCCAGCGGGCGGCAAAGGACATGATCAGGTAGTGGCCGGCGCCGGCCGCGGCCGGCAGCACTTCGCGCCAGCCCGCGAGGCCAATGATTTCGATATCTAGCCCGGTCTCCTCGTCGATCTCGCGCGCCAGCGCTTGGTGCAGCGATTCGCCGAACTCGACCCGGCCGCCCGGCAGCGAATAGAACCCCTTTGCCGGCGAACGTGCGCGACGGGTCAGAAGCACCTTGCCGTCACGAAAAATCGCGGCACTGACCGCGATCTGGGGACGGGTGGGCTGAACGATCGCAGCCATGACTTCACCTGCTCGGGCTCAGTTCGCCATGATGTTGTCGACGTCGGCTTCCGCGCCGCCATTGATGATGCCGCCGCAGGCCGCGATCAGCGGCTTGACCCAGTGGGCGGCCTGCTCGGCGAGGCGAACGCGGGTCGTGTCCTTCTCGACCTCGCGCATGGCCGAGCCGACCGCCGTCAGGATCGAGGTCATGGTGTCGGTGAGGTGGTCGAACTGGGCGCGCACGTTCGGGTCGGCCTTTTCATAGGCCTCGATCGCCAGATCCCGGGCCTTGAAGTTCGAGGCGGTGAAATGCTCGGCATAGGACAGCGGCGACCAGGTCAGAAAATCTTCCGCGCATTCCGGCATGTCGGGGACCATTTCCAGCAGCATCACGGCTTCATTGAAATGGTTGAGATAGTCGGTGGCAAGCCCGGTCCGCGGGTTGATGTTGGCCACGCGCAGCCGCTCGGCCCAGGCTGCAGCCTCGGGCCCCGTCTGTCCATGCATTCGCGCCGGCTGGGAGACCGTTGAGCTCATCTGCCGCAGTGTTAACGTTCGGGGTTAAAAGGACCTGAACGGACCCTATATAGGCCCTCAAGGATGTGTGGACGCTTCGTCATAACTTCGGCCCCCGCGGCTTTGCGGCAACTGTTCGGCTACATTGAGCAGCCGAACTTCCCGCCCCGGTTCAATGTGGCCCCGACACAACCGATTCCGGTCGTGCTGGGCGAGAACGGCGCGCGCCATTTTCGCCTGATGCGCTGGGGTTTGCTGCCGGGTTGGGTCAAGGATCCCAAGGGATTTTCGCTCCTGATCAATGCCCGTTCCGAGACGGTGCTGGAGAAGCCCGCTTTCAAGAACGCGATTCGCCGGCGCCGCGGCCTGATTCCGGCCGACGGCTATTACGAATGGAAGGCGGAGGGTGGCCGCAAGCAGCCCTTCTTCATCCATCGCGCCGACGGCGCGCCGCTCGGCTTTGCAGCGGTGTTCGAGACCTGGGTCGGGCCGAACGGCGAGGAGCTCGACACGGTCGCGATCGTCACGGCGGCGGCGAGCGAGGATCTCGTCACGCTGCATGATCGCGTGCCCGTCACCATCAGCCCGCGCGATTTCGAGCGCTGGCTCGACAGCCGCAGCGATGACCTCGATGCGGTGTTGCCGCTGATGACCGCCCCGCGCATCGGCGAATTCGCCTGGCACCCGGTCTCCACCCGCGTCAACCGCGTCGCCAATGACGACGACCAGTTACTCCTGCCGATCAGCGCGGAGGACATGGAGGCGGAGGCGCCGAAGAAGAAGGTGGCGCGGAAAGCGGCGGCCGGGCCGGCCGATGACGGGCAGGGGTCGTTGTTTTAGGCGCTTCGCCCTTACACGATCTCCCGCGCCCGTAGTGCCGCGATCTCCGCTGCGTCAAATCCCAGCTCGCCCAGCACCGCATCCGTATCCGCACCGAGCTCCGGCGCCATCCGGTCGAGCCTGCCGCCGCCATGCGCGAGCTTGAATCCGCTGCCGGCGAAACGAAGCCGGCCGTAGGGCGTATCGAGTTGCTGGATCGCGCCGCGCGCCTTGATCTGCGGATGGTCGATGACTTCCTCGACTTTCCAGATGCTGGCGCAGGGCGCGCCGGCGTCTTCCAGAATGGTCTCCCATTCGCGCGCAGGCCTTGCCGCGAGCGCCTCTTCGATGATGGCGCGCAGCGCCGGCTCGTTCTCGTTGCGCGCAAACCAGTCGGCAAAGCGCGGATCGCTGAGCGCGTCCTCGCGGCCGAGCGCAGACATCAGTGCGCGATATTGCTTCTCGTTGTTGACGGCGAGCAGGATGTGACCGTCGCCGCATCTAAACAAATTCGCCGTGGTCCTGCGGCTGACGGCCTGATTCCCCGACAGCTGCTGGCGATGGCCCGCGACCGACCAGTCCGCGATCTGCCCCGACAGGAACGCCATCGTCGCCTCCAGCATGGAGACGTCGATGAGCTGGCCCTTGCCGGTGCGGTCGCGCTGGTAAAGCGCGCTCGACACGCCGAACGCAGCGGTGGCGCCCGACAGCACGTCGCACACCGCAAAGCCGGCGCGGGTCGGCCCAGTCTCGGGATGACCCGTGATCGCCATGATGCCGGACAGCGCCTGCATCTTGCCGTCATAGCCGGGGCGCAGCCGGTCCGGACCGGTCTGGCCGAAGCCGGACACCGCGCAGTAGATCAGCTTCGGATTGATCGCGGACAGCGCCTCGTAGCCGATGCCGAGCCTGTCCATCACGCCGGGGCGGAAATTCTCCATGACGACGTCGACTTGCGCGGCGAGCTTCTTCACGATCGCGATCGCATCGGGCTTTTGCAGATCGAGCGTCAGGCTGCGCTTGTTGCCGTTGATGGCCTGGAACGCCGGCGCCAGCCCGCGCTCCGCCCATCCGCGTGACAGCGGCGTGCGGCGCATGTCCTCGCCCTCGCGCCGCTCGACCTTGATGACGTCGGCGCCCAGCAGCGCGAGCTGGTAGCTCGCATAGGGGCCGGCCAGCACTTGCGTGAAGTCCAGGATCTTCACGCCCTCGAACGGTCGCGTCACGTCGCTCTCCCTGTTTGTTTTGGTTGTCGGAGGACGTCAGGCCGCGCGATTGCCGCGCGCGATCTCCTTCTGCTTGTCAAATTCGGCACGGCGGCGCGCCAGCTCTTCGGCTGAGAGCTGCGCGACGTTGTTGTAGTCGAGCTTCCAGGAAGCGTCCTCGCTCCAGCGCAGCGGCGACTGCATCGTGGTCTGCGGGCCGCTCGCGGTCTCCAGCAGTCTGAGCGCCAGCTCGAGCGTCTGCGCCTGCGAGGCGATGTCGTGCGGCTTGCCGGCGGAATTGCCGAGCGGGAAATCCGAGAACAGGAAGCGCGGCACGCCGGCGTGCTCGATGATGTCCTTGGCGCAGCCCATGATCACGGTCGGAATGCCGTTCGCCTCGAGATGCCGGGCCACCAGCGCCGTGGTCTGGTGGCAGACCGGACAGTTCGGCACCAGCACGGCGACATCGACCTTGTCGGCAAGGCAGCGCGCCAGAATTTCCGGCGCGTCGGTGTCGAGGGTGACGCGATGACTGCGGTTGGTCGGCGCGCCGAAGAAGCGCGGCGCCACCTCGCCGATGCGCTCCGCCGCGCTCGCCTTCAAGAGTTGCGGCAGCGGAAACCAGGTGCCGTTGTCGGTGGCCGTGGTGTGCTTGCGGTCGTAGCCGATATGCGAGATGCGAAGGTCGTGGGGCTTCGCCGTGTCGCCCTCATAGACCTGGTAGAATTTCGCGCCGCCATTATACGCCGCGCTCGGTCCCTGGTCGCCCTTGGTGGGGTCGTATGGCGCGGCGGTCGTGATGATGGTGACGCTTGATTGCGACAACGGCTTCTTTAGCGGCTGGAACGGCGCCTCGGTGTAGTGAGCCCAGCGATACGCCGTGGTGTAGCCAATCGCGGCGTAATAGTCCCGCGTGCGCTGCATATAGGGAACGGGGGCGTCATAGTCGGGCGCAAAGCCGAATTCGTCGTCGCGCGAAGCGGACATGGGGCGCGTCTCCTGGTTCTTGTTGGCGACAGACTAGAGATAGTCGGGGGTGAGCTCAACGGGGGGCGGGGCAATGCAGGTCAGAATTGCACTGATAGAGCCAGGTCCGCTTTTTCCCCTCTCCCCTTGCGGGCGAGGGTGGCTCGCCGCGAAGCGGCGAGACGGGTGAGGGGTCTCTCGCGTGCTCAACTGCATGAGATGCGCGCGCGGACAGAAACCCCTCATCCGCCGCTTCGCGCCACCTTCTCCTGCAAGGGGAGAAGGAAGGAAGACAACCTACCGAAACACATGCAGCGCCACATGCTGCAGCAGCATGATCGCCTTGGCGTCGATGATACGCCCGTCCGCGATCATCGCCAGCGCCTCGTCAATGCCGAGCTCCAGCACCTCGATGTCCTCGCCTTCGTGTTCGAGGCCGCCGCCGTCGCTGACCCGCATCTCCGGCTCGTACTCGGCGACGAAGAAATGCAGCTTCTCGGTGATGGCGCCGGGGCTCATAAACGCTTCGAACACCTTGTGGACGTGGTGCAGGCGATAGCCGGTTTCCTCCTCGGCCTCGGCGCGGATGCGCACCTCGGGCGAGGCGTCGTCGAGCACCCCGGCGGCGGCTTCGATCAGGAGATCGTCGTAACCGCGGATGAAGGCCGGCAAGCGGAATTGCTTCACCAGGATCACCGTGCGCCGCGCTCGGTTGTAGGGCAGCACGGCGGCGGCGTTGTCGCGCTCATAGGTCTCGCGGTGCTGCGTCTGCCATTCGCCATTGGCGCGCCGGTACTCGAACGTGGTGGTCTTGAGGGGGGTCCAGCCGTCCGAGAGCACGCGGACGTCCTTGATGCGAACGCGGTCGGATATGGTCATGCTTCGATCTCAGTTGCTTGGCGTTGTGGTGCGGCCGTCGATCCACTTCTGGAACATCACCGAGGTCGATTCCTCGAAACCCAGCGACTGGTAGAACGCATTGGCCTGCTCATTGCCGCGCCGGACCAGCAGCTGGAGCTTCAAAATTCCAGCCGCGCGCAGCCAGTCTTCGGCCGCGGCCATGATCACTCGGCCGTAGCCACGCTTCCGGCTATCCGGATCGACCGCAACGTAATAGCCCCAGCCGCGATGGCCGTCATGGCCGACCATGACGGTGGCGACGATGGCGCCGTTGTCGCGGCCGAGCAGGATGGTGGAATTGTCGCGCCGTCGCGCCAGCGCGATGTCGGCATGCGGATCGTTCCACGGCCGCGTCAGCCCGCAGCGCTGCCACAGCGCGACCACGGGCTCGACATCGGCCTCGGTGATCGCGTCGATCTTGAGCGCACTCACAGCACTTTTCCCGGGTTCATGATTCCAAGCGGATCGAGCATCGCCTTGAGCTGTCGCATCAACTCAATTGCGGTCTTGTCCTTCACGTCGGGCAACTCGTCGCGCTTGAGCACGCCGATGCCGTGCTCCGCCGAGATCGAGCCGCCCATACGCAGCACGATGGCGAACACGACCGCGTTCATCTCGTGCCAGCGCGCCAGATAGTCCGCGGTGTTGGCGCCGATGGGCTGGCTGACATTGTAGTGCAGATTGCCGTCGCCGAGATGGCCGAACGGCACCGGCCGCGCGCCGGGAATCAGCTTCACCACGGCTTCATTGGCCTCGGCGATGAAGGCCGGCACGGTGGCCACCGGCACGGAGATGTCGTGCTTGATCGAGCCGCCCTCCGGCTTCTGCGCCGACGACATTTCGTCGCGCAGCTTCCAGAAGCCGGCGCGCTGGGTCAGATTGGCCGCGATCACCGCGTCGTCGACGATCTCGTCCTCCATGGCGCGGCCGAGGATCGTTTCCAGCGGCGTCCGGGCGTCATCGCCGGGCGACGACAATTCCATCAGCACGTACCAGGCATGCTTTTGCGCGAGCGGATCGCGCACGTCGATGCCGTGGCGGATCGAGAAATCGACCGCCATCTCCGAGAGCAGCTCGAAGCTCGTCAGCGCATTGGCGGCCTCGCTTTGCGCGATCGCCAGCAGCTTCAGCGCGGCGTCCGGCGACTTCAGCCCGACGAAGGCGGTCTCGATCGACCGCGGCTTCGGAAACAGCTTCAGCGTCGCCGCCGTGATGATGCCGAGCGTGCCTTCGGCGCCGATGAACAGGTTGTGCAGATTGTAGCCGGTGTTGTCCTTCTTCAGCTTCGACAGCACGTTGAGCACGCGACCGTCCGCCAGCACCACCTCGAGCCCCAGCGCCATCTCGCGCGCGACGCCATAGGCCAGCGCGGCCGTGCCGCCGGCATTGGTCGAGAGATTGCCGCCGATGGTGCAGCTGCCCTCCGCCCCCAGCGACAGCGGAAACAGCCGGTCCACGTCCGCGGCCTTCTGCTGCGCGATCTGCAGCACGACGCCGGCCTCGCAGGTCATAGTGTTGGAGGCGGTGTCGATCTCGCGGATCTTGTCGAGCCGGCGCAGCGACACCACCACCTCGCCATTGTGCGGGGTCTGGCCGCCGACGAGCCCGGTGTTGCCGCCCTGTGGCACCAGCGCGATCTTGTGCTCGGAGGCGAGCTTGCAGATTGCGGCGACTTCCGCGGCCGAGCCCGGGCGCAGCACCAGCGGCGAGCGGCCGTGGAATAGATTGCGCTCTTCGGTGACGTAGGCCTCGATGTCGGCTACATCGGTGATGGCGTGCCTCTCGCCGACGATCTTGCGGAATTGTTCGATCAGCTCGGGCGCAAGCGGAGGGGTGGCGGGATGATTAATGTTCATTGTCTTGTCTCTTGCTTCGCTCTTATCGCGCCACAGCCGCCCGGCGCAGCCGGTCGTTGATCGCTTCGCCCAGATCCTCTTCGGGGATCGCCATCACGGCGATCGCCCGCGGCCCCCTAGCATCGAGGGCGCGAAGATAGCCGAACAGATTGGCGGCGGCTTCATCGAGATCGCCGGTGGGCGACAAATTCATGACGGCGACGGCGGCCTCCAGACCAGGCAGGCGCGCCGGGCCGAACGCCAGCAGCGCTTCGCCCGGCGCGACGTCCAGCGCATTGAGCCGCACATGGGCGTGTGGCGCGTAATGCGAGGCCAGCATGCCCGGCGCCAGCGGCTGGCTGTCTTCGCTGTCGGTCTCCGCGGGCAGTCGCGCCAGCGCTGCACCAAGCACGGCCTCGATCCGCTCGCGAGACAGCCCGCCGGGCCGCAGCAGCATCGGCGCCGCAAAACAGCCGACGATCGTCGATTCGACGCCGACCGTAACAGGCCCGCCGTCGACGATCAGGTCGATCCGCCCCGCAAGGTCGCTCTCGACATGGGCCGCCAGCGTCGGCGAGACGTGGCCGGAGATGTTGGCGGACGGCGCCACCACCGCCCCGCCAAAGGCGCGCAGGATCGCCTGCGCCACCGGATGGGCCGGAATGCGGATCGCGACCGTGTCGAGGCCCGCGGTGGCAAGCTCGGCCACCGGGCAGTTTTCCGTCTTCGGCACCACCAGCGTCAGCGGCCCCGGCCAGAACGCCTCCGCAAGGCGCAAGGCGCAGGCGTCGAATCGTCCGATCCTGCGCGCGGCCGCGAGGTCGGCGACATGCGCGATCAGCGGATTGAAGGCCGGCCGCCCCTTGGCGGCGTAAAGATGGGCGATGGCACTGGCATTTCCGGCGTCCGCCCCGAGCCCGTAGACCGTCTCGGTCGGGAACGCGACCAGCCCGCCGGCTGCCAATGTCCGGGCGGCAGCTTCCGCGCCGGTCTCGCCGGCCGGTAAAATCAGCGTTTCAAGACCCGTTTTCACAGGGATAAGATTCCTCAGCTCGGCCGCTTGCGGTGCGCCAAACCCGACGCTATAAGCCGGCCTCTTGTCGGAGTGTGGCTCAGCCCGGTAGAGCACTGCGTTCGGGACGCAGGGGTCGCAGGTTCGAATCCTGCCACTCCGACCATTCTTCCAAAAGTCGACGTTTTTCTAGAGGCTCGTTCCCAAGCTTGGCGGACCAGCCGCCGGCGCCCGGGAGCGTCTTCTTGCAACGATTTTCAGGGCGGGTCCACGGCCGATTTGGCCGGACAGGGCGGTCTGTCGCGGTGGCATGGCTCGGCATTGCCTGTTTCGATAACTCGGCGTTGCAAGCTAGGTCAGAGGACTACCGCCTCGCCACCAGCACGCCGACCATAAACGCAATCATCAGCGCCGGCAGCGGCGCCTCACGCACCATGCCGCGAACGACGTGGGTCCAGTGCTGCTCCGGGACGAGGTTCGGAGACCTGATCTCCGGCGTTGGCGTGATGCCCCATTCGGAGGCGAGTTCGGCAATCTCGCTTGAGGCAAGCCGGACGCCGTCGCGGACGCGGAAGATGGCGGCATCCGCGCGCTCGCGCGGCGCAAGCAACATCATCGTCGTGACGGCCGTACGCAGGGTCATCTCGCCGTAGCCTTGCAGCCTGACCGATTCCTCGGGGTCGGACGTCATCGAAAATACCTCACAGCGCCAAATGCCTTACAAAGCGAAGTGGCGCGCGATGGTGAATGCCATCGTCGCGCACAGGACCAGCGTGGATACCGCGCCGGCCACGCTGCGCGCGAGATCGGCCCGCGTCAGGTGCCTGGTCATGATTTTGCTCCATGCTCGGCATGGCAATGGCGGGGAGGCGGCGTTGGTTCCTGCGCGACGGGCGAATCGCGAATGCCGGCTATTTCCGCAGCAGCTCGCTCAGCGCCGCCGTCGCCTCGGCGCAGCGGATGTCGTCGATCTCGCGCGACAGGCTGAGCGCAGTCGATCTGAGCTCTTCGACCTTCCAGCTCTCGGGGTGCTGAGTCTCGAGTTGACCGAGCCGCTTGTTCAGATCGTCCAATCTGGTTTGCAACTGTTCGACGCTGGCGGCCCCATTCACCACCCAGACTCTTTGCGCACGCATCGTCGTTCCCCTGCTCGTCTCACGGCGTTGTGAGAGGGGTTCGTGGCCGCAATGGGAATTTCTTTTGTCCGGCTTCAGACGGACGGGAACCGTTGCAGATCGGCAACGGGAGTTCCTTCGCGTTAACCTGGGTGCGACGGGAGCCAATCGCCGTCGCCGCATCAGGCCGCGCGCGGCCGCTCCGTCGATCGCTTTTCGAGGCGGCTTTCGAGAATCGCGATGCTCACCCGGATATTGTCGCGCCGGGCCCGCAGGTTCTGCGCTAGCATGGGGTAGGCGAGGTTTTGGGGATCGGAGATTCCGGCCTTCCGTTCTTCCTCCAGAATGTCGGCGTCGATCATTTGCAAGCGCCAACGCAGATCGGAGATCAATGCGTGGAGCTGTGTCGGCATGGTCGCTTCGAAACGGGACGTCGGGTGCATGATCGCCTCACGATGAGACAGACCCACTGCGGGTCTGAGGGATTTGACTCCCGTGCAGCAAGCGGAATGCCAGTGGGCGGCTGAGCGTCTCCCGCGATTGCTCGACAGCGCACCGGAACGATTGCCACTCTTTCCCGTTGCTGCAGGGGCCTCGACAACGAGGCGATCGAGGGACCCATGCCGCTCATCCGCTATTTCGTCTTCACCGGCGGCGCTCTGCTCGCCCTCCTTTTCCTCGCCGACCGGTACATGACCGCCCCCGTGAGCGCCGCCGCGCCGGCCGAGCCAGATCGGTCGATTGTGCGCGTTCATTCCGCGCAAACCTGGCCTGAGAAGATCGTCCTCGACACCAGCGTACGGCAAATATCGCTGTCCAAAGCCGAGTCGGTTCCGCCGACTCCCGCGCCTGCCGTCGCCGACGCGCTGCCCACGCAGGAGAGGCCCCGCCAAGCTTTTGCAATGGTGGCGCAGCCTGATGCGACGCCGAAGCAAGCAGCTCGGACCGTTTCGAACAAGCGCAGTGCGGAGAGGCACCGTCGACGCCAGCCCTCGCGCATGGCGGCGCGCGATCAGACGATGTTCTTCAACGAACCTGCATCGGCGGGTTGGTAAGTCGCGCTCCGTGAGATGCATCTTCCCCCCGGTAGGCGTGTAGCTGCCCATGCTCGATCGCCTGAGCAGCACGAGCGGGGGTTTGCGAGATTATCTGTTCTCGGTACTTTCCACGTGACGGTCGGGCTGCCTCTCGGTTGGGCACCGTGCCGGACAGCGAGGCTGTGCGCGCGGCGCATCGCGCGATAGTCTCTGCCGCGACCTGACCCGGGAAGCGGACGAGGGAAAGATTCGTGACGAGATTTGTGACGATCGCAGCCGGCCAGCTTGGCCCTGTCGCGCGGACCGAGACGAGAACCGCGGTCGTGGCGCGCCTGATGGCCTTGATGCGCCAGGCGAAGGCCAACGGCTGCGACCTGATCGTCTATCCCGAGCTCGCGCTGACCGCGTTCTTTCCGCGCTGGTATTTCGAGGATCAGGCTGAGATCGACAGCTTCTTTGAGCGCGAGATGCCGGGGCCGGAGACAAGAGGCCTGTTCGATCTCGCGCGCGAGATCGGCATCGGATTTTATCTTGGCTATGCCGAGCTGACGGTCGAGGCCGGAATTGTCAGGCGCTACAATACCTCGATCCTGGTCGAGAAGAGCGGCGCCATCGTCGCGAGATATCGCAAGGTTCATCTGCCCGGGCATGCCGAGCATGAGCCGTGGCGCGAATTCCAGCATCTGGAAAAGCGCTATTTCGATCCAGGCGATGGCTTTGGCGTGACCGAGGCCTTTGGCGGCGTGATGGGGATGGCGATCTGCAATGACCGCCGCTGGAGCGAGACCTACCGGGTGATGGGCCTGCAGGGCGTCGAGATGGTGATGATCGGCTACAACACGCCGGTGCACAATCCGCCCGCACCCGAGCATGACGATCTCTCGCTGTTCCACAATCATCTGGTGATGCAGGCCGGCGCCTACCAGAACGGCACCTTCGTGGTCGGCGTCGCCAAAGCGGGTGTCGAGGAGGGCGTCGACCACATCGGCGGAAGCTGCGTCATCGCGCCCTCCGGCGAGATCATCTCGCGATGCACGACCAAGGGGGACGAGATCGCGCTCGCCCGTTGCGATCTCGATCTCTGCAATTCTTACAAGCGCACCACTTTCAATTTCGACGTTCACCGTCAGCCGCACGCCTACGGGATGATTGTCGAACGGAAGGGAGTGACACTCATGGCCGACGGAACGCCGGTGCGAACGAAGCGGTGAGCTCTCGTAGCCCGGGTGAGCGCAGCGACACCCGGGACCGCTGTCGCTTGTGGCAAGACTCCGGATGTCGCTTCGCTCATCCGGGCTACCGGACCTCCTCTGTGTCGCCCCCGTCAATCCGCCGCCGCAAAAATATTCCACTTTACCGAAATTCGGAAATGACGTATGTGTCGTGCATCCCGGCTCATCCTTGAGGGGCGATCTTGTGGTCGTCATGTTCGCGAGCCGGGCTTGCGGTGGACGCGGCAGCGTTCGGGGCGAGAGGCCAAGGGCAGGGCGGATTGCTCTCCGTGAGCTCAAGGCTGCGTTCCGACGAGCGGCGCTGCTAGGCTTCGTCTCGTCTGTAAGTTTCCGGCTCCGTCGACAGGGCTGGAAAAACTGCGGCGAAATGGCGAGCCGTGCGTACGGCAAAACCGTGTGGTCCTGGCCGTCGTTGCTACGGTCAAGCCCTGGCGAATGCGGCATCTGCGTCAACCGGCGCGGTGCCGGTGACTTTCGCAGGGGTGAGGGAGGCCAAAAGGAACTCGGCTCCCGGGAGAGCACGGCATAAGCCGTCCAACCATCGCGCAGGGAAGGCCGAGTGATTGGCTACACCTGTATGCTGCTGTGCGGTTTCCTTGCGCTACATTTTCGCGCAGCGGACCGCGGGTGCCAGCCGGCACCCGGCCTTCCCTGCGCCCTCTTGGACAAGAGGGTGAAGCGACGAAGCAAAGCTCGGGCGGAATCAGCCGCGAGGATGAGAAGGCATGTCTGCAAGTTGAAATGTGCGCAGGACCGCGATGTGGCCTGCGCCGTGGCGATGCCCGGCAGTCAGGCATAACAACCTCAAATGTCGTCGTGGCGAAGGCCAGGACCCATACCGCGAGGTCTATCGATTTAAGGCGATATCAATCCCACCGAACGAATGTCCGCCCAACCCCTTCCCTGGGATAATGGGACTTGGCCTTGGCCAGGGGCGACGCCGGAGTTAGTGGCCCTACCGCCCCAATCACAACCAAGTGTCTTTGTTTGGAAACAAACATTCCCTATTATCCTGCAATGCAAAAAGCGGCCCGCAAATCCCCGCCCATTGGCCGTCCGCCTGGCCGTCCCCGGGAGTTCGACATGGACACCGCGCTCGACAGGGCCGTCCGCGTGTTTTCCGAGCGCGGTTATCATGCCACCTCGATCGGCGATCTCACCGCGGCGATGCGGCTGGCGACCGGCAGCGTCTACAAGGCGTTTCGCGACAAGCATGCGGTGTTTCTCGCCGCCTTCGAGCGCTACGCCGCGCTGCGCCAGGAGCAGACGCGCAGCGCGGCGGCAAAAGGCGACAATGGCCGCGAGCGGCTGCGCAACATGCTGCTGTCGTATGTAGAGCATTCCCAGGGCAGCGAGGGGCGGCGCGGCTGCCTCGTGGTCGGCAGCGCGGTCGAATTGTCCGCGGTCGATCCGGTGGTCGCCGCCCTCGTCAGCGCGCGGCTCGAGACCAACGAAGGCTTCATCGCCGGCCTCATTCGCGAGGGGCAGGCCGACGGCTCGATTCCCCGCCATGTCGCCGCCGCCGACACCGCGCGCCTGATGATCTGCATCACGCAAGGCCTGCGCGTCGTCGGCAAGGCGGGCCTTTCGCTCGACGGCAAGCGCCTGGTCGCCGTCGCGATGAAGCTGCTCGCCTGAATTTATTGTCATATTAGGAAACAGACGTTTCCTATAGCTGGAGACCGTGTGAATGACGATGAATGCCACGATCGAGACTGCTCCCGAACCGGATGCGGTGTCGCAGCGCCTGACGTTCGTGCTTGCCGCGGCCTGTGGCATGGTCGCCGCCAATATCTACTATGCCCAGCCGCTGATCGCCCCGATCAGCGCCGCGCTGGGCCTGTCGCATGCGGCCGCCGGGCTGATCGTTACCATGACGCAGATCGGCTACGGCGTGGGGCTTCTCTTCATCGTCCCGCTCGGCGACCTCGTCGAGAACCGTACCCTGATTTGCTCCGTCATCACGCTCGGCGCGGCAGCCCTGCTCGCCGCGGGGTTCGCGTCCCACGCGCTGCCCTTCCTGATCGCCGCGTTGTTCATCGGACTCGGCTCGGTCGCGGTGCAGATCATCGTTCCCTATGCGGCGCATCTTGCGCCGGCAGCCATTCGCGGCCGCGTCGTCGGCAATGTCTCGACCGGCCTGATGCTCGGCATCATGCTGGCGCGGCCGGTGTCGAGTTTCGTCACGGCGATGCTGTCGTGGCATGCAGTGTTCTTCTGCTCGGCCGCGTTGATGATCGTGCTCGCAGCGGTACTCTGGATGACGCTGCCGAAGCGCAGGCCGGTCGCGCGGATGCATTACGGCGAGTTGCTGCTGTCGATGCTCCATCTGGTGCGGACCACGCCGCTGCTGCGCCGCCGCGCGCTGTACCAGGCCAGCCTGTTCGGCGCCTTCAGCCTGTTCTGGACCGTGACGCCGCTGCTGCTCGCGAGCGAATTCGGCTTCACCCAGCGCGGCATCGCGCTGTTCGCGCTTGCCGGTGTCGCCGGCGTGTTCGCAGCCCCGATCGCGGGACGGCTTGCCGATCGCGGCCATAGCCGCATGGCCACGCTGGTCGCGCTGCTACTCGCGGCCGTAGGATTCCTGATTACGCATGTCGGCGCGCCCGGATCGGTGCTGAACCTCGCCTGCCTGGTCGTGGCTGCGATCGCGATCGACATCGGCGTGCAGGGCAACGTCGTGCTCGGCTTCCGCGCGATCTTCGCGCTGGGGCATGAGCACCGCAGCCGCCTGAACGGTCTCTACATGGCGACCTTCTTCACCGCGGGCGCGGCGGGCTCGGCGGTCGGCGCGTGGGCGTTTGCACAAGGCGGCTGGACGCTCGCATCGGCCTTTGGGCTCGCGCTGCCCGTCGCAGGCCTGGTCTATGCGGCCACCGAGTAGAGGCTGGTTGCTCCAATTAGCGATCCGGCCCGTTTACCAAGGCCGCCGGGTCGGCAATTTCCACCTCGCAGTTTCCCTGCCGCTGTAGTACTTTGGTCGCAAGCGAGCCTGGTTAACGGGCGGCAGGGGGAGGCTGATGAGGCGTGCGGGGCTGGTTGGCGTACCGCGGGTACGACCATGGTCGTGGCAGGCGTTCCTGCTTGGATTCATCGTTGTCGCAATGTCGGCTGCGCTCCAGGGCGGCTGTGTCGCGCTCGGCGCAAAACTCTATTTCGCGGCGTTCCTGCCCAGCCTGTTCGTGCTCGGCATTATTGCGGGCGCACCGGCGGCGGCGTTCGCCGCACTACTCACCATTCCGCTGGTATGGTGGGCATTCATGCCGCCCTTCTTCGAGTTCAATTCGCTGACCAGCGCGCATGCCGATTCCATCAAGCTGTTCTGCCTGCTCGCCGTGCTGGTGATCGGCCTTGCCGATCTCTGCCGCGAGATCATCAGCCGCGGTGGGTTGAAGCCGCGGGGCGAGAGCGCGGCGACGAATTCGCAATAGATCGGCCTTGTGCGGCCGCGCACGTTGCGCGCGGGCAACAGTCCGGAAACCATTCGCACGCTTGCTGTGCGGCGCTAACTTTTCGAAAAAGATTTGGCCGCAATTTCTCCCTCGGGAATGACGAGGGAGTTTTCGGACATGAACGGCCAAATCACCGGTCACGCCATCTTGGAGAACGTGCGCCGCTACCGCGGTATCGCATCGCTCTATCGCCAGACCGCTGCATTCCGCCCGGACCAGAGCTGGTCGCTGCTCGAGCAGGCGAAGGATTGGGAAGCGCGGGCGCTGCTGGAGCTGGAAGCCTATTTCGCCGCGCGGATGGACTACGCCCCTACACGCGCGGCCTGATCGTTAACCATCGGCGCGGCCTTGCGCAGGCCCGCCGAAGGGCCGGTCGTCGGGTCGTGCACGGAAAACACGGGGCGATTACGGAGTTATCTCGTCGCCCGTCTGTGCTAGCAACGTCCCGACCGAGACATCCCAATTCGGCCGGGGCAAGCGATGACCACCTTCAACCGCATCTTCACGACCGAGCGCCTGCTCCAGATCATCGTCATTCTCGCGGCTACGGTCGCGATGAAGCTGATGGGCTGAATTTCGACGGGCTATCGCGCGCCGAATTCGGGCACGTCGGGAAGATAGTTCGACCCCTCCGATCCCAAGAAATCGAACATCGCCTGCGCCGGCGGCAACAGCACCTTGTCGCTGCGGCGGATCACGTACCATTGCCGCACGATCGGCAGGCCCGCGACGTCGAGCACGATCAGCCGGCCCTCGGTGAGCTCGTGCGCCACGGTGTGGGCCGAGATGAAGGCGATGCCGAGCCCGGCGATGACCGCCTGCTTGATGGTCTCGTTGCTGCTCATCTCCATGCCGATGATCGGCTCAAGATCCGACCTCTGGAACATGCCTTCCATCAGTGTCCGCGTCCCCGAGCCGGGCTCGCGGGTGAGGAAGGTCTCGTGCACGAGGTCGGTGAGGTTGAGGCCGGAATCCTTCTCCAGCCAGTGCCCCTTGCGCGCGACGATGATGTGCGGATTGCGCCCGAGCTGCCGGACGTCGACGCTGACATCGGCCGGTGGCCGACCCATCACCGCGAAGTCGAGGTCGTAGCCGTGCATGGCCCCGCGGATCTCCTCGCGATTGCCGACCGTGAGCTTGATCTCGATCTTCGGATACCGCTTCGAGAATGCCGCGATCGCGTGCGGCACGAAATATTTCGCGGTCGAGACCGCGCCGAGATGCACCGTGCCGCCGGTTCGCCCCGCAAGCAGGTCGAGCGAACCCTGGCAGTCCGCGATTGCGGCCTCGACGCGCTCGGCGAGCGCCAGCACCTCCTTGCCGGCTTCCGTCAGCAGCATGCCGTCGCCGGTCCGCTGCAGCAGCGGCAGTCCGGCGAGATCCTGCAGCTGGCGCAATTGCTGGGTCACGGCCGGCTGCGTCAGGCCGAGCTGGGTCGAGGCTGCCGTGACGCTGCCTTTTGCCGAGAGCGCCGCAAGCGAGCGAAGCTGCCGGATCGTGAGATGCCGGAGCTGTGCCGCCGAATGGACATTATAAGATAATTCTTTGGCGCTCATTATGAATAGAAATTTTCCTTATTAAGCCGCCCCTGTCAATCTCGTCGTTGTTGGCACTGACCGCACCGACCTCCAGCGAGGAGGGAACTGGATGCGGCGCCTGCAAAGGGATGGACGCAGATGACCGGGCAACTCAGGCTGGACGACCACCTTCAGCGGTATTCCGAGACGGCGCCGCATGCGCTGGCCGTAGCGGCCGCGGTCGATGCCATCGCGGCGGCCGCGATCGAGATCGCCGATCTTATCGCCACGGGAGACCTTGCGGATGCGTCGGGCCTGACCACCGGCCGCAACAGCGACGGTGACGTGCAGCGCGATCTCGACGTGCAGGCGGATGCGATCCTGCGCCGCTGTCTCGGCAAGCTGCCGATCGCGGCACTGGCGTCGGAGGAGATGCGTGAACCGCAGATCGGTGACCGCGCGGCGAAGATCTGCGTCGCGATCGATCCGCTCGACGGCTCCTCCAATATCGACATCAACATGACCGTGGGCACGATCTTCTCGATCCTGCCCGCGCCCGACGATCTCGCGCTCGCCTTCCATCAGCGCGGCTCGGCGCAGCTCGCGGCGGGATTCGTCACCTACGGCCCGCAGACCTCGCTGGTGCTGACGCTCGGCGAGGGCGTCGACATCTTCACGCTTGACCGCGGGTCCGGTTGCTTCCGTCTCGCGCGTAGCGCCGTGCAAATCTCCGAGACCTGCGAGGAGTTCGCGATCAACGCCTCGAACCGCCGGCATTGGGAACAGCCGGTGCGCGCCTTCGTCGACGAATGCCTCGCCGGTGTGGAAGGGCAGGCCAACCACAATTTCAACATGCGCTGGGTCGGCTCGCTGGTGGCCGAGGCCTATCGCATCCTTACCCGCGGCGGCGTGTTCCTCTATCCCTCCGATTCACGGCCCGGCTATGGCGATGGCCGCCTGCGCCTCGTCTACGAGGCGCACCCGATGGCTTACATCGTCGAGCAGGCCGGCGGCTCGGCTTCGACCGGGCGCGAGCGTATCCTCGAACTCTCGGCGCAGAGCCTGCATCAACGCGTGCCGCTGATCATGGGTTCGAACAACGAGGTGCAGCGCGTCGAGGAACTGCATTGCGATCCCTTGCTGGTCGCCAGCGTCTCCGCACCGCTGTTCGCGCGGCGCGGCTTCTTCCGGCTGTGAGCGAGGCGCCCCGATGTCCAGGAAGCATCCGATCATCTCCATCACCGGCTCTTCCGGCGCCGGAACCACGTCGGTCAAGAAGACCTTTGAGCAGATCTTCTTCCGCGAGAAGGTCAACGCCGCCTACATCGAAGGCGACGCCTTCCATCGCTACGATCGCGCGGAAATGCGCACGCAGATGGCGAAGGAGGCCGATCGCGGCAACAGGCATTTCAGCCATTTCAGCCCCGAAACCAATCTGTTCGAGGAGCTGGAGCGGGCGTTCCGCGACTATGGCGAGACCGGCACGGCGACGACGCGGCACTACGTCCACGACGCCGAGGAATCCGCGCTGCATGGCGCCGCACCCGGCACCTTCACCGAATGGAAACGGCTGCCGGAGAGCTCCGATTTGCTGTTCTACGAGGGCCTGCATGGCGCGGTCGTCACCGACAAGGTCAACGTCGCGCGCTATGCCGACCTCAAGATCGGCGTCGTGCCCGTCATCAATCTTGAATGGATCCAGAAGCTGCACCGCGACCGGAGTGCGCGAGGCTATTCGACCGAGGCCGTCACCGACACCGTTCTGCGGCGGATGCCCGATTACATCCACTACATTTGCCCGCAATTTTCCGAGACCGACATCAACTTCCAGCGTGTGCCGACGGTGGACACCTCCAATCCGTTCATCGCGCGCTGGATCCCTACGCCGGACGAATCGATGGTCGTGATCCGCTTCAAGAATCCGCGCGGCATCGACTTCCCCTACCTACTCTCGATGCTGCCGCAAAGCTGGATGTCGCGCGCCAATTCGATCGTGTGTCCCGGCGCGAAACTCGATCTTGCGATGCAGCTGATCCTGACGCCGCTGATCATGCAGCTGATCGAGCGTAAGCGAAACCTGAAGTGAACGAGGGGAGGATCCGATGAACATCTCCGTCCACGCCGACGCTGACCTCACGGCGGTATCGCATAGCGATCTCGCCAATGCCGTCCGCTTCCTCGCAGTCGACGCCATCGAGACTTCGCAGTCCGGCCACCCCGGACTGCCCATGGGCATGGCCGATGTCGCCACCGTGCTGTTCTCGCGCTTCCTGAAGTTCGACTCGGCTCACCCCCATTGGCCGGATCGCGATCGCTTCGTGCTGTCGGCGGGCCATGGCTCGATGCTGCTCTATGCATTGCTCCATCTCACCGGCGGCGACGTTAGCCTCGATGACATCAAGGCGTTCCGGCAATGGGGCTCGAAGACGCCGGGCCATCCGGAATATGGCCATACGCCGGGCGTCGAGACGACGACCGGTCCGCTGGGGCAGGGGATTGCGACCGCGGTCGGCATGGCACTCGCCGAGCGCATGGCCAATGCGCAACATGGCGACGGCCTCGTCGATCATTTCACGTACGTCATCGCCGGCGACGGCTGTCTGATGGAAGGCATCAGCCAGGAAGCGATCTCGCTCGCCGGGCATCTCGGGCTGGGCCGCCTGATCGTGCTGTTCGACGACAACGGCATATCCATTGACGGCCCGACCTCGCTTGCGACCTCCGATGACCAGCTCGCGCGCTTCGCTGCCTCCGGCTGGTCGGTGCGCGGTGTTGACGGGCACGATCCCGAAGCAGTTGCGCAGGCGATTGCCGAGGAGCGTGAGAGCACAAGACCGTCGCTGATCGCCTGCCGCACGGTCATCGGCTTCGGCGCGCCGGATCGTCAGGGCACCGAGAAGGCGCATGGCGCGCCGCTCGGCACGGAGCAGACGGCCGCGGCGCGGCGAACGCTCGGCTGGGACTATCAGCCCTTCGTGGTGCCTGTCACGATCCTGAAAGCATGGCGGATGATCGGGCAGCGCGGGCAGGTCGAGCGTCTCGCCTGGCTCGATCGCTATGAATGCGCGACGCCCGAGCAGCGCGACCTGTTTATCGAGGGCAAGGCGGTTGCCCTGCCGAACGCCTATGCCCAGGCCTCGGCGAAATTGCGCGAGCGCTTTGCCACCGAGCGTCCGAAGCTCGCGACGCGGCAGGCGTCGCAACAGGTGCTCGACGGCATCGCCGAGACGATTCCCGGATTTGTCGGCGGCTCGGCGGATCTCACGCATTCGAACCTGACGCATGCCAAGGCGCAGACCCCGGTCAAGCGCGACGCGTTCGCCGGCGATTACATCCATTACGGCATCCGCGAGCATGGCATGGCGGCCGCGATGAACGGCCTCGCGCTGCACGGGGGCTTCATTCCCTATGGCGGCACCTTCCTCGCGTTCTCCGATTACAGCCGGCCGGCGATCCGTCTTGCGGCCTTGATGCGGATCCGCGTCATTCATGTGATGACCCATGACTCCATTGGCCTCGGTGAGGACGGCCCCACGCACCAACCGGTCGAGCATCTCGCAGCGCTCCGCGTCATTCCGAACCTGCTTGTTTTCCGGCCGGCCGACGCGGTTGAGACGCTGGAAGCATGGGACTGCGCGCTCCAAGCTGAAAATCGTCCCTCCGTGCTGTGCCTGTCCCGTCAGGCGCTGCCGACCTTCCGCAGCGATGTCCGCGGGAGGAACCGCGTCGCACGCGGCGCCTATCTGATCGTTTCGCCGGACGGTGGCCGCGACGTGACGCTCATCGCAACCGGTTCGGAAGTGTCTATTGCGCTGGAGGCGGCCCGCCTGCTCGCTACCGAGCACGTCCGTGCGGCCGTGGTCTCCGCGCCCTGCTTCGCGTTGTTCGAGGAGCAGCCGGAGGATTACCGCGCCGCTGTGCTCGGCACCGCGCCGCGGGTTGGCATCGAGGCGGCAGTCGTCGGCGATTGGCACCGCTGGATCGGCACCGAGGGCGAATTCGTCGGTATGCGCGGCTTCGGCGCTTCGGCGCCGGCCCCGGTGCTCTACCGCGAATTCGGCATCACGCCGCAAGGCGTTGCGGAAGCCGCCCGGCGGGCGATGGCCCGCGCCTGCAAGCAATAACAGGAGGATTTGTCGTGGCCCGTATCACTCTTCGTCAGCTGCTCGACCACGCCGCCAGTCACGGCTACGCGGTGCCGGCGTTCAACATCAACAACATGGAGCAGGGCATCGCGATCATGCAGGCGGCGGCCGAGGTCGACGCGCCCGTCATCATCCAGGCGTCGCGCGGCGCGCGCAGCTATGCCGGCGACTTCATGCTCTCGCATATGATCGACGCGCTGGAGCGGACCTATCCGGACATCCCGCTTTGCATGCACCAGGACCATGGCAATGACGAAGCGACCTGCGCGTCCGCGATCGCCCATGGCTTCACCTCGGTGATGATGGACGGCTCGCTCAAGGCCGACGCCAAGACCGCGGCCGATTACGACTACAACGTTGCGATCACCCGCCGCGTCGTCGATCTCGCGCATTGGGTCGGTGCCTCCGTCGAAGGCGAGCTCGGCGTGCTCGGCTCGCTCGAGCATGGGGGCGGCGAGCAGGAGGACGGTCACGGTGTCGAAGGCACGGTCAGCCATGATCAGTTGCTCACGGATCCTGACCAGGCGGTCGACTTCGTCCGCGCCACCAAAGTCGATGCGCTCGCGATCGCGATGGGCACCTCGCACGGCGCCTACAAGTTCAGCCGCAAGCCGGACGGCGACATTCTGGCGATGCGGGTGGTCGAGGAGATTCATCGCCGGCTGCCGAACACGCATCTCGTGATGCACGGCTCTTCCTCTGTGCCGCAGCCGCTCCAGGACATGTTCAACCAGTTTGGCGGCGAGATGCCGCAGACCTGGGGCGTGCCGGTCGAGGAGATCGTCCGCGGCATCACGAGCGGCGTGCGCAAGGTCAATATCGACACCGACTGCCGGCTGGCAATGACCGCGGTGTTCCGGAAAGTGGCCGCGCAAACGCGCTCCGAGTTCGATCCGCGCAAATTTCTCAAGCCCGCCATGGATGCGATGCGCGAGCTCTGCCGCGAGCGCTTCGAGCAGTTCGGCACCGCAGGCCACGCCAGCCGTATCAAGGTCGTTCCCTTGAGCGAGATGGCGCGGCGCTACCGCGCCGGCGATCTCGATCCGCGCGTCGACGCCCGCGAGCCCGTCGCGGCCTAATCATTCAGAGAGAGAAGAGCAGGAGAGAGCCATGAATGCACATGCAGGAACCGTCCGCGGCAAGGAAAGATATCGATCGGGCGTGATGGAATACAAGCGCATGGGCTATTGGGAGCCCGACTACGTGCCCAAGGACACCGACGTCATCGCGCTGTTCCGCGTCACGCCGCAAGAGGGCGTCGATCCGATCGAGGCGTCGGCCGCAGTCGCCGGCGAATCCTCGACCGCGACCTGGACGGTGGTGTGGACCGATCGGTTGACCGCCGCCGAGAAGTATCGCGCGAAATGCTACCGCGTCGATCCGGTGCCGGGCACGCCAGGCTCGTACTTCGCCTACATCGCCTATGACCTCGACCTGTTCGAGCCGGGCTCGATCGCCAACCTCTCGGCCTCGATCATCGGCAACGTATTTGGCTTCAAGCCGCTGAAGGCGCTGCGGCTGGAGGACATGCGTTTCTCCGTCGCGTATGTGAAGACGTTCCAGGGACCGGCCACCGGCATCGTGGTCGAGCGCGAGCGGCTCGACAAGTTCGGCAGGCCGCTGCTCGGCGCGACCGTCAAGCCTAAGCTCGGCCTCTCGGGCCGCAATTACGGTCGCGTGGTCTACGAGGCGCTGAAGGGCGGGCTCGACTTCACCAAGGATGACGAGAACATCAACTCGCAGCCGTTCATGCACTGGCGCGACCGCTTCCTCTATTGCATGGAGGCGGTGAACCGGGCGCAGGCGGCCTCCGGTGAGGCCAAGGGGACCTACCTGAATATCACCGCGGGAACCATGGAGGATATGTACGAGCGCGCCGAGTTCGCGAAGGAGCTCGGGTCCTGCATCGTCATGATCGATCTCGTGATCGGCTACACCGCAATCCAGTCGATGGCGAAATGGGCGCGGCGCAACGACATGATCCTACATCTGCATCGCGCCGGTCACTCGACCTATACGCGGCAGAAAAGCCATGGCGTGTCATTCCGCGTCATCGCCAAGTGGATGCGGCTTGCCGGCGTCGACCACATCCATGCCGGCACCGTGGTCGGCAAGCTCGAAGGCGATCCCAACACCACGCGCGGCTATTACGATGTCTGCCGCGAAGACTTCAACCCGGCCAGGCTCGAGCACGGCCTGTTCTTCGACCAGTCCTGGGCGAGCCTGAACAAGATGATGCCGGTCGCCTCCGGCGGCATCCATGCCGGGCAGATGCATCAACTGCTCGACCTGCTCGGCGAGGACGTCGTGCTCCAGTTCGGCGGCGGTACCATCGGCCATCCCATGGGCATCGCGGCCGGCGCGATCGCCAATCGTGTGGCGCTGGAAGCGATGATCCTCGCCCGCAACGAGGGCCGCGACTACGTCCACGAAGGACCGGAGATCCTGGCCAGGGCGGCCGAGACCTGCACGCCGCTGAAAGCTGCGCTCGAGGTCTGGAAGGACGTCTCCTTCAATTATGAATCCACGGACACGCCGGACTTCGTGCCGACCGCGCTCGAAACCGTTTGAGGAGATTTGACATGAAGCTGACCCAAGGCTGCTTCTCGTTCCTGCCCGATCTGACCGACGACCAGATCACCAAGCAGGTGCAATATTGCCTGACCAATGGTTGGGCCGTGAACATCGAGTTCACCGACGATCCGCATCCCCGCAACACCTATTGGGAGATGTGGGGCCTGCCGATGTTCGATCTCCAGGACGCCGCCGGCGTGATGATGGAGCTCGCCGAATGCCGCAGAGTGTATGGCGACCGATACATCCGCCTCAGCGGCTTCGACTCCAGCCATGGGTGGGAATCGGTGCGGATCTCGTTCATCGTCAACCGCCCGCCGCAGGAAGCCGAGTTCGAGCTGGTGCGGCAGGAGGTGGGCGGACGCGCGATCCGCTACACCACCGTGCGCCGGCAGCCCGCGCACGCACCAACCTAAGTCATTCTCCTCCGCGCGGAGCACTCCCTGCTCCGTTTCCTTGGCGGACCACTGCTTCGCCGCTCCCCGCGGCGAAGCCCTTTTCTTCGAGGTGCCGATGCTGGATGTTCCCCACGCAATGACCACTGAGCCCGGCGAGACCAGTTTCGATCTCCGCAAGGAGGCCGAAGAGGCTGGAATCACGGGCACGCTGCAGCAGCTCGAGCAGGAGCTGATCGGATTGAAGCCGGTGAAAAGCCGCGTGCGCCAGATCGCGTCGCTCTTGCTGATCGAACGTATTCGGCAGCGTGCGGGATTGGCTTCGTCGCCACCGACGCTGCATATGTCGTTTACCGGCAATCCCGGCACCGGCAAGACGACGGTCGCGCTGCGCATGGCAAAGATCCTGCACGGCCTCGGTTTCGTGCGGCGCGGGCAGGTGATCTCGGTGACGCGCGACGATTTGGTCGGCCAGTATATCGGCCACACCGCGCCGAAGACCAAGGAGATCCTGAAGAAGGCGATGGGCGGCGTGCTGTTCATCGACGAGGCCTATTATCTGCACCGTCCCGACAACGAGCGCGACTACGGCCAGGAGGCGATCGAGATCCTGCTCCAGGTGATGGAAAACCAGCGCGAGGACCTCGTCGTGATCCTTGCCGGCTATGGCGAGCGGATGACGAGCTTCTTTGCCTCTAATCCCGGCTTCCGTTCGCGGATCGCGCATCACATCGACTTTCCGGACTATGCGGAAGCCGAGCTGCTCGTCATCGCCGAGCTGATGCTGAAGGAACGGGGTTATCGCCTCTCGGCGGCGGCGCGCGAGGCGTTCGAGAAATACATCGCGCTACGTCGGACCCAGCCGTTCTTCTCCAATGCGCGCTCGATCCGCAACGCCGTCGACCGCATCCGCCTGCGGCAGGCCGATCGGCTGGTGTCCGATCTCGACCGCATGCTCGATATCGCCGACCTCGAAACGATCGATCCCATGGACGTCCTGGCGAGCCGCGTCTTCAGCGGCGGTGCGGACGCGCAGGGGAGTGCGAAGCCATGACGAGAGAAATCCTCATCGCGCCGTCAATCCTGGCTGCGAATTTCGCCCGCCTCGGCGAGGAGATCGTGGCGATCGATGCGGCGGGTGCCGACTGGATTCACTGCGACGTCATGGACGGGCATTTCGTCCCGAACATCAGTTATGGCGCGGACGTCATCAGGGCGATCCGGCCGCTGACGAAGAAAATGTTCGACGTGCATCTCATGATCGCGCCCGCCGATCCCTATCTCGAAGCGTTCGCGAAGGCCGGCGCGGATGTCATCACGGTGCATGCCGAAGCCGGTCCGCACCTCGATCGCTCGCTCCAGGCCATCCGCGCGCTCGGCAAGAAAGCCGGCGTCAGCCTGTGTCCCGCGACTCCCGAAAGCACGATCGAATATGTGCTCGATCGCCTCGACCTCGTCCTGGTGATGACGGTCAATCCGGGCTTTGGCGGCCAGTCCTTCCTCGAATCCCAACTCGAGAAGATCGGGCGTATTCGAAGCATGATAGGCGACCGGCCGATCCGGCTCGAGGTTGACGGCGGCATCACGCGCGACAATGCCGCCGCCGTGGCCGCTGCGGGCGCCGATACGCTTGTAGCGGGCTCCGCAGTGTTTCGCGGCAAGAGCAGCGCGGACTATGCCGGCAACATCGCGGCCATCCGCGCCGCTGCGGAAGCCGGCAGGGTTCCGATGCTGCAACATAGTTCGGCGCAGACAATGCGTGCCGGTGAGCCCGCGCTCATCCGGTAGACTGCCGGATACAGGCGGGCGAGCCGGCACCGCAATGGGGTGTGCCAGGGCGTGCCCCTTTGCACTGCAGACATACGAGAATGACCCACAACCCTAGCCCTGGCCTGCGGTAAGGTCAGAAGCGTTGAGTCGCGCTGATTGGAACTTTCGCCTCGATACGCGTTTGCCTAGAAACAAGCGAGTCAAGCGCGCGGCGGGCGCAGCAAATCTTTTGCACAACCGCCATCGCCCTGACGCAAATAAGGGCAATAAGCTCTGTGAATGCGAGGGAGGGTCTCATGGACAACGTACGTCGCTACCGCGCGCTAGCGTCCCTCTGTCGTCAGCAGGCCGCCTACCGGCCGCTCCAGAGCTGGGAACTGCTCGGCCAGGCCGAACATTTCGAACATCTCGCCGAAGTCGAACTCAAGGCGCATTTCGACGCGTGCAATGCGCAACAAGACGAGGACGGCGTCGAGGCCACGGCGTGGGAGAGACCCGCCGCGGCGTGACGGTCCAACGTGTTCGAATATGACCTGAACTTGCCGACGCCGGCACCGCTCAAGGACGCGGTTGTCAGCCCGAACGACAAGGCTTGTGACCGGCCCGACCTGGATAAGCCCTCGATTAATGCGACATCAGCGTCGGGACGGTCATGGCTTCCAGCATGGCGCGGGTGACGCCGCCGAGGAACCGCTCCTGCAAACGCGAATGGCCGTAGCCGCCCATGATCAGAACATCCAGGTTCTCATCGGCTGCCAGCGACAGCATGGTCGGCTGAATGTCAGAGCGCGCCGCCGACAGGTTGACCGTGCGGGTCGACAGTCCGCGCCGGCCGAGATGCCTTGCCAGATTGCGCGTCGAGACTTCCTCGGGAACCATATCTGTTTCGTTGATCGCAATGATCACGATCTCCTCGGCGCGGGCCAGGAATGGTGCGGCGTCGCGCATAGCGCGCGCGGCGAGGCGGCTGCCATCCCAGCAGATGCCGATCCGTTTCGCCTTGAACGCTCCATGGAAGGTGTAGGGCAGGAAAAGCACCGGGCCACCCGCCTGGAACAGGATCTCGCCGGGCACATCGTTGTCGAGTGAGCCTTGCGCCGGATCCGGCTGGAGCACGATGCTGAGATCGTGCAGCCGCGCCATCTCGCCGAGCAAGCCGACCGCATCCCCCGGCATCGCCCCGAGTGGGTGGCATGTGTAGGAAATGCCGGCGTTCATCGCTTTGCTCTTGAATACCGCGAGCGCCGCCTCGGCCCGCTCCACTGCACTCTCGCGCTCCATCTCGAACACCGCCGCCACCGCAGCGCCGCCCTCCATGATATAGGCCGCACTGGTTGCCACATAGCCAACCGCGACTGCATCGAGATGGGCGTTGAGGCCCGCTGCGAGCGAGATCGAGCCGTCGATCACCGGGCGGATCGGCCGCTCGGTGGGGATGTGGACGAGAATGTCTTTGTACATGACGTGCCTCCGATGGACATCATCCGGTGGCCGCAGTCTTCCACGGTGCGCATGGCCCGCGTTGAGCTGCATCAAACGTGCAGCCTTGACCTTTGGCCGTATCGCCGGCCCGGCTACTTTGCCAAGATTTAATCGCGTGGACGGGACGCTGTAAGGTGGCGACCACCATGTTGGGTGCAAGGCGACTTACCCAACATGGACATATCGACATGAGCGATCACGTCAATTCCGACACCACAACGTCCCGCAAGGTCCTGAGGCCGCGCCGGCTCGCGCTGCTCGGCACCGTGGCCGCGCTTGGCGTGGCCGTGCTGGCGACTGCTCCCGGCTCTTCGCCGTTCAGCGCGACCTCCTTCATTGCGCCCGCCCAGGCCGCGGAGACCGCCGCGACACCGCCGGGCTTCGGCGACCTCGTCAGCAAGGTCAAACCCGCCGTCATTTCGGTGCGGGTCAGGATCGACCAGGACAATGATAAGAGCGCGATGCTGCAACAGAACCGGATGGATTCGGACGAGGCGACGCCGTTCGACCAGTTCTCGCGGCAATTCGGCTTCCGCGGCCCGGGTGGCATGGAGGGCATGCCGCGCCAGCGCCGCCAGATGATCACGGGTGAGGGCTCCGGCTTCTTCATCTCCGCCGACGGCTATGCCGTGACCAACAACCACGTCGTCGATCACGCCGAATCGGTGCAAGTGACGATGGACGACGGCACCATCTACAGCGCGAAAGTGGTCGGCACCGATCCGAAGACGGATCTCGCGCTGATCAAGGTCGAGGGCAAGAAGGATTTTCCGTTCGTCAAATTCTCCGACCAGAAGCCGCGTATCGGCGACTGGGTGGTCGCGGTCGGCAATCCCTTCGGCCTCGGCGGCACCGTGACCGCCGGCATCGTCTCGGCCAGCGGCCGCGACATCGGTAATGGTCCCTATGACGACTTCATCCAGATCGACGCGCCGATCAACAAGGGCAATTCCGGCGGGCCGGCCTTCGACATGAACGGCAACGTGATCGGCGTGAACACCGCGATCTTCTCGCCCTCCGGCGGCTCGGTCGGCATCGGCTTCGACATTCCGGCTTCGACCGCAAAGCTCGTCGTCGCACAGTTGAAGGACAAGGGCGCGGTCACACGCGGCTGGCTCGGCGTGCAGGTGCAGCCGGTGACGTCGGATATCGCCGACAGTCTCGGCCTCAAGGAGGCGCGCGGTGCGATCGTTGACAATCCGCAGGACGGCAGCCCGGCGGCGAAGGCGGGCATCGAGGCGGGCGACGTCATCACCGCCGTCAATGGCACCGCGATCAAGGATTCCCGCGATCTCGCCCGCACCATCGCCACCCTGGCGCCGGGCACGTCCGTGAAGCTCGATGTCGTCCACAAAGGCGACAGCAAGACGGTGACACTGGCGCTTGGCGAGTTGCCGAACGAGCGGCAGGCTAGAGCCGACGAGGGCAAGTCGCAGCCAGATGCCGGCATGCCGCCGCGTCTCGGGCTCAGCCTGGCTCCGGCGGGCGACGTGCAGGGCGCCGGCCAGAAGGGCGTCGTCGTCACTGAAGTCGATCCGCAAGGCCCGGCCGCGCAACGCGGCATCCAGACCGGCGACGTCATCCTCAACGTGGGCGGCAACGCCGTCGCCAATATCGGCGATGTCCGTTCGGAGCTGGCGCAGGCGAAATCGTCCGGCAAGCGCAGCGTGCTGCTGCAGGTCAGAAGCGCGCAGACGACCCGGTTCGTGGCGGTGCCGCTCGCATAAGGCGAACGTCGATCGGCGCAACTCCAAAAAGGCGGCCTTCGGGCCGCCTTTCCCGTTCGCCTTCAGGATTTCCGCACATCGCCGATAACATTCTCGTTAACGGCAGGGAGGATGACCCGGTTTCGTCCGAAAAAGCCGTGTTCGCTCATCACAATTGCGGATCTCGTACGGACTCGGCGGCAATGAAGCCGCCGACGATTGCAAGCGTGGAACTTCGAACTTGCCGCCGCTGAGCCGGCCGGCAATTCGTATTTGATCGGTGCCGACATGGATCGATTGAAGCTCTCGCTGAGAAGTGCGCTGCTTGTGGCGCCGTTGGTAGCGCCACTCGTGCTATGGGGTGGAAACGCTCTCGGGCGCGACGACGGCCGCTACGCGGACTCACCTCTCAAGCCGTGGTTCGACGGCCTGCGCAGCCATCTCGGTCCGTGCTGCTCGGATGCGGATGGGTTTGCGGTCGCCGATCCCGATTGGGACTCGCACAATGGACATTACCGCGTGCGGCTCGACGGCGAGTGGGTCGAGGTACCGGACGAAGCCGTGATCACCGAGCCGAACCGGGCCGGCCGCACCATGGTGTGGCCGGTGAAGACCGCGTTCGGCGTTTCGATCCGCTGCTTCATGCCGGGCAGCATGATCTGACTGAGGTCAGCGCGACCGTTTGGAGGATTTGCGCTTCGACGTCTTCTTCGAACTCTTTCTCGAAGTCTTCTTGGATGTTTTCCGAGATGTCTTCTTTGACGTCTTCTTGGACGTCTTTCGTTTCGCGGCCTTCTTCGGGACCTTCTTGCCCTTCTTGCGCGCTTTCGACAGGCCGATCGCGATTGCCTGCTTGCGGCTCTTCACGCGTCCGCCTCGACCGCCCGGTCCGCTTTTCGCGGTCCCCTTCTTGTAGCGCTTCATCTCGCCTTCGACATCGCTGCCGGAGCTGCGCGAGTAGCGGCGCTTCTTTGCCTTGCGTGCCATGCATGTTCTCCCTTGGCCTGGGAAAACAATCCGGGACAGGCATGGTTCCGAAAGTGCAAGCAACGTTCCGGATAGGCGACCTAGCCTAGAACGAATCCGCCAGCTCGATCTCCGCTTCCAGCACCTGAATGCGCCGTGCTGCCTCGCTGGAGGACAGATCCCGCGCGTATTGCGCGGGCTGATACGCCTCTTCGCTCAGCCGTTTCAGCCGGAGGCCCTGCGCCCGCGTCATCTGCTCGGTGAGGAAAGACTTGGCATCGTATTTACCTTGAACCTGCATGTCGCTTCTCCCTTCTGAAATCGTGACTTGACTATATGTTCTTATTTTGTTCTAACAAGCCATGGACAACAGAATTAATGAAATTCGACGTAAAATCAGCGCCTTGAGGCTGGAAATGGCCGATGTCGAGGCGGCCGTACGCGAGCTCGTCGAGCGCGATCGGGACTGCACGGAGAAGGCCCTGGCGCAAATGGATCTGCGCCGGAAAATCAATCTGCTGATCGGCGAATGGAAGGCTGCAGGTGGCGGCGATGTCCTGCCGAATGTCCGCGATAGGATGCGCCTTCGTTCCGCGAAGACATCAGGTAGTCCTCTGCGCGTGATCGCGAGCCGCTGAGAGCCTTGGGAGCGCACGGTGGAGGAAGTCCCGGATGCATACCGGATTCTAAAGCTGCGCGCCGAGATTCTCGAACTGGGCTCTGCCATCCGGCAGCTGCAACGCGAGGGGCTCGACGACGCCGCGGCCCAGCTCTTGATCGCGCGCAAGCGCGCACGACTCGACCATCTGGTGAAGTCAGATCCTGCAGGCGTTCATCCTGACATCCTGGGCAGCCATCGTAGCTGAAGCCTGCGCGCAACGCGAGGTGCGGGGCTCGTCGATACCGCATGTTGACGAAGCGGCCCGAGAGAAGTCTGTTCGAATCCCAAAGCAAAAGGCCCCGCGATCGCGGGGCCTTCGTGTTTTCGCCGAACGCCTACTTGGTGTTGCTCATACCGGCCTTGTTGTTCGTCATGGTGCCGCCCTGGTCGGAGCCGGGGCCGGAGCCGCCCTGACCGGAGGGATCAGCACCCTTGGAGGACTTGGTGTTGGCGCCCGTGGTGGTCTGCGACGTCGACATCGATGATCCGTGTTTTGCCTTATGCGACTTGGCCTGCACTGCGAACGGTGCGGCGGCGAGGCCGGTTGCCAACATCACGGCAAGAGCGAGCTTGGTGGTCTTCATCTGCGGGAACTCCCTGAGTTGAATTGACGCAGGCAGCAAACTGCCATTCGTCGCAGGAGTTCCGAACGAAGAAATTCCGGTAAAGCACGCATAGTTCAAGATTGCTTGTCCTCGGCGAGGATGAATACGACGCCGGTCAGTGTCGCGCCGATCGCGAACGTCGTCACCAAGGTGAGGGCGAAAACGACCACGGCCTGCCTTCCGCCGTGACTCAGCAAATTGGCGACGCCGGGATTGGACAGCACGAGCAAGAGGCTGAAAGCGAGTCCTAAGGCTGCGCCCATCATCGCGTGCGTCATCAGCTTGACGAGCCCGCTGGGAGAGATCAGGTCAGACGACTTCTTCGCGCGCATGGAACTCTATCCCAATCTCGCATGCAACGCCTGCGACACGCGCCGGTTCCACCCGCATGAAGGAATTGTCATCATCCGCTTCATCCGACGTTCATGCCGGGTGGGCGAGAATGACCGCGCAACACGGGAACATTCGATATGGGTAAGGTGGTCTTTCTCTATCGCTCTCTGGCTTATCGTAACGCCGCTGCGGACATCCTCCGCAAAGCGCGCAAGCTGCCCCGCGGCGCGGAGCGAAGCGCGGCGTGCCGCTATGCCAAGGCTCTGCGCGATCTCGCCCAAACAGAAGCCTGGCTCGAAGGACGGGTCGCGCGCGAGCCGCAAACGACGCAGCGCAGGAAGAGTGCGGCCTCCGGTTAGCCGGAAGCGCGCTGCAATTCGGCGGAGCTGGCGGCTTCGAAGTTGCCGGGCGCGGTCGTCGCGGCAGTCTTGCGGACCAACGGCACCTCGAGCCGACACAGCAGACCCTCGGCGCGCCAATCGAATCGCGCCTGCCCGCCGAGCTGGGACTCGACGCTCGCAAGCAGGCTACGCGTACCAAAGCCGCGGGATTTTGGCGTCATGACGAGCGGGCCGCCGGATTCCTCCCAGGTCAGCGTGAGCAGCTCGTCCTCGACCTGCCAGCCGATTGCGAGCCGTCCCGTCCGCGTCGAGAGCGCGCCATATTTCGCCGAGTTGGTGAAAAGCTCATGCAGCGCCAGCGCCAGCGTCTGGGCGGTTGCCGGCAGCAACTGAACTTCCGACCCCGCCAATTTGATCTGGCCGCCGAGGGAATAGGGCGCAAGCTCCTCGTCGATCAGCTTCGAGAGTTCGGCGCCCTGCCAGCTCGATAGCGACAGGATCGTGTGCACGCGCGCCAGTGCATTGATGCGTCCCTCGACGGCGCTGACATAGGCTTTGACCTCGTCGGCGCGGGTGAGGCGCACGATCGATTGCGCCAGCGCCAGCGCATTCTTGGCGCGATGATCGACTTCCCGCGCCAGGAGAGTCTGCCGTTCCTCGGCGCGCTTGCGTTCGGTGATGTCCACCGTCACGCCGCTGACGCGCATGACCCGACCGCTATCGTCAACCGTGGCGGCGGCCGTGCCGACACACCAGCGCACATCGCCGTCGGGCCGCACGATGCGGAACTCCGTTTCATAGGAGCGCGTGCCCTTGTTGAATTCGGCGATCGCCTTGCGCAACTGATCGACGTCATCCGGATGCAACAGCGCCTGAACGTTGGCCGGATTCACCTCGAAGCTCTCCGGGCCAACACCAAAGATGCGGTATTGTCCCTCGTCCCACATCCAGTCGCCGGTGATCCAGTCCCAGTCCCAGGAGCCCATCTTGCCGGCGGCGATCGCCATGCTGCGCCGCTCTTCGCTCTCGCGCAGCTTTGCGGTCGAATTCTCCAGCTCGGCGGTGCGTGCACGCACGCGGTCCTCGAGATCCTGGTTCAGCCGTTCGAGCTCGCGCGTCTTGCGATAGAGCTCTGCAAACACCTTGACCTTGGCGCGCAGCACCTCCGGCACGACCGGCACCGGGACGTAGTCGACGGCGCCCATCTCGTAGCCGCGCAGGCGGTCGATGTCGCTGACTTGAATGGCCGAGATGAAGATCATCGCGGTCTTCTGGAAGCGCGGATGCTCGCGGATCATCGCGGCGAGCTCGAAGCCGTCGAGCTCGGGCATGCAGACGTCGACCAGGATCACCGCGATCTCGGTCTTGAGCAGCACCTCCAGAGCCTCGCGACCGGACGAGGCGATCACGAGGTTCTGGCCGAGATCCTTCAGGATCACCTCATAGGCGAGCAGCTTGGCCGGCTGGTCGTCGACGAGGAGGATGTTGACCTTTTCGTGGTCCATACGGGCATCCAACTCAGCGGTGCAGCCACATGCGGATTGCAAGCAGCAATTGATCGGTGTTGACGGGTTTGGCGAGATAGTCGGACGCGCCGGCCTCGAGGCATTTCTCGCGGTCGCCCTTCATGGCCTTGGCCGTCAACGCGATGATCGGAAGACGGGCGAAGGTGGGGTTTTCACGAATGACGCCGATGGTCTGATAGCCATCCATCTGCGGCATCATGATGTCCATCAGCACGATGGCGATCTCCGGGTTGGATTCGACCAGGGCCACCGCCTCGTTGCCGGTCGTGGCCGTCAGCACCTTCATGCCGCGCCGCTCCAGCACGCTCGACAGCGCGAAGATATTGCGGGCGTCGTCGTCGACGAGCAGGGCGGTCTTGCCGATCAGGTCTTCGTCGGAACTGTTCAGCTTCTCGAGCATGCGCTGCTTCTCGATCGGCAACTCCGTGATCACGCGGTGCAGGAACAGCGCGGTCTCGTCGAGCAGGCGCTCCGGCGATTCCACGCCCTTGACCACGATGCTCCGCGCCATGGTGTGGAGCTCCGCATCTTCCTCGGCCGACAGCTCGCGGCCGGTGAAGACGACCACCGGAACGTTCGAGAGCGCCTCGTCATTGCGGATCTGGTCTAGCACCTCGAAGCCGGTCATGTCGGGCAGGCGCAGGTCGAGCACGACGCAATCACAGGGGTTCTCACGCAGCATCGAGAGCGCGTCGGCACCGGTGCCGGTCGTCACGATCTCGATGTCGTCGTGATGCAGGAGCTCGCGGATCGAGAGCTGCTCGGCCTCGTTGTCCTCGACGATGAGCAGCCGCTTGCGCCGCGGTCGCGCATATTCCTTGATCTGGGTCAGCGCGGCCGAGACACCCTCGGTCGTCGTCGGCTTGTTGACGAAGGAGAAGGCGCCGCGCGCCAGCGCATGCTGGCGGTCCTCGTCGAGCGTGATGATCTGCACGGGGATGTGGCGGGTCAGCGGATTGTGCTTGAGCTGGCTCAACACGGTCCAGCCGAGCATATCCGGCAGGAATACGTCGAGCGAGACAGCCCTCGGCTGGTACTGCTTTGCAAGCTCCAGCGCCTCCGCGCCGCGGGCCGCGACCAGCACCTTGAATCCCTTGTCGCGGGCGAGGTCGACCAACACGCGCGCGTAGTGCGGGTCGTCCTCGACGATCAGGAGGATGCTATCGCCGGGTTCGAGGTTGAGTCGGTCGTCGGGAAGCTGCTCGATCACGCGCTGCGGTTCGGCTGTCGCGGGCTGCAGCGCCGGCGGCTGGCTCTGTTGGGGCGTTGCGCGGGGCGCGAGCGTCGGGCCGGAATATTTCAGCGGCAGGTAAAGCGTGAAGCACGAGCCCTTGCCCGGCAAGCTGCGCAGGTGGATCTCGCCGCCGAGCAGGCTTGCGAGTTCACGGCTGATCGCAAGGCCGAGGCCGGTACCGCCATATTTGCGGCTGGTGCCGGCATCCGCTTGCTGGAACGCCTCGAAGATCAGCTTCTGCTTCTCCAGCGGAATGCCGATGCCGGTATCGGACACTTCGAATGCGATCACGGCCGGCGCCGAGTTCAGCACGGGATGATCCGTGCCCCAGCCGCCGACCGCGGCGGCGACCTTCAGGCGCACCTCGCCTTCGGCGGTGAACTTGAAGGCGTTGGAGAGCAGGTTCTTCAAAACCTGCTGCAGGCGCTTGGAATCGGTGACGAGGCTGCGCGCAAGATTCGGATCGACGTCGATCTTGAACGACAAATTGCGGTTCTCCGCCTCGTGACGGAACGGCCGCCCGACCGTCTCGAGCAGATTCGCGGTCAGGATTTCCTCGGCGTCGACCGTCACCGTACCGGACTCGATCTTGGAGAGATCGAGAATGTCGCTGATGAGATTGAGCAGGTCGGTGCCGGCGCCATGGATGGTGCGGGCGAATTCGACCTGCTTGCCGGTAAGATTGCCGTCCGGATTGTCGGTGAGCTGCTGGCCCAGGATCAGGATCGAGTTCAGCGGCGTGCGCAGCTCGTGGCTCATATTGGCGAGGAATTCGGACTTGTACTTCGAGGTCAGCGCGAGCTCGGTTGCCTTTTCCTCCAGTGCGCGGCGGGCCTGCTCGATCTCCTGGTTCTTGCGCTCGACTTCGACGTTGCGCTCGGCGAGCTGCTGCGCCTTCTGTTCGAGCTGGTCGTTGGTCTGCTGCAATTCGCGCTGCTGGGTCTGGAGCTCGCCGGCGAGCTGCTGCGACTGCTTGAGCAGACCTTCGGTCTGCATCGTCGCCTCGATCGAGTTGAGCACGATGCCGATCGAGTCCGTGAGCTGCTCCAGGAAGGTCATCTGCGAGGTCGTGAAGGAGGTGAGCGAGGCGAGCTCGATGACCGCCTTGACCTGGCCTTCGAACAGCACCGGCAGCACCACGAGGTTCTTCGGCGCGACGCGAAGCAGCGCCGAATTGATCGGCACCACGTCGGGCGGAATGTCCGCGATCACGCGTGGGCGCCGGTCGAGCGCGCATTGGCCGATCAGGCCGTCGCCGAATGGCAGCACGCGCGGATACGGATAGACGCCGTCGCCGGCATAGGAGGCAAGCAGCAGGAGCCGCGGATTCTCTTCATTCTCGACCTGGTAGATCACGCCGGTATGCGCGTTCACCAGCGGCGACAATTCGGTCAGCAGCAGGCGACCGACGGTGGTGAGGTCGCGCTGGCCCTGAAGCATGTTGGTGAATTTCGCCAGATTGGTCTTCAGCCAGTCCTGCTCGGTGTTCACGTCCGTCGTAAGACGGAGGTTCGTGATCATCGTGTTGATGTTGTCTTTCAGCTCCGCGACCTCGCCGCGGGCGTCGACCTGGATCGACCGCGTCAGGTCGCCCTTGGTCACGGCGGTCGCCACTTCCGCGATCGCGCGCACCTGCGAGGTGAGGTTGGCTGCCAGCAAATTGACGTTGCCGGTGAGGTCCTTCCAGGTGCCCGCGGCGCCAGGCACGTCGGCCTGACCACCGAGCCTGCCCTCGACGCCGACCTCGCGCGCCACCGACGTCACCTGGTCGGCGAAAGTCGCGAGCGTCTCGGTCATGTTGTTGATGGTGTCGGCGAGCGCCGCGACCTCGCCTTTCGATTTCACGGTGAGGTTCTGCTTGAGATCGCCGTTGGCGACCGCGGTCACCACCTTGACGATGCCGCGGACCTGCTCGGTCAGGTTCGCCGCCATGAAGTTGACCGTGTCGGTGAGATCCTTCCAGGTGCCGGCGACGCCGGGCACCTGGGCCTGGCCGCCGAGTTCGCCTTCGGTGCCGACCTCGCGGGCAACGCGCGTCACTTCGCCGGCGAAGGCATTGAGCTGGTCCACCATGGTGTTGATGGTGTTCTTGAGCTCGAGAATTTCGCCCTTCACGTCGACGGTGATCTTGCGCGACAGGTCGCCGCGCGCGACGGCGGTGGTGACTTCGGCGATGTTGCGGACCTGGGTGGTGAGGTTCGCGGCCAGCAGGTTGACGTTGTCGGTGAGGTCCTTCCAGGTGCCGCCGACGCCGGGCACGACGGCCTGGCCGCCGAGCCGGCCCTCGGTGCCGACCTCGCGCGCGACGCGCGTCACTTCGGCGGCGAAGGAGCGGAGCTGCTCGACCATGGTGTTCAAGGTGTCCTTGAGCAGCAGAATTTCGCCGCGCACGTCCACCGTGATCTTCTTCGACAGGTCGCCGCCGGCGATCGCGGTCGCGACCTCGGCGATGTTGCGGACCTGCGCCGTGAGGTTCGAGGCCATGAAGTTGACGTTGTCGGTGAGATCCTTCCAGGTGCCGGCAACGCCGGGCACCTCGGCCTGGCCGCCGAGCTTGCCTTCGGTGCCGACTTCGCGCGCGACGCGCGTCACTTCACCGGCAAAGCCGTTGAGCTGGTCCACCATGGTGTTGATGGTATTCTTCAGCTCCAAAATCTCGCCACGGACGTCGACGGTGATCTTGCGCGAGAGGTCGCCGCGCGCCACGGCAGTGGTGACTTCGGCGATATTGCGGACCTGGGCGGTGAGGTTGCCCGCCATCGAGTTGACGCTGTCGGTGAGGTCTTTCCAGGTGCCGGCGACGCCGGGCACGTTGGCCTGGCCGCCGAGCCGACCTTCAGTGCCGACCTCGCGCGCCACGCGCGTCACCTCGCCCGCGAAGCGGTTGAGCTGGTCGACCATCGTGTTCAGCGTGTCCTTGAGCTGAAGGATCTCGCCGCGCACGTCCACGGTGATCTTGCGCGACAAGTCGCCGCCGGCGATCGCGGTCGCAACTTCGGCGATGTTGCGGACCTGGGCGGTGAGGTTGCCCGCCATCGAGTTGACGCTGTCGGTGAGGTCCTTCCAGGTGCCGGCGACGCCGGGGACTTCGGCCTGGCCGCCGAGCTTGCCTTCGGTGCCGACTTCGCGCGCGACGCGCGTGACTTCGCCGGCGAAGGCGTTGAGCTGGTCCACCATGGTGTTGAGCGTTTCCTTCAGCTGAAGGATTTCGCCTGACACGTTGACGGTAATCTTCTTCGACAAATCGCCCTTGGCCACCGCGGTCGCGACTTCGGCGATGTTGCGGACCTGGCCGGTCAGGTTCGAGGCCATCGAGTTGACGCTGTCGGTGAGATCCTTCCAGGTGCCGGCGACGCCGCGCACCTGGGCCTGGCCGCCGAGTTTGCCTTCGGTGCCGACCTCGCGGGCAACGCGCGTGACTTCGCCGGCAAAGGCGTTGAGCTGGTCCACCATGGTGTTGATGGTGTCTTTCAGCTCGAGGATCTCGCCGCGGACATCGACGGTGATCTTTTTCGACAAATCGCCGCCCGCGACCGCGGTCGTCACCTCGGCGATGTTACGGACCTGCGCGGTGAGGTTCGAGGCCATCGAGTTGACGCTCTCGGTCAAGTCCTTCCAGGTGCCGGCGACGCCGAGCACGTTGGCCTGGCCGCCGAGCCGGCCCTCGGTGCCGACCTCGCGCGCGACGCGCGTGACTTCGCCGGCGAAGGCGTTGAGCTGGTCGACCATCGTGTTGAGCGTTTCCTTCAACTGAAGGATTTCGCCCGAGACGTTCACCGTGATCTTCTTGGAGAGGTCGCCGCTCGCGATGGCGGTGGCAACGTCGGCGATGTTGCGGACCTGCGCGGTGAGGTTCGACGCCATGAAGTTGACGTTGTCGGTGAGGTCCTTCCAGGTACCGGCGACGCCCGGCACCTGGGCCTGGCCGCCGAGCTTGCCTTCGGTGCCGACCTCGCGCGCGACGCGCGTCACTTCCGAGGCGAACGAGTTGAGCTGGTCCACCATGGTGTTGATGGTGTCCTTCAGCTCCAGGATTTCGCCGCGCACGTCCACCGTGATCTTGCGCGACAGGTCGCCGCGGGCCACGGCGGTGGTGACGTTGGCGATGTTGCGCACCTGTGCGGTGAGATTGCCGCACATCGCGTTGACGCTGTCGGTGAGATCCTTCCAGGTGCCGGCGACGCCTGGCACGATGGCTTGGCCGCCAAGCTTGCCGTCGGTGCCGACCTCGCGCGCCACGCGCGTCACTTCCGACGCAAAGGAGCGGAGCTGGTCCACCATCGTGTTGATGGCTTCCTTGAGCTGAAGGATCTCGCCGCGGACGTCGACCGTGATCTTCTTCGAGAGGTCGCCGTTCGCAACTGCGATCGTCACCTCGGCGATGTTGCGAACCTGGTTGGTCAGGTTGTTCGCCATCGAGTTGACGCTCTCGGTCAGATCCTTCCAGACGCCGGTCACCTCAGGCACCTGGGCCTGGCCGCCGAGCTTGCCTTCGGTGCCGACCTCGCGCGCCACGCGCGTCACCTCGGAGGTGAACACGCCGAGCTGCTTGATCATGGTGTTGACGATGGTCGCCGACTGCAGGAATTCGCCGCGCAGGGGGCGTCCATCGACGTCGAGCTTGACGGTCTGGAGCAGGTCGCCCTGCGCCACGGCTGCGACCGCGCGCGTCACCTCGCGCGTCGGCCACAGCAAATCGTCGATCAGCGTATTGACCGAGCCTTCCATGTCGGCCCAGGAGCCGGAGGCCAGCCCAAACTTCACGCGCTGGCGGGTCTTGCCCTCGCGGCCCACCACCTGGCCGACCAGTTCGAGCTGCTGCGCCATGCGCTGATTGGCGGCGATGATGTCGTTGAAAGTGTCGGCGAGCTTGCCGTCGATGCCGAGATAGTCGCCGCTCATGCGCACGGAGAAATCGCCGTTGCGCATGGCCTGCAGGGCGAGCAGCAATTCTGCCCGGGAATCGGGCTCCGACATGCCGTTGGTTTTTGGCTTTGGAACGCGACGACCGGAACGTGATGCAGATCCGGGATCGAGGTCGCTCATAATTTGTCCCCCGCAGGCGTCAGCCGATTCCCAGGCAAGACGCGGATTGTCAAAATAGAGCGTCAGCCAAATTCGAAATCAAGCGCCAACGTTACGGCGCCAGGACGTGGAACCTGCTTTGCTCAGCCCGATTAACATAATAGCGATACCTCGGAATGGTTCCATTGGGTTCCTGATTTCTGCCGAGGGAAGACACCTTGGGGGCCCGTTCGGGCCTCGGTCATCGCTTCCGGAACTGACCGCTGGTCCTGCTGTTAGCCTCGAATACAGGGAGAGCGCACATGAAAGCAGGATTTGCCGTGATCGGCACCGTGATGTTGTTGGCTGGATCGGCGTTCGCACAAGGCGGCGCGCCCAGCGGCCGTGGTGCGGTGACCGGCGACCCCGCCGCAAGCTCCGCCACCCCACGCGCGGACACACCAACTACGGGTGCGTCGACCCGGTCCAATCCCAGCGGTAGCGGCACCTCGACTTCGGGCGGCAAGGATGACAATGGGGATGCCGGCCGGGACCGGATGCCGGAGAGCGACCGCACCGTGCGGCCGGAGAGCCAGCAAAGTCGTCCGAACAATAAATAAACGGCTACTTGTCTGCCATGGTGCGCTCGGCTTCTTTGACCTGTGAGCGCAACAGTGGGAGCTGCTCGCGCGCGAATGTTGCAAGCGCGGCATTGTCGGGCGCCTTCAGATAGCGCTCGAGCAGGTCGATCACCGATTCATACTCGGGAATCTGCGCGGCATAGAAGCTTTTGACGAAAGTCGGTCCGTCCGAAGTTTCGGGCTCGACCAGGCTCGCGCTCGCCGAGGTCGTCTTGGCGACGCGCGGTTCGGTGCCGATCGTCTCCTGAATCTGTTTCAGGGCCTTGTCGCGCCGGGCTGCTTCTTCGGCGCGCAGGGCGGCGAGGTTCTTGACCTCGGCATTGCCCTTCAGGTCGGTGCTCTCCAGCAAGCCCTGCTGAAAGCGGCTGAAAGTGTAGAGGTCGCTGATGGTCTCGGTTGCGGTCGGCGTGCTGCCGGTCGGCCGTCGCTCTCCGGTGCTGTCGGCAAGCGGTGCAGTGCTGATGAACGCCAAAACCATCGCGAGAAGAATCCGCATGGACGTCCAATGGCGGACGGCGGTCGAAAGTTCCGCAGATGTTACGATCCGGTAAGGGCGGTTGCGACGCGTCGGTTCCGTCCCCAATTCATGTTGATGAAACAGTCCGAGATCTTCAGGGATAACGCCGACAACTGCCTCCAGCTCGCCGAGAGGGCCGAAGCACAGCCGGCACACAATCGTTTTCTGCGCATGGCGAATGCGTGGACGGCACTTGCCGACGAGCAGGATTGGCTCGACGGCGAGGTGCCGCCCGTTCCAACGCGCAGGCCTCAAAAGCAGGATGCGTAGTTCTGTCGTGTTCGTGGATCTGCGTGTGAGACTGCGCACGGACAACAAGCAGGATCATTCGTAACAGTCGATCGCGTTGATTTCCTATTTCAGGAGGTTTTTGCAATGGCTCCACGTCTGGCTCTTCTTTCGCTCATCCTCGCCTTTGGCGTGTCGGTCGCGTTCGCCACCGTGACGACAGTGCGGCAGGTGCATCACGAAAATGCATCGACCCCGGTGCACTCAGCGCACAGTTAGCAGTCTGATCTCGCGGGTCGGAACCTTCGACGCTCCGGCGCGTAAGCGCTTCGAGACAGCAAAGAGGCAAGAGCTATCATGGCCCATTCCGACCAAGGCATCATCAGAGATCAGCGCGGTGAACAGCAGCCGCGGGACAAGCAGCGTGCGCAGACCGTGCACAAGTCGGAGCCAAAGGGCTCGCCCTCTCGTGAGGCCACGCGCGATCCCAAGCTGAACGACAACAGCAAGACGCCCGGTTCCGGCATGGCGCCCGATGATTCCGGCGACGCGCCGAGCGGCTAATTCCTTCAGGAACGAATTCGCACGCGAAGAGTCGAGGGATTGCTTCCGGTTGTCATGCCCCCGGTGATCCGGAAGTAATCTCCAAGGACGGCCCTGGCACCCCGTGCCGGGGCCGTTTGCTTGAGCATCAGGCTGGACTAATCCTCGGAGCCGCGCTCGGGATGCGGTTGCGTATGGCCGTCCGGGCCGCGCCCGAAAACTCCGAACCTGCTCGATTTGACATTCGCCCCTGCATCGACTGCGGCGGTGGCCAGTCCGAGCTTCAGGAGCTCGCGCACGGCCGCGGCTCGCGTCGGCATGCGATGTTTGAACCGGAAGTCGTCCACCGCGGCCAGTTCTTCCGGTGACAGCATGACCTGGAGCCGCTCGGCGCGAAGGTCGTTCATGATCAATCACCCAAAATGAGCAAGTTGAGTAGTTTACTCAACGAACTCATTCGGCCGCGGTTCCACAAGATGCGGCTATGACGCCAAGTTAGCCAGAAAATATAATTAAATCAATAACTTATGTGATGCAAGGATCCTTTGACAGGTGTATACTCCCGGCAAATGGGAGAGACGTCATGACGAACGAAGTCAGATTGCCCCGCACACATGTCGAAGAGAGCGAAGCACCCAGGCCGGTGCGCCCCAGCCACCAGAAGGTCATCGAGCAGGTCGAGCGCTGGGCCAACAGCCCGGGCCTTCAACCGCCGAGATTGCAGCCGTCAATGCATGCCAAAGCGGGCTAACGCTTCGTAAGGGGAGAACCCTTTGCTGATGGCGAATGGGCTGACCGGGGCGGTTTGCGGGAGACGATGCGCAGCTTGCGCCTGAGCCCCCAGGCCAATACCGAAACCACGGCCCAAGCTATCAACGCGGCGGCGAAAGCGCCCAGAACGCTTGCGGCCACGGTAACATGAAAGACGGCGGCGAATGCCAGGAGACCGATGCTTCCCCAGGCGGCACCAGCCGCGTCGAGCCCGGCGGCCTCTTGTCCGCGGCGCGTGCCGCTGAGGCCGGCCTTCTCCTTGGTGCGGCGTTCATGGCTTTCGACCAGCGTTGCGCTCGCGCAGAAAATGGCGGGAAGCGCAAGGAAAAGTCCGCCGACGGAAACACCGAAGCGCGCTCCCAGAACCCCCGTGAGCACGGTCGCCAGGCCACCGAGCAGGAAACGAATGCCGTATTCGTACCAGCGCGTCTGCTTCAGCGCGGAGAGCGACAGCTTGACCGGCATCAGGCCGCACCTCCGAAGCCGGCGAGCAGGCCGAAGGCGACAGCAAACCACACGATAATAGCAAGGACGGTCGCCGGCAGTGCGGACACACAGTACCTGATCAGCAGATGGCAGACGACGACGCTGTAGCAGCCGAGCGCGACCGCGCCATAGATCATCGTCCAGCTTTCTGCCGAGGCATATTGCGGGCCGTGCTGGACGACGGCGATGCCGAGCGTCGCCAGTGCAACTGACGGTGCTGCGCCGAGCAACCCCGCAAAGCTTTTGGGTTTGAGCATATCGCCCAAGATCGCAAAAGCGGAGACGATGATGCCACCGGCGATGAAGCGCACGACATATTCGGTCATGGCCGTTTCCGCCAAGTGAGCTGCTTGCGCAACGATTGTGTCAGTGTCCATGGCCGCAAGAGTCTCTCTACGGCCGCGCCCAGCGCAAAGCCTGCGACGACGTCGCTTGCCCAATGCGCGAGTACCGCAATCCGTGTCAGCGAAAGTGCGACCGCAATCGCACGCACCAACCGACGCGGCGTTTTTGGCAGCAGGCCTGCCGCCGAGGCAAGTGCGCCCATATGGACCGCGTGACCGGACGGGAAGGCGTCGCGCGCCTGTCCTGAGATGGGTACTCCATGTCGGTGTCCGCGTATGGTCAGCCGGTCTGGCCTGGTCTGATCGAATATGGATTTCAGGACATGCGGGAGGACGGCAGTCGCCAGCGACACGGCCAGAACGTGATTTGCAACGGGGCGCTGTTGGGGCTGCCAAATATGAGTGTAGAGCCACCCAGCCGCGGCCAGCGCGAGCAGCACGTGCTCGTCGGCAGCCCAGGTCAATGTCTGCGCCGTGTGCTCGATGCCTGAATTGGTGTGATCAGCGATCGTATCCGCGATCGCGGTGTCGATCCGGCTAGGTTTGACCTCTACTAATGCCATCGGTCTGCAAGCGTGATGTCCTTCATGACAGATTTGTAAAGCCCGGAGACAAAGAAGGTTCCTGGGCTCTGCCTCGTGGCATAAGTCTGCCGCGCCGACTACGGCTGTCCCGATCCCACCAGCGGACCCATACACCTAGCCGGTCGCATAACTCGCGTCGGCCGCGGCACGCTGCACGTAAATCGAGGCCAGTTCGGCGGGCTGGCCGGAACGCCGAGCGGCGTCATGCCGCCGCTGGCGAAGAGGCCAGCGAAGCAGCAGCGAGCGTTGCGCTCGCCGCTTGGACGACGTGCCGGCGGGATTGTCGTGATGTGTCATGACGATCTCCGCGATCTTCGATCTCACTGCGCGGAGACAGGCATCGTTGCAAAACGAGAGGACGCCGGCAGGGCCGGCGTCCTCGTAAGATGTTTACTTGGTCTGACCGACGCTCGGCGCCTTGCCGAGCTCCTTGGCCATGTCGAGATGGTGCTTGAGCGCCGGCAGCGTCTTGCCGGCCCAATCCTTCAGGTCGGAATTGTCGCCGCCCTTGGCGTAACGCTCGAACAGCGAGACTGCGTCCTCATGGGCGCTGACCTGGTACGAATTGTAATCCGAACTGAAGTCCTTGCCATTCGCGCTCTTGAGCTTGTCGAGTTTGCTCTGATGCGAGCTGTCGAGTGCTGTCGGCAGGGTCGCCTGCACCTTGCCGCCGCTGACAAGGCCCTTAAGTTCGCTGCTGGTCTTGGTGTGGTCGGTCACCATCTGTTGCGCAAAGGTCTTCTCCTGCGCGTTGCCTTTCTGCTCGGCGAGCTTGCTCGACTCGATCTCGAACATATCGCTGATGGCGACTTCCTTGACGAAGTCGGCAGTGGCGGGCGCGACGCCGAGCGCCGAGTTGACGCCGGTTTTCTCGCCGAGCGACTGGGCGAGTGCGGGGCCTGCGAGCAGCACGCAAGCAGCTGCGATAATCATTCGTTTCATGGTCCGATCCCTCCGAATGGGCGCGCAGCCTCTCGCCGCGCGACGTTGCGCCCACCAACACACTGCAGCGGCCGGAGTTCCTAACGGCTAATCCGTCGGTCTCCGCCCGCTCCGCGGGTTGATTGGATCGGTAGGCTTGCGCCGAAGCCGTTCGGGCAGAAATGGCTCGCTCGGCGTGGCAGTGGCCTCGGCACGCACGTCTGCATGGCGTTGTGCCCGTTCATGCGGCGTCCGGTTGTCGTTGATCTGCCGCTTCACGTCGAGGCCATCCACGGGATCGTTGACGCCGTGCTGGATATCGCGGAAATCGCTCATGCTTCACCTCATTCGTTTCCAGGTAGGATCTTTTCCAGCACCTGCCGCGCCGCCCCCTTGATCACTCCGCTCTCGTTGGGATCGCCCTTCAGCAGCGCAAGCGAGAAGTTCTTGGCCTGCTGCAAGGTGATGTGAGGCGGCAGCGGCGGCACTTCGGGATCGGTCTTCACCTCCAGCACCACCGGCATCTCGCTCGCCAGCGCCTGCTCCCAGGCCGAGCCCAGCAGCCGCGGGCTGTCGACATAGATGCCGGAGAGGCCGATCAGTTCGGCAAAGCGCGAATAGGACACGTTTGGTATGCGCTGCGATGCCTCGAATTTCGGATCGCCGTTGATGACGCGCTGCTCCCAGGTCACCTGGTTGAGGTCTTCGTTGTTGAAGACGCAGACGATGAAGCGCGGATCCTTCCAGTCGCGCCAATACTTGGCGGCGGTGATCAGCTCCGCCATGTTGTTCATCTGCATCGCGCCGTCGCCGACGAGGGCGATCACCGGGCGGTCGGAATGGGCGTATTTCGCGGCGAGCGCATAGGGCACCGCGGCACCCATCGAGGCGAGCCCGCCTGAGAGCGAGGCCATCATGCCGCGGCGCATCTTCAGGTCGCGCGCGAACCAGTTGGCGCAGGAGCCGGAATCGCTGGTGACGATGGCGCGGTCGGGCAGGCGCGGAGACAGCTCCCAGGCGACGAGCTGCGGATTGACCGGTGCTGCGGGCTGATGTGCCCGATCATCGAGCGTCTTCCACCATTTCGCGACGTCGTCCTGGATACCCTGGCGCCAGGCGCCATCGCTCTTGGGTTTCAGTCGCGGCAGCAGGGCGCGCAGCGTCTCGGCGGCATCGCCGACGAGGCCGACCTCCATGGGAAAGCGGATCGACATCATGCTGGCGTCGATGTCGATCTGCACGCCGCGCGCCGCGCCTTCCTTCGGCAGGAATTCGGCATAGGGAAAGGCGGAGCCGACCATCAGCAGTGTGTCGCATTCCATCATCATGTTGTAGCTGGGTTCGGTGCCGAGCAGGCCGATCGAGCCGGTGACCCACGGCAGATCGTCGGGGAGCGCCGCCTTGCCGAGCAGCGCCTTGGCGCAGCCGGCGGACAAGCGGTCGGCGACCGCGATCACCTCCTCGGTGGCGTGGAGCGCGCCGGCGCCGATGAGCATCGCGACCTTCTTGCCGGCATTGAGCACCTCGGCGGCACGGTCGAGGTCAGCGTCACGAGGCTTGATGCTTGGAGCGCTATAGCCAATGCCGGAGTGCAGAGTGCCGTGAGCGCGCGGCGGGTCCTCGTAGGGCTCCTCCTGGATATCGTTGGGCAGGATGATCACCGTTGGCGTCCGCCGGGCCAGCGCGATCCGGATCGATCGATCGATCAGATGCCGGATCTGCGCCGGCGAGGAGGCCTGCATGACGTAGGCGCCAGCCACATCCTTGAACATCGAGACGAGATCGAGTTCCTGCTGATATTGCCCGCCCAGCGCATTGCGTGCCTGCTGGCCGACGATCGCGAGCACGGGCTGGTGATCCAGCAGGGCATCGTAGAGCCCGGTGATCAGATGCGAGGCGCCGGGGCCCGAAGTTGCGATACAGACCCCGAGTTGGCCAGAGAACTTCGCATAGGCGCTCGCCATGAAAGCGGCCATCTCCTCATGCCGGGTCTGAACAAAGCCGATCTTGCCCTCAGCACGCTGAAGGGCTCCGAACACGCCGTTGATGCCATCGCCAGGATAGCCAAAGAGGTGGCGCACGCCCCATTGATGCAGACGTTGAACGATGAAGTCGGAGACGGTCTGGGACATCAAGGGCGGCCCTTCGTTTTCCGGTATTTGGTTTCCGGGATTCGAAGTTGAGAGAACCACCCGTTTCCGGCGATGTTCCTCAAGTCTGACGGAACATGCCGGAACGATCGCGCACCTCTTCGGGTTGTCTCCACAACTGGCTGAGTGGAGAATTGAGATGTTGAATCAGGGTGAACTGGACCAAAACGAGATGGGTCGGTTGATCGGCAGCGACAAGGTCGAGGGAACATCGGTCTACGGTGCCGATCGCAACAAAATCGGCTCGATCGAACGCGTGATGATCGACAAGATCAGCGGCAAGGTGTCCTACGCCGTGCTCGGCTTCGGCGGATTTCTGGGCCTCGGCAACGACCACTATCCGCTGCCGTGGCAGTCGCTGAAATACGACACGGAGCTCGGCGGTTACGTCACCGGCATCACCACCAAGGAACTGGAAGGCGCGCCCAAATACGGCGAACGGAGTGATTGGAACTGGGGTGATGACGCCGCGGTTCGCGGGATCAACTCCTATTACGGTGTCCCCTTCGCGTAAGCGTTTCCAACGAAAGGAAGCTCGATGAGCAAGGAATGGCCTAACGACGATCCCCGGCAGCAGAGCGACTGGGGTTCGCACAAGCAGACGGACAAGCCTTGGAAGGGCACTCCGGAAAAGGAGCAGGGATCGGACGAGGTGAAACCCGATCTCGAGAAATGGCACGCGACGAAGACGCACTGAGACCGGGTGCGCTTCCCATGAGATATCGAGGCGAGCGCGGCATGCACTGTGCCGCGCTCGCTTTTTGGGCAGGGCGTTCACGAACGCGATGGTGCTCGCAACAAGCGGAACCATGATCAGGAGTTGCAGTTGGGCTCGCGGCGCGTGTGCCGGCCTTGGCGGCTCTGCCGCCAGTTTGATCCCCGAGAAAGGTGTTCACCGTGGATGCTCAAACACGGGAGCGTGGACCGTCCGCGGAGCAGCCGCAGAGGGCGAAGGAAGCTCCGAAGATATCTCCTGATCAGGCCCGTGACGCCACGGACTCGAAGCCGGCCAAGGCGCCGTCGCTGCGAGAGCGGATTCGCGAGCATTGGTTGCTGGCAAGCGTTGGCACCATCGTCTTGCTCGCGGCCCTTATCGGCGGAGTGCTCTATTGGCTCCAGGTGCGCCACTATGAATCCACCGACGATGCCTTCGTCGCCGCGCGGAGCTTTTCCGTGGCCTCCAAGGTTGGCGGCTACGTGACCGACATACCCGTGACGGACAACCAGCATGTCAAAGCCGGGGACCTTCTCGCCAAGATCGACGAGCGCGACTATCGCATCGCCATCGATCAGGCCAATGCGCAGGTCGCGGTCGCCAGGGCGAACATCGCCAATGTCGAGGCGCAGATCGTCTCCCAGCAGGAGCAGATCAAGCAGGCGGAGGCGCAGCTCGAACAGGCCCAGGCCCAGCTTCAGTTCTCGCAGGAGGAATTCGCGCGCGCCCAGGATCTGGTCGAGAAGGGCGCCGGCACCGTGCAGCGCCAGCAGCAGACCCGCTCCGATCTTCAGGCGCAGCAGGCCAACACGGAACGCGCGAAGACCGCTGTGACGGCCGCGCAGGTCGGCATCAAGACGCTGCAGGCGCAGCTCGAGGGCGCCCGGGCGCAGCTCCAGCAGTCGCAGGCGCAGCTCGATCAGGCCAAGCTGAACCTGCAATATACCAGCGTGGTTGCGGCGCAGTCCGGCCGCGTCGTCAAGCTCAGCGGCGCCAAGGGCACTTTCGTGACAGCCGGACAGAGCCTGATGATGTTCGTGCCTGACGAGGTCTGGATCGTCGCCAACTACAAGGAGACGCAGCTCAACGACATGCGGCCGGGTCAGCCGGTCGAGATCCGCATCGATGCCTATCCCGCGCGCAAGCTCACCGGCCATGTCGACTCCGTGCAGCCGGGCTCCGGCACCGCGTTCAGCCTGTTGCCGGCGGAGAACGCCACCGGAAATTACGTCAAGGTGGTGCAGCGCGTGCCGGTGAAGATCGTGGTCGACAGCTGGCCGGCCGATCTGCCCGTTGGTCCCGGCATGTCGGTCGTGCCCTGGACCAGGGTGCGATGACCGACACGGCGCAGGGCAGTGCATCCGCGGGCGGCTGGTCGCCGGAGCGCTCGGCGGCGGGCGGTCATAATCCCTATCTCATCGCGTTCGTCGTCTCGATCGCGACCTTCATGGAGGTGCTCGACACCACCATTGCCAACGTTGCCTTGCGCCACATCGCCGGTGGGCTTGCCGTCGGCATCGACGAGAGCACCTACGTCATCACCAGCTATCTCGTCGCCAACGCCATCGTGCTGTCGATCTCGGGCTGGCTGTCGACCGTGATCGGCCGCAAGCGCTTCTACATGATCTGCGTTGCGATCTTCACGGTCTCCTCGCTTTTGTGCGGCTTCGCTTGGAATCTGCAGGCGCTGGTGCTGTTCCGAATCCTTCAGGGCCTTGGTGGCGGCGGCATGGCGACCAGCGAGCAGGCGATCCTCGCCGACTCCTTCCCGCCGCACAAGCGCGGCCAGGCGTTCGCGATCTATGGCGTCGCGGTCGTGGTCGCGCCCGTGGTCGGTCCGACGCTCGGCGGCTGGATCACCGACACCTACACCTGGCACTGGGTGTTCCTGATCAACGTCCCCATGGGATTGCTGTCGCTGTTCCTGGTCGGCACGCTGGTCAAGGAGCCCTCGGGCGCGGAGGAGGAGAGGGAGAAGCTGCTGAGCAAGGGCCTGCGCGTCGACTATGTCGGCTTCCTGCTGGTCGCGATCGGGCTCGGCTCGCTCGAATACGTGCTGGACGAGGGCCAGCGCAACGACTGGTTCGGCTCGAACATGATCGTGTTCTTCGCGGTACTTTCGGCCATGTCACTGCTTGCGCTGATCCCGTGGGAGCTGACGCGGGAGGATCCCATCGTCGATCTCCGCCTGCTGGGCCGTCGCCAGTTCGCCGCCTGCTTCCTGGTCATGCTTGCGACCGGCGCGGTGCTGATCTCGACGACACAGCTTTTGCCGCAACTGCTCCAGAGCGATTTGAACTACACCGCCATGCTGGCCGGTCTCGCTTTGTCGCCCGGCGGCGTCGCGACCTTGGTGCTGATGCCAGTGGTCGGCCGCCTCGTCAGCAGCGTGCAGCCGAAATATCTCATCATGTTCGGTGCCGCCATCGTCGCCTTCTCGATGTGGCATCTCACGGGCCTTACCGGCGATATCACCTACGGCTATGCCGCGATGTCGCGGATCTTCCTCGCGCTCGGTCTTCCTTTCCTGTTCCTGCCGGTCACGACCGCGTCCTATGACGGTGTGCCGCCCGACAAGACCAACCAGGCGTCGGCGCTGATCAACGTCGCCCGCAATATCGGCGGCTCCATGGGCGTCGCGCTGGCGCAGACAATTCTGGCGCAGCGCCAGCAATTCCACCAGAGCCGCCTGATCGAGCACGCCGCGCCATCGGACCTCGGCTATCAGCAGACCATCGAGACGATGACCCGCTTCTTCCAGGCTCAGGGCTCGAACGCGAGTGATGCAGCCTCGCAGGCGGTCGCCTGGGTTGGGCGCACCTTGCAGCAGCAGGTCGATTTGCTCGCTTATATCGACGTGTTCTGGACGCTCGCGATCATCGCGGTGCTGATGATCCCGACCGCCGCGGTGCTGCGCCCGATCAAGCTGGGCGCTCCCGCGCGGGGGCATTGAGCCTACGGCCGTTCTGAGAGAAATGGCGAGAGAGAAAGGATGACCGCGGCGCAAAAGTCCGGCTAGACTGGCGCGAACGTCAAGCAAAAGCCCGGGAGGTAGTTTAAGTGAAGACCGCGATCACCGAACTGTTCGGCATCGAGCACCCCATCATCCAGGGCGGCATGCATTTCGTCGGCTTTGCCGAGCTGGCGGCTGCCGTCTCCAATGCCGGCGGACTCGGCATCATCACCGGTCTCACGCAGAAGACGCCGGAGCTGCTGGCAAAAGAGATCGCACGCTGCCGCGATATGACCGACAAGCCGTTCGGCGTGAACCTCACTTTCCTGCCGACCTTCGCCGCGCCGCCTTATCCGGAATACATCGCCGCCATCGTCGAAGGCGGCATCAAGTCCGTGGAGACCGCCGGCCGCAGCCCGGAAGCCTACATGCCGGCGCTGAAGGCTGCCGGGATCAAGGTCATCCACAAATGCACCTCGGTGCGCCACTCCCTGAAGGCCGAGCGCATCGGATGCGACGCCGTCAGCGTCGACGGCTTCGAGTGCGGCGGCCATCCCGGCGAGGACGACATTCCCAACATGATTCTGCTGCCGCGCGCGGCGGAGGAATTGAAGATTCCGTTCGTCGCGTCCGGCGGCATGGCCGACGGCCGCAGCCTCGTCGCGGCGCTGTCGCTGGGGGCGGCCGGCATGAACATGGGCACGCGCTTCATCGCCACCAGCGAAGCGCCGGTGCATCAGAACGTCAAGAACGCGCTGGTCGCCGCGACCGAGCTCGACACCCGCCTCATCATGCGGAGCCTGCGCAACACCGAGCGCGTGCTGAAGAACGCCAATGTCGACCGCCTGCTCGAGATTGAACGCGAGAAGGGCGACAAGCTGAAGATCGACGACATCCACGACCAGGTCGCGGGCGTCTATCCCAGGATCATGCTGGACGGGCAGATGGACGCCGGCGCCTGGAGCTGCGGAATGGTCGCAGGCCTCATCCACGACATCCCCACCTGCAAGGAACTCGTCGACAGGATCATGGCTGAGGCGGAAACCATCATCCGTACCCGTCTAATGGGGTTTCTTGAAGAGACGGGTGCACCGCGAAAGGTCGCCTGACACCGCCAAACTTCTTAACCACGGCGGCAGCTGACCGCTGGAATTGCGCGCGACGCCTCCTAAATAGAGGTAAATTACCTCTTAACAATCAATTTCAGGAGGCGTCCGTGATTCTGAAGAGCGCTCCTTTTGCAATGGCCGTTGCCCTCGTGCTCGCATGGGGCGGCGTTGCGCGCGCTGACGACTACAAGCCCGACGACTATCTCGGCCTCGATCTTTCGAAGGCGGTGTTGTCGCCCAAGCGGCTCGGGCCCGAAACCCGGTTCGCGCCTGTCGCGCTGGAGGCGCGCGGTGGCAACGAGGCGCAGGCGCGCGCCGAGCCGGTCGACGTGCCGAAGAAGGTCGCCGCCGAACGCGTGCGCGTGTCGGAGCCGAAGGTCGCGCACGTCAAGCCCGCGCAGCCACGCGGCGCGGCACGCACCAAGCTCGCGCATCGCCACGGCAATCCGCTCGACGCGCAGGCGATGGACACCCGCATCCAGACCTGGCCGTGCCGCAGCGGCGGCATCTGCAACTGGAAGCACTAGGTCAGCTCCGAGCCGTCATCCGGCACGTTGCAAAACCGTAGGCCCGCGGTCAAGAAACCGTAAGCCGGGGGACGGTGAGGAAGCACCTAACCCGATCTTGATTGGCCGCCGTGCGTCTGCCGCACTATGCTGTCCGCTCCCGCCACCTCTTTTCCATCCCCGAAGAGTCTGCTCACGCAGCATCGCTGCTGGCCTCCGGCGGGCCGAACGATGTCAGGAACTTGTTCATGGATAATCTCAAGACACAGGGCATCAGCATGCCCAAGCTCGGCCTCGGGACCTTCCGCATGCAGGGCGATACCTGCCGCGCGGCGGTCGAGAGCGCACTGTCGATCGGCTATCGCCATATCGATACCGCCGAGATGTACGGCAACGAAGAACCGATCGGCGCGGCGCTCGCCGCGGCCCGGCTGCCGCGGGGCGAGCTGCACGTCACGACGAAAGTCTGGCACGAGAACCTCAGCCCCGACGCCATCCGCCGCTCTTTCGACGCCAGCCTGACCAAGCTCAGGCTTGACCATGTCGACCTCTATCTCGTGCACTGGCCGTCCAAGGCGGCGAACTGGGGTGCTGTGTTCGAGATCTTGATGACGCTGAAGCAGGAGGGGCGGACGCGGGCGATCGGGGTCGCCAATTTCACCACGGCGCTGCTGAAGATCGCGGTCGAGGACATCAAGGCGCCGATCGCATGCAATCAGATCGAATACCACGCCCTGCTCGATCAATCGAAGGTGCTGGCCTATCTCAACGCCAAGTCGATCCCGCTGGTCGCCTATTGCCCGCTGGCGCAGGGACGCATCGCGTCAGATGAGGTGCTGGCCGAGATCGGCGCCAAGCATAATGCAACTGCGGCGCAGGTCGCGCTGAAATGGCTGCTGGACCAGGACGGTGTGGCCGCGATCCCGAAAGCCTCGCGCCGAGAGAGCCAGCAGGCCAATCTCGACGCGCTGAAGATCACGCTCGACGATGCCGACCGCAACAAGGTCGCCGCGCTGCCGAAGGACAGGCGCTGCGTCAATCCCGGCTTCGCACCGGCATGGGACTGAGAGTCGACGCTGGGCCGCACCGCCGGACCCTCTCCCCTTGTGGGAGAGGGTGGCTCGCCGCGCAGCGGCGAGACTGGTGCGGGGTCTCTCTCCGCGCGCACATTTGTCAGTTTGAATTCGCCGAGGGATACCCCTCATCCGGCGCTTCGCGCCACCTTCTCCCACAAGGGGAGAAGGAAGAAGGCACGCAAAGAAAATGGCCCCGTGAAGGGCCATTTCCATATTGCGTTGCGCATTAGTCCCAATGATGACGGTGACCACGCTTGATCACGACGACGCGGTCGCGATGGTGCCAGCCGCGATGCCAGCCGCGATCGCGATGCATGCCGTATTCGGCGCGGGCGCCATACATGCCGTGATGATGACCACCGCGCTTGATCACTACCGTCTCCGCGCTGGCGAGCGTCGGCAATGCAACCGCGAGCGCGCCGACAGCGGCAAGCACATAACCAATCTTCTTCATGATGTCCTCCTCCAATGGAATGCAAATCTAAACGGCGCATTCGCGGGAACGTTCCGGAGGAATCGCAGGAGAATTCTGAACGCCTGTTCAGGTGAGTTAATCGCAGCGCTGTTGTGCAGGTGTTGGCGCGCCGGTGGCGACGTATTTGCCGTCCCTGATCGTGTACTCGCCGCGCTCACTGCGATTGTAGATTGCGCGCAAGCTGCCTTGCTTCGAGAGTAGGAGGCCGAACTCGCGGGTCTGCTGCAGCAAGGGGAAGTACACCATCACATTGAGCAGGCCGTCGGCGCTGACCATCGCCGATACCACTTCGTTTTCGTCCTTGGCCTCGCCGAAATTGCGCCGGTACATCACCCTTCCGTCCTTCCGGATCTCGTAAGTCAAGAGCGCTCCCTTATCGCGGTCGGGCCGGGCCGCGCAATCGATCGCCCATGAGCCGAGCAGGCCCCATTGCTCGATGGTCGCCGCAAGCGACTCGGCACCGGCCGCGGGCGTGAACGCAACCCACAGCGCTGCTGCCGCGATCGAGCGGCTCAAACAACGTCTCATGTCCTGAAAGGCCCCACCTGCAAAGAATTCCGAAGTGTAGCATCCCGCGCGCCATCGTCCACGCTGACCGCCATTCGCGCGCGAATTTGATCCGCGTCAATGAGGCAGTCCGTTTCCCCGGTAGGATGGCGTTCCCCAAGGCGGAATTGGATAAACCGATGCTGAATCAAGTCAGGGATTTCGCAGGCGAGGTGCTGCCGGGGAGCTGCGCCGTGCCGCCTTATTCCGAGAGCGCGTTTCTGGCCGAGCTGGGCGACCGCTTGAAGTCCTCGCGCATGCGCTGCGGCCTGTCGCGGCGGGAGCTCGCCCGCCGCTCCGGGATATCCGAGCGCTACATCGCCCAGATCGAGGCCGGCAAAGGCAACGTCTCGATCGTGCTGCTGCTGCGGCTGGCCTCCGCGATCCACGGCAGCCAGCCCCAGATCGTCTGAAGGCTCAGGCTCGCTTCTCCACATTGGCGCTGCGGGCCGGGACGCCGAACTCCCTGCGGCAGACCTCGGCCAGCACGGCGACGCCCTCGCGGATCTGCTGATGCGAGGGGCTCGCAAAGCACAGCCGCAGTCGCGATCTGGAGTGGTTTTTGTCAGTCGACCATTCCGGCCCGGGATTGATCGATACGCCGGCGGCAAGCGCGGCCTGATACAGCTTCAGCGTATCCACCTGATCGGGCAGCTTCACCCACAGGAAGATCCCGCCCTTGGGCTCCTCGAACTCGGCGGCCGTCCCGAACTGCTCGTTGACGGCCTCCATCAGCGTATCAAGCTTGGTCCGTAGCGCCTTCGTCAGTGCCGGCACGTGGGTCGAAAAATGCGGCTTGCAATAGGCAGCGAGCACCATCTGCTCCAGCGCGCCTGAGCCGGCGTCCGTCTTCAGCGCCAGCATCCGCGACATCACATCCCAGGGCGCGACGATGAAGCCCACGCGCAGCGCCGGCGCGATCGACTTGGAGAACGAGCCGATATGGATCACGCCGCCGTTCGGGCTCATCGCATGGATCGCCGGCGGCCGCTGTCCCGACCAGACCAGATCGGCATAGCAATCGTCCTCGAAAACAGGCACGCCGTAGTCTGCCGACAGCCGCAACAGCTCGGTGCGGCGGCCCTCCGGCATGATGCTGCCGGTCGGGTTCTGCACGGTCGGAATGGTGTAGATGTATTTCGGACGGATGCCGCGGCCCTTGAGGTCGGCCAGCGTCGTGGCCAGCACGTCCATGCGCATGCCGTCGTTGTCGAGGGGAATGCCAATCACGTTGACTCCGAGCCGTGCCAGGCGGTTCAGCGAGCCCTGATAGCTATCCTGCTCGAAGATCACGGTGTCGCCGCGCGTCAGCAGCGTGGCGTTGACGAGGTCGAGCGCCTGCAGCGAGCCGGACACGATCAGGAGATCGTCGACCGTGCAGTTGATGCCGGCATCGCGCTTGAGTTTTGCCACCAGGAATTCGCGCAAGGGCAGATAGCCCTGGGGACCATGTGCCAGCCCGTAAGTGGCGAGCGAGCGGCCTTCGCGTTGCAGAGCCAGATTGGCCGCCTCGATCAGATCATCGAGCGGCACCTGCTCGGAGTCGTTGTTGCCGCCGACAAAACTGTATTTGGCGAGGCCCGTCCAGCGCGCAGAGGGGGCCGGCAGCCCTGCGGGAAACAGGGGCGCAAAATCGAAGCTGGACGTCATGGGAGCGTTCCTCGTTGTTTTCTTTTTGAGCCGGCCGGCGTTGCGTCGGCCATGCCTATTTCTTTTGCCCGCATCCGGCGGACAGACGGCCTTAGTTCTTGCCGGCCGTCCGGGTCGGACGGCCTTGGCTGATGAAAGCGTAATCCGCATTGGCGACGCCGCCAACCATCAAGGCCTCGACAGCAGGCTCGGCGATCTCGCTTGCTGCGGCCCAATCGACCAGGAAATTGGCTCCGGTCCCGCCGCGTACGTCGTCGGTCGGAATGAAGATCGAGACGGTGGCGAGGGGCTTCAACGCGACGGGCGCCTTCAGATAGCTCTCGACCTGCTTGCCTGCGGTGTCGAAATAGGCGATGCGTTTGACGACCAGCGGCTGGGTCTCGGAGGCGTTGTGCACGCTCAAGGTCACCGAGAAGTCGACGCGCAGCTTGCCCTGGCTCATCGCGACACTGGAATAGGCGGGCACGTAGAACCCGCCGGCGACGGCGAGTTCTTCTTTCGGCAGCGCGGTGAGGGAATCTGCAAAGTTTTGTTCGATATTGACCTTGGATTGAGCGGCTGCGGGCACGGAGCAGGCGAGGGGGCATAGCAGCAGTGCAGTGGCGAGCCCCATCCGCATGTGACGAATTGCTTGCTTGCCGCACCGCACTCGATCACTAGGGTGCGGCAAAACGGACCAATCTGGCATGCACGAGCTCATTCGCGACATCACTCTCTGTATCCTGTTTGCCTGGATGCTGGGCCTGCTTGCCCACTTCTCCAGGCAACCGCTGATCCTTGCCTATCTTATCGCCGGCTTCTGCATTGGTCCATTTGGCGCCGGCTGGGTCAAGTCGCAGGAATCGATCAGCGTCATCTCCGAGCTTGGCCTGATCTTCATGCTGTTCATGATCGGCCTGGAGATCGACCTGAAGAAGATCGTGCGGGCCGGAAAGGTCATCCTGTTCGCGGCGGGCGGCCAGCTCCTCGGCGGCTGCCTGCTCGGGGTGCTGTTCTTCGTCGGCATCGGCCTGTCGCTCGGGGGCGGACAGTTCGATGCGGTTTACCTCTGTGTCGCCTGCGCGCTGTCGAGCACCGTCATCATCGTCAAGGTGCTCTACGAGAAGCGCGAGCTCGACACGCTGCCCGGCCGCATCACCCTCGGCGTGCTGGTGCTCCAGGACATCTTCGCCATCCTGTTTCTGGCGGTGCAGCCGAGCCTTGCCAATCTGGAAATCAGCGTGATCCTGCTCTCGATCGGGCGGGTCGCAGTGCTGGTCGCCGCGGCACTGCTGGTGAGCCGCTACGTGCTGCCGCGCCTGTTTCACCAGATCGCCCGCCGCCCCGAGTTGATCCTGCTCGGCGCGCTCGCCTGGTGCTTCCTGGTCGCCGAGACCGCCGAGCGGCTGTCGCTGTCGCGCGAGATGGGCGCCCTGATCGCCGGCGTCTCGCTCTCGACCTTTCCCTATGCGCTCGATGTCACGGCCAAGGTCACCACGCTTCGCGATTTCTTCATCACGCTGTTCTTCGTCGCGCTCGGCATGACCATTCCCGTGCCCGGCCTCTCCGTGATCGGACTTGCCCTGATGATCGCGGCGTTCACGGTGGTGAGCCGCCTCGTGACCACCTTCGTCCCGCTCTATCTGATGAAGCAGGGCCTGCGCGCCAGCCTGTTGCCGGCCCTGAATCTCGCGCAGATCTCCGAGTTCTCGCTGGTGGTGATCCAGACCGGCGTTGCCGACCACCACATCGCAGCCCAGACGGCGAACGCGGCCTCCTTCGCCTTCGTGGTGCTGGCGGTGCTCTCGACCTTCGTGATGACCCGCAGCGACGAGATCACCCGCTGGGCGATCGGTCCCCTGAAGCGGATCGGCCTGCGCGATCTCGACCACGGCAATGGCCACGGCGAGGAAGGACACGAGGGCCATGGCGAGGCGCGCCGCATCGTCATCCTCGGCTTTTTCCGTGCGGCGAGCGCGCTGCTGGCCGAGATCGAGCGGCAGGCACCGGTGCTGCTCGAGCAGATCACCGTGATCGACTTCAATCCCAATGTGTACCAGACGCTGCTGTCGCGCGGCCTGCACGTGATCTATGGCGATATCAGCAGCGCCGACACGCTGCTCCATGCCGGCGTCGGCAAATCCGAGATGATCATCCTCAGCGTCCCGGATGCGCTTCTGAAGGGTGCCAGCAACGAGAAGCTGGTCCGCCACGTCCGCACCCTCAACCCGACCGCCATGATCATTGCCACGGCCGATCTGTTGTCGGATGTAGACGAACTCTACGCGGCTGGCGCCAGCTATGTCACCGTGACCCGGCTCAGCGACGCCCATGAGCTGTTCACGGTGATCGAGGCCGCCCAGGCCGGCCTGTTGGCCGACAAGCGGGCCGAGCTCGATCAGCGGCTCGGCGAGCGGCGCGAAGTGCTGCCCTGACCGCTCCCGGCCGGCTTCTCACCGGGCTTAGGCCCGACGCGAGCCGCCCGTCGGGCAGGGCTGCGGTCCGGCATATGCGGTTGCGCCGGGGACACTAGCGCCCCGGCTCAAGTCCGGCTAAGCCTCCGGGCCATAACCGATAGAGATTGGGAAATGCCGGATAACGTCCAGGAAGTCTTGCAGGCCTTTGCCCGGGGTGAGCTCGTGGTCGTCACCGACGACGAAGACCGCGAGGGCGAGGGCGATCTGATCGTCGCCGCCTCGTTCTGCACCGCCGAGAAGATGGCGTTCATCATCCGCCACACCTCCGGCATCGTTTGCGCCCCGATCACCAGCGAAGATGCGCGCCGCCTGCGGCTCGATCCGATGGTGGCCCACAACGACTCAGCGCACACCACCGCATTCACGGTCTCGATCGACTACAAGCCCGACGGCGGCACCGGCATCTCGGCCGAGGAGCGCGCCTCGTGCTGCCGCGCGCTGTCCAATCCCAATGCCGGCGCCAACGACTTCGCCCGTCCCGGTCACATCTTCCCGCTGATCGCCAAGGACGGCGGCGTGCTGCTGCGCTCCGGCCATACCGAGGCCGCGGTCGACCTGTGCAAGCTCTCCGGCCTGCCGCCGGTCGGCGTCATCAGCGAGTTGATGAACGACGACGGCAGCGTGATGAAGGGCGAGCAGGTCGCCCGCTTCGCCGCCCAGCACAAGCTCAAGCACGTCACCATCGCCGACATGATCGCCTACCGCCAGGTGCGCGAGAAACTGATCGAGCGGGTCTCGACCTTCGTCACCGAGAGCCCGATCGGGCCGCTGCAGGGCTATGCCTACCGCTCGCCGTTCGATTCCATCGCCCATGTCGCCTTCGTCTACAACGGCGTCGGCGACGGCAAGAACGTCCTGACACGCTTTCACAAGCCGAACATCGTCAAGGACATCTTCACCGGCCACAAGCGCATGGCGGCGGTGCTCGAGCACTTCAAGAAATCGGGCCGTGGCGTTCTGGTCTATCTGCGCGACGGTGCGGCCGGTGTCCCTGTGGCGCCGCTGCCCGATGAGAGCGCGACCGAGGCCGACCGCAACCGCCAGTGGCGCGAAGTCGGCGTCGGTGCACAGATCCTGCGCGATCTCGGCGTCACCTCGATCCGGCATCTCACCTCCTCGGTGCACGACTACAAGGGCCTTTCGGGCTTCGGCATCGAGATCGTCGCCAACGAGCTACTCGAAAGCTAGCGCTGTCATCCAGGGGTGCGCGAAGCGCATCCCCCGAGGCGCGCCTCGCGGGTCCCCGGGAATCACGCAGACCCGTACATCTGCAACGCAATTGCACTTGTTGCCGCGGCGCTTTACTTTGTCGGGCAAATTTTGACGGAACCAGACGAAAGGACGTTTCATGACCGCGCGCCCTCAGGCCAAGGACAAGCCGGCTTCGGCTTCTTTCCAGTGGGACGATCCGTTCCTGCTCGACGAGCAGCTCACCGAAGACGAGCGCATGGTGCGCGACACCGCGCGCGCCTACGCCCAGGACAAGCTGCTGCCGCGCGTCGCCAAGGCCTATCTCGAAGAGAAGACGGATCGCGAGATCTTCAACGAGATGGGCGAACTCGGCCTGATCGGCATCACGTTGCCGGAGGAATATGGCTGTGCCAATGCAGGCTATGTCGCCTATGGTCTGGTCGCGCGCGAGATCGAGCGGGTCGATTCCGGCTACCGCTCGATGAACTCGGTGCAGTCCTCGCTGGTGATGTATCCGATCTACGCCTATGGCGACGAGAACCAGCGCAAGAAGTACCTGCCGAAGCTCGCCAGCGGCGAGTGGGTCGGCTGCTTCGGGCTGACCGAGCCTGATGCCGGCTCCGATCCGGCCGGCATGAAAACGCGCGCCGAGAAGGTGTCGGACGGCTATCGCCTGACCGGCAGCAAGATGTGGATCTCGAACGCGCCGATCGCCGACGTGTTCGTGGTCTGGGCCAAGTCGGCCGCGCACGACAACCAGATCCGCGGCTTCGTGCTGGAGAAGGGCATGAAGGGCCTGTCGGCACCGAAGATCGGCGGCAAGCTGTCGCTTCGCGCCTCCATCACCGGCGAGGTCGTGATGGACGGTGTCGTGGTTCCGGAAGACGCGCTGCTGCCCAACGTCTCCGGCCTGAAAGGCCCGTTCGGCTGCCTCAACCGCGCCCGCTACGGCATTTCCTGGGGCGTGCTCGGCGCGGCCGAGGACTGCATGCACCGCGCCCGCCAGTATACGCTCGACCGCAAGCAGTTCGGCAAGCCGCTCGCCGCGACCCAGCTCGTGCAGAAGAAGCTCGCGGACATGCAGACCGAGATCGCGCTGGGCCTTCAGGGCTCGCTGCGCGTCGGTCGCCTGATGGACGAGGGCAAGTTCGCTCCCGAGATGATCTCGATCATGAAGCGCAACAATTGCGGCAAGGCGCTCGACATCGCCCGCGTCGCGCGCGACATGCACGGCGGCAACGGCATCTCGATCGAGTATCACGTGATGCGCCACGTCCATAACCTCGAGACCGTCAACACCTACGAGGGCACCCACGACGTCCACGCCCTGATCCTGGGCCGCGCGATCACGGGCATTCAGGCGTTTTTCTGAGCAAACCGCCCCAGTGTGGGATGCGACTGAACTCTCCAATCGCGTCATGGCCGGGCTTGTCCCGGCCATCCACGTCTTAGACCACGCGAAGAACGTGGATGCCCGGCACGAGGCCGGGCATGACGAAGTCAGCAAGGTACGAGCAAGCCATGTCCGACAACGACGACGTCCCGTTCAACCGCGACTTTCCGCTGAAGCCCGGCATCGTCGAGGAAGTCCGCCCCGGCGTGCGGCGCGTGCTCTGTAACAATCCGAGTCCGTTCACTTTCACCGGCACGGTCAGCTACATCGTGGGCCGGGGCAACGTCGCGATCATCGATCCCGGTCCGGACGACGAGGCGCATGCGGCGGCGCTGCTCGATGCCGTCAGCGGCGAGACGGTGAGCCATATCTTCGTCACCCACACCCACCGCGACCATTCGCCGAACACCGCGCGGATCAAGCGGTCGACCGGCGCGCCAGTTTACGCCGAAGGCCCGCACCGCGCCTCGCGCCCGCGCTTCGAGAGCGAGAAGCACAACCCGGAATCCGGCGCCGACCGCGACTTCGCGCCCGATATCAGGATCGGCCATGGCGACGTGGTCGAAGGAGATGGCTGGCGGCTCGAGGCCGTGGCGACACCCGGCCATACCGCCAATCACCTCGCTTTTGCCTGGTCCGAGCGAAAATTCAACTTCGTCGGCGATCACGTGATGGGGTGGTCGACCTCGATCGTGGCCCCGCCCGACGGGTCGATGATCGACTACATGGAATCGCTGGATCGTCTCGCCGCGCGCGAGGAGGATGTGTATTTCTCCGGTCACGGCCCCGAAATTCCGGACGGTCCGCGCTTCGTGCGCTTCCTGATCCGTCACCGCAAGGCGCGCGAGGCCTCCATCCTGCACCGCCTTGCCAAGGGCGAGACCGACATCCCGACCATGGTCCGGGCGATCTATATCGGCATCGATCCGAGGCTCACCACGGCGGCGGGCTACTCCGTGCTGGCGCATCTGGAAGACCTGGTCGCCCGCGGCGTGGTGGCGACGGACGGCGATCCCGTGATCGGCGGGACCTATCGGATGGCGAACGCTTAGCCTACCGTCACTTCTTCACCGTCTTCGCCGGCGCCTTCGGCGGCGCCACCGGCGTCTTCTTCACCGGCTTGAGTGCGTCGGCATCGGCGGCGGTGTTGAGATCGTCGATGAATTTCTTCACGCGTGCGGCGTTGCTGCCGAGGTCGCTCTCGAAATAGCGCGAGGCGGAGCGGATATCGACGCGGGAATCCTCGCCGTCGGGCACGACCCGGATGGCGATGTCCTCGCGGAAACCCATGATCGGTGAGCGCGCCACCGCCTCGATGCGGCCGATGCGGCGCGGGGGCTGCGGCGCGCGCTCGTCGATGATCAACCATTTGCGCTTGTTGACCAGCTGAAGCGCGATCGCATAGGCGCGGTCGACTGAAATCTCGAGCTCGATCGGCTCGATATCGGGATAGAATTGACGCTGCTGCTCGGCCGAATAGAGGCCGGCATACACAGCGGTATTGGCACCATCGCCGGTGCGCAGGCGGGCCAGGGCGTCGAAGCGCGGCGGGTCGATCGGGTCGGTGGTGATGTCGTGGATCGCCGGCAGCTTGCGGTATTGCAGGCCGAGATAAGCGGGATAGGCGAGGATCGCGCCGTCGATCAGGAACGCAAGCAGGATGCGCGCCATGCCGCGCGAGCCGTTCTGCCAGATCGCGGCGAAGCCGGCGAGCCCGAACAGGATCGAGAGCGCGGCAATCCCGAGCCCGCCGAAGAAGGTCGCGAGCGCCGGCTTCATCTCCAGGAAGCCGAACCGGACGATGATGATCGAGACCACCACCGCCACCACGGCGAACACGGCCAGATTGCGCGCCCAGCTCGCGAGGCTGGAGACGGGCTCCGACTGGTAGGGAGCGGAAAACCTGCGGGCCATCGGGTCAGCTCTGCCGGGATCTTGGGGACGGTGCCGGCCGATCTGGCACGACGATGGGCCGTTGAGACCACGGCCCGCGGGCAAATTCAAGAGTTCCGCAGAAGGCTGCATCGTCATGGCCGGGCTTGACCGGCCATTCACGTCTTTTTGCCATGAGGACGCGGATGTCCGGGCCGTCGCCGCGCCGAAGGGGCTTTGGCCCCGCAGGCGGGACGAAGCCCGGGCACGACGTCCGAGATGGCCTACGCCGCCGCGTTCGGGAAGCGGTATTCCCTAAACTGATCGCGCAGCGCGGTCTTCAGGATCTTGCCCGTCGCCGTGTGGGGGATACCGTCGACGAAGGCAACGTCGTCGGGCATCCACCATTTGGCGATCTTGCCATCCATGAACTTCAGGATGTCCTCGCGGCTGGCCTGCTGGCCCTGCTTCAGCTGCACGATCAGCAGCGGACGCTCGTCCCATTTGGGATGGAACACGCCGATCACGGCGGCTTCCGCCACCGCGGGATGGCCGACTGCGAGGTTCTCCAGCTCGATCGAGGAAATCCACTCGCCGCCGGACTTGATCACGTCCTTGGAGCGGTCGGTGATCCGCATGTAGCCGGCTTCGTCGATGGTCGCGACGTCGCCGGTGTCGAAGAAGCCGTCCTCGTCGAGAATGTTGGCGTCGACCCGGTAATAGGCCTTGGCGACGGCCGGGCCGGCGACCTTGAGGCGGCCGAAGGTCGTGCCGTCCCACGGCAGTTCCTTGCCGGCATCGTCGGTGATCTTCATCTCGACGGCGAACGGCGCGTAGCCCTGCATCTGGAGCACGTCGAGCCGCGCCTCGCCGGTCGCATTCTGGAACGGCGGCTTCAGCGCCGCGACGCTGCCGATCGGGCTCATCTCGGTCATGCCCCAGGCGTGACGGACGTTCGAGCCCATGTCGAGGAAGGCCTTGATCATCGAACGCGGCATCGCCGAGCCGCCGCAGATCACCATCTTCAGGTCCGGCAGCTTCAGATTGTTCGCGGTCATGTGCTGGAGCAGCATCAGCCACACCGTGGGCACGCCGGCGGTATGCGTCACCCTCTCGGTCGAGAGCAGCTCATAGACCGAGGCGCCGTCGAGCTTGGCGCCGGGCATGACGAGCTTGGTGCCCTGCGACGGCGCGGAGAAGGCGATGCCCCAGCTGTTGGCGTGGAAGAGCGGCACCACGGGAAGCATGGTTTCGGAGGCGCTGGTACCGAGCGCGTCGACATTGTTGGCCATCAGCGCGTGCAGCACGTTGGAGCGATGCGAATACAGCACGCCTTTGGGATCGCCGGTGGTGCCCGATGTGTAGCACATCGCGGCCGCCGTGTTCTCGTCAAAGTCCTTCCATTTAAACTTGCCGTCGGCCTCCGCAATCCAGTCCTCGTAGGCGACCACGTTCTTCAGCGTCGTCTGCGGCATGTGCGCCTTGTCGGTGAGCACGACATAGCGTTCCACGCTTGTCAGCTTGTCGGCGATCTTCTCCAGGACCGGAATGAACGTGATATCGGTCATCACGATGCGGTCCTGCGCATGGTTGATGATCCAGGCGATCTGCTCGGGGAAAAGGCGGGGATTGACGGTATGGCAGATGGCGCCGATCCCCATGATGCCGTACCAGACCTCAAGATGGCGCCAGGTGTTCCAGGCGATCGTTGCGACACGGTCGCCGAGCTTGATGCCGTCGCGCTCCAGCATCTGCGAGACCTTGAGCGCGCGCTTGTGGATATCGGCATAGGTGGTGCGATGGATCGGTCCCTCGACCGAGCGCGTCACGACCTCCTGCTTGCCATGAATCTTGGCGGCGTGTTCGATGATCCTGTGGCAGAGCAGGGGCCAGTCTTGCATCAAACCAAGCATTCCGTCGTTCCTCCGAGAAGCCGCTGGGCGGATTGTCGCTCTCAGCGTTGGGCCAAAGAATTGTCATGAGTTTTAGCCTGCCCGCCTTTCGCCGCAAATGGTCTTATCGCGGCTATATGTCCGTCGGCGCGGCAATGGTTACCGTCGCGCTCGGGCTCGCGGATCGGGCAGAGGCGCGCAAATATGGGTCCCCGCTGGACATCTTTGGTATTGCGGCACCACGGCCGCGCGCCACGGTTCATTCTGCCAATATCTCTGGCAGGATCCCGCTCCCAAGACCTCGCCCCGAGGAGGCCCCCAAGGGGTCGGCCAAGGCATCGGACGAGGCTCCTGCGGAGACCGAAGACAAGCCTTCCGCGGACAAACCTGGCGCCGCCCAGCCCGCCGAAGCCGCGCCGCCGCCCGAGAAGCAGGCCTCGGCGTGCCGCCTCGCGCTGACCGAGGAGATCGCGATCGCGCCTTCGATCCCGGATATCCGCGGCCCCGGCGCCTGTGGCGGCGAGGATCTGGTGCGGCTCGAGGCCATCGTGCTGCCGGACAAGCGCAAGGTGGCGGTCAAGCCGGCGGCGATCCTCCGCTGCACCATGGCATCCGCAATCGCCGATTGGGTGCGCAAGGACGTGGTGCCGCTGGCCGCGAGCCTCGGCTCGACCATCAGCGATCTCGACAATTTCGACAGCTTCGAGTGTCGTGGCCGCAACCGCGTCGTCGGCGCCATGCTGTCCGAGCACGGCAAGGCCAATGCGATCGATGTGCGCGCCATCAAGCTCGCTAACGGGCAGTCGATCGGCCTGACCGACCGCACCATGCCGCGCGAGGTGCGCGAGCGCGTGCTGCATTCGGTCTGCTCGCGCTTTTCGACCGTGCTCGGCCCCGGCTCGGATTGGTACCACGAGGACCATATCCATCTCGATCTCGCGCAGCGGCGCAACGACTACCGGATCTGCCAGTGGAACGTCTGGGATCCGCTGCCGCAGGTTGCCCCGCTGCTGCCGGCGGAACGGCCCGAGGAGGCGCCGCCGCGTGAGGTCGCGGCCAAACCCGAAGCGAAGCCCGAGGCCAAGCCCGAGACGAAGCAAGGAATTGACGACGAGGCGTCGGAGAAGTCGGCTGCCTCCCCGGACAAGCCGGCGGCCGACGGCCAAAAAGCCCGGCCGCACAAGCCGGCAACAAAAAAGCGCCGGTGAGACCGGCGCTTTTGAATGTCAGAGATCAGGTACCTGATCAGTAGCTGCCCGCCTGGCCAGTTTGGCTGCCGCCGAGCGCAAGCCGTGAATTGTAGGGCGAGTCGCCATGCTTGGGCTCGAGCACCACAACGAGGGTGCCGACCTTGACGCGATCATAGAGGTCGATCGCGTCCTCGTTGGTCAGGCGGATGCAGCCCGACGAGATCGACGCGCCGATATATTCCGGCTGGTTGGTGCCGTGAATGCGGAACAATGTGTCCTTGCCGCCGGAGTAGAGATACATCGCGCGGGAGCCCATTGGATTGTCCGGACCGGGGGCGACGAAGGTGGGCACGCCCAGGCGCGAAATTTCGCCGGGGGTGGGGTGCCAGGCCGGCCACTCGGTCTTGCTGCCCACCTTGGCGATGCCCGACCAAGCCATGGCTTCTTCACCGACGGTGATGCCGTAGCGGATCGCCTTGCCGCCATCCAGAACGTAGTAGAGGTAATGGTTGTCGGAATCGACCACAATCGAGCCCGGCGATTCCTTGCGGTGGTACTCAACGATGGCGCGGCGGAACGGCTCTGCGACCGGGGTGTTCTCGTACCGAACCTTGGCAAGGAGTTCCTTGTCCTTCGGCTTGAAGGCCTTGGTGTCGGTCGCTTCAAAATGCGTGGCCTGCATGCAGCCCGACAGCATCAGGCCAGCGGCCAAAATACCCAGCGTAACTTTCAGCGACGACATGATTTGGTTCCAATCGACAACAACAAGCTTTCGTGGAGCTTGAGTAAGCCCAATTCCACGATTCCGTTGGCCCCATTATCGTTGAAATCTGCCACAATTCCAGCCTCACGACGCTTCTCCCGCGCTGCAAGACCTTACCTGTGGCTTTTCTGCCGCAAGTTTTGCGGGCCAGCGCCGGTTTTTGGGCAAAACGGTCGTAAGTGTCGATTCCGTGCCACAGTTGGGCCATGGCGTCGCCACAAATGCAAACGCTCCGTTAATGTGCTTGTCATCATCAACTTGTCAGAATCGCGCTAAGCGCTGTCAGTCTGTCGCAGGCCCCTGCTGGAGTTGTGCATGTTTTCTGTGTTCGTTCCCTTCGAGTCCTCCCTCAAGAAGGCCGTCATCGAGGATCTCGCAGCAGTCCCGGAGCATGCGGTCTGGATCGACCTGGTCAACCCCACCGCGGCCGAGGACAAAGCCGTCGAGAAGCTCTCGGGGATCGCAATCCCGACCCGGGAGGACATGCAGGAGATCGAGATCTCGAGCCGCCTCTATATGGAGAACGGCGCGCGCTACATGACCGCGACGCTGATGTGCCAATCCGATACCGATATGCCGAGGACCACGGCGGTCACGTTCATTCTGGGCGACCACCGCCTGGTAACGGTGCGCTATGACCAGCCCAAGCCCTTTGCGCTGGTCGAGGCCAAGCTGGCCCGTTCCTGCACACCGGCCATCACCGGCGAGATGGTGCTGATGGAGCTGCTCGATGCCGTGATCGACCGCTGCGCCGACATCCTGGAGCGCTGCGGCGCCGAGATCGATCAGGTCTCCCATGACATTTTCGAGCCGGAGAGCGAGCGCCACGGTCACGCCAAGCAATATTCGCAAATCCTGATCTCGATCGGCCGCAAGGGCGATCTGACCTCCAAGGTCCGCGAGAGCCTGGTCTCGATCGGCCGCGTCGTCGCCTTCCTTTCCGCGGTGGTGGAGGGCGTGAAATGGTCGAAGGACATGCGCGAGCAGCTCAAGACCATGCAGCGTGACGTCGTCTCGCTGACCGATCATGCCTCCTATCTCTCCAGCAAGATCACCTTTGTGCTCGACGCCATGCTCGGCGTCGTCAATCTCGAGCAGAACAACATCATCAAGCTGTTTTCGGTCATGGCGGTTGTCCTGATGCCGCCGACGCTAATCGCCTCGATCTACGGCATGAACTTCAAGTCGATGCCGGAACTCGAATGGGTGCACGGTTATCCGTTCGCGCTGGTGCTGATGCTGATTGCGGCGATCGTTCCGTACTGGATATTCAAGTGGAAGAAGTGGCTGTAATAGTGACCGAGACCTTACGCCGGACGCAGAGACACAGTGTCTGGTGTCGCAGAATAGAGCGGGATTGCGGCCGCACGGCGATGTGTGCTCGCCGCCCCAATTCCTCCGGTAAAATTTGAGCGGTGGGCTGAACGTTTGCGCGAAACTTGTCTGCGATAAGGAGCAGGTAAGCCGCGAGGAACAGCCATGGTTGAAAAACACATAACGACGCCCCCCAACGTCATCGATCTGGCGAGCTATCGCCACGTCGCGACGAGCGGCAAGGCGTCGTCGATGTCGGCGCGCATGTGCCGGCACTGTGGTGCTCCGCTGCTCGACGGCGAGAACGACGACGATTGCTCGACTGCAATCAGCACGGCCGCTCCGCAGCCACGCGAGAGGTCACGTCGGATTCGACTCGATTGAGGAACGGAAAGCTAAGGGCGATCCAGGTCTTGCGGCGGCGTTGTCTGGATCGCCTTGCTTCTCCGGCGTAATTTCCAGCATCATCATTGCGAGGAGCTCGCGACAAAATTGCGAAGCAATTTTGCACTGAAGCGACGAGGCAATCCAGACTGTCCTCACCGAGGCAGTCTGGATTGCTTCGCTTGCGCTTGCAATGACGCGGTAGCCTACACGTGCTGGCCGCCGTTGATGTGGATCTCGGCGCCGTTGACGTAAGAACTGGTGTCCGTGCACAGCACGTAGATGATCTTGGCGACCTCGTCCGGTGTGCCGAGCCGGTGCATCGGGATCTGCTGGTCGACGATCTTCTCGGTGCCCGGCGACAGGATCGAGGTGTCGATCTCGCCCGGCGCGATCGCGTTGACGCGCACGCCGACGCGGCCGAAGTCGGAGGCCATTTCGCGCGTCAGGGACGCCAGCGCGGCCTTCGAGGTGGCGTAGGCCGCGCCCGCGAAGGGATGCACGCGCGAGCCCGCGATCGAGGTGACGTTCACGACAGAGCCCTTGGCCGCCTTCAATTCCTCGATCAGCCCGCGCGCCATCATGATCGGCGCGAAGAAGTTGACATTGAACACGTGCGTCCAGGTGTCGAGGTCGGTGTCGATCGAGCCGAGCCTGGAGCCGCCGGCCCCCTTCGGCGAGATCGCGGCGTTGTTGACCAGCGCATGCAGCATGCCGCCTTCGAGACGGTCGCGGATGTCGGAGATCGCGCGCGTGGTATCTGCGGGGGTGGCGAGGTCGACCTGGATATGGTCCTCAGGGCCCGCGTCCCAGGGACAATCCTCCGGGAACGGATGCCGCGAGCAGGTGATCACGCGCCAGCCGGCCGAGGAGAAACGGATCACGGTGGCATGGCCGATGCCGCGGCTCGCCCCGGTCAGGAGCAGCGTACGGCGCGGCGCATTGGACGACTGCGGCATGGACATCTTTCAGGCTGGAGCATGATCCGGACCCGGAGGGCCGCGTTAGCGCAAACTGTGCAGCGGTTTTCCGAAGGGATCATTCTCGAACAAAGTTCTAGGGATACATTCGCGTCTTGGACCATTTCTGGCCGGCCGCGTCACGGCGAAATTCAATGCGGTCGTGCAGGCGGAACGGGCGGTCGTGCCAGAACTCGATACGCGACGGTGTTATACGCCAGCCGCTCCAGCCCGGCGGACGCGGCACCTTGCCGATCATGTGCTTGGCGGCGACCTTGGCGATCGCCTGCTCGAAAGCGAAGCGGCTCTCGAGCTCCTGCGACTGCTTGCTCGCCCAGGCGCCGATCTGCGCCTGCTTGGGACGGGTGGCGAAATAGGCGTCGGCTTCGGCCTCGGTCACCGGCGTCACGTTGCCGCGGATGCGGACCTGACGGCGCAGCGACTTCCAGTGAAAAAGTAACGCCGCCTTAGGATTTGCGGCGAGTTCGCGGCCCTTCTGGCTGGCGATGTGGCTGTAGAAGACGAAACCATCGGTATCGAAGCCCTTCATCAGCACCATGCGCACGTCCGGCAGGCCGTCGGGATCGACGGTCGCGAGCGCCATGGCGTTCGGATCGTTCGGCTCGCTCTTGATGGCTTCGTTCAGCCAGGCCTCGAACAGCGCAAACGGCTCGTCGGCGGCGGTGAAATCACCGGATGTTAAGGGTGTCTGGTGTTTCATCGAGGTCGTGTCGGTCATGTCTGGGGTCCGAGTTGCGTCCTGCGGTCCAAAACGCGTTGTTGTCTGCTACCGCCCTATATAGGGTATGGGGACGCGTTGGCCTATCGGCGATCCGGCCGTCCGGCTTCGTCATGACGATCATTCTGATCGGACTCGGCACCGGCGGTTGCAGCTTTTCCCGCAACGACAAGAGTGCCTACGCCAAGGCCGATGACAGCGACCTTACCGGCTCGATCGCAATGCCGGCCAGGGTGGCGGCACCGACAGAGACCGATCTCGCCTTTGCCCGCAACGCCGCCTCCGACGTGCTCAGCAAGAACGATAAGGATTCCAGCCAGCATTGGGAGAATCCGGAAACCGGGGCGCGCGGTTCGGTCACGCCGATCGCGCAATCCTATGCCGCCGAGGACGGCCGCAAGTGCCGCGACTTCCTGGCGAGCTACGTCAATGGCAGCACCGAAAGCTGGCTCCAGGGCGCGGGCTGCCAAAGCAGCCGTGGCAGTTGGGAGATTCATACGCTAAAGCCGTGGCGGAGCTAGGAATCGCTTCACCAGGCTAGTTGCAAAAATACCACTCGCCCCCCACATGAGGCTCAGTTGGGGCGGGGAGCCCTTTGAACAATTCGATTTCTTGAAGGAGACGTGACGGATGCGCGACCCCTATGAGGTCTTGGGGGTGCCGCGGAGCGCCAACGCTGCCGCGATCAAGAGCGCCTATCGCAAGCTTGCCAAGAAGCACCATCCCGACAGCAACAAGAACGACCCGAAGGCGGCCGAGCGCTTCGCTGAGCTCAATACGGCCAATGAGATCCTCGGCGACGAGGACAAGCGCAAGCAATTCGACCGCGGCGAGATCGACGCCGACGGCAAGCCGCGCTTCCAGGGTTTTCCGGGCGGCGGCGGTGGGCCGCGCGGGCGCGCGGGTCCCGGCGGGTTCGAGAGCTATACGTTCCGCGGTGGCGGCGCGGGCCCTGGTCCGGGCGGCGGCGCGTTCGAGGACATCCTCAACAGCATGTTCGGAGGAGGGCCGCGTCCGCGCCCAGGGGCCGGCGGCGGTGCCCAGTTCGAATTCGACACCGGCGGGATCGGGCTCGATCTCGACGTCAATGTCGCCATGACCGTCTCGCTGGAGGAGGCGGTGAAGGGCGGCGAGAAGCGCGTCCGGCTGCCGAACGGCAAGGAGCTCAACGTCAAGATTCCGGCCGGCGTGACCGAAGGCCAGCAGATCCGGTTGCGGGGGCAGGGCGAGAGCGCTCAGGGCCACCCGCCGGGCGATCTCCTGATCACGATCGGCATCGCGCAGCATCCGTTCTTCAAGATCGAGGGCGCCGATCTCAGGATCGACCTGCCGGTCACGCTCTACGAGGCGGTGCTTGGCGGCAAGGTCCGCGTGCCCACCCTCGGCAATGCCGTAGAGCTTTCGGTTCCGCAAAACACCTCCAGCGGCCGGACCTTCCGCCTCAAGGGCAAAGGATTGCCAAAAACTGGTGGAACCGGGGATCTCTTCGTCACCGTCAGGATTATGCTACCGGACGGGAACGACGCCGAGCTTGAAGCATTGATGGAAAAGTGGCGGGAGCAGCGCCCCTACAATCCACGTAGCGGGCTTGGCTAAGTGTGATCCGGAAAGTGTGAGGGGTTCTCCTAAAGACTGAGAGCGTCGTGCATCGAGATGATGCTCATCATATGCCCGAGGCGTGGTAGCCCTTCTTGGCTCACGTGCTCGACGTGTCGGCTGTCCGGCGGGGCAGCCGATAAAAAGGTGCGGCCTCGAGAGGGGGACCAGCGCGGTACCAAAAACCCCAATCGAGGCCGCCCGCGTCGATCGGCGGATCGAACGCTGCTCATTTTCGCGTGATCATCCGGTGCGATAATGAGACGCGCCGATGTCTTCATTCCAAATTTTCAATGTCGGAATCGAGGCACCGCGTTTGCGTGGTTGTCTAGGTGCCGCTTTTCTCTGCTTGGTCGTAGACCGCCTGCGCCACTTTGGTCAGCCGGTCCCGGTCGCCGCCACCGCTGACGACGTAGCCGACACCGCGCTCCGACCAGAACAGCGCCCCGTCCTTGTCCGTTCTGGCATACCGCATCTGCGTCGCGCCATTCTCGGTCTTGGCGGTGTAGATCGTGTACCGCTCGCCCGAGGCGCCCTCATACATCAGGAACGACGCCGGGCCGTTCGGCCCCGGCAAGAGCCGGCCGCCGACGAGCTTTAGTCCACTCGCCTCCAGGTTCGGAGCAAACACGGTCCAGCCGCAGCGTCTGGTCAGCCAGGCCTGGAGGTGGTCGCGCTCGTTGCCGCCGACCTCGACGGGATGGCGAACCTCGACGACATAGAGGCGGTGGGCGTCGAGTGCGTCGGTCGTAAAGCTCTGGAAAGTCGAGGGCGCGTTGGCGGCACCGTGCGCCAGCCAGCCGGCGGTGCCGCCGGCCATGAAGGCCACCAGCACAGCCGCGGCGGCGCCATAGAGCCAGTGCCGCGGGCGGCGCTCCAGCCGTTCGAGCTCGAGCCGCGCCGGCACCGGCTCCTGGGCGACGGAATCGTAGCGGGCGTGCAGCATCTCGGCCATGGCGCGCCAGGACTGCACGCGCTCGCCATCCTCGGGCTGCGCGGCAAGCCAGGCCTCGACATCGGCGCGGCGCTCGGCCGGCAGCTCGCCGTCAACATAGGCGTGCAGTTCGTCCTCGGTCACTGGGATCTTGCGGTCGTTCATATCGATCGTCTCTGGCTCTGCGGCCCAAAATGTTCTTCGTGGTTCAACTGCGCCGCTTTCCGCGCCATGCAGGAGAAACGACCGGCGCGATGCATCAATCCTGCCATCATTTCACCCGCCTGAGCGCCGGGCGCTCGCCCTCCAGCGAGGCTTTGACGTGGGCGCGGGCGCGTGCCAGGCGCGACATCACTGTGCCGATCGGCACGCCCTGGATGTCGGCGACCTCGCGGTAGCTCATGCCCTCCAGCATCACCAGGAGCAGCACCGAGCGTTGCTCCTCGACGAGCGTCGCCAGCGCCCTCTCGATATCGCGCCCTTCGGCTTCGGTCCCGCTGGCATCCGGGTTGTTCTCCGTCAGCTGCATGAATTGCGGCCGTCGTGCCAGCGAACGCCGCCGGTTCTTGTTGAGGTTGGTCAGGATCGTATAGAGCCAGCTCCTGACGTCGCCTCCGAGGAACAGACGCTCCGAACGCAGCGCCCGCACCAGCGTATCCTGCACCAGATCGTCGGCCGCATCCGCCTCGCGCGTGAGCGCGCGGGCGTAGCGGCGCAACGCCGGGATCATGGCTTCAACACTCTGGCGAAACGCACTCATTGCGGTCTTGACGTCCTGATGTCGGCGCGAGCGCCACAACGATCATAACACCCGAGCGGAACGGCTATTCCGGCGCTTGAAACAGCGTTAACGCCGCGTATTAGGACTGTACCGCAACGGAGGGCTGGTGTACCTCCAAACCTCACCGGGAGCTCGACGGGACGTTAGCAAAATGGCGCAGAATTCAGGTCTGATGCAGGGCAAGCGGGGCGTGGTCCTCGGCGTTGCCAACAACCGCTCGATCGCCTGGGGCATTGCCAAGGCATGCCACGCGGCCGGCGCGGAGCTTGCCTTCACCTATCAGGGCGATGCGCTGAAGAAGCGCGTCGAGCCGCTCGCCGCCGAGATCGGCGGGCTCGTGCTCGGCCATTGCGACGTCACCGATGCTGCGACCATCGATGCGGCCTTCGCGGTGCTGAAGGAGAAGTGGGGCAAGATCGACTTTCTGGTGCATGCGATCGCCTATGGCGAGCAACTCGACGGCCGCTACGTCGACACCACGCAGGAGAATTTTTCGAAATCCCTGCTGATCTCCTGCTATTCGTTCACGGCGGTGGCGCAGCGCGCCGAGAAGCTGATGACCGACGGTGGCTCGCTCATCACGCTCAGCTATTACGGCGCCGAGAAGTGGATGCCGCATTACAACGTCATGGGCGTCGCGAAAGCGGCGCTCGAAGCGAGCGTGCGTTATCTCGCCGTCGATCTCGGTGAGAAGAATATCCGCGTCAACGCGATCTCCGCGGGGCCGATCAAGACCCTCGCGGCGTCCGGCATCGGCGATTTCAGATATATCCTGAAGTGGAACGAGGCCAACGCACCGCTGCGGCGCAACGTCTCCACGGAAGACGTCGGCGGCAGCGCGCTGTATTTCCTCTCCGACCTCTCGCGCGGCGTCACCGGCGAGGTGCACCACGTCGATTCCGGCTATCACGTGCTCGGCATGAAGCGCCCGGACGCGCCGGACATTTCGTTCGGCGGGAAGGACTAACTTTTCACCCAGCAATGCCCGTCCCCACGATCTATTACCTTCGCCACGGCGAGACCGAGTGGAATGCGCTCGGGAGGCTTCAGGGCATCAAGGACATTCCGCTGAACGCACGCGGTCGCGGTCAGGCGGTGCAGGCCGGCGGCATTCTCGCCGATCTCTTCAAGCGCGAGGACCGCGACAAGGCCGCATTACCCTACGTGTCGAGTCCGCTTGGCCGCGCACGAGAGACCATGGAACTGGCGCGGAGCAAGCTCGAACTGCCGACTGCGGGCTATACGCTCGACGATCGCCTGCGTGAGATCGGCTACGGCACCTGGGAGGGACTGACGCTGGCCGAGAGCGAGGCCTCCGATCCCGACATCTACGCCCGGCGCCTCGCCGACAAATGGACGGTGGGCCCCGCGGGCGGAGAGACCTACGCCGATGTGCAGGTCCGCGTGCGCGCTTGGTACGACCAACTCCGGACCGACACCGTCGCGGTCGCCCATGGTGGGACCTGCCGGGCCCTGATGGTTTCACTCGGCCTGGAGACGCCGGCGAGCGCCGCCGAACTTTATATCGAGCAGGGCGCCGTCTACGTGTTCCGCGACGGGCGGTTGGAGAAGTTTAGTTAAGCCGGTTCGCTTGCGCGTCCTGCGCCGTCATGCCCGGGGCGCCCTTTTGCGCTTGTGGGCCAAGAACGTGGATGGCGGGACAAGCCCGGCCATGACGACCGTGTAGGCATTTGACCCCAATTTCAGGGCGAGTTAAGTCAGCACTGACTTACGAGCTAGATACGGATGTCCTTCAACACCTTCGGCCACATGTTCCGCGTCACGACCTTCGGCGAGAGCCATGGGGTGGCGATCGGCTGCGTGGTCGACGGCTGCCCGCCCATGATCCCGCTCGTCGAGGCCGACATCCAGGGTGATCTTGATCGCCGCCGACCCGGCCAGTCGCGCTTCACGACCCAGCGTCAGGAGCCGGACCAGGTCAAGATCCTCTCCGGCGTGATGGCGCATCCGGAGACCGGCGTGCAGGTGACGACGGGCACGCCGATCGGGCTCCTGATCGAGAACACCGACCAGCGCTCAAAAGACTATTCCGAGATCAAGGACAAGTTTCGGCCTGGCCACGCTGACTTTACCTATGAAGCGAAGTACGGCCTGCGCGACTATCGCGGCGGCGGCCGCTCCTCGGCGCGCGAGACCGCGACGCGCGTCGCCGCCGGCGCGATCGCTCGAAAGGTGCTGCCCGATGTGAAGGTGCGCGGCGCGCTGGTGCAGATGGGGCCACACAAGATCGACCGCGCGAAATGGGACTGGGACGAGATCGCGAAAAACCCGTTCTTCTGTCCGGACAAGGACAAGGCCGCGTTCTTCGAGACCTATCTCGACGGCATCCGCAAGAGCGGCTCCTCGATCGGCGCGGTGATCGAGGTCGTCGCCGAAGGTGTGCCGGCTGGCCTTGGCGCCCCGATCTACGCCAAGCTCGATGCCGAGCTCGCCGCCGCAATGATGAGCATCAATGCGGTGAAGGGCGTCGAGATCGGCGCCGGCTTCGGCGCGGCCGAACTCACCGGGGAAGAGAATGCCGACGAGATGCGCACGGGCAATGACGGCACGCGTTTTCTGTCCAACCACGCTGGTGGCGTGCTGGGCGGCATCTCCACGGGGCAGCCGGTGGTGGTGCGTTTCGCCGTCAAGCCGACCTCGTCGATCCTGCAGCCGCGTCTCACCGTCGATCGCAACGGCGCCGACACCGAGATCATGACCAAGGGCCGCCACGATCCCTGCGTCGGCATCCGCGCCGTCCCCGTCGGCGAAGCCATGATGGCCTGCGTGTTGGCGGATCATTTCCTGCGCGACCGCGGCCAGGTCGGGCGCTAGCGTTCCGCAGGGCGCTTGTATCGCGCCACTAGTCCACCGCGCAGCTTGACGATCCCACAACTTCGTCCGCAAATGCGCGCATGGAAAGCTCCGAGCTCCAACGTATCACCAACTGGCTGATCGACGGCGCCTGGTCGTCGAAGGCCCCGGCCGAGATGACGGCCGAAGCCTGCGAACGGATGGTTGCAGCCGGTCTGCCGCTATGGCGGTTCGGCATCTTCATCCGCACGCTGCATCCCGAAATTTTCGGTCGCAACTTCATCTGGCGGGAAGGCGAGGAGGTCGAGATCGGCACGGTCGATTTCGAGATCCTGGAGACGCCGGAATTCGCCAGAAGTCCGCTGCGGGTCGTGTTCGAGCAGGGACTTGAGGTGCGGGGACGCATGGACGATCCCGGCAGCAAGCATTTCCCTTTTTTCGACGATATGCGTGCCGAAGGCGTAACCGACTACGTCGCGACGCCAATGCAGTTTCTCGACGGCTCGGTCCACGCGACGAGCTGGACAACGCGCCATCCAGGCGGCTTCACCGATGAACACATCGCGGCGATTCACACCATCGTCAAGCCGCTCGCGCGCATCACCGAGATCATCAGCCTGCGCCGCACCGCCGAGATGCTGCTCGACACCTATGTCGGCAATCGTGCCGGCGCGCGCATCCTTGGCGGTCAGATCCGCCGCGGCCACAACGACACCATGCAGGCTGCGATCTGGCTCTCCGATCTGCGCGGCTTCACGGCGCTGTCGGACCGGCTGCCGGCCGAGACCGTGGTCGAGATCCTCAACCATTATTTCGACTGCCAGGTTGCCGCGATCCGCGGCCATGGCGGCGAGGTGCTGAAATTCATGGGCGACGGCCTGCTCGCGGTATTCCCGATCGACGAATATGTCGGCGATGCCGCGCATGTCTGCACGCGGGTGCTGGAGGCAGCGCGCGAATCTCGCGCCAGTGTCGAGGCGCTCGCATATCCTGTCGGCGACGTCGTCGAGCGCTTCCGCTTCGGCGTGGCGCTCCACGTCGGCAACATCCTCTACGGCAATATTGGCGGCGGCAACCGCCTCGACTTCACCTGCATTGGCCCCGCGGTCAATCTTGCTGCGCGGCTGGAGAAGATCACGGGTCGCCTGGGGCGGACCGTCGTGGCCTCAGAAGGCTTCGCCAATGTCTGCCACCACGACTGGCACGAGCTCGGCGAATTCCCGATCGCGGGCTTTTCCAAGGCGCAGCGCGTGTACGGGCTGACGGAGGAGACGCCGGTGGTGATGGCCTGAGGTCATCCTCGGATGTCCGCCGCCGTCAGCCTGGTGAGCAGAATTCAGGCGTTCGACGCCATCACCGACTTCAGCGGTACATCCAGCTGATAGACAAATCCGGACGGTTCGTAGGCCAGCCGCACCTGTCCGTTCAGTTGCTGGCCGAGCGACTCGATCATCCGGGTGCCGTAGCTCCGTCGTGTCGGCGGCGCCACCACGGGGCCGCCGCTTTCGCTCCACTTCAGGCGCAGCCTTTGCTCGATCTCGTCCACCGTCCATGCGATCTCGACATGTCCGGAGGAACTGGACAGTGCGCCGAACTTCGTCGTGTTGGTGCAGAGCTCGTTGAACGTCATCGCGAGCGCTATCACGGCACCGGATGTGATCCGGAGATCCGGCCCATTGAAATGGAATCGTCGACCTCCCTGACCGTCATAGGGATCGGTGGCGCCGCTCAGGGTATGAGTGAGGCTCGCATTGGACCAGCTGACCTGTATCAACAGGTCGTGGGCGCGCCCCAACGCCAGCAAGCGGCCATCCATGGCTTTTTGGCCTTGCTCGAGATTGATTGCGGCCCGGAAGCTCTGGGCTGCGATTGCGCTCACCGTCGCAAGCGTATTCTTGATGCGATGATGCAGCTCTCCGAGGATGAGCTTTTGCAACTTGTCGGCCGCCTCGCGTTCGTGGGCTTCGATGCCGGCTTGAGCGAGCAGGACCTTGGCGTCGGTGTCGGCCTGTTCCAGCAACAGGCGCAGATTGTCGTTCTCCGCCACCAGAACCGATTCCTGTGGCGATCGGGCAACCCCAAGGTTTTCCCCGGGATCCGTTGTGGTCGGAAGGATTTTTAGCGCGCCCGCTCCGATCATCGTCTGCAACTGCGAGATCATTTCGTCGACGGCGAGCGGCTTGCGAAAGAAGCGGCTGTCCGCCGGCGTTTCGGTTTCAGACGGCTTTACCTGACCGGAGACCAGTACGATCTTGATGGCAGGCCAGCGATCGTGCACCGCGTGGGCCAGCTTCAGGCCGTCCATGGTCCCGGGCATCTGGATGTCGCTGAACAGAAGCGAGATGTCCGACCGCGACTCGAGGATCGAGATGGCTTCGTCGGCGTTGACGGCCTCCACAGGGCAGAAGCCTGCATCCTCTACGATATCGACCGCGCGCATGCGCAGGATCATCTCGTCTTCGACGACGAGAACGTTCGGCAAGGAGGTTGGGGGCGTTGACATCTGTGCACGACACTTTCCTGGATCATCCGACAAGCTCGGCCGGCGCTTTGCGATGGTTGGTCTAGCGGCGAGCCGTCACCAAACGAGCTTCATGAACCCTGACATCGGATTCACCCCGGCGCAGACACGATGCTTCGAAGTCCGGCCAGACCTGGCCCAGGCAATTCCGCGCCACCGGAAGGCTCGCCAGCCGGTCCGCCTTCGCCAAAGCAACGGTTTCGCGCGCTTTTACTTGCGGAGCAAAACCGGGCAGCACCATTACGGACACTCCGAGGAGCGCGAACATCGCGAACGCGACAAGAGATTTCATCATTTGGGCTGCTTTGGCTGTTGACCGCCCCGTTTCGTTTGGGGACGCTGTTATAACAACCAAAATGAAATATAGTTCATTTCATACAACTTATATTTGAAGTGCGATTTGAAGGCGGATGCCGCCCTTGGCCCGGATCGTCGCTCGACGTGAACAGGCGGTCGACAAGGTTTGCTTGCCATTACCTCGGGGTTTTGGGGCCAGGCAGGCTTATCCAATCATGAATGTGCGAGGCCGTTTCACTCAATCGCGCCGCCTTGAGCAGCGATTCCCGCTGAACGCCGGGCGGGGCAATCTCTGCGCGACGGCGAGCCTCGGCTGCCAATTGGGCAAGGCGATTGCTCAGAGGGATGGTGCGCTTGGTGGTGTCTTGCATAGGACGCTCCGCATTGGGCGGGAGCGCAAAGACTCTCTCAGTCACCGATGGATGCCGTGATGAGCCGGTGATGGCTCAGCATGCGCCTGTTGACAGCCAATAGATACACTATTCGGCAGAGCAGATTCGGCGCCGAAATCGAAAGCGGGCGCAAAAGCACCAAAGCCGGACCGGTGCACTATTCCTCCGGCTCCGTGGTGAACAGCAGGGGATAGCCCTTGGTGCGGCCGGCATCCGTTGCGCGGGTAGCCTTGGTCTCGGCGACGTCCTTGGTGAAGACCGCGACGACGCAGGCGCCGAGCTTGTGGGCGGTGATCATCACCTTGTAGGCCTGATCCTCGGTCATGCGGAACTCGGCCTTGAGGATCATCGTGACGAATTCGCGGGGCGTAAAGTCGTCGTTGATCAGGATGACCTTATGCAGCTTCGGCCGCTCGACCTTGGTCTTCGTCCTGGTTTTCGGTTTGGCAACGGTATCGTTCATTCCGCCTCCCGGATATGGCGGGCTCGGGTTCCTGCCGGCGCGCTCAGCGCGCGGCCTTCTCACCATATTGCAGGACCTGCACCTTCTCCAAGGTGATCAGGCCGCTCGACATCATGCCATCTAGGATGGGCAGGAATGCATTGATGTTGTCCTCGCTGTCGACGATCTCGATCAGCAACGGCAAGTCTTCCGAGAGCCGCAGAATCTTGGAAGTGTGGAGCCGGCTGGACTTGCCGAAGCCCATCGGGCCGCGCAGCACGGTGGCGCCGGCCAGATGCCGCTCGCGCGCCGTCATCACGATCGCTTCATAGAGCGGCTTGCCGTCGAATTGGTCGTTCTCGCCAAGGAAGATCCGGAGCGAAACTGCCTGATTAAGGATTTGCATGGTCAGCTCCTTCGCAAGCGGTTGGTGCCGCTGGCTATCATGTGGCCTGCCCATACCGACACCAGCCAGCAGATGACGGATGCCGCGATATAGGCGAGCGCCGTATATTTCATGCCGCCGTGGAACAGGCGGAAGGTCTCCAGGCTGAAGGTTGAAAAGGTCGTGTAGCCGCCGCAGAACCCGGTCATGACGAACTGCCGGTGCTCGGGCCGCGCCAGCAGGCGGCCGTCGGGCCCGGTCAGCGTCGCGTAGAAGCCGATGACTAGTGAGCCGGTGGCGTTGATGAACAGCGTCGCGACCGGGAAGCCGGAGCCGGTGTCGAGCGCGAGCCCGACCAGATAGCGCGTTAGCCCGCCGACCATGCTGCCGGCGGCAATCCAGGCATAGAGCGTCGCGGTGCGCCAGCGATCGGCAGAGGAGGGGGACTTCATCTGCCTCTAGCCTCCCAGAGTGTCCGCGAGGAGGAAGCCGCAACTGACGGCCGCGAGGCAGAGCACGACCGAGACCGCGAGATTCCCGAGCGCGTGCATCGCCTCGCCGTTGCGCGCCAGCGTCAGCGTTTGCAGGCTGAACGAGGACACCGTGGTGTAGCAGCCAAGAAAGCCGGTGACCGCGAACAGCCATGGATCGGGCGCGGCGAAGACCGAGCCGGGATGGGTCGCCAATGCGCCAAAAATGCCGATCAGGAAGGCGCCGGTGACGTTGACGGTCACGGTGCCCCACGGAAACGTCTCGCCCAGCCGCCGCGCGATCGCGCCGGAGATGAAATAGCGCGCACAGCCGCCCAGCACGCTGCCGATCATAATCGCAAGCACTCCGCTCAGCACGGCGAACAGCCCCCCGTCATCGTTTCTCCTCCGTTGCCAGCCCGTTGCCGACGGCAAATAGTCCCATGAGCGCGACCAGCGCGAAGCCGAGCCCCGCCAGGAACGTGCCAGCCGGACCATAGGCATCCCACAAGGCGCCGGCGATCACGCTTGCGGCCAGCAAGGCAAGGCCGGTGAACAGGTTGAAATAGCCGAACGCGGTGCCGCGCAAGCTCGGTGGCGCTGCGTCGGCGACGAGGGCCGAGAGCAGGCCTTGCGTCAATCCCATATGCAGTCCCCACAGCACGACGCCGAGGGCGAGGCCGCCAAGGTTTGGCAGCAGCGCGAGCGCGAGATCGGCGCCGGCGAGGAAGACGAGGCCGAGCGCGAGCAGGCCGGTGCGGTTGATCCGGTCCGAGAGCACGCCGGCCGGATAGGCCGACAACGCATAGACGATGTTCATCAGCACCAACACGGCCGGCACCCACATCGCATTGAGCCCGATATTCTGCGCACGCAGGATCAGGAAGGCCTCGCTGAAACGTGCCAGCGTGAACACGACGCCAACCGCGACCACGCGCCAGTACACGGACCCGAGCTGGCGCATCGCAGCGGTATTCAGCGGATTCCTTGACGGCTCCCGGCCGGGGTCCGGCTCCGGCTCGCTCACCGCGAACGCGATCAGTCCGAACGACAGGAAGCCCGGCAGCACGGCCACCCAGAACACCATCGTAAAATTGTCCGCCGTCCACCACATCAGGCCGATCGCCATCAGCGGCCCGACGAACGCACCGATGGTGTCGAGCGACTGCCGCAGGCCGAAGCTCGCGCCGCGCAGACCGATAGGTGCTATATCGGCGATCAGCGCATCGCGCGGCGCGCCGCGAATGCCCTTGCCGACGCGATCGATGAAGCGCGCGGCAACCAGCCATTCGACGCTGGGGGCAAGCGGGAACAGCGGTTTTGTCAGCGCGGCCAGCCCGTAGCCGAGCGCAGCGAGCAATTTGCGCCGACCGAGCCAGTCGGACAACGCGCCGGAGAAGATCTTCGTGATCGAGGCGGTCGCCTCGGCAATGCCCTCGATGAAGCCGACGGTGAGCGTGGAGGCGCCGAGCACGGTGACGAGATAGACCGGCAGCAGCGCGTGGATCATCTCGGAAGAGACGTCCATCAGCATCGAGACGAAACCGAGCACCCAGATCCCCCTGGGCAGCCCCGCACGCGCAGCATTCGGTGTTGTCGTCATCACGTCCAGGACTTCTCCTCGGCCTCTGCTTGACCTCTCCTCGGCCTTCATCCAGGCAACAAAAAACCCGCCGGCGGCGGGTTTGTCCATGCTCCCGCCGAAGGCAGAGGCCTAGAAATTGCCTCTCCTCAAGCAGGAGTCATCAGCCCACTACGGTCACAGGCCGCCGGGCGGTTGTCGGGGGACTCCATCCCCATCTGTCCGGCCAGCCTAACATGGAAATCGCGCCGGACAAGTGGGCGAGGTGCGCTGTCCAGTGGCCCGTCAGTCCGGGAGCGGACCGCACATGACGGCATGCCGGCGCCAGCGATCGCGCAGTCCAGCGGCGCGAGCGCGGCAACATCGCGGCTGCTTTGCGTACTGCTTCGCAATTCCGCCTGCAAATGCCTAACTGGCAAATGCCTAACCGGAATGTGAAGCGCGAGCGATCTTCGGACTTTGCGGCAAGGCGATTGCATGTCACCATCAGGTCATACGACGGGAGGCTGCGATGCGCTTGCTGTTCTCGATCGGGGCTGTGCTGGTGACCGGCATGTTCGCCGGAGGGGACGTCGCGGGCATCGCGGCACCAGGACCCAAGTTTGAGTCGCCCAGACTGGCGCTACTCAAAAATCAGCCGCAGCGGCAAGCAGCCGACAGAGACGCGCAGACGGTCGATGTCGAGCTGATCCTCGCCGTCGACGTCTCCTACTCCATGGACATGGACGAGCTCGCGGTCCAGCGTGAAGGCTATGCGCAGGCGATCCAGTCGAAGGAATTCCTGCAGGCGCTGAAGCTGGGCCCGAACGGCCGGATCGCGGTGACCTATTTCGAGTGGGCCGCTTCGACCGACCAGAAGATCATCATTCCGTGGCGGCTGGTCGACGGACCGGAGACCGCCGATGCCGTCGCCGCCGAAATCCTGAAGACGCCGATCCGGCGTGCCTCGCGCACCTCGATCTCCGGCGCGATCAGTTTCGCGATGCCGCTGTTCGACGAGGATCCCTATCGGGGCTTGCGCCGCGTGATCGACATTTCCGGCGACGGTCCCAACAACAATGGCACTCCGGTCACGATTGCGCGCGACGCAGCGATCGAGAAGGGTATCGTCATCAACGGCCTGCCGATCATGGTCAAGGAACCCTCCTACTCGACTATGGATATCGACAATCTCGATTTCTACTATGAGGATTGCGTCATCGGCGGCCCCGGTTCCTTCGTCATCACGATCAAGGACCGCGATAAGTTCAAGGAAGCCATCCGCACCAAGCTCTTGATGGAGGTTGCGGGCCGTATGCCGGAGCGTCCCGTGATGCGGGTTGCGGAGAAGGACAAGGAGCCGCGTGTGAACTGCATGATCGGCGAGAAGATCTGGTCGGACCGCTGGGGTCGCTGAGCGCGGCCACCGGACGAGACCTTTTGCCCTATTTGCCGGCGATGGAATTTTAACCATGCGTTTACCCTTGCGTGGCCCTAATCGGCTGCTTTCATTTGTTTCCGGATAAGGTTCTGACGTTGCTGTCGGGGCGCGAAAGAAGCGGGCCTGTCAGACACATCCGCCGAGCAACCCAATGGCCATCGTCACCTCGAGCACCAGCCAGATTTCTCCCGCTCTCGAGCGAGTGTATCACCAGAGCTCCCTGCTCGGTGAGTGGAAGGGCAATTGGGCTGGCAACAACCAGCCCGTCAGCTTCAAGGTCGTGAACATCCGCGGGGCCCGGGCGCAAGTCGAGTACACCCATAACGGGCGCACCGAGCGCGGCTTTGGCGAGGTCGCCGGTTCGCTTCTCACCTTCGGCACGGTCACGGTCGGCACCAAGGACGGCAAGAGTCTGGTGCTGTTGTCATCTGCAGGCGCGGGCAAGCAGACCGCGACTCTCGAGAAGCAGGCGCCGCCGGCCTCCGACAGCCGCCTGATGGGAAGCTGGGGCGGCTATTCCAGTGACAATGGCAAGAGCGCGAGCTTCAGGGTGCTCGCTGTCAACGGCAACGAAGCGCAGGTCAGCGTCACCACAGATGGCGTCACCCGTCAGGGCACCGGCACCGTCTACAAGAACGTCATCATGTTCGGCCAGGCGCAGATTGCGACCGACGACGGGCAGAATGGCAAGATCATCTACCAGGTCCGCAACAAGTCCTTCGTGGTGCCCGTGACCAAATATCCGCCGTCGGATACATCGTCCTCGGTGGACAGGACGGCGTAGCAGATCACGGCTGCTGCTCGCTGGACCGCGTCAGCGCCTTCAATTGCCGGTCGATCTGACGCAAGACGTCGCAGGCGGTCGCCAAAGCGCCATTGCCGATCAGTCGCCAGATCTCCGTCGCCTGCTCGTCCAGATGCGGAATTGTCAGCGGTAACCGCGCTGCTTCCATAGCGCACCCTTCTCGTTGATGAGATAGCGCTAGTTCAGTGCGAACACGATCTGCGCAACGCAGGCCAGCGACCGGTAGACGCATCCGGCGATATGGGTCTGCTCGTTACGTGCGGCCGCAAGCTCCGCATTCTCGATGCCGAAGAGGATTTCCCACTGGAAGCGCCGGATCAGGGCATCCCGCAACGGTTGCGGGTAGGGCAGCGCGATCGATTTCAACCGGTTGATCAGGTCTTGCGGATCGCGCAGTGGTTGGCAATGCGATCTCGCCCATCCAGATCGCCGAGCAGAAGCCGTGTGGATGGCCGGGTTGGTAGTCCATGGTGATGATGCCGGCCCGACAGGATTCCATGATGACTTCGACAGCGTCGGCGTTGCGATAGAGCAGGTCGACCCTTTGTCCGCCAACGGACAGCCAGGCACCTCCGATGATCCACGGCCCCCATTCAGCGCCATCGCAAATTCATGGAGAGCGGCTTCGTCGTCCTCCCGTCATGACGGACTCGCGTCGCCTTGTCCGATCGCCAGCTTATGTCGCGGCGCGAGCGAGGGAGGGTGTCGGCGCCGGGCGTGGCTGCAGCATCGGCATGGCATATGCCGCGGCCACGCGCCGGAATCGGAAGATCAGATCCGCGCCTCCAGAATCAGATTGAAGGGCGTTTCAGCGGCGCGGCGGAAGCGCGTCAGTCCGCCCTCTTGCGCGACCTTGCGCAGCCTTGCCTCGCCCGCTTGCGCGCCCAGTGCGAGGCCCACCTCCTGGTCGAGCGAGGCCGGCGTGCAGATCATGGTCGACGCCGCATAATAGACCCGCCCGACCGGGTTGAGATTGTCCTCGAGGCGGTCGCCTGCGAACGGCTCGACCAGCATGCAGGTGCCGTCCTTTGCCATGGTCTCGCGCACGTGGCCGATGGCGCCGACGGGATCGCCCATGTCATGCAGGCAATCGAAGAAGCAGACGAGATCATAGCCCTCGGCCGGATAGGTCTTGGCGGAATGAACAGCGAAGCTGACCCGGTCGCCCAATCCGGCTTCGGTGGCCGCCTTTCGCGCGGCCTCGATCGAACCCTCGTGATAGTCGAAGCCGTAGAAGCGGGAGTTCGGGAAGGCTTCCGCCATCAGCCGTGTCGAGACGCCGTGCCCGCAGCCGACATCGGCGACCTTGGCGCCGCGCTTCAGCTTGTCCACGACGCCGTCGAGCGCGGGCAGCCATTCCTGCACCAGATGATGCATGTACCCGGTCCGGAAGAAGCGGGCGGTGCCGCAGAACAGGCACTCGCTGCGCCGGTTCCAGCCGACGCCCTTGCCGGATTTGAATGCGTCCGAGATCTTCGGCTCGTCGAGAAACGCCGAGGCAATGACATTGCCGAACGCGCCGAGGAACACCGGACTGTCCTCATCGGCAAGCGCCATCGCCTGCTCCGGTAGCATCGAGAATTTTGCCGAAGCGGAATCGTATTCGATGTAGCCGGACGCCGCCTGACTCGCGAGCCATTCGCGGACGTAGCGCTCCGCCGTCCCGGTGGCGCTTGCGAGCTCGGACGAGTTCATCGGTCCCTTGGCGGCAAGGGTACGGTAGAGACCGAGCTTGTCCCCGAGCAGGACCAGCGACGCATTCATCGCCGCCCCGAATTCGGTGACCATCTTGCCCATAAAGGCATTCAACTTGTCGGAATTGACCTCCATGACAGCCTCCGTGCTGACGCGCCCCCTTAGGTGGGTCAATCCGGCATGGGGGAAGTTCAAATTGGCAGAAAAACGTGATCCCGGAACTCAGGGAAGAATGGTGTCGCTATGCTGGCATTCATGATGTCTGGTGGGTATAATTCGCAAGCTTTTCGACGGTTATTTGAATGTTCAGGCTTACACCCTCTTGCGGTCTCGCGGTTTTTCTTGCCCTGCTCTGCCTCGGCGAAGCGCCGGCTCATGCGCAAGCCGCACCCCTGCAATATTGGATCCCCGGCGGACCTTTCGGCTTCGGCGGTGTTGCCGGCCAGAGCGCCGATAGCTACGGCATTTTCCCGAGCTTCAATGGCGGCGACGCAAGCGGCCGCAGCAATTCTGCGAACGGCTTCTTTGTCGGCAGCCAGCATGGCAATCTCAATTGGAGCGGCCTCAGCCCGGCCGGACTGAGCGGCAATTTCACCGCGCTCTCCTACGACAGCACGCAGTTCGGCTACAACACCAAGACCGCGGGCGGCATGCCCGTCACGTTCTTTGCCGGGTTCGACACCCTGAAATACGGCGGCGGCATTGGCAGCTCGCTTGCGCCGCTCACCTCCAGCGCCTCGCCCGGCTACGGCGCATTTGCGGGTGTCGAGCTCAAGCCGACCTCCAACCTCAGCCTGTCGTTTGGGGCCGGGTTCACCCAGCAGGACTCGGGCCGCATGGATAGCGATCTCAGATCGAACATGCTGCCCGGCGAGTCGCCGGCGTTGAATGGCCTTCGACGCTAACTAGCGCGTGAACTTCGCAACGAGCTCGACATGCGGCGTGTGGCGGAACTGATCCACCGGCACGACTACGTCGATCTTGTACCCGCCATCGATCAGCAGCCGCGCGTCGCGGGCAAAGGTCGCGACATTGCAGGAGACCGCGACCACCACCGGCACCTTGCTCGCGACGAGCTTCAAGGCCTGCGCCTGCGCGCCCTGGCGCGGCGGGTCGAACACGACGGCGTCGAAATCGCGCAGCTCCGGCGCCACCAGGGGACGGCGAAACAGATCGCGCGGCTCGGCCTTGATCGGCTTGAGACCCGGCGTGCGCGCGGCCTTTGCGAGCGCTGCAATGGCGCCGGCGTCGTTGTCATGGGCGGTGACGCGGGCCTTCTCGGCGAGCCGCAATGCAAACGGCCCGACGCCGCAGAAGAGATCGAGAACGTTCTTCGCCTTGCCGATGCGCTCGGCGACCAGCGACGCGAGCGTCTCTTCGCCGGCGACGGTCGCCTGCAGGAACGAGCCCGGCGGCAGCGTCACCTCGGCGCGGCCCATCTGCAGGGTCGGTGGCAGGCGTTGCAGCACCAGTTCGCCGTGCCGTGTCAGCCGCGCCAGGCGGTGCTGCTCGGCGACGCGCGACAGCGCCGTCACGAGCGACGTGGGCAGCGGGCCGGAGCCGCGCACGTCGACATCGAGACCGTTGGCGGTCGCGGTGACCTGGATGTCCAGCGGTTTCGTCACCGGCATTTTGGACGTCAGCAGCTCGGCGAGCGCCCAACCGGCATCGAGTGCACCCTCGAGCCCGGGATCGAGGATCGGGCAGCGATCAATCGGGATGACGTCGTGCGCGCTGGCAGCCGAAAAGCCGACCTTGAGGATGTCATGGGTGCCGAACCGGCCGTGCAGCGTGATGCGCCTGCGCCCCGCGCCGTGAGCGTCGACCAGCGGCGTCACCTCGCAGTCGATGCCGGCCTGGGCCAGGGTCTCGACCACGATGCCGCGCTTCCAGGCGTGATACGGTTCAGTCGCCCAGTGCTGGATCGCGCAGCCGCCGCAGACGCCGAAATGCGGACAGAACGGCGCGACGCGCTCGGGACTGGCGACGTCCACTACCAGCAGCTTGCGGCGGTCGGGATGATTGCCGACGACATGATCGACTTCGACGGTCTCGCCGCCGAGCGTGTAGGGCACATAGATGGCATCGCCAGCGTCGAGCGAGACGCCGTCGCCGCGATGGCCGACGTGATCGATCGTCACGCGCTCAACCACGGCGCGCGCCCAGGAAGAATTCGATGTTGCCGTCGCCGCCGGTGATCGTCGACGGGAACACCTCGATACCGGTGCAGCCGAGCGAGGCAGCAAAGGCGGCGATGTCGTCGCAGATCTCGCGGTGCACGGCGGCGTCGCGGACGATGCCCTTCTTGTTGTGCTTCCGGTCCGCCTCGAATTGCGGCTTGATCAGCGCCAGCAGGCTCATCGGCGCGGCGGCCAGCGACAGCGCGATGGGCAGCACCGTCTTGAGCGAGATGAAGCTGACGTCGATCACGACGACATCGGGCCGCGCCGGCAGGCGCTTGCCGTCATAGGCGCGGATGTCGGTCTCTTCCATCGACACGATCTTGGCGTGACCGCGCAGCGAGGGATGCAACTGGCTGGTGCCGACATCGACGGCAAAGACGAGGCTCGCGCCATTCGCCAGCAGTACCTCGGTGAATCCGCCGGTGGAGGCGCCGACGTCGAGGCAGACATGGTCCTCGATCTCGATCGGGTAGCGCTCCAGCGCGCCGGCGAGCTTGACGCCGCCGCGGGAGACGTAGGGGTGCGCGGGCTCGGCCTGGATCACGGCGTCCTCGGCGATGGTCTCCGACGGCTTTGCGACCTGCTTGTCGTCGGCGGTGACGAGCCCGGCCTCGATCGCCGCGCGCGCCCGCGCCCGGCTCTCGAACAGGCCGCGCTCGACCAGCAGAACATCCGCGCGCTTGCGGGCAGGGGACATCATCTCTCCGAAGACGCCTGAGGCGCTTATGTAGCGATCAATCGCGCGGCCGCCATCCGGACGCAAGCCTCGAACGCGGCCAGATCGTGCCAGACGTCGATCGGCATCTGCGCCGGCGTCACCAGCGGGCAGCCATGCAGCTCCAGCGCGTGGATCATCATGAGATTGTCGACGAGGCCAAAATCCTCGACCGTCAGCCCCTGCGCGTCGACCAGCCGTCCGTCTTCGGACGTCACGTCCATGAAGCGACTGACACGGTCGGCATAGGCGGCACCGTCATTGGAATAGGCGAGGCAGAACTTGCGGCGGCCGGCCATGTAGCCGAGCTCGTAGACGGTGCCGGGATCGGCGCCGGCGCCGCGGAACGGCGTGAGGTTGGCGATG
>NZ_CP088089.1:0-1227500 GCF_021052305.1 Bradyrhizobium sp. WU425 | reverse complement strand
ACCCGCCGTGTGACTCCCGGATAGTACTCTCAGGTATTCGGAGTTTGGTTGGGTTTGGTAAGACGGTAAGTCCCCCTAGCCCATCCAGTGCTCTACCCCCTGAGGTATTCATCCGAGGCGATACCTAAATATCTTTCGCGGAGAACCAGCTATTTCCCAGTTTGATTGGCCTTTCACCCCTAACCACAAGTCATCGGAGTCTTTTTCAACAGACACCCGTTCGGTCCTCCAGTGAGTGTTACCTCACCTTCAACCTGCTCATGGCTAGATCACTAGGTTTCGGGTCTAATACAACGAACTTGACGCCCTATTCAGACTCGCTTTCGCTACGCCTTCGCCTATCGGCTTAAGCTTGCTCGTTAAATTAAGTCGCTGGCCCATAATACAAAAGGTACGATGTCACCCAGAACGTATCTTGGGCTCCATCTGTTTGTAGGTGTCCGGTTTCAGGTCTATTTCACTCCCCTCGTCGGGGTGCTTTTCACCTTTCCCTCACGGTACTGGTTCACTATCGGTCGCTGAGGAGTACTTAGGCTTGGAGGGTGGTCCCCCCGCGTTCAGACAGGATTTCACGTGTCCCGCCTTACTCATGGATACATCATCGCATTACTCGTACGGGGCTATCACCCTCTAAGGCCCAGCTTTCCTGACTGGTTCCGATTGTCTTTGATGTATCACTGGCCTGGTCCGCGTTCGCTCGCCACTACTAACGGAGTCTCTGTTGATGTCCTTTCCTCCAGGTACTTAGATGTTTCAGTTCCCTGGGTTTGCTTGAAACCTCCTATGTATTCAGAAGTCTCATACCTTCTTTTGATAACCGGAAATCCAAAACCTCTTCGATCGAAATCTAAAGGCCTAGGCATCTCACATTTCTGTTCGAACCCCACACCACAGTCTTTCGACTGAGGTCTTGGAGTTCCGGCTATCGAAGGTGGGTTTCCCCATTCGGAAATCCATGGATCAAAGCTTCTTCGCAGCTCCCCACGGCTTATCGCAGCGTAGCACGTCCTTCATCGCCTCTCAGCGCCAAGGCATCCACCGAACACCCTTAAGGCACTTGATTGCTCTCATTATCAATGTCCACACACTCGGCAGAATGTTGTCTGCAGAACTACCTTGCGGCACGCGCCCTCGATGAACGCTATCTGCAGCCGGACAATGATTAGAAAGACCAGCTTGCTTCGTAAGATCGTTCCGATAGCGAGGCGGTCAAGCTTCGCTAAAAGGATCATTTACAACTCGCTTGTCTTTCAAAGCAGCCTTGTGAGCTACAATGGAAGACGCACGAGCGCCGAAATGATCCGGAGATAATGAAGTATCGCGCAACAATTACTTGTTGCCCGATCCAACTCGGATCGATCTCCTCTTTACGATGTCAGAAATCACGCAGCTTACTGTCCATCCGGACTAGTAAGTGCGAAGTGATGTTTCGCGGACGACGGTATGAGCAGCCGGTGATCAAACCATCTGGTGGAGCCAGACGGGATCGAACCGACGACCTCATGCTTGCAAAGCACGCGCTCTCCCAGCTGAGCTATGGCCCCGTAACCAGAAGACGAATGCTCACTCGATGAGTGTGGTGGGCCTGGGAAGACTTGAACTTCCGACCTCACGCTTATCAAGCGCGCGCTCTAACCAACTGAGCTACAAGCCCCTAACGCATATCCAGTCAAGGACCAGGGATTCTGCAAGGTTGCAGCCCCAGCGCGTGTTCGTCCGCGAAGAAAGAGAAACGAAGACGGCGAAATCCCGCCAATGCAGCTCAACGATCCTGACGACCGTTGGCCACTGATGTTTCTAAAACGGTTCGATAGAAGCAAGCTTCTGAAGAACCATCCTTAGAAAGGAGGTGATCCAGCCGCAGGTTCCCCTACGGCTACCTTGTTACGACTTCACCCCAGTCGCTGACCCTACCGTGGCCGGCTGCCTCCCTTGCGGGTTAGCGCACCGTCTTCAGGTAAAACCAACTCCCATGGTGTGACGGGCGGTGTGTACAAGGCCCGGGAACGTATTCACCGTGGCGTGCTGATCCACGATTACTAGCGATTCCAACTTCATGGGCTCGAGTTGCAGAGCCCAATCCGAACTGAGACGGCTTTTTGAGATTTGCGAAGGGTTGCCCCTTAGCGTCCCATTGTCACCGCCATTGTAGCACGTGTGTAGCCCAGCCCGTAAGGGCCATGAGGACTTGACGTCATCCCCACCTTCCTCGCGGCTTATCACCGGCAGTCTCCTTAGAGTGCTCAACTAAATGGTAGCAACTAAGGACGGGGGTTGCGCTCGTTGCGGGACTTAACCCAACATCTCACGACACGAGCTGACGACAGCCATGCAGCACCTGTGTTCCAGGCTCCGAAGAGAAGGTCACATCTCTGCGACCGGTCCTGGACATGTCAAGGGCTGGTAAGGTTCTGCGCGTTGCGTCGAATTAAACCACATGCTCCACCGCTTGTGCGGGCCCCCGTCAATTCCTTTGAGTTTTAATCTTGCGACCGTACTCCCCAGGCGGAATGCTTAAAGCGTTAGCTGCGCCACTAGTGAGTAAACCCACTAACGGCTGGCATTCATCGTTTACGGCGTGGACTACCAGGGTATCTAATCCTGTTTGCTCCCCACGCTTTCGTGCCTCAGCGTCAGTATCGGGCCAGTGAGCCGCCTTCGCCACTGGTGTTCTTGCGAATATCTACGAATTTCACCTCTACACTCGCAGTTCCACTCACCTCTCCCGAACTCAAGATCCTCAGTATCAAAGGCAGTTCTGGAGTTGAGCTCCAGGATTTCACCCCTGACTTAAAGACCCGCCTACGCACCCTTTACGCCCAGTGATTCCGAGCAACGCTAGCCCCCTTCGTATTACCGCGGCTGCTGGCACGAAGTTAGCCGGGGCTTATTCTTGCGGTACCGTCATTATCTTCCCGCACAAAAGAGCTTTACAACCCTAGGGCCTTCATCACTCACGCGGCATGGCTGGATCAGGCTTGCGCCCATTGTCCAATATTCCCCACTGCTGCCTCCCGTAGGAGTTTGGGCCGTGTCTCAGTCCCAATGTGGCTGATCATCCTCTCAGACCAGCTACTGATCGTCGCCTTGGTGAGCCATTACCTCACCAACTAGCTAATCAGACGCGGGCCAATCTTTCGGCGATAAATCTTTCCCCGTAAGGGCTTATCCGGTATTAGCACAAGTTTCCCTGTGTTGTTCCGAACCAAAAGGTATGTTCCCACGCGTTACTCACCCGTCTGCCGCTGACGTATTGCTACGCCCGCTCGACTTGCATGTGTTAAGCCTGCCGCCAGCGTTCGCTCTGAGCCAGGATCAAACTCTCAAGTTGGACTTGAACTTTGAACCGGCTGATCACAACGTTTTGACGAGGTCCCACCATTTTTCATCGACCGAAGTCGATGAGCTGCCCGCGATTCACATCGCTGGCAACGATGGTGTAACCTTAAAACGTGTACCGCCGAAGTCTTTCGTCCCCTCTCAGAACTCAAAAGCCGAAGCTCTTCAGTATCCGAGAGGCGCAAGGACTCCGCCGTCCACGTTTCTCTTTCTTCATCTTCACTTGTCAAACAGCCCGGGACCAGGAGGTCCCAACCTTCCAGAGAGGAAGGGTTCCGACACCCTTACCGACGATGGATGAACTCCAATCGACTTACGTCGACTGTTGTGTCACTCAACAAGGTGAGGAGCATCAGTGGCGCGTTCGCTCGCCTTGGTCAGTGACCCGGCGGCGCCGCGCTCAGTGGTCGGGTTATAGGCCCCGCCCATCGGGGTTGTCAACGACCATTGTCAGAAAATCGTCGCACGGTGGATTGTTCGAAAAATCCACGCGATTACAGCAGGTTAGAAAGTCGCTGAGCGGCTGGATCGCGCCGGCGCGGAGAAAAAACTCAAAAAAAGTTTGGGCTCGAGAGGGCTCCGGAGGCGGCATGAGGCGACTTGGACGCGACTTGGATCGCTCGTCCCTGGAAGGCCCCTGACGCCCGGCCGTTCGGGAAACTTTTCCATATTAGGCGCCGTACTTGAGCCACAATCCCCCGGCGTTCTGGTACAGACAAAGCTTGAATCGCAGGGATGCCAGTGGGGGCTGCCGGCGGTTTGTGTGGGGTCAGAGGAAGGCGATCATACGATGAAGCGGCCTTCTTCAGACATTCGAGACACATCGAGAGATCTTTTTCCGCTTAGCTGTTCGTAAATTCGGCCGGTCCGACATCTGGGCCTTCTGACCGCGGACGCCTATGCGGCTTGCCTTTTCCAGAGACGCCCCGAAGAGGGCGGCTCAAGGAGGGGCTCGAAACAGGGTTGCTCGAAACGGGGCTGCTCGAAATCGGGCTCTCGGATCGTTGATTGGGGGACTTGGGTTGAACCATAGGACGTCACGCGGCGCTTACGGGCGTGAGACCGGGATCATCGATCTCGGCCACGAGCCGCCGCTGTCCGTCGATGGTTCGGAAGCCGCCGTCATCGATCGCCGCCGCGTCTCGGTGCAATGGTTCAGCGGGACGATTCTAACCGGACTTTGCGGCGCAGCCCTGATCGGCGGCGCCGTTTTCGCTTCGCTCGACGGCGAGATGACCTTCGCCAAGGTGCCGGAGCGCGTCGAAGGCGCGCTGCGCGGCGCATTCGGCGCAGCCGACCGCACCGCCACGCTGCACAAGAGCGACCGCCTGCCGCCGCCGAGCGAATCCACGGCCTCGCGCAACATCGTGCGCGTCTCGACCGTCGCCCGCGTCGGCAACCGCGACGTGATGCGGGTGCGTCCCTTCATCCGGATTGCCGGCAATCTGTCGATGACGACGAGCGATCTGTCGGCGAAGATCCCGCCATTCAACGCCCAGCGCCTTCTCACCGATGTCGGATCCGATCCGAAGGCGGCATCCGAGGATCCCAACAATCCGGAAGCCGTCGAACCCGACGCCGAGGTCTCGTTCGTCACCAAGGACCTCTCCCAGGTGCTGCCGAAAGCCAAGATTTCCGCAGTGGTGGCGCTCGACGACATCCTGATGCGGGTCCGCGATGCCGCCAACTGGCGCGGCAATGGCGGGGTGCGCTACGCCGCGCTCTCCAATGCTGCGGCCGACGTCTCCGGCGCGACCGGCCCGTCCGATATCAGAAGCGCCTACGCCACCGAAGTGTCGCCGTCCGATCCCTATGCCGGCTTCGAGACGCGCGTGGTGCCGGAAAACGTCACGCTGCTGCCGAAGACCAAAGAGCAGATCACCGGCGGCAATCCCAACGGCGAACGCGTCCACGTGGTCAAGAAGGGCGACAGCGTCGCCGGCGTGCTGCGCGATCTCGGCGCCACGGCCGAGGAGATCAAGGCGATCACCGCGACGCTTGGGCCGCGCGGCCGCGACGGCGGCCTGAAGGAAGGCGAGAAGCTGCGGATCCTGATGGCGCCCGCAAGCCCCGGCGCCCGCCTGCAGCCCTACCGCGTCGTCATCGCCAACGAGACCATGGTCGAGGCGATCGCGGCGCTGTCCGATCTCGGCAAATACGTCGCGGTCGACGTCTCCAGCATGAACACCGTCGCCGACGCGGCGGCGAACGCCAACAGCGACGACGATGACGAGGATGACGGCACGGGCGTGCGGCTCTACCAGAGCATCTACGAGACCGCGATGCGCAACAAAGTGCCGATGCCCGTCATCGACGACATGATCAAGATCTATTCCTACGACGTCGATTTCCAGCGCAAGGTGGCGCCGGGCGATTCATTCGACGTGTTCTACGCCGGCGAAGACGAAGGCGTGACCGCGAGCGAAAAGAACGACGTGCTGTTCGCTTCGCTGACGCTCGGCGGCGAGACCAAGAAATACTACCGCTACCAGAGCCCCGATGACGGCGTCGTCGATTACTATGACGAGACCGGCAAGAGCGCGAAGAAGTTCCTGGTGCGCAAGCCCGTCAACAACGCCATCATGCGCTCCGGCTTCGGCGGCCGCCGTCACCCCATCCTCGGCTATGTGAAGATGCATACCGGCGTCGACTGGGCCACCTCCTACGGCACGCCGATCTTCGCCTCCGGCAATGGCGTGATCGAGAAGGCCGGCCCCGAGGGCGGCTACGGCAAATACATCCGCATCAAGCACAACAACGGCTACGAGACCGCTTATGGCCATATGTCGGCCTTCGCCAAGGGCATGGAGCCCGGCAAGAAGGTGCGGCAGGGCCAGGTGATCGGCTTCGTCGGTTCGACCGGCGCGTCGACCGGCCCGCACGTCCACTACGAAATCCTGGTCAACGGCCGCTTCGTCGATCCGCTGCGTGTGAAACTGCCGCGCGGCCGCTCGTTGGAAGGCCCGATGCTGGCCGGCTTCGAGAAGGAGCGCGACCGGCTCGACGGCATGATGAGCGGCCGCGCCGGTGCCATCGCCCGGATGTCGGACGCCACCGGCGGTCCGTTGCAGGTCACCAACAGGTAAAGCCGGCGAACCGGGCCGAGATCGGCCGGACATATTCAAGCACGAGCCGGATTTGACGACGTCGCGCGGGGCCCGGCTTGGCCGCATCACAACGTCAAGTTTCGTTTGCCAAAGCGGCATGAGGAGCGAATACTTTCCAAAAAACGGGAGGTCTCGCCATGAAGAACAGGCTCGCCTGCGCAGCCTTCGTCGCTGCGGTCGTCTCCGCTACCAGTGTTTCGGCCGAAAACTGGGAGGTCACCAAGCTCGTTCCGGGCTCGGCGTTCCACGGCGTGCACGGGCTTGCGATCGACAAGGCCGGCCATCTGTTTGCCGGCAGCGTCGCGGGCGCGGCGCTCTACGAGGTCGACATCCCCGGCGGTAGCGCGAAGGTTGCAATCCCCGCCCCGATCGGAATGGCCGACGACATCGCATTCGCCCCCGACGGCACCATGGCCTGGACCGGATTCCTGGCCGGCGATCTTTATTCGCGCAAGGGCGACGGCCCGATCAAGAAACTCGCTTCAGGCCTTCCCGGCATCAACTCGCTCGCCTTCCGCAAGGACGGCAGGCTGTACGCCACCACCGTCTTCCTCGGCGACACGCTCTATGAGATCGACGTCGAGGGCGTCAAACCGCCGCGCCAGATCATGGAGAAGATGGGCGGCCTCAACGGCTTCGAGTTCGGTCCCGACGACAAGCTCTACGGTCCGCTCTGGTTCAAGGGACAGGTCGCAAAGGTCGACGTCGACAAGGCCGAGCTGACCGTCGTCGCGGACGGCTTCAAGGTCCCGGCCGCGGTGAACTTCGATTCCAAGGGCGATCTCTGGGTAGTCGACACCGCGCTCGGCCAGCTCGTTCGGGTCGATCCCAAGTCGGGCGCCAAGACCATGGTCGCACAATTGAAGCCGTCGCTGGACAATCTCGCGATCGACGACAAGGACCGAATCTACGTCTCCAACATGGCCGATAACGGCATCCAGGAGGTCGATCCGGCGACCGGCCAGGCGCGGCAGGTGATCATCGGCAAGCTCGCCTTGCCCGGCGGCATCGGCGTCACGTCAGAGAACGGCAAGGATACGATCCACGTCGCCGACGTGTTCGCCTATCGCACGGTGGACGGCGCGACCGGCGAGGTCACCGAGAAGGCGCGCATGCACGCCGCCGGCGTCACGCTCGAATATCCGATGAGCGCAACGGCGAAGGGCAACGATGTGGTCCTATCGAGCTGGTTCACCGGCACGGTGCAGGTGATCGACGGCAAGACCGGGGCCACCCGCGACATGCTGCACGGCTTCAAGGCGCCGCACGACGCGCTCGTGCTCGCGGACGGCAGCATCCTGGTGGCCGAGTTCGGCACCAAATCGCTGGTCCGCGTCAGCGGCGAGCACGGCAAGGATCGCACCACACTGATCGGCGGCCTCGAGGGCCCGGTCGGGCTCGTCGCTGGATCGCGTGGCGAGGTCTATCTCACCGAAGCCTTTTCCGGCGTGATCTCGATGATCGAGAGCAACGGCGAAAAGACAGTCGTCGCCAAGGACCTGAAAATGCCCGAAGGCATCGCCCGCGCCAGAGACGGCAAGCTGATCGTAGCGGAGGTCGGCGCCAAACGGTTGATCGAAATCGTGCCGGAGACCGGCACGGTTACCGAGATCGCGGCCAATCTTCCAATCGGCCTCGTGGGTGCACCCGGAGGACTGCCGACGCACATTCCGACAGGCGTCGGCATCGGGGAATCCGGCACGATCTATTTCTCTTCTGACATCGAGAACGCGATCTACAAGCTCACGAAGAAATAGGTCGCCGCAGTAAGTTCGCCAACAACCCGCAAAACAAACCGCCCCGGAGAGGTTGACATCTCCGGGGCGGCTTGTTGCTTCAGGCTTCGAATGCCGACGATCAGTTCAGCTTCCGCTTCGACACCGGCGCCTCGAACTGGGCGATCTCCGCGGTCTGCGGCGCCTTGCCGTTGAAGGTCAGCACGTTGCCTTCGGAGGAGATCGCAACGTTGTCGCCGTCCTTGACGTCGCCGGCCAGGATCATCTCGGCGAGCGGATCCTGGACGTGACGCTGGATCACGCGCTTCAGCGGCCGTGCGCCGTAGGCGGGATCCCAGCCCTTGGCGGCGAGCCAGTCGCGGCCCGCAGCGTCGAGCGTCAGCACGATCTTGCGATCGATCAAAAGCTTTTGCAGCCGTGCGAACTGGATCTCGACGATCCGGCCCATCTCGCTCCTCTGCAAGCGATGGAACAGGATGATCTCATCGACGCGGTTCAAGAACTCTGGCCTGAAGTGCGCCCCCACCATGCCCATCACCTGCTCGCGCACGGCCGAGGTATCCTCGCCCTCCGGCTGGTTCACCAGAAACTCCGAACCGAGGTTCGAGGTCATGATGATCAGCGTGTTGCGGAAGTCGACGGTGCGGCCCTGGCCGTCGGTGAGGCGGCCGTCGTCGAGCACCTGCAACAGCACGTTGAACACGTCGGGATGCGCCTTCTCGATCTCGTCGAACAGCACGACCTGGTAGGGCCGGCGCCGCACCGCTTCGGTGAGCGCACCGCCCTCGTCATAACCGACATAGCCCGGAGGCGCGCCGATCAGCCGCGAGACCGAGTGCTTCTCCATGTACTCGGACATGTCGAGGCGGACCATCGCGGTCTCGTCGTTGAACAGATACTCGGCGAGCGCTTTCGTCAGCTCGGTCTTGCCGACGCCGGTGGGCCCGAGGAACATGAACGAGCCGGTCGGCCGGTTCGGGTCCTGCAGCCCCGCGCGCGAACGGCGAACGGCGGTCGCGACCGCACGCACGGCCTCGGCCTGGCCGACGACGCGCTTGCCGAGCGAGTCCTCCATCCGCAGGAGCTTGTCTTTCTCGCCTTCGAGCATCTTGTCGACGGGCACGCCGGTCCAGCGCGAGACCACCTGCGCGATGTGGTTGGCGGTGACCGCCTCCTCCATCATCTCGCCGGAGTTCTCCTTGGCCTCGATCTCCGCAAGCTGCTTTTCCAATTCGGGGATCCGGCCATAGGCCAGCTCGCCGGCCTTCTGGAATTCACCGCGCCGTTGTGCGTTGGCAAGTTCAACCCGCAAGCCGTCGAGCTCGGCCTTCAGTTTCTGAGCGTCGGAGAGCTTGTTCTTCTCCGCGCTCCAGCGTGCGGTGAGCGCCGCGGACTTCTCCTCGAGATCGGCCAGCTCCTTCTCCAGCGTCTGCAGGCGGCTCTTCGACCCGGCATCGCTTTCTTTCTTCAACGCTTCCTGTTCGATCTTCAGCCGGATGATTTCCCGATCCATCGAATCCAGCTCTTCCGGCTTGGAATCGACCTGCATCTTGAGCCGCGCGGCCGCCTCGTCCATGAGGTCGATGGCCTTGTCCGGCAGGAAGCGGTCGGTGATGTAGCGGTTGGACAGGGTCGTGGCGGCGACCAGCGCGGAATCGGTGATCCGCACGCCGTGGTGCTGCTCGTATTTGTCCTTCAGCCCGCGCAGAATGGAGATCGTATCCTCGACCGAGGGCTCGCTGACGAAGATCGGCTGGAATCGCCGCGCCAGCGCCGCGTCCTTTTCGACGTGCTTCTGGTACTCGTCGAGCGTGGTGGCGCCGATGCAGTGCAGCTCGCCGCGGGCGAGCGCAGGCTTGAGCAAATTGGACGCGTCCATCGCGCCATCGCCCTTACCAGCGCCGATCAGCGTGTGCATCTCGTCGATGAACAGGACGAAATTACCATCGCTCCCGGTCACCTCCTGCAGCACGGCCTTCAGCCGCTCCTCGAACTCGCCGCGATATTTTGCACCTGCAATCAGCGAGCCGAGGTCGAGCGACAGCAGCTTCTTGTCCTTCAGGCTCTCCGGCACGTCACCGTTGACGATGCGCAGCGCCAAGCCCTCGGCGATGGCGGTCTTGCCGACGCCGGGTTCGCCGATCAGGACGGGATTGTTCTTGGTCCGGCGCGACAGCACCTGGATCGTGCGGCGGATCTCCTCGTCGCGGCCGATGACCGGGTCGAGCTTGCCGTCGCGCGCCGCCTGAGTGAGGTCGCGGGCATATTTCTTCAGCGCGTCATACGCGTTCTCGGCCGTGGCGGAGTCCGCCGTTCGGCCCTTGCGCAGCGCTTCGATCGCCGCGTTGAGGTTTTGCGGGGTGACGCCGCCCTTGGCCAGGATCGCGCCCGCCTCGCTGGTCTTCTCCAGCGCCAGGCCGAGCAGCAGCCGCTCGACGGTGACAAAGCTGTCGCCGGCCTTCTCGCCAGCCTTTTCGGCGGCGTCGAAGGTGCGCGCGAGTTCGGGCGCCAGATAGATCTGGCCGGCTCCGCCGCCAGAGACCTTCGGCACCTTGTTCAGGGCGTCCTCGGTCGCCTTCAGGATTGCGCGGGAATTGCCGCCGGCGCGGTCGATCAGGCCGGCAGCGAGGCCTTCATTGTCGTCCAGCAGCACCTTCAGGACGTGCAGGGTCGAAAACTGCTGGTGCCCTTCGCGCACCGCAAGCGACTGCGCGGACTGGACGAAGCCTCTGGAGCGTTCGGTATATTTTTCGATGTTCATTTCGTGGTCTTTCCCTCGGCCTGCCCCTGGAGCCCTCAAAGGCACTCCAAACGGCATCTTCATTGGGTTTCCGATTACCGCATTGACGTTTCTCAACCGGCAACGGTCGTTATCAGCCGGCGCTGGCGCCGGCCTGACCCAGATGTGGGAAGCGAGGCCTCGGACCGGAAGAGGCGAGTTCACAATTTCGTGCGCGGATCCGCCCGCTTGGCGCCGGTGGGCCGAATCCCCTAAGTAGCGGCATGACACCCAGCGCAATGACAATCAGCCAGACCGCCGAGATCACCGGGCTCTACCGCTACCCGATCAAGGGCCTGACGCCGGAGGCCCTGCCCCGCGTCTCCCTGCGAGCCGGCCAGACCCTGCCCGCCGACCGCCGCTACGCCATCGAGAACGGCCCGAGCGGCTTCGATCCGGAAGCACCGCAGTGGAAGCCGAAGATCCAGTTCCTGATGCTGGCGCGGAATGAGCGGCTAGCTTCGCTCGACAGCCGGTTCGAGGACGCGACCAATTGCCTGACCATCCGCAAGGACGGCCAGATCGTCGCCAGCGGCGATCTCGAGACCGCCGCCGGGCGCGCCGCCATCGAGGACTATTTCAGGGAAAATTTTCAGCCGGAGCTGAAGGGCCCGCCCAAGATCCTGTCCGGCCGCGACCACAGCTTTTCAGACGTCGCCCGCAAGGTCGTGTCCATCATCAATCTCGACAGCGTCCGCGCGCTCGAGACCATGCTCGGCGGCGCCGCCGTCCACCCGCTACGCTTCCGCGCCAATCTCTACGTGAAGGGCTGGCCGGCCTGGTCCGAGCTCGACCTCGTCGGCCAGACGCTCGCGATCGGACAGGCCCGGCTGCAAGTGGTCAAGCGCATCAAGCGCTGCCCGGCCACCAATGTCGACCCTGATACCGCCAAGCGCGATCTCGAAATCCCCGCCACGCTCTCGAGCAATCTCGGCCACATGGACTGCGGCATCTATGCCGAGGTGATCGCTGAAGGCGACATCGGCGTGGGCGACGCGGTTGCATTGGAACAGCCGAAGCTGGTGTGACGCTGCGCGCTGGCCCCGCTCCGCCATTGCGAGCGAAGCGAAGCAATCCAGGAATGCGCCCGCGGAGACAGTCTGGATTGCTTCGTCGCTTCGCTCCTCGCAATGACGGCCGTCAGTTCGGCATCACATACGCATAGATCCGGCCGCGCGAGACCGGTGCTTCGCGAACGCGGTTGCCGTTGTTGCCGGAGATCATGATCGGATTGCCCTGCGCGTCGACACCGGTGATGATGCCGACATGACCGCCCCGGCCACCACGCGACATCACTGCGATGGCGCCGACCTGCGGACCGGACACGCGCGTGCCGTAATGCGCGAACGAATTCGCCATGTCGGAGCCGGTGCCACGATGACCGGTCTTTTCGAGCACCATGTTCATGAAGCGCGCGCACCACAGGCTACCGCGACCGGTCGGATTGCCGCCGACATAGCGGCGTGCCTCGGACACGAGGCCCGACCCACCGCCGAAGCCGCCGCCGCTCGTCGCGCTATTGGCCATGCCGCCGTCATTCGCGTTAGTGGCTATCCCACCTCCACGCCTCATAATTCGACGGCTGGCGCGCGTGGTCATCTCACCGCTGGTAACCATTCCAGCGTTGCCGCTCATGGCCATTCCACGGCTGCCGCTCATGGCCATTCCACCACTGCCGCTCATAGCCGTTCCAGCGCTGCCGCTTATGGCGATGCCGCCGCTATTGGCGTTCGAATCATAGCTGGCGAAGGTGTTGCCGAAGCCGTTCGCCTGCAATTGCGCCGCGCCGCGCTCGAAGCGCGAGCCGCGTGCATGCCGGTAATGATGATGTCTGCTGGCGTGATGCGCGTAAGCGTGCCGCTCTGCGCTATGACGATGAGGTCGTGCTGACGCCGGAGAAGTGAAGGCGGCGAACGCCGCGAAGAAAACAGCCAGCGCAACGACACAGCGCGACAGGCGAGACGCAAACAACTCGAACATTCTTCATCCTTCGTTGACACCCCACTTCCCCGTCGGCCCGTGCGGTGGCCGACATCCGCGGGCTGTATCAGTATCCTGATGTGGCGAGAACAAGACGCGGCCCCTAAGAATTTGGACGATGATTAATAAGTGCTACCATCGTATGCGCTGACCGCAGGACGGCATTCCAAAGCCGCAGCCACCTCAGGGAGAAAACCGGATGCCTCACGCCCTCACGAAGGACAATTGTCGACTCTATTTCGAAGAAGCGGGCACGGGCACGCCGATTATTTTTCTGCACGAATTCGCGGCCGACTACACCAATTGGGAGCCGCAGATGCGCTACTTCTCGCGCGGCCATCGCTGCATCACCTATTCCGCACGCGGCTACACGCCATCGGACGTGCCTGATGGCGAGGTCTACCGCTACACGCATTTCTACACCGATGCGCTCGCGGTGCTCGATCATCTGAAGATCGATCGCGCGCACTTCGTCGGCCTCTCGATGGGCGCCTATTCGTCGCTCCAGATCGGGCTCAACGCGCCCCAACGTGCGCTGTCGATGACGCTCGCCGGCGTCGGCTCGGGCTCGGAGATCGAGAACCTCGACGCTTGGCGCCAGCAGTGCCGCGCCAACGCGGAGCAATTCGAGATGCTCGGCTCAGCCGAAGTCGCAAAAGTCACGCGCGAGGCGCCGAGCCGGATTCCCTTCCTGGTGAAGGACCCGCGCGGTCACGCCGATTTTTATGCCGCCCTGGCGCGGCACGACGCCAAGGGATCAGCGCGGACGATGCGCGGCTTCCAGGCCGGCCGTCCCTCGATCTTTACGATGACGGACGCGATCAGAGCGGCCACGACGCCGGCACTCATCATCTGCGGCGACGAGGACGATCCGTGCGTGGGCGCAAGCCTGTTCCTGAAGAAGCATCTGCCGGCGGCAGGGCTCGCCATGTTTCCAAAGTCCGGCCACGTCCTTAATCTCGAAGAGCCAGCGCTGTTCAACGAAACGGTGGAACGGTTCGTCACGCTGGCGGAAGCGGGAAGATGGCCGGTGCGCGACCCGAGGTCACTGGCGGCGCATTAGCGCGAAGGCGTCACCAGGTACTGGGTCGCGTAGATGGGGTAACGGGCCGGCCTACTTCCTGCCGCCCCGCGTCAGCAGAAACACGCCCTGCTCGCCGAACAGATTCCACACCCACCAGGGCATCCGCAGCCGCAGCGGACGGCCGTAGAGGTCGAGCGCCTCGGCACGTTCCATCTTGACGTCGATCGCGTCGCAGAGCTCGACGAAATCCTTGATGGTGCAGAAATGGATGTTGGCGGTGTCATACCAGCTTGCCGGCAGGTTCTCCGTGCGCGGCATGTGGCCGCCGATCAGGAGCTGGAGCCGCATCTTCCAGAAGCCGAAATTCGGGAACGACACGATGGCGCGGCGGCCGATGCGCAGCAAATTCTCCAGCACCACTTTCGGCTGCCGCGTCGCCTGCAACGTCTGCGACAGGATCACGTAGTCGAAGGCGTCATCCGGATAATTCACGAGGTCGGTGTCGGCATCGCCCTGCACCACCGCAAGACCCTTGGCGACGCAGCGGTTGACGCCCTCGCGCGACAGCTCGATGCCGCGGCCGTCGACACCGCGGGTTTCCAGCAGTTGGAGCAGGTCGCCCTCGCCGCAGCCGACGTCGAGCACCTTCGAGCCCGGCTTGACCATCTCGGCCACCAGCACATGGTCGGCGCGAAAATCACCGGGTTGCCCGGCCACAACGCCGCCGAGCGGCAACGTTTCCTGTACAGACATGCCTAGTCGTCCTTGTTAAGCATTCCTGGCGGTAAGCCCGCGCGCCTTGCCCGCCGATTGCAGGAAGGCACGGGCGATGTCGAAGAACTCGGGCACGTCGAGCAGGAACGCGTCGTGACCGCGATCGGTCTCGATTTCGGCGAACGACACCCGCGCGCTCGACGCATTCAGCGCGTGCACCAGCGCGCGCGATTCCGAGGTCGGGAACAGCCAGTCGCTCGTGAAGGAGACCACGCAGAAGCGGGTCTGGATTCCCGCGAACGCCTTCGCCAGCACGCCACCATGGTCGGCGGCGATGTCGAAATAGTCCATCGCGCGGGTCAGATAGAGATAGGAGTTGGCGTCGAAGCGCTCGACGAAGGACGAGCCCTGGTAGCGCAGATAGGACTCAACCTGGAAGTCGGCGTCGAAAGAGAAAGTCGGCAGCTCGCGGTCCTGCATGCGCCGCCCGAATTTTCGATGCAGCGCGGCGTCGGAGAGATAGGTGATGTGCGCCGCCATCCGGGCGACAGCGAGGCCACGATGCGGATGGATGCCTCGATCGGCATAGCCGCCATGGTGCCAGTCGGGGTCGGCCATCACCGCCTGGCGGCCAAGCTCGTGGAACGCGATGTTCTGCGCCGAGTGTCGTGTCGAGCAGGCAATCGCCAGCGCGGAGAACACGCGACTCGGATACGCCGCAGTCCATTGCAGCACTTGCATGCCGCCCATCGAGCCGCCGACGACCGCGAACAGCGTGTCGATGCCGAGCCGGTCGATCAGCATCGCCTGCGCGCGCACCATGTCGGGGATGGTGATGACGGGGAAATCGAGCCCCCAAACCTTGCCGGTCGCGGGATTGATCGAGGCCGGGCCGGTCGAGCCCATGCAGCCGCCGATCACGTTGGAGCAGATGATAAAATACTCGCTGGGATCGAGCGGTCGGCCCGAGCCGACCAAAGTCTCCCACCAGCCGGGCTTGCCGGTGACAGGGTGCACATTGGCGACGTGCTGGTCGCCGGTCAGCGCATGGCAGATCAGGATCGCGTTGGAGCGATCGGCATTCAGCTCGCCATAGGTCTGGTAGGCGATCTGGAACGGGCTGAGATCGACCCCGCAGTCGAGCCGCAGCGGCTGCTCCGAGCCGAACTGCGCGACGTGCGAACTCGGATGATCCACCTCGTGCGACCGCTCGTCGGCGGTGATCGCGGGACTCGGAATTGACTGGACGCCAACCATCTGACCATCGACCTCGTTTGCGGTCGTCGTGGTGACCGCATTGACATCAGGCCATGAAAAACCCGGCCTGAACGATAGGTTCGGCCGGGATCGAAAGCGTCCCCGGCCTGTTTAGCGAGTTTTTTAACGTGGCTGCAAGCCGGCCGGCTCAAATGACCACGGAACGGGTAAAAACTACCGTCCTGGACGGTTTTCGTCAAGTCACGGCCCGGATCAGCCAAATTCGCCTGTCGCGCCACGGGCGGAAAGGGCCCGATTTCTCTTTGCATTTCTCTTTGCTTTCGCAGCCCCGACTGCCTAATCAGGATATCCATCACAGCGGTGACGGCTCGACTGATCCGCATTGGAACGCCTCTCAGCAGCACCTGTCAGACATGTCCCAACGTCCGCCCGCGCCACCATCACTCCAGGAATTGCGTAAGGAGATCGACGCGATCGACGAGGGCATGCATCGCCTGCTGATGCAACGCGGCGACATCATCGACCGCCTGATCCAGGTGAAGCAGACCCAAGAGGTCGGCTCGGCGTTCCGCCCGGCACGCGAGGCCTCCATGATGCGCGACCTCGTGCAGCGTCATCGCGGCATCCTGCCGCTCGACACGGTCGAGAGCATCTGGCGCGTCATCATCGCGACCTTCACCTATGTCCAGGCCCCGTTCTCGGTCCACGCCGACATCTCGGCGAGCGAGCCGGCCATGCGCGATTCCGCGCGATTCCATTTCGGCTTCACCGTGCCTTACGTCGCGCATTTCAGCGCGCAGGCGGCGGTCGAGGCCGTCGCGAAGTCCAAGGGCGATCTGGCGCTGGTCTCGGCGACCTCGAGCCGCACGCCGTGGTGGCTGTCGCTGGAAGAAGCTGGCGCGCCAAAGATCATCGCGCGGCTGCCCTTCGTCGAGCGCGCCGACCATCCGGCGGCGTTGCCCGTGTTCGCGGTCTCGCGCGTCGCCGACAGCGCGCTGGTGACGGAGGTCGAGACCTTCAGCGTACGCGTCTCTGGGTGGAATGCGGAGGTCGCGCGCGCCCTGTCGCCGCTCGCTGAGATCGTGGCGGTGCCCGACACCGCCTTCGACGGCGCCGCGCTGCTGGTCTCGGTCACCGCGACAAGCAGCATCGACAAGATCAAGGCTGCCCTGATCGAAGCGGGGGCCTCGGTGCGCTCCACGGCCCTCGTCGGCAGCCACGCAACGCGCTATACGGTGCCCCCGACCGGGTCGAAATCGTAAGTCGCGAACCGCTTAAGCCAGTCCGGAGTTGAAGATGTCCCGCCCCATGCCGAATCCCGGCATTCTCGATATTGCGCCCTATACGCCCGGCAAGACCCCGGTGGCAGAGCCCGGCCGCAAGGTGTTCAAGCTCTCGGCCAACGAGACGCCGTTCGGGCCCTCGCCGAAGGCGATCGAGGCGTTCAAGCAGGTGGCGGATCATCTGGAAGACTATCCGGAAGGAACCTCGCGCGTGCTGCGCGAAGCAATCGGGCGCACCTTCGGGCTCGATCCCAACCGCATCATCTGCGGCGCCGGCTCGGACGAGATCCTCAACCTGCTCGCCCACACCTATCTCAGCCACGGTGACGAGGCGATCTCGACCACGCACGGCTTTCTGGTCTATCCGATCGCGACCATGGCGGTCGGCGCGAAGAATGTCATCGCGGCCGAGAAGAACCTCACCTGCGATGTCGACGCCATCCTCAAGGCGGTGACGCCGAAGACAAAGCTGGTCTGGCTCGCCAACCCCAACAATCCGACCGGCACCTATGTGCCGTTCGACGAGGTCAAGCGCCTGCGCGCCGGCCTGCCCTCGCACGTGCTGCTGGTGCTGGACGCAGCCTATTGCGACTACGTCTCGCGCAACGATTACGAGATGGGGATCGAGCTGGTCGCGACCACCGAAAACACGGTGGTGACCCACACCTTCTCCAAGATCCATGGTCTTGCGGCGCTGCGCATCGGCTGGATGTTCGGCCCCGAGCACATCATCGACGCGGTCAACCGCATCCGGGGTCCCTTCAACGTGTCGACGCCGGCCATGTACGCCGCCGTTGCCGCGATCGAGGACACAGCGCACCAGGCCATGTCGAAGCAGTTCACCGAGACCTGGCGCGACTGGCTCGCCGAGGAGATCGGCAAGCTCGGGCTGAAGGTGACGCCGAGCGTCGCCAATTTCGTGCTGATCCACTTCCCGACCGAGGGCAAGACCTCGGACGCAGCCGACGCCTTCCTCACCAAGCGCGGGCTGGTGCTGCGCGGCTTGAAGAACTACGGCCTGCCGCATTCGCTGCGCATGACCATCGGCACCGAGGAGGCCAACCGCCTCGTCGTCGAGGGCCTGCGCGACTTCATGGCCGGACGATGAGCGCGACCCCGCACTTCCAGCGCGTTGCGCTGATCGGCTTCGGCCTGATCGGGGGCTCGATCGCGCGCGCCGCGAAGCTCCAGGGCCTGGCTTCCGAGATCGTCACCACCGCGCGCTCGGAGAAGACGCGCGCACGCGTGATGGAGCTCGGCATCGTCGATCAGGTCGTCGCGACCAATGCGGAAGCCGTGAAGGACGCCGATCTCGTCATCCTCTGCATTCCCGTCGGCGCCTGCGGCCCGGTGGCGCAGGAGATCTCCGCGCATCTCAAACCCGGCGCGATCATCTCCGACGTCGGCTCGGTCAAGGGCGCCATCGTCAGGGATATGGCGCCGCACCTGCCGGAAGGCGTCCATTTCGTGCCGGCGCATCCCGTCGCAGGCACCGAGCATTCGGGTCCCGATTCCGGCTTCGCCGAGCTCTTCATCAACCGCTGGTGCATCCTCACCCCGCCGGAGGGCGTTGATGCGGCTGCCACCGATCGCCTGCGCGCGTTCTGGACGGCGATGGGTGCCAAGGTCGAGGTCATGACGCCGGATCATCATGATCTCGTGCTCGCGATCACCAGCCATCTGCCGCATCTGATCGCCTACACCATCGTCGGCACCGCCGACGAGCTGGCGCAGGTGACGGAGTCAGAGGTCATCAAGTTCTCCGCCGGCGGCTTTCGCGACTTCACGCGCATCGCCGCCTCCGATCCGACGATGTGGCGCGACGTCTTCCTGGCCAACAAGGAAGCCGTGCTGGAGATGCTCGGCACCTTCACCGAGGATCTGGCAAAGCTCACCCGCGCGATCCGCCGCGGCGACGGCGAGGCGCTGTTCGACCACTTCACCCGCACCCGCGCCATCCGCCGCGGCATCGTCGAAATCGGCCAGGACTCAGCCGCGCCCGATTTCGGCCGGCCGCATGCGCAGCTCGGCAACAAACCGTAGCACCGAAGTGGCCCGGATGGAGCGCAAGCGTAATCCGGGACTTCCGTCGCTTGAGGCAGGATTCCCGGATCGCGCTTCGCTCCATCCGGGCTACGAGCCTGCGTGGCTCCGTCACTAGAATGGGTAGTACCGGATCTGCGTCATGACGACATTGTCGTCGGTCTTCGGCGCGCCGCCGACACCGGCGAACGCGAACCGTTGCGTGTAGGAATATTGCAGGCCTGCTTTGAGTGTGCCGAAATTGCCTTGGTAGATGGTGTCGTAAATCCCGGCCGTGATCTGCCGAACCTCCCTGGTGTTGCCGTTGCAGGTCGCGCCCGCCGAGTTTTCGGTGAAGCAGCCGGTGTTGTTGTAGAGCGGATTGCCGTAGCCGAACGGCACCGTTCCAACATTGGCGAAATTCGCCTTGGCCTTTTCGAGGCCTGCATAGGAGTAGACATCGAGGCTGGGCGTCGCGTGCCAGATCAGGCCGACGGCGGCCGCCGTGACCGTCAGCGGGAGGATGGTGCCGTCCTGCGCCAGCGCCGCGTCGGGGAACGGCGTTGCCGTGAAGCGGCCCAGCACGCCATGCGAGCCATAGAGCTGAAGATCGAGAGTTTTCGGAATCAGCTCGGCGAAGATGTGACCGCCGAAGCTTCCGGTGTCGTAGGTGTGGTTGGCGTTATTGAAGCGGTCGAACAGCTGGCGGTAGAGCGCCCACGCCTCGACATGCAACTTATAGGGCCCGAGCCTTGGGTCCCAGGCTGCCTTGACGGTGACGTCGGGCACCTGATTCAGACTGACATTATTGAGGTTGTTGAAGAAGCTGCCGCCGGGACCGGTCAGATTGACCTGAAGGTTCGGGTTCAGCACGCCCTGTGGTCCGAAGGCGGGGGTGCCGACGGTCGGGACGTTGCCGCCGAAGAACGCTGTCTGGGCATTCTCGACCGACGCAGCCAGCTTGAACTCCGGTCCGATGTCCTGCCAGACGCGCAGCCCGGGCTGCCGTGCGGCAAGAAATCCCGGAACGGATTCGAAGTCGATCACGCCGGGCGCATCGACGCCGCGAGGATCGATGCCGGACTTGGTCGGCGCGTTCAGCGACCAGGATTGCCCGGCGAGGAAGTGAAGACCGAGATCGGTGCGGTCCAGTTCCAGGCTGAGCTGCCGCATGCGCGGATTGAACGAGTTGGTCGCAACCGAGCTCGCCGTCTGAGCCGCACCTTCGAAATCGATCTCGCCATAGCCCGCGAGGTGCGTGTCGGCATCGGCATTGCCCTCGGCCAGCACCGAGAACCTGCTCTGGCGTGCCGAGAAGCGCGTTTCCGGGATGTTGAAGTTGCGGCTCTGCTGATAGGGGATGAAGTTGTAGACTGAGCCGGTATCGGAAGCGAGATTGCGCGAGCGGTAGATGCCGGTGAGATCGACCCAGCCACCGAAGGTCAACGTCACGCCCTTGTAGCAGACCTTGCCGGCCGCACATGGATCGGCGGCGAGCGCCTTGTAACTTGCTGGTAACTGAACGGCCTTCGCCTGCGCTTCAACCTGTCGCGTCTTGCGCGCCTCGGAGTCCACGCGCTGCTGGAGCTCCTTCAGCTTCGCCTTCAGCGACTGGATTTCGGTTGTGACATTGTCGTCGGCATGCGCCTGCCCTGAACAGGCAGCGAGAATACCCAGCATCAGTCCGCAATTGATGATCCGCACTTGAAGCTTCCTCCATTTGGGAAGCGGATTGGATTCCGCGCGCCATCTCCGGCGCATGCATGCTTCCCTGGTGTGGAGTGATTTGAATGCGGCTGCGGTTATTCGCGGCGCCGTGCATCTTCTGCATCACGTTTTCCTGACGATCCTGTTTGGAATATTTTCGTTGGCTGTCGATCCGCACGCGCGACTGTCGCGATTGTCCAAGGCAACTTTTCAAGGCCTCGTTCAAGGCAACGCGCATTGGGCCCGGCCGGGACATGACCGGGCCCAGTTCGCGACGGCCAAGTGGTGGATGGCGGCTATTTGCCCTTGGTCGCGCGCATCACCGTTGGGCGCGGTGATTTCGGCGAGGGGACGAAGGCCATCGTCTCCCGCGTCGTGGGATTCGAGACGTTGCGATCACCGTTCGGATACATCGAGGCGTATGCTGCCGGCTCCTGCGACTGCCATTGCCACTGCGCGAACGCGGGCGTCGCGAGCGTGGTCGAGATGGCGATACCGGCAATGAACAGCCTGGACTTGATCATGATATCTCTCCTGCCTGGGCGACCGCATCATCGTGTGGCCGACATGGATAGAGAGCGGAGTTTGCGGCTCGGCATTCCCAGCCAGTCATCACGATCCGGCGAAGCGGCCGTGAGTTCAGCTCGTAACCCGCATGGAGGGAGTTACGACAGCTGAGGGCGATGAATGGGGAGAGGAGACTCTGAATCCATCCTACTGCTTCGCGCTACGATTAATCTTTCCCGGCTTGAACAGATCGAGGTCGATGGCCTGTCCCATCGCCAGATATCCGGTGCGGTTGGGATGAAGCTTGTCGCCGGCACCACCAGTCGTGCTTTCGGGAACGAACTCCGGCTTGAGGCCACCCGAGGCCGGATCGAGCGTCGCCCGATCAAAATCGATCACACCGTCGAATGTCCCCGAGCTACGGATGAATGCGTTGAGCGCCTTGCGCTTGTCATCCTGCTCGGGAAAACCATGTGCCGCGCTGGTGCTACCCAATGCCGAAACGACGGTGGCGCCGATGATCCGGGCTTGCGGCCATTTCGCACGTAGCCTCGCGACGCCATCCTTCATCGCGGCGATGACTTGGTCGGTGGTAAAATTGCCGTTCTTGCTGAAATCGTTGATACCTTCCAGCCAGATCAGGCTCGATATGCCGGACAGCGACAGCACGTCACGCTCGAGCCGCTGGCCAGAAGCGGGGCCGCCCGCGTACGGTTTGTCGGGACCATATTCGGCCGGGCCTGCGATTTGGTTGCCACCGATGCCGCCATTCACTACGGCAACCTTGTTGCCGTAGACCGCCTTCAGGCGACGCGACAGCACGTTGGGCCAGCGATCGTCGCCATTCATGGTTGAGGCGGTCCCGTCGGTAATCGAATCGCCAAACGCCATGATGGCGAAGGCATCGGCAGGCGCAGTCATCTCGACCGCATCGAGGAAGAACCACGACGCGGTCGCATAGGGGAAGGAAGCTTCGTCTTCCAGGGCGCCCTTCGCGCCGGCGGCGGGCGCACTGACATAGGAGGTGGTCAGCGCTTTGGCGTGCCAGGTCATCGGACCGCTCTGGCCGGCGACATGAAAACTGACCGCAAGCCGGCGGCCGGCGAGGTCATCAGGCCGCTTTGCAAACGGCAGCGCGATCGCATCGCTCCAGACCGAATTCCCCGGCGACACCGTAATGGAAGGCGTGCCGGCGAACGTAACCGGAATGTTGGAGCCGCGGATCAACGCGGCACTGCCCGACTGCAGGCCGACGTAAACGCCGTCAAACGTGACGGGTTTGGTGCCGAAGGCGTTGCTGAGCCGGATGCGGGCCTGACGGCCCCAGATATCCGGCCGCACGATCAGGCGAAAGGTCTGGTCCCGCGCACCGGCCGCAGGCTCGGGAAACGCGAATTTCTGTTCGGGCTGGGCTGACGGATTGCCGACGGGGTATGGGCCCTGAACCGCGCCCGTCCAGGACACCACCCAATGTTCGCTATCCTTGGCGGTTGCGGTCTGAAGCGAGGCAACGAGCAGCGATGCTGCCACGAGACAATTCAACGCGCGCATTGTTTCCCCCGAACCCCAGATAATTTCGCCGCGACCTTAGAGCCGTCAGTTGGTCTTCAATAGGACGGCAGAACGCTACCTGTCCAGACGCGCTGACGCACTCCTCGCCCGACGCAGGAGAGAACCTCGCAGGTTGCGTCACCGGCGCCGACAAGAAGCTCTTCGCAGAAGCGATCTGTTCACAGTTTCGAACGCATCAGACGGACCGAGCTGTCCGCCCGGCAGGTTTATGAATTCACGACCTAATACAGCGGCGGGATCTGGCCGACCTTGACCGGGCCGAGCAGCACGGCGCCGTCGACGAACTTCAGCGGGAAGCTGCGAGCCTTCTTGCCTTCCAGCGTGCTCTCGGTGCCGATCGAATTGATGCCGGCGGCAACGCCGGCATTGGCGTTCTGCTTGATGACCTTGCCGAGGCCGGGAACGGCACGGTCGAGCGCACCGAACAGATTGTTGAGGTCCTGCGACTTCACGCCGGGCGCGACGCGATCGAGGGTCGCCTGCGGCACCCCCTCCTGCAGCATCTTCTCGATGCCGAGCGCGGGGATCACGCGCTCCAGGCCCGTCACGGTCATCTGCAATTCGCCATCGAGGCGGCCGTTTGCCGAGAGCCCGAGCGTGCCGGCCGCAACCGCGATCATCTCGCCCTGCTGGATGCGGGACTGCACGATCTCGATATGGCCGCCGGCGGCCTGGATCTCGCGGAAGCGCTGCGGCCACGGCTTTGGCGTGAGATCGGACAGTCCGGTGATCTTCGCCCGCGTGTCGGCCTCGAACGGCTCGGCGAGCAGCGGATGAACGCCCTGGACGCTGCCCTGCGCGATCTGGAGCACGGTCTCGATCACGGGATGATCGGACGGAGATCCATCCGCAAGGCGTCCATGCAGCTCGACCTGTTTTGCGCGCGCGAGCGGCACCTGCATGCTGCCGTCGACACGATTGACGGTCGGCTCCTCGAACACGATGGAAGCGCGCTCCGGCACGGCGGGCAGGCCGACCACACTGCTGCGACCCTTGCTCCAGTTCACCACGAAGGTGCTCTGCGTGACGCCGTCAGTGAGCGTCGCGGGTGCGGTAAATTCGGCGATGACGCGCTTGGGATCGTAGACTTGGGCGACGACCAGGATGTTGTCGAGCTTCGCCGTGAACGGCGTCTTGCTGGCGTTCTGCGACACCAGGGCGACGCTGGCGCCCGAACACCGGACCTCGAAGCGGAAGGGGAAGCCCGCGATCGAGCGCTTGGCGCAATCATAGACGCGGCCGGATTTGGCCTCCTGCGCGCGCCAGGCATCGGCGGCGATTTCGGCCTGCGACGCCGCATAGAACCAGAAGCAGCTCCACGCCACCGCGAGGATCAGGAGGATGACAGGGGCGATGAAAAGGCCCCAGCGGGAGCGCCGGCGTGCGGCAACGGTCATATCGGACATGCGGCGACCCTTTGACCCCTGATTTTGTCAAATGTAAGCGAGGTTGGCGTGCTCCGAAAGGCGGAGAATTCGCTTCGCTTGGGAGCGCGGTTCTGGTAGCCGTGCCCGAAATGTCGGAAATCACCCTCCCCTCCGTCACCACAGCCAAAGGCGACCTCTGGGTGTTCGGCTACGGCTCGCTGATGTGGCGGCCGGGTTTCGAATTCGAGGAGCGCGTCCCCGCGCGGCTGGTCGGCGAGCACCGCGCGCTCTGTGTCTATTCCTTCGTCCACCGTGGCACGCCGGAGAAGCCGGGTCTGGTGCTCGGCCTCGACCGCGGCGGCGCCTGCCGCGGCATCGCCTTCCGCGTCGCCGAAAAGAACCGCGCCGACGTCGTCGCCTATCTGCGCGCGCGCGAGCAGGTGACGTCGGTCTATCGCGAAGTCATGCGCTCGGTGTGGCTGGAGAACGATGCGCGGCAGCGCGTCTCCGCGCTCGCCTATGTCGTCGACCGCGGCCATGTGCAATATGCCGGTCGGCTGTCGCTCACCGACCAGCATCGCCACGTGCTCCAGGGCCACGGCCAGTCCGGCGCCAACCGCGACTACGTGACTGCGACGGTGAAGGCGATCGAGGCCGAAGGCTTTCGCGATGCGCAGCTGCATCAGCTTGCCATGATGCTGCATGGTGATGCGCATTCTCCGCACGCGCCGGCTCCGGCGGACGATCGGGAAAACCGCTAGCTCTCCAACGGCGCATAGCTCGGCGCCGAGCCGATCAGCTGCTCCTGCTCCTTGCGGCCCGCTTCGACGAGGCGACCGGTCGCGTCTTCGATCACCGTTTGCACACGGGAGAGATACTCGTCCTTGGGCAAGCCCGGCGGCAGCGGATCGAGGAATTCCACCACCAGCGTGCCGGGATAGCGCATGAAGGTGCGGCGCGGCCAGAACAGGCCGGAATTGAGCGCGATCGGCAGGCACGGCGCGCCGCAGGACGAATAGATCTGCGCGAAGCCGCTCTTGTAGTCCGGTGGCGCGCCCGGGGCGCGGCGCGTGCCTTCGGGAAAGATCACGAGCTGCCCGCCGCTGCGCACCGCCTCCCGCGCCCGCCGCGTCATGTCCAGCAGCGCCTTGACGCCGGCATTGCGGTCGATCGCGATCATCCCGGTCTTGACCAGGAACTGGCCGAACACCGGGATCTGCATGAGCTGACGCTTGAGGATGAAAATCGGACGGTCGAAGAAGCCCGGCAAGACGAACGTCTCCCAGAACGACTGGTGCTTCGCCACAACGACCAATGGTCCCCTCGGGATCTTTTCGAGGCCGCGGAATTCCACCTTGATGTTGCAGACAGCCCGCATCAGAAACAGCGTCGCCTTTGCCCACCATTGCGCGACCGTGAGCATGGCGCGCGGCGGCAATGCGAAGGTCGGCAGCGCCACGATCGCGAGGCACACCAGCACGGTGTAGAACAGCACGTTGAACACGAGCGATCGCAGGAAAATCAAGAACATCGAGGATCCGATCAATTGCCGATCAGTTGCCGATCAATTGGCCTGTGCGGTGGCGGGCCGCTTCGCCTGCAGCCCGGAAGGCTGCTCCGACATCTCGGGCGAAAGGTCAATCCCGAAATCCTCCAGCCGCACCCTGACCTCCGCCGCGATATACTTGACATATTCCGACAGCAGCAGCCGCAAAGTGGACGCCGAGGTCCACCACGGCTCGTCGCGCCATTTGTCGCCGACCACCACGAACGGGATCAGTGTCGCCTCCGGCATCGCATGCGAGAATTCCACCAGCGCGCGCGGCATATGATAGTTCGAGGTGACCACGATCAGCGATTTGAAGCCGCGTCCCGCGGCCCAGCGCCGCGCTTCCGCGGCATTGCCGCGGGTCGAGACCGCGGTGCGGTCGAGATCGACGCAGCAACGCATGAAAGACTGGTTCTCCGGCAGCGTCCGGGAGATGTCGCTCGCCGTCGAGGTCGGGTGTACGCCGGAGATCAGGAGCCTCCTGCCGTAGCCGGCAGCGAGCAGCTCCATCGCATCCGACACCCGCGAGGAGCCGCCGGTGAGCACCACGATGCCGTCCGCCTCGCGGTCCGGCGCGATCTCGGCGCCGCGCAATTGCGACAGAAACGCAATAAAGCCCGCCGCCGCGCCGACGAAGGCGAGCGCAATCGTCGACATCACGGCCGCGCGCAGCCACCCGCGCGGCAGTTTCGGCGATCGATCGGCGGTCGGCGCGCTCATGCGATGTCGGTGATCCCTTCCCAGAGGTGATTTTAGGACGTTTTGAGGCGAAGTGGAGTCCGGTTTGTCGGCCTCAAACTATGTGGCGAAGCGCTGGGGCCGCGAACCAGATTTCCCCTCTCCCCTTGTGGGAGAGGGTGGCTCGCCGCGATAGCGGCGAGACGGGTGAGGGGTATGTCTCCGCGAACTCGCCTCGACGTTCGTGCACGTGGATAGAACCCCTCATCCGGCGCTTCGCGCCACCTTCTCCCACAAGGAGAGAAGGAAGAAAACCATCTCAATCGACATCATTCAGCGTCGCGAACAGCGTCTGGCGCGAGGCGACCGCGGTGATGGCGCCGATCAGCACGGCCTGCACCGCGAGCACGATGTAGCCGGATGGCCGCAGCGAGAAGGTGCCGAGCAGCGCGGCGAACTGGTCGCCGACGGGAGTGCCCGAAAACCAGCCTGCAATCGACTCGGAGAAGCCGAACACCAGCATGGCGGCGCCGCCGCCGATCACGCCGCCCTCCAGCCCCAGCCTGAGGAAATGACGCAGGAAGCGGTTGGCGATGTAGCGGTCGCCGGCGCCGACGAAATGCAGCACCTCGACGATCGGACGGTTCGCCGCCATGGCGCCGCGGGTTGCGAACGACACCGAGATGATGGTGGCGACGATGACGAGCGCGAGGATGCCGAGACCGGCGAGCACGGTGGCGTTGGTCATCGAGCGCATGCGCTCGATCCAGGCGCGGTGATCGTCGACGCTGGCGCTTGGCGCCACCTGGGTCACGCGGGCGCGCAAGGCGCCGAGATCGAGCGCCGTGCCGGGCTGCACGCGCGCGATGATCATGCGCGGGACCGGCAGATCGTCCATCGACAGCCCGGTGCCGAGCCAGGGCTCGAGTAGCTTGCCGCTCTCGTCCTTCGTGAACGGCTTGACCTCGACGATGCCGGCTTGCGCGCGCATGGCCTCGGTCACCGCCGCGGTGTCGCGTTCGAGATCGCGGCCCGTCTGCGGCCGGACCTGAATGGTGATCTCGCTCGCGACATCCGACTGCCATTCGGCGGCGGAGGCGCTCACCAGCAGCACCGTGCCGGTCGTCATCGAGGCCAGGAAGGTCATGATGGCGACAACGGCGACCAGCGCGCGGCCGTGGATCGAGGCGCGCGGCACGATCGGCGACAGATTGCGCGCCCGGGCCGGAAGCGGCGGCCCCTCCTGCCCGAGATCGACCAGCACGCCGCGCTCGTCGGGCCTATTCATAGACGTGCAGCCGTCCCTGGTGCAGCACGAAGCGTCGCGCCTCGTACTGGTCCATCAGGGCGATATCGTGGGTGGCGATGATGACGGCGGTGCCTGACTTGTTGAGCTCGATGAACAGCCGCAGCAGGCGGCGGCCGAGCGTCGGATCGACGCTGCCGGTTGGCTCGTCGGCCAGCAGCAGCTGCGGCCGCGAGATCACGGCGCGCGCGATTGCCGCGCGCTGCTTTTCGCCGCCGGACAGGATCGGCGGCAGCGCGTCCATGCGCTCGCCGAGCCCAACCCATTTCAGGAGATCGATGACCTCCTTGCGGTAGCTCGATTCGCTGCGGCCCATCACGCGGAACGGCAGCGCCACGTTTTCATAGGTCGTCATGTGATCGAGCAGGCGGAAATCCTGGAGCACGATGCCGATGCGCTTGCGCAAGTCTGCGATCTCGTCCTTGCCGAGCTGCGAGATGTCGTGACCGAACAAGTTGACGAGCCCCCGCGTCGGGCGATGCGAGAGGAACAACAGGCGCAGCAACGAGGTCTTGCCGGCGCCGGACGGGCCGGTGAGGAACTGGAAGGAATGCGCCGGGATCTGGAAGTTGAGGTCGCGCAGGACCTCGGGCCCCAGGCCGTAACGCAATCCGACATTTTCGAACCGAACCAAGCTCAGCTCCGTTCGAGAGAGGCCGCGGGCCGCACGGCTGTGCTCCGCCACACGCGATCCGCGGGTTTTGCGGCCGTTATGGTTTCCGGTTCGTTAACGGTCGTCCTGTAGCATAATTGGTAGCATCTTTCCGTCTCGGTTCTCCACGACCGTGTCACGGTCAAGACTTGTCCATGCATCAAGGCTCGTCCATGCGTATCGTCTGCCCTCATTGTACGACATCCTACGCCATCAAGCCCGCGAGCCTTGGGGCGAACGGGCGGACCGTGCGCTGTTCCCGTTGCAAGGAAACCTGGGTCGCCCAGGCCGAGGATGCCATCGAGGAGGCATCTGTGCCGGCCATGGCCGCGGCCAGCCGGGCCGACGACCAGGCCGATCTCGCCGAGCAATGGAACTCCTATGCCCAGGACGACGGAGCCGCTGACGCGCCTGTCGTTGACAGCCCCTCGATCGCCAGCGACTGGCCGGACCAGGAAGCCGCCGACACCGAGGACGAATGGTCCGCGGCCGCCCGATCCGTTGAGGAGGAAGTCGGCGGCGAACAGCACCAGTCCTGGTTCCGTGGCCTGTTCGGCCGTCGCCGCGGCGCGCGAGTGCGCCGTCCGGTGGCCACGGCGGCCCCGCGAAAATCCCATTTCGGCCTGCCGACCGCCTGCGCCGCCATGGGCGCGCTGGTCCTGGCGCTGGTGATCTGGCGCGGCGACATGGTGCGGCTGCTGCCGCAGACGGCAGCCTTCTACAGGATGGTTGGCCTCGAAGTTAACCTGCGCGCACTCGCCTTCAAGGACGTCAAGCTCTCCAGCGAGACAGTAGACGGTAAGCAGGTGCTGGTGATCGAGGGCGTGATCGTGGGACAGGGCAAGAAGCCGCTCGACATTCCCCGCTTGCGCTTCGCAGTGCGCGACGCGCAAGGCGCGGAAATCTACGCCTGGAACGCCGTTCTGGAACAGACCGTGCTACAGCCCGGCGAGCGCGCCTTCTTCCGCTCGCGCCTGGCCTCGCCGCCGCCGGAGGGCCGCAATATCGACGTTCGCTTCTTCAACCGGCGCGACATCGCCGGCGGCAGCGTATAATCGATTTCGCAGGTCTCGCAGGCAAAGTTGGTGGCGAGATTGATCCCAAGGTTGGTCTCATGTCCAAGATCCTGATCGCCGACGACGAGGATTCGATGCGCCAGCTGGTGGCGCGCGCCATCGCCATGGACGGCCACGAGATCGTCACCGCGCAAGACGGCGCCGAGGCGCTGGAGATCCTCACGCGCGCGGACGGCAGGTTCGACCTGCTGCTCACCGACATCCAGATGCCGGTGATGGACGGCATCGCGCTGGCGCTTTCCGTCGCACGCGATTTCCCCGATTTGACCATTCTGCTGATGACCGGCTTTGCCGACCAGCGCGAGCGCGCCTCGAACCTCAATGCGCTGGTGCATGACGTCGTGACCAAGCCGTTCTCGGTCGCCGACATCCGCACGGCGGTGGCGGACGCGCTGGCGGCGAAGAAGGGGTAGCGGCGTCGGGGCGCCACGTATTCCGCTGTCATGCCCCGGCTTGACCGGGGCATCCAGTACGCCGCAGCCTCTCGATTGAATCACAACCGTCTCGGAGTACTGGATCGCCCGGTCAAGCCGGGCGATGACAGAGAACTCAAAAATCCTTCAGCAGCCGCTCGATGTAATCGAGCTCGATCTGCGGGCGCGAGCTGTCCCCCAAGCGGCGGCGGAGCTCCTCGAGGATGCGGCGGACGCGCTGGGCGTCGATCTCGCCGGGGATCTTGACCGTGTAGTCGTCGCTCAGATCGCGGCCGTGAAGTGGGCGACCGAGCGGATCGGTCTGATTGCCGCCGCTCTGCTGACGGCCGGGCCGGTTGCCGGGGCCATCGCCCTGCCCGTCGCCATCGCCCTGCTGCATCGCCTCGGCCATCTTCTGCGCGCCCTTGCGCAAGGCCTCGAGAGCTTTCCCCTGCGAGTCCACGGCACCATCCGAATTGCCTTCGCCGAGCTGCGAGCCGGCATCGCCCATGGCCCCGTCGGCGGCGTCCAGACTGCCGTCGTCATCGCCCTGGTCACCGTCCTGATCGCCATCCTGGCCCGGTTGTCCCTGCTCGCCCTGCTGACCTTTTTGCCCCTTCTGGCCCTGGCTCTTCTGGCCCTTTTGCCCCTTCTGCGTGAGGCCGCGCTTGGCGAGCTCGTCCTGCAGCTTCTTCAGGCGGTCGCGCAGCGACTGCTGATCCTGCTGGAGATCCGACATCGACTGGTCGCCCTGCTGCTTGCCGCGCGAGCGCTCACGCCGGGAATCCTGTCCCTGCTTGAAAGTCTTGTCGCGCAATTGCTGCTGCTTGCGGATCATGTCGCTGAGCTCGTTGAGCGCCTGCTCCATGTCGCTGTCGCCGGATTGCCCGGGCTGCGCCATCTGGAGGTTTTCCATGATCTGCGCGAGCTGCTCGAGCAGGCGCTGGGCCGCCTCGCGATTGCCTTCCTTCGCGGCCTTCTCGATCTGCTTCAACAGCTCGTCGAGATCGCGCTGCGTGATGACGGAACGATCGCGATTGGAGGATTGGCTCTTTTCCGTCGCGCGCTTGTAGTCCTCGAGCTTCTGAATCGCATCGGATTGATTGTTCAGGCTCCGTCCGGACTCCTTTTGCCTGAGGCTGTCGCCGGACTCCTGCATCGCCTTTTCCGCGCTATCGAGCAGCGCATCGGGATCCTGGTCCTGCTGGGCCGAGACGGCAGCGGGGAAGCCTCCCAGGAGGAGGGCAAGACAGGCGATCGAGATCGCCTTCACGACTGGCACGCGCGCTAGCTTCCGCATTTCCGGTCCCGCGTAAACTGATTGGCGCCGTCCTCGCCCCCCTTCGCCCGGCTGTTCGCCGACTTCCGATAGGCCTGCAGCTGCTGGCGCAAGACGTCCTGCTGCTGCGCCAGCTCTTCGAGCTGCTCGGGCTTGGCATGCTGGGTCTTCTGTCGCAGCTCGACCGCCTTGTCGAGGATGAGCTGAACCTCTGCCGGGAAAGGCTGCCGGGGTCCAAGCGGATTCTGCTCGGCGCGCCGGGCGAGATCGCGCACCTTGCCGGCCATCGCCTCGCGAAGCTTTTGCGTCAGCGCTTTGATCTCGTCCTCGCTGGCGCCGCGTTCCAGCGCCCGCTTGAGCGCGTCCTGAGCCGAGCGCAGCGCGGCGTTGACGCTGCCGGCGACACCGTCGTCCTCGATGGTGACCGCGAACGCCCACATGCTTCCCACTACATCGCGCAGCGCGTCGTCAGTGCGGGCGGCTTCCAGCTGCAGCGCCAGACTGCGCAGGCCGAGATAGCAGCCCGCATCCGGCGTGAACAATTCGGGTGCGATCATCAGCGCGTCGAGCGCGGCGTAGACATCCGAATTCTTGTTGGCGTCGAGCGCCAGGATGCGGCGCTGCTCGACCAGCGCGCGCGCGAGCGAGTTGGTGAACAGCCGCTCGGGCAGGCGCATGTTGAAGGGCTCGCTCTTGGCCTCGTTGCCGGCCTCGTCCTTGGCGGTGAGGGTCAGCGTGACATCGGCACCGGCATAGGGATCCTCGCTGAGGTCCTTCACCGTCTGACCGACGCCGTTGCGGGTGCGCGCATTCGGCAGCACGAGCGGGAATTGCGGCGGCTGGAATAGCGGCCGCGCGGCGGCCTTGGTGTCGGCCTCCTTGCTGCCATCCTTGACACCATCTTTGGTATCGGCGGCACGCAGGCCGATTTGCGCATCGGCGCCGGTGACGCCGTAATCGTCCTCGATCTTGTAGGTGAGCTGGAGTCCGCCACGGGCCTGGCGCTCGGGATCCTTGGCCAGCGCGATCGTCGGCGCGCGGTCCGGCGTTGCCGCAAACGCCCATTGCGGCTGGCCGGAGGGCGCGCGGACATGCGCGGTGCCGTCGCCGCTGATGGCAAAATGCTTCTCGTTGGTGCCCTTGGGCGCGGCTTCGGTGGGCGCTACTTCCTTGAGGCCGCCGGAGACGACAACATCAAGGCTGCCGCCGGAGGAGCGAACGATCAGGGTCGAGCCGGCGGGAACGGCAAGCGGACCGCTGGCCGGCAGCGCGGCGGCCTCCTTGTTCGCGGCCGACAGAATGACCGGCGGCTTGCCGGTGTAGAGCGGCGGCGTGACCCAGGCATCGACGCGAACATTCGTCGGGGCCAGCACGCCGTTCCAGTGGAAGGCGGCCCCGAGCCGCATCGCACGCTCGTCGCCGGCAGCGAAGAAGGTCGCAACCAGCATCACCATGACCAGCGCGCGCAGCGCCCAGGGATCATGCAGAGCGAGCCGGGGCTTCGGCAGACCGGCGCGGATGCGCTTGATCGAAGCCAGCGTGCGCTCACGCTGCGCCCGCCACAAGGCCTGCGCAACCGGGTCCTGCGAGCTCAGCGTGTCCGTCAGCGTGGTGGCCGGCCGGTGACGGATGCCGGAGCCGCGGTCGAGTCGGGCCAGCGCCTCCTCGCGGCTCGGCCAGCGGAAGCGACTCAACGGGAACAGGGTGACAATCGCGACGCCGGCGAAAACGACGAGACCGATGGCGCGGGCAATGGACGGCAGCGCCAGCCAGAGGCCGGCCCAGGACACCACCAGGAACAGACCGACGACGGTGAGAAGCCGCGCCAAATTTGGCCAGGCACGCTCCCACGCGATGGCATAAGTGGCCCGCTGCAGGGCTTGCGCCAGCTTCAGCCGCGACAGAGCGTCGCCATCGCGGATCGGGTCTGACGGGTCGGGGGTGACGCCGTTCAATCAACTCTCCAGGTTGCCCGGTAGAGAAGCGTACCACAACGGCAGCACTGAGGCATCCGTTCCTGTACGGGAGACACCCCTTTTCCCGCATAACACGAGGACGTGACTGGCCCGCCGCAACCCCGTAATTTCCGCGCCGACAGCCAAGGAAAACAAAGGAAACACCATGGACAAGAAGATGCACGACAAGGGCCTGGAAGTCCGCAAAGCAGTGTTGGGCGAGGCCTATGTCAACAACGCCCTGAAGACCGTCGACGACTTCAACCGTCCGTTCCAGGAGATGCTCAACGAATATTGCTGGGGCACGGTGTGGGGCCGCGAGGAGCTGCCGCGCAAGACCCGCAGCATGCTCAACATCGCGATGATCGCGATCCTCAATCGTCAGCACGAATTCCGCGCGCATCTGAAGGGTGCACTCACCAACGGCGTCAGCCGCGACGAGATCCGCGAGATCCTGATGCAGGTCGCAATCTATGGCGGCATGCCGGCCGCGGTTGACAGTTTTCGAATCGCGCGCGAGGTGTTCGCGGAGATCGACGGCAAGGCGTGAGGGGTGCCGGCGTGAAGGACGGGGACGCGACGTCCCCATGTCGTCCTGGCGAAAGCCGGACCCATAGCCACTGGCAGGTGTGGTTACGGGCACTCGGAGTTGCCACTTCGCGCCAAAACGTCTCCCTGGGGTAATGGGTCCTGGCTTTCGCCAGGAAGACACCGAGGATGGATACGGGCCGATCAACAACAACGAATAATCACCACAAGGAAACACCATGGACATCGGATTCATCGGCCTCGGAAATATGGGTTTCCCGATGGCACGGCGGCTGATCGAGGCCGGCCACCGGCTCGTCGTATTCGACACGCGCCAGGAGGTCGTCGACAAGCTGGTGGCGCGCGGCGCCACTGCGGCGACGTCGCCGAAGGACGTCGCCGACCAGGTCGAGACCGTCATGGCGAGCCTGCCTTCGCTGCAGGCTTCGCTCGCGGTTGCGACGGGGCCGAACGGCGTGATCGAGGGAAGCCGCGTCAAACGCTTCGTCGATCTCTCCACCGTCGGCTCAGCGATGGCGGTGAAGATTCACGGCCTGCTCGCCAAGCATGACATCGTGCAGATCGATTGCCCAGTTTCCGGCGGCGTCGGCGGCGCCGAGAAAGGCACTCTCGCGGTAATGGTCTCGGGGCCGAAGACCGAGTTCGAGCTGCTCAAGCCCGCGCTCGACGTCATCGGGAAAGTGTTCTTCATTGGCGAGAAGCCCGGCGCGGCGCAGACCATGAAGCTCGCCAACAACTTCTTGTCGGCCACCGCGATCGTGGCGACCTCGGAAGCGGTGGTGATGGGCGTCAAGGCGGGGCTCGATCCCGCCGTGATGATCGACGTCATCAATGCCGGCTCCGGCATGAACACCGCGAGCCGCGACAAGTTTCCGCGCTCGGTGCTGCCGCGCAGCTTCGACTTCGGCTTCGCCACGGGATTGATGGTGAAGGACGTGCGGCTGGCGCTGGAGGAGATGAAGCAGCTCGGCCTGTCGATGGAGGTCGCGGAGGCGGTCTGCCGGTTGTGGGAGACGGTCATCAGCACGGAAGGCGCCGAGTCCGATTTCACCGCGGCGATCAAGCCGATCGAGAAGAGGGCGGGCGTTGTGGTGGGCGGCAGGCCACCCGGCTAGCGCCAACACGACAGCGCAGCGCCGACGACCGGCGCTGCGCTGTCCTCCTTGGATCGATCTGCTACGAGCGGCGTCTGCCAAGTTCCGGAAGGTCGATCGGCTGCTCCAGTTGCAGGGAGGCCGAGCCCCCGCTGCATTTGATATACTTCTCGTCGCACCTGCGCATGCACCGTCTCTCGCTCGAGCATTTCGCAGAGGTATTGTTGCAGCTGACCCACGTAATGTCGCACCGTGTGACCCGGGCCGACGCGACGCCGGAGAGTCCGAGCACGAAGGCCACGCTGCAAGCTACGAAAAGCATGCGAAGCAGGCCGGCGCCGGCGAGTGAATCGTTCATTCGATCTCCTGTGTTGGCCGGGCACGTCTGCGCCTGCGGCCGGGTTTTTGACGAAGACGCAGTTCAAGCCTTGGCGAGATAGGGGATCGTGCCGGCCAAGTCCGTATCGTCGATCAACTGGAAGCGGCTCTCGCTGCCGCCCCTGCGCGCTGCCGCGAATCGGCCGTAGGCGGGATCAGTAACGAAGGACTCCGCCGCTTTCGCCGTGGGAAAAGACATGATCGCGATCAGCGATGTGTCGAGAGGGGCACCTTCAAGAGTTTTCACATTGCCGCTGCGGGAAAGATACTTGCCGCCATGCTTGTGCACCAGCTCGTGGACGGACGCGGCGTAGTCCGGCACCCACTTTCCGTCAGTCACTTTGATGTCCGCGATCAGATACGCTGTCATGTCGTGTCTCCTGGCTCGAGTTCAGCTCCGCGTTGAAGGGCGGGCATCACTTGGTGCCAGAACACGGCGCGGACTTGCCAGTACGGGAACTGTAGCGGGGCGATACAAATACTGAATTGCGCCGCCCTGGATCAGCTCGCCAGCTTGCGTTCCTTGGCGAACGGGCTAAGGCCGAGCCAACTTTGCATGGCCGCGGCAAGCTGCCGATCGCCGGTGAGCAGCATCCGCCGGCTTGCGGCGGCCGCCCGCACGGAATCGAGTCCCATCCAGATCGCCGTCATGGTGCGCAGATCAACCGACACGTAAAGGTCAACGTCGAAACCGGGATCAATCGAGCAGAGGTCGACACTGTCGTCGGGATCGACGATCAGCCACCACAATCGCTGCGTCGAAGGTAATTCCGGATACGCGAACTGCAGCACGCTGCGGCGGGTCGGCATCGGCGTCGTGTTCAAATTCCGCCGCATGTCCCACATCAACAGCTGGACATCGAGATGCTGAAGCGACAGATCCGACTCGATGCGGCGCTGGCCCCAGATGCCGAACGCCTCGACGATGGGGCCGAGTTCGCGTCCGGAAGCGGTCAGCTGATACTCGATCACGCCGCGCTCGGAAGCCGACGGCTGGCGGATGATGATGCCTGCAGCTTCGAGTTCCTTGAGGCGCTGGGAAAGCAGCGCAGGCGACATGCGGGGAACGCCGCGGCGCAACTCGTTGAACCGGGTCGAGCCGGCGACGAGTTCACGTAGCAGCACGACGGTCCAGCGCGTGCACAATATCTCGGCCGCCATCGCGACCGGACAGAACTGCCTGTAGCTGCCGATGGTCATGCGGGCCTCCGTGACAAGCGAAGGCGCAACCTTAGGGCCGCGGCGCGCGGCTTCCTAGTTCAGTTTCTGTATCAGCACCGATTCATTCTCTGAACTGGCCGCGGACCGTGGTGAGCGTCTATTCGACCGGCATTGGCAAGCCGGCCGCCGCAATCGCGGCCCGCCGGACACAGGAGATTACCATGAAGAAATACGATTCAACGGCTTCCAGATTGCTCGTTTCGGTTCGCAGCGCCGCGATTTGCACCCTCGGCCTGGGCGTCGGCGTCATGCCGGCGTCCGCAGCCAATCTGACGAGGAGCATCGAGGTCAGCAGTGCTGCGGCCGAGGTGTGGTCCGTCATCGGGCCGTTCTGCGCGATCAAGGATTGGCTGCCGCCGGTGGGGCAGTGCATTGCGGACGGCAAGTCGCCGCCAACCCGGACGCTCGTCACCAGGGACGGCAAGGCCTCGTTCGTGGAGACGCAGACTGCGCGGAACGACAAAGACTACAGCTATTCCTACGCGTTCCTGTCGAGCCCACTGCCGGTGAGCCAGTACAAGTCGACCATCAAGGTCACGGCAAAGGGTGAAGGCGCATCGGTGGTGACATGGACCGGCATCTACACGCCCGACCCGGGGCGGGAGAAGGAAGCGGTCGATGCCCTCGGCGGCGTCTATGATTCCGGCCTCGCCGCAATCAGGGACCGGTTCAAGAAGTAGGGTCAATGCAGCGATGGGCGCAGCGCTAGCTGCGCTCATCGTGGACAATCACAGCCTCATAGCCACGGCGCCGGCGTATCCATCGCGATCAATTGCTCGACCTCGATGCGCGGACGCACGACCGCGTACTGGTCGCCCTTCACCAGCACTTCGGGCACCAGCGGCCGCGTATTGTAGGTGCCGGCCTGCACTGCGCCGTAGGCGCCGGCGGTCATGATGGCGATGAGGTCGCCGGGCTTTGGCGTCGGTAGCGTGCGATCGAGTGCGAGATAGTCGCCGGTCTCGCAGACCGGGCCGACGACGTCGGCCATGATGGTCGCGGCCCCCGTCGCAGGCTGCGTCACCGGCAGAATGTCGTGATGGGCCTCGTACAGCGTCGGGCGGATCAGATCGTTCATGGCGGCGTCGATGATGACGAAATTCTTGCCGTCACCGTGCTTCACATAGATCACCTTGGCGACCAGGATGCCGGCATTGCCGACCATCATGCGGCCCGGTTCGAACATCAGCGTGCAGCCGAGATTGTGGCTGACGCGCTTGACCATCGCGGCATAGGCGTCGGGCGCCGGCGGCGCCTCGCGGTCCATGTAATAGGGAATGCCGAGACCGCCGCCGAAATCGACATGCGAGATGTTGTGGCCGTCGGCACGCAGCGTCTGCACGAATTCGGAGAGGATGCGGAACGCGATCTCCATCTTGGAGAGGTCGGTGATCTGGCTGCCGATATGCACGTCGGTGCCTGTGACCTCGATGCCCGGCAGCTTCGCGGCGCGGGCATAGACCTCGCGGGCATGCGCGATCGGGATGCCGAACTTGTTCTCGGACTTGCCGGTCGAAATCTTCGCATGCGTGCCGGCATCGACGTCAGGATTGACACGGATCGAGATCCGCGCGGTCTTCCCGGTCTCGGTCGCAAGGCGCGACAGCAGCTCGAGCTCGGGCTCGGATTCGACATTGAGGCAGAGGATGTCGGCCGCCAGCGCAGCGCGCAGCTCGGCTTCCGTCTTGCCGACGCCGGAGAACAGGATCTTGCTTGCTGGAATGCCGGCGGCCAGCGCGCGCTTCAATTCGCCGCCGGACACCACGTCCGCGCCGGCGCCGAGCCTGGCCAGCGTGCGCAGCACCGACTGGTTGGAATTTGCCTTCATGGCGTAGCAGACCAGCACCTTCTCGCCCGCGAAGGCGTCGGTGAAAACGCGATAGTGCCGCTCGAGCGTCGCGGTCGAATAGCAATAGAACGGCGTGCCGACGGTTGCAGCCAGCTCGGACAGGTTCACCGCCTCGGCGTGCAGCACGCCGTTGCGATAGTCAAAATGATTCATGGCGTTGGCTCAGTTGCCCCAGCCTATCGGCTGGGTCTTTCGTCCAGGAGCGGGTCGAGGATAAACGGTTTCTTCCTGCCCTTGGTCGCCGCCGGTGCGGCGTCCGCGCCATAGGTGGGGTTGAACACGCTCGGCGTCTTCTGGGCTTCGGTCTCGGTATCGGTCGGCGGCGCGACGTTGGCCGTTGACGCGCTGGAGGCGGTCGGCGGCAGATCCAGCGGGCCCTTGCGGCCACAGCCGGCAAGCGCGAGCGCCGTCAGGCTCAAGACAATGATGGCCCACCCCGAGCCGGCCGGGCGAAACTTTGACGTCACGACGAAATCCCCACTACGCGCGGCGCACCATACAGAGATTGGCGCGCTCTGGCGAGACCCGGATGACCATGAAACATAAGCGAAATTTTGCTCCTCAGCCCAATTTTCGCTCTTTTTCCAGCCGCTTCAGCCAGGCCTTGGCCTGCGATGCCACGTTCTTCGGCGCGGTACCGCCGAAACTGGTCCGGCTCTTCACCGACGATTCGACCGAGAGCACGCCAAGCACGTCTTTCGTGATCTTCGCTTCGATTGCCTGCATCTCCCTCAGCGGCAGCTCGTGCAGCGCCACGCCGCCCTCGGCGGCTTTCGCGACGATGCGGCCGGTGACGTGATGGGCCTCGCGGAACGGCATCTTCAGCGTCCGCACCAGCCAGTCGGCAAGATCGGTCGCGGTGGCGTAGCCCTCGCCTGCAGCAAGCTTCATCTTCGCTTCATCAGGCACGAGATCTCGGACCATGCCGGTCATGGCGCGGATCGCGAGCGACAGCGCGGCGAAGCCTTCCATGGCGCCCTGCTTGTCCTCTTGCATGTCCTTTTGATAGGCGAGCGGCAGGCCCTTCATGACGATCAGCAGCCCATTGAGCGCGCCGATGACGCGGCCGGTCTTGGCGCGCACCAGCTCGGCGGCGTCAGGATTGCGCTTCTGCGGCATGATCGAGGATCCCGTGGTGAACTTGTCGCTGAGGCGGATCATGCCGACCAGCGGCGAGGTCCAGATCACGATCTCCTCGGCAAAGCGCGACATGTGCACGGCGCAGATCGAGGCCGCCGACAGCGTCTCCAGCACGAAGTCGCGATCGGAGACCGCATCGAGCGAGTTCGCCATTGGACGGTCAAAACCGAGCGCCTTCGCCGTGGCGTGACGGTCGATCGGGAACGAGGTACCGGCGAGCGCTGCAGCTCCGAGCGGGGACTCATTCAGCCGCTTGCGCGCGTCCTGGAAACGGCCGCGATCGCGCGCGGCCATCTCGACATAGGCGAGCAGATGGTGGCCGAAGGTCACCGGCTGCGCGGTCTGCAGATGCGTGAAGCCCGGCATGACCGTTCCGGCGTGCTCCAGCGCGCGCTCGACCAGCGCCTGCTGGAACGCGGCGAGCGAGGCGTCGGTCTCATCGAGGACATCGCGGACATAGAGACGGAAATCGGTCGCGACCTGGTCGTTACGCGAGCGCGCGGTGTGCAAGCGGCCGGCGGCAGGGCCGATCAGCTCGGACAGGCGGCTCTCGACATTCATGTGAATGTCCTCGAGCGCGCGCTTGAATTCGAAGGCGCCCTTGCCGATCTCTGACAAAATCGTGTCTAGACCCTTGCCGATATTTTTCGCATCAGAGTCCGTGATGATGCCCTGCGCGGCCAGCATCGCGGCGTGGGCCTTGGACGCGGCAATGTCCTGGGCAAAGAGGTGACGATCGACGTCGATGGAGACGTTGATCTCTTCCATGATCTCGTCGGGACGTTCCGAGAACCGGCCGCCCCACATCTTGTTGCTCATGATCCCCTGCTCACGCCTTGCCTGTGGCCGCCGCACGTTTGCTGACGGCTGCCAGCCGTATTAAGAGGCCTCTGATAGCCATATCTGCGACCGGATGACAAACGATATGCTCGACCCCAACGACAGGCTCGACCAAAGGACAGCACGGTCGGCCACGCGCCGTATCCCCGTGGTCATCGCCACCGTGGTGGTCGGGGGCCTGGCTGGCTTTGCCGCGCTGTACGGGCTGGGCCTGGGCCGGGCCCCCTCCGGCGATCCCGCCTGCCGGGCCGCGGTGAACACCGCACAGAAGATCGCGCCGCTTGCCCATGGCGAGGTGGCGGCGCTGACCATGGCGACCGCACCGCTAAAGCTGCCGGACCTGGCCTTCGAGGACGCCGACGGCAGGCCGAAGAAGCTGTCGGATTTCCGCGGCAAGACGCTGCTGGTGAACCTCTGGGCCACCTGGTGCGTGCCCTGCCGCAAGGAAATGCCGGCGTTGGACGAGCTCCAGGGCAAACTTTCGGGCCCGAATTTCGAGGTGGTGGCGATCAATATCGACACCCGCGACCCCGAGAAGCCCAAGACGTTTCTGAAAGAGGCCAATCTCATCAGGCTCGGCTATTTCAGCGATCAGAAAGCCAAGGTTTTTCAGGATCTTAAGGCGATAGGCCGGGCCTTGGGCATGCCCACCTCGGTGCTGGTCGATCCTCAAGGCTGCGAGATCGCGACGATCGCGGGGCCGGCGGAATGGGCGAGCGAGGATGCGCTCAAGCTGATCCGGGCTGCGACGGGCAAAGCCGCAGCGTCGTTCTAAGCGATGATGTTTTAGGCGGTGACGTTGAGGTTGCTGCCGACGCCAGCGCCGACATTGGCAAGCGAGGGCTGTCCGGCGCCGAGCAGCGTCAGGACGGTGGATTTCTCCGCATCCGCGTTCTGCTTCATCAGCGTCGCCGAGATATTCGACTGCAGCGCGCCTTGCTGAGAGGCCAGCATGCTGCTGACCATCGCCATCATGTCCATTACGCAAACCCTCGTACCGGCGGTAACCTAGAGGCGGGCGGTTAACGGGACATGAATTGTCGCGAGTCGCCGTAAGGTAGGCTTTCTCCGTCTCCCGGCTCTGCTGCGTATCGCTAACGCGCTGCGCAATGTCCCGGCACGAAACCCCTTATCTCGTCGGAATCGGCTTGGCGCCGCGGTAGTCGTAAAAACCGCGCTGGGTCTTGCGACCGAGCCAGCCCGCCTCGACGTATTTCACCAGCAGCGGGCACGGGCGGTACTTGGAGTCGGCGAGGCCCTCATGCAGCACCTGCATGATCGACAGGCAGGTATCGAGGCCGATGAAATCAGCGAGCTCCAGCGGGCCCATCGGATGGTGCGCGCCGAGCTTCATCGCCGCGTCGATCGCCTCGACGTTGCCCACGCCTTCGTACAGCGTGTAAATCGCCTCGTTGATCATCGGCAGCAGGATGCGGTTGACGATGAAGGCCGGGAAATCCTCGGAGACCGCGACCTGTTTGCCGAGCTTGCCTACGAATTCCTTTGACGCCTCGAAGGTCTGGTCGTCGGTGGCGATGCCGCGGATCAACTCCACCAGTTCCATCAACGGCACCGGATTCATAAAGTGAATGCCGATGAAGCGTTCGGGCCGGTCAGTGGCGGCGGCCAGCCGCGTGATCGAGATCGAGGAAGTATCGGAAGCGACGATCGCCTCGGGCTTCAACACAGCGCAGAGATCGTGAAAAATCTTGCGCTTGACCTCTTCCTTCTCGACGGCGGTCTCGATCACGAGATCGCAGTCCGCGAGATCCTCCAGCTTCTCGCCGGCTACGATACGCGCCATCGCCTTGGCTTTGTCGTCCTCGCTGACGGCCTTCTTGGAGACCTGGCGCGTCAAATTGCCGTTGATCGTGGCCATGCCTGACTTGAGGCGGTCGGTCGAAATATCGTTGAGCACCACGTCGAAGCCGGCCAACGCAGCGACATGCGCGATGCCATTGCCCATCTGCCCCGCGCCGATCACGCCGACCTTCTTGATTACTGCCGCCATAATGTCATCCACCGGAACGGCGCGCTATCAACCGCGCCTGCCTATCCCCCTGAGCCGGGAGGTCTGATTTAATCAGAACCCGGCCTCGAAACCTAGATTGGATCGCTTCGAAGGCGTGTCCCGCGCCAAAGAAAACGCCTCAAAAAGCAACACCGGCCGGAGTTTATAGCTCCGGCCGGTGTTTAGCGCGTTTTACTTGCCGAGCTTGCCGAGTTCGGCCGTCAGCTCCGGAACCGCTTGGTAGAGGTCGGCGACCAGGCCGTAATCAGCGACCTGGAAGATCGGCGCGTCCTCGTCCTTGTTGATCGCGACGATCACTTTGGAGTCCTTCATGCCGGCCAGATGCTGGATCGCGCCGGAAATGCCGACCGCGACATAGAGCTCGGGGGCCACGACCTTGCCGGTCTGGCCGACCTGCCAGTCGTTCGGCGCATAGCCCGCATCCACCGCCGCACGCGAAGCGCCGACACCGGCGCCAAGTTTATCGGCGAGCGGCTCGATGTACTTTGCGAAGTTCTCGCGGCTCTGCATGGCGCGGCCACCGGAGACGATGATCTTGGCCGAGGTCAGCTCGGGACGGTCACTCTTCGCGACCTCCTCGCCGACAAAGGACGACAGGCCCGGATCGGCCGCCGCCGCGACGCTCTCGACCGACGCGCTGCCGCCTTCACCCGCTGCGGCGAAGGTGGAGGTGCGCACCGTGATGACCTTCTTGGCGTCCTTCGACTTCACCGTCTGGACGGCGTTGCCGGCGTAGATCGGGCGCTCATAGGTGTCGGGGGCGATCACCTTGGTGATCTCCGAGACCTGCATGACGTCGAGCAGGGCCGCGACGCGCGGCATCACGTTCTTGAAGCGCGAGGTCGCGGGCGCGACGATGGCGTCATAGGACGGCGCCAGCGAGACGATCAGCGCGGCCAGTGGCTCGGCCAGATCGTGCGCGTAAAGCGCGCCGTCGGCGAGCAGCACCTTCTTCACACCGGCGAGCTTTGCGGCGGCGTCCGCCGCGGCCTTGGCGTTCTCGCCGGCCACCAGAACCTCGACGTCCGCGCCGAGCGCGGCCGCCGCGGTCAGGGCCTTGTTGGTCGCATCCTTGAGCGACGCATTGTCGTGTTCGGCAATCAGAAGCGTCGTCATCAGAGCACCCCGGCTTCGTTCTTGAGTTTCGACACCAGCTCGGCGACGTCCTTGACCTTGACGCCCGCCTTGCGGCCCGCCGGCTCGGTCGTCTTGAGAACCTCGAGGCGCGCGGTGAGATCGACGCCATAATCGGCGGCAGTCTTGTCCGCAATCGGCTTCTTTTTGGCCTTCATGATGTTCGGCAGCGAGGCGTAGCGCGGCTCGTTGAGACGGAGATCGGTGGTGACGATCGCCGGTCCCTTCAGCTTCACGGTCTGCAAGCCGCCGTCGACTTCGCGGGTGACCTTGAAGTCGCTGCCTTCGACCTCGAGCTTCGAGGCGAAGGTCGCCTGCGACCAGCCGAGCAGCGCGGCCAGCATCTGGCCGGTCTGATTGCTGTCGTCGTCGATCGCCTGCTTGCCGAGAATGATGAGGCCCGGCTGCTCTTCGTCCGCAATCTTCTTCAGGATCTTGGCGACCGCGAGCGGCTCGACCGCACCCTCGGCCTTCACCAGGATGCCGCGATCGGCGCCCATGGCGAGACCGGTGCGGATCGTTTCCGACGCCTGCGCCGGTCCGATCGAGACCACCACGACTTCGGTCGCCTTGCCGGCTTCCTTCAGGCGCAGCGCTTCTTCGACCGCAATTTCGTCGAACGGGTTCATCGACATTTTGACGTTGGCGAGTTCAACACCCGATCCATCGCTCTTGACGCGGACCTTGACGTTGTAATCGACCACCCGCTTTACCGGCACCAAGACCTTCATCGATCCTCTTTCACTCAATCTGGGAGGGGGTTATCAACTGGCGCGGAACCTAAAGGCCTGATCCGGCCCGGTCAACGCGCGAAGGGGTCTAATTTTGGCGCCCAGAAATGCGCGGCCCAATGGGTCAGCGATTCTGGCCCGGAACCCAGAGCACGTCGCCGGCGCCGTCTTCGTTGACCGCGCGGCTGGCCACGAACAGGAAGTCCGACAGGCGGTTCATATACTGGATGCCAGCGGCACCAACAGGTTCTTCCGGCCGGGCCGCCAGTTCCACCATCACGCGTTCCGCCCTGCGGCAAATCGTACGGGCGACATGGAGGTAGGCGGCGGCTGGCGTGCCGCCCGGCAGCACGAAGGAGGTCAGAGGTGCCAGCTTGTCGTTGAGCGCGTCGATGTCGCGCTCGAGCCGCTCAACCTGGCTTGCCACCACCCGCAGCCGCTCCGCCTTGCCCTCACGTTCGGGCACCGCGAGGTCCGCGCCGAGGTCGAACAGATCGTTCTGGATGCGGCCAAGCATCGCGTCGAGCTCGGGCGCATCCCCGGTGTGAAGCCGGACCACGCCGATCGCAGCATTGGTCTCGTCGACAGTCCCATAGGCCTCGATGCGCAGATCGTATTTCGGCCGGCGCTCGCCCGAGCCGAGCGCTGTCGTGCCGTCGTCACCGGTTTTCGTATAGATGCGGTTGAGCACGACCATGTTAACGCCCCATCGCCCACACGGCGGCCATCGCGATGACGATCGCCACGAACTGAAGCAGCACGCGCCAGCGCATCAGCTTCTGCGAGGTGTTGGGCGAGCCGCCGCGCATCATGTTGATGAGACCGAGCAGCAGCACCAACGCCACGGCGCCGACCGCAATCGGCAGGATGAAAGTACTCAGGAGAGATGCCATTCGAGGGTAAATAACACCCTCCGCGCCGGTCCGCCATGGCGTTCCCGATCTGGCTTTTAAGCCAATAATATCAGAAGCTAGCTGGATGAATCTGGATTTGCGCCAATTGCCTATCCTCTTGACCTATCCCCGCCTGCGGGGAGAGGTCGGAATGCGTTTCCCGCGCGCGGGAAGCGGAAGCAGCAACAGCAGTGCAGGTGGTGCGTGAAGGCAATCCGCACCATCTACCTTGTCGTAATGGACGCGTTCTACACGTTCCTCGCCGATGACGGCTGGGCGATCGCGAGCCACATCGCGCTGTCGACGCTGATGGCGCTATTCCCGTTCCTGATCGTCCTGACATCGCTCGCCGGCTTCTTCGGCTCCAAGGAACTCGCCGATCAGGCTGCGAGCCTCATGCTCCAGGTCTGGCCCAAGCAGGTCGCGGATTCGATCTCGGGGGAAGTCCACGACGTGCTGACCACGACCCGCACCGGCCTATTCACCATCGGCGCGGTGCTGTCGGTCTACTTCGCCTCCAACGGCGTCGAGGCGCTGCGGGTCGCACTGAACCGCGCCTATGCGGTCGTGGAGATGCGGCCCTGGTACTGGCTACGGCTGGAATCGATCGCCTACACGCTGATTGCGGCCTTCACCGCGCTCGCCATGGCATTCCTGATCGTGCTCGGGCCGCTGCTCATCGAGGCCGCGCGTGCGCACATCCCGCTGTTCGTTGAATCCAACGAGAGGATCCTCACCTGGCTGCGCTACGGCATCACCGTTGGCGCGTTGGTGGTGGCGCTGATGATCCTGCATACCTGGCTGCCGGCGGGACGGCGCCGGTTCCTCCAGATCCTGCCCGGCATCGTCTTCACCATCGTGGCGTCGCTGATCTCGGGCATCGTGTTCGGGCAATATCTGGCGCGCTTCGCCAATAATTACGTGACGATGTATGCGGGGCTCGCCTCGGTGATCATCGCGCTGGTGTTCCTGTATTTCATCGCCGCGATCTTCGTTTACGGCGGCGAGCTCAACGCCGCGATCATCAAGTCGCGGCTTCCTCACGGCGTGTCGCTGCAAGCAGCGCAGTCGCTAGCGCCCGCGGAGACACAGGCTTGACCAGAAAGGCGTCGGCGCCGGCCTCGCGTGAGGCGACTTCATCTTCGCCCCGACCTGACACCCCGATGATGGGGATCTGAGCCAGCGGCGTCGCCATGGTGCGGATCCGCCTGATCGCCTCGACGCCATTGATGCCCGGCAGCACCATATCCATCAGCACCGCGTCGAAGGCGCCCTGCGCGAGCCGGTTCACCGCGTCCTCGCCGCGCCCGATGAACTCGGCATGATGACCGAGTTCGGTCAGGATGGTGTTGAGCACAACGCGGCCGAACGGATTGTCCTCGACGCTGAGCAAGCGCAGCGCCGGAACCGCATCCATCTCGGCTTCGCCCTTCGACTTGCGGGACTTGCCCGATCCCGTGGCACACACCGACACCGTCAATGTGAAGGTGGCGCCACCGCCGGGCCGAGGCGCGACCGTGATGTCGCCGCCCATCGCGCGCGCCAGTTGCTTCACCGACGACAGGCCCAGTCCGGCGCCGCCGAAGCGCGAGGCAATGGTGACATTGGCTTGGGTAAACGGCCGGAACAGCCGTTTGATCTCGGCCATGGTGAGGCCGATGCCGCTGTCGGACACCGCGAAGGCGACACCGACGCTGCCTTTGCCCTTTGCTTTGCCTTTGCTCTTGGTCTTGTCCTTGCTCTTGACGGAACGCCAAGGCGCGACCGTGAGCGCCACGCCGCCGTGCTCGGTGAATTTCACGGCATTGTCGATCAGGTTCTCGAGCGCGGCGCGCAGGCGGACGGGATCACCGACCACCAGCCCCGGCAGCTTCTCCGAGATATCGACCTCGGCCTGGAGACCCTTGGCCGCGGCGCGACCGGCCAGCGAATCGCCGGCGTTGCGGGCGAGGGTCCGCAGGTCGAACAAATCCTGCCGCAGCGAGCTTCCACCTCCGATGCCCTTGCCGGTCCCCTTGCCGGTTCTGGCGGCATCGACGAACAGGGTGGCAAGGTTCGCCAGATGCTCGGCACCGGCCTTGATCGTGTCGGCCCAGCGTCTTTCCCGTTCGCCGAGATCCGAAGTCGCGAGCAAGTCGCTGATCGCGAGAATGCCGGTCAGGGGGGTGCGGACCTCATGGGCAAAGGCGGCAAGCGCGGCCTGGACGACGTCCGGCTCGACCCGCTTGGTGCTGCGCTTGCGCAACCGGGCGGTCGGCCCGGAGCGCTTCCGAGCCACTCGCTTGGACGTCCGCGTAGTGCGCGCTGCGCGCGTTTTCGCCGCCATAACTCCCCTTCGAAGTATCCCCTTCGAACCCCGCGCTGTCAGGCGAGCATGGCACGGCGGAACACCCGGAGTCACGGCGCCGTTTGGCTAACCCCCAGAGAAACTTAACCTAATCCCACCAACCGGCGGATACCGGCCGGCGTGGCGCCGCCGGCGCGCAGTTCACGAAGGCCGGTCGAGCTGGTTGATTTCGACAGCTTCCGGCCGCGCTCGTCGCGAAGTAGCCCATGGTGGCGGTAGACGGGTTCGGGCAGGTGGAGCAGAACCTGAAGCAGACGGTGGACCGAAGTGGCGTGGAACAGGTCCTGGCCCCGCACGATCTCGCTGATGTCCTGGAGCGCATCGTCGACAACAACGGACAGATGGTAGCTCGTCGGCGTCTTCTTGCGGGCCACAATGACGTCGCCCCAGGCTTCTGGCCGCGCCGGGACGACGCCACGCTCACCATCCGGCCCCTCGCCCAGTTCGTTCCAGCTCAGGCCCACAGCGCGGCGGCAGGCGGCTGCCATGTCGAGCCGAAGCGCGTAAGGCGCACCGGTGTCGATGAGGCGGTCGCGCTCGTCCGCGGACAGCGATCTGGCGGCGCCGGGATAGAGCGGCACGCCGTCGGGATCGCGCGGCCACGGCCCATCCGCTTCACGCGCCTTAACCAGCCTTGCGATCTCGGCGCGGCTTTCGAAGGCTGGATAGACCAGGCCGAGCGCCGAGAGCCTGTCCAGCGCCGTCCGATACGCATCGAGATGCTCCGACTGCCGCCGCACCGGCGTCTCCCAGGCGATGCCGAGCCAGGCGAGGTCTTCGTAGATCGCTGTCTCATATTCCGGCCGGCAACGCGTCGCGTCGATGTCCTCGATCCGCAGCAACAGCCGCCCACCGGTCTCGCGCGCGCGGTCGGAATTGAGCAGCGCGGAATAAGCGTGGCCGAGATGCAGGTAGCCATTCGGGCTGGGGGCAAATCGGAAAACGGGTGGCGACATGCTTCGGAACTCATCATGGCCGGGCATAGCCGTCTAGACGGATGGCGTCGCTTCCGCTCGCCTGTGTCCCGGCCATCCACGTTCTTCGGAGCGGCGCACCGATCGTGTCAAGGTCCCCGAGAATGCGATGATCACCAGCCGTGCTAACAATGATGCACGTTGGAAAGACGTGGATGGCCGGGTGGAAGCCCGGCCATGACGCCGGAGAGAGTTGACGATTGCCATGACCATCCACCTCGAAACCCAATCCGATCTCGAAGAGGCCGTCCACGCGCTGGTCAAGCGCGATCCGCGCCTGAAGCCAGTGCTGGCGACTGCCGGCATGCCGGCGTTGCGGCGGCGCGAGCCGGGTTTTGCGGGGCTTGCCCACATCGTCTGCGGGCAACAGCTCTCGACTGCGAGCGCCGCGGCGATCTGGGGACGGTTGTCCGCCGCGTTCGATCCGTTCGACCACGAGGCTGTCCGCCGCGCCCGCACCGACCGGCTGGGGCGGCTCGGCCTGTCCGCCGCCAAGATCAAGACGCTGAAACATCTCGCGCGCGAGATCACCGCAGAACGGCTGAACCTCGACGTGCTCGCGGAAGAAGACGCTGATGCCGCGCATCACACGTTGATCGCACTGCCCGGCATCGGACCCTGGACCGCGGACGTCTATCTGCTGTTCTGCCTCGGCCATGGCGACGCCTGGCCGGCCGGCGACCTCGCCGTGCAGGAAGGCATCCGCATCGGGCTCGGCTTGCAGGCGCGGCCAACGGAGAAGCAGATGGCGCCGCTCGCCGAACCCTGGCGCCCCCTGCGCGGAGCGGCGGCACATCTGTGGTGGAGCTATTATCGCGCGGTGAAAAAACGCGAAGGCGTCATCGCGGGATCAACCTAGAGCTAGTTCCGTTCCGATGGAATCGGAACGGGGCTCTAGTGTTTTGTTTTGACGCGTTTTCTTGACGCGAACCGGTGTCCACTTCGCTCGAACACGCTCTAGCCCCGCAGCCCGACGCGATCGGTCCGGGCGCAATCGGCGACGAAGTCGATGACGGCCCGCACCGCCGGCAGTTCGACGAGGTCGGGATGGGCGAGCAGCCACAGGTCCGCCACGCTGGCGAGCTTCTGCGGCGCGACACGCACAAGATCGGGATAGCTTTCCGCGACAAAGCACGACAGGGCGGAGATTCCGAGTCCGGCGCGGACCGCCGCCAGCATGTCGCCCTGGGACGAGCAGCGCATCACCACCCAGGCCTGACGCGTGACGACGTCGCTCCAGCGCGCAAGCTGGAGATTGGAGGTCTGATCGGCGAAACCGATGACGCTGTGCCCCTTCCACTCGCCGCGCCGTTCCGGCAAGGACCGCCCGCCGGCGTAGCCGCGCGAGGCGTAGAATCCCGTGCCGAGACGGCCGATCTTGCGGCCGACCAGATTTTCCTCGCCGCTGTCGAAGGGCCGCAACACCACGTCCGCCTCGCGCCGGCGCACGCTCGCCGGAAACGGATGGGTGATGATCTCGAGCTGGACGTGATCGTGCGCGCGCAGGAACGCAGGCAGGCGCGGCATCAGCCAATGCGAGGCCAGCGTTGCGCCGATCGATAGCTTGACGGTCCCGCGCGCCTTATGCCCTCCGGCCGAGACTGCCGTCTCCGCCCGCAGCGCGGCCGCCGCCATTACCTCGGCGTGCTCGCGCAGCGTCCGTCCATCCGCCGTCAGCGCAAGGCCGTCGGCGGCACGCGCCACCAGCCTGGTGCCGAGCTGGGCTTCCAGCGCCGCAATCTTGCGGCTGACGGTGGGATGGCTGCTGTGCAGCCGGCGCGCCGCGCCGGTGAAACTGCCGGTATCGGCGACCGCGAGGAAGGTCTTGCAAAGGTCCCAGTCCATGAGCGGCCTCTGTTCAAATCTGAATAGTTGTCCGTTCAATATTGAACGATAAGAGGCCCCACTCCAACCCCTATAATGACGTCAAAAGAAACATGGGCGGCAACTCGCCCGCGACAATCAAAGAAGGAAACGCCTCGTCATCCGCCTGCCGGCGGGCTGCGTTTCCGGGAGGACATCATGGCGCTGCCCGCTCTCTTGAAGGATTCGCTCGAGCTGCCCGTGGTCGGCTCGCCGCTCTTCCTCGTCTCCGGCCCTGAGCTGGTGATCGCCCAGTGCAAGGCCGGCGTGGTCGGCTCGTTTCCGGCACTCAATGCCCGTCCGGTGGAAAAGCTCGACGAATGGCTGAGCCGCATCGAGGACGAACTCGGCGAATACAAGTCGCGCAATCCCGGCAAGAAGGTCGCACCCTACGCCGTCAACCAGATCTGCCACGCCTCCAACGACCGGCTGATGAAGGACATGGAGACCTGTGTGAAGCACAGGGCGCCCATCATCATCACCTCGCTGCGACCGCCCGCCGAGCTCGTCGAGGCCGCACACTCGTACGGCGGCCTCGTGTTCCACGACGTCATCAACGTCAAGCACGCGCGCAAGGCCGCCGAGCAGGGCGTCGACGGTCTGATCCTGGTCTGCGCCGGCGCTGGAGGACATGCAGGAACGCTCTCGCCTTTCGCACTGGTACGCGAGGTCAAACAATGGTTCGACGGTGCGATCCTGCTGTCGGGCGCAATCAGCGACGGCTTCGCGATCGCCTCCGCGCTGACGCTGGGCGCCGACCTCGCCTATATGGGCACGCGCTTCATCGCGACGAAGGAAGCCAACGCTGACGAAGCCTACAAGTCGGCGCTGACGCAGCACACCGCGCATGACATCGTCTACACCAACCTCTTCACCGGCGTGCACGGCAACTATCTCGGGCCTTCGATCGCCGCGGCCGGGCTCGATCCGGACAATCTGCCGGCGGCCGACAAGACGAAGATGAATTTCGGCTCCGGCGGCAACATGAAGTCCAAGGCGTGGCGCGACATCTGGGGCTCGGGCCAGGGTATCGGCCAGATCGCCGACGCGCCGCCGGTCGCCGAGCTCGTCGACCGGATGAAACGGGAATTCGACCAGGCCCGACAGGATTTCCTGATGCGCGTCAGCGCCTGACGTCTCGGACCGACAATAAAACGGGAGGACACCATGAAGCTGGCAGCCGCACTGATCGGGATGTCGTTGCTGATGCTCGCCGGCGGCAGCGCCCATGCCGAAGGCAGCGACGAGATCCGCATCGGGCAGACCCTGCCCTACAGCGGCCCGGCCTCCGGCTTCGGCGCGATCGGACGGACGCAGGAAGCGTTCTTCGAGAAGGTCAATGCCGAAGGCGGCATCAACGGCCGCAAGGTCAAGTTCATCACGCTGGACGACGCCTATTCGCCGCCGAAGACCGTCGAGCAGACCCGCAAGCTGGTGGAGCAAGAAGAGGTGCTGATGATGTTCGGCTCGCTCGGCACCGCCACCAACAGCGCCGTGCAGCGCTATCTCAACGCCAAGAAAGTGCCGCAGCTGTTCGTGCTCTCCGGCGCCACCAAATGGGCCGATCCGCAGAAGAACCCGTGGACCATGCCGGGCATGGCGGCCTACGAATCCGAGGGCGTGGTCTATGCCAAATACATTTTGCAGGCCAAGCCCGACGCCAGGATCGCGATCCTCTCGCAGAACGACGATTTCGGCCGCGACTATGTCGCCGGCTTCAAGCGAGCGCTCGGGCCTAAGGCGGCAAGCATGATCATCGCGGAAGCGAGCTACGAGACCAGCGCGCCGACGATCAGCTCGCAACTCTCGACCTTGAAGGCCTCGGGCGCCAACGTGCTGTTCGGCGTCGTGCTCGGCAAGTTCACCTCGCAAATGGTCAAGGGCGTGGCCGAGATCGGCTGGAAGCCGGAGCTGTTCTTCGTGCCGACCTCGGCGTCGTCGATCTCTTTCCTGGAACCGGCAGGGCTCGACAACGCGGTCGGCCTGATCTCGTCGAGCAATCAGAAGGACACGATGGACCCGCAATGGGTCGACGATCCCGGCGTGAAGGAATACTTCGCCTTCATGAAGCGCTACATGCCGGCCGCGGACCTCTCCAACTCCAACTACGCCGCGGGCTATCACTATGCCACGCTGCTGATGACGGTGCTGAAGGGGTGCAAGGATGATATCAGCCGCGACAACATCATGCGCCAGGCGGCCTCGTTGAAGGATGTGAAGCTGCCGCTGCTGCTGCCGGGAATGGCGGTTACGACCGGCCCCGACGACTATCTGCCGTTCCAGCAGCTTCAGCTCCGGCGCTTCAATGGCAAGAGCTGGGTCGGCTTCGGCGACGTGCTGGATGATCGCTAGACGAGCGGGATGAGGAGACGCCATGATCATCAGCGGCGAACGCCAGATCAGCTATGACGACATCCGGGCTCGGATCAGGCGGGCGATGAGCGGCTTCCGCGCCCTGGGGCTTGCCGAGGCCGCGCCGGTCGCGATGATGCTGCGCAACGATTTCGCTCTGTTCGAGGTGGTTGCGGCCTCGGCCGCGCTGGGCAGTCCGGTGGTGCCGATCAACTGGCATTTGAAGGCCGAGGAGGTCCGTTACATCCTGGCCGACAGCGGGGCGAAGATCCTGGTCTGCCACGCGGATTTGCTGCCGCAGATCCGCGACGGCGTACCGGCGGATGTCCTTCTCCTGGTCGTCGCGACGCCGCCCGAACTCGCAGCGACCTTTTCGATCCCTGGGGAACTGACTGAGATCCCGGTGGGACTGACCGATTGGGACCGCTGGCGCGACGACCATCCGCAAGCGCAGGAGCCGCCGCGGCGGGCCGCAGCGATGATTTATACATCCGGCACCACGGGCATGCCGAAGGGCGTGCGGCGCATGCCGATGCAGCCCGAACAGGCGGCCGCCTCCGAACGCGTGGGCGGGATCGCCTATGGCATCAAGCCGCGGGAAGACCAAATCGTGCTGATCAACGGCCCGATGTATCACTCGGCGCCGCATTCCTACGGCATGCTGGCGTTCCGCAGCGCTTGCACCATCATCCTCCAGGCGCGGTTCGATGCCGAGGAGCTGCTGGCGCTGATCGAGCGCCACCGCGTCACGCACATTCACATGGTACCGACCATGTTCGTCCGGCTGCTGCGGTTGCCCGAAGCGGTCAGGCAGCGCTACGACCTGTCGTCGCTGCGTTTCGTCGTGCACGGCGCCGCCCCCTGCCCGCCGGACGTCAAGCGCGCCATGATCGACTGGTGGGGACCGGTCATCAACGAATATTTCGGCTCCACCGAGACCGGGATCCCGGTGTGGCACTCGGCCGAGGAAGCACTGAAGAAGCCTGGCACGGTCGGCCGCCCCATCGAAGGCGGCATCGTCAGGATCTTCCGCGATGACGGCAGCCCGTGCGGTGCAAACGAAGTCGGCGAAATCTACATGCGCCAGACGTCAGTGCCCGATTTCGACTATCACGGCAGGTCGCAGGCAAGGGCCGAAGCCGGCCGTGACGGCCTGGTCAGCGTCGGCGACGTCGGTTACCTCGACGCGGACGGCTATCTGTTCCTGTGCGATCGCAAGCGCGACATGGTGATCTCCGGCGGCGTCAACATCTATCCCGCCGAGATCGAGAACGTGCTGATCGGAATGCCCGGCGTGCGCGACTGTGCCGTGTTCGGCATCCCCGACGCGGAATTCGGCGAACGGCTGTGCGCCTTTGTCGAGCCTGAATCGGATGCCGAGCTCTCGGCCGACGCCGTCCGATCGTTCCTGCGCGGGCGGCTTGCCAATTTCAAGGTGCCAAAGGACGTCGAATTCCGTGACGCGCTGCCGCGCGAGGCCACGGGAAAGATTTTCAAGCGCAAGCTGCGGGAGCCCTATTGGACGATGTGAGGACAGGCAACGCCGTCCGAGAGTGCCGGACCGCATAAACGGGAACGAGTGGCAATCGTTCCTGCGCCTCTCCAATATTCGGCAGATTGAAGACGCGCGCTTCCGTCGCAAATGGAAGAGCAACCAATTCGAATCTCGCCTGTTGTCGACCGGCACAATCAACAGCCGGAGAATAAAAAATGTCTCGTCTCACCATGCTCGCCGCAGCTCTGCTGCTGCTCGGATCAGCGCCTGTCAGTGCACAGTCACAGCCTGCGCAGAGCGGGCCGGGCAACAACGCCGTCAACAGCTCTGATCACAACAACTCCAACGCACCGGTCGCGGGCCGCAACAGCTTCACCGAGGGCCAGGCGAAGTCGAAGATCGAGGGCGCGGGTTATTCCAATGTTTCCGGACTGCAAAAGGACGACAACGGCGTCTGGCGCGGCAAGGCCGACAAGGCCGGGACCAAGGCGGACGTGAGCGTCGATTTCCAGGGCAACGTGAACCCCGCCAAGTAAGGAGGATGAAACATGACGACCACTATTTCTCGACTCTATGACACCTATTCGGATGCGGAACGTGCGGTCAGGCGTCTGGAGGCCGCGGGCGTGCCGCACTCCGACATCAGCATCGTCGCGAACAATTCCGATAACTGGTACGGCTCCTCCACCGGCAAGGTTGACCGTGATCGCGACGGCGTCGACGATCGCGCCGAAGGTGCCGGCACGGGTGCCGGCATCGGCGCAGGCCTCGGAAGCGCGGCCGGCCTGCTTGCCGGACTCGGCCTGCTGGCCATTCCGGGACTGGGACCGGTGGTTGCCGCCGGATGGCTGGCTTCGACCGCAGTTGGTGCCGCGGCCGGCGCGGCGACGGGCGGCATCGTTGGCGCGCTGACCGAAGCCGGCGTCTCCAAGGATGATGCGTCGCGCTACGCGGAGGGCGTCCGTCGCGGCGGAACGCTGGTATCGGCGCGGGTACCCGACCAGGACAGCACACGTCTCGATGCCCTTCTGCACGAGAAGGCCGTGAACCTGCAGGAACGGAGCGCCGCCTGGCAAAAATCCGGCTGGAACGGCTTCGATGCCGCAAGCCCGCCGTTGTCACCCGACGATGTCGGCCGTGAGCGTGAGCTGTACGGCGCCGGCACGCGGGTGAGCTAGGGATGTTCCGCTCGCCGCCACGCCAGCGGCTGTGAATCCCAAGAGCGCGAGGGAGGCTCCACCAAGGTGGAGCCTCTTTCGCGTGCCCCTCCTCGAACACCACGAGGGTGCCGCAGGTCTCTCTCAACGAGCGCATTCCGCTGAAGCAGGGCCACATGTTCTCACTGCTCGGGTAATCGGCTATTGGCCGTCTGCGAAACAGTATAGCTTTCGACCGTAGAGGAAACGCCGCGGAGACGGCACGAGGTCGCGCATGCTGGACAGGACCAAGGACATTGTCGCATCCGCGCAAGCCTGGCTCGATGAGGTCGAGCTAACGCTGGGCGCAGCCGATAGCGCTGCGCTGGATCGTCTTTTCCTCGCCGACAGCTATTGGCGCGATGTGCTGGCACTAAGCTGGAACCTGCAAACGATCGGCGGCGGCGACTCGATCAAGCGGGAGCTGACAACGCTCGCGGCAAAGGCTGCGCCGGGCAGCTTCAAGATTGCGCCGAACCGAGCGCCACCGCGCTGGGTGACGCGTGCCGGGACCAACACTATCGAGGTGATCTTCAATTTCGAAACCGCACTGGGGCGCGGCAGCGGCACCGTCAGGCTTGTGCCCGACGCCACCGACGGCGACCGCCTGAAAGCGTGGACGCTCCTCACCGCGCTCGACGAGCTCAAGGGCTTCGAGGAGCAGCTCGGCACCTCGCGGCCGCGCGGCCAGGCCTATTCGCGCGACTTCCGTGGACCGAACTGGCTGGACTTGCGCAACGGCTCGCGCGACTACGCCGATCGCGATCCCGCCGTGCTGGTGGTCGGCGGCGGCCAGGCCGGGCTCGCGATCGCGGCGCGGCTGAAACAGTTGAACATCGACACCCTGATCGTCGATCGCGAGGCGCGGATCGGGGACAATTGGCGCAAGCGCTACCACGCGCTGACCCTGCATAACCAGGTGCAGGTCAATCATTTGCCCTACATGCCGTTTCCGCCGAGCTGGCCGACCTATATCCCCAAGGACAAGCTCGCCAACTGGTTCGAAGCTTACGTCGAGGCGATGGAGCTGAACTTCTGGACCGGCACCGAATTCGAGGGCGGCGCCTACGACGATGCGAAAGACCACTGGACCGTCACACTGCGGCACACCGACGGCAGTGAGCGTATCATGCACCCGCGCCATGTGGTGATGGCAACCGGCGTCAGCGGCATCGCCAATGTGCCTGTCATTCCGACCCTGGATAACTTCAAGGGCACGCTGCTGCATTCGAGCCGCTACGAGGACGGCGAGACCTGGACAGGCAAACGCGCCATCGTCATCGGCACCGGCAATAGCGGCCACGACATCGCGCAGGATCTTCACTCCAGTGGTGCCGAAGTGACGCTGGTGCAGCGTTCACCTACGCTCGTCACCAATATCGAGCCGTCGGCCCAACTCGCTTATGCGACCTACAATGAGGGCACGCTCGAGGACAACGATCTGATCGCGACCTCGATGCCGACACCGCTCGCGAAAAAGACCCATGTGATGCTGACGGAGCAGTCGAAGGAGCTCGACAAGGAACTGCTCGACGGGTTGCGGCGCGTCGGCTTCAAGCTCGATTTCGGCGAGGCCGGCACCGGCTGGCAGTTCAAATATCTCACCCGTGGCGGCGGCTATTATTTCAATGTCGGCTGCTCCAACCTCGTCATCGAGGGCGCGATCAAGCTCAGGCAGTTTTCCGACATCGAGAGCTTCGTCACCGAGGGCGTTCGCATGAAGGACGGCACAACCCTTTCGGCCGACCTGATCGTGCTCTCGACCGGTTACAAGACACAGGAATATCTGGTGCAGAAACTGTTCGGCGACGCCGTCGCCGACCGGGTCGGCCCGATCTGGGGCTTTGGCGACGGCCTCGAGCTGCGTAACATGTATACGCGCACCAGGCAGCCCGGCCTCTGGTTCATCGCCGGCAGCCTCGCGCAATGCCGGATCAACTCGAAATATCTGGCGCTGCAGATCAAGGCGATCGAGGAAGGGATTTTGGGGCAGACTGGAGCGGCAGCGGCGAGCACCGCTTGAACAACACCGTAGAAGCAGTGTCGCACCACGATAACGAACAAGAGGAGAATTCATGCCAGCCATTCTCGGCACCGGCGAGCACCGCTACCGCGTCGTTGAAAACTTCGCAAAGCTGCCGGACGGATGGCAGCTCACCGACGTCGCCTCGGTCGCGGTCGACAGCAAGGACCGCGTCTACGTCTTCAACCGCGGGGCCCATCCGATGGTCGTGCTGGACCGCGAGGGCAATTTCTTGCGAAGTTGGGGCGAAGGCCTGTTCTCGCGCGCCCACGGCCTGCACATCGATGCCGACGACAATCTCTATTGCACCGATGACGGCGACCACACCGTGCGCAAGTGCACCACCGACGGCAAGGTGCTGCTGACGATCGGCATCCCCGAGAAACCGTCGCCGTTCATGAGCGGCGATCCCTTCCACCGCTGCACCCACACCGCGCTGTCGCCGAAGGGTGAAATCTACGTCTCCGACGGCTATGGCAATGCGCGCGTGCACAAATTCACGCCCGGCGGCAAGCTGATGACAAGCTGGGGCGAACCCGGCACCGATCCCGGCCAGTTCAACATCGTGCACAACATCGCCACCGACGCCGACGGCTTTGTCTATGTCGCCGACCGCGAGAACCACCGCGTGCAGGTGTTCGACGGCAACGGCAAGTACGAGACGCAGTGGAACAATCTGCACCGCCCTTGTGCGCTATGCTGTTGCGGTGGGGCTAAGAGCCCGACCTTCGTCATCGGGGAACTCGGCCCTGGCCTGGCCGTCAACCGCAAGGTGCCCAATCTCGGCCCGCGGCTCTCGATCGTGGACGCCAAGGGCAACCGCATCGCGCGGCTCGGTGGCGAGGAAGGCCCGGGCGTTGCGAGCGGCAAGTTCCTGGCGCCGCACGGCATCGCACTGGATTCCAGGGGCGACATCTATGTCGGCGAGGTCGGCGTCACCGACTGGAAGACCAGCTTTCCGGACGAGGAGATGCCGGCCGTGGTGCGCGCGACGCGATGTTTGCAGAAGCTGGAGCGCGTGCGGGAGTAGCTGCCTCGGCACATCCACGTCGCGCTGTCAGGATGACGCTGCCTCAACGGCCTCGGACTTGGAAATCACAGCGTTTTGCGCGCTTTGCCACCCCCCGGCCGCATTGCTTGTGCCGGAATAAGTCGCTCAACGGGCTTCACAATCCCGTCACGCTGCATGTAGTATGTCAGTTACGTGCTGCTTCGCAGCGTACATTGGAGGCCAGGAGCGTTACTTGAACGCACATGTCTCGCAAGGCCATTGGCCGGTGTTGGTGCTGAATGCGGACTTCCGGCCGCTGAGTTACTACCCACTGTCTTTGTGGTCGTGGCAGGACGCGATCAAGGCGGTATTCCTCGACCGCGTCAACATCGTCGCGCATTACGATCAGGCGGTCCATAGCCCCACGCTGCAAATGCAGCTGCCGAGCGTCGTCTCGCTCAAATCCTTCGTCAAGCCGACCACCCACCCTGCCTTCACCCGATTTAACGTCTTCCTGCGCGATCGTTTCGCCTGCCAATATTGCGGCTCGCCCGAAGACCTCACCTTCGACCACATCATCCCACGCAGCAAAGGCGGCCAGACCACCTGGGAGAACGTGGTCGCGGCGTGCTCGCCCTGCAATTTGCGCAAGGGCAATCTGACGCCGGTGCAGGCCAAGATGTTTCCACGCCAGCACGCCTTCGCGCCGACCGTGCACCAGCTCCACCGTAACGGCCGCCTGTTCCCGCCGAACTATCTGCACGACAGTTGGCTGGATTATCTCTACTGGGATACGGAGCTGGATCCGTAACGTCGGCGTGCAGGCCCTCGGCAATCCATCGTTGACTCGCGCCGCCCAACGCCGGGAGAGATCAGCGAGCTTCTATCTGCGCGCCTGCTCCAGATCGATCTGATAGACGGAAATCCGGTCGATCTCGAATGCGACGGTAGGCGGCGACTCCGCGTCGACCGGACCGACGCCGAGAAAGAATTTGGATCCGATCGCGAGATTGACGATCATGTACATGGGATCGTCGAAACCGATCGGCACCTTGATGTCGGACACCGGTCTGCGGTCGATGAAATAGACCAGGCGATCCTCCTCCCACAGCACACCGTAAGTGTGGAATGCGCTCGACGCGTCGCCGACCGCGAAGTCGAAGCCGCAGGACTGAATCTTCTGGGTCGAGGGAATCCGCCAATGCGTCGTCATCACGAGATCGCCCGGCTTTTCGCCGCGGCCTTCCAGCACGTCGACCTCCGGCGGCCAGCCACCGTCATCCGCCAGCATCCAGAACGCCGGCCACACTGCGTGCCCGACCGGCACCTTGGCGCGGATCTCGAAATAGCCGTGCTTCTGCGCGAACGTGCCCTGGGTCGTCAGTATCCCGGAGATGTACTCGTTGTCGAACAGCACCGGCTTCAACCCCGGCGGGGTACGGCTGGCGACGATCGACAGCACGCCGTCCTTGACCTTGAACGGATCGAGCCCGAGCGGCGCCGCGTTGCGCCCCGCATAGCGCGGATCGACATAGATCTGTTGCTCGCCATTGGCGCTGGTCTTGCGCTTGAAGTCGGAGCCGTCGCCGCCCCAGTAACGCGCCTCCGGCCAGGCCGCGCCGCCGGCGTAATGCGGTACCCAGCGTCCGTTTGCCAGCGGATGCTCGTCAAAATCCTCGTTGAAGGTCCGGCGTAGCGGCAAGAAGACCAGCGAGGCCGGATTGACCTTCTCCAGCCGACGGCACTCGATGGTGGAGGGATCGGTCGTGACCTGCAGCGACATGCTCATCGGGGCACCGTCGAGATCGTCCTGCGCGATGGCTGGCGCGGGCACAACGCAGAGACCGATCGCAGCCAGAGCGCCCCTCGTCCAACGCTCGATCATCACCGCACTTCGAAGACGCCAGAGGAAAGGCCGAGGTTAGCTTACTCATATCGGAACCGGCAAGAGCGGGCCGGCGACCGCGCGCCAATTCAGGAGCGCCGCTTGCACACGCGATCCAGATTTTCGTGCACTTAGAAAAATTGGGACGCCTAGGCAGCGCTCGGAAGGCGAGCGGCAGGCTCCTGCCGGGACGGAACTCGGGGCGCCGGCATCCGTTCAGAGTCGAGGCCGGATGTCGCGCGGGCGCCAGTTGTCCGCGACAGACATATCCGGTCCCGCCACAGCACGAGGGGAGAATAGTCATGGCCACAAGCGAGACGGATCACGTCTACAAGATCCTGGAACTGGTCGGATCGTCCGAGACGTCGATCGAGGATGCGATCAAGAACGCGGTCAGCCGGGCCGCAAAGACCGTTCGCGAGATGAAATGGTTCGAGGTGGTGCAAACGCGCGGCCATATCGAGAACGGTGCCGTGCGCCACTACCAGGTGACGCTGCGGGTCGGCTTCACGCTGGATGAGTGAGGCAGAAAGGCCCGGCGCGCGGGGTCAGCCTGGTTAGCTCGACGATAGCCCGTCAATTGTCGAGGATTGTTCCGACCGGAAGCGCACAATCCGCACGGAAGTTGCAACAGCCCGTTAAGGCCAAAGTGAGAGGTTTGCGCCGAAATGGAGCAAGCCTGATGACCACGGGCCGCGAACTCGGAAAGACGCGCCTTCCGCTATGGGCAGCGGGTTTCGTCATCCTGACCTGCTTCGCCATCCTCGGCTTGAGCGCCTGGCGTGAATGGGAAACCCGCAATGCCGATCTCAAGAACGCCGAGATCGACGTCGCCAATCTGGCGCATTCGCTGATCCAGCACGCGGACGACACCTTCGAACTCGTTGATACAATCCTCGTAGGCCTGGTCCACCGGCTCGAAATCGACGGGACGGGTCCGGACACGATCACCAAGCTTCAGGCCTATCTGCCGACACGAAAATCATCGGACCGGATCCGCGGCATCTTCGTTTATGACGCGAGCGGGCAGTGGCTTGCCACGACCGAGCGGCTCGACTTCTCCAAGCTCAACAACAGCGACCGCGAATATTTCCAGCGTCATCGGGACTCGCCGGAGATGGGCACGCTGATCGGACCGCCCGTGAAGAGTCGAGCCGGGGGCCAATGGGTCGTCACCGCGTCCCGCCGGATCAACGATGCCGACGGCGGCTTCGCCGGCGTTGCCCTGCTCACGATCGACGTCGGCTATTTCGTCAAGTTCTACGAGCGGTTCGACATCGGTACGAACGGCTCGGCATCGCTGCTCAACGATAGCGGCATCATGCTGGCGCGCAGCCGCGACGACAGTGGCGCCTTTGTCGGACGCGACCTGTCCAATGCGCCCTTGTTCAAGGGATGGGAAAGTCGCCCCGCCGCAGCAGTCTACTATTTCAAGTCGCCGCTCGATGGCGTCCAGCGGCTGAGCTATTACCAACGCAGCAGCCGCTATCCCCTAATGGTGCTGGCGAGCAAGTCGCGGGACGACGTGCTGGCGCCGTGGCGGCAAGCCGCGGCTGCGCGCACCACCTTCGTCCTCGGCCTCGTGCTGCTGATCGCGGTGATCGGCTTCTACCTGGTCCGTCAGCTCGTACAGCGGCAGCGCACGGCCCAGGCCCTCGTCGTCAACGAAGCAAACTTCCGCCTGTTGGCCGAGCAATCCAGCGACATGGTGACCCGGATCGGGCTGGACAACCGGCTGCTCTACGTTTCCCCCTCGTGCGTACGCATCACGGGCTGGTCCTCCGACGAGCTGCTATCCACCTCGGCCCTGGCCGGCATTCACGCCGACGACATGGAGCGGGTCGAGCAGGCTATCGCCGCGCTTAAGAATGGCGAGGCCGAGGAGACGCGGTTCGTCTATCGCCACCGTCATCGCGACAAGGGCGAGATTTGGGCGGAGGCGGCGTTGCACGTGACCCTGGCGTCGGACAGCGGTGAGATCGACGGCGTCGTCGCGGTGGTGCGCGACATCACCGAGCAGAAGGATCTTCAGGACAAGCTCGCCTCGCTTGCAACGACCGACGGCCTCACCGGACTCGTCAACCGGCGCGCGTTCGACGAGCGCCTCGCCGAGGAATGGGCCCGGGCCCGGCGCGATGGCACGCAGCTCTCGCTCCTGCTGATCGATGTCGATCATTTCAAGAAGTTCAACGACCAATACGGGCATCTGGCGGGCGACGGATGCCTGCGCGCGCTGGGCCGGATCCTATCAACCCACACCAAGCGCCAGGCCGACGTCGCGGCGCGCTACGGTGGCGAAGAATTCGCCGTGCTGTTGCCGAACACCGGTCCCGAGGGCTGCGCCGAGGTCGGCGAAGGGATTCGCAAGGCTCTGCACGATCTCGCCATGCCGCATGCGCAAAGTCCCCCCTCGCGCCTGGTGACCGCAAGCGTTGGCGGCGCGACGAGTCTGCCGTCCCAAACCACGGCGGACTGCAGCACGCTGGTCGGCGCCGCCGACCGCGCGCTCTACGCCGCCAAGGACAACGGCCGTGACCGGCTGGTGATGTCGGGACAGGTCGTTCCCTGGCCCGCCAGGAGCGCGTGACGGATCGACCGCTGGCCCGATTTGTTGCCTGCGCTCCAGCGCGGTATGGCTTGGATCACGGCCGGATGTTCGGCCAATCCGAGAGTGCTGCGGTGACCGGTCAAATCAAACTCGTCCTCTTCGACATGGACAATGTCCTCTGCGACTACGACACGGCAAAGCGTGTCGAATGGCTGGCGAAGGTTGCGGGGACCACGAGCGAATCCGTCCACAAGGCGATCTGGGACAGCGGCTTCGAGCTGCTCGGCGATTCCGGCACACTCGATGCCGCGGACTATTTGCGGGGTTTCGGCGACCGCATCGGCTATCCGCTGTCACTGGACGAGTGGATCGAGGCGCGACGCCGTTCAATGCAGGCCGATCGTGCCATGCTGGAGATTGTCGGCAGCTTGCGTCAAACCGTCGACATTGCCGTCCTGACCAACAACACGACGCTGGTCGCCGACCATATCGCAGCGCTGCTGCCGGAATTGCCACCGCTGTTCGGCTCGCGAATCTACGCCTCGGCCCGGTTCAAGACGGCGAAGCCGGACCCGCGCTGCTTCCGCCTCTGTCTGTCGGAGCTCGACGTCAAACCGGAGAACGTCCTGTTCGTCGACGATCTCATGGCCAATGTCGCCGGTGCGCGAGAGGCGGGCCTGTTCGCGCATCACCACACCTCGGTTGAGGCTTTCAGGCGGGCCCTGTCGGAGCACGGCCTGCTTCACGCATGAATGCGCGATCCGCTTTTCCCGGCGTCAGGCGAGATGGCACGCCACAAAGTGCCCGCCTGCTCCCTCCTTCAGCTCCGGTGCGCTTTCCGCGCAACGCGGCTGGGCGATAGGACAGCGGGTGTGGAAGTGGCAGCCCGACGGCGGCTTCATCGGGCTCGGAACGTCGCCCTTGAGGCGGATGCGCTCGCGCTTGAGCTTGGGATCGGGCACCGGCACCGCCGATAACAGCGCCCTCGTGTAGGGATGCTGCGGATTGCGGTAGAGGTCGCTGGCCTTGGCGAGCTCGACGATACGGCCAAGATACATCACCGCGACCCGGTCGGAGATGTGCTCGACCACCGACAAATCGTGCGCAACGAAGAGATAGGTGAGGTTCAGCTCCGCCTGGAGATCTTCCAGCAAGTTGATGACCTGCGCCTGGATCGAGACGTCGAGCGCAGACACCGGTTCGTCGCAGACGATCAGTTTCGGCTCGACCGCGAGCGCACGCGCGATCACGATGCGCTGGCGCTGACCGCCGGAGAATTCATGCGGATAGCGGCGCATGTGCTCGGCCTTGAGCCCGACCTTCACCAGCAGGCTCGCGACGCGATCCTCACGCTCCTTGGCGGATGAGCCGAGCTTATGGATGACGAGGGCTTCGCCGAGGATGGCGCCAACCGTCATGCGCGGATTGAGGGAGGCGAACGGGTCCTGGAACACAAGCTGCATGTTCCGCCGCATCGCGCGCAAATGGTTGCCGCCGAGCTGGCGGACATCATGACCGTCGAACACGACCTCGCCGTCGGTCGGTTCGATCAGGCGCAGCACGCAGCGTCCCGTCGTCGACTTTCCGCAGCCGGATTCGCCGACGAGGCCGAGCGTCTCGCCGCGGTTGACCGAGAACGAGACCCCATCGACGGCATAAACGCTGCCGACCTGGCGCGACAACAGGCCGCCATGCACGGGAAAATATTTCTTCAGGCCGCTGACGCGGAGCAGGGGCTCGGTCATGCTGCGCCTCCCAACTGCGTATCTCCGAGATGACAGGCCATACGGTGGCCGGGCGCGATCTCGCGCAGCAGCGGCTCCCTCTCGGTGCAGACGCTCATGGCGTGGCGGCAGCGCGGGGCGAAGCGGCAGCCGACCGGCGGATTGATCAGGATCGGCACCGAGCCGCCGATCGCCTCCAGCCGCACCTTGTGCTCGCTGGCGAGATCGATGCGCGGGATCGAGCGGATCAGTCCCTGGGTATAGGGATGGCCGGGATTGCCAAAGAGGTCGTCGACGGGCGCCTCCTCCACCACCTTGCCGGCATACATCACGACGACGCGTTGCGCGGTCTCGGCGACGACGCCCATGGCATGGGTGATCAGCATCACCGCCATGCCGAAGCGTTCCTTCATGTCCTGGAGCAGGTCGAGGATCTGCGCCTGAATAGTGACGTCGAGGGCCGTGGTGGGCTCGTCGGCGATGATCAGTTTCGGCTTGCAGGCGAGAGCCATCGCGATCATCACACGCTGGCGCATGCCGCCGGAGAACTGATGCGGATAGTTGTGCACGCGGCCTTCGGCGTTGGGAATCTGCACCAGCTTGAGCATCTCGATGGTGCGATCGAGCGCCTGTTTCCTGGTGACATTCTCATGGCGGCGCAGGCTTTCGGCGATCTGCTCGCCGATGGTCAGCACCGGATTGAGCGAGGTCATCGGCTCCTGGAAGATGAAGCCGATCTCCTTGGCGCGGATCTCGTCGAGCTGACTGCTCGTCAGCGGCACGAGATCGCGGCCCTCGAAGATGATCTCGCCTGCCGCGATGCGGCCCGGCGGCATCGCGATCAGCTTCAGGATCGACATCGCGGTGACGGTCTTGCCGCAACCGGATTCGCCGACGACGCAGAGCGTCTCGCCGCGGTTGATGGAGATGTCGACACCGTCGACCGCCTGGAGGATGCCGTCGTCGGTGGAGAAGTGGGTTTTCAGTCCCTTGATCTCGAGCAGCGGCGCCATCAGATCACCCGCCGCGCATCGAGCGCGTCACGCAGGCCGTCGCCGATGAAGTTGATGGCGACCACTGCGATGAAGATCGCGCCGCCCGGGAACAGCGCCCAGTGCGGGCCGATGTCGAGAAAGTCTTTCGCGTCATAAAGCAGCCGGCCCCAGGTCGGCGTATCCGGCGGGAAGCCGAGGCCGAGGAAGGACAGCGTCGATTCCGCGATGATGGCTGCGGCCACGTCGATGGTGCCGGCGATGATCACCGGACCGAGCGCATTGGGCAGGATATGGCGCACCACCTGCCGTACCGGGCTGGCTCCGAGAGCGCGCGCGGCTTCGACGAATTCCTTCTCGCGGATCGACAGGAACTGGGCGCGAACGAGGCGGGCGACCGGCATCCAGCGCAAGCCACCGATCACGAGCACGATCAGGATGAAAATGCCGCCCTCGGGGCCGAACGCTGCCTTCAGCCCGTCGCGGAAGAGATAGATCAGCAGCAGCAGCAGGGGCAATTGCGGCAGCGACAAAAAGAGATCGGTGAGCCACATCAGCCCATGGCCGAGCGCGCCGCGCGACATGCCGGCGAGCGCGCCGATCAGCACACCGACAAAGACCGAGACCAGCATCGCGGCGAGACCGACCGCGAGCGAGATGCGCCCGCCATAGATCATGCGGGCGAGGATATCCTGCCCGAGATCGTCGGTGCCAAAGGGATGGGCCAGCGACGGCCCCTGCATGCCCGCCACGATGTCGATGTCGTCGATCTTGACCCGCCAGATAAAGGGGCCGACCACCACCGCCAGGATCAGAACGAGGAGCAGGAACGCGCTGACCACGGCAAGCTTGTGGCGGCTATAGCGCCGCCACGTCTCGCGCCAGGGCGAGTAGACGCGCCGCTCAGCGGAGGGAGATGCGAGGGTCAAGCCAGCCATAAAGAACGTCCGCGATGAGATTGAACAGCACGACCAGGCACGCAAAGACGAAGGTGACGGCCATCACCACCGGCGTGTCGTTGGAAAGGATGGAGGAGATCAGCAGCGAGCCGATGCCGGGGATGCGGAAGATCTGCTCGGTGACGATGGCGCCGCCGAACACCGCCGGGATTTGCAACGCAATCAACGTGACGACCGGGATCATCGCGTTGCGCATCACATGCTTGATGATCACCCGCCTCTGGCCGATGCCCTTGGCGCGCGCGGTGGTGACGTAGTCGAGCCGGATCACGTCGAGCATCGCCGAGCGCACGAAACGCGTCATCGACGCAGCCTGGAACAGGCCGAGCACCGCCACCGGCATGATGGCCTGACGGATCATCTCCAGCACCCAGTGAATTCCCGTGCCCTTGATGTCGGTCGTGTAGACGAAAGGCAGCCAGTCCAGCGTGACCGAGAAGATCAGGATGAACAGGATGCCGGTGAAGAAGGTCGGCAGCGAGAAGCCGACAAAGGCGAGCGTGTTGGCGACCTGGTCGAACAGCGAATAAGGTTTCGTCGCGGCGTAGACCCCGACCGGGATCGCGATCAAGAGCGCAAGGATCTGCGCCGAGCCGATCACGTACAGCGTCGTTGGCAGTCGCTGGAGAATGAGCGTGTCCACGTTCATCCGGCTGACGAAGGAGAAACCCCAGTCGCCGTGCAGCATGGCGTTGAGCCAGTGCAGGTAACGAAGGTAGATCGGATCGTCGAGGCCGAACTTCGCCCGAAGCGCGAGAGCGACTTCGGGCGGCACGTTCGGATTGGTCGCTAGCTCGGAGAAGGGATCGCCCGGGGCGAGTGCGAGCACGACGAACAGCACGAGCGAAATTCCGAGCAGGCTCGGAATCGCGATCAGGAGGCGACGCAGGACATACTGGCTCATGAAGAAGGACCGCTCTAGGCGTGCGTGATCATTCTTCGCGGTACCAGTCGAACAAATTGTCGGTCTCGTTGGCCCAGCCGGAAACGACCGGGCGCAGATTGTTGGCGGCCGCCTCGACCTTCAGACGGTGCTGCACCGGGATGAAAACGATGTCCTGGTACATGAGATCATTGGCCTTGATGTAGAGCGCCGCGCGCTTGACCGGATCCATTTCGCCGTCGGCGGCCAGGATGGTCGCGTCGTACTCCTTGTTGACCCAGCGCGGGAAGTTGGTGCCCTGCCACTTGTTCTCCTTGGTGGCGACGAGGTTCGAAAGGTAACGACGCATGTGCTGCGACGGATCGGGCTGGCTCAGCGGGATCTGGAACATCTCCATGTCGGCGTAGAACTTGGAATAGGTGTCGGGATTGCCGACGTCGGAGGAGAAGAACACGGAGGCGACGACCGATTTCAGCTCGACGTCGATACCCGCCTTCTGGCAGGCCTGCTTGACGATGGCCTGCGTCTTCTGGCGCGGCCCGTTGATCGCGGTCTGGTAGAGGAGCTTCAGCTTCTTGCCGTCCTTCTCGCGGATGCCGTCGGCGCCCGGCTTCCAGCCGGCGTCGTCGAGGATCTTCGAGGCCTTCTCCACGCTGAACTCCCACGAGGTGTTCTTGGACACGAATTTTTCGGGCCCGTTGAGGAAGTTGGCGGTGGTGCGGCCGGCGCGGCCGTAGATGGCCTTCTTGACCGATTCGCGATCGATCAGCAGCGAGAGCGCCTTGCGCACCGCTGGATCAGAAAACAGCGGGTGCTTGGTCTTTATCGAGGAGCGTTCGCCATCGACCTCGGTGTTGGGATCGGTGAAGTTCAGCGCGATGAATTCGGTGTCGCCGCCGACGGCGTAGACGGTTTTTCCCTTGCCGCCCTTCTCCAGGCGCAGCAGCACGTCGTCCTCGACCTGAATGTTCCAGCCGAAATCATATTCGCCAGTCTGGATCACCGCGCGCGCGGCAGAGACGGCGTCGCCGCCGCCCTTCATCTCGATCGAATCGAAATAGGGGCGGTTGGCCATGTGATAATCGGGATTGATCACGCCGCGGACAAGATCGCCCGGCTTGAACTCGACGAACTTGTAGGGGCCGGTACCGACCGGCGAGAGGTTGGTCGGCGCCTCCCGCGACTTGGACCCCATATAGTCCTTGAACAGATGTTTCGGGATGATGGTATTGGGAGCCCCGACAAAAGCGTCGGCCCAGAACGGCGTCGGCTTGTTGAAGAGGATGCGGACCGTGAGGTCGTCCACCTTCTCGACCGTGATGTCGCGGAGCGTCGCAATGGTCAGTGCGGAGGTCGCCGGATCCTTGGCATATTCCCAGTTGAAGACGACGTCGTCGGCCGTGAACGGCGTGCCGTCATGCCATTTGACACCGGGCTTGAGCTTCCAGGTCACTGACTTGCCGTCGGCGGCGAGGCCGCCGTTCTGGATCGAGGGAATTTCGGCGGCCAGGACCAGCTTCATGTTGCCGTCGGGATCCCAACAGGCAAGCGGCTCGTAGAACAGGCGCGCGCCGTCCTGGTCCTTGGTGCCGGTGGCAAAATGCGGATTGAGCAGGGTCGGCCCCTGCCACCACAGCAGCTTGAGCGCACCACCGCCGCCGCGCTTGGTCGGCTTGTAGGTGGAGGCGCCCTCGGCCATGGCGACGCCGCCAAGGGCGAGGATCTGGTTGGCCAAAGGCGCGGTGAGACCCACGGCGGCAAGACGCTGAATGAAGCCGCGGCGATCCATCCGCCCGTCCTTCACGTCACCGATCATCGAACGCAGTTCTTTATCCAGCATGGTTGTCCCCGTCTGGTTCCCGTATGGATGCAGGCGGTCGCGCGAGGCGACCACCGGGCTTGGCTGGCGGTAGATGGCACACCGAATGGGGTGCGCGTCAACTGCGACCGTGTGTATGCAAACGGTCTTCTGACTGTCTGTTGGGCAAAACCATATTCCGCAGCCCATCCGCTCGGCAATCCAGCATCAAAACACGCTGAATTCCGCGCTGCACTGCAGAAAATTTGATCGCCGCATCAGACGAAGTATCGAGGCGAAATTCTACGCCACGGACATGTCGAGCGGCGGCGCGACGTGGTCTGGCAGCGGACAGACGTAAGGCGTCTTGGCTGTCCGCTTCTGGAGGTCAGCCTTGGCAGCCTTGATCAGCTCCGGGTCCGTCAGCGCCTTGATACCGATGCCGGCCATCGCCTTGGCGGCCTGCACCATGGCCTTGTGCGCATGCGCGCTCTTGCCCTGCGCGACCACCTGCCAGGTGTGGAAGGGCGTACCGATTGCAACCGTGGGTGCGTGGACCTGCACGGTCGGCACCACCCAGCTCACGTCGCCGACGTCGGTCGAGCCGACCAGCGGATTGCGCTTGGCATCCAGTGGCACCAGGAAGTCAGCCAGCGGCCGGTCGGTCGGCTCCATGCCGATCGCGTAATAGACCGACTCGATGTCCTTGTCGCTCAGCGTTGCGCGGATCTCCGTGGCAAAGCCCTTGTCTACGTCGTCGAAATGCGGCGGTCCGAGCTCTTCCATGACCCGATGCAGCGCCTGCTCCAGCGGCGTGTTCGGCAGGATGTTGGAGACCGCGGAGATGATCTTCATCTCGACCTTGGTCTCGGTCATCAGCGCCGCGCCGTCCGCGATCTTGCTCACGCGTCCGACCAGCTCGTTCATGCCGGGCAGATCACGGGCGCGGATCGAATAGCGCACGCGCGCATGCGCCTGCACCACGTTCGGGGCGATGCCGCCGGTGTCGAGCAGCGCGTAGTGCACGCGCGCGTCGCTCGGCATGTGCTCGCGCATATAGTTCACGCCGACATTCATCAGCTCCACGGCGTCGAGCGCGGAGCGGCCGAGATGCGGCGAGGCCGCCGCATGCGAGGTACGGCCGGTGAAGATGAAATCGGCGCGGGTGTTGGCGAGTGACGGCGTCACCGCGACTTCCCAGAAGCTGTGCGGATGCCAGGTGATGGCGATGTCGGCGTCTTCGAATGCACCGGAGCGCACCATGAAGGCTTTTGCCGCGCCGCCCTCCTCCGCGGGGCAGCCGTAATAGCGCACGCGGCCCGGCACCTTGTTCTCGGCAAGCCAGTCCTTCACCGCCGTCGCGGCGAGGAGAGCTGCGGAACCCAGCAGATTGTGACCGCAGCCATGGCCGTGGCCGCCAGTCTCGACCGGACGATGCTCCGCGACGCCGGCCTCCTGGCTCAGGCCCGGGAGCGCGTCATATTCCCCCATGAAGGCAATGACCGGTCCGCCCTCGCCCCATTCGCCCATCACCGCGGTCGGAATGCCCGCGACCTGCTCGGTGATGCGGAAACCCTGATGACGCAACTCGGCGAGATGCTCGGCGGCGGATCGCGCCTCGGTGTAGCAGACTTCGGGCATGCCCCAGACCTTGTCGCTGAGGTCGATGAAACGTGCCTTGATCGTGTCGATGCCACGCCAGATGTCGCTGCGGTTGTCCATGCTTCGGCCCCGTGATCCCTCGGTCAAACGAAGCGGCAATGGTTAGCAGCTTCATTGTACCGCGCCTAGCACCTCGCCGGACAGCAGCCATGCGGCCAATGCCGGAGGCCCGCTCGACCGACCGTGCATCAAGCCTTCCCGCGCCTTTCAAAGATTTCATCCGGTGCCTCGGGAATAGTTGGGGAACGAGGCTTTCAAGACGGCCTCCTCCGGCCTAAATTATCCGTGCTTCGCGCGTCGTTCCGCTAATCGGCGGAGCGATGCTCTCAGCCAGGAGAACTCCATGCCCGCCCTGACCGAATGGAGAGTGCCACCGGCCAATCAGCCGCGTGCGAGCGATTACGGTTTCGATCTCGACCGCGCGCTCGCCTCCGTCGTCGGCCTGCATGCCATCATCCCGCCGGACGCCTTCAGCGCCGAGACACTGGGGACCGAACGCGCCGGCAACGGCGTCGTGATCGACGACGGGCTGGTACTCACCATCGGCTACCTCATCACCGAAGCAGAGTCCGTGTGGCTGCATGTCGGAGACGGGCGCGTGGTGGAAGGACATGTGCTCGGCTTCGATGCCGTCACCGGCTTTGGCCTGGTGCAGGCGCTCGGCCAGCTCGATGTCGCCCCCTTGCCGCTCGGGATCTCGGCCGAGACCCGGCTCGGCGACCGCGTCGTGGTCGGCGGCGCCGGCGGACGCACGCGTTCGGTCGCGAGCCAGATCGTGGCCAAGCAGGAATTCGCCGGCTACTGGGAATATCTGCTGGACGAGGCCATCTTCACCCATCCCGCGCACCCGAATTGGGGCGGCACGGCGCTCCTCAACGAGCGCGGCGAGCTGATCGGCATCGGCTCACTGCAGCTCGAACGCGAGCGCGAGGCCAAGGCCGAGCACGTCAACATGATCGTGCCGATCGACCTGTTGAAACCGATCCTGGACGATCTGCGCAAATTCGGCCGCGTCAACAAGCCGGCACGGCCGTGGCTCGGACTGTTTTCGACCGAGATCGACAACCGCGTGGTTGTGATCGGGATCTCCGCCAATGGTCCCGCCGCCCGTGCCGAGCTCAAGACCGGCGACGTCATCCTCGCGGTCGACGGCGAGAAGGTCACGAGCCAAACCGGCTTCTACAAGAAGCTGTGGGGCCTCGGCGCTGCCGGCGTCGACGTGCCGCTGACGGTACATCATGAAGGCGTCACCTTCGACGTCACGGTGACCTCGACCGATCGCTACAAGCTCTTGAAGGCGCCGAAGCTGCACTGACGATCAGAACTGACGCAAGGAAGCGACGATGAGCGAGGCCGTCGTTGACGATATCGTGGCCGTGCTGCCGCCGCTGCTCAATGCGCTGGAGGCGCTCGCCTTTTTTCAGCGCAACCTGCACCCGCCGGCCTTCGGCTCCGTGATGAATGCGATTGGCGCTCCCGACGAGGCGTTGCAAACGGCGCGCGCGGCAATCCGAGAATGGCCGGAGGAGTTCACCGGACTGCGCGAGCGGCTCGATCGTGCCTGCGACGAGACGCTCGCCGCCTTTGCCGGCCTGCGCGAGGTCGAACGTGGCAATGGCGACCTCGTCGCGGTCTTCCGCGCACTACGTCATGTGCCGCGCGCGCAGGAGGCACTCTATCCGCTGGCCGTGCGGTTTCCGCCGGTCAGCAGTTTCTTCCTCAACGCCGCGAATCGCGAGAATGCCGACCTGTTGTCGCGGCTCGAAGCCGGCGCGGACGCGCACACCGGCATCATCCACGATCACAACGAGCCCGGCAGCCGCGGTGGCTTTTCGGTCTACGTGCCCGAATATTATACGCCCGATCGCGCCATGCCGCTGGTGATGGCATTGCACGGCGGCAGCGGCAACGGCCGCGGTTTCCTGTGGAGCTGGCTGCGCGATGCCCGCAGTCTTGGTGCGATCCTGGTGGCGCCGACCGCGACCGGCCCAACCTGGACGCTGATGGGTGACGATTCCGACACGCCCAACCTCATGCGCATTCTCGAAACCGTGCGCAGCCGCTGGACCATCGACGCCTCGCGCATGCTGCTCACCGGCATGAGCGACGGCGGCACCTTCTGCTACGTCACCGGCCTCGACGGCGCCTCGCCCTTCACGCATCTCGCGCCGGTGTCGGCGACCTTCCATCCGCTGATGGTCGAAATGGCTGACGCTGCGCGTCTGCAGCGCCTGCCGATCTTCATCGCGCACGGCAAGCTCGACTGGATGTTTCCGGTGCAGACCGCGCGGCAGACGCAGGCGGCCCTCGCCGCCGCCGGCGCCGACGTCACCTATCGCGAGATCGACGACCTCAGCCACACCTATCCTCGCGAGATCAACGCGGAGCTGGTGCAGTGGCTGAATGGAGAATGAACAACCTCTCCTTCCCTGCGCCCTACTGCCGCGGAACAATCGATCCGGGCCGACGTTATCGCCCGTCATCGGAGGTTTCGCCATGCGGATGTTTCTTGGAATGATTTTGGGCGCGCTGCTGCTTGCCTGCGGCGTGTATGTCTATGACTCCATGCAGACGTCGTCGGTTGCTCATGGCGAGGTCGCGACGACCAATCGCACCATCGTAAACTGGGATGTCGCCAAAGCCGATTGGGACGCGCTGCGCGATCGCGCGCACAAGGACTGGGTCCGCATCTCCTCCAAGTAACGATGTGGTATCATGAATGAGGCGCCGTCGCGGGTCCGCGGCGGCGCCTTCGTATTGCGCGGTGAATATCGCTCGGCTCAGTTCATCTTGGCCTTGCGGGCGTCGGCGATGACCTGCTCGAACTCGTTCATGCTGAGCACGCCGGGCACGCGGTATTTGCCGACGATGAAGGACGGCGTGCCGCGGAAACCGAAGGCTTCGGCCTGCTCGTTGTTGCGCTTGAGCACGGCGTCGATGTCCTTGGCGTGATCGGCGAGATCGCGCTTCAACCGATCCATGTCGACGCCGGCCGCCGCGAGCAGTTCGTTGATGCGCGGCTCCGTCAGGCGCGAGCTGACGCCCATCATGGCGTCATGGGCCTGGTGGTATTTGTCCTGGAATTTCGCCGCCAGCGCGGTCCGCGCGGCCGTGACCGAAACCGGACCGAGAATCGGCCAGTCCTTCATCACCAGCCGGACCTTGCCGTCGTCCTGGATGACCTGACGCAACTCGGGCTCGAGCTTGCGGCAATAGGGGCAGTTATAGTCGGACCATTCGATGATGCTGATATTCCCGTCGGGATTGCCGGCCACGGGAACGTCGGGATCGCGCAGCACCTTGGCTTCGGTCAGCACCTCGTCTTCGTCGGTTGCCGCCCGCGCCGCGGTGATCCCACCGGCGACAAGGGCGCCCGCTCCAATCAGCGTCAGCGCCGCGCGCCGCGTCGGCACAAGGCTCTTATTCCTGAATCCAGCCATATCTCGTTCCATTTCGGTCCCATTTCCGTGGATACGGTCCGAGACTGGGAGTTGTTACAGGTCATATAGAGTGTCGCGGCGCCGATGTCATCGCCACGCTATGCCGGTATCGGGGCCGGCGCTTGGGAAGCGGCAACGCGGGGCAGCATTGCCATCAGCGTGCCGGTCATCGCGGCGATCAACGTGACCTTGCCCTCGTGCTCGGCAAACGCCCTGGCCTCGCAAAAGGTCAGCGTGCGGCCGGGCTTGACCACCTCTGCCTTGAAGACGAAACGCTCGCCCCGTGCCGGCGCGAGCAGCGTAGTCTTGAACTCGACGGTGAGGATATCGGCCTCGCGAGGCATCAGGGTGAAGGCGGCGACACCACAGGCATTGTCGAGGCCTGCGGTAATGATGCCGGCGTGGACAAAGCCGTTCTGCTGTGTGAGGGCCGGCGAATGCAGCATGGCTAATTCAGCCTCGCCCGGCGCAAGGCGGACGATCACGATACCGAGCGTGTGCATCGCCGGCTGGCCGTCGAACATGGCGATGGCAGCCGCGCGATAGCCCGGGTTCTTCGGCTCATATGCAGCCATGGCTCAGGCCTCCGCCTTCTCGGCGAGGTGCCTCAAGGCCACCTCGCGGATGGCATCCGTGAACGGCACCGATTTGCGCTGGCTCCGGTCCATGTGCACGCCCGTGATCTCGCAGAACGCGGCGATCTCGCCGGTCTCGGCATTGGTCATGTCGTGCCGGAAGCGGATCGATTTGTCGCGGATCTCAAGCAGATGGCTGCGGATCTCGACGATGTCACCGGCGCGCAGCTCGCGCTTATAGGTGATGTTCTGCTGCACGGCGGCCATGCCGCGGCCGGAGCCGCGCAGATAGCTCGGCGTCAGCCCGAGGCGGGCGAACAGATTCCAGTTGGCCTCGTCGAATTTGCCGACATACCACATGATGTTCATATGGCCGACGTGATCGCACTGCCATGGATAGACCGTGCCGCGATAGGTCGCCTCCTGCTCCATCGCAATTCTCCCTGGCCTTTTCTGCCTTTGATTGTCGATACGGTAGCGTATCAACCTCCTCCCGCGTTAGCAATACGGCACCGTATCAAGAATCGGCGAGGCTGCCTGCATGAGTGACGGCAAAGGCGATGTCTGGGTCGAGGCAGGGCTCACCGAGCTCGCCCGATCGGGAGTCGAGGGGGTTCGGGTCGAGGTGCTCGCCAAGAACCTGGGCGTCACCAAGGGCGGCTTCTACCGCCGCTTCGCCGACCGTGCCGCGCTGCTCGGTGCCATGCTGGAGCGCTGGCGCGAGGGGCGCTCAATGGCGATCGCGCAGCAGACGAGCCTTGATGGCCAAGAGCCCCGCGAACGGCTGCGGGCGGTGATCCAGCTCTATTCCGAGCGGCTCAATCCCGACGGGATGGCAATCGAGCTTGCGATCCGGCAATGGGCCCGCTCGGACGAGGGCGCCGCCGCGGCGGTGGCGAACGTAGACGCGGCGCGGCTGAAGCACGTCACCGAGCTCTATCGCGCGACCGGCCTCGATACCGAGGCAGCCGAAGCGCAGGCCTTCCTGTTCTACTGCTTCATCTTCGGCCAGAGCCTGCTGTTCGTCGAGCGCGGCCCGCGCAAGCGATCGCAGCTCGTCGCGAAATCGGCCGAGAAGCTACTGGATTAAAGCAAGAGGCCGGAGCTTGGCTCCGGCCTCTGCGTCGTCTGGAAGCGTCAGGCGGCGCCCTTCAGCTTCTTGTTGCATTCGCTGTAATAGCCGCCGCCCTTCTCGATCCACTTCATGCCGCCATTGCCGTTGGTGGCCTTGTTGGCGTTGTACTGGTCGACGCAGGTGTGCAGGCGCCCCTTGCCGGGGGTCTCCTTGGCGTATTTCGGATCGACCGCGTTCGGATAGATCGCGGGGCCGGCCGGCAGGGTCGGGGCAGCAGCCGGGGCGGCCTCCTTCTTCGCCTGCTTCGGCTCGGCGGGAGCGGCGGGCGCAGCAGGAGCGGCCGCGGTCGGCGCAGCCGCTGGCGTCGCGTCCGCGCCGCACTGGGCCTTGCGGAAGTCATTCCACTTCGTGGTGCCGAGCGACCCGTCCTTCTTGGCGGCCTGGTATTTCGCGCTGCACTCCTGCGAGGTCAGCGCCTGCGCCGGCGCACTTGCCACCAGCGCGGCAAAGCCCGACAGCGCAACTGCACATAGCAACTTTGATTGAATGGTCATCCTTGGTCTCCTCCTTGATCTTCCCCCGAGGGAAGTGAACCGAGGATTGCTATCCTAGCGTGCCGCCCGCCCGCGACAAGGAAGCGATGGCTGCTGCCGCCAAAATATAGTGATCCTCCACGTTCCAATTATTCATGTCGCGTTCAGCAACGCCGGCCGACTTTCGCGCCCTTCGCAATTCCCGCAAGAAGAGTGCAGCACCATGACCCTCACATCTCGCCTCGCCGTCGTCGCTCTCGCCTCCCTGCTCGCCACCGGCACCGCCTTCGCGCAGACCGCCGCGCCGGCAGCAAAGACCGACACCAAAACCACAACCGCCGCCCCCATGGACAAGAAGGCACCGAAGGAGCACTCGGCCGAGTCGCTCGAATGCTCCAAGCAGGCCGACGCCAAGGGCCTGCACGGCAAGGAGCGCAAGAAATTCCGCTCCGAATGCATCAAGACCGCCAAGGCCGGCATGGCCGCGCCGGCTGCGGAGAAGAAGTAAATCCTTCCCCCCTGCTCGCGGCTTCGGCGAGAGGCGCGCGCATTGCGGTATGACGTGGCCGCAATTGTGCGCCTCTTGTTGATTTGCGATAAGGTGGTGTGAAGCAAATCACCGCCTCCCTGCCGTTCGAATGGCCGAGCCGTGCCAAGATGTTGAGCACGGTGGAAACGCTCGTCATTGGCACCGCCGGGGGCCTCGTGTTTCTGCTCGCGGGCCTTCCGGGGGGATTGATCTCGGGCTCCATGATCGCGGTCGGGATCGCCGCGATCGCCGGTCGCCAGCTGACGCTGCCGCCGATCCTGACCCAGACGGTGCTGGTGCTGCTCGGCATTTCGTTAGGATCAGTCGTCTCTCGCCACCTGCTTCAACAGGTCAGTGCCTATCCGCTCACCATCGGGCTGCTCGCGCTCGCGACCTTCTGCTCGACCTTCGGCTCCAGTTATTATCTCCAGCGCATTCACGGCTGGGACCGCACCTCGGCCTTCCTCGCCGGCAGCCCCGGCGCGCTGTCGCAGATCACGATTTTGGCGGTCGAGCGCGGCGCCGACCTGCCGGGCATCGCGGTGGTGCAGACCATGCGCGTCATCATCCTCACCGCGGCCCTGCCGATGGTGCTGGCGTTCGCCGGCGTCGCGCCCTCCGTCGCGCCATCGCTGACGACGACGATCGCCTCGCCGCTCGACCTCGTCGAGCTGGTCGCGGCCTCGCTGGCCGCGGCACTCCTCCTGCGGCTGATCAGGTTTCCGGCGAGCTGGATGTTCGGTGCGATGATCGGCTCAAGCGTGCTGCATGGCGCCGGTTGGGTCGAGGGCGGCCTGCCGGACTGGGTACGCGGCGTGGCGCTGGTCGGCATCGGCGCCCTGATCGGCAGCCGCTTCGCGCGGATGAGGATCAAGACGCTCGCCGGCCACATCAACGCGGCACTGGGCTCGTTTGCCATCGCCATCGCCGTTTCCGCGATCTTCGTCGGCATCGTGGCGCTCACCACGCAGGTGAAATTCTCCGACGTCGTGGTCGCCTACGCACCGGGCGCGATGGACGCCATGCTGGCGCTGGCCCTGACGCTGCACATCGATCCGATCTTCGTCGGCGCACATCACCTCTCGCGCTTCGTCTTCGTGACGATCGCGACGCCGGGCATTGTGCACCTGTTCGGCCGGACGCAGGACGATGTGGATGATTGAGCCTCAGCGCTTCACCGTCGCAACGAATCCCCACGCGGCGATCGCAGCCATCAAGAGCGAGATCAGCACGTTGTAGCCGGCAAGCGAGAGGCCGAGGAAGCGCCACTGCACCTCGTCGCAGCGGACCACCTTCACGGTGTCGAGCCGCGACAGCAGGTCGGTGGCGCTGCCGAGATTGACGACGGGACCGGAGCAGTCGGTCGGTCCCTTCCAAAAGCCCCATTCGACGCCGGAATGATAGGTGCCGAGCCCGGCATTGGCGATGCTCGCGAGCGCAAGGATCGCCAGGCCCGCGAGCAGCAGCGGTCTCGGCGCACCGCCCCGCGCCGCGAGTGCGATGAGCAGGCCGAGCGGGATCACGAGGTAATAGGCGTAGCGCTGCTCCAGGCAGAGCTGACAGGGCACAATCCCGAGCACCAGCTGGAAGAACCAGGCGCCCGCGATGGTCGCGGCTGCCGTCAGCGCGACCGCGAGCGAAGCGGCCAGCGCAGGGGTCGTGGCCGCCGGTTTGAACGCAGGTATTGCGGCACTCTGGGTTGTCACGGCAGCCTCTTTTCGATGGGTCGCTTTCCAAGGCTGTAACCCCGGCTCATGCGGCTGTCGAGAACGGCCCGGATCACTTTGGCGCGGGTTGACCCCGCTTGGTCCATGGCTATAGTCCGCCGGCTTCGCGACGCCCGCCTAGGGCCGACCGAGGGCCCCTGTGGCGGAACTGGTAGACGCGCTCGACTCAAAATCGAGTTCCGCAAGGAGTGCTGGTTCGATTCCGGCCAGGGGCACCAACTAGGCTGTTCAAGCCCGTTCTAAATCGTCCGCAACCATCCGCAGTACTCCAAACCTGGCGTTGCTCGGTACGCGTCAGGCCCGACTTCCGGCTCGATCTTCAGATGGCCGAGATGTCCAGCTTCGAGCCATCGGTCAGACGCGACAGCCGGAACGGTGCGGGATCGACGCAAGGAGTGTCGTTGACGAGAAGCTGTGCGGCCAGATAGCCAAGGCCCGGGCCCAAACCGAAGCCGTGACCCGAGCAGCCCGCTGCGAGGACGAGGCCTTCCACCCGGTCCACCTTCGACACGACAGGCACTGCATCCGGCGTGCAATCGACGAAGCCGCCCCAAGCGCTACCGAGCTTTATTTCGCCGAGTTGGGGGAAGGTTTTCCGGACACTCGCCACCACTTGGCTCACCAGCCATTTCAAGGGCGGAGGATCCAGCACGCGATTCTGTTCGAAGATCCGATCGTCGTTGGTCAGCAGCGCCGTCATTGAATCCGGCCCCGAAACGAACGATTGGCCGACGCCAATCCTGACGTTCTTCAGGCGACGCAAGAACTGCGGCATGAATTCCCGGCTGTACCGGATAGCCTGGGGCGTGATTTCGAGGTTCGCCTTGCCGCTGATCGCAAGCGTATAGCTGCCGTCCAGTCGACGCGTGATCGTGCAGTAGGGTGTGGAGACCGCCTCGCCTATGTTGATTGTCGGGGTGGAACGCAGCGCGGTCTGACGGATGCTCGCTTGGGGAAAACTGATCCCGAGCGGCCGAAGGAAGCGCGAGGACCAGGCGCCGGCGGCGCAAAGCACCGCGCTGGTTCTGATATAGCCCTTCTCCGTGTGCACGCCTGCAATCTTGCCATTGGCCAAGTCGAGCGCCCGCGCGGCGCATCCCTGGTGGATCGTGGCGCCCAGAATTCTGGCCCCTTCGGCGATAGCCGGCGCGGCGAGCGCAGGTTCGGCCTTGCCGTCCCGAGCCGAATAGGTCCCGCCGACCCATTTGTCGCGCGCTTCGGGGACGCGCTCGGCCACCTCCGCCCGGCTCAGCACGCGGGTGTCGACGTCGTACTCCCTGGCGACCTCGCGCCACCTTTCCCAGCCGGCGAGCACAGCCTCGTCGTGGGTCGCATAGACGAGTCCGCAGCGCCGAAATCCGAGGTCCCGATTGATATCGCGCGTGAGCTCGTCCCACAGCCGCATAGAGATCAACGAGAGTGGCAGTTCGCGGCGATCGCGGTTCTGCTGCCGGCACCAACCCCAGTTTCGGCTCGATTGTTCACAGGCGACGTGACCCTTCTCGAGGAGCGCCACAGAGAGGCCGCGCTTCGCCAGGTAATAGGCGGCCGTAGCGCCGAGGATACCGCCGCCGACTATGACGACATCGGCCTCGGCCGGGAGACGCTCATCGCTGTGAATGCGCTCGACATGGGGCGACATGTTCCAACGAACCTCGGCTGCCAAGAACGCGGAAGCAAAATTCCGATCAACCCTTCATCGCATCAGGCGCCCGATAGAATGTGCTGAAATCATCTAGGACTTCGCAAGATGTTCGGGTTTTTGAGCGCTTGAGCGATACGAGCTGCTCAAGCGCGATCGTCCCAGTTCGGCGCAACGGCGGCGCGACCTGCTTGTCCACGGAGACTGGACCGCTTTTCGATGCCCCAGAAAAATGGACCCAGACCGTCGCGATTGGCTCGGCGACACCGGGACGAGTGATGTCCTGAACCACGAGCGTCGAGAAGGCACCAGCGCGGCGGCAAAGCCCATTTCGGCGCCCGAAGTCATCTTCCGCACTGTCTCGATCGTCTTCCATACGCCGACATAGCCGGGTTTCATCACAAAGCTGTCGCCGGCGCGGAAAATGCGAGGCTCCTTGCCTTCCTCGGTCAGCTCCACCACGCCGGAAAGGATGTGGCAGTACTCAAAGGTCTCGCCCTTGATCGAGCGGTTCTCGCCAGGCGTGGCTTCCCAGACTCCGGTCTTCACCGAGTCGGCGCGGGAGGAGTCCTGCTCCCAGGTCCTGAGGTCATCGAGGCCGGACCGGCGAAGGCCGGTCGACGGCGTCAAGCGTTTGCTCCGATCGCAGGCAGACGGTCTAGCCTTCGAGGTCGTGAGCGGTGCCGGCATCCATGGATGTGCCGGGTTCGAGCAGCACGACCTCGCAGACGTCGTCCAGCGCGACAGGGCAATGCTCTACCCCATGCGGGACCACGATGAACTCGCCTTGCTCGATGATCTCGTCCCGATCACGAAACTTCATCAGCAGGCGGCCTTTGTGCACCAGGAAGAGTTCGTCACCGCTCCTGTGAAAGCGCCAGGCGAACTCGCCCGCGAACTTGGCGAGCTTGATCTGCATGTCGTTAATCTGACCCGCGATCTTCGGAGACCAAGTCTCCTTGAGCTGCCCGAACGAGCTGGCCAGGTTCTTCTTGTGGAGCGGCGAGAGATGCCGGTTCAGAGCGGCCACGTCACGGATGATGGCCCCAAGCTGGCGAGCGACGTCCTTGTCGTCGGCCGGATACTTGCCGTCCAACGCGGCCGTGCCGATAGTGAAGCCGGCGGCTCCTGCGTCCTTCAGGATGGCGATCCGCTCAGGCGTATCAATCGAGCCGGCCACATAGACGGGCTTGGGCACCGCCGCGCACACCGCCTTGATGAGGGCCGGGACGTCTTCCTTGGAGCGATAGGCGAGCAGGTCGAGGCCATACACGCCCTCCCGCACGGCGAGCGCCTGGGCGCTCTCAACGATCTCCTCGATGCTCCCTTCGAGCACGCTCGGATGACCGGTGATGCGACCCGGGAAGGGGCAGTATTGAATGCCGGTGCCAGCAAGGATCGGCAACACGTCGTCAACATGTGTGCCGCCGAGCAAGACGTCGACGCCGATTTCAACCGCCGCTTTCGCCGAAACGATCTCACTTTGCCGGTCGAGTGAGACGACTTCGAGATAGGAGGTGGCGCCGTCTGCCTTGATGACCCGGTTGAGAACTTTGAGTCGATCAATCGGCAGGCCGATGTCCTTGAAACCGATGTGGCGAACGCCAAGCCTCAGGGCGGTCTTGAGTTGTTCAGAGGCGTCCCCGACGGTGCGATCGTTGCGCGTGAGCATGAAGATAAAGCGAAGGCCCATTAGACTACCCCTTCTTTGGTCTTAATTTGCGCGGCGACGAGCCTTCGCGCGTAAGCCAGCGCGGTCTCGAGACTGCCGGTGTCGGCGATGCCTCGGCCCGCAATGTCGAATGCCGTGCCGTGATCAGGGCTTGTACGGACGAACGGCAGGCCGAGCGTGATGTTCACACCCTTTTCGAGGCCGAGATATTTCACCGGAATCAGGCCCTGATCGTGATATTGGGCCACGACCACATCGAAGCGGCCCTTGCGGGCCTGCATGTAGACAGTGTCCCCGGGCCAGGGGCCACTGGCGTCGATGCCCTCGGCGCGGGCCGCTTCGATCGCAGGCCGGATGATCTGGATTTCTTCGTCGCCGAAGAGACCACCTTCGCCGGCATGGGGGTTGAGCCCTGCCACTGCAATGCGCGGCGCCGCGATCCCGAGGGCCTTGCCGCCCTCATTTGCGAGCCGGATCGCCGACATCTGGGCATCGAAATCCGCTTGGTCGATGGCTTTGCGCAGCGACATGTGGATGGTGACGAGAACCGTGCGGATATCATCGTTGGCCAGCATCATCGCAACGCGCTCCGCACCACCATAGTCGGCGAGGATTTCGGTGTGCCCGGGATAGCGAATGCCCGCGCTTGCCATCGCTTCCTTGTTGATCGGTGCGGTGACGATGCCGCTGACCTTGCCGGCCTTGGCTGCCGCGACGGCGGCGACGACGGCATCGAAGGAAGCTTGGCCGGACATGGCGCTGACGCTCCCGAGCGGAGGCGGCGCGATGATTTGCGTCGCCTCGACAACTTCGATGGACCGCGGCTCAGAGCGCGCCTCTTCAGGTCCGGCGATACGCCTGACCGTCAGCTCGAGACCCAAACGATGGACGATATTCTCCATCACGGCGTAGCTGCCGAATACAACCGTGCCTTCGCCGGCCTTGGCCAATGTCTTCGCCACGATCTCCGGGCCGATGCCGGAGGCATCGCCCATTGTGATGGCGAGGGGAGCGGATTGGGTCATGATACAACCAGTTCTAATACCGAGGTGCCAAGGCGGAGCTGCGTGATCGCACGACGCAGCGTATCGTCGTCGCCCAAAGCCGCCTGCCTTCATGGCGATCAGCAGCTCTCGTCCATCTCCGAGGGACGTGCGGCCAAGCGGAAAGCCTGGCTCCAGCTCTTGCAGGATCTCGAACTCACAAATGTCCAGGCCATCCAGGATCGCCTCCATGGTGTCCCCGCCTGTGGCGATCACCATATCGAAACGCTTGTCGGCCACCCGTCGAGCCGCATTTTGAGCAATGTCGCGCAGGACGGATCCGGGATCATTCATCCGTTCGATCGGAGCCTGCAGCAGAGCGATTCCAGGCTCCATTGCGATGCAGCCGGCCTGACGATGGCTGCGCGGATTGGCGCTGCCGATCGCAACAAGAATGTCGCCACTAACCGCGGCGGTCACGTCCGACGCAACCGCAAGCGGCGCAAGACGCTTCGCCAGGGCAAGGGCCATGCCCGGAGAGCCCACCCATAGGATCGACTCCGGATCCGGCAGGGCCGCAACTTGTTTGTCGAGATCGGCCTGTGTCGCAGCATCAAGGATGACGACCCTTCCGATGGAGGCCGGAACGACCTCAGCCAGCCGAGAATGTCGCGCCGGATGGACGGGGTCGCGACCGTATTCGGTCTCCGTTACAGGAATGCCGTCCACAAGCTGAACGCCGTCGACGGTTGTACGCCCAGCGCCAGGGAACGCAGGTGCAAAGACCAGCATCTTGCGGCCGCTTACGGTGAAGGCCGCTTCCATCTCGGCCGTCACATGCCCGCGAAGAGTCGAGTCGACGGTCTTGTAGAGGACAACCCGCGAAGCGAGCTGCTGGGCAAGTTCTGACTGCCGCCGCGCCGCTTGCGAAGCCGGCACTGATCTAGATCCGCTATCAACGGCGACAATCGTGGCCTCCTGGTGCGGCAGCCGGCACCGGCCGACAACGGCTTGCAAACCGCGCTCGACAAACGGACCGGCCCCATCGGCGGCGCTGGTCAGGTCGTCGGCTAGGATACCGATTGTGTATTCGCCATTGGTTCGCATGGATCAATTATGCTAAGCAAATTCAACATAAAAAGCGATATTTTTTGCGCTACATTGGTGATATGAGATCACCAATGAGGCGATCAGAAATACCTTCATTGGACGACTTGCGTGCGTTCGAGACCGCTGCGCGGCTGGGGTCGGTTCGGCTTGCCGCGAACAGCCTTGCCTTGACCCATGGGGCTGTGAGTCGCCGTATCACCAAACTGTCGGAAGACCTTGGCTTCAATCTCTTCGAAAAATGCGGACGTGGCTTGAGTCTCACTGCCTCTGGAGAAGTGCTCAACCTCACACTCGGCCGTTTCTTCACCGAGCTGGCGACAACCGTTGAGAGCTTGCGTGCTGCCAACGCACAGCAGAACTCCCTCGTTCTCTCATGCGAGCCTTCAGTCGCTATGCGCTGGCTTATTCCACGGCTTGCAAGCTTTCAGGCCGTCCATCCCGACATCGCTCTACATCTGTCAGTCGCCGGCGGCCCCGTCGAGTTTCGCCGCGATCGGATCGATATGGCTATACGTCGGCTCGACTTTGCGCTCCCAGAGGCGTGGCACGTCCGGCGCCTTTTTCCTGAAAGGGTAGGACCGGTCATGAGCCCTCAGCTCGCAGCGGTGTTTGCCTCAGGAAACTACATCGCCCTAGGTTCGAAGACTCGGGCGGACGCTTGGTCGCGATGGCTTTCCACCCACCCGTCGGTGCGGCGCCCCGCGGAGATACGCTTCTACGATCACCACTTCCTCATCGTCGAAGCAGCATTGGCGGGATTGGGCGTTGCCCTCAGCCCGCGGGTCCTTGCAACGGACGACGTAGATAGAGGGCGGCTCATCGCACCTGCCGGTTTCGATCCGGACGAAAGCCACTATGGCCTCATCTGGGCGGGAGAAACTGAACTGTCTGGGAAAGCGAACTATCTTGCTTCATGGCTGCAGGAACAGTGCAATCTGATCTAATGATTCAACTTCGCGCTCCTCAAGGGCTCGGCGCTATCAGGCGTTGAACCCGACTTGAGAAGGTGTTCTGCGATCCGACGCGTGTGCGATCACCGCCGGAAACACTTTCGCGTCAGCGGAAGCCGATTCGCTTTCCGAGATGAATTTCATCGATAGAATCCGAGAACGGCCTTGGTCTCGAGATATTCTTCCATGCCCTCGCGGCCGTATTCCCTGCCGTTTCCGGAACGCTTGTATCCGCCAAAAGGTGCGTTCGGGTCCCAGTCGGGATAGTTGAGATGAACTTGACCAGACCGGATCTGCCCGGCGACCGCCTGCATCGTTTCAATATCCGTGCCCTGCACATGCGCGCCGAGGCCGTAGACGGTATCGTTGGCGATCTCGACCGCCCCGTCGACCTTATCGTAGGGAATGATCGACAGCACCGGGCCGAATATCTCCTCCTGCGCAATTCTCATGTCGCGATTGACGTTCGAGAAGATGGTCGGCCGCGCATAGAGGCCGACCTGAAGGTCGTTGGGCCGCCCCGGCCCGCCAATGACAAGCTTGGCGCCTTCCTCCAGGCCGATGCCGATCATGGCCTGGATACGCTCGAACTGCGGCGGGTTGGCGATCGGACCATGGGTCGTGCTTTCCGCAAGCGGATCGCCGACCACCAATTCAGAAGCGGCCGCCGCCGCCAGGATCTCGACCTTTGCCATCTGTGAGCGGGACACAAGCATACGCGTCGGTGCGCTGCAGGATTGGCCGAGATTGCGGAAGGCGGCGGCGACACCGAGCGGAACAGCCCGGCTCAAATCCGCATCCGGCAAGATGATGTTCGGTGACTTGCCGCCGAGCTCCTGTGCGACGCGCTTGACGGTGGGCGCCGCTGCTTGCGCGACGAGAACGCCTGCCCGCGTCGAGCCGGTGATCGAGATCATGTCGACTTGCGGATGCGACGCCAGACCGGTCCCCACGACTGGACCTGCCCCGTTGACGAGGTTGAAGACGCCGGGCGGACAGTCGGCATCGTCCATCACCTTGGCGAACAACAGGGCACTCAGCGGCGAAAGTTCGCTCGGCTTCAACACCACCGTGCAGCCAGCTGCCAGCGCCGGAGCGACCTTGGCCGTAATCTGGTAGAGGGGCCAATTCCAGGGGGTGATGAGACCACAGACGCCGATTGCCTCGCGCATAATCGCGGTGCTGCCGCGCGCGGCGATGAACGGATAGGTCGCGAGATTGTCACGCGCGACGCGGATATGTTCGGCAGCGAGCGGCACCTGGGCGCGGCGCGCGTAAGTGATGGCGGCCCCCATCTCGCACGTGATGGCCTGCGCAAACAGCTCCAGCCTATCGAGAAGCAAACCGTGAACCCGGTCGAGCAGCGCCGCCCGCTCGGCAGCCGGCTTACGGGACCAGCCGGTAAAGGCTTTTCTCGCGGCTGCGACCGCGCAGTCTACATCCTCATCATCGCCGAGCGCGATTTCTGCGACCGGCTGCTCGATCGCCGGATTGACGACGATCGCCGTCGCCAACCCGGTCGGCTTCCGCCATTCTCCGTCGATGTAAAATTTGCCGAGGAAGCCGGCTTCCGTCAGGTATCGAACGGCCGAGGTCATTGGAAGCGATCCTTGATCCGGTAATAGGCGCCGACCAGCGGAAGCTGGGCATGCGCAAATCGCCGCCCGATTCTGTTTCAGATCTACCAGCCGCGCATCCGCGGCCACTGAGCTTCGATTGCGTCACTTCCCGCCGAGATGACATTGTAAAGTTCGTGCTGTGACGCCGTCGCGCAGGCATGATTGGGCAGAATCCTGACCTTCGCGCCGATCGGGATATGCGGGAGGGCTGCAGCCGATCTGGACCTTATGGCGAGGATGCCGTGCTCCTGGCTCGCCTGCGCGACGATCAGATTCGGATAGAGTTGGCCGGACAGATCGCAGACGAGACCGTAACCTTGGTCGACCCGCTGCGCCACGGTACCGCGATCACGTGACAGTGCCATCCAGCCCGCATCGACCAAAATCCATCCCTTCTCCGGCTTCGTGCCGATGACGGTGGCGAGAACCGAGATCGCGATGTCGTCGGTCGTGCAGACACCGACGCCGTGCATCACCAGATCGAAGAACATGTAGACGCCGGCCCGCATCTCCGTGACGCCGGTCAGGCCTTCGGCGAAATGGGCGGTCGGCGTCGAACCGACACTTACGACCGGGCATTCATGCCCCGCCGCCCGCAATGTCTCCGCGGCCGCCACGGCCACGGCCCTTTCGTTCTCTGCGGCCGCGACGAGGGCATCGGACGAGCAAAGGCTGTAGGATTCGCCGGCATGGGTGAGAATGCCGGCGAGCGTGACGCCGGCCTCGGCCAGGGCCGCCGCGACGGCGATGAGCTTGGGATCGGTGGCGGTCAGCCCGCCGCGATGGCCGTCGCAGTCGATCTCGATGAAGGCGGAGGGCGTCACGCCGGCGGCACGCGCTGCCGTGCCCAACATCGCCGCCTGTTCAGGCGAATCGAGCAGCACCTTAAGGTCAACGCCGGCTTTGCGGAGACGCATCGCCCTTTCAGCGGTGTGCGGTGCCACGCCGACGGCATATGTCACGTCCCGGAAACCGTACTGCGCGAAGTACTCAGCCTCCGCCAAGGTGGAGACCGTGATCGGCCCCGGCCCGGAGGGATAGGCGCGCCGGGCAACCTCGATGGATTTCGCGGTTTTCATATGGGGGCGCAGCACGACGCCAGCCGCGGCCATACGAGAGGACAGACGGGCGAGATTGCGATCCAGCCGGTCTTTGTCGAGCAGGAGGGCCGGCGTCGCCAGTGCGCCGACCGTCGCGGTTATCTCGCGTGGCGCGGCGTTCTGGCTATCCGTCCGGCGCATATCGGGGCGTTGCATCTCAAGGTCTCCTAGCCGAACGACTGGTTGGCGACCGCGAACGTGCGCGCCGGCCCGGTCCATGGCATCTGCGTCCCCAAGACCATGGTGGTGGCGTCGCTGACCTTCTGCAGGCCGATGTTTCCAAGCCAGTCACCGAGTTGCGAGGAGGCCGAGGTGTCGATCCGGACGAAAACACTCCCGAGGGGCGCGAGCGCGGCCCCGATCAATGCGCGCGCATCGGTCGGGCTTTCGGCGATCACAGGGCCGATGACATGCCCGCGGCCGAAGAGACGGGAAATGGCGTAGCCGCGGGGTATGCCGTCACGCAGCAGGACATAGCCGCAACCGACCTCGATCAGCCGGTTCAGCATCTCGCGCCTCATCCAGCCGGTGGCCTCGTGATCGAGACCGACTATGGCCTCGAAGTCGGACGGAACCATCGCTCTGACGTTTCCGACCGGCGGCATGTCGCGGCCCTGGCCAGGAACGCCATGATGCTGGTGCAGCATGCCGATGCTGGCGAAGCCGCGGCGTGCGTAAAGCGCAAGGCCTTCGGCGGTCGAATTCAGCGTGACGATTCGTGGTCGTGCCGCCGCGAGCAGCGCGTCCATCAGCCGGGCCCCGTACCCCCGTCCCTGAACGGCTTTCGAGACGATGACCATTCCGGCGGAAGCATGGGTGTCGCCGTAAGGCCACCACAGCGCGGTCCCCACCACAGCACCCGCACTCGTCACCACGAAACCGCGGCCAAGCTGCAGCGCAAATTCCCAATCCTTGAGCAGATACGGCCAAGACATCTCCTGCGAGAGCTTCAAGGCACCTTTCAGATGCGCTCTCGCGAAAGCGATCAGGGCCACGTCTTCAATCTCGCGTTCTCCGGCTTGGGTAGCTTCGGTTGCCATGATGCGTCGACGTCTCATGCTTGGGTTAGCGGACTAATCGTCAGTGCCTGACACGGCGAGGTCCATCTGACGATGTTCCCGCGAATCGCAGCGTATCTCGGCTGCGACAGCATTACGCGATCAGACTGACGCAGAGTTCGGCAGGGAATTGCATTGATGATCCGATAGAAGGGACGATGTGCTGTCAGTGTCTCGCCACGCCGCAGCGCGATCCCGTTCCGGCATCCGATGGCCCGGAACGATACCGGGCATCAACCGCGGATCGCTCCGATAGCGCGCTTGAACGAACGCTGCGACCTCGTCGGGTGACAGCACCGTAAATACAGCCACGGCTGAAACACTCCTCGATCCGGAATCGACCCTTCAACAGGTTGCACCCTGCGTGATGTCCGCAATGTAGTTCTTTACAGCTTGTGCATCCGGGGGAAGGACTTTGACTCGCCTCGGCAGCCCTTCTAGTCCATCGAACCGTTGCGGACGATCTGGTTGCCGGCCTAACGCTTCCTTGATCGTCGTAGCGAATTTGATTGGCTGTGCAGTTTCGAGCACAAGCATCGGCGCCTCGGGGCTCACATGCATGCGCCCGACCGTCACACCATCCGCAGTGTGAGGATCGATCATTGTGTGGTAGCGATCCCACGTGTCACGGATCGTCGCCAGTCGATCGGCATGGGTGCTCCTGCCGCTGCGGAATCCGAAACGCGCCGCCGCCGTTACGAAGCTGGGATCACCGCTGAGGTCAAACGAACCGCATTCCCGAAGTTGGTTCTCAAACAGCGATTTCGTCCGACGGGCGTCGCGACCGAGCAAGTCGAACACGAAACGTTCGAGATTTGACGCCTTGGAGATGTCCATGGAAGGACTCGATGTTTCAAGCGTGTCAGCTCGGCTTCTGACGCGATAAATGCCGCTGCGGAAAAACTCGTCGAGCACGTCGTTTTCGTTGGTCGCAAGGACGAGACGGGATATTGGAAGTCCCATCATGCGCGCAACATGACCAGCGCAGATGTTTCCGAAGTTTCCTGAAGGCACGGAAAAGTCAACGCCTGCTGACCTCCCTTCGGAGACTTGAAAATAGCCGGAGAAGTAATAGACGACCTGCGCGACCAGTCGGGCCCAGTTGATCGAATTCACTGCACCTATCTTATATCGTCGTTTGAATTCCAGATCGCTGGACACACATTTGACGATGTCTTGGCAGTCGTCGAACACGCCATCTATGGCGATGTTGTGGATGTTGTCGTCCTGCAGGCTGAACATCTGAGCTTGCTGAAAGGAGCTCATCCGTCCGAGGGGCGACATCATGAAGACCCGCACCCCTTTCTTGCCGCGCATTGCGTATTCCGCAGCGCTCCCGGTGTCGCCACTGGTCGACCCAAGAATGTTCAATTCGTCGTGCCGGCGTGCCAGTTCGTACTCGAGCAGATTGCCGAGCAACTGCATGGCCACGTCCTTGAACGCCAGCGTAGGACCGTTCGACAATTCCTGGAGGTAAAGCCGCGTCTCCAGCTTTCGAAGCGGAACGATGTTCGAGGTTCCAAAGATCTCGGGCGTGTAGGTCTTTTCGCAGATTGCCTTCAGGTCAGCGGGCGGAATATCGCTGACGTAGAGCGACAGGACCTCGAAGGCCAGGCTGGGATAGGACAAGGCACGCCACGCATCCAATGTAGCGGCGTCCACACGCGGGTAGGTCTCAGGTACGTACAGCCCGCCATCCTCGGCGAGGCCTTCAAGCAATGTTTCGCAGAACTGTCTGCGACCTGAATGTCCGCGCGTGGATACGTAGTGCATCGATGCTCTTCTTTCGAGAGGCGGCAGTGCCGCCAGCTCCATGACCTGAGTTGTACCTTTGGGAATGCCCGATGGAGTTTCCAGCCGTCAGCGGCGGTCGCGCCACAGCGCAAAACGATCCTGCATCCGATATCCCCAGATCATGGCGGGCATGAACCAGGGATCGCCACGATAGAGCGGGATGGAGTCCGGCGGACGGAAGTCAAAGGCGGTGCGCGCCCGTTCGTGGTTTCCGATCAGCTTGTGGGCCGCGTGCATCCCGATCCAAGGCGCCCAGACGACGCCTGAACCGCAGAAGCCAGTGGCATAAACCACACCGTCCTCTTCGAAGATGCGCGGGAGCATGTCGCGATTCATCGCCACATTGCCGAACCAGCTGTGCGAAAGGCGAACATTCTCGAGTTCGGGGAAAAGGTTCACCAACCCCTTGCGCAGCAGGAGCTTTGGAGCCACCGGGTTACCGACACGAGAGCTGTCGCGCCCCCCTAACAGGATACGTTTGCCGTCGGGCGATGGGCGGTAATAGAACCCGACCTGGCGGTTCTCGGTCATCATCATGCGTTTGGGCATCAGCCGCTCCATGACGTCAGGTGCGAGCTCCTCGGTTGCAATGATCCGGCTGCGAACCGGGACCAGCCTGCGGCGCAGGAAGGGAACGGCGCTATCAGTATAGCCATTCGTGCAAACCAGCACCTGACGCGCCTGCACCGAACCGGCCGAGGTCACGATCCGGAATCCGGAACCATCTCTCTCGATGGAGATGACGGGCGTATCCGCATGAACCGCGACGCCCGAAGCGAGCGCCACGCGAAGCAGTTCAGCGTGAAACTTCGCCGGTTGTAGCCCTCCGATATCCATCCGGACTGTTCCACCCCGGTAGACATCGGTGCCGATGTAGCTGTGCTGCTCGGCATAAGGTACGGCGTGAGACTCGATCCGCAGCCTCTTCGCTAATACTTCCGCGCTACGCGCCATCGTGTCGTACTGCTCATATCCAAACGCGCCCTTGAACTGCCCGACCAGCTGGAAATCGCAGGCAAGCCCCTCGGTCTTGATGAAATCGTAAAGGAACTCGCGGGCGATCTTGCCTTCCGCCTCGATTGCCAGCGCCTTGTCTGCGCCGAAGCGTCGGGAGATCGCGGCGTAATCCGGCCGTATGCTCGCGCTGGTTATTCCACCGTTGCGCGTCGAGGCTCCCTCGCCCGGACTCATCGCGTCAAAGGCCGCAACCGAGCGTCCCTCGCGCGCCAGCACCAGCCCGGCCGAAAGAGAGGCATAGCCAGCGCCCACGATCAGCACGTCAAGTTTCTTGGGAAGAGTCTGTTGAGGCAGCGACCTAAGTGGTGCGGCTTCCCACCAATAGGGCGTGTCCTTCTCTGCGGCTCTGGGCTCATGCATGTCGCTGACTTCTCGTGTGTTAAAAGTGGCCTTGGATTACTGACAAGACGGATTCTGATCAGCCAACGCGATGCTTGCGACGTCTACGCTATCAAGAGGTTCTGCTGGATAGCCTTCAACGCTGTCCGCTGCCTGCCACCTGGGCTCAAGCCGTCAAATGTGGTCATCTCTAACGTCAAGCGCATCGCGCAGCCCGTCGCCGATGAAGTTGAAGCTGGTCACTGCGATCGTAATCGCAGCGCCTGGAATGATGGCAAGCCAGGGAGCGCTGGCCAGATATTGCTGGGCGCCGTTCAGCAGATTGCCCCAGCTGGGCAGCGGTGGTTGGATGCCGTAACCAAGGAAACTGATATAGGCCTCCAGAAGAATCGCACGGGCGACGGTGAGGCTTGCGGCCACGATGATCGGACCCGTGGCATTGGGCAGAATTTCGCGAAGCATGATGTGCCTGCCGCTCAGACCGACCATGCGCGCGGCCTGGACAAACTCGCGCTCGCGCAGCGAACGGACCTCGGCTTCGACGATCCTGGCAACCTCCATCCAGCTCGTGACAGCAATGATGACAGTGATCATCATCGGGCTGGGCCGGAGCGTCGCGGCCAACGCCAGCACGAGGAAAATCGAGGGGAAGGAAAGAAAGCCATCCACCGTGCGCATCAGCGCGGCTCCGATCCAGCCCCCGCGATAGCCTGCGGTCACGCCGACGAGCGTTCCGATCAGCGTTGACAACAACATCGCGGAGAATCCCACCAGTAGCGAGACACGCCCGGCCATCAAGAGTCGCACGGCCAAGTCTCGCCCCAACGGGTCGGTGCCGAAATAATGATGACCGCTCAAGGGAGGAGCAAAGCGGGCGCGCAGATCTATATAGAGCGAATCGTAAGGCAAGGCGTAGGGGCCCACGACGCACGCCAACACGAGCAGGGCGATCATCGCGAACCCGAGCAGCGCCAGATGGTGTCGCATGAACCGGCGCACCCCGCGGCTGTGCCACCAGCGAATTGGAGGGAGGTGGGCGGAGATATCAGTCATAACGGGGGACTCCTGTTGACGGCACGAACCTGCGTCTTCAGCTGAGACGAATGCGCGGATCGACGAGTGCGACAAGGATGTCTGCGACGAGATTGCCCAGCACGACAAGGATGGCTGAGAATATCAACAGCCCCATGACCATCGGATAGTCACTGTAGCCGAGGCTGTCGAGAAACAGCCGCCCCATTCCCGGCCAGGTAAAGATGGTCTCAGTGACCAACGCGCCGGTCAGAATGCTCGGCAACTGCACCCCAGCCAGGGTGATCATCGGCAACAGCGCATTGCCGACGACATGCTTCAGCAGGATGCGGCGCTCACTTAGGCCCTTGGCACGAGCCGTCTTGACGAAATCCTGGCTCAGCGCATCAAGGGTCGCGGTGCGCATGTAGCGGCTCCAGACCGCGACATGGACCAGCGACAGCACCAAGCTTGGCAAGATCAGGTGATGCAAGTAGTCCAGCACCGATCCGTCGCCGATCGTGTACATGTTCCCTGCAGGCACCCAACCGAGCTTCAACGTGAAGATATAGATGCCGACGAGGCCGAACCAGAAGGTCGGGACCGACAGCGCGACCATGGCGCCAATCGTCGCGCAATAATCGAACAGGGAATAGCGGTGGGTGGCACCGCGGATCCCGATCCAGGAACCAAGGGCGATGGCCAGTGCCGTGGACGTCCCCATCAGCAGCAGCGTAGCGAAGAGGTGACGCCCAATCACCGCCAGCACCGGCGTTCCGTCGCGGAAAGAGTGACCCCAGTCGCCCTGAACCAACCGCCAGGCCCAATCAAAATACTGAATCCACAACGGCCGGTTCAGCCCGAGCTGCTCTGCCAGTCGCTCAATGTCCTTCTGGGTCATGCCGGGATCCAGCCCGAACTGCGCGAGAGGACCGCCCGGCATGAAGTTGAGCACCGTGAAGCCAATGATCGAGACGATCACCAACAGCACGATGCTCTGCGAAAAGCGATTAAGCAGGAACCCGGGCATTCGAGTCTCCATGTTAGCTTGACAGCGCCTAGGCGCCGCCCTGCGCCTATACGGGCCTCGGGCGGCGATACGTCAACTCGCCCAAGACCAAGCCAGCGCGTTCCAGGATTCGGTGCGCGTGTTGACGTTCGGCACGACGCCGGAAATGCCCTTCTTGTTACCCTGGACCGAATTGGTCTGGTACAGCGGCAAGAAGGGCAGGTCGCGGCGAACGAGCTCTTGTACGCGACGGTAGATCGAGCGCCGCGCGTCCGGATCGAAGCTGCGAGCGCCTTGGTCGAGCAAGGCATCGACCTCTGGATTTGAATACTGCGCATTATTCGAACCACGCCCGCCCTTCGCTGCAATCGCACGCGAGTGCAAGCGATTGGTCACGTCCGGGTCGGCGCCGATCAGATACGTGCTGCCGACGATCACGGAATCGAATTGCGATTGCTGCCAGAACTCGCCCCACATCACCGCGGCGGGCAAGTTCGATATCTTCATCTCGACGCCCAACTGAGCAAATGTCTGCTGCAAGAACTGCTGCACCTGCTCGCGAAGCGGATCGCCTGACGTGGTCGAGCTGGCAAAGGACAGACGGACGCCGCTTTTGGCACGAACGCCATCCCGCCCGGGCGCCCAGCCGGCTTGGTCGAGGATCTGGCGCGCGCGGTCCAGATTGTATGCGTGTGCCGGAAGATTGGAGTTATAGTAGGTGGACTGCCTCGGCATGAAGGTCTCCGTCGGAGTCGGCACGCCGTAATAGAGCCCCTGGATGATCGATTCCTTGTCGATGGCTGCGTAGAGCGCCTCACGGACTGCAAGTTCCTTGAACTGTGGACGCTCCAAATTCAGGTAAAAGGACTCGAATGAAGCCTTTGGGACCAGTGTCACCACTCGGTTCGCCAGCGCCTTGGCTTCCTCGTAATGATCAGCTGTGATGTACGGCTGCCCCATCAGGTCCACATCACCGCTCTTGAACTGAGTGTAGAGGACGGTGAGATCGGGAATGTATTTGAAGATCAGCTTCTCGATGTGTGGGCCTTCTCCGAAATATTCGGGGTTAGCCACGAGTTCGAGATGATCGCCTGCAACCCGCTTACCCCATTTGAATGCGCCGGTGCCGACCGGCGCCTGGTTGAAGGCGGCGTTGTTTGGATTGGCCTCCTTCTCGAGGATGTGCTTGGGCACGATGAAGGTTTCGGTCAGGAACGAAAGATAAGGCGCAAAAACCTGTTCCATTCGCCACGAGATCTCCGTGGGCGAGATCACCGTGATGTCGCGCACGAGGGCATGGCCAGCTGTGCGCCAACTCCGGAAGGCGGGATTGGTGATCAGTTCGAGGGTGAATTTCACATCCTCGGCCGTGAAGGGTTTGCCGTCGTGCCAGCGCACACCGTCACGCAGACGGATGCGCCATTTGAGGCCGTCCTCCGAAATGCCGCCGTTCTTCTGGTTCGGTACTTCGACGGCAAGGTTGGGCTCAATCTCACCCTTTGGGTCGATCCGGAAGAGCGCGTCGAAAACCGAGAAATGCACACCATCATCGACTTCAATGTGCGCCATCAGCGGATTGAAGACGGTCGGCTCTTGTCCAAGTCCGACGACGATGCGACCGCTCGGTTTGGCGGGGGCCTTCTGAGCGAAGGCGGGCGTACCCAACAGGCCTGGTGCAGCGAGGCCGGCAGCCCCGGCCACCATCAATCGAAGTGCATTGCGCCGTGAATAGCTCGAGTCAAAATAGGCTTCCGTCATGACCTCTCCTCGTTCTTGGCTGTGTCCCGCCGGTATTCATTGACTCCCGCGAGCGCGCGAGCGCCCCTTGGCTGCTCGCCGGGGATGGCAGCGACGAGCTCGCGCGTGTAGGCGGATTTCGGGTCCAGGAAGATCTGCGACGGCGGTCCGCGTTCGATGATCTGTCCTCGATGCATGACGGCGATCTCATCGCAAATCTGGCTGGCAACGCGCAAATCATGCGTGATGAAGATCATCGAGACGCCGGTCTCCCGCTGAATCTGATCCAGCAGCTTCAGGATTTGGGCCTGGATCGAGACATCAAGCGCGGAGACGGCTTCGTCGGCGATCAGCAGTTGTGGTTTGAACATCAGCGCACGGGCGATGCCGACGCGCTGGCGCTGACCGCCGGAAAATTCGTGCGGATAGCGGTCGAAGGCGCCTGAATCCAGGCCGACATGGGACAGAAGCTCCCGCGCCCGCTCACCAGCCTCTCTGTGCGGCACGCCATGCGCGACCGGCCCGACTGTGAGAATTTGCCCGACCGTCGAGCGCGGGTTGAGCGACGCAAAAGGATCCTGGAAGATCATCTGGATTTTTGGCCTTAGCGGCCTAAACTCGGCCTCGGTAAGCCGGGCGACGTCGCGGCCTTCGAAGAAAATCGAGCCACCGTCGCTCTCCATGAGCTTGATCAGCAGCCGCCCGAGCGACGATTTGCCCGAACCGCTTTCTCCGACAACGCCTAGCGTGCGGCCCTGCGTGAGATCGAACGAGACACCATTGACCGCAGGCACGATGCGCTGCGTACGGAAAAGCGCACTGCCGCTACGATAGGTCTTGACCAGACACTCGACCTTCAGGATTGACGCCCTGCCGGCGGCTTCCAAGGGATTGCGGTCCTTGCCGGTCAGGTGCGGCACGGCCGCGATCAGGCGGCGCGTATAGAGGTGACTGGGCGACTTGAGCACCTGCTCGGCACTGCCTTGCTCCACGCAATGACCCTTCTCCATCACCACAACGGAATCGGCAATCTCCGCCACGACTCCAAAGTCATGGGTGATAAACATCACGCTCATTCCCTTGCGGCGCTGAATGTCGCGGATCAGTTTGAGGATCTGCGCCTGCGTCGTCACGTCGAGGGCGGTCGTCGGCTCGTCGGCAATCAGGATCGCGGGCTCAAGAGCCAGAGCCATGGCGATCATCACCCGCTGCCGTTGCCCGCCCGAAAGCCGGAATGGATACTGGTGATACATGAGTTGCGGATCGGGAAGGCCGACCTCAACCAACAAGTCTATGGCGCGGCTGCGACGGGATTTCGCGGTCCCAACGTCGTGCGCTGCCATCACTTCCTCGATCTGCGCGCCCACGGTCATCAGCGGATTGAGCGCTGAGAGCGGATCTTGAAAGATCATCGAGACGACGCGGCCGCGAAGGTTGCGGAGCTTATCGGGCGAGATGGCTACGATGTCGGTCCCATTCAGGTCGATCGAACCCGAGGCAACACGTATCGCCTTGGGCAGAAGCCCCATGATCGCATTGGCTGTGACCGACTTGCCCGATCCGGACTCTCCAATGATGCACAGTATCTGACCCCGCTTCAGATCAAAGGAGACGTTCTCGACGGCGTGAGCCCGCTCCATCCCGGCCGGCAGGCTCACGGTCAGGTCGCGCACCGAGAGTGCCACATCTTCCGAAGCTACAGCCTGAGAGGCAGAGGCCATTTGAACAGTCTCCCCTTTCAACGGCGTTGGGTCATTCTGCTGCGGATTGGCTCTTCGGCCATTGTTGCCGCCGCGACGATCGGACAGGTCGAAAATTCGCCGCTCATTTTGCCATTCCCTGTTCGGAGAGTGCGACATGATTCAAAGCTTGGTGCTCGACAGGAAAAAGCTGTCGCTCAAGCCAAAACATCGGACGAGCGGCCAACTCGATCACTGAATCGAAGTTCGTGGAGCTAACAGTCCCATCCAGCTTGATTGCTCTTGTGGAGGTCTGTTCCTGGACAAGGCTCATCCAGCGTCCCTTTAGAACTTCTGCCACTGATCGACATTGACCCGGCATTCGCGAGTTTGACTGCTTCAATCACCCCAGAGTCGCCGAAACGCGCCGTATGGGCAGCAGGAAGTTCTGAAAACGAAGTGCCATCTGGCATTTCAGTCTGCGCCGCGACGAGAGAACTCTCAGGCGGCCTGCCTTGTGCACGGCACGGCTGCACGCGCTCAACGCCTGATGCCCTGGTGCTTTGGCGAATGAGGTGGGCGCGAGCAACGTGTTCTCGCAATAATAGCTTGAACAGTAGTCGGCAAACCGCAGAATATTCCGTCTAATCACAAATTCCCGCAGAGCACCTGCCGCGAATGCTCAGCTACGATAGGTCAAACGCCGGGAGTCCTCGCTTCATGAGTGCGCCGCTCATCCATATTGAATCAAGCCCGTCTCTGCCTCAAGAGGCTGACGTCGTCGTCATTGGCGGCGGCGTGGTGGGCGTGTTCACGGCTTACTATCTCGCCCGCCGCGGCGTTAAGGTCGCCTTGCTAGAGAAGGGGCGTGTCGCCGCCGAGCAGTCCAGTCGCAATTGGGGATGGTGCCGTCAACAGAATCGCGACGCACGCGAGCTACCGATCGCCACCAAGAGTCTCGATCTTTGGGAGAGAGTAGCACAGGAGACCGGGGAAGACACGGGCTTCCGCCGCTGCGGGCTTCTCTATCTGTCGAATGACGAGAATGAGCTGACCTGCTGGGCGAAATGGCGCGATTTTGCAAAGACGGTCGGCGTTACGACACACATGTTGAGCACGAACGAAGCTAGCGAGAGAGGCAAAGCGACGGGCCGCAAATGGAAAGGCGGCGTCTCCTCTCCAACCGACGGAACGGCAGACCCTTCGAAGGCTGTGCCCGTGGTCGCGCGTGCGATGATGACGGCGGGCGGCACGGTGCACCAGCACTGCGCCGCTCGCGGCATAGAGCTCCGTGCCGGCCGGGTGAACGGCGTAGTGACCGAAATGGGCACAATCCGGACCAACACGGTGGTCATGGCAGGAGGGGCCTGGGCCTCTTCGTTCTGCAACCAGCTCGGCATTCGCTTCCCACAGGCGTCCGTGCGCCAGTCCATTCTCGCCGTGGCTCCTGGCGCGGCGGGTCTGCCCGACGCCCTGCACACTGCAGTCGTGTCGCTCACGCGGCGTAGCAGCGGCGGGTACACGCTGGCGATAAGCGGGCGCGCGCGAGTCGATCCAACGCCGCAGCAATTCAGGTTCGCCCGCGAATTCGTGCCGATGTTTGCTCGCCGCTGGCGCAGTCTCGCCCCTGGAGCATTCGAGGGCATGCGCCAAGGTCATGAATCCTTGGCGAAGTGGGCGCTCGATGAGACGACCCCGATGGAGCTGAACCGGACACTTAATCCCCGTCCCGACATGCGGCAGATTCGGCTGACACATAAAAGAGCTTGCGAATTGCTGCCTGAACTCCGTCGCGTCGCAATCTCCAATGTCTGGGCCGGCTATATTGACAGCACACCGGATGGCGTTCCCGCCATCGGTGAGGTGGGGGCGATTCCGGGCTTTATCCTTGCGGCCGGGTTCAGCGGACACGGTTTCGGGATTGGTCCCGGCGCAGGGCACCTGATCGCGGACATCATTACTGGTACTGCACCGATCGTCGACCCGCGTCCATACAGGCCGGAGCGGCTGAAAACGGGTGCCTGGGGCAAGGTCGCCGAGTTCTGAAAAGCAATCTCTCCGCCCGGTGGGAAAGGATGCTGGTTGGTGCTATGACAGTGCGTATGACGCTGAAGCCTCAAAGCCTTGACGCCGCTATGGCTCCCATCTCATGGCATTGCCTATGAAGCTCGATAAGATCGACATCAGGATTTTATGCGAACTGCAGAAGAACGGGCGGACTTCCAACGTCGAGCTCGCAGAGCTGATAAACCTTTCCCCGAGCCCGTGCCTGATGCGCGTCAAGAGGCTCCAGACGGAGGGCTTCATCACCGGCTATTCCGCCCAGATCGACGTCTCCAAGCTCGGACAAACTCTGACTGTGTTCGCCGAGATCACGCTCAAAAATCATCGCCAGATCGATTTCGCGCGCTTTCTCACGACCATCGAAAAGATAGATTCGGTCGTCGAATGTCATCTGGTTTCGGGCGGATATGACTACCTGGTGAAGTTTATCACAGCGGGAATCAGCGAATATCAAGCGCTGATGGAACGTCTCGTCGAGATGGATATCGGAATCGACAAATACTTCAGTTTTGTCGTGCTGAAGTCTCCGATCGTGAAATCCCATCTGCCTCTCGAAAGCATATTCAATAGCTGAAGAACAATCCTCCACCCCGGGGAGCATGGGCAGATCGCCGGGCCGGCGCTACGGCTCAGGCTTTTTCTGGCCTCGGAATGACAGGCGCAGTGATTATCCTTTCATCGCCGCGCGGACGTCCCTGTCTTCGAGGGTTTGGTCGAGCGTCATGCGAGTTCGTTCGATGATGCCGTCGATGTCCGCATCCGTGCAGCAGAGCGGGGGCGCAAGACCCAGCACGCCCTGGGCAAAGGCGCGGATGACGAGACCGTTGTCCCATGCGCGGTCGAATATGCGGCGCGCGGCGTCAGCTTCCGCCGGCAGGGGCGTCTTGCGCTCCTTGTCCGTGACGAGCTCGATTGCGGCCAGCATGCCGCGACCACGGACATCGCCGACAAGTGGATGATCGGCAAGCGCGCGAAGGCCTTCCATCAGGCGGTGCCCCGCCTTTCGGCCGTTTGCCAACAAGCCATTTTCGTAAAGATCCAGGCACGCGAGCCCGACCGCTGCACTGACGGGATGCGCGGAATAGGTGTAGCCGTGGCCGACGGCCGTCTTGCCGGCTCCGTCCGCAATCGTGTTGTAGACGCGGTCGGACATGAAAACGGCTCCCATCGGCACATAGCCCGACGTCAGACCCTTTGCGGTGGTCATGAAATCCGGCACGACGTCGTCTTCTTCGCAGGCGAAAAATGGGCCGACACGACCAAAGCCAGTGATGACCTCATCGACTACGAACAAAATATCGTTCTCCTTGCAAACGGCGTGCATGGCTTTCAACCAAGATGGCGGTGGCACGAGGACACCCCCTGATCCCTGAATTGGCTCGACGTAAAAAGCCGCAATGCGATCTGCGCCAAGTTCGGCGATCTTGGCTCGCAAGGCCGCGACCGACGCAGCAATGATAGCCTGAGGATGGGAACCGACAGGATTACGATAGGTATAGTGCGACGGAATTTTGTGCTGCCAGCTATAAGGTACCCCAAAGCCCGCATGAAAGGCGGGGATCGCGGTCAAGCCGGACCCTGCCGTCGACGATCCGTGGTAGCCATGCTCGACGGAAATGAACTGATCCTTCTGCGGCGTACCCTTGGCATGATAATAGTACCGAATAAATCGGATTGTGCTGTCGACGGCATCGGAGCCACCTAGCGTGAAGTAAACATGGTTCAGATCGCCAGGCGCCAATTCGGCCAACCTGGCGGCCAGCCGGATGGCCGGATCGGAGCCCAACCCGAAATAGCCCGTCGCGTAAGGCAGCTCGCGCAACTGCTTCGTGGCAGCTTCAACGATGCTCTCTTGTCCGTACCCGACGTTGACACACCACAGACCAGCAAACCCGTCGAGCAATTGATGTCCCGATGCATCGGTCAGGGTCGCGCCCTTCGCTGATCTTAACACCCGCACACCCAAGGCCTCGTGACCGCGATAGGATGAGACCGGGTGAACCAGATGTGCGCGGTCCAGCTCGATCAGCGAATTGCTCAACATTTCGGCCTCCATATCAACCCGAAACGCAAAGTAGGATATCGACGACAGCAGTTCCTCCCAAGCTGCGCCTGAGCCAAAGGAGTTTTGACTTTCGTTTTTGATCGACGCCGCATCTTATACCGCGGCGGCGTCCGCCGCGTGGCGGTGCTGTTCAACTCGAAAGGTTGCTTGGCGCAACTCTCTGCCAAGGCTTCGAGCCGATACGACACAATCTGCTTCCGGCTCCAGCGAAAGCGGCGCTTTATCTTACGCGATGCTCATTATGATGCTTGTCGTACTGGCACGCGGTGCCGAGAGGATTGGAGGATACCACGACATGACCGAGTTCCGACCGAAATATATCACTTTCGATTGCTACGGCACGCTGACGAATTTCGACATGGCCGGTGCGGCAAGGCGAGTCTACGGCTCCCAGCTTTCTGCCACGACGATGGCAAGTTTCATCAAGGATTTCGCCGCCTATCGCCTGGACGAAGTTCTTGGCGCGTGGAAGCCATACTTCGAGGTCGTGCATAATTCGGTAGAGCGCGCGTGCAAGCGCAACGGTGTCGTATTTCGGCCGGAGGATGCCCAGCGCATCAATCAAGAGATCCACACTTGGGGTCCACACCCCGACGTCCCGGCGGGTCTGGCCAAAGTTGCCAGGGAGATTCCGCTGGTCATCCTGTCGAATTCCATGAAGAACCTCATCATGTCGAACGTCGAGAAGCTCGGCGCGCCCTTCCACACGGTCATCACGGCCGAGGAAACCGGCGCCTACAAGCCGCACATGAAAGGCTTTGAATACATGCTGGACAAGCTTGGCTGCGGTCCGGAAGATATCACCCACGTCTCATCCTCCTTCCGCTACGACCTGATGACAGCCTACGACCTGGGCATCAAGAGCAAGGTGTGGGTGAACCGCGGTCATGAGCCCGCGAATCCCTTCTATGAATACAGTGAGGTCGCTGACATCGGCGGGCTCGCCGCCGCAGTCGGCTTGGAGCCCCTTCGAAGAAGTGCGTGAAGGCATATCCTTTTCGGGCTCTTTCGCGGCACGTAGACCTTCGAAAATTTCAGTAGAGACTGTTGCGTGATGAATAAAGGGGGCGGTTCAACCGCTCCCTTTTTCTGTGTTCGAACTACTCATCCGACAGAATTGTGTTACTTCGCTGTCGAGGCATCATGGTGTTGTCGCGCGGATGCGGTCCGCCGCAAAATCGGAGAACCCTTCGATTCCTCTCCTGAAACCAGGAATCGCCCCCTTATTCCAATCCGCCGACATGAAGCGTTTTGATCTCAAGATATTCATCTATCCCGAGCTGGGATCCTTCGCGCCCCAGCCCGGACTGCTTTACACCGCCGAACGGCGCGACCTCGGTCGAGATCAGGCCGGTGTTCAGGCCCACCATGCCGAATTCCAGCGCCTCGGCAACGCGCCACGAGCGCTTGAGGTTTTCAGTGTAGAAGTAGGCGGCAAGGCCGAAGGGCGTGCCGTTCGCGATCGCGATCGCTTCGTCCTCCGTCTCGAAGCGGAAAAGCGGCGCGACTGGTCCGAACGTCTCTTCTGAGGCCAAGAGCATGTCAGTCGTTGCCTCACCGAGCACGACGGGGCGCGCATACTGCCGACCTTCCGGCATACGTTCGCTCTGCGAGATGATCTTCGCGCCTTTGTCCAGGGCGTCTGTGACGTGCCGCTTGATCTTTTCTATCGCCGCGCCATTGATCATTGGTCCGATTTCGACACCTTCTTCGGTGCCGGCACCGACCTTCATTTTTGCGACCCGGCTGGCGAGCCTTTTCGCAAAGGCATCGTAAACGCCGGATTGCACCAGAATGCGATTGGAGCAAACGCAGGTCTGTCCGCCATTACGAAACTTCGACGCAATCGCGCCCTCGACGGCCCGGTCAACATCGGCATCATCAAAGACGATGAACGGCGCGTTGCCGCCGAGCTCGAGGCTGAGCTTCTTGATGTTGGCGGCGGCGCCCTTCATCAGCAATGCGCCGACGCGAGTCGACCCGGTAAACGAGATCTTACGGACAGTTTCATTGGTCATCAGTTCTTGGCCGATTTCCGCGGGCATGCCCGTCACGATATTAATGACGCCCGCCGGGATCCCTGCCCGCTGCGCCAGAACGCCGATCGCGAGCGCCGAAAATGGCGTAAATTCAGATGGCTTAATGACCACGGTGCAGCCCGCAGCAAGCGCAGGTGCCACCTTGCGCGTGATCATGGCGTTAGGAAAGTTCCAGGGGGTGATGATCCCGCAGACGCCTACCGGCTCTTTCAGCACCAGAATGCGGCGATCGGCAGTGGGTGAAGGGATGGTCGATCCGTTGATCCGGCGTGTCTCTTCCGCAAACCATTTTACGAAGGATGCCCCATAGCGGATTTCTCCGAGCGATTCAGCAAGCGGCTTGCCCTGTTCCAGAGTCAGCAAGAGCGCCAGATCCTGCTCATGCTGCCGCATCAGCTCATACCAACGCTCCAAAAGTGCCGCGCGTTTTGCATGAGTAGTCTTCTTCCAAGCTTTGAACGCATCAGCCGCAGCGTTGATTGCAGCCGCAGTCTCGTTACGCCCCATATCGGGGATGGTACCAAGGACGTTCTGGCTGGCAGGATCAATGACATTGACAGTGGCTTTCGCGCTCGCATCTCGCCAATTGCCGCCGATCAGCCCTTGCTGGCGAAACAGATCCTTGTCCTTCAATGCAATCATCTACATGTTCCTTTGCCTTCGGGCCCTACTCCGCCATTCCTGCTTGCCAACCGAGCAGGTCTGCACGACGAGAACGCTCTTGGATTTGCGACAGGCGAGCAAAGCCGGCTCATTTGAGCAGTAAAGGCCGCACACCGCATTTTTTCATCGAGAATTGCCTGACGGCGCTGAAGCCGGTCAGGCGCGACTTTGAAAGTCGATTGTTCTGCCAAGCCAGATTTCGACCGCTCTGAGCATTGCGCTCAGTCATAAGCGCTGACGTAGATCTTTCGCACGGTCTCGATCGTGCGCCAGACGCCGACAAAGCCCGGTTTCATCACGAAGCTGTCGCCGCCGCGGTAAGTCCTGGTCTCACCACCCTTTTCCTCAATTTCGATGAGACCCGAGATGATGTGGCAGAACTCGTAAGTGGTGCCTTTGATGGAATGGGTCTCGCCGGGCGTTGCTTCCCAGACGCCGGTCAGCACCTTCTCGGCTTTGGAGGCGTCCTGCGCCCAGGTCTTGAAGGATGGATTGCCCGAAATGAGTCGTTCCGGAGCAGGCAAGGTGTTCTTTGGTGCGAAGTCCGGATTGGTATCGATAGTAATCAGAAGTGACATGGCATTATCCCTGGTTAATAGCCGAGTGTTCGATCAACAAGCCCGATCGGATTTTTTCCCGCGCGGTGGCGCCTGATGTTTTCTACGACGGATTGTGCCGCCGTATGCGGTTGCGTCACGGATGCGATGTGCGGCGTTATCATGACCTTCGGATGTGCCCAGAGCGCATGGCCTTCCGGCAGCGGCTCGGGGTCAGTGACATCGAGCATAGCTGCTGCAAGGCGGCCGCCGTCGAGCGCCTCGATGAGTGCGGCCTGATCGAGCTGCGGGCCGCGGCCGACATGCAGCAGTCGCGCTCCCATCGGCAAAAGCGAGAAGAGTTTTGCGTTCAGGAGGCCGCGGGTTTGCTCCGTCAGGGGCAGAAGACAGACGAGAATATCCGTTCCACTCAGGAAACTGCCCAGCTGATCGTCGCCATGAAAGCAGGTGACGCCCCCGACCACCTTTTTGCTGCGGCTCCATGCGGCAAGGGAAAATCCAAAGGGCTTGAGGCGATCGATTGCCGCTTGCGCCATCATCCCAACGCCCAGGAAACCCACGCGACGTTCGGTCGCCTGTGGAGTGACAATATCTTGCCACTCGCCCCTTCTCTGCTGCTCCCGATATGCGAGCATCTCGCGATGGAGCGCCAGCACGCCAAGCACGACGTATTCCTGCATCATGCGTATGATGCCATCCTCGACCATACGCACCAGCATCACATGATCGGGTATGATCTCGGGCACGAACTGGTCGACTCCGGCACCGATCGAAAAGAGCACCTCCAAATTGCGATAACGCGAGACGTCGTCCGGCACGTTCCAGGTCAGCAGATACCGCACCTTTTCCGGGTCGATGCTTTTCCTACCCTGGTAGAATTCCAGATCGGGGAACTCGCGCGCAAATATCTGGCGGAAAATTTCGCCCCGAGCGGCATCGGAATTGAAAAGAAACCCCATCGAGGGACCCTTCGTGTCACGCGGCGAGATGCTCGATGACTTGTTGGCGCGCAGCGAGCTCGCCGGACATCTACAGCCTAGCGGCAAGCAGAAGCTTTCTCTGCCGAATATCGGTGCGCTATATGCCGAACATTTCGAACACTTGCACCAAAACAGGTGAAACCTGCTGGCTTTCCGTGCAATGCTGCGGCAAACACGTCTGCTGTCGCAACTGGGCAGCAGGTTCATAAAGCACGACAAGCCATAGACGTTGGCATTCCGCGAAGGAATGAACTGAGATGGGACGATCCGTACGCCTGAAGTCCTTCGAATTGGTCGCGCGCGACATTCGAGACGTTGATGTGAAGCTGCTCCACGCGCTCTCGATTGCCGTCGGCTGGCCGCATCGGCCAAAGGACTGGGATTTCCTGCGCCGCGCCGGTCAGGGCATCGTCGCTGTTGACGGCATCGGGCGCGTTTTCGGAAGTGCGATGTGGTTCCCCCACGGACGCGAATTCGCCACCATCGGCCTGGTACTCACATCGCCGCGCACCCAAGCACAAGGTACCGGCCGATGGCTGATGGAACAGGTGTTCGAACGGTGCGAGGATCGGAATCTTGCCCTGAACTCGACCGATGCTGCCTATCATCTTTATCTGTCGCTGGGCTTCACCAAGGAAGCGGTCGTGTATCAGTGGCAGGGAGAGATCGTATCACCCCTTCCACCGACATCAGTTCTGGATGGCGAATTGAGGTCGGCGTCGGCCGAAACTCTCAATGAGATTGCGGCGCTGGATGAGCGCGCATTCGGCACGAGCCGCCGGGAGCTGCTTGCTCTGCTTTCGGAAGGTGCGTCAATCTGTGTACTGCGCCGCGACGGCAAGACCGTCGGCTACTCCATGAAGCGCGAATTCGGGCGTGGTCACGTGATCGGTCCCATTGTCGCCAGCAATGATTATGACGCGATCCATCTCACGGCCGTGCATCTTAAGGATCTCACCGGCCGTTTCGCCCGCGTCGATACCCGGGAGCAGACGGGCCTGTTTGCTGACTATCTTCAGCAGAGCCGCCTCGCGATCAGCGAGACGGTCACAACCATGTCCAAGGGGCGGCGATTCCTCAACCGAAAGGAAAACGAGCCGTGGGTCTACGGATTGGCCGCTCACGCGTTGAGCTGAGCTGTGAAGCGAATTGTTAGTGGCGCCTGTCCCACGAATATAAATGATAACGACCACTTATTCGGCAACTTCGATTCCGGAGTGTCGGAAAAATTTTCGCGGCGAATTTCGATATTCCGAGCAACAAAACTAAACCGCTGAATGTTGCGACTATTCCCTACGTGGCCGCTCCCTCCCCATTCAAGCTACGGCCCGAAACGGTTTCCGCCCATGCGTTGTTCCGCGATGCCGGCAGCCGCTCAAGTGGCAGAACTCTGGATGCTACCCATGCAGAGGTATTTGATTTCCAGATAGTCCTCGATGCCGTATTTCGAACCCTCACGGCCGTTGCCGCTCTCCTTGACGCCGCCGAACGGTGCAACCTCGGTCGAGATCAGGCCTTCGTTGATACCGACGATGCCGTACTCGAGCGCTTCGGCAACGCGCCAGACCCGTCCGATATCGCGGCCGTAGAAATAGGCCGCAAGTCCGAACTCGGTATCGTTCGCAAGGCGGATCGCTTCCTCTTCAGTCTTGAAGCGGAATACGGGCGCGACCGGGCCAAAAGTTTCCTCCCGGAAGATCAACATGTCCGGCGTGGCGTCCGCCAATACCGTCGGTTCAAAGAACGTGCGGCCAAGCGCATGGCGCTTCCCACCGATGGCGACGCGCGCTCCCTTGGAAACCGCATCGGAAACATGCTCTTCGACTTTCTCCACGGCGGCGATGTCGATCAGCGGACCAATCGCGACGCCGGGCTCGAACCCGTCACCGATCTTGAACGCACTAACCGCCTCAGCCAGACGCGAGACAAACAAATCGTAGATCTTGTCCTGCGCAAGGAAGCGATTGACGCAAACACAGGTCTGGCCGGCATTGCGGTATTTCGAAGCCATCGCGCCCTTGACCGCGGCATCGATGTCCGCATCGTCGAAGACGATGAACGGCGCGTTGCCGCCGAGCTCCATCGATGTCCGCTTCACCGTCGACGCGCTCTGCGCCATCAGCTTCTTGCCGATTTCGGTCGAACCCGTGAATGTCACCTTGCGTACGATCGGATTGGAGGTCATTTCGCCGCCGATCGCCGACGCCGAACCCGTGATGACGGACAGCACACCTTGAGGGACGCCTGCCCGCTCCGCCAGCAGCGCAAGCGCCAGCGCGGACAGTGGTGTCTGGCTTGCCGGCTTGACGACCATGGTGCAACCCGCCGCCAGGGCCGGGCCCGCCTTGCGCGTGATCATCGCGGCCGGAAAATTCCACGGGGTGATTGCGGCACAAACGCCGATCGGCTGCTTTAGCACGATGATGCGTCGGTCGGCCGTGAACCCCGGGATCGTATCGCCATAGACGCGTTTTGCTTCCTCGCCGAACCACTCGACGAAGCTTGCGGCATAGGCGATCTCGCCCTTGGCTTCAGCGAGCGGCTTGCCCTGCTCCGCCGTCATGATCGCACCGAGATCGTCCTGGTTCGCCATCATCAGATCGAACCAGCGTCGCAGGATCACGGCGCGCTCTTTCGCGGTACGGGCTCGCCACGCCGGTAGCGCAGCGTTGGCGAATTCGATCGCCCGCCGGGTCTCGGCCATCCCCATGTTGGGGACATGTCCGACCACGGCGCCGGTCGAGGGATTATCGACCGTGATGGTGGCGCCGTTATCGGCGGCTACCCACGCACCTGCCACCGGACAGGCATCGCGCAACAGGGTCGGATCTTTGAGCGTGAGTTTCGAAGCCATGATGAAGACAGCCAGGTTGGAATTAACACGTTATGATGCAGTTCGGCATGAAGCATTCAGCGCTAAGTGGAGTCGTGGCCGCTCAGAAACTGCGTCACGACCTCGATCTGTTCGTCAGCGATCAGGGCCGGCGCATGCCCGCAGTCCGCGACGGTGTGAACGCGGACATTGCGATTGCGCCGCATCATGTCCATGAGGACGCCTTCGGAAAGCAAATCCGATTGCTGCCCGCGTATGACCAGAATGGGGACATCGATCGCATCCCAGTATTTCCAGAGATCGACGCTGTAGTGCCAAGGGTTTCGAAAGGCCTGAGCGATGTTCGCATCGCACAGCGGCTTGAAGCAGCGCCCCTCCACGCTCCAGGCCACGCTATGCGTTGTCAGATGCCGCCAGTGCACATCCTCCAATCGCCCGAAAGGCGCCAGAACCCGCCGGTAGTAGCCTTCGGCCTGTTCGATCGTCTCAAACGATTTGGGCGCCTCGTTGAGATTGGCACCGAGACGAAGCAATCCGGTCCAGGGCAGATAGGGTCCGATGTCGTTGATGACGATGCGACGGATCGGACTGCCCGGAAGGGCGGCCAGCGCCATCCCGATCAAGCCGCCCAGCGACGTTCCAACCCAATCGATCTCCGTTGCACCAAGAGCTGCCATCAACACGGTCATGTCGCTGCAATATTGCGGCAAGGCATAGTCGCTGCTGTCGTGCAGCCGTTCGCTTTGTCCGCGGCCCGGCAAGTCCGGGCAGACCACCTGCCGCCCTGCCATTGCGAGAACTGCGGCGAGGTGATCGAAGTCCCGGCCGTTTCTGGTCAAGCCATGGACGCAGAGCACCGGCCGCACCGCGGGCGCGGGCCCCCAATCCGTGAATGCGATACGATGGAAGCCGCGCCGGGTCAGCCCGCGCACCGATCCGGTGCGGTCGGGCGCCCTCTGCCGTCCTTCAGGCCAGTCCGTGGGGCGCAACTCGGTGGATTTCAGCCCCATCGGTCTATTCGACAAACCGGTGGGCGTCGGCCGAGGTTTCGAAGACATGTGGCGCGACGTCGCGGCGGGCCAACGCGTCGCCGAGCTTCAGGCGCATGAATGCGCTGGTGGTGTAGCGCGAGGCATGATCGTAGCAGGTCCGCTCGACCTCGGCGGCCATTGAAAACCATTTCTCCGCCATATCGGGAGCGATGTAAGACGAATCGTAGTTGACGACTGCGGAAAACCGGCGTCCGACACGATGGAAGAGTTCGAGGATCGACGCCCGGATGACCTCGACGTCGGCATCTCTATGGACCCGATAGCCGTCAAGTCCGAGAAACAGCGTGTTGCGATCGGCATCGTACGACAGCCGCTCCGCCAGCGGCCGATTGAGCAGCCGGTCGTCGAGCTGCATCAGCGCTTCGCTGAACAGCGAAACGTCCATGGATTTCGGCGCGCGGACGATGGGCCGAAAGCCCATGAGCGCGAGAATGTCGCGCTGCATATCGATACCCGGCGCGATCTCGATCAGTTCGAGGCCTTCGGGAGTGAGGCGGAACACGCATCGCTCCGTCACATAGAGAACGGGCTGCCTGTTGGTTGCGGCAAGCTGGCCCGAAAACGTGATCTGATCCACCTTGTCGATGAATTTCGAGGACTTGCCTTCGCTGAGGATCTTGAGCTGACCATCCACGACCGACGTCTTGAGCCCACCGGTGGTGAAGGTGCCTGCGAAGATCAGCCGGCGCGCATTCTGGGATATGTTGATGAAGCCGCCGGCGCCGGCCAGACGGCCATTGAACAGGCTGACGTTGACGTCGCCGCGGCCATTGACCTGAGCCATGCCGAGACAGGCCAGATCGAGCCCGCCGCCGTCGTAGAAATCGAACATCTGGTTCTGGTCGATGATCGATTCTGCATTGATCGAAGCACCGAAATCGAGGCCGCCTTGCGGAATGCCGCCGATGATGCCGGGCTCGGCAGTCAGCGTCACAAAGTCGAACAGCTTTTCTTCGGCGGCAACCGAGGCGACTCCCTCCGGCATGCCGATGCCGAGATTGACCACGCCGCCCATCGGCAATTCCAGGGCGCAGCGGCGCGCAATGATCTTGCGGTTATCCAGCGCCATCGGAACATTGCGATCGGCCGGCGCGCGCAATTCGCCCGAAAATGCTCCGTTGTAACCAGTGGCATAGGTCTGGACATGGTTTTCGGGCTGCGCAACGACGACGCAGTCGATCAAGACGCTCGGAATTTTGACGTGACGCGGATTGAGCGAGCCGGAGGCGGCGATGCGCTCCACCTGCGCGATGACGAATCCCTTGCAGTTTTTGGCGGCCGTTGCCAGCGCCAGATTGTCGAGGGTCAACGCCTCTTTTTCCATCGAGATGTTGCCGTTGTGGTCGGCGGTGGTACCTCTGATGATCGCAACGTTGATGGGAAATGCCTTGTAGAACAGCCATTGTTCGCCGTCGATTTCGATCATCCGCACCAGCTCTTCGGTGGTGCGCGCATTCAGCTTTCCGCCACCATTGGCCGGATCGACGAAGGTGCCGAGCCCGACCTTGGAGAGAAGCCCGGCCTTGCGCCCCGCAATTTCGCGAAACAGATGCGATACGCATCCGAGCGGCAAGTTATAGGCCTCAACGTGATTGTCGACCGCCATCCGGGCGAGCTTCGGAACCAGGCCGAAATGTCCGCCGACCAGGCGTTTGATCAGGCCGGGATGCGCCAGGCGGTTGAGGCCGCGATCGGCGCCGTCTCCCGGCGCCGCCGCGAACACCAGCGAAAGGTCCCGCGGCTCTCCGGTCTGGACGAAGCGCCGCTCCAGCGCCTTGATGATTTCATCGGGCGTTCCCACGCCGACGAAGCCGGACGAGGCGACGGTGTCACCGGAACGGATGATGGCAACCGCCTCGGCGGCGTCGACGATCTTGTTGCGCATCAGGATTCACTTCCGGGATTGGCGTCGCGGGCGACCAGCCAGTCGGCGATGCTCTGGCTCAGCTTGCCCTGCGATTTGCTGGAGACGAACAGGCCGACATGGCCGCCGGGCAGCGGGATTTCGGTATAATCCGTGCTGCCTATCTTCGCTCCGAGCGCGCGCGAGCAGTCCGGCGGAATGATGTGGTCGTCCAGCGCAAAAACATTCAGCACGGGAGCCGTGATCGACTTCAGATCGACCCGGCGGCCGGACAGCTCAAAGCTGCCCTCCACCAGGCGGTTCTCCTGGTAGAGATCCTTCAGCCACTGCTTCGCCGCTCCGCCAGGATGATGCGGACGGTCCGCGAGCCACTTTTCCATGCGCAGGAAATTCATGAACTTGGCGTCGTCATCGACGATGTCGATGAGATCGACATTGTATTTCGTCAGTGAGCGCATCGGCGTCATCATCGAGAACACCGAGCTCATGAACTCGCCCGGCAGCACGCCGTAAGTATCGACCAGCTTGTCGATGTCATCAGGATCGAGGCTGCGGGTCCAAAGGTTGAGGAAGCCGTGGTGAGCGGCCTTGTCCTTGACATCGGCATGGAAGTCGATCGGAGTGATGGTGATGACGAGATTTTTCACCTTTTCCGGACGCAGAGCGGCGTAGCACGTCGTAAAGACGCCGCCTTCGCAGATGCCGAGCAGCGTGATCTTGTCATGGCCGGTTTCCTGCGCGATGCGGTCGACTGCGGCATCGATGTAGTCATCGACGTAATCATCAATTTTCAACCATCGCTCGGTTCGGCCCGGCTGGCCCCAGTCGATCAGCCAGAGATCGAGCCCTTTTGAGAGAAGGCTGCGCACCAGCGAGCGGTCAGGCTGTAAATCAGCCATGGTATACCGCCCGATCAGGCCGTAGGCCAAAAGGACGGGCGTCTTCGCCGTCGCTTCTGCCATCGGCTCATAATGGAACAGCTCGACCTTGTCGCGGCGCATCACGAGATGCTTCGGTGTCGTGCCGATGGCGACGTCTTCATCCCGCGTATTGGCGATCAACTGTGTCGCCTTGAACATCTTCTCGGCGTTGGCCGCCATGTCACGGGCGAAGCGCGAGGTTTGGTTCTCCTGATCGCTCATCGTGCGGCTTCGCTCTTCTGGTCGCGGATCTGGCGGGCGAGCGTACGGACTTCTCGGCGAAGTTCGGTCAATTGCTGCGTCACGTCGTCGAAATCCTTGCGGGTCGGCAGCCCCAACATGGCTGACGCGGCCTCAGCGACATCATCCTGCCGACTCCGCAATTTGAGTCCCGCCTGGAGTAGCTCTTTCTGAGCTTGCAAAAACCCGTCGGTGCGCTGATTGCGGATCAGTTCCTCGTTGGAGATTTCGCTCCATTTGGCGAACGCCTCGCGCCACTCCGGATGCGGGGAGCCATCGCTGCCGGTGGCGGACATCGTCTCGTAAAACCGCTTCGACGCTTCAGGCCATGGAGCGGCAGCAACCGCATTGTAGCTCGCAAGCCGCTGGCGCATCTCGATCCAGGCCCCAAAGGCCAACGCCATTTTCCGGTCGATGTCCCAGACGTCGGCCAGCCGCGGCCCCTGCGCCATCCGCTCGATCGCCGCCGACAGTTCGTTGCCGTCGCCAAAACCACCCGGCTTTTCCGACAGACGCGCCAGCATGAACGGTGCCATCGACCCCGACCACGCCTCGACCATGCGGTTCGAGGATTCGGCCATCGTCTGCCACAGCTTCGCCCATTCGAGGCCGGGATCGGAATCAGCGGAAGCCGATTTGTCCTTCTCGCTCATGCTGCTCACTCTTTGTGCCGCTCAGGCCGCCGCGCGGTTGCCGAACGCCTCGGTGTAGATCGCCAGCGCATCGTCGAAGCTGAGTTCGCGCGGGTTGTTGACGAGAAGCCGCGTCTGCTTCATCGCATCCTCGGCGAGCTTCTTCAGGTCGCCCCTCGCAATGCCGACATCGGCCAGCGAGGCCGGCACGTTGCAATCCCGGCAGATCGCTGCGATCGCATCGACGAACAGCCGTGCCCGCTGGCTGACACTCATTCCTTCCGACTTGGGATCGACGATCGGCGCCAGTTCGGCGTAGAGGCCTTCTGCCTCCGGCAAATTGAATCGCAGCACCTGGGTCAGCACCAAGGCATTCGACAGGCCATGCGGCACGTGGAACAGCGCGCCGATCGGATAGGCCAGCGCGTGCACGGCGGCGACCGGGGAATTGGCGAACGCCATGCCGGCCAGCATCGAACCCAGCAGCATTTGCGACCGCGCTTCGAGATTAGATCCGTCCGCACAGACCGTCCGGACATTCGCCGACAGCAGGGCGAGAGCCTGCCGTGCCAACTGGTCCGACATCGGATTCTTCCGGTGCTTGCTGGTATAGGCTTCGATCGCATGGACCATGGCGTCGATGCCGGTCGCCGCGGTGACATGCGCGGGCAGGCCGAGCGTCAGCTCCGGATCAAGGATCGCCCAATCCGGAAGCAGGCGGGGCGCAACGACTCCCTTTTTCTCAGTCGTCGGCGTGGTGACGATCGCGATCGGGGTCACCTCCGAGCCCGTTCCGGCCGTTGTCGGCACCAGCAGCAGCGGAAGGCGTTCGCCCTTGGCAAGGCCGACGCCGTAGATATCGTCGAGGCGATCAGGCGTCTTGGCCAGATAGGCCACCAACTTCGCGGTATCGAGCGCGCTGCCGCCGCCGATTGAGGCAACCAGCTCGATGTCCTTGTCACGGCAAAGTGCGACCGCCCGCTCGATGATATACGACGGTGGATCCGCCTCCACATCCTCGAATATTGTCAGTTCGCAGCCGCCGGCAACCAGGCCAGCCTCGGCGTTTCTGGTCAGGCCGGCATTGCGTACGCCCTTATCCGTAACCAGCAGAACACGTTTTGCCCCGTATCCAGCGACCAACTCCGCCAGCTTTTTCGATGCGCCTGCCTCGAACAGGATGTTGGGGGGTGCCTGGAAGGTAAACGCTTTCATCTGACGTCACTCCTGATCTGATCGGACGTTACTGCCGCAAGCGCCGCGGCGAGCTGTTCGGTCACGGCGTCAATCGGCTGCAAACCGTCGACGACGTTGAGCAGTCCCTGCGACCGGTAGTATTCCGTGACCGGCGCGGTTTGCTCGCGATAAACGCCGAGCCGGGTCTTGAAGACCTCGGGATTATCGTCGCGGCGCACCGGCTCGCCTCGGCTTGCCGCATCGTCGGCGCGCCCTTTGATGCGGTCGAGCAGCGCATCTTCGTCGACCTCGAGCTCAAGCACCGCATCGAGCTTGATGCCCCGGGTGGCGAGTTCCTGATCGAGCGCTTCGGCCTGCGCGACCGTGCGCGGGAAGCCGTCAAGGATAAAGCCGCTTACCGCATCGGAATGGTCGATACGATTAGCGATCACCGATACCACGACGTCGTCGGGCACAAGCTCACCCCGATCCATGATGTGCTTGACGCGCAATCCCGCAGCCGTGCCTTCCGCAACCGCCTGGCGCAGCATGTCGCCGGTCGACAATTGCGGGATCGCAAATCGAGTGACGATCCTCGTCGCCTGCGTGCCCTTACCTGCGCCTGGCGGCCCCAACAGAACCAGTCTCATATCATTGCCCATATCTCGGTTTCAGCTCTTTGCCCGCGCGATGGCCTCGACGATCAGCCGGCGCGCTTCGGCACTGTCGCCCCATCCGATCACCTTCACCCACTTCCCCGGCTCCAGATCCTTGTAGTGTTCAAAGAAGTGCTGGATCTGCTCGATCGCGATCTGCGGCATGTCGGCGATCCCGTTGACGTGTGCGTAGCGCATCGTCAGTTTCGGCATCGGCACGGCGATGATCTTCTCGTCGCCGCCGCCCTCGTCATCCATCTTGAGCACGCCGATCGGCCGCACATTGATTATGGCGCCAGGAGCGATCGGCCGCGAATTGGCCACGAGCACGTCGATCGGATCCCCATCGTCCGAAAGCGTGTGCGGAACGAAGCCGTAATTTCCGGGATAGCGCATCGGCGTATACAGGAAGCGGTCGACGAACAGCGCGCCCGCCGCCTTGTTCATTTCGTATTTGATCGGTTCACCGCCGATCGGAACCTCGATGATGACATTGACGTCCTCCGGGGGATTGTCGCCGATCGAAATCGCGTCGATATTCATTTCGGCGCCGCCTTTTGGCTATGGCGGTTTTTGATGAGATCATCGACCACCGCCGGATCGGCCAGGGTTGAGGTGTCCCCGAGCGCGCCGACTTCGTCCTCGGCGATTTTGCGCAGAATACGACGCATGATCTTTCCAGAGCGGGTCTTGGGCAGGCCCGGCGCAAACTGAATGACATCGGGTGCGGCGATCGGTCCGATCTCCTTGCGGACCCAGGCCACTAGTTCCTTGCGCAACTCTCCGGAGGGCTCCGCATCCGACATCAAGGTGACGTAGGCGTAGATGCCCTGCCCCTTGATGTCGTGCGGAAAACCGACAACAGCGGCTTCGGAAACCTTCTGATGTGCGACGAGCGCGCTTTCGACTTCGGCTGTCCCCATGCGATGACCGGATACGTTGATGACGTCGTCGACGCGGCCGGTGATCCAGTAGTAGCCGTCGGCGTCGCGCCGGCAGCCATCGCCGGTGAAATACTTGCCCGGATAGGTCGCGAAGTAGGTCTGCATGAAGCGCTCGTGGTCGCCGTAGACCGTGCGCATCTGGCCTGGCCAGGAATCGGCGATGACGAGATTGCCTTCGCATGCGCCGGTCAGCACGGCACCACTTGCGTCCACCACTTCCGGCATCACTCCGAAAAACGGCAGGGTTGCCGAACCGGGCTTCAAAGCCGTCGCGCCGGGAAGCGGCGAGATCAAGATGCCGCCTGTCTCGGTCTGCCACCAGGTATCGACGATCGGACAACGTCCATCGCCGACCACGCGGTGATACCAATCCCACGCTTCCGGATTGATCGGCTCGCCCACCGAGCCGAGCAAGCGCAGCGACGCACGGCTGGTCTGTTTGACCGGCTCTTCCCCCGCACCCATCAACGAACGGATCGCGGTCGGCGCGGTGTAGAAGATGTTGACCTTGTGTTTGTCGACGACCTGCCAAAAGCGCGATGTTGAGGGATAGTTCGGGATCCCCTCGAACATCAGCGTGGTCGCGCCGTTGGCCAGCGGCCCATAGACGATGTAGCTGTGGCCGGTGACCCAGCCGACATCGGCGGTGCACCAGTAGATGTCGCCGTCATGATAGTCGAACAGATACTGGTGCGTCATCGACGCAAAAACGAGATAGCCACCCGTGCTGTGAACGACGCCCTTTGGAGCACCGGTTGAACCCGACGTGTAAAGAAGGAATAGCGGATCCTCCGCGTTCATTTCGACCGGCGCGCAGTCGGCCGAGGCCTTTGCCACCTCGTCCGCGTACCAGACGTCGCGGCCGTCGACCCAGTCGATGCCACCGCCGGTGCGCTTGACCACGATCATCGTCTTCACGATGCCGGCCACCTTCTTCAGCGCATCGTCGGCATTGACCTTCAGCGGTACCTTGCGCCCGCCGCGCAGCCCCTCATCGGCGGTGACCAGGACTTTGGACTGGCAGCCCTCGATACGTCCGGCCAGGGCATCCGGCGAGAACCCGCCGAACACGATGGAATGGACCGCCCCGATTCGCGCGCAGGCGAGCATGGCATAGGCGGCTTCCGGAATCATGGGCAGGTAGATCGTGACGGTGTCGCCTTTCTTCACACCGTGACTTTTCAGGACATTCGCGAAACGACAGACCTGATCGTGCAACTCCGCGTAGGTGATGTGCCTGGATTCGGCGGGATCGTCGCCCTCCCAGATGATCGCGACCTGACCGGCACGCCGGGCAAGATGCCGGTCGATGCAGTTCATCGCCACATTCGTGGTGCCGTCCTCGAACCACTTGATCGAGACCTTGCCGGGCGCAAAGGAGGTATTCTTCACCTTCGTGAACGGCTTGATCCAGTCGATCCGCTTGCCATGCTCCGCCCAGAAAGCATCCGGCGTCGACACCGAAGAAGCATACATGCTGCTGTATTTCGCAGCGTCAGCATGAGCCCGCCGTGCCCAGCCGGCCGGCACGTCATGGATCAGCGTATCTGACTTTTCCGTGCCCACCTTGGAGCCTCCCCGACGCACTGCGATGCGATTGTCTTGATCGGATGATGCATCGTCCGCGCTCGGAACGCGTGCAGGCAACATCCTGTGATCAGCGATTTGATTTCGCTCTGAGGCGACCGGCGCTACTTATTCAGGTCAACAGTCGACGGCTGGTTCATTGCACTTGCAAGCTCGCGAAACTGCGCGTTCATTTTTTCCATCTGCTCCTTGAGATGGCTCTGATAAACTGCACCCATTTCCTGCGGGTCCTTGGCATGCAACAGCCGTTGCGCAAGCTCGAAGCCCGAAGCCACATTTTCCTCGGCGAACGCGACGGCTCTTTCGTTCATCTCCTTCGCCGCCGAATAGGTTGAGCGAACGCTGGAATCGGCCTTCTCTCTCAACTTCTGGGATTCGGTTATGTATTTCGACACAGCCTCTTTCGCCTTGTCCAGCGTGGTCTGCGCCATTTCCCGCATCTTCTCAGCCTGCTCGTTGATCTGCTCACTCATTGCACTCTCCATTGCCGGCGCTTGCGACCACGCCAATTTCAGCTCAGCTCATCAATCGGCCCTCGCCGACGGCTCACACGGTCGGCTCAATAACCTGCTTCAGCTTCTCGCGAAGTTCATCCACGAGCACGCGGGTATTTTCGCTGTAGTCGATCGGCACGACGACGAGGTGCACACCGCCACCTTTGAAAGCGTTTTCGAGCGTCGGAATCAACGAATCCGTGCTTTCGACCCGCGAGCCTTTCGCGCCGTAGCTCTCGGCGTATTTGACGAAATCCGGATTCCCGAACGTGAGGCCAAAGTCCGGGAAACTATCGACCGCCTGTTTCCAGCGGATCATGCCATAGGCCGAATCTTCCAGGATCAGCACGACGAGATTCAATTTAAGGCGAACCGCGGTTTCCATCTCCTGCGAATTCATCATGAAGCCGCCGTCGCCGCAGACCGCGAGCACGCGGCGTTCCGGATGCAGCATCGCCGCCATCATGGCGGATGGCAGCCCGGCGCCCATTGTCGCGAGGGCATTGTCCAGCAGCAGCGTGTTCGCCACATAGGTGCGGTAGTTGCGGGCGAACCAGATCTTGTACATCCCGTTATCCAGCGCGACGACGCCGTCTTCAGGGATGACCTTTCGCACATCGTGCACGATGCGTTGCGGCGTCGGGGGCCAACGGTCCTCGGTCGCGCGATCGCCGATCCGGGCCAGGATACTTTCGCGAAGGCTTAACAGCGCGCCGGCATGATGCAGCCGCCCCTCGAGACGATCGGCCAGCAACTCCAGGCTCGGTCCAACATCGCCGACCACTTCGCACTGCGGAAAGTAGACCCGCTCCACGTTGGCCGGCGTGTAGCTGACGTGGATGACTTGAGGACCTTTGGGGCCCATGATGAAGGGCGGCTTTTCGATGGTGTCGTGACCTATGGCAATAATCAGATCGGCTCGGTCGACCGCTTCATGAACGTAATCGCGCTCGCTGAGTGCAGCCGTCCCCATGTAGAGGTTGCTGCCGCCGGGTACCGTTCCCTTGCCCATTTGTGTGGTGAAGAACGGAATTTTCGTGCGGCGGACGAAGCCGCCGATGCCGGCCGTGCTGCGCGGCCGGGACGCGGCGGCGCCGAGCATGATCAAGGGCCGCTTGGCCTTGAGGATCATGTCGGCAGCGCGATCCAGCGAGGCACGATGGGCGACCGGGATCTCGATCGGATGCGGCGCCACCATCGCGACGTCTTCGGATTCCTCGCCCGCGATGTCCTCGGGCAGTTCCAGAAGAACCGGACCCGGACGCTCTTCCATGGCGATCCGGAAGGCATCGCGAACGATTGTCGGAATGCCGCTTGTGCTGACGATCTGGAGCGACAGCTTGGTCAACGGTTTGAAAGCGCTAACCACATCGACGATCTGGAATTTGGCCTGTCGGCTGCTCATGATGCCCTTCTGGCCCGTGAGCATGATCATGGGCATGGCGCCGAGCAGCGCGTAGGCGGCGCCAGTCGTCAGGTTCAATGCGCCAGGGCCAAGCGTGGTGATGCACACGCCGGGCTTGCCGGTCAGCCGTCCATAAGTCGCGGCCATGAAGGCCGCGCCCTGCTCGTGGCGTGTCAGGATCAGCTTGATCGACGAGTTGCGCAAGCTTTCCACGACATCGAGGTTCTCCTCGCCGGGAACGCCGAAAATTCGGTCGACGCCCTCGTTCTCGAGTGCGGCAACCAACAAATCTGATCCCTTGGCCATCAGCGCGTCTCTCCCATTCGAATTCAATGCTCTCCGGACGCCGTCGCAGGCATGACGGGGCCGTCGTGTTTCAGTTCAGATCCGGCCATCGCCGTCGAGATAGCCTCGCGTCCGCGTATCCGGCATCCAGAGCGACGCGACCAGGGCGACCAGCGCCATCGCCGCGACGTACCAGAAGAACAGGGTTTCGTATCCGGACGATTTCAGCGACAATGCAACATATTCCGCCGTTCCGCCGAACATCGCATTGGCAATCGCGTAGGGAAGTCCGACGCCTAGGGCGCGCACCTCGGGCGGAAACAGTTCGGCCTTCACGACGCCACTGATCGAGGTATAGAAGCACGCAATCACAAGACCGATCATGATCAGGCCAAAAACGGCGTAGACGTTGGTGGTGCTGGACAATGCCATCAATAGCGGCACCGCAGCGAGGGTAGCGCATGCGCTGAACAGGATCATGTTGTTGCGCCGGCCGATCCTGTCCGATAGCGCCCCGAACACCGGTTGCAGCAGCATGAAGGCGATCAGGGCAGCGGTCATGATCGAGCTGACCGTCTTGGCATCCAGCTTCACGCTGTTGACCAGGAATTTCTGCATGTAGGTCGTAAACGTATAGAAAAATAGCGATCCGCCGATCGTGAATGCGAGAACGATCAGCAGCGCGCGCTTATGATGCCAGAGGCCGGAGAGAGAACCTGCCTCCTTGCGGTGCATGGTCTCCGCCGAGGCCGTCTCCTGCAACGAGCGGCGGAGATACAACGCCACAACGGCCGCGACGGCGCCGAACAGGAAAGGCACCCGCCATCCCCATTCCTTCAGCTCGTCGAGCGACAAGGTTTGCTGCAGAACCACGACAACGAGGAGTGCGAGAAGTTGCCCGCCGATGAGCGTGACATACTGGAATGACGAATAGAACCCGCGGTTGCCCTTGCCGGCAATCTCGCTCATATAAGTTGCCGCCGTTCCATATTCCCCGCCGACCGACAGGCCTTGTGCCATGCGCGCAAACAGTAGGAGCGCCGGCGCCGCGGCGCCGATTGTTTGGTACGTGGGGAGCATTCCGATCATCAGCGATCCCGCGCACATCAGCAGCACCGACAGCACCATCGAATTCTTGCGGCCATGCGCATCGGCGATCCAGCCGAACAGCCAGCCACCGAGCGGCCGCATGAAGAACCCTACGGCGAAAATGCCGGCCGTCGCCAGCAACTGGCTGGTCTGGTCGCCAGACGGGAAGAACGCCGCCGCGAAATAGATCGAGGTAAATGCGTAAGCATAGAAGTCGTACCACTCGACCAGATTTCCGGACGACGCAGCCACAATCGCCTTGATACGCGAGAGCTTTTGCGCCGTGCTGTCAGCGGGGATTGTCGGGTGCGATGCAGCAATAGCAACCATTTGCTTAGCCTCCCAATCGACGGATGATGCTTTGCGTGAAGTCGCCAGTAGACGCCTTGCCGCCCAGATCGGGCGTGCGAACGCCGTCCTTGCGCAAGACCTGATCAATTGCCGCTCTAAGACGGTTTGCGAGATCAGGCTGATCAATGTGCTCCAGCATCAGCCCGACCGCCAGCAGTAAAGCGAGCGGATTGGCGATTCCCTTGCCGGCGATATCCGGCGCCGAGCCGTGCACGGCCTCGAAGATCGCCGCATCCGGACCGATGTTGGCACCGGGAGCCATGCCGAGACCGCCGACCAACCCGGCGAGCTGATCGGACAGGATGTCGCCGAACAAATTGGTGGTGACGATGACGTCGAACTGCCAGGGATTCATGACGAGCTGCATCGCCGTGGCATCGACGATGCGATCGTCCATCTTGACCCTGCCCTCGTACTTCTTTGCAACCTCGTGACCGACCTCGAGAAAGATGCCGGTCAGCGCCTTCAGCACGTTGGCCTTGTGCACGACGGTCACCTTCTTGCGACCGTTCTTGAGCGCGTAGTCGAATGCGAATTCGATGATCTTGCGCGATCCTTCACGCGTATTGACCCCGGTCGAAATGGCGACCGCGTGCGGATCCTCCCCAATTGGAATATAGTGTTCGAAAGCGACATAGAGCCCGCCGAGGTTCTCGCGCACCAGCACGATATCGATTTCGTCGAATCGTCCTCCGGGAACCATGCTTCGAACCGGCCGCAAATTGGCGTAAAGGCCGAATTCTTCGCGCAGACGAACATTGATCGAGCGGAATCCTCCCCCCACCGGCGTCGTTAGCGGGCCCTTCAGGGCGAGCCGCGTACGTCGGATGCTGTCCAGCGTCGCCTGCGGCAGCGGATCACGGCTTTCCTCGATCGCGGCCAGGCCACCCTGCTGGATGTCCCATTCGAATGGAGAGCCGAGCGCTTCGAGAATGTCGACGGCCGATTTCACGATCTCGGGGCCGATACCATCGCCTGGAATGAGCGTAGCGGGCCGCTTCGGTTTGGATTGAGCAGGCATTACTATGTCCTCGAAGATGAGAGCCGCGGGGTTTTGTGAATGTCAGACATGCTGCCTTGCACTCAATGTACGGGGCTTGCGGCGGAGGTGGCGGGTAGCGTTTCCTGCTTGCTGATCCAAAGCACCGCGATGATCCCGGCGATTTGAAGCAAAGCCAGCGGTATCAAGGCCATGGGGAAGCTACCCGTCGCCTCCTTAATGACGCCGAGCAGCCACACCGCGCCAGAAGTGCCGATGTGCGACAGGGTATTGATGCCGGCAATTCCGGCCGCAGCAGTTGCCGGAGAGAGTGTCCCAGTCGCCAGGGCCCAGAATGGTCCCTTGATCGAATAATTACCGATCAAGACCACGCTCAGAATAGCAAGCGTCACGGGTAATGAGCTCGTGAGCATGGTCGCAAGCAGCGCCGTTGCGCATAACGCAAGTGGTATTGCGGTGTTTTGGGCATGGGCGTTCGACCTGTCCGAATATCTTCCCCAAAAGATCATCGCAACGGAGGCGATGCCAAATGGGATGGCATTCAGGAAGCCGGTCTCCATGTTGGACATCCCGAACGATTTCACGATCTGAGGCTGCCACAGCGACAACGCGTTGCTCGTGGCCGAGCTTCCCGCATAGATCAAACCGAGGATGAGCACATATTTGTTGGTCAGAATTTGCCACAGCGACATGTGGCCGACCTGCTTCGCCATCGATCGTTCCGACTGCAGGCGCGCGTCGAGCCAATTGCGCGCCTCCGGCTCGAGCCATTTTGCATCAGCGGGTTTGTTCGGAAGCCCGAAGAACGAGACCAGGCCGAGCAGGACGGCCGGAATGGCTTCAACGATGAAAAGCCATTGCCAACCACGAAGGCCGAGCACGCCATCCATCGCCAGCAAAGCGCCGGATATTGGCGATCCCAAAAAGCTCGATAGCGGTATCGCCACCATGAAAACCGCAACGATCCGTGCGCGATAGGCCGCCGGAAACCAGAAGGTCAGATACAGGATCACACCAGGAAAGAACCCGGCCTCCGCTGCACCCAACAAGAAGCGGCTCAGATAAAAAGTAATCGGCCCTACCGCGAAAGCGGAGAGAATACCGACTATCCCCCATGTGATCATAATGCGCGCGATCCAGATCCGCGCGCCAACTTTCTGCATCGCCAGATTACTGGGGACCTCGAAAAGAATGTAGGCGATATAGAACAGCGCCCCGCCCGCCCCGAAGGCAGCCTGCGTCAGGCCCAGATCCTTGTTCATTTGCAGGGCCGCAAACCCGGCATTGACGCGGTCAACGTATGAAATGAAATAGCACACCATGAAAAACGGAAGCAGGCGCCATGTAATGCGGCGCATGGTTTCCGCTTCGATCCTCGGTAGCGGCGCGGAATTCGTTGGCATGGCGTCCTCGTTTCGGGTTGACGATCAGGCAGCGAGTTGGCGCAGGACGTATTGAAAAATTCCGCCGTTGCGGAAATATTCAAGCTCGTCGAGCGTATCGATGCGGCAGGTCAAGGGTATGATGGCCTTATTCGCGCCATCGGACTCGCGGATCTCGATCGCGAGCTTCTGGAGATGCTGGGAAGGCCATTCTTTTCCGCTGCGGCAAGCGAATAGTAGGCGTAGCTCTTTGCACCGACGACAAGTGTCTGGCGTGCGCCGAAGCTGTTGAGATACTGCTTCATTATCAAGTCCCCCTTCGCTGGAATCGTCCGCCTCGCGCAGATCTGAAGCGGTCTATTTCTCCGATGCTGCAAAGGGATCGAGACCCGCTTTTTTCAGGGCCGGAGCAGCAGCAGCGGAAGCGAGGAAGGCAATCAGAGCCCGTCCGGCTTCCGGCTGACTGGCACCGGAGGTTATGCCTGCAGAAAAGATCGTGATTTTCTGGACGTCTGGCGGGAGCGGCCCGACAAGGTCGGCTCCAGCGATCGGCAGAAGTTCACTGATCTGTTGAAAGCCGAGTTCGGCGTCACCGCGTGCAACAACACTCGCGACCGGCTCCGCCGGAATCATTTTGGCCTTGTCCTTCATCTCGGCGGCGATCCCGAGACGCTTGAACAGCTCGGTGCCCACATAGACGCCGCTGGCGCTGTCGGAGTATGCAACTGACTTCGCGTTCAACAGTGCCTGCTTCAATGCGTCAGGAGTACCGATATCAGGCTTTGGCGTTCCGGCGCGTACCGCGATCCCGATTGGCGAGCGTACCAGGTCGACGCGGCTGGTTCTGACCGCCCTGCCCTGCTCGATCATCTCGCCAAGCGCGTCGCCGACCATGATGAGCACGTCCGCCGCCTCGCCGCGTGCCAGTCGCACGGGGATGGCGTTCTCCGTCGTTCCCATCGAGGGGCCATAGGCCGTGACGACCGTATTTCCCGTCGCGCGTTCAAATTGCGGTACGAGCTCCTTATAAGGCGTCGCCAAGCCTCCCGAGATCATGACCCTGACTTCGGACGCCTTGGCGATTCCAGCCGCGGCCGCCAAGACAATCAGCAAGCTTAGCGCAACTAGCCTGCGCACGACGATCGTCACGCTCATCGGCAATTTCCTTCGATGCAATTATTCGAGGACTGTGCTTGCTCGATGACGGTCGACGTCATCGAGCACTTTGGTGGTCACGTCCCTATCACCGTCTCGACCGAATTGGCGCCGGATAGCGCGCGTCGTTGTTGCGGCCTGTAAACGAGGTACGTCCCGGCCAGACCACAGAGCGCTGCCGCGCTCATCCAATATCCCGGCGACGCATTGTCACCAGTGGCAGCGATCAGCCAGGTGCAGATCGCTGCCGTAAACCCGCCGAACGTCGTTGCCAGACTATATGCGAGGGAGAATCCCGACGTTCGTACACCCACCGGCATGACTTCGGTCAATGCGACGATCATCGCGCCGTTGTAGCTGGCGTAGATGAAAGACAACCAAAGTAGGACCGTCAGCATCTTCGGGAACGTCGGGCCTGCGGCCAACCAGGAAAGCGCGGGATATGCAGTCAGAAATGCCAAAGTCGAAAAGGCGATGAGGATCGGCCGACGACCAATCCGATCGGACAACGAGCCCATGATGGGAAGCCAGATGAAGTTCGATATTCCCACGCAAATCGTCACGATCAGGCCATCGGCCGCGGTCAGCTTGAGGACCGATTTGCCGAATGTCGGCGTGTAGACGGTAATGAGGTAGAACGACACCGTGGTCATGATCACCATCATCATCCCGGCAAGCACAATGCTCCAGTTTGCGAGGATGGAGCGATAGATCTCGCGGGGTGTCGGATGATGCTTCCGCGCCAGGAATTCATCGGTTTCCTGCAGCGAGCGTCGAATGAAGAATACGAAAGGAACGATCAGGCAGCCGATGAAGAACGGAATACGCCAGCCCCAATCGTCAAGCTGCGCCGGTGCAAGCCATGCATTGAGAGCGAAACCCAGCGAGGCCGAGACGATGATCGCGACCTGTTGACTTGCCGATTGCCAGCTGGCGTAAAAACCCTTCTTTCCCGGTGTGGCCATTTCCGAGAGATAGACGGAAACCCCACCAAGCTCGACGCCAGCCGAGAAGCCTTGCAGCAGGCGTCCGATCAAGACGAGGATCGGGGCCAATATGCCAATGGTTGCGTAACTTGGCACGAACGCGATGAGCACCGTGCCGGCAGCCATGATCGACAGTGTAACGATCAGGCCTTGGCGCCGGCCGATCCGATCCACGTAGGCGCCGAGGATGATGGCGCCGAGCGGGCGCATCAGAAAGCCTGCGCCAAACGCAACGAAGGTCAGCAGCAGTGACGCGTATTCATTTTCGAGTGGGAAGAATGCCTTGGCGATGTACGACGCGTAGACGCCCGACAGAAAGAAGTCGAACATCTCAAGAAAGTTGCCACTGGTGACGCGGAGCACCATGCCAAGCTTCGACTGTCCGGTGGTAACCGTCATGCCGTCCTCCCTTTTATCGTTTATGTTTTTTTGTCTTGTTCACCCGTCTTGCAGGTGTTGCAAACTTGATCGCGGCCGGATTGACCGATACGCGAGGAGCGATCGTTCAAGCTACGATTGCTGCCTCATCGTATATCAGCTGCCTGTCACCAACCTGTCGCTGCCGCACTCCGCAAGAAAATCGGTTTGAAGACGACGCGCTTGATGAGCCGGCAGATATGGGGGGCTTCTCTCGGATGTTATTCCGTCTGAAATCCAGATCCCTGGATTTCTATCGATCCTGCAACGCGCGGCGCCACTCTTTGAGGAAGCTCGCTCGTTTCGATTGATCGAGATAGGTGAGCAATTCTGCACCAATATGGATCGGCTTGACTGCGCCGCTGCGATCCGCAGGTATCACGCCTTCCGCGCCGAGACCGAGGCGCACAGGACCGACTGACCGGGCCAGGAGAAATTTCTGGCCGCGTTCTGAAAGCAGGTAATCAAGAAACAATTTCGCGGATTCCGGGTGGGGCGCGGTGACGGGTATAAAGGCTATTCGCGACATCAAGGTGATGTAGTCGGCAGGAAACACGATTCCGATAGAGGCATCTTCCTTGGCCCGTTCGATCGCGTAAGACCCTATCATATTGTAGGCGAGCAGATGTTCGCCGGATGAAATCCGATCAAGCACCGTTCCGGTGGTCGAATAGAGCTTGATACCGGCGCTGCCAAACGCACGGACCAAATCCCACGTTGTCCTGGTGATTCCGGCATCGCGCGTGATGAACAGGAAACCGGTCCCGCTCTGCTCCGGGTCATAGGTTGCGATCTTACCTCGATAGATGTCAGGCTTTCGGCTTAGAAGGCTCTTCAGGTCAGTGCGGGTTCGGGGTACATCGGACTCCGCAACGAGGTTCTTGTTATAAACAATGACAATCGGCTCCGCCGTGATGGCATAGGCTTCGTCTTTCCAGATGGCCCAATCCGGGATATGCGCAATTTCCTTCGAGACATAGGGTTGAGCATAGCCGTCATTGACGAGCTTGATCTGCAGATCCATCGCGGAGCTCCAGACAATGTCTCCGGGTGCTGCACTGGAGGTCGAGGGATCCACGACTTGATTGTAGATATCGTTCGAGTTGATCTTTGTATGGACGATCTCGATGTCCGGATGACTTGCCCGGAAATCGGCAAGCAAGTCGGCGACGTCCGCGTCCTGGGTCGTCGATACGATGTTGAGTTGCTCTCGAGCTCCGGCGATAGCGGATGCTTGCCCTTTGAGAGGGCCGAGCTGTGCCTGCTCCGACATGGCAGGCCACGTCAGCAAGATCCCGACGCACAAGGCCAAGGCTTTGGCAGCCGACATCGTGACGTTTCCTCGTCCATGAGCCGCTTTGCGGACTTCAGTTGTTCAGGACCGCAGCCATTCGTACGGCAGCGCACAATCCGGCCTCAACTTGAGCTTTCACCATCACGCTTGGCAAGAGGAAAGCTCACGGAAACCCGCAGACCCCGGCCTTCCGGGCCAGGTGCAAGCACGATTTGGGCCCCGAGACGGTCCGACAAGGCTTTCACGATGGCCAGTCCAAGACCACTGCCTGCAGGGCCGTTCGCCATCGGAATCCGATAAAAACGCTCGAAGACGCGGGCCCGATGGGCCTCCGGAATTCCCGGACCGGTATCCTCGACTTCAATTCGCGCGGTCGTGGCGTCAACAACCGCGCGAACCAGGACCATCCCCCCGGGGCGGTTGTAGCGGATCGCATTGTCGATCAGGTTTGCCAGCAATTCGCCAATCAGGACCGTATTGCCGGCGATGACCGCGGGACAGTCGGATCGATCGAACTGGACGTCGATGTCGTTCGCGAAAGCCTGTGGGGCACGCTCCGACAGGACATTGAAGGCGACCTCATTCAGGTCAACGTTCTCCGCGGCCGGTTGCGCAATGTTCTGCTCGTCGGCCCGTGCCAGTGTCACGAGCTGCCCGAGCAGCCGTTCAAGGCGGTTGATGGCGTTATCGACCTCGTCGAGGGCAGATTGGCCCGCCGGCGTTTCCGACCCCAGGCGTCGCACCAGATCGAGATGCGTCCGCAGTATCGCCAATGGGGTTCGCATCTGATGCGAGGCATCGGCTGTGAATCGGCGCACCAGTCCGATGGCCAGATCCAGCCGCTGTAGCAGGGAATTTACCGCGAGCGCCGGTGCTAAAGCTTCCTGCGGCACCCGGGAAAGGTCGAGCGGACTGAGATTTGGACCGCCCTGAATACCGCGCGCGTCGATTTCTTGCTTGAGCTCGCCAAGCGGCCTCAGGCCTCGATCGACGGCGTACCAGCCGAGGCAAGCGATCAGGCTAATCAACCCGGCCTCGAGCATCGCCAGTCCGATCAGCATTTCACTTTCGACGACGCGGCGCGCCTGCACCGTTTCGGCCACTGCGACGAGGACCAGCCCCGGCCTGCCGTAGACCTGCCGCGCCTGCGCGCCGATACGAACCGTTTTGCCGCGATACGCGCCATCGCGATGGCCGGTTTCGCCAGCCTTCAATCGATCGAAGCCGGACAGTGGAAGATCCTTGTAACCGGTGATCAATTCGCCGAGGTAAGTCACGCTGTAATAGATGCTGTCGTGCGACTGGCTTTCCAGCATGCCGAGCGCAACCTGCGGCAAGTCGACCGTCAGTTCGCCATCTTCCACGCCGACGCGTTCGGCGATGGCGAGAACCGACCCATCGAGCAACCGGTCATGAACTGTCTGCACAACGCGCTGGATCAGCAACATACCGCCGATTCCAAGCACCATCGCCAATACAATGGCGGGCGCCACCAGATTGGTGAGGAGCGTTCGCCTCAACGACGGCCGCCAGGTGGCGATCACTGTACCTCCAGCAGATAGCCTAGCCCGCGGACGGTTCGGATTCGCGGCCCGTCAGGACCGAGTTTCTGGCGAACGCGACCAACATAGAGTTCCGCCGCGTTCGGCGCTACCGCCTCGTCGAAGCCAAATACCTCCGCGATCAGGCGCTCCTTGGAGACGACTTTGCCGGCGCGGGTCATCAGCACTTCCAGCACGGCAAACTCGCGCCGTCGCAATTCAAGCGGCCGGCCGCTCAGTGTAATCGTGCCCGCGGCGCGGTCGAACGCGAGCGGGCCACAGATCAAGGTTGGATTTGGAAGCCCCTGTCCCCTTCTCACGAGCGCACGAACGCGGGCATCAAATTCGGCGATATCAAATGGCTTGGAGAGATAATCGTCGGCGCCGAGATCGAGCCCGCTGACCTTATCGCCGGTCGCGTAACGGGCAGTCAGAATCATGACCGGAACGGTCGACCCGGCTTGCCGTATCTTGTGTAGGACTCCGAAACCCGACACGTTCGGCAAGTTGATGTCCAGGATGATGAGGCTGTAGGGTTCCAGCAAGGCGGTCTGCGCTGCCGAAGCCCCTTCAGACTCGATATCGACGGCGAACCCGGACAGCTTGAGCCGCTCGGCAAGGCCGCGCGCCATGGCGGCATCGTCCTCGACAATCAGAATCCTCACTGAACAAACCCTTGCGTTCGCACCATCCGTGCGCGGGAGACGTCACCGTGAGGCTAGAAGGACAGTATCGAAAGATCAAATCGGAGCTTCCTCGCGGATGTACGGCTCGCATCCTTCGGACACTTCGCCAGGAGAGGGCCGCGTGCTTCCCGGCATCCCCTCCCTCGACGGTTCGACTTTGCCAGGCCAGTCCCCATATCGTGTGGCAACACGTAACGATACAGCGAGCAGCTTTGATGGCCAGGAGACGCGTGAGGGAAACGGAAGCCGACGATCTCCCCCGCTATTTCGTCTGGGTGCGCGGTCTTGAGGGCCCCGAACCGCAGAAATGGATGGCGATGGATTTCGGCGTCGGTGACTGGAAACGGCCGCTCGTGCTCGCCTATCTCGAGCTACCTGAGGGCGAGCGACACTTGCCGTTGTCGGCGCTGGCCCGGCGATATCCGCCGCCGCGGGCAGAGGCTTCGTAGAGGGGCCATCCTGGACGGACGCGAGGATCTCGCCACCCCGTCAACCCAGGGCGAGCAACGCCGCATCACTGGCAGTACTGTTTTCCGCCATAGGTATGACATTTGCCGCCCTCGCTGCTGGCCGGAGCAGACGGCGCGCGCGGGCTCGGTTCGTGGCGGGACACCGCCTTTGGTTTCTGGGGCGACGGATCGGGACGCCGCTGGCACACGCCCTGGGCGTCCAGCACGAATTTGTTGTCACAGACGATCTGGACGCAGCGGTCGCCAACCGCCTTTTGCCCCCTCGCACAAACCAGCGGGCAGATGCGATCGGGCCGGGCGCGCACCGCATCGAGCGCGTCGAGGCTTGCGACCTTCACGTCGAATTTCGTACCGGCATATCTGTTGAAGCTGTCGAGCGCCTTTTGCGACGGTGCAGTCCAGGCGCCATCGGCCGCACCGGGATCGCAACCGACACGCTTCAGGTGCGCCTGGAGCAAGCGGGCGATGTCCGCAGGATCCATCGCTGGCACGCTAGTCGGCGCCACGGCGAGAGCAGCAGCGGGCGCGGCGGGCGGGGTCAGAGCGGCAAGCGTAGCCTGGCGCTCCTTCTCGCGCCGGTCTGCCTCGCGCTTCGCCGCCTCGATCTGTTGCTGCGCCTCCAGCGCGGCCTGCTTCATCGCCTGCTCGACCTGAAGGGCCGCGTCCTCCGCCTGCCGGCGCGCCTCCGCAACCTGCCGCCGGGCATCGTCGAGCTCGCGCTTGGCCTGCTCGGCGATGCGTTGGCGCTCCTTCTCCAGATCGCGCCGGGCCTGCTCGGAGATCTGCTGCGTGGCCCGTTCCGTCTCACGCGCCGCCTGCTCCTCGATCTGTTTCCTGAAATCGTCGCTCTTCTGCCGGACCTGCTGCTCGGCCTGCCGCTGTACGGCATCGGCGTTTTCGCTGATTTTTTCTGCGGCCTCGAGCTTGTCGAGCGCCGCATGCGCAAAGTTGGCATAGATGCCGGTGGCATGAACGGCGAGAAAGGAAAGCCAGGCCTGCTTGGTGCCGGCCTGCGCTGCAAGCTCATAATCCCGCCGGGCTCCCGCGTTCGGATCGATCGGCGGTGCAATCAGCGGCACCAGCGCCACGGTGTCGCCGCCGAGCGATCCGTAGACGAAGGGCTCCTGCCGCCGCCCCGTGCTCTTGAGCACCTCGTCGCGAACCCGGCCAAGCGTCAGGCGAAGGTCGAGGCCCGGTGTCGCCAAATGATTGAGGAGCGCGGTCGCAAACGGGCTGTGCGCACCGTCGCCGTCGCCGGCGACCGCGCCGGCCTTGGCGGCGAACGCAATCAGCGTATCCGCCGTGGCGGGCTCGATCTTGGCGAGGCCGCGGCCCATCGAACGCGTGGCGAAACTGCGTGTCATCCGCTCTGCAAACGGATTGTCGCGGCAGGCATCGAGGATGACGAGCCGCAGCCGCTTCGCCGGATTTATCGCCTGGAGAATCCGGTCCAGCGGGACCGCCTCGTCCTCGACGTCGAAATCGCTCTGCAGCCTGGCATCTGCCGGAATCAGGAAGTTCGCGCCGTTCACCTCGATGCCGTGACCGGCGTAATAGACCACGGCCATGTCGGAATCCGCGGCAACCGCAGCAAAATCGCGCACCGCCCGCCGCATCTCGATGACGCCGAGATCGCGGCGAAGCTCCACGATATCGAACCCCATCCGCTTGAACACGTCGCTGATGGCGGCGGCGTCGTTGTCGGGATTGGCCAGCCGCGCGACGCTCTGGTAGTTGGACACACCAAGGACCAGCGCCACTCGCTTGTCGGCCTGCGCGGTCGTCGCCGCTGCCAGCATCCACAACATCGACAGCGCAAGCCGGCAGACCAACCGGCTTGAACGCAACATCGGGACTGAAGGGCTCAATCGGATCATGATGCAGGCTTCGCTCCACGCGTCAGCAATGTGGCTGCAATCGATATGAGTACTATTTCGATAGCGGTCCGCCCTCGGGTCTGTGCCATCGATCACACATCAGGCCCGGCCGTCAGGCGAGACGGTTGCCGCCGCGCAGTGTCCTGCCGGGCGCCTCCCTGTTCGAAATGATAGTGGAAGGGGCATGGCATTGGGAAGCTGTCCAGCAACCTTCCGCAGATACTTGCCTCCCCGGGGCGCTTGAGCTTCTATGTCGGCATAAATCGCTTTTGCTTCGTTGGCCGCCAAGGGGTTTTCAGAATGATCCGTCCTTTCATGACAGTTGTATTGTCGATTGTAACCAGCGCCTCGTTGCTTCTTTCCGGCACTGCGAGCGCCGACAAGATGCGCCCGGGCTACAAGAGCTACGGAAACGCCCACGGCTTGAATGCCAACGCAGCTTGCCGTCGCCCGCATTTCAACATCTGCCAGGGTTGTAATGTCGTCATCCCGATGCGGGTCGCGCAAGACCGCGGTTGCGGGTTCAATTTCCAATCCCTGGGTCCGTTCGTGGGCCAGGACGTCGTCGTCTCTCCGGCGAACGGATCTTACAGCCTGGTCAACTCGACGAAGGCTGTGTACCGGCCGAATTCCGGCTTTACCGGCAGCGACCATTTCGAGAGCAGACTCTACTTCGAGGACGGCGCCGGCAAGCGCACGTTCCTGAATCTGAAAGTCAACGTCAACGTCGTTCCCAGCCTGTGAGCTGCCGAGGCACCGTGCTCTCGGCACCGGTCTCAATCACCCTCACAGCTGCCTCCGCATGAATCGGCTCCGCCGGACGGACGTGCGCGACCGCGCGGGCTCGGCTCCTGGCGCGATACCGCCTTTGGCTTCTGCGGCGGCGGATCGGGACGCCGCCGGCACACGCTCTGGGCATCCAGCACGTCATTGCCGTCGCAGACGATCTGGACGCAACGATCGCCTTCTGCCTTTTGTCCCTTGGCGCACACCAGCGGACAGACACGATCGGGCCGGCCGCGCACCGCATCGAGCGCATCGAGGCTGGCAACTTTGACGTCGAATCTGGTGCCGGCGTTTCGGTTGAAATTGTCGAGCGCCTTTTGCGACGGCGCCGTCCAGGCACCGTCGGTGGTCCCGGGATCGCAGCCGACGCGCTTCAGATGGGCTTGGAGCAGGCGTGCAATATCCGCCGGATCCATTGCCGGCACGACAACCGACGCAGGGGCAGGCGCAGCCGGCGGAGTTACCGCGGCGAGTGTGGCCTGTCGCTCCCGCTCGCGCTGTTCCTGTTCGCGCCTTGCGGCCTCGATCTGCTGCTGCGCGTCCAGCGCGGCCTGCTTCTTTGCCTGCTCGACCTGAAGGGCCGCATCCTCCGCCTGCCGGCGCGCCTCCGCAACCTGCCGCCGGGCATCGTCGAGCTCGCGCTTGGCCTGGTCGGCGATGCGTTGGCGCTCCTTCTCCAGATCGCGCCGGGCCTGTTCTGAGACCTGGAGCTTCGCCTGCTCGGCCTGGCGCGCAGCCTGCTCCCCGATCTGCTTCTTGACATCCTCGTTCTTCTGCCTGGCTTGCTGTTCGGCTTGCCGCCTCAGCAGGTCTGCCTTTTCACGGGCCTTCTCCGCCGCATCCAGCTTGTCGAGGGCCGCATGAGCAGACACAGCGTAGGGGCCGCTACCGTGAACGCCGAGAAACGAGGTCCACGCCTCCCTTGTGCCGATCTGCGCCGCAAATTCGTAGTCCCGCTGGGACTCCGCGTCCGGATCGACCTTTGGGGCAATCAGCGGCACCAGCGCCACGGTGTCGCCGCCGAGCGATCCGTAGACGAAGGGCTCCTGCCGCCGCCCCGTGCTCTTGAGCACCTCGTCGCGAACCCGGCCAAGCGTCAGGCGAAGGTCGAGGCCCGGTGTCGCCAAATGATTGAGGAGCGCGGTCGCAAACGGGCTGTGCGCACCGTCGCCGTCGCCGGCGACCGCGCCGGCCTTGGCGGCGAACGCAATCAGCGTATCCGCCGTGGCGGGCTCGATCTTGGCGAGGCCGCGGCCCATCGAACGCGTGGCGACACTGCGTGTCATCCGCTCTGCAAACGGATTGTCGCGGCAGGCATCGAGGATGACGAGCCGCAGCCGCTTCGCCGGATTTATCGCCTGGAGAATCCGGTCCAGCGGAACCGCCTCGTCCTCGACGTCGAAATCGCTCTGCAGCCTGGCATCTGCCGGAATCAGGAAATTCGCGCCGTTCACCTCGATGCCGTGACCGGCGTAATAGACCACGGCCATGTCGGAATCCGCGGCAACCGCAGCAAAATCGCGCACCGCCCGCCGCATCTCGATGACGCCGAGATCGCGGCGAAGCTCCACGATATCGAACCCCATCCGCTTGAACACGTCGCTGATGGCGGCGGCGTCGTTGTCAGGATTGGCCAGCCGCGCGACGCTCTGGTAGTTGGACACACCAAGGACCAGCGCCACTCGCTTGTCGGCCTGCGCGGTCGTCGCCGCTGCCAGCATCAGAGCAATCGCCAGCGCAACACGGCCGGCCAGACGCTGCAGGCGTGACATCGGAGCCGGGAGGATCAATCCGACCATGGTGCAGGCTTCAATCCGTCAAGGGCCCTAGGCTGGCTCCGGGATGATTTCGAGGGTCTTCTCCCGTAAGTCAACCCGTCTGTGGCCTATCTCACTTCCCGGTGCCGCCGTGGGCGTCAGGCCAAACCTCCGGCGACATGACTGCGGCCGACGAAGCTCGACGTGATCAAGGAGCCGTATCAGCAGTTCTACAAGAACAATGCCGGTACCGCGCGCATCTGGTGCAGCGACTGCCGGGCCCGCCCATGCCGCCGGACGAGCCAGTGCGACGAAGCAGTAGGCATCGCGTCGGGAACGCCAGACCGATGCCTTGCGACACCATGATTATGGGTGTCGCGGCGCCCGCACCGCGGCTAAACTTGGCCCTGCGCCGCGGGGGACACGCGGTGCAGGACGACGATGATCATGACCGAACAGGGCGAGACGGGTGAAGCCATCACCATCCTCCTCGTCGAGGACGACGCGCCGACCTGCTGGCGGCTCCAGGACGCGCTGGTCAAGGCCGGCTACGAGGTGCGAAGCGCCGGTACGCTGGGAGAGGCTCGTTCGGCGCTGAGCGCGGCTGTGCCGCGCGTGCTGCTCACCGATCTGCGGCTGCCCGACGGCCACGGCGTCGAGCTGATCCGCGAGACAAGGCAACGCTTTCCCGACACCGAGATCATGGTGATCTCGGCGCTCGGCGACGAAGAAAGTGTGATCTCCGCGATCACGGTTGGCGCCACCGGCTATCTCCTGAAGGATGCGTTCCCCACTGATATCGCCACCACCGTGCGCGATCTTGTCGCCGGCCATTCGCCGATCTCGGCCTCGATCGCCCGCTTCATCGTGCGCAGGACGCAAGGTTCCGCGCAGAATGCGGCCGAGCCTCCGCCGGGCCCCGCGCTCAACACCGCAAGGCTCACCCCACGCGAGATCGATATCCTCTGGGGCATTGCCAAAGGTTTCAGCTACGCCGAGATCGCAAGCCATCTCGGCCTGTCCCGGCAGACCGTGCCCGGCCACATCAAGAACATCTATCGCAAGCTCGAAGTGCACACCCGCAGCGAAGCGGTGTTCGAAGCGGTGCAGCAGGGCCTGATCAAGCTGTGAGCGAGATCGTGGCCAAGGCACCGGTCAAACCCGGGCGGCGCCGGCTGCTGGTCTCGCGTCTCGTGCCCTATCTGCTGCTGCAGGCGCTGATAGTGGTCGCGACCGTCCTCGGGCTGCGGCTGCTCCAGCCCAGCGACCCCGACGACTTTGCGCTGAGCGAATTCTCGCTGCGCGAGGACGGCGTGGCACGTCCCGTGACGCTGCCGCATTTCACGTCGTCACGCTATTCCCTGGCCGACCCGCCGCTCTACACCGGCGCCTTCACGTTCCGCCGCGGCGATGTCGCGTCGGGATGGTCGGTATTCCTGCCGCGCTTCAGCAACGCGGTGGAAGTCTCAATCAACGGCGTCGTCATCCTGGATTCCCGACGCGATGCCAACGCCAACCGGCCCGACCGCAACACTCCGCAGATCGGGGCGATCCCGTCCTCGCTGCTGCGCGAGGGCGCGAACGAGATCGCGGTACGGCTGTTGGTTTGGGGACCGCTCAAGGGCTTTCTCGACACCGTCTATGTCGGGCCGGATGCGGCCTTGCGGCCGGCCTACGAGACACGCACGCTGATGTTCGTCACGTTGCCCGTGGTGTTCTCCGCTTGGCAGTCGATCCTCGCCGTCATCCTGGCGATCATGTGGCTGATGCGCCGCCGCGAGCCGGTTTACGGCGTGCTGGCCGTGGCGATGGTACTCGGCGTAGTGCAGGCCTTTGCGCCGCCACCGGTGCCCCCCCTCAACACGTCCCGGCTCGCCGCGGTATTGCTCGCGTCCGCACCGATCGAGAGCGCCCTGGTCGTCGTCTTCGGCGTGCTGTTCTTCGGCTGGCGCTGGCCGCGCTACGGCATGCTGCTGTTCGCGCCGGGGCTCGTCGTGTTCGGCGTCGGACTGATCGCCGGCCCGCCGCTGCCGCGCATTCTGTTTCTCCTGCTTGGCATTCCTACCGTCGGTCTCTGCCTGCTCCTGATGGCCTGCGTCACCGCTGCCGCGGTGGTGCGGCGGCAGGACGCGGCAAGCTTCACGCTCGGCTGCGCGGTGACCATTGTGCTGATCTGCTGGGTCCACGACATGCTGTCGGTGTTCGAGATCGTGACCGACGAGCGCATCTTCCTCTCGCGCCTGTCCTACTCGGCGATGCTGGTCGCGATCGGCGCCGGTTTGACCTGGCGGTTCGCGCGCGCGCTGAACCAGGTCGACAGCTTTGCCGACCAGCTCGTGACGCGCGTACGTGAGGCCGAGGAGCGGCTGAAGGCGAGCTTTGCCCGCGAGGAGGAGCGTGCAAGGGCAGCCGCGCTCGCCAATGAGCGCACGCGGCTGATGCGCGACCTGCATGACGGCCTCGGCGGCCAGCTCATCAGCATCGTGGCACTGTCCGAGCGCGGGCACGAGGGCGCGACCATCACCGACGCTGCCCGTGCGGCGCTGAAGGACCTCCGCCTCGTCATCGACTCCATGGACGACATCGGCGGCGACCTGATGCTCGCACTCGGCTCCTGGCGCGAGCGAGCGACCGCGCAATTGCGACCGCACGACATCGCGCTCGACTGGCACGTGGCCACGCCGCAGGGGCTGCCGCTGCATCCCGAGCTCAGGCCATGGCATGTCATCCAGATCGTGCGCATCCTCGACGAGGCCGTGACCAACGCGGTCAAGCACGCACAGGCCCGCCGCATCGCGGTCACCATCGAGACGGTCAACGAAGGTCAGGGGCCGTTCGGTGTGATCAAGGTCGCGGATGATGGCAAGGGCTTTGCGAACGGTTCTGCGCCGGTCGGCAGCGGCAGAGCCACCGACGCGGGCCAGACCGCGCGGGGGCTTCGCAACATGAGGAGCCGTGCCGCGCGCTGCGGGGCGATGCTCGATCTGAGCTCGGATTCCTCAGGCACGCGCGTGCGGCTGCAATTGCCGCAGATTTTCCCCGACAGCGGTGCCGCCGTCGGCTGAAAAGCCCCCTCTCCGAACGTGTGGGACGCGCGGAGAGAGGGACGGGCCGGATGATTTGCCTGCGGAAGACGGGGGTTCGTCCGCAATGCTCCTTCGCCCGAACTCTTTCGTCTTTCTCAGCGCACGCCGACGCGATTGACCGGACTACCGCGATTCATCGGCGTGCCCGCGCGCACGCCGACACCGGGCGCACCGACCCCGGGTGTCGCGACCGCGACTGCGGCGGCCGGCGCAGCGACCACTGCCGCTCTCGGCCGCACCACGCAGCCCTTGGGTATGCCGACCGTCTTGCAATAGACCACCGCCTGCGCCGGGCTCGTGCCCAGCGAGACCGTCGCCGCACCTGCCAGCGCCAAAATTGTCAGCCCGGCGCTCAGCGCTCCCGCTCTTTTCGACATCTTGCTCTCCTGCTTCCCGTTCGGCGGCCCGATGCAATCACCGGGTCTCGCGGCCGACGTGCAGCCTGAATGACAAAAGACGGCGCGCTGATACATGCCATGAAAATGGGGGTACGGCGGCGGGACGGGCTGGCCGATGCCATGAACATGGCATGGACCTGCGCCCGGCGCTCGCGAGATGGTCCGGCCCGCTTGATCCCAGGCGGGACCAACGACATTCCCAAGGAGGTGTTTTATGAAGATCTCGGTTCTTGCCGTGCTGCTGCTCGCCGCTACCGCCCAGACCGCCGCTGCGCAATCCGGTCCGACGCCGCAGGAGCAGATGACCTGCCGAAGCGACGCGAACAAATTCTGCGCCGAACATATCGGCAAGCCGCCACAGATGAATGCCTGCCTGCGCGAGAACAAGTCGAAGCTTTCGGACGGCTGCCGCAAGGTCGTGGAGTCACACGGCGGGTGAGTGCTCGCGTCCACAACACAAATCTCGGCGGCGTCAAAGCCGTCAGGCCATAGACGTCGATGCGCCGGTCATAGGTCGGGCGCGCGCACGACGGCGAGGATGGACGCTAATCGTCGTCGCCGAATAGCCTGATCTGCGGAAAGCCGCCGCGCGGCCTGCTCGGGACCTCGCGCGCATCGGCATCTTCGCGGATGTTGCGCGCGACGTCGTCCCAATCGGTGCGGTCGCGCATCCCACGCGGCTCGCGGAAATCGTAGTGGCGGCGCTCGGCCCAGCGCTCACGGCGCTCCGTCCGGCGCCGTTCAGACGTGGCGCGCTTGACGTCAGAATCCCTGGCCTTGGCATAGGCGTTGTCGGATGAGGATGACGGCTCTGTCGATGCTTGCCGCTCGGCAGGCTTTGCGACTTGCGGAGGCGACGCCGGTGGCGGTTTCGGGGGCTCCACCGCTGCCGCCTGCGAAGGCTGTTGCGCTGGCTGTTCAGCGTTGGCTTGAGTGGTCTGCGTGTCGGGCTTCACCGCTTCGGACTTTGCCTCAGGCTTGGACTCGGCCTTGGCGTCGGATTTGGCTTCGGCCTGCGCTGGCGCGGCGACCATGGCGCCGAAGGCTTGCGAGCCGGTGAGATATTGCAGGCGCTCGGATGGCGCTTCCGTCGTGGCGGGCTTGGCGTCAGCGCGCTGCGCGATCTTGCTGGTATCAGGCCCCTGCTTGGGCGAGACCGGATTCATGATATTGCCGGCGACAATGCCGCCGCCGAGACCAATGGCGATGGCTGCGACGATGGTTCCTGCACCGACGAAATAGGCTGTCGAGGCGCGCATTGGTCCACTCCCTCTTTGGAGCGGGCAACGCTTGTCAATTGCAGGATGTTCCCGATATAGCCGCAGTTCCGGAAGGAACTTGCGCGTCAGATCTGCTGCGCCACCTTCTCGAGCCCAATGATGCGGGCGAGCTTGCGCACTTCCTCTTTCTGGTCGTCACGCAGCTGGAACAGCAGCGGCATCGCGGCCGACTTCAACTGCTGGACCTCGTCGCAATTGGGATCGATCGGCACGCCCTGCACGTTCGGATTGGACAGCTTGTTTGCCGAGATCTTGCGGACAACGTTGCGCAGCGCGGTCTCGACCGACGGCCAGTAATATTCCTGCGACGACGACAACTTCAGACGGTCCCTGATGCCCGCAATCTGTACGTCGGACAACAGCGAATAGGATTTCTGCGGCTGCGGCTTGGCGACGACCTTCGGCTTGGCCGGGACTTCGACGGCAGGAATCTCTGCAGCGGCCGGAGCCTCGTTCACGCTCGCCTTGGGCATCGGGAAATCGGATGGCGTGGCGGCGGCAAACGCCTGACGCAGCGGCTCGGTCAGCACGGGCATTTGCGAGAGCTTGTCCGCCGGAACCTGAACCGGGTCGATGGCGGCCGAGGCTAGCGCCAGCGTCGGAACCAGACGGTCGGCCTTGGCGGCCCGATTGGTTGCAAGCAGCTTGGGCGCCGGCGCCTGCGTGATCATTTCGGCGCTGACGCTGGGCACGCTGTCGCGGCCGAGAATGGCGGTGGTGGCGGCGCCGAGGACGAGGAAGCAGGTCAGCACGACGATGGTGATGGCTTTCGACAAACGTCTCTCCGCAACCGGCTTCAAGTCCACGTGATCACTGCCCGCAAACTGGGCGAAAATTAAGGCTTAACCGTGCCATCGCGGCGGCAATCGCGCGGACTGCGGCGACATCATCTGGAAAGGTCAACAAAATCAAGCAGCTAGCGCCAGATCGTAAGCGTCCTGGATGTCGGCCACGATCTCCGAGGCCTCCCAGACTCCACGCGGCTCGACCGATTGCAGCGCCACCGTCCAATTGCCGCCCCGGCGGGTGCGGGGGACGCTGACGATGTCGAAGCGAACATTGCGGCACAGCGGGTGGCGGGCCAGCGCATGGGCCACGCGAACGCGAATTTCGTCCAGCGAAGCCGCCGTCTTGGCGTTGAGAAAGTCGAAGTCCATCGCCTGTCCCTCTCGGTCCTGATTGGCGCCTGAGGGGATTCTGGGCGATCGATGGTTAATCTGCCGTTAAGTGACCGCTTCTAAGGAGCGCTCGATTAACTGTGATGGAGGCGACGGGCCCTGTCGGTCTCCGGGTTTTTACGGGGAGAGGCGGCCACCCGCCTCTCGATACTCCGCGACCGTCCGCGCGACGAGATCGTTGGCCTCCATCACTTCGGTTACACCCGATATCGAATGCCCGCCGCTCCAGATATCGCGCCAGCGCTCGGGGCGGCTCTCGCGCGCGTTGACGTCGATGTCCTTGCCGACGTCGATTGCACCGCGCGCCGGCAGATCGTCGGGGTCGAGACCGGCTGCCAGGATCGACGGCTTGAGCATGCTGGTCTGCAGGCCCGTGAACGCGGTGGTCAGCAAGATGTCGTCCGCGCTGCCGTCGACCAGCATTTGCTTGTGACGCTCATCCGCCATGCTCTCCCGCGTCGCGATGAACTTCGTACCCATGTAGCCGAGATCGCAACCGAGCACTTCGGCCGCGCGCAATGCGTGGCCGTCGCTGATGCCCCCCGCGAGCACGATGATGCCATCGTAGAACGCACGCACCGCGCGGACGAAGGCGAACGGGTTGAGCCAGCCGGTTTGCCCGCCCGCGCCGGCGGTAAGCAGCACGAGCCCGTCGGCACCTGCTTCCGCCGCGCGTTCGGCGTGGCGGATCGAGGCAACATCCGCAAGCACCAATGCGCCGACGTCGTGCAGCGGCTTGAGCACCGTCGTGGGCGAGCCGACCGAGGTGATGACGATCTCCGGCCTGTGGTGCAGCAACACGGCGAGATCCTGCTCCAGCCGTGCATTGGAGCGGTGCACGATCAGGTTTGGGCAAAGCGGCGCGGCCTTTCGGCCGGTTTGATCTTCATGCCGCCGCAGCCGCGCTTCGATGTCGGTGAGCCATTCATCGAGTTGTTCGGTGCTACGGCAATTCGCGGTGGGGAAGCTGCCGATCACGCCGTTGCGGCAGGCCGCGACCATGAGCTCGACGCCCGAGACCAGAAACATCGGCGCGGCAATCAGCGGCAGGGCGAGACGACCGTGGAAATGTTGCAGCCGATCTGACGTCACGCGTGCCTCCCTCGCGCGGGCTTAGTCGTTCCATCCCGCATTCCCTGTGCTAGCGTCGCGGTAAACATTGGCACGCCGGAAGCCGATAACAAAGCAGCGAGGAAACATATGTCCGATCCGCTCCATGCATCGTCCCCGACTTGCGCGCAGGCGCTGCGGGCGCTGTCGCGCTATCCGGGCCGAACCGCGTTCGCGTGGCCCGGCGGATCGCTGAGCTATCAGGGCACCATCGACCTGATCGGGCGCATCCAGGGCGTGTTCATGCGGCTTGGATTGCAGCCCGGCGCGCGGGTCGCCTTCCTCACCGCGAACCGCGCCGACACCTGGTGCGCCGGCGTTGCCGCGCAATTGTCGCGGCTCTGCGTCACCTGGCTGCATCCTTTGGGATCGCCGGGAGACCAGATGTTCCAGCTCGAGGATTCCGAGGCCGAGGTGCTGGTGGTCGATGCGGCCGCCTTCCACGATCGCGGCGGCGAGCTCGCCGCGCAGGCGACCTGGCTCAAGGCGGTGTTCACCACGGGACCGGCCAACTATGGCGTCGATCTCTTGCAGGCGATCGAGATCGAAGGCCATGCCAGCGCGCATTGCCTCGCCCGACCCGACGACCTCTCCACGCTGAATTACACCGGTGGCACCACCGGCAAATCCAAGGGCGCGTTGCGCTACCACCGCGAAAATGCCGGAGCCGCGGCCGCGATCCTCGCCGACTTCGAGATTCCCGATGGCGCGCGCTACCTCGCGGTGGCACCGATCAGCCATGTCGCCGGCACGAAAGTGCTACCGACCTTGATGCGGGGCGGCACCGTGCACATGCTGAAGGGTTTCGATCCCGAGGCGGTGCTGGGGACTATCGCACGCGAGCGCATCAACTTCACGCTGTTCGTGCCGACCATGGTCTATGTGCTGCTCGATCATCCCGCATTGAGCAGGACCGACCTCTCCTCGCTCGAGCTGGTGCTCTACGGCGCCTCCGCGATGTCGCCGAGCCGGCTGGTCGAGGGCATCGAACGGATCGGGCCGGTGTTCTCGCAGCTCTACGGCCAGACCGAATGCTACCCAATCTCGGTGCTGCGCAAGGCGGATCACGATCCCAAAACGCCCGAACTGTTCCTGTCCTGTGGCTTCCCGATCGCGGCGTGCGAGGTCAAGATCCTCGACGACAACGACCAGGAGGTGAAGACGGGCGAGGCCGGCGAAATCTGCGTGCGCGCTCCGCATGCGATGGCGGAGTACTGGAAGCGGCCCGACACCACCGCCGAGACGCTCAAGAACGGCTGGGTGCACACCGGCGACATCGCTCGTAAGGACGATCGCGGCTACATGTTCATCCTCGACCGCAAGAAGGACATGATCGTCTCCGGCGGCTTCAACATCTTTCCGCGGGAAATCGAAGACGTGCTGTCACAGCACGCCGATGTGGCCATGGTTGCGGTCGTCGGCATCCCCGACGAGAAATGGGGCGAGGCCGTGACCGCTGTCGTCGTCCTGCGCGAAGGCGCAAAACCTGACGCCGATGAACTGATCAATCTGGTGAAGACGCGAAAAGGCTCGGCTCATGCACCGAAGCAGATCCAGTTCGTCAAGCAACTCCCGATGACCGGCGTCGGCAAGGTCGACAAGAAGATGCTGCGCGCGAGCTTTTGGAGCGGGCGGGGCCGGATGGTGGGATAGATAAGGTGCCTCACCGCTTCTCGATCACCAGGCTTTGCACGGCTCGGCCGAAATAGCCCTGCCGGTCGGCGAGCCGCGACATCGCAAGCCCGGCACCATCGGGGCCGATCCAGGAATCACCGTCGAGCAGGATCCATTCGCCGACCGGCTGGCGCGCAAAGCTCACGGTGAGGTCAGCGTTGATGTAGGTCCAGGCGCGGAAATCGAGCGACGAGGCGGTGCCGTTGGAAAAATCGGCCGCGACCACGGCGCGCATCGCCTGGGAGAGCGGTTCGCCCGCGATCAGGGGATGGTCGACGCGAAACCAGATCGCGCCGGCGCCGGCTTGCCCGAAGCGGCCGCGCGCAGCGCGCATCGAGACTGAACGTACGAACGGGCTGGTAGCGGCATGACCGTCCTCGAGCAGCGAGTCCTCCGGCGACGGCAGCGTAACCGGCAGCGCCTTGACGTGCTCGGGCAGCGTCAGTGCCTGGCGCTTGATCTTGAGCACGGTGGCGCCGACCACCTGGACGCCGTCGGCGAGCAGCTTGACTCCGCAGAGCTGGATCTTGCGGCCCTCGCGCAAGATCTCGGTCGCGATCGTGAGTGGTGCCACCGGCACCGGGCGCATCAGGTCGATGGTGACGCGCGCGATGTCCATTGCAACTGGCGTCGGAATGCGCTCAGCCGCCCACGTCACCAGCGCGGCCGGCGCCGAACCGTGCTGCATACGCCGGTCCCACGGGCCCGCGGCATCCGGGCTGGTGACGACGCTGTCGCCGTCGACGCGGTAGATGGGGGGCATCGTTTCTCCGTGATGCACATTCGGTGCTGAGCAAAAGCTGTCGTCCCGGCGAAGTTCACAACGGCGGATCGACCGCCTCGTCGTATTCCTTCTTGAAGCGCGCGATCATTTCGGCGGCTGGCACGATGCCGTCGATGCTGCCGACGCCCTGGCCTGAACCCCAGATTTCCTTCCAGGCTTTTGGCTTGGCGCGCTCGCCGGAGGCGTCGGTGCCGAAGTTCATCTTGGAAGGATCGGACGTCGGCAGGTTTTCCGGATCCATGCCGGCGGCGAGAATCGACGGCTTCAGATAGTTGCCGTGCACGCCGGTGAACAGGTTGGAATAGATAATGTCGTCGGCCGTCGCGCCGGCGATCATCTCCTTGTACTTCTCGACGGCATTGGCTTCCTTGGTGGCGATGAAGGCCGAGCCGATATAGGCAAAGTCGGCGCCGAGAATGCGCGCGGCGCGGATCGCCTTGCCGTTGCCGATCGCGCCGGACAGCGCGATCGGGCCGTCGAACCATTTTCGTGTCTCGGCAACGAACGCCAATGGCGAGATCGTGCCGGCATGGCCGCCGGCGCCCGCCGCGACCAGGATCAGGCCGTCGGCGCCCTTCTCGATCGCCTTGTGCGCAAACTTCTGGTTGATCACATCGTGGAAAACGATGCCGCCCCAGCCGTGCACGGCCTGATTGAGCTCCTCGCGCGCGCCGAGCGACGAGATAATCATCGGCACCTTGTACTTAGCGCAGAGCTGCATGTCGTGGTCGAGCCGGTTGTTTGACTTGTGCACGATCTGGTTGACCGCAAACGGCGCCGACGGCTTGTCGGGATGCGCGCGATCATAGGCCGCGAGCTCTTCGGTGATGCGCGCCAGCCACTCGTCAAGCAGCTCCGGCGGCCGCGCGTTCAGCGACGGAAACGAGCCGACCACGCCCGCCTTGCACTGCGCGATCACGAGATCGGGCACCGAGATGATGAAGAGCGGCGAACCGATCACGGGGATCGACAGGCGTCCCTTGAACAAGGCAGGCATGGACATTGCGAGACGATCCTCTGGTTGGCGGTCACATCGAAGTTGGGAGCCATACCAACAAGGCAATCTTTCCACTGTCAAGTATTGCGTTTTGGCGCCGTGGAGGGAGGCCGTTACCGCAATTCCAAGCCGCGGAATTCAGCGCGGACCGACGACATCACGCAAGCAAATCCGGATTGATCAGCCGCTCGAACGAGAACATCTCGTCCCATTTCTCCTGGGTCAGCAGCTTGCGCTCGACGACGACGATCTGATGCAGCGACTTGCCGCTCTTGTAGCCCTCGCGCGCGATCTCGGCGCATTCCTTGTAGCCGAGCAGCGGCTTCAGCACCGTGACGATACCGAGCGAATTCAGCACCATGTTGCGGGTGTGCTCCTCGTTGGCAGTGATGCCGACGACGCAATTCTCACGCAGGCTGTTGACCGCGCGCTCCATGGTGCGGATCGAGAAGAACAGCGCGAACGAGATCACCGGCTCCATCACATTGAGCTGGAGCTGACCCGCGGACGCCGCGAGCGTCACGGTGGTGTCGAGCCCGATCACGAGGAAGCTGGTCTGGTTGACGACCTCGGGGATGACAGGATTGACCTTGCCGGGCATGATCGAGGAGCCCGGCTGAAGCTGCGGCAGGTTGATCTCGTTGAAGCCGGCACGCGGGCCCGAGGCGAGCAGGCGGATGTCGTTGCAGATCTTGGTCAGCTTGCTCGCGGTGCGCTTGAGCACGCCGGAGAGCTGCACATAGGCGCCTGTATCCGACGTCGCTTCGACGAGGTCGCCCGCAAGGATGAAGTCGACGCCGGTGAGCGCGCTCAGATGCCGGACCGCAAGCTTGGGATAGCCGTGCGCCGCGGTGACGGAGGTGCCGATCGCGGTGGCGCCGAGATTGATCTCGCGCAGCAGCGCGCGGGCCTCGGAGATTCGATCGACCTCCTCGCCCATGGTGGTGCCCCAACCACGGAATTCGGCGCCGAGCGACATCGGCACCGCGTCCTGCAGATGGGTGCGGCCCATCTTCAGCACGCGCTCGAACTCCCGGCCCTTGGCGAAGAATGCCTCCTGGAGCTGGCGCAGCGCCGTCATGTAGCTCTCGAGCCGAAGGATCAGCGCCAGCCGAAAGGCGGTCGGATAGGTGTCGTTGGTCGACTGGCCGTAATTGACGTGATCGTTGGGGCTGACGTGCTGGTAGTCGCCCTTCGCGAAGCCGAGCGATTCCAGCGCGAGATTGGCGATCACCTCGTTGGCGTTCATGTTGGTGGAGGTGCCGGCCCCGCCCTGGATGAAGTCGGTGACGAACTGGTCCATCATGTCGCCGGCGATGACGCGATCGCAGCCCACGATGATGGCTTCCGCGACTTTGGTGTCCACCGCGCCGAGATCGCGGTTGGCCATGGCGGCGGCCTTCTTGACGTAACCGAGCGCCTTCACGAAGTAAGGCTCCTGGTTCATCGGAATGCCGGTGATGTGGAAGTTCTCCTTCCCGCGGATGGTCTGGACGCCGTAATAGATGTCGTCGGCGATCTCACGCTGTCCGAGGAAGTCCTGCTCCGTGCGGCTCATGGGCGCTCCTTGCTTGCTCGCGCGACGTCCTCAGTTCTGGCACAGCGCGCTGGTGACGAAGGTATCAGTGCGGCAGTCATCCGGTTTGCGTTGCCTGCCCGGGATCAGAACCTTGGCCGAGCACTTTTCCGCGGAGTCGGCATTCAGGCTCTTGCCTTCCGTGTAGCCCTTGCTCTGGCAGAGTTTGTCGGCGGCGAGCTTGCAGTCGGGCGCGCCGTTCGACGAGGCCGGACAGGCCACGCGTCCCGACACTATGGTCGACGGCTTCGCCAGGCGCGACAAATCGTTCATGGTCTCGCTCGGGCTTTTGATCGGCGGCAGGATCGAGGGCAGCTTTTCGAACAGCTTGCCCATTTCGTTGATCAGCCCGGGGTTTTCCTCATGCACCGGCGGCGACGAAGGAGCTGTCGAGGGCGCCGGTGCGGCCTGCGGTCCTTGCTCCTGCAAGCCGAGCGCCGGCGGCGCGGATTGCGGCCATCCGGTCCCGCCGGCACCCAGCAGGAGCGAAAGCACCGCAAATGTCAGCGTCCCAAGTCGCAGGACCGGAATGCCGGATCGAAGCGTCATGACGCCAACCGTAGCCGAACCTGGCGCGGGGGCAAAGCGCCTTCGGGTTAGATCAATTTGATTGCGACGACAAAGCCGAGCACGAGCACCGCGGCGCCGATTGCCACCACCAATCCGAGATGCTTCTCGATCTTGATCCGGATCCAGTCGCCGTAGCGGTTGAGCAGGATCGCCACGATAAAGAAGCGCCCGCCACGCGCCACGATCGAGCACAGGATGAACAGCCCGATATTGTAGCCGGCAAAGCCGGACGTGATGGTCACGAGCTTGTAGGGGATCGGCGTGAGTCCCTTGAGCAGGATGATCACGGCGCCCCATTCGGCATAGGAGGCGCGGAAGGCGTCGACCTTGCCGCCGAGGCCATAGACTTCGATCAGCCAATGGCCGACCGAGTCGAAGAGCAGCGCACCGATAGCGTAGCCCAGAAGGCCACCCAGCACCGACGTCGCAGTGCAGATCGCCGCATAGACCCAGGCGCGTTGCGGGCGCGCCAGTGACATCGGGATCAGCATCACGTCCGGCGGGACGGGAAAGAAGGAGCTTTCAGCGAAAGCCACGGCGCCCATGATCCAGAGCGCGTAAGGCTTGTGAGCGGCGTCGATGCACCAGTCGTAAATACGTTTCAGCATGGCGCCGCGATGAAGCACCATGGGACGGATTTGTCCATGCCGAGATGGGACCGATTTGTGCCAATACTAGTGGCGCTTGCGCGCGGTGCGGCCTTCGAGCGCGACGATTGGCCGCCTGGCGGCGACACGCGGTGACGCAACTTTGGGCAGTTTCATAGCCGACTTCGGCAGTTTCTCGGCGATGCCGAGCATGTCTTCACGCCGCGTCATCTCGCGCCAGACGTCCTCGGGGCGCACGCCGGCCGAGGCCCAGAGCACGGTCAGATTGTAGAGTAGATCGGCGCTTTCCCGGATCACGGCTTCGCTATCGCCGTTGACCGCGTCGATGACGACCTCGATGGCCTCTTCAGCCAGCTTCTTCGCCATTTTTGACGGGCCGCGCTGAAACAGCCGCGCTGTGCGCGATGTTGCCGGATCAAGGTCCCTGGCCGCGAGCACAGCCAGATATAGCCGCTCAAGCGAATCACTCATGTACGCGACGCTACTCTAAACCCATGGCCAGCGCGTTAACGCGCGATAGTAGAGCCCAAAAAGGGGCCGCCGCGGCAAGCACGACGGCCCGTTTGTGGTCAACCTTTTGTTGTGGCCAAAACTAGTAGCAGTTGGTGCGGTGGCCCTGGCCGCAGAGCTCCGACGGAGCCGTGCCGCCGTAACGCTGATACTGGTAGTTCGGGCCGGGTCCGTAATACGGGCCGTCGCCGTAATAGGCAGGGCCGCTGTAATAGGCGGGGCCGCCATAATAGGGGCCATCGTCATAGGCGTAGGCGTTGCGGGTCGCGGCGATCGCAAGACCGGTGCCGACGATGCCGGCAAACGCTGCAGCAGCCGCCGCGCCACCGCCGCCACCATGCCAATGACGGCCGCCCGCGTAGGAAGCGGTCGGGGTTATTGCGGTCAGCGCCAGCACCGCGGCGGTAGCGAGAACGGCCTTACGGCCGGCAAATCCTGAAAATCTGTCAAACATGTCCTGGACCCTCCTTGGGACCTCGAATGGTGCCTGATGACAGGCTCGTGTCTCTCAAACACCCGCATCCCATGTTGGGTTCCCCAACCCCAACACAAGCTGAACGGGGTTGCGTGATCGTGACGCAACCGCCGCTCATCCGCCGTTCATGTTGGCGCGAACAAGCTTGTCGCCAGCCGGCGCTCCGAGCGTCACCAAGCCATAACAACACCGGACCGGCGCGACTGATGTTCGAATTCACGACAATTGCTCTTCGCGGTCTGCTGGCCGCTGCAATCTCGCTTGCGGTGCTGACTGCGCGCGATGCTACCGCGGCCGAGACCGTCGTGCCCTCCATTGCGATCCACTTCACCTTCGACCGCCCGATCGATGCGAGCATGGCGCCGTTCTTTCTTGCCGCCAAGGACGGCAGCTTCGGCGCCGAACGTCTCAACGTCTCCTTCAGCAGCGCGGCCGGATCGCCGGAGGCGCTTGCGCGCGTCGCCAAGGGCAACAGCGAGCTCGCGCTCGTCGACATCACCGAGCTGATCCGCTTCCGCGACAAGGATGCGACCCCGGTCAAGGCGGTATTCGTGCTGTTCAACCGCGCGCCCTACGCGATCGTCGCCCGCAGGAGCCGCGGCATCCACCTCCTGCCCGACCTGGACGGCAAAACCGTCGGCGTTGCCGATAGCGATCTGTCGATGCGGCTGTGGCCGGCGCTGGCGCAGCAGAACGGCATCGACACGGCTCACGTGAAATTCCACAAGATCAGCGCCGCGGTGCGCGAGCCGATCCTCTCCGCGGGACAGGTCGATGCCGTCGCCGGCTTCAGCTATCTCTCGGCAGTGAACCTGCGCGACCGCGGCGTGCCAGGCGGCGATCTCGTCGCGCTTCGCTATGCCGATTATGGTTGCGAGGCCTATGGCTTTGCCGTCGTGGTCAACCCGGCTTTCGCCGCGGCCAAGCCGGACACCGTGAAGGGATTCGTCCGCGCATTGATCGCCGGCATCAACGCGACCGTCAAGGACCCGGCGCGTGCGGCGGACGAAGCCGCGAGCCGCATCGACGGCGGCGATCGCGATCTTGAGCTGGAGCGGCTGCGCACCGTCCTCGTCGACAACATCCTGACGGACGAGGTCCGTCGCAACGGCCTCGGCGACATCGACCCGGCGCGCATGGATCGCGCGATCGACCAGATCGGGCAGGATTTCAAATTCCGCAACCGGCCGGCGGCGGGCGACATCTTCGACAGCGGGTTCTTGCCGCCAGTTGCAGGGCGGTTGATCAACTGAGCAAAACCGACAGCTTCCGCTATATCTCACGGGCGATCCCTGATTAGAGTATGCGCTCACTCCGTTCCAGCCGCCCGAGCTCCTCGCCCATGCCCATTCTCCGCCTCTACACCCGCGTTCTCGAGCTGCTCGGTAAGGAGGCACGGCTGGGCTGGCTGCTTGCGGTCGTCAATCTCCTGCTTGCGGGCTCGCAATTCGCCGAACCGGTGCTGTTCGGCCGGATCGTCGATGTGCTCTCCGGCAAGACGGTCGCAGGCTCCAACTCGGCCTGGCCGTTCCTGGTTGCATGGGTCGCGTTCGGACTGTTCACCATCGTCTGCAGCGCGGTCGTAGCGTTGCAGGCCGACCGGCTCTCCCACCGCCAGCGGCAGGCGGTCCTGACGGACTATTTCGAGCACATCCTGCAGCTGCCTCTGACCTTCCATTCGGGCACCCATTCGGGCCGGTTGATGAAGGTGATGCTGAACGGCACAGATGCGCTGTGGCGGTTATGGGTCGGCTTCTTTCGAGAGCATTTTGCCGCGATCCTCTCGGTCGTGGTGCTGCTGCCGCTATCGCTCTACCTGAACTGGCGGCTTGCAATCCTGCTGTTCGTGCTCTGCATCGTCTTCACCGCGCTGACCACCTTCGTGGTGCGCAGAACCTTCGGCATGCAGATGGAGGTGGAGGAGCACTACAGCGAGCTCTCCGCGCGCGCGTCCGACGCCCTTGGCAACGTCGCGCTGGTGCAGAGTTTCGTCCGCGTCGAATCCGAGGTGAAGGGCCTGCGCTCCGTCGCCGACGAGTTGCTAGCGGCGCAAATGCCGGTGCTGTCGTGGTGGGCACTCGTCACCGTCATCACGCGCGCCTCCACCACGATCACCGTGCTCGCGATCTTCACTTTCGGCATCGCGCTGCACGACCAGGGGCTGACCTCTGTCGGCGAGATCGTCATGTTCGTGAGCTTCGCGACGCTTCTGATCCAGAAGCTGGAGCAGGTCGTGAGCTTCATCAACAACGTGTTCATGGAAGCCCCGCGCCTGCGCGAGTTCTTCAACGTGCTCGATGCGGTTCCTGCGGTGCACGACCGGCACGACGCGATCGATGCGGGTCGGCTCTCCGGCCTCGTCGAATTCAACGACGTCACCTTCTCCTATGACGGCAAGCGGCCGGCGGTCGAGGACCTCTCCTTCACCGCGCTTCCCAGCCAGACCATCGCACTGGTCGGCGCGACGGGCGCCGGCAAGTCGACGGCGATTGCGCTGCTGCATCGCGCCTTCGATCCGCAGTCCGGCTTCATCAGGATCGACGGCATGGACGTGCGCGGGGTGACGCTGACATCGCTGCGGCGGAACATCGGCGTGGTCTTTCAGGAGGCGCTGCTGTTCAACCGCTCGATCGCGGAGAATTTGCGCGTCGGCAAGCCGGACGCCACCGAGGCCGAGATGCGCAAGGCGGCGGAGCGCGCGCAGGCGCTCGAATTCATCGAGCGCAGCGGCGGCTTCGAGACCAATGCCGGCGAGCGGGGCCGGATGCTGTCGGGTGGTGAGCGCCAGCGGCTGTCGATCGCACGTGCACTGCTGAAGGATCCGCCGATCCTGATCCTGGACGAGGCGACGAGCGCACTCGACGCCGTCACCGAGGCCAAGGTGAATACCGCTCTCGACGAAGTGATGAAGGGCCGCACCACCTTCGTGATCGCCCACCGTCTCTCCACCATCCGCAATGCCACGCGTATCCTGGTGTTCGAGAACGGGCGCGTGATCGAAAGCGGAACTTTCGATGAACTCGTGGCCAAAGGCGGCCATTTCGCCGACCTCGCCAGGGCTCAATTCATGGTTCAGGAGAACGCACGGGCCAGCGTGACAGCGGCTGAGGCTGCCGCGACGGCCGCCAAGTCGCCTTAACAAGCCGCCTTGGCAAGTCCCCATCGTATCGTCGAAATTCGGCCCATTTCATTGCGGAATACCCGGCTGATGCCCCTATTCCCGACGCACCAGCCGGTATAGGTTTGCGGCGCCGCAAGCGGCGGCGCTGGATTTCAGAACCGAACATCAGATCACGAGAGCCGACCGGAACTGGCGGGTCTCCAAGGACCGGAATCGGATAGTGCACGCTCTTCGCCCGCTGCTTCGTCAATCCCTGTTCAACCTGTTCGCCGCGGCACTCGCGTGTGCCGCGTTGCTCGCGCCGCGCGCGGCGAGCGCCGAAGCGCTGCTCCTGATCGAGGCCGATAGCGGCAAGGTGCTGCAGGCGGAGAACGCGACCATTCCCTGGTATCCGGCTTCCGTCACCAAGATCATGACCGCCTATGTGACGCTGAAGGCGGTCAAGGACGGCAAGCTCACACTCGACACACTGCTCACGGTTTCGCCGACGGCAGCCTCGCAGTCGCCCTCGAAGATGGGCTTTCGCCCGGGAACGCAGCTTACCGTCGACAACGCGCTCAAGATGATGATGGTGAAATCGGCGAACGACATGGCCGTCGTGCTCGCCGAAGGCGTTGGCGGTTCGATCGATGGTTTCTCGGCGCTGATGAACGACACGGCGCAGAAGCTCGGCATGACGCAGACGAGCTACGTCAATCCGAACGGCCTGCCCGCCGACGGACAGATCACCTCCGCGCGGGATCTTGGCATTCTCGCGCGCTCGTTCCTGCGCGACCTGCCCGAGTACGAGTACTTCGTGCACATTCCGGCAATCCGCTTCGGCAAGCGCGTCACCGGCAATTTCAACAAGCTGATCGGCCGCTATCCCGGCGCCGACGGTTTCAAGACCGGCTTCATCTGCGCCTCCGGCTACAATCTCGTCGCGTCGGCCACCCGCAACGGCCGCCGGCTGATCGCCGTCGTGCTGGGCGCCAACTCCGGGACCGCGCGCGCGGTGAAGGCGGCGCAGCTGCTGGAGCGCGGCTTCTCGCAAGATAATCTCACCTGGCTCCGCCCCTCGCTCGGCACCGTTGACAAGCTGGTCCCGGTCGACGCCTCGCCGCCGAACCTGCGTGACGACATGTGCGGCGGCCATCGCAAGCGGCCGGCCAGCGACGATGACGACGCGCTGATCGCGGCCAATGGCGGCACGTCCGGGTCCGCCTCGGCCACCGGCGGCGAAGCCCAAGTCACCTTCTTCACGGCCGGGCTTCAGCCGCCTCTGATGAAGGCCTCCGAGCTGATGGCCTCGGCCCCGGCGGCGGCCGAGCCCGTGCTGGTGTATACCGGTCCGACCCGCACCGGGACCGCCCTGATCGCGGCGGTCGCGGCCGATGCCGACCAGCAGGCCACGCCAAAGCCGCGTGGCAAGAAGTCGCGCGTCGCCAAAAAGCCCGACGCGGCAGACAAGCCGAAGGATGCCAAGACGGCGGCGGCGAAGCCCGATGCCAAGACGGCGGCGGCCGCAAAGCCGGCCGACGGCAAGTCCGCAGCTAAGCCGGCCGGTACCAAGCATGCCGCAGCCAAGCCCGATGCGGTGGCAAAGCCTGCGGTGAGCGGCGAGGCGGCCAAGCCCGCCAAGCCCAAGGCCGCGACCAAGCCCGCCAAGCCCGCCAACAACAGTTAACAGCCGACGCGAGGCGAGACCGCGCCGCACTTCGCAGTTGCGGCAGCGCCATTTGCAAGGATTCCGGTAGCCACTCCCTGACGTTTGTCCTAAGCCTCGACCGCTTGCCACCCGTTCCGGCAGGCTCGATACTGACGGCAACGAGGCAAGCCCGAGACACAACGGGCTCTGGTCAATGAGGGGAGTTTCCATGGAGCGCATCTGGCTTAAGCAATATCCGCCCGGCGTCCCCGCCGATATCGAGCCGACGCAATATTCATCGCTGGTCGACCTCCTGGAGGAGAGCTTCGCCAAGTTCGCCGACCGCAAGGCGTTCATCTGCATGGACAAGTCGATCAGCTATCGCGACCTCGACCAGATGTCGCTGGCGATGGCGTCCTATCTGCAAGGGCGCGGCCTGCAACGCGGCGCCCGCGTCGCGATCATGATGCCGAACGTGCTGCAATATCCGGTCGCGACCGCAGCCGTGCTGCGCGCCGGTTTCGCGGTGGTCAATGTCAATCCGCTCTACACGCCGCGCGAGCTCGAGCACCAGCTCAAGGATTCCGGCGCCGAAGCCATCATCGTGCTCGAGAACTTCGCCCACACCGTCGAGCAGGTGATCGCCAAGACGCAAGTCAAGCACGTCATCGTCGGCAGCATGGGCGACCTGCTCGGCTTCAAGGGAGTGATCGTCAATCTGGTCGTCCGCCGCGTCAAGAAGATGGTGCCGGCATGGTCGCTGCCGGGCGCGGTGTCCTTCAACGACGCGATCTCCGCCGGCCGCTCTCTGGCCTTCAACAAGCCGAAGCTGTCACCCGGCGACGTCGCCTTCCTGCAATATACCGGCGGCACCACCGGCGTGTCCAAGGGCGCCACCCTGCTTCATCGCAACATCGTCGCCAACGTCCTGCAGAACGACGCCTGGCTGCAGCCGGCGATGGCCGCGCCGCCGCATGTCGATCAACTCATGGTCGTTTGCGCGCTGCCGCTCTATCACATCTTCGCGCTGACAGCCTGCTACCTTCTCGCGGTGCGCGCCGGCGGCTGCAATCTCCTGATCCCCAATCCGCGCGACATCCCGGGCTTCATCAAGGAATTGGCGAAGTACCAGGTCAACAACTTCCCTGCCGTGAACACGCTCTACAACGGCCTGATGCATCATCCCGACTTCAAAAAGCTCGACTTCTCCAAGCTGAAGATCTCGAACGGTGGCGGCATGGCGGTGCAGCGCCCCGTCGCCGAGCAGTGGAAGGCCATCACGGGCTGCTCCATCGCCGAAGGCTACGGCCTGTCGGAGACATCTCCGACGCTGACCTGCAACACCACGACCAATCCGGAGTTCAACGGCACTATCGGCATCCCCGTGCCCTCGACCTGGATCTCGATCCGCGACGACGACGGCAACGAGATGCCGCTCGGCCAGCCCGGCGAGATCTGCGCCAAGGGCCCGCAGGTGATGTCGGGCTACTGGAACAGGCCGGAGGAGACGGCCAAGGTGATGACCGCGGACGGCTATTTCCGCACCGGCGACATCGGCATCATGGACGAGAAGGGCTACACCAAGATCGTGGACCGCAAGAAGGACATGATCCTGGTCTCCGGCTTCAACGTCTATCCGAACGAGATCGAGGAAGTGATCGCGAGCAACCCCGGGGTGCTCGAATGCGCCGTCATCGGCATTCCCGATTCCAAGTCGGGGGAGGCGGTGAAGGCGTTCGTGGTCAAGAAGGACCCGAACCTCACGGCGGAGGCCCTGGTCAAGTTCTGCCAGGAGCAGCTGACGGGCTACAAGGTGCCCAAGCACATCGAATTCCGCACCGACCTGCCGAAGACCAATGTCGGCAAGATCCTGCGGCGGCAGCTGCGCGACGAGAAGAAGGCGGAGGCGGCGTAAGCGCCTCTTTCGTTCATGACCGACGACGGCAACATCAGTCCGGCCGGCATCCTCGCCTTCTGGCGCGAGGCCGGCCGCGATGCCTGGTACGAGCGCAACGACGCATTCGACGCGGAGATCAGGCGCCGCTTTCTCGCGCTGTGGCAGAAGGCGGTCGCCGGCGAACTCTCGTCATGGGAGGCGACCGATGAGGGCGCACTCGCGCTCGTCATCGTGCTCGACCAGTTTCCGCGCAACATGTTTCGCGGCACGTCGCAGGCCTTTGCCAGCGATGCGCTGGCGCGCGACGTCGCCCGCCGCGCCATTGCGCGGGGCGCAGATCAAAGGATCGATCCGGTCCTGCTCGAATTCCTCTATTTGCCCTTCATGCATTCCGAGCACCTGCCCGACCAATTGCACTGCGTCGCGCTGTTTCAAAACACCGACAATGCCGAAAATCTGAAATACGCGCGTGAGCACGCCGACATCATCCGGCGGTTTGGCCGCTTCCCCCACCGCAACCGTCTGCTCGGCCGCGACACCACCCCGGACGAGCAGGCCTTCCTCGACGGCGGCGGGTTCGCCGGCTGATGACATAACGGTGAAGGGTCCCGCCCTCACCGCCTGCCCTACCGGCAATATTGTGCAGCGCCGCCGCACGGTCTAAAAAGCGGGACCGATTTTCAGGGAGACTGACGATGGCGATCCAGACTGGCGACAAGCTGCCCGAGGCGAAATTCCGCGTGATGACGGCCGAAGGCCCGCAAGTGAAGACCACCGACGACATCTTCAAGGGCAAAAAAGTGGCGCTGTTCGCGGTGCCCGGCGCCTATACGGGCACCTGCCACAAGATGCATCTGCCGAGCATTTTCCTCAACGCCTACGCCCTGAAGGACAAGGGCGTCGACACCATCGCCATCGTCTCCGTCAACGACGCCTTCGTCATGAACGCCTGGAAGCGCGATACCGACCAGCGCGACGAGGCCATCTTCCTCGCCGACGGCAATGCCGACTTCACCAAGGCGATCGGCATGGAGCTCGACGCCTCCGGCAACGGTCTCGGCATCCGCTCCAAGCGCTATTCGATGCTGGTTGAGGACGGCGTGGTCAAGAAGCTGAACCTCGAGGCGATGCCCGGCAAGGTCGAGGTGTCCGGCGGCGATACGCTGCTCGGGCAGCTGTAAGCTTTAGACGCCGCTTTCAGCCACAACCGACACTGTCATGCCCCGCGAAAGCGGGGCATTCAGTATTCCAGAGACAGTTGTTGTTGAATCGAGAGGCCGCTGCGTACTGGATCGCCCGGTCAAGCCGGGCGATGACGGCGGAGCATGAGCAAGAGCGCCGATCCGCGCTACTCCGCCACCCGCGCCTGTAACCGCGCCTTCACGATCCCGTCGCGCGCGAGCTGGTCGGCGCGTTCGTTCTCGGGATGGCCTGCGTGACCTTTGACCCAGTGCCAGCGCACGTCATGGGCCTTCAGCGCGGCATCCAGGCGCTGCCATAGCTCGACATTCTTCACCGGCTTCTTGTCGGCGGTGCGCCAGCCGTTGCGCTTCCAGCCGTGGATCCAGCCGGTGATGCCCTGACGGACATATTGGCTGTCGGTATAGAGATCGACCGTGCACGGCTTCTTCAGCGCTTCCAACGCGGAGATCGCCGCCATCAATTCCATCTGATTGTTGGTGGTGTGGCGCTCACCACCGTTCAGTTCTTTTTCCTTGTCGCCGAACTTCAGGATCGCGCCCCAGCCGCCGGGCCCCGGATTTCCCGAGCAGGCGCCGTCGGTGTAGATCGTGACAATCGGAAGCTCGCTCACGCCACCAGCCCCGACGGCATCAGCCCGTAGTCGCGCACGCTGGAAACGCTCTGGTGGAAGCGCAGCTTGCGGACATATTCCAGCGGATCCTTCGGCCGAACCAGCGCGCCGGGCGGAACGTTGAGCCAGTCGACCAGCCGCGTCAGCAGGAAGCGCATCGCAGCGCCGCGCGCGAGCAGCGGCAGCGCTGCCTCTTCCGGCTCGGACAGCTTTCGCACGCGGCCATAGGCATTGAGGAAGGCCCGCGCCTTGGTGACGTTGAAGGAATGATCCGGCTCGAAGCACCAGGCGTTGAGGCAGATCGCGACATCATAGGCGAGCCAGTCATTGCAGGCGAAAGTGAAGTCGATGATCCCTGACAACTTGTCGCCGAGAAAGAAGACGTTGTCGTTGAAGAGGTCGGCGTGGATCACGCCTTCGGGCAGAAGCGTCGGCCAGACCCCGCTCTCGAGGTAGTCGAGCTCTTGGCTCAGGAACGCGCGCAGGCCGGGCTGCACCTCGTCGGCCCGATGTGATGCGGCATCGAACAGCGGCCGCCAGCCCGGGACCGACAGCGCGTTCGCACGCCTGATCGCGAAATTCGCGCCGGCCAGATGCATCCTGGCGAGCCCCTCGCCGACGCCGGCGCAATGGACCGCGTTCGGCTTGCGCGGCCAGACGCCTTCGAGAAAGGTGATGATCGCGGCCGACCGGCCCGACAGCTCACGCAACGCCTCGCCGTCCGTTCCCTTCACCGGCAGCGGGCAGTTGACGCCGTGCTCGGCCAGATGCGTCATCAGCGCGAGGAAGAACGGCAGATCGTTCTTCGCCACGCGCTTCTCATAGAGCGTGAGGATGAACGACCCCTTGGTCGTATGCAGCAGGAAGTTGGAATTTTCGACGCCCTCGGCGATGCCCTTGTAGGAGAGCAGTTCACCGAGATCGTATTGATTGAGGAAGTCCGCAAGCTCGTCGGCGGCAACGTCGGTGTAGACCGCCATGAAGGTCTACTCGGCGGCGGCTTCGGGGCGCACCTGGCGCGGCAGCGGGAAGAACTCGTTCTCTTCCGCGGCCGAGACCGTCTCCACATGCAGCGTGAAGCGCTCGGCGAACGCGTCCATGATCTCCTCGACGATCACTTCCGGTGCCGAGGCACCCGCGGTGATGCCGAGGCTGGTGATGTTCTCGAACCGCTTCCAGTCGATTTCGGTGGCGCGCTGCGCCAGCACGGCGATCGGGCAACCCTCGCGTTCGGCGACTTCGCGCAGGCGCTGCGAGTTCGACGAGTTCGGCGCACCGACCACGATCAGGGCGTCGACCACCGGCGCCACTTTCTTCACCGCGAGCTGGCGGTTGGTGGTGGCGTAGCAGATGTCTTCCTTGTGCGGCCCGTTGATGTTCGGGAAGCGCTCCTTCAGGAGCGCCACGATCTCCGCGGTGTCGTCGATCGACAACGTGGTCTGGGTCACGAAGGCGAGGTTGTTCGGGTCCTTCGGGGCGATGGTCTTGGCGTCCTCGGCGGTTTCGATCAGGGTCACGGCGCCGGTCGGGAGCTGGCCGAGCGTGCCCACCACCTCCGGATGATGGGAATGCCCGATCAGGAAGATCTCGCGGCCGCGCTTGAAATGGATCGCGGCCTCGCGGTGCACCTTGGTGACCAGGGGGCAGGTCGCATCCAGCGAGAACAAATTGCGGGACGTGGCGTCGGCGGGAACCGATTTCGGTACGCCATGGGCCGAGAACACCACCGGCGCGGTGGTGTTTTCCGGGATCTCGGCGAGTTCCTCGACAAAGATCGCGCCCTTCTTCTTCAACCCATCGACGACGTACTTATTGTGCACAATCTCGTGGCGAACATAGACGGGGGCGCCGTATTTATCGAGCGCCCGTTCCACGGTGTCGATCGCCCGGACCACCCCGGCGCAGAAGCCACGGGGAGAACAAAGCACGATCTTGAGGTCTGGTTTGGCTGACATTGAGCGATCTCGGGACCGAATCACCTCGCCAAATGGGCGGGAAGCGGTCGATGGATGAACAGGGCTTGGGTACGGTCTTACAGAGACTTCAGAGGGAATTGGGCCCCCTTTCGGGCGCTGTCAAGGCACTATCTATAGCAGAACCATTGCGTGGCTAGCCCCTCCGGGCTTATATAGCGCGAATTCCCAGTCATCGCTGATGACCACCGGTTTCGCCTCCAAAGGGGTGGGCGAAGCACAAAGGAGATTTGCCATGAGCAACGCACCTCTGATGCCCAAGGCGACCGCCGTCTGGCTGCTCGACAACACCGCGCTGACCTTCGATCAGGTCGCCGATTTCACCAAAATGCACCCCCTCGAGGTGCGCGCGATCGCCGACGGCGACGCCGCCCAGGGCATCAAGGGCATGGATCCCCTTTCCAATGGCCAGCTGACCCGCGAGGAAATCGAGAAGGGCGAGAACAACCCGGACTACCGGCTCCGCCTCCAGGAGAGCAAGGTGGTGCTGCCGCCGCAGCCCAAGCGCAAGGGCCCGCGCTACACCCCGGTCTCGCGCCGCCACGAACGCCCGAGCGCCATCCTCTGGCTGCTGCGCAACCATGCCGAGCTCAAGGACGCCCAGATCATGCGCTTGGTCGGCACGACCAAGAGCACGATCGCCAGTGTCCGCGATCGCACCCACTGGAACACCTCCCAGCTGACGCCGATTGATCCCGTCACTCTTGGCCTCTGCTCGCAGATCGAGCTTGATTTCGAGGTCGCGCGCGCGGCCAAGGAAAAGCCGATCGACGCGGCCTATGGCGGCGCCACTTTGCTGCCGGCCTCAGAAACCACCAAGAAGGACGAGTACGAACCCGCGGAGAGGTCCAGCGACGATCTCAACGTCGATGCCGTATTCGCCAAGCTGAAGACGCTCGGCGGCAAGAAGCAGGACCAGGAGGAGGAGTAATCCTTCCGCTCTTCAGTCGTCATCGAATGCAAGCGCGGCGGGGAAACCCGCCGCGTTTTTTAGTCTGACGCAAGAAGCTTCAGCAACCTCGTCATTGCGAGCGCACCGGCGCAGCGCAGCCTTTATGGCCGGTCCGGATGGTTCAGCATGTATTCGCCGAGGTCGCGCTGGCGGCGGTCGGCGCGGGTGGTCGCGGAACTGCGCTGGACGTCGCGGTCCTTGCGGCAGGCCACGTATTCGGGCGATCCGGCCGCATAGCCGCGGCTCTGGCAGACCGCATCGTCATCATCGCCGCCCATCGCCACCGGCGTCTGGTAGCGCGCGGAGCAGGCGGAGAGAAGGAGGCCCGCAAATGCAATCGCTAGAAACGGCTTCGAATTCATGGCAGGCCCTTCATCCTCATGGTGAGGAGCCCGCGCAGCGGGCGTCTCGAACCATGCAGGCCAAGCTGCAGCAGCGGGGCCTTTCATCCTTCGAGACGCGCACCAGGCGCGCTCCTCAGGATGAGGATTGAGCGGAAAAATGCGGCCTATTCAAGCCTCATTGCAAACCTCACACCCGCCCTTTCAGCGCATCGCCGATCTCGTCGAGCACCTTGGGGTCCTCGATCGTCGCCGGCATGGTCCAAGCTTCACCATCTGCGATCTTCTTGATGGTGCCGCGCAAGATCTTTCCGGAGCGCGTCTTGGGCAGGCGGCCGACGGTGATGGCGAGCTTGAACGCGGCAACTGGACCGAGCTTGTCGCGCACCAGCGCGACGATCTCCTTCTCGATCTCGGCGGGGGCCCGCTTCACACCCGCCTTGAGCACCAGGAAGCCGCAGGGTACCTCGCCCTTGATCGCGTCCTTGACGCCGAGCACGGCGCATTCGGCAACATCGGGATGCGAAGCCAGGATCTCCTCCATGCCGCCGGTGGAGAGCCGATGGCCGGCGACGTTGATAATGTCGTCGGTGCGGCCCATGACGAAGACATAGCCGTCGTCGTCCTTGTAGCCGGCATCCGACGTTTTGTAGTAGCCGGGGAATTCGGTGAGATAGGCTTCCTTGAACCGTTCGTCCTGATTCCACAGCGTCGGCAGACAGCCCGGCGGCATCGGAAGCTTGATGACGATCGAACCCATGGTGTTCGGACCGACCGGCCTTGCCGCTTCGTCGACCACGTCGACGTGATAGCCCGGCATCGGCACCGTCGGCGACCCGTGCTTCACCGGCAGCTGACCTAAGCCAACCGGATTGCCGGCGATGCACCAGCCGGTTTCGGTCTGCCACCAATGGTCGATCACAGGCACTTTCAATTGCTGCTCCGCCCACTCCACCGTCGGCGGATCGGCGCGCTCGCCGGCCAGGAACAGCGTGCGGAACGTCGAGAGGTCGTATTGCCGGATGAATTTTCCTTCCGGATCTTCTTTCCGGATCGCGCGGAACGCGGTCGGCGCAGTAAAGAAGGCGACGGCCTTGTGCTCGCTGATCACGCGCCAGAACGCGCCGGCATCGGGCGTGCCGACCGGCTTGCCCTCATACATGATCGAGGTCGCGCCGTGCAGCAGCGGGCCGTAGACGATGTAGCTGTGGCCGACCACCCAGCCGATGTCGGAGCCGCACCACCAGACCTCGCCCGGCTTGACGCCATAAAGGTTGAACATGGACCATTTCACCGCGACGAGATGGCCGCCATTGTCGCGCACGACGCCCTTGGGAATGCCGGTCGTGCCTGACGTATAGAGAATGTAGAGCGGATCGGTAGCGGCGACGGGCACGCAAGGCGCCTGCTTGCCGTCGTTCATCGCCTTGCGGCGCAGGCCCGCCCAATCATAGTCGCGGCCGGGCGTCAGGGAGCAGACGAGCTGCGGACGTTGCAGCACGATGCAGGCCTTCGGCTTTGCCCCCGCAAGTCTGATCGCCTCGTCGAGCAGCGGCTTGTACTGCACGATCCGGCCGGGCTCGATGCCGCAGCTCGCCGACAGAATCAACTTTGGCTGCGCATCGTCGATGCGGGTGGCGAGCTCTTTCGCGGCAAAGCCGCCGAACACCACGGAGTGCACCGCGCCAATGCGCGCACAGGCGAGCATCGCGACGACGGCCTCCGGGACCATCGGCATATAGAGGATGACGCGATCGCCCTTGGCAGCACCAAAATCCAGCATGATGGCGGCGAGCGCCTGCACTTCGGCCAGCAGTTCGGCGTAGGTGAATTTGGTGACGCTATTTGCCAGCGGCGAATCATGGATCAGCGCGATCTGGTCGGCGCGGCCGCGTTCGACATGGCGGTCGAGCGCGTTGTAGCAGGTGTTGACGACACCACCGCTGAACCAGCGGCCGTAGACGCCCTGCGAGGGATCGAAGATCTTTTTCGGAGGCTCGATCCAGTCGATTTCCTTGGCCGCCTCGGCCCAAAAGCCCTCAGGGTGAGCCAGCGAGCGCGCATAAACCTCGTGATAGAGGCTCTTTCCGTCGACGTTTCCTCGGACGTTCATTCCCGCGCTCCCGTTCCCTTTATTCGCCTGGCCTTGACCTTGTGGCAGGACAAACGTCCCGCCATGACAGGGATCAAGTACCGGCCATTTTGAGGGGTATTTTCCCGGGAACGGGCCGCGGTTCAAGCTGAAAAGAACAGTGCTCAGCTGTCCATCGCATTGAGCCGCTGCAGCCGGTCATGCATGACCTTCCTGAGATCATAGCCCGGGCGGCCGAAGCTCGTATTGCGGGTGGCGAGGAAGTCGCGTTGGGTGCGACGGAGCTCGCCGGCCGAGCGGGACCCGGCCGATTTCAGCACGCGCTCGTAGGTCTCGGCGATCTGGCGATCGAGCACCCCCAGCTGCGGATCGGCACAAATCACCTTCTCAACCTCGCGCTTCGCAGTGGCACAATCGAACGACGGGCCATTGCCGGAATTCGCCGCGAGTGGCCGCAGCGGCTCGCCGCCGAATTTCGCAATCTCCGCGATCATGGCACGGCGGCCGGCGGCGGCGTTGTCGTTGCCGGGATCGAGCCGCAGCGCGGTCTCATAGTCGGCCAGCGCCTTCCTGCGTTCGCCCATCTTCTTGTAGAGCACGGCGCGGTTATTGTAGGTCTGCGCGAAATTCGGATCCAGTTTCAGCGCGGCCTCGTAATCGCTCAGCGCCGCGCCAAGCTCGCCCTTGAGGTGGTAGGAATCGCCGCGGTTTGTGAAGAAATTCGGCCGCGGTGCCAGCCGGAGCGCCTGATCGTAATCGGCAATCGCCTTGTCGTACTCCCCCATCGCGGCCAGCGCCAGCCCGCGATTATCGTAATATTCGGGCACCTTCGGATCGAGCCGGATCGCCTCGCCGTCGTCGGCAACCGATTTGTCGAGCTGGCCGAGCTTCTTGTAGGCGGCGCCACGATTGGTGTAGCTGCGCGGCCGGTTCGGATCGAGCCGCAACGCCTCGCTGAGATCGCGGATCGCCTTCTCGTTGTCGCCGCCGAGATAATAGGTCACGCCGCGGTCGGACCAGGCCTGTGCATTGTCAGGCTTCAGCCTGATCGCCTGGTCGTAATCGGCAAGCGCGCGGTCGAGCCGGTGCTGGTTGGTGTAGACGACGCCGCGCAGCTCGTAAGATTCCGAATCCTGCGGATCGAGCTCGATGGCCTTGCTGAGGTCCGCCGCGGCGCGGTTGAGATCGCCGCCGGCCTCGCGCAGGAGATCGCCGCGCAGGCGCCAGGCTTTTGCGTTCTTGCCATCGAGTGCGATGGCGCGATCGATATCTCGCAGCGCCTGCGTGAGGCCGCCCGAGGTTCGCGCATTGGCGTCGGCGCGCACCAGCAATGCCGCGGCGCGATCGAGGGATGGATTCGAGGCCTGGTCGATGATGGCGCTGCAGGCCGGGATCAGCTCAGCCGGAGCGGCCTTGCTCCCGATTACGCAATCGACGCCGGCCGAAGCAGGGGCGACGAGAACGACGCTCATTGCCGCGCTGAGCAGGAGCGAGCGAAACGAGATTTTTGCAAACGAGAGCATTTGCGCGGAAGGATGCGTGCCGCACATGGCATAGGGCTCCGGGACATCAGGCTTTCACCATTGTCGCGGCAGCCAAAGAATCGGTTCAAATCGAGGCGTGCCAGCGGCGCACCGATCCCTTCCCTCCTTCGTCCCGCTCTTACGAGCGAGACGAGGAGCCTCAATACCCGTCCACCCCGTTGAGCCGCTGCAGCCGCTCCTGCATCGCCTTCTTCAAATCGTACCCCGGCCGGCCGAACCCGGCGTTGCGGCGGGCGATGAAATCGTCCTGCTCGCGTTGAAGCGCCTTCGCTTCGCCTGCATTGCGGGCTTCGCGCAACACGCGCGCGTTGGCGGCAAAGATCTCGCGGTCGAGATCTGCGAGCTCGCGGTTGGCGCAGATCGCCTTCTCGACGGGACGGCGCACACCCTTGCAAATGAAACTGGGCTTGCCCGCGACTGCCATCTGCGCGCCGATCCGCTCGATCTCGCGCGCCATCGCCTTGTGATTGGGCTTGGCCTTCTCGTGGTTCGGATCGATTTTCAACGCCGCGCCGAAATCCTGCACCGCCTTGGGCTTGTCGCCCTTCCTTAGCCAGAGTTCGCCCCGCGCGTTGAAGATATCGGCGAGACCGGAATCGAGCTCCAGCGCGCGGCTGTCGTCGGCGATCGCGCGGTCGACTTGGTCGTGCCGCGCATAAAGCCCGCCGCGCGCGATCAGCGCCTTGATCAGGTCCCCTTTCGCCGTCTTCTCGTTGTCGATCACGGCGGCGCAGGCCGTGGCGGCCTTGTCGATGTCGTCGGCTGCGGCAGCCGCGAGGCACGGCGCGATGTCGACCTGCGGCACCGCGGCCGGCTCGCCGCCGGTCGCAGCATGAGCCGCAACGAACGAGAGCGCAAAGAGCAACCCGACGCCGGACCATTGAATGAGAAAACGCATGCTCGCCACAGTTGGAAAGTCTTGAGTTAAGGTCCCCTTGAGGTCTTGCCTTGGGGCCGCACTATCCATCAAACGGCCGGATTGGTGCTAGCTTGTGGCGCCGCTCAAATCGGCTTCGGGGATCAACGTGTCGACATTCGAATGGATCATCGTGCTTCTGCTCGGCGCCGTTGCATTATCGGCGCTGGCGCGACGGATCAAGGTCCCCTATCCAACCTTTCTCGCAATCGGGGGCGCGCTGATCGCCTTTGTGCCGTCCAGCCCGTCCTGGGCGCTGGAGCCCGACCTGGCGTTGGCTCTTTTTGTCGCACCGGTCCTGCTCGATGCCGCCTTCGACACCTCGCTGCGCGATCTCCGCAACAATTGGGTTCCGGTCTCCACCCTCGTCGTCGCCGCGGTCGGCCTGACAACGGCCGCTGTGGCCTACGTCGCGCACCGGCTGATGCCTGATATGCCCTGGGCCGCCGCGGTTGCGCTCGGCGCCATCGTGGCCCCGCCGGACGCGGCCGCCGCGGTCGCGATCCTGAGCCAGGTGAAGCTGCCTCACCGGATGGTGAAGGTCCTGGAAGGCGAGAGCCTGCTCAACGACGCGACCGCGCTCCTGATCTATCGCATCGCCGTCGGAGCGATCGCCACCGAGCATCTGGCATGGAGCCAGGTCGCGCCAACCATGGCTCTGGCGCTGGTCGGCAGCGTCGTTGCCGGCTATCTCGCCGCGCGAGTCATGCCACTGGTGATCGTGCAGATCACGGAGGCTCCCAGTTCGATCATCATGCAATTCGCCACTACCTTCATGGTCTGGATCGGCGCTGAACATCTCGGCCTCTCCGGCATCCTCACCATCGTCGTGTACGCCATCACGATGGCACGCGCTGCACCCGCTCGCATGCCGGCGCGGTTGCGGGTGCCGTCCTACGCGGTGTGGGATACGATGGTGTTCGTGCTCAACGTGCTCGCGTTCATGCTGATCGGCATGCAGATGCGACCGATCTGGACGCGGCTGGACGCGGACGTGCGCTGGGACTATTGCCTGGCCGCCGCCTGGATCCTGCTCACCGTGGTCCTGGTCCGGTTGGCCTGGGTCACGGTCTACCGCACGACGCTACGCACGCTGGTGGCGCACGGGATCTATCACCCCAAGGATCCGAAGCAGGTCGCCTCCGCCAAGGGCGGCCTCATCATCTCCTGGTGTGGCATGCGCGGCCTCGTCACGCTCGCCACCGCCTTTGCCTTGCCGGAAAACTTTCCGCATCGTGACTTCATCGTCTTCTCGGCGTTTGCGGTCGTGCTCGGCACGCTGGTCGTGCAGGGCCTGACCTTGCGGCCGCTGATCCTGGCGTTCGGCCTCAAGGACGACAATCCCGTCGGCATCGAGGTCGCGCGCGCCCGCGCCGTCGCCTATCGCGCGGCGCTCGACGCGATCGAGGACGATCCGTCGGAGGAAGCCGAAATCCTGCGGCTCGAATATCGTGCCATCCTGATGCAGGCCGACGACGATCCCCATGGTGGCATCACCAACGGCGAATTGCCCGCCGATCCGCTGCGCCGCCGCGCCATCGAAGCCGCGCGAAAATCGATCTTCGACCTCCGGGCCACCGAGGTGATCGGTGACGACGCGTTTCACAGGGTCGAGGAGGAGCTCGATCGCGCGGAACTGAGCGCGGGGGGTTAGATTTCGTCATCCCGACAAGCACCCTGCACAGGTGGCTAGGGGTTTGAACCAAACGCCGCCTCTCCAGACTCATCCCTCATGACGACCCTGATCGACGACCGTCGTGTGCGCGCGCGAGATGCGTCGCCCGCACGATATTTCTATCTCCACATGGCACTGGCCTGCGCGGCCACCGCCTTTCTCGGCTTCGCACCGACCTATTTTGTGCCGCTCGCCAACCGGACATTGTCCGCAAGCCCCGTCATTCATTTCCACGGCCTGTTGTTCTTCACCTGGTCTCTCTATTTCGTGATCCAGACGTGGCTCGCCGCCTCAGGCCGCATGGTCAATCACCGTGCGCTCGGCATCGCCGGCGTTTCGCTCGCGACCGCGATGACGATCTTCGGCTTCCTCGCCTCCGTCCATGTGATGCAGCATTCCGCGGCGCTCGGCCAGAAAGAGGCCGGCATCGCCTTCTCGATCGTGCCGATGAGCGGGATCGCGTTCTTCGCTGGTGTATTCGTGCTCGCGATCATGAACACGCGAAAGCCGGAGATTCACAGACGCCTGATGCTGCTCGCGGCGGTCTCCATCCTCGATGCCGCGATCGCGCGCTGGTTTCTCACTTTCCTCGCGCCTTCGGGACCGCCAGGGCCGCCGCCGGTGCCCGTCACCATCGCGCCCGCGATGGTCGCTTCGCTGCTGCTCGTTGTCGCCATGGTACGCGACTGGCGCACCGCGGGCCGAGTGCATCCAGTCTACATCACCGGCACGCTCGCGCTGCTGGCGGTGAAGGTGCTGAACTGGCCGATCAGCGAAACGGCGGCATGGCATTCATTCGCCGGCGGGATTCTGGCGCTGGCGCAATGATGTCGTCCTGGCGAAAGCCAGGAGGTGGATTCACACTCGAAGTACAACAGTTGAGAGGAGAAGGCCTCGGCCGGGGTTCTGAAGTCAAGGCATTTGCGCGGGGTGTTGTTGTAGGCGGCAATGGACTGACGGAAGCGCTTGGTTGGGAGCTTTTCGAGGTCGGTCTTTCGGGGGATGAAGCGGCGCAAGCGGCCGATGGCGTTCTCGATGCCGCCCTTTTGCCACGGCGCGTGCGGGTCGCAGAAGAAGGTCTTCATCAAGAGGCTCTGCAAGGAAAGGTGGGCGGCGAACTCGGTGCCGTTGTCGAAGGTGACGGTACGGCGCAGTGCCTCCGGTACGGCTTTGAACAGGCGTACGAGATGGCTAGCGATACCGGCGGCGAACTTGCGTTCGATGGGAACGGCGAGCAGCAGGCGCGAGGTTCGCTGGTGGACGGCCAGGATGGCCTGCCGGTATTTGGAGAACATCATCAGATCGGCTTCCCAGTGGCCCGGGACTTTGCGATCGGCGACCTCGGCAGGCCGTTCTGCCAGCGAAACACGGCCTTCGATGAAGCTTGCGGGGCTCCCGCCTCGTTTGCCGCGGTGGCCTCGCTTGCTCTTGCCCCGAGGCAGATAGCGCCGCCAGGTGAAGTCCGTCGTGCGTGTGATCTGGGCGTAGATGAAGCGGTAGATGCTCTCGTAGGAGATCACCCTACGGCCACGTTCCCGGGCCAGCCTGCCTGCGACCTGTTCGGGTGACCAACCGCGGCTCAAGCCTGCCAAGACCTCGCGGCGCAAGCTGGCGTCCCGCTCGAGGCGAGAGCCCTTCCAGCGCCGCGCCCGGGTCTGCTGCTGAGCATAGCTTGGCTTGTAGCCGACTTGCCTGCCACGGTTCCGCCTCAGCTCCCGAGAGATCGTTGATGGCGGCCGATCCAAAGCTGCCGCGATTTGCCCGACCGAGCCGCCATTGGCCGAAAGGCGGGCAATCTCGCATCGATCGTCAAGGGAGAGCTGTTTGTAAGTCCGCCCCATGGCAACACCTCCAGATGGAAGTGTTGCACTTCGTTTGTGAACTCAGGGGACCCATTACCCCGACAGCCGCTTGTTGAAGAAGCCGGAGCCGCCAACCTTTGTCAAACTTCTCCCTGGGGTTATGGGTCCTAGATCAGCGCTCGTTACGCTCGCTTGTCCAGGACGACGGCGAACACGGAACGACGCCTAGGCCCCCGCCTTGCACGTGATCCCGCCGTCCACCACGAGCTCGATGCCCGTCACATATTTCGCTTCGTCCGAGGCCAGGAACAGCGCGGCGTTGGCGACGTCGAAAGCGTCGCCCATGTGGCCCATCGGCACTTGCGCATCGCGCGCCCGCCACATCGCTTCAACATCGCCCTTGGCATAGCTGTTCGCAAGACCTGCGGAATGTTCCACCATCGGCGTCTTCATCAGGCCGGGCAGGATCGCGTTGACGCGGACATGGTGGCGCGCGAACTCGATCGCGGTGGTGCGGGTCATCTGGTTCATCGCCGCCTTCGAGGTGCCGTACGTGACGTAGGAGATGCCCATGTGGCGGATCGAAGCGATCGAGGAGATGTTGATGATCGAGCCACCGCCCTGTTTCACCATCACGGGGATGACGTGCTTCATGGCGAAATAGGCGCTCTTGAGGTTGACGCTGAAGACCCGGTCCCAGCTTTCCTCGGTCACTTCGACCACGCTGCCCATCTCGGCGATGCCGACATTGTTGTCGAGCACGTCTATGCGGCCGTAGGCCTTGAGGCATGCCGCGACCATCGCCTCGACCTCGCGCGCATGCGAGACGTCGGCCGTGAACGCGCTCGCCTGGCCGCCTTCGTCCGCGATGATCTTCGCGGTCTCCTCGGCGGCCGCGCCGTTGCGATCGACGCAAAACACCTGCGCACCCTGGCGGGCAAAGGTGACCGCGGTGGCCTTGCCGTTGCCCCAACCAGGCCCGATCGAGCCGGCACCCACCACCATCGCAACCTTGCCCTTGAGCCGACCCATCGCGTGTCTCCCTTATTATTGTTCTTTGCAGACGATCATCTTTGTGACGTTAGCACCAATGGGATGACCGACAATCTCGGACAACGTCCGGCACTTGCCGTCATGGCATAGCCGCCATTCGCCAGCTGCGTCCGAATTGCCCAGCACGACCTCCGGCATCGGCGCGCGCGCGGGCCTCCATTGAAACCAGCCGTCAACGAGGCGCGCCTCGGGCGGCGGCTCCATGCCGGGGCCGGTGCCCTTCACGCGTGCCTGCACCAGTTCGAGCCCGGCGGGGGTGACGCGCCAGTCTTCCTGCCAGTCGACCTTCGCGATCGAATGCGTCCACACCAGCGTGAACGCGGACAGCGCCAGCGCCTTCACGCCTGAGGCTGTGACGAAGCAGAGGCTCACACTGCCTCGACCGGCGCCGGCGGACGCCGCCGCCACTGCCACAGCACGATCGCAGCGGCGAGCAGGAAGCCCGCGGTGTCGCTGAACGGGAAGTCGCCGAGCAGGCACAGCGCGGCACCGAGCGCGACCAAACGTTCGAGGAACGTCAGGCGCGTGAACAGGAATCCGATCGCGACCATGCCGAACAGCGCGATCGCCACCAGCGCCTTGACAGTCGCCAATGCCACCGCGCCGTAGAAGCCGAGCTTGGCCGCCATGGGATCGCCGCCCTGCAGCATCAGCGCCGGCGAATAGACGAAGATGAAGGGGATGACGTAGCCGGCGAGCGCGATGCGCATCGCCTCCCAGCCGATCTTGTCCGGATTCTCCTTCGCGATCGGTGCTGCGGCAAGCGCGGCCAGCGCCACCGGCGGCGAGAGGTCCGCCATGATGCCGTAATAGAACGCGAACATGTGGCTTGCGATCAGGGGCACACCCAGTTTGGCCAACGCGGGCGCCGCGAGCGCTGCCGTGATGATGTAGGTCGGGATGGTCGGGATGCCGGTGCCGAGCAGGATCGACAGCAGCATGGTCATGATCAGCGCCAGGAACAGGCTCTTCTCGCCGAGACCGATCACCCAGCCGCCGAAGATGGTGCCGACGCCGGTCTGCGACATCATGCCGATGATGACCCCGACGATGGCGCAGGCCATGCCGACGGTGATCGCGGATTTGGCGCTTTCAGCCAAGGCATCGCGGCAGGCGCGCAGGGCGGAAAATCCGCCACGCACGAACGCAGTGATCACGATCAGCGCGACGACGACGCCTGCGACCGGCACGATCTGAAGGCCGTCGCGCGAGAGCGCCGCGACGACGAGCGCGAGCCCGATCCAGAAGACATAGCGGATCGCCATCGAAGACGCGCCTGTCGTGATGGCGGTGCCAAGGATCAGCGCCACTGTGAGCGCGAGGCCCATGCTGCCGGCATAGAGCGGCGTAAAACCTTCGAACAGCATGTAGACCAGCGCCGCGAGCGGCAGCACGAGATACCAGCGCGTCACCAGGGCCTTCCAGGCGCTCGGAATCTCCGAGCGCTTCATGCCGGTGAGCCCGTGCTTGCCGGCCTCCAGATGCACCATCCAGAAGGCGGAGGCGAAATAGAGCATCGCGGGAATCGCGGCCGCCTTCACGATCTCAGAATATTGGACGCCGAGCGTCTCTGCCATGATGAAGGCGACCGCGCCCATCACCGGCGGCATGATCTGCCCACCCATCGACGCTGTCGCTTCGACGCCGGCCGCGAACGCGCGGCGATAGCCGAACCTGATCATCAGCGGAATCGTGAACTGGCCGACGGTGACGACGTTGGCGACGCCGGAGCCGGAGATCGTGCCCATCATGCCCGAGGCGAACACCGCGACCTTGGCCGGGCCGCCGCGGGTCCTGCCGAATAACCCAAGAGAAACGTCGGTGAAGAGCTGGATCATGCCGGCGCGCTCCAGGAACGAGCCGAACAGGATGAACAGGAAGATGTAGGTCGCCGAGACGTAGATTGGCACGCCGTAAAAACCTTCGGTGCCGAACGACAGATGCGTGACGATCTGGTCGAAATCATAGCCACGATGGTTGAGCGGTGACGGCAGATACTGGCCGAAGAACCAGTAGACGAGACAGGCGCCGCACATCAGCGGGAGCGCTGCGCCCATCAGCCGCCGCGTGCCCTCGAAGATCAGGACGGCGAGCAGCGTGCCGACCACCAGATCGAGGCGCGTCGGATCGCCGTCACGTGCGATCAGATCCGCATAGAAGATCCATTGATAGAGCCCGCACAGAAAGCCCATGCCGCCGATCAGCCAGCCGATCGCGCGGCCGAAATCGCTTTTGGCGGTGAAGTTGCCGATCAGGCCGAAGGTGAGGAGAATGAGGAAGCCGACATGGACGCCGCGCACCACCTGGCTCGGCAGATAATTGAAGGCCGCGACATAAAGCTGGAAGATCGCGAAGGCGATGCCGATCCAGTAGGCGAGCGTGCCCCACCAGCCCGGGCCAAAGCCTTCCGGAAAACCGTGCTCGAAATTGTCGAACTCGACCTTGATGGGCTCTTGAGCGCCCTCTGCCTTCTCCAGCATTTCAACCCATCCCCAATCGTCGAGCGCTTATAGCATTGGCACGGTCCATCCGCGCCGTCATGCCCGGGCTTGTCCCGGGCATCCACGATCTTTCTCGCCTGGCCTTAGAACGTGGATGGCCGGGACAAGCCCGGCCATGACGTCCGATAACGAGGCCGACGTTACTTGATCAGCCCCTTTTCCTTGTAATAGCGGATCGCGCCGGGGTGCAGCGGAACCGGGCTGCCGCTGGCGGCCGTCTCGAGCTTGATCTCCTTGCCGGCCGCATGCGCGTTGGCGAGTTCGGGCAGCGACTCGTAGACCAGTTTTGTCATCTGGTAGGCGAGATCGTCCGACACCGCCGAGCTGGTGACGAGGTAGTTGACCACCGCCGCAGTCGGCACGTCCTTGTCCTGCCCGGTGTAGGTGTTGGCGGGAATGGTCGCCGCGATAAAGGGCAGGCCGATCTTGTCGACGGTCTCCTTCGGCACCGACACCACCACGATCGGGCTCGAGGTCGACAGATCCTTCAGCGAGGCCACGCCGAGCCCGGCCGATTGCAGCGTCGCGCCGAGCTGGCGGTTCTTCATGAGGTCGACGGATTCGGCAAACGGCAGATACTCGACCTTGCCAAGATCCTTGTAGCTCATGCCGGCCGCCGCCAGGATGGCGCGCGAATTCAGCTCCGTGCCCGATTTCGGCGCGCCGACCGACAGGCTCTTGCCCTTGAGATCCGCAAGCGTCTTGATGCCGCTCTCGGCAGTCGCGACGATCTGGATGTAGTTCGGATAGATCGCGCCGATCGTGCGCAGCTTGTCGAGCTTGGACTTGAAGCCTGCTTCCTCGTCGCCATCCCAGGCCGCTTTCAGCGAGTCACCCAGCGTGAACGCGATCTCGCCGCGACCCTGCTGGAGCAGGATCAGATTCTCGACCGACGCCTTGGTGGCCTGCACCTGCGTCTTCACGTTAGGAATCTTGTCGCCGTAGATCTTCCCGATCGCGACCCCGAGGGGGTAGTAGACGCCGGAGGTGCCACCGGTCAGCACATTGATAAAGGATTGCGCCTGCGCGCAAGGTGCCGAGGCCGCCAGAGCAAGAGCCGCGGCCACGCCGAAAATCGTTCGTTTCATGATCTTTCTACTCCCCAAACCGGCCGGAAGTTGGCCGGATGAGGGGGGCGGGTCAACCCATCCAAAAGTCAAAACAGGACTGCAGTAAATGGCTGTGCTGGTTCGATTTTTGGGGAACTCGCCGGGTGCGGCGAGGTGGCGCAGCCAGGTCTGGTCAGCCCCTCACTGGAAGGTCATGTCCAGGCACTTGGAGATGTCGGAGCCGAGGCCGGAGGAGATGATGATGCAGCCGCGCACCTTCTGCGCGCCGACGTCGGCGGCCCACACCGAGTAGCCGCCGGGGCCGAAGAACGAATTGGTGTTCGGCGGCTCGGTCTCGGTCGCGTCGAAATCGTAATGGCCGTCGGTGTCGAAGATGCGCGGCTTCTTGGTGCAGCCGCCGTCGGTCTGGACGTTGATGACTTCCTTGTTGTCCCGGGTCAGCGCCAGCGAGACCTGACAACGGAAATATTCCGAGGTCTTGGTGTTGAAGAGGTAGGTGTATGACTTGCAGGTCGCGGTGTTCAGCTTGCCCGGGGCCAGGCCGCGGCTGCACGAGATCCTCTGGTTGTGGCTGAGCTGGTAATCATCGGCACGGGCGGCCGGCGCGAGCACCGTCAGCAACAGGCCGGCGGCCCAGCAAGCTTTAATGACGAGGTTCATTCGAATCATCCCCTACCCAATGTTTTTGTCGAATTGCGTTCTAGACGGAAAGCGGAACATAGTCGCGCGGGGACGAAGGGAAAATCACAAACTGCTCGGCAAGACGTGATGCGCTGCGGCGCTTTCGCAAATTGACCTGAAAGCGCCGTTCGTGATTTGTTCAAGCCGGGAGCCTCGATGGGGAGGATAGGGTGATGGCATTTTCGACAAGGATATTTTTGGTGACGGCCGTGCTCGGCGCGTTCGCTGCACCCGCATTGGCGCAGACCGCTGCAACACCTTGGGAGCTCAAGCCCGACACCGGCTACGCCTATGACAAGGACGGCAAGACCTTCTCCTACAAGATGGGCACCAGCAATGCCGGCGAACTTCTGAAGGGCGCCAAGAAGGTGCCGAAGGGCACGCTGTTCTTCCTCGGCCACAACGGCCAGCTCTACATGCGCAGCGGCCCGTATCTGGAAGGCGACGGCAAGTTCAAGTTCGGGTCGGATCAGTAGGGCGAGGTCGCGGCGACGCCACACACTGCTGTCGTCCCGGCGAAGGCCGCGACCCATACCGCGTGATCCCTCGATTGCGTACGGCCGCAGTACCGAACGACCGTCCTCCCAAACTATGCCCTGTGGTAATGGGTCCCGGCCTTCGCCGGACGACGCCGCCTAAAACGCCCCCGCCAGCTCGCGCGCGCCGGCGTTGTTGCTGTTGCTGTCCATCCTCGTATCCGTCACCGCCAGCAGCTTCGCCACCGTGTTGTGGCGGATCGCGACCGGGTTACGCTCGTAGCCGCCGCGCTGGAAGAAGTTCGAAGTCGGCACCTGCTCGCGCATTACCTGCGGCATTGTCACCATGTCGAGGCCGGTGCCGTCGCCGGTGAGGTTCATCATCTCGAGCTCGGCCGCGCTGAGCGGGCGGTTGTAGCCCTTGGCACGCGCGAACAGCACCGAGGTGAGCAGCTTGTGAGTCTGCAGCATCGGCCCGATATCGATGTCGAGCACCATGGCATGCATGGCCCAGCCCTGCGCGGTGTTGCCGATCTTCTCGTGCTCCGACCAGGTGTCGGGCACCGACTTGGCGTGCGCCACCATTTTCTTGAGCACAGTGAGCTTGTGCTCGAGCGACTGACGCGCCGGGCCTGAGGTCCGCGCCACCTTGTCAGAGAGAGCGCGGATGAATTCATGGCCTTGCTCGGCCAGCAGCTCGACGCTGTTGGTCGTCAGCAGCTGGTTGTAGCCCATCGCGGTCGAAATGGCGCGCTTGCCGCCATGTTCGATTCCCGCCTGCACGTCGTAACTGCCGGTGCCGCCGGTCTCGAACGCGTAGACCCGCACCGCCTGCTCGCGAGTCAGCCCCGAGGCCAGCGCGTAGCGTGCATAGACGCGCTTGAATTCGACTTCGTTGGCCGGCCGCTGTGGCGTGAACTGATAAAGCTCCTGCGCCGCGCGCAGCAGATCGGCGACCACCGGGATCGGCTTTTTCGTCGGGCGGTCCGGGGTTTCCTCCGGCTCCGGATTCACCGGCCGTTTCGGCCCGTTATAGAGCGGCGGATGCTCCAGCACGTAATCGTCGAGCGTGACCTGCTGCCCGCTGCGCCGCTTGGCATTACGGCCTTTCCGCTTCTCGGAGATCTGACTCCAATAGGCGCCGGCTTCCTCGTCAAAGGCCGCGCGCGCCGCCTGATACTCCTGCAGCTTGCGGCGATATTCCAGCACGGCGGGCGACACGCCGCCTTGCGCAAAGAACTGCGACAACAGCTGGGCATTGGCATTGCGGACGGCCGGCGGCAGCGCGTCGGATTCGCCGCCGCGCACGGGAGGCGCGAGCAGGACGAGCGCAAGTGGAACCAGTCTCACGGCATTTCGAATCGATTGATGCATGCTGCCCTCTTAGCAGGCATCCGGTAACTGTCACGTTAACGCGCCGTTTACCTCGTTTTCGCCCCTCGCGTCATTTCCAGGCGAATACCGGCTGTTCCAGCTCGGTGACGCGGGTGTGCCGTCCTGCCAGCACTTCGCGGAACTGGTAGATCAGGGCCGCCGTCGGTGCGTGAATCAAGCTCGACTGATGATGGAAACGGATCACACGGCGCGTGCTCTCGGGGATCGCGACGAAATCGAAGGCGTCGGCGCGCTCGACCGTCGCAAGCGCGATGCGATGCACGGAGGCGACCTCGTCCGGGTTTGGTTTGATCGCGGCACTATCGGCGGCCCAGACCACGACCGGCGTGATCAGATAACCGGAGCGGGTCGGATAGTCATCGAGCGTGCCGAGCACCTCCGCGCCGGTGAGGCGCAGGCCAAGCTCCTCGTCGAGCTCGCGCAGTGCCGCCTGGACCGGCGTCTCGCCGGCATCGCAGCGTCCGCCGGGAAGAGCCCATTGGCCGCGATGGGCGCGCAGATGCGATGCGCGCTGCGTGAGCAGGAACGCCGTGTCATCGCGCTCGCTGGCTGCGGTCAGCGCAATCACCACAGCGGCACGCTTCAACGCCGCCGGCGCCTCATCCTCCGGCAGCCGCGTGAAGGCCGCACAGGCAGCCGCGATATTCCGCCGTGTGGCATCGTCGAACGGTCTCATCATGCTTGACTACACCACGTCCGGCCCCGATGAAACGAGATCGCACGACCCGCTCAGGAAATGGACGACATGACCAACAAGACCGCCGCGAGGCTGAAAGCAGACGGCTGGACCATCCTGGAGACCACGGGCTTCATGCACCTGATCGGCCCATTGTGGGAGCGCAAGGTCGACGGCCAGTACGAATTCGCACTTGCGACCGAGGACAAGCACCACAATCGCCGCGGCATGGTCCAGGGCGGCGTGATGATGACGTTCGCGGACCGTACCTGCGGCATGACTGCCCGCTATGTCTCGGGCAAGGAGTTCATGGCGACGGTGCAGCTCGACACCCATTTCGTCGACGCCGGCCAGATCGGCGACATCCTGATCTCCCGCCCGCGCGTGGTGCGCTCGACGCGCAGCCTGATCTTCATGAGCACGGAGGTCAGCGTGGACGGCCGCTGCGTGGTGATGGCCAATGGCGTGTTCAAGATCTTGAAGGGGCCGGGGTAACTCCACACCCAACGCTGTCATTTCCCGCGAAGGCGGGGAATCCAGTACGCCGCGGCTTCTCGATTGAACTACAGCCCTCTCGGAATACTGGATCGCCCGGTCAAGCCGGGCGATGGGAGCGTAGCAAGCATCTCCGCCAACCGCGTCATTGCGAGCGCAGCGAAGCAATCCAGACTGCCGCCGCAGACGCATCTCTAGATTGCTTCGCTGCGCTCGCAATGACGGAGTGAGACGGATATGCTGTCGCCCGAAGAAGCAGCAAGGACGCGCCCATGCAATACCGCCAACTCGGCCGCAGCGGCCTGAAAGTGTCGCCGATCTGCTTGGGCACCATGATGTTCGGCGGGCCGACCGATGAAGCCACCTCAAAGCGGATCATCGCGAAGGCGCACGAGGCCGGGATCAATTTCATCGACACCGCCGACGCCTATTCGAAGGGCGCATCCGAAGAGGTCGTGGGACGCGCCATCGGCAACAACCGTCACGCCTGGGTGCTCGCGACGAAACTTGCAAACCCCATGGGGGGCGACCCTAACCGTGTCGGCCTGTCGCGACGCTGGGTATTGCAAGCGGCGGATGAGAGCCTGAAGCGGCTCGGCACCGACCACATCGACATCTATTATCTGCACAAGGAAGACCATTCGACGCCGCTGGAGGAGACGGTGCGCGCGATGGGCGATTTGATCCGCGCCGGCAAGGTGCGCTATTTCGGCGTCTCGAACTACCGCGCCTGGCGCGTCGCCGAAATCTGCAACATCTGCGACCGGCTCGGCATCGACCGGCCCGCGGTGAGCCAACCCTATTACAACGCCATGAATCGCATGCCCGAAGTCGAGCACTTCCCGGCCTGCTCCTATTACGGCCTCGGCATCGTGCCCTATAGCCCCCTGGCGCGCGGCGTGCTGACCGGCAAATACACGCCCGACGCGGCTCCCGACAAGGAGACGCGCGCGGGCCGCAATGACACCCGCATGATGCAGACCGAATGGCGGCCGGAATCGCTCCAGCTGGCGCAAGAGATCAAGGTTCACGCCGAAAAGAAGGGCATCACCGGCGGCCAGTTCGCGGTCGCCTGGGTGCTGAACTCCGCCTTTGTCTCCTCGACCGTTGCCGGCCCGCGCACCGAGGAGCAATGGGACGGCTACATCGGCGCGCTCGACTATCGGTTCACCGCCGAGGACGAGGCGCTGATCGACAGACTGGTCGTGCCGGGTCATCCTTCGACGCCAGGCTACAACGACCCGGCCTATCCGATCGAAGGACGTCGCGCGCGGACGGCCTGAGCCGGAGACAAGGATGGCCCTCGAAGATCGCTATGGCCTGCCGATCTCCACCTCTTCGCCCGAGGCGGCATCCGCTTATCGTGAGGGCGTCGACCTCATGCTCGCGGGCTGGACCGGCACGGCGGAAACGCTGGAGCGCGCGACTGCGGCCGATCCGGATTTTGCGCTGGCCCATGTCGCCCGCGCCCGCCTGCATGGCTTCTATCAGCAAGGCGACCTGGCACGTCAGAAGGCGGCCCTCGCGCGTGAGCTCGTGGCGACACGCGGCACGGAACGCGAGCATTCGCATGTCGAGACGCTGGCGCTCGCAATCGAGGGCCGGCTGCCGGAGGCGATCGCGGCAACGATGAAGCACGTCGAGGCGTGGCCGCGCGATGCATTGGTGCTGTCGCTGCCGCTCGGCGCCTTCGGCCTGTTCGCGTTCTCCGGCATGGCCGATCACGACCGCGCGCGGCAGGAGCTGTGCGAGCGCGTCGCGCATGACTATGGCGAGGATTGGTGGTTCCTCACCATGTACGGCTGGGCGATGACCGAGAACGGCAATGTCGGTCGCGGCCGCGGTGTCACCGAGCGCGGCTTCGAGCTGCGCCGGCAGAATGCCCATGCTGTGCACGCCGTGCTGCATGCGATGTTCGAGGACGGTTCGATCGAAGCGGCCGACCGGCTCGTCGACGACTGGATCCCCTGTTACGACCGCGCCGGGATCTTGCACGGCCACATCCGCTGGCATCAGGCGCTCGGCGCGCTGGAGCATGGCGATGCCGCGCGGGCGCTCGCGATCTATGCCGATGTGCTGCAGCCAGAGGCCACACAGGCGCCGCCGCTCAATCTCGTCACCGACGGTGCGTCACTGCTCTGGCGCCTGTCGGCTTACGGCCACGCCGTGCCGAGAGCGCTCTGGGTCGAAGCCGATGCCACCGCGCAAAGACTGTTTCCGAAATCGAGCCTGCCCTTCGCCGATATCCACATGGCACTGTTCGCAGCCGCAACGCAAAATCGCGAGGCGCTTGTCGCGCGGTTGACCGCGATCGAGCAGCGGCTCGCCGATGGCAAGCTGCCGGCCGGCCCCGTCGTGCCGGCGGTCTGCCGCGCGCTGGCAGCCTTTGCGGACGAGGATTACGCGGCATGCGTGCAAATGCTCGCGCCGGTCCTCGACGAGGTCGTGCGTCTCGGCGGCAGCCACGCCCAGCGCGAGTTGATCGAGGACACTTTTGTCGTTGCCCTCATGCGCAGCGGCGACCTGCCGCGCGCCCGCGCCCTGCTCGACGCCCGCCTGCACCGCCGCCCATCCTTGCGCGATACGCGCTGGCGGGCGGCTATGGGGTAGCCCCGCCACGAAAAAAACACTGGCCTGACGGCAAGTGCTGGCCGGGAATGGGTTGGGCGATATGGGCGAATTGCCGTTGGGGTGGCGCGGTGGTATTTCAGACGAGTCCGGCAGAACAAACGGGATCGCAACCAATTTACGGTTCGCTGGTTATCCGACGGGACTTTTCGGTCGTTCCCTGGCATGTGAGCCTTCCGATGCGCCTCTGCCGCCCCATCCTCGCTGCTGCCCTCGTCCCCACCTTGGTCCTCTTGGCAAGCCCTTGTTTTGCCGAGTCTTCCGCGCCGATTCCCGTCAACAATCCGCCCGGGCAACAGACCGCCTTTATCGACTTGCTGGCGCTGATGTCCGGCCACTGCAAGACGTTGAAGGTTGCCGGCCGCACCTTCCCCTGCAAGACGGTCGCCTACGCTCATGGTGACAAGGGCCGGGTCAATTTCACGGTCGCGGTCGACGATCCCGCTGATGACAATCACGTCGTGTCGTTCTCCGGCGAGAACGGCAAGCGCGCCGACGACAATTCCTACGAGCTGCCGATCGACCGCATGCTGCTCAACTCCAAGGACCGCCCCAAGGTCGACGGGCTGCCGGTGCCGGCCGAGCAGACCTCCACCGGCCTCTGCCGCCAGACCGGCAATTTCGCCGCCAAGAAGGTGAACGACGTCACCTGCTCCGCGACCGACAGCGAGGGCCGGAAGTACGAACTCCTGTTCGTCTCCGACGGCACGCCGGTGAGCGTGCGCCGCATCAGGCAGTCGGCGCCGTCGATCCAGGATCCGTTCAAATAGCTCCATCCGTTACGTGAACGCCTTTCCAGCGTCGCGAAGAAGGCGAGATTGACGGAATTCCTGGGCACCGGCAGCGGTCGGCCGCGCTGCGCGGCATGAACATGCTGGTGATGTAGGGCATGCGGCAGGGAATGCAGATCGCATCCTCGAAGACGCCAGGGTCGAATTCAGATGGCCGCGCACCAGCTGTGTGTCGAAGCCGAGATTGCTCACCGACGAATTCGCGCGCATCGTCACCACCGATGACGTGATTGCGTCATTCGCGGCAGAGTGATGGCAGAGTTGCGATCACGCCGGTGATGCGACAATAGATCTCACGAGACGCACGCAGCCGCGCGAACCGGACCAATGTAACTGCGTCGTTTCGACGCCCGCACTGGCCGGAACGTGCCGGATGACCATGTGTTGTCACACGACATTCAACCGGAGTGATGACATGAAGTATCTCTTTGTCGCGATGGCCGTCGGTGCTGCGGCGCTTGTCGGCGGATCCGCGGCGAACGCAGCCAATCATTCAAGTGCGAAACAGAACGCGCCAGCCGCCCAGTCAACCGATATCAGCGCGCAGCACAGGCACCACCATCACGGCTATCGCCATCACTGGCGTCCTCACCACCATCATGGATTTCATCGTCCGCACTACCGGAGCTACGGCTATTATCCGCGGCACCACGGCTATTACGGCGGTGGACCGTACGGATATTACGGCGGCGGCGGTCCCAGCGTGACGTTCGGCTTCGGCGGCAGCCGCTGGTAAGACGAAAGGCAGCAAGACGAAAGGCTCGCGAAACGCGGGCCTTTCTTTGCTCGTCAGCCTATTCCCGCAAGATTATCCCCGCCGTCTGTTGACCGCTCGCCAGCGCCGCTTCGACTGTACCCATGTCGGCTCCGCGATAGAGCGCCTCGCCGGAGAACAGCACCGGACCGTCGGCGCGCGCAAGGATCGTTTGCGCCTCGCGCGTTCGCGGCGTCGCCCAGGAATAAGCGCCGCGGGCGTAGGGATCGTGCGCCCAGTTTGTCGCGACCGCGATGACGAGTTCGCGTGCGAGGTCCTCGCGCGACAGGCCAAAGACGATCGCAAGCGAATCGAGCCCGGTATCGATCAGCGCTTGCGGGTCGAGACGCGACAGCGCTGCCGTGCGCGGGCCGCCGAACCATCCGGTCAGCACGGGATGCCGGTTCGGATATTGCGTCCACCACACCGGGATGGCCTGGTCGGACAAAAGGAAGGCCATGTCCGCGAGCTCTTCCTTGCGCTCACGCCACCATGGCCGCCTGAAGCGCAGCAGGATTTTTATCACGTTACCGAAGCCGATATCGTCGGCCGCCGCCACCTTCGCGCGCGCGCGACTCGGCAGCCCAATCTCGCGCAACAACGGCAACGGAACGGTGATGATCACGCGATCGCAGCCCTGCACGTCGCCGCCGACACAGCGAACGGCGATCGCGCCGCCCTCCTCCTCGATCGCCGACACCACGCAGCCGAAGCGAAAAATCACGCCAAGCTTGCGGCACTCGGCTGCCAGGAAGTCGATCATCCCACCATAGCCGCCCTTGATGCGCGCCTGCGGAGAGTGCCCGCCAGCCATCCATTCCTCGCGCAGCGCCAGCGTGGAGGCGGACTCGGGATCGGCCGCATCATAGCCCTCAACCATTCGCTCGATCGAATGGCGCAGCCGCGCATGCTCATCCCCGGCAAAATGCCGGCGCAGGAAATCGGCGACGGTGAGGTCGTCGTTCAATTCCCGAACCACGGCGTGCAGCTCAGCCTGATGCGGATCGTGGCGATCCTCGCGCACGATGTCAGCGCCGTCAAAGCCCCATCGCTCGCCCTCGATCTCCTGTAGGGACAGCCCGGCTTCACGCAGCAACGCGCGCGTGACCGGCGCCTCGCCGTGGACGAATTCGGCGCCGCCGTCGGCGGGGTAGCCGAACTCCGAAGCAGGCAGCGGGTGGATGCGGCCGCCGCAGCGCTCGCGCGCCTCCAGGATTGTCACGGTCCTGCCCGCGCGCGCCAGCTCGCGCGCCGCCATCAGACCGGCCGCGCCGGCACCGACAATGACGATATGCTCGGATGTTGCCGACATCTCGGTGCTGTTACTTGCCCACGGCCTGCGGATCGTTCTGGATCAGATAACGCAGCAGCAGGACGCCGCCACCGAGATCCCGCGTGCTCTCCAGCGTCATCGCGCTCAGCGGTGCGCGCCGGTCGCCGTCCGAGTCCGTGGAATCGAACACGAAGGGCGCGCCCTTGGCACCGTCGATCGCGGGACTGAGGATCAGGTTGAACTCGTCGAGCAGGCCGGCACGCAGGAACGCGCCGTTGGCGACACCGCCGCCCTCCACCAGCAGGCGCTTCACGCCGAGCTCGCGGTTGAGGATGTCCAGCGTCAGCGCGAGGTCGATCTCGGACTTGCCGGCAAAGATATAGGACACGCCCTCGCCGCGGAGCCCCGCGAGATGCGAATCGGCGACGCTCTCGGTCAACACGACGACGATCGGATCGCCGCCGATATCGGAGCGGCCCCAGCCGATCTTGCCCTGCGCATCGAGCACGACGCCATAGGTTTTCGCGTCGCGTCGCGCGAACCAGTTTTCGCGCGGAAATTTCGCGTCCGCCGTCGTGGGATAGGCATCGCCCTTGGCGAACTCCGAGCCGGTGATGCGGCCGATCACCCAGGCATCGCCGCCGAGCTCGTCGTGGATCTTCTCGAACCAGTCCGTTCCTGCCCCCTTCGGGCGCCAGCGGCTCGGATGGGTGCGGCCGTCCAGACTCGAATGCATCAGGCAGATGACGTAAGGCTTCATGCGTATCTCCGGGCCGCGCTCAGGCAGCCGGCTCATTGCCCTTTTCATTCCCCGTGGCGCGATCGTTCACGATCAAAGCGAGGGGATTGAGCTTTGGCGGCGCGATGAGTTTCAGCGTGTTGGTGTCGCGATGGTTGAACGGCGCGCCGCGCACGAACAACTCGGTCTGGATCAGATAGGTCCAACTGCCGTCGTCGTTGAAGGTGATGTCGCAGCGGTAAGCATCGGTGCGGAACGCTTGTTCCAGAAAATCAGTCGAGCAGATCCCGTAAGCGGTGTCGCCGCGCTTGGCGGTCACGGAGATCTCCTTGTCGCCCGGCCCGGCCTTGCCCGACGCCAGCAGCACCTGCCCGCGCGGAATCGCCAGCGTCTGCATGATCAACCCGGTCGCGGGCTCCCACAACCAGTAGCCGACCTGGTCGTGGAAGGTGATGTCTTCCTCGGGCGTGTTGATGTGGATGTGATAACGCAGCCCATAGAGCAGCTGCGGCCCGTTGGCCTGCGGATCGATCGGGTCCATCCGGATGCGCTCGATGAAGGTCCGCCGCTCCGGCCCCTCGGCCTTCGGATTGATGTCGATACCCTTGTCGGCCTGCCAGACACCGGCGAGACGGCGGAGCGGGCCGAGATTGGCAAGCCCGTCGGGCGAGACGTCCTCGGGCTCGGTGAAGATATCGGCGGGATGGGGGAGCATGGGTGTCCTCGTGTCGTTGCGAGGCAGCAATAGCATGAGAGCGCGGGCGTGGCTCGTTCTCCAGCCTCACAATCGCGAATGGACATAGGCGTCACGCGCAGACGATGCATGACGCGAAGCGGAGCCGAACCTCCTCAGTTCGGCTCCGTCGCCAGGACGCTTAGTAGCGGTGGTCCCGGACGATGGGTTGATTGCGATGGTCGCCCACGATGGGCTGGTCGCGATGGTCGCAGACGATGCGTCGTCGCGCTCGAGGGTGTAACCACGTCGCCAATGCGATCGCTGGATGGAGTTGTGCATGGAGTTCTGCCTTTCGCTTGGTGGATCACTGCGAGCTACCTGACAACAAGGTAGATTTTGCAATCGACGTCGAATCTGCCGCAGTTTTAATCAGACACCCGAGCGTCGGGCTTATGCAGCCAAGGCGTTGACGTTCCGTAATTCGTGAAAATCATGGCAGCTGCCCAGGAGAGCGTCATAAGCATTTGTGTTCGGTGTTCCCGTTTGCGCCACGGAATCACGATGATAAGATCACCTCAGGATTGTGAAATACACCATAGGCGACGAAGCCACTCCTAAACTAGCGTTCACGTGACGTCCGTTATTTTCAAGTGAGTGGTTTGGAATGCAGCAGGCTTCGGTCGAGAAGTTCTCGGACCTCATCGGCAGTGTCTATGATTGTGTGATCGCGCCGGAAGGCTGGACCGAAGTTCTGGATCAGATCTGCGCCCAGTTCGGCTTTGCCACCGGCGCGCTCTCGGTCGCCAGCCTCACCAACATGAAGGCCGTCGTCAATGCGGTCTCCGGGTCCGACCTGGCCCAGATGGCCCAGAACGGGGTCGGCTACGGCCCCGACATCATCGAGCTCTGGGGCGGCGCCGAACGCATTCGGCAATACCCGCTCGGCGAGCCGGTCGTGGCAAGGCATGGCAGGATCGCGGTTCAATCCGCGGCGAGCACGGCCACATTGCAATCAGCCGTCGCGCAGGCGGCAAAGGACGAGGCGACGCTCGGGCAAAAAGGCATCGGCATCCCGATCCCTCGCCAAAGCGGTGAGCCTCTCGTCGTCCACGTTCTGCCGCTGCGACGCAGCCACACACGATCCGGTCTGATCCAGAGCGCCGCTGCCGCCGTGTTCGTGACGTCAGCCTCCGGGCCGCCGCGATTGCCTCACGATGCGCTCAACCAGCTCTATGACCTGACGCCGGCCGAGATTCGCATCTTCGAGCTCATTTGCGAGGGACACACGCGAGACGCGATCTCGGCCTTGCTCGGCGTTTCCGTCAGCACCGTGAAGAGCCACCTCATTCACGTCTTCGAAAAGACGGGCTGCCGGCGCCAGGTCGATCTGGTCAGGCTCGCGAAATCGCTGACGTTCCCGGTGTAACAGAAGACCGCGCTCAAGCCGCTTCCGACGTTGATCGCGCACGCTGCTCGAGCACGCCGATCGTCGAGACCAAATTGTCGCGTCGCGCGCGAAGATTCAGCGCAAGAAGCGGATAGGTCGGCTGAAGCACGTCAAACACCCCTGCTCTCGCCTCTTCCTCGAGAATGTCGGTGTTGATGAGTCTAACGCGCCACCACAAATCGGCGACCAACGCATCGAGCCGGAGTTCGCCGGCAGCACCAGAACGGGACATTTCTTGCATCACTTGCCTCAACCTGAAACGGCCTCTCTTCCAAGGCCAGACTTTGGTCCTGGCCGAGCAAGCAGAGTGCCAGCAATGGGCGGGCGCGATCTGGTTCCGGAACGGATTGCTGCGCGAGCCGGCTGGTCAAGGCTTGGCGCTCAAGGCTTGGCGCTGGGGAAGATGTTGCCCGTGGAGAGCGAAAATGGTGCCCAGGGGCGGAATCGAACCACCGACACTGCGATTTTCAGTCGCATGCTCTACCAACTGAGCTACCTGGGCGTGCTCCAAAGAGGGGCCAAAGCCCATCGAGCGGGCGGTTTATAGTGGGCTGAAGGCTGCCTGTCCACCCACGCTTCGCCGATGGCTTCGCGGGGCGTGGCCAGGCTGTGCACAAGGCAGGACGTGGCTCGGAGGCAACGCCGCGTAGCGGTGCATCGACAATTTAAATACTTGATAGAACAGGGTTATTCCTCTCCGTCTGCCTCGTCATCCCGGCCGGGAATGACATAGGAGCCTTTCAGCCAGCGGTTCAGATCGACGTCGCGGCAGCGCGAGGAGCAGAACGGGCGGGTGGCCTCGGACTGCGGCTTGCCGCAGATCGGACAGGTTTTGAGGGGCCTTGCGGGCTTTTTCACCTGGTCGTCCATAGGGTGCTCAGCTTACACGAGGTGAGAGAGTTCAAGAGCCCGTCGCCAAAGGGGTTCCTCCGGCGGAAGCGCAGGCGTCCCGGCCAGATTTCCGCGGGGCAATTCTACTGTGCATGGGGTTGTTTTCGCGATTTTTGCAGGAGCGGCTTTTCGGCTTAGACGGCGGTGGCGTTGAGCCAGCCGAAGCGGATCGGGAAACCTTCGCCGCCCAGCAGCGTGGTGGTCTCGTAGAGCGGCAGGCCGACCACGTTGGTGTAGGACCCCACCATCTTGACCACGAAGGAGCCGGCGATGCCCTGCACCGCGTAGCCGCCGGCTTTGCCGCGCCATTCGCCGGAGCCGATATAGGCCTGAATGTCGTCCTCCGAGAGGCGCTTGAAGCGGACGCGGGTCTCGACCAGGCGCTGGCGGAAGGCCTCGCGCGGCGTCACCAGGGTGATCGCGGTGTAGACGCGGTGGTTGCGACCCGACAGCAGCCGCAGGCACTGCGCGGCCTCGTCGACGAGGTTGGCTTTGGGCAAGATGCGGCGGCCGACCGCCACCACCGTGTCGGCGGAGAGGATGAAGGCGCCGCGCAGCTCGTCGTCAAGCTGCACCGATTTGAGCGCCGCATCCGCCTTGGCCCGCGCGAGCCGGTTGGCGCAGGCGCGCGGCAGCTCGCCCCGCTTCGGCGTCTCGTCGACGTCGGCGGGCCGGAGCGCGTCCGGCTCGATGCCGGCCTGGTTGAGCAGCGACAGGCGCCGCGGCGAACCGGAGGCGAGAACGAATTTGGGGCGGCCGAGCATCAGGTGATTTGGGGAATGAAGCAGGGGGTGAATTGCGCGCGGAACCTATCGGACGGGGGCTGATTTCACAACCCGGGAACCCGGACTTTACTGATTCGACGGGTACAGGATGCGTGTGCCTGCAGTCTGTGACGCGGGTGTTACGGGCGCCGAATGCTACCCGTTCGCCGCGCCCACCTTCGAAAACCGCCGGCGGATGCGCAGCAGGAGCTGGTCGCAGACGTCGCGATAGGCAGCCAACTTCTGGGCGCGGCTGCCTTCCATGGTGGTGGGATCATGCGTCGGCCAATACTCGACGTCGGCGGCAAGCGTGCGGGTCAGCTCCAGCGCCTTGTGATGCGCCTCCGGCGACAGCGTGATGATCAGGTCGAAATTCAACCCCTCCCAATCCTCCAGTTCCTCGAAGGTCTGAGGCTTGTGGGCGGAGATGTCCTGGCCGAGCTCGGCCATCACGGACACCGCGAACGGATCGAGTTCGCCGCGCCTGGCGCCGGCCGATTTCACGTAGAGCCCTTGCGGAAACATGTGCCGCAGCAGGCTCTCGGCCATCGGCGAGCGCACGCTGTTCATGGCGCAAGCGAACAGCACCGATTGCGGATCGCGTGCGCGTGGCGGACCCGCCATCGCGCTTAACCCTTCCAGTGCAGAACGGTAATGAGCGTGAACAGCCGGCGCGAGGTCTCGAAATCGATCCGCACTTTGCCCTTCAAGCGCTCCTGCAGCGTGCGCGATCCCTCGTCATGGATGCCGCGGCGGCCCATGTCGATGGCCTCGATCTTGTCCGGCGTCGCCGTGCGGATCGCCTGATAGTAGCTGTCGCAGATCATGAAATAGTCCTTCACGATCCGCCGGAACGGCGTCAGCGACAACAGATGCGCGACCACGGGCGTGCCGTCCTCGCGACGGATGTCGAACATCAGCCGGCTGCCGGTGATCCCGATATGCAGCGTGAACGGCCCCTTCCCGTCGGCGCCCTCCGGCGCGAACAGGTTCTGCTCGATCAAATCGTAGATCGCGATCGCGCGCTCATGCTCGATGTCAGGCCCGGAACGGCCGATCGAGTCCTCGTCGAGCGTGACGCCGACGATGCGATTGGTCGAGTCGTCCTGTTCGGGCGGCTGGGTCATGACAAATTGAGGCGCAATCCAATCGAGCGCGAATGGGCATCTAGCCCCTCCGCCTTGCCGAGAATCATCGCGGCTGGTCCCAGCGCACGCAGCTGATCCGGGCCGCATTTCAGGATCGAGGTGCGCTTGAGGAAATCGTGCACCGAGAGCCCCGACGAGAATCGTGCCGAGCGCGCCGTCGGCAGCACATGGTTGGAGCCGCCGACATAGTCCCCGATCGCCTCCGGCGTATGCGGCCCGAGGAACACGGCGCCGGCGTTGCGGATTTTTGCGGCGAGCGCGTCGGGATCTTGCGTCATGATCTCGAGATGTTCGGCGGCAATCGCATCCGCGAGCGGAATGGCGTCGTTGAGGTTCTTCACCATGATGATGGCGCCGAAATCGGCCCACGAGGCGCTGGCGATCACGGCGCGCGGCAGCGTCTTCAACTGCGCCTCGACGGCTTTTTCGACATCGGCGGCAAGGCGCGCGGAAGCGGTAATCAGGATCGACTGCGCGCTGGCATCGTGCTCAGCCTGGGCCAGCAGGTCGGCGGCAATCCAGTCGGCATTGCCGGTGTCATCGGCGATGACGAGCACCTCGGAGGGACCGGCGATCATGTCGATGCCGACCTTGCCGAAGACCAGCCGCTTTGCCGCGGCGACATATGCATTGCCGGGGCCGACGATCTTGGCGACGGGCGCGATCGTCGCGGTGCCATGGGCGAGCGCGGCCACCGCCTGCGCACCGCCGACGCGATAGATCTCGGTGACGCCGCCAAGCTTTGCCGCCGCCAGCACCAGCGGATTGAGCTTGCCGTCGGGCGAGGGCACCACCATGACGAGACGCGTCACGCCGGCGACCTTTGCCGGCACCGCATTCATCAGCACCGAGGACGGATAGGCCGCGGTGCCGCCGGGCACGTAGAGGCCGGCGGATTCGATCGCGGTGTAGCGCCAGCCGAGCTCGACGCCGAGCTGATCGGTGAAGCGCTCGTCCTTCGGCAGTTGGCGGCGGTGATAGGTCTCGATGCGATCGCGCGCGAGCTTGAGCGCATCCAGCGTCGCTGCATCACAGGCTTTCACCGCGGCCTCGATCTCGGCGGCGGTGACGCGCAGGTCGGATGCATCGAGCGTCAACCGGTCGAACTTTGCCGTGGCCTCGAGCAAGGCGGCATCGCCCCGCTTCGCCACGTCGTCGACGATGGCACGCGCGGCCGCCTCGACATCGGCCGAGGCCTCGCGCTTGGCGGCGAGGAAGGCCCCGAATCGCTGGTCAAAATCGGCGCTGCTGCGGTCGAGACGAACGGGCATCTTGGCTTCTAACTGGTTTTTGGGGGCGCGGTTTGGCTCACCAGGCCCCTGCTCAATGGCGCGGCGGGGAAGCTGCGTCAACCCTTGAGCCGGGCCGCTCCCCTCCGGCGTCGTTCTGGCGAAACCGGAAGGCGTGGCGTTGGCATGCCACCTCACCCTTTCCCTTCAGCCTCCAGCCCCGTCCCCAGCTGATCCGCCCCCAGATCCGTCAGCTCGCATTCCAGGCATTCGACATCGAGGCGGATGGCGCCGCCTTGGGCAAACAGCAGCAGCGCGCTCCCGCCGGGGGCGTCCTGGCCGTGGAATTCGATGCCGACAAGGTCCAGGACAGTGTCCGGCGCGTCGAGGTCGATGTCGCGCGACTTGCAGGCGAGCACGCGGTCGAACCGGAGAGCCGCCACCAGCCTGCGCGGCTCGGCTTCGCCGTCCAGCGTCTGCTCCCAGTCCAACCGGCTCATGCCGACGACCAGCCGCTTTTCACTTTGCCGCCAGATGATGTCCGAGGGCTGCACGCGGGCGTCCTGGACGTGGGCCGAGATCACGGAGAGGTCGTCGGCGTCGAGTGCGATCAGTTTGAGCTGGGGAGACATCGACGGCGCTTTCTCCTTCGGGCGGATAGGGCTCAACGCGCGCGGGCGGCGAAATTTCCCTAGAACTAATGCCCTACGGGAGTAGAGGCTATTGATATCCTCCATCTCCAGCACCTTTCGCGGATACCCCTCCCGCGCAACCCGGATCATGGCGCGGCCGATCTGCTCGGTCGAGGTAACGAGCCGCGGCGAGAGCCGGCGCAGCACCGACCACAGCGGCCAACTTGCTGCATACACGGCCTGCACCCACGCAGTCTTGGAGCGGGCACCGTGGAGCGGTTGGATCGCACCGGGCCGGAACATGTAGGCCGCCTTGAATGGCAGCTTGAGCAGGTCGTTCTCGGTCTTGCCCTTGATCCGCGCCCACATCCGCGAACCCTGCTCGGTGGAATCAGTGCCGGCGCCCGTGACATAGACGAATGTCATCTGCGGATTGAGCCGTGCCAGCGCGGTCGCCGCTGCGAGCGTGATGTCATAGGTCAGATGGCGGTAGCGCTCCTCGCTCATGCCGATCGAGGAGACGCCGAGGCAGAAGAAGCAGGCATCGAAGCCGGTGAGCTGCGCTTCGATCGCCGAGTAGTCCGTGAACTCGCCGTGTGTGATCTCGGTGAGCTTGGCGTGGCGCACGCCGGTCGGGCTGCGGCCGACCACGAGCACGCGATCGATGCGGGCATCGATCAGGCATTCGCGCAAAACGCCCTGCCCGACCATGCCGGTCGCGCCGAAGATGATGATCTGCATCGGGACCTCCCCGCAGCGCGCCTTCCGCGGCAGACTGGCTAATGAAACGCTGCAACCACCGGCTCACACGCGACTGGAACGTGTTCGCACCCGGCCCGTCCGAAATCAGATCGGTCCGCGCGTGGACTGAGGCCGCTCACTCCTTGAAGAACGCAAGCAGGTCCGCGTTGATGGTCTCGGCGTGCGTTGTCGGCATGCCGTGCGGGAAACCCTTGTAGGTCTTCAGCGTGCCGTTCTTCAAGAGCTTGGCCGACAGCGGCGCGGAGTCGGCGTAAGGCACGATCTGGTCGTCGTCGCCGTGCATCACCAGCACAGGCACATTGATCTTCTTCAGATCCTCGGTGAAGTCGGTTTGCGAAAACGCGACGATGCCGTCGTAATGGGCTTTCGCGCCGCCCATCATGCCCTGGCGCCACCAGTTCTGGATCACCGCTTCCGACGGCTTTGCGCCGGGACGGTTGTAGCCATAGAAGGGGCCGGCCGCGATGTCGCGGTAGAAGCTGGCGCGGCCGGCAGCGAGCTGCACCTGGAAATCGTCGAACACGCTCTTGGGCAGGCCGCCGGGATTGGCCGCGGTCTGCAGCATCAACGGCGGCACCGCGGAGAGGATCGCGGCCTTCGCTACCCGGCTCTCGCCATGGCGCGCGATGTAATGCACGACTTCGCCGCCGCCGGTGGAGTGGCCGACATGGATCGCGTTCTTGAGATCGAGATGGGCCGTCACGGCTGCGAGATCATCGGCATAATGATCCATGTCGTGGCCGTCGGCGACCTGCGACGAACGGCCATGGCCGCGACGGTCATGCGCGATGACGCGATAGCCGCGCGTGACGAAGAACATCATCTGCGCGTCCCAGTCGTCAGCCGACAGCGGCCAGCCGTGACTGAACACGATCGGCTGGCCACTTCCCCAGTCCTTGTAGAAGATCTCGACGCCGTCCTTGGTGGTGATGGTGGGCATTGTCAGGCTCCTTGTATGTTCAGGCGAACGCCATCGGTTTGAAGCGGCGCCAGGCGCCGACGGTGAGCACCACGAAGAACACCAGCACGAGGCCCTGCACCACGGCGAACACCGGACCTCCGGGCGGCGCGGGCGCCACGGCGGGAGCGAGCGCGGCGAGTGCCGGCACCTTCAGGAACGACTGGATCACCAACACGAAGACGTTGAAATAGAGCGAGATCATCGCGGTCACGATGTAGACCGGGCGCCACACCCCAGCGAGCTTCATGCCGTAGAGCGCGACGCAGGCGATCGCGAGCAGCACCAGCGAGATGATGCCGATGATATGCGACGGCAGCAGCTCCTTGAACGGAAACAGGAAGCCGGTGGCACTGGTGAGGATCGTGAACGCTAAGAAAATCGCGGTGAGGCCCGGCATCGACTTCGAGCCGAGCAGGCCGAACATCACGACGAGGCCGGCGGCGATGCCGATCAGGCTGATGACGACATGAACCAGCGTGAAGGCGGGCAAGCTCAACCCAAGAACCATGACATCTCTCCTATTCTCTGCATCGAGTTCGGGAGATTGATATTACGGCCCTCATCAGATTGCCACACGCGCTGGCGTCACACATGCGTGCGCAGCCATGCGTCATCGTGCGAATCGAAAACGCATGGCTGAATTATTTGCACCGCTGTCACAAACGACGGCAGTTTGTAGCCCGGATGGAGCGCAGCGAAATCCGGGGTGTCAGTCACAAGCACCGTCCCGGATTGCGCTTTGCTCCATCCGGGCTACGAACCGACGAAAGTCGCGGTTCACACTTCCTTGGTGTCGAAGATCAACAGGTCGGCGCCGCCACTGGCGAATTTCGGCACGTCAGCGCCGGTCGCCTTGCCTTCCGGGCTAGCGAATGCCGCCTGGATGTCGGCTGTGCTGTCGAAGGTGAGAATGGCGACGAGATGGATTCCGGAAGGTCCAGCGGGGGAGCCGACCGGCCCCTTGCTGATGGCGTACTTCTTCAAGCCTGGAAGTTTCTTGGCGAGCGGAATGTGGGTCTCGGCATAGTATTTGTCGAAGGCCGCAGCATCCGTGGGCGTTTTATACAGCACGACGATTTCAGCCATTTAGTCCTCCCGTTAAGCGCTTCTTTGTCGATCCTCATGGTGAGGAGGCGCGCGAGCGCCCCTGCGGACAATGCTTGCGCATCGCCGCGCGAACCATGCAGGCCCGGCTTTGGCAGCTGGGCCTTCATCCTTCGAGACGCGCGCAATGCGCGCTCCTCAGGATGAGGAGATAGTCACGCATCACACCGCAAGATGGCAAGCCTCATTCGACTTGCCATTTACTTGCCTTGTCCTTGACTAAAGCGCCGGTTTTGCGGCGTCGCCGAGGAAGCCGTGCAGGGAGGCCACGACCTGGGCGCCTTCGCCGATGGCGCCGCCGACGCGCTTGACCGAGCCGGAGCGGACGTCGCCGACGGCGTACACGCCGGGCACCGACGTCTCCAGCGGCGCAACCAGCCGGCCCTGGTTCTGCTCGGACTGCGCGCCTGTGACGACGAAGCCGCCGCGATCGAGCGTGATGCCGCAGCCGTCGAGCCAGCTGGTGGCGGGATCGGCGCCGACGAACAGGAAGAGATTGCGGATGTCGGCGAAATCCTCGTCGGCCGAGAGCCGGCTCTTCCAGCGGATGCGCCGCAGCAGCGAGGCCTCGTCGCCTTCGAGCGCCGTGATCTCGGTGTTGAACATCAGTTCGATGTTCGGCGTGGCTTCGATGCGCTCGATGAGATAGCGCGACATGCTGGCGCCGAGACCGCCGCCGCGGATGATCATCAGCACTTTTTTGGCGTGCCCCGACAGGAACACAGCGGCCTGCCCCGCCGAGTTTCCGGCGCCGACCAGCGCCACTTCCTCGCCGGCGCAGAGCTTCGCCTCGACCGGCGAGGCCCAATACCAGACGCCACGGCCTTCGAACTTGTCGAGGTTCTCGATCTCGGGCCGGCGATAGCGTGCGCCGCTTGCGACCACCACCGCGCGCGAATGCAGGGGATCGCAGCCGTCAAGCGCCACCGAGAACGCGCCGTCCTTGCGCGTGCAGTCGAGCGACTTCACCGTCACCGGGATCATGATTTCCGCGCCGAACTTTTGTGCCTGGTTGAAGGCGCGCGCGGTCAGGGCCTGGCCGGAAATGCCGGTCGGAAAGCCCAGATAGTTTTCGATGCGCGCGCTGGCGCCGGCCTGGCCGCCGAAGGCGCGGGTGTCGAGCACGGCGACGGAGAGGCCTTCGGACGCGGCATACACGGCCGTGGCGAGCCCGGCTGGCCCCGAGCCGACGATCGCGACGTCGTAGATACGGTCGTTGCGCGGACCGCCGATCATGCCGATCGCGCGCGCAAGCTCGGTTTCGCCGGGATTGCGCAGCACCGCACCATCGGGTGTGACGACCAGCGGCCAGTCGTCCGGCTTGGGCGAATAACGCGCGATGACATCGGCGGCGTCGCGATCGCGCGCGGGATCGAGCAGATGATGCGGCTGGCCGTTGCGGGTGAGGAAGCCCTGCAACCGCACCACGCCTGCCGAATGCGACGGACCGATCAGCACCACGCCGCCGACGCCGCCCTGGAGCAGATTGACCCGGCGCAGGATCAGCGCGCGCATGATGCGCTCGCCGAGTTCGGCCTCGGCGACCAGCAGCGCGCGCAGCCGCTCCGGCGGCAACAGCAGCGTCTCGACATCGCCTTCGGCGCGGCCGTCGACCAGCGCCGGCCGTCCGGAGAGCTGGCTCAGCTCGGCCAAAAATTGCCCCGGCCCCTGATCGATCAACGGCGTGACATGGCCGAGGCCGTCGCGCTGGGTGATGGCGACGTGGCCCTTGAGCACGACGAACATGCCGGGTCCCGGCTTACCGGTCTCGAACAGGAATTCCCCATCGGCATAGTTGCGGACCTCGCCGAAATGCCTGACACGCCCGATCTCGGCTGGTGTCAGCGCCGGAAAGGTCTGTTCAGGGCGGGTGAACCGCGACATCTGCGCGTCACTCTCGGGTCGTTGCGATTCGTCCTGCCCCATTGCCACGTCCATGCACTCCAAAAATTCTAGTCGCCGGTCTTGCCGGCTATCTCGCCGGCGGCCCCCTCATCTAGGGAACCATCTTCATTCTGCGAGGGGTCGGTGCTTGCGGCGCGTTCGCGCGCCTGCATCTTCCGCCGCTTCAGGTTTTCGCGCAGCGCCGATTTGAGCCGGTCGTCGCGGAACGCCCTCGCCTGTCTGGAGTCCTGCTTCGTGCTCTTGTCGTTCTCGTCTGCCATCACCGGTCCATTACAGCGATCGGCGATAACATGCCCGAGGAATAAGGCGGCTCAAGAGGCCCGCGCGATCCGATCGTGCGAAAATCGAAATGGATCGAATCCGGCGTATCGGGCAACTGGCCAGTTGGGTGGGGATATCGGAACCTATTCCGCGGAAAGTCGGCCGTTTCGCGCCAGAACAGGCATTTTGGCCCCGATATCGACCCGATTTTATCGCTTTGGCAGAGCTAGCAAGCTTGCACAGGAGGGGGCCTTGTGGCAGATATCGGCCCGCTTGGTAGGCCCTCGTGGCGGCCGATTCTTATCCCAGCACATGCTGCCGTAGCTCAGTGGTAGAGCACTCCATTGGTAATGGAGAGGTCGACAGTTCAATCCTGTCTGGCAGCACCATTCCCTCGCTCAAATCACACATGAAACAGCCTTCTCGCGGCATGAGATGCCCGAGTTTTGCTTCTACCTTGACCCTCCTCTGTGAAGAGGGCGCAGGGAAGACCGGGTGCCGGCTGGCACCCGCGGTCCGCTGCGCGAAAATGTAGCGCAAAAAGACCGCACAGCAGCATACAGGTGACGCCGAACACTCGGCCTTCCCTGCGCAGTGGGTTGACGGCTTATGCCGCGCTCTCCCCGGCGACGAGTTCCTTTTTGTCACCGTCGCCTTGCGAATTGACGATGCATTGAGACCCGGTTGAGCCTCGATCCATCTCCGCAAGGCTTGACCGTAGCAACGACGGCCAGGACCACACGATTTTGCCGTACGCAGCGATCCGGCTTCGCCAAGAGGCTTCGCCGGACACAGGCGCCGTTCGTCCGCACGCAACAGGACCTCACGAGGTTCATCTCGCCCTGGTTCCCGCCTTCGCGTGCCCGACACTGCCGCGTCCACCGCCCCCCGATCCACGTACGTTACGACGGACGATCGCCCCTCTCCCTGGACCGGGATGGCGGATTGATACTGCGATTCCGAATTTCGGTAAAGTGGAATATTTTTGTGGAGGAGGGTTGACGAGATTTTGCAGGAGAGAGGTGTTTTGCCCGACGGGTCAGATTTGCCTGCCTAGCGCGCGCCTAAGCACGTATATCGCCCCACCTATGGAAGGGGATACAAGCCGACGTCGAGCAGACTTCCGCTATGGGGCCAAAAGGGGAAGTGGACCTGCATGTAATGCAGTCTTCGGCGCAATCGATCCTTCTTCTGATAAGACGCCAGTTGCCGCGGTCATTCATCCTTACGTCCGCCGCGAGCAATCGTCGCCGCCTCCTGCAACGTAACGCCATGAACCAGCGGGTCTGCGTGGCGATGGACTAACTGCCATTCAGAACCGTCCTTGCGATAGATTTCCGTAACTCGGAGCGACCAGTCTTGTTTTGGTAAGCTCCCGACTTCGGCATATTGCCGCTCGACCATGACGAGAACGACCAGCTTGTCCGATGCATAGGTTTGCACGACCTCCAAGGTCGTCTCACCGTTCTTGAAAAACTGAGATAGCTTCGCCAAACGTTCAGGACTTGCGTCGAACCCGTGGCTAGTTGGGCCGCCGAATGGTTGCATTAACGTGAAGTCACTGGCGATGCGAACAAGGGCCAGCCAACGATCCATGTCCCCGCGCATGAAGGCCGCGTTTTTCGCAGCGGCGCGCTCGATAAGGTGAGCGACGTCGTCACTGGCAGCCACACTAGCGCAAAATCGAGGGGTCAACGATGCCGCAGCGACTGTCGTGATCGCGGACCGCCGTGACAGCGTTCCTGGCCAGTTTGCATGGTGTTTGGTCATTTCAGCTCCTGTGGCTAACGTTGCGCAATCCATGGAGCTTTCAGAGACATGAATCCAGTGATATAACCTCAGCAATATGCTGAACCACATTTCCTTGTCAAAAGTCGATCTTAACTTGCTGCTGGTCTTCCACACTGTGCTGGAGGAGAGCCACGTGGCGCGAGCGGCTAGCCGCTTGAACATCACCCCTTCTGCCGTAAGTCATTCACTTGGGCGGCTACGGCATCTATTTAATGACCCCCTGTTCTTACGGACGCCGAAGGGTGTTGTGCCGACGGAGCGTGCGCTGGAACTCGGCGAGCCAGTAGGAGATATCCTTTCTCGCGTAGGGCGCGTATTTGCTTCAGCTACGCCCTTCGACGCGACTACAAGTAGCCGCCGTTTTTCCATTGGCGCTCCTGATGCGATCATGGACACGGTGATGGGACCATTTGCGGGGCGGCTCAGGAGAAAGGCACCCCGTGCCGACCTGAGCTTGATCCATCTGATGCCAGGGCGGCATGCAAGCGCTGTGGAGCACCCTTGGCGGTCAAGCCTGGAGAAGCTGGAGAAGCGCGAAATCGACTTGGCCATCCTGCCCCTGGGCACAGTGCCAACCCGCTTCCAGGCAAGAAAGCTTTACGATGAGTGTTTCGTGGTCGCGATGCGCAAGGGAAACGGATTCGCCCGCGCACCAACGATTGCTGCATTCTGCAGAGCACAGCATCTTCTTGTGTCGCTCGACGGCGATCCGCGAGGTTTTGTCGACCAACTCCTGGAGAAGCGCGGCCTCCAGCGCCGCATTGTCCTGACCGTGCCCACCTTTATGATGGCACTCACGCAAATTTCAAACTCGGACTTGATAGCAACATTGCCGCGCCGTCTCGTCGAGAGATACGCGGCTCGTTTCGCGCTGCAATTGGTTGCGCTTCCTTTGAAGCGGAAGTCCGATGCAATCATGGCCATTACGACCAAGGCAGCAATGATGGATGCGGGCATTGCGTGGTTGACGGAAGAAATCGCCGCTGAGGTTGGCTCCCTCAGCTGAGGATGTCTCTTATATTCCTTAAAGCACATTTTAGGCCTGTGGGGCCTTAGCGAACCTCAACTTCCCCGCGACCGCCGCTTCGGGGTCACTTGCGGGCATCGCCCGAGCGAGAGCTCCAGTCAGTTTTGGCCAGGAATTGCATAGCATTGCTCGGTGACGAAGCATGATGGGTTTCGCAAGTGCTCTACCCATCCTACGCGAGCTGACTGGATCTACCGCCGACCACGGCGCCACGAGGCCCCGATCAGCCAGAACACGAACCGGACAAACAGGATCGCGGCCGTGATCTGGATCCAAAGGAAACCACCGAGTTCGCGCAAGACAATTTCGGCCTGAGCGCCCCAATAACCAGGAAGCGCATCGCCGACAGCTTCAATAGCGTGCGTGCCTGTTCGCAGGGCCCATCGGACCCACTCAGGCTTGTAAAAGAGCGTCGCGCCGAGCAGAATCCAAGTCAGAAAAGCAGTGCTGACTCTGAAGGAGTGCACCTTGGCGTGGTGCTTGAACGCCGCGAACCGTCCATTATCTCCGGCTTGAGCCATGTTAGTTTCCTATTCGAAGCCTACGGTGCCGGGGAGTTCGTAGGATGGGTACAGCGAAACGAAAATCCATGGAAGATTTGCGCGGTGACGAGACATGATGGGTTTCGCTTCGCTCTACCCATGCTACGCATGTCAACTCTCGTCACCCACCTGATGCCCCGCTAACCGATCGTCTGAACGGCGCAGCCGTCGGCATAGCTCGCGATTGATGTTTTGCAGGACGATCACATAGGTGTGGATATCGGCCTTGTAGCAAGCGTAGAGCTTCTGGGCGGTCAGCTCGTACGGTCGGACTCTCCGCGACCACCGTGGCGGATCGATTTTGCATTTCAATCAGCGTCATCTCACCGAAGAAATCGCCGGGCTCCAGAACGGAAATCGGGATGACGTTGCCCGCATTCGCCCGCTTGCTCACCGCCAGCCGGCCGGATTTGACGATGAACAGCGAGCGTCCGGGCTCGCCCTCCGTCACGACGGTTGCTCCGGTATCAAATCGGCACTCAACCAGCATCGACATCAGGAGGTCGAGACTTTGATCCGGGATACCGCCGAAGAACGGTGTGGCGAGCAGGAATGCTCTCAGGTCGGGGACACTGACGGCCATCGCGCGAGGATAATCTTGACCGCCTTCCCGGGCAAGCGGAGCCGATACCAGCGGTAACGACGCCGAACGTGTTGGAACAAGGGGGTCAGCGAAAGTTTCGGAGCTCGTAGGCTGGGCGAAGCGAAGCGTGCCCACCAACCACCATTGATAGATAGATGGTGGGCACGGCGCTACGCGCCTTTGCCCACCCTACGCTTACGGCCGCGCAATGCTGCTATCGCGCAACGTCCGCCTTCTCCAGAGATCAACCATCACCTTGACGGTCGCCGCCAGCACAGCTGCGCAAAGCGCAGCCTTCGAGATCGTCTCCATCGTCCCCTCGATCAGCAGGCAATGGGCGACGCTGCCTGCGACGATGACGATCGCGAGGGGAATATGGACGATGCGCCACGTGCGCAACCGCAATCCCAGCCGCCGGCGCAGCAGAGCCAGGAGCGCAACAATGAAGATGGCCCACATGGCGGTCACGCCGAAGGGGGAGAACGGTGTCGGTGACGTATAAGTCAGGGCGTCGATCATGTCGGGCGGGCTGGTGATCCAGAGGCCGGCGACGTGGATCACCACCGCCAGAGCCAGCGTGCCGCCGATCCAGTGGTGGGCGCGCCGGCCGCGATAGGCCGACAGTCCCGGCAGATATCCGCCGATCAGCAGGGGCTGAGCGAGCACGAGACCGAGCGCAATGATGCCAGCGAAGCCGGCGAGGATGTAGACCGGGCCGCGCCATGTGAGCTGTTCGCTTCCCGCAGCGAGCGCGATCGGCACGCCGATGGCCAAGGCAAGGGCGATCCAGATCAGGGGCGCCCGGGCCGATCTCCGCCCCTTCATCTCCAATGCGATCAGGCCGGCTGCAGGACGAAGTGCGCCTCGAGGCTGGTTTCCTTTGCGCTCCGCATTATCGGCCGCAGGAAGACGGTTTTGAATTCACCGCTGTCATAGGCGAGGTGGCCATGCGGCTGGCCGAAGATGGGAATGATCTGCGGCATTTCGAGCCGGAACTTGCCGTCCTTGTCGGTGAGCGTGGCGCCATGACTCTGCGGCTCGTGCTCCTGGCCTTCGACCGTGTGCGCCCAGATCTGGATGCGCTGCCCGGCCAAGGGAGTCCCGTCGCCGGCGCGGCGCACGGTGCCGCTCATCCAGAAGCCACCCTTTCCGATCCGCTCCACGATCGCCGCGCCCTTGCGGTAGTTGTTCGCCCCGCCAGACATCGTCTCGGTCGGTGCGAGGCCGTCCGCGCGTGCAGGCAACAGCAGGCCGGGGACGCCGGTCGCCAAGAGCCCGGTTGCGAGGATCGAGCCGCCCGCGGCGAGGAGGCTCCGGCGATTGAGTACGACCGTGGTCATGTCGGTTCCTCCTGGCGAGCGTCCAAAGGCTCAGTGAGTGTACAAGAAAACGCGCCAGACGCACAGTTGGGCCGGGGGACGCAGCGGGTCGCGATGACGTTGTTGTGAACGGGGTGCAGGCCGCTCGCACATGCATCAGTGATCGTCTTCTTCCTTGACCAGCGTCAACAAGCGAAGCGTCAGGAACGTGAATACGGCGACCGTCACCGCGACATCAAAAGCGCCGAGCCCGACGGAGACGCCGATGGCGCCGGTCGCCCAGAGGCTCGCGGCCGTCGCGGTCCCCTGCACCGAATTCCCCTGCTTGAGAATTGCGCCACCGCCGATGAAGCCGATGCCGGTGATGAGGCCCTCGATCACCTTCGCCATTCCGTCAGGCGAATGCACGAGCAGGCTTTCGCTGGCCTGCACGAAGCCGCAGCTTGCCATTGCGACCAGTGGAAAGGTGCGCAAGCCCGCGCTTCGCGCCCGCTTCTCGCGGTCCCAGCCAATGGGAACGGCGAGTGCGAAGGCCGCAGCCAGCGCAACGACATGAACACCAATGTTGAATCTGTCCAAAGAAAGCCCCCGAAATGAAAATCGTCGCCGTTGATCAAACCGGCCGGCAACGCGGCAATGCGGCCCGCGGTTTCCATACAGGCGAATTTGCCGCATGCAGCGCAGCGATGGCCCCGTCTCCGCGCGATGGAGCCGCCGGCGCAGCACCATGATCGTTTCGGCTGGTATTCCTGCGACCGGCTCCTACATGTCGAGTCCACGTTACCACCGCACGCTCCATCCGGACCCTTCCATGATCCCCTTCTCCGTGCTCGACCTCGCGCCCATCCGCCAAGGCGGCGATGCGTCACAAGCGTTCCGCAATTCGCTCGATCTCGCGCAGCATGCGGAGGGCTGGGGATACAAGCGGTTCTGGCTGGCCGAGCATCACAACATGACGGGGATCGCGAGCGCGGCGACGTCGGTGGTGATCGGGCATATCGCGGGCGGGACGAAGACGATCCGGGTCGGGTCCGGCGGGATCATGCTGCCGAACCATTCGCCGCTCGTCATCGCCGAGCAGTTCGGCACGCTGGCTTCGCTCTATCCCGGGCGGATCGATCTCGGGCTCGGGCGGGCACCGGGCACCGACCAATTTACCGCACGCGCCCTGCGGCGCGACCTCGCGACGAGTTCGGAAAACTTTCCGCAGGACGTGCTGGAGTTGCAGGCGCTGCTCGGCGACGTGCAGCCGAACCAGGCCATCCGGGCCGTGCCGGGCATGGGGACGAAGGTGCCGCTGTGGATCCTGGGATCCAGCACCTTTGGCGCGCAGCTCGCAGGGATGCTCGGCCTGCCGTTCGCGTTCGCTTCACACTTCGCACCGCAAATGATGATGCCGGCGCTGCGGGAGTATCGGGCGCGGTTCGAACCCTCGACGCAGCTCGACAAGCCCTATGCGATGGTCGGCGTCAACGTGTTCGCCGCCGACAGCGACGCGGACGCGCAGCGCATGTTCTCCTCGCTGCAGCAGCAGTTCATCAATCTGCGCCGCGGCACGCCCGGCCCGCTGCCGCCGCCGGTCGACGACATGGACGCGCTGTGGTCGCCAGCCGAGAAGGCGATGGTCGGCCAGTCGCTGTCGTGCTCGGCGGTCGGCACGCCTGACATGGTCGAAGCGAAGCTGAAGGCGCTGATCGCCGACACCGGCGCGGACGAGCTGATGACGACGGGGCAGATCTACGACCACGCCGCACGGCTGCGCTCGTTCGAGATCGCAGCCGGGGTAAGGGACCGGTTGGCGGGGTGAGCGGGTGCGATTGTTGCGACGGTGAAGCTGCGCTCGTGGCAGGCCGTGAGCGCCCTAATCCGGAAAGCCGAACAGCTTGGCCGGATTGTGCACCAGGATCTTCTCCAGCGTCGACTGGTCGGGCGCGTAGCGGTACATCAACTCCAGCAGATCGGCGTCGTTGGGCGGCTGCTTGACCGAGACCGGGTGCGGCCAGTCGCTGGCCCAGACGCAGCGGTCGACTGCTGCCTCGATATAGGCACGCGCGATCGGGATGACGTCGTCGTAGGGCGGCCCGAGCTTCGAGGTCTTCTCGCCGAGCGACAGCATCACCCAGAAATTGCCCTTGCCGAGCAGCTCCAGCATCTTGCGCAGGTTCGGATCGTTCCTGCCGGCTTCAGGATCGGGCCGTGCCATGTGGTCGATCAGCACGGGCACGTCGAGATTCTCGTATTTGGCGACGCTGGAGACGATGCCGTCCTTCTCGGGCTGGATCTTGACGTACCAGCCGAGCTCGCGGATGCGCGCAATCGCGCGGGCAAAATCGGCATCCGACAGCACAGCGCCGAGCTCCTGGCGGAAGCTGAAGCGCGCGCCGCGGACCCCAGCATCATGCAGCTTGGCAAGATACGAATCGTTCGCCTCGGCGAACACCAGCGCGTTGGCGCAGCCGCGATAGTTCGGGCCCATCGCGGCGAGACCGTCGAGCACGACGGCATGGTCGGCGCCATACGTCGTGGTCTGCACGATGATGCCGCGCTCGATGCCGAGCGTCTTGTGCACGCGCAGCGCCGCCTCCCAGGTCGCGGTCGGCATCCGATAGGCAGCACCGGGACGCTCCGGATATTTGTCGAGGGGGCCGAGCACGTGAAACTGGCTGTCGAGGGATTTGGGCGGCGGCCCCTTGACCGGGCGGCGCGGGTTCGGGTCGAACGGAAGATAGGTCGGCATGCGCAAAACTCCCTCAGTCGATTACCGCGGTGAAGTCGCACTGCACCAGCGCGCCGCCGTCCATGTTGTCCATCGGCAGCGCGTGGCGCGCCGGGCGCGAATGCTCGTCCGGAAACATCTTCAGCCACTCGACATTGACCGGGCCGCGCTGCGTACGGTCCTTCAGCCACACCGTCATCTTGATGATGTCGTCGGTGGTGCCGCCGGCAGCCTCGACCGTCGCCTTCATATGCGCGAACATGTTGGCACATTGCGCCTCCAGGCTCTCGGGCATCGCACCAGTCGCATCGCGGCCGAGAATGACGCCCGACATCACGAGATTGCCGATGCGGCAGGCGTTCGGAATCGGGTTGGCATGCTTGAAGCCGCCGATATGGATGCTCTTGCGCCGCGTGTGACCGGTCATGATGCGCTCCCTTTCATGTGTTGATTCAGACGAACTGGCACGACACCGAGCCGAACGCGCCATAATCGGCATGAAACGTGTCGCCGCGGCGAATGTCGACCGGACGCGTGAACGATCCCGCCAGCACCACCTCGCCGGCGGCCAGATGCTCGTCATGCGGCGCGAGGCGGTTGGCGAGCCAGGCAATGCCGTTGGCGGGATGGTTGAGCACGCCTGCGGCAAGCCCGGTTTCCTCGACCTCGCCGTTGCGGAACAACAGCGCGCCTATCCAGCGCATGTCCGCGTCCATCGGACGGAAAGGCCGGCCGCCAAGCACCAGCGCGGCGTTCGCCGCGTTGTCCGAGATCGTGTCCATGACCTTTCGCGCCTTGCCCGTTTCGGGATCGACGCGGTGCATGCGCGTCTCCAGGATCTCCAGCGCCGGGGTGACGTAGTCGGTGGCGTTGAGCACGTCGAAGATGGTGCAATCGGGCCCGCGCAGCGGCGCCTTCAGCACGAAGGCGAGCTCGACCTCGATTCGCGGCGCCTGGAAGCGGTCGAACGGAATCGGCGTGGCGTCGGCATAGAACATGTCGGCGAACAGCACGCCGTAATCGGGTTCGGAAATGCCGACCGCGTTCTGCATCGCTTTCGAGGTCAGGCCGATCTTGTGGCCCTTGATGACCCGGCCGCGTCCGAGCTGGAGTCTGGTCCAGGCGCGCTGAACGGCATAGGCATCCTCGATGCTGAAATCGGGATGGTCTTTCGAAAACATCGTGATCAGCGTCTTGGTGCGTTCGGCTTCGTCGAGCCGCGTGGCAAGACGTTCGATCGTGGCAGTATCCAGCATGACCTATTGCTCCGCCGCGACGGTGTTGCGCAGCACGCCGATGCGGCTGGATTCGACCTCGACGACGTCACCGACTTTGAGCCAGCGCGGCGGGTCGAAGCGGGCGCCGGCGCCGGTCGGCGTGCCCGTCACGATCATGTCGCCGGGCTTGAGGGTTGCGAAGGTCGAGAGATAGGAGATCAGGAAATCGAACGGGAACATCAGCCGCTCGGTGGTGTCCTGCTGCCGCACCTCGCCGTTGACGCGCGTGACGATGTCATGAGGCCCGCGCGGATCGAGCTCGTCCGCGGTGACGATCCACGGACCGATGCTGCCGGAGCGGTCGAAATTCTTGCCCTGCGTGACGTTGAACTTGCCGTGGCGGAGCCAGTCGCGGATCGTGCCCTCGTTGCACAGCGTCATGCCGAAGATGTGCGCCCAGGCCTTTTCGCGCGAAATGTGGCGGCCGCCCTGGCCGATCACGATGACGAGCTCGCCTTCATAGTCGAGCTGCTCGGAGACGTGAGGCTTCTCCAGCGGCTGGCCTGAGCCCGTCATCGAGGACATGCTGCGCACGAACAGACTGGGATATTTGGGCAGGTCAGAGCTGTCCTTATACTCCGCATTGCGCTCGGCGTAATTGACTCCGATGCACCAGAGCTTTTCCGGCGCCAGCACCGGCGGAAGCAGCACGAGCTCTTCCAGCGCGTAGTCCGGCTTTTGTCCGGCGACGGCTTCCTGCGCGTCGGCCAGCGCGTTGGCTGCGATCAGCACCCTGACGTCGGAGAAGTCGCGGCCGATCCGCCGGGTCAGATCGACGACACCGCCTTCCATGACGGCACCGTAGCGCGGCTCTCCGTCCACGAGATAGCTTAGGAGTCGCATGGTCGTTCTCCAATGGTCTTGGGGCGCGCGCGGGGGCGGCGCGCTCAGTCTTTCGATTTGGGAGTCTGGAACACGCCGTGCAGCGTCACGATCTCGCCGAGCCGGGCGTAGCGCGGCCCGCCGATGCGCGCGATCGGATCGAGCGCGACGGTTTCGACCTTGCCGTCGTTCACGAGGCCGTCGCGGAGGTGGAACATCACGACTTCGCCCACGATGAGACGGCTGCGGGCGTCGCCGAATTCGAGGCACTGCCGAAAGCGGCACTCCATCGCAACGGGTGCAACGCTGAGCCGCGGCACCTTGATGCGCTCGCTCGGGAGCGTCTCAAGGCCGAGCTCCGCGACCTCGCTGATCTCGGGCGGATGCTCGACCGATGAGTCGTGCACCGCCTGCATCAGCGGGGTATCGGCGATGTGGATCACGTATTCCTCGGTATCGAGGATGTTATGCGCGGTGTCCTTGTAGTCCGCGCCCTTGCGGCCGACGCTGATCGCGAGCATCGGCGGCTTCTGCGAGACGAAGGTGAAGGCGCTGAACGGCGCGAGGTTGAGCACGCCTGCGCGCGACAGGCTCGTCACCCAGGCGATCGGACGCGGCACCACGATGCCGGTCATCAGCCGGTAGATGCGCTCGGCGCCGAGCTCGCTGGGGTCGATCCGCATCGATCAATCCGCCTTGATGTTGGCCTTGCGCACGATCGGAATCCATTTGGCGTCCTCGCGCGCGAGATAGGCCTTGAATTCGTCGGGCGTCATCGCGACGGCTTCACCGCCGAGCTTCTCGAACTTGTCGACCACGGCGGGGTCCTTCAGGATCGCGGTCAGTGCCTCGTGCAGCTTGTCCATCACGGGCGCCGGCGTGCCTGCCGGTGCGAACAGGCCGGTGAAGGTCTGGCCGTCAAAATCCTTGTAACCAAGCTCGGCGAAGGTCGGCACGTCGGGCAGCGACTTCAGGCGGTGCGGGCTGGTGACGGCCAGCGCGCGGAACAGACCGGCCTTGATATGCTGCAGGCTGACCGTGAGCTGGTCGAACGCGAACTGCACCTGCCCGCCCAAGAGATCGTTGACGGCAGGCGCATTGCCGCGATAGTGCGCGGTGATCCATTGCAGGTCGAGGCTGGACTGCATCAGTTCGCTGAGCAAATGGTTGGTGGTGCCGGGACCGGGCGAGGCCATCGTCAGCTTGCCCGGCTCGCGCTTGGCGAGGCCGATGAATTCCTTGAAAGTCGTCGCCTGCACCGACGGATGCACCTCGAGCACCAGCGGCGTCATCGAGATCGTCGAGATCGGCAGGAAATCCTTCTTCCAATTATAGACGTCGCGCTTGTTGATCTCGGTCGCGAACAGCACCGGGCCGTTGGCGCCGACGAACAGCGTGTAGCCGTCGGGCGCGGACTTCGCGAAAGCCTCGCCCGCGATCATGCCGCCGGCGCCCGCCTTGTTCTCGATGATGAAGGGCTGGCCGAGCTTTTCCTGGAGCTTGTCCGCGATGATGCGCGCGGCGCTATCGACATTGCCGCCGGCCGGATAGGGCACGATCAGCTTGACGTTGCGCGCCGGCCATTGCTGGCCCGACGCCGGTCCCGTCAACATCGCCGCTGCGGCAGCTAGGGCAATCCAGATTAATCGCATGTTAACCTCCCGGCGGCGCTTCCAATTTTACGTCGATTTGCCTGACGTCGTACACGGCATGTCGATTCGGAGCGCAATCTCCAGATGGGCGCTTTACCTGTCGAGTGAATTGTGGCGTTCTCGTCCATATTATGGACAAGACGACTTCCGCGAAATCCACCCGCCGCATCACGGGACCGCGACAGGGCGCGCAGGCGATCCGGCGCGCGCTCGCGGTGCTGCGCATCCTTGCCGCAGGCCGCGAAGACGGCGTGCTGCTGGCCGAGGTATTGCGGGCGACCGGCCTCACCCGCCCGACCGTGCACCGCATCGTCCACGTGCTGATCGAGGAAGGCATCGTCGAACGGCATGACCGGACCGGCCGCTACGCGATCGGAAACCAGGTGCCGGAGCTCGCGCTCGCACGGCCTCGGCCGTCGCGGCTGCTGATCGCGGCAAATCCGTCGCTGCAACGCGCCTCGGCCGAGATCGGCGACACGCTGTTCCTGACGGTGCGGACCGGCAATGACACGCTGTGCGTCGATCGCCGGATTGGCGTCTATCCGATCCAGGTGCTGTCGATCGAGGTCGGCGCGCGCCGACCGCTCGGCGTCTCCAGCGCAGGCGTCGCCATCCTCGCCGCGATGCCGGCGCAGGACGCGCGAAAAATCGTCGCAGCCAACGAGAAGAGACTGGAGGCCTACCGGACCGATGTTGCGACGGTGCTGGGCCAGGTCACCGCCGCAAGACGGCTGGGATACGGCATGAGGGAAATTGGTCTCGTGCAGGGCACGAAGTCGATCTCGACCTGGATCAAGACCCCGGACGGCCGTCCCGCTGCCGCCATGACCGTCTCCGCCGTTCGCACCAGGCTCGGCCCACGACGCGAACAGGAGGTCGCGGAGATCCTGCTGCGGGAGGCGCGGATCATCGAGCAGGCGATCCGGGGTTAGACAACGCTGTCAATGGGCTGACGCCGCGCGCCATTTTATGGCACAAGAGCCGCCTCCGCCGACCGAGCAACGAGGCCCCGCATGCCCGCGCCAAAACCGCCTGCCTTCGAGACCCTGAGCCTGCATGCGGGCCAGCATCCGGATCCCGCGACCGGCGCCCGCGCGGTGCCGATCTACCAGACCACGTCCTACGTGTTCCAGGATTCCGATCACGCCGCCGCGCTGTTCAATCTCGAACGCGCCGGCCACATCTATACGCGCATCTCCAATCCGACCACCGGCGTGCTGGAAGAACGGCTTGCGGCGCTGGAAGGCGGCGTCGGCGCGATCTGCACCGCGAGCGGCATGGCGGCGCTGCATCTGGCCATCGCCACGCTTCTGAACGCCGGCGACCATATCGTGGCATCGAGCTCGCTCTATGGCGGCACCATCAATTTGCTGGCGCACACGCTGCCGCGCTTCGGCATCACCACAACGTTCGTCAAGCCGCGCGATTTCGACGCGTTCCGCGCGGCGATCAAGCCAAACACGAAGCTGATGATCGGCGAGACCATCGGCAATCCCGGGCTCGAGGTGCTGGACATTCCGAAAGTCGCTTCGATCGCGCATGACGCGAAGATTCCGCTGCTGATCGACAACACCTTTGCCACGCCCTATCTCAGCCGTCCGATCGAGCTCGGCGCCGACATCGTCATGCATTCGGCGACCAAATGGATCGGCGGCCACGGCATCGCGATCGGCGGCGCCATCGTCGACGGCGGTCGTTTTGACTGGCGCTCATCCGGAAAATTCGGCGTGCTGACCGAGCCCTATGGCGGCTATCACGGCATCGTCTTCGACGAGCAGTTCGGCACCGCCGCCTTCATCATGCGCGCGCGCACCGAAGGCCTGCGCGATTTCGGCGCTTGTCTATCGCCGACCAACGCCTTCCAGCTGTTGCAGGGCGTCGAGACGCTCGGCGTGCGCATGGACCGCCACATGCAGAACACGCACCTCGTGCTGGAAGCACTGAAAGCCAACAAGGCGGTCGATTGGGTGCTGCATCCCTCGCTGGAAGATCATGCGGACTACCAGCTCGCAAAACAATTACTGCCGCGCGGCGCCGGCTCGATCGTCTCCTTCGGCATCAAGGGGGGCCGGCCCGCGGGCCGCAAATTCATCGAATCGCTGCGCATGATCAGTCATCTCGCCAATGTCGGCGACGCCAAGACGCTGGTGATCCACCCCGCCTCGACCACGCACCAGCAGATGGACGCCGAGCAGCTCAAGGCCTCCGGCATCGGCGAGGAGCTGGTGCGACTCTCGGTCGGCATCGAGACCGCAAGCGACATCATCGACGATCTCACCCAAGCGCTGCGCATCTCGCAAAAGGTCTGACACCATGAAGCTCTCCGTCAACGGCGCCGAGGTGCTGGTCGCAACCGGCGGCCGCGACTTCGACAGATCCCTGCCCGCCGTCGTCTTCCTCCACGGCGCCGGTTTCGACCGTTCGACCTGGGCACTGCACACCCGCTGGTTCGCCCATCACGGCTTTGGCGTGCTGGCGCCGGATCTGCCCGGCCACGGCCGCTCGCCCGGACCTTCGCTCGGCAGCATCGCCGAAATGGCCGACTGGACGGCGGCCCTGCTCGATGGGGCCGGAGCGACGAAAGCGCATCTGATCGGCCATTCCATGGGATCGCTGATCTCGCTGGAGACGGCCGCACGTCACCCCGACAAGGTTTCCGCACTCAGCCTGATCGGCACGGCCGCGACCATGACGGTCGGCCCGGATCTGCTGAAGGCGGCCGAAGCCAATTCGCAGGATGCCAACGACATGGTCTCGATCTGGGGCCTCGGCTTCAACGCCGAGCTCGGCGGCAGCCTCGCACCGGGCCTGTGGATGCATGGCGGCGCGCAGGCCGTATTGAAACACTGCGAGCCGGGCGTGCTGTTCCGGGATTTGTCGGCCTGCAATGCTTACGCGAATGCGCTGCAAGCAGCCGCAAGCGTGAAGGTGCCCACGACGCTCATCCTCGGCGAACGGGACATGATGACGCCGGTGAAGGCCGGCAAGGCACTTGCCGCCGCGATCCCGCATGCGAAGACCGTCGTGGTGCCCGGCGCGGGCCACATGATCATGGCCGAACGCCCGGATGAGTTGTTGGCTGCGCTCCGGAACTGACAGGATCAATCATCCATCTTGCGCGTTGCGGTCAGATATCCCTGTGAAGATCGAGGGAACAGGACCCATGCCAAGACAGGAAGTCATTCGCAAAGCCAGGCAAGACAAGCGTGCCGGTAAATCGGCAAGCACGCAGGCCGGCGAATTCGTCAAGGACCAGATCGACAAGATCCGCAAGGGCAAGCATGGCGCCCGCTCGACGAAGCAGGTTATTGCCATCGGTCTCTCCGAAGCGCGCCGCGCCGGCATCGATCTGCCGCCACCGCGCAAGGGAAGCGTCAAGAAATCGACGCGACGCAGCGCCAAATATGCCTACGAGGTCGGTCAGGGCAAGCGCACCCCGAAGCGCCGGCCGCGCGTGTCGCAAGCAGTCGAAAAGGTTTTGAAGAAGGAGCCGCGCTCGACCGCCTCGCGCAGTGCACTGTCGAAGCAGGGCAAACGTGCCGCGAGCCGGCGAACGGCCGCGTCGCGTTCAGCCGCCGCGCGCAAGGCGAGCCGCACCAAGGGCGCCAAGGCCCGCTCCACCGCCGCAAAGAAGGCGGCACGCACCAGGGCGCGCCGCCGGAGCTGATCAGTTCGCGCGCCGGCCCCGCTCGGAGAATACCGCACGGGCGGCGCGCTCCGCCTCGCGCGCCGAGCGGAACTGGCGGCCTTCGAGGCTGTCGAACAGACGCTCGGAGGAGAAGAAGCGGAAGCCGCGCGTATCCCTCGTGACGATGCCGGCGGCGCGGTCGTGGATCTCGATGATGTAGGCATTCGATTGAGTTCGGGACATGACTGCTCGTCCGCCGGGTCTCGGCGTTCCTGTCTTTGGATTTGCTTCTTGGGATTTGCTGGGTGAGGTGCTGCTAGGAGGCGGCGGTCAGCAACAACAACATGCGCCGGTGGCCGCCGAGAAACAGCGCCGCGTCATGCACGCATGCATGTCATTGTTACTGCGCTGGTGATCGGTTCTCATATCGCGGCTTTGGCTCGAGGAGCAGTTTCGATGCGTCGAATATCGCGCGTTTAGCGCGAACGGTCAATGAAATGACTATCCGTAATTGCGATGAGCGCGCAGGGGCGCGTCTCCGCGTGCGAGCGCCAGCAAACGAATTCATCTCGCGATGAGTTCTTCCTTCTCCCCTTGCGGGAGAAGGTGGCGCGAAGCGCCGGATGAGGGGTTTGCCTCCGCGAATCCTCAAGAGAGTCGCACGCGGAGAGAGACCCCTCACCCGTCTCGCCGCTACGCGGCGAGCCACCCTCTCCCGCAAGGGGAGAGGGGAAGAACGAACTCACCACATCGTCGCGGCCGCACGCTCGGGCCAGGCGCGATCATACTCCGCGCCGCCGACCTTGTTCTCGCTCATCTCGGCGAGGATCTGGCCGGGCGTCGGCAGCGTCTTGGGGTCGATGCGCTTGTCGGGATTCCAGAGATCGGAGCGGACGATGGCGCGGGCGCACTGGAAGTAGATTTCGTTGACCGTCATCACCATCACGCTGCGCGGCGCCTTGCCGTCGACTTTGAACGAGGCGAGCAGCTCGGGATTGATGGACAGATGCGCCCGGCCATTGGCCCGAACCGCATTTCCGGAGCCGGGGATCAGGAACATCAGGGACACCCTGGGATCGCGCACGATGTTGCGCAAGGAATCGACCCGGTTGTTGCCGCGGCGATCCGGCAGCATCAGCGTCTTTGGGTCATGAATGCGGACGAAGCCGGAGAGATCGCCGCGCGGCGAGCAGTCGATCCCCTCGGGTCCGATGGTAGCGAGCGCGGCGAACGGGGCCTTTTCGATGAAGACGCGATAGAGTGGGGTGACGTGGTCGGCGACTTTCACGGTCGAGGCGTCGTTGGTGACGCCGTAGATGGCCTCCAGCTGCTCGACCGTTTCGATCACCGACATTCCAGTCTCCTTGTTGTGCCGGCTATTCGTGCCAGCCTTGATTCCTGATCACGCGCAGAAGCTGGCGGCCATGATATTCCGCGCTGTGCGCGTTGAGAATGGTGACATCGGCCTGGGCCGATGCGTCGTCGACGCTGCGCGTCAACCGTTCGGCGATATTGCCGTCGCTGTCCCGGGCGCGAGCAGCAAGCCGCTGCGCCAGCACATCCGGCGGCGCGGTGACCGCGACCACCACGACGTTTGCATAGGCCTGGCGCAGCGCGCCGATCACCGTGCGCGAAACATTGGCCACGACGGCGCGTCCGGCACGAATATCGTCGTTGAGGTCGCGGGGCAGCGCGTAGCAATGCCCATGCGCCTCCCAATGCACGGCGAATTCGCCATGCTCGCGCGCGCGACGGAATTCGTCAGGGCTCACCGCAATATTGTCTTCGTCGGCCGAGGATTCCCGCGTCACGACACGGCGCGGGAAGACGATGTCGTGATCCTCGATGCAGGCTGCCCGCGCCAGCCGCAGCAGCGTGTCCTTGCCGGCACCGCTGGGACCGACCACGAGCACGAGCCGCCCGGGCCCGATCGCACCCGTTGTCTTTCCCGCCACGGTGACGGCCTCGCTCATGCGACACGGCTTCCTTCGCGCCAGACGCTGCGGACCGCGGGGACGCGGCCCGCGACATGCACGCGGATCAGATCGGCACGCTTGCCGATCGCGATCTCGCCGCGGTCGGACAGGCCGACTGCCTCCGCGGGCGCCTTCGTCACGGTGCGGATCGCCGCCGGAAGAGTGATGGCGGGCACGTGCTCGGGCAAGTGCAGCGCGGCCATCAGAAGGCTCGAGGGGATGTAGTCCGACGACAGGATGTCGAGCAGGCCCTCGCGGGCGAGATCGACCGCGGCGATATTGCCGGAATGCGAGCCGCCGCGCACGACGTTCGGCGCGCCCATCAGGATGTCGATGCCGGCCTCGTGCAGGCCGCGCGCGGCCTCCAGCGTGGTCGGAAATTCCGCCACCGAAACGCCATCGCGCACGGCGTCCACGACGTTCTCCTCAGTGGTGTCGTCATGGCTCGCCAGCGGGATCTTGTACTTGTGGGCCAGCGCCACGATCTCGCGCATGTTGGTCGCGGCATGGGCCTTCTGATATTCGAAGCGCTTCGCGAACAGCTCGTCGAGCTCGGCGTCGGTCTTGCCGCCGCCCTTGCCGCGATAATAGTCGCGCAGCTTGCCTTCGTCCCGGAACTGGCGCTGGCCGGGGGTGTGGTCCATCAGCGACATCAGCCGCACGTCGGGACGGTCGATCAGCTCCCTGGCCTCCTCGACCACGCTCGGCATCGGGATTTCGCAGCGCAGATGCAGGAAGTGATCGGCGCGGAGCAGGTCAGCATCGCGAGCGGTCGTGATTGCGGCGGCGAGCGTGCCGGCGCGGCCGTCGACTTCCTCGGCGCCATCCTCGCGCCAGACCCGGAGCGAGTCGAACACCGTCGTGATGCCTGATGTCGCGAGCTGGCCGTCATAGGAGACGACGGCGGCGACTGGATTCCAGAACACTTTTGGTCGCGGCACGTAATGCGCCTCGAGGTGATCGGTGTGGAGCTCGATCAAGCCGGGCATGATCAGATCGCCGCCGGCATCCTCTGCCCCCGCGGGCGCCCTGCCCTCGCCGATCTCGGCAATGCGTCCATCGGCGAGGGCAAGCCAGCCCTGCTCGATCACCCGTTCCGCCAGCACGATCCTGGCGTTGGCGATCACGATGTCCTTCTTGGCGTTCATGTCCATTTCCTTCAGGCCGCGGCGGCGAAGCTGGTGACGTCGACGATGCGGTCGGCAATCTGATGACGGATTTCGTCGTCATGGACAATGGCGACCATGGCGACGCCCTGGCGCTTCTTTTCGGCTACCAGCCCGACCACGACGGCGCGGTTGGCGGCGTCGAGCGACGCGGTCGGCTCGTCGAGCAGCAGGATCGGCAGATCCGAGATGAAGCCGCGCGCGATGTTGACGCGCTGCTGCTCGCCGCCGGAAAAGGTCGCGGGCGGAAGCTGCCAGAGCCGCTCGGGGATGTTGAGGCGATGCAACAGTTCGCCAGCACGGGCTTGCGCCTCCGCGCGCGCCAGGCCGTTGACGATCAGCGGCTCGGCGACCACGTCGACGGTCGCGACGCGCGGCACCGCGCGCAAGAACTGGCTGACATAGCCAATGGTCGCGCGGCGGATGTTGAGAACCTGCCGCGGCTCGGCGGTGGCGAGATCGACCAGCGCGCCGCGATGGTGGATGCCGATCCGGCCGGAATCGCAACGATAATTGCCGAAGATCATCTTCAGGATCGACGATTTTCCGGCGCCTGATGGCCCCGACAGCACGACGCATTCGCCGGGATTGACGTGAAAGGTCACGCCGCGCACCACGGGCAGCTCGATGCCACCTTGCAGGTGCATCGTGAAGGTCTTGTTGGCGTCGGCGATGTCGATCATGGCGGTCATTGGAGAACTCTTCTTGCAAGGCTCATTACGTTGGAAGGCTCATGGCGGCAGGATCGAGGAGACGAGCAGCTGGGTATAGGGCTCGCGGGGGTCGTCGAGCACCTGATCGGTGAGGCCGGTCTCGATGACTCGGCCGCCCTTCATGACCATGACCCGATGCGACAGCAGGCGCGCGACCGCGAGATCATGGGTGACGATGATGACCGCGAGATGCAGCTCCGCGACCAGGCTGCGCACGAGGTCGAGCAGACGGGCTTGCACGGAAACATCGAGGCCGCCGGTCGGCTCGTCCATGAACACCAGCCGCGGCTCGGTGACGAGGTTGCGGGCGATCTGGAGCCGCTGGCGCATGCCGCCGGAATAGGTCCGCGGCGCATCGTCGATGCGCGCGATGTCGATCTCGACGCGAGTCAGCCAGTCCGACGCGGTATCGCGGATGCGGCCGTAGTGATTCCACCCCACCGCCATCAGCCGCTCGCCGACATTGGCGCCGGCCGAGACGGTCATGCGCAGCCCCTGCGCGGGATCCTGATGAACGAAGCCCCAATCGGTACGAAACAGGAAGCGCCGCTCGGCCTCGCCCAGCGTGGTGAGATCGCGGGTGACGCCATCGCGCATCCGGTAGGACACCTCACCGCCGCTGGCCGCGAGCTGACCCGACAGCAGCTGCAGCAGCGTCGATTTGCCCGAGCCGGATTCGCCGACGATCGCCAGCACCTCGCCGGGGTAGAGCGCAAAGGACACGTCGCGGCACGCCGCGATCCGGCCATAGGACTTACTGAGGGATTTTGCGACCAGCAGCGGCTCGTCGTTCTCGAGCATGTCTTGATCAGCCATTCGATGCCTCCTGCGCCTTGTCCTTGTACGGCGCGGCGCTGAGGCTGCCGTGATGGCCGGCGGCCTGACGTCCCTCGCAATAATCGGTGTCGGAGCAGACGAACATGCGCCCGCCCTTGTCGTCGGTCACGATCTCGTCGAGGTAGGAATTTTCAGCGGCGCACAACGCGCACGGCGCGTTGAAGCGGTACGGCTCGAAGGGATGGTCCTCGAAGTCGAGCGACACAACTTGCGTATAGGGCGGGATCGCATAGATGCGCTTCTCGCGGCCGGCGCCGAACAGTTGCAGCGCCGGGCAATTGTCCATCTTGGGATTGTCGAATTTGGGCGTCGGCGACGGGTCCATCACGTAGCGCGCATTGATCTTCACCGGATAGGCGTAAGCCGTCGCGATGTGGCCGAAGCGGGCGATGTCCTCGTAGAGCTTCACATGCATCAGGCCGTATTCGGCGAGCGCGTGCATGCGCCGCGTCTCCGTCTCGCGCGCCTCGAGGAAGCGCAGCGGCTCCGGGATCGGCACCTGGTAGACCAGCACCTGATTTGCGTGTAGCGACGTCTCCGGAATGCGGTGGCGGGTCTGGATCACGGTCGCATCGATCGTCGCCGTCGTCGTGGCGACGCCGGCGGTCTTGGCAAAGAACTTCCTGATCGAGATCGCATTGGTGGTGTCGTCGGAGCCCTGGTCGATCACCTTCAGCACGTCCTCGGGCCCGAGGATCGCGGCCGTCACCTGCACGCCGCCGGTGCCCCAGCCATAGGGCATCGGCATTTCACGGCTGGCGAACGGCACCTGATAGCCGGGGATCGCGATCGCCTTGAGGATCGCGCGGCGGATCATCCGCTTGGTCTGTTCGTCGAGATAAGCGAAATTGTAGGCGGGCGCGTTCATTCCGCGGCCTCCTTCATGGCATCGGGCGCATTGGCCTCAGTGAATTCCTTCCGCAGCTTGCGCAACAGGCCGAGCTCAGACTGGAAGTCGACATAATGCGGTAGCTTCAGATGCTCGACGAAGCCGGTAGCCTGGACGTTGTCCGAATGCGACATCACGAATTCTTCGTCTTGCGCGGGGGCGAGTGCCTCTTCGCCGAGCTCGCGCGCACGCAACGCGCGGTCGACCAGCGCCATCGACATCGTCTTGCGCTCGCTCTGGCCGAAGGCGAGGCCATAGCCGCGGGTGAAGCACGGCGCCTCCGTCGCGGAGCCCTTGAACTGATTGACCATCTGACACTCGGTGAGCTCGATCGAGCCGAGCGGCACGGCGAAGCCGACGTCTTCCGCGGAGAATTCAACCTCGACCTCACCGAAGCGAATCTCGCCAGCGAAGGGATGGTTGCGGCCGTAGCCGCGCTGGGTGGAATAGCCCATCGCCAGCAGAAAACCTTCGTCGCCACGCGCGAGATTTTGCAGGCGCATGTCACGATCGGCGGGAAAATTGAGCGGCTCGCGGGTGAGATCGCCGACGCTGGCGCCTTCCTCGGCCTTAGGCGAGGATTCGATCAGCCCGTCGCGGCCGAGGATGTCGGTCACCCGCGGGGTCGGCGCAGACGATGCTTCGGCCGTCGCCGGCGCTTCCGGCACAAAGCCCTCGGCGAGCAAGGGATCGAGCAGGCGGTGGGTATAGTCGAAGGTCGGGCCGAGGATCTGGCCGCCGGGAATGTCCTTGAAGGTCGAGGACACCCGCCGCCGTACCCGCATCGCGCCGGTCTCGACCGGCTCGCTGGCGCCGAAGCGGGGCAGCGTCGCGCGGAAGGCGCGGACCAGGAAGATCGCCTCGATCAGATCGCCGCGCGCCTGCTTGATGGCGAGCGCCGCGAGCTCGCGATCATAGAGCGAGCCTTCGCTCATGACGCGGTCCACGGCGAGACCAAGCTGCTCGGAGATCTGGTCGAGCGAGATTTCCGGAACGCTTTGGTCGCCACGCCGCGCACTGGCGAGCAGGCGATGGGCGTTCTCGATGGCGCGTTCGCCGCCTTTGACTGCGACATACATGCTTAGCTTCCCTTGCTCACGACACGCGTGGTGCGCGGAATCGCAACCACGGCATCATTTGCGACCAGCACCACATCGATGCCGCGCGGAAACAGCGTTTCGTTGACGCGCAGGCGCTCGAACAGGTCGAACGGCTTGATCGAAGCCTGGAGCGTCGCGACACCGTCAATGCCGGGGCCGCGCAGCTCGAAGCTCCGCCCTCCGTCCAGACTCTCGACCTGCAGGATCAACGTGGTCGACCGATCCGGATATTCGCTGGTGCCGAGCGCGAAGCGCTCCAGCGAAGGCAGCGCCCCGCCGTCGCTGATCAGCGCGAAGCTGGCGATGGAAGAATCCTGCACCACCGGCGCACCAGTATGGAATTTCAGCCATTTCACGACGTCGGAAGTCTCATGCATGCGCGCATCGAGCCAGAGCGGCGTGTCGTGATCGAACAGCGTCAACGCGATCGCGGCCGTGCCGCGCATCATCACATGAGGCGCTCCTGATGTCGGCACGATGCGCTGGACCGACCCCGGCCGGGCCATCGCGTCCATGACCGAACGAAAGGTCGATTGCGCCGACAGCACCTTGTCGGCGAACCCGGGGGGCAGTTCCGCAATCGTGGTCATGATCTCACCCCTCACCGCGCACCATGGTATAGAAATCAACCTTCGTCGCGGCGGTCTGGGCCGCCACCTGCTTGCGCCTGACCATAAGCTGCTCACGCAACGGCGCGATAATGTCCCGCTCCACCGCGCCGGCGAAATCGCGGGACTGCACCAGGGCATCGCACAGCGCGATCAGCCGCGCCTTCTCGCCGTCGCGACCGAGCGTGTAGCCGAAACCGACCTCGCCGCTCGCAAGCCGCACCGCGGCGCGCGACACCGTGGCTTCACCGAGGTTGAACGGCGCACCATCGCCGCCGACCCGGCCGCGCAGCATGACGAGGCCGTTTTCCGGCGCGCGCAGATCCTGATGCGCCGGCAAAGCGAGAGCTTGGAGGCGAGCGGCGATCTCGTCCGCCTCCGCGTGCGCCAGCACGGCCATTGCGGCCTTGCGCTGGGCTTGCTGATTATTGTGCTGGGTCACCGCATCCACCGACTTCTCTGCAGAACTTGCCGAATCCAAGTTGTCTATGATACTAGACAACTTGATAGCGGAGCGCCATGACTGTTTCGTGACAAAGGCGTGATTTCTGGAGTAGCTTCCCGGCCACATGAGCATGCAGGACACAGCCTCCTCCGGCGTCGCGTTGTGGCGTCTCGTTGCCGACGGCATCGAGCGCGGCATCGCCGACGGCCGCTTTGCGGCGGGCGACAAGCTGCCGGGCGAGGTGGAGATCGCCGAAACCTATCGCGTCAACCGCCACACCGTGCGACGCGCGCTGGCCGCGCTTGCCGAGCGCGGCATCGTGCGGGCAGAACGCGGCAGCGGAACCTATGTCGAGGCGCAGAAGCTCGCTTATCCACTGCGCTCGCGGACCCGTTTCTCCGAGATCGTCGGCGCGGACGGCCGCGAACCGCATGGCCGGCTGATCGAGGCGTCCGCTGACGTTGCGACCCGCGAACTCGCGCGGGAGCTTGGCCTCAAGACCGGCGCACCGCTGGTCCGGATCGAGGCGATGCGCCTCGCCGACCGCACGCCGATCTGTGTCTCCACGACGTGGCTGTCGGCGCAGCTATTCCCGGCTGCGGGCGACGTCTTTGCCGCGACCCGCTCGATGACGAAATTGCTCGAGCATTACGGCGTCCGGGACTATCGCCGCGGCGCGACCCGGATCACCGCCGGTATCGTCGACGCAACCGACGCCGCACGGCTCGATCTGGCGCTGGGACGGCCGATCCTGGTGGTCGACGCCACCGATCACGATCTCGACGGCAAGCCGCTGGTGACCAAGCATTCGCGCTTTGCCGCGGAGCGGGTGGAATTTCTGGTGGAGAACGGGTGAACTGGCTGCCCTCTGCCCCTCTCCCCTTGCGGGAGAGGGTGGCTCGCCGCGCTAGCGGCGAGACGGGTGAGGGGTTGCCTCCGCGCACTGATCTGAATTGAGGATGCAGACCCCTCATCCGGCGCTTCGCGCCACCTTCTCCCACAAGGGGAGAAGGAAGAAGGTTACGCCACCGCCCGCCGCCCGATAATCGCAAAACGCAATTTGCCCGAAACGAAATCGATCGCGGCGACTGCGACCAGGATCATCAGGATCAGGAACGACACCTTCTGCCATTCCAGCACGCGGATCTGCTCGGCGAGCTGGAGGCCGATGCCGCCGGCGCCGACGATGCCGATGATGGTGGCCGAGCGCGTATTCGACTCGATGAAATAGAGCACCTGCCCCGCAATCACGGGCAGGACCTGCGGCAGCAGGCCGAAGCGAATCTCGTGCAGCGCGCTGCCGCCGGAGGCGCGGATGCCCTCGACCTGCTTCTGATCGGCGCCCTCGATCGCCTCCGAGAACAGTTTTCCGAAGGCGCCGAAATCCGACACGGCGATGGCGAGCACGCCGGCAAACGGGCCGAGCCCGACCACGTTGATCCACACCAGCGCCCAGATCAACGTGTCGACGCCGCGAATCGAATCCAGGAAACGTCGGACCGGAAAGCGCAGCAGCTTTGATGGCACGACATTACGCGCCGCAAGAAGACTGACCGGCAGTGCGAACAGCGCGGCGAGCGTTGTGCCGAGCAGCGCGATCGACAGCGTCTCGCCCAGCGCCTTCAGATAGACCGGCAGCGACGAGCCGGGATCCGGCGGGATCATCATCAGGCTGATCCAGCCGAGCTGGTTGAGGCCCGCGACGAACCGCGACGGCGAGAAGTCGAGATCGACGAGGCCGTAAATCAGGATCGCGAGCGCCGCGACGCTCATCGCCGGCATGGCGAGCCGCGCCGAGGCCGGCCGGTCGAACACGTCAGGATAGCGCGCGCGAAGCGCCGCAGTGTCGGTCTCCTGCGGTCCCGTCACGTCCGCGCCTCCTTGCCGAACAGACGGCCGCGCAGCCATCCGGTGCTGATGTCGATGATGAAGACCGTGACGATGATGGTGAGCAGGATGGCGCTGACGTCGGAGTAATAGAACTTGCGGATGGCGACGACGAGCTCCTGGCCGATGCCGCCGGCACCGACGAAGCCCATCACGGAGGCCTCGCGGACGTTGATCTCGAACCGCAGCAGCGCGTAGCTGGCATAGCCTGCCGTGACCTGCGGCAGGATGGCGAAGCGCATGCAGGAGAGCCAGCTTGCGCCGGTCGAGCGGACGCCTTCGACCGGCTTCATGTCGGCATTCTCGACGATCTCCGAGAACAGCTTGCCGAGCGCGCCGGTGGAGTGGATCGCGATCGCAAGCACGCCGGCCATCGGACCGAGCCCGAAGGCGATCACGAAGATCAGCGCAAACACGATGCCGGGCACCGTGCGCGCGAATTCGAGCAGGCGCCGCACCATGAAACGCAGCCAGGGCGCGGGCGAGGTGTTTTCAGCGGCGAAGAAGTTCAGGCAGAACGCAAGAGTCGCGCCGATCAGCGTGCCGACATAGGAGATCAGCAAAGTCTCGCCCAGCATCCTCAGCCATTTGCGCCAGCCCCACAGCCACTCGCCGACATCGGTCCAGACCCGCTGGCCGGTGTCGAGTGTGAGGATGCGGTCGAAATAGCTGATGAAGTTGCCAAAGTGGGCGAACAGCGTGCGCAGATTCACTTCAGCGCCGATCGCGGCCAGACACAGTGCTGCGGCGAAGATCACGGCTCCAGACAGGATTCGGAGCCGCTTGCGCGCCACCGCCTGGCGATAGGCGGCGTTGAGCACGGCGAGCTGCTGCTCGGGGAGAATCGAAACCGCGACGGTCATCTGATCAGGAAAGGTGGTCGATCAAAGAGAAAGAGCCGGGTCCATCGACCCGGCTCCAGTGGCATCGTCCCGAAACTCAGGACGCCTTCTTCTTACGCAGCGCATCGACGAACTTGATCAGCTCGATCGTGCCATCCCAATCCTTGGTGGTCGCGGGATGAAAACCTTTCTTCTGGCCGTCCTGTAGGCGGTCGAAGGCAGCCTTGTCCTTGGCCGGCGCGTCGAAGAACGCCTTCGCGATGGCGGCCTTGGCCTCTTCCGGCAGGTCGGAATTGTAGGCATACGGACCGTTGATGATCGGCGCCGACTTGTGGATGATGCGGAAATCGTCCTTTTTCATCGCCGAGCCATCGGCATTCTTCAGCATGCCCTTGGTCAGCATCTGCGCTAATGTCGAGTCGTTGTCGCTGGTCCACTGGTTGGCCGCGACGTCGACCGTGCCCTGCGCCAGCGCCAGGATCGCGTTCTCGTGGCTTCCGGTGAAGACGACCTTGCTGAAATAGGTGTCGGCGTCCGCGATGCCCATCTTGTCGAGCTCGAAGCGCGGCACGTTGTTGCCGGAGGTCGAGTTCGGGTCGACCAGGCCGAGGTTCTTGCCCTTGAGCTGGTCGATGCTCTTGTAGGCGCTGCTCGCCTTGACGAAGAACACCGAGTAATAACCGGTGGAGCCGTCGGAGTTGATGTCGTTGGCGAAGGCGTCGGTCTTGACGCCGGTCAGGCGGGCGCGGGCGAACGAGGCCGAGCCGTAGCTCGCGATGTGAATGTTGCCGGCACGCTGGCCTTCGATTACGGCAGCGTAGTCGTTGGCGATGCGCAGCGTGACTTTCACGCCCAATTCCCTGGAGAGATAGCTCATGAACGGCGCCCAGCGCTCGGTCACGCCCGAGGCGTTTTCCGCCGGAATGACCGCGAAGGTCAGCTCGGGATATTTGGCTTTCCAGTCTTCGGCGGAGGCCGAAGTCGTCAACGCGAGCGCGGCGGCGCCGGCGAGAATCAATCTGCGAGTAATCATGATAGCCTCTTCATTGGTTGAGGTCGGTTGACGCAAAATTGGTAAGTCCTGATGCGGCGCAGCTCAGGCGGCGGCCGCCCTTCCAAGCGCCGGAATGCCCTGTCGCAGCGGTGCAGGCGTGCCGCCCATGACTTCGGCGGCTTCGAGATCGTAGAGCTCGCGCGCCACGTGGTCGGTCAACTCGGCCGGCGCGCCGTCGAACACCACGCGGCCCTGCGCCATGCCAATCAGGCGGTCGCAATAGCTGCGCGCCAGGTCGAGCGAATGCAGATTGCAGAGCACCGTGATGCCGAAGTGCTTGTTGATGCGCAGCAGCGCATCCATGACGATCTTGGTGTTGCGCGGATCGAGCGAGGCGATCGGCTCGTCGGCGAGGATGATGTCGGGCTGCTGCACCAGCGCGCGGGCAATCGCGACGCGCTGCTGCTGGCCGCCGGAGAGCTGATCGGCGCGCTGGGCCGCGAGCGGGGCAATGTCGAACTGTTCGAGCGCGGACATCGCCAGCGCCCTGTCCTGCTCGGGCCAGGTCTGCGACAGCGAGCGCCAGGCCGGCATCGTCGCAAGCCGTCCCATCAGGACGTTGGTGAGCACATCGAGCCGGCCCACCAGATTGAACTGCTGAAAGATCATCGCCGAGCGCGCCCGCCACTGCCGCAGCTCCTTGCCGCGCAGCGCCGTGACGTCGAGGCCGTCGAACAGGATGCGGCCCTGTGCAGGGGTCGCGAGACGGTTGATGGTCCGCAGCAGGGTCGACTTGCCGGCGCCGGAGCGTCCGATCACGCCGACGAAGCCGCCGGGAGAGACTTGAAACGAGGCGTCGTCCACCGCGGCTTTCACGCCGAAGCGACACGTCAGACCTTCAACCACCAGCATGCAGGGCTCCAGAGTAGCTGGGACCCACCGCTAACGCCGGCGCTTGACACTTGTGTGACACGGACGTTGCGGTGCGGCGATCCTACACACCTCATCTCCTGTTCATCCCCTGTCATGGCGTCGTCATGACATTGTCGTCAAGCCGCTCGAAGAGAAACGCCCGCCCTCTCGTTCGGATTCAACATGGCCGCCAAAGCTCTTTCGGTCCAGCCGACTGTCGATCCCTCCGCGAAGCTGCACGACGCCAGGCTTGGGGCCTACACCGAGGTCGGCGCGCGCACGATGCTGCACGAGGTGACGATGGGGGATTACTCCTATGTCGTGAACGACGCCCAGATCACCTACACCACCATCGGAAAATTCTGCTCGATCGCGGCGATGACACGGATCAATCCGGGCAATCACCCGATGCAACGCGCCACGCAGGCGCACTTCACCTATCGTTCGAGCGCCTATTTCGAAGGCGAGAGCGACGACACGGAATTCTTCGACTGGCGGCGCCAGCATCACGTCCATATCGGCCATGACGTCTGGATCGGCCATGGCGCGATCGTTCTGCCGGGCCGCAACATCGGCACCGGCGCGGTGATCGCGGCCGGCGCCATCGTCACCAAGGACGTTCCGGCCTACACCATCGTCGCCGGCAATCCGGCGCGCATCGTGCGCCGGCGGTTCTCGGAAGAGGTTGCGGGGCGGCTTGCGAGGCTCGCTTGGTGGGACTGGGATCACGACAAGTTGCGTGAAGCCCTGCCCAATTTCCGCAAGCTCGGGATTGAGGATTTCCTCACGGCATACGAAGCAGGGGCACCCTCTTCTGCCAGCAAACGAAGCGCGGTCGCGTGACAGACATATTCCTCGAGGGCGGGCGGGCCCTGATCGGCTCCGAGTTCGCCGAAACGTCGCTTCTCGTGTCCGGAACGGACATCGCAGAGATCAATGCCTCGCGCAGCCGGGCGCGGCTGGCGATCAAGGCGCGCGATCTGCTGGTCCTGCCGGGCATCGTCGATCTGCATGGCGATGCCTTCGAGCGACAGATGATGCCGCGCGCCGGGGTCGATTTCCCGATCGACGTCGCGCTCGCCGACAGCGACCGCCAGGCGATCAGCAACGGCATCACCACGGTTTTTCACGCCACGACCTGTTCGTGGGAGCCGGGCCTGCGCAGCGCCGGCAATGCGCGCAGCCTGATGGAGGCGATCGAACGGCAGCGCCCGCAATTCGCCGCCGACACCCGCTTTCACCTGCGCCACGAGACCTACAATCTCGACGCCGAAACCGAGATCAGCCAATGGCTCACTGAGGGCCGCGTCGACCTGTTCGCCTTCAACGACCACATGGACGGCACGGTTGGGGACATGGCCAAGCCGCGCAAGCGCAATCGCATGGTGGAGCGCACCGGCCTGTCGAGCGAGGAATTCGACCGGCTGGTCGGACACATAATGTCCCGCGCCGCGGATGTGCCGGCTTCCGTGTCACGGCTGGCCGCGACGGCCCGCGCCGCCGACGTGCGGATGCTCTCGCACGATGATGCGACGCCCGCGATGCGCGAAGGCTTTCGCGCCATGGGCGTGGCGATTGCGGAGTTTCCGATCAACGAGGAGACAGCGCGGGCGGCAGCAAGCCACGGTGACGCCATCGTCTACGGCGCGCCGAACGTCGTGCGCGGAGGCAGCCACACGGGCTGGACCAGGGCATCCGACATGATCGCCAAAGGGCTCTGCTCGGTTCTGGCCTCGGACTACTACTATCCCGCGCAGCTGCTCGCTGCGTTCCGGCTCGCCGCCGATGGCGTGCTGCCGCTGACCGAGGCCTGGAATCTGGTCTCCGCCGCGCCCGCGCGCGCGACCGGTCTTGCAGATCGCGGCGTGCTCGCGGAAGGCCGGCGCGCGGACATTCTGCTGGTCGACGACAGCATGCCGCTGCGGCCGCGGCTGATCGCCGTGATATCAGGCGGCAAGCTCGTGCATCTCACCGAGGCGACGCGGTTGCTTGGCATGCCAGCTACCCCGCGCCAAGCTGTCGCCGCGGCATAAACCCGCTATGCTCGGACGATGACGAGTTTCCCCCGCTACGCGATCTATTTTGCCGCAGGCAGCGACAGCGCGCTCACCCGCTTCGGCGCGGAGTTGCTCGGCTACGATGCCTATACCGGCAACGAGCTGCCGTTTCCCGCCGACGCATCGCGTCTCGCGCCGGACTGGCGTGATGTCACCGCCGATCCCCGCAAATACGGCTTTCACGCCACGCTGAAGGCGCCGATGGCGCTGGCGTCCGACAGGCGCGAGGTCGAGCTTGTTGCGGCCTGCGCGACATTCGCCGGCAGGGCACGCGCAATTCCGGTGATCCGCCCGGTCGTCGATTCCATCAGCGGCTTCATCGCCGTCATTCCCGGGGAGCCGGTCGGCGAACTCCAGCAGCTCGCCGCCGATTGCGCGCGCGACTTCGACTCCTTCCGCGCGCCGCTGAGCGCGGAAGACCGTGCGCGGCGCAAGCCGGAGAAGCTGAGCGAACGGCAGCGCCACTATCTCGACCGCTGGGGCTATCCTTACGTGATGGAGGAATTCCGTTTCCACATGACGTTGACGGGCCGGCTCGACGTGGAGCGGCGCGGGCCGATTCTGGAAATGCTGCAGGGAAGGTTTGCTGCGCTCGGCCTCAAGACGCTTGCGATCGATCGCGTCGCGCTGTTCAAACAGGACCACGCCAAGGCTCGCTTCCGCATCATCGGCGAGTGGGCTTTGACCCAGTAAGCGTCAGTGCCAGCTCGCGAGATTGAAGCCGAAGGCCACAACGCCAACCAGAATGAGGCTGGTGGCCCAGATTACATCCAGATTGAACCAGCTTCGCGAGACGAACCTCAATCCCAGATGGCGGTAGACCAGCCACGCCAGACATCCGCCGGCGCTGACCATGGCAGCGACGTGCACCAAAGACACCAGAACCGCCATCCCGAGACTCGCCTTCATCAGCGCGCCGGCGGCCTCATGGCCGGCATCGAGTTCGAAGGCCTGGCAGAGCCCGAGATAGATCGGCACGAGCATCAAGGCGGCGCCGTGAGCAATGGCAACGGCAAATGACCAGAGCGCCAATTGCGTCGGCGGAATTCGTGCCAGCGCGCGCGGATGGCGCCGCTCGACCAGCCGATAGACGCCGAAGCCGATGACGAAAAGGCTCGCGCCGAGCTGGATCGAACGCTGCCACTCGGCCAGCACGAGCAGGAACGCGAATGGCAGCAGCACGAGAAGCGTTGCCAGGAGATGTCCGGCGGCCAGAGCCCACAACGCACGAAAGAGCGCGCGCGGGCTCTTGTCCATGAGCCCGGCCGAAACGGCGAGCGGCCAGCCCATTCCCGGATTGACCCCGTGATAGAGACCGCTCGCAACAAGAGCGAGCCACAGCCAGCCGAGGCTCGCGTGTGCCCAATCTAGGCCGACGGGTAGCAAAAGGAGTCCGTCGAACAATCGCCGCCCTCCAGCCTGATCTGGTGCGCACGATATCCGTCGGGGAAGCTCACGAAGTAGTTCTTGTCGAGCTCGAGGCCACCATTGCGACCGACATTGGCCATGACTTCCAAACCCGGAACGCCATCGGGATAGAACTGGTCATCCCAGGTGGAATAGAGCGAATTGGTCCAGTACACCCGCCTGCCGTCCCGGCTGATCTCGACCATCTGCGGACCGGCCGCAAATGCCTTGCCGTTCGGATGGGGGGTGCGGCGCGCGATGCCGCCGATGTGAACCGAGCCCGCAAGCTTCGGCTTTCGCGGATCACTCACGTCGTACTGGCGCATTTCACCCGTGCCCCAGCACGAGACATAGAGAAAACGATCATCCATCGACAGGTCGATGTCGGTCACCAGCGGCGGCACGGCGCCAAAGCCCTGAAGCAGCGGCGGGAGCTTCTCCTTTGGCGCAGGCTCGGGCGGGATCGTCGCCGTCTTCTCCGCATGGAATTTTCCGCCTTCGCGCCACCAGGTCCAGATCGAGGCTTCGAGATTCGTGGTGTCGACCACAACGCCTACAAAGCCGTATTCGCGAACCGGATCGTGCGCCGGCCGTACCTCCAGCGCCATCTGATGATTGGCGCCGAGGTCGATGGTCTGCACGTTGCGACGGGCGCGGAGATCCCAGAAGTGGAGACGATGGCCATATTTGTTCGCCAGCAGATCTTCCGGGACGATCCCGTTCTCGAACTGCGGCGGCAATGCCCATTCGCTCGTCACCATGTAGTCGCGCGGCAGGTTCCACCAGAAATCATAGTGCAGCGTCTGCGGACCGCGGTCGATCTCCCATCGTCCAAGGACCTCGAACGTCTCGCAATCCATGATGAAGACGCCTGGAGGCCCGTTGGTGCCGTCCTTGCCGCCGCCGCCGAGCGTGCTCACATAGACGCCGTCCGGCCCGCAATGGATGGTGTGCGGCCGCGAATAGCCGGTCTTTTTGAAGACTTCCTCGGGCTCGATGATCTTGTGGATTTTGGCTTTGGTCGGATCGGGCTTGGTATCGATGATGTAAATCCGCGACGAGCGCAGCCCGGGGATGATGAGATAGCGCCGCTCGATGAAGGCATGCCCAGTGAGCGGCGACAAGGCGGAGGAGCAGGCATTCCAACCGAAGTGATGAAACTCATCGCCCTTGTTGGGCATCGTCACGGTGTGGACGATCTGGCTGTAGGTCGGCGATCCCGGCTTGGCGTCGATCACCGCGAGAGCATCCGGTTTCGAGAAATCCGGACTGAGCAGCAACGTGTAGGCAAAGTTCTCCGCAGGAGCTTCCATCGCAAGCTTGGGCGATGCGTGAAAGGTGGGATCCGGCCTCATCGTCATGGCACTGCCTCCCTGTTTCGTTGGTTCGCACCAACCTGGTTCGGAATAGCGGCATAATGAAGAGCTGTTGCGCGATGTCTTGAGTTGCTCCGCGGGCCAGGTTGGCGAGCGTACAATATGTCATCGCCGGGCTGCGGGAAACCGCCCGAACCGCGTTAATTCGACGCCTTCAGCCAGATGGAAGCTGGCGGGATCAGGCCAGGGTGCGCACCTCACACTCAGCGTCGTCCCGGCCTTCGCCGGGACGACAGCGTTGCGCTACTTCCCCCACCTCAACGCCAGCGCATCGCGCTCCTTGGCCAACTCCAGCAGCCCGGCCCGCGTCGCCGGGTGCAACGGCTGGAGCGGATGCCGCACCGTGTCCGACTTGATCACGCCGCCGGCCTGCATCATCGCCTTGCAGGCGATCAGGCCGCATTGGCGGTTTTCGTAGTTGATCAGCGGCAGCCAGCGTTCGTAGGCGGCTTTGGCCTCTTCACGCTTGCCGGCGAAATAAGGATCGACGATCTGGCGGATGCCGTCGGGATAGCCGCCGCCGGTCATCGCGCCGGTGGCGCCGGCATCGAGATCGGCGAGCAGCGTGATCGCTTCCTCGCCGTCCCAGGGACCCTCGATATCGCTGCCGCCGGCGTCGATCAGGCTGCGCAGCTTTGCAGCCGCGCCCGGCACCTCGATCTTGAAATAGCGGATGTTGGCGAAATCGCGCGCCAGCCGCGCGAGCAGCTCAACCGACAGGGGGGTGCCGGCGACAGGCGCATCCTGGATCATGATCGGAATCTTGATCGCGCCCGACAGCACCTTGAAGAATTCGACGACGCCTTTTTCGGGCACGCGGAAGGTGGCGCCGTGATAGGGCGGCATCACCATGACCATGGCGGCACCGGCCGCCTCGGCCTGCCGGCTGCGCGCGGCGCAGACGGCCGAGCTGAAATGCGTGGTGGTGACGATCACGGGAACGCGGCCCGCGACATGCTCCAGCACCGCATGCATCACGGTCTCGCGCTCGGCATCCGTGAGCACGAACTGCTCGGAGAAATTGGCGAGAATGCACAGACCGTTCGAGCCTGCGTCAATCATGAAATCGATGCAGCGACGCTGTCCCTCAAGGTCGAGTTCGCCGCGCTCGTCGAAGATGGTGGGTGCGACCGGGAACACGCCGCGATAGGGGCGCTGGGCCTTGTGGTGGGGCGTGACCGGCATCGAACTCTCCATCCCTGATATCTCTTACATCTGCCGCGACGCTCGCACAGCGCCACAGATGTACCCGCCGCGCGCATCGGCGGCAATGCCGATCGCGCGACGTAAGGACGGAAGATTGTCGAAGCTATGCGGTCCTCACCGCGCCCAAAAAGCCCTCGACCGCGACGCGGAGACGATCGGCGTCGGCGGACATTTTCGTCACGGACACCGACAGGACCGAACCGGCATTGCCCGTCTCCTGGTTCAGCCTGGCGACGCTGCCGATGGTGTCGGTGACCTCGCGGGTTCCCTGCGCGGCCTGCTGGAAGTTGCGGGAGATCTCGGTGGTGGCCGCACGCTGCTGTTCGACCGCTGCCGCGATCGCCGTCATCTTTTCGTCGATGCCGCTGATCGCGCCGCCGATCGCGCGGATGGCCGCGACCGCCTGGCCCGTCGCGCCCTGGATCTCCGCGACCTGGCGGGAGATTTCTTCCGTCGCCGTCGCCGTCTGCGAAGCGAGGCTCTTGACCTCGCCGGCGACCACGGCGAAGCCGCGGCCGGCCTCGCCCGCGCGCGCGGCTTCGATGGTGGCGTTCAACGCCAGGAGATTGGTCTGCCCTGCGATGGCGTTGATCATCTTCACGACCTCGCCTATGCGGCCAGCGGTCTGATCGAGGATTTCGACCGTCGCATTGGTCTGCGCTGCCTGCGACACGGCTTCGCGGGCCTCGCGGGCGCTGGCCTGCACCTGCGCGGAGATCTCGCCGACGGACGCCGAGAGTTCTTCGGTCGCCGCTGCGATGGTCTCGAGATTGTTGGTGGCCTGCTCGGCGGAGGAGGAGACCGCCGCGGTCTGGCTGCTCGATTCCGAAACCAGTGAGCGGACGTCCGTCGCGGTGGCATCGAGCTCCTTGGTCGACGCCGCAACGCTGTGAATGACGGCTTGCACGGTGTCGTCGAAACTGCGGCAGGCCGCATCGACGGTGCCGGAGCGGGCGAGCTGGAGCGCCTGCTGCGATTCGCGCTCCTGGCCCAGGCGTTCCGCGGTCGCCGCGCTCTCGCGCAGGCTTTCGAGTGCGGCCGCCATGGTGCCGAACTCGTCGGGATACCTGGATTGCGGGACGGGCGTCGCGTAGTCGCGGGCGCTGATCTTGGCGATCGCGTCCAGGATGGCGCGCACCGGGCGCATCAGGCGATTGCGCACCACGTACACGCCGGTCAGGGTCACGGCGAGCGCGAGCAGGAACGCGAGCGACTGCACGACGAGATTGGTGAGCGCCTTGGCCTGCACCGTTTCCGCCCGGACGATTGACTGGTCGAGCGCCTTGTTGGCCACCGCGACGATGGACGCAAAGGGTGACTGACACAGCGTATTCCATTCCGCGGCGGGCATCGCGGGCTTACCGCTGCCGTCGAAATTCTTGGTGAGGTCGCCGATCTGCTTGAGCGCACCGTCGGTCTTGGCCTTCGCGTCCGTCGCGGCCGTCACCAGCTCCGCCGCCACGTCGGGCGAGGCCAGCAACTCGGCCATGCCTGCCCAGCCGGAGGCGATCGTGCCATCCCATTGCGCCACTGACCGCTTCTGGGCGTCGTCGAGCGGCTTGCTGCTGTTGACGTTGGAGCGAAGCGACGAACAATGGATCCCATAACGGTCGCGCACCTGCCAGGCGAAGCGCCGGACCTGGATCATGCGGGCGATGAAAGGGTCATTCATCCAGGCACGGTTCGACACCGCGGTGGAGGCGAGGTTGGCCGTTTCGATCACCTTGGTGACGGCATCATACCAGGAGTTGGTCCGCTCGATCTTGCGTTCGGCGCGCGGGCGCTTGGCCTCGTCGTAGAACAGCTGGAATTGCGGCGCGGCGGCGCTCCAGCCCTGCTTCAATGTGCCAGCGAGTTCGTCGCGGCGGGCGAAATCGACGGTGGCGAGCGCGGCGCCGATGGCGTCATAGCCGCCCTGCTCGGCCTTCTCCGCCGCCTCGAGTTTTGCTCGCGGATCATCCTCGCCGAGGATCGCGCTCTGGGCATCGCCGCGATTGTTGCGCAGCGCCAGCACGCCATGGAAGATCGCCTTGTCGGCCGCGGCAAGCCGCGCGGTCTCGAGGCTGTCGCTATAGCGGCCGAACGCCCCAACCATCTGGATCGCCGTGGAGGCCAGCGCACCCGCAGCCAGCAGGGCCATCAAGGTCAGAAGGAGCGAACTTACTGATTTCTTAAACATTGCCATGGTGTCGGGGGCCTGGGTCGGGGGCCTATTCTTTCGAGCGCCACCTTGCCCGCGACATGCCAATGTTCCGTTAAGGTTTTAATCGAATGGGCGTGAGTTTCCGGCCCGACGAGCCTCAGCGCAGTCCCGGATATCACGCAACCTTGGTGAAATCCGGCGGGCGGCGTTCCGTGAACGCCGTGAAGGCCTCGCGCGCCTCAGCGGTGCGCAGGCGCAGCCCGAACTGCTCGCCTTCGGCATTCATCTGCGCGACCAGCGTCTCGCCGTTGCGCATCAGCTTCTTGGTGGCGGTGAGTGCGCCGGCCGGCTGACGGGCAAGACGCTGCGCCAGCGCGAGCGCCTCGGCATCGAGCTTGTCGAGCGGCACGACGCGGTTGGCGAGCCCCCATTCCAGCGCGGATTTGGCCGGCACCGTCTCGCCCAGCGCGAACATCTCGTAGGCCCGCGCATAGCCGATGCGCGCCGGCATCAGCAGGCTGGAGGCTGCTTCCGGCACCAGTGCGAGGCTGACGAAGGGCGTCGACAATTGCGCGTTGTCGGCAAGCACGACGAGGTCGCAATGCAGCAGCATCGTGGTGCCGACGCCGACGGCGCGGCCCTGCACCGCGGCCACCAAGGGCCGGGAGCAGCGCGCCAGCGACTGGATGAAGCGCACGACGTTGCGGCTTCCTTCCGACTTGCCCGCCGCGACCGCCGCGAACTCGCCGACATCGTTGCCGGCGGTAAACATGTCGCCTTCGCCGCGGATCAGGATCACGCGGACCGACGGATCGTGCTCGGCTGATTCGATGGCATCGGCGAGCTTGCCGTACATCGCATCCGTCAGCGCATTCTTCTTGTCGGGGCGTGCCAGCGTGAGCGTGAGAATTCCGCCGTCGTTCCGGATCCGGACGTGCTCGGTCATGGGTCTCTCCTCTATTCCTATGGATCTCTAGAAAGCTCTGTTGAAAGCTGTCTTGGAAACTTGTCCTGAATGCTGGTCAGCCAGCGCGCGACGATATCGATCTCCGCACTGGTGAATCCGTCCGTCAACGCCGCGTTGATCTGTGCCGCGCTGGCCTTCGCCTGCGCCAGTGCCGTCCGCCCCTTCGGCGTCAGCCAGACGCGCCAGGCGCGACCATCCTCGTGATCCGCGCGCCGCTCGACCAGTTTAGCCGCCGCCGTACGGTCGACCAGCCCCGAGATGCCGGCCGGCCCCATGTCGAGCGCCGCGCCCACCTCACCCATCAGGACGCCGTTCTGCTTGCCGAGGATGAACAGCAGCCCCGCTTGCGCCGGCGTGACCTCGCTCGAAGGCTGCGCCGCCATCCAGCGCTGCACGCGCCGCTGCGCCACGCTCAACAGGTAGATCAACCGATGGTGTCTCGCGCCCGCGTCTTTATTTCGCATGCGAAATAGATAATCGAGGCGGATCAGATTGTCAAAGGACGGCAGCTGGACATGTGCCGCGGCAGTCGTCGAGGAACAGGGCCGCCCCGGCGCACCAGGACCTCACCCACCAATCGCAATTAGCCGCCGCCGTCACGCTTGACGGCCGCTTCCTTTTATGTTCCCTATTCGTTCTATTCAATCATAGATTGTCCCGGAGACCTTTCGTGATGAACAGTATGCGTGGCGAGAATCAGCCGACCCAGCTCGTAATTCATAATGACGATGATACGCCGGACCAATTCGTGATGGATCTGCTTCGGCAGGTTTTCGGCAAATCAGACCGTGAAGCGACCGCGCTGATCACCCAGATCGAGCAGAAGGAAAAAGCGGTTTGCGGACCTTACCCGCAATCGGTTGCCGAAGCCCTTTTCAAATCTGCGCAACAATCCATCGAATTGGCCGGCCACCAACTGCAGGTCACGCTAGAGGCGGTCAAGACTCCTTGCGAACTCTGTGGCAAGCCTGAGGGACAGATCGACGTTCGTATCGGCGACCGAACGGTCTGGCTGTGCAGCGACTGCATGCGTGCGGCGGATGAACCCTCGAACGAACAAGAGGAAGATTTCGACTTTGCTTGCGACGTTCTCGATTGGCACCTTGCCAGCACCGCGCGCAGCAAACTCGTGACCACGATCCGCCAGTTTCCTGGCCACATGCGGGTCGATCTCCAGGCCGCCGTCGACCGGCTCTTCGGCAAGGCCATCCGGCTGGTGGGATTAAACGAGGAGCAGCGCTACGAAACGCTGTCGATTCCACGACTGCTCAAGGAGGGCCGCTATGCGATCGCGATTGCCCCGCTGCAATATTCCGACGTCGACGTAGGCGAGAAGAGCCCGGTCAAGTGTCTGGATAACGGGCTGTGGCTGTGTGAGCAGGATCATCTCCGCTATGCGGTTTTGCTCTGCGCACACCGCGAATACAGTCGCGAGCCCGGAATTCGGATCGAAATCCTGGTACCCTCAGGTTCCGCAGGCGCGGCTCTGGTCCAGCAATGCTTCAATGAATTGGAAGAAGCCGTACAGGCTGCGCGGACCTATCGCGGCAAGATCCTGTCGCTCGATGCCGACTCCGACTATCGCGGTCGCTCGCGCGGCATCACGGTGCATCGCTTGCCGCAGGTCGCGCGCGACGAGGTGATCCTGCCGGAGCAGACCCTGCGGCTGCTCGATCGCAACGTTCTGACCTTCGTCAACACCCGAGACCAATTGCGCCGGCTGGGTCAATCGACACGCAAAGGCATCTTGCTGTACGGGCCGCCGGGCACTGGCAAGACCCACACGATCCGTTATCTCGCAACGCATTTGCCCGGGCATACGACGCTGATCATCACGGCCGAGCAGATCGGTCTGCTCGGCGCCTATATGAGCCTGGCACGGTTGCTCCAGCCGTCGATGGTGGTGATCGAGGATGTCGATCTCATCGCCCGCGACCGCGATGACATGGGGCCGTGTGAGGAATCCATGCTGAACAAGCTGCTCAACGAGATGGACGGGCTGAAGGAAGACGCCGACATCCTGTTCGTCCTGACCACCAACCGGCCGGAGGACCTCGAGGGAGCTCTCGCGGGTCGCCCCGGCCGCATCGATCAAGCCATCGAAGTGCCGCTGCCAGACGAGACCGGCCGCGGCAAGCTGGTCCGGCTCTACGGCAGGGGATTGCCGCTCGAGGGGGCCGTGATCGCGGAGGCTGCCCGACGCAGCGAGGGCACGAGTTGCGCCTTCATCAAGGAGCTGATGCGGCGGCTGGCGCAAGGAAGCATCGCGCGGGACGGCGGCAACACCGTGATCTCGGCCGATATCGACGAGGCGCTTGACGACATGCTGTTCTCCGGCGGCCGGCTTAACGCGCAGCTGCTCGGCGGCGCGCAGGCAATGGCCAGCGGGTGACGCTCCGAAGTGGCGCGCCTGCTACGGCGCGCACATGAAGCTCGACGCCTCCGTCACTGGGCCGCTCTTGTAGTGCGGCCAGGCCGGCCAGCGGCACAGCGGCAGCGCGCGAAGCGTCGCAAACGACGGCGCCTCGACCTTCTGCTCGGTAACTTCCAGATCGCCGGGCGCCCTGCCCTTTTCGACCCAGTCGACCAGCACGCTCAGCATGTCGACATTGGCCGGCGCGCCGGAGCCGACATGGTCGACCCCTGGCGCGGTGTAGAGCCGCGCGAACTCGGCCGTCTCGGCTTTGCCGACCTTGCGTTCGACGTTCTCGAAATAGCGGATGCCGGCATAGGGGCTTTGCGCGTAGTCCGCCATATGTTCGAGCATGATCAGCCGGCCGCCGCGAGCGCGGAAGCGGCTGAGGTCGGGGTCGGTGGAATCCATCAGGCTGGAGACCTCGAGCAGCCGCGCCTTGTGCGCTTCGGGCTTATACGTCGTCACGTCGAGCTTGGGATCGCGCGCGAACACGTATTGGATGCCGCCGGCGCCGTAGATCCAGGCGATGCCATTATTGGGCGCGGGCGGCTGCGCGGGAGGCGCCGTGCCAAGCCACCACGCGACCCAGCCGCCGGTCGGGCCGACCGCCGGCGTGTCCTCGCCCGACACGCCCCAGCCCGGATAATCGTCGAGGCCATTGGCGAGCGCGAACGGGAATTTGTAGGTCGCATGCAAGGTCTCGATCGCCTTGATCTGTGCGTCGGTGAGGCACTGATCGCCCGTCTTGCCGCTCGCGCAACGCAGCGTCTCCGCCTTGAAGGCCGCCTTGCAGGAAACGGGATCTTGCACCAGCGCGTCATCGGAGCCGTCGGCCTTGTCGCAAGCGGCCCGCACGGCATCGCCGACTAGCTTCACCTGCGCCGGATTGATCCAGCCATCACCCATGGTCACGAGCCCCGAACGCGTGCCGGCATGCTGCAGGCCGACCCAGTTGATGACGGGCACGCGAGCAAAGATGCCGTCGAAATCATCAGGGTAGCGCTGCGCCATGGTGAGGCCTTCGCGGCCGCCTTCGGACGACCCCATGAAGTACATTTTCTCCGGCGCCTTGCCGTAAGCGCGCTGCATCAGCGCGACGGCGGCATCGCGCACCTTCTTGTAGGCGCGATGGGCGAAATTCTCGAAGGCTTCGTCGTTGAGCGCGAACAGCTGCGGCGGCTCGCCCGGCTTGGACTCGTGACCGGAATCGGTGCCGTAGGTGACGAAGCCGCGCGCGAGCGGCGACGCCTTGTCGAAGGGATAGGCCGGCGGCAGCGCCAGGCCCGTGATCAGCACGCCATTGAATCCACCGCCGCCATATTGCAGCGAACGGCCGTTCCATTCGACGGGCAAATTGACCTGAAACTTGATCGGCGGCGCCTTGGGATCGGTGGGATCGATATGGCCGAGCAGCTTGCAGAAGCCGGGATTGGCGGGCGTGACGCGCCCCGACGGCGTCGGGCCGCGTTCGGCGACGGCCAGTTGCGACGGCGCCACCAACGTCGCCGAATCCACCTTCACGGCGTCAGCGCCGCCGACGAGGCCCTTGCAGACAGTGTCCGCATCCTCAGTCAGCGTCACCGCTGAAGCGGAATTCGCGCCCAGCGCGCCCGCTGCGCCCACCAGCAATGCGCACAGCTTCACATGGATTTGCGCCATCGTTTCCCCTTGAGTTTCTGTTCGTTGTGCCAGCAGGCCGCATTCAAGGCGCCCTGCGGCCGCTCGTCAATGCAGTGCTAGTGCTCAAACACCAGCCGCGCGCCGACGGTGCCCTCGAGGCTGCGGATCTGCTGCAGCAGCGCGCCTGAATCCTGGCCGCCGAGGTCGGCATCGAGCACGACGTAACCGAGGTCGCCGGAGGTCTCCAGATATTGCGCGGCGATATTGATGTCGCGCTGGAGGAAGACCTCGTTGAGCCGGCGCAGCATGCCGGGCACGTTGCGATGGACGTGGCTGAAGCGCGCGCCGGAGGGACGCAGATGCAGCTGCACTTCCGGAAAATTCACCGCGCCCGTGGTCGATCCGGTGATGAAAAAGTCGACCAGCTTGCGCGCCACCTCGCCGCCGATGCGCTCCTGCGCCTCCTCGGTCGAGCCGCCGATATGCGGCGTGAGGATGACATTGCCGAGGCCCTGCACCGGGCTGTTGAAGCGGTCCGAGTTCGAGGACGGCTCGACCGGAAACACGTCGATGGCGGCACCCGCGAGATGGCCGTCGCGCAGAGCCCCCGCCAGCGCATCGAGATCGACGACGGTGCCGCGGCTGTTGTTGATCAGGAGCGAGCCGGGCTTCATCGCCCGCAGCTCCTTCTCGCCGATCATCCCTGATGTCTCCGGCGTCTCCGGCACGTGCAGGCTGACGACGTCGCTCTGCGCGAGCAGCTCCTCCAGCTTCTCGACTGGCTCGGTGTTGCCGTGGCGGAGCTTGTCGGTGCGGTCGAAATAGATCACGCGCATGCCGATCGCCTCGGCCAGGGTCGAGAGCTGCGAGCCGATATTGCCGTAGCCGATGATGCCGAGGGTGCGGCCGCGCACCTCGCGGCTGCCGGTCGCCGACTTGTCCCAGCCGCCCTCATGGGCCGACACCGAGCGCGGGAAAATGCGCCGCAGCAGCATCACGATCTCGCCGATCACGAGCTCGGCGACGCTGCGCGTGTTGGAGAACGGCGCGTTGAACACCGGAATGCCGCGCTTGCGCGCCGCCAGCAGATCGACCTGGTTGGTGCCGACGCTGAAGCAGCCGACGGCGAGAAGCTGGTCGGCCGCTTCCAGGACCTGATCGGTGATCTGGGTGCGCGAGCGGATGCCGAGCAGCGACACGCCCTTGAGCGCCCGCCGCAAATCCTCCCCGTCCAGCGCCTTGGTCAGGCGCTCGACATTGGTGAAACCCGCCGTTCTGAACAGGTCCACGGCGCTGTCATTGACGCCTTCGAGCAGCAGCGCCTTCGCGTTCCGCTCAGGGCTTTGGCCTGGGGCTGGCATGGAATCTCCGTGGGTCACAGCTTCGCCGCAGCTCATAGACCGCGGGAGACGCGCAGCACAATAGGGTTCGGATACGGGGAGAAGATGGCGGGGCGGTCGTCAGATCACGTAAAACCCGTGCGTTCCGTCCAGACGCAACTGTTCGACCAGGCCGTATTCCCAGTCGAGATAGGCCTGCATCGCGCGCTCGTCGACGCCGGTGCCTTCATAGGGGCGGCGGTAGCGGTGAGCGGGGTCCGGCTTGGGGAGGACGTGCGGCGGCCCGATTTCGAGCGCGCCGTCATAGCCGCCCTCCCGCACATAGACCTCCCAACCCATCTGCGCGAGCCAGGATGCCGTCATGTCGGCGCGGACGCCCTTATCGTCGGTCAGCACGATACGCGCGCCGCGCACCGGCGCCGCCATGTCCGTCTCCTGCACGAGTTGGCCGCCGGGATAGTGGCGAAAGCCCGGGAGATGGCCGGCTGCATATTCCTCGGCGTCACGCACGTCGAAGCGATAGAGCGTGCGATCGGTCTGCGCGACAAGCGCAGCCATCTCGCTCGCACCGATGTGGCGCACGCCGGCGCGATAGGCGACATCGCGCGCATTGGCCGGACCGCCCTCGAACGGCCCGATCGCGCCACGCCTGTTAGCACCGTGGTCGAGCGTATGCCGCGCCAGCGTCCAGCCGATAGTGCCGTTGCGCAGCGCCCGGACCTTGTTCGGCACGCCGGCATTGAGCAGCGATTGGGTGCCGATGATCGAGCGGGTGCGGCCGGCGCAATTGACGATGATGGTGGTGTCGGCATCGGGTGCCGCCTGTCCTGCTCGCAGCACCAGCTCCGCGCCGGGCACGCTGACCGAGCCCGGAATGTTCATGGTAGCATATTCGTCGAAGCGGCGGACGTCGAGGATGGCAATGTTGGCCTTGTCCGCGATGAGTTTTGCCACCTCGTCGGCACTGAACGAGGGCGTGTGCCTACGCGACTCGACCAGCTCGCCAAAGGCTTTGGAGTAGGAGTTGACGTCCTCGAACATTTGATAGCCCGCGTCGCGCCAGGCCTTCAGTCCGCCATCGAGCGCGCGGACGTTGGTATAGCCGAGCGCGGCCAGCCGCTCGGCACCCGCGGTGACGAGCCCTTCGCCGTCATCATAGAGCACGATCGGCACATTCTTGCGCGGCAGCCTGACGTCCGCTTCGATCGCAATCCGATCGGCAGCCATGTTGGCGGCGAACAGCGGATGTCCCGTCGCGAAACCAGCCTCGTGCCTGAGATCAAGCAACGCGATCTCCTCGCGGAGCAGCAGTGCACGGCGGATGTCGGCGGGAGTGACGGTGGTGATCTTCATGGCGTAAACCCTGACGAGGATTGGCCATGGGCTTTTGAACGATTGCAGAAGTGTTGGCTAGCCTTTGCGGCAGCCCGTTCATTCGCCGGGAACAAGCCGCCCGAGCCGTGGCTGCGCCAGCCGCCTCAGCTTTCGACGCGACAAATAAAGCAAAACGCCGGTGACCGCGAACAGCGGCATCAGCACAGCCGCGAGCATGAACGCGAGCTTGCCGGGCCAGCCCAGAAATGCGCCGCGGTGGATATCGAGCACGTTCGCGATGGTCTTCTCGCCGAGGGTCTTATCGGAATAACGCTCCGCAGACACGAATTGGCCTGTGATGGCATCGACGCGGAATTCGTCACGGGTGGTGTCGAGGGTCGAGTCTTTCCCCCAGGAGCGGATCCGTATCACCGTGCCCGGACCGGCGGGCAGCGTCAGCAACGCCTTGGAGAAACGGCCGCCCTCTTCGTGCAGGAAGGCGGCCCACGCGCGATCAAAGCCGATCGGCTGTGCCGTCTCGCTGACACCGGCAGCACGCGACGCCTTTGTGGGCATCTTGGGCTGCATCTTCGCCGCGGCGATCTGCGGGCGCGACAGCAACCAGACGACGCCATCCTTGTACCAGTCGAACGAGTACCAGAGCCCGGTGAACGTCATCACCAGATAGACCGGCAGGACCCAGGTGCCGATCACCGCATGCAGCGACCGATGCAGACCGCGGCCACTGAGCCCGAGATTCGGCTTCAGCCACATCTTCACGCTGCCTGCACGACGCGGCCAGCGCAGCACGAGGCCCGAGATCAGCATCACGATCAGGCCGAGCGCGGCCACGCCCGTGATCTGGCGCCCCCAGCCCTTGGCGTCGCCGGGAATCAACAGCCAGCGATGAAGCTTGCGCACGGTCGCGAAAAACTCTTCGCCGTCCGGTGTGCCCAACACGCGCGCGTCATAGGGATCGACATAGAGCGAGGACGGCCGCGCGCCTCGTTCGTCGCGGGCGAAGCGCACATGCACCGCGGCGGACGGATCACTCGCCAGCGTCACGGCGGAGATTTTGCCGACGTCCTGCGCCGCAGTCAGGCGCGCAACCAGTTCGTCCGGCATCAGCGCCGGTGCCTGGCGCGGCGCGACCTGCATGATGCCGGCGTTGAGATGATCGACGATCTCGTCCTCAAAACTCATGATCGCACCGGTCAGTGCGATCACGGCGAGCAGCAGCGCCAGCACGAGGCCCGCGATGGAATGGACATGAAGCAGAGCGGCCTTGATCGCGCGCCAGGACTCACGCATCGGCGCGAGCCCTCCTGCTCGGCGCGACATCCGAAGGGCGTCCCTGCGCGACATGCCCATCGCTAAAACTTCACCGTCGCCGACAGCGAGACCCGCCGCGCGTCGCCGAGGGCGACGTTCAGATTATTGACGGCGGAGGGATAGTAGACAGTGTCGAACAGGTTCTTGACGTTGAGCTGGTAGATCACCGGCGTGTTCTGGTATTTCATCTCATAGGTCGCGAAAATATCGGCGACCACATAAGGGGGCAGGAAGAAGGAGTTGATCGAATCGCCGGGACGATCACCGACATAACGCGCGCCGCCGCCGAGGCGGAGCTGACCCGGCAGGGCTGTGCCGAAGTCATAGACCAGATAGAGCGAGGCCGTGTTCAGCGCGACGTTCTGCAGCTTCCTGCCGAGCAGCGTGACATCCTCGGATGCCGTCACGCGGGCATCGGTGTAGCCGTAACTGCCGATCAAGGCCCAGCTGTCGGTGAGCCTGCCGGTGACATCCAGCTCGACGCCGCGCGAATGAGCACGGCCCACGGTGTGGAGTTCCACGACGCCTGCGCTGTTCGTCTTGGTCGTCTGCACGTTCTTCTTGTCGAGATCGTAGAGCGCCAGCGTTCCGGAGATGCGCTTGTTCAAATCGAACTTGACGCCGGTCTCGTATGACACGCCTTCTTCCGGCGCGACGTTGGAGCCGATTGTGACGCCGATCGGCGCAATGGTCGAATTCGGCTTCAACGATTCAGTATAGCTCGCATAGAGCGATATCTGGTCGGTGAGCTTGAAAATGGCGCCGCCGAGCGGAAGCATCTTGTCCTGGGACACATTGGTGTTGGTGACAAACGGCTTCCCGCGCCCGGCGATCTGGTCGTAGTCCATGTAGCGCACGCCGCCGACCAAGGCGAACCGCTCTGTCAGATGCAACGTGTCCTGGACGAATATCGACCACTAGCCAAGCTTGTCGGTCTGCGCACTGTCTGGATTGGACCCCGTCGTTCCCGGCCCGATCAGGCCGTAAACGGGATTGTAGACATTGAAGGCGGGCGTTGTCTGCCGGATCAGATTGTCCCGGTAGATGGTGCGATACTGGCCGTCGCCACCGAACACCACGTCATTGCGCATCTCGCCGAGCCAGAAGCCGCCAGAAACGTAGGACGTTCCGTAGCTTGCGTTGCTGAGCGAACCCTGCGTGCCGTCGTTGCTGCGGGTCTCGGCGCCTGTCGTGAAGTTGATGCCGGTGATACGAAGCTGGTTGGCGCTGAAGGTCTCGGTGTTGTAGCTGTAGCCGGCGGAGAGCTTCCAATCCTGATTGAAACGGTGCTCGACAGACGCCTGGATCAGGTCCGACGTGCCCCACGTGTTGTTGAAGGGCTCGTCGAGCCGGCGCGTCTTGGGCACCGCCAGCGGCGCCTTCGTCACCGGATTGAACGCCGTGCCGCGATCGAACGGATAGATGAACTCGCGATGCTCGTAGTTGAGCTGCACCGTGGTGTCCTGGCCGTACCAGGCCAGTGACGGCGCAACCAGCATCTCGCGATGGCGGCCGAAATTCCGCCAGTAATCCTCGCTGACGCCGTAGCCGATGAAGCGATAGGCCAGGCCTTGATCACCGATCGGACCGGTGATGTCGAGCAAGCCGTCGGCGCCGGTCTTGGAAGCACTGAAGGCCGAACCAAGCAGCGTAACCGAGCCGTGCTGGTACAGCTCCGGCCGCTTGCTGATCGTGTTGACGATGCCGCCGGGATCCATGATGCCGTAGAGCAGCGAGGCCGGCCCCTTCAGCACCTCGACGCTTTCGACTGCGGGATTGAAGCTGCGCCCCTGCACCAGCGGCATGCCGTTGCGCATGATCGAGCCGTCGCGGTTGTCGCCGAAGCCGCGGCGGATGACCGCGTCCTGGCTGCCGGCGAGCGTGTTGGTCTGGGTGATGCCGCTGACGTTGATCAGCGCGTCGTCGATGTTTCGCGGGAGCTGGTCCTTCAGCACCTGCTCGGGCACCACGTTGACAGCCTGCGACGTATCGAGCGGCGAAGCGCCGCTGCGCAGCGTGGTCGCGCTCGGCATCGCGCGGTAGCCGAGCTTGGCGGCCTGTTGCGCGGCGGCTTCCGCGGCCGCGCGCTCCGAGAGCGTCGGCGCTGCGGGTGCGGGATTGCGATTGCGCTGGCGCGCGGCGGTCTGAGCGCGGCGTGGGGACTGGTCCGATGCACGCGCCGCTTTCGGCCGCGGTGCCGGCGCCTCGACCGTCACCGGCGGCAGAGCCGATTGCGCTTGGGCGGCCGTCGCGCTGAAGGAAGGTGCGCCGAGCAGAACGGCTGCTCCAATGAGGAGGACTGCGCAGCTCGTGCCGGCAGGAGTTCGACCGCCGCTGACGCGCTGGCCATCCAGATGAGCACGCACTTTCGATTCACTTCCAAGTCAGACGCAGAAGCTGGCGCGTCTAACAGCCGTTGTTCGTGAAGAGAACCGCAAGCGGCCTTGAATCGCTCTAGTGTTGAATGGTTCTAGGCTTTGATCGCGCTGTTCGGCAATCCTCGATGGATTGCGCAGCGACCGCGACACGCAGCGCGCGAATTCGCGGCAACGTGTCGCGGCTTCGCGCGATCTCACGCGATCGCGGGAGCCATCAGCTCGTCGAGCTTGCGCTTGAGCGCGGTGCCGTCGGACAAGGCCCGGAGCGGCGGCCGCACGCGTAGCCAGCTCGCGTCGCCCGTCTGTGCCGCGAGGATGGCTTTCAGCGTCGTGAGGAAGGATGGTGATTTCACCACGATGTCCACGGCAGCCTGCATCCGTGCTTCGACATCCTTGCCGTCGATCATTGCCTTGACCAGCTCCGGCGCGATGTTGGCCATGCCGCAGATGGTGCCGGCACCGCCGGCGGCGATCGCGCGGGTGATGTCAACCTCGTTGCCGACGGTGATGGCGAGCTCGGGGGCGGCGGCGCGGAAGGCCTGGAATTGCTTGAAGTCGCCGCTGGAGTCTTTCAGGCCCGCAACGACCTTGCCGTAGCGCTTGCGCAAATTCGCGGCGACGCCGGTCGGGATCGCGACACCCGAGATCTGCGGGATATGGTAGAGATAGGCACGCAGGCGATCGTCGGCGACGCCGTCGAGGATCGCCGCAAAGGCATCCTCGATGCCTTCAGCGCTGACGCTTCGGTCAAAGTAAGGCGGCAGATACAGCACGTGGCGCAGGCCGAGACCGAGCACGGCACGCGTCAATGCGATGCTGTCGCCGATCGCGGGGAAGCCGCCGCCGATTCCAATTCGGTCCGGCGCAACGCCGGCCTTGAGCACGGCTTCGATGGTCGCGACGCGTTCGGCGACATTGAACGAGGTGCCCTCGCCGGTGGTGCCGAACAGCACGACACCGTCGATGCCCTTACCGAAGAGTTGCTTGGCGTGGGCGGCGAGCTTGGCGGAGTCCACGCTGCCGTCCGTCGCCAGCGGCGTCGCCGAAGCCACCCAGAACCCGCGAATTGCCTCCGTCATCGCACCATCCGTTGCTGTGGCTTCGCACCACGTCTGATCTCGGACGATCAAACCCAGAGCTTGGCAAGCCTTGTTTTTGCTTTACTTTGCGGCTTGTACCTTACATACAACAAAGGCGCAAATCCTTTCCGCCGTCATGGCGCGCATAACACGCAGCCAGATTCCGAGGAGGTCTCGCATGGACATGGTGACCCCGGTCGAGCGGCCCACCCAGTTGCTCGGCGCCTTGCGCGACAGGCTCGGCGCGGCTGCCGTGCTTGTCGGCACCGACGTGCCCGCGCGCAATTGCAACGACTGGAGCGCGAGCCTGCCGCAAACGCCGCTCGCGGTGATCCGCCCGGTCGATGCGCAAGGCGTGGCCGACGCGATTCTGACCTGCCGGCAGGCGCATCTGCCGTTCGTGCCGCAGGGCGGATTGACCGGGCTGTGCCGCGGCGCATCGCCTGAAGCAGGCTGGGTCGCGATCTCGCTCGAGCGCATGAGCGGGATCGAGGAGATCGATCACGCCTCGATGACGATGACGGTGAAAGCAGGCACGCCGCTGCAGACGATCCAGATGGCAGCCGACGAAGCCGGCTTCTTCTTTCCGCTCGATCTCGGCTCGCGCGGCTCCTGCGCCATCGGCGGCAACCTCTCGACCAATGCCGGCGGCAATCGCGTGATCCGCTATGGCATGACGCGCGAACTGGTGCTCGGGCTCGAAGTCGTGCTGCCCGACGGCACCGTCATCACTAGCCTCAACAAGCTGATGAAGAACAATGCCGGCTACGATCTGAAGCATCTGTTCATCGGCTCGGAAGGCACGCTCGGCATCATCACCCGCGTGGTGCTGCGGCTGTTTCCAAAGCCGCGCTCGACCATGGCCGCGCTCTGCGCGCTCGAGGACTATGCCGCGGTGATTGCGCTGCTCGGCGCCGCGCGAAGCGGGCTCGGCCCGCTGCTGTCGGCGTTCGAGGTGATGTGGCCGGATTACTGGGACGTGATCACGAATCGCGCCGGCGTCAAGCCGCCGGTCGCCGCAGGCCACGGCCTCTACGTGCTGGTAGAAGCGCAGGGCACCGACGAGAGCCTCGACGCGCCGCGCTTCCAAAGCTGGCTCGAAGAGCTGATGGAGCGCGGGCTTCTCGCCGACGCCGCCGTGGCGCAATCGCTGGCGCAGACGCAAAGCTTCTGGCGCGTGCGCGACATCTGTGCCGAGTTCGGCCAGGTGCTGGGGCCGCACATCTCCTACGACATCGGCCTCGCCGTGGCGCGGATGGACGAGTTCGTCACGCGCTGCAAGGCGGCGCTGGCTGATGGCATCGACGGATGCGAGAGCGTCTATTACGGCCATATCGGCGACGGCAATCTGCATCTCGTCTCCTGGGTCACCGGCCTTGCCGTCGAGCAGCAGCCGAAGGAAGAGATGGACGCGATCATTTACGGTCTCGTGCGCGAGATGGGCGGCAGCGTCTCGGCCGAGCACGGAATCGGCACGTTGAAGAAGAAGTGGCTGGGTCATGCCCGCAGCGAGGCCGAGATCGCGCTGATGCGAACGCTGAAGGCCGCACTCGATCCCGATCATCTGCTCAACCCCGGCAAGGTGATCTGAGAGAGCCGATGCGATCGCTGAAGCTCGATGCACCGAAATCGCTGTCGCAACGGGTCGTGCAGCGGCTGCGCCAGGCCATCATCGACGGCGAGTTCGCGCTCGGCGCCGCCATCTCCGAGGAGATGGTGGCAAACTCCTTCGGCGTCAGCCGCACCCCGGTGCGCGAGGCGATGGGTCAGCTGCAGGCGCAGGGCCTCGTCGTGATCCGGCCGCAGGTCGGCAGTTTTGTCTTTACGCCAAGCGCGGAAGACATCACCGCGCTCTGCACGTTCAGGATCGCGCTGGAGCCCAAGGCCGCTGAGCTCGCCTTCCGCCATGATCGCGGCGGTGCGATCGCGACGATGAGCGAGGCGATCGCGGCGATGGAGCCGGCGATCGCGGCCAGGGACAACATCGCCTATGGACGCGCCGATGCCGCTTTCCATGAGGCGCTGTTCGCCCATTGCGGCAACCGCTATCTCGCCGAATCCTATCAGCTCGCATCTAGCCGCGTCGCGGCACTCCGCACCAATTTGACTTCGCCGATCGACGTGCGCACCCGCACGTCCTTCGACGAGCATCGCAAGCTGCTCGATCTGTTCGCCCGCGGCGAGTTCGCCGCCTTCGCGACGCTGATGACCACTCACGTCACCAATTCGGGCGCGGTCTATGCCAAAGCGCTGCAGGTCGATTGAGCGCTGCTACCGCGCATTTTTCGTGCCGGGCCTGTCCAGAAAATCCAGCGCGGTGTTGATCTGTTCGAGCTGGTGTTCGATTTTGTCGCGGTCCTCGGCCGTGGGCGCCTTCTCGAGCTGCTCAACGAGCTTCTGCTTTCGGAGCAGCAAGTTCTCTATGACTGTACTCACGGCTCCCCCATTCGCCAGAGGCGAACATCGAGGCGATACTAAACCCCTGGCGCGAGCGCGCGCCAGCCGGGCCCAGCGCAACCCTGCATCAGAATGTTCGCGAGGGCAGTTGGTTCCTGCGCGTGACCCGAGAAGGTGCAGACAGCTGATGGCGGCGCTCGCGAACGGTTAACGCGGTCGCACGCCTGGGCTGCCGGCCACGGAACCGGATCTTTCACGTGCCTGTCGGTTGTATTCACCGTCCCGGAGTCCTATGCGTAGGCGCCATGGACATCCAGATCGTCGCCGCCGAAAAACCCCTGATGGCGCAGGCACGCCCGCACAAGCCGGCGCCGTTCCTGCCGATGAGTCGCGCCGAGATGGATGCGCTCGGCTGGGACGCTTGCGACATCGTGCTGGTGACGGGCGATGCCTATGTCGACCATCCCAGCTTCGGCATGGCCATCATCGGCCGCCTGCTGGAGGCGCAGGGCTTTCGGGTCGGCATCATCTCGCAGCCGGACTGGCATTCGGCCGAGCCGTTCAAGGCACTGGGCAAGCCAAAAGTCTTCTTCGGCGTCACCGGGGGCAACATGGACTCCATGGTGAACCGCTACACCGCGGACCGCCGCATACGCAGCGACGATGCCTATACCGCGGGCGGCGAAGGCGGTAAGCGGCCGGACCGCTGCACCGTGGTCTACGCGCAGCGATGCCGCGAGGCGTTCAAGGGTGTGCCGGTCGTACTCGGCGGCATCGAGGCCTCGCTGCGCCGGATCGCGCATTACGATTACTGGTCCGACAAGGTGCGCCGCTCGGTGCTGGCCGACGCCAAGGCGGATCTGCTGCTCTACGGCAATGCCGAGCGCGCCGTCGTCGAAGTGGCGAACCGTCTGGCCGCCGGCGAGGCGCCGCGCGAGCTCGGCGACATCAGGGGCGTCGCGCTGTTCCGCCGCGTGCCCGACGATTACACCGAGCTGCACGCCGACGATCTCGACTCCGCCGATGAGGGCGCTTCGCGCACGAAAGGCTTGACCGTGATCCGGCTGCCCGCTTTGGAGCAGGTCGAGCAGGACAAGGAAGCCTATGCGCGCGCGTCACGCGTGCTGCACCGGGAGAGCAATCCCGGCAATGCGCGGCCGCTGGTGCAGCGCCACGGCGATCGCGATCTCTGGCTCAACCCGCCGCCGATTCCGCTGACCAGCGAGGAGATGGACGCCGTCTACGATCTTCCTTACGCGCGCGCCCCGCATCCGTCCTACGGTGACGCGAAGATCCCGGCGTGGGACATGATCAAGTTTTCGGTGACGATCATGCGCGGCTGTTTTGGCGGCTGCACCTTCTGCTCGATCACCGAGCACGAGGGCCGCATCATCCAGAACCGGTCCGAGGGCTCGATCCTGCGCGAGATCGAGAAGATCCGCGACAAGACGCCGGGCTTCACCGGCGTGATCTCGGACATCGGCGGTCCCACCGCCAACATGTACCGGATGGCGTGCAAGGACCCGAAGGTCGAGGCCGCGTGCCGGCGGCCGTCCTGCGTCTTCCCCGAGATCTGCCCGAATCTCAACACCTCGCATGACGATCTGATCCGGCTCTATCGCAAGGTGCGCGAGACCAAGGGCATCAAGAAGGTGATGGTCGCCTCCGGCGTGCGCTACGACCTCGCGGTCGAGAGCCCCGAATACATCAAGGAGCTCGTCACCCATCACGTCGGCGGTTATCTCAAGATCGCGCCCGAACATACCGAGCGCGGGCCGCTCGACAAGATGATGAAGCCCGGCATCGGCGCCTACAACCAGTTCAAGCGGATGTTCGATGCCGCGGCCGAACAGGCCGGCAAGAAATACTATTTGATCCCGTATTTCATCGCGGCACATCCGGGCACGACCGACGAGGACATGATGAACCTGGCGCTATGGCTGAAGAAGAACCGCTACCGCGCGGATCAGGTGCAGACCTTCCTGCCCTCGCCGATGGCGACCGCGACGGCGATGTACCACACCGGCGTCAACCCACTGCGCGGCGTGCGGCGCGGTGGCAGCGACAAGGTCGAGGCGATCAAGGGCCTGCGCCAGCGTCGCTTGCACAAGGCGTTCCTGCGCTACCATGACCCCGACAATTGGCCGGTGCTGCGTGAAGCCCTGAAAGAGATGGGCCGCGCCGATCTGATCGGTTCGCGCCCCGACCAGCTGGTCCCCGCGCACCAGCCGCCCGGCACCGGCAAGGCCGCCGGCACGCGGCGGCCGGTTCGTCCAGACGGCAAGACGCAGCGGTTCACGACCAAGAATTTGCGGGTGATGAAGTAGCGGGCGAGCCGGATCAGGTCCGGTTCAGCTTCGCATTGTCGCCCTCAAAACAAAAACCTCGAAAACAACCCCATGCACAGTAGCCGGCATGAGCGGGATCAATGACTTAGGCGATTGCCGAATCCGTTGAATCCGCGGGGTGAGATAACGGAAAAACCGAAATTATGTTTTGACGAAATATTGACTCGTCGGGCAAAACAGGCGCAAGATGCCATTGTCGCGGCACGCGTGGCAGGGCGAGCCCCAACCGCTACTCCGTATCGATATCCTCGAGCTTCACACCGCGTCCCGCGCGGAGGCTCGAAGCAACGTCCTCCGACTTGAATCCATTCAACACAGCAGGCGTCGATGCGCGCCCGGATGCGCTGGGGAGCGTAGTCGTAAACCCGATAGCTCGCGGGGTAGCCGGTGTCCGCTCTGTCCGCGAAACCGGACATAGCCAGTCCCGCCTTGTGAGTCAGCTAGGGGCCAACAGCGGTCATGACAGTGCTCTCTTAAAGGGGGGCGATCGCAGAGTACGGTGACTTCGCGTCGCTCCGCTCGGGATCCCTGGTCCCTCCGAAGCACAGGAGGAAATTGGACAGTAATCGCGGCGGCCTGGTAGTAGCGGTGATAGTCTCCGGCAGACCTCGGTGGAGAGCGCGGTCGAGCCGCATGCGCTACTCTCGTTTGTTCTCGCCAAGTGCATCCCCCAGACGCTCGAGTTCTAACGTGAAGCAGAACAGCGCGAACAGCGTAATCACCATCAACACCCCACGTCGGGCCATCAAGACCACGTCGGTATCGGGGCCGAGTTCGGGAAGGTGGCGAAACAGCACGATCGAGAACACAGCGCTGCCGAAGATGAAGTTCAGCCGGCCTAGGAACAGGAAGAGGTGGCTCAGGGACAGCCGTCCGCCTTTGAACGGGATCGCCACCTTCAAGAGGCGGTACCAGTAAGCCGCCTGCATAAGCATGAGAACAGCAAGGGTCAGATTGTCGTCATAGGGCGTATTGGCCGGCTGCTGACCAGGCGCGAGCACCAGCTCCCGGAAGGCCGGCAGGCCCTTCCATACGATGAAATCCGATCCGAACAATTGGACCGCCATCAAGAGCAGGTAGGTGAGCACACCGCGCCCCGCGGAAGAATGGGAAATCGGCTCTGCCAGGGGCTCAGGGATTTCCTCAGCTATGGAATCGGATGGTGTTTCTCCGCGCTTGATCAAGGGCGCCTTCCAACTGATTGGGTTTCGATTTCGGCCGATGCCTTCCGAATGAGCAATGCGAGTCCACTCCACCGTATCATCGCAGCGCGGCTCCCTGGCGCCTCGAGACGCCGCCCGTACCCTGCTGCTCGCCGACAAGGCGTGCCTGGATCATACTCATGACGGTCGTCACGTCGTCGAACGCTCGCGAATGAGCGCGTCCATGCAGGCGGGTCAAATCGAATAGCTCGACGCCCTCCCGCCGAAATTCAGCGGCATACGGCTCTTGGTCCGGATCGATGCCGCCGAGGCGGATTGCGCCTCCATGGAGAGACTTCGATAGCTTCAATGGGGCATCGTCCCGCGACACGAACAATGCGAAGCCTGGCCGTACCGCTCCCATGTCGTGCAATTGCGTACGGAAACTGTCGGCGTCTACGTCGGGCGCAACGAACAGCACGTTCTTGATCTTGGCCCCAATGCGGCCAGCTATCGCTCGCGCGCGCAAGGTTTCGAACGTGAGATAGCACCCCATCGAGTGACACAGGACGGTCACTTCCTTGACGTTCGGAGTAGCGGCGATCGCATCGAGCACTTGCGAAAATGCATCTCGAGACTGCGCCGCGCTCTCCGCATCCTCCTTGTAGGCTTCCAGGCTGACGGACCCCCGCGACGGCCAGGAGAACAGGACGGGAGCCCCCGGCGCTCCGGAATCATGAACGATCTGGGCGAACCGGTACACGGCTTCATCGAACCTGTTGTTGAAGCCATGGACGAATACAAGGACTCTTCCACGTGCTCGCGGCTTCTTTGCGGCCGCCGCCAGCGCAGCGCCAAATGCCGGTTTTTCGGCCGCTTCGGCCGAGACCGTCACGAAGTTTAGTCGTGGATCCCCGGGCGAGGAAGTCGGCCACTGAACCTGACCGACAGTGCGCGATGCGTCCGGCGGGATGGAAACGGCGATGGAGGCGTAGTTCACCTGGTCCGCCCGTTCGCTGTCGAACATCGCTGCATTTCCGGCAGCCGTTCGGTTGCGCGTCGTTGCCACCAGCAGCGGGACGACCGACACGCCTTCCGCTTCGACCTGTCCGACGGGTAGCAGCGTGTCCAGAGGCACGCGGCTGCAGGCGCAGCAGCACAGCGCCAAGACGATGAGGCCGAGGGTTGACCGGCAGATCTTCCCGGTTTCGCCATGGCTGAGGGGCGCGCGCCACAAGGGAGTCAGGCTCCTTTAGCCGAGCGGAACAGCAGAAAGTATCCTGCCGGCACGAAGAAGAGTGTCAGGACGGATGCGACGGCTAGTCCCGACATCATGAGCACCGCCATGGGCTGCCACAACGCGCCGCCGGCCAGTGCCATCGGTGCGAGCCCGAGCACCGTGGTGGCGGACGTCAGGAGGATCGGACGAAGCCGTTTTTCCGACGCAGCGACGAGGGCTTTCCGCAGCGGGAGCGTCTCGCGCTCGATGTCGATCTGATCGATCAGCACGATGGCGTTGTTGATGATGATCCCCGACAGGCTGATGATGCCCAGCGTGCCGAAGAACGAGAGCGGTTGTCCCGTCGCCAACAGCCCGAACGGAATGCCAATCAGGATCAGCGGTATGCTGACGAAGGTCAGGAGCGTACGACGGAAGGAGTTGAATTGCAGGATGATCGCCAGCACCATCACGGCGAGCGCGACGGGAAAGCCGGCGGCCAGCTTCTGGTTCGTCTCGGCGCTTTTCTGGATCTCGCCCCCCACGGTCACGTGATAGCCGCCGGTCATGTCCATCTCGTCGAGCCGGGGCTGGATCGATTCCAGTAGCTGCCCGGCCGTCAGGGAGGTGCTGCGGGCCGTGACCGTGATCGTCCGTTCCTGGTTCTTGCGGCGGATCCGCGCGAAGTCGAACCCGGGCTTCAGCCTGGCGACCTGCGCCAGCGAGATAAGCCCGCCGTTCTTCGCGAAGGTGGCGCTGGTGAGGCCTTCCAGGCTCTGCGAGGTGTAGGCGCCGGCGCGCAGTACGATGGGGATGGCGTTGTCGCCTTCGCGGTATATCGAGACCGCGGTGCCGCTGAAGTAGGTGTTCAGCAGTCGGGTCACTTCCTCCGAGGTCACCCCGAGCTGGCGGGCACGGTCCTGGTCGATCTCGACGACCACCTTGACGATCTTGTTGCCCCAATCGTCGTCGTTCTCGCGCACGTCCGGAGCCGCCTGCAGCAGGGATCGGACCCGTTCGCTGAAGCCAAGCAGCCGGTCCCCATCGGACCCCGAGATCTCGAGCTCCACGACGCCGGATTCCACCGCGCCCATGGCCAGCCGCTTGATTTTGAAGCTTGCCTCCGGATGGTTGGCGTAGAGATACTTCCAGGCGCGATCGGCCGCACGCACCGCGCCTTGATAGTCCGTGGTATTGACCAGGAAGAAAGCGGACGCCGGGTCCGGAGGGACGGGGGTCAAGGTGAGGTAGAACCTCGGGCCGCCATCTCCGACGTACAGGATCTGGCTGGAGATTTCAGGGTTGGCCGTTTTGTCGCCCAGCCATCGCTCGATCTCGCGCGCGCGAGCTTCGGTCTGCGAGATGTCGGTCCCGTCAGGCATGTTCATGTAGACCAGAAACTGGCTCCGTTCGCTGAGCGGAAACATCTCCTTTGGAATGCGTGGGAATTGTGTAAGCGCGATCACGACCAGCGCGACGCAACCGGCGAGGACGATGGGCGAGAAGCGCAAGGCCCGGCCGAGCGCGGTGGCATAGAGCCGCTGCAGCCGTGAGGGCGCGGCATCCTCCGTTCCGGAGCCGGCTCGCCGGCCGATGAGCCACACGGTCAAAGCGGGAAGGATGTACAGCGCCGTGATCCAGGATCCCCCAAGCGAGAGCGCCACCACGGCCGCGAGCGAGAACGCATACTCGCCGGACGCTTCGGACAGCAGCATGAGCGGCAAGAACGCCGCTATCGTAGTGATCGAAGAGATCAGGAGCGGCAGCGCATACTGTGCTCCGGACGCCAATCCGGCCTCCTCGGGAGGCACTCCGCGGCCGATCCGGCTCACGATGTCCTCGACGATCACGACGCCATTGTCGACCAGCAGACCGAGCGCGATGATGATCGCCGCGATCGAGACCTGCTCAAGCGCGATCCCAAGAGCCCGCATCCCGATCAACGAGAACATCACGGCGAACGGCACGATCATCGCGGCGATGGTGCCCGCCCGCAGGCCCAAGAAGACCACCACCAGCACGGCCACCACGACGAAGGTCTGGGCCACGCTGGAGAGGGCCGAATTGACGGAGGCGCTGACCTGATCGGCCTGGTAGGTGGGGAAGGAGAGGGCGAAGCCGATCGGGAGCCGCTGCTCAAATTCGCGTGCCGCCGTACGGAGCTTGACACCGATCTGGGTGACATCCTGGTCCGGCTGCATGATCACGCTGAGGACTACAGCAGGACGGCCGTTGAAATAGATCGGCTTAACCTTTGGAGAGACGTAATCCCGGCGGACAGTGACGATGTCAGCGAGCCGGACCAGGCTGTCGGTGCTGCCCACACGGGTCAGCATGGTCTCGATCGCCCGCACGTTCGGGAAATCTCCGGAGGTCTCCAGCAGGAGGCGCGTGCCGTCCGCGTTGATGTTGCCGGACGGCAGCACCACGTTCTGCCCCTGTAGGTCCTTGATCAAAGCGTTCACCTGAACGCCGATCGCGGCCAACTTCCGGGTATCGAGTTCGAGCCAGACCCGTTCGTCCTGTACGCCGTGAAGCTCGACCTTGGAGATGCCGGCGATCTGATACAGCTTCTTCCGGAAATCCTCGGCCGCATCCTTCAGCTCGCGCGGCGAAAAGCCTTCGCCCGTGATGGCGATGGTGGCGATCGCAACGTCGCCGAAGTCGCTGTTGACAAAGGGTCCAACGACGCCGTCGGGCAGTTCGACCTTAGCATCGGCCATCTTGTCGCGAAGCCGCTGCCAGGTGGCAGTGACGTTCGCGACCTCGTCCTTCAAGTCGACATAGATCGTCAGGGATCCTTCGCCCGCAAGCGTCCTGATGTCCTTGACCTCGGCGAGCTCGCGTACTTTTCGTTCGATGGGAATCGCGACTAGATTTTCCATCCGCTCGGGGGCCATGCCCGGGAAGAGGGCCGACACGACCGCAGTCCGGATGACGATCACGGGGTCTTCGCGCTTCGGGAAGTTCGGATAGAGCCCGATCCCGGCGATCAGAAGCCCGATCATGGCCATGATCGTGAATCGAGACCGTGCAAGTCCGAATCGGGTGAGGAGATTCACGGCGCGGCGTCCTCCAAGGGAAGCAGCTTCACCTTCTGTCCGTCGGCGAGGTACGACACCCCGGCCGAGGCCAGGATATCGCCTGGCTTGACGCCCTCCACGACGACCAGGCGATTGTCCCGGATCCCGCCGACGGTGATGGTGCGTTTCTTCACAGTCGAACTTGCCTCGTCGTAACCAAACACGGTCCCGGTATTCTGCAGCACCCTTCCGCCGTCGGGCACAAGCACGCTGAGCGGGACGAGGAAGCCGCTGCGACCCACGACCAAGGGCTCTTCGATCGTGACCTCGACCGACATGCCGGCGTTCAGACCCGGGGCGGTGTTCTCGAGCCGGACGACAACCGGGAAGGCCGACACTTGCTCCGCCTTCGACCCGAGCTCCTTGATCTCGCCCTTGAGCGGCAGGTCAGGCTTGTCGGCGACCTTGACCGCAATCTTGGCTCCAACCTTTAGACTCTGGAAAGTCGCGGCCGGGACCAGAAAGGACATCTCGAAGCTGTCGTCGCTGTAGAGCGTGGCCACCGGCTGCCCCGCAGCGACTTGCGCAAACGATTTGACTTCGACCCGGGAGATGGTCCCGGCGAAGGGGGCCAGCAGCTTGCTCCGGTCCAGGTTTTGGTTGGCCAATTCGAGTTGGCGCCGTGCCTGGTCAACTTGGGCCCTGGAGCTGAGCAGGGTGGCGTTCGACTGTTCGAAAGCCGCTTGGGTGGAGACGCCCCGCTTCAGGAGCTCTTCCTTGCGCTGGAAGTCCGACTGAGCGTTGTCGAGCTGCGCCTGCGCCTGCTGCACACCGGCGCTGGCCTGGTCCACCTGGCTCTGCAGCGATCTCGGGTCGATTTCGGCGAGGACGTCCCCGAGTTGCACCTTCTGGCCGACGGTGAGGCCAACGGTCTTCAACTGCCCGCCGATCTCGAACGAGAGGCTGCTGACGTCGGCCGGCTGCAGCACGCTCGGAAAGCGCCGAACACGGCTTTCGGCTGTCGCAGCGACCTTGTAGGCGCGCAGACCGCGGACAGGCTGTTCGTTCGCTTCCTTCTTCTTCTCTCCACAGCCCTGCAGGCCGACGACAAGGAGGCCCAAAGCGGTGAATCGCGCGAGATGTCGGATCATCGGGCATTCCTCGAGTCCTGCCGAATTCGACCGTTCGGAGCGGCCGCGTAGTTCCGGCAAATCACGGCACCACCGCGAAAAACAGAAACGCGGCGAAGATGACCAGGTGGACGACGCCCTGCAGCACCGTGGTGCGCCCGGTCCCGAGCGTGATTACGCTCAACAGCAGCGTGAGCATCAGCAGGCCCAAATCCTTTATGTCCAACCCGAGTTCGAGCCGATAACCCATCGCGATCGAGACCGCGGCGACCGCGGGGATCGTCAGCCCGATGGTCGCAAGCGCCGAGCCCAGGGCCAGGTTGAGACTGGTCTGCAGCCGGTCGCTTTGGGCCGCCTTCACGGCCGCCACCGCCTCGGGAAGAAGAACGAGCGCGGCGATGATCGTGCCGACGACTGCCTTGGGCACCTGAAGATAATCGATGGCGCTCTCCACGCTGGGGGTCAGGACCTTTGCAAGGCCCACGACGGCCACAAGGGAGACGACGAGGAGAGCGGCACTCAGACCGGTCGTTCTGTTGTCCGGAGGAGGCGAATGCTCGTCCGCCGTGGCACCCTTCGCGGCCAGGAAATAGTCACGGTGCCTGATCGTCTGAACGAAAACGAACGCCAGGTACAGAACCAAGGACGCAAGCGCGGCGAACACCAGCTGCGAGGTGTTGTACAGCGGGCCGAGTTCTTGCGCCGCAAGGTTCGGAAGCACCATCGTGAGGCTGGTGAGAGCGACGAGCACGGCGAGAGCGGCGCCGGCGCCTTGCGCCTGGAAACCCTGTTCACGGTGCCGGACGCCGCCCCACAGCAGGCAGGCCCCCACGATGCCGTTGCAGACGATCATGACCGCCGCGAAGACCGTGTCCCGGGCCAGTCCGGCTTTCTCGGCAGGCGCTGCGATCATCACCGAGACGATGAGCGCCGTCTCGATCACGGTCACCGCTAACGCGAGGATCAGGGTGCCGAACGGCTCGCCGACGCGGTGAGCGACCACCTCGGCGTGGTATACGGCGGCGAAGACCGTGCCGAACAGGGCCGCGCCGGCGGCTGCGTATACAATTCCGCCGCCGCCGAGAACCAGGCTGAGCAACAAGATGGCCCAGGCGAGAGCCGGCCAAATCCACGTCCAGCGCGCTGTCGTACCCACCACACCCATGTCGATCCCCCGGTTCTTGATCGCGTCTCAGGCGCGATTCTCATCCCGACGGCCGGCGCCAAGTACTGTGATGGGCCGGCCTCTTGTGACCTCCCATCATACGCGGGAACCTCCAATGATTGAAAGACATCCGGAAACAGCCAGGGGTTTTCCTCGCGGCTTAGGTCCGCTTCGGGTCACAAGCGGTCCTCGACAGATTGCGCGGCAAGTCAGCTGAGGGGCCAGAAGCCGACTCGTTGGTCGACCGCAGCCGGTCACGACCACCAAGCCTGCTCAATTCTTCATTGCTCTTGCCGCCTGTTCCACACTGGCCGGAACGATCACGCGATGAAACGGTGCTATCGTAGCAAGATAGATGCGCCCCAGTCGGTTATGGCAATGCACCACGGTACCCGCGACCAGCTCGCGCCCATTTGCTGCATCGGCGCGAAGTTGAATGGTGACACGGAAGTCGAGATGCCGGTCATCCGCACCCACGACCAACTCCGTCGCACTCTTTGACAGCACCGGGAAGAAGCCGATAACCGGCCCACGCGCCGCCGCGGCAAGACCGACGGCGCGCGACGATTTGACCGCGACTGCCGCCATCACCACATCGCGGACACGCGTGAGCGCACGAATCCACCACGCCTGTCGCTCGAGCGCGGCGCGTGCCAGCACCTCTACATCATCGCTGGCGCCCGCCGGCAGTTGAATTGCAAAGGCGTCCAAAAGGTCCGCGCCCGCGTAAAGCGGCGCAAGCACGCTGTTGCTGGGCATCGGCACGGCGCGCGCTTTTGTCATGGGATCAGGTACCGCATGCCGGGGAAGGGCGTAGCGCAGCCGGCGTTGCAGAGGATCTTGCCGCCGCCGTCATTTTATATCCACGCGCTCTGCATCGCAACAATCCTGCGGCGCACATGTCTCAGTTAGGCCAAAAGGCCAGCTGGCAGCGATGTCTGCTTCGGTCCGCTTCCCCCTCGAGGAGCGGCACTTACCCATACGCGCTTCCCAGGTCGTCATCTTTCCTCCGGCCGAAGTGTCGCAAACTCCTCCCGTCCTCCATATGTTGCCTCCATGAAAAAGATCGGATTCCTCTCCTTCGGGCACTGGACGCCCTCGCCGCAATCGCAGACCCGCTCGGCTGCGGACACGCTGCTGCAATCCATCGAGCTTGCGGTTGCGGCGGAAGAGCTCGGCGCCGATGGCGCCTATTTCCGCGTGCACCATTTCGCGCGCCAGCTCGCCTCGCCCTTTCCGCTGCTGGCCGCGGTCGGCGCCAGGACCAGCAAGATCGAGATCGGCACGGCCGTGATCGACATGCGCTACGAGAACCCGCTGTATATGGCGGAGGACGCAGGCTCCGCCGATCTCATCGCAGGCGGGCGCCTCCAGCTCGGCATCAGCCGCGGCTCGCCCGAGCAGGTGATCGATGGCTGGCGCTATTTCGGCTACCAGCCGGCCGACGGCGAGAGCGACGGCGACATGGGCCGGCGTCATGCCGAAGTGTTTCTCGACATCTTGCGCGGCGAAGGTTTTGCAAAACCCAACCCGCAGCCGATGTTCCCAAATCCGCCGGGGCTCCTGCGGCTCGAGCCGCATGCGGAAGGCCTGCGCGAGAGGATCTGGTGGGGCGCCGGCTCGAATGCGACGGCGGTCTGGGCCGCCAAGCACGGCATGAATTTGCAGAGCTCGACGCTGAAGAACGACGAGACCGGCGAAGCCTTCCATGTGCAGCAGGCCGCGCAAGTCCGTACCTATCGCGCAGCCTGGAAAGAGGCCGGCCACCCCCGCGAGCCGCGCGTGTCCGTCAGCCGCAGCATCTTCGCGCTGATCGACGATCGCGACCGCGCCTATTTCGGCTCCGAGCGCGGCGGCGAAGACCAGATCGGCTTCATAGACCCACGGACGCGAGCGATCTTCGGCCGCTCCTATGCCGCGGAGCCCGATGTGCTGATCGAGCAGCTCCGAACGGACGAGGCGATCGCCGAGGCCGACACGTTGCTGTTGACGATCCCGAACCAGCTCGGTGTCGACTATTGCGCACACGCGATCGAGGCGATCCTCACGCATGTGGCGCCGGCGCTCGGGTGGCGATGACGCCTGGACTGCCGCGCAATTTTCGAGGCGATGTCTTTTAAAGGCTACGTCGCGGGCTGGTAGTGTGCCAGCCGCTCCGGATCGGCATCCGGAACGGAGACCGACTGCGCCCTGATCTGGCTGCCGATGACCAGCCCGGTGAGCGAGAGCATGAGCCCCAGCGCCAGCGGCGCGAACAAGGCCTCTTCCTGAAACAATCCATTCAGCAGCACGACCATGACGCCGAAGCCCGCGAGCCCCTGCGTCAGATATCCGGAGAACGCATAAAGACGCCAGGCCTTCAGCGCCACCGCGAAATGAAACGCCAGCGGAACGAGGGCGGCGATGCCCATCTGGTACAGCAGGACCCCGATCGCACTCTCGACGGCGCCGTTGGTCGTTCCTGCGGCCTGCGCGGCGCTCCAGTCGATCGAGAAATAGTCGTCCGACAGATTTCCGCCGACGCCCAGGCCGCGGCCAAACGGCTTTTCGAGAAATCCGTTCAAGCCGCCCATGAGGCCGAGGACGTGATAGTCGCCGATCTGCAAGCCGACGCGGATCGCGACAATTGCAAACACGATCAAGGCCACGAAGCCGAGCCATAGCGTCACCACGGCGCCGAGCAGACGGGTCGATATCCAGGCCGTGGCGACGAACACCACCACGATGAGCGCTCCCTTCACGCTGCAAACGATCAGCAGCGGCAACGCCACGAGGGCCAGAACCGGACGCCCTACCGAAAACAGGAAAAGCCCGAAAAACGCGATCCCGTACGCGAAGCTGATCGGGTGCATATTCGGCCCGTGGATGCGGAGGATCTTCGACACGCCGAACCCTTCGAGCAGGGGCGTATTGAGAAAGTCGAAGCTGAAGCGATCCTTCAGATCGACCGGCACGTTGCCGGTGGCGCGCATCTCGGCTTCCCAAGCGCCGGAGCGGGCCGCCTTGAGCTCGTCGAAACCCCAGAACGTGTAGCCGTTGGTGACGGCCAGCCAGAAATCCCGAAACGCAAACTCGACGTATCCGCACAGGATCAGAATGACTCCAAGCGTCACCAGGAACGGCGTGGCGCGAACCTCATAGGTCGCGGCCGTCAGCAGCGAGAGCTGAAACAGGAACAGCGGCAGCACGATGTTGCGCAGATAGACCGTTGCCGCCTGGCCGTCCTGGACGAAGCCGATCGCGAAATACAACGACACCACGGCGAGGGTCACGACGCCCCAGCGCATGATCTGATTGACCTCAGTCGACCGGTTCCTTTGGCCGGCGACGTAGAGCCCAAATGTCGTCAGCCACATCACGGAGCAGACGAGAAAATTATAGCCTTTGATGAAGTCCAGGTCGGACGGCGCCGAAATCAGCGGCGACAGGATCGAGACGAACAGGTTCTGGAAGAACAGGACGAAGATCGCGATCGCCGGCGCGTAGGTTGGAGCCGCAACCACGATGGCGATGGCGACGAGAACTTCGACGGTCAGGGACAGGACCGGGCTCGCCCCGTGCAGGACCGGCACAAAGCCGATGGTTGCGATGGCGATGCAGAGCGTCGGGATCAGCTCGCGCCAAGGCGAACGTGAAGGCTCGGGACAGCCCGCCTGCACGGCTTGAAGATGCGGTGAGGTCCCGCCACTCATGACTCGTCCTTTGGCGCAGCGCGGCGGCCACGATAGCGGCAGGATGCGTAAGGATTCGTTAACGATGGTGGACCGGGTTCAGCGGCGGCCCGGCTTCGCGGCGCCGAGCAGCGCGCGCATGACATCGGGATCGGGCTTGCCGGTGCCGTTTTCGAGCAGGCCGAATCCCTGCGCCAGCTCCCAATGCGCCCAGCCCCAGCAATGCGCCCGCGCATATGCGGTCACGGCCGCGAGCCAGCGCACGCGGCTGTCCCGGGGCGCTGCGGCTTTCAAAACGCCAAATTCGTTGATGATGATCGGCCGCGAAAATTGCTGCTGCCACGCGACCGCGGGCGCGAGCCACCGGCTGACATCCGGCTTGTCCCTGGCGGCGGCAATCGCCGTGTCGAGCATGACGAGCGCCTTCGTCGCGCCTCTGTCCTGCAAATCCCGGCGGAGCGCCTGAACCCCGGGATCGCCGGCGCTGATCGGATAAGGCAGACCCGTGATGTCGTGCAGAGGATCCTGCACGTCCCAGTGGCCCTGGTGTGTGAACACCATGGGATCGTAGAAATGGATGGCGTAGACGACGTTTGGATCCGGCAACGGGCGAAACCGCGGCAGCGAGTCCGCGCGTTGCCAGTCGACCGGGCCGACGATCAGCGTGGTCGCGGGAAGCAATTGGCGAACGAAGGCGGCGAGCGTTTCGACCTGCTTTTGCCATCTGTCGGCTTCGATGTCGGGCTCATTGAGCAGCTCGGCGAACACGCGGTCGGCCGGAAACGATTGAATGACCCGGGCGAGCGTGCCCCACGCATCCTCCAGCTCGCGCAGCGAGGCGTCGGCGTCGTCCTTGTGCAGGCGATTGAAACGATCGCCGGGATGAAGATCGACGGAGATTGAATAGCCGAGCGAGATGAGCTGCTTCAATGCCTTGTCGAGCGCACGCAGCGTCTCATCGCGTTCCGCTTTCGAAGCGAAGCGCAGCATCACGCGCTCGGCCGGCACCGGCAAGCGGACATGGCCCATCCCGGCCTTGCGAAGCTGCTGCAGCAATTCGCGAGTTGGAGGCGCGGATTTTTCGCCATTGATCCAGCCGTCGGCATTGAACCCGCGCGACAGTGCGGCGAGCCTGTCCGGCGCGACGGTCTGCGAGGCAGGTACGCAAGTTTTGGCCGATGTCGCGGAGGCGAGCGACGTTGGCATCAAGATCGTGGATAGCAAGATCGTGGCAAGGAGCAGACGACGGCACGGCGTCGCCATCGTCAAACCGCCCTGCTAAGCGCACCGCCGTCAGGGTGAGGCGCGGCAGAGCCGGCGGGCGCATGATTGACGACGAGACCGGTCGGCACGGTGTCGTACTTCGACAGCGCGGCGGTCACCCGTCGCATCGCCGCCGAACCGAGCTCGCCGGCGCGCACCACCGGGATGATCAGGTCCGCGTGCGCGGCGAGCGCGATCGCATCTGGCTGCAAGGCAAGATTGTTCGCATGGACGATGATCAGGTCGAACTCCGAGCGAATGTCGTCCTCCGGCCGCGCATCGGCCTTCCTGCCGGCGCTCAGCAGTTCGTCGATCGACTGGAGTCCTGCCGTGGTCGAGCCGTCCTGCCATTCGGTCACCGGCGGTTGGGCGCCCGCGAATTCCGGCTGCAGCCGGATCAGCACGCTCATCATGCCGCGATTGACGGCCGCGCGGTTGAGCGAGCGCGCAACGGTGTTGCCGCCGGCGCTCTTGCCGACCGACAGCACGAGGGCGACCTTGCAGCCACGCACTGGGGCACGATCGATACGCTCGAGCAGCGGACGCAGGTAAGCGCCGAGATCGACCTCGGCTGGGGCGGCAATCGGTCGTTGCCAGACAGTGTTGGGCGCCGCTCCCGACATCAGTTCGGGAATGCGGGACCAGACCGGAAGGTTCGGCATCGCCTCGGGTTGCTGCACGGCCGGAGCCGGACGTTGGGCTTGCCGCTTGGGCGTCTCCCTCGCCTCCGCCCGCGCGGGCGTTCGAGCCGGAGCCTCGGCAGGATCGGACTTGTCGGACATGCTCGTCATCGCCGCAACCGTAGCGGTTGACGTCAGCAGCGAGCCGATCGCGAGCGCGGCGAGCAGCAAGGCGAGCGGCGGACGCGTCGAGCGCAGCGGCGGGATCGCGGGCGAAGCGATCTTGGTCTGCGAGCTCTGAAGCTGACGCTGCTCGTTGGTCGTCTTGAACCGCGACAAAAACTGCTCGTAGATGTTCTTGTTGGCATCGGCATCGCGCTGCAGCTCCTGCAGCTTCACGAGCGCCTGGCCGTCCACCAGCATCTGCGTCTCGACCGCCTTGAGCTGCTTTTCCAGCGCGGCCTGCTGCTCGAGCTGGGCCTCGTATTCGGACTTCGCGGTGTCGATGTTCTTCTTCCGCTCGACCTCGATCTGCCTGTTGATGTCAGCCAACTGGCTGTAGGAGATCGCAAGATCAGGATGGCGGTCGCCGTAGACCGCCTTCTTCTGTGCGATCTGGTCGTTCAGGGTCGAGCGCTGCGCGCGCAGCATGCTCAGGAGATCCTGCTTCACCGGACCTTCGACATTGGCCTTGAGATCGCGCTGCACCTGCTCGTAACGCGCCTTGGCTTCCTCGGTGCGCGCACGAGCCGCGGAGACCTGCTGGTTCAGGTCGGTCACCCGCAATTGCTGGGTGGTGGAATCCTTGCCGGCATTGAGGATCTTGTGCTCGAGCCGGAAGGCTGCGACGGCGTCTTCCGAGACGCGCAGGCGCTCGCTGAGCGTCTTCAGCCGGTCCTTGAGCCAGTCGGCCGCCTCGTCCGTCGCATCGCTGCGGACGCGGCTCTGGGTCGCGACGAACGCCTCTGCGATGGCATTGGCATAATACGCTGCCCGCTCCGCACTGTTCGAGGTGAACGAGATGGCGATGACGTAAGTCAGGCCGCGACGCGAGATATCGAGGCGGCTGCGGAGTTTTTCGAGCAGGCGCGTCATGTCGGTATGACCGCCTGCGATATCCTCGTCGTCGGCGATCTTGAGCTTCTCGATCAGGGGCCGGAGAAAGCCGTCCGATTTGGCGATCTCGATCTGGCTCTGAAGCGCAGCGGCGTCCTGGCCGATGCCAGGCAGCACGTCCTGATCCGTGGTCACGCGCAGCTCGCGGGGATCGACCACGACGAGCGCCGTCGCGGCATAGCGGACCGGCAGCACCATCAGCACGGCGACGCCGAGCGCGAAGAGTGCCAGCGCCAGCATCAGGATGCGCCGGCCGTTCTCACGCAGGAAAGAGAACGCGCCGGTGAGGGTCAGCGATCCCTTGATCAGCGCGGGGGCGGTGTTGTCGGGCGTCGCCGCCGCAGCCCGCGGCGCTTCCCACGAAGCCGCGGGCTCCGTCGGGGCGATGCTTCGCGGAGATGCGCTTCTACCGAACGCCATGGGGTTGGACTCGAAATCAACTAACAGGCACAGCCTAGAGACTTGCTGCACCGTAAATATCCATGGTTAACCCGCGGTTACGGCTGCCGCGAAGCTCGGTAAACGGTTCGTTAAGGAGACGACGCACGGCCCTGCGCGGAGAGGGGTTCCGTGCGTCCGGATACCGGGCGACACCGAATGCATAAAGTCCGCTATTGGTTGGCGCGGACGCTTGCGGAAGACTTCCTTGCGCTTCGACGACCCGGCGCGCCGGATCTCAAAACAAAGCAGCGTTGCCAGCCTGCCCGTAGATCATTGCGGCCACGAGAGAGAGCAGCAAGCCCGCGCCCGAAAAGATCACGAGGACTTTCAGAGTTTCGACATCAACGTTGGTTCTCGTCGCGCGGGATATCGCCTTTGCCAGTGCAGCCATCATCGCCAGCTCCGAACAGGCCGCGCGGAGGCGCGACCTGTTTTGTCTAGCGTCATTGGGCGCATTTGCGTGTGAAGCAGATTACAAGTGATGTTGCGTGCTGCACCTCGCACCGCCGGCCGAGCGTGCCTGGATCTTACCATTCATAGCACACCGCGCCCTTGCCTGCGCAGCAGCTGTGACATGCCCTCGCGTATCACGGGCGGGCGCGCGATATACATCTTTTGCGGGAACCGGCCGACTTGCTGGCACTTTGCGGTGCAGGCTCGCGGCCGGCATTATTCTCAACTGATTCTCGTCTGACGAGGTACGGATGCCGCGGCCGATCATCGGCGCGGTCCCTGTCAGGCGGAAACGATCTTGGTGCCGAGGATGATTCGGCGTCGTCAGGGGAGGACAATTTGCCATGCCTGGGATGACTGGACTGCAGCTGGCCGGCGCTGTCGCCGCGGAGCGCCCCGGGACGGTCATCCTCCTGAGCCCGGGATACGCAGAGATTCCCAGCAACGAACGATCCAGCCTGCCGCGTTTATCAAAGCCATTCGACCAGGCTGCGTTGGCGAAGGCTATCGAGGCGGCAATGCGCGAAGACGAGCCAAGCGGATCCATCGTCGCTTTTCGGCCGAAGAGCGCGTGAAAGCCGGATGATGAATGGCGCACCGTCTGGTGCGGTCCCGATTCGGAAGCGCCAATGGTCCATCAAATCCCGCCGGGAAGCTCAACGCCCGCTTCCGTCAGGTCACGGAGGAATTTCCGCACCAGGAGCATGTTAGTTCTCTGCAACTCGTGATTATTGCCGAACTTGAACTGGTTGGCTTCGGTTACGATCAGACCCTGGTCGGTCTCGCGGAAAATGCCTTGCTTCTTCAAGCGATCGGCGCGCCGCCGAACGGTTTCGATCGGCAGACCGAAAAAGCGGGACAGGGCGGCACGGGAAACGCCCTGCTTGATCTTGTCCGGCTCCACCGCCTGGATACTGCCAAATTGCCGGTCGAGTTCGGGGGTCTTCATGATCTTGAGAACGTTGGCGTTCAGGACCGCATGAATGATCATCAAGTCCAGCGGATCGAAATCGTAGTGGCGGAACATCTCGCTGGCTGCGCACAGCATGTAGGCCAACGAGTGGCGGGAGACGGTTCGGATCAAATCCGATGCGATGTCCTCGCCTTCAGTCGTACCAACCATCACCAGTCCCCGCTTCTACGGATGTCCGGTCCGACGCCCACAGCCGGTTCTATGTATCCGTGGCGCACCGCGCGTGAGGCAGGACCGGTCTGCTGTTTCCCCCAATATGGGTATGGTTGCGGTTCAATCGGGTCAATAGCCGGCTTGTCGGCAATATCATTTTCACCGATACGGGATTGAGTGGCCGGGCGCGCAATTGGCGCGTGCCAACGGTGGTCGTGGGCCAAATGACATTCATCATCGAAGCTGTAAAAGACGACTGCCGCACCGTGGATTTCCGTGACAGCGCGATCGTTGCGGTGATCCTGGCCCGCAAGCATGCGGTGAATGGTTTTGTGGTGTCGATCACGGCTCCGGACGGGCAGCTTTTTTCCGCCGATCAGTTCAACCGTTTGCTGACGAGCAAGGGGCTTGGTTCGGATCCGGCGGCGCAAGATGTAGGGCGGCGCTAAAGCGGGCTTTGTCGGCGGTACGCAGAATCCCGAACAGTGCAATTGATTGTCATCGCGCCGAAACGGGTGCGCCGCCTGCGGACGAAACGAATGGATGCGGCAAATCGGCGTCGATCGCGTATTCGAAAATGGCGCGCCCGGAACGATTCGAACGTCCGACCCTCAGATTCGTAGTCTGATCCGGAGCATTGAAACAACTAGCGTTTGTTACCGTAAGCGCAAGCAAGAATCGCGAAGTAGCGGTTTCGCCGCCCCTGAAGGCCGGGCAGTTACCATAAATCCATGAATGACGCTTGGAGGTGGCGGAGAGGGAGGGACTCTCGGACCAATTTACGCCTATCCGCCGATTTCCTCGAAAAACAACGCGAGCCGGCGGGTTACGGACTATACTGACGACTACATTGTGGACTACTGTAGGGATCAGGTCGTAGAATCGCGTACTTGTCCGCCGCAGTCAACGCCTGAGGAACCATGCGGCTTGGGAACTTGATTCAAAGTTGACGCCGTGTTGCCGGCCGGCGCTCCAAAGCAGAGCCGAGCGAAGCTTCACCCCGGTCTGCGAATTCAGCGATGCGGACCGTATTGCGACGGCATGCACATGAGCTGACGCATCGAATTGTTGGCGTACCTCTCGACTGGTTCGCAGCCTTCTCGAGCAGGCCGCCGCGACCGGCAATTGGAGGTTAGGGGGCGCCCTCCTCCCCCTCGGCGTCGATTTCGCGGATCACGATTTCGGCGCCATTGAGCGGAAGGCAGTCGACTTTGTGGTTAAAACCCTTGCCGTCGCCATGCGGCCACAGAGCACCGATCGATCGCCAGATCTTTTTGTTGCCGGTCCTGGTGACGGCGTAGATGCGGTGCGTCGGGCGGGATGAAGTGGCTTCGTTGATTAATTTTGCCTTCTCTTTCCAAACTCGCTTTTCCAGAGCTTTCAGGTTTTCGGTGCAGAGCGCTGCAATGAGAAAGAATTCGCTTGACCTCTCATGCAGGCCAAGCTCGCCGGACTCGTCTATGAATAGGTAATGCATCGGATATGGTGCCCAGTTTCTTTGTGACTGAATTCGATTTTCCGTTACAATTCAACCCTTGATCGCCCGGCGGCAGGGTTCGCCATGCTCCGCCGGCGCGCGGAGCCGAAGCGCTGGACGCTTTATCGTATCGAGCATTGACAACCAAGGTGAGTTGCTCGGCCTCTAGCAAGGTCGTGGGGACACGTGCACGGACGAGAGAGGCAGTGTCGCACCTTCCAGGCCGTAGAGTCGATCTCATTCAGCGGGCTGCAGCACTCGCTCCTGCACGGGCCGCTTTCTCTGGTCAACCGATTGGGCCCTGTCCGGGTCACCGGGCGGGAGTCCGAAGCCCTTCACCAGGCCGAAGATCGCCGGGATGACGATCAGCGTCAGCAGCGTGGATGAGATCATGCCGCCGATCATCGGCACCGCGATGCGCTGCATGATCTCGGACCCCGTCCCAGTGCTCCACATGATCGGTAACAGGCCCGCCATGATCGCGACGACTGTCATCATCTTGGGCCGTACGCGCTCCACCGCGCCCTCCATGATGGCGTCATAGAGGTCGCCGCGGGTCAGGGCTCGCCCCTCGGCGGCGCGCCTCGCCGCGGTCTCCGCCAGCGCCTGGTTGAGATAGATCAGCATCACGACGCCGGTCTCGGCGGCGACGCCGGCGAGCGCGATGAAGCCAACCGCCACCGCGACGGAAAGGTTGAACCCCAACCACCACATTAGCCAGAGCCCCCCGACCAGCGCGAACGGCAGCGAGAGCATCACGATCATCGTCTCACTGATGGAACGGAAGTTCAGGTACAGCAGCAGGAAGATGATCAGCAGCGTCACGGGCACGACGATCTTCAGCCGCGCGGTTGCGCGCTCCAGGTATTCGTATTGACCACTCCACATCACGTAGTAGCCCGGCGGAAACTTGATGCTGGCCTGCACAGAGGCTTTGGCGTCCGCGACGTAGCCCCCGAGGTCGCGATCGCGGATGTCGACGTAGATGTAGGTCGCGAGCTGCCCGTTCTCGGTCCGGATCGAGGTCGGCCCGCGCGCCGGCGCGACCTTGGCAACCTCGCCGAGCGGTACCGCGCCGCCAGCGGGCATCGGCACCAGCACATCGTTGGCGATGGCCCGCGGATTGTCGCGCAGATCGCGCGGATAGCGCATGTTGACGGTGAAGCGCTGCCGCCCTTCCACGGTCGTGGTCACGGTCTGGCCGCCGAGCGCAGTCGCAATCGTGTCCTGAACGTCCTGGACCATGATGCCGTAGCGCGCCAGCGCGGCACGGTCGGGGGTGACTTCCAGATAGTAGCCCCCAATGCCACGCTCGGCATAGGCCGATGAGGTGCCCGGCACGGCCTTGAGGACCTGCTCGATCTGCTTGGCGAGCTTGTCGATCTCGACCAGGTCGGTCCCGATCACCTTGACGCCGATCGGCGTTCGTATGCCCGTGGACAGCATGTCGATGCGGGCCTTGATCGGCATGGTCCAGGCGTTGGAGACCCCAGGAAACTGCAGTGCCTTGTCCATTTCGGCGATCAGTCCGTCGATGGTCATGCCGGGCCGCCACTCCTCCTTGGGCTTGAGGTTGACCACCGTCTCAAACATCTCGGACGGCGCCGGATCGGTCGCCGTCGCGGCGCGCCCCGCCTTGCCGTAGACCAAGGCCACTTCCGGAAACGAGCGGATGATCCGGTTTTGGATCTGCATCAGTTCGCCGGCCTTCGTGACCGAGATGCCCGGCAGCGTGGTCGGCATGTAGAGCAGCGTGCCTTCGTTCAGGTTCGGCATGAACTCGGTACCGAGTTGCCGCGCCGGCCAGATGCTCACGGCCAGAACGGCGAGCGCGAGCACAAGCACCAGCGTCTTGGCGCGCATGACGCCCTTGATCACCGGGCGGTAGATCCAGATCAGGACGCGGTTGATCGGATTCCTGTGCTCCGGAACGATCCGCCCGCGCACGAAGATCACCATCAGAGCCGGCACCAACGTCACCGACAGGAGCGCAGCGGCCGCCATGGAGAACGTCTTCGTGAACGCCAGCGGGCTGAACAGCCGCCCCTCCTGCGATTCCAGCGTGAAGATCGGCATGAAGGACACCGTGATGATCAGCAGGCTGAAGAAAAGTGCAGGCCCCACCTCCGAGGCGGCGGCGATCAGGACGTCGATCCTGGGCTTTCCCGGCTCGGCGCGTTCGAGGTGCTTGTGGGCGTTCTCGATCATGACGATGGCCGCATCGACCATGGCGCCGATCGCGATCGCGATCCCGCCGAGGCTCATGATGTTGGAGCCGAGCCCGAGCAGCTTCATGGCGCCGAACGCCATCAAGACCCCGATGGGCAGCATCAGGATCGCGACAAGGGCGCTACGCACGTGCAGCAGGAACACGATGCAGACCAGCGCGACCACGACGCTTTCCTCGAACAGCGTGTGCTTGAGCGTGTCGACGGCCGCGTAGATCAGGTTGGAGCGATCGTAGACCGGCACGATCTCGACCGACTTCGGAAGACTTGAGGCGATCTCCCGGAAGCGCTTCTTGACGTTCTCAATCACCTCCAGTGCATTGAGGCCGAAGCGCTGTAGCACGATGCCGCTGGCGACCTCGCCCTCGCCGTTCAGCTCCGTGATGCCGCGCCGCTCGTCGGGGCCCAGTTCGACACGCGCGACGTCGCGCAGCAGCACCGGCGTCCCGTTGTTCGTCTTCAGCACGATGTCGCCGAGGTCGTTGATCGACTTGATGTAGCCCTTGCCGCGGATGACGTACTCGAACTCGGACAGTTCGACGGTCCGCCCCCCGACGTCGGCGTTGCTGGCGCGGATGGCATCGCGCATCTTCTGCATGGTGATGCCGCGGTCGCGCATGCGTTGCGGATCGAGGATCACGTTGTACTGCTTGACGAAGCCGCCGACGCTCGCAACCTCGGCGACACCCTCGGCCTTCGCCAGTGCGAACTTCAGATTCCAGTCCTGGATGGTGCGGGTATCGGCGAGGTTCAGTTCCTTCGATATGATCGCGTACTGGTAGACCCAGCCGACGCCGGTCGCGTCGGGGCCGATCGTGGGGCTCACGCCGGCAGGCAGGCGCGCGCTGGCGCCGTTGAGGAATTCCAGCACGCGCGAGCGCGCCCAGTAGATGTCGGTGCCGTCCTCGAAGATGACGTAGACGAAGGAGACGCCGAAGAAAGAGAAGCCGCGCACGACCTTCGATTTCGGCACGGTCAGCATCGCCGTCGTCAACGGATAGGTGACCTGGTCCTCGATCACCTGCGGCGCCTGGCCGGGGTACTCCGTGTAGACGATGACCTGGGTGTCCGAGAGATCCGGGATGGCATCGAGCGGCAGATGCAGCAGCGCGTACAGCCCCGCTGCGGCGGCGAAGCCGGTCCCGAACAGCACCAGCAGCAGGTTGCGGGCGGACCAGGCGATGAGACGCGCGATCATTGCTGCGCCCCCTCGGCAAAGCCCTTAAGCGCGGCCTTCAGGTTGCTTTCGGCATCGATCAGGAAGTTCGCCGAGACCACCACGGCGTCGCCGTCCGAGAGGCCCTGCCGAATTTCCACGAACCCGCCGCCCCGGTGGCCGAGCTGGACCTCGCGCGGCTCCAGCCGGCCCTGCCCCTTGTCGACGAAAACGGCCTGCCGGGCGCCGGTGTCCATCACGGCGCTGTCGGGCACCGTGAGGACCGCCTGCCCGCTGCCGGTGTCGATGTCGGCGTCGACGTACATGTCGTGCAGCAGGATCAGATCCGGATTCTGCAGCTCGATGCGCACCCGCGCCGTCCGGGTCTCCTTGTTGATGTCCGGGTAGATGACCTCGACCTTCCCCGTGAACTCCCGTCCTGGATAGCTTCGCGCCTTGACAGTGACCGGCTGGCCTTTGGCAATCATGCCGAGGTCGCGTTCGGCGACGTCGATCAGGGCCCACATGACCGAGTGGTCGGCGATCCGGAACAGGACGCCGCCAGGCTCCACGCGCATGCCCTCGATGGCGTTGCGCTCCAGCACGATGCCGTCGCGCGGCGAAGTCCATCCGATCGACGTCGGCACGGTCCGGCCCTTCTCGATGGCCGAGATCGCAGCATCCGGCACGTCCAGGTTTATCAGGCGCTGGCGCGATCCACGGCCATACTGGACGTCGCCTCTGGTCGTCTTCGAGGTGATGGTGGTGAGGTACTCGGCGGCGGCAGAGGACACGGATGGGCTATAGACCTCCATCAGCGGCTGCCCCCTGATCACGTGAGATCCGGTCGTGACGTCGGCCACCTTCAGGATGAAGCTTTCCGCCCGCATGGCGACGACAGAGATCCGCCGTTCGTCCAACGCGATCGTGCCCGGTGCCCTGACGACGGTCCGGACCACGCGCATCGCGGCGGGCTCCGACTTGACGCCGGTCCGCTGGATCTTGCCGGGCGAGAGTTTGATCGACCCGTCGTCGCTGTCGTCGCCCTCATAGACGGGGATGTAGTCCATCCCCATCGAATCCTTCTTCGGCGTCGGCGATGTGTCCGGCAGGCCCATGGGATTGCGGTAGTATTTGATCTTGCGCTCTCCGGAGCCGCCGGCCGCCGTTGTCGCCGGCGGCGGGGTTTCCGCCTGGTCATCGTCGAAGCTGATGTCGGCGCCTGCGGGCACCGGGCGGAAATCCCGGCCATCTGGGGTCTTTCTCGGCACCAGCGAGTACGACGGCTTGCCGTCCGGATCCTGGTAGTAGATCGGGGCGCCGCTCTCCTCGGCCGCAGCGGGGCCGATCACGGCGGCGGTTCGCGCCGTCGGCCACTGCGGGCCGGCGACGACGAACGCGATGCCCGCCGCCGCGATCAACGCGGCTGCCAGGCTTACTGCGATGGGGCGGGTCACTTCTGCGCCGTGATGACGAGCTTGTTCTCGACGGTGCCGGTCTCGCCCTGGACCTTGGCTCCGAGCGAAAGCTGCCATCGCCCCGCCATGCCGAAGGTCGCCTTGAAGCGGTACGTGCCCGGCTCCGTGCCCGGCATGGCCGTGACCTTGGTCGCCATCTCCTGCATGCCGTCCGGAGCCATGTCCAAACGGCTGGCGAAGATCACCGCATCCGGCACCGGTTTGCCGGTTTTGATGTTCACGAGCCGGACCGTGACGACCTTGTCGGGCCCGGCCTGGACCGACTGGTCGACGAGCTCGAACTTGTAGTCCTTGATGTCGGCCAATACGGCCGTGCTTGTGCCGCCGATGGCCGCAGCGATCAACGCGGCCTGGACGGCGCGCGCGAAGGTAGACGTCTTCATGTTGTATCCTCGATGTCCTGAATTTCGCCGCGGAGGCGGCGCGCGTCATCCGCGCGCGCGAGGCGCACGGACGCGATCGGCGTCAAGCGCCGTTCAGGCCAGGATTCGAGGGGGTTGGTCGGGAGGTGGACGGACCAAACCGTCGCCGACCGCGTCGTCCGCCACCGAGTGGCTGGTCCGGATCGCGTGTCGCAGCGGCAAAGCGAAGGCCTCGGAGGGTCCCGCCTGGGTCGTCTTCAGGACGCACATCGCAACCAGCGGGCAGTCCTGGCAGTCCTTGCTCTTGTGGTCGTCGGGGCAGCAGGGCATGTCGGCCGACATCGACATGTCGCTCATGCCGTCGAGACGAGCTTGCGCAGCGGTCGCCGGCGCCGCCAAGGGCGCCAACGTCAAACCGACGGTCACCGAGACCGCGAACGCAATTCTGAGCAATCGCCGCAGATTCATGGCCCGAACATCCCACGGGGGGCGGAACTTTGGAAGTCGGCGGCCTTCACATGTTCGCCACCCGGGATCCGCACCGACATAGCTGAGCCGGTCGTTTTGGCCTCGCCGGTGAGGATTCGATGCCCTGGATGGCCCCGGTACCGCATCTTGGCTCCAAGGCGCTCCTGGCCCGTTCAGACCGGGGCGGCCGCAGGGCCCCTGCCGCCGCAGGACAGGCACTTCGTCATTCAGCGGGCCTCGTCGCTGGCGCCTGGCCTGCACGGGCCCACATCAGCGCCAGCGGCTCCATCGAGATTCCGACCGCAAGGACCATGAACACCAGCAGCCATCCTGCCGGACTTTGTGGGCCGCCGGCAGAATCGAGAGCGACCCCGGTGCCCCAGGCGCCGGCGGCCGACAGTCCGAAGCGGACGGTGGAGTGAAGCGCGAGCGTCGCGCCGCGGTGTTCGCGCGTGGCCGCCGCCGACATTCCGGACGTCAGAGCGCCGGAATCGGCGCGAACGGTGAGACCATAGACGAGGAGCAGGACCGCGAGCGCCCATGCAGGTGCGCTCACGTTCAAGCCGATGATCACCGCCACCGCCGCCGAGGCGATCATCGCGGTTGTGATGACCCGATGGCGTGGGTCGCTGCGAGCCTCGGCGCCATCGTGGGAACCACGTTCGGCGTCTCGGGACTTCCGCGATGATCCTCAAGGCCCTGCGTAAAACATGGCGGGTTCAGCGCGCGGCAACCCGATGCTACACTGTTTTCGTGCGACCGTTTGGCCACGTGCCGAGCGGTCTAACCGGGTCTAGTCTACTGCCGCTATAATAGTTTCTTGAAGCGAGCTTAGGGGAATGTTGATGTCGCAAACGACTCCGGTCGACTCGAACAGCAATCGAGCCTCCCCTTTAAGCTGACCGGGCAAAGCCGTCTGAATAAAGCGGCTGCCAAAATTCTTTTTGGTTGGTTCAACAACCCGCGGTCCACCGCGTTCGCGCCATTCAAGATGAAAGCGTTGGTTTTCCGCGTCAATCGACCAAGTGATGGCGACCCGTCCCTCAGCAACTGAGAGCGCGCCATATTTCAACGCATTGGTGCTTAGCTCGTGAATTATCATAGACAACGCGACCGCAGGTCCGGAAGATACGGCGACGTTATTCCCCTCAATAGTGAATTGCTCGAAGCCTTTGGTCTGAAATGCTTTGATCGCGTTCTCGATCAGCGTTCGGCAACCCGCCCCAGTCCAGCTTTCTTGAATCAAGAGATCATGAGATACGCCGAGCGCGCTCATCCGCTCGGCGATGGTCTTGGCCGCCGCGTCAATAGATGAAGCGTCCCGTAAGCTTTGAGCCGCAATTGCGGATGCAATCGCGAGCATGTTCTTTACGCGATGGTGGAGTTCCCCGATGAGAACGGCCTGTAGTTTTGCCGCAGCCACTTGGGCGTTCGCTTCAACGCCTGCTTTCAAGAGGAGGTCGCGGAGCACGTCGTTTTCGTTCTCAACATCTCGCATGCGCTGATCGGCCTCGCTCAAAGCATTCATTTCATGTCACTCCAGCGAACGGTACTTGGACAACAGTATCCGACAACGTTCAACAAATCCAAGTTCGGTAGATATGGTCGGGAGGCGACGGAACCCTTCCATCATCAAGCGGTTAGGATGCATCATCGCATCATTGCAGGCATCCCGGTGATTGGAGCCCTCTAGAGGCTCACGCCATGGGAGGGGACATGCAGTCACGGCTCGTGGTGCTGGTAGTCGAAGACGAGCCATTGTTGATGATGGTGGCTGTTGAAATGATTGCCGAGTTGGGCTTCGAGGTCATCGAGGCGAGGCATGCTGACGAAGCAATCGCCGTTATGGAAAAGCGCCAGGACGTCCACGTTGTGTTTTCCGACGTTCACATGCCCGGTTCGATGGATGGTCTGAAGTTAGCGCATTACGTTCGCCACCGCTGGCCACCGACCAAAATCCTTACCACCTCGGGGAAGGCGCGGCTTGCCGTGGCCGAACTGCCAAGCGGTGGGCGGTTCATACAAAAACCCTACACCGCGACTGACCTTGGAATCGCTCTGCATGCAATCATCGCAGCGTAGCGGAACCACGTACCAACACAGCCGGTAGCCTCTCCTGGGGCGTGACATCGCCTCGAAAAACGTGAACTCCGACACACTCCACTCGTCGCGTATGCCGCCCCGTGTTTACTTGATATCGCGCCGCAATATTCAGGGACCTGAGAACGGTCGCGCCAGGCTGCCGGGTGTAGCTCCAACCATCCTTTCTCGATAGCTCTCCACGATTTCGAGCGGAAGGCTAAGTGGACCGGCGTTTCAAGCCGTCAAACACAAACGCCCGAGCGTCTTCGATTTCGGTCGGTGGCCTCTTTATGGGAATATGCAGCCGTTGTGGCCAGCTCGTTCTGTGATCGGGAACGATCGTCGATATCGACGCCCGTTTCTTCGTTCTGCCCTGAGGGCGATTGTTTTCTCTTCATGCGAAACAACGTGTGAACCGTGCTGCCGACATTGATGTAGTTTCCCCGCATGTTTGCCAGAATGATCACTGCGTCGCTCAACATCTTGATACTCCCCGTCAATGTTCCTTCACAGACAAGGAGATTCAAAAGGTATCGTTCCGACTTACCCTTCGCGATGGTTCAGGACGAGTTAACTCCCCGGTATGGGCCGTCCACCCTAGTGACTGGCACACGGCAATCAACACACCTGCGCGGATGTGCTCGCCAGGAGCCGCGCCGCGTTTAACAAGACTTCTCTTTTAGAGCTCTGCCTTGCTGCGATCAGCGGTTCTGCTACGCCATCCCCCTGGCTCCCTGACGCTATGAACTTGTAGCGCGCAATGCGCAGATCGATCTCGCCACAACTGTCACACGTAGCTCAGCGCGACTATTGAGCGCGGGAGGGTGCAGCGCTATTCAAAATCACCATCCATGGCCATTCGTCAACTGTATGCTCTTATTCTTCGGCAGACATAATCATGATTGTCGTTCATTAACTGGATCGGCGGAACAAGTGCAGCAGATCGAAACTAATGACCCTATCGAGGCACGGCGTAGCCGCTACGCCCAGTATCGAGGACTAGTCGCCACCCTGACCTTTGGTCGCGAGACGGTGGAAGGCATGGTGAGATCGGTCAAGGAAGACAGCTCCTGTACCCCAGTTCGATGGCTGATCACTATCGCCCCGAGATAGCAGCGGGCAATTCGCAAGGGTAATCGGCGTCCAACCGGACGGATATTCCACGCTTGATGGCCAGCTCATCATACTCGCGAAGTCCGCTGGGCTGCCGATCTCGTCTACGCCGGAAAGCTCGACCATGGATTAGAAAGAGCTCGACGAAGGAGCTTCGCACGGTGGGAGCCGCTCGTCGGAGGTCGCAGCCCTAGGCCAAGCGGATCTCTCACAGGGGATGGGTCGAGCCGAAGCTGCTCGCGGAGATGGAGTACCGGGCAAGTCTGCCGAACGTCCGACACTGTTCTTCAAGGGACTTCAAGACGACCTTCGATCGCGTGCCGGTTTCAGGTCAGGACGGTTGCGATCGGTCCGGATGCGAGATGATCGGCAGATCAATCAGGAAGCGACTTCCCTTCCAACCTTTGGCGATGGTCAGATGGCCCTGAAGCTGCCGCACCATGCCGGTGATTACCTTGAACCCCAAGCTGGCGCGCGGCTCATCGATGTCGAATCCTTCAGGCAGGCCCTTACCCTGATCCGACACCTCAACGCGAAGGTTTCCTTCGATCCCCCGTGCCGAGACCTCGATGACTCCTCTGCTGTCTGGATATGCATACTTTATGGCATTCGAAACGAGTTCGTTGATGAGCAAACCTAGCGGAACGACATGGTCGGCGGAGAGCAACAATGGGTCCGCTTGGCAATTTAGGGTATGTTTCCCGACGTTTCCCCTGAGCTTCTTGCAGAGTTCCGTCATGAAGTCCCGCAGCTCAATGAAGCCAACATGCGAACTCCGCCACAGGTGGTCGTGAACGTCAGCAATGGTGGACACTCGTAGACTTGCATCTTCCAGGGCGCTTTTGACGTCCTGAGACAGGGTGTTGCGCGCTTGGACCCGGAGCAACCCCACGACCGATGCGAGGCTGTTCTTGACGCGGTGGCTCATTTCGCGGGTCAGGAGCGCCTGGTGTTTGAGCGCCTCCTGAAGCTTGGCGTCGGCCTGTTGGCGTTCAATCGCAATGCCGAGCAGACCGGCGAAACCTGTGAGAAAATCGGCATCGGCCTGGTCGAACTGACCGGCGTCGGCGCTGTCGACTTCGAGAACGCCGAAGTAGGCCTCGTCTTCCGCGCCCTTTTCGATGAGCACGTTGATCGCACGCCTGACGCCATGATCCGTCAGGAGCTGCGGCGTACGGAAACGTGTTTCCGCCTCCAGGTGGTTCGATATGACCGATTCCCCGGTACGGTAGGCATAGCCCGCCGGAGATCCCACGTCGGCGGCAAGCGAGACGACGTCAATGGTATTCTCCTTCCAGCCTACACCGGCACGGACCATCAGACGTTCTTCGTCGGGCTCATACTCCAGAACCTTTGCGAACTGCGCCCGCAGTCCGATGGCGCAGAGTTCGGTCGCTTTCTGAAGGATCATCCGGAGATCCCGGGTCTGCATGGCGGCGCGGCCGAATTCTCCCAACAACGATTGCTGCCGGAGCCGGTAACCAAGTTCGTCCCGCCCCGTTGAATCTGTTGATGAAGCTGCAGGGCCATCGGCTGTATTGAAGGCCGTCATCGTGAACTTTTCCCCTAGCCCGCGACCGGCGGTTTCCTGCCCATCCGGGCGCCCGGCCCGGAAGATCATGAGAGGGGTATAGCAGTAATCGCCTCGTTGGCGTCCGCCGAAGCGAGCGGGCTCCGGTAAGAACCGTGCCCCCCCCGCGAGGAGGGAGTGCCTTGAGCCCGCTGCGGTGAGTCTGATAGGGGATTTCAGAGCGAAAGCGCCGGCCGGCCTCCCCGAAGCGGTGGCACCGATCGTGGCGGCGATCAGCCGGCGGTATCGATCACCATTTCGACCAGCTTGGCCATCTTTTCGCGCGTCAGGTCGCCCGAGTTGGAAATGTACGGCTCCACGTCCGGCCCGTACACGAACGGAACTCCTTTCGATGTGCCGCTATCGCCGATCCTCGTCACGACGATGTTTCCGAACGCCGTGGTGATCGTCGTGGGCGCGCCATCCCCGATCTTGAAGGATACGCCGACCGGGCGGTGGTCGTTCAGTTCGATCTGCGGCGCGAACGAGAATTGATTGTCGGCGAAGTGCTCTTTCAACTCCGCCAGAAAAGGCAGCACATGGCGCTCCATGGCGACCTTGCAATGCTCGACATCCGCGGTGCGTTTTTCCGAGTTGGTGGCAGCGATTTCGGTCTGCCGGTTCTTCTCCGCCGCTGCGACCGCGGTCTTTGCGCTGAACTTGGCTGCGAGTTCCTGGGCGTTCATTTTTGTTTGTTCCTTGGGATCTTCATGACCCGAGCAACAGGTACGCCGCGAGTGTGTTTTCTTGGCGGCTCTTTGCGAGATCGCAGAATGAAGTGGCTGAAGCGAAGTCCCGATAGTCGAGGCGATTATGCTATGTTCCCGATCATCCGCCGTGATGCGTCAAGCGTCGAAGCGTCGCCACGACCTCCGGGCCGCGATATGGCTTTGCCATAAACTCGCTCCCCGAAGGTAGATCGCCCGGCCCCACTCTCACGAAGCCGGACGTGGCGAGTATCTTGATGGGTGGCCACCGGTCCCGGACGAAGCTGGCGAGCTTCAGCCCATCCATCGAACCCGGCATCTGGACATCGGTGAAGACGACGTGGATATCGGAACGAGCCTCCAGGATCGCGATCGCCTGGTCGGCGTTGCCCGCCTGGACGACTTCAAAGCCTGCCTGCTCGATCATGTCGGCGGCATCCATCCGGAGCAGATATTCGTCTTCGACGATCAGGATCACGGGAACTAGATGCGCCATCTGAAAGCCTCCGGCCCATTCCTGCAGCCGAGCAGAAATTCGTTCGGTCCCCTTTATGCCCGAAAGCTTGTCGCGCCGTAATGCTCATGACGCGGCCGTTGCCAGCGGCATCTTGAAAGCGAACCTGGTCTCTTCCGCCGTGGACGTGACATCGATCCGGCCGCCGTGGGCCCGCGCTATCTGGGAGGCGATGTGAAGTCCAAGTCCGAGACCCTGCCGGCTGTCGCGGACGTCGCCCCGAAAGAACGGTTCGAACAGTCTTTCCATCGCGCTGGCCGGGATCGGTTCGCCGGCATTCGCGACCCAGAGGCTTAACTCACTGCGTCTCCGCTCCGACCCGGACTGGCCGATCCTTTCTTGATTGGATGTTCATTGATGATCACCGATTCCTGCTGGCGCGTTGACGCGACCCTCTAGGCATGGGGATCGGAAAAGGCAACAACCCTTGTTGCGAACTGTTCCAATGCCACAACCTGAATTTGTGAGTGCCGTCAGATTTGGTGCGGCACGGCACGTGAGCGCGCCTTGAAGCTAAACCGGATCAGAAGCCCTGACGCTACGTCTGCCGAGCACTTGTCAAAATCGGCGGGATCGAATCGCTTCCATGGGCGTCCGTAATGTGCACCCGCCAGTCCTTACCTGTGCAGGGCGCGTTGGCGGCCGTTGTGGTGGAGCTTACCGATGACAGACGTTTCGAAGATCAAGGAACACATGGACGTCATTTCGTCCGACAGGAAGATGGTCGGAAAAGTCGATCATCTGGACGGAACCGACAGGATCAAGCTGACCAAGCAGAGTTCGCCCGACGGTCAGCATCATCACTTCGTTCCGCTCTCATGGGTCGATCACGTCGATCAGCACGTGCATCTCAACAAGACCGGGGCCGACATCACCTCACACTGGCAGCACGCTCGAAACTGACAAAACGGCTGGTCAACTCCTGCATCGCTGCGGCAAAAGGTGTCCAGTTACGTACGTTGCCTTACCCTGGAGCGGTCCCGCCGCCCGCACGTTTCGACCGAAGCGAAGGAACAACAAACGGCGGATAAGGTGGCGCTGTGGTCTCGTTAGGAGCGGTCCTTGTGAAACCGTGGGTGCTGATACCATCCGGCTCTCTTTCCTCCTTGGCAGCGCTCTAGACGAAAGTACATGCTCGGGACCCCCTGAACGCGGAACTGGAGGGCGCAGCTTCCATTGACCATCAAGGTGTCCTGATGGCCCGGATCGAAGATTACGCGCTTATTGGCGATTGCGAGACCGGCGCACTGGTCGGGCGCGATGGCTCAATCGATTGGCTTTGTTTTCCGCGCTTCGATTCCGATAGCTGCTTCGGGAGTCTCCTGGGAGACGAGAAAAACGGCTACTGGAGCCTTCGCCCGGTCGAAGGATATACGACCGAGCGTCGCTACCGAAAAGGCACGCTGATCCTGGAGACCGTCTTCACCACGGAGAGAGGTCGTGCACGTCTCATCGACTTCATGCCGCCGAAGACGGGAGTCTCGAAGGTCGTCAGGATCGTTGAGGGCCTCGAGGGGTCCGTCGAGATGCGGAGCGAGCTGGTGGCACGGTTCGACTATGGGGTCAGTGTACCCTGGGTGAGCCGCCTGGGGGATGGTGCGGTCAGCTTGGTCGCGGGAGCGTCCATGCTGGTGCTAAGAACGGGGGTGCCGCTGCACGGGAAATCGATGAAGACAGTCGGCGCGTTCTCCGTCCAATCGGGCCAACGCGTTGCCTTTGTTCTCTCCTACCAAACATCATTTGAAGATCCAGCTTCTCCTGACGATCCATCGCTTCTCCTCGATCGTACAGAGAGTTTCTGGCGCGATTGGTCCAGCCGCTGTGAAGCGGCCGGGCCATATTCGGACCAGGTTCTGAGATCTCTCATAACTCTCAAGGCCCTGACGTTCGGACCAAGCGGCGGCATCGTCGCTGCGGCCACGACCTCACTTCCGGAGCAGATTGGCGGCTCTCGCAATTGGGATTATCGCTTCTGCTGGGTCCGCGATGCCACGCTAACCCTGTTGGCCCTTATGGGGGCCGGCTACTACGACGAGGCGCGCGCCTGGCGAGACTGGCTCATCCGGGCCGTGGCGGGAAGCCCGAACCAGTTGCAGATCATGTACGCCGTCACAGGCGAGCGCAGGCTAACCGAGTGGGAGGTGCCCTGGCTGTCGGGATACGAAAACTCAAAACCGGTGCGTATCGGCAACGCGGCGCACAACCAGCTCCAGCTTGATGTCTATGGCGAGCTGATGGACGCCTTATACCAGGCCCGTCGAGGCGGCCTCCCCGAGAACAAGCGAGCATGGGCGATCCAATGTGCCCTCCTCGATCATCTCAAAGGAATTTGGACAGAGCCTGATGAAGGTATTTGGGAAGTGCGAGGCGGCGCCAAGCATTTCACCTACTCGAAAATCATGGCATGGGTCGCTTTCGATCGGGCCATCAAATCGGCCGACGAGTTCGGGATGGATGGTCCGGTGGATGATTGGAAAGCGCAGCGCGCCGCCATTCAGAAAGATGTCTGCCAGAGCGGCTACGATGAACAGCGAAAGACATTCGTTCAGGTCTACGGCGAATCCCAACTCGACGCATCCCTGCTGCTGATCCCGGCGGTAGGTTTCTTGCCGCCCGAAGATCCGCGGGTGATATCGACCATCGAAGCTATCGAACGCGAGTTGCTCAAGGACGGCTTTGTGCAGCGATACGATACGAAGGCGACCAAGGACGGCCTGCCCCCTGGCGAAGGCATGTTTCTGGCCTGCAGCTTCTGGCTGGCAGATGCCTATCACTTGATCGGCCGCGATGCCGACGCCAAGGCATTGTTCGAGCGTCTTCTTGCTCTGCGCAATGACGTCGGTCTGCTGTCGGAAGAGTACGACACCGGGCGAAGTCGGTTGGTCGGCAACTTTCCCCAGGCCTTTTCTCACATCGCCCTGGTGAACACCGCTCACAATCTCACCCACCGCCAAAAGCCATCGGAGCATCGCGGCAGCAAGAAAGCGCTCCCGAGCAAGGCGCAGGAAAGTAAGGGCACCACGAGGAGACACGTATGACAGAGAGGCCGATCGATGCTGCTGCCTTAGCGGGTCCGGAGGCGCGACCTCAACGGCCGGTTCGCTTTCCCACCATACTGGAAGGGCAACCAGCGCTGGTGACGGGGGCAAACTCGGGAATCGGGCGCGCAGTGGCCCTTGGACTCGGGGCCTCTGGCGCTGACGTGGTCGTCAATTACGTAGTTGACCCAGAAGCGGCAGACGACGTGGCCCATCAAATCGAGGCACTTGGCCGGAAGGCGATCACGATCAAGGCCGACGTCAGCAATGAGCAGGACGTCCAGTCGATGTTCTCCAGCGCTATAGGTCGTTTTGGAACTCTGCACATCGTGGTGAACAATGCCGGATTGCAGCGTGATGCGCCGTTTCATGAGATGACGCTCGAACAGTGGAACAAAGTCATCGGCGTCAACCTCACCGGCCAATTTCTCTGCGCCAGAGAAGCGATCCGTGAGTTCAAGAGACGAGGTGTAGTGAAGAATGTCTCGGCGGCAGCAGGCAAGCTCGTCTGCATGAGCTCCGTCCATCAAGAGATCCCCTGGGCGGGTCATGCGAACTATGCGGCCTCAAAAGGCGGCGTCATGCAGATGATGCGAAGCTTGGCGCAAGAAGTTGCTCCGTTGGCGATCCGGGTCAATGGCGTGGCGCCTGGAGCGATCCGTACACCGATCAACCGACCCGCCTGGGAGACCAAGGAAGCTTACGACAGCCTGATGACACTGGTCCCCTATCGGCGCATCGGTGAGCCAAACGATATTGCGCAAGCGGTCGCTTGGCTGGTTTCAGATGCGGCCGACTACGTGGTTGGCACCACCTTGTTCATCGACGGGGGCATGATGCTTTTCCCGGGCTTTGCAAGCGGGGGATAGACGCAGTCGCACAACACCATCGCAACGAAAGTGTAAGCGGCCCATCGGAACGACTAAAGCATGCGGGTGTTGCGGCATGGGATCGTTCGGCAAGAGGAGGAGTGAGAATTGCCAAATGGCGCACGCGCAATGGGCGCAGGCAAGATCGCTCGCACGGTAGCGAGAGCTCTGGCGTCCGCTCTGAAGCGCCATTCCGTCATCTTTCCGAAGAAGGGCCATAGAAAAGAGGAAAAATCACCTCGCCAGACCTCGCCCTCGCTGCGCCCCGAAAAGTAGCGGTAGCTCACATGCCCATCTGGCTTACTGCGGGTCTTTGGGGGCTGCTTGGGGCGTCATCGTTGCTCCTGGGAGCAGCGGTCGCATTCGTCTTCAGGATGCCTCGCTACGTTACTGCAGGGATCATGTCTTTCGGCTGCGGCGTGCTGATTTCGGCAGTGGCCTATGACCTTCTGGAGGATGGATACCAGGAGGGCGGCATCTGGCCCATCGTTGCGGGTGCGATCGCAGGCTCTGCCGCCTATGCTCTTGCCGATTGGGCGGTCTCTCGAGAAGGCGCGCGCTCGCGCAAGCGGTCCGGGGACCAGCAGGTCAACGCCGGCGAAGGCGGAGGGCTGGCGATTGCCGTCGGCTCACTTCTAGACGGTATTCCGGAGAGCATTGTCCTGGGTCTGGGACTGTTGAGCGGAAAGGGGATCAGCATCGCGATGCTCGCCGCTATTTTTCTGTCCAATTTCCCGGAAGGGCTTTCGAGTGCGCTTGGCATGCGAGCCGCTGGGCGTTCCGCGACCTACATCTTTGGCCTTTGGACCGCGATCACCGTCCTTTCGGGAGTTGCCTCGGCCTTAGGAGCAGCTTTCCTGGGCGGTGCTGCTCCTCAGGTCGTTGCTACCGTGGGTGCCGTAGCTGCGGGCGCTCTTCTCACGATGGTAGTGAACACCATGTTTCCGGAAGCCGTGGAGGGCGAACAGAAGCTGGCCGGCGTGCTTGTTGTTGTCGGCTTGCTCGCCGCTTTCGCGCTTTCTAACGTCGGCGAAACGTGAAGGGGTTACGCGCCTCTCATTCCATGAGGTATTGTCGGCCAAACCAACGAAAAGAACGGCGCCTCGACTGTACGTGGGCGAGTGCGCTCGCATCTGGCCATCTCTCGTTCGATATTTCGGCGCCAGGGCCCCGACCAGTTGCAGGCGCATGATCTGCTCGCGCCTCTCTGCGGCTGGTTCACAGAAGGAATGAAGACCGGGGCGGTCGAGGACGCGAAACTGGTGCTCGCCGAGCTTCGCTGATGCTCGTCGCGACCTCCCGCTATCGAACGGGCAAGGCAACTGCCGACAACGATTGGCATGGTCCAACTCCATAGGGGGGTGCAGCGGGCCAATGTGCTCGTCCGAAGGCGATGACGGATGGGACTCGTCGTCAAGCGAGGCGCCGCTCGCCGGGCTGCCTAGACCGGACTGGGGCTGCCGCTCGGAACCAAATGGATGGTCAAGGATTGCATGTTCGACCAAATTCCGACGGGCCTCGGCTCGCTTGACGACCGGGGCAATCATGGGGACCTACTTGGAGACGGCGATATTTCCGGTGGGCAGCCGGATCGGGGCTCTTCTCAGCGACCTCGATTGGCAAGGATCGCCCTTGGGCAAGCCGCAGAATTGGTCCGCCCATCTCAAGACGACCGTGTCCCTGCTGCTTGGGGCAGAAGCCCAGATCGTGCTGTTCTGGGGTCCGGAGTTCGTGGCCCTGTACAATGATGCCTATGCTCCCACGATCGGCGACAAGCACCCTGGCGCTCTCGGTCGTCCGGCAAAGGAGAGTTGGAGCGAGCTGTGGGACGATCTGGAGCCACTGTTGCGCGGCGTACGGGAGACCGGACGGACATTTTCGGCCAAGGATCGGCCGTTCTACATCGAGCGGCACGGCTTCGGCGAGACCGTCTATTTCGACGTCTCCTACTCGGCCGTTCCGGACGCTGAGGGTCGGGTCGGCGGCGTTCTCTGCATCGTCTCGGAGACGACCGAGCGCGTGCGGGCCGAAGCGGCGCTGCGGGAAAGCGAAGCTCGCCTGCGCCAGCTGAACGAGACGCTCGAGCAGCGGATCCTGGAGCGGACCCGCGAACTGGAGTGCGCCCATGTCGCGTTGCGCCAGGCCCAGAAGATGGAGGCCGTCGGCCGATTGACCGGCGGGATAGCACACGACTTCAACAACCTTCTTCAAGGTATCACCGGTAGCCTCGATCTGATCCGGCGCAAGCCTGACGATGCAGGCCGTGTGAGCAGATGGGCGGAGGCGGGGCTGAAGTCGGCCGACCGCGGCGCGCGCCTCGCCGGACAGCTTCTCGCGTTCTCCCGTACTCAGAAAATGGATATCTCGTCGATCGACGTCTCGAGCGCGCTCACCGGCTTCGCCGATATGCTGCGCAGGACCATCGGACCGTCTATCGACCTGCGCATGGACCTCGACACGGACGGCGTCTTCGCCGAGGGGGATCGGACGCAGCTCGAACTGGCCGTGCTCAATCTCGCCCTGAACGCGCGTGATGCCATGCCGGGTGGAGGCGAACTCGTGGTCGCCGCCCGCCCCTGCCGCCTCACGGGAGATCCCGAACTCCAGGATGGCGATTACGTGGAGCTGTCGGTGAAGGATTCGGGGACCGGCATGACTGCAGACGTCGCGGAGCATGCCTTCGAACCGTTCTTCACGACGAAGGACGTCGGCAAAGGCACCGGCCTCGGCCTCAGTCAGGTCTACGGCACGCTTCATCAATCGGGAGGCGCAGTCAGGATCGAGAGTGCGCCAGGTATCGGAACGACCGTGCGGCTCTACCTGCGCAGGACGGAGGTCCAGCCGCGGCGAACCAAGGAGCATTCGGCCGAGGCCGAGCGCGCGCCTGCGGCCACGGTGCTGATCGTCGATGACGATCCAGACGTGCGTGCCTTCCTGACGGATTCGCTCGAGACCCTGGGGTACTCGTCCCTGGTCGCGGAGGACGGTGTCTCGGCGCTGAAGGCTCTCCAAAGAGCCGCTCCTGCAGCCATGATATTGGATTTCGCGATGCCCGGCATGAACGGTGCGGAAGTGGCGAAGCGGGCAAGACAGAGTCGTCCCGATCTGCCGATCATCTTCGCCAGCGGCTACTCGGAAACCGCAGCGCTCACTCCTGTGCAGGAAAGCGAACATTCGCGCATGCTGCACAAGCCATTCAAGGTAGGCGAACTACAATCTGCTTTGGCCGAATTGCTCGCCGGACCGGATTGAGCAAGTGGAGCCCAAACAGTGAGAGAGATGTCGAGGGGAACCCGAGACATCTTGCCACTGCTCGGCCAAATTAGGCATCTCCCCTGCACCCTTGGCACTCGCGTTTCTGCAGCGAGCATGGCTAAGGTCCGAAATCCCAAAACGGGTCAGGAGTGCCGATGGCAGGCGTGATCGAGCGCAACAACGTACACGTCCGGGGTTCCGGGGATCGGGCGATGATCTTCGCCCACGGCTTCGGTTGCGACCAGAACATGTGGCGCTCCGTGGCCCCGGCCTTCGAGAAGGACTTCAGGACGGTCTTGTTCGATCACGTCGGCGCCGGGGGCTCGGATCTTTCCGCGTACGATCGCACCAAGTATTCGAGCCTGGCGGGCTATGCCGAGGACGTGGTCGAAATCGGCCGGGAACTGGAGCTGAAGGATGCAGTGTTCGTAGGGCACTCGGTCAGCAGCATGATCGGTGTGCTCGCCGAGCGAAAGTCGGAGGGCATGTTCGGAAAGCTGGTGCTCATCGGCCCTTCGGCCCGTTACATCGATGACGACGGCTACGTGGGCGGCTTCAGCGCCAAGCAGATCGAGGAACTGCTGCAGTTCCTAGAATCCAACCACATGGGCTGGTCCACGCAGATGGCGCCCGCGATCATGGGCAATCCGGATCGGCCGGAGCTTGGCGAGGAGCTGACCAACAGCTTCTGCCGAACGGGTCCCGAGATCGCAAAGGCGTTCGCTCGCGTGACCTTCACCTCCGACGACCGCAAGGATCTCCCGGGTGTCGGCGTCCCGACCTTGGTCCTGCAGTGCAGCGAGGACATTATCGCGTCGCAGGAGGTCGGGGACTACGTCAACCGCAACATTACCAAGAGCCGGATGATCGTCCTGAAGGCGACCGGCCACTGTCCCAACCTCAGCGCGCCCGATGAAGTGGTCGAGGCGATGCGGACGTTCGTCTAGTGGACGTCTCCCGCCCCGATTTCGAGGACCTGGTCGAGAACGCACCGTGCGGGTACATCACCCTGCAAGCGAACGGCCGCGTCGATCAGGTGAACCGGACCGTCCTGTACTGGAGCGGACGTTCGGCGGAGCAGATGATCGGCAAGCGCTTCAGCGACTTCCTGACCATGCCGGGCCGCATCTACTACGAGACCCACGTCGCGCCCCTTTTACGTATGCAGGGCTTCTTTCAGGAGTTTGCCATCGACATGCTGGCGGCGGACGATACGCCGCTGCAGATGATCGCTAACGCGAATGAGCGCCGGGATGCTGATGGCAAGCTGCTGCTGATACGGCTCGCACTGATCAAGGCGACGGATCGGCGGCGGTACGAGCAGGAGCTGCTCGCGGCGCGCGAGCTGGCCAAAGCGGCCGAGAAAGCGATCGAGGAGCGGCTTCAGCGCGAGAACCAGGCCTCCGAGCTGCGCGAGCAGTTCATCGCGGTTCTCGGCCACGACCTTCGCAATCCCCTCGCCTCCATCAGCGCCGGCGCCCGCATCCTGGACCGCACCGTCCAGAGCGAGAAGGAGCGCCAGATCATCGCGATGATGCAGACGACCGTGATGCGGATGTCCGCGCTGATCGACGACGTGCTCGACTTCGCGCGCGGCCGGCTTGGCGGCGGAATATCTCTCGACCGCAACAAGAGCGAACCGCTGGAGCGCACTCTCGCCCAGGTAGTCGACGAGCTCAGGCTGGCCACGCCCGGCCGGGTGATCGAAGCTGAATTCGGGATCGATCGACCCGTGAATTGCGATCGCACCAGGATAGGTCAGCTTCTATCCAACCTGGTGGGCAATGCGCTGACGCACGGGTCCTCCAACAAACCGGTCGTGGTCCATGCCGAGACGAGCGCGACCACGTTCGAACTTTGGGTCTCCAATGCGGGGGATGCCATTCCGCCGGAGGCCATGGACAAGCTGTTCGAGCCGTTCTTTCGCGGAAAGGCCCGCGCCAGCCGTCAGGGTCTGGGACTGGGTCTCTATATCGCGTCCCAGATCGCAGAAGCTCACAAAGGAACGCTGACGGTGACGTCGACTCCGGAGGAGACCCGGTTCACGTTCTCGATGCCGCTGGACGCGTCTAACTGAGTTCGCGCCAGTTGATTATGAGCCCGCGTCTTCAGCCCACGCATTCACTTTGCCGCGCAAGATTCCGAGCAGGCTACGCACCCGCCGGAGGGGTTCGGCTGGTGCGACTGCTCGGCTCTGACGACGTTCAACCGAATGGCTGCTTGGGTACCGCCCCCGGAGCACGGTCCCACCTGGGACAAAATGGGGGATAGCGTGGGACCGTGCGGGACCAGCAATCGGGGCGGAAGGCTGGCCCGCCGATTCAATCAACACGTGGAGCGCACGTTCCTCTGTTTCGCTGCGCTAAAACTTTGAGCAGCAGAATTAACAATTCGATTCACTCATGATGCTGAACGATGTCCCACGTTGATGCAGATCGGCAGCAGCAGACAAGAGGGCGCGTCATGGACAGGGTTGAATATGGATTCGCGATCGCGACGGTGACTGGGTTTGTCGTCCTGATCGCTGGCATGTCTTTGCTGATGCTGTGACGCAGCCTCGTCACCTGGTTCTCGCGTGTCAGCCGCGCCACCGTCCGAGGGCCCTCCCGAGGTGAACTAACGAATTCGCGGTCCCTTGCGCTGACGCTGGCTCGCCGCGGCAAGACCGTCGCTAGGCGGACTTCCGTTGCCTCGCCGAAGGCTTCTTTGCCGCCGCTTCCTTCGCCGGCTTCTTGCCGGCGATCGGCATGAGCATCTCCTTTTGTCCGGCCGCAGCTTTCCGCGGCTTCTTGGCCGGCTTGCCGGCCTTCGCGGGCGCGGCCTCCTGACCCACGCTCCGGCGCAGCGCCTCCATCAAGTTGACCACGTTCGTCGCCGCCGGCTTGTCCTTGGGCGTGATCGGCTTGCCGGCCCGCTTCTGGTTGATTAGCTCGATCAGGGCCGTCTCGTAGTGGTCCTCGAACTTCTCCGGTTCGAAGCTGCCCGCTTTCTGGTTCACGATGTGCCTGGCGAGGTCGAGCATGTCCTTCGTGACCTTCACATCCTGGATCTCATCGAAATACTCCTGCTCGCTGCGCACCTCGTAGGGATAGCGCAGCAGCGTGCCGACGAGCCCCTTGTCCATGGGCTCGAGCGCGATGATGTGCTCGCGGTTGCTCAGCACGACACGCCCGATCGCGATCTTGTCCATCTCGCGGATGGTCTCCCGGATCACGGCGAAGGCGTCGTGGCCGACCTTGCCGTCGGGTCGGATGTAGTAGGGGCGGATCAGGTAGCGCGGGTCGATGTCGGACTTGTCGACGAACTCGTCGATCTCGATGGTGCGGGTGGATTCCAGCGCGATCTCCTCGAGCTCCTCCTTGGAGACCTCGATGTACTGGCCCTTCTCGAGCTCGTAGCCCTTGACGATGTCCTCGTTGGGCACCTCGTCGCCGGTATCGGCGTCGACCTTCAGGTACTTGATGCGATGGCCGGTCTGCCGGTTCAGCTGGTTGAACGAGATCTTCTCGCTCTCTGAGGTCGCCGGGTAGAGCGCCACCGGGCACGTCACCAGCGAGAGACGCAAAAAGCCTTTCCAGTTCGCTCGAGGGGCCATGGGTACGCAACGCTCCAGGTACGTGGACTCGGACTCAAGACGAACGGCGGGGCCCGGTTCCGACAACGAGCCGATCGCCCGCATCATTTCCCCGCTTTCCGACTTTGGGCGGACTCGACTCTGATGTTCTTGATATGTTCTAATGGCCCATGGCCGACCGAGCCCCGAGCTGGCGCATGCCGACACTCAAGCAGATGGAAAAGATGGCAGCTGCGGTCGGCAGAAAGGCCCCGCCCGCACGTGCGTTGGCCCCGAACGAGGATCTGCCGCCGGAATACTGGCAGGCTCTGCTGGAGGACCCTCGCGCCGAAGCGGTCAGGCCCGGCCCGGGCCCTTCCGGACGCCTGCTGCAGCTGAGGCAGATACCCGGCCACCTTCTTAGGGTCGGCTGCCGGCGCTGCGGCCGGATCGTCGAGATCCAGAAGGCGGACGCCACCCGGCTCTACGGTCCGGAGGCGGTCTGGAGGGATGTCGGTCAGCGGCTGCTCGACAATACCTGCAGCATCCGGACCGGGCGCCATGAGGAAGACGGCTGCTGGCCCACCTTCGACCTGGCCTAGGCGCCGCTCGATGGCGCCTAAGTATCACCCGACGCCCCTTTCCGGAGGCGACCGCAAGGCCCTCAAGAAAGAGCTCGGCAAGTCGCGGGCGATGGCCAACATCCTGGCTGCGCAGTCGACCGAGATGCGGGCCAAGGCCGAGATCATGCTGCAGCAGGCCGACAAGTTGCTGTGCGAAAGCTGGAACGAGCGGATGTGGTCGGACGGCGAGCCGATCGATCCCTCACCTACGATCGACCAAGCCATCAATGCGGGCTTTCCGTGGCTGGAAATCCGTTGCCCGCGATGCAAGACGCCGAGCGATGTCGATTTGGCCGCTATGAAGCACGTGCCGACCACGTTCATCCACGATCTGGCCAGTCGGCTGCGCTGCCGCAAATGCGCAACGGCGGGACGGCGGCCCGCAGCGACTCTGCTACAACTGGCCACCCAGCCGCGTCATTCCGGAACCGATCCCTGAACAATGTGCAACCTCTACTCGATCACGACCAACCAGGCCGCCATCAGCGAGCTGTTCCGGGTGGTCAACCGCTACGTCGGCAACCTGGCGCCGATGCCAGGCGTCTTTCCGGACTACAGGGCGCCGATCGTCCGAACGGGCGCCGAGGGGCGCGAACTCACGACCGCGCGCTGGGGCATGCCCTCGTCGTCAAAGGCTCTCATGGACGCCACCAAGAAGCGCGCCGAGAAACTGCAAGCCAAAGGAAAGAGCGTCGACTTCAAGGAATTGCTCCGGATGGAGCCGGACTCCGGCACGACCAACATCCGTAACGTGAAGAGCAAGCACTGGACCCGATGGCTCGGGGTCGAGAACCGTTGCGTGGTGCCGTTCAACTCGTTCAGCGAGTTCAACAAGGCCGAAGGCGGCGACATCTGGTTCGCGCTCGACGAGACCCGTCCGCTCGCATGCTTCGCCGGCATTTGGGCCAACTGGACCTCCGTCCGGAAGGTCAAGGAAGGCGAGATCACCAACGACCTCTACGCGTTCCTCACGACCGAGCCGAACGCCGAGGTCGGCGCCATCCACCCGAAGGCGATGCCCGTGATCCTGACGACGCCGGAAGAGGTCGAGACCTGGATGACCGCGCCTCTGGACGCGGCGCTGAAGCTGCAACGGCCGCTGCCGGACGGGGCGCTCAGAATCGTCGCCCGCGGCGTCAAGGAAGACCCGGCGCCAGCCGCAAAGTAGGTTCTGCACAGGCCCACGTCCGCTTTTCGCGCCGCAACGCCACTCGGCAAACTCCACGCAACGAACACGGGGCTTCGAGTCATTTGAGCCGGAATCGTTCCTCCGCAAGCCTGTGGCGCCGGTGGGAATGAATGGCGCGATGTGCAAGTCTACCTTGACAGTGTGTGGGTGACCCGAAACCCGTAGGTTAGTTGCACATTGTGAGAGGTTACGATGAACGATACACGAAAAGAGACAGCGCTTGTGACCGGGGCATCTTCCGGCATGGGCAAGGAAATCGCAAAGCGCCTGATCAAGGATGGCTTTTACGTATTTGTCGCGGCGCGACATATCGACAAAATGAACGATCTCGTCCAGCTCGGCGCCCGCGCCTTGCGCATGGATATTTCCAACAGGCTGAGATCAAGACGATGGTCGACACCATCCTGAATGAGGCTGGCGGCGTTGACGTGCTCGTCAACAATGCCGGGTTTGGACTCTATGGTCCCGTCGAGGAAGTCGGAATCGAGGAAGCGCGCTACCAGTTCGAAGTGAATCTGTTCTGCGCGGCGCGGTTGACGCAGCTCCTGCTCCCCGGCATGCGGGCCAAGCGTACCGGCACCATCGTCAACATCACCTCGATGGGCGGCAAGATTTATACGCCGCTGGGGGCCTGGTATCACGCGACCAAGCATGCACTCGAAGGATGGTCCGATTGTCTTCGACTCGAACTCGCTCCCTTCGGCATCAAGGTCGTGATCGTCGAGCCCGGCCTGATCGAGACGGGTTTCGGTAACGTGGTGGCCAATGGCCTTCTGAAACGTTCGGGCTCGGGACCGTATGCCAAGCAGATCGAAGCCGTCGCGAAATCGAACGCCGATGCCTATGGTCAGGGCCGCGGCACTGACCCCAGCGTCATCGCCGATGTCGTGTCCAGGGCCGTGAAGGCGCGCAAGCCCCGCACGCGTTATGCCGCCGGAAAATATGCCAAGCCCATGATTGCTATCCGCGCATGGTTCGGCGATCGCATGTTCGATCGCGTGATCATGAGTCAGATGCGTTAGGACGAACCATGAGCGCAGCGGCGGCTGATCGGTGCAGGGTGCCAAAAGCTTTCTGGCAGACCGTCGAGCGTATCGGCGTGGCTCCAGCCGCGCTGCTCAGGCAAGCGCGCCTTCCAGCCACCTTGCACTTGAACGAACACGCACAGGTAACTACGGCGCAATACTTTGCGCTGTGGCGGGCGCTGGAGGAACTGAAGCCGGAGCCGGGTCTTGGCCTCACGCTCGTCCAGCGAACGGATACGGCCGTACATCCGCCTTCAAGCCTAGCTGCGTTCTACGCACGAGACTACCGAGACGGGCTCCTCCGCATCGCGCGCTTCAAGCGTCTCTGCTCGCCCGAACTGGTCCGTGTGGCGCAGGGCAAGGAGGAATGCGCCGTCACGGTCGCATGGCCTTACGCGACAGCGCCCGAGCCCCCGATCTCCACGGACGTGACCTTTGCTTCACTCGTGGAACTTGGACGCCGGGGCACCGGGCAGCCTCTCGCTCCCTTGCGTGTCGAACTCGCCCGTGAGCGTCCCAAGAACGGCGTCTATCAGAAGTATTTCGATTGCCCGGTTCGCTTCGGCGCAGCGCAAAATCGCCTCATCCTAAAGCCATCCGACCTTGATCGCCCGTTTCCCGGACATAATCAGGAACTCCTCGAAATCCTCACTCCGGCGCTGGCTTCAGCGCTTGGCGAGCTGCAAGCGCGCAGCTCGATCAAGGAACAGGTCAAGGTTGTGCTCAAGAGAAGCCTTGCGAGCGGACGGCCGGAGCTGGCAGACGTGGCGCGCGATCTCGGCTTGAGCGAACGCACGCTGCAACGAAGGATCACCCAAGAAGGCGCGAGCTTCCGCGAGCTTCTTGCCGAAGCGCGGCAAGAACTCGGGCGGCAGCTTCTGTTAGACCCTTCCGCTGAGATCGACGAGGTGGCCTGTCTTCTGGGCTACCAAGATACGAGCTCTTTCTATCGCGCGTTCCGGGATCGGGAAGGCGTGACGCCCAGCCGCTGGCGGGAATTGAGGAGCGACAAACTCCACTAACTACAGGAAACGGCGCGTTGACCCGCCCGCTCCTCTGCTTCGCCGGCATCTGGACCAACTGGACGTCGGTCCGGAAGGTCAAGGAAGGCGAGACCACCAACGTTCCTCTACGCATTCCTGACCACGGAGCCGAACGCCGAGGTCGGCGCCATCCACCCGAAGGCGATGCCCGTGATCCTGACCACGCCCGACGAGGTCGAGACCTGGATGACCGCGCCTACCGAGGAAGCCCTGAAGCTGCAGCGGCCGCTTCCGGACGGAGCGCTCCGGATCGTGGCCCGGGGCGTCAAGGAAGATCCGGCGGGGCGAGCGATGTGAACGTTCGCAGCCCGACCCCGGTTAGGTGGCCGGAGTAGATCTGCGGCCGAACGCGCGTCGCGGGCCAGAAGTTTTAGGCCCGCAGATGCCGCCTACGCGTTCTCGAGCGCCGCCGTGCGATCACTTCTGGTCCGGTCGCTTGGCGGGCGGACCATTCTTGTTTCCAGGCAGGCCCTTGATATTCGAGGTGTCCTGCTGCTGCACCGTCGGATTTTGCTGGTTCATCGTCGAGCTGGAGCCGACAGTGTCGCCGGGCTTGACCGCCGGGCCGTTCTTGTTTCCGGGCTGTCCTGCTATGCCCGCGCCGGAATTCTGGGCGCTCGGTGCCGCCGATACGTCTGGCTTCGTCTGGGCGAGAGCCGCGGGAGCCGTTGCAGCCAGCGCAAGCGCGGCCAAGCTCAGAATCCATTTCATGAGACATCCCTCCTTGGGATCAGATTGCGCCGGAAAGGGCAATCGATCACCGCGAACGTGTGCCCGACACGCACGTTCCTCATGGAAGGGCAATAAAGGTAGCGGCGCCACGGATGGCTCAGGCGAGGGCGCGGTCTAACAAGCGTAGCCCCGCCTTGGGGGGCTTTTGGGGGGCTGAGGCGGAGCCACGCAGGCCTTCGGTTGGCCGAGGCCCACCAATTCAACCGGGTCTGGCCAAGCTCGTTCCCACAGCGCAGCGAGCTCGCAAGTGCCCGCGCGGGCTCGCGTTACTTCTCTGGTGGGCGGAGCGGGCCCTCCGCCCACTTGCGTGCGGTCGGGTCGCGCAGCGGGTCGCCGTCGCATTTGGCGCAGACGTAGCGTAGCCGCCCCTTCCGAGCTTCGTCCGGAAGAGCCGTCATCGGCCTGCCGCACTCCGGGCACGCCTTGAGCAGCGCCATCTGATTTTTCCCTGCAATCGCTAGTGTTAGGTCCCCGGACAAAACGGACTCAAGCAGGTCGCGGAAAGTTGTCCGGGCACGCCGGCGCTTCTTGACTCCGCGGTCGCATGCCATTCAACTCACGGCAGTGATGTTGCGGGGTGCGTCATGGAGCAGGAATTCTATCAGGGGCTCGCCCAACGGGTCCGGACCATCGCCGAGAAGGCCGACCCGTTCACCAGGCGGCGCCTGCTGGATCTAGCCAAACGATACGACGCCAAAGGCGGCTCGCGCCCCGCGCACTCGGTCGAGCGCCCGATTCCGCTGCCGCGCACGACATCGCCGGCGCCGATCCTCTCCGGACCTGGCGAGGCCTGACGCCCAGCTAATTCTGGCTATATCGCCCTCACAGCACGGACAGAGCCGGCCGCCCCCCAACGCCACATGCGCTGGAGACGTGGCGGCCTCAACGCGGCCGAATTGAAGTCGCTACGCCCGAAAACACCGTGAATTCCCTGTCTTCCCGGTACCGTGTGGGCCGGGATTGTGCAAAATCGGTACCCGGGACACTTCTTGAGAGCCGATGTTTCAAGACACCATCAGCCTGGCCGCCATGGCGGAGGCGTTGAGCCAGTCGGCGGACTACCGGGTGTTGCGGCGCCTGGTCCCTCGAGAGCCGTGCGACGCGACTGTCGGACAGGGGGCAAGGACTGGCATCCTGTTGGACACCGAGACCACCGGCCTCGATCACGCCAGAGACGAGATCATCGAACTGGGCATGGTCAAGTTCGACTACACGCCCGACGGCCGCATCATCGGCGTCCGGGACACGTTCTCCGCGTTCAACCACCCCTCCGCGCCGATCCCACCCGAGGTGACGGCGCTCACCGGCATCACGGACGACATGGTGGCTGGCCACAAGATCGAAGAGGCCGCGGTGAACGCCTTCGTCGACGGCGCGGTGATCTCGATCGCGCATAACGCGGGCTTCGATCGCAAATTCGCCGAGCGGTACTGGCCGGTGTTCGAAGGCATGGCCTGGGGTTGCAGCGCGACCGAGGTCGATTGGCGAAAGCACGGTTTCGCAGGTGCGCAACTCGCGTATCTTCTAAACGGCGCCGGATTTTTCCACCAGGCCCACCGGGCGGTGGACGATTGCCACGCTCTGCTGGAGATCTTGGACTTCACGCTTGCAATGACCGGAGCGCCGGCGCTCGCGCTCCTGCTGGAGACAGCCCGCAAGCCAACCGTGCGCGTCTGGGCCGAGCAGTCGCCGTTCGAGCTCAAGGATTCGCTGAAAAAACGCGGGTACCGATGGAACGACGGCAGCGATGGTCGTCCCAAGTCCTGGCACATCGACGTCTGCGAAACGGCGCTCGACGACGAGATCACGTTCCTGAGGTCCGAGATCTACCTACGGGACGTCGAGCCGCGTCTGCAGACGCTGACCGCCTTCACCCGCTTCTCGTGCAGGGTCTGAGCGCCGCAGGCCGTCAGCGGCCGAGGCGCTTCTCGACCTTCTTGCGCGAGTTGCCGACTTTCTTCGCGGCCTTCTTGACCGAGGCGGCGGAGCGGCCGGTCTTCTTCGCCTCATAGCCGACCTCGTACTTCTGCCCGCCTGCGACGCGCGCCCGGTCCTGCTTGCGTCCTCGCGCGGTCTTCTTCTTCGCGGCTGCCATCGCGCACCTCTTTCTGCGAATCTTGGCGGTGCAACGCCCCAAGGATTCCGGAGGTTCCCCAAGCTCCTCGCAGTTGCCATAAGCCCTCAGACCGTGAGCGACGCACCCGTCTCTGCTTCATCTTCAAACAGCGAGAGGCTATGCGATCTCTCCGCGAACGTTTGGCATCGCGCCCACGCACTAGGTTCCTAATGGACCAGCCGAACCGGCCTCCAGTCCCGACCGACCGAACCATCGGCCGTGGCCTGCGTTTACCGAGATCATGTCTGACGCGTTCGATTACTTCCGCGCCTGCGCCGTCCGGGCTCTTTGCAGAGCCCGATCGATGCCGCGCGGCAGAATGAAGCATCTGCAGCTGGTTGCTGGGCGAATTTACAATCTCCTCAAGAAGGAGGGCGCTTATAGCCCGAACACGCAGCACCTTGAGGACTTCCGGGCAGCGCAAAAACTTGAGGCATCTCTCGATCCCCGGCGCGATGACGGCTCACCCACTAAGGGAGCCTTTGCTCCGGTGAGGCGAGGCGCGGAACGGGAGGCTCGTTGAGTGGCCTCCGTGGACGTTCGCACGATCGTCAGTCTCCTGCGAGAATACGCACAGCGGACAGCGTTGCGTGGCGGCAATCCCTACAGGGCTAAAGCCTACACGCGGGCCGCAGACAGCTTGGCGGCCCTTGCCGTCCCTCTGGACGTGTTCATCGCCGAAGACCGACTGACCGAAATCCCCGGCGTCGGCGAGGCGATCGCCGACATTATCGCCAAGCTTCACAAGACGGGCTCTCATCCGACCCTGGAAAAGCTCCGGAAGGAGATACCCGAGGGCGTGCTCGAGATGCTTTCTGTGCCCGGTCTCCGCCCCGAGAAGGTGCTGCGGCTTTACAAGGATCTCGGTATCACCTCGCTCGCCGAGTTGGAGGCCGCCGCCAAGGACGATCGCATCAAGAAGGCCAAGGGACTGGGCGCCGCGCTGCAGACCAAGATCCTCCAGAACCTGGCCATCGCGAAAAGCGGAGAAGGTCGGCTCCACCTGCACCGTGCCGCCGTCCTGCTGGCACATGCCAAGGATTCGATCAGAAAGTCCCAGCCCGAGCTCAAGCGCGTCACGATCGCCGGCGACTTCCGTCGCGGCTGCGAACTCGTCGGCGATCTCACCATCGTTGCGGAAGCACCGGAGGCCGCCAAGGAACCGAAGCCGTCGGCGGCGGACGGACTGCAAATCCGCTTGTCCGACCGCAATCGCTTCGGCGCCGCCCTTCTTTTCGGCACCGGCTCAGCCGCTCACATCGAGAGGCTCCAGGCTTTGGCCGCGGAGAAAGGAATGCGGCTGGAGAGCGACGGGCTGCACAAGGGTCGCACCCTGATCGCCGGCGACGAGGCCCAGATCTATAGTGCCCTCGGCCTGCCGTTCATCGATCCTGAACTCCGTGAGGGCCGCGGCGAGGTCGAGCTGGCGCTGAAGGGCAAGTTGCCGAAGCTCGTCACTGACAAGGACCTGCGCGGAATCCTTCACTGCCACACCGATGCCTCCGACGGCACGGAGACCTTGGAGACGATGGCCAAGGCGACGCGCCAGCGCGGCTTCGAGTATTTCGGGGTCGCCGACCACTCCAAGTCCGCGCACTACGCAGGCGGTCTCTCGGAGGAAGAGATCGCGCAGCAGCACCGGGACGCGGACCGGTTGAACAAGCGCTTCGGCAAGGATTTCCGGATCCTGAAAGGCATCGAGTCCGACATTCTGGCCGACGGCTCGCTGGACTATGCGGACGAAGTGCTGCAGCGCTTCGACTTCGTGGTCGCGAGCATCCACGGCCGTTTCAAACTCGACCGCAAGGCGCAGACGCAGCGCCTGCTTCGGGCCATCTCCGATCCTCACACCACCATCATCGGCCACATGACCGGGCGCCAGCTGCAGCGGCGGCCAGGCTACGAGATCGATGTCGACAAGGTGCTGCGCGCCTGTGCCAAGCATGACGTCGTGGTGGAGATCAACGCCCATCCATGGCGCCTCGACCTGGATTGGCGCTGGCACCAGGCCGCCCTTGAGTTCGGCTGCTTGATGAGCATCAATCCGGACGCGCACTCGATCCCCGAGCTCGACCACATGCACTGGGGCGTCGAGATCGCTCGGAAGGGCGGTGTCCCCGCCGACCGGGTCCTGAACGCGATGGCTCTTCCGGAGATCACGCGCTACCTCCGCCAGAAGCGGCGCTCGTTCGCCCGGGCGGCCTGATGCAGCAAGGGCACGGCTTCTCGCTGGAGGGCACCGTAGTCGCAGTTGCCGCCGATCGCGATCACCACTTCAGCAAACCGCCGCAGGACCGGATCATGCTGGTGGAAGGCCATGGCGTCGAAGGCGACGCCCACGCCGGCGCGTTCGTCAAGCACCGGTATCTCGCCCGCCGGCAGCCGCGCCTACCCAATCTCCGGCAGGTGCACCTCATCCCGGCCGAGCTCTTTGCATCCCTTTCGGATGCCGGCTTCACGGTCGCAGCGGGGGACCTGGGCGAGAATATCACCACTGCCGGTCTGGACCTTGAGCGGATGCCTCTCCGGACGCTCATCGAGCTTGGACCAACGGCGATCGTGGAGCTGACCGGCCTCCGGACGCCTTGCGTTCTGATCGACCGCTTCCAGCCCGGCCTTAAGCAACAGGTGCTCTCGTCGGCGGAAACGGGCCCTCCGTTCAAAGCTGGGGTGCTGGGCGTGGTACGGGCCGGCGGGATGGTCGCGGCTGGTGATACCGCGCGGGCTCGCCCTCCGTCCTCCTCGTTTCGGCCTCTGCCGGCCGTGTAGAAAGAGCCTACCATGGCCCGCAAATCGACCCTGCCTTATCGCCTGCAGCCCATGTTGGCCACGCTCACGGATGCGCCGTTCGACGATCCCGATTGGGTCTTCGAGGACAAATTCGATGGTTTCCGCATGGTCGCGGAAATCCGGCGTGGTCGGGTCGCGCTCTACAGCCGCAACGGGAAGATCATCAGCCACTCCTATGTCGAGGTCGCGAAAGCACTTGAGGGAGTGAAGGCGGACGCCGTGATCGATGGCGAGCTCGTTGCGATCGGGAAGGACGGCGTATCCCATTTCCAGTTGCTTCAAAACGCCCTGCGTCACGAGGCCAAGCTTTTGTACTGCGCGTTCGACCTCATGTTCGCAGCCGGCGAGGACCTGCGTGCGCTGCCGCTTCTCGAGCGCAAGAAGCGGCTCAAGGCCCTCTTGCCGCGCCACAAGCTCATCGCGTTCAGCAACCACCGCAAAGGCAGCGGCACAAAGTTCTTTGCACAAGCCGAGCTGAGACATCTCGAAGGCATCATGGCCAAGCGCGCCGACAGCCCGTACGCGTCCGGACGCCGGACCGCCGATTGGCTGAAGGTGAAGACCGCGCAGCGGCAGGAGGTAGTGATCGCCGGCTTCACCGCGCCGAGGCGAACCCGGCCCTTCTTCGGCGCCCTCGTGCTGGCGGTACGCGACGACGATGCATGGCGGTACATCGGCCACGTCGGCACCGGCTTCAGCCACCAAGTTCTCGAAGAGCTCCACGGCAAGCTCGTGAGGCTCAAGACCGCCAAGTCGCCCTTCTCTGGCAAAGTGAAGGATGAGCGGGTTACGACTTGGGTGCGTCCTTCGTTGGTCGCGGAAGTGAAGTTCGCGGAGTGGACTAGCAAGGGCGAGCTGCGCCAGCCGGTCTATCTCGGCCTGCGGTCCGACAAAAACGCCAAGGACGTCGTTCGCGAAAAGAAATGGCCGCGAAAATAGTACGCCGAGACGAAACGTGGACCCAGGAGTTCAACCAGCGGTGCGCTCGGATGCCGAAGGCCACGGCGGCAGGGGCGGCAGTCCGAGGGCCTTGCGTACAGGTCCGAACGACCTCCGGTGAGCTGCGCATGCACCAAGCCTGGCGAGCGCCTCATAATGAGCCGGCACCGGGTAGCCCTTGTGATCCGCGAATCCGTAGCCGGGGTGACGCACGTCGAGCGTCCGCATGACCATATCGCGCTCGACTTTCGCGAGGATGGAGGCGGCCGCAATGCTGGCGGACTTGGCGTCACCTTTAATGATGGCCTGCTGAGGGATCTCGATTTCCTTCAACCGCCTCGCATCGATCAGCAAGTGCTGCGGTGTCAATCCTAGGCCCCGGACCGCGCGCTGCATCGCCTGGATGCCTGCCCAATAGATGTTGATTTCGTCGATCTCCTCGACCTCGACGAATGCTACACACCAACTCTCTGCCTTTTCCTTGATTTCCGTCGCGAGTTCTTCGCGAGCGGCGGCGTCGAGTTTTTTCGAGTCGTCAATTCCGATTATCCGCGTGCCGGGCTTCAGGATAACGGCGCCAGCAGAGACTGGCCCGGCGAGAGGGCTCATTCCCGCCTCGTCCACGCCTGCGACGGCATGATGGCCGCTTTCCCAGAGAGAGCTCTCGTAGCGGAGCATCTTTCGAAGGCGCTGCCCCTCGGACCTATTTTCGGAGCGCCGTTTATCGATTGACGCAAGGATGGCACGGGCTCCCGGGCGGGCGTCGGCCCGCAAGATCTGCTCGATGCTGGCCCCAAGTGGTCTTTTCTCGACGACATAGCGCTGACGCAATACGTTTAGTGAATACTGGGACATAGCGGCCATCGTGAATTGACTGTGGGGAGGTGTCGGCGAAATTTGTGGCGATTGTCTGAAGTTAGACCATGCCGTCATCGACTGCGCGCGCCTTATCAAAAGGAACCGGCCCGGCTCTCCATCTGAGGTCCCGCTGTTCTGAGGCCACTGATCCACACCTCGCGTCCACCGACCTCCGAGCGGAACCAACCGGTGTGTTCATCCCTTTAGAAAGAGTGGAGCCTCGATCCCAGGGTGCTTCCGAGGGGACCGGCCCATGCTCCGACAAACCAGCAACGAAGAAGAGGTTCTGGACCGCACCGCCGAGGTCGCGGCCACCATCGCGGAAGAAGGCCTCCGGTATGTCAGCGACTCCGCGCCGGGGTACACGCGCAAGCGGACTGGAACCACTTTCAGCTACTACGACAAGGACGGCAAGCGCATCACCGATGCCGCCGTCATCCGACGCATCAAATCAATCGGCATCCCGCCGGCCTACGAATCCGTGTGGATCTGCCCGTCTTCGAACGGCCACATCCAGGCAACCGGGCTCGATGCGCGGGGCCGCAAGCAGTACCGCTACCACGCAAAATGGCGCGAGTTGCGCGACCAGAACAAGTACGAGCACATCATCCAGTTCGCGGCCGCGCTGCCAGCGCTGCGGGAGCGGGTCGCCGCCGACATGAAGCGGGACGGACTGCCCCGCGAGAAGGTGCTGGCCACGATCGTCAGTCTTCTGGAGAAGACATTGATCCGGGTCGGCAACGCCGAGTATGCCGAGAAAAACAAGTCCTACGGGCTCACGACCATGCGCCGCAAGCACGTCGAGGTCGGGCGCGGCGTCCTTCGTTTCGACTTCACGGGCAAGTCGGGCAAACAGTGGAAGCTTCGCGTCGAGGACAAGCGGATAGCCGCGATCGTGAAGCGCTGCGCGGAGATCCCGGGACATGAGCTCTTCAAGTACCTGGACGACGACGGACAGCCCCGCACGATCGATTCCGGCGACGTCAACGCCTACATCAAGGACATCACGGACGAGGACTTCAGCGCCAAGGATTTTCGAACTTGGGCGGGAACCGTTCTGGCGGCGTTGGCGCTTGCCGAATTCAAGAAGTACGATAGCCAGGCCGAGGCGAAGCGCAACATCGTCGCCGCGATCGAAAGCGTCTCGAAGCAGCTCGGCAACACACCGGCCATCTGCCGCAAGTGCTACGTGCATCCGGAAGTCCTGAACGCCTACATGTCTGGTGACCTCGTGAAGATGATAGATGCCAAGATCGCGCAGAAGTTCAAGCGCCAGTACGCCAAGCTCACTCCCGACGAGATCGTGGTGCTGGCATTTCTCCGCAAGCGTCTCAATTCTCTGAAGGCGCCCGCCTAGCCTCGCGTACCAGTCTCCGAACGCCCGCGTCCTCCTCGATGCCTGCGCGCACGCCTCGGCAGGTGCTCTCGTCGGCAGAGCGGGAAGTGGCGTTTTGCGGGGCGCAGCGATCCGAGTTATATGCAACGCTGCGTGAACGGCGGAAAGGCGCTCGCATTCCGCACTCCAACAAGAGCGCACCTGCGGGTGCGCTCCTCCCTGCGACCAAGCGATTGCAACACCACTATCAGTGTGCAACCAGCGGACAGGCGGAGTCGGACAACTTCCCGAATGCTTCTTCGCCCGACATAGTGTGAACCAGTTTGTAGTAGTCCCAAGGCTGTTTGGATTCCTCGGGTTTCTTGACCTGCATGATATACATCTCATGCTCCATCAGGCCGTCGGCACGGATCTTGCCGTTGCTGGTGAACATGTCGTCGATCTTCATCTTCTTGAGCTCGGCCATCACCTTATCTGAATTGGTGGAGCCGACAGCCTTGACCGCGTTGAGATAGGTCATGGTCGCCGAATAATAGCCCGCCTGATTCATAGTGGGCTCGCGCTTCGTCTTCGCATAGTAGCGCTTGGCAAAGGTGCGGGTCTTGTCGTTGAGATCCCAATACCAGCCCGTGGTGAGGTAGAGGCCCTGTGCGGTCTTGAGACCGAGGCTGTGAATGTCGCTGATGAAGGCGAGCAATGCGGCGGGCTTCATTGTCCTGGCGATGCCGAACTCGTCGGCAGCCTTGATTGAGTTAGTGAAGTCGTTGCCGGCATTGGCCAGTCCAAGCACCTGCGCACCCGCGTTTTGCGCCTGTAGCAGATAGCTCGAGAAATCCGACGTGGAGAGCGGAACGCGCACGGCGCCAGTGACCTTGCCGCCATTGGCCTCGACGACCTTCGAGGCGGACTCCTGCAACTGGGTGCCAAAGGCGTAGTCGGCGGTGAGGAAGAACCAGGTTTTACCGCCCTGCTTCACTATGGTTTTGGCCGTACCGTTGCCGAGTGCCGTCGTGTCGTAGACGTAGTGCACCGTATAGGGTGTGCAGTCCTTGCCGGTCAGTGATGCGCCGGCTGCGCCGATAGCGATGAACGGAATTTTCTTCTCCTTGGCCACATTGTTCATCGCCAGGCTAACTCCCGTGTTCGATCCGCCGAGAATCATCGTAACGCCGTCGCGATCGGCCCATTCGCGAAATTTTTGCGCTCCGACGTCGGGCTTGTTCTGGTGATCGGAGACCATGATCTCGATCTTGTTACCTAGCACGCTGCCGCCAAAATCCTCGATCGCCATCTTGGCCGCCTCGACGCCGCCGGGGCCGATCACGTCGGCATAGAGGCCGGACATGTCGTCTATATCGCCGATCACAACCTTGTTTTCGGCCGCGTGTGCAGTCGTCACCGCCATTGACGCTGCAAGCAATAATTCAAACGTTCTTACCGCAATGTATTTCATTTTACGTTCCTCCTTTTTTGATTTCAGCGCGAGGTCTTAAGACTTCGCATCGTGGGGCGGTGCTCGGTGAAATCAACCAGACCATCGGACCGAATTCCGGCTCAACACTACTTGCCGAACGTGTCTACCTCCGCGAAGCGGCCTTTTGCGTTGGGCGCTGAAGCTGCTTTTGGGGCCTGTTCAATACAAAGAACAACCCGAGGGCGGCCCCTCCAAGTACCGTCGCAGCGTAGGGCACCCACCGACTGAGGGAGCCAGGTGCCAGAAGAGCCGTGGTCCCGGATTCCGCGCTGAAGCTGCCGCGCGTGCGGTGAAGCGAGTGCACGGGCTGGTAGAGATTGTCTATTCGGTCGGGACCGATCGGGTGCTCAGTCTGCTGTCCTCCGATGCAAACCTTCGCGAGATAGCTGTCCAGGAACTTGGGCATGATCATGTTACCCAAGATGAGCTTGAGGGTGCTCAAGCCTATCCAATATTCCCGCGCCGGCTTGTTCGCAGCCCCGAATACGACGTCCGCTATCAGTTCGGGCTCGACGACGGGAGCCACCGGCCGCGGCGACCGGCGCATATGGGCCCTAGCCCAGTCAAACTGCGGCGTGTTGACGGCCGGCAACTGCAGCATGGTCAAATTGATGGCGCTCCGATCATGGATAAGCTCGGCTCGCAGGGAATCGGTGAAGCCTCTGATGGCGTGCTTGGCTCCGCAATAGGCCGACTGCAGCGGAATGCCGCGATAGGCCAATGCCGAGCCGATCTGGATGATCGATCCTCGATTTGCCCGTCGCATGTGGCGAAGTGCGGCCATCGTGCCGTGCACGAATCCGAGATAGGTCACCTCGGTGACGCGGCGGAATTCATCAGGTGTCATTTCCCACGACGGCGAAAAGACGGTGACCATTGCGTCGTTCACCCATACATCGATGTGTCCGAAGGTTGCTGCGACGCGGTCAGCGGCCGCAAATACCGCCTCGGCATCCGCGACATCGAGAGGGAGAACGATGGCTCGGCCTCCCAGCTTTTCCACCTCGTCCCGAACTTCCTGGAGAGCTGTTCCATCCCGCGCAATGAGCCCGATCGAGAAACCCGCCTGCGCGAACCGATGGGCCGCCGCACGACCCACCCCTGCAGACGCACCGGTGATGACGACCACCTGACTTGGCTTGACTGGCAGATAATTCACGGCTTGGCTCCTGATGTTCATTGCACTGAAGCGAATGCACGCCTGGCTAGTTCGCCGGAAAGGCGACCGTGGTCAGCAAAGCCATTGCCGGCTGCCGCGAATCAAGCCTTGTATGCTGAACCACAATCGGTGCACTCGCCTCGATGAGCGAGGCGTAGCTGGTGTCACGTGGCACGGGCGCGGGGTCGGCAAGATCATTGAAGCGCATGTGCAGCGTTCGCCTGGCAGGTACGGTCAGGACGTAGGGACCGACGGGGTCGCGGTTTTCGAAGAACAACGTGATCCTGACCTCGGCATCGCGGTCTCCCGCGTTCAGGAAGCAAGCTGTTTCGTGCGAGACGAGATCGTGGGCCTCGCTAACGCCACCGCTTGGAATATACCCCTCCGGGATCGCCCAAATGGTGCAGCCGAGCTCTCGCATGTCAATCCTCCAACCTGATCAGCGCCAAGCCGGTTTCAGCATCCTTTCTCTTGCGCAAATGTGTCGGGCTCTCCGTAACGACGACCTCGAGTGTGGGACGGACCATCCCCGATCCCAAATGCCCGGCCAGCGCCGCCCCGTCGCGCTTGCCCACCACCAAATGAACGTGGATCGACGGCTCGCCCGAGGGCGCCAGAGCGACGTCGCCGACCAGAGATGCCACTTCCACCTGCTCGTTGAGGGGGTTCTCCAAATACTCCTTCTTTTCCCAATCGAAGTATTTCAGAACGACCTCGCTGAAGGCGCCGATCCCAGTTATTTGTGCAGCCGAGATACGTTGCTCCTTCGCCAGTGCAGCCAAGCAATGCATTGCTTCTTCACCCGTCTCCAGCACCACCGCGAAGGTTCGCTGGCCTGCGTTCTTGCTGAGAATTTTGTGCTTCATCGGGTTTCACCTATTTTTTGTTAAATACTCTCGTTCGCTCAGATTCTGATCTCTCCCTGACGCGCGAGAGTGCGAATGCGGTCGGCGGTACGGCACGCGATCGCTTGAATGGTCAAGGACGGATTGGCTCCCCCAACCGTCGGAAATACAGAACCGTCGCAGATCCACAGATTCTGGATGTCCCAGCTTCGGCAATCCGCGTTCACCACACTGGTTCCAGGATCGGTGCCCATTCGCGCAGTGCCATTCAAGTGGCAGGTATCATCCTCCTGGATCCAGATATCCTTGGCATCGACGGCTCGAAGTGCCTGGCTCATGAACCGGAGCGAATGATCGATCAAACGCTTGTCGTTTTCGCACCATGAGTAGGTCACGCGCGGAATTCGCAAACCGTATTGGTCGACCTCCTCGGTCAGGGTGACGCAGTTTCTTTCCTGGGGCAGCATTTCACCGACGATCTTCAGACCGACGACATGGTTGTAGTTCTTCATTTCGGCGATGAGCCTGGGCCCCCACAGGCCGTGCGCGCTCGCCTGCGTATTCGCCCAGAGTTGCGGCAGTGGCCCTTGGCTCATGTAGGCGTAACCGCCAAAAAAATCCTTGCCCCTATCCTCGTAGTTCCAGTGCTCGGTGATCGCGAGCGAGGGCGGCCCCTTGTAGGATCGTACTTCGTCGGCCATCACGCCCCACACTGCCTGATTGGACTGCGCCATCAGGTTCTTCCCGAGCAGACCCGAGCTGTTGGCAAGCCCCTCGGGAAACTTGTCCGTCGCGGAATTGAACAAGAGTCTCGGCGTTTCGATCGCATACCCGGCGACGACGACGTTGTGCGCACGCTGGAAATGCCAGCTGCCGTCACGATGATAGTGCACGCCCGAGGCGAGACCGGTCCTGCCCACCTCGACAAGGCCGACCATGGCAAGGTCCCTGATTTCCGCGCCTGACGCGAGCGCCCGCGGGATCCACGTCACCAGTGCGCTCTGCTTCGCGTTCGTCGAGCACCCCGCGACGCAGAAGCCGCGATAGACGCAAGGGTGCGCCAGACCTCGGGGAGCGGAAAGAGTGGCAAGTGGTGTTTCGGTCCACTTGATCCCCATCGCGTCGCAACCCTTGGCGAGTGCACGCGCGGCCGCGTTGAGCGGATGGGCTCGATAGGGGTACCGCGGTCGCGGCGGCCCCCAGGGATAGTTGATCGGTCCGGATATCTTCAGTGCCTGCTCGACCTCGGTGTAATAGTCCCACATCTCGCGCCAATCCAATGGCCAGTCGGCCCCGTAGCCAAGTAGCGTGCGCGCCTTGAACCACTCGGGTCGGAAGCGAAGCGACACCATGGCAAAATGCACCGTCGAGCCTCCGACGGCCTTGCCACAGTTATTGCTGCCCAGCTGCAGCGGATTAGCCCCGTCCACGATGCGATCGTCGGTCCAATAAAGCTTGGTTTGCTCGGACTCATCGGAGGCAAAGTCTTCGAGTGGCCGAAAATATGGCCCGGCATCGAGCGCAACGACCGAGAAGCCGTATTCGGCGAGCTTACACGCGAGCGTGCCGCCGCCCGCCCCCGTTCCCACGATGGCGAAGTCTACAACCTCGTTCTCGCGGTACTGCTTCATCGGCACCCAAGCGCCGGGTCGGAAGACATCCGGGGCGCGGCCGTTCCGGGCACGCGGACTTTGCAGGGGGTCATCGGACATGGCGATTGATCCTCGCTGCCTTGTCCTCAGCGCCCGGCTTTGCTTCAGCTGCCTCCCAGGGATCGCGCTCGTTGAAATCAAGACGCACATAGCCGCGCGGACTTGCCGGTCCACCCCAACCGATCTCGCTCCAGGCGGTCGGGTGTGCGTAATAAACAAGCACGATGTCGCGTAATAATCTGCGTTTGAAAAAGTCCGCAGAGCGCATCGTGCCCCACTCCGAGTCGGTGAGCGCACCAGCTTCAGCACGACGAAACAATTCATCTTGCTCCGCTTCGGTGATCTCGTTGAAACGTCGCTGGTAGGCCAGTTGCGCTTCGGCATCGATGGCCTTCAGCCCCTGCCGCCACGCTTCCCGGTCTCGCGGCATTCCGGCAACGCGATAGCCGTCGCAAGTACCTTCCTGCAGCTTGCTGTCGAGGAGCGCGGCAACTGGAACTCCCGGCCGATCGGCCGGCTGCGGGAGGATACGGGCGGCGATTGCCGAAACGGTCTCGAACTCGGGGACTGTGAAGAACCGCGGCTCCGATGCAATCGCCAAACGGCGCGCCACGACCGCCCGGGTCTGGTCATTCCATGATGGTCCGCTACACTTGTTCAGAACGTCGTAGTCGGGATAAGGCTCGCTTGAGGTAACAGGGCGCGTCCTGTCATGCATCAGGGTACTCCCTCATCAGATCGAGCGCCGCAAGACCGGCAACGGCGAGCCCGGCAAAGCTCGGCGGCGCCGGCAGCGGTGGCCCGCTGAGAAGATTCTGGCTCCAATTGCGCCAGCCACCCATATTCCGCGATACGCCATAGGCGTGAAAACCGACCCCTGCCACGCCCATCCCTACAAGCAGTCGCATCCACCAGCGCGCGAGCCGATGTGGGCGTCGTGCGCCGGCTGATGCCGCCAGAAGCAACCCGGCTCCGATCGGCGGCAGGGTGACCGGAACGGCCATCACCGGATTGTGGAATGCCCCACGGAAATGCAGCAATCCCACTTCCCCCGTCGTCCCCAGCAACCCAGCTGCGGTCACCGCCGCGATCGTCCGACCGGCTGGCAACGAGAGGACCTTGGGCCTTGTTTGTGACTTGCTCTCGCGCACGCGCTCCGAACAATATCCCAAAAGGCCAGAGAGCAGGATCGCCATAGGAGCGCCGACAGGCGCGCCATAAAATAGGTTCTGCCAGCTGAAGCCACCGACCTTCTTCGTCACGTTGTACAAATGAAAGCCGGTCCCAATCAGACCGGTCGCGGCGGCCAATAGATAAGTTGTATCACGCGCTCCATGAGCGAGCGGGCGCGTGTCCGCAGTGCCGTGGGCACTCATCGCAAGCGTCACGGCCGACACGACGAGCGGCACGAACATGGCCTTGTTCTTGAAGGAGCCGCGGTAGTGCTCGACCGCGCTATCGGCGAGCACCGAGGCTGCCAGGCCCCCGGCCGCGCGGTTCAATCGGCGCGCCGCGACTACGGACTTCTTCTGCGTCGATTTGTTCGGTCGCGAGAGAACTGCTGATCCTGTCGGGCTTGCCGGCCGGTGGGCCAGCGAACGCGAGACATCCGCAGCATACTGGAAAGCTGACTGTGTTGTTCGTGTCATGTGGTTTACTCAAACAGCATAATGCGCGGCATCCGCCTCTTTGAAGGCCAGCCCGTTTCCCGGTCGCGACAGATCGGGACGGATGACTCCGTTCTTCGGGACGGGAGCGCCTTCGAACAGCAAGTGTTCGATCCGGACATGGTCATGGAACCATTCCAGGTGACGCAAGCGCGGCGCAGCGCAGGCTGCGTGCAGATGCAGCGAAGGCGCACAATGGGCGGACAAATCGACGTGAAATGCGTCACACACGGCAGCGATCTGGAGGAAACCGGTGATCCCGCCACAGCGCGTCATATCCGCCTGCTGCACATCGACCGCACGCGCAGCGAGCATCCTCCGCACGTAGTCCACCGTGTAGGCGTATTCGCCCGCCGCGACCTCCATTCCAGCCGGGACGCGCGCGCGAACCGCTTGCAAACCATCGAGATCATCCGACGAGACGGGCTCCTCGAACCAGCTCACGCTTTCCTGGACGAAGGCGTTTGCAAGCTCGAGCGCTTGCTTGGGTGTATATGCTCCATTTGCATCGACAAAGAGACTGGCGCGTTCTCCAATCGCTTGCTTGGCGAGCCTCACTCGCTCGGGGTCGCGTTTCGGCTGCGAGCCGACCTTCATCTTGACGTAGGCGCACCCCTGTTCGGCGACCCAAGCTCCGAGCTGCTCTTGAAGTTCATCATCGGAATATGTGGTGAAGCCTCCGCTCCCGTAGATTGGGACGCGAAGCCGGTAGCTGCCCAGCATGCCGACTAATGGCATCTCCAGGAGCCGGGCCTTGAGGTCATAAAGCGCCGCATCCACCGCAGATATAGCGGTCGCCGCGAGTCCTTCTCGACCCAGATTGCGCACTGCACGGTGCATGGATGACCACGAGCTCTGAGGAGCCATCGAGTCCTGACCTTTGATCGACGGATACAATTCGGCGTCGATCAGGCCGACGATAGACGCACTCGAATAGGTGTAGCCTAGGCCTTTCTTGTTGCCGGCCCACGCCTCGACGACGACAAGAGTCGTCGAATCCCAGCTGAAGGTCCCATCTGCTTCCGGCCGATCGGTCGGAACGGAAAACGCTCGCGCGCGCAGGCGGTCGATGGGAATGTCGGGCTTCATCTATTCCTTCCCAGGCACGATACTGGTCAGCAGCTCCTTTGCGCTGTTCTTGAGCACGCTTCCGAGCTCAGGCTCTGACGGAATCATGCTGATGAAGTTCTTCGCGTCCTTCAGCGTGATGTGCGGTGGCAAGGGCGGCACGTTCGGATCGGTGTAGGCCTCCAGCACCACGGGACGGTCGGCTGCGAGGGCCTCATCCCAGGCGGCCCCGACCCTGTCCGGATTGTCGACAAATATTCCCTTCAGCCCGAGCAGCTCGGCGTACCGATGATATGGAAAATCCGGGATGCTCTGCGTGGATTCCGTCTTGCCGGAGCCGAGCTGGATGCGCTCTTCCCACGTGACTTGATTGAGATCGCGGTTGTTTAGCACGAGAACGATGAGTCGGGGATTCGACCATTCCTTCCAGTATTTGGAGATGGTGATCAGCACGTTGAGCCCGTTCATCTGCATGGCTCCATCCCCCATGCACGCGATCACGGTCCGGTCCGGATAGGCCATCTTGGCCGCAAGCGCGTAAGGAGTGCCCGCGCCTAGTGAAGCCAATCCGCCCGAGAGCGAGGCTTTCATGCCGCGGCGGATCTTCAGATCCCGAGCATACCAGTTCGCCACGGACCCGGAGTCGGCCGTGATGATCGCATCATCCGGAAGCCGCGGTGACAACTCCCAGAACACGCGCTGTGGATTGAGCGGATCGGCAGAGTTCATGGCACGTCGTTCCAACGTGCCCCACCATTCGCGCACACCGCTTTCGATGTCCCGCCGCCAAGCCGAGCCCTGCTTTCGGTCAAGAAGGGGGAGCAGCGCGTTCAATGTTGCCGCGCTGTCGCCAACGATGTTGACCTCCATGGGATAGCGGAGGCTGAGCCGCGAGCCGTCGATATCGATTTGCACGCCAGGCGCGTCTCCCGGCTTGGGCAGGAACTCGCTGTAGGGGAATGCGGACCCCACCATGAGGAATGTGTCGCAGTTCTTCATCAGATCCCAACTGGGCTTGGTTCCGAGTAAGCCGATAGAGCCGGTCACGAATGGCAGATCGTCGGGCAACGCGGCCTTTCCGAGCAGAGCCTTCGCGACGCCCGCTTGGAGACGCTCGGCCACAGCGATGACCTCGTCCGTTGCTTCGAGCGCGCCTGCGCCGACCAGGATGGCCACCTTGTCGCCCCTGTTGAGCACGTCAGCAGCGGCACGGAGCAAGGCCTCGCTTGGTATCTTGGCGGGCCCCGCATAGCCGAGCCCGGTGTGGGTCGCGCCATGTGCGAGCGGCGGATCGCTGTAGTCGAGCTCCTGCACGTCCTTCGGCAAGATCACGCACGTAACGGCGCGTCTGAAGTGCGCGATCCGAACAGCCCGGTCGATCAGGTGGCGAACCTGGTCGGGGACGCTCGCTTGCGCGACGTACTCCGTGACGTCCTGGAAGAGTGTTTGGAGATCGACCTCCTGCTGATAGCTGGCTCCGATCGCGCTTCGCGCCTGCTGCCCGACCAAAGCGACCACAGGAACATGGTCCATCTTGGCGTCATACAGGCCATTCAACAGGTGGATTGCACCCGGTCCGGACGTCGCGTAGCAAAGTCCCACCTGACCGGTGAACTTCGCGTGCGCCGAGGCCATGAAGGCGGCCATCTCTTCATGCCGGACCTGCACGTACTCCATTTTGTCCTTGGCGCCTTCTAAAGCGACGTCCAGACCTCCGACGCCGTCTCCGGGGTACCCATAAACCCGGCTCAAGCCCCATTCGGACAGCCGATGCCAAACAAAATCGCTAACGTTCATTGGAATTGCCTTCGGGGTGGCGCCGCCACAAGCGGACGATGTAAAGACCAACGTGAAAAACAGACTAACGTTTCGGTCTGCTGGTCACGGGCGCTACGCTGTCTGTACGGTCACGTACCGCTAAGCGTCGACGAAGTCCCCTAACGAGCTAAATCGGATTCGACAGGCGGGTTTTCGGACGTAGAGCCAACGAGGTGACGTCCTGCATATCTCGTCTCGCTTCTGTCACGTAAGGAAGCGCTGCGCTTGGCCCTTCACAAGATCGACTCCAGACTTGAGATCAGTGGCAGCTCAATGACAAATCGGGCGACAGGATCTGCCGACAGTCCTCCAAATTCACCTGCGACAAGCGATCCACCAGTCAAGGCGGCAGCGCCGCAGCCCGGGACAAGCCACGAACTCGGTACGGGAACGCACATTGGGTGTTCAAGTGCGAGCAGCACAGACGTAGAAGCAATGGTCGATATTGATCCGGCACCGGTAGTGCAAGCTGGCGGCGGTCTGTGACGCGATGGCTGACGAGGCGAGCTTCCGCTCTACATCTAGTGATCCAGATGGCGGATGGCAGTTTGCGAGCTCGCTCCGTCACCTGCGAGCTAAAAGGCCGTCATAGGGATGGGGGTCATTGTGTTGGCCTGCATCTGTTTATGCAGTCACCACCACTGCATCTAAGGTCTACCAACGTAGATACGAACCTTCAATCGACCAACGCATTCATGGGACAGGGCCCAGCCCTTGAACGAAACGAGGTGCTGGGAAGGAGCCCTTCATGGCAACGCTCGATATCGACGTCCTCTCTCCCGCAAAAGCCGAACGTGAAGTTCAGTGTCGCCGAAACCTGGTTACTTCCAGCCTTGGGAGTGCGACCGGATGGCATGATTGCTTCGATGCCCTCGGCACCCCCGCAGATTACTTCGTCGCCCGTCTAGCCGATGTAGCCATACTATGTAGCTGGGAGCGGCGCGTGGACGGTAGGGCAGCTCTGATCCCTACCCGCCCACCGACGGCATTCGCCACCTTAGCGAGAGCGCTGATACCCAAGCGTGAGAGCATCGGCATTGTGGTCCCAAAGCCGGTGCTCATGCTAGGCGGCGGCCCGAGGCACCTCACCCCACCGACAATCAACAGAGGAGGCACCGACGATGGACACAGGACGCAGATCGCGCGTCACGAGACGCCGTTTCGTGCAGCAGGCCGGCCTTGCGGTTGCTGCTGCCCCACTCATTTCCGCGCCATTCGTGACGCGGGCGTTAGCCGATACCAAGACGCTGACAATCGTGCAGTGGAGCCACTTCGTCCCCGAGTACGATAAATGGTTCGACGCATTTGCTAAAGATTGGGGCGACAAGAACAACGTTTCGGTCGCCGTCGACCACATTCCGGTGGGGAATATTGCGGCACGCGCAGCTGCCGAAGCCTCCGCTGGATCGGGTCACGACATCTTCGGATGGAACGGCTCCGGGGGAGCGCATCTATATCGTAAATTCCTCGTCGATCTGACAGGCCTCGTCGAGGCAACCGAGAAGAAGTACGGCAAGATTTCCACGATCGGCCGCCAGATCGGCTACAACCAGGACGACAAGACCTGGTCCGCCTTTCCCGATTTCTACATCAGCTTTCCCTCGATGTATCGCAAGAGCATGTGGGACGAGATCGGTATAACGCCGGACACTTGGGACAATGTGCGCAAAGGCGGGGCGAAGCTGAAGGCCAAAGGTCACCCGGTGGGCATTTCGCTCGGCCATAGTAACGACCCCAATACGACTTGGCGCGGGCTATTGTGGGCCTTCGGTGGCGCGCTTCAGGACGAAGCTGGCAAGAATGTCGTGCTCGATAAGAAGGAGACGGTCGAAGCCGTCAAGTTCGCAGCGGCACTCTATAACGATGCTATGACGCCCGAAGTGCTGTCGTGGGACGATTCCAGCAATAACCGCTACCTCGCCTCCGGTATCGGCTCGATGATCATCAACCCGATCTCGGCGTACCGGACATTCCAGAAAACTAATCCGAAAGGAGCCGACGACACGTTCGTGATGATGCCGCCAAAGGGACCGGCGCGCCAGATCATGGGCGGCTCGGCGGAGTACTACGGCATCTGGAATTTCGCCAAGAACCGGGAGGGCGCGATCGATTTTCTCAAGTACTACGCGGACCATTGGCCGGAGGCATTCAAGGCGAGCGAAGGCTACAACAATCCTTGCTTCGCCAACCTCGTGCCGAAGCCAATGCCTATCCTGTCGAGCGACCCGACCTCTACGCCAAACGACAAACTGATGGTGCTACAGGGCTCGGATGCCTGGTCGGCAGCTCCTGGCTATCCCGGGCCGTCGTGGCCTGCTGTGGACGAGGTCTATAACGACTTCGTCATCTGCGACATGATGGCGAAGGCGGCCGTTGGCCAGATGTCTGCCGAGGAATCGGTCAAATGGGCCGCCAAGCAAGCCGAAGCCGTCTTCAAAAAATGGCAGGGCAGCTAGGCTCGGCCGCGGATAGCGTGTGTGCGAGGTCGGAAACGAGAGGACGGACGAGGCTCAAGCCGAAGTCCGGATGTGCAATGGCCGCAGTACTTGCCAAAAACATTGTCAAATCGTTTGGGGGCGATGTACCTGCCGTCAATGGAATCAGTCTGACGGTCCCCGATGGGGAGTTCATGGTGCTGCTAGGCCCATCAGGCTGTGGCAAGACGACGCTCTTGCGGATCATCTGCGGCCTCGAAAGACAGACCAGCGGCGATCTTTTGATCGACGGCCGCATCGTAAACGAGATACCCCCACGCGCCCGTGGCGTGGCGATGATGTTCCAAAGCTATGGTCTCTATCCTCACTACACAGTGCGGAATAACATCTCGTTCCCGCTACGCACGCAGCGGGTCTCGAGGGCCGCAATCGGCAAGAAGGTCGAGTGGGCCTCTCAACTGCTCGGCATTGGCCATCTACTCGACCGGCGACCGCGCCAGTTGTCGGGGGGAGAACGTCAGCGTGTCGCGCTGGCGCGCGCGCTGGTGCGAGAACCGACCGCGCTGCTGCTCGATGAGCCGCTTTCCAACCTTGACGCCAAATTGCGCACGTCGGCCCGTCAGGAGATCAGGCAATTTCAGCAGCGCGTCGGCCTCACCACCATCTACGTGACCCATGACCAAGTTGAGGCCATGGGGATGGGCGACCGAATCGCCGTCATTGATAAGGGAAAGATTCGCCAGGTGGGGACACCGGTCGAAATCTATAACAACCCCGCCGACCTCTTCGTCGCAACCTTTGTCGGCGCACCACCCATGAACATCGTAACCCAAAATGGCGGCGAATACCTCGGCTTCCGCCCCGAGAACTTCCTACCCAAGGCCATGGTCGAAGATGAAAGTGCAGCCGAGTTTTCGTTCCGGGTTGATCGATCGGAATATCTCGGCTCGGAGCGGATCGTATACGGGGTGCTAGAAGGCTTTAGTTCGGAACAACTGATCACGGCAAAACTGCCTGGCGCGCACGTAGCCGAGGCAAGTATCCGCACCGGCGAGTGGCATGCGTTCGCGGTGAAGAGGAGCTCTCTTCGGCACTTCGACAGCAGCGGCAACCGAATGGCCCAACACTGAACGGAGCCGTACGCTATGGTCGTTGTCGCTGAAACACTCCCCAGACCGGCAACACGATTTCAATTTCTGCTCGATCGGCGCGATGCGCTGGAAGCGGTCCTGATTGCACCGGCCATCCTCTACGTCCTTTTGCTCGTCGGGTTGCCGCTGCTGCTGGCGATCTACTACTCGGTCAGCGCCTACACTCTCTACAATCCCACGTGGCACTTTGTCGGGCTGGCGAACTTCGAGCAGATCATCCAAGACCCGACCTTCACCCACACTTTGGCCAACACCTTCATCTTCACTTTTGGATCCCAGCTGCTTGGGCTGGTGCTCGGAAAGTTCGGAGCCTTCCTGTTGCTACGGCCATTTCCCGGACGCAAAATCGTCAGAGCGCTAATCATCCTGCCGTTCGCCGTGCCCGTTGCGCTCGCCACGATTGCCTGGCGGTGGATGTTCGATTCGCTCTACAGCGTCATCACGTGGACGTTGATCGCCATGGGGCTCGTGGAACGCGTAAACGCGCCGAACTGGCTTGGCGATCCCCATCTGGCAATGCTGTGCGTGATCATCATCAATGCCTGGCGTTTCTTTCCGTTTGCCATCGTGATTTTTCTCGCCGGGATTACCGCGGTTCCGCAGGACGTACTTGATGCGGCAACGATCGACGGCGCCGGCTTCTGGCGGCGCAACTACCAGATCATCCTGCCCATGATTTTGCCAATCGTGGCGATCGGATTGATTTTCGGCATCGTGTTCACGTTTACGGATCTATCCATTGTATTTCTGCTGACCCAGGGCGGCCCGGTGGGGGCGACCTCCGTGCTGGGTTTTGCGGGCTTCCAGACCGGCATCGTCTCAGGCGACATTTCGCATGGCGCGGCCATCTCTCTGTTCATGCTGCCGGTGCTCCTGGTCGTCGTTATATTCATGCTCCGTTTCATTCGGCGGCGGGAGATCTGAAATGCCCCGCACGATCACCCGCTCGCTCGGCCAGGTCGCGTTCTTTGTCGCCTTGGCGTTTTTCGTAATCCTTGCGACCTTCCCGTTCTACTGGATGGTGATCACCGCATTCAAGCCGAACAGCGACCTCTATAATCTCGGCAACAACCCGTTCTGGTTCAACCAACGACCGACGCTCGACCATGTGATCTACCTCTTCGATCAGACATTGTTCGCGCGCTGGCTATTGAACTCGCTGATCATCGGCCTCTGCGTCGTCATAATAACGGTCATTACTGCCGTGCCTGCAGGCTATGCCATGGCCCGCATGACGAGTCGAAAGGGAGAAGCGCTAGGCATCGCGATTTTCCTGACTTATCTCGTCCCGCCGACTCTGCTGTTTCTGCCGCTGTCCCGAATCATTGCCGAACTTGGCCTTCAAAATTCGATGTGGTCGTTGGTGCTGGTCTATCCGACGTTCACAATCCCGTTCTGCTCGTGGCTGCTGATGGGGTTCTTCAAGGCGCTTCCAATCGAAATCGAGGAAGCAGCGATCGTCGACGGCTGTAGCCTGTTTGGCGCGTTCATCAAGATGGCAGTCCCCCTGTCAGTCCCAGCAATCCTGACGGTGGTGATATTCACTTTCACCTTGACCCTGCAGGAGTTCGTCTACGCGTTGACCTTCATCTCGTCGTCTGACCAGAAGCCGATCACGCTGGGCGTGTCGACGGACCTCATTCGCGGCGATGTGTTTTTCTGGGGCGAGATCATGGCGGGTGCGCTGATCGCCGCCGCTCCGGTGGCGATCGCCTACAATCTGTTCCTAGATCGCTTCATTTCTGGCATCACCGGCGGCGCCGTCAAATAGTAACGGCCGCGACGAACATCTCGATCCCGGAGGATCGAGGAGTACAGGAGGCCAGAATTGCGCCTGCAAACGGGTGACGCGCCGCTGCTGCTGTGTCGGTCGTCGCGACCTCGCCTGCGTGCCCTCATAACGGGCAGGTGTCAGGTATTGTACGGTGGCGGACCGAGATCATCCGCCTACGTATCCTGGCGGGCCGCTGAGCAACAGCGCACCTGCGACCCTCTGACGCTTGGATCCCCAAAGGCTCATCGGAACGCAAGCTCGCGAGACATCGTTGCATTCGTACACAACCCAGCCACGAAGGCATGGATGAACTTGCGAAGTTTTCTTCTCGTCCTCACTACTGCTGGCGCGATTTCCTTTAACTCGACCTCTGCCTTGCTCGCGGCGCCGATGGTTGGAGCGACGGCATCCGTTCAGCCGGTGCAGTACCGGCCTTGGCATCGTGGCCTGAATCGGCCGCACTGGCGCGGACATTACGCACCCGGTGCCGCCATGGTCGGCGGCCTCGCCGCCGGAGCTCTGATCGGCAGCGCGATTAGCGATGCGAGAGCCGATGCCAATGACCTAGTGCGTGCAGCGCTATCAATCCTATGATCCCGCATCCGGCACATACCTCGGTTACGATGGCGTCCGGCATCCGTGCCCCTAACCGTTCGGGTAGACCGCTGCAGCGGGCTATTCCGATCTCAAGCCGGCCCGCCCCCGAAATGTGGCCTGCTCAAGGAACATACTGAATGGACTCGGGCGAGTTCACCAAACGCGTCGCGATCGCGGTGACGATCGCGACCGTTCCGTTCCTGCTCTGGTATCTCCGGTCGGTGCTGCTGGTGGCCCTTGGCGCGACGCTCCTCTCCGTCGTCCTGGACCTTCTGTCCCGGCCGCTGCGCTGGTGCCGAATCCCGAGAGCCGGTTCAGTTGGGCTTGCCGTGCTTCTTCTGTTCGGATCGCTCGGTGCCACCGCCTATATGTTCGGCACCACGCTATCGAGCGAGATGGAAGACGTGCTGAAGCGCGCGGATATCGCAGCCAAAACAATCGCCGACGCCTTGCAGAATTCCGCGTGGGGGGTCTCGCTCCTGCAGCACGTGGATGCCAGCCAGCTCTCGCTCACAAGTTGGGCCGGCAACATCGCCAGCGTGAGCAGCAGCGTCTTCGCGTCCTTGGTGGTCATGATCGCAATGGGCGCGTACATGGCGGCTCAGCCAGGGGTATATCGAAAGGAAGTCCGCAAGCTGCTTCCTCGCAGATGGGCAAGCCCGCTAGAAGCGGCAGCCAAGCACGTCGTCCACTCACTACAGCTCTGGAGTATCGGGCAGGCCATCCAGATGGTACTCGTGGGAGTGCTCACGACAGCGGCAGTCTGGCTTATCGGCCTGCCATCTCCGCTCGCTCTGGGTGTCATCGCCGCGCTTGCCGAATTCATCCCGTACGTCGGCCCCTTCATTGCCGCGGTGCCTGCGCTGCTCGTCGCGACCGCGCAGGGTTGGTCCACGCTGCTTTGGACCCTGCTGGCCTACATTGCCATTCAGCAAATCGAGGGAAACGTGCTGCTCCCGATCATCCAACGGCGGCTCATCGCCGTTCCGCCGGCTATGATCTTGTTCAGCATCTTGGCCGTAAGCAGCTTTTTCGGGATGGCGGGCGTAATTTTCGCCGCGCCTATCAGCGTCATGATCTATGCCGCGCTGGAGACAATGGCTCCAAAGGAGAGAACTGCGCACGCTGGTTCAGGGCAAACGCAAGCCACTTCTCGTCATCAAGCGCGGGACCATTTCTAGTGCGGGGGAAGATACACACCAGGAACTGCGCTGGCGGGCCATCGAGGGTGCTCCTCCTGCTGATGGCTGTGATCCCACTCTCACTCGGCACTGCCTACATGGCCGCGCCGCCGGCGCTGCGGTTTGTGACCAGCGCCGCGGCGATTGCTGTTCTGGCGGAGTGGATCCGACGCGGGACGGAGCAGCTCGCGCGGCACGCAGGACCTACCATCGGCGGCCTGATCATGGTTACGTTCGGCAGCGTCGCGGAACTGGTGTTGGCTCTATTCATACTTGCGAGCGGCGAAACGGCCGTCGTTCAGGCCCAGATCACCGGCTCGATCATCGGCACGAGCCTTTTTGGCTTGGGGATTGCGATCCTGATAGGCGGCCTGTCGCGGCAGCGGCAGACATTTAACCCAGCCAAGGCCGGGCTGCTTTCGACGTTGCTGATTCTATCAGTTATCGCACTGCTTTTGCCGGCGGTGTTCGACTATACGGGTCGGCAGGATCACTTGCACAACATCGGACTTACCGATGAGGAGCTGAGCCTAGGTGCATCGTTAGTCTTGCTTCTGCTCTATGCAGGAAACATCGCCTACACACTGATCACTCATCGAGACGCCTTCGCCGACGAAGAAGCTGAGGGCGATCCTGCGTGGGGTCTGGCATTATCGATCGGCATCATAGTTGGCTGCACCGCGATAATCGCGATCGAAGCCGAAATCCTCTCTGACGTGCTGACCCAGACGGCCACAGCGCTCAGCATCTCGCCGACTTTCCTTGGCGTGATCGTACTGGCCCTCGTCGGGACAAGCGCCGACATCTTCGCGGCGAGTTGGTTCGCTCACCGCGATAACATGACGGCCGCGTTGAACATCTGCGTTGGATCCGCCATCCAACTCGTGCTGGTGGTCGCGCCGCTGTTGGTCCTTATCTCGGCGTTCATGGCAAAGCCCATGAGCCTGGTGTTCGGCAATCCGCTCTATCTGTTTGCAATCGCGAGCACGGCATTCATCGTGAACGCGATCGCACGCGACGGCGAGACCACCTGGTTCGAGGGCCTGCTTCTGGTGGGCGTGTATTTGCTATTCGGGCTCGGTTTCTTCTTCATTGGTCCAGGGTGACCGCCCCTGCTGACGCCGAGAGGGAGAGGAGAAGGAGAGAAGGAGGAGGGGATCGGACCTCAAACCGAGCCCGGACGCGCGGTGCCTTGCACGCCTTCACCGTTGTGCGCTGCTCGGAGGCGCCGCAGACCGAAGCGCTCGGGAGCCCTGCGCTGCCTGGCTGACCCGAAGTTGCGCGGTCGCCGGCGAATCGACGCTGGCGGTCCTTCCGTCTCGACATGGTCGAGACAGTCCGTCCCGTCGTGGTCTCATCGGGTGAGGATATCACCATCGCGCCATCCGCGGTCATTGAGCGGGCAAGCTGGCAGATCTCTGGCGGCGAAACGCCTCCTTGGAAGTTAGTCGGCGAACAGGTCCGGGTGCGCCGGCGGGTCGGCCGGGTACACCAAAAGGCGGGTATCCTGCGGCCGAGCCGCCTCGGTAATGATCGCTCGTTCGATCTTTGCCGCTGAGAGGATATGAAACACCTGCTCACCGGCGGCGAGCAGGTAGTCGGTGATGATCCGCCGGTGGCACCGCCACCACACCGTTTCGGCGCACATTATGGCGCAGCGCTGGGTTGCGCCCAGCCGGCGCAAATGATCAAGCGCGCCACGGAAGCGCTCGCTCATGGCATAGTCGGCATAGTTGTGAAGACTCTTGTTCGTCCAAAACGCGTTCACCTCCGGCGCTACCTCGCGCACGCGACTGCGCAGCCCCCCGAGCGGGGCCATGTGCTCATATTGTATGCCATGCGGCCGCAGGGAATCCGGGAGTAGCTCCCGGTTGTACTGCGGGTTAGTGCTGGAACGCGGCATCGTGCGCACATCGCCAAGCAGAGTCACCTCGACGCTTCGCAGCAGGCCGACGAATTCATCGAGCGGCCGCGTGCCGTGACCGATAGTGTAGAAGGGGTGTGCCATTCCGAATCTTCCTCTCCACCTAGAATCCAATTTGGGGCTTGATCCGCCGCACGCCAGCGCCTCGGCGTCGGATTCGAGCGGAATGTCAGCAGCGGCCGATCCCTCCTTCGAGAGGAGGCTGATGAACCGAGAATTGGAACTTTGCGGCGGCATGATGGGTCCAATGCGCCGATCAGGATTCAAGGCTCTCCGGAATCCTTCAGTGCCGTCGCAGCGACTCGACGGTCGGCTTCATTGGTTCGCCCGGGAACGCCAAGCCCGTGATTGCCAGAAGAGCGCGGCCACGCTGGGGCCACCGGATAGGCGTACATGATCCCCGGGTCCACGGGAATCGAGAGCCGACGATCCCGCGAATAGCATCCACGTCTACCGCCGCGCTCCGGACGATGTCTGGAGAACGAAGCGTAGGGGAACCCGGGTCCCCGCCCAGTCCGTTGCCAGCTATGCAAGCGATTGTGCATCGCTTGCTGAACAGGCGATCGGATCTCCCGATCTGGCTCAGGTAGTTCTTACCCTATGGCTGGTCGCCATCGCTTTTTTCGCCAGGCTGCGCTCGGCGCGAACCTCGCAGGCAGCGTCCATCGGGCTCATCGTCGACGAACTCGTCACCGATGGCTTCAAATGCGTCTTTCCAGCGGTCGCTCCGTGCCGGTCAAGGTCGACGTGCCCGCCAAGGAGGATCGGACCCTGGTCTGCGTCCCGGCCGACGGCGTCGCTGCTCAAGCGAGGTGAAGAGCGGACCAGGAACTCGGTTTATCAAGCTGCTGACCACGCACATGGGAACGATGACGTGCGATCGACGCCTAGCCCGAACCGCACTTCGATTTTTCAGGGCCGGTGCAACCGAAATCCGGCATCGACGTAGAAGGACTCGGAGCTACTTGCATGACCTTCGAGAAAAAACAGAAGACAGTTGAAGAGCTGACCCGCCTCCGGGAGATGCGGGCCGGCACCACCGATCCCCTGGCGACGCGGCTGCTGCAGGACATCATTATGGAGCTCGAAATCGGCCTCGAGCTTGCATCACAGACGGGAGCATCGGATCAGGCGAGGCCAGCTCCTCCCGAGCCGCCACCTAAGTAGTCCGCTTTCACATCCGACCGGCCCGTCGAGCATCGTCGCAGACGCAGCGACAATTCGGCCGCACAATAGGCTTCAACGTCGGGAACGCTGCCGCGAGGGCTCTCGGCTTGCGAGCGACATCCTAATATAGCCGGCCCAAAAGGGCTCGGGGCCCTTCAGCCCGGGCGGTTAATCTATTGACGCGATAGGCTTCACTCCCAAGGCTCGAGGCAATGCTGGGAGCGAGGTACGCGGATTGCCGATCGTTCCCGGCACCATGCCGCAGGCCAAACGTGCAGCCTCATGAGTTCGACGTGCCTGTATTTCCTGGGGGCCGTCACACTCAAATGCAAAGGCCCCGAAAAACGACATTGCGCCGCGCTAGTGGCGGCAAACAAAAAGGAGCCCCGCCGAAGCGGGACCCCTCATTGGCCCTGCTCCAGGCGATCACTTCTTGCTCGTACCTGAGCCCGACGAACCAGGAGAGCTGCTCTCGTTCGCGCTCGGCTGGTTTGCGCTCGGCTGGTTGGCCGTCGACGAGCTTCCGCTTTGCGATGGCGACTGACCCGTCGTACCCGACGGACTGGGTGAGCTCTGCCCCGTCGTCGAAGACGGCTGGTTCTGCGCCTGACCCGAGTTCTGGCTCGGCGTCTGACCGGTCGCGTTCTGCTGGTTCGACGGCTGGCTGGTCTGGCCCTGAGCGGTACCGGTGCCGCTCTGGCCCTGACCTGTCGAGGTCTGAGTGCCCGTCAGAGTCTGGGTGCCGGTCGAGGTCTGAGCCCCGGTCGACGACTGCGACTGGATGCTCTGGCTCGCCTGCTGGCTCAGCCGGCCGGAGACGCCGAGCGACGACACAGTGCGCATGTCGATGCTGCCGGTCACCGCGATACCCTGCTGACGCTGATACACCGTGATTGCCTCACGGGTTTCCGGACCCCAGATGCCGTCGGCTTCACCATGCAGGATACCGCGCTCGATCAACACGCGCTGGATGACGCGGATGTCGTCCGGCGGAAGATCGACCACCGCCATCGTGCTGCCGCCGCTGCTCGCGCCGCCGCCGCCGTGACCGGCGCCGGCGAAGCGCGCCCGCGGACCGACCTGGACTACGTCAACGATGCGGCGATCACGGTCAACGATCACGACTTCGTCCTCCACGACGAAAAAGCTATCGTCGCGATAGGCGGGGAAGACGTCGATCAGCGCCGGATAAGTCGAGACAGACGCGATGGTCACGCTCGGCGGGACCGCGATGCCGGCACGAACCTGGAAGTTGATCGAGCTCGCGTTAACGCGCGGAGCGTTGCTGGCCTGCAGAACCGATTGCTGCAGTGTCGTGCGCTGCTGCGCCGACACGGTCTTGCCGCTCTCGGTCTGGATCTGGCTGTTGGCAGTGGTCTGGCTCTGGGTCTGACCCAGCGTGTTGGTGTGGCCCTGGGCGGCGTTCTGGTTGGTGCCGGAGTTCGGATCCCGCTCCTGCGCGCTCTGGCCGGATCCGCTCTGCGGGCTGGACTTGTTGTCAGCCTTGTTGGCCGCCTTTGCGTCGGCCTTGCCCTTGTCCTGCGAGCGGTCCTCCGTCCGCTGCGTGTTGTCGCGCTCGGACTTGTTCTGACCGGCCGCCTGATCCTTGTCCTTCTGGCCGTGCTGCTGCGCGCGCTCCTTGTTGCTGTCGCGCTGCTCCTTGCTGGAGTCCTGCGAGTGGCGCGCATTGTCACGCTCAGACTCTCGCCCTTGGCCCGCCGTCGGATCCTTGCTGCTGTCGCGCTGACCTCCGGCGTGGCCACGCTCCTGCGTGCCGGATTCATCGCGTTGCGCCCGGCTGGACTCGCCGCCTGGCGCGGATGGTCCTTCGGCTCGGCCGCTGTCGCGAGATTCGGACCCGCGGCCCTGCGATACTCCGTCGTTGTGGGAAGTACCTTCGCGGCTGGATGCGCCGCTGCCCATCCCGCCGCCGGAATGACCGCCCGCCGACATTCCCTTTTCGGTCGCCGCGCCGCCGGCGCTGCCCGCGCCACCGCCCACGCCTTGCGCAGACGCGAAGCCCACGCTCGCAAGCAGTACCGCCGTCGTGACCAGCAACCTACTCTTCACTCTCTTCAACATCAAAAACTCCTCCTCGATCGTGCGTATGTTCTCAGATGAAACAGGACACAACCGACGCCCTTTCGACGCGGGTGTCCGTCGCGGGCAACCGGGAGGAGATGCAATCGTTCCTTGGATCTCCTTGCACCTCGGTTACGTCCGGCGATCCAACCACGGAGTAGCCCAAGACCAGTGGCACGTTGCGGGACGATGCGCCTCGAGAAGCTCGGCTCGGCGCATGTGCGCTCGGAGCCGAGCCAAGGCTTTGAGGAGCCGTGATCACCAGTGGTGGCGATGCCAGCGATGGTGGTGGACGACGCGGCGCGCATAGGGACCATCGTAATAGGCGAACGCGGGCCGAATGACACGACGATAGCGAGGCCCGTAGTAAGCCGGCGCGTACCCGCTGCTGTAGTAGGCGGTGGTGTAGCCGCCCCACGGATAGGGATCGTATCCCCCATAGCAGGCCGCCGGCGTATAGCCTCCGTAATATCTATAGGCCGGATAGCCGTAGCCATAACCATAGCCTGGCCCGTAGCCGTACGCCGAAGAGGCAATGCCGCCGATCACTGCGCCGGCGATCAGTCCTCCGGCGATGCCGGGTCCGAACCCGCCACCACGCCAGCGGGCCTCGGCGCGACTCGGTGCGGCCACGGCGCTGACGCCGAGCACGGCGGCTGTTGACAGAACAAGTAGGTTTTCTTCACCTCAAGCTCCTCCTCAATTGAGTTCAATGAAGCTGTAACGAAAGCGCTTTTGGAAGGTTGCAGGCGTCAAACCAAAGAACAAGAACGCCGATGAACAGACATTTATCTAGATGAATAACCCTCATACCTCACTCACGGCCGGCCACGAATTCCACGGGCGTGCCTTTCGAAACACTCGCCGCCACACGTTCGGCGTCCCAATTCGTGAGCCGCACGCAGCCGTGCGATTCCGCGTTCGAGACCTTGCTTGGCTCGGGCGTGCCGTGGATCCCGTATCCTTCCGCCGACAGGCTGATCCATGTGGTGCCGACTGGATCGTTGGAGCCAGGCTTGATCGTGAACGGCTTGTCGGAGCGCACGCCCTTGAAGTGGTAGTTCGGATTGTAGCGGTAGGTCGGATTGCGGCTGACCTCGGTCACCTTCAGCGTGCCTGACGGCGACGGCTTCTCTTCGCTTCCGACGGTGGCCGGATAGAAGCCGATCAGTGTGTTCGATTTATCGAAGAGCTTGACGGTCTGCCGGGTCTTGTCCACCTCGACCCTGTCTGCCTTGGAGGCCTCGCCGTCCGTGCCGCCCGTGTCCACCACGACGATGGCTTCGCCCGCGCGTTCGAACTTCTTTCCGGAATTCAGGGCTGTCAGAAGCTGCTCGCTCATGTGAAACTTCTCGGCAATCGCCTCGCGGGGGCTGGTATAGCTCAGTTTCGGAATATCCTTCATGCCCTCCATCGTCGATGGAAGCTTCTCGAGGAATGGACCGGCCACCTCCTTCTCGGTGATCATGTAATCGGAAGTAATCGGCCGACTATCAACGCGCAGCGCCTTCAAGACATCGTCGGTCGGTTCATCGGCGCTCGGCAGTTGCTGGGCTTCAGCGTACCCACGCAAGGCCTTGCTCGCATTCTGTCCGAACTTGCCGTCGATCTCGCCCGGCGAAAAGTGTGCCCTGTCAAGCAGGACCTGCAATCGGACACCGGCGGGCCTCGCCTTGTCCCTGGACAGCGATTTCTTCGAAGGCTCAGCCGAATTGATCGCTTCGGGGCTCAGTTCGGCGCTCCAGGCCGGGCTCGCAGCGAGCATCAAGACCAACACCAGGATCGGGTATCCTCTCCGAGACCACATGCTGTGCCCTTTCATTGGTCCCGCCTTCTACCCGGCCTCTACGAAGAACGCTCGCACGACCCAGACAACGGCACCCGACATCAGATAGGACATCGCCAGGAGGGTCCATTCTGGAAACGCGTACGGGCGGCGAGTCGCTCCGCCAATCTCATCAGCGGCCTCAGCATTCGCCTTCAGGAAGACGCGCGAGGTACGCAAGTCCGAAGCTCGCGAGCTCCTCCATGTCCTCTCTGCGCGTTTCGCATCTCCTTTGGAGATGTCGCCCGGGCAAGCACCGGCGGCGGTCGGCGGCATCGACGCCGTCGTGGGTCGCGCAAAAGATCGACCAAGCCGTTTCTACGGCCGTGCGGACGCCCACGGCGTCGACCATTCTCAAGCTCCAAAGCGGAGATGTTAGTGTTGATCAACGTCCTCCGAGGTCAAAAAGTTTCCGCTTTTTCCCGATGGCGTCCGAGCATGCTGAGTTGAACTTTTGACGTAAGTGGAGCAAGTGCCGTTCGGCTAAATTAGGGCCATGCAGCAGGAAGCGAGACTCGAGAAGGAGAGTAGCCGTGTTGCGCGATCCGATAGATACCGAGGGTCGGCCCATTCGCACTTGAGATGCGTCAAGGCGAACATCGCCGCACCGGCGTAGAGATGATTGAACTCAGACTCCTACGCACTCCGGGCTCCGCGCCTCAATCCCGCTATATGGGGCCGGCTCGGAGAGCGGCTCCGCCGATCATGATCGGCGTTGCATTGCGGCCACTGCCGCCCGGCCGGTTACGTCCTGGGATCCAAGCGTAGCTTCCCACCGCGCCGCCTCAGTTCCAGTAAGCGGGACAAATCTCGCTACGTTGAGCCTAATCATTTGCGCAGCACTCGGTTTCTTCTTCATTCTTCCGGCTTGAGGACCCCCCGGTAAGTCTCGCAGCGCAGTCAACATAGCGCCATGAACCTGCGGAGGCACCGCCAGACCGGAGTGTTTGGAGAACCTTGAAAGCTGCTAACGAGAGGAAGTTGCGTGGCGGTCATGGTGCTCCCGTTTTTCCCGCTCGCTCCGAAGGATGTGCCGGGTGATTTTTCGATCACGCTTGAAGGCGCCTTTTGTAGCGTGGTATGCGGCCATTCCTGGCGTCTCCTTGGATTTGTCTCGCCCAGCGTAAGCCGGAGCTACCAGCACGAGCGTGAGGGCGCAGATCAGTACGCCGAACCAGTTCTTGGACTTCATGGGTTTTCTCCTCCGGAAGCAGAATACCTATCGGCCACTGAGCTCCTGGGGAGTTGAACGACGCAACTCTCCCACTTGGGATGCGGCTACTTGAGTTGCTGAATTGCCCCAAGCGTTCCTGACGTAAGTAGCGAGGTCTGCAATCTGCTGGTCCGAAAGCTTCCAGTCGAAGGCCGGCATCGATACCTGCGTCGGCCGGGCATCAGTCGTCGCCGCGTGCGCACCATTCAGGATCAACCTGATGATAGTGGTCGGGTCCCGGTCCTGTACGGCGCTGCTTCCCTGAAGCCGCGGAAACATAGCCGGCACGCCCTGGCCTTCGGCCTGGTGGCATCCCGAACAATTGTCGACATAGAGCGCTCCGCCGGCGGCCATAGCTTTCGGATCTGGCTCAGCAACCTTGTTGTCCTCGGTAGCTGCTGGAATATCCTTGAGGTAAGTCGCCATAGCCTTGAGATCGTCATCGTTCAGCTTCGAGGTCGAGAAGGTGATCACCTCCGACATGGGACCGTAAGCGACGGTTCGGTCGTTCCGGCCTGTCTTGAGAAACGTGACGATCTCGTCGATGCTCCATTGCCCCAACCCCGACCGAACGTCGGCCGTCAAATTCGGGGCGTACCAATCCTGCAGCTTGCCGCCGCGCAAGGCGGACTGCTTCTCTGCGGAGCCCAGAACATTGGTGGGCGTGTGGCAGGCGCCACAATGTCCCAAGCCTTCGACCAGATATGCTCCGCGATTCCATTCGGGCGACTTTTGGTCGTCCGGCTTGAATGTTCCTGCCCGGAAGAACAGCTCGTTCCACCCCCTCATGACGAACCGGTCATTCAGCGGCCAAATAAGATCGTTCGGCGGAAGGGACTTTGATGCCGGCTCAAGCGAGCTCAAGAAGGCGTGGAGCGCATCTGAATCCTCGCGCGTCACCTTGGTGTACCAGGGATATGGGAACGCGGGGTAGAGATAGCTTCCATCCGCAGCAATTCCCTGATGTAGCGCCCGATAGAACTGATCATCGGACCAAGTGCCGATCCCGGTCTTTCGGTCCGGCGTGATGTTCGCCGAGTAGATCGTGCCGAACGGGGTCGGAATCGCGCGGCCGCCCGCAAATGGCTTGCCTCCGGGTGCCGTGTGGCAGGCCTCGCAGTCTCCGGCCGCGGCCAGATAGCGTCCTCTTTCTACTTGGCCGAAGGACAACTGCTCGCAGCGAGCGGGCGAAGCGAAACAAGCAAAGGCGCAGGAAGAAGCAAGCAATACGAGTTTCAGAGCACTGGATGACATCTTCCCGATCTCCTTACGCCTGAACCAACGGGCCGGGATTCTTGAGGTACTGCGTTCTGATGGCCTGCGCGGACCACAGCGCCAGCGCGGCAACAGTACCTGTCGGATTGTAGCCGGGGTTCTGCGGGAAAGCGGACGACCCCATCACAAAAAGATTCGAAACGTCCCAATGTTGCAGGTAGCGGTTGAGAACGCTGTCCCGCGGGTTCGAACCCATGATCGCACCGCCGGTGTTGTGCGTCGTCTGGTATGGCGTGATGTCGTAATGTCCCTTACGGGGATTGCTCCTGATCTCCCGCGGCTTCATGGCCCGGGCGATCTGCTCTGCCTTGCCGGTCAGAAAATTCGACATTCTGTGCTCGTTGTCGGTGTAGTCGAAGGTCATCCGCATCAACGGCCTGCCCAGGAAATCGCGGTATGTCGGGTCGAGATCGAGGTAGTTTCCTCGATGGCTCATGACGGCGCCATGCGTGGCGACGGACATCGACCTGAGGTAGTCCCGGACGACCGCCCTCTTCCATTTGGCGCCCCATTTCGGCGTCCCGTCAGGCACCAAATGGGTCTCGATCGGCCGCCCGTTCGTGTTCCAGCAGGCGATATAGCCGCCTCCTAAAAACCCGAGATTGGAATGATCGAAGTTGTCTCCGTTGAATTCGTCAACGACCATTCCCAGCGCCCCGGCCCCGATGAACGGGTTCAGTATCTTGTCATCGTAGAATACGTCGACACTGGACACGATCTGGTAGGCGTAGTTCTTGCCGAGCGTACCTGCTCCAGTGCTCGGGTCGTACGGTGTGCCGATCCCCGATAGCAGCAGCAGATGCACGTTGTGCAGAACGAACGCGCTGAGAACGATCAGATCAGCTGGCTGCTCGTACTCTTCACCTTGGGTATCGACATATGTGACGCTGACCGCCCGTTTCCTGTCGCTGTCGAGGTTGATCTTGATGACCTCGCACTCCGTCTTGAGCGCAAAGTTCTTCTTGCGAAGCAGAACCGGCAGAATCGTCGTTTGCGGGCTTGCCTTGGAGTAATTCCCGCAGCCGAACTTCTCGCAGAACCCGCAATAGGTGCATGGGCCGAGTTGCACCCCGAGTGGATTGGTATAAGCGCGAGACATGTTGGCGGAGGGAGCCGGGAACGGCTTTAGGCCGATGTCATTCGCGGCCTGCGCGAAGAGTGTCGGGCCGTACGTCATCTCCATGGGAGGATTGGGATACTCTCTGGTCCGCGGGCCTTCGAACGGGTTTCCGCCGGGCTGGATTTGACCTTTGATGTTTCCGGCTTTGCCCGAGATGCCGCAGAGGTACTCCCATTTGTCGAAGTACGGCTCCAGGTCGTCATACGTGACGCCCCAATCCTGGATAGTCATGTCCTGTGGTATTGCTGCCGCGCCGTAGCGATCCGTGTTGTGGCTCCGGGCGAGGAAATCGCTCGGCAGGAAACGCCAGTTCTGTCCATTCCAATGAATTCCCGCCCCACCCACGCCCGTCCCTGGGAGAAAGGAGCCGAGTTGGCGCATTGGTAGAGCGGTCTCGCTCCTCGAGTTTCGGAAGCTCAGCGTCTCACGCGCAGGCTCTTGGAAGAGTGCATGGCGATAGTAATAGCGGAGCTCGTCTTGAATGAACGTTGTGGCAAAGTCGGTCGTTGTATCCCGCCAGCCACCGCGCTCAAGTGCCAAGACGTTCAGCCCGGCATCACTCAGTTCCTGGCCGAGCAGCGCGCCGGTCCAGCCGAACCCAACGAGGAGCGCATCCACGGGAGGGAGCTTGGTAGCCATCTTGAGGTCTCCCTATCCTTTTGGAGTCCAATCGGGACGGCCATAGAGTGACACCGGCGGTAATGGGTAGCGCTGGCCGTGCTTACTGACGAAGTCACGGTAATCGTATCGCGCGCCCGGAAAGCCGATCATCTTCCAGGCTGCCATGTTCTTGTTTCCGCCGTACAAGGGATCTGCGAAGAATCCTTCCTGGGTATTGAGGAGGAGCTGCTTGAAAAATGCCTTCGCATCGACCTGCTCGAGCTTTGCTTTTCCCTCTTCGAGGTCTCCGAGCACCTTGTCCTGCTGCTCCGCGCCAAGGTCCACGAAAGCCTTTCCGCCTAACTCGGTTCGACAATAGCCATCGACTGCTTTGATTGCGGCTCGATACAGCTGGGCTGGCGCCATCCGTGATTGATAACCCTGAGTTTCCGTGCCCTTTGCCCAAGGGCCCCCCATGTACCAGCGCTCGGCTCGGCCGTACGCTCCTGCAAGCTGCCGGTCGATAAAGACCGTGACGCCAATCTCCCGCGCGCCCGGTCCTAGCTCGTCCTTGGGGATCAATCGGGAAACAACTGCATCCACCCAGGCAACTTCGTCTTGAGTGAAAAACTGATAGCCGCCGGTGGCAACTGGCGCCGGGCTGTTGGCTTCGCCCGGCGCCCAGGGGACCTGCTGCGAGATGGTGTCGGCCTCCGCCGTCCGGGAAGAAATCGCCAGGGAGGATCCAGCGACAATTCCGGCGGTGAGTAGCTCGCGGCGGTTGACGCCAGGACTCGCCGATCGTTCAGTCGTCGCCATCGCGCGCCCCCTTTACTTTTGTGAAGGCATCAACAACTTACGAGAAGCCACCAACGGATTACGATAACCGCGGGTTCGCACCGTAGGCGGCGGCTTGACCGAAGGTTGGTACGGTCCCGCACCATCTGGTAAGCTCAAGATTGCCTTTGCAGCAAACGTACGAACGCCAACACGTTCTCCGCCTGAGCTGCCTTGAGACGACAGCTCTCCCGTTCGTCGCCGGGAGGCAGTTCAGCAGCCTCCCGTTTTGCGCGGTCCGCTAGTTGCTTCAACCGCTCCGGAAGCGAGGCGAGCTGTACGTCGCGACCGCGACGCCGGCGTTTTCCCGGACTATTTCGGACAGTTTGCCTCGCCAACCGCTGCATGTCGTGTTCCTTCCGACCGCGCACTCCGGCGTCTCGCCTCTATTTGGAAGTGCCCTGCCGGGACGAATTCGAGCCTGTGGTCCCTTGAGATGAGCTGCCCGACTTGGAATCGGGCGGATTCACGTTCATGGCTTCGAAAACCGACATTCCATGCGGGCCGATTGTCATCAGCACCGGATTGCCGTCCTTGCTTTTGGCCTGCACGACGAAGGATTCGGCTACGACCTTGACGTCGGTGAAGCCGGCCTTCTGCAGATCCTGCTGGATCTTTTGCGCCGCGGCAAGATTCTGGTTCGAGTTACTGGAAGGTTGTGATGAGGCCTGAGATCCGTTCGTGGCGTTCTGTGCGGCGGCGGGGTTCGCCAGCGCCATCAGCGCGACGGCCGACCCCGCAATGAGCATCCTGTTCATGTGATGACCTTTCCAACTTGGAGGATTTAACATCCATATAGCTAACGCGCGGCTACTACGTTCCGAGACTTAGGGCCGACGCCGAATAAAGGTCGGTACGTCAGCGAACACAGATGGTACGACCTCGCGCTCCCGACCCATGAGGCGGTTTGTACTCTGGCGCACAACCGTCCTGAGCGCCTCCCATCCGGGGAGGTGGGAGCTGCGATCAGACGCAGAGTATGGCTTCTTGTCGAGGGCACCTCTCTTGACGATTTTCGAGGGCCACCGAGTTTCGTCATGGAGCACGCTGCTGCGCGTGGGCCGAAGATAATCGCTTTTAGCAGCATGCCCCGGTGAATTAAGGGTCAGCTGACGTTGATACCCCAGCGGCCTCGGCTAGGCCACTACCGATGCCGCACTCACAGTCGGAGCCTTCACCCGCCGGCCGCACGTTCTTACTGACGAGGGAAAGCGCGATCAGATTGAACGTGATCAGGCGCGGGTTGAAAGTAGACGGATGCGCACGCGGCGCCACGCAGCAAAACTCTGGACGCGTCGATCACAAACACAGTGGCAAAGAACGGATACAAAGTGTCGCCCGTTTTAGCACGCTCGGGAGTTTCGTTTGGTTGGGAGCTGCGCTCTCGCGCAAAACCTATCCCCTAGGGCGGCTGCGCATCCTTTGACGAAGCAGCGCAGTTCTCACGGAAGGGTCGCATATGATGAACTCGAGCATAGCGAGAATGTCGTCCCTGGTACCATTGCAGCAAGGGCTCTCGTAAGCCGCAAGAAGCCTTTGTGCCTCTTCCAAGGCCCCAACCAGCACCTCGATATCGGTTCGGACTTTGATTTCTTGCGATGACATTTCCGTCTCTACGATCTCCTTCGCTCGGCAGCAGCGGCAATGCTGATGTTCCATGTCAATTCCCGATTCTAGACCGCAACAATGATTGCCTGTACGATGGGACGGATCGAGCGATGCTGGGAGTCGGGGCGTCCGTTAGTCCTGTCGGGAAAAACCTGACGCAGAAAACATCGAGGAAGTGCCAGCACGTGGGCGTTTTGCTGTCTTTGATACCCACCCGCAAGGAGGCCCCCACCTCAATCTCCCGGCGCGCAGCCCGCCGCCCCTTGATCCTCGTCTTCATCGCGGCAGCGATGCCTCTTGCGCTTTTTGCGGGTTGGGTCGTTTTCCTGAACGCGCAGCAGCAGCGCAGGGGCTCTCAGGCTGCCGCCGTGGAGACGCTCGATAGCGTCGTCAACCGGCTTGCCTCCGAGATCAGCCTCCAGCTCGAGATCGCCGAGACCGTCGCGGCTTCCGCAACACTCGACAAGCCGGACCTTGACGCGTTCTATCGCGAAGCGACGCGTGTCAACGAAGCACGTCCTCTTTGGCAGACGATTCAGCTCGTCGATCCCGACGGAAATCAGGTTCTGGATGTTAGCCGTCCGCTCGGAGATGGGATGCGCGCCACCGCCGACCGAGAGAACTTCGAACAAATTCTGAAAACGAGAAAGCCAGCAATCGGCGGAATTGGGCCACGTGGTCCCATCACCGGCAAACGCGTGGTGGCCGTCAGAGCCCCTGTAGAGCGCGATGAGCAATTGAAGTTTGTACTCACGGTGGCCCTGGTGCCTGATGCAATAAGCCAGATTTTGAAGAGCGCAGGAGCCCCGGCCGGCTGGGTGGGTTTCGTGGTCGATGCCAAGGGGAACATCGTCGCCCGCACCTTCGGTGAACAATCCGAACTGGGACAATCTGCCAGCGCTACGGTCCGCCAGGCGATAGCCTCAGCGCCAGAAGGAAGCTACGTCAAAACCACGCCTGCCGGCGAACAAGTCGACTCGATCTACAAAGTCATCCCCGGAACCAGCGGATGGTCGGTCCATTTCGGAATACCGACGCAGGAACTTAATGGTCCCGTCCAGCGCTCAGCCATTTTCCTTGCCGGGGGTGGGGTATTGAGCTTCGTCTTGGCTCTGACTTTGGCCTGGTACACCATACGCGACATTTCGCTTCGCCGGCGCGAGCAAGAGGCGCAGGCAGCATTGGCACTCAGCGCAAGTGAAGAGCGACGGAGGCTGACGATCGATGCCGCAGATCTCGGCGTGTTCAGCTGTGATTTCGCGAGCAGAGAAGCGATCGTGTCGCCCCGCGCCCGGGAGATGCTCCGGATAGACGGTTCGCGCTCCGAAGGAGATACGATCCTTCCGATGGATCGGATACTGAGCTGTATTGATCCCGCCGACCAGCGGAACTTTGAGGCTTCCTTGCTGAGTTGCCGTTCGGGAAACGTGGCGATTGCCGATTTCCGGACCGCCCCGCCTCAGAGCCGGTGGCTGCGGGCCAGCGGGCGGCTGTCTCGCATCGATGATAAGAACTTGGACGTCGTATATGGCGTCATTCTGGATATCGACGAGACCAAGCGAGCCGAGCTGGAGCGACAGCAACTGCTTCGACGTCTTTCCGAAGCGGAAGAAAATGAACGCCGTAGAATCGCAAGAGAGCTTCACGATCAGATCGGCCAGACGGTCACAGGTCTACTTCTCGGTCTGAAGAACCTGGAGCCGCTTCTCGGCACGAGCCCCAAACGCAAGCTCGGATTGGAGAGGCTCAATTGGTTGCAAGGACTCGCGAGAGGGATTGGGCGCGATATCCATCAAATCGCCTCTGACCTGCGCCCGACCGCCCTTGATGACCTGGGACTTTACAAGGCGCTGGAGGCATTCTGCGCGGAGATCCGGCGCCGGTTCGGGATCACCGTTGATTTTCAGCCTCTGGGAAGAAGAGATCGTCTCGGCCAGGACGTCGAAATCGCGGTTTACCGCGCCGTCCAGGAGGCCGTGAACAACGTGATCAAACACGCGCAAGCTCGAAACGTCAGCGTGGTTGTCGACCGACGCACAGCTGAGCTTAGGATCGTCGTCGAAGACGACGGGAACGGCTTCGACTTTCAGGAATTCTCGCAGGGTGCGAGCCGCCACGCAAAATTGGGCCTGTCCGTCATCGAGGAGCGCCTCACGCTGCTCGGTGGATCTTTGGCGATTGAATCTGAACCCGGGCACGGCACCTCTCTTTTCATGAGAATACCGGTGCCAATAGAGGAGATGGGCTATGTGCCCGATCCGGATCACGTTGACTGACGATCATCCGCTTGTTCTGGCCGGAATGAAGGCGTTGCTTCAGGACGTGCATGACATCGAGATCGTCGGGGAAGCAACGGATGGACAGGCAGCCCTAGACATCATTCGCCAGGCCACACCGGACATTGCCATCCTGGACATTTCACTTCCCGGTATCAGTGGCCTCGAAGTTGCTCGTACCCTAGCGACGCAGCTTCCTCAAGTTCGTCTTCTGGCGCTGACCGTGCACGAGGATCACGCCTACGTTCAGCCGATGCTGCAAGCGGGAGCTCGCGGCTATCTGCTGAAGCGCTCTGCGGCCGACGAACTCGAGCGCGCAGTTCGCGCGATCGCTGGAGGTGGTTTGTATCTGGATCCAGCAATAGCGGAGAAGGCACTTCCATCCGCGCAGGGCGCCCACTCGTCTTCCGGCGCTTCCACAGCCGGCGAGCTGACACCGCGCGAGAGTGAGGTCCTCAGGTTCATCGCACAAGGATTCAGCAACAAGGAAATTGCCACTCAGCTAAGCATCAGCATCAAGACCGTCGAAACTTACAAGGCCAGGGCGGTCGAAAAGCTCGGACTGTTCACGCGTGCCGACATAGTGCGCTACGGCGTGGCCCTTGGCTGGTTGAGCCATTCGGGAAAGAGTGCGGATCAAGTTTGAGCGGGAAGTAGGTGGGCCAAACGGCCGCGCGTGGCGTGCGGACGTCAGGATTATCCCGACAAGCCCCGCTCATCTCCTGACTGCCCCATAGGACGCCGTCCACTATCTTGCGTGAAGCGGACGAGAGAACCAACGCGGATCGCCGACCGGAACACCGTTCTTTCCGGCTTCTGCGCTCCGCACCTTGTTGGATCGGATCAGGTTTGTGTGGAGGTACACATGAGAAATGTACTTTTTCGAGGACGTGCCGGCCGCCAGCTCTTTGCACAGTATGAGAAACTGCCCGGGCTCGCCACTCGAACGAGCTCGCGGCTAGATGCCCGCACGGCGAGAACCGCTGGCATTTGCCTCGCTTGCATCTATCTCACCTGCCTTCTGTTCTCGGCATACGCGATTGCTTGACGGCAATAGGCGTGTGGCAACCGACATCGAGGAATGACGAAGTCAGATTCGTCGCCCCGATCCTTTGCAGGAACTCGCTCGATCATGGATACAGTCGTGGTGCTCCTGGTCCTCGGTATGTTGTTCACGGCTCTTTGTATCGCGGCGCTGGAGATCGCGGCACGTCGATTTTCCCGGACTCTTGAGCGTCAGCTTCCGATGTAACGTGCGGCGCACCCATCTCACTGCGCAAAGATTGCTCTTATGCAAGGTGAGGGCCGCCTCGATCGACGGCCCTCCAAGTTTGCGTTTATCGGCAGACACGCACGTGCTTGACGATACGCCGACCATGATAGCCGCGGGTGACTACGGTCCGCACGGTGCAGACCCTCCGATGATGATGATAGTGATAGCCAGCCTGCATCGTCTCGGATGTTGCCGCGGCGCCGACCGGTGGCGCCATCATCGCATTGGCAGGAACCAAGAACTGAGTGCCCGCAAGCATAGCAGCGGCCGCAAATCCATAGGCGATTTTCTTCATAGTTTTTCCTTGTCGTACGCCCCCTCCGCACTTCTAGGTCGGTCCAATGAATGCGGAGTGAACGACGATACTGACAATCGTCGTCGCGATCTTTCGCCGCAGATGCAGAATCGACGGCTGACTCGGTCGCGGAGACGGGTTGGGATTGAGGCGCATCCTAGTCCGCTTACATGTCCCGCAGGAACTGCGGAAGTTGCTTTTGATTATTAACGTTTCAAAAGTCGCCATCTCGAACGCACTGCCCTCAATGAGTAGAGCGAACAGCGGCCTTAATGGAAGGGAGTGAACAGGCACTCTCGCCAGAGCACAAGGGAGCCTGTCGTGCTTTCGCTGATGGATATCGCTGCCGTTCTGCTTACATTGTGTGCCGTCTTCGGCTGGCTCAATCACAAGTTCCTGCCGCTCTCCCGCAGCGTAGGTCTTCTCGTGATGAGCGTCCTGACGTCACTGCTCCTGATCGGCTTGGATGCGGCGTTTCCGACGATTCAACTACTAGACCAGCTTGCCAATGGGCTCCGGCAGATCGACTTTGCCGAAGTCGTGGTGAATGGGATGCTTGCATTTCTGCTGTTCGCCGGCGCGTTGCACGTAGATCTGGACACACTCAGAAGCCGCGCCATTCCGGTATTTATTCTGGCCGTCCTAGGCACCTCAATCTCAACCGTCCTCGTAGGCCTGATGTTCTGGTTCATCTGCGGCCTTTTGAACCTACCCGTATCGTTGGCTTGGGCATTCGTGTTCGGCGCACTGATCAGCCCGACTGACCCCGTTGCCGTCCTGAGTACGCTTCGCAACACCAAAGTGCCCAAAGAACTGCAGATCGAGACGGAAGGCGAGGCATTGTTCAACGACGGCGTCGGGATTGTTCTGTTCACGATCATGCTTCGCTTTGCGCGCACCGGAGACGGCGGTCAGGTTTCGGCCGCCGATGTCGCTGAGTTACTCGTTCGCGAAGCTGGTGGAGGAATAATGTTGGGCTTGTTGACTGGCTATGTTGCGTATCGCGCGATGCGGCTCATCGACGACTACGCCATCGAGGTGCTGATCTCGCTTGCCCTCGTCACTGGGACCTACGCACTTGCGCTGCATCTGCACGTCAGTGGCCCGCTCTCCATGGTCGCCGCGGGCCTACTCATCGGCGACCGAGGACCTCGATACGCAATGAGCGAGCGGACACAAGGATATCTGTTCGCGCTCTGGACTCTCGTCGACGAAATTCTCAACTCGGTCCTTTTTCTGCTCATCGGGCTCGAGACGTTGATACTGCGCTTCGATCCTCGCAGCCTCGGTCTGGCAGCAGCGACGGTGCCAATCGTTCTCTTCGCCCGCTTTGTTTCTGTTTCGGTTCAACCATTTCTGTTCGGATGGACTCGGCTGCTCTCCTTGCGCAACGCGCCTTTTCTCACCTGGGCCGGCGTCCGAGGCGGAATTTCAGTTGCACTCGCCCTGTCCATGCCGGATAACCCGGCCAAGGCCGCAATGCTCGCCTCAACCTATGGGGTGGTCCTGTTCAGCATCATCATCCAAGGCTCGACTCTAGGCTGGGTGGCAAAGCGGACGGTCGGACAATAAGTCTCGTCTCGAACTGTCGTTAAAGCGCGGGGCTAGACGCGCTCGCTCTACCCGGTTCAATCCTCGCAGCTGTCGATGCCAGCATCTGCGACCGCGCGTTTGGTTAGGACGCCGACTATATCGTTCAGGCGGGGCGAGGCAGAGCGGACCGCCATTGCCGCGCCGGCCCGATGGCGCTTCACCTGAAAACGGCGTGGCGACCTCGCGGCCGCGAAGTTGATGGAGAGCTCCGTGGCTACGCTTAAGCTCTGGTTTCTCGGACAACTGTCGACATGCTGATCGTGCGGCCTGCTCCTGGATGGGTCCTCCTCATCGGCTTGCCCCTGCCACTATCTGCGGCCCTGCTGAACTTGCATCGGGGCACTTGCAGGCGCGCAGCGCCGGCGATCCTTGTGGCTCTGGCACAGTCTCCAGCCCTTGCCGCTTGGATCGCTCTCTTGCTTTGACGATCTAGCTGTTGGATGAAAATGTCATCGCACGATGGATTCAGAAACCAACGGTCTCGCTGCCGCCCGCACTTAGGATACTCTCCCAAACCGGTTTGAGCACTCTCTTGATTGGGTTGATCGTTGCCGGGCCATGATCGGTGTCCTCTCAGTTGGTACGGTGTCGTACACTCGCGACTCTGGCCGGGCACTCGGCGCGACAAAGTGTCCTAAACTCTTGACGCGAGAAACCAAGATAGCAGGCTCAAGTTGAGACCGCATTCTGAAGCTACAGGAGCCACAGATGCGGAGATTTACAATTGCGCTTTCTCTCACCGGCCTCGTCGCGATTTCTCCGGTGGGCAGTAGCCAGGCTGCACCCTTGACCGCGCTCTCGGCTGCCGCGAGCCCGACGCAGCACACGTCCACAGTGCAGGATAATCTCACGCAGATTCGCTGGCGTGGCGGCTGGGGGATCGGCGCGGGACTACTTGCAGGAGCGTTGATAGGCTCCGCCATCGCGGCTCCCTACTATTATGAACCGCCGTACTACGGCTTCCGGTACAAGTACAGTTACGGTGGGTATTATCCAGCATACGCCTATACGCCTTACTGGGGAGGCTATGGCTGGGGACCGCGACCGTACGCTTGGGGGCCTCGGCCTTGGCGCTATAGCTACGGCTGGTCCGCGCCGCGGCCGTGGGGATATACCGTCCGGCACGCACACGCTTGGCGTCATAGCTACGGTTGGGCGCCAAGGTACCACCGGCATCATCATCATCACGGGGTCATCCGCGCGTATCATCGTTGGTGATGCACCGCGCTTCTAGCGAAGTGCCCGCACATTCACTCATCGGAGGAACGCGCCGGACAGGCACTTTGCTGGGAAGCTACTGTACGGCTAAATTTGCCTGTTGCTGGCACGCGCTCATCCGCGCTGCAATGGTCGCTGCGCTCTCGTGTTTGGTACTAATCATCCCGATCCGCGTCGTGGGTCAGGGCGCCCTGTGACGCCACCCTACCCGCAACGCAACGATGCGGATCTGGCGTGCTAAGAAGCAGGCGGGGCCCCTGGGCGAGCATCTGCCGAGATCCGCAAAGTTGGCATTCCAACGACGTCGTAGGTCGCAGAAGCCACGGAAATTCCTTCGCCATCGAGGCCCGACAAGATGTCCCGGCTGATCGCGTCCTTCAGCTCGCGAACACCGTGGATTGGAGCGAGAAAGCGAAGCGTCAACTCGAGCCAATTGTCGGTCAATCGCCAGTAAACGCGGGGATCAAAATCCGACATTGTGTGACCGTAGACGCGCTTCATTTCGTCCGAGAACTCTTCGGCCGTCGACTTAAAACCCGCGGTATGCGCCCGCGCGGCGTCGACCAGCAACTCCTCGACCCTTGATCGGTCATCCTGGTACCGTACCGGTATCTTAATCTCATCCCATATAAACGGGAATTCTCTGGTGTAGTTGTAGACCGGCTCGTCGAACACCTTGCTGTTCGACACAGTCACGATGCGTCCCGTATATTGACGGCTTCTAATCCACATTGCAGGCGAATCCGACTGAACGGGTGGAGGTTGCCCCATCTCAAGAATGGTAGTCTGCATGAAACTCAGCGCGATCACGTCTCCGCGGACGCCTCCCATCCATCACGATGCGATCACCGAGGTTGAATGTTCGGCCCCTTAGGATCACGAAGTATCCTGCCGTTGCTGTCATGACCTTCTGCAAAGCAAAAGCGAGCCCCGCCGACAGAAGGCCAGCGGCGGTACCGAGCCGCGCTGGATCATCAAACCAGATCGAGAGCACACCGAGGACGAGGGTCACAGCGAGCAGAAGGTTTATCGCCTGCCGCACCCAAAACAGGACTCTGTGCCAACTGACCAGTCTTTGCCCGGCGCGACGACTCTGCGCAGCCCCCACCCGAGCGCAAGCACGCATCCTAAGGCCGATCGTCAAGAGAAGCTTATGTGCGTTTTCGGGCGTCGCGCCGATCAGAGGGACACCGAAAAGCTTGAACCCGGGTGCGTGTGAGGGTTCCACCTCTGCTCTCATGCTGAATCAAAGATGCTGTGACGACGCCGCGGAGGCCACGGGGTTCCACTCGCCGCCACGCAACGATGCCGAGAAGACCGCTTCCCTGGCTCAGGCGGTGGCTCCGGCCACCCTATCCGTCCGGGACGTTCGCGCCCGAGGACCTGGACGCCTTCCTGGTCCGCCTGCTCGATGGCGCCATGCCCGTCGCGGCCGCCGGGCCCACCCAGGCTGTCCCGAGCGCCGCAGGCTGGCCTGGCTGCGGCTCGGTCGAGGTCACGCGGGCGGTCCTCGACAGCCGCCCGACGCGGATGGCCGGGTTCGCCTGCCAGCGCGGCTACATGGCCCTTCTTGCCGACCTGGAGGAGGTCCGTCCTCGTCCGCGGCGCCGACATCGGCGGCTCACCACCGAGGGGTGGGCAGACAGGCTGCGCGTCGCCGACAAGGTCACCCGCAAGCTGATCGCAGGCGGTCACCTGCGCGCCGTCACCGTGATCAACCCCGTGAGCCGCTGCCCGGTCACGATCGTCCCGACGGAGGATATCGAGCGGTTCAACGCCGAATTCGTCACCTGTTCGCGCTCGCTCGCCAGCAAGGCCGGCATCACATGGCGTCAAGAAGGAGCTCGAGGCCGCCGGCGTGAAGCCAGCGATGGATCCGGAGGAGACCGGGGCAACAATCTACCGCCGCCGTGATCACGAGTTCTGAAACTCCTTCATGTCGAGGCGCAGACCGGCTTTGTTTGCTTGATCTGCCGTGACGTAAGGCAGGCCGTAATAGCTTAGTGTCGGGCTCCAGTGCCCCGTCTGGCCCGGGTACGGGAAGGCATAGGTGCCTCCACCGGCAGACGCTTCCCGAGATATTACAATTGCCGCAAGCTTTCCGGCCCTATCGAATACTAAATCGGAGACATAGCCGTAACCCTGGCCTGCCTGCAAACGCGCGTAGTCTCCAATTATTTTCGAGATCGAGAACTCGTGTGACTCTTCTTGCGCCCGACCGGGATCAAAAAAGAGCCCATATTCTCGGGACCTCAAGTCGGAGAAGTCCGCCACGATAGCGCCTTCATGAAGCGGCCGTAGTACCCGCTTGAACGGAATTCGAGAGATGAACTCCGGTTCGTCTTTGGTTCTAAATCCCTCAACGACCAAGGAAACGATCTGCCCGTCGTCTGCAACAATCACGTTTCGGACGCTCCCCAAATACTCACCTTTCAGCGAAAACACCGCACTCCCGAGCAAGCGGGAGGCACGGTAGCCGCTATAAACCGTGTTTGCGAACTGCTGGGATTGGGCCGGCTGTTCCATCCCAACCGGCTTCGCCGTCTCGGCTCGTCCGATACCGGAAAGAGCTGAGTTTGCAATTGCACCAAGAAGAAGTGCGAGGGCGATCCTGCTCTTACCACGCATTCCAATACTCCTGCGACCTGAGATGCGACCGTTGCTCCTTACTCACAATCGCTTGCGGCGCTTCTAGTTCTACGCATCACCCAACAGATGGTCCGCTGCCGTGCCAAGCACAGGGAGCCCGCGTCCAACGATGAGCCCTCCCTGGAAAGCGCAGATGCGCCCACGAGCCAGCGAAGCGTTCAGCATGCTTTCGCTCACGATCCGTTTCGTTCCCGGTGCTTGAGCGCCTCAGGTAGACGAAGTCGCAAAGCCTGTGGGTCAGGTCCTGCTGATTGTCAGGTTTCTCCTGACCCACCTTCACTTCAGCCTGACTGTGACACGGAGAGCACCCTCCCCACATCTGGACAAACGGTTTTCGCACGGAGGCGATCATGTTGAGGGAAGAACTCGAAAGCGGGCTTGCGCCGTCAAGTCAGACGCGATCGCTCAAACCGGCACAGGAAGCGCCGCCTGCCCGCCGATCAAGCAACGATCTGATCCGTCGGCTATCATCTTCATCACGCAGCCTGCTGATTGAACGTTGCAGCGAGGTACGCCTGACCCCGAGACAAATGTTGCAAGAGCGGAATCTCCCGCTAAAGTATGCCTACTTCCTCGAAGACGGCGCAGCCTCCTTGACCGCCAGGGCCGGAGATTGCCTTCCAGTTGAAATCCAGACCATCGGAGCCAAGGACTTCATCGGCATTGCTTTGATCCTTGGAATGCGTGTCTCCTCTCACCGGTGCATCGTTCAGGTTCCGGGCAGAGCGCTGCAAATAGAAGCTGATGCACTGATTGAACTGGTGAGGACACGCACCGAAATCGAAAAATTGCTGTTGCGCTATGTTCAGGCTACTCTGATCCAAAGCTCGCAACTTGCAGCGTGCAACTCACGACACAGCTTGCAACAGCGGCTGGCTCGGTGGCTGTTGGTTGCACAGGACAAGTTAGCCTCTGACGAAATCCCGCTCACGCATCGATGCATGGCGCAGGCACTCGGAGTACGGCGCGCTGGCATCACAGCAACCATGGGCGAAATGGAAGGGCGAGGCATCGTCATGCAACGCCGTGCTCACATCGAGGTTGTGGATAAGGCGCGCCTGAAGGAGATGTCCTGCAACTGCTATCGTGTGATCTTGTCTGCCCATGAGAACTCCCTAAGTGCGACCGATACGCGAGAGATTTGTTCGTAATTGCAAGCTGGTCACACTGCGGCGGCGGCACTCCAGAGCGAATCTGTCTCCGGTGCCTTGACCGAAGCAGCCAAGCCGTCAGTGTGGATGCCTGTCACCTCAAAGCAGTTCTCTGAATCAAGCTGTGTTCGAAGTCACGAGTTCAGCTGAGCCATGGGTACATCGATCGTCACTTTTAGCCCGCTATTCCCCCAACTGCGTGTCAGGGATCCCCTCAAGGCAATGATGCTTTTCGCTGCGAGATGAGATCCGAAACCGCTGGTCTTTGGTTCACCCGTAAGCAGCGGGCCGCCACTCTCTTTCCACGTCAGGCGAACGCGATCACCTTCCTGCCAAACGACGTCGAGCCTTCCCCCGGGCAATGAGAACGCGCCGTATTTGGCGGCATTTGTGGCGAGTTCATGGAAGATGAGTGCGAGCACGTTGGCTGCGTTCGGGCCGATCGGGATGTCAGCACCTTCCAGCCAACTCGTGTGTCCTGAGTACGGTAGGAGTATAGTCTTAAGAAGACCCTTTAGAGTTGAGCGCGGCGCGTTTCGTTCATCCGAAGGAGTGCGCATTGTGTCATGCGCCGCTGAAAGCGCCTGCAACGTGCCGGCCATGGCTTGCGCTAACTCTTGAGCCGTACTTTCGCGATGCGCCGCCATATTTAGCAGCGACTGAACAACGGATAGTACGTTCTTCATTCGGTGCGACATTTCCCTAACAAGCATTTCCTGACGCTCGAGCGCCGCCGCCAATTTTCGGTCGTGGTCAGCCAGCCGGAGTGCCAAGCCTGCAAACGACGCCATCTCGGTTGCGATCTGGGCATGGTTAGCGTCGAAATGACCTTCATCTTTAGAGACAAGCCACAAGGTTCCAAGCGGCTCCTCTGCACCCCTGTAGAGAGGAACGAGCAGACATTCAGGCAAGGAGACGTTCGCGTCCTGAAGCCACTGGTAGACGCGCTCGGGCCTCTGCACCAAAATGGGCTTCCTCTGATCAAGGGTAACGCCACAGGGGCTGTAGAACCTTGGCGTCACCGCGCCATTGAACTGCTGCAGGTCCCCGCGAAGGTGATGCCATCTGAAAATGCCAGGTGCAGGCTCAGTCTCATAAAGGCTCATGCCGCCAGACACCGCTTCGCACTGATCCATAGCCGTATCAACGAGAACGGGGAGCAGTTGCTGCGGATTGTCAATCATAGCGCGGGCGAGATCCCGCATGGGCAGCCGCTCCTGAAGAAGTCGCGGACGCACCGCACCCCTGAGGGCAAGCTGATCAGTGATGAAAACGGATGCGACTTCGGGCTGCATTGCCTTGTACCCCGCTAAGCGTCTACCAACCGATCACTGAAGACAGCCTACTATTTTGATAACCAGAAACATCAGTCCGGAAAAATACGGAAAAAGGGATCAAAGGGAAACATCGTCGCCTCTCCGGCTAGGGCTCGTAGAACGTAGAGCATAGAACGAGCACAGCCTCTTGGCACGTTTCCTCAGGAGGAGCTATCGTGTCGGGCAAGCTGGCCCACGCCGCGGGTCTCGGCTTTGTCATGCGACGGGTCCCTCTTGCTCGGCGATTCGGTCAAACGGCACGGTGAGCAATACCCGTTGCCGCCCGTTCCTTGGCCATTGTCCACTTGGATGGTCCTGTCAGGATCTGCACCATGATGGTCCCGTCGTCCGGCTTCGCTTCGCGGGCGACCAGGACACCGCCCTGGCCTGAAGCAGGACAGGGCCCGTGTGGCTGCGGGGCAAGACTACGAATGTTGCGGGTGTACTTCTGATCATCGTCGGGCTGCTGGTCGCAACCGGCCGTACTTGTTCGCGCTTCGGCAGCAGCCAGATGGCCGACTCTTCCGCCAAGACACTGGTCGGCCCATCCTACTTGGCTTGGAGGTTCTCGTTGCCGCTGACATCATTAGAACAGTCGCAGTCACTCCGACGCCAACGAGTGTGGCCGTACTTGCTGGCGTTATGCTGATTAGAACCTTCCTGAGCTTCAGTTTGGAGGTCGCACCTGAAGCCCCCTTCCGTGGCAGGAAAGGACCGAGAGGGGCGCGCGCCAAGCACCAGCCGGGCCCTCCGCCGCCGGGAGGGCTAACACAGCCGCGTCGCAAAGGTCAGTTAATCGCCGCCAGCGGATAGCCGGACGCGAGGCGTGGCACTTTCTTGCAGAAACTTGAACTCGATTCGTCGCCGCACAAGCGGTTAGCTGCGGCGCCAACCTGCACTATACTGCGGAGCCGCTAATACCCTATAGTCGTGACTAACACGTCAGTTCTAGGTTCTAACCCAAAGCAAGGAAGCGAGAATACCAAGGCTCATCAAAACCGAAAATCCGATAAGCCACCATGCACTACCGAGGCCAGACCTGCGCTGTCGCTCCGCGCCAGGCCAAGCCCTCACCTCTTGCGCAGCAGCTAGGCGAACCTGAGCTGCACTATCCGGCGATCCGCCTGCTTCGTCGTCTGTCCCGAGCGGAGCCGCCGCAGGATCCGTGGCGTCGACCTTCTCCCGGCTCCCCCCCTGATCAATCGCGATACGCAACTGGTCGGTCGTCTCAATAGGTACATTCGCGTCGAGCACAGAACGGCGTGGTGGTGACGCAGCGGATGCATGGTTACTATGGACACTCGAAGCCATCAATGGGCCTTCCTTCGCCGCATGAATCTCACGTTTCCGTTGGCTCACCGTATGCCCGACAATCTCTGTTAAACTCTGATGCGTCATTCGAGCCAGCGTCTACTCGGGCTCGAGCGACTCGTCGGACTGGATCACTGGCTTTGGCTTTGGAGTTCGCTTCCGGAAAGGGGGGACCTAGCTGATCCGCTTCTTGCCGGCGGCGCTCGACTTGCCCGCTCACGTTCTCGTTGAGCCTGGCGATCCTATCTGCTCGCGTCATCTGCTTCGCCTTTTTCTGTTGCGGGGTTGTTTGTTTCGTCGCCATTTCAAAGAACTCGCCAACGCTGTCGTTTCACGGCAACCCGCCTTCGCTCTCTCCTCCCAAAACGCCTCCCGTCGGGAAAGGTTCGAGTGACGGAGTAGCGGGTTCGATACGGTCTTGTGCCTTCCGCTTATGGGCACGGTCTCCAAAGCAGCATCGCGTTGATCTCGGTTGCCGCAGCCCGCCGCCTTAGCTCCTGTTTTTCAGCCCGGCAAAGCGAAAGAGACCACCTGATCACTCACCTTCGGCAAAAGGATCGAATTGCCGCCCACCACAAATGTTACGTATTCTTTCCCGTTGTAGTTATAGATGGCCGGCATGGCGACAGCCGGCGCATCGACCAGGTTACTCCACAATTCCGTACCCGATTTCAGGTCCAAAGCGCGCACCCGCGAATCCATCGATGCGCCTATGAAGATCAGGCCTGATTGGGTAATCGCGGGTGCTCCGATCGTCACCGAGCCCCAGGATTTCGGCATGTAGAACCCGTATTTCTGCACTTGCCCAAAAGGCTCATTCCACAGACGCTTACCCGATTTCAGATCATAAGCTGCGATCATGCCATAAGGCGGATTCCAGCACGGCATACCGGCCCAGTTGAGGAAGGTCTCCAGTTTGAAGCCGTATGGAGACCCCTCCTGAGCGTAGTAGCCTGAGCTTTCGCCATTTTGCGCCTGTTGCTTGAAATCTTCGCGCTTGATCAGCCGATAGATCTGCACGACGCTGCTGGAGTTCACGACGAACACGCCCGTGCGCGGATCGATGGCGCCGCCGCCCCATTCGGTCCCGCCCGTTGTCGGAGGATATGTGATCGTGCCCTGCAGACTGGGAGGCGTAAAGCGACCGTCGTAACGCAGCTTCTTGGCTTCCCGGCTGCAACTGCCGAAGCCGATCCAGTCGGCGAGCGGAAACACGCCCGGCCATTTGTCGGGTATCGTGGGAGCTGGCGTCGCCACATACGGCTGTGTTGGCGAAGCCTCTTCGCCCGGGACGTCAGATTTCGGCGCCGGTCGTTCTTCGATAGGATAGATCGGCTCCCCGGTCTCGCGATTGAGGACGAACAGGAAGCCTTGCTTTGTCGTCTGCACTAGCGCAGGGACCTTCTTTCCGTCCTTCTCCAGGTCGACCAAGGTGGGCGCTGCGTTGGTATCGAGGTCCCAAATGTCGTGGTGCACGAGCTGCCGGCTCCAGACCATCTTGCCTGTCTCCGCATCGAGTGCCGTTACGGAGGTTGCCAGCGGGATCTTCTCCTTCCGATCCCCTCCGTAGAAGTTGGGGCTCGGGGAGCTCACCGGGATGTAAAGGAGTCCCCTTTCGGCGTCGATCGAGATTGATGCCCAGACGTTTGAGGTCCCACTGTGCTGAGCAATGGTGGGGTCGAGCGCGTGAAAGGTCCATTTCAATTTTCCGGTGCGGGCGTCGAGCGCAAATACGGTACCCGGGGGAGCCTGCTCGTCAGCCCAGTCCTTGCCTGCCCAGCCGAGATAGAGTGTGTCATGATAAACGGTCGGCGGCTGCAGAAGCGATAGCGGCCATTTCGCATTCACGGTGTTCCACTGGTTGACATCGACCATGCCATGCTGACCGAAATCGCTGCAAGACTTGCCGGTGTCGGCGTCGACGGCGTAGAGCTTGGCGTCCATCGTGCCGATGTAGACAATCTTCTGGCACTCCATTCCACCTTGCACATTCTCGGCCTGCCAGTAGGCTACGCCGCGGTTCTTCAGGTCCGGCTGCGTCAGCGCTTTGAGCACCGCGTGGGGGTCGAACTTCCATTTCTCTTTTCCGGTACCCGGATCGAGCGCTACGATCCGGTAGAACGGAGTGCCGACATACAGGGTTTTGTTGACAAACAGCGGCGTCGCGGACCAAACGCTCATTGGCTTCTCGCCAGTACCATCAGAGACGTCGCCCGTGTGGTATTCCCAGGCCTTCCGTAAGCCCTTAACGTTCTCGGGCGTGATCTGGTCGGCCGTCGAAAACTTCTGTGCGTTGAGGTCACCGTTGAATGTCGCCCACGTGTTCCGCGCGTTCATCCACTTGTCAGGTCCCTTGCGTGAGGGCTGTACCTGAGCAGTCGCCTCGGAGGAGCCTTCCTCTCCTCTCGGCAGTCGGTTGGCAGAGCCATTTGTTGCAACTCCATCCTGGCCGACAGACAATGGTTCGCCTGCAGTCTGCGCCGGGCCCTTTGATTGTCCGAATGCGAGGGAGGGGGCCGCAAGGAGCAGGAGGCACGCTGCCAAAGAGAACGAAATTCCGTGGGTTGTACTCATCTGTTGCTCCTTGAAGAGGCGAGTAAAAAATTATTCTGGCTCGGATTTGAGAGAATGTAGACAATCCATCCGACGAGCCCGAGTGCCATGGATCCGACGAGGATTGGCGTCTCCAGGAAGTAGGCGGCAAATGCGGTGCCGAGGAGATCGAACAAGACGAGGACGGCAAGAACGACCCTTAGCCATTTGCGTTTGTGTTGATAAAGCGCGAGGAACAGAGACGCCGCGGCGAGAAGGAGGGTGGTGACCAGCACGAGATAGGCTCCGCCGGAATGGGCGATTCCATTGCCCTGATCAAAAGTGGCGATCCCTGCCACGATGCAGCCAGCTAGAGAACTAGAGAGCAGCACCCAAAGCCCATAACTCGTGGGCCGAGCCGATGTTCTAACCATTCGTTTCCTCACGTTTCTCTTCTGTGGTCGCAGCCGGCCGAGGACGGAAGCGTCCAGTTTCAAATCGGCATTCGGTAGCCGTAGAATTCATGATCCTCGTTGTAACCGCCCTGTCCGGCGCCGAGATCGCTAAACTCGCGTACGAACTCTATGGCTTCGATCCATTTGACCATCTTGAAGCCCAGTTCGTTCTCACACCGGAGCCGCAGCGGCGCGCCGTGCAGCACACTGAGCGCATGACCGTTCATTTCGTAGGCCAGGATTGTCAGGCGGTGACGCATGTTGAACATCTCGTGGACGTCGTAGTAGCGGCCTCCGTCAGAGCCGTCCGCGAGCGAGTAGAAGACGGCGTAGCGAGCCTCTGGAAAGGGCTTCACCGCATCAAGGATATCGCTCATGCGCACGCCGCCCCACTCGGCCACGCCCGACCATCCTTGGATGCAGAAATGGGTGGTGATCTGTTTCTGCTTCGGCATCCGCTTGAGATCGGCCAGCGAGAATTCCCGGCTAGTCTCCACTAGCCCGCCGACCCGCAAGCGATAGTCGCGAAACTTGCCTTCGAGCAGACGTTCGTATTCGGCGGAGTTGGGCATAGTGCCGTTCGGCCAGAAATGCGGCGATATGTCAGATTTGCGCAACTCCGCGGTCGGTGCCCACCACTCCGCGACGGCCTTTATCCAGCCGACCATTAGACGCCCTGTCTTTTGCACCAGACGGGCGTGCTTGACCGTGAACGGCGAAGCGGCCCACCAAGCCAAGCCCACCAAAATGAGCGCCAGCAGGAACAGCGGAAATCCGACCCAGTGCTGGCTCTTCACCCCAGCGAACATGTGGTTGGTATTTTCCCGCAACCCAGTGATAAAAACCATTATCCCGTGCGCGAGGATGAAGAAGACAAACCAGGTGAATGAGATAAAATGTATCGAGCGGGCGACCTGCCGGTTGAGCACGGTCCCGAGCAAGCCTAGACGGTTGGAAATCGCAGGAGCCTGCAGGAGTCCTGTCGCAATGGAAACCGGCGCCGCTATGAAGACCGTCACGAAGTAGCTGAGCTGCTGCAGACCATTATAGCGGGTCCAGCTGGATTCCGTCGGAAAGTTCAGGGAGGCGTACTGGATGGCGGTCGAGAGGGCGTTCGGGAAGACGTCCCACGTCAGGGGCACAAGTCTCAGCCACTGATCCGTGGAGAACAGCATGATGTAGAAGACGACGCCGTTCAGCACCCAAAGAAGATCAACAGAGAAGTGCCACCACCTGGCGAGGCCAATGGTGTGGCGCAGCCCGGGAATGCCGAGCCAGCCCAGAAGGCTCACCGCATCGTCCTTTGCGGTCCAGATACGATCCTTGGGTACGGGGTGCTGAAACCGGAACCACTCTGTACCTGGCGTACAATCCCTGTTCCAATACAGGCGAGGATGATCGGCCAGTATCTGGATGCCCGCCCTCATGATCAACATCATGAAGAGCATGTTCAAGAAATGCTGGAGCTGGAGCCACCATGGAAAACCAGTATCGACGGAGGGTGCGTTTTGCGCGATTCCTGGATACCGTCTGATGAAGTCTTGGACGGTTGAGAGCTCTCGAAGATTTTGCGCCAAGGCTATCAGGAGGACTAATGCTGCAGCGCCGAGTGGGATGACCCACAAAACGTTGAACCATCGATTCCCGAGCCGGATGTGCGGAACGATGCCCTCACGGGGTGGCGTCCATTTCGAAAGCACGATCCGATCATCCGCCGAGCTCAACGTGTCGTTGATTGCTCCATCCCGCGCATGTTTGATTTCGACAGAGTCGTGCATTCTGCCTCTCGTCGCTCTGACGGCCCGCTCTGCGGATCTCGAACGCGAAGTGTTCTAGGGAGCTGCGTGCGTGGGAGCTCGCACCACAGTTTCGCGGCAGCGACAACAACGGTACCTAACAACATGAACGCAGGATCTTGCGTTCCGACTTATCGCTGTGCATTGTGCGGTAACGGACCAACCAAAGACTGCCGCCGGGGTTCAGCTCAGAACCCTTCTCTCTGGCTATCGTCTTAGCTCCTGCCGCCGCGCTTTGGCCTCTCTGGACCCGCACAGGCTGCTCGGCACCCTTTGCTGCGTCTTCAAGCATGGCGATTTAACCACAGTGCGGTCGTGCCCGTTTAGGGTGGGTCGCTGCGCGAGGGCTAGTAACAGGCACTCGATCGCATACGCCAACGCTCATCAGTCGGGTACCACGACAACAGCTTCACTCGGCTATCCGGGCGTAGATTTTCTTTGCGATCACCTTCAGGGCGCGCCTCTTTTGCTCCTCCGACAACGCCGCATTGTTTTTGATTAATGGACAGAACAAGCCGATCATGAAGTTTGTCAGCGCAGCGTCGGTCGCGTGAGGATAGCGGCTCTTCAGCCCATAAAGGATGGTAGGTATTGCTCGCCCCCCCTGCGCGGCAATGAGCTTAGAATAAGATCTGATCTCCGTTTGGGTTTGAGGTATTGCCAACTCCGAGTGGTTCGGATGAGGTGTGGGGCACTCCAGGGCTTTGGCTCGTTCCGAGCTCACTAACACAACGGACGCAGCAATTATCCCGGCCGCTACATTTCCGATTCGCTTAGTGGACACGGCATCTTCTCCAACGACGACTTATGAGCTCTCAACGAAGAGCCGCGTGCGAGCCTGCCAGAGTTCCGCACTGACAGACTCCTGAAACGCCACGTCTCTCGCACGTATCGCTATCGAGCCCCTCGGTTTGAACGTGTTCGTCGAACCTACGGATCGGCTTCGCCCGCCGTGGCGCTCCCTGACGAGAGCTAGAGAAGCACCTCACCTGCCGCGAAGGCTAAGACCAGGAATATCAAGAAAACCGCGACGGCCGCGAAAAATAGCCACTTGGCGATCGCAGATGCGCCAGCGGCGATTCCACTGAAGCCCAAGAATCCGGCCACAATTGACACTAGAAAAAATATCAACGCCCACTTCAGCATGCCACGCTCCTACTGGCTTCGTCACAGACAGGTATGCCAATTCCGTGACTGATAGATCGAGGCCGACGGTTCGCAAAGCGCTGTCGGCCTACCCCGCGACAATCGCCATGAGTTTTTGGCGTTCCGATCAAAACGCCTGCCACGGTACACGGTGGGTGCGCTAACGTACTCCTGACTAGCACTGCATTTGAGCAATTGCCTGGCCGAGAACTCCGCGCCACAATGAGATATGCCTTGGCCTCACGTTGGTGCAGGACTGTCACTGGTCGTCGCGGTGATCGAGCCGCGGCCGAGTCGTTTGCGCAAAGTTTGTCCGCTTCCGCAACGGCCGGGAGCTCGCTTCGTAGCTGAAGCTCGTTTTGCAGCTCAAGAGCTGCACTCAGCCGCCACCAGCGACTGCAGCCAGCACTGAGGTACACATCCGTACCGAGTGTCTCTGCAACGGCACCGCCGCTCGCGCATTTCCGTTGATGGAATGCAGCAAGGAGCAGAGCGCATGAAGACTTGTTATCACTCGAATAAATGGTGCGGCGCGGCCGCCGTGTTGGCTCTGGCGGTCCCGATTGGAGCCGCGCAGGCAGCGCCGATGCAGGCAGCGCCGATGCAGGCAGCGCCGATGATAACGGCGAGTGGAGCAGCCAAAAACGATGCCAATCTGGTGAAGGTTCAATGGAGGCATGACCGCCGCCATGGTTTGCACCATTGGCGGGACGGATACCGGCACCGCTATGGTCGGGGCTGGGGTCCAGCCGTAGGCGGCTTTGTGGCAGGTGCGGCGATTGGAAGCGCCCTCGCCAATAGCCGGGCGCAAGCCGCTGAGAACAACACGTATTGTTCCCAGCGGTACAAATCGTACGACCCGAGCTCCGGGACCTACATGGGCTACGACGGCATCAGGCACCCGTGTCCCTAGGCCGGAGGTGTCCCGCGGCACCCGGCCGTCCGGCATGTCAAAGATCCGAAACTGAGCAAAAGGAGATCTACCTATGAAGGCAACCTCATTCTTGGCTGCGGCATTTCTTGTTGGCGTATCATCCGTTGCAGTGGCGCAAAACGCACCGCGAGCTGCCGGCTCTGCGGATCATGGCGCTGTGCAGAACTCGCCTCCCAACCAGTCGGTGGACCACCGCGCCGATGGTGGCACCACCAACAACAAGGGAACAAACAAGGCCGACGCGATCCAGTCCGACAGCAGTGAGGCGGGCGTTCGGCAGCAGATGGTCAACGACTTGCAGCAGGCCGGTTTCTCCGACGTAAAGGTACGGCCGCAGTCATTCCTGGTGGAGGCTAGAGATCGGTCAGGAAATCCGGTGACGATGTTCGTTGGCCCCAACACTTTCGCCGAGGTGAAAACGATCGGGGCGAATGCGCAGAAGAACTCCTCAAACGCAAACTCATCCAGCGGCAGCGCCAACGCGACTTCGGATCGCCCGGGCGGAGCCTTCACGTCGGTGCCTCCCAAGGACGGCCTGAGCTCGCAGTTGATGGGTCTGCAGGTGTACAACAACTCGAAACAGGACATTGGCACGATCAAGGATGTTGCGCTGAATGAAAACGGCATCGACGGCTATATTCTTTCCGTGGGAGGGTTCCTGGGCATCGGTGACCACTACGTTGCAGTGCGACCTTCGGCGATCAATTTGAAGTTCGATCATGCGGCCAAGAAGTGGACCGCTACGATGGACACGACGGCCGACCAGTTGAAGTCGGCGCCTGAGTTCAAGTACCCAAGCAACGGGTAATTGTGTGAGGTGGAGCGGTTCAGCGGAACCGCTCCACCTTCCGGCTGTTGCTTCCAAGTGGATTCGGTCTTGCCGGCTCGATTATGCTTGCCCGCGCTGAACAATTGCTGGCTGATCTGGGCGAGACATTCTGGCTGCTGCCCATGCTCCTGGTGCTTCGCAGCCTGAGCGGCGCCTTCGCTCTCGTTCACATCGACCGGAGCAATGTCTCGCTCGCAGATCTGCAGGGTTGGCTGTACGATGGCGGCGCGACGGGCGCGCGTACCCTGCTCGGCACAGTCGCCGGCGCGACGATCGGCGTCGCGGGAACGGTGTTCTCTATTACCATCGCCGCCTTGTCTCTCGCTGCTGGTCAGATGGGGCCGCGGCTCCTGCGCAATCTCATCCGCGATCGCGGCAATCAAGCCACGCTCGGGATGCTGCTCGGCACATTCTGCTATACCCTCGTGGTGCTGAGAAGCATCCGGACGGAGGCCGAGGGCGGCTTCGTCCCTCATCTATCAATGAGCGTTCGAATTCTGCTCGCTTTGGCTTGTGTGGCGATGCTCGTGTATTTCGTCGGTCACGTTGCCGGCCGGATCAACGTGGAAACTGTCATCGAACTCGTCAGTGAAGACCTCGGCGGCGCTATGCGCCAGCTAACCGTCAAGGATCCGCAGCCGAAACCTCCTCCGGGCGAGTACTGGACCGGCTCCCTGCCCCTGAAGGACTCGCGGCGCGGTTATCTGCAACATCTTGACGAAGAGGGCCTCGCCACCTGGGCGGCCAAGCATAGAGTTACCATTCGGCTGTTGATCGGCCCCGGCGACTATGTTTTCCCGGGGGCGACCGTCGCTCTGGTTAACCCTCCCGTCGACGGTGCCGAAGCGGCTATCCGGGATGCGACGGCGCTCGGCGCAACAAGCAGCATTGCTTCCGATCTGCGCTTTGCCGTTCGCCAACTTGTCGAAGTCGCGGTGAGGGCTCTTTCCCCCGGCATCAATGATCCGCACACCGCCCTCTCGGTCCTGGATCGACTGGGCGCGGCGTTGTGCGATCTTGTGCCCCTGCATCTGCCATCAGGAGTGTCGATCCGAGGAAGTCAGCCGGTCCTGGTGGTGCCGCATGTGCAATACGATCAATTGCTCGGGACGATGTTCCATATGATCCGGCAAAGCGCAGGCGCACAACCTGCAGTGTCGATCCGGATGATCGAGGTGATGACCCAGGTCGCAAGCTGCGAGCGCGATCCCGCCCGGCTATCGGCGCTCTCCAGCCACGCCGACCTTGTCCTTGCGGACGCTCATCGCCTGATTGACGCTCGCAGCGATAGGGAGGATGTCGAAGGCCGATATCAGCTGTTTACTCTGATGGTCCGGGCAGGTCCGATGGGGCGATTCACCGAAGAGATCTTGCCTCTGCCGGATGATGATGCGCCAAAGCTTAACGCTGAGTCAGCCGCCTTCCGATCTCGGCGTTGAGCTCGGCGCCCGCCAGGATGAAGTAGGCTGCGACCCAGAGCCATGTCGTCAACACGGCAACTGCGCCGAGCGATCCGTAAGTCTTTTGGTAGGCTGCGAACGTGTTCACGTACGTTGAGAATGCATAAGAACCGGCAATCAATCCGGTAGTAGCGAGGAGCCCGCCGGCCGAAGCAAGGTCCCATGTCGGCTTCGACCTGTTGGGTGCGCAGCGGTAGAGCAGAGCGACAATCGCGATGATCATGCACACGAGCAGCGGCCAGCGTATCAACATTGCCGTAGTCCGCCACCCGGCTGGAATTGGGAGGTAGCTGAGCAGGAGGGGAATCAACGCTATTCGGATCACGGCGCCGCCTGCGAGGATGAAAAACGCCACGGTCAGCGGCAGAGCGACGGCATTGAAGACAACAAGCCCACGCTCCTCGGAAACCGCGTAAGTCACGTTCAAGGCGGTCATGAGCGTCCCGGTGGCGTAACGCGCACTCCAGATCGAGATCCCTACACTGACCATCAGCCCGAGGCCGAAGGGAGGATGCGTGCCTTGCTCGAGCACTTTCAATCATTCTGAAATGAGCGCAGTCGCCTCACCTGGCAGGATGATCTGGAGCGCATTGAGCTTTCGCACGATATCGTTGGGGTCGGCAAGGAGACCGTAGAATGACACCAGCGCGGCAATGGCGGGGAAAATCGAGAGAAAGGAATAGAAGGCGACGGCGGCAGACAAGATCGAAATGTTGTGATCGTCCAGCCTGGCCCAAACGGCGGCCGCGACGGAGATGAGCCTGCGCACAAGTCCGGGGCCACCGGCGCTTACCACCTCGACGTTGCAATTTGCCTTTCCGTTCAGGTTGATCCCGTAGCCAGCTTTCACGAAAGCACACAAAACCCCTCAGCTGCTGCTGGCGTTCCACGCCATCGTCGAGAGATGAATGGCCATCTCAACGGGCGCTGAGGGCCGCTCGAGGAAATGAATTTGCCGGGCCAAGAGAGCACCGCCACCGAAAGCGTACCCGCAAGTTTGGGAACCACAGCCTCGGACGCACTTTGGATCTGGAGCAACGCATTAAAGTCTCTACCCCGAATGGCCGAGCTTCCTCCGATCCGGATTCTCGTCTCCCCGCTTCCGGCCGACAGCCCGGGGAGGATGCGCCTGGCGCTCCGGTTGGACAGGACCCATTTGGGAGTCAACGTCGAGCATCTGAGCCGGTGCGGACGCAGCAGAACCTTCGACGGCTGGGCGCATCGAACCTCCGGCAGGCTGCAGAACCTTGCGAACGCCGCTGCTGCGGCTGCGCTTGCGGTCATTCTGCCAAAAGCGGTACTCCGCGCGGCGTCGCCCCGACCATCCACGAGCACGTAGGCACCTGGTACCTAGAAGCTCTGCGCCCAATTGCGAAGCGGTGGCAATAGCTAGGGGCCGTTCGCCCGCGATCTGGCGATGTACTCGGGATGTGTCATCGGAAGCAGCCGGGCAAGTTTCCGAATGGGCCGCGCCCGCGAACTCCGTTTGTACGCTACCGCGCAAAGATTCTGAGCGCCTCGCATTCCCCGGAGGCACAGAGCTGCGGTCAAATCGTTGAGCAGTCGCTTCGGCCGCAGGCCGCCGCAGGCTGAAGCGCGTTCGGGGGCCGGCTCATGCTGGAAGATGGATCCATCACACCTTTTCTTCGGCCACCTTGCGTACCGACAGTAAGCGCGCTCACGAACGCTCACGGCGACGTAAGCAGGCCGAGCGCAGAGTTCGGCACCAGCAGCCCTAAACCGAGATTGACCAATGAACGGGATTGGCGATGAGAAGCCGCCGACAGAGCCAGGTGCATGCAGATTTTCCGCCCAGGCGCTGACACGATCGCGAAGGTCCTCCTGGCCTCGTGCGGCGCCGCCCCGATCCTTTTGGTCGGGTTAGCCTACGGTGTCATGAGCTCGCCTTACGCGACTGGACAAGATGTGACGCGCAACCAGCCCATTCCGTTCAGCCATCAGCATCACGTCGGCGGCTTGGGGCTTGATTGCCGCTACTGTCACACCTCGGTCGAAAAGGCGCGCTTCGCCGGGCTGCCACCGACCGAGACGTGCATGACCTGCCACTCCCAGCTTTGGACAAACGCAGGCATGCTCGCCCCGGTGCGTGCGAGCCTGGCGAAGGATGAGCCAATCGCCTGGCAGCGGGTGAACAAACTCCCCGACTACGTCTACTTCGACCATTCAATACATGTCGCGAAAGGGGTTGGATGCACAACCTGCCACGGCGCGGTTGATCAGATGCCACTGATGCGCCAAGCGGCGCCCCTGACCATGCAATGGTGCATCGATTGCCACCGAGCGCCCGAGAAAGCACTGCGCCCGCGCGAGGCGGTGTTCGACACCGGATGGTCACCAGCAAAGAATCAGGAACAGCTCGGCCGCGAGCTGATGGCGAAGTACCACATTCGTGTTGATCATCTGACGGATTGCTCGGTATGTCACAGGTAGATGAGTTGCCCGTCAAACGGGTCTCACGCGTAGCCCGCCCCGAGCTGGACCGCCGGCAGGCATTGAGCTTCCTCGCAGCTGGCGTCGCGTCGGGACTGGCCGCTTGTAGCCGTCCGGACGAACAGATAATTCCTTACGTGAGAATGCCGGACCGCCTTGTGCCGGGCGAGCCCTTGAAATTTGCGACCACTCTGGCGCTCTCGGGCTACGGGCGTGGAGTGCTCGTTAGTTCCGTCGACGGGCGCCCGATCAAGCTCGAAGGCAACCCTAAGCATCCTGCGAGCCTCGGTGCGACCGACGTGTTCATGGAGGCCGCCGTTTTGTCCCTCTACGATCCGGACCGCTCGCGGACAACGCTTCACGAAGGGGCCATCGCTCCGGCTGAGGCATTCCGCGCAGCTGTGCTTGGCCAGAACCGACTGCTCAAGCAACGCAGTGGCGAGGGGCTACGACTTGTCACAGGTCGGGTGAGTTCGCCCACCCTGCTACGACAGATCGACGATCTGCTAGGGCAATTTCCGAAAGCCGCGTGGCATGCCTATGATCCCGCCGACGATGGCAGTGCCCGCGCCGGCGCAATGTTGGCCTACGGACGAGAGATCGAGACAGTGCCACACCTCGCGCGCGCGCGCGTGGTAATCGCGCTTGGTGCCGACCCGCTGGGCCATGGTCCGGATCAACTCCGAAGCGCAAGGGGATTTGCCGAGCGCCGTCAGCCGCAGAACGAGGGCTTCTCGCGTTTTTACTGCCTTGAGGCGGCCCCGACGCTAACCGGGGCGAAAGCTGATCATCGGCTCGCCCTCCGGCCGGCGATCATCGGCGAAGTGGCGCTCGCGATTGCCAAGTCGCTTGGCGCAGCTGTCCGGGACGCCGCGGTGCCCGATCATTTGAAAGAACTCGTGCGGAAAATTAGCTCCGATCTGAACTCCAGTCCCGGCAGCGCCATCGTTCTCGCGGGCCGAACGCTTTCCGCCGAAGCCCACGCGGTCGTGCACTGGATCAACGCTCGCCTCAATGCGCCAGTGGACCTCATTGATCCAGTGGGCCGCACACCTGCCGGGCGCCAGCCCCAAGCGCTCGATGAACTGGTTCGCGATCTGAAAGGGGGCGGCGTCGATCAGCTCGTCACGCTCGGCGTCAACCCTGCGTACGACGCTCCTGCCGATCTCAATTTCCCCGACGCTTCCAGAAAAGCGCCGTTTCGACTGCACGCGGGCTGCTATGCGGACGAGACCGCAGAGCTTTCAAACTGGCACGTTCCCCTGAGCCATCCACTCGAGGCCTGGTCTGATCTGCGTAGCATCGACGGGACAGCCAGTCTGGTTCAGCCGCTGATCCGACCGCTGTATCGCAGCCATACGGAGCACGAATACATTGCGCTTCTCACGAACGGCGATATGGCCTCGCCGCGCGATCTCGTTCGACGGACTTGGCAGGCGCAGGCCGGAGCTGACTTCGAGACCTGGTGGACACGCGCGCTTCACGATGGTGTCATCGCCGGCAGTGCGGCGGAGCCGTTGCGACCTGCAGAGCCCAAACTACCGCAGATGCCGGAACCTCGTGCCGCGTCCGAATTCCAGGTGGTGCTGCAGCCCGATCCAGGTCTCTGGGACGGCTCGTTCGCAAACAACGCCTGGCTGCAAGAATGTCCGAAGCCCCTGACGAAACAGGTCTGGGGAAACGCTCTCGCGCTCAACCCTGAAGACGCTCGGCAGCTCGGTGTCTCTGTCGGCGAGGTGATCTCGATCCGATCAGGCGGGGCCACGATCGAGGCCCCCGTGCTTGTAGAGCCGGGTGCTGCCCTGGGTGTCGGTAGTCTGACGCTCGGCTATGGCCGCAATCGCGCCGGCGCTATCGGAAATGGCATCGGATGCGATGCAAATCGGCTTCGGAACACAAAAAACCCATGGACCATCGCGGAAGCCGTCATCACAAGGACCGGCCGAAATCAAGAACCGCTCACAACCCAGAATATCGTCCGCGCTTCGGACTATGTTTCCGAGCTCTACCCGGTGCGCAAAGTCGCCGATGCTGCAAGGACGCTCACTGCTCCGGAAGCGGAGCGCCCCCCCAGTTTGCTGCCGGAAGCACCGCCTCGCAGCGGCGATGGAAACGCTTGGGCCATGGTCATCGACACCTCGCTGTGCATCGGCTGCAATGCATGCGTCGTCGCGTGTCAAGCCGAGAACAATGTGCCCGTGGTCGGCCCAGAAGAGGTCGCCCGTGGGCGAGACATGCATTGGTTGCGGGTTGACGCCTACGATCATGGAACAGCGGCCAGTCCGGTGCTCGGTTTCCAGCCGGTGCCGTGCATGCATTGCGAGCACGCCCCGTGCGAGCCCGTGTGCCCTGTCGCCGCTTCGGTTCACGATAGCGAAGGGCTCAACGCACAAGTCTACAACCGGTGCATCGGCACGCGGTTCTGCGAAGCCAATTGCCCCTACAAGGTACGTCGGTTCAATTTCCGGGGCTACGCCGACGGCCAGGAGTACGCCAACCTCGGCTTCGAATCCTATCTCGCTCAAAAGAATCCGGAGGTCACGGTGCGCGCTCGCGGCGTGATGGAGAAGTGTACTTACTGCGTCCAGCGGATCAGTTCGGCACGACGAGCGGCAGAGCGCGGTGATCGGACGATTGGCACGGACGAAGTCCGGACCGCGTGCCAGAACGCATGTCCCACCAGCGCGATCGTGTTTGGCGATCTCAATCAGGATGGATCCAGCGTCAATCGGCGCAAGTCTGATCCTCGACACTACGCCCTGCTTGGGCATCTGGACACGCGTCCCCGCACGACCTACCTCGCCGACGTCCGCAATCCTCCAGCCGAGGGGGACGGCACATGAGCGATGTCCTCGAACCGAATGCGGCCGCGCCGGCGCCTTGGGTTTCTGCGTACCGGGCCAGCGATGTCGAGATCACGCAAGCTGTGACGGCGCCTCTGTTCGCAAGCCCGGGAAAGTTCTGGTGGATTGCTCTCCTGGTCAGCGCGCCTTTCGTCGCGTGGCTTCTGGCAGCAGTCGTCTGGGTGTTTTACGAGGGCATCGGTGTCTGGGGCGTCAATTCCACCGTCGTGTGGGGCGTTGCGATTGCCGACTACGTGTGGTGGATCGGCATCGGCAATGCAGGCACGCTGATCTCGGCAATGCTGTTGCTGACGCGGCAGCGATGGCGCGCCTCGATCAACCGGTTCGCAGAGGCCATGACGCTGTTCGCGGTCGCCATTGCGGGGCTCATGCCTATCGTGCATCTCGGACGACCGATCTACGCCTACTGGTTGGCCCCCTACCCCAACACGATGTCGCTGTGGCCGCAGTGGCGGAGCGCGCTCGTTTGGGATTTTTGGGCGATCATCAGCTATTTGCTGTTCTCGATCCTGTTCTGGTACGTCAGCCTCATTCCGGATCTCGCAACCATGCGAGATCGGACGAGGTCGCGCACGGGTCAGCTGCTCTACGGGGCCTTTGCACTCGGGTGGAGCGGCTCGCTGCGACACTGGCGTGCCCTGAGGATCCTTCATACGACGATGGCAGCACTCGGGGTACCGCTGGTGTGCTCGGTCCATTCCATCGTCGGGCTGGATTTCGCCGCAAGCCTGATGCCGGGCTGGCAGGAGAGCATTTTTCCGCCCTACTTCGTTGTTGGCGCGATGTACTCGGGGTTCGCCATGGTCGTTGTGCTTGCCTTGGCGATCCGCTGGGGCTTCGGACTTCAGGCCATCATTACGCGCAAGCACTTTGACGTCATCGGTCGTGTCTTGCTGATGTCCTCGATTGTGATGGGCTATTCCTACGCAACGGAGTGGTTCATGAGCTGGTATGGCGGCGCGCGCAGCGAACGCAGTCTCGTGGCTTTCGAGTTTACCGGGGTCTATGCACCCCTGTTCTGGGCTTTACTGAGCTGCAACGTCATCCTGCCCCAGGCGCTCTGGTTTCCTCGCGTGCGAAGGTCCTTTGCTGCCCTATTTGCGATTGCGATCGCCATCAACATCGGGATGTGGCTTGAACGCATTTTGATCGTCTGGAACACACTCTCTCATGGATACATGCCGAGCCTTTGGCGGGTCTTTCACTTCACCATCTGGGACTTGGCGTTCGTCATTGCACCGCTGGGCTTCTTTGCGTTTCTGTTCCTGATCTTCGTACGCCTGATCCCTGCCGTTTCGATGTTCGACATGCGCGAACTCGCCCACCGGGAGAACGTGGCATGACTGGGCCTCTCCTGGCAGAATTTCCGGATCCCGCTACTCTGATCGCTGCCGCTCGGAGCCTCAAGGTCCGCTCGGAATTCAGCCTCCTGGATGCTTTCACCCCCTTCCCCGTCGAGGAGCTCGAGCAGATCATCCCCGCCAGGCGCTCCGGTATTCGGGCGACGATGCTCTTGGCCGGGTTCTCCACCGCAGCGTTTGCCTTTGCCCTGCAATGGTACAGCGCGGTCGTCGACTATCCTATCAACAGCGGCGGACGCCCCCTGAACTCATGGCCGGTGTTCCTCCTCGTGCCCTTTGAAGTTGGGGTCTTCGCAGCCGCCCTCGCCGGATTCATCGTTCTGCTGTGGTCTACGGGGCTCCCGCAGCTGCACAATCCATTGTTCGACATTACCGGCTTCGAGCGGGCTTCGCAGGACCATTATTTCCTGCTCGCGTGCGGAGAGAACGACGAGACCACGCGCGAGCTCCGCCACCTGCTTCGGACGACCGGCGCAACGAGAGTCACCGAAGTGCGTGCACCATGATCGGCCGCCTGGCAATCCCCCTGACCCTGGCCTTGCTGCTTTCCGGCTGCAACGACATCTCGATGACGCAGCAGCGGCGATATGGAACGTTTTCGCGCGCGGCCCTGTTCGAAGACCAGACCGAAGCACAGCCACTGCCGGAGGGCAGCGTGGCGCAAGGAGACATCGAACGTCAAAGGCAAACGCAGCAGCGCCCGCCGATCGACGCGAGGCTGCTCGCGCGTGGCCGCCAGCGCTACGACATCTATTGTTCTCCGTGCCACGGGCTGTCGGGAACAGGCAAGGGAATGATCGTGCAGCGCGGGTTTCCGGCGCCGCCGTCCTACCACGGTAGCCGGCTGCGGGCCGCGCCCGCCGAGCACTTCTTCGACGTGATCACCAACGGCTACGGGGTGATGTACTCGTACGCCGCCCGGGTCGATCCAAACGACCGGTGGGCGATCGTGGCCTACATACGGGCGCTCCAGGAATCTCAGGGCGCGAACGTAGCGGATGCTCCCGAGCTACGGAGCAGGTTGCCATGAGCTCCGATGCGACAATCGTTCGCTTCCATAATCTTCGCCGGTTTCGAGCGGTTTCCGGAATTCTGCTGCTGAGTGTCGCTGTGATTGTGACAGCGGGATACAGGACACCAGCCCTCTCTCAGGGGTGGCTGCTCGCGTTCGCCATTTTGAGCTGCGTGCCGATCGGCAGCATGATCTTGTTGCTGATCCATTCGCTAACCGGCGGCCGATGGGGCACTGCAACGGCCTCAGTGTTGAGACCGTCGGCCGCGCTCACCGCGGCGGTGGCCATCGCCTTCCTTCCAATACTGGCCACCTCCGGCCAACTCTATCCCTGGTCACAGGACGGCTCGCAGGTCGCCCAAGACGTTGGACGCTGGTACCTGAACTGGGGTTCGTTTGTTTTGCGCGCTGCCCTTGCCCTCGGCGGATGGAGCGTCCTCGGGATCACGTTTGCTTTGGGCAAGGGCGGTCGTCTGCTCGCGGGGCTGGGGCTTGCCTTCTACGGCGCCACCATCAGCCTCGTTGCGGTGGACTGGTTTCTCTCTGTCGAGCCGCACTACGTCGCGACTGCCTTTCCGGCGATGATTGCGATTCAGCAGCTCGCAGCGACGCTGGCCTTTGTTGCGTTCCTGACCGCACCCACCCTGGATGAGTCTGCGGCATCCGATGTCGGCGCGCTGCTGCTCGCGGTCTTGCTGGGCGTCGTCTACCTGGAATTCATGACCTATCTTGTCGCGTGGTACGGCGATCTGCCCGACAAGGCCGCATGGTACCTCAAGCGAAGCTCTCCAGGCTGGGCCATAACGATCGTGCTTGCGTTTGCCTTGGGCGCTGCTCTGCCATTCTGCATCTTGATCGTACGCAGGTGTCGGCGGAGCCGCTACGGCCTGCAATCGGCTGGGATATTGGTGCTGCTCGGCACCGTTCTCCACTTTTGCTGGCTGATCGTTCCTGTCTTTGATCAGCAAGACGCAGTGCTCACCTGTGGCATGGGTGCGCTGGTCGCCTTGGGCCTGAGTTCGTTTCTGATTGGAGCTGCCCTCAGTCCCGCTTTGGAGGCTCAGCATGCCGAATGAAGAGATGGAGCGCCGGGCGCTGCCGCAATCACCCGACGTTGCCACGAGCAAAATCCTCATTGCCGTCAGCGGCTACCTCGGTTTCGTCGGTCTGGCCATGGTGGCGATCTTTTTTTACGTTAAGGCAGATGCACCCGCCGCCTTCAAGCTGCCTATCGAACGACAATTCCCGCAGCCCGGCCTCCAAACTGCCCCGGACCAGGACCTCGCCAATGCATTGCAGAGCGAACGAAGTGCTCTGTCTCGGTACAGCTGGATCGACCGAGGCAGAGCTGTCGCAAGAATACCCATTGAGAAGGCCGTCGAGATCGTCATTGCCAGAGGCGACCGCGGTTACGATCCTCTCGACAAGTCAAAACCCCCGGAGGTCGAGAACATCAAGGGAGCGCAGCAATGAGAGTGCTTGCGCTAACGGTACTCATGGCCGTCTGGTCCTCGAGCGCCTTGTCGGCTTTGACGGAACAGCAGCTCAAAGATGTTGCACTGGCGCCACCTGAAGGAGCCAGGGCGCCGGCGACACTTGAGTTTCGGGACATGGATGGCAATGAAACGACCCTTGGCCACGCAATCGACGGCAGGCCGACCTTGCTGCTGCCGGCGGACTTCACGTGTACCCAAATCTGCGGCCCGGCGCTCACTATCGTTGCAAGCGCGCTACAGCAGACGGGATTGGTGGCCGGGCGCGACTACAGCCTCGTGGTGTTCGGGATCGATGCAGGGGATGATGCCGCCGCGGCTCGCAGATTCGCCGGCGGACAAGTCGGCGGCCCCGGGGTATCGGTTCTAGTCGGTAGCCAGGCAAGCATTGACCATCTCACCACGGCCATCGGTTATCGCCTCCAAACCGATGGCCAAAATAGCGCGGTCGCTCACCCAGCGGCGTTCGTCACGCTCACGCCTGACGGTCACGTTTCCCGCGCGTTTTCCAGCCTGGGTTTGCAACCATTCGATCTCAAACTCGGGATCCTGGAAGCCGGGCGGGGCAGTGTGGGCGGACTGAGGAGCCGTATCGCCCTCCTCTGCTACGGATTTGATCCGGTTCACGGCATCTACACCCGGCGGGTCGACTCCGCGCTGAAGCTCGGCTGCGCATTGACCGTCGCACTTCTTGGGTTTGCGATAGTCATCATGTGCCGTCGGTCGCGACGCACCGGGGTGATGACATGACCACCGTTTTTACCCTGCCGGAGGCAAGCACACACGCCGCTCGTGTCGATGGGATATTTGCCATTCTGGTGATCGTGTCGGCGCTCACGCTTGCGCTCGTGTTCGGCTTGCTCGTCACGTTCGCCATCCGGTATCGCCGGGGCTCCAACGCCAAGCGCGGCCGCTTGCCAGAGATCGTGAACCGCGAATTCGAGGTGAGCTGGACGGCCGCGACCGGGTTCCTGTTCGCATTTCTGTTCTGGTGGGCCGCCTCGGCGGATGTGGGCGCGCTCACCGCTCCGACGAACGCGCTGGAGGTGCACGTGCTCGCCAAACAATGGATGTGGAAAACACAGCACTCGAACGGAGCTCGTGAAATCGACGAGCTCCATGTTCCGCTCGGAAAGCCGGTTCGGCTGGTCATGACGTCCCAGGACGCCATTCACTCGTTCTTCGTGCCCGCGTTTCGCATCAAGCAGGACGTGCTGCCGGGGCGCAACACGGAGACCTGGTTCAAGGCGACCAAGCTTGGAGTTTTCCCGCTGCTGTGCGCCGAGTATTGCGGCACGGACCATTCAGCGATGCGCGGCCGGATCACGGTCATGGGTGAGGACGACTACGCTCGGTGGTTGAGCAGACAACCCGAAGGCGACGACCTCGCTCACCTCGGCGCCAAACTCTTCGTATCTCAAGGCTGCTCCGGGTGCCACGCAGCTTCTTCCAGCGTGCATGCCCCCAAGCTCAACGGCCTTTACGGCCGGACCGTTCAGTTGTCGGACGGTCGGCAACTGAAAGCAGACGATGCCTATCTCCGGGATTCGATCCTCCAGCCAAAGCGCGACATCGTCGCGGGGTTCGAACCACTCATGCCGAGCTTTGCGGGGCTGCTCGACGACGGGGAGGTACAAAGTCTGATCGCCTACATTCGCTCTCTCGGACAGGAGCAAGATCATGAGTGACGTGGTGCTCGCGGGCGAACTGCCGTTTCCGGCGCGTCCGGACTATCTGCGAGCGGGGAGCACGCTCGCATCTTGGCTCACCACCACCGATCACAAGCGCATCGCCATACTCTATGCGCTCACGATCACGGTCTTCTTCTTCATGGGCGGCGCAGCGATCACGGCGGTCCGCCTCGAGCTGTTCGTGCCGAACGGCTGGTTTCTGAGCTCCGATACCTACAATCGGCTGTTCTCGTTCCACGGCATCATCATGGTCTGGTTCTTCCTGGTGCCGTCGATCCCGAACACGTTCGGCAACTTCCTGATGCCGCTGATGATCGGAGCGCCCGATGTGGCCTTTCCGCGCCTCAACCTGTTCAGCTGGTACCTGACGCTGGTCGGCGGGGTGTTCGCGGTCTACACCCTGATAGCGGGAGGCGTCGATACTGGTTGGACCTTCTACACCCCGTTCTCGACGATGTTCTCCAACACGCACGTCCTCACGGCCGCTGCCGCCGTGTTCGTCGTGGGTTTCGCCAGCATCGCGACCGGGGTGAATTTCATCGCGACAACGCACATGTTGCGCGCGCCGGGAATGACCTGGTTCAGACTGCCGCTGTTCGTCTGGTCGATCTACGCCACCTCGATCGTCATGGTGCTCTCGACTCCCGTGCTCGCGATCTCGTTGATGCTGGTCGTCGCAGAGCGCTGGTTGGGGCTGCCGATCTTCGATCCGGCACGCGGCGGCGATCCCATTCTCTTCCAGCACCTGTTCTGGTTCTACTCGCATCCCGCGGTCTACATCATGGTCCTCCCGGCCATGGGAGTGGTTTCCGAGATCATTCCTTGCTTCGCCCGACGCCGCCTCTTCGGATACGACTTCATGGTCTATGCCATCATTGCCATCGCGGGGATCGGCTTCTTCGTTTGGGGACACCACATGTTCGTGTCCGGACAATCGCCCTATGCGAGCCTCATCTTCTCGTTCCTTTCCTTCGTCATCGCCGTACCTTCGGCAATCAAGGTCTTCAATTGGACCGCAACGCTCTATCGAGGACAGATCAGCTTCAACTCGCCAATGCTCTATGCCCTCGGATTCGTTGGATTGTTCACGACCGGCGGGTTGTCGGGGCTGTTTTTGGCGTCGATCCCGGTCGACGTGCACGTAACCGACACCTACTTCGTCGTAGCGCATTTCCACTACATCATGGTCGGCGGTTCGGTGTCCGCCTTCTTCGGTGCGCTGCACTTCTGGTGGCCAAAGATCACGGGGAAAATGTACCCGGAGTCCTGGGCGCAGTTTGCCGCCATCACGATGTATTTCGGCTTCAACATGACTTTCCTGCCGCAATTTTTCGCCGGGTACCTCGGAATGCCGCGGCGCTATCACACCTACCCGGCAGAGTTTCAAGTCTACAACGTCATGTCATCCGCTGGCGCGGCCGTTTTGGCCGCCGCTTATCTGCTTCCGCTGATGTACCTGACCTGGTCCCTTCTTCACGGCAAACGCGCCCCGAACAATCCTTGGGGCGCTACCGGGCTGGAGTGGACGACGACGTCGCCGCCGCCGCCGAACAACTTCGATATCCAGCCGCTTGTGGATCGTGGCCCTTACCAGTATCACGCCGAACGCGAGTCGGCCGGGACCGATGCCCCCGAAGTTCAGAACGCCAGGTCGCTACGATGACCGACGCAACCGCACTGCTTCGAGAACCGTGGGAGCGCTTCGAGCGCCAGCAACGAGCGGGAAAGTTCGGGATCTGGATCTTTCTTGCAAGCGAGACCCTGTTCTTCGGAGCACTTATGCTCACCTATGCCGTCTGCCGGGTCGAGCACCCGGACGCATTTGCGGCAGCTGGTCGCGCCACAAACATCTGGTTCGGCACGACCAACACCGCCATCCTGCTTACGAGCAGTCTCACCATTGCGGTCGCCTCCCAAGCTGCGGCCCAGAGCGAACGCTCCCGCACTCTCGTCCTCACCTGCCTAGGCCTGACTGCGGCGCTCGGATTCGCGTTCATCGTCGTGAAGGGCTTTGAATACAAGGAGGATATCGACAAACATCTGGTCCCCGGAGCCGGCTTTGCACTGTCAGAGGCGGCTGCGCAGCTTTTCTATGGTCTGTATTGGCTGGTTACCGGGGTGCATGCGATCCATCTCACGATCGGCATCGTGCTTGTCGTCAGGCTGATCGTGCTTGGAGCAACCAGGCGAATTCGCCTGCGCGAGAATCCCGAAATAGAAGTCACCGCGCTCTATTGGCATCTCGTCGATATCGTCTGGATCTTTCTGTATCCGCTCATTTATTTGCCAGGGAGAGCCTCATGACTGGAAATCGATCGCATCCAAGCAGTTCGTCAGCTCTGTGGGTCAAGAACGGGATCATCTGGGTCGCACTTCTCGCTTTGCTCTTATTGAGCATGTTCCTGGCTTACATTCCTATGGGCCCTGTCACCGTCGCGTCGGGAGTTATCGTTGCCGTCATCAAGTCGAGCTTGGTCGTGGTCTTTTTCATGGAGCTCATCCAAGCTCGCGCATTGGTCAGGCTTGCCGCCGTCTCCGGCTTGATCTTTCTCGCGGCCATGTTCTTGCTTACTTTTGCAGATGTGCTGACCAGGACAGGGAAGATCTAGCCCCACCAATCAAAGCCGGTGCTCCAGCGTACCATTCTGACGAACGGCTGGCCGCCGACCGCGTTTTATCTTGCCGAAGGCGAGCAGCGTTGATTCTCCGCCATGCAGCGCTATTTTTTCGATCAGTGCGAAGGGCTCAAGGTGAGATTGGATCGGGTGGGCATGGTACTCCCGAATGAGGATGCGGCCCGGAAGGAGGCCCTGTGTGAGCTGGCCGAGGCGTTCCGCGAGGCCGCCCTGACCGACACGGGGACCCGTCCCGCAATCCGCATCAGAAACGAGCAACGCGTTGTGGAAACGGTGACTAGCCTTCTCCAAAGGGGCTGAGCTTGACACCTGGGGGACGTCGTCTCCCCCGCTCTGGGGGGTAGTCCGGCTCCATTCGGCGGCCATGCGGAACTCCTCTGGTTGGACCGAAGCTAACGGCGACGAATGAATCGCCGTCGGAGGACCCAAGCAACCAGAACCGGCCGATGCGGCTGGGCATTCAGCTTCCGGCAGGCGGTTCAGGTCTGTGAACGCCTTTGCTCCCGCTACAGCGCTCCTAGCCACCACCCGCCTAGATCACCAGCTTGAGGCTGGGCCGACACAAAGAAAGCTTGCGCCGTCGGGCATCAGCTAGGCCAGCGGACCGACGCTTGTGAGCTGACGGGCGTACTCGCGATGAATCATTTGGAAGCAAGCACATGAGATCTGCCGAAGAAGGTCAGGATTAGTGATCTCGATGTGCCCGCGATGAGTGCTGATCACGCCCTGATCCTCGAGGTCGCTCAGGCATTCAGTCACGCTTGCGCGCCTCACGCCAAGTAACCTGCTGAGGACATCGTGGGTGAGCGGCAGGTTGTGATCATCCAAGCTTTGGCAGGCCACCAGCAGCCAGCGAGCCAGTCGCTGCTTGAGCGAATGGACTGCATTGCATACCCCAGATTGGGACGTCTGCACCACAACCACCGCAAGGTACCGGTGAAGGACCTGACGGAACGTGGGAAGACGGTTCGCCAACTCCAGGAAGTCGGGTGCGGAGAGCCGCAATGCCGAACCGCCCACCTGCACGATCCGCCGGTGCGGTGGAGCGTGAGCTTGGCCTGTCAGGAGAAGAAGCGCACCGACAGCGCCTTCGCTGCCAATGAGCCAAGCCTCCACATAGTCGTTCTCACCGACCTTCGCACTCACGGATACCAGCCCGTCCGTAATAAAATAGACATGTTCCAACGAGGAACGCCAGTGATGAAGGATTTGGCGAGGCCGAAGCCGCACTTCTTCTGCCCTGGACTTGATTGATTGGAATTCCTCTTTTGGAAGCAACCTGAGTAGCCGATTCCGTGAAACCGGCGCCGTCGCCTCGCTCCCCGTTGCTATATCGTTCAAGGCCGGGCTCCAGCACAACCGGGGGACTTTCCGGGATATGATTCCTCACATCAAACCCGAGCGCAAGCGGCGAAATTCCGCGCCGAACGGACACCTGGCTGGTATCGTTCAGCTTCTTGCGATCGTCGCTCTCCGTAGCCGAGCCTTGTTTGCATGGCAGTATTTGCTCTCCTAATGCACTACTTGGGACAGGAGCAGAGAGATAACTGATGGCAGGCGAGTTTCGCAAACCTTTGAGCGTCTCGGTCGATGCACAGCGGCTGCCGCTTGGAACGAAAGCTGCTACATCTCCCAACGACGGCGCCCTCGAACACCTCCCTGTATCCACTCTGCCAGACACGCCCGTGCAACATCCCATTGCTCCTGCGACACGTTGTATGCGCGGTGTCGTACCAAACTCGCACGAGCAGGCAGGACTTAGCTCCGCTTTCGGAAGTAACTTGTCGTCCAAACGAAGGGCAGCTGGCGGCGACCAGCCCTGCTGAATAGCGGACCGGGTTCACAGGGTCCAAAGCGAGGCCACGATGTTGATCGACACCCAAATGGCCAACCAGATGCAGGACGCAATAGATGAACCGTTTCGAACTCTGCCTGAGATCTATAAGACCGACGAAGTAAAGCTGGAGATCGCGCGCGCCGTTGCGTTCAGCACGTTTCCATACCAGGCGGCCGCACGACGGGCCATTATTCAGATGTTCGCGACGCTCGATCGCGCGGTGAGAAATCGCAGGAAGCTGGCCAACCATCGAAACTAGTTCGACGGTCATAGCCGACACGACCAGAGTGCCGGTCGAGGGTACAACATGTAGCGCGCGAACTGTGGTTCCGGCGAAGTATCGCTCGGTATTGTAGATCCCAAGCGCCTATCGAGAGGTGCCTTGATGCGACCCGCTGAACTAGCACACGCACGGGCTATTTTGGACGTGATCAGGCGAGCTCCAAAGAGGCGCGCTGCTTTTGTTGCCGCGGCGCCGCAATGCGCGCAGCGCACCGCGCAATTCAGGACACCGCGCAATTCAGGATCAGCTCAGGCGTGCAGTGTCGATGCTGATCTCAAACAGCGGGCCACGAGGGCCGCGCACGGAAAGGCGCCACTGCTGCCCAGGGTCCAGATTGCTTTCGAGCGTCTTCAGGGTCCGCAGCGCCTCGCGCCACGCTGCGTTATCGTCCGGCAGCTCTTCTCCATCGCGGTCGCTGAAGGATCTGTGATTGTGGATGTGGAAGAAGTATCGCGGCACTACGATGATCCTCGTCGGCGCATCGGCAGATATCATAGCTACAGATCCTGCTCCCGCAGAGGTTCAATGGCTCGATTTTCGGTACGCTTGCGCACAAAGCCGTGGGGCTCCCTCTGCTATTCGTTCCGCCCACGTCAATGGGCGCCATGGGCGGTGAAAATTTGTTACTCACGGGTACGATGGCTCGTGGAGCGCACGAGTTCTAACGAACGACTGGCGCCCCGCGGCGTTGTAGGTGCAACACCCACTTCCGCTCCCTCCTGTGCGAAAGTACCCGCATGAACGCGCGCACAACAAACGGCTCTCAATCGCGAAATGGCTCGCTCTGGAATCTTGCGGCCCTAGGCCAACTCCGAGGCGCGCTTACTGTTGACGACATTCGCAAGTCGCTTCCGATCGATCGGATGAGCGATGAAGACGTCGCGGCAACGATGGCCTATCTTGAAGAAAAAGGCGTTGAGGTCCGAGTGGACCCGAGCACGGCCAGACTCTCTCGCAGCCCTACATTGTGGCGCTGATGACTGAAGCGGCCGAACTGAAGCCCGCCCACAAGGTGCTCGAAGTTGGAACGGGCTCCGGCTATGCCGCGGCGGTGGCCTCACGCCTCGCCAGAACTGTTCACACCATCGAGCGGCATGGCCATTTGGCCAAGGTCGCGGCAGACCGTCTTTCGGCGCTCGGATACACAAACTGTATTGTCCATACGGCGGATGGCACACGAGGCCTGCCCGATGAGGCGCCATTCGATGCGATCCTGGTCGCTGCCGGCGGACCCACGCTACCGGAGCCGCTCAAGAAGCAGTTGGCAATCGGCGGGCGCCTCGTCATTCCCATCGGCGATTTCGAACATGAGCAATCATTGCTGCGGCTCACCCGCCGCAGCGACTTCAAGTACGAGGAAGAAACCTTCGGAGCAGTCCGTTTCGTGCCACTGATCGGGGAGCATGGATGGGCCGAGGATGGGACGCGCTCTGCCAGCAACCACGTCCCCGGACACACCCATTTCCGTTCGCTCCCTGATATGATCCGGTCCGCCCTCGAACCCTTGCCAGCTTTCGACGATTCGCATTCGGTGCGCTGTTCGATCGCTTCGCATCCTCTCGTGTCGTCCTGCTCGGCGAAGCCAGCCACGGCACGTCTGAATTCTACCAGGCGCGAGCCGCGATCACGCGTCACCTGATTGAGAAGAACGGCTTTACGGCCGTTGCGGTCGAAGCGGATTGGCCTGACGCCGCCGCGATCGACCGATACGTTCGTCAGCGAGCCTCCCGCAGCTCGGGCGGGAAGCCGTTCGAGCGCTTCCCGACTTGGATGTGGCGAAATACTGATGTCGCGGGTTTCGTCGAGTGGATGCGCGAACACAACGACAGCAAGCCTGCAGGCGAGCGCGCTGCATTCTTCGGCCTCGACATATACAACATGCGAAGCTCGATCGCGGCTGTCCTCGCCTATCTCGATAAGGTAGATCCTGCGGCAACGGCAATTGCGCGCGAGCGTTATGGGTGCCTGACCCCTTGGCAGCGCGAGCCATCGACCTATGGCCGCGCCGTCCTCACCGAAGGCTATCGGAAATGCGAGGCGGAGGTGGTCCGGCAGTGCCAGGACATCCTGGGAAAGGAACTCGATTACGCCACGAACGACGCGGACAGCTTCCTGGACGCCGCGCAGAATGCGCGTCTTGTCGCCTCCGCCGAGCGCTACTACCGAATCATGTATTACCGAGGCGCCGAATCCTGGAATCTGCGCGATACGCACATGTTCGAAACGTTGCAGCACATCCTCGAGGCCCAAGGTGCCGGATCAAAGGCGGTGGTCTGGGCGCACAATTCTCATATCGGCGATGCCCGCTTCACGGAGGTGGGCGTCGCCCGCGAGGAGCTCAACATCGGCCAGCTTTGTCGAGACAAGTTCGCAGGCGCAGCGAGCCTGGTTGGATTTGGCACCCATACCGGCACCGTGGCCGCCGCATCGGACTGGGACGGCAAGATGGAAGTGATGCAGGTGCGGGCCTCTCGGCCGGACAGCTACGAGCGCCAGTTTCATGAGGCGGGTGTGGCGCGCGGCCTGCTCGAGTTTCGCCGCGACGAAAGCCTTCGCCGTCGGCTGCTCGAGCCACGCCTCGAACGCTTTATCGGCGTCATCTACCGCCCGGACACCGAACTGCAAAGCCATTATGCGGAAGCCTCGTTGCCTCAGCAGTTTGATGCGTTCTTGTGGCTTGACGAGACTCACGCCGTGCGGCCGCTGGGACCGGAACATCGCCGTTCCGGCGTCCCCGACACCTACCCTTTCGGCCTGTGATGCGACGCCGCGGGCGGGCCATATCGAAGCTCCAGACGTTGTCCTGCTATACCGCGACGTTTGCGAGATAGCCTAGGGCGCGCGATCACAAGAAAGCCGCTATAGCGCAGCGGGACATCCCGGCCGTATCCAGCCATATTCGAACGCCCTCCCCGCCATCTGCGGCCGCGCGGCATTGACCGACAGCGCATCGGCAATTGCCGTCGTAGGAGCAAGAGCGGCCGCCTGAACCAGCGCGACGAGCAGCAACAGCAGGAATGTATCCGCCCGGAGCAAGGCAGCGGCGGCTGCAGCCGCCACGATCGCACAGCCTGCGAGCACAAGGCGCAACGATCCGAGCAGGTCGGCCAAGGCTGCGACCAATGGCAAGGAGACGAGACGCATCAGCATCGCAGCGGTGAGCAGCCAGCCAATCTGCTGAGCAGTCAGGCCCTTGGTTTCGAAGAACTTTGGCCAGAACGGTGATGCGACGCCGAATGCTGCGTAAAGCGCAACATACAACGCGACATAGGCTCCCGGTCCAGCTACGCGCACCGCTCGATCCCGTCCTCTTAATGGCATGGCCGGCGTGAGGCGGTGAGGTCAGTTACGCACGCCACTTGCGGCCAATAATTCGAACATTCTCGAACCGCTCGCCGGTATCCGCAATGGCTGGATTCGGCCTCGTCGATTCAAGACGCGAACCAGCATCTCGCGACCTCGTTATTCCGGCACCTGAGCAAACCGGCGAACGCCGGTCTTCGAAGCGGAACAGCCAGCATGCCGAACAATGAGGAACAGAGCTACCTGGAGTCGCTCGTCCGCGAGGAATTCGAGCGTTGCCATCCCGACGATACGTTCGAGGATCTCAAGCGGCGAGCGGCCTTTTGTAAGGAAGACAAGGGGCTGCTGCGGGACTGGATGGCCGTCGCGAGGGCCCGTGCCGCAGCGGAACGCGCCAAGCTGACGGCTATGGACCCGGCCGCATGAGCCAGGAGACCCGAGGCTACTCGGCGCCGGCACGAAACATGGCGCGCGCGACATCGAGCTCGCTGATTGCCCGGCGCAGTGCCTTGCGCGCAGCTGCTTTGTCGCCCTGGGCGGAGGCGTTACACACCTCGTCAAGATGGCGCATCGCTGCCTTGGCGTGCAGGACCAACTCTCCGGCACCTGCAAAGCCAGTTCGGCGTTTGGGGTCCTTCATCGAATCCGCTCCACCGCTGGTGCTGCGCTTGGGGCCAGCACTCTGCTCCGGCTCGCCCGACCTTGCGCCAAAAAAATGCCGCTGTGCGCCCATGCGGCCCTTTGAGCAGATGAGCTAGGAGTGCGCCTTCACGTTTCAAGGCTGCTACACGTGGCGGCCGAGCAGCGCCGGGCCGCTATGGGCTTGCCAGGCCTGGCAGTTCACTTCGAATGCCCGTCATAATAAAATTTACGCCGATCGCGGCGACGATGAGGGCCATCACGCGGGTCATGACACTGATGCCGGTACGACCCAGCACCCGCTGGATCGCCGCAGCCATCCATAACGTCAGCCCGATCAGGAAAGTAGCCAGGAGCGCGGCGGCCGCGAGGAATGCCTTTGCAAGCCACGCCGGATTGTCATTGGAAAGGGCGATCATGATGCCCATTTCGGCGGGTCCGACCAGCAGCGGAAAGGCAAAAGGGGTAATGGCGAGCCCGTGCACATCGAACTCGCTGCGGCTCGCCTCGTCTGAGCGTGGGATCAGCTTGCCATATTGCGCCTGAAACATTTCAAACGCGATGACCAGCGCGAGCAGCCCGCCCGCAATGCGGAAATAGTCCAGTCCGACATTGAAGAACTTCAGGATCTCCTTGCCAAGGAGCACCGAGCCGACGAAGAAGGTACCTACCGCTGTGCAGGCCAGGAGTATCACCCGATGGCTCATTCCGGCGCCCGCGTGTCGAGTGAGCGCCAAGAAAATCGGAATGGCGCCAACAGGGTTGCTCAGTGCGTACAGGAGCATGGTAATTCCGATAAATTGATTCCAGGCCATGGCTTGTCCCCACATGCCTTCTGCAATGACCGCAGCTACCGATTTTCCCTATATGGATGCAGGAGATCGGAATTTCAGCGATAAGCACCTGAGGACTCCTCTGCTACCGCGGGGCCTGCCGGGCACCGCCGGCCGCGGGCCTGACCCAATGATGCTCTTTCGCGAGGCCTTTCTGCATCAGACCGAGAAGACGGTCGCCGAACATGGCTCTCGGCTAATAGATGCCGATCGCCGCTCCATCGAGAACGCGATGGCCGATCTGCGGGAGGCGTTAAAGGGCAATAATGCACCAACGATAATCTCCAAAACTGCGACGTTGGAGCAAGCGTCGGCGAAGATCGGCGAGGCTATCTATTCCCGGCAGCAAGGAGAGGCCCAAAGAGCCGGCGATCGATCGACAACTGATGAAAACGTGGTGGATGCGGAATTCACTGAGATCGATGATGACGGACCCCACAAGAAATCGGCATAGACGAGATAACACTCGTGGGCGACTGCAAGGGAGTGGGTGAGACCGCAAGCGGTGCGGTGTAAAACCTGTACGGACCAACTGACGAACGGATCACCTTCGAAAGAAGCGTGGCCGCATGGCCGCAACCAAGGTAACTGCGATACGGTTACGGCTGGGGAAGGACTCAACACAAACCAGGAATTCCAGCCACGCGGCGATGTAGGCGGCTTCTTTTTTCGCGCAGAGGTGCACGAATTCTTCTCTCTAAACAAGGAGTTCGGCAAGGCTCGCGGTCATAACCAACATCCTGGCTGCGCAGTCGCTGGAGACCAGGACGGAAGGCGAAGTGTTGACTGGCGGCAAGACAATTGCTCTTCGCATGCTGAAACGAGCAGATGTGGGTGGAAGGCGATCCGATCGATCTGTCGCCGACGATCGAGCAAGCCATAAACGGGACGGCCGCTACCGCAGCGTGAGATCCTTCGCACGGCAACTGTCATGGCACCGACAAGGCTTCCGGTGGACGGTACATCACCGCGAGAAAACCGTCGGTCGCAATCCTGCGACCGTCGATATTCAAGCTCCGGCGCTGCATGCAATGCTCTCCCAAGTTTTATGGTCGCGCAAAGACGATCTCGCGTGGGCTCTCTTGGAAGAGGGCGGCTTCAATTGGACGAAAGCGCAACCTTAGTTGCGCACTACTTCGTGCTGCCGTTCAGGGGGCGGCTTCAACCGCTCGATCGAGCTGAAGTGCCCGGCTTGGCTTCCGATTCCGCAGAACTTGTGCTTATCTCGCAACGAACCCGAATTGAGGATCTCGACGACGCGATTCGGGAAAGGGTGGTCAATGACTGATCAGGCGCGAGAAGGTCTCGAGCTGCTGCTCAAGAACCGTCAATCGGACAATCGGCAATCCTATCTCGTACGCGGTCGCCGGTACGAACAACTCTCGGCCAAGGATCTTTGCAAGCTCTGGGCGGAGCAGATGAACCGCTGGGCCGACGACTCGATCGCGTTCGACCAGAGAGCGCTCAACGATCTTGGGGTCGAGATGGGATTGCGGGAGATCGCACCGCCCCTCGAGCAGATCGCGGAAGCGAGGCAGAAGATTCTCGCGAAATCGGGAAAAGCGTTGGCGACAGTTCTTGCAGACCATCCGGACACAGAATAGCGGTCGTCAACGGTCGCGTGAACGAGGCCCTCTAGCCAACAAGGTATCGTCAGCCCCTCTTTTCACATCCATAGAAATGCGACGCCGTCCCTGACGTGCATTGGCATAGGTGAGCCGGCTCCCTAATCTGAAATTAACAACGGAGGTCGGGATGAACGAGACGCTGCTGTTCTCACCACTACGTATCCGGGACGTCGAATTCAAAAACCGGATCGTGGTCCCGCCCATGCTTCAATACGTTGCGGACCGTGGCTTTCCGACGCCCTGGCACATTACCAACGCCGGCAAGTTCGCCGCAGGTGGCGCCGGTCTCGTGATCGTGGAGTCGACCAAGGTCGAACGCCGTGGCTGCGGGACAGTCGGAGACCTCGGTATCTGGGAAGACAAGTTCGTCGCCCCGCTTCGTGACATCGCGAGCTTCATCAGGTCGAACGGCGCAACCGCCGGCATCCAGCTCGGACATACCGGCCGGAAGGGCAAGGCCCGCCGTCCGTGGGAGGGAGACGGGACCCTCTCCGATCATGAGCTTGCGGCCGTCGACGACGTTGACGGCTGGGACCTGATCGGTCCGAGCGCACTTGCGTTCGGCAACGGCTATTTTACGCCCCGCGCGCTGGAACGCAGCGAGATTCCCGATGCGATCGACGCCTGGGGCAAAGCGGCGGCGCGCGCCGACCAGGCTGGCTTCGACGTCGTCGAGCTGCATGCCGCCCATGGCTATCTGATCCATTCGTTCCTGTCGCCTGAGGCGAACCAGCGAACGGACGACTATGGCGGCAGCGAAGCCAACCGGATGAGATTTGCCATCGAGGTAGCCGAGTCCGTGCGCGCCAACTGGCCGGGGTCAAAGCCGCTGTTCGTCCGTCTTTCGATCGAAGACGAGGCGGGCTGGGGTCCGGCGGAGAACGCCAGGCTGGTTCGCATCCTCAAGACGAAGGGCGTCGACGTCATCGACTGCAGCACCGGCGGCCTCAACAGCAAGGCCCCCAACTTCTTCCGCCTCAACGAGTACGGCTATCAGGTCCAGTTTGCGGACTATATCCGCCGCGAGGCAGACATCATGACCATGGCGGTCGGCCTCATCATTCACGGCGACCAGGCCGAAGCGATCCTTCAGGACAAGAAAGCCGATCTCGTCGCTGTCGGCCGAGAGTTCATCCACAACCCGAACTGGGCGATGGACGCGGCGCAGAAGCTCGGCGTCGATCCGACCTTCAGCGCGGTCCCGCCCCAAATGGGCTACTGGCTCGAAAAGCGGGCCCGCCGCGGCTTTGGCGGAAATCCCTCCACGTGGCAAAAGGGCATCGCGTCGGATAGCTGATCTCCGCCGGGCGCTGTTGTGTAGCGACATTGCCTGTGCTGATTGTTTGCGAGGCGTGCTGCGGCTCGCCTCGTGAACATCCAGCAATTGCGGGCGATCACCAGACATGTCGTACGAAGACTTTATCAAGCAGACCGAGGCGCGACGGCCGGCGGCGTGGGAGTTGCTCGGCGTCGGCGCCGTTTCCTACGATCAGACACGCGATCGTGTCGTGATCGAATGGCATGCCGAGCCTCGGCATTGCCATTCCACCGAAGGGCATCCCAAGGGCGGCATCGTACAGGGTGGAATCGTGACGGGCTGGCTCGATGCGGCTATGGCGACCGCGAGCCTGCTGCGCGGCGAATACCTGATTACAGTCGCGAGCCTCGAGATCAAGGTCGCATTCCTGCTGGCCGCACACCCGGGCCTGTATCGGGCTTACGGCAAGGTCGTCCGGCAAGGACGCAGCGTCGGCTTCCTGGAAGCCGAGCTGCGGGATTCAAACGACGTGCTCATCGCAACGGCGAGTTCGACGGCGGCTCTACGGTCCAAGACTCCCGCCGGGACCAGCCCGGCGTAATCCTTTCGCAGCTCTCGGGTCTCAGAAGCCGTAGAGTGTGGCCGGATTGTCGATCAGGATCTTTCTGCGGACGGCCTGGTCGGGCACGCAGCGCCTGAACAGATCCATCAGCACGGACTCCTTCGGGACGGCGTCGTCGGCGTGCCCTACATGCGGCCAGTCACTGCCCCAGACCAGCCGGTCGGGGTTGGCCGCGACCAGCGCCTTCATGAAGTCCTCGGTGTCCTTGTACGGGCTGCCGACTCGCGTGTTGCGATCCGCACCGGACAGCTTGCACCAATAGCGGCCGCTCTTGAGGCCGCGGTCGCAGAACCACTGGTAGCCACCGTAATTGACGGTCTTGTCTGCCATGGTGCGACCCTGATGGTCGATGACGAAGTCGAGCGGGAGCTTCTCGATTTCGGGCGCCAGTTGTTGCAAATCGCCGGTCTCGATCCAGAGCTGCGCGTGCCAACCGCGCTCGGCGATGCGCGGCGCCAAGGCCTTCAGGTCGTCCAGATTCATGCCGCCGCCCGACAACACGGGCTTGCCGTCCTGATACAGCAGATTGATACGAACACCCTTGAAGCCGGCATCGGTCAACTCGTCCAGCCGCTTGTCGGTGACGTCCTGATTGAGGATCGCGACCGCGCGCAGCAGGTCCGGAAAACGCTTCAAGGCTTCGAGCGTGACCTCATTGTCCGAGCCGGCATTGCCGGCATGGACGATGACGCCGCGCGAAATGCCGATCGACTTCCACACGTCGAACAGCATCTCGACCGGGAATTCCTGCTTTGGAGCGAATTTTCCGGAATAGTCGACCGGGAAGCGATTGAACGGCCCGTAGATATGGACGTGGCAATCAGTGCTGCCGTCCGGGAATTTTTCGAGCTTCTCCGTCATATTATCCCTCACTTACCGGTGAAATTGGCGGATCGGCGCTCCGCCGTGGATTTGACGCCTTCACGGAAATCGTCTGTCACGCGCAGACGGTTCTGCTCGGCGAGTTCATGGTCCGTCGCCTTCTCGACGCGGTTCGCCAGTCCGCCACGCATGGTTGCGCGGGTCGACAGCAGCCCGAGCGGCGAGCATTCGGCAATCTCCTGCGCGAGCGACAAGGCCGCCGCGCGGACCTGGTCCTGAGGGACCAAGACGCTCGCCAATCCCATCGCAAGTGCCTGCTCACCAGTGACGCGCCGGCTGGTATAGAACATCAGCTCGGCGTTTGACTTGCCGATGGCCTCCGGCAGCGTGACAGTCAGTCCGAAGCCGGGATGGAAGCCCAGGCGCGTGAAGTTCGCGGCAAACCGGGCCTCGGGACACGTCACGCGGAAATCCGCCGACATCGCCAGACCAAAGCCGCCGCCGATTGCGGCGCCCTGCACCGCTGCGACGATCGGCTTCTTGTTCCGGAAGATGCGCACGGCCTCGATATAGAGGTGACCCCCGTCTTGCCGATCATTGTTGGCCTGCGCGTCCCGGGCCGGCGTATTGAAATTCGCGCCGGCGCAAAACGCCTTGCCCTGCGCGGCAAGGACGACGGCGCGGATCTCGCCGTTCGCATCGATCTTCTCGAGTGCGTCGGCGATGTCCCGAATGAGCTGGAGATCGAAATAATTCAGCGGCGGCCGCTGGATCTCGATCATTGCAACGTGGCCTTGCGTGGTAACCGCGATATCAGTGCTCATGTAATGTCAGATACCTTTTTTCCTGATCAGCGAAGTCCAAGTCCGCGCGCGATGATGCCGCGCAGGACTTCCGTGGTGCCGCCCTGGATCGTGAGCTTCGGTGCGATCTTGAGCTCGAAATCCAGCTTGTTGCGGAAGCTGTCCTCTTCGTCGTCCTTTAGGTCGAGCAGCGAAGCGAGCTCGCGCACCCGGTGCGGCAGCGCCTGTTCCCAGACCGTGCCGAGATCCTTGACGATTGCGGCCTCGACGACGGGTTCGCGACCGGCCTCGAGCATGCCCGCCACTGAGACCGACATGCGGCGTAGCGTGTGCAATTGCGCGACCAGCTTCCCGATGCCGACCGTCACCCGGACGTCTGGCTTCGCGCCTGCCGCGTTGGTGAGCGCGAGCAGTGCGTCGTAGGTTTCGAGAAACCGCTCTGGCCCGGAGCGCTCATAGGCCAGCTCGCTCGTGGCCTGCTTCCAGGCGCCATCGACCTCGCCGATGACGTGATCGTCCGGAATGAAAGCGTCCTGGAACACGACCTCGTTGAAGTCGCGCTGGCCGCTCATCTGCCCGATCGGCCGGCAGGTGATTCCGGGCGTCTTCATGTCGACCAGGAACGAGGTCAGACCGTGCCGCCGGTTTTCCCTGGTCGAGCCGGAGGTTCGGAACAGGCCGATCATGTAGTCGGCAATGTGCGCGCTGCTGGTCCAGACTTTCGTTCCGTTGACCCGCCAGCCGCCGTCCGTCTTCGTCGCTTTGGTGCTCGCTGCGAACAGGTCCGAGCCTGAATTGGGCTCGCTCATGCCGATGCAGAAGAACAGCTCGCCGCGGATAATGCGCGGAAGCACGTCCTGCTTGATCTTCTCATGGGCGTAACGAATGAGGGTCGGGCCACTCTGCCGGTCCGCAACGAAGAAACGGCGCACGGGCGCATTGGCGACCCGCATCTCCTCGGTTACGACGTAGCGCTCGAGGAAGCTGCGCTCCTGACCACCATATTTCTTTGGCCAGGTCATGCCGATCCAGCCCTTCGCGCCAACGCGACGGGAGAATTCATCGGCATTCTTCGCGCCGACCTCGGGCCTATCGGGATCGAACGTTCCTGCGGCAATCTCGCTCTCCAGGAACGCCCGGACCTCCTTGCGCAGCTCCTGGCAATGAGCCGGCAGGCGCATGGCGTCGAAATGAATGAGGGACATCGTGGCTCCTTTCAGCGAGAGGCCAGCAGGGGCCAGAGCTCCCGGGGGCCTCTGGCGGTGATGAACTCGCCGAGCTTGAGGCTCCAGAACGTTTCGTCCCCGAACTCATCACGCCACGACAGCAGACGCAGCGTGAAGCGGTGCAGGATGTGCTCGTCGGTGAAGCCGATCGCGCCGTGCACCTGATGAGCAATTCCGGTTCCGACCTCAGCGGCTTCGCTGCAGCGAATCTTGGCCGCAGCAACCTCCAGCAGCGCGGCGGCGTCATCGAAGCCGGTGTTGGCGATGGCATCGGCAGCGGACGCCGCAGCGGATGCTGCAGCAGCGACTTCGCCGCCGAGCCGCGCGAGGCTATGCTGAATCGCCTGGAACTTCGAGATCGGCTTCTCGAACGCGACACGCTGCTGCGAGTAAAGAACCGAGAGTTCGAGAATCCTGTCCAGAGCGCCTGCAATCTGCTGCGCTCGCGCCGCTGCGCCCATCAGCAGGAGAGCGTCCTTGTCACGTGCTTCCGGATCCTCCAAGCGCGCACTGTGAACCGGCAGAACGTTCGCGAACTCCACGGTGTCGCGCGCGTCCCCCGCGAGGCTCTTGCCGGGCTTCAGCTTGCAATCGGCGGTTCGGACCAGAGCGACCAGCGGCCCCTCGTCCCCAGTTGCCAGCACGACGAGATGCTCGACATCGCTCGCGAAGGGCACCATGCGGGCCCGGCCGTTGACGCGGCCGGTCTTGTCGAGTGTGAGGTGATCTTTCGGCCGAACCGGCGCCACCGTCATCGGCCCGCCCGGCGCGGTCAGGCCCGCCCGGTCCAGCAGCCACCCGGCCAGAAGCGTTTCCGCGAGCGGCACTCCCAAGGCCGCGCGGCCGCCCTCGCGAATGATGCCGAAGCCATCGCCAAGCGACGCCCCTGCCCCACCGGCGGTCTCGGAAGCCCAGGCGAGGTCCAGTCCGATCTCCTGAAGCGACGACCAGAGCGGTGCCTTCCAGGCATCGTCGCGCTTCTGGACAATGGTCTGCGGATCGGCCAGATCCGCAAGGACACGCGCGGCTGTTTCGACGACGAGGGTTTCGGAAGCTGACATCGTCATTCTCTCACTATGTGGATAGGGGGCGCGGGCCGATCACGCCCTCGCTCCGCAGCGTAGCGATCTCGGGCTCTGACATGTCGAGCATCGACGACAGCACCTCATCGGTGTTCGCGCCCAATCTGGAGGAGACCGCGGCCGGCAGCCTGTCCGCGCCGTGAATGCGGATCGGGCTGTCCGGAATGACGATCCGCCCGAACTGCGGATGCTCGATCCATTCCAGCATGCCGCGTGAATGCATGTGCCGGTCGTTGCACACCTCTTCCAGGTCGCGGACCGGTGCGGACGGCACCTTGAATTTCGCCAGTGCGGCGCAGGCCTCCTCGCGGGTGATCTTCGAACTCCAGTCCGCGATCAACTGATCGGTTTCGTCCATGTTGCGAACGCGCGCGACCTTGTCGCGGAACCGCGGATCGTCCGCGAGTTCCGGGCGCCCGATAGCCTGAAGCAGGTTGCTCCAATGCTTGTCGTTGGTTGCGATGATCGCGATGTAGCCATCGCTCGCCGGATAGACGTTGTATGGCGCCGCGGAGAGCCCGCCGTGTCTATTGCCGGTGCGCGGCGGTGCCCTGCCGATGTCGTACATGTAGGCCAGGTTCGAGGCGAGCGCGGGAAACACGGCCTCCTGCATCGCCACTTCCACCAGCCGGCCGACGCCCGTCATCTGCCGCTCGTACAACGCCGTCATCACCCCGGCATAGAGGTGAATTCCGCTCATGAAATCGACCAGCGCCGGGCCGGCCTTGACGGGCGGGCTATCCGGAAAGCCGGTGACGCTCATCAGTCCCGACGCGGCCTGCACGGTCACGTCCATGGCCAGATTGTCCTTATCCGGGCCCGACAGCCCATAACCGGATCCCGACGCATAGACCAGCCGGGGATTGAGCTCGTGCAGCACGGACCAGCCGATCCCGAGCCGATCCATCACGCCCGGCGCGTAGTTTTCCAGCAGGACATCGGCGTCCGTGACCAGGCGCTTGAGGATCTCCTTGCCCTTCGCGGATTTCAGATCCAGCGTGATGCACTTCTTGTGACCGTTCAGCATCGCGAACGGTGCGCCCGACCCGCGACTGACGCTGTCGCGCTGACGAACCGGTTCTCCGGCAAGCGGCTCGATCTTGATCACCTGGGCCCCGGCCTTGGCCATCAGATAAGTTGCGTAAGGGCCCTGATAGACCTGACCAAGATCGATGACCGTAAGGCCATCGAGCGGAAGATTGCGTCGACCCTGCATGTGTCTGTCTCAAATCCCTTGCAACGAGCTATGTCCGCTAAGCGCCGAGATAGGCTTCCTGGATGTCGGGGGCATCAGCGATTTCGCCGGCCGTTCCTTCGCGCACGATCGAGCCCACTCTGAGCACATAGGCCCGGTCGGCAATCTTGAGCGCCGCGCGCATGTTCTGTTCGACCAGAAGCGCCGAGAGGCCCTTGGCCCGCAGCGCTCCGATCGCGCCGAGCACGAATTTGGAGAAGAACGGCGACAGACCGAGTGACGGCTCATCGAACAGGATGAGCCGCGGACGCGCCATCAAGCCGCGGCCGATCGCCAGCATCTGCTGCTCACCCCCGCTGAGATTTCCGGCGGCCTGTCCGAAGCGCTCGCGCAGGCGCGGAAACATGTTGAGCACGTCATCGACCGTAAACACGGGCCCGCTGCCGAATGCGTCGACGATCTTCAAATTCGCCTCGACCGTCATCGACGGAAATATCTCGCGCCCTTCGGGGACGTGGCTGATGCCGGCCCGGCTGAGCGTCCAGGGCTTGCGCCCGTCGATGCGCTGATCCGCGAACTCGATGCGGCCCGCAGTGATCGGCAGGACGCCGGAGATCGCGTTCAACAACGTGGTTTTACCCGCGCCGTTGGCGCCGAGGATGGCGACGATCTCGCCCCGGTTGACGGAGAGCGAGACGCCGCGGAGCGCGACGACCTTGCCGTAAGCCGCCGACACGTCCTTGACAGCAAGCAGCGTGCCATCACTCGTCATCGTCGGCCCCCAGATAAGCGGTCACGACTTCAGGATGACTGAGAACGTGATGCGGCGCGTCGACCACGACAGGCTTGCCGTCGACGACGACGAGCGCGCGGCCGCAGAGCTGCCGGATGACGGCCATGTCGTGCTCGACGATCAGGATGGTCCGCCCCGGTGCGATCGCACGGATCAGCGCGATGAAGTCGGCGGTCTCGCGCCCGTTCATGCCGGCCGCGGGCTCGTCGAGGAACATGATCTTCGGATCGGACATCAATGCGATTCCGACGGCCAGCCGGCGCTGCACGCCATATGCCAGCACACCGGCCTTCCGGTGCCGCTCTCCGTCGAGGCCGATCAGCGCAAGAACCTCCTCGACGCGGGCCTGGAAGGCCTGCTGATCCCGGACATAGGACTTGCTGCCGATAATGCGGCCAAGGACGCTGTGGTCAAAGCTCGCATGGCGCCCGAACAGGAGATTTTCCAGCACCGTGCTTTCGGCGAACACCGCAGTTCTCTGAAAGGTTCGGGCGAGGCCTGAGCGCGCGATGAGATGCGGCGGCATCCCCGAGATCTCGCTTCCCATGATGCGGATCGATCCGCTGGTCGGCACGGTGATGCCGCAGAGGATGTCGAACAGCGTCGACTTGCCCGCACCATTGGGGCCGATAATGCCAAAGATTTCGCCTTCCTCGACATCGAGGCTGACGCCGTTCAAGGCCGTCACGCCGCCATATCGTTTGACGATGTCCCGGGCCGAGACGACTGGACGCTCAGCGGCTGCGATCGTCATCTGTCCTCCTTCCGAGCCGGTCACGCAGAGCAACCCCCAGTTGATGCAGTCCGCCGGGGGCAAACATCATGATCAGGATGATGATCGTCGAGAACACCAGGATCCTCACGTTCGGATCGAGGTTCATAGCCTGCGGTATCAGCGTGAACATCGCAGCGCCGATCACCGGTCCGACCACCAGCTGCGCGCCGCCCAGCAGGACCATCAGGAGCCCGTCCACCGTGTTCGCGACGCTGAAGACCTCGGGCGTGACAATCTGCGTGTAGGGAACGGCGAGCGCACCAGCCAGCGCGGCAAACGGCGCGCTCAGCATGAAAGCCTTCAGCCGGACGCGCGCCACATCGACGCCGACCGAGCGCGCGAGATGAGGATTCTGCCGGACACTGTCCATGGCTGCGCCGAACGGAGACCGGCGCAGGGCCACCAGGAAGACGATCGCAAGCAGAAGAATGGTGGCGGTGACCGCGAAGTAGGTCTGCGGATCCGACAGCTGTAGCGAACCGATCTCGATCGGCGGAAAGCCGAAGAGGCCGAGCGGTCCCCCGGTGATCTCCTCGAGATTCGTCGCTGCGACCATGGCGACGCCGGTCAGGCCCCAGGACACGATTGAGAAATAGGCGCCGGTCAGACGCAGCGTGATGACGCCGATGATGGAGGCCAGCACCACGGAAAGCACGAGCGCGATCAGCACCGCGACCTCGAACGGCAGCCCAAGCTTGCCCATTCCGATCGCCGCGCCGTAAGCGCCGACGCCGAAAAACAGACATTGGCCGAGCGGCACCTCGCCGACACCGCCGAGGATGATGTTGATGCTCAGAGCAAACAGGGCGAACGCACAGGTGTAGCCGGCGAGGGTCACCACGAACGGATCGGTGAACGCGAAGGCGAACGCCGCGATGGTCACGACGGCGCAGGCGACGTAAATGGCCTCTCGCACGGCGCGCGCAGCCCTGTTGCCGTCCATGGCGCCGGCCTGCTTCCTGTCCATCATCGTGCCGAAATCCTGGATCGCCATCTCAGTGCCGATGCTGCTGGACTTGGCCAAGCAGTCCTTGCGGTCGGAACAGTAGCGTGGCGATGACGAGGCCCCAGCCCAGCGCGGGCGTCCACGAGACAGAGACGTAAGTTTCGCACAGCGCGTTAGCAACACCGATCAAAAGCGCACCCAGCATCGCGCCCGGAATACTGCCCATTCCGCCCAGGATGACGACCGTGAAGCCGACGATCAGGGCGCTGTATCCCATGGTCGGATAGATCGTCGAGATCGGCGCCAACAGCGCGCCTGCAAGACCAGCGGCGGCGACGCCTAGCACGAAGGCCAGCGCGCGGATCCAGGGAACATCGATGCCGGAATAGAGCGCGCCACGCGCGTTCTGGGCGACGGCCACGACCTGCTGGCCCTTTATGCTCAGACGGAGCCACAGACCGAGCGCACCGAGCACGAGAACTGAACAGACGAAGATGAACGCGCGTTGCGACGTCACGAAGATACCGAGAAATCGCATCGTGCTTTGTCCGAGCGGCGATGTCACCGGGAGCGGGTCCGGCCCGAAGATCAGGATCAATGCGGCCACCGCCGCCTGACCGAGCGCGAACGTGACGATCAGTGAGCCGTGATGTGAATCGCCATAGAGGCTGCGACGGATGACCACCCATTCTGTGGCGGCGCCGATGGCCACGACGATCAGCACCGACAGCGGAACAGCGGTGAAATAGTTCACGCCTCGCGACGTCAGCAGGTAGCAGGCATAGCCGCCCATGGCGAAGAACGCGCCATGGGCAAAGTTTGCAATGCCCACAATTCCGAAGATCAGCGTCAGGCCGACGGCGATGACGGCATAACCGGCGCCCAGCACCAATCCGTTGACGAGGGTTTGAACTAGAAGTTCCAAAGCCGTACGTGCCTTCTAAATTTGATCCGCGCGATGCTCAGTTCGACCTGACGCGCTCGACCTGGACGACAGCCCCGTTCTCGACTCGCTGGATGTAGAAGTACGGCGCTCGTGCCCTGCCCTTCTCGTCGAACTTGAGCAATCCCCTCGGGCTCGGCCAGGAGTTTTCGCGGATGACTTTCGAGATCTTGTCGTAGTCGCTGTCGGTACCGGCTTTGTCCATCGCGGCGGTGATAAGATTGATCGCCTCGAAGATCACAAGCTCACCTTTTCCCGGAAAGGAGTTGAACTTCTTCTGATAGTTCTCGACGAACTCCTTGCCTTCGGCGCCGGGATCTGATGCCATGAAGATCTCTCCCGTAATGACGCCGTTCATGGCGCCCTCCGATGGCTTGATCATGCCCGGCGTCACCACGCCTGGCGACATCACCTCGATCTTGAAGCCGCCGAGCTGGCGCACCTGCTTCCACAGTTGTGCGGCGCGCGCCGGATAGGCGTCGGCGACGTAGATCATGTCCGGATTGATCGCCTTGATCTTGGTGAGAATGGACGTGAAATCGTTAGTCTCGGCGTCATAAGTAGAGGTGCTCACCAGCTCAATGCCTGCGGACTGGAGGCTCGCCTTGAGCTTCTCGAGAACCGTCTTGTTGAACTCGGAATTCTCGCCCATGTAGGCGACCGTCTTCGGCTTTAGCGTCTTGACGATGTAGGCATTGAACGATTCGGAATTGAGCGACACCGTGTTGTTGACTTGAAACAGCCAGGGACTGCCCTGATCGGTGATCGCATCAGCCTGCGCGCCCGCGTTTACTTGCAGGATACGCTTCTTAGTGACCGAAGACTCGGCAAGCACGACCGAGCTGTTCGTCCCCCCGGTTATCGCTTTCACGCGTCCCACCGACATCAGCTTCTGGACCGCGGCGACGCCGCCTTGTGGCGTACCCTTCTCATCCTCGAAGACCAGTTCGATCTTCCGGCCGCCGAGAATGCCGCCGCGCTGGTTGACGAGGTCGGCTGCATATTCAGCGCCGCGCTGCAATTCCTGCCCATAAGTCGCCGCTGCGCCGCTCAGAGGCAGCGCAAGGCCGATCTTGACCGGGTCAGCCGCCATCGCGCCGGGCGCGTAAGCGAGCTGCACAGTCGCCGCCACGATGGCCCCCAAAGACAACATTACATTTCGGCGATCCGCACGCTTCATCGTTCTTCCCCTATGATTTGTCTCGCCAGCCCGCGGCAACGCGGCGGCTCCTTTGATTTCTGATGGACTCAGCGTCCGAGCTCAATTCAGATTGCGCTGAAAGAGATCGAACAGGCGCTCCCAATGCCGCTCGGTGCTGACCTTGTGGTAGAGGCGCCGGGTCGGAAAGGCGAAGCCGTGCTCGGCTTCCGGATAGTATTCCATCCGCCCGTTGATGCCGGTCGTCTTGATCGCCCGCGATACCTGCTCGAGCATCTCGGGAGGCGCGTAGTGATCATGCTCGGCCAGCGCAAAGTAGATCTCGCCCTCGATCTTCTCGGTGACGAGATGCGCGGAGTCCGGCTGGTCAGTGACGAGGCGCGCGCCGTAGACGGAGGCGCCGGCGGCCATGCGATCGGGAAACACGCCCATCGCGCGATAGACGTAGCGGCCGCTCATGCAATAGCCGACACATCCGGTCTTGCCCTGCCGCGCGGCCGGATCATTCGCGAGGAACTCGAATATGGCCTGGGTGTCTTCCATCACCATGGTGTTGGTGAGGTGGCGGTTGAGCTTCCACATGAACTCCAGCTTGTCCGCGCAGGCGGGGTCCCACAGCCGGTTCGCGTCGAGATCGACGCAGCGCACCATGCGGTAGTACATGTTGGGCATGATGACGTAATAGCCGACTGTCGCCAGACGACGGCACATGTCGGACAGCTCCTCGCGGACGCCGACCGAGTCCATATAGAAGATGACGACAGGGAATGGTCCTGGACGGTCCGGGTGAAACACGTACGTGTTCATCACCCCGTCCTTGGTTTTCAGATCGACGACCTTCTCCTGCACGACTCCACCCTTCTAACCATTTTGTACCCCCCGCGCGTTCGAGGCGTGGAGTGAGCGGAAGAATGTGCCGGGACGTAGCTGAAAGCCAGAGCATTACAGATATGCGTGCGTATTTACAGATATGTGAAAATGGATCTGTTCAGTTGCGGGCTTTTGTCGCGGATGCGCGATCCTCCCGCGTAACGAATTTGTCGATGCCTTCGCGCAGCGATCTCAGGATCTGCGTTCGCTTGGAGACCAGTCGTTCGACCGGACCGCCGACGCCGATCGCCAGGATGCGGCCGTGGCGCCGCTCGGGCAACAACATACCGATGACGCCCGCTCCGGCCGTTACAGTGTGAAGGGAGATAACGTAACCATCCTTGCGTATCTTGCGAAGCTTCTGCATCAACTCCTTCAGGTCGACCTTCTTCTTTCGGTCTTCCTCCTCGAAATTGATGCGGCGCACGAGCTTCTCGATGGTCTCGTCCGAACGCGCGCTCAGCAGCATCCATCCGAGGCCCGAACGCGCGAGCGGCCGGATCGTCCCCGGCTTGATCGAGAACTGGATCGTGCGCGGCGAAGGTTGGACATGGATATATTGCATGTACAGGTCGCTCTGGGTTGCGATGCTGACGGTCTCTTCGGTTTCCTTGTTGAGGTGGTTCACCAGCGCCGAAATTCCACGCTCGCCAAAAAGCGCACCCTGCACCCAGTGCCCTAGCTGCACGATCCGCATCGTCGGCATGTAGGTCCGCGAATAGCGGTCGAAGTCGACATAACCGAGCACCACCATGCTCTTGAGGACCGCGGACGCGCTTGAGACGGGGTAGCCGAAGCGCAGCGCGACCTCCGTGAGACTCAAGGGCCGCTGCACTTCATCGAAATATTCCAGGATCTCGAACAGCCGCTTAGCCGTCTTGATGACCTCTTTGGACATGCTTCCTCGCTTGGCTTTTCACATAGATAGAAAAGTTTTCCCACAGACGAAAGCCATTTCGCGGATTTCCAGCGTTTGCTAGAAGGCTTGCCAACGGAGGTCACCATGGTTTCTGCCGAGCAAATGAAGTTCGAAGTGTCCGATGGCGTCGCGACGATCACGTTCGACCGGCCGGACAAGATGAACGCCTGGACGCCGGTCATGGAGAGCGAGCTGCGCCGCCTGATGGCGATTGCGTCCGAGGACGACGGCGTGCGCGCGATCGTGATCACCGGCGCGGGCCGGGGCTTCTGCGCCGGCGCTGACATGGGCCGCCTCTCCGACGCGTCTTCGGGAAACGCAACCGTCGCAGCACCCGTCGTTCCCATAAGCGACGACGATCTGGCGCAGCGCTACAGCTACCTTCTCGCCGTTCCAAAACCGATCATTGCGGGCATCAATGGCGCGATCGCGGGCGTCGGTCTTTGCATCGCGCTGTATTGCGATCTCCGCTTCATGGCAGCTGGCGCAAAGCTGACCACGTCGTTTGCCCGGCGCGGCCTGATCGCAGAGCACGGCAGCGCCTGGATGTTGCGTCAGCTCATCGGACCGATGAACGCGGCGGACCTTCTTCTTTCGGGGCGCGTGGTCGAGACGGCGGAAGCCGAGCGGCTCGGCTTGGTCAGAATGCTGCCCGCGGATACTTTTCGCGAGACCGTGCAACAGACGGCCTCGGACTTCGCCAAACTCTGCTCCCCCCGCTCGATGCGGATCATCAAGCAGCAACTGACCGCGGCTCCCCGGCAAACACTGGCCGAAGCCACGCAGCTCGCGAACAGCGAAGTCGCGATCTGCCGTGGGACGGAAGACTTCAAAGAGGGCGTTGCTCATTTCGTCGAGAAGCGGGCGCCGCGCTTTACCGGCAGGTGAGAGCGAGGGCGCACGCGTCGTTCAACGAAACTGCGGTACGGGCCGAGTGCTTGCCCCCGTGATCGGGACGGCCGGGCCTGGCGCGGGCGCAATTTCGCGATGGACCGCGGCGGGCCGCTCGAAGATGACGAGAAAGCTGCGGCCTTCCTCGGTGATGCTCCAAGCCCGGTTCGCGCACCACCAGCTTGTGGCCGAAGATATCAAGATCCGGCGCACGTTCGGCGAACCGCTTCATCCGTCCGGTCCATCCCTGGCCACTCGTATAGAGGATGGCAAGGTGCTGCTTGATGACCTCGAGGCCGGCGCGTTGCCCGACATCGAGGCCGAGGGCGACCCGTGCTTGATCGGCAGGGTGCCGAGGCCGACCGGTTTCGCAGCGATGGGCCGTCCGGTATTGGGTCAAACGCATCGACTTTGCGTTGCAAACTCTCTCAATTCGGTCAGCGCGTTTATCTCTCGATTGAATTCCTTAACGTCGCCAATTCGAGGAACTCGTCTGCTTGCCGTCTCAGCTCTTCGGATGCCATCGCCGGTGTGGTCTGTACACTTGACACGACCGTGACTCTGACCCCCAAACGCTGAACCGCTTCGACGAGGGCACGAAAATCGCCGTCGCCAGAGAAAAGGAACAGTTCATCCAGTTGCGGAGCGATCTCGAGCGCATCAATGGCGAGGTCTATACCAATGCTGCGCCTCGACCTCCTACCCTCATCCTCATGGCGCCTGATCAACTTCGTACGAACGGTGAACCGATTGACCTCGAGCCAGTCAGTGAGACGCTGAACGTCGCCGGCCGCGCTTTCTCTTATCGCCAGGTAGAAGTAAGAACGGACAATGCTCCCGGATTTTTCGAATTCCAGCAACAATCTTTTGTAGTCGATCTCGAAGCCAAGGTTTCTGGCCGTCCGATCCAGATTGGCTCCATCGATGAAGAGCGCTCTTCGTCCTGTCATGCCTCTTGCTTCCGCGGCGATCTGAGCCGCCTGCTTCTTCGCGCCAACGTGCGCAGGGTCCCTAATGATCTCCCGAAATCCGAGGCAATACTTGGAATTGGTGGAACGGCGGCGGAGACGAAAGCGTCCACTCTAGCGTAGTCGCGCCGGGTCCCCACGGGTTGCTCGCTGCCCTCCCTTTCCGGACGAAGGCATACACCATGGTTACGAAGAACGTGATCAGACCGGCGGCGGAGAGATAGGATCCGATGGAGGCAATCTGATTCATGCCGCCGAATGCGTCCGGATAGTCTGCTATTCGTCGCGGCATTCCTGACAATCCGAGAAAATGCATAGGGAAAAACGCAATGTTGACGCCGACAAACGTCAGCCAGAAGTGCAGTTTGCTGAGGGTTTCCGAAAACATGTATCCGGTCATCTTCGGAAACCAATAATACCAGCCTGCAAAAATTGCGAACAAGGCGCCAAGCGACAGGACGTAATGGAAATGCGCAACGACGTAGTAGGTGTCCTGCAGTGATCGGTCGATGCCTGGATTGGCAAGGACAACGCCGGTAACTCCTCCGATCGTGAACACAAAGATGAATCCGATTGCCCACAGCATGGGCGTCCTAAAGGTTATCGATCCACCCCACATCGTCGCTATCCAGGAAAAGATCTTAATGCCCGTCGGCACAGCGATAACCATGCTGGCCAAGGCGAAATACGCCTGCGCGCTGCTGGACATGCCGACGGTGTACATATGATGGGCCCAGACGAGGAATCCGATGACCCCAATCGCAAGCAGCGCATAGACCATCCCGAGATAGCCGAAGATCGGCTTGCGGCTGAACGTGGAAACAACATGGCTCACGATGCCAAAACCCGGCAGGATCATGATGTAGACCTCGGGATGACCGAAGAACCAGAACAAATGCTGATACAGGATCGGGTCTCCGCCGCCTTCGGGTGCAAAGAACGTCGTTCTGAAATTACGGTCGGTGAGAAGCATGGTGATGGCGCCCGCCAGTACAGGAAGAGACAGCAGCAGCAGGAAGGCCGTAATGAGGACCGACCAGACGAACAGCGGCATCTTATGCATTGTCATGCCGGGCGCTCGCATATTGAAGATCGTCGTGATGAAGTTGATCGAGCCGAGAATCGACGACGCACCCGCGAGATGCATCGACAGGATCACGAAATCGACTGCCGGTCCCGGATGACCGGCGGTCGACAACGGGGCGTAGAGCGTCCACCCGGTGCCGGCGCCGTCTGATCCAGGCGCGCCCTCGACGAACATCGAAATGATGAGCAGAAAAAACGACACCGGCAGCAACCAGAATGAAATGTTGTTCATACGCGGAAACGCCATGTCCGGCGCTCCGATCATGAGCGGCACCATCCAGTTGCCGAATCCGCCCATCATCGCAGGCATGAGCGTGAAGAAGATCATGATTAGGCCGTGGCCTGTCACGAATACGTTGTAGATATGGGGGTCTGTGAAAATCTGCAGGCCGGGAAGCTGCAATTCCATCCGAATCAAAACCGAAAAGGTTCCGCCGATAAAACCGGCACATATGGCGAGCACGAAGTACATCGTGCCGATATCCTTGTGGTTAGTCGAATAAAGATAGCGACGCCAGCCGCCTGGGTGTCCCTGCCCCCCATCGTGCGCGTCACCGACTGTCGACATGGTTGTCATCGCCAATTCCGATCAAGCTTGGAACGCTAGACCTGCTTGCCTCACGACCTTCAAAGCAAGTGGTTGCATCTATCTTCCGTCAGAGCGCCCGAGCGGCAATCGATTTTAATTGCAGCTTAAATGCATGATTCTTGATCGTTGAAATTCGCGTCCTTCTTACAGGCCGACATCAGAGACGTTGCGGTCCACGCTCCATTTGGATGGCGCGATGTCACATGTGGCTCTCTGGCGATTGAAGACTTGGGCCAAAGGAGCGGGACCAGCCTCTTCGCCGGCACCGGAGCGCCATGTCCGCTTCAGACCAAGCGAGCCTTTGCGCCCGCTGCCCGCGTCATTCGCCTAAGATCGCCAGGAAGGCCTCGAGTATCTGGGAACCACCACCGGATACATCTCGCGGACCTTCCGAAATTCGCGTGCGATCTCTTCGTAGCCGACTGCGTCGAGGAAGTCGCAGATCACCGTTTCGGCGCTACCGTGCACGTTGCAGCCGTCGTTGCTCCGTTGCAGCGATTTCAGTTTAGCGATCGTGTCATGCTTGATGACAGTGTGCTCGAATTGCGGTTTGGGCAAAACCGGCATTTCAACGTACTCCCCTTTCCGGCACGGCACGAAACTGTCTTTCCACCACGCCTTCACGTCGAAAACGACGTCCCTCGATACGGTCGTTCCGTCGCAGGACGGGGTCTCAAAGCCCGAGATAAGCACGTCGGACTTCTGGATCTTCGATGAGCTGCTTGGCGGACCCGCTGCGAGCGATATGTCCGCTTTCCATGACATAACCTCGGTCGGCAACCGACAGAGCCAGATTGACGTCCTGTTCGACCAGCAGAACTGTCACGCCCTCGCTGCGGATCGCCACCAGCGCATCGATCAACTGCTCCACAACTACGGGTGCCAATCCCAAGCTCATCTCGTCGATCATCAAGAGGATCGGAGCGGCCATCAATCCGCGGGCCATCGCGCACATTTGCTGTTCGCCTCCCGACAAGCTGCCGGCAAGCTGACGCCGGCGCTCCGCCAGGCGCGGAAATAGAGAGTACATTCTGTTCAGGTCTCGGCTTATTCCAGTCTTGTCCGCGCGTACGAACGCGCCCATCAACAGATTGTCCCGTACGCTCATGCGGTCGAAGAGCTGACGACCTTCAGGAACCTGCACGAGGCCGGCTCTAAAGGCACCGTCGGACGTCATCGGCAAGAGATCCCGGGAATTCAAGGTCATGCTGCCCTGGCAGGGAAGCACGCGCGACAGCGCGCGCAGCAGAGTGGTCTTGCCCGCCCCGTTGCTGCCGACCAGCGCCACGACCTCGGCCGCGTAGATCTTCAGGGTTACGTCCTGCAAGACCGGCATTCCGCCGTAGCCCGCACTTACTCCGCGCACGTCAAGCAGCGGGACCACTTTGGCTGCCGGGTCCGGTTTCATGCCCGCCTCTTGCCGAGATAGGCCTCGACGACCGTTTGGTTTGACAGGACGCGGCCCGGATCGCCCTCGGCGATCTTCACGCCATGATTCAGCACCAGCAGCCGATCCGACAGACTCCTGATGGCCTTGATGACGTGCTCGATAACGAGGATGCTGATCCCCTCATTGCGAACCTTGCGGATCACTTCGATCACGTCTTCAATCTCGACCTGATTGAGACCCGCCATGACCTCATCGCACAGAAGAACCTTCGGCTTCATTGCCAACGCCTTCGCCAGTTCGAGCCGCTTGCGGCCGGCCCCCCCCAATTCGTCGGCGCGCTGATCGATATTTCTGGCCAGTCCGACGAACTCCAGCTGAGCGCGGGCCTGCTCGCGGGCTTTCGCCATTTGGGCCTGTCCGCCTCCCCGTCCGAACAGTGCGCCCACGGCGACGTTGTCCAGGACCGATAAACCGGGAAAGGGACGCATGATCTGGAAGGTGCGGCCTATGCCCAGTCTCGCACGGCGATATGCAGGCAAGTGGACAATGGACCTTCCTTCGAAGAGGATGTCGCCGGAGCTGGGAGCCAGCGTTCCGCTTATCAGGCTGACCAGCGTTGATTTGCCTGCACCGTTCGGACCGATCAGGCCGAAGATCTCGCCACGCAGCAGCATGAAGCTGACGTCGTCGACGGCGACCAGCCCCTCAAAGCGCCGGGTGACGTGGCTGATTTCGAGCATCGCCGTCATAGCTGATGGCTCCGAATATTTTCGGCGAAGTAACGCCAGCCCATGCTGCGAAAGCGCCGCAGCACGTCGGCCAGGCCGCGCGGCATCACGACGACCGCAACGACAACGACAACGCCGAAGAACAGGCCCGCGAGACTGGTGATCTCGCTCGACAGAAGCTCGGAGACCGCCGAAAGCGAAAGCGCCCCGACGACGGGGCCGAAAACCGTCCCGGGTCCGCCAAATACCGCCATGATGATCATCTTGACGTTCAAGCCGATATCGAATGCGCTTTCCGGGTCGATGAACGTAACCCAGTAGGCGTGAATGCCGCCCGCCAGCGCGCTGAATACGCCCGAGATGGCAAAAGCCACGGTTTTGTAGAGGGTCGTATTGACGCCCATCACCGCCGCGCCTTCCTCATTTTCGCGGATGGCGATCAATCCAAAGCCGAAGCGGCTGCGCGTCAGCCAGTAGACGGTCAGGGTCGCGAGCACGAGCAGCAGCAGCGACAACTCGTAAAACAGCGGGTCGTTGTTGAGGGGCGGCAAGACGAGTCCGATGTTCCGCCCGGCCAGTTTCACGTTGGAGACGATCGCGGCCATGACCTGGGCGAGCGCCAGCGTCGCGATCGCGAAGTAGTGCCCCCGCAGCCGCAGCACCGGTATCCCGATGAGCACGGCAAACACGGCCGCAAGCGCCGCGCCGAACAGGAGGCCGACCCCGAAAGGCAATTGCCACTGCACCATCGCGATGGCCACGCCGTAGCTACCGAGCCCGTAAAAAACCGAATTTCCGAAGGAGGCATAGCCCGCATAGCCCCCAATGACGTTCCAGCCTTGCGCCAGAACGGCCAGAAGCAGGGCATTGATGCCAAATTGGATGAGCACGTCCGAACCAAACCACGGTACCGCTGCCAGGACGGCAATCGCGGCCAGAAGTAGCATGGTGCGTGCCGCCTTCATGCCGCTTTCCCGAGCAGACCGTTGGGGCGAACGATCAGCACCAACACCAGCACGCCGAAGCTTGCCACGTCGGAGAAGGTCGATCCGATATAGAGTGCTGTCAGGGACTCCAGGATTCCCAGGAATAAGCCGCCGACGATCACACCGAGCGGATTGTCCAATCCGCCGATGATCGAGATGGCAAAGGATTTGGCCGTCAGCGCCGCGCCGATATAGGGATTGATTTGCGACACCGTTCCGTAGAGGCCTCCGGCGGCGCCAGCCAGCGCAATCCCGATTCCAAACGTCATGGCGTAGAGGGGCCGGGGCTCGACGCCGTACAGCCGGGCCGCGACCAGATTTTGCGCGGTGGCGCGGATCGCACGTCCGAGCCGTGTGCGCAGCAAGAATAGCCACATGCTGACCGTCAGCACGATTGCAATGCCGAACGCCAGAAGACGCGACACCGGCAGTACCACCGTTCCCAAGGCGATGCTGTCGCCGACATAGGACGGGTTGATGGTGCGAAAGTCGGCTGAAAACGCCAACTGAGCCAGGTAGGTGAGCACGACCTCGATCCCGAAGGTCACCAGCAGAGTGTTGAACATCGGGGCCCTGACGATCAGGTTCAAAAGGCCTCGCTGCACGCCGTATCCCACCGCAAACATCACCACGGCAGTCAGCGGCAGCCCCAGAAAAGGGTCGATGCCGACATAGGTGTAGAGGTACCAGGACACATAGCCGCCGAGCATGATGAACGCGCCATGCGCAAGGTTGACGATATTGAGGACGCCCCAGACCAGGGCGAGACCGAGCGCCATCACGGCGTACAGACCGCCGAGGAGCATTCCGTTGACAAGAACTTGCGCGAGCAGGTCCACATCTTCCTCTTCTCAGCCGAAGGCCCGTTCGCAGTCTGCCTAGCGCACGTCCCAGGCCGGCATGGGATATTTCGGCGGCGCGATCTTGCCCTTGCCGCCGAAAATCGCGACCAAGCGGTCACCCTGAACCTGAATGACCGTCTGGGGCAGATCGATCTGGCCGTTCTCATTGAATGCAACCAAACCATAAAGGCTGTCGAACTTCACTTTCGAGAGCGCGTCGCGGACCTTCGCGGGATCCGTCGAGCCTGCCATTTCCGCGGCCTGCACAAGAGCTTCCACGTCGGCGACGCCGGAAGCGGCATGGTAATCGGGATCGTAGCCGAACTTCGCCTTGTAGGCGGCCGCGAACTGCGCGGCATCGCCAAACCAGCGGTCCTTCAGGTCTGCCGAAGGCAGCCAGGCCGTCATGCCGAAGGCGTAATCGGCATCCTTGCCCAATGCCTTGCGGAAATCCTCGCTGGGAACACCCACAGTGAAGGAATACATCTTCGGAGCGACCGCCAGGCTCTTCGCCTGTCGCACGAAATTCAGGATCTCGGTTTCATGACCGGCGACCAGGACCGCATCAATGTTCTTGCTTTTGATCCGCGACAGAAGCGAACTGAAGTCCGTGGCGTTCGTGCTGTATCGCTCGTCCATGACCAAGGTCAGACCCGCCTTCTTCAATTTTGGTCGAGTCCCCTCCGCCACCGAAACGTCGAAGGCATCGTCCGCGTACAGCAGCGCGACCGATTTTGGCGCAGGATCGAGCCCCTTCAACATCTCGACCGTCGAGCCAAAATAGTTGCTGGCCGGCGCCAGCGTCCCGAAGATAAACTTGAAGCCACGCGAGAAGATCTGGTCTGACGCGCCGCCCCCCTGCACCATGGGAATTCTGTACTTTTCGGACACGGCCGAATCCGCCAGCGCGAAATTGCTCGCAAACGGCCCCAGCAGGAAATCGACCTTGTCCTGCGATACCAACTGCGTGTACTGACGCACACTCAAGTTCACATCGGACTGATTGTCGTAGAGCTTGAGCGCGAGCTTGTACGTTTCATTGCCGATCTTGACGCCGCCCGCGGCATTAACGCGATCGACCGCGAGTTGGTAAGCGTCGCGATAGTAGCGGCCGGTATTGGCGACCGGACCCGTCAGCTGTACCGACGCTCCTAAGACAATCTCCTTTGCAAGGACCTCGCCTGACGGCATTGAGACGGCTGCGGCAAACAACAGGAGAACCGACAGGCGGGAGATTCTGAACACGAAGTTCATGCTTTCCTCCTCGCCTTTGCTTGCTGCATCGGCGTGACGCTGCTCGCCGCCCGCTGGGGCTTTATGGCGATCAGAACGCTGCAGGGCGGCTGGTGTAAGATCGACTCGCCGACCGATCCGTTCAGCCACCGAGCAAGGGCCCCTTGATCGCGATGGCCCACGACAATCAACCTGGCGCCCATTTCCCGGGCACACAGCACTATCTGTTCGGCCGGCCTTCCATACCGGATCTCGCTGGTCGCGACGCATCCGGCGCGCTGAAAGCGCTTGACGCCCTCCTCGAGCACTCTCTGCATCACAAACTGCTGATTTTCGGGGATATAAGCCATCGCTTCCCCGATGAGCATGCTTTCGGCAGCATCGACGACCGCCAGAAGATGAACCGTCGCACCGCACCTTGATGCCAATGTCTCGGCCTGCGCCAGCGCCTCGCGGCCATCGGGCGACCCGTCGAAAGCCAACAAGATTTTCTTGTACATGTAGGGCTTCCTCTCCGTACCTCTGTGCGCGACCAGAACACCCCGGGCCGCCAACGCATCTGGCAATCTACGGCGAGAGCGGCAGGCTCCTTCATCGACACGTTCAAGATACCCATCGAGCCTTCAGGACAGTCTCTGCCCCACTGACCATTGAAGACCCGTCGAGGCGTTTTGAAAGACCACTTTCTGAAGTTCGCGTCATCTCAGCATTCCTCTGCAGCACGCGCTCGGCGCCAACGATCTTCACGATCAACCCGCCATCAACGTATGTCTGGGATCACGTTTGACAAACGAAAAGTATGAACACTTGATATCGGTTTTGTTGCTGCGAAGTATCGCATGGCAACACCGCACAATCCGAGAGTGCTTCAAGACGTGACAGGTTGACGAAGCGACAAGAGAGTCGACACTATCCGTTTGAACGGCGACCTGCATCGAACTTCCATTAAATCGGCAACGAATTTTCGTCTGCCTCGTTCAACCACGGATGAAGCCAGTTCTCTCAAGCACGCAATAACGCGGCGCAGGTCCGCCCAAGGAGGTTTCGATGCCGCGAGACGTAGTACGCCCGCTTGCCCATCGTCGTGAGCTTCTCACCGGCGGCGCCGCTATCGCCGGTCTTCTGCCTCTCTCCAACAGCGCGCTCGCGGCCGTCAGTCGCTCGCGCCTCAACAAGGGGAAGACCCGGACCGGCAAGACTTCCGAGACGGCGGCCACGCTTCGCGATTGTTGGATCGGACACATTTTCTGGGTAAGAGCCGTCTCGCTCGCGACCATCGAAAAGCAAGGAGCGATCGCAAACACGGCAGAACGACAAGCCGTTGCCAACGCTCAATCCATCGCGGCGACCATCGAGCCATTCTATGGCGCAACGGCCAAGGACGCCTTCTTCAAGCTCCTTGCAAGGCACTATGGTGCCGTAAACGCCTATCTTACAGCGACGGTCGCTGGCGACGCCACCAGGCACGGCGCGGCAACTCAGTCTCTGACTTCAAACGCAGAAGAGATTGCAGACTTTCTGAGCAAGGCAAACCCATATCTGCAGAAGGATGCAGTGAACGGCCTGCTCCAGGCCCACGGTAGTCATCACATCCAGCAGATCCAGCAAATGACCGATCACCAGTACGACGCCGAGGCTCAAACCTGGGAAGAGATGAAGAATCACATCTATCAGATCGCAGATGCCACCCCGACGCTCTGGCAAAGCAATTCGCCGACAAGTTCTCCTGACCTTCGACGCAGACAACGAGCACGGAGAAACGCTGCTCGCACACGACCCATTCTTGCCGGCACGAGGGGCAATGATATCAGAACTGGCAAAAAACACGGGCCGAGCCCCGCGAGCTCGGCCCGAACGAAACGACGTTCAATCGGATGTGAAGCGCGACCTCGACAGCACGGACGTCATGCGCGGCCATGCGACGCTGCAATTGTGTCGCACGGAACCGAACCCTTCATGAACGGGACTGACTGCGCGATACATGCCGATCGGCACGGGCTGGCGATCTTGCCGAACTCGCTGTCGACCGGAGGACAGTCACGCAGCATGGCTCGCCGCTTGCTGAACACCAGTCGACCGAGTGGCCTTCCGACAATCCTATCAAGGCTGCTCCCAGGGGACTCAACACCGAAACCGCGTTCGGTTGTATCGACGTTTCGTCGGGCATGACGAGGACGACCTGCCTTGTCGTGCCGGTAACATTATCGCGCACGTCCACATGCGAGTTGACTGCTACGACGTTCTTTGGAAGCTCGTCATCAGGGACGATTTTCGCCCGAGATATCTCCCGTAGTACGTTCGACGCGGACGACGCCATACGGCTGTTCGTCAGCGCGGAAATGGCGATGGCGTACAGCCTGTCCCGGTCCGCCTCAGAAAGCATGACTGGGGGAAGTGCAATCGGATCGTCGGGCGTATTCATTGCGGACTCCTGGCGGGTCGAACGTTGCTATTTTCGCTCACGGCTCGCTCAACACAAGCGAAAAACATTGCGCGTCACGATCAAGAAAATTGATCTATCCTCATGAATCTGACGCTTAAGCGTCGCCTCGATGTGTTCAACGTTTCAAGCGCCGCCACCGTGAACTCCGGCGCCCGGCGAGAGTTGACGACCGACCGCCCGATCAGGTCCTTCACCAGAGGTCCCCATGGAAAACGAACTGTTGTCTGAGAAAATTCTCGATCAAATTGCCGATGCCGTCATCTACGCAGACCGATCCGGTGACATCGCGCGATGGAATCGCGCTTCGGTGGCCATGTTCGGCTTCTCCTCGGAAGAGGCGCTCGGACAACGTCTCGATCTGATCATTCCAGAGCATCTGCGCGCTCCGCACTGGCGGGGCTTCGACGCAGCTATGTCAAGCGGCGTAATGAAGCTGCAAGGTCGTCCGACTTTGACCCGAGCCCTACATAAGAGCGGACGCAAGCTTTACGTCGAGATGACCTTTGCCCTCGTGAAGGGCGACGACGACGACGTGCTTGGCTCGGTGGCCATGGCCCGCGACGTCACCGAACGCATCGAGCGAGAGCGTTCTGCAGCACGCACGACCTGACTTCGGCCGTCGTAGCCGATCGCATCTTCGCTTCACAAGGTCAGGAATGAGCGACATGCGCTTGGTGCGAGCGCACCCTCGTGCACACACAAGCCAACAAGATTCTTGATGCAAACTTGCAATACTTTTCGCTTGTAGAACTCGGTCGAATGTCCGGTACTGATGTGCGGCAGCTCCCAGACATCGATGGCCCAATGAGCCAAGGACTGCAGACCCTTCTCGTTCTCGCAGGGAAACGACATCATGCGAAAAGCCCGGTTACCCCAACAGACAAACACAGACGTCACGATCCGGCAGTTTGCGCCCTCTTCTCTCAAGGCGAAAGCGCTCGACTCCAGCTACTTTGGCTATTGGTCCAAAGAGGAGATACTGAGCTTTCTCAAGCAGCTGCTTAGTGGAGAACACATCGGCCTGACCGCATACGCGGCGATCGGTCGTGCGGCCTGCACCGATCTTGCAGACCTGGCCTTGGAGGCCGAAATGGGCCGGGGAGCGATTTGCATCCTGCTCAGAAAGGAGATTGCCGCGAGAGGTGGGACCGGCATGCTTCGCGCAAAAGCGGCGGACTCCATTCCCGGTATCGATTGCAGCCTCCGAAGCCGGATAAGATTCGCAAGCCGCAATCAGGCCATGCTGGCCGACATGATCGAGGATGCCGTCGTGGACATCTTCGATTCCAAACTGAATGCGAAGCTCATCTACTTGCTGCTGCTACACCGCAAGCAAGTCGAGCAGCTTGAACGCATAGCCGCATAGCCCGCGTGGGGCCAGCAGTCCTTTCGTGTCGCGCGACACATGCAGAAACAAAGGGAGATTGTCGTGACCGCCAGAGAGTCTTTTGCACAGCGGGAGAAGAAAGAGATCGACCGTCAACTGAATCGGGAGCTGGAGGATACATTTCCGGCAAGCGATCCCCCCAAGATTACCCGCTATTGCGCGAACTCGCATGTCGCCACGGGCGATACATGGCGGGGCGCCCGTGTGCCCAAGTTGCGACTGAAGCACCGATCAATATTGTGATGCTCAATCAAATGCCGCCGACGGCGCGCAGGACGCCGCGGCGCCGATGAAGCAATGAGGTCATGGGAGGGTATCATGGCCGGACTATGCGGGCTCAACTCTCAATACGATGCGTTCCTGTTTGCCTCGATATGCGAGACAGACCAGAACAACTTGAGCGTCTTGTCACTACTCGCACGCCATGACGTCGATCCCTGGCAGGAGGCGGCTCGCCTAACCAACCTTTCAAAGGCTCAGGCGATACAAAGCTTTGCCGCGACGATTTCACAATCGAAGAGCGAGCAATGGTCTCCGTCGGAGGCACTCGTGCTGGCTGGTCGCCTGATCGATCTATTGCCGTCGCATGGCCCTCCCTCATCGGCCGCGCCCTGGGCAGAGGATGGGATCGGTGGATTGACGGTGTGGGTGGTCGTCGGGGCGCTATTCATCTCGATCGCCGTTTCGGGAAACAACGTGCGGAATTCGACCAGTGAACCCGGCGAGCCGATCAACGTCGTCAGCAAGACCGCACCGGCGAGTACGGTCGCACGATCATCGAGTAGAATCGGAACAGATTAGATCGTCGCTCGGAATCGAACGGACCGGTCGAGAAAAGGGAGAGGCATCGATGGGAAGCAGGATTGTCGCGGAGAACATCAAGTTGAAGCGCGCATACGATATTGTTCACTCCGGTGACGGCACGCGAATTCTGGTAGACCGTCTTTGGCCCCGCGGTGTCACGAAAGTGGACGCGGCGATCGACCTGTGGGCCAAGGATATTGCGCCTAGCACCGGGCTGCGGAAGTGGTTCGGGCACAATCCCGATCGTTGGCCCGAGTTCCGCCGCCGTTACTCGGAAGAGATGCGCCGGCACCGCGAGCGGCTTGACGAGCTACGCGCCCTTGCCCAACGCGGGCGTATTACGCTCGTTTTCGCAGCGCGTGATGCTGCTCACAACGATGCCGTCGTTCTTAGGGAGTTCTTGCTCGGCCGGAGCACCTCCGGAGCGTCTTAGTCTCGCTCGCATTCAAACGCCAACCGAGCGCGATGCGAGACTTGACTATCTCCTGATTAGGAAGGTTTTCTCGCGATCTCGATGGGTCAAAGCCGAGTTCGCGCGGGGGATATTTAGAAACACCGAATCGCAGGGCCCGCGCGCCTGGATCGGTGCGTTCAGTAGTCTCCGACGATCAAGAACCGCTATGACTGCGCCGTCCTCATGGCCCAGCGCCGCCGCCGGCAGTGGGAATTCAAAGAAGCCCGCTACAGTGATCCGCCGGGCGAGCCGCTTCCGAGTGGGACGCCCGTGGTGATGCGCGCGCGCCAATGCTGCCGCATAGTCACACCTTGTCACATCGGCCGGCGATTTGCTTTTCGCCGGAGCGCTGATTGTTCACCACATCGTCGGAAGCTAAAGCCTCGGCCGCGTGCTCGCATCCGGCGCCACGATCCGTTCGCACACGCTTCACAGACACGATACCGATCACATTCATCATCCTCGTTGGCGCCAGCCGCCTAGGCGGAGAGAATAGGGAAAGACCGTCAGGGCGCCAATGATCCGCGGCCGCGGAAGCGACATGGGCCGGACCGTTCTGCCCTACCTGCTTCCCCTAGCTGGAGCAGGGCGCGTGATTTTCGGCGGATCGCTCGCGGGGAATGTTTGTTCCAGCTGCCTGTCCAATTCCTCATCCAGTTCCCGCCACTCGCGCTGTTCTCGGGTCTCGATTTCTCTTGTCACGACTACTCTCTCCTATTTCGGCGGGCATCGAAGCCCGCTGACCTATTCTCCGCGACCGCGCTGATGCGCGGCTTGGGAATGGATACCTGCGGCTACCCTCTGCGAGGCAGCGTCCGATCAGCGTGCGGCGGGAAGGACCGCGAGGATGTCCACCTTGAGCGAACGCTGGGCCGCTCCTGTCACGCTGGCGACCAACGCCCGAGACTATCCGGACCGGTTGTTGGTCCCCATCACCAGCAGGTCCGACGTATGCGAGACGACGCTGCCGATCACTGCATGGGCAAGCCCTCGGTCCGCAGAGACCAGCGGCTGCTCCCGAGGTCGCGCGACACGATGCTCATCGGGTGGCGATCGACGAGTGTATCAAGGGCGAGAACGAAAGGGCGCTCGCCCGGCTTGTGCGAGCATGCCCGCCTGCCGCAAGGCACGACTCGAGCTGGTGAAGAGTTTGCCGCAACAACAATATTCATTTCAACATCCTCGGGGGCTGTAACCGCAAGACGAGGCCCTGCCTCACTGCGGAACCAGATTGGGGGCTTCGGACATCCGGGCGCGAGCAGGCGCACGCCGGTTCACGAGCGGATTTGTCGATACCCCCTAGCTGCGGGGAGAATGATTGGAAACTCGATCAAACATGATTGCTCTCATGTATGCTCTAAAGACGCGATCCCAAGGCAGCTGCGGACTTTTGCCGCACAGTCAAATTGCTGCGAACTCGATTCAGGCGAGCATCATCAGTCGGCGCCAGACCAGGAAGGGTTGGTGGTGCACCGGGGTTCGACAAAAGGAAAGACTGAGGCTGCGCGCTCGGTAGCCACGTTTGAGCCTCATGGGCGTTAAGCTGCTTGCGTGCTCTCAGACTTCGCCACTACAAGCACGCTGCATGGCAGTTGAGGCAAGGTCGATCCATCTGCCGGGCCATTCAAGTAGCTGGCGAGCGCTCCTTGATCTCGGCGACCGACGATAATCAGATCCGCGCCCATCTCAACGGCGGCGAGAATTATCTGTTCTGCCGGCTTCCCATAGTTCAGCTTGCCTGTTGCCGCGCATCCGGTGCCCGCGAGCTGCCTCACAGCCTCGTCGAGCAGTGCCCGCGTTTCAACTCCCTGATCCACGAAAAAAGATGCCCCTCCTTCGACGGTGAGCATTGGCTCGGGCGAGTCAACGATCGAAACGAGATGAACTGTCGAACCGCACGCGGCTGCCACATTCTGGGCATGAACGAGTGCGTCGCGGCCATCCGGTGATCCATCAAAAGCCAGGAGAATCCTTTTGTACATCAGAGTCCTTGGTTTGACATACGTTGAAGCTCGGAACATCGGCGGCCACGCAATGGTTCCTCGGGTGCATGGTCTGTCGGCATTTTTGCCGCTCCTGACGCGCGGACCACGTTGAGATCAACCTACACGTCGATCAACATTTGACAAACGAAAACCATCATCGGCTGATGCCGATTGGCCCAATGAAAATGGCAGGAGAATTCTTCAGTCTAACGACCATACGCGCACGGCTTGCCGGCTGTTGCACCCAGCATTCTTATCGATGAGAACTCGCAGCATTTTTCGTTTGCAAGACTCGCACAATGGACGACAACTCAGGAGGCCCCATGGGGACGCCGAACGCGGACGATCGCAACGGATGCAATGCCTCTGCCGCTCGAACATTTCGCTAAGCATGCGATCGGCATCCCCGCGCTCACAGCGCCCCAACTGACATTGCTCCTTTTGGCAATTATTGTCTGCCTGGGCATTGCCCTGGTGTGGACCCTTTGGGAGATCGAGCACGATGCGACTCCGCGACACAATCGACATCGGTCGGATTAGATATAGCAATTGCAACCCAGCAATGAGCTGATTGGATCAAAGTGGACGCGATGGCATCCATCGCGCCCACTTTCTCCCTTCGGCGCCCGGCTAGTCTTCGCGGCCGACCTTGAGCACGGTGAGCTCGCGCCTTTTGCCGGTTCTGGTACGGAACGAAATCGTCTGATTGACCGAAAGTCCTAGAAGTGCGGCGCCGACCGGCGTCAGCACGGACACAGTCGGCGTGCAATATCGGCATCAAGCGGATACACAAGAACTATTTCTTGAACCTTTCCGGTCTGTTCATCCCGAAATTTCACTTTACTGCCGAAACTGACGATATCGGGACGCAATTTATCTGCCGGGAGGACATGCGCCCGCTCGAGTTCCTCCCGAAGATATTCGCACACCTCGGCCATCGGCCCGCTTGCAATCGACGAGAGCGCCGATAGTCTAGCGAAATGATCAGCATCGATGGCAATTGGCGGTCTCATCTCAGCTACTTTGTCGCGCTCCATTTCCCAATCCTGAAATCTTATCGAGCTATCCAGCTCTGTGCCAACACAACCGCTCCTAAGCCGCCTGAGGGCCGTCGTCATCGGGCCCCGGAGAGTTAGTGGAAGTCCGACGGGCGCTGCGACGGGATTGTACCGGAAACAACACGGGTGCTCCCGCTGGTGCCAGGACGCTTTCGACAATCACGGAATGAAGCCCGCCCTCCAGACTGAAGAACTTCATGCGCTGCCCAACGCTCATTCCGAGAAGGGCGGCACCAAGCGGTGAGAGGACCGATAGTTCCATCAGCCCGTTTCTAAGATCGTGCGGGCACACCAGGATTTTGCTTTCGGGCTGCCGACCACCATCGACCCTGTAGGTCACCCGCTCGTTGAGACGCACAGTACCATCCGGTACCTGGTGCGTATCGAATACGACGGCCCGGCGAATCTCTGACATCAGGAATTTGCCTACCGGATGACGTTCTTTCACGGCATCATCGGCTAACCGTTCAAGCCGCGCATGGTCTTGTCGCGCTATGACGATCGAGGGCAATTGCTCGGTGGAATCGAATCGGATGTTTGACATCGCGCAATACTCCTCAGTTTTCACAAGCTAGTAGGACGCCTTCGTCCGCCTCTTGGCGTTCAGGGGGGGCTAGACATATGCTTTGCATCCTCCGGGTTAGGTCGATCAGATTGTTCGCGTGCTGCCCAGCCCATCTAGCTGATTTCGATAATACGCGTCTGAAACCTCGATAGCTTCCATTCCAGTTTTGGCGCCTGCAAGTCGGGCAAGATATGCAAATGACTGCAACGTGTTGTTACCGGCCAGTTGCACGGTTTTGCGACTATGGTCTGCAATGGTCGCAACTACATCGCTCGCGGCGTTCATGTACGATCGCCCGATCTCTCTCGCCTCTGTCATCGTTTGACTCCTTCGGTGTTAGCTCGATAGTGCGGCAAGTCGCCGGTCGCCAAATGACCGAGCTTCGTATCGCGCCGCACCCTTGCCGACAGGCTCATGTCATACGAGCGCAGCGCTTCTACGCACCTCGTGACAGAGCAGGAAAGATTATTGTAAAAATAGTTATCCCGGACAGCCATTAAGGCGATCCGGGTCACCTGCCAATTTGCAGGTGGCCCTCGACGCAATATTGTTGATCGATCGCAATGATAATCATGCCAACATACTTGGCGCGACGGTCAGCGAAATCAAGATACTCCGTTGGTCCGCGCCGTTTTGTCGCGAACTGCCCGCACGGTCGTGCGGTCAGGTTGGCCCTGTGGCAATTGCACAGCGCGGTTTGTAACTCTTCTCTGACTTTTGCCACGCTGCCGCATTGGATCTGTGTCGCTCAACCCAGCGTCTTCATTGCATTGAACTGTCAAATAAAATCGTTTGTCGTCGAGGGCGGCCGATGGGAAGGGTATGCTCTCCGGGACAAGAGTACCATGACCAACGCTGAACAGAGACGTCCTGACCGACCGTGCATAGTTCTAACGAGAATGGACCGACAAAAGCTGCTCAGGCTGCTTCAAGACTTTCCGACGAGGAGCGTCGATACCGATTGCCTTCTTCGAGAGGAGATTGATCGCGCCGATATGATTTCAGACACCACCGCATGGAGTTCGGCCGTCAGACTCGGGTGCGAGGTGAAGTTCGTCGAGATTGGAACCTCACATCTTCGTCGCGGTCGTCTCGTTCTTCCGGACGAAACCAGAACCGCTAACTGCATCTCGGTTCTAAGTCCGATTGGCACCGCCCTCCTTGGACTTGGACCTGGGCAGTCAATTCGTTGGACCGAGCGCGGTAGGGAACGAAGCCTCGCGGTACTTGAAGTGCGAGCGAGCGGAGTTTCACCACAGACCTAATCGGACCGTCGCCATTAGCGCTTCGCCAATGCTGACGCGATTGCACGTGTTCTTGAACGAGTCGCCACGCTTTCCTGTCGAGCTACTTCCCGACGCCTGCAGCCTTGCGCAGCGCGACGAGTGCCGCCTCCAAAGCTGCGGCATCAACATTTGTCGCGTGTGTGGCATAAACGGGGAATGAGAAGCGAGGCGCGCCAGGAACCAGGTGAAGTGCGCCCTCGGCAAGATATGACTGAACCGCGTGCATTCGGAAGTATCCGGAACCTCCCTCCATGAGGATATAGCTCAGCGCAAGCGGACCGAGATTTGTTACAAGGCTCGGCACCGCTTCCGGAAAGCTCACCGCATGACGAAGAGCGAACTCTGAACCCCATTCGACGTGAACATATCGAGGATCATTCTCGTGATACTTTGCGAGATCGGTTGTCACCAGAACGAGTTCTTCCTCCATGACCAGATCGACCTCCAACCCTGGTCGATGTTGGGGAGCGTACATGATCGCGATATCTACAAGCCCGGCAGCAACGTGCGTAACCAGATCCTGAGGAACGTCGACGTGAACGCGAAGTGCAATGTCCGGGTGTGATCGCCTCATCGCCCTCACCCACTCGATCAAAAGCGGTCGCCATAAGCTAACTTCGCTTCCAATCGTCAAGACAGCGCTGTGTCCTTCCGGCACTGCGACTTGCTGTTTTGCGCGCTGCCACAATTGCACGAAAGTCGGCGCGAAACGAAGGAACTGTTCACCAGCCGGGGTGAGGCTCGCACCGCCCTTGTTTCTAACGAACAGCGGCCGCCCGAGCTGCTGCTCAAGGAGGCGCACACGCGCGCTGACCGTAGTCTGCGCGACATGCAAGCGGTCGGCAGCTTTGATGAAACTACCGGTTGACACGATCTCGATGAACGTTCTGGCGAGTTCGATATCCATTGTCCCATAGCATAGTTGATGCAGCAAAATGTCAAACTGAATTCGTTTTTTTGCTTGTTCGTGCGATGACGGGGATTGACCTCCGGTCAGGCCGTCATTCCTCATGGCTTGCCCCGCCGACACAACGCAACGGGGAGACGACTGAGTTGGCGCGGCGGCGAATTGGCCAACGTTCCACAAGCGCGGCCCGCAGGGAAAGTTTCCGCCATCCCGATCCCAAGCAGATCAAGATCGAGTCCGACCGCATCTTCTTGCGCAAGACCGGCTGATCCCAATCGCGATTCATCGGCGGATCGCAAGATGAAGAACGTCACGTGTCGACCATCGCCGGCGCATGGTTCGTGTCGGCGCAAACGACGTTGGAGGCGATCATTCCGGCCACTCGGGCTTGCGGTCGGGATCGGCATCGGAGGCCCCCAGCCGGCCGTTCTCGCCGACGGGGCAGCGTTCGACATCCCGCGGCCTGCGCCAACCGAACCGCGCCTGCTGGAAGCGCCCCTCGGACCGTCCACCGCGCCAAGAACCACGGGTGATCGTCAACGAGGACGTGAACGAGCAGATGGCGAAGGCAGATCGCCGCAGAAGCTCCGGGATCGAGCCAGACGATCGGCCGGAAGCAGAAACGTCGGTTCACGTCGAAATCTCTGCAGGTAATCGAGGTAGTTTGCGCAAACAAAGGCGGTCGGTTCAGTTGTGGCGGAACGGCCCGGTTGTACTCCAGCCGTCTCATCGGGAGATGGCGAAGGGAAGCTCGATGGACGGGACGCTTCATGAAAATCAGCAAGTGGGCCGCAGCACCTCATCATCGGTTCGAACCCTCCTCCTCATCGTTACGCGAGCGACAGTCCACCGCACAACCCTGCAATCGCGTTGCATTGAAACGTCAACACAATTCGTTTGTGTGCTCTGAGCTTTCAGCGGATACATAACGCGATATGGTGACAGCGTTCGCGCGAGATCCCTCGATCGGTGGAGCAAGATTGCGATGAGCAGATCGCACAGAAGTATCGGGTTGCGGAGGCCGGCAGCAGGAATGTTGAAATTCTTCAGCCAGTCGAACCGCGATCGCTATCGCAAATTGGCAAGCGGTGCGATCAGTCACGATGAGCAACATCAGCTTTTGAACGATCTCGCGAAGGAAATGGACGAGTTTAAGCGTGAGGCGCGCTGCTGCCTATCGCCGACAGGCGAGAATGGCAGCACGGTCCGCGGCTCTCCTGACCGGACTTGACCGTCAGTAATTCTACCCCGCACCCCCCTTCATCGTGCTGCGCAGCCATCTTGCCCGGAGTACGACAAATCGTTCGGTACGTTCGCTGCGATGGCCTCGCTTGTCGTGCGGTCGACGGCTTCCCGGGCTGCTCGTTTTTGCGAGGCGGTTTTGCTCGTTGCCGATCTCAACGTCCTGATCGGGCGAAACGGCCGCGATTGCCGCTCGCGGACGCCTGCGTACCGAATGTCCAGAAGTACGGTAAGGTGGCTCTCGTCCCGTGTAAGACTGGGGCATCAAGGAGCGTGAGGGTACATTACCGGGTTCAGGACGAACTGCATGGATGGTGCCGATCATGCATTCCGCGCGCATGCTGAGGGTCGCGTCCCGATGAGGTGAACCGGCTACCTACTTTCTTGTTGCAGATTGTTGCAGCTCCATGAGCGCGGAACGTCGCATTGGTCAGCCCTGTGAATCAGATCTCAGGACTACGGTCGACTCGACGGGATGGGTTTGAATTCGTACGCTGCTCCTGCGCGGTAGACATCGCGAAAGGCCGAATCTTCGCTTTAGCTCGGACTCCTCTTGCGCACACCCTCACCCGACGTATCGGTGGAAAAGATGAACTCGATTCCTTTTCGTTCGAAGACGTCCCTTATCGCCTTGAGGGCGTCGCGCCTTCGCTTGTTCTTGACGTACAGTTCGTCTTCGCCTTCCAGCCTGGAAGTGGTGTTTTGCTTCAGCCTACCAATCGGCTTGCAAATTTGACTCATCATCGGCGTCCAATTTTGTCCCTTTTGCGCGGCGGGGTGGCTGGTAGCGCTCGTCTCGTTGGAGCTGGCCGGGATAGCGGAGGCGAGACGAGCGCGGGTGGCGTGATCGTCGTCTCGGCTTTTGAACCGCCAGCTATCGTTGCCGGTCTCGACGATGTCGCAGTGATGAGTCAACCGGTCGAGCAGCGCGGTCGTCATCTTGGCCTCGCCGAACACGGTTGGCCATTCGCCGAATGCGAGATTGGTGGTTACGATGACGGAGGCGCGCTCATAGAGCTGACGAGGTTGGAAGAGAAGCTGGCCCCGGACTGGGCGAAGAAGGGCAAGTAGCCGAGTTCATCCAGCACGATGAAGTCCATCCGGGTCAGATGCTCGGCGAGCCGACCTTGCCGTCCATTGCTGGTCTCGGTCTCGAGACCATTGCCGAGGTCGACTACGTTGAAGAAGAGGCCGCGGGCACCGGATCTGATGCAGCTTCTGGCGATGGCAATGGCCAAGTGGGGTTTGCCCGTGCCGGTGCCGCCAACCAGCACGACGTTGCGTTGTTGGGCGATGAAACCGCCGCCAGCGAGAGCATTGACGAGAGTCTGATTGATCCGCGTGCCGTCGAACTGGAAGTCAGCGATGTCCTTGGCGAGCGGCAGCTTGGCAATGGGTGAGCTGGTATTTGATCGACCTGGCTTGCCTCTCGTTGATCTCGGCGTTGAGCAGGTCGCCGACAATGCGCTGAGCTTCGTGCTGGCGCTTGACTGCAGTCGCCGTGATCTCGTCGAAGGCAACCTTCGTGCCGTAGAGCTTGAGTTCGCCCATGAGGTCGAACATTTGGGTTCGTTCCATCAGATGGTCGTCCGGAGGTCGTCTTAGCGCGCACATCGGCGGTCGGTGCATGATGGAGCGTCAGTGCGGCCGGCGTCATGATGTTGGCCGGTGGGCGGGTTCACGTTGACGGGCCAGAATGTTGAGAACGACAGCGCGGCGGAATGGACGCTGTGACTGAGCACTTCGGCACAGTCCGACCGCGAAGCATTCTTCACCAAACGTTAACCATAGCATCCGGAATCCACGTCGATTGAGCGAAGCCTATTGCGGGACCGTCGGTAATATGTGACATATCACAATGTGATTTATCCCTTAGAACGAAGGAGCGACCGTGAACTTCTACCGGAAGCACATCACCAGCTCGAAGTGGCGCCACGGCGCCGCGCGACTGGGTGAACTGCAAGCGTCGGGTCATCAGTGCCGGCTCTGCCCGAAGGAGGCGACGCCGGACGATCCCCTCGAAGTCCATCACCGCACCTACGCGAACCTCGGTGATGAGCGTGCCGAGGACCTGACGGCGCTCTGCCACGAATGCCATCGCGAAGTGACGAACTTCCTGCGCGCCCGCCAGTACGCCGAGATCGAGCCCAAGCGCGCCGACGTCGTCCGGCTCCGCGATCCGCGCTGTTGGGCGTCCGCAACCGGCAAGGTGGCGTGATGAATACGGAGAGCATCAAGCTCGGCATCACCGGCACGAAGCGCCTGCTGATGCACTCCGGCAGGCTCGCCGACCCGCTGGATCCGATCTCGCGGGACCTCGCGAGGCTCACCTCCAAGCGGCCGAAGACGGAAGCTGACCACCGCATGATCGCGAAGACCGAATGGTACGGCGGCCTGTGGCTGAGCGGTGGGGTGCCTTGCATCCCGTCGGAGGCGCTCATGGCGGTCTTCCGGCGGGCCGCCAAGACCGTGCGCCGGGGCCAGCTCGCCTCCGCCGGTCTCGTCGTCGAGGAGGACGCGCCGCTGATCTACGACGGTCCCCGGGACGTGGACGAACTCTGGGCCAGCGGCAAGTACGCCTTCCGCGCGGCGGTCAGGGTGGGCTCGAACAAGACCATGCGCACACGCCCCTGCTTCGATAGCTGGCGCATCGAGTTCGTCGCCCGCTTCCTTCCGACAGTGCTCGATCTGGATCAGGTGCTCGAGGTGTTCTCGATCGGCGGCGTGCTGCGCGGTCTCGGAGACTGGGTGCCCGAGAACGGCACCTTCTCAGTCGAGCGCCTGGAATAGAGGGTTTGTGGTGGGCTGTGGTCCGGTGAGTTAGGGCGTGGTCCGGTGTGGTTAGGGGGGAGGCGACCGGCTAGGCGCCGGCGTCTCCCAGCATTCAAGCAAATAGGCAGAGTTCGCACGTGGAGCTTCTCCGCGGAGGGCGGAGCATTGCCTGAGAGGAGAGCGAGCATGACGAAGAAGAACACGGCGGCACGCAGCTCGCGTGCCGATCGGGAGGGCAGGCCGCAGGCGGCACCGGGCGTCACCTGGTGGCGCACGAAGCCGGCGGAAGCCTTCGACGAATCCACCGCGCAACAGCTCCGCCGGACGCTGTCGACCATCGCCATCCTGGAGGTGCCGACGTGGCGCGCCGCTGCGGGCGGCGACGGCGCGGCCGCCGTCGGCCTCGCGCTGCGGCTGGATCCGCAGCGCGTGACGATCAACGGTCTCGACCTGGTCATGACGGCGCTGGCGGCCTGCGCAGCGGAAGGCGATGCGGCCGCGTGCCTGACGATGTCGCACTGCATGCGCCGGTTCTTCCCGACCAGCAAGCGCGAAGCGCGCCTGGCGACGAGCTGGCTGGTGCGTACCTTCGCCATGGCGATCAAGCGCGCCAAGCCGCGGAAGGGAGGTGTGTCGTGAGGCTCCAGATCATGTCCGATCTGCACCTCGACCCGAGCCGCGGCGTGCCGCCCCTGGCCGACGGCGTCGACGTCGTGGCCGTGGCCGGCGACACCTGCGAAGGGTTGGTCAAGGCGATCGATGCCCTGCGCCGCGCGTTCCCCGATCCGGTTCAGGTGGTCATGGTGGCCGGCAACCACGAATACTACGGCACCGCGCTCGGGGCCGAGTTGGCGGCGGGCCGCGCCCGGGCACGTGAAATCGGCGTCCACCTGCTCGAGAACGGCGTGGCCCGGTTCGGCTCCTTGCGCGTCCTCGGTGCCACGCTCTGGACCGACTACATGCTGTTCGGCCCGACATTGCGCACCGCCGCGATGCGCGCCGCCGGCGACCAGATGCGTGACCACAAGAAGATCAAGTGGTCCAGCGACCCGTGGCGCCGGTTCAGGCCGGAGGAGGCGCTGTCGCTGCACAACGACTCCAGGCGCTTCTTCGAAGCCGAGCTCGCCAACCAGCACTCCGGGCCGACGATGCTGCTGGCCCACCACGGAATGACATTCGAGGCCGTCGCCCCCCCGCACGAGCGCTCCCTGATCTCAGCGGCCTACACGTCCGAGCTGAGCTTTCTGGACCAGTTCGGCCCCGACTACGTCGTCACCGGGCACACGCACCGTCGGATGGATTTCCGGCGCGGCCGCACCCGCTTCATCAGCAACCCCCGCGGCTACGCCGACGAGGGCGTCGCGTTCGATCCCACGTTCGTCCTGGAGGTGCCCGATGCCTGATCTGCGCCAGCTCATCGCCAGAATTGCGTTCGGAAAGGTGCATCCGCCCTAGCTGCCGACTGAGACGAAAAACCCAGAGACGAGACCATGAACATGACGACGTCCATCACGACTCCGAGCTGCCATACCATCACTGTCTCCGGCGGCGGCGATCCGCCCCAAGTCGGCTCGTTGTCCAGCATGGGGCCTTTCGAGCTCGGGTATTATCGGCGCGGGTGGCGGGATTCCGTCCGCTTCCGGCTCCGTACCGAGCGGGCCGCCGCCGAAAGGGCGGTGCGGGCCGCAGCGACCGCACCGAGGGTGGGCTTCGCTTCGTTGCGCGCAGCGGCCGCGGAAGCGCAGCTCGAGGAGGATGATCGGCCCACCCCTCCCCGCAGCCTGCGTCCGGCCTACCCCGGCGCGCATGCCGTCGACCCGCTCCGCGTCGCGGCTGCGCTGAATTTCGCGCGCTTGTTCGACCAGACCCCCGGCCTGTTCCAGGCAATGCGGTCGCGCGCGCCCGTGGTGGTCGTCGACGTCCCCGACCCGCATATCATGCAGTACGTCTGCTCGGTCTGGCACCAGGCCCTGTCGATGGATCCGGACCGGCTGCTCGCGATCGACGGCGACCGGCACCGCCGGCGCGAGCAGCTCGACGCGCTCTACGTCGTCGTGAAGGAGCCGCCGAAAGGCTCCTCCAAGACCAGCATCGAGAAGGCTGCGTTCGGCGCTCTCGCTCTCGCGCTGCCATTGGTGGCGATCTCGCCGATGGCGAACACCCACTTGCCCGCGGTCCTGATCGCCGCGGCGACCGAGCGCGTCGAATTTCCGGCGCTCGACGCCTCGACCATCGCGAGCACGATCAGGATCGTGACCGGCCGCCGACTCCGAGATGAGCTCGAACCGGAACTGGTGGAGCGCGTCACCCCGACCGATCTCGCGATCGCCGTCCGCTTCGACCGCACGCCGGCGGATTGTATCCAGGAGCTGCGGCGCCAGATCGCCACCAGGACAGCGCAACCGCAGGGCGGCGATCTGCGCCTCCGCGATCTCCATGGCTTGGGCGAGGCCCGTACTTGGGCCGAATCGGCTATCGCCGACATCAAGGCCTGGAAGGCCGGCTCGATTCACTGGTCGGCGGTGGGGTCGGCCGTCGCCCTGAATGGCCCACCCGGCTGTGGCAAGACCACCTTCGCCGGCGCCTTCGCGCGCGAGGCAGGCTTGCACATCGTGTCGGCGACGTTGGCGCAATGGCAGTCGTCCGGCGACGGGCACCTCGGCCATCTGCTGCGTGCCATGCGCAGGGACTTCGAGGAGGCGCGCGCGAAGGCGCCCTCCTGCATCTTCATCGACGAGGTCGATTCGTTCCCGGTGCGGGCCGAACTCACTCACGCTCATCGGGACTATGTCGTGGAAGTCGTGAACGCGCTTCTGGCGGAGATCGACGGAATCAAGGGACGCGAGGGCGTCGTCGTGATCGGAGCCAGCAACGACGTCCGGCGCTGCGATCCGGCGCTGCTTCGCGCCGGCCGATTGGAGAAGATCGTCAACATCGGCCTGCCCGACCTCGACGAGCTCGAACGCATGTTCCGCGTGAGGCTGAAGCACGATCTGCTGGACCAGGACATCAGGCGTCTCGCCGAGTCGGCGCTCGGCATGGTCGGCGCCGACGTCGAGCGCGTCGTCAAGGACGCCTATCGGGCGGCACGCCAGGATGGGGGGCGCCCGATCACCGTTGACGACCTGAGCAAGGTCTTGGGCGGCGCCGACGGGCGCTCCGACGAGGAGCTCTGGAGGACCTGCGCGCACGAGGCCGGCCACATCCTTACGGATGTGCTCCACTTCGGATCGAAAGACGTGTTCGCCTCCGTCACCATGGCGGGGCGGCGCGGCGGCATCAGCTTCCGGACCGACATCAGTAATTTCAAGGGCACGCCTGAAGACTATCGTCGACGTCTGGAGGTCATACTCGCCGGGCGCGAAGGCGAGGAGATGCTCCTGGGCAACGTTTCGCACGGCGCCGGCGGAGAGGCCGGCTCGGACCTGGAGGCGGCGACGGCGCTGGCAGCCGCAATGATCGGATCGCTCGGTCTGACGGGCCGGTCGCGGTTGCTCTACCTCGGTTCGAAGCGCAACGCGCGAGAGTTCCTCCATTTCGCGGAGATCCGCAAGGAGGTCGCGGACGAGCTCGCGGCGGCGGCGGCAGCCAGCCGCGCGCTGCTCGAAGGCCACCGCGAGGCGCTTGAGGCGACGGCGCGCAAGCTCTACGAGAACGGGCGCATCGACGGCGCCGAAGTGGCCCACATCCTTACGGGATCTCGCGTCGCCTGCTTGCGTAACGCACCGTGAATGCCGGGACAATCGCTCTGACGAAGCCGCGGCTCAGGCCACGGCACCGTCTCCGGCATGATGGTGGCCGTCGGCGGGTCCTATGATCAAGGCGCGTCGGCCGGCCTAAGATTTCTGTGCTGGCGTTGCACTGGTAAGAAATTCGCCCCAGCCGTTCTCCTGGTGTCGTAACACGCGCGGACAATCCCTGCCGGGCCAATCGTGGTGCTGGTACACGCCGCTCTGAACGTGGATCCCAAGCCGGTAGGCCAACCACGCCGGAAGCGAGGCCGCCCGATCGTAGCAGGCCTTGACACTCCCGAGATCCATGGAGCGCATCGACACGCTGGTCGTCGACAAAGACGGGCACCCTCACCGAGTGTAAGCCGAAGGTCGTGGCGGTCGCGCCCATCGCCGGCTACTCGGAATCCGAGGTGCTGCGGCTGGCTGCGAGCGTCGAACGCTGGCTCTGATAGGGATCCACCTGGCTGCCGCGCTGGCGCACATCTTCGTTTACCGAGACCGCGTGATGCAGCGGATGTTTTCAGGGTGAGATGGAGCGACCCGCGAGGAAAGCCGCCCAGACGGCGAGTTTGAAGCCGAGCTCAGCAGATTTTCGCGTGCGGGGGACGACGAGGCGGGTCCTGTACGGCGGCTCGATCTGGACTGCGGGCCTGCCCGGAGTGTTCCGGTTTAGGAACAAATTGCCGTTCTTGTTGTTCCTTGCCGGCCTAATCGCCGGCGTTCGCAAGGAGGAAGATATGAAGCTCAGGCCGTTTGCTGCCGCAGGTCTCGTTTTAGCTTTCGTCGCTCCGGCCCTAGCGGCCAACGAATTCTACATCGCTCAGGATGTGAAGACGAAGAGGTGCACGATCATCGACAAGAAGCCGACCGATACCTCCATGACCGTCGTCAGCCCGTCTGACAACGTCTACAGGACACGCGCGGAAGCGGACACCGGCATGACGACGGTCAGGGTCTGTTCATCGTACTGATGGACCATCGTCCGGGCAGTCAGACCGGTACTGAATATCGACCGCCGGCTCCCGTGCCGCCGCCGACGCGGCTCGGGCTGATCGAGATTATCCAGACCCTGAGAAGGAACCCTCTCGAATGCTGGAGCGCCGAGTTCTTCCGTGAACCGATCGCGAAGATCAGACTGCCCTTAGCCCGGGCATTTCTGGTTCACGACCCGGCCGCGATCAAGCGCGTTCTTCTCGACAACGCGGACAATTATCGCAAGGACCCGATCCAGCGCCGCATCCTATCCTCCGGTCTCGCCGACGGCCTATTGAGCGTGGAAGGAAGCCGCTGGGAGGTGCAGCGCCGGACTTTGGCACCGCTATTCGCAAAGCGGACCGTCGCCTCCTTTAGCGAGGCGGTGCTAACCGCGGCTCACGAGCTCGCGGACAAATGGAGCCGCCTCGGTTACGGTACCGTGGTCGACGCTGCCGCCGAGATGACGTTGCTCACGCTCAAGGTCCTGGCCCTGACCATCTTCTCCGATGGGATAGGCGGAGACTTTGAAGAATTTCGCCTAGCCATGAACGCCTATTTCGGGGTCATCGGACGCATCGGCGCGCTCGATCTATTCGGCGTTCCGGAATTCGTGCCGCGCCCGGGGCGGGCGAGGCTGCGCCGGACAATGAGCTACTTCGAGCGCGTAATCGACGAGATCATCGAAGCGCGGCGCCGTCGACTTGCCTGCTCGGCCGGCAAGGACGATCCGAACGACATCCTGACACTGCTGCTCCGCGCGCTCGATCCTTCGACGGGACAGCCGATGAGCCTCGCCGAGGTGAGGTCGAACATCCTCACGTTCCTCTCCGCCGGCCATGAGACGACGGCCAATTCGCTGGCGTGGTCGATCTTTCTGCTCTCGCAGGCGCCTGCGTGGCGGACACGCGTTCGAGAGGAAGCGGTGCGCGAATTGAGCGGCCCGACGGCCGGGCTGGCCGATCGGCTCCTGGTGACGCGGGCGGTCGTGGAAGAGGCGCTGCGGCTCTATCCGCCGATCGCCGCGCTCAGCCGAATGTCCGAACGGCCGGACAATCTGGGATCTCATGAGGTCGGCGCCCGGTCCCTGATCGTTATCGCACCCTACGTGCTGCATCGGCACGAGCGCCTATGGGACCGCGGGGATATGTTTGACCCGTCGCGCTTCCTGCCACCGGCAAGAAGCGAAGTGCCTCGTTTCGCCTACCTGCCTTTCGGCGCAGGTCCCCGCACCTGCATCGGATCATCCTTTGCGCTGCAGGAGGCGACGATCGTGTTGGCGGTGCTTATGCGACGCTTCGATCTGGACCTTCTGCCGGACACCAAGGTCTGGCCGCTGCAGGGGATCACGTTAAGGCCAACGAACGCCCTACCTATGCGCCTCCGGAAGTGTCCGTGATGTAGAGTCGACGAGGAGCGCACTCCGTCGCCGCTCTGGACCGGCAGAACCGTAACCCTCGTCACGTTTGCTCATTTGCTTGCGACTTAATGAGCAAATCATCTCACGCTCGAACCCGATCCGGGAAGGCGGCCTCCACCGGAGGCTGACGGCGCTTTATTAGCTAACCGTACTCCAACGGCAGCGAATAGAAATGCGATGGTCGAATGCAGAGTGCCGAGGGCGGAAGTGACCAGCTGCTCGGCGCAATCAGGTTGCTGATCAAGCCAATCATGATAGAACGCCACTCCAGTTAATAGGAATCGACATGGCCAAAAAACCAAAGAAGACAGTCAGGCGGGAATACACCAAGGAAGACGTGAAGGAGTTGCGGGCTCATTCGAAAGCAAGAACGCCCGTGACTAGGATTTCAAAGCTGACGAAGAGGTCCGTAGGTTCCTTGCGCCAGAAAGCATTGAAGCTTGGTATCGGATTAGGCCATCAACGCTAGTAGCGCGCACTTTTCCTGTGAGACTTCGAACTGCGGCCTTCCTGAAAACAAAAGCTCGTGGATCCAGCTAACTCTCTTGAACCGCCGCAGGTGTAGCTATTGCGCTGGACCGCTTAACCCGCACCACCAACATGAGTGCGTTGATTAGGATCGAGAACATCGAGAGAAGCGCCAGCATAACCCACCAGAAGATGCTGTAACCCCTCATCCAGTTATCAAACACCGTAATGAGCAGCGTTCCTAAGCCGACCGACATGCCAATAACATTCAAAAGAAACCAGCGCATCTGAGATATTCCACTTTTGCGCGAATAGAAGTATTCAGGTCGGGGCACGTTCGGAACGTGTGGTGAGCCGATTGCGAATCAATCGGCTCACTCCTGAACAATATCAGGCATCCGGGTAACCATTCGCCCTGTTGCAAGCGCGACGATCGCGGTTGCAGGCGATCACACCGGCCGTATGACCGTAGAGCTGCGTAATTACCTGGCCGTGGCTGTAAGCCTGTTGCACGCAGGCAACATAGGGTTTGTTGCTCATCCAATCATATGGTCCTGCACTTGCAGTAGAGACCGAGCCTACGGTCGAAACGATTACGGCCGCAGCTGCGATAGCGAAGAGCCCTGTGCGAAAGCCTGTCATGTTCGTGGTCCCAAGTCAGACCGCACTATTGCGTGTCTGTGCCGTTACAATGGGAGCTCACCGAGTTCTTGTATCTTCACGACCGGCCAACTCTCCCGGTGGTCAGGATCGGGCCGGCCTATGCAGCGCCTGGCCGATAATCATTAGGGGAACGGCCAACAAGATAAAAAAGATGGACATCATAACGAGCTGGTCGTGGAAATTAGTGTTAGGCGACGTTCTCAGCAAGTTGGTGATGATGAACCCCAGCCCGGTCAAAGAGGATAGTATGCTGCTGGCTTTGGCAATCAGCCCAAGCCGACGCCATTCGATGTCCCGAGCCTTGGTTCCAGCAGCGTGAGCATCCAGCTCCGAACGCAGTGCGCGCAGCTCGGTTTCTATTTCAGACTGCATCATTTCTGTTTCTTTGCTTTCTGGTGAGCTGACTGTCCGTCAATTGTGACAGCACTCGACATCTCGGCTGTTCGGCCGATGATTCCCTCGGAGATGCTTTTGAGGTCCGGCCGCTCCGCTTGCGTGTTCGATCGGCAGGCGGAGCGGCCTTGGAGTGTGATCAGGAACCTCGCGCACCGCTCATGATCGGCCCGAACCTCTCCCAGCTTTCTCCCTTAAATCGCATCATCTGGAGCTGCTCGATCGGGGCGAAATCGTCAGGGCCTGTTTTGATGCGTGTGCCCGTAATGTAAATTCCAATCTCAAAATCGAGGTTGGCCGCCTGCTTCATTACATTCTCACGGGTCAGCGTGTCACCGCACTGACGGAGGACTTGCTCCAGGCCCTTAGCCACACCGTAGCCAAAGACAGTCGCAGAGTCGTCGAGATCACCTTCAGGGTACCACTTCGTCATGAAAGATCGCCACTCGTTCATCGATGCGTCGTTCTTCCACTCTGAATCCTTTGGGTCCTTGAGGTATGCGGTAGACAGGATGCCCTGGCTGGCATCAAAGCCCGCAGGTTTGATGACTCCGCCTATAGAACCAGAGACGTTGGTCAAGAACTGAACGGGATGCCAGCCCAGCTCGGCAACTTTCTTGATCGCCTGAGCGGCAAACTTGGGGGTTGCAATATTGACGAAGATGTCCGGGTTTGCTCCCTTGATTTGCACCACCTGAGAATCGACGGTAGGCGAGCTCGTCTCATACGCTGCCTCAACAACGATAAGCTTGCTCGCTTGTTCACCGAGGCCATCCTTCAAACCCGTGACGTAATCTTTGCCAAAGTCGTCGTTCTGATAAAGTATACCGACGGTCTTGCCCGGGTAATTCTGCAGGATGTACTTGCCGTAGATGCGAGCTTCGACCTGGTAGCTGGGCTGCCATCCCATAGTCCACGGAAAGTTCTTCGGGTCGTTCCATTTGGCTGCTCCCGTGGAGACGAAAAGTTGGGGCACCTTTTTGGAGTTCATGTACTTCTGGATTGCGGTGTTGCCAGGCGTACCCAACGGGTTGAAGATCAGCAGCACTTCATCGCTCTCTACCAGCTTGCGGGCTTGCTCGACGGTCTTTGGCGGGCTGTACGTATCATCATAGGAGACGAAGTTGATCTTGCGGCCGTTGATGCCACCTTCGGAGTTAATCTTGTTGAAGTAGGCCGCTTCGGTCTTTCCGATCGTTGCATATGCGGACGCGGGACCAGAGTACGGCATGATGTTGCCGACCTTGATTTCGGTGTCCGTCGCACCGGGATCGTATTTCTTTTGAGCACTTGCACTTGACGAGATCGCCGCGACAAGCACCGCTGTGATTGCAGTCGAATAGACAAAGTTGACGTAAGAACCACGCATCGTTGTCCTCCTTGAAGCACAAACTGTTTCAGCCATTCTGGTGAGCTGTTCAGCCGCGCATCAGTGAGTATGCATGATAAGCGTCTGCGGCAGCAACGAAACCTGCCTGCCATTTCACTTCAGCAGTCAGAAATCCAACCTTGGACGCAGCGCACAATTCCTTCCGCAGGAATTAGCGGGAGCAGGCGCGCTGCAAGTTGAGCTTGCGCAAAATTGAGCTTACGCCATCTGCCCGGCAGTCTTGCGCATCAGCCAACTTGGTGGCGGAGACGTTTCGGGAGGTGCTTTTTGTAGACTCCGCCTTTGGCTTCCTGGCGGTGACTCGGGTGTCATTAGGATCGTGCCAGTGGCGAGGAGTGAACCCCGGCGCGCTCGCCTTAGCTACTTCTTTTGGCTGAGGCTGAGCTGGTAGTCTCGGCTCGGAAGGTGGCGTGTAAGCGAGGGCAACCTGCTCCACCGTCGGCTGAATGCCTTGGAGGCTGATCAGCGATAGCCGATCAGCCTTGTTGCCGGTTACAGCAGGATAGGCAATTGAAGGTGTCGGCACCGGAGCAGACTTGGAGGTGGCCGCAGCAATAGCTCCGGCCCCACCAACACAAACTAATCCAACTACGATGACCTTGATCACAGCGATGCCCCACACCGAGGCGCCGAGCCTAGATGACATTTGGCCCGGATTAAGGCGACTTGATTTTTTGGTTAATTCTGCCGCGCAAGCAAAGCTGGCATGGTCCGGGCCAAGCGGTAACAGAGCGCAGTATCGTTATCTGGATGCGTGCCCAGGAACCAGCCCGTATGCAAGAAGGTGCGGATGCCTTTTCCTGGCGCAAAGGCTACAGCATCGATACGATTCGGCGGCGCGTTTAGCCGCTCCAACGCGTTTTTCGGTCTTCGCTGATGACGGGCCACTTTCAATTCGAGCAATGCTTTCCGGCGAGCCACTGCGATCGCCCGGGCCTGAACGCTTGTTTTCTGCCAATGAGCGCCACCGGCGCCGAGATGCAGGCCACGACCTGCCTGCCAACGTCAAGGTGAAAGTTGTCGATCACAAGCTTGGCGGATGTCATGACGCGCACCTTTCTGAATCGATCGGAACGAAATCGGCCATGTCCCTCCGGAGAGGGTCCGCTTGGTCGGGTTGAACGGCCCTTGTTCAACCGGCGTCAAACGACAGGTGCTCTCGTCCGCGAACGCGATCACCCGCAAGCCAGGAAACCTGTCGCCAACCATCGTGCCTGATTGATCTCTGATATTCAGGCGATCGACTTTACCGCACCTCTGACCGGCATTCCGTCCTGCGCGCCCTCGTTAAGGCACTTCAAAGCGGCAGCCTCGCACCCAATTTCCAAAGACTTTTGCAACGGCACTATCTCACTTACCATAGACGCGAACGCGCCTACGAAGGCATCGCCGGCTCCTGTGGTATCGATGGGGGTGATGCAGGGAGCAGGCGCGCGAAGACGGTTGCCATCGGCGGTGAAGCCGATTGCGCCTTGCGCCCCAGCGGTTACGATGCAGTTAAGGTTGCCGGCCTTGGCAAGTTCGGCGGCTGCGGCGTCGTAGTCGGGCGGCAGGGCGAAGCCGATGGCCCTGGCGGCATCCAGAGCCTCATGCTCGTTGACGAGGAGATAATCGGTCACGGAGAGAAGCTCGACCACCATCTCGCGGCTCATCAACTCCGGCACCGGTGCGAGATTCCAGATGACGGTACCGGAGGCGGATTTCGTCCTGCGTGCGGCCTCCAGCGCTTCCGCGAAAGGCACTTCCATCTGAAGCACCAGGATTGTGTCACGGCTGAATAGTGCGATGGGGAGGTCATCGGCGCTCGCGGTCATGTTGGCGCCGCTTGCCACCGTGATTGCATTCTCACCAGTCTGATCGACCGTGATGAAGGCACAGCCGGTCGGCTGGTCCGATCTGACGACGAGATCCGAATCGACGCCGTTTGCTCGGAGATTCTCTACCGCTCTGTCGCCGAATTCGTCGCGTCCGACACGGCCCGCCATTCGGACGCGTCCTGGCCTGGCAATGCGCGCGGCAGCCACGGCTTGATTGGCGCCCTTGCCGCCGAAATGGGTCCGATAAGAGGGCGCGAGCACGGTGCGGCCGGGGCCCGGAATGACCGGGACATGGGCGACCAGATCGATGTTAAGCGATCCGAACACTAGGATCATGGCGGAGAAACCGTCACCCTTGCTCGTCCATGACTCGCAGTTTCTCGACGCGGCGGCGGAAATCCTCGTCGGTGGAGAACTCGGCGGAGAGATAGGACGAGACGAGATCGACGGCAAGCCACGCGCCGACGATCTGCGCGCCGATGCACATCACGTTGACGTCGTCATGCTCAACGCTCTGATGGGCTGAATGGATGTCATGGCAGACCGCGGCCCGAATGCCCTTCATCTTGTTGGCGGCAATCGAGGCGCCGACGCCGGTGCCGCAGACCATGATGCCACGCGCGGCTTCGCCCGAGGTCACCTTCCGAGCCACGGCGCGGGCGATGTCGGGGAAATCCACCGGCTTGTCGTCATAGGAGCCGACATCGACGACGTCATGCCCGAGGCTGCGGATGTGGTCGATGACGGTTTGCTTGAGCGGCCAGCCGGCGTGGTCGGATCCGATGACGAGACGCATGTGATGCCCTTCTTGATTTTGCATGGGTCGTGGCAGCCGCGTGCGGCTGCCACGATTGTTTCCGGTCTTAGCTACGCATATCCGGCGGCAGCTCGACACCGTGGAATTTTTTGTAGATCGCATTGAGCTTGCCGTTCTTGACGTTCTCGGTGATCCAGGCGTTGAGCTTGTCCATCAGGCGCGGCTCACCCTTCTTCAGTCCGATGGCGAGGTCGAAGGTCGCCAACGGTATCCGTGACTCGAACACGCGCGAGGGGTTCTTCACGCCGATCTGGTTGATGATGGTCGCGGACGAGGCGACGCAGTCGACCTGACCGGACACGGCCGCCGTCACCATGGTGGCGTCATCATCGTAACGGGATATCTTGAGGTCCTTGTCCTTCATGTTGGATAGGGTCGTGTCCTGCGTGGTACCGCGCGAGACGCCGATCGACTTGTCCTTGAGGTCGGGCCAGTCCTTGACCGTCGACGATTTGAGGCAGCCAACGTCGGATTGCAATGTCGCATAACGCTTGGTGAAATCGATCACCTTGGCGCGATCCGGCGTCACCGAGAGCGTCGAAATGATGATGTCGGCCTTGCCGGTCAGGACGTTCGGGATACGGGTTGCCCCCGTGGTCTGGATGAACTCGAGCTCGAGTCCCCAGTCCTTGGCGAGCAGCTGCGCGACTTCGACGTCGGAGCCGGTCGGCTTCATGCTCGAGTCCATCATGCCCGAAGGCGGGATGGCGAGGTCGGTCGAGATGCGGATCTTCTTGGCCTGCGTGATATCGTCGAGCAAGTCGGCCGATGCCGGCGTCGCCGCCATCATGACGAGGCCACACAGCGCGGCGGCAGCTCCCAGCAATGTCTTGTTGGTCATTCCTAGTTCCTCCCTGTTATGATTTTAAGTTTCCCGTGCCCACGAATTGCGTGAGTTCGGGTGTCGTCGGCGACGTCAGGATCGAGGCAGGTCCGGTTTCGTGAACCTTGCCGCGATGCATGAAGACGATCCGGTCGGCGATGCCTTTGGCAAAGCCCATCTCGTGGGTGACCATCACCATGGTCATGCCATCAGCCGCCAGCTGCTCGATTACCTTCAGCACTTCGCCGGTGAGCTCCGGATCGAGCGCGGACGTGACCTCGTCGAACAGCATCACTTTCGGCTGCATGGCGAGCGAGCGGGCGATTGCGGCGCGCTGCTGCTGGCCCCCGGAAAGCTGCTCCGGGTAGGCGTGAAGCTTCTCCTCGAGCCCGACCTGCGCCAGCACTTTTCGCGCAAGGTCTTTGGCCTGCGACGCTGTCATGCCCTTCACGGCACAGGGCGCCAGCGTGATGTTCTGCTCGATCGTGAGATGCGGAAACAAATTGTAGCTCTGGAACACGATGCCGACGTCCTGGCGCAGCGCGCGCAGGTCGACGTCGGGACGGTCAACCCGATGTCCGCAGACGACGATCTCGCCGCCGTCGACTTTCTCGAAGCGGTCGATGCAGCGCAGCGCCGTGCTCTTGCCGGAGCCGGAGCGGCCGATCAGCGCCAGCACCTCGCCGCGCTCGACGGCAAAACTGACACCATCGAGCACCCGCAGCGAGCCAAAGCTCTTCTGCACGTCGCGGAGCAACACAATCGGTTCGGAGGCGGAGGCGTTCTGCTGCATGTTCAGGCCGGTGCAAGGTGAAACTTGCCACGCCCCATGCGACGTTCCAGCTTCTGGCTGAACAACGACAGGGGATAGCACATGGTGAAATAGGCGACGGCGATGATGGCGTAGATGACGAAAGGCTCAAAAAGCGAGTTGTTGACGATCTGGCCCGAGCGCATCAGCTCGACAAAGCCGACGACGGAAGCGAGCGAGGTGTTCTTGATGATCTGCACCATGAAGCCGACGGTGGGCGGCGTCGCGATGCGGATCGCCTGCGGCAGGATCACCTTCATCATGCGCTGAGTCCGGCTCAGCGCCAGGCCTTCGGCAGCCTCCCATTGCGGCTTCGGCACGGACTCAATGCAGCCACGCCAGATCTCGCCGAGATAAGCGGCGACATAGAGTGTCAGCGAGGCGCCGGCGGCCGTGAGCGAGGAGACCTTGAGGCCGATTGCGGCGAGGCCGAAGTAGCCCAGGAAAAGGATGACCAGCAGCGGTGTGCCCTGGATGAGCTGGACATAGACGCCGCTGGCGATCCGCACCGATTTGAGCGGCGAGATGCGTGCCAGCGCAATCACGAAGCCCACGATGCTGCCGCCGATCAGCGCGATCACGGATAGACCAATGGTCCACAGCGCGCCCTGGCCGAGGAACATCAAATGGTTAATGTTGAGATGTCCGCCCATGGTCATATCACAACGGTGTGCCGAGCCGGCGACGGCGCGGGAACAGCACGAGGCCGAGGCCCCAGAAGCCCGCTCGCATCACCAGCGACAGGATGATGTAGAGCACGGCGACAATGATGTAGGTCTCGAATGCGCGATAGGTGTCCGATTGGATGTAGTTGGCGACGGCGGTGAGCTCTTCGGCCGAGATCTGCGAGCAGACCGAAGAGGCCAGCATCAACAGCACGAACTGGCTGGTCAGCGCCGGATAGACCTTCTCGATCGCCGGCAGCAGGATGATGTGCCAGTAGATCTGGAGGCGTGACAGCGCCAGCCCTTCGGCGGCCTCGATTTGTCCGCGTGGAATCGCCTCGAATCCGGCGCGCATGATCTCGGCGGTATAGGCGCCGACATTGATGGTCAGCGCGGCTACCGCCACGGTAAAGGCCGAGAGTTTCAGTCCCAGGCTGGCGAGGCCGAAATAGACCAGGAAGATCTGCACCAGCAGGGGCGTGTTGCGGATCGATTCGACGTAGACCTTGCAGGCGCCGGCGATCAGCGCGCTGTGCGAGCCGCGGCCGACGGCTGCAAGCGTGCCGAACAGGGCGCCGAGCACGGTCGCGAAAACCGCCAACTCCAGCGTCAGCGCGGCGCCGGCGAGAAAGCTCGGCCAACGCTCCAGCACTGCGGGGAAGTCGAGTTGCACGCTCATTGTGTCAGGTTCAGCCGGTGGTCTGGTTGGTCATGCGGTCATAGACGCGGAATAGCGCCTGGTTGCCGTTGTTGCCTTCGCCATGCGCGCGCGCGTCCACATATTGGCTGGTGACGAGCGCCGTGCCCGGCAGCGGCACGCTCAGCGCCTGCGCGTGCTCCTGCACCAGCCGAAGGTCCTTGAGCTGCAGATCGATCCGGAAGCCGGCGGAAACGTCACCCGCGATCATCGCGGGGCCAAGCTTGTCGAGCATCCAGGAGGCTGCGGAGCCTCCGAGCAGCACCCGGCGCAGCAAATTAAGATCGAGGCCGGAAGCGCGCCCGAGCGCGAGGGCCTCGCAGATGGCCTGGATGTTGATGCCGCAGATCAGCTGATTGCAGAGTTTGACGGTCTGCCCGGCGCCGGACGCGCCGACATGCGTGATGGTGGTGCCCATCGCGCGGAAGATCGGCTCGGCCTGCGCGAAGGCTTTCGCATCGCCGCCGGCCATGATCGAGAGGGCGGCGTTCTTGGCGCCCACCGGGCCACCCGAGACCGGCGCGTCGATGAAGCTGACGCCAATTTGTTGCAGGTCGGCATGGATGCGGCGGACCGCGACCGGCGAGATCGTGCTCATGTCGACGATCAGCTTGCCGGGTGGCGGCGACTTCAGCAGCCCGTGCTCGCCGTAAACAGTCGCCTCGACATGGGGCGTGTCGGGCAGCATGGTGACGACGATGTCGGCGCCTTGCGCAGCATCGGCCGGGTTCTTGGCCCGGGTCGCGCCTTCCTTGACGATATCGGCTACGGCGACCTCGTTGAGATCGAACGCGTGCACCGCGTGCCCCGCCTTCAGAAGGTTGCGCACCATCTCGAGGCCCATCGTCCCGATGCCGATGAAGCCGACGCTGCCCTTATCGTTCCGTCCCATGTCATTCGTCCGTTTCTTGGTTAGTCCGCGATCAGCGTGAGGCGCTGGTCTTGTCGATGTCGCCGACGACGGCCCTCCTGCGGTATTCGTCGCCAATGGCAAAATGCTTGCGCAGCGTCGCATCCGCTCGCTCAGGGTCGCGCGCGATGATCGCGTCGAAGATGCGCCGGTGGTCGTCGATGAGGTACGTCTTCATCGACGGGAAGGCCTGCACCTGCATGCGGCGGCTGCGATGCGAATGCGTCAGCAGACCCGCCAGCGACCCGTGCAGTACGGTCAACGTCTCCGAATGCGCGGCCACGACGATGGTACGATGGAATTCGAAGTCGGCCATGCCGCCGGCGTCGGGCTCGTCGATGGTGTCCCCAATTTTCGCCAATGCACGCTGCAGCCGTTCGAAATCGGCAATGTTGGCGCGCTCGCAGGCGAGGCGGATCGCCTGGCATTCGATGGCGACGCGCGCCTGCATGACGTCGTCAAGCATGTCCGCCTGGTGAGCGAGGGCGAAGGTGAAGAAGTCGTTCAGTACCGAAACGTCCGGCCGGGTCACCACAGTACCGATGCGGTCGCGGATCTCGACGATGCCCAGCACCATCAGGGCACGCAGCGCCTCGCGGACAATCGGCCGGCTAACGCCGAGCAGGGCGGCGAGTTCGCGTTCCGAGACCAGGCGGTCGCCCGGCCTGAGCGAGCCCGCGAGCAGGCGTTCGCGCAGGAAGGCAAACACCTTCTCAAACCCTTTTTCGCCTTCCGACGCGCGCTTGAGCTCCATCCCGATCTCGTTTGGTCTGATCTTGGTCAGACCAGTATGACGACAGGCTCACCTCGTCAACTTTTTTGATGTGGGGCCATTATCCGTGGGATTCCGGTTTAGCTGGCGCCGTATAGCGCGCGGCCCCCGATCAGGCCTGCGTCTTGGAAACAGCGCCTCCTTGCGACTGTGCTGGACGGCTGAGACCGGGGAGCGTTCATCCAAACTCTTTCGATGGCCGTTGCTCCGCGGCATCGAGGCAAGGCCACGTGACAGCGGCGGGCCGCGTCGCCCGTAACCTCGATGGCAGCGTCTTTCCACTGAAAGGACGTCCGCCGGAAAGCCCCTCCATACAAGTGCAGGTGCTGAACGTGCTCAGGGCCGGCGGAGCGGTCGCGCCTATCGACAGGGCGCGGGTTCGGCTCCCGTCTCGTGCCTTGCCGGCTCTGTAGGACACTTTAGGAGACGTTCGTTCTCGCTAGGAGACGTTCGCTCTCGCTCGTTCGCGCGCCTCGCGCCGGCGTTCGCGGCGTTCGCGCCGCCGCTTGGCCCGGTCAGCGGGCTGCCGCAGCGGAGCAACCTGTGGCGCGGCGACTATCGCAGCGGGAGCTTCCTCGACCAAAGGCGCCTGGATCGGTTCGGGCGCAGCAGGGCGGGCTTCCATGAGCTCGAGCACCGCTCGTCCTTTGGACGTGATCTTCCACCCGCCGCCGATGCGTTCGACCAGCCTGTGCGAAAAGATGTCGAGGTCCGGCACCCGGGCGGCGAGGCGCTTGGTCCGATCCGCCCATTCCGGGCCACTGGTCGCTAGGATCGCCATGTCGCGTTTGAGGTCCTCCATGACGGCGAAACCGTCCGGATAGCTCACCAGGATCTTGAGGACCGTCACCTGGAAGTTCACGCCCCCTCCGGATCAATCAGCGCCACATCGTCGGCGCGCGCGAAAGGGCGTTGCGCCCAACCTGCCTGAGCCCTTCCGGAGAGACCTCGCCTTTAGTCGCAGCTTCCAGGATTTTCGATGCGACGTGAGTACGTGCACCGATCTCGCGGTGCGAGACACTTTCGCAGACTTCATCGAGGACCGAGCGCAAAAGCGCGGTCGTAGCAGGATCGAACATGGGAGACCCCATCGGAAAATTGGCTCACGACGTCAAATCAAGAGTGCTGTGAAATCCCGCGAATTCTTACCTTCCAGCCAACGCTTGGCAAGAGGGAGAGTGCGGCTCGGCAGCATTCGGCCGCGACGATGCGCCGTCCCATCCGTCGCCTGCCTTCGTTGACCGCGCAGGTCGCTTTCGGCAGAAGCCGCAAGACCGCCAGGCGGCCTTGGCCGTAGGATCCCGGAATCCAAGTTTCGGCTCGCTTGTGCTTAGAAGGGGAACTATCGAGCAGGAGCATTTCAGCAGCTACTCTTTTTCAGAAGTGATTAGAAGTGGGCCGCGGCTCCAGGTGGGCTGCGGCCTTTCCGATTCCGCTCGGGCGTCGCCTGGTCCGGCCACGACTGCATCACCGCCAGTCTGTCGTGCGAGGAGCTCGCACTGTGCTCCGATCGCGGGGTGCGCACGGCCGCGCCGAGACCGGCGAGCGCGCCAAGCGCTGCGCGAATTGGACCTGCTGGACAGGCTGAGTTCCTTCGCCAGTTCGCCTTGATCGGCGTTGGTGGCGGTAGCTTCCGACCCACGACCATGAACTGTCCTGTCGCGGCAGCCGTCGGGGCGCCCTGCGCACAGGCGCAATCGGCTGGTCATGTCGGGGCAGACGCCCCTGGCGAAGCGCGAAGAGCGCGTAGGCCGCGCAGGCTGCGGTGTCACCTGGCCGAGCGGCTGGGCCGCCGGCTGGACCGGCCCCTGTCGGGGGTACTCTCCGACAAAGGCACCGCGAACAGCAGCGCCTCGAACAGTGCCCGATTGGCCCGATATCTGGCTGTAGAGCGCTTGCCTTCCGTCCCGTGCCTAAGCCGCCGGCCGTCGGCCGTGCACAAGAACCACCACCACGTGCGGCCGCGCTTTCTCAGGTGGGTTTCGAAAACAGCGAATCGCATCGCACCGCCAACCCGCCAGGGGGACTTCCCCATTGTCCTTTGTCTGACTCATGCTGCCGCAGGTTCAACTCCTGGGGCTCCCAACTTGCTCACGGCGATCGGGGAATAGTCCTTCGTCGAAAGAAAAATGCTTTGAGGCGGGAAACATTGCGCGTAGCCTCCGACGTGTCGGAGCTCGGATTCCGCCGTAGAATGCGGGTGAGCAGAAGCGAGACCCTGCGACCCGACCTTACCTAAGCTTTTTGCCTCACTGACCTGGGGTCCGGATGGAAGCTCCTGTTTCCGTCCTGGACATCGATTTCCGGCAGCGTCCAAATGTCCGCACCGAGCAGGATCGCGCTCTTCATCGATGGCGCCAATCTCCACGCCACCGCAAGGACCTTGGGATTCGACATCGACTACAAGCGCCTGCTGAAGGCGTTCGAGGGCCGCGGCGTCCTGGTTCGCGCCTACTACTACACGGCCGTGATCGAGGAGCAGGAGTATTCGTCGATCCGCCCGCTGGTCGACTGGCTCGACTACAACGGCTACACCGTCGTCACCAAGCCGACCAAGGAGTTCGTCGACGCCGGCGGCCGCCGCAAGGTCAAGGGCAACATGGACATCGAGCTTGCGGTCCACGCGATGGAGCTCGCCGGACAGCTCGACCAGATGGTGCTGTTTTCCGGTGACGGCGACTTCCGCTCGCTGGTTGAGGCCGTGCAGCGCCGCGGCGTCCGGGTCACGGCGGTCTCCACCATGGCCAGCCGGCCACCGATGATCGCCGACGAACTCCGCCGCCAAGCCCACGTCTTCACCGACTTGGCCGAGCTGCAGTCCACGGTCGGCAGAGATCCCTCCGAGCGCGGCGAGATGCGCCAGAACGGCGCCCCGGCCAGGCGCGGCGGCTCAGGGCGCGGCGATTCGATCGCCGTCACGCGCGACCCCGGCGCCGGGCCGAGCGACGACTAGCCTGTGCACCCGCGAAGTCGATTACGTCACGCGTCGCATCGCATTGCGCGCCCGACGAGGCCAGCGACGTAACACTCGCGGCCACTTCGAGACGCTGTGGGAGTCCGCAGCCGGTAGCTCCCCTCCGCGATGAAACGTGAAGGAAAATCAGCCGGACAAGCCCCGCGGTACAGAGCCACCCTCCTAAGCGCGCGCAAGAGCAAGGAGACGTGTCGGAGGACGCCGGCCCCAGACACCTCTCCCACGAGAAATGCGATGTTAAGATCGTTCCGCTAGGAAAGATCGCGGTCAAGAGCGACCGCACTGGAATAGAGATGACCCGCCGACGCCCAGGCCGGCGGGTTTTTCTTGCAAGACCGACGGCTCACATTCCGCCGGAGTCGAAGGCGGCGTACCAAGGCGAGGCGTCGAGGAAATCGGCAGACAATCCTGAAGCGAGCGTCGCGGCCCCAAGTCCCCCAATCCGCCAGTTCGGTTTTCGGGTCCTTTCCGTCCGCTCCGCACCCGCGGTCTGCTCGCGGACGGCGCTGTACGTGCGTGGTGCGCTGGCGGTCGATTCACATGAATCCCGGATTCCGAGGCAGGTACTGGGCCCAACTGCCGAAATCGCGGGACGACATCAGCAGCATCGGAAACTTGATCCGCATGCGGTGCTCGAACGCCGTCGTCAGGGCGGCTTCGCTCGCGCCCGGCAAAAATGCCGATACTTGGGGTGCTCCACTCTCGACAGCCAAGCCTAGCGCCGTCCTGAAGGCTGTGGTTACGGCGCTGGACCGCAGGATCGCGAGCGGACCGATATGGCCGCGGTCGTCGACGTAAACATAGCCGGCCCAATCATCTGCGTCATACAGGCTGAAGCCCCGCGTCCGGCTGTCGTTGATGAGATAATGATGGTGCTTTTCACGGGATACACCAAGCACCCGCTCGTCCGCCTGCGCGAGGCGAGCCATGGTGGAAGCGGTTTCGTCGAGAGGAGCGCATTTGAATTGCGGGCCGTTCAGGCCGCCGATCAAATGCTCTCGGGGCACGCTGAGGGTATAGATCGGAAACCGCGGAAACAGTCCATGTCGGATGTAGAGCCCCTGCGAGACGGCGTTGAAGGCAAAGGTGATCAGAACCCTGGTGGAAGCGCCGGATTTCTTCGCGTGATCCAGGGTCCGTTCGATCAGCTCGTTGCCGACGCTCCCACCCTGGCGGTCAGGCGTTACGAAGAGTTGTGCCAGAAACCAGATGTCTCCGCAGACCCAACTCCACGCGAAGCCGAGGATCCGACCCTCGTCTTCCGCGACCCAGAGACCGTCGGGATCGTCCGCCAGAGAGAACGACTGAAAATTCGGGGGACTCGCTGCGGCCATGGCCCCAAAGCCATGACGGAGCGTGAGATCGTTGATGCTGGCGACGACAAGCGCATCGGCAAGCTCCAGGTCCTCCGCGCGCGCGGGCCGGCAAACCACTGTCATCGAACGGCTCCACGATCACACGGAAGCATCACTTTCCACGGCGTTAGAGTCGAGGAAACCGCACCCGAGGGGCCCGTCTCGCCTACGCCAATTGCCGGACGCCGCACTAAGCGCCTCGCCGGCAGTCAAGCCAGACGCGGCCAGACGCTAAGTCGAAGCGCTCAGCTCAGAACCATTCACCCGGCGTGTATTTGTCGACGATCAGAACGGAGAGGGACAGCAGCAGGCCCAAACCACTGAACATCGCCATCGAGAGCGCGGTGTCGATTTCGGCGATCGATTTCGCGGACGCGCGGGGCAGCAACCATGTAATCGCAGCATTCATGTCACTCTCCATTGAGGAAGGCGGGACCCGACGCCGACCACAACAGCAGGCGTTCGTTTCAGAATGACTTCGCGGGATTAACGAAACGGCTTCTCGACATGGCGAAAACGCGTCTCTTCCGTGCGGACGCTCCGCGTCCTGTTCTATTGCCTGACGAGGCCGCGCCAGGCTTTCCGTGTGTAGGGGCCGATGAAAATTCCGGCCTTCATGCAGGCCTGCCCCGCAGCGGCACACTTCGAATCCGCGTCCGAATGATTGGATCCGTCTTGTTTGCAATGCGCGATGGCTTCTGAGCACGTCGCTGCGGAGGCCGGCGAGGTGAACAGGCAGGCGACGAAAACAGAGGCTGTCAGTATTCGCATGGGAGCAAATCCCGGCTGGGGCACGATCGGCGCAAGACCGCCGGGGTCGCGGGCAAATCTCTTATTTCGCCGGCGGGCGCAGCGGGCCGTCGGCCCACCTGCGGGCGGCCGGGTCCTGCAGTGGGTCGTCGCCACAAGCGGTGCAGACGTACCGCAGCTTTCCGTTGACGATTTCGTGGCGCATAGCCTTCATCGGCCTGCCGCACGCCGGGCACGCCTTCAGGACTGGATAGGACACTGGCATCTGATTTCCCCTGCGACCGCCAGTCTACGTCCGGCGCCATAGCGATCTCAAGACGGTCGCGGAAAGTTGCAAGCGCGTGTCGACGCTTCTTGACTCAACGACTGTGGACCACTCAACTCGGGGCAGTGATGTTGTGGGGTGCCTCATGGAGCAGGAATTCTACCACGGTCTCGCTCAGCGGGTCCGAATTATCGCCGATAGGGCCGACCCGTTTACTCGCCGCCGTCTGCTGGATCTCGCCAAGCGATACGACGCCAAGGGCGATCCGGCCTCGCGACCGGGAGCGACCGAACGGCCGCTGCCGGCGCCGCGCATCACGCCGCCGAGTTCGATCTTCTCCGGACCGGCGAGGCCTGACCCGGAGGCAGTGGTTCTCGATGGTGCCCTAGCGCTTCCCGACCGAACCTAGCCGTCCTCCCTGCAGGGGCCTGCTGCCCGCCAGAAGCAAGCCCGCATATCCCAGCCGGTGCTCCGGGCCTCACCAGCGAGGATTTGATGCCATATACGGGTGCAGGACTGCGTTTCGCCCTGAAGGCCATCCCGGCGCCTTCTACTTCGACGGAGAAGAGATATTAGCCTGCAAACAGGCTGGCGTTGCAGTCACCTTGTCCAAGCCCATGACGTCGAACGCCAAGGCGGAGGGCCGGTTCGGCAAACAGGAATTCGCTTACCTGCCTGATGAGGACGTCTATCGCTCCCCATCCGGCGAGCTGCTGCCCTATCGCTACACCAACATCGAGCACGGAATGACGCTGCGCCGTTACTGGTCAACAGCAGCGTGCCAAGGCTGCACGATCAAGAGCCAATGCACGCCGTCAAAGGAGCGCCGCATAACGCGCTGGGAGCACGAGCATGTGGTCGAGGAGCTCCAGAGACGGCTCCATTGCAATCCCGACGCCATGCGGACGCGGCGCGAGACGGTCGAGCATCCCTTCGGCACGATCAAAGCCCATATGGGTGCGACACACTTCCTGATGAAGCGCCTACGGAATGTAGCCGCCAAGATGGCCTTGCACGTCCTGGCCTATAACCTCACCCGGGTGATGAACATCGTCGGCAAATCGAGCCTGATTTCAGCTATCCCACCCACCTGAAGGCGGGAAGTGCGTCCAAAAGCGACGCCGCGCTCGCAATAACCACCTTGGCCGGCTACGCAGTCGATCCGACGCGAAAACATCGGCGGCCTGCAACGATTGTCGACCACGGCCGCCTTTGAGCTATCCGTTTCCACACAACCAAGACCCACAGCGGACATATTGAGCTTTCCATAGCCGCATCGGTCGCTCATACTTTGCTTATCGGTTGTACTTTTGGCTTCGCGTGCTCCATTCTTTTGACGGCACGACCATTGTCGATTTCTGAGTTTTCCACGCCCTTAGTATCGCGCCATCGGAGCCGTGCAGAGCAATTTCATAGCGGAGGCTTTCATGAAACGTCGTGAATTTCTGGCGCGATCCGCAACGGCCGCATGCGCGAGTTTCCTTCTGGGAAACGGCTCCGACGGTTCTCGCCTCATTGGATCAGCGATTGCCGCTGACCAGGGGGACCGGCAGAAAGCGACGCTTGAGCAGAAATTTGCCGAATTCGCACTTTCGATTAAGTATGAAGCTCTGCCCGCCGATGTTATCGCTTCGGCCAAGCGCGTCCTTCTGGACACCCTCGGATGCGCATTCGGATCCGTGGGATCCGAGCCTTCGAATATTGCTGAAACTACAATTCGCCAGACTTTCGGACACGGCCAGACAGCCACAGTGATCGGCTATCCGCGGTCTGCTACCGTAGAAGGCGCGATATTCGTCAATGGCGTCCTCGTTCGATCCCTCGATCTGAACGATACCTATATTGGCACCGAACCACTTCATCCGAGCGAGGTGCTGCCGACGGCGATTGCTCTGTGCGAGGAGAATGGACGATCTGGCCGCGAGCTCATCGAAGCGATAGTCGTGGGCTATGAGGCCAGCATACGCGTTAATGACGCCATCTCCTTCATTGAGCGCGGCTTCCACCCCCTTTGCGCGGCCTCCTATGGCATCCCCCTGATTGCGGGCAAGATCTGGGGGCTTCCCAAAGGGGCCATCGCCAACGCGGTTGGAATTTCCGCCGCCCGCGGCTTCACGAGCTTCGTCGTCAATAGCGGCGCGATCAGCATGATGAAAGCCATGGGACTTGCCGCGACAGCCGCAGACGGCGTTTTCGCAACGCGCCTCGCTGCCCAAGGCTTCACCGGGCCTTCCGGCACGCTGGAATGGCTGGCGTCGAAGATGAAGCCGGTCAAGGAGGGGGTTGCCGTCGACCTCGAGCTCGCGCGATACCGGCTGCCGCAGGTGGCCTTCAAACGCTTTCCCATTCAAATCGAGCTACAGGCCGTAGCGGAGGCCGGCGCATCGCTTTCCACGAAGGTCAGGGATCGCATACAAGATATCCTAGCGATCAATGTTGAGACCTATCCCGGTATCATCGAGCGCGTCGCCGACCCTGCGAAGTTCAAGCCGCAGACAAAGGGCACCGCCGATCACAGCCTTCCAGTCTGCCTTGCCATGGCACTGCTCGATGGCGATGTGACGGTGACTCAATTCGAAAAGGACCGCTGGCGGGGCCGGGACGTGACGGCGTTGGTGGAAAAGACCACGGTTAAGCCTGGGGAAGCACTGATCGCCAAACTTCCCAAAGGACGCGGCACAAGCATCGAGATTGTATTCGCCGATGGCGCGTCCTTGCATGAAACCGTGGAAGTTCCTGAGGGCGACTCGAAACGCCCACTCTCTCGAGCGTCGCTTGAACACAAATTCATGAACTTCGCAGTTCCTGTCGTTGGCAAGGCAGGCGCAGAGCGGGTCATGTCGCTCGTCGATGGTCTCGACGAATTAAGGGATGTCCGAGAGTTGACCCGAAGCCTCAAGGGGACCGGAAAACAAAATCCAGCGTGAGCCTGAACTCGTTGTCCCCGCAACGGAAGGTTGATGTCGGCTGTTGAGCCCCTAACCGAACAGCGGTTCAACCGCCCCAATGTCGGTGGTCGCTGGTAAACCGGACGCCGAGCTGCACTTGCCTCGCCAGCCGCTTTTGTCCGAAGCCGCCAGCCGACGCGAAGTGGATTTCTGAACATCGGCTGGCCCAATCCATCAACCTTTCGGGCAGCCGGCAACTTAAAAGAACGCGAATGAGGTCATAGGCCCTGACCCAACCTGAAGTCGTGCAATTCTGCTATGGTAATTATTCGGGCGTATGGCCCCGTGCGGGAGGCAGCCGTGACAAATTGGGGGATGTCCAACGATCCATCTGGCAAGCCGCCATCCGATAATGGGCAGCCGGACAAAGCAGGATCCGATGAGCAGCGATCGGGGAAGCCGCCATCTGATCGCAGTTTAAGGATACGCTTGCGGGCACGATTGCAGTTGATGGGCGGCGCGCTCGCCTCGATTGCGGCGGTGGGTGCAATCGCGGGCGGCCTCGTCGGCTACTGGACTGTTTGGAAGACGCTGCGCACAGACGTGTTTCCGGAGAGCCAGAAAACGCAGAAAGAGGCTACGGCCCGGCCCGACATTGCTCCCCGTTTGTCTCTCGTTGTTCTGCCATTCGCAAACCTCAACAACGATGCAGAGCAGGACTATTTCGCCGACGGGATTACGACCGATCTGACGACCGACCTCGCGCAAATGCCCGATACATTCGTGATCGGACGCGGGACGGCTTTCACCTATAGGAATAAGCAGGTCGATCTCAAGACGCTCGGCAAGGACCTTGGTATCCGATGGGCGGTGCAGGGCGCCGTGCAACGGGCTGGAGATCGGGTTCGGATGAACGTGTCGCTTGCAGACCTTTCCACAGGTCGTGACGTCTGGTCGGATCGTTTTGATGGCGACCGGATGAATCTCGCCAGATTGCAGGACCAAGTCACGGCGCGGCTTGCCCGCTCTCTCAACGTTGAACTCATTCAGGCCGAAAGTCGGCGCAGTCTGATGGACCAGCCCGCGAATCCGGATGCCGTGGATTTCACCATGCGCGGGTGGGCAAAAGTCTATGGACCTCAGAGCAAGGTAACGATCACCGAGGCAAAGGACTTGTTTGAGGCCGCGCTGCATCTCGATCCGGACCACATTGATGCAATGCTCGGTAAAGCGTGGTGCATAGCCAGCGGCATACTCAGCGGGTGGTCAACGTCCGTGACGGAAGACAAAAAGATCGCCACCAGCTTAATTGATCAAGTTCTTTCAAAGCGGCCGACGAGCGCGAATGCGCACATAACCAAAGGAAACGTTTTACTCTATGGCGATCCCGAGGGAGCGTTACCTGAATTCGACGCCGCTTTAGAAGCCGACCCAAATTCGCCGCTTGCATACGCAACAAAGGGAATTGCACTTGTCACAGCGGGACGCGCGCGCGAATCCTTCGACCCCGTTCAGATTGCTTTACGCCTAAGCCCCAAAGATCCGGCGCGTAGCACCTGGCATTTCTTCCTGTGCCATGCTCACGTCCATGTGCAGCAATTTAACGAAGCCATTGAGGAATGCAGGCGCTCTATCAATCTGAACAAATTATACTGGATGCCGTATGTGGATCTGGTTTCAGCTTATGGAGCCACTGGCCAACTCGAAATGATCCCGCAAATGACGGCCGAATTGGATGCAATCCTGCCGGATTTCACGGTCCAATGGTTCCGTCAAATAGGCTACGCACGTTCGAGCAATGCGCAGTTTCGCCGTGAGTACGACAGCATCCTTGATGGACTTAGAAAGGCTGGCGTCCGCGAACAGTGAGAGTGGCCAGAATCTTCGTTGCTTGCTTACCAGCAGAGTGTTCTCTGGCCTGAGCCGAAAAGCACTGGAGCCGCGGTGACGTCCGCTGTCGCTGGTGAGTCAGACGCCGAGCAGCCTTAGCTCAACAAGCGCCTGTCCCCAAAACCGACACAGTGCCGCGCTCGACGGCATTCACCAATACCTTTTCCCCACTCGCGCCAGGGCTATGTGCAAGCTGGCGGGGGGCTGTCCGAGTGTGGTGCTTGCTCGCCGATAGCGTTCCCACATTGCCTTTCCGTCTAGATCTTCAACCAGCTCAAGTCCAACACAGGCGAGATCGTTGACGATGTCATCCGGATAGAATCCCGAAATCCAAGGCTCGCCGGTCTGCGCTACCAGGTTGGCATTCTCGTTGTGTGGTGATTGCGATGTGTTCTGGGCCAACTCGGCTTGATCCATATAGGTGAATACAAGTTCGCTTCCCCGAGCACCGCAAGTTGCCACTGCACGCAAGGTTGCCAGATTGGCTTGGCGTGTCAGGTACACCGAAACGCCGAGCCACGAGAAGAATGCTTTCTTATCTTTCCGGAAGCAAGAGCAAGCCAAAGCAGACACCAAATCCTCGTTTGCGAGGTCGGCAGCGATGAAATGCACCGACGGCGGAAGCGATATGCCGCATTCTTTAATACGCTGGATTTTCATCGTTTGGGTCGCCGGATGATCTATCTCGAAGATCGTCAGGGCATCCGAAAAAGCGGGGCGGCGAAGCACGAAGCTATCCAAGCCGGCACCGATAAGAACATACTGGCTTATGCCCCTGATTGTCGCCTCGCGCAGCGCGTCTTCCGCATAGCGAGAGCGGATTACCACTCCTGGGAGCGCGGTATTGGTCAGGAGGAAGTCGTCCAACACTGAAGCGGGTCCCTGCAGAGCACGGGCACGCGCGTCCTTATCCATGCGGGCCAATACCCGCTCAGTCATCCTTTCGCGTTCAGCTTCGGGAACGAGTCGATCGCCCCAGGGATCGTCAAAAAGGGGAGACGGTTCGAACCGCGAATGCAGCGCTCTCATGAGCGACGTCGCCAGTGCGGTGCGGCTGGGCAATGACTCCATCATCCCGATCCGTCTTGGGACGGCTTGTCTCGCTGAGTTAGGGCGATCTATCTCGTACGAACGATAGACTAGAATTGGCGATCATTAAAGCTGCCCATGAAAGGAGGCAACAACTTGCGCAGCAGCCGCACTGACACAAGGCTTCGGAAGGAAAGACGATTTAGAGCGCAGCATGAGTTGGGGAATGGTTCGTTTCGGACAAGGCTGGGCCGGTTCGATTATCTCCGCTGTTCGGGGTGGACCGGAAGTGACGGGTACCCGCGGCGCTTCCGGATCGCGCGGATGTCGCGCTGGTTAGCGAGGGTAGCCTCGACCCAAGCGCGCTCCGGTTCGGCTGCCCAGGTCAGAAGCAACTCTCGCGGGACGCCTCGAAATCGGCCGAGATTGATGGCCGAATCGGTCGAACAGGTGGTACACAGCGGTGGTCACAAAACTCGGCCGGACCTTTTTGGAATGCTCGTTTTCCGCGGGTTTTCGCGCATTCTCGGCATGGGGGAGAGATTCCCACTCTCCTAGGCTCTCGGCGGCTCAGTTAGTGACTTGGACCAGCGCTTCGCCTGCTCAGCGAGCGTTTGCGCGCAAGCGGGCAACGTCAGCTATGAGGCCGAATGAATGAGAGATGGCACCCTCGGCTTGGATCGACTTCCGACTGCCGCATCACGTTGCGGGCGCCCGATTAGGTAGCCTTGCATCTCATCGCAGCCCTCCTCGATGAGGAGCGACATCTGCACCATTGTTTCGATCCCTTCCGCAAGGACCGGGACGCCAAGACCGTGCGCGAGCCCGATGATCGCGCGAACGATGGCCAATGATCGCTCGCTTTGTCCTAGCGAGGCAACGAAAGACCGGTCGATCTTAATCCTGTCGAGAGGGAAAGCCTCGACATAGGACAAAGAAGAGTATCCCGTCCCGAAGTCATCGAGCGCAATCAGGATGCCGAGGCTTTTGAGCGATTGCATCGCCTTCTTGGCGCGCGAGACGTCCTCGATCAGGACGCCTTCCGTGATTTCGAGCTCCAGTCGCGAAGGCTCAAGGCCAGTTTCACGCAGTGCCATACGGACCTGTGCATCGAGGTTCTCCCTGCGGAATTGCGCGGCCGAGACATTGACGGCGATCCTGAAGGGCCGGTCCCACGAGGCGGCCTCCCGGCACGCCTCCACCAGCACCCAGTCATCGATCTGAGCAATCGAGCCACTCCGCTCTGCGACCGGGATGAACTCTCCGGGAGGGACGATTCCGCGGTCGGGATGGCGCCAACGGACCAGCGCCTCGTAGCCAATGATGCGGCCATCGCGGTGCTGCTGCGGCTGATAATCGAGATAGAGTTCCTCGCGCTCGACTGCGAACCGCAGATCGTGTTCGAGCGCGCGGCGCTCGCGGAGCTGCTGGTCCATGGCACTCGTGAACAGGCGGATCGCGCCTCTGCCCTCGTGCTTGGCCCGGTAGAGCGCCGCATCGGCGTTCGCGAGCAGAGAGGTGATCTTGTCCGCATCTCTGGGAAACAGCGCCGCGCCGACGCAGAGGTCCAGCTTGAGAGCATGACCGTCGACCTTGATCGGATCCTCGAATGCTGCCCGCATCTTGGTCGCCAGGAGTTCCGCGCTTGCCGACAGAGGCACCTGGTCCGTGACGCCGATGAACTCGTCGCCGCCCACCCGTGCCACGTAGCAGCCCTCCGCTGCTTCTTGAAGACGGCGGGAGGTTTCGCGCAGCACGGCATCCCCGACCGCATGCCCGAACAGGTCGTTGATCTCCTTGAAGTGGTCAAGGTCGATGCAGAGCACGGCAAACCCGGAGCCGGTGATCTCGGCCCGCTCAACGGCCGCCGAGAGGTGCTGATCCAAGGCGGTGCGGTTGGGCAGCTCGGTTAGAACATCGTGGGAGGCCAGATAGCTGATCCTCTCCTGGGCGCGATTGCGTTCGGTGATGTCGAACGCCACGCAAACTTGCGCTGCGCGCCCTTCGTAATGAAGCGGACGCGACTCGATCACGACCTGGATGGCATCCCCGCAAGCGGTTCTGTGCAGCTCGAACTCGGCGGTGCGATCCGATCCTTCGCACTCGAGCTGCGGCTCGCACATCAGAAGAAGGTCCTCGCGGCGGTAGCCGTAATGTCGGCACATCGCTGCGTTCGCGGCGAGCAATTGCCGCGTTGATGAATCGACCACCCACATCGGCAGCGGATTCTCTTCAAATAGGAGACGGAACGAGGCCTCCCGACGCTTCAGGTCGGTGATATCGATCCGGACCCCGATGCTGCCTCCATCGGCGGTGCGCCGCTCCTCCACTCGGATCCAGCGATCGTCGGGCAGATGCTGTTCGTGCGAATATCTTGGCAGAGCATGGCGTGCCAAGCGTTCCGCGAGCCATTCATCCTCCTGCCCAATCGCCTCCGGATATTGCAGCCGCGCCAATCCGGCCCGCAGGATGCTTTCGAACGGTGTTCCCGCCGCCAGGGTGTCCCGGCTGGCGGCATAGAAGTCCGCGTACTGCCTGTTCCAAAGGACCAGCCGATCATCCTTGTCGAATAGGGCCAGGCCTTCAGGAACGACCTCGAGCGCCTCGGTGAGATGGGTGTGAGCAGCGCGGGCGGCGGCTTCGGCCTGTTCAGCTGCCGTCTTGGTCTTGGCAAGGGTCATCTCGGTCCGATGACGCTCGGTGATGTCCTCGTGCGTGGCAACCCAGCCTCTGCCCTCCATGGGACGGTGCCGGATGCGCACGACACGTCCATTCGTCAATTCGACGGTTGTATCCGAACTTTTGGCGATCACGGCCGCGCTATTGCGCCAAGCCAGATAGTCCTGCTTCGACATCTTCGGCGCGCTGCCGGCTGAATACCGAAGATCGACGATGTCGTTCAGCTTCATGCCGGGCCGGACGACGTCCGGATCGAGATCGTAGATCTCCAGGTAGGTCCGATTGCAGACAATCAGGCGCTGATCCTCGTCGAAGAAGCAGAGGCCCTGGGACATGTTGTTGAGGGCCAGATCGAACCGCTCGGCGACGGCGGTCGCGGTCTGCTCCGCGGCCCTGGCGCGCTCCCCTTCTTGGGTCAAGCTGCTATGGGCCTGAATCAGTTGGACGAACGAACGAAAGTTGGTGTTGATCATCCGGCCGAGCAGCACGAGCAGCAACAGCAGATTGATCCCGAGCGAGATCATGATTCCGTCGCCAGAGAAGAGCAGTACAGTCCCGATCGGGGTCCCCGCAATCAGCATCGTCAGCAAGGATGCCGGCGGGAAGCTTCCGAGGCAGTAGGCCGTGCCGATGCACCCCATGAAGACGAGCAATGCGATCGGTGCGCGCAAACCGGGATCCACGGCTGCGAACAGCGCCAAAATCCAGAACACAAACCCTGCGTTGAGTACCACCGCGACGCCGCGCGTTCTCCTGAGCTCACGTTGCGCCTGCTCCGGCGTGACATCGACCGCTTTCAAGCGGATCCACTGAGTCAACCGAAGGAGGCAGAGGGCGAGGAGAGCGCCCGGCAGACCGAATCTGAGCCATGCGGATACTGTGAGCGGGAGGACCAGCGCCACACTGATGCTGTCGACCAGTAGCACGGCGTAGAGAACCGGAACCTGCTTGCGAAGAATTCGGAATTGCTCGATGACCAACGAGCGACCGAGCGGATCGGCGGTATCGCCCACCGCAAAAGCTGCACTTACTCGCGCGAACAAGTCCATCGAGATTGCCCCACCCTCTTCATAAAGTAGGATGGAGAGGCGAAGGACAGGTAAAGGCGGTTGGTATCCTGAGGCTTAACAGCCTTGCTGCAATCGTGGAGTTGCCGCAGCACCGCTCCCGGGTTAGCCGGGGCGCCGAACCGCGCGCCGCGAGCCGGCGCGTGCGCGTCCGACGGTTGTGTCCGACCAGTTTTCCTGCCGAGTTCTCGATCGATGCAGCAAAGAGCATGCTCGATACAGCACAGAAGCATCGGCTGCTCTTCCGGCGTTTGTCCTTCTAAGAAGGTGCTGCACGCTCGTGACGGTACGTGAGCACCTTAAGGCGGTCGATCGACGCATTGTATGTTGTGGCGCGACGGGCCGCACGACGAAACGCGGATACGTAGTTGCGCCTTAGCCACTGCGATCTGCTGAGCGTGACACCTGCCGGATCATCCATGCTGTGCCCGCTCAAGCGCTCAATCGACCTGAAGGCGCGCGGTTCGTCGTGAGCCTGATCAGACGATCGACCGCGTTCAGAACGGCCCGCTCGTCGATCAACCGCTCTTCGGCTTGCGACAGACCGATTCGTCCTTCGTCGCGTTCGGCGAATGTTTCTCCCGATTCCGCCTGTTCGGCGAAGGCAGCGACGCTCCTTTCGGTCTCAGCGATCTCGGTTCTCATCTCTTCGACGACACGTGGACCATCTGCCGCCATGCGCTTGATCCGGTCGATCTGTTCGGCTGTTTGAGCCTGCACTTCATCGGAGAGCAAGTGAGGGGGCAGCAGCGCGCATAGCTTCTCGAACTCGTTACTTTCGCTCTGAAGCACGATTGAGGAATAATCAGAGAATACTATGAGGGCCGCGACCATCTCGTCCGTCTCGTCGCCGCCGAAGCGGTAGTCCAGAAACGCCGCGCCGAGAGCGTTCTGGCGTCCGGTGAGAATCGCCGCGCCGATGCCGGTCAGGGCCGTCCGTCCCAGGGTACGCCCGACGCGCAGCTTCGTTTCAGCGGCGATTTTCGTGACGCATCTGATCTGGGTGGCAGCGTTGTAGCGCACCGAATCGGAGCCGGACGAGGCGGCACCGTTCCGCCAGATGCCGATGACCGGATTTTTGAAGAAGACCTTGATGGATTCCGCCGATTCCACCGGGGCTCCATCGCCCTCGAACGAGAATATCTCCGCCTGCAGCACCGGCACCTTCCATCCGGAGCGCAGGTCGTAGTCCGACATCGTCAGAGCGGGATCGCCGACGGAACTTTTCGCCAGGCCCAACGCCGAATGCTGCGGCATGGAGTCCAATGCCGACTTCCGCGGACCGATGAGCGCCCACACGAAGAAGCCGAGCCACCCGAGCACCGTGAATCCAAAGACGACGTTCAGGATCGCCAGCGCCCAGGCGTAGTGGTGCCGAACTTTGAAGGCGATGATGGTCGGCAGAAGGTACGCAGCGAGCGCCAGCGGTACTATTCCGACCGGTCCGATGGCCAGGCTCATGAATGCGGAGATCGCGACGAGCGCCGCGAGAAGTCCTATTCCAAAATGCCGGTGCTCCGTGAGGTTCAACGAGCGCCTGATCTCGCTCCCTTGCAGGGCGGGGGCAAGCGCGTTCGCGGACGCGTCCCAAGTCTCTTCCATCGCTGCCGCCACGGGCAGCGCCATCGGAAGCAATGTCGGCTCGCTCATCGTCGGCGGGGCGCGCTCAGGGTCGCCTTGCAGAGCTTTGTCCTCGGAAGGCGCAATGGACGGCGGCTCTACCGTCTCGACGTCCTTCGGGACCGGCACCGGTGCGGGTGCGAGGCTGGAGGTCGGCTTAATCTTCTTGCGCCGGTCGAAAAGAAGAAAACCGACCGCCGCCATGAGACCGAGGACGGCCGCGACAAGCGCCCACTGGAGGTAGTTCGTTTCTGACGTCTTCGCCGCGGCCTGGATCGCGATCGGCGGGCCCACCACGCGAGGTTCGACGGGTTCGCTCGCAGAGGGCGTCGGGGGAGCTTTCGAGGCGGGATCCGCCGGTGGCGCGACCGCCGGAGGGGTGACCGCCGCCGGGCGGACAGCGTCGGCTACGATGGGTTGCGGGATGGGGGAGACCTGAGCGCGGGCAGTCGGCGGGGCAGGAGCTGGCTCGGCAGGTTTCGCGGAGGTCTCGGATTTCGAGCTCTCAGGCGGCGCGAGGTGCTCCGGAGCTGCTGGCGGTGACACGGCTACGGTCGGCGGAAGCGACGGCTGGGAGGCCGGCTGCGCGGCCGGCGGACTTGCGGCTGACGGACTTGCGACGGGCGCCGGGCCTGCATTCGAGGATTCGGCCGTGGTCGGCAAGAGCTGCGGAGGAGCCGGATTGGCTGCGACCTCCTGCGCGCCCCCGAGGGCGCCGGGAGCAAGCCTGGACGGGTCGATCGTCAGAAACCGGAGGGTGCCACGGCCAGCCGGATCCCAACTCGCTGCCCAGACGTATCCGGCCCCCCCTGTCACTCGATAGACCGGCAGGCCGATGGAGGCGGAGCGCTGGTAGTTGCCGATGTGGTCGACCAGGATGCCGGCCCTGACGTCGCGGCCGGCTGCCAAATCCGCCAAACGAGCTCGATCGAGCGGCTGGAGGGAAACGTCGCCCCACGTGGCCATCAGCGTACGTGGCCCGACTGCGCTCGCCGGCGTTGCGATGAAGCGGGGCTCTCCGTATTTCATTGAGAGCCGGCGTACGTCGTCCATCGCCTCAGTGCCGGCGAAGAAGGCCGGCTCGAGGAAGCGATTCACGTAGAGAGCGGTCCCGTCTTCCGAATGGAGGATAGTCGTGCTCGATACGTATGCTCCCCGGGGAGAGGACTCCTGGCGCCGCCTTTGGCACCAGGTCAGACCTGCGAATTGGTCGCTCGGATTGCAGCGATACTCCAAGTATGACGGGCTGCCGACCGAAACGCGGCCGCCGAGGTGCAGACCATCGACCACGTATATGGATTCCGCCATCGCCGATCGCGCGACAGGAGCTGCGAGGAGGGTATCCACGTCTCCGATGGAGGCGCCCCGCTGCTGAAATTGCCTGATCGCGGAAAGCTGGGCGTTCCTGATGCAGCTCGCGTCGGCTCCGCAAGCGCGACGGTCAGCCAACAGCGGCGACGCAACGGCGCGCGCGATTCCTTCCCCGGATTGTGCAAGCAGATCTTGGTAGGCTCGAGCAATGAGACGATCGAGCCTTGCGAGCTCGGCATCTCCGCAGATAATGATTTCGTCGGCATATCTTGCCTTGTCGCAGTTGAAGCTGGGTCCCGAGGCGTTGGTCTGCCCGCGGCACTGGCTGCGAAACTGCGATATTCGTGGATCCGACGGCGACACGCCTTGCCGTATCATCGCGTTCACGGAAGAGCCGCCTTGGCGCAGGACGCCGTCGAGACATGCGACTTCCGATCCCGGCAAGCCTTCCCAGGCGCTCCGAGTAGCTGCAGCCACCCCGGACCTGATGATCCCGTCGAAGAGATCGAGGATCTCACGTTGTTGTCCGAAGGCCGTCTGGGGAAGACCGACGATCAAAACGAACAAAATGAATCGTACGAAACGGAACAAGCGACATCCCCCTGCGATCGAGCTCCGATTGTAACAACCAGCGATGCGTCCGGCAGGATAAAAACGAAATAGCGAACACGATTTTGCAGCTATCGTTACTCGCCCGTATTCCTCTCGCGCTGTCCAGATTCGTGAGCCACGAAATTGCTCCCGGCGCGACCACCCGCGCTGCGAGCGCTCCTCGCCGAAGAGAGCTTCGGCGCCCGAACCGCATTGACGACTGCGCCGCGCCGCCGGGGTTGGCATCGTGTCGGTCTAGCTCCGATATGATGATGAGGTCGAGGGCTTCGCGCACCCGGAATTTGCCTTTAGTCTCCCGACCGGATCCGGCAGTGCGAATTGAAGTGCGGGCACATAGCCAAGCGCGGCTACCTACGGGCGCGCTCCGGATGACTTTCCAACAGATCGACCAGACGTACTCCGAAGGTGCCCGCAAGCGACTCGAGCATGAGCACAGTCGGGTTAGAACGACCGTTCTCGATGAGGCTGATGGCGGCTTGATCGATGCCCGTTTGCGCGGACAGTTGTTGCTGGGTCAAGCCACGCTCCCGACGCAGGCGTTTCAGATTGGCCGCAAGTGCTTGAATCGCGTTCGAGTCCCTTAGTGGAAATCGTTCTTCGAAGCTGGATGACGTCATCTGATCATGATTGGTCGCTGGTAGAAACGTCGTCAAGCCGCCGCCGCGGCCGCCTTTCCCGGACCTTGGACTCTTCCACAGTTTGAGCGGGGCAGCGGACTTAATGGGCCCACCGACACGGGAATTGTTGACGATCCAATCAGGAACTGAGCGGGTGATTCGATCGCCAGCCCCGCCTCATGCACGTTGACGAATGCCAGTGGACTAACGTGATCGCCACAGCCCGCAATACCTCAGAAGAACGCGGTAGCGCCGTGGTTCAGGCCGCCGAAAACTTCGAGGCCGCGATCGCCAGACCGGCCCTGCTCTACAGGGTTGTCGATCGCGTCGAAACGTCGCTGACGCGTGCATCGGCGGACGGCCGGTGACGGCGCCGTCCGCCGATGGCCATCAACACCGCCGTCCCGTCGAACGACAGCGCGGCCGCGGTGTCCCGCAGCTGGCAGGGCACGACGTCGGCCTCGACCAGGTCGTCCAGGGAACACGAGACCGACTCGGGGATCAATAGAGACGCGCCGCGATTTCGCCGCGGAGCATGTCCGAACCGAAAAGGTGTCATCTCGCTTCCCAGTGACCGGTCCACGTTGTTTCCTCCTTCCGGCAAGCGATTGGAATGGGCGTTTGTGACGAGAAAAGGCGACCGTCACGGCCTACCACATTTACCTGAATCTTCGTGTTCGGCGGCTTTGGAGGGTGGCGGACCGCCGTCGTCGTCTGTCGCAATTAGCGACAATCGCGAAGATTCTACCGACTGTCCCTTTTGTGACAGTGGCTTATGATCGAGGACAGAAGAGATTCGCGGGGGCTACATGGAGGAGGACAGGCTACCGACGCCCCGGATGATCAGAGCCGCCCGCGGCCTGGTCGACCTGGACCAGGCCACGCTCGGTGAATTGGTCTCGGTCGACCGAAGGACCATCGTCCGCCTAGAGGCGGAGACCGTCGCTCCCACCAACCCGCGCCGCATCGCGGTCATCGTCGCCATCCGCGACCTGCTCGAAAGCAAATACGGCGTCCGGTTCATCTACGCGGACCGCAACACCGGCGAAGGCGTCGTTATGGAGCGCGGTCGCTGACCGGCCGCCCGGCGCACAGACCGGCTGCTACCTCCCGTGCCGATCCCCCTTCCCGCCCACCTGCGCCCGAGGCAAGGCCGGCTGGCGGCGTCGGGCGCCCCCTTAACGGTCCCACCCCGACTAGTAACGGTACGCCTGGCCAAGCCCTTCCGGCCGAACCGCCCAGCCTCCCTGCCCCTCCGCGTCCCGGATCCCGGGAGAGGTCGCCGGCGCCGCCGACCTTCCGGCGCATCCGTCCTCGGCGCGTGCGCCAGGTCGCCCCCGGCGGCGCCCCGCCACGACACGCTGCGCCGACGAGGACGATGCCCACGGCGAGGTATCGCGACCGGCGATGTCCGGTGGCCGCGCCCTTCTGCACCCGGCCGCCGCATTCCGCCGTTCCATCCCACGCCGCATCACCCGAAGCACCGGCCGGCGGACCAACGCGCCCCGAGAACCGCGCGGCTCCGTTAGCGACGGCTTCGACGGTCTTGCCCGGCGGCATTGGCAACCCGGACCCGCCGAGGGATCGTCGAGGTTCGGGAAGCCTACCGGGGATCATGAGTCCTCACCTAGCTCGGCCAGCCGGGCCGAAGCCCGAGTCCGTGCTCCGGGGTACGCGCCGGCCGCCGGGTGCTGAATATCGAGTCCTTGAAAACTCGAGACGCGAACAGGTGCCGCGCCTGCGCGCGCGGGAGATCCGCCAAGCGCGGGGCCATGCGGACGAATCCTTGAGAAAAAACAAGGTCCGCGCCGCGCGACCGAGCGCGGAGCGGAGGGAACGCGCGGCGCCAGAGCGGTCCGCGGATCTGCCGGACTACGGGACTCAAATTACCGTAACGTACCGTCTAGTGGCGTTTGTTCCCGATCTAGTCCTTTGCGGACGGGCGCCGGGGTATGTCCAACTCATTGCGCCGAAAGCCTATTTTCACAGAGCAAGGTTCGTCTGAACAAAGACGAACTCGTACTGGACTAGCACTCGCCCAAATGTCAGCAAGCTATTGATTTTCGTACTCAATTGCCTCACGAAAATCTCAACTACGGGATGTCTACGGGATACTCATCCCGTAGACACAACCAGAGCGGACAATTACGGAAAATACACCTCGTCGCTTAGGACGTCAAAAACGTTTCGCGCGCTATAGGGGTGCATCGTTCCGCATCGAGGGCTGGGGGAAGATTTCACCATGCGCAAATTACCGCCGACGGCCGCGAACGTGGCTTTCGTGGCGAACCAACTCGCGGGAAGCGGAGCCCGCCGGCTGGTGTCGCTCGCCGACATCCGCGGACTCATCGAAGGCACCGCGGAGGAGATATCGGACCTGCGCGATCTGTGGATCGATCGCCGCGACGACGGAGCGCCGACGGCCTCGCCGGCAAACTCGCGGGGCCAAATCGTCGAGGACCTCCAAGCTCAGATCGCGGCCCTGCGAGCCGCAGCCGCCGCCGGCCGTTCGTCCCGCTCTGAGGATCCGCCACAGCGCAATGCCGATGCCGACGAGCTCGACGCCGTGATGCGGGCCGGTCGGTCGGACGCGGAGCCCGACCGCCCGAAGTCCTTCATTAGGGACGTGTGGGAGGCCCGGACGCTGGCCGGACACGGGTCGCACACCCTGCCGGAAGGGGTCGCGCGAAGCACTGAGCGAAATCTCGCAGCCAAGCTCGCGGCCGAAGCCAAGGGAGAGCTCGTCACGCCGGAACCGAAGACCCGGCGGGTCGCCGCGCGGGATTGGAAAGGCGCGAGGAACGAGTTTCTCGCCCGCCACGTGGCCACGGTGCTGCGCCGTGCCGGGCGCCCGATGAACGCGACCGACATCAACCGTGCGGTCGCCGAACGGGACGGACCGACGTTGCTCAAGCCCGGCCTCGCCCTCGGGCCGCAGCTCGTCGGCGGGCGCATCGTGCCAATCGGGAAGCGTGGGCTCTACTGGTTCGAAGGAGAGAACCCGCCGATGCCTCTGCGGCGGTATCAGCGATCGGACAGTCCTAGAGCATTGTCGCGCATATCCGGCGCCAAACTGTTCGACCGTATCGTCGAGATTCTCCGCGCGGCGGCGCCGCGCGCAATCGCCTTCGCGGAGCTCAAGAAACTGCTCGGCAGGGAGATCGAAGACATGCATCCCGAGTGGTTAAGTGAGCGGCTATCGGACAGCGTCAACTCCGGCAGATTGGGCATCCGCAGGATGAAAGGTGGCTTCGCGTGGTTCGGTCCGGGGCCAGAAAGGGCATGAACTGCCCTCGAAAGAAAGGCTCCATTAACTATATAATGTCTCTTTTAGTGACATTCATAGTGTTCTGTGGCAGTGTCCCTGAGGCCGGCGATCGGCGCCAGCAACCGGAAGGAAGCGACCATGAGCGATGAATCTATCGGGGACGGCGACATCCGCGCCGGATTGCAGGCCCGCCTCGCGGGTCGCGCCACTGTCCGCATCGCGGAAGCCGCGAAACTCCTGAACATGACCGAGAAGACCCTCCGCCGCCACGTCGCCGATGGCGCCATCGCCTTCCGCGCGACCGGCACCGGCAGCGTCCGGGTAAGGCGTGAGTTCGCCCTTTCCGACCTGGTCGGCTTCTACGACGGCCGCCGCATGGTCGGGGTCGGCGACCAGGCGATCAGGGGTCGACCAGTCATACGGGCCGGCACCGGCATGATCGGGTTTCTGGCCGCAACCGCGGGCGACGACAAGCTGGCGTCCCGCGCCCGCAAGAGGATCTGACGATGTCGGTCTACAGCAGGACAAGCACGAAGTATCTCCAAATCGACTTCCGGATCGATGGCGTTCGCTATGCCTTCTCTTCCGGGACCGAAAGCCGGGCGAAAGCCGAGCAGATCGAGAGACGCGCGATGGCCGAAGCTCGCCGGCGCGCGCCCTCCAGCGGCAGACGCGACTGCACGGTGGACGAGGCCGCTTTCCTGTACTGGGACCTTCAGGCGTCGGGGTCACGCAGCGCAGACGAGCTTAAGCGCTGGATCCGTCGCGTGGTCCTCATGGCCGGCCCCGACACCATGTGCTCGACGATCGACCTGGAGAAGATGCTCGGCTATCGGCGCAGCTTGCGTAACGGCCTGCACGACGTGCCGGCCTTGCGAGGCGGGCCGAAGACGAAAGAGGAAGGCAAGTATAGCGCCGCCACCATCAATCGCTATCTGAGGCTCCTCTTCACGATCCTGCGTCATGCCGAACAGGTCCTGAAGACCAAATTCCCGGACCTTCCGAAACCGTCCGAGAGGGACGACGAGGACCAGCGCGTTTTGGAAGTCGTTCATCCGCGCAAGCGCTATCTCCGACCGGAGGAAGAGGATCGGCTCGAGGCAGCCAGCGAACCGGACTTGCTCGACATGTGGAAGTTCGATCTCGAGACCGGGCTGCGCGAGTCGAACCTGTGCGAACTGCGATGGAGCGAGGTAAGCCGCAGCCAGCGGAAGATCACGGTCAACCTGAAGGCACAAGGCAGCGATGAGTATTGGCATGAAGTCGACCTGTCCGACAAAGCCTTGGAGATCCTGAGGCGGCGCGAGGGCATCCATCCCGAGTTCGTATTCACCCTCCCGTGTCGGGTCGACTGCTGGTTCGAAGGAAACATGCGGAAGGCAGGCGAGCACATCCCGGTTTTGCGCGGGTTCTTCTACAAACGAATGTCCGAGGCATGGAAGAAGGCGAAGATCAAAAATCTGATCGTCCACGACTTCCGCAGGACGGCAGCAAGACGCAAGTGGCTCGAAAAGGACATTTACGCCGCTCAGCTCTTGCTGGGACATCGCGAATTGCAGACCACCGCGAATTACATCGGTCTCACGGCTGCGGAGATGGGACAGGCCCTTCGCGCAGCAAGGGGACGTGCGGCCTGAACTGCCGCATCGTCCTCCTCAAAAGGTGCCCGATCATCGAAGGATTCATCTGAAATCGGCGCCCAGATGATAAGCCTCGGCAACTCTCGTTTCCTTTTGCTTCCGGAGGCCCTTGAGGGATCAATCAGTTCGATCACGGTCCGCACCCTCATGCAACGCCAGTTCGTGTTCGGAAACGATTTCGGCTCGAAGGATGTCTACGAAATGCTCAACGACGAGCACGTGCGGCCGTTCGCGGAAAAGCTGTTTGAGGTATTCGGCTGGCGTTTGCAGTTCGAGACGTCGGGAAGCACCAAGATGGTCTGTCTGATGCCACCTCTTGCGGAATCCTCGGAAGTCCCGCGCGACAAGAGAGAGAGGCCCATCAGGCGCCTACATTGCGCGTCGATGAGGCAATCGCCATCCTCCTGCTGCGGGCCTTTTATGAAGGCCATACACGGTGCCGGCCTGATCGACGGGAATGCCGAATGTCATACCGACAGTCTCTTCGATTTCTGGAAGAAGGAGACGAAGAAGGAGCCTTCGCCCAAGGCCGCTCGGCCGGGAATACCTGCCGCTTCTCGATCGGCCGGAGGCGGATGCGCTGGAGCAGCTCAAGAAGCGCTTCGGCAAGGGAAGCGGCCTCTCGATGATCCGCAACAACTACGCCTCCGACGACGATTGCCGAACACACCGCGTTCCAGCTTACTGACGGAAACAGCCGGGTGTGCTTGATGCTGATCGCGGCCGTTGCCGCACCCGCGGTAGCACGGGATCAGCCGAAGTCTCTCAAGGTAAGAATACGCGAGCCACCCGGATCGACCAACCACTACATGATCGACGAAGACGGCACGGTGCGGATCGATTTGGCACGCCGTCGAGACGCTCGTGGCGTCGAACGCGGGTCGTACAGTCCTGCCCATCGAACAGTTGATGCTGGCGATCAGGGACGGCACCTTGAAGCCTGCGGGATAACGCGCCCAAAAGCCTCGGAACTGTCACATATCCCGGCGAGCCCAGCGGAGAGTAGGCCACATTCGGTGACCGGGGTGACGGGCGCTGATGTCGAACACCGGTCTCTGCGTTGGCGCGACGTGATCGGCTCTCCAAGCGGCGTTAACGTACGAGTTGCCAAGACACTTGTTTTCTCGTCTAGGGTAGAATGACTGATTCGCGGATTTCGCACTCGAGCACGATCACCGGGCGACGCGCGTCCTCCGGCATCACCTCAAAACCTTCCGGTTACGACAGGGAGCCCAGCATGAACGGGGAGCAACAGTCGCACGACGCGCAGAAGACGCTCACCGACTTGAGGGACCACCTGGCGCGGCACGACAAGCCGATAGCATTCTTTTTTGGTGCGGGCACCTCGTGCTCAGTCAGGGTGCCCACCGGCGACGGCGCACCAGCGCCGCCGCTGATACCCGCGGTCCCTGGCCTCACGGCTGCATGCAAGAAGGATGGTGCCGACCTGGGCGAAAAATACGCAAAGGCGTGGGCCTTGATGGAGGTCCAGTGCGTCGAAGCCAAGCAGGACCCGCACGTTGAGAACATTCTTTCGCGCTTGAGGATGATGCTCAACGCGATCGGTAAGAACGATACGCTGTCCGGCCTGAAGACAGATGAGCTGGAGAAGCTTGAGGAATCAGTGCGAAAAACGATCGCGAGGCTCGTCACGCCCGATCTAAAGGGGCTTCCCACAGACTTTCCGCATCGGAAATTCGCGCGGTGGCTTGCGAAGACGTCTCGCAAAGCCTGTGTCGAGATCTTTACCGTGAATTACGACGTTCTCATCGAGCACGGCCTCGAGTCCGAGCGTGTTCCCGTCTTCGACGGTTTCGTCGGAAGTTATCAGCCCTTCTTTCTCGCAGACAGCTTGCGCCGAGCCGAAACGGCACCAGGACCACATTGGACCCGCCTGTGGAAGATGCACGGCTCGGTCACGTGGCGACGCATCGAGCAGGATGGGCGCATCCGCGTCGTCCGCGGCGATCCCGACCTCGCCGGCGAAATGATCCTGCCCTCATCCCAGAAATACGACGAATCACGGCAGCAGCCGTATGCCGCTTTCGTGGACAGATTGACCCGCTTTCTCGAACAAGACGATGCGCTGCTGATCGTGGCTGGATTCAGCTTTGGCGACGAACACATTAACAACCTGATTTTCGGCGCCTTGGAAAATAGACCACGCACCCACGTCTATGCCTTGCAGTTCGAGGAGCTTTCGGAAGACAGCGTCCTGATTAAGCGCGCCTATCAGCGCTCGAACTTGATTGTGGTCGGGCCGAAAACCGGCGTGATCGGGGGACGCCGCGCGAAGTGGGCTCCCTCCGACACGCCCGCATTCATGGATGGCGTATTCGAACTCCAGGAGACACCCGCCGCCGCCGGAGTTCCGGAAACGCCTAAGACAGGGCTGATGAAAATAGGCGACTTCGCTCGCTTCTGTAACTTCCTCGATTCAATGGCGGGTTGACGACCTATGCCGCTCGGCGATCCCACGTACATCGGTCAGATCGCGTCCGTGACGGGCGCGATCATCCGTGTGCGCCTACGCGAGGACATGCCGTCGACTCTCGTCATGATCGGCGGCGAGTCGTATCGCGTCGGGCAAATCGGCGGGTTTTTCAGGGTGCCCCTGGGGTACACAAACCTTTATGCTGTATGTACGCAGATCGGTGCCGATGCCGCCCCGCCAGGCAGTGGGGAGAAAGCGTTCGGTGCCGCGCTCGAAGATGACAGGCAGCTTCATCTCTCCGGTTATCGCTGGATGACGATCGTGCTGTTCGGCGAAGCCCTCGGCGGCGAATTTGAACGTGGTGTGGGTCAATACCCGACTGTCGGAGATGAAGTGCACTTGGTGACCAACGATGACCTGAAGGTCATTTATGGCTGGGCTAAGGGCAAGAAAGGCACGATTTCGGTTGGGCGCATCGCGGCGGCGTCGGGAATATCGGCCGACATCAGCGTTGCCGGCCTTGTAAGCCGCCATAGCGCCATCGTCGGCTCAACCGGCGCCGGAAAATCCAATCTCGTCACCGTTCTCCTGGAGACCGTTTCTGACGGAAGTCTGCCGAATGCGCGCGCGATCGTCATCGATCCGCACGGCGAATATGCCACCGCGCTCGGCGATCGTGCGCGAGTGTTTCGCATTCGGCCGAATGAGGCGGCGGGTGAAAGGGCTCTTTGGGTGCCGTTCTGGGCACTTCCATTTGTCGAGCTTCAGCAATTGACACTGGGCGGCCTTCAGCCCAACCACGAGGCCACGATTCGCGACGAGGTGCTGGATATGAAGGTGGCCGCGGCCGCGCATCTCGCGGTGCCGCCGCCGCCCGAAACACTGACAGCGGACACCCCGGTGCCGTTCAGCATCAAGAAGCTGTGGTACGAACTAGACAGGTTCGAAAGGATGACGTTCCCCGTCAGCGCTAACCAGACCGACGCCAACGTTCATCCTCCGGAGCAAGTCGGAGACGCAATGTTGCTCCAGTCGGACCGGTATCCGGCAGCCAGTCCATACAATCAGGCGCCCTACAAGAATCAGAAAAAGCGCAACCTTGAGCGGCAACTCGACCTCATGCGAAGTCGCCTCAAGGACGCCCGTTTTTCTTTCCTTTTCTCGCCCGGCGGAGGCTACGAGCCCGACTTGAATGGAAAGGTCGCGAACGACCTCAACACACTTGTCAGGGACTGGGTCGGACACGACAAGCCGATAACGTTATTCGACGTCTCGGGACTACCGTCGGAGGTTCTTCCAACCATCGTCGGCACAATGCTCCGGATCGTCTACGACATGCTGTTTTGGGCGCAGGACCTCCCTATCGGCGGGCGACTGCAGCCGCTTCTTGTGGTGCTCGATGAGGCGCATCGCTTCGTTCCGGAAGGCGTTGACACGCCCGCCCATCGCACGTTGTCGATGATCGCAAAAGAAGGCCGGAAATACGGGACTGGCCTCATGCTGGTCACGCAGCGCCCATCCGAGATCGACAGCGCAATTCTAAGTCAATGTGGCTCCATGATTGCGCTGCGGCTTACCAATTCGGCGGACCGCGCCAAGGTCTCAGCAGCGGTCCCTGACGACCTGGGTGGACTGGTGGACCAGTTGCCTTCGCTGCGGACGGGCGAGGGGGTCTTCCTGGGCGAGGTGATGCCCATCCCGTCGCGCGTCAGAGTGCGCAAGGCCAAGCAGAAACCCGTCGGCGACGATCCAAAGCTACCCGACGTATGGCAAGTACCGGATCGTCCAGACGGCGACCTGTATACGCAAGCGCTGGCGAATTGGCGTGCTCAGTCAACATCTGTTGAAGTTGAGAATGACCAGGACGAAGATGGGGAGGGGCAGGCAAATGCCTGAAATGATTTTTATCGACTCCACTAACATCGAAGCATTTGGTTACGCCGTTGAGACACAGGAACTTCACGTGCGGTTTCTAAAGTCCGGTGAGACGTACGCATATTACGCTGTCGAAGAGTGGAGATATCAAGAGTTCCAGCACGCAGACTCAAAGGGCCAATACTTGAATGCCAATATTAAGCCCAATTATCAGTGCGCAAAACTTTGACGCTACGCCGACCGTTCTACACGCTCGCTGGGCGCCCTACCATGTCGCGAGGTCTATCTCGTTGTACCGAGGAGAAGTCGAATTCTAAGACGGCTGAAGGCGGACTGACCGATGGCCATCCGAAATGAGCCGTACAGGTACTGCATCGTCGAGAGCTACTACCCGGCCGACACCTCCGGACTGCACGGGCCGATGCACGTTCACCCTATCGCCAACCAGCCGTTTGCGACGCAGCTCCACGTGGAGTGCAACAAGGCTCTCTCGAATCCCGCCCTGTATAAGGTCGGTACGCTGTTCAGGATCAGAGCGAAATTGATCGATCGGCAAGGCAGGGGAGAATTTCTGTATTCGTATTTCGGAAGGCCCCTGGATGTCGTTGGTCCCGATGAGGTCTGATGCGCAAGATACTCGACCATCTGGATCGAATCGTTCGCCCGGCGCTGCGCGACTACGCCGCGTCCGAGCGAGCCTTGAACGCCGCACATGAATCGGGAGACCAGGCGGCGGTCGACGCTGAGCGCGATGACGTCATCCGCAAGGCGCGGTCTGCGGCGAACGAACTCCACCATCTGACGGACTCGTCCTCAACAACCCCGCGCCAGGCATGCCGTCATACCTGGACGTTGGACCCGTCCGGCTGCTGCTGCATCCGCACTGCGCCTTTCTCAGGAGGACCACATCGATCGAGGACGTGCAACTGCAGAGGGCGGTGTCGGAGGCGTTCAAGCATTTCCACCTCGATCGGCCGAGCGCCACGTCTTTGCCTGTCGAATATGATGGACGTACAACCACGTTTATGCCGCCACCTCTAAATTCCGCTTAGATAAATAAGCAGAGCGATAGCAACAAGGAAGCCGTCAGGGCCCCGGAAGGTTAATCGTGCGATCGAGGCTGCGAGGACACGAAGTCCGTCGTTGCTGCCTAATCCAAGCGTAGCGCAGTGCAGCGTCCATGCCGCCCGCAAAACTTGCCCTCACCAGGTCGCGCAAGTCCCGCTCCTTGCGGGGCTTGCCGAGCTGACCGACGGCGTTGGCACAAGCCGTACGCACTCGGAAGAGTCCCGTAGAGCCGTGAGACGGTCTGCATTGCGGACCATTGTTCTTGATCGGTTCCGATGAGTCAAATCCGAAGCTTAAGTTCGATTCCACACCGAAATCCGACAAGCCGAAACCATCCAGGCGGCGGCCACGTCTACCGGGAAGAAGCCGTACTTCTCGCCTTCCATCTTGAACGAGTGGCCCTGGATGTACAGGCGCACTTCGCGATCCATCGATATTCGGCGGCACTCGGTCCTGAAACGATGCCGCCACCCCTCTCGCTGGACTATGCCATCACCCTCCACAAGGCCTAGGGCTCGAGCTTCCGGAACGTCGTCATCCCGATTCAGAAGACCCGGCTGCTGGACCGGTCCCAGGTCTACACCGCGATCACGCGGGCCACCGACCTGGCCGTGATCTTCGGCGGCAGCGAGGTGCTGCGGCAGGCGATGGAGCGGGAAGCCCATGCCGAACGGCGGGAGACGGCGCTAGGCTTCTTGCTGGAGGCCAGGGCCCGTTCTTTAGGAGTGTTGCCCTTTTCCGCCGATAGCAGTCTTCTGGAGGAAACGGCGGAGACGAAGACTATGAAGGAAAGATACAAGGTAGAAGTCGGGTAGGCGCTCCTTAGCGGTGGCCGCCGCGAACAAAGACGGTCTGGAGTCGGTAAAGAACGAGCTTGCCGCGCTACGCGAGCCGGCACTACAGCAACGACCGGATCACGTCACGTACGTGGACAGCCCAGACAAGCACCGACGACCGGCTGGGCCGTAGTCGCGTGTCAAAGTTGACAAAACGACTCGCCGTGTCGGGTAAACGCCCAAAGTCAATGACTAACACACACAATTTGCCGTTCTAACGCTGGGATCGCCGGTGCGGCGTACGAGTGCGACGCTCAGCCGGACCGACCGCAAAGCCCTGCGCTTGCGCCACGTCTTCCCTGATCGCCTGATCCGCCAGGAGGCGCAGCACCTGAGCCGGCAGCCGCGGCGAACGCGCGAGATCGTCCCTCCCGTTGGCGAAGCCGTGCCTGTAGGACTGTGACCTGTTCGTTGAGGGCTCCGGGCTATCCGCCTTGAAGCCGTCCATGTAGCCCTCCACCATCTCGGCGGAAAACAGCTCCTCGAGTGGCCGATCCGTCTCGTTCACCATTTCATCATTCCTTCGATCTTGAGCACATCCTCGGAGGTCTCGAGCGTCAGCGCGCGAAATCCGAGGTCGGCCTCGTTTGCCGTCCGCCAGTACGGCTCGCAGATAGGGTCGACGATGTGCTCGAGATCGACGGTGTAGTCCTGGACGAGATCGAAGCCGTTCTCGCCGAAGATGAGGCGCAGCCAACCGCGCGAGTTTTCCTTGTGGACGTTCATCTCGACCCATTCGACCTGCAACATGTATTCGAGGATGCCGTAACGGTCGATGGACCTGACGAACTCGGGCTCCAGGTCCTGCAGGTCGCAGGTGATGGTGTAGCCATCCGCGATCAGGGCATCCACGAGCTTGGTCGCGATTTCCCTGTCGATGCGCCGGACCTCGCGCTTCTTCGCGATCCGCGCGAGCCGCCTGTCGTACTCCGCGTCGGCCACGACCCTGCCGGCCCAGTACGGCGTCTGACGCCGGAGGAATTGCGCCGCGATCATATCCAGCGCCGCCAGCCTTTCCAGCTCCGGCTGGCCGGCTCGGACGACGGTCGCCTGAAGAGACAGGGTCCAGGCGCGGCCCGCGTCCGCCGTCTTCGGATGCATGGTCCAGGTGTAGAGCACGAACGAGCCGAAATCGTCTTCGATCAGATGGGTGCTCCAGCGGTCCTGGTACCCCAAGGCGATCTTCATCGCCTCGACGGGCGAGAGCCGCCGCGCGATGACCAGATCGTCATCGTCCAGACTGTCTGCGGGAATGTACGCGGTGTGGGTCTCGTTCATTTTTTTCACCTGAGAGGATGATCGCGGAGATTGGTCGGGCTCGGTCAGCGCGGCGAAAGCGGGGGTGCCGACGCGAGGCCGGCCGCACTCTCCGCCGCGTCCCTCTTCGCACCCCGCAGCGCCCAAGCAGCTCGTCGCAGCGTCGTCCAGTCGATGGAATCGGCGAAAGCGAGGCCGGCCCGGCGTCGGGCGATCAGCCTGGGCGCCGCCGCGGCGATGTCGAGGAATTCCCCGAGCAGCTTGCCGAGGACCGAAGCATCGAGCCGCCGCAAGCCGTCCGCGGCGGCGTCGGTCGGGACGTCGCCCGGCACATGGTAGATCAGCGCTTCTTGGTCCTTCGGCGAAAGTCCGTCAGGGGTGCCGCCCCGCGTGGTTGCCCGGTATTCGAGGATCCAACGGACCGAATCAAGCGGCATGCTCGCCACGATCCGGTCGGCCTCGCCCTCGTACCGCACGAAGCAGAGGCCATGCGGGATGCCCAGCTTTTGCGCGAGCTTGATGGCGAACATATCGACGTAGACCCGGGCGATCTCCGAGCGCTGCGCGATGTGGTCGCCGAGCTCCTCGAACAGCTGCATGTAGTCGTCCTCGTCCAGCCAAGACCCTTCGGGCCGCATTTCGGAGTATTGGCGCGCTGCGCGGAGGCGCGGCTGCAACAGGAGCGCCTCCCATTCCGGAGAGGCAAATCCGGAGAAACCCGGCACGAAGACTTCGAGCTCGATCATGCTTAGACCCTTTCGCGGTTCGCCGGACGCCGGCGCGCCGCCCTTGGGGTACGGCGGTGGGCGAGCTTGGCATCGTTCTTCTTCCGGTTGACGGCGCCCTCGGACCCGGACATTGCGGCGCCGCCGGCGATCTCAGCGTAGATCTCGTCGTCGATATCGGGGTCGGTGAAGGCCTCGAGCAGGAGGCACAACTCGTTCTTGTCCCACCTATCGAGCCGCGTGCTGCCGGCCCAGGCGTGGATGAGCTTGCTGTGGTGCGGCATCGGCGTGAACCAATTCCGGAGCAATTTGGACAGACCGCGGTGGTCCTCCTGTTCACTCAGCTCGAACAGCCTCTGGGCCGTGCCGATCGGCACCGTGGCCACGATCCGGTCGGTCGTGAAGATGTAATCGCCGGGCTCGATCCTCTCGAACTTGAGCCTCGGCGCAAAACCCAGGCTCTCCGTTATCTTCCGTTCGAAGCACACGCACCAAGCCCTCGCGATCGAGGCGCGGTGTTTGGAAACGTCGTTGAACTGCGAGAGCATCTCCAGACCGTCCCCTCCGTCCCGGTCGGCGCCGTCCATGCGGGCGTAGAGCTGCTGCGACTTGTCGAGCAACCGCTCCCACTTGGTTTTGTGGAATCCGCCGAAACCTGGCAGGAACATTTGGCGTCGCTTCGTTACGCCCCGTTCGCCGTTCGCCTTGCGGATCGACCCCGAATTGAGAATGTTCTTCATGCTTCCTCGCTGTCTCCGAGCGGAGTGTTCAGATATGCCTGGGCCTCCCTGTGCTGAGCGGCTTCCGCCTCGAACGCGGCCCAGTCGACCGCGCTCGAAAAAGCCTCGCGGAGCTCGCCGTCCTTGGTCATTTCAGCGAACAGCAGCAGGTCGATATGAGCGGCGACGAACGCGTCCAGAAGGACGCAGAGACGGTTCTTGTCCCAGCCCTCGACCGGATCCTGCAGCCATTCGCGCAGTTCGCCGCCGTAGTCCGTTGCGCGGCGGCCCAGCGTCAGAATCCGATTGCCGACGGCCCTCTCGAGGCCAACGTGCTTCCGTAGCGCGCTCGCTTCGAACAGCGTGCGGACATCTTCCGCGGGCAAGGAGGCGACGATGCGGTCGTTCTCGGCCGGGTAATCGGCCGGTCGCTCGAGGCGCGTGAATTTCAGCCCGATCGCCAGCCCTCGGGTCACGTATAGATGCCTCTTGAAATGTCGGCAGAAACTTCGTGCGACGGCGACGCTGAAGGCCTTCTCATCGCACGTGAGCGTCGCGATCTGCCTGAAATGCGCGGCCTTCAGCGGCCCTCCTTCTTCCCTATGGTTCTGAGCGCAGAGCTCCTTCTGCACGCTGATCGCCTCCTCCCAGGAGGTCTGGAACGAGCCGCCGAACCTCGGCAGATATGTTTCGAGCTGTGTGATGGTGCTCCGGATCACGTTGCGGCTCCGATTACTTTGTTGCGGTTCGCACCGGGCGATTCCGGACCAGGCGTCCGTCGAAGAACACGCGCGTATCGTGCTCCATGATGTCCTCGAAAAGTTCGAGCGCGCGGACATGATCGGTCGCGACGTCGGCGGTGCGCGGAACCGCGCCCCGCAGGACGGGCTCGAACACGTCGGTGTCCCAGCGGCAGCGACCGATGACGTATTCGCGGAGGTCGCCCCGGTCGCGATAGAACATCGCCGCGCCGTGTTCCTTGCGATACTCCAGCGCAATGATGAGGGCCTGGGCTATCGTCGCGTGGGGCGCGATGATCTCTTCGCCCCCGTTGCGCTTCACGATCATCGCGAACCTCTTGCCGTCCAGGCTTCGTGGCGCTCGAATGTAGACCGAACGCCACGGCTGGCGGGCCGGCGGAACGCGATCGGCCGTCGGTGTCTCGTTCATGAGCTCGCTCCGTACGCGTGGTCAGGGCGGGCCAACGCGCGCGCTTCGATGGCGCGCTCGCCCCGGCCAGACGTCGGCGGCGCCCAGGCGGGCGACGAAAGGCCCGAGAAGTCGAGCAGGTAGGGAACGAGCAGCGTCTCTTGCGGCATCTTGCTTCTCCTCGTCGCCTTACGGTCGGGGTTGCGCCGGCATCCCGGCCACGACCGGCATCGGCGGCCTCCGGCGCGCGGCGGCGAGATCCGCGAACCGGGTCCAGTCGACGGAGTGCTCGAACGCCTCGCGGACGTCGCGGCCGGCCGTCATTTCGGCGTACAGCCGCTCGTCGATCTCGGGATCGACGAAGCCGGCGAGCAGATCGCAGAGCGCGGCCCGGCCCCAACGTTCGATCGGTGCGGCGAGCCACTGCTCGACCGCCTCGTCAGGATCGGGAACGACTACCTGCATCGCTCGGCCCGCGCCGAGATGCCCTCCAAAATTCTGGAGAGGGGCGATATCGCCGTGGACGATGGTGGCCCTGCTCCTGGCGTCGTCTTCCAGCGCCTGGACGAGTGCGCGCGGCAGCTTCACGCCGCGCGTCACGACATCGTCGGCGGCCGGACCGGCGGCCTTCGCGATGAATATGGTGTAGACGACTTTCGACATCGCGTTTCCTTCAAAACACGTAGCTTGGCAGCAACGATTGGTGTCCTGATTGCACTTGCTCACTCCCGCCCCTGCCGGTCGACTAGGCCAGCTTGCCATGGCGTGACGACTGCCTCGCCTTTTGGACCCGAGCGGAAATCTCGGGGGCACCGCGCATGTAGATTTTGCGCGTCGTCGTCTTGGTTGCGTGCGCGCCCGAACCTGCCAGATCGTCGTGCGACGCGCCGGCGCCGGCGGCTTCGGTGATCCCTCCCGCCTTAGAATCCATATTCCAGACCGACTTCGGGACGCCGGCCGCATCAGCGTACTCGCGCCAGAGCTTGCCGAAATCCATGTGCGTGGGCCAAGGAGAGCCGTCCTTTCGTCGGGCGACCGGCATCTCGGGATCCACGGGTCCAAGCAATTTGAGGCAGCGCGCCACGAGTTCGCATTTGTCGAGGTCGTGCACTACGTATTGACCGGTCTTCGACGTGCGCACGCGAAGGATCTTGTTGTCGGTGAGGATCATGCTCATGGTCATCCCCGACCAGACCTTCGCGCCGTGGTGCACTTCACCCGGGTTTGCGACGTAGCTGCCTTTGACCGTCCGCCATTTGCCGACAATATCGATCTGACGCAGGAAGCATTCGAATTGCAGCGCCTGGACCAGCGCCGAGGAAATGTCACCGGCTTCCAGTGCCCAGGTCACGATCGCGCTCGCATGCTCGTAGGTCAGCACCGAATCCCGGGGAGGATTCTTCGCGAACCTCATCTTCGAAAGGCCACTGAGAAGGCGCTCGCAATGGGTGTAGAAGAGGTTGGCCTGCATGCCGTAACCGAGCAGGATCTTGACCATCTGGATGCAGCCATAGGCTCGCCTCACGCGATGTTCTTCGCCTGGCGAGATCGGCTCTTTCCAGTGGCGGTAGCAGGTCCTGAAATACTTTGCGGTGAGCGCATCGATACGACGCGGGCCGATCGTCCCGCGGACGATCTTCAGCCAGTCGCGGTACGAGCTTTGGGTATTTTGCTGGACGTCAGCAAACCCGCTCTCGGGATCGGATTCGTACATGAGGCAGAGGCTCCCCATGGTGCCGTTGAACTTCGGCCTCAGGCGCTCCTTATCGTCGTTGCCCTTCTCGAGCCAGCGCATGAGACAATCGTGTTCGCGCTGGCAAACTTGCTCGATCGTTTCTTTCGACACCGGATCCGAGAGATCAACATGGATGCGAACGGTCGCGGGACGATAGTCAGCACACTCAGGGGTTTCATCCTTCGCCCAGTAGAGCTGGATTTTGCCCCTTCGCCGGACTTGCTTGAGGCCCGGCGCGTGGAGTTCCATGACCTCGCCGGCGATCCGCACCTTGGCGGCTCGATTGCGTTTGGTCATGGGCCGAACCTATCCGGACCATCTTCTGGATAGTCGGCTTCCAGACTGCCGGTGCCCTCGCGGTTATCGATGAATTTCAGTACGGCGGGCACATAATAGAGGTGCCGAATGGAAGGGCGCGCCGACGGCATACCGTCCCGTTCGAGCACGCGGCGGACTTCCCGCCAGTGGTCTGCGTACTCACCCAGCACGACATGCGCCATGAGCTGATCGTCGGCATAGAGCGGCGTCGGAATGATCACCCCTCGCCGTCCGATCGCGCGATATTCCAAGCCTTTCGCCATCATCCTCTCCAGTGGACCAAATATGGCACTGAAAATTCACTGGCACAATAGGTCCACAGAAGTTATAAGCTGTCGGTTAACGACCGATTCGGGGGGCTCCGTGGTCAGCTCAAGGGAACTGGCGGATGTCGTCGGGGACGCTCTCGGCATCTCCCGAGCGAGCGCCCAACTGCACCTGAAGACGATCCGAGCAGGCGGCCAAATCCTGTTCGCGGGATATGGACGTGCTGCCGCCGAAATGACTTCGCTCGAAGCGGCTCGATTGGTCTTGGCTTGTGCCGGAAGCACCTTCGCCAAAGATTCGATGGAGGTCCTGAAACGTTTCGCTCACTTAAGACCAGCGGGCACCAAAAAGTCTTCGATTGGTCTGGAGCAGTTTCTGTCCGCGAGGATCGCGGAACTTCCGATGTACGTGCAGCCGGAACAGCGGGAGCGCGGCCTCGGAAGATCGTTCGGCTCGCGTCGGCTCGCTCAGACTGCACTGCAGCTATACGAGCCGATCGGAGAAAAGGTGGAAGAACTGCCGCGCTTTGCGGTGGTAAGGTGGCTCGAGGAGAAGGGGCACTCCAAATTGAAAATTTTCGGACCCGCGATGCGCCTGGTCGCGCGAGGACGACATTCCGCAAATGCACCTGCAGATGAAGACGACCTGTCTGGAGCGGGCGAATTTCACCACGTACTCGGTCAATATTCCGACCATCGTCTTTTTCAGGTGCGGGCGGTCGGAAGGACCGCCCTGATCGAGATCGGCGCGGCGCTTAAAGGAGCGACGGCCGATTACGGTAACGGCACTGGGTAACACTCGGTAACGCCTTTGGGGCGCACCGGGAAAAATCAATGAAAACAGAGGTAAATGGCGCGCCCGGAACGATTCGAACGTCCGACCCTCAGATTCGTAGTCTGATGCTCTATCCAGCTGAGCTACGGGCGCGTTTTTCGCTGACATTGCGGGCGTGGCCCGCAGGCAGCCCCCGGCGACGCCGGAGGGGTGCGAAAGAGCGCCCTGACTAACCGCTCTTGCCCCAATTGGCAAGGTCCGGATTGAGGTGATTTTGCTGGGAAATGACGGTTTCCGCACTCAGCCGCCGGCCGACCTACGCCCGCGCCCGCTCGTTGCGGACGGAGAGCAGTTCCACGGGGCGGTCGGGGATGACGATCCGGAAGGTGGCACCGATGGTGCCTTCGACCAGATGGATGTCGCCGCCATGGGCGCGGACCAGCTCGGCGGCGATGGCAAGGCCGAGGCCGCTGCCGCCGGGGCGGCCGGAGGTCTGGAACGCCTCGAACAGGTGTTCGCGAGTCTTCTGCGGCACGCCAGGGCCGGTATCGGAGACCTCGAGGATGGCGACCGCGCCCTCGCGTTTTCCCGTGATCCGGATCTGCTGCGCGCCGCCCTCGGCGGACGCATGGCTTTCCAGCGCCTGGGCGGCGTTGCGGACGAGGTTGAGCAGCACGCGGAAGAGCTGGTCGGGATCGGCATCGACCGCGAGCCCGCGCTCGATTGCGGCGACCCAGGAGATCGAGGCGTCGGAGGCAAGGCCAGCGGTCTCGCGCACCTCAAGCACCACCGGCTCGATCATGATCATGCGCCGGTCGGGCGCGGCTTCCTGGGCGCGGCCGTAAGACAAGGTCGACTGACAGAAGGCGATGGCGCGCTCGAGCGAGCGGACGAGTTTTGGCGCAAAGCGCTGCACCCGCGGATCCGGCACGCTGGCGAGCTGGTCCGACAGGAGTTGTGCCGAGGCCAGCAGATTGCGCAGGTCGTGATTGATCTTGGAGACGGCGAGGCCGAGGGCGGCGAGCCGGCTCTTCTGATGCAGCATCGACATCAGGTCGCGCTGCATGTCCGATAATTCGCGCTCAGCAACGCCGATCTCGTCGCTGCGATGGCTCGGCACGATGATCCCCGCTGAACTCTCGGGATTTTCGTGGAAGCCGACCAGGCTCGCGGTCAGCCGCCGCATCGGGCGCACGAAGAGATAATGCATGGCGAGATAGACGAGGCCGGCGGTCAGCACCGCGATGATCAGCGCGACCACCACGACGTTGCGGGAGAATCGGTACATCGACTGCCGCAGCGGCAGCTCGTCGGTGACGATCTCCATGAACTGGGCGTTGCCGACGCCGGGCCCGACGATCCGGATGGCCTGGTTGCCGGTCTCCAGCATCATCCGGAACGAGCCGGTGATCGCCTCCCACGCCGTCATGTCGCGCAGGTCGATATCGTGCTCGATGGCGGCGGGCAGATTGTCGCTGGCGAGCAGGCGACGCTGCTGGCCCATCTTGATGGCGACGGCGCGCGCATTGATGCTTTTCAGGATCTCGCGCGAGAGCGAATCGGGGACCATGCCGAGCGGCGCCGCATCGAGCACCAGCGCTGCCGTGTTGGCCGCGGCGACGCGGTCGTTGAGCCGGTTGACCCAGAAGTTGGCGATGGCCGGCACGTAGAGCAGGATGGCCGCGATCATCACCAGGGGGACGGTGAGCAGCAGCAGCTTGCCGGACAGCCCAAGTCCGCGCGTCCCACGCGGCAGCCCCGCCGGCGGGTCCCGCTGATCCCCATCCTGGATCGGCTGGAGGTCTGTCGCTGCCACGAAATTCGCCCTCGCTGCCTTTACCGGGTTGAAGATTTGGCTGGTGAAGGGTTTGGCGCGTACGAAGATGCGGCCCGCCCCCAGCGCGGTCAAATTACAGATCGTCAATCTGCCAAGGTCGGATGTAAGCGCAGATTTGGCGAGTCGCTACCTCAAGGGTTAAAAACCCCGCACAAACAGCGATATTCGCCGGAATTGAGCTCTTGTGCGGCGTTGACGAAAAGAAGGCGCTCGCTTATAAGCCGCGCAATTGTCCGCGATGACCCGGTGTGACCGCCGGGAGCGGCTCTCTTGGGGCCGAAAAAGGCTCGTTTTGGGCAGCATCTTCCGGACTTTATCATCAATTCTACAGGCAAATTGCCCGGTCAGCGGAGAAAAACCCGTGAAGCGGACTTATCAACCCAGCAAACTGGTGCGCAAGCGCCGTCACGGCTTCCGTGCCCGTCTCGCCACGGCCGGCGGCCGAAAGGTGCTCGCCGCCCGCCGCGCTCGCGGCCGCAAGCGTCTGAGCGCCTGAGCCGGACCCCCTTTTTGGGATTTCATCATGGATCGGCTGAGGCAGCGAGCGGATTTCCTCGCCGTTGCCAATGGCGCGCGGGTGAATAGCCCCGCGTTCGTCCTGCAAAGCCGCGGTCGCGACGATAGCGGCCCGATCCGGATCGGCTTCACCGTCAGCAAAAAGAACGGCAACGCCCCCGAGCGCAATCGCATCCGGCGCCGGCTTCGCGAACTGGTGAAGCGGCTCGATCCGGTGTCGATGCAGCCCCATCATGATTATGTGCTGGTCGGCCGAAGGGACGCGCTCTCGCGCGGCTTCGCCACCATGCTCGACGATCTGCGCATAGCGTTCGCGAAGCCCGCGCGGCATACGCACAAGGGACGCGGCTCAAAAAGCAGCCCAACAACCGACGGCTTAAAGCCCGGCCCCGCTCCTGCGACCAGCCGCAAACCGGATTGATGACGAGAGAATGATGACCGACAACCGCAATACCATCCTCGCCGTCATTCTGTCGGGCTTCGTGCTGATCGCCTGGCAATATTTCTACAACATGCCGGCGATGGAGAAGCAGCGCGCCCAGCAACAGGCGCAGGCCGAGCTGCAGAAGACCACGCCGCAGCCGACGGCTTCCGCGACGCCGGGCGCCACGCCGCAGGCCGGCAGCACGGCCCAGCCGTCGACGCCGAGCGCGAACCAGCAAGCCCAGCCGGTTCAAAGCCGTGACACCGCCATTGCTGCCAGCCCGCGCGTGAAGATCGAGACGCCGCGGATCGCCGGCAGCATCTCGCTGAAGGGCGGACGCATCGACGATGTCGCGCTGGTGCAATTCCGCGAAACGGTCGATCCGAAGTCACCGCCGATTATTCTGTATTCGCCCTCGGGGACCGCGGAGCCGTATTACGCCGAGTTCGGCTGGGTACCGGCGACGGGCGTGACGGCGAAACTGCCGGACGCGCAGACCGTCTGGCAGCAGGACGGCAGCGGCAGCCTGACGCCGACGACCCCGGTGCTGCTGAAATGGGACAATGGCGAGGGCCTCAACTTCCGTCGCACCATCTCGGTCGACGACCACTACCTCTTCACCGTCAAGGACGAGGTGAGCAATGTCGGCAACGCGCCGGTCACGCTCTATCCGTTCGCACTGATCTCGCGCCACGGCACGCCGCAGGTCTCCGGCTACTACATCCTGCATGAAGGCCTGATCGGCTATCTCGATGGCTTGCAGGAATACGCCTACAAGAAAATCGACGAAGCCAGGACGGTGAACTTCAAGGCCACCAATGGCTGGCTCGGCATGACGGACAAATACTGGGCCTCGGCGCTGCTGCCGGACACCAGTGCGCAGATTCAGGCGCGCTTCTCGTCGAACCCGAGTGGCAACGTCCACACCTACCAGACCGATTATCTGCTCGATCCCGTCACCGTCGCGATCGGCGGCTCCGCGACCGCGAACGCGCGGCTGTTCGCCGGCGCCAAGGAAGCCAGCGTTGTCGGCATCAATTTCCCGCTCGCCGGCCATGGCGGCTACAACAAGGAACTCGGCCTCAACCATTTCGATCTGTTGATCGACTGGGGCTGGTTCTACTTCATCACCAAGCCGATGTTCCTCGGCCTCGACTTCTTCTACCGCTTCTTCGGCAATTTCGGCATCTCGATCCTGCTCGTGACCGTGATCGTGAAGCTCCTGTTCTTCCCGCTGGCGAACAAGTCCTACGCCTCGATGGCGAAGATGAAGTCGGTCCAACCGCAGCTTCAGGCGCTGAAGGAGCGCTACCCTGACGACAAGGTGAAGCAGCAGCAGGAGATGATGGAGATCTACCGCAAGGAGAAGATCAATCCGGTCGCCGGCTGTCTTCCCGTGGTGATCCAGATCCCGGTGTTCTTCTCGCTGTACAAGGTGCTGTTCGTCACCATCGAGATGCGGCACGCGCCGTTCTTCGGCTGGATCAAGGATCTTTCCGCGCCGGACCCGACCAACCTGTTCACTCTGTTCGGATTGATCCCGTTCGATCCGACCACTATCCCGGTGTTCGGCCACTACCTGGCGCTCGGCATCTGGCCGATCATCATGGGCATCACGATGTGGTTCCAGATGAAGCTGAATCCGACGCCGCCGGATCCGACGCAGCAGATGATCTTCAACTGGATGCCGCTGATCTTCACCTTCATGCTGGCGGGCTTCCCGGCGGGCCTTGTGATCTACTGGGCCTGGAACAACACGCTCTCGGTGCTCCAGCAGAGCTACATCATGCGCCGCAACGGCGTGAAGGTGGAGCTGTTCGACAACATTCGAAACTCCTTCAAAAAAAAACTGACGACTGAGGCGACGTAGCCGTCATTGCGAGGAGCGAAGCGACGAAGCAATCCAGAGTCCCTTCGCGGATGCATTTCTGGATTGCTTCGCTTCGCTCGCAATGACGCGGACAACAGAAAGCCTTCGCATGAATGACGACAAAGATGCGAAGCTGATCGAGGTCGGGCGAAAGCTGTTCACGCGCGATTGGCAGTTCATCTGGGCCTCGCCCTCGACTGAAACGCTGCCGCCGATGGCGGGGCTGGAGATCGCCTTTGCCGGCCGCTCCAATGTCGGCAAGTCCAGCCTGATCAACGCGCTGACCGGCCGCAACGCGCTCGCGCGCACCTCGCATACGCCGGGCCGCACCCAGGAGCTGATCTTCTTCGAGGTCCCCGGGAAAAGTGACCTGCGCCTGGTCGACATGCCCGGCTATGGCTATGCCAAGGCACCGAAGAGCCAGGTCGCGTCCTGGACCGAGCTGATCCACAAATTCCTGCTCGGACGCGCGAGCCTCGCGCGCGTCTACGTGCTGGTCGACGCGCGGCACGGCCTCAAGGACGTCGATCTCGAAGTCCTGAAGACACTCGATCGCTCCGCGGTCAGCTACCAGCTGGTTCTGACCAAGGCCGACCAGATCAAGGCCGCCGAGCTTCAATCGCGCATCGTCGAGACCGAGGCCGCGCTCGCCAAGCGTCCGGCCGCGTTCCCGAACGTGCTCGCGACCTCGTCGCGGAGCGCAACCGGGATGGCCGAGCTGCGCGCCGCGATCGCCAAGCTGCTGGAAGAGCGCACCTCGTAATGGCGGCGTTCCGCCTGTTGATCGGGCTTGCCGGTATGATGGGCGCCGCCGGCGTCGCGCTGGCCGCCGCTTCCGCGCATGGCGGCGATGCGAGCCGGCTCGCCGCCGCAAGCGCCATGCTGCTGTTTCATGCAACCGCCATACTCGCGACCGTCGCCCTGCTCGGGCGCGGCCTTCTGCACGGCGGAATTGGCATCATCGCCGCGTCCGGCTTCGCAGCCGGCGCCGCGCTGTTCGCGGGCGACCTCACCTTGCGGCAATATGCCGGCCATTCGCTGTTTCCATATGCGGCGCCGACGGGTGGATCGGTGATGATCTTGAGCTGGCTGGCAGTGACGCTCGCGGCGGTGGTGGGAAAGAAATAGTGGCTCTTTGTTCCTTCTCCCCTTGCGGGAGAAGGTGGCGCGAAGCGCCGGATGAGGGGTTCTCTCCACGAACTCACTATTGCGCGCGCGGAGAGAACCCCTCACCCGTCTCGCCGCTATCGCGGCGATCCACCCTCTCCCGCAAGGGGAGAGGGGAAGAACATCACTTTGCGCCCCGCCCGCCAATCGGATAGAACGCGGCCCGAGTATCCCGCCAGCGAGATCCGCCTCATGACCGAAATCTCCCCGCTCGACCAGGCCCGCATCCTGTCCGAAGCGCTGCCGCACATGCAGCAGTATGACGAGGAAACCATCGTCATCAAGTATGGCGGCCATGCCATGGGCGACGAGGAGACCGCGAAGAATTTTGCCCGCGACATCGTGCTGCTCGAGCAGACCGCGATCAATCCGGTGGTGGTGCATGGCGGCGGCCCGCAGATCGCGACCATGCTCAAGCGCCTCGGCATCGTCTCGGAATTCGCAGCCGGCCTGCGCATCACCGATGCCGCCACCATCGAGATCGTCGAGATGGTGCTCGCCGGCTCCGTCAACAAGCAGATCGTCGGCTACATCAACGAGGCCGGCGGCAAGGCCGTGGGCCTGTCCGGCAAGGACGCCAATATGGTGAAGGCGTCCAAGACGACGCGCACCATCATGGATCCGGACTCGCACATCGAGAAGGCGGTCGATCTCGGCTTCGTCGGCGATCCCGAGAAAGTCGATCTCACGCTGCTCAACCAGCTGATCGGCTACGAGCTGATCCCCGTGCTCGCGCCGCTCGCGACCTCGAAAGAGGGGCAGACGCTGAACGTCAACGCCGACACTTTCGCAGGTGCCGTGGCCGGCGCGCTTAAGGCAAAGCGGCTGCTGCTGCTCACCGACGTGCCGGGCGTGCTCGACAAGTCCAAGAAGCTGATCCCGCAGCTCTCGGTCAAGGACGCGCGAAAGCTGATCGCGGACGGCACCATATCGGGCGGCATGATCCCGAAGGTCGAGACCTGCATCTACGCGCTCGAACAGGGCGTGGAGGGCGTCGTCATCATCGACGGCAAGATGCAGCACGCGGTGCTGCTCGAGCTCTTCACCAACACCGGCACGGGCACGCTGATCCACAAGTGAGAGAAGAGCGGACAGGAACAGTGCTGGGAGAGCGGCGGCCTCGCCGCTCCGTCCTGACGCGCTTCCTGATGACGCTCCCTGCCGCGGCCATCTCGTTCGTGTTCTCCTCCGCACCGGCCTTCGCCGACCTGAAAATCTGCAACCGCATGTCCTATGTCGTCGAGGCCGCGATCGGCATCGACGACAAGGCGGCGACCGCGACGCGCGGCTGGTTCAGGATCGACCCCGCCACCTGCCGCGTGGTGGTGCAGGGCACGCTCTCCGCCGACCGCATCCTGCTCAACGCCCGCGCACTCGGCGTCTACGGCGCATCCCCGATCCCGCAGAACGGCAGCGACACGCTGTGCGTCGCGCAGGACAATTTCGTCATCGCGGCCGCGCGGCAGTGCCGCAGCGGCCAGACGCAGGCCGCCTTCACCCAGATCACCCCGACCCAAGGCGCGGACGGCAATTTCGTCGCCTATCTCGCCGAGGACTCCGAGTATGACGACGAGCAGGCCCGCCTGGCCGGCATCCAGCGGCTTTTGGTGATCGCAGGTTACGACGCCGCGCCGATCGACGGCGTCGACGGGCCGAAGACGCAAGGCGCGCTGGCCGCTTTCCTGAAGAGCCGCGGATTGTCGTCCGACATCCTGTCGTCGCCGAACTTCTTCAAGACCATGGTCGATGCCGTGCAGACGCCGTCTGCGACAGGCCTCACCTGGTGCAACGACACCGCGCACAAGGTGATGGCGGCGGTCGCCACCGACGACGGCAAATCGGTGACGAGCCGCGGCTGGTATCGCATCGACCCCAAGACCTGCCTGCACCCTGATGTGAGCGGCCAGCCGAAGCAGATCTTCAGCTTCGCGGAAGCCATCGACGCCGATAACCGAATCGTCAAGCTGAAGGACAAGCCGCTGAACTGGGGCGGCGACAAGCAGCTTTGCACGCGCGAGACCAAGTTCGAGACCAACGAGCAGACCGACTGCGGCGCGCGCGGTTTCGCGGCTACGGGCTTTAGCGCGGTGGACATGTCGAGCGGCGGCAAGACGCTGCGGTTTGCAATGCCGTGACGGGTGGTGTTGTGATGGTACCGGTGCCACGCACGCCGCTGTCGTCCTGGCGAAAGCCAGGACCCAGGATTGGGTTTGGCGAAGAACGACGACCGCAGTGCCCCAATGATCGGTCACGGCGTATGGGTCCTGGCTTTCGCCAGGACGACGATTGAGGGTGGGGCGCCGCCGCGGTCAACGGATAGAGAGTGAAAATGACCTCCTCCCGCGCCTTTGCCCATATCGACACCTGGGTGTTCGACCTCGACAACACGCTCTATCCGCACCACGTCAATCTGTGGCAGCAGGTCGATGCGCGGATCACCGAGTTCGTTTGCAACTGGCTCAATTTGACACCGGTGGAAGCGCGCAAGATCCAGAAGGATTATTACCAGCGCTTCGGCACCACCATGCGTGGCATGATGACCCTGCATGGTGTACGCGCCGACGACTATCTCGCCTATGTCCACAAGATCGACCATTCCCCGCTGGAGCCGAACCCGGCGCTGGGCGAGGCCATTGCAAAACTGCCGGGACGAAAGCTGATCCTGACCAACGGCTCGGTCGATCATGTCGATGCGGTGCTGGCGCGGCTCGGCTTTGCCACGCATTTCGACGGCGTGTTCGACATCATCGCCGCCGAATTCGAGCCGAAGCCGGCGCCGCAGACCTACCGGAAGTTTCTCGCCGACCATTCGGTCGATCCGACCCGCGCAGCGATGTTCGAGGACCTCGCCCGCAACCTCACCGTTCCGCACGAACTCGGCATGACCACGATACTCGTGGTGCCGGACGGCACCAAGCAAGTGGTGCGTGAAGATTGGGAACTGGCGGGCCGTGATGCGGCCCATGTCGACCACGTCACCGACGATCTGACTGGGTTTCTGCAGTCGCTCGCGATCGGCTGACCCCCGCAGCAACGCAGGAGCGACCGTGCCTCAGAAGCCGACAGACTTGGCTGCGATCGAATGGGAAGACCTGCGCTACTTCCTGCACCTGGCTCGCGAAAAAAGCCTCTCGGGTGCCGCACGAAAGCTGGGCACCACGCAACCGACAATGAGCCGGCGCCTCGAACTGTTCGAAAGCAAGCTCGGTGCGATCCTGTTCGACCGCCTTCCGTCCGGCCTTCGGCTCTCCGACACCGGACGGCAGATTCTCGATTATGCCGAGAGGATGGAGGACGCAGCACTGGCGGCGCAGCGGATCGCAGTCGGCAGCAGCGCTGGACTGACCGGAACGGTGCGCGTGACCTCGCCCGAATGGCTCGGGGCACGGATCCTCTCGCCTTTGCTGGCGAAGTTCTGCGCGGCGCATCCGACCGTCACCGTCGAGCTGGTTACTGACGCCGAGGCCCTGAGCCTCACGCGGCGGGAGATAGATGTCGCCCTGCGCTTCGGGCGCTTCCAGCAGGACGGACTGATGCAGCGGAAGATCGGCAGCATTCCGTTCGAGCTTTATGCTGCTGCTGCCTATCTCAAGGCAAAGGGACCGCCCGATTTTTCGGACGGTGGCGCCGACGCTGCGCTCATTACGATGAACGCGGCGCTCGCCGAAAGTGTTGCGGAGACGAAGTGGCTGCGTCGCTATTTGCCGCAGGCACATGTTGGATTCTGCAGCAATAGCCGCGATGGTCAGGCCGCTGCGGCCGCCGCCGGCGCGGGGCTGGTTTGCTTGCCGACTCGGCTGGCCTCGGCCTATCCCGCGCTTCGTTCGATCAAGACGCCGGCGCCCGTCCCGAGCCGCGAGCTGTGGCTGGGATTTCATCGCGACACCGGCAAGGTCCGGCGGGTTCGCGCCGTGGTGGACTTCATCGCGGGAGAATTCCGTCAATTCGCCTGACGCTTCGGCAAGCTGTATAGCGGCCATACGCCCATAGCTGATGGCTCCCGCGAGACCGCACGTCTATCTCTCGAGCTCGGCAACAACCCGCCGTTCGAGGAGAGAGACAATGATGATGGATTGGAGCGCCTATCGGAGCGACTTGCTGGCGCGGATCGGCGACATTGGTGCCCTAAGCCCGGCGACGCTGAAGGGCTATCGCGAACTTGGCGCGGCTGGCCCCCAGACAGGAAAGCTGGACGGAAAGACGCGCGAGTTGATCGCGCTGGCGGCGGCCGTGACCGCCCGCTGCGACGGGTGTATTGCGGTTCACGCCGCCGCCGCCGCACGTTTCGGCGCGAGCCGTGAGGAGCTCGCCGAGGCCCTCGGCGTGGCGATTGCGATCGGTGCGGGGGCGTCGTTGGTCTACTCGGCACGGACGCTCGAAGCGTTCGATGCGAGCCGGGCACCGAAGCCGGGCGAAGGCTGATCCGATGACGCAAACACCGCAACCTGTGGCCTTCTCCGGATGCGGTTCGGCCGCAAGCTCGTTTCAACGGTCGGTCACCTCTTCGTTGACCGTCGAAGAGGTGGTCACCCGCTTGAAGCAGGGAATCATTGCGGCAGACCTCTGGATCCTGCACGAGATCGACCCGCAAATGCTGCTCAGTCGTGGCGGCTTCGCCATCGGCCCCGCGCGTCAGGTCCTGTTTTTCCACCCACGCCTGATGTCGCGGCTGCTGACCGCCGATAGCGCGGCGCTGCTCGAGGCCCCCCTGAAGTTCGCCGTGATCGGCTTTCCAGACGGTCAAGCCGAACTGCGATGGCTTGATCCGGCTATGGCCTTCGCGCGCTACCGTTCACCGGCATTGACCGAACTCGGAAATGAGCTCGCCGGCCTCTGCGAGGGTATCGTGAACGGCATCGATCTCGCGGGCACATCAAAATAGCCGCCGGCCATGTCCCGGGCGCGTCCGAACGCGCCGGGACATGGCCGACTGCGTTCTTGACTCTCTCGCTCCAAGTCCCGAAAAAGCGATCCAAATTCCCCGCAAATGCTGCTCAAGGATCGCCAAATGTCCCTGTCCGTCCTCGAATCCACCATCAACGGCGCCTTCGAGGCGCGCGACGGCGTCTCGACCTCGACCAGGGGCGAGGTCCGCGAGGCCGTGGATCACGCGCTGGAGATTCTGGACAAGGGTGAGGCCCGCGTTGCCGAGCGCGGGGCCGACGGCAAGTGGAAGGTCAATCAATGGCTGAAGAAGGCGGTGCTGCTCTCGTTCCGCCTCAACGACATGGGCGCCATTTCCGGCGGCCCCGGCAAGGCGGCCTGGTGGGACAAGGTGCCCTCGAAGTTCGACGGCTGGGGCGAGAACCGCTTTCGCGATGCCGGTTTCCGTGCCGTCCCCGGCTCCATCGTGCGCCGCTCCGCCTTCATCGCCCGCAACGTCGTGCTGATGCCGTCCTTCGTCAATCTCGGCGCCTACGTCGATGAATCCACCATGATCGACACCTGGTCGACCGTCGGCTCCTGCGCGCAGATCGGCAAGCGCGTGCACATCTCCGGCGGCGTCGGCATCGGCGGCGTGCTCGAGCCGCTGCAGGCCGAGCCCGTGATCATCGAGGACGATTGCTTTATCGGCGCGCGCTCCGAGGTCGCCGAGGGCGTGATCGTGCGCAAGGGCGCGGTGCTGTCGATGGGCGTGTTCCTGGGGGCGTCGACCAAGATCGTCGATCGCGAGACCGGCGAGATCTTCATCGGCGAGGTGCCGGAATATTCGGTCGTCGTTCCCGGCGCGCTGCCCGGCAAGCCCATGAAGAACGGCCAGATCGGCCCGAGCACCGCCTGCGCCGTCATCGTCAAGCGCGTCGACGAGCGCACGCGCTCCAAAACCAGCATCAACGAGCTGCTGCGGGATTGATTCGCGGCACCAGCTGCCGTACGACACCGAGGGTCCATCGAACCCGCCCTCCCCCCATCGCGACCAACATCCGGGCGACCTTTCCCGCCCGGAGCCTTTGGCATGGACTGGATCTGGTATCTCTTCCGCTTCGACGGCCGCATCAACCGCGCGCTGCTGTGGCAGGCGCTGCTGATCGTCATGATGCTGGCCTGCATGCTCGGGATGATCGACCAGGCCCTCAAGGTGCTGAACGGGGCGGCAACTTTCGCCTTCAACTTCAATGTCGACTTCGATTTCGGTGTCGACGACATCTTCAACGTGGTCGATCCCAGGGCCTATCGTCAGCTGGCTACGGCCGATCGCGCGACCCTCATCCTCAAAGTGTTCGGCACTTTGCTATTCCTGTGGATCTATCTCGCAACCGCGACCAAGCGGCTGCACGATCGCGACCGGAGCGGCTGGTGGCTGGTTCCGTTCTTCGTCGTGCCTGCGTTGTTCGACCAGTTCTCGGACCTGCTGCCCACCAATTCAAACTGGGTTCTTGCCGTCGCCTGGACCGTGCACATTCCGTGGTTTTGGGGCCTCGTGGAAATATTCATTGTGCCCGGCACCTCGGGCGACAACCGGTTCGGCCCCGATCCACTGGCCGTCCTTGAAGATGGCTCCGCGCCCGCACCTTCGACGAAAAGCTGGGACCAGCAGAGCGAGATCGAATTTGTCCCGCCCAGTGCTAGCCCACCCGGCGGCATGCATGTTAAGCGGGGCGCATGACCGATGCTCTCTCGATTGCCCGCGATCTCATCCGCTGCCCCTCGGTAACCCCGGCCGATGCCGGTGCGCTGGGCGTGCTCGAACAGGCCCTCAATGCGGCAGGCTTCACATGCCACCGCGTGACCTTCAGCGAGCCCGGCACCGCCGACGTCGACAATCTCTATGCGCGGATCGGCACTGACGGGCCGCACATCACCTTTGCCGGCCACACCGACGTGGTGCCGCCTGGCGACGAGAGCGCCTGGAGCGTCGGCGCGTTCTCCGGCGAGGTGAAGGACGGCTTTCTGCACGGCCGCGGCGCGGTCGACATGAAGGGCGGCATCGCCTGCTCGGTCGCCGCGGTGCTGGAGCATCTTGCCGCGAACGACGGCAAGCCGCGCAGCGACGGCAAAGGTTCGATCTCCTTCCTGATCACCGGCGACGAGGAAGACGTCTCCATCAATGGCACCATCAAGCTGTTGAAGTGGGCGGCCGAGCGCGGCGAAAAATTCGACCATTGCGTGCTCGGCGAGCCCTCCAATGTCGAGACCCTCGGCGACACCATCAAGGTCGGCCGCCGCGGCTCGCAATCCGGCACGCTGTATGTCGACGGCGTGCAGGGCCATGTCGCCTATCCGCACCGCGCCGCCAATCCGGTGCCTGATATCGCGCGGCTGATCGTGGCCATCTCGGACGAGCCGCTCGACCATGGTAGCGCGCAGTTCCAGGCCTCCAACCTCGAATTCACCTCGGTCGACGTCGGCAACACCGCCAACAACGTCATCCCGGGCCAGGCCCGCGCAAAATTCAACATCCGCTACAACGACAACCACACCCAGGCGAGCCTGCGCGAGCTGGTCGAGACGCGGCTGACAAAAGCCTGCGGCAACCGCATTCGCGCCCGCATCGTCTGGGAGCCCTCGAACTCGAACGTGTTCGTGACCAAGCCCGGCCCGTTCACCGAACTCGCGGTGTCCGCGATCGAGGAAGTGACGGGCCGCAAGCCAGAGCTGTCGACCTCAGGCGGCACCTCGGATGCGCGCTTCATCTCAAGCTATTGCCCGGTGATCGAATTCGGCCTGGTCGGCCAGACCATGCACCAAATCGACGAACGCGTGCCAGTTCAGGATCTGGAGCGGTTGACCAAGGTGTATCGCGGGATTTTGGCGAGGTATTTTGGGTAGGCTCTTCCGCCTGCCCACTCCGCTGTCATCGCCCGACTTGATCGGGCGATCCAGTATTCCAGAGACGACAGTGACTGAGCCGAGAGGCCACGGCGTACTGGATGCCCCGGTCAAGCCGGGGCATGACAGTGGGGGATGTAGCGAGAGTACGCGCCCTCACCCCATCAGTAATCCACCTGCATCAGATACAGCCCGTCCGGCGGGGCGACGATGCCGCAGGCGGCGCGGTTGCGTGCGGCGAGCGCTGCGGAGAGATCATCGGCGGTCCAGCGGCCTTCGCCGACCCACATCAGCGACCCCACCATCGAACGCACCTGGCTGTGCAGGAATGAGCGCGCCGAGGTGACTATGGTGATCTCGCGCCCGTCGCGCAGCACGTCGAGCTGATCGAGCGTCTTCTCCGGCGACCTGGCCTGGCACTCGGTGTCGCGGAAGGTGGTGAAATCGTGCTTGCCGAGCAGGCGTTGTGCCGCCGCATGCATCGCATCGGCGTCGAGCCGGCGCGGCACGCGCCAGGCGTGGCCGGCATCGAGTGCGAGATTGGCGCGAGTGTTGACGATACGGTAGCGGTAGTGGCGCTTGATGGCCGAAAAGCGCGCCTCGAAACTATCAGGCACGATATCCGCTTCGAGCACCGCGACAGGATGCGGGCGCAGATGCGCATTCAAGCCGTCGCGAAAACGGCCTGGCGGAAACTGCTTCGCGACATCGACATGCGCGACCTGGCCGCGCGCATGCACGCCGGCATCGGTGCGCCCGGCGCCGTGCACGCGCGCATCCGCGCCGGTCATCGCCTTGACGGCAGCCTCCAGCGCCCCTTGCACCGAGGGCAGCGTCTCCTGCACCTGCCAGCCGAAGAACGGCGCGCCGTCATATTCGATGGTGAGCTTGTAGCGGGGCATCTTGTCCAGTTTCGCTGTCATCGCCCGGCTCGACCGGGCGATCCAGTACTCCGCAGCCTATCCGTTCGACCGAGACGCCTCGGCGTACTGGATACCCCGCCTTCGCGGGGTATGACAGCGTCAGGTGAATTTGGCGCCGGTCTTCAACGGCACGCCGCGCAGGAAGTCCGCGGCCTGCATGCGTGCCTTGCCTTCGCGCTGGAGCTCGATCAGACGGATTGCGCCCTCGCCGCAGGCGATGGTGAGGTGATCGTCGAGCACCTCACCGGGTGCGCCCGTGCCTTTCGCCAGCTCGCAGCGCAGGATCTTGACCCGCGCATTCTCAAGTTCGGCCCAGGCGCCGGGAAACGGCGACAGGCCGTGGATATGGCGCAGCACCTCGCGAGCGGGCCTGGTCCAGTCGATCCGCGCTTCGGCCTTGTCGATCTTGGCGGCATAGGTGACGCCGTCCTCGCTCTGCTGCTCGAGCTGGAGCCCGCCGCGCGCCAGCGCGGCCATGGCGCGCACCATCAGATCGGCACCGAGCCGCGACAGACGATCGTGCAGATCGAGCGCGGTCATGTTGTCCGTGATCGCGAGCCGTTCCGCCATGGCGACGTCGCCGGTGTCGAGGCCAACATCCATCTTCATCACCATCACGCCGCTCTCGGCATCGCCGGCCATGATGGCGCGGTTGATGGGAGCGGCACCGCGCCAGCGTGGCAGCAGCGAGGCGTGCAGGTTGTAGCAGCCGAGCTTCGGCGCATCGAGGATCGCCTGCGGCAGGATCATGCCATAGGCGACGACGACGGCCGCATCGGCGTCAAAGGCGCGAAATTCTTCCAGCGCCTCCGGCGTTTTCAAAGTCTTCGGCGTCAGCACGGGCACACCGAGCTTTCGCGCAGCCTCTTCCACCGGGGTCGGCTGCAATTGCAGCCCGCGCCGTCCGCCGGGCTTCGGCGCGCGCGTGTACACGGCCGCGATCTCGTGGCCATGCGCGACGAGCTCGAGCAGCGTCGGCACGGAGAAATCGGGCGTGCCCATGAAGATCAGGCGGAGGGGCATCGACAGAGAACCTCACTCCGCGCGCTTGGCGGCTTTCTCGAACTTCTTCAGCACGCGGTCGCGCTTAAGCTTTGACAGATAGTCGACGAACAGCACGCCGTTGAGATGGTCGATCTCGTGCTGGATGCAGGTGGCGTAGAGGCCTTCGGCGTCCTCCTCGTGCACCTTTCCATCGAGATCGGTATAGCGCACCCGCACCTTCGCAGGGCGCTCGACCTCCTCGTAATATTCGGGGATCGACAGGCAGCCTTCCTCGTAGACCGACAGGTCCTCCGAAGAGGCGATGATTTCCGGATTGATGAAGACGCGCGGCTCGGGCTTGGTCTCGCCGTCCTGGTCGGGCTTGGCGAGGTCCATGGTGATCAGCCGCAACGGCTGCGCGATCTGGATCGCCGCGAGCCCGATGCCGGGCGCGTCGTACATGGTCTCGAACATGTCGTCGGCAAGCTTGCGGATCTCCGGCGTGACCTTCTCGATCGGCTTGGAGACCAGACGCAGCTGCTTGTCGGGCAGGATGATGATTTCTCTGAGGGCCATGGCCGCGATTTAAGCCGCGCGTTCGATGCGGTCAATGCGGCCGGGAACCCCGTTAACCCTCCGCTAACCATAAAACTTCAGGTTTCGTTAACCATAAAAATTAACAGAGCATTTACCATAAATGTTCGCTATTCGTTCGTGTCTCGAAGCGAATCGGCTAGAAGCAGGGGCATGAACGAGGTCATTTTCATGCTTGGCGACTGGCCGGTGCGCACCGTGGACGCGCTGATCGGCTTCGGCGCCCTGGTCCTTATCCTGCTGCTCGTGATTGCCGTCGTGATCGCGCGGTCAGGGCGGCGCGGCGCGGAACTCGCGATGGCCAACGCCATCCGCGCCGACGAGCTCGAGGAGCGCATCAGCCAGATGCTGCACGCCCAGAGCGAGGCTGCGGGGCGAGTCGACGCCATGACCCAGACGCTGGCCGGCCGCCAGGCCGACATGGCGCGCGCGGTCAACGAGCGGCTGGATTCGGTGACCCACCGCGTCGGCCAGTCCATGGAGCACTCGACCCGCAACACCATGGAGAGCCTGCACGCGCTGCACGAGCGGCTCGGCATCATCGACAGCGCGCACAAGAACCTCACCGACCTCACCACGCAGGTGACGACCCTGCGCGACGTGCTCGCCAACAAGCAGTCGCGCGGCGCCTTCGGTCAGGCGCGGATGGAAGCGATCGTCCAGGACGGTCTGCCGAAGGGCGCCTACGAGTTCCAGTTCACGCTCTCGACCGGCAAGCGTCCGGACTGCGTCGTGTTCCTGCCCGACCAGCGTCCGCTCTGCATCGACGCGAAATTTCCGCTGGAGGCGATGACCGCGCTGCATGATGCGCGCACCGACGAGGAAAAGCGCATCGCCACGCAGCGGCTGCGCGGTGACGTGATGAAGCATGTCAGCGACATCGCCGAAAAATATCTCGTCGCCGGCGAGACCCAGGAAATGGCGTTGATGTTCGTGCCGTCGGAATCGGTCTACGCCGAGATCCACGACGGTTTCGACGACGTGATCCAGAAGGCGTATCGCGCCCGCGTCGTGCTGGTGTCGCCGTCGCTTTTGATGCTCGCAATCCAGGTGATGCAGCAGATCATGAAGGACGCGCGCATGCGCGATGCCGCCGACCAGATCCAGACCGAGGTGATCAAGCTCGGCGACGACCTCGGCCGCCTGCGCGATCGCGTGCTGAAATTGCAGAAGCACTTTGCCGACGCGAACGAAGACGTCCGCCAGATCCTGATCTCCGCCGACAAGATCGAGAAGCGCGCGGGGCGGATCGAAGAGCTCGATTTCAGCAAGAGCGATGCGCCCGAAGCCCCGCATCTCGTGGCCACCGGCGCTGCCGAGTTGTTCCCGAGGAAGCTCCAGGCGGGGGAGTAGAATATAGAACACACTGTCGTCGCCCGGCTTGACCGGGCGACCCAGTATCCCAGAGACGGCAGATGGGCGGGCGCTGCTACTACGTGTACATTCTCGCCAGCAAGATGGGCGACACGCTCTACATTGGCGTAACGAACGATCTCATCCGCCGCGTGGCCGAACACAAATTGTAGTTAGTCGAGAGCTTCACGAAGGAATAGGGCGTTGTGAAGCTAGTCTATTTCGAGCAATTCGATGATCCCGAGAATGCGATAAAACGCGAGAAGCGCCTGAAAAATGGACGCGCGCCTGGAAGATTGCGCTGATCGAGAAGGATAATCCCGATTGGAACGATCTCTATGCGGAGATCGCGGGCCCTCCATAACTCCGGCCTCTGGAATACTGGGTCGCCCGGTCAAGCCGGGCGACGACACCTCACTTGTGGCTCTCAGAATCTGCTAACACCCTGCCATGACCGCACCCGACGCGACCTCCCCTGCCGGCCCCGGCACGGCCCCCACCTCCTGGCGTGACAGCCTTGCCGTTTACCTGCAGCCGCGGGTGCTGATCGTGCTGTTCCTCGGTTTCTCGTCCGGGCTGCCGCTGGCGCTGTCGGGCTCGACGCTGCTGGTGTGGATGCGGGAATCCGGCGTCGATCTCAAGACCATCGGGCTGTTTGCGCTGGTCGGCACGCCCTACACGCTGAAATTCCTGTGGGCGCCGCTGGTCGATGCGATGCATGTGCCGCTGTTCACGCGCGCGTTCGGGCGGCGCCGCGGCTGGCTGCTGTTCTCGCAATTGCTGCTGATCGCAGCGATCCTGCTGCTGGCGCTGACCGATCCCGCGCGCTCGCCGTTCTACGTCGCGCTCGGCGCATTGCTGGTGGCGACGGCCTCGTCGACGCAGGACATCGTGGTCGACGCCTTCCGCGTCGAGAGCCTGCCGGAGAGCGAGCAGGCCGCCGGCATGGCGTCCTATGTCGCGGCCTATCGCATCGGCATGCTGGTCTCGACCGCCGGCGCGCTGTTCATCGTCTCCGGCTTCGAGAGCACCGGCATCACCCGCACGTCCGCCTGGATGTGGGGCTATGTGGTGATGGCGGCGATGGTGCTGATCGGGACGATGACGGCGCTGGTCGCGACCGAGCCCGAGCAGTCATTGCGGGCGGAAGCCGCGACGCAGACGCAGACCGCGCTCGCGCGCGTGCTGCACGCGGCAATCGGCGCCTTCTCGGAATTCCTGACGCGCAAGGACGCGCTTGCGGCACTCGCCTTCGTCGTGCTGTTCAAGTTCACCGACGCCTTCTCCGGCACGATGACCGCGCCGTTCGTGATCGACCTCGGCTTCTCCCGCAACGACTATGCGGCGATCGTGAAGGGCGTGGGCCTTGCTGCGACTCTGATCGGCGGCTTTGCCGGCGGCTTCGTCGCGCGGCGCTATTCGCTCGCGACCAGCCTCTGGATCGGCGGCGTGGTGCAGGCGCTCGCGAACCTCTCCTTCTCCTGGCTGGCCTTCGTCGGCACCAGCCAATGGGCGCTCGCCTTCGCCATCACCTGTGAGAACTTCACCAGCGCCATCGGCACGGTGATCTTCGTCGCCTATCTTTCGGCGCTCTGCCAGAACCCGCTGCACACGGCGACGCAATATGCGCTGCTCACCGCGCTTGCCGCGGTGGGGCGGACCTATCTCTCGTCAGGCGCCGGCTTCGTGGCTGATACCACCGGCTGGCCGCTGTTCTTCGTGATCTGCATGCTGGTGGCGATCCCGAGCCTGGTGCTGCTGGCCTGGTTGCAGAAGCGCGGGCATTTTGATGCGCTGGGGCCGGTGCGGGTTTAACGCAACGTCGTCATGGCCGGGCTTGTCCCGGCCATCCACGCCTTGCTACGCGGCGCCAAGAACGTGGATGCCCGGGACGAGCCCGGGCATGACGAAAAACAGATGCGCTTATATGTGTGGCGGGCAAACGGGGCGCCCCCTACTGCTTCTTGATCAGGCTCCATTTCGTGATCACGGCCTCGCTCATCTGGCCGGGATCGCTGGCGCAGGCGATCTCGTCGACCTTGACCGAGATCTCCTTGCCGGCGAACGTCTTCAGCTGTGCGGCCTGCGCATCGCCGCTGGGAACGAGCTGGAAGGTTTCGGGTCCGGTCTCGAGATTGCACAGCCCGCTCGGCGGCGGCAGCCGGCGCGGCTCGGAGGTGATCTGGTAGGTCGCAACCCGCTTGCCGACGTTCTTGACGTCGCGCACTTTCATCGTGTTCAGCTCGCCCGACAGCACCTCCCCGGCATTGATCGGCTTGCCGGGCTTCGACGGCGGCGGAGCCCCGTCGTCCTGTTGCGCGGAGATGGCCGGCGTCGCCAGCATCGTCAGCGTCGCGACCAAAGCCCATCGTGTGGCGAAAAGTTTCGTCATGTCGTCCGTTCCGTAAGTCTGGATGGCTAGAACAGGGTGCGCTGCCGCATCGCGGCCGATAGCGTACCTTCATCGAGATAATCAAGCTCGCCGCCGACCGGCACACCATGGGCGAGCCGGGTTACTTTTACGTTGGCGTCCTGAAGCAGGTCGGTGATGTAGTGTGCCGTGGTCTGGCCGTCGACGGTGGCATTCAGCGCCAGGATGACCTCATGCACCTGCGCCTCATGCGCGCGCGCGACCAGCGCCTCGATGGTGAGGTCCTGCGGGCCCACGCCGTCGAGCGGCGACAATGTCGCGCCCAGCACGTGATAGCGCCCTTGAGTGGCATTGGCCCGCTCCAGCGCCCAGAGATCGGCAACGTCGGCGACGACGACGATGATCGAGGGGTCGCGCCTCGGATCGGTGCAGACCGTGCAGGGACTTTGCGTGTCGATGTTGCCGCAGGTCTTACAGACCTGGACCTTCTCGAGTGCGACCTGCATGGCCGAGGACAGCGGTATCATCAGCGCTTCGCGCTTCTTGATCAGATGCAACGCGGCGCGCCGCGCCGAGCGCGGACCGAGGCCCGGCAGCCGCGCGAGAAGCTGGACCAGCCGCTCGATTTCAGGACCCGCAACAGCGCCCATCCTACTGGCCGAACAGCCCCGACAGCCCCGGCGGCAGGCCGAGCCCGCCGGTGAGCGACTGCATCTTCTCCTGCATGGCGGCTTCCGCCTTGCGGCGGGCCTCGCCGAACGCGGTGACGAGCAGATCCTCGAGCACCTCGCGCTCTTCCGCCTTCATCAGCGAAGGATCGATCTTGACGCCCTTGACGTCCATCTTCGCGGTCATGCGCACGGCGACGAGACCGCCGCCGGAGATGCCCTCGACCTCGACGTTGGCGAGCTGGTCCTGCATCTCCTGCATCTTGGATTGCAGCTGCTGCGCCTGCTTCATCATGCCGAAAATATCGACCATCGGTGTTGTCCTTGGAAAATTGGCTCTAGAGATCGTCGCCGTCGGAACCGTCGGGCGGATCGTCACTGCCATAGTCGGCGTTAATATCGGATTCCGGCGCCTCGGGGGCAAGCCTGCGGACCTCGACGACCTTCGCACCCGGAAACCGCGACAGCACCTCGCGCACGCGCGGATCGGCCTCGGCGGTGCGCGCACGTTCCTGCTTGGCCGCCTGGCTCACCGAGCGCAGCGTCGGCTGGCCCGGCTCGTTGGAGACGATCACGGTCCAGCGGCGCCCGGTCCAGAGCTCGAATTTTCGCGCGAGATCGGAAATCATGGTCTTGGAGGCGTTTGGCTCGAGCGCGACTTCCAGCCGGCCCTCCTCGAAACGAACGAGGCGCATGTCGCCTTCGAGCGCGCCCTTGGTCAGGAGGTCGCGCTTCTGCCCGGCCAGGGCAACGAGCTGGGTGAAGCTCGTGACGCGCAACACGGGCGCGGCAGCTTGCGGATCCGGCGCGGGCGTTGCCATCTGCGGACGGGCACCACCGCCGCCGAACGAGGACGGTGACGAATTCGGCATGCGAACGGGAGCCGCGGACGCCACCGGCCCGGCCGGCGCGTTGTGCGCGGCACTGCCGCCGCTCAGGACCGACGAGCCGACGCCGCCGTTCTGCTCCAGCATCTTGATCGCTTCGTCCGGCGTCGGCAGGTCGGCGACATAGGCGATGCGCACCAGCACCATCTCGGCGGCTGCGGCGGGCCGCGTCGCGGCCTGCACCTCGGTGATGCCCTTGAGCAGCATCTGCCACATCCGCGACAGCACGCGCATCGAGATCTTCGAGGCGAAATCGCGCGCGCGCACGCGCTCGGTCTCGCCATAGGCGACGTTGTCGGCGGTCGCCGGCACGATCTTCACGCGGGTGACGAAATTGACGAATTCGGCGAGATCCGAGAGCACGACGATCGGATCGGCGCCGACGTCGTACTGGTCGCGGAACTCCCTAAACGCGGACGCGATGTCGCCGCGCGCCAGAGAATCGAAAAGATCGATGACACGGGTGCGGTCGGCGAGCCCCAGCATCTGCCTGACGGCATCGGCCTTCACGGTGCCTGCCGCATGCGCGATCGCCTGATCGAGCAGCGAGAGCGAATCGCGCACCGAGCCTTCCGCGGCGCGCGCGATGATACCGAGTGCTTCGGGCTCGATCTCGACGTTTTCCTTGGCCGCGATATTGGCGAGATGCTTCATCAGCACGTCGGCCTCGACGCGGCGCAGGTCAAAACGCTGGCAGCGCGACAGCACCGTGACCGGAACCTTGCGGATCTCAGTCGTTGCGAACACGAACTTGGCGTGCTCCGGCGGTTCCTCCAGCGTCTTCAGGAAGGCGTTGAACGCCGCCGTCGACAGCATGTGGACTTCGTCGATGATGTAGACCTTGTAGCGGGCGCTGGCCGGCGCGTAGCGGACGCTGTCATTGATCTGACGGACGTCGTCGACGCCGGTGTGCGAGGCCGCGTCCATCTCCAGCACGTCCATGTGCCGGCTTTCCATGATGGCCTGGCAATGCACGCCGAGCGTCGGCATCTGGACCGTCGGGCCCTTCACCGAGCCATCCGGCATCTCGTAGTTGAGCGCGCGGGCAAGGATGCGCGCAGTGGTGGTCTTGCCGACCCCGCGGACGCCGGTGAGGATCCAGGCCTGCGGAATGCGACCGGTCTCGAATGCATTTGAGACGGTGCGGACCACGGCTTCCTGGCCGATCAGATCGTCGAATGAGGAAGGACGGTATTTCCGCGCCAGCACCCGGTAGGGCGTGCTGGCCCGGCCGGCGCTTTCAGGGTTGGGAGGGGCGCCAGCGTCGGTCATCGGTCGATCCGCAATGAAGTGTCTTTCGGCCGGCTTTGCGGAAAGGAGCGCGCTGGCGGCCCGAGCCGCCGGCGCAATTCGCTCGGAAAAAACAGGTAGGAGACTGACGAGCGACCCGATCCGGACCTCGTTAGGGCTGCTTCCTTCCGGACCTGACCCGGTTGGCGAGTGGCTCGTCCACCGCCAATCTCCCGGCCCCTATTTGGGGCCAAAAGGACCGGAAAGCAAGCGGGTATCGGCTTGAACAGGCGCGGCTTCATGGTGGCTTGCCCAGCATCCGGGCAATTCCTGGTCTGCCCAGCCGATAGGCTGTGCTTTCACTGCCGGAGGCGCCTTGGTAAGAACGCTGCCGGAACTTCTTCCAACAGAAAAGCGATTGATCCCAATGGTTACACGTCGTGATGTTGCATCGATTGTCGGACTTGGCGCGATTGGCGCGGCGACGCTGGCCTCCCCTGCCGTGGCGCAGACCGCCGATACCAACGAATCGACCTTCGCCCGCATCCGCCGCACCAAGAAGATGCGGATCGGCGCGGTCGGCGGCGGCGCGCCCTATTACATGAAGGATCTTTCGACCGGCCAGTGGAAAGGCTTTTACGTCGACATCGCCAAGGCGCTCGCCGAGGACATGGAGGCCGAGCTCGAGATCACCGAGACCACCTGGGGCAATTCGGTGCTCGACCTCCAGTCCAACAAGATCGACATCTTCTTCGGCCTCAACCCGACCCCGAAGCGCGCGCTGGTGGTCGACTTCTCGGTGCCGGTCTTCAACAACGCCTTCGGCATCCTCTGCAAGAAGGACTTCAAGCCGAAGAGCTGGGCCGAGCTGAACTCGCCCGACGTCAAGATCGCGGTCGACCAGGGCTCCTCGCACGACCAGGTCGTGAGCCGCCTGACGCCGAAGGCGCAGATCTCGCGGCTGAAGACCGCCGACGACGCCACCGCCGCGCTCCAGACCGGCCGCGTCGACGCGCAGTGCCTGATCACCATGCTGTCGCTCACGGTGCTGAAGAAAAATCCCTCGCTGGGCCAGTTCGTGCTGCCGACGCCGATCTTTGCTACCACGTCGAACGCCGGCTTCCGCCGCGAGACCGACAAGACCTGGCGCGACTACGTCAACACCTGGATCGACTTCAACAAAGGCCTCGGCTTCATTCGCAACGCCATCATCACCAACATGGAGCTGGTGGGCGTGACCGAGGCGGACATTCCGCCGGGCGTTTCGCTGTAGTCTTCCACTGTCATTCCGGGGCGCCCAAAGGGCGAACCCGGAATCTCGAGATTCCGGGCTCGATGCTTCGCATCGCTCCGGACGACAATGCCGGCGGTCAAGGCGTTCGACGAGTAACACACGCATGTATCAGTGGGACTTCGGCATCCTCTGGAGCTATCGCTGGCTCTTTCTCAACGGGCTCGGCGTCACCGTAGGCTTCACCGTGGTCATCGTCGTGCTTGGCCTCGTCTTCGGCCTGTTCGGCGCGTTCGGCACCCTGTCGCGCTTTCGCGCGGTGCGCCTGCTCGCGCTCACCTTCATCGAGGCGTTCCGCTGCACGCCGATCCTGGTGCAGCTGATCTGGTTCTATTACGCGCTGCCGATCCTGGCGGGTGTCGAGATGACCCCAATCACGGCGTCGGCGCTGGCGCTGTCGCTCTATGGCGGCTCGTTCTATTCGGAGATCATCCGCGGCGGCATCATCTCGATCGACCGCGGCCAGTCCGAAGCCGGTGCCGCGCTCGGTATGACCCCGGGACAGAGCATGCGGCGCATCGTGCTGCCGCAGGCGATCAAGCGCATGATCCCGGCGCTGATGAACCAGTCGATCATCCAGTTCAAGAACACCTCGCTGGTCTCGGTGCTGGCGGTGCCTGATCTGGTCTATCAGAGCCAGGTCGCCGCCCATGACAGCTACCGTCCGCTGGAAACCTACACCGCCGTCGCGGTCGCCTATGCGGCGATCCTGATCCCCCTGACCATCATGGTCCGGCGCGGCGAGAAGCGACTGGCGGTCGGCGAATGAGCGACACCTCTTCCAAGATCGAGATCCGGGCGCTGCGCAAAAGCTTTGGCAGCAACGAGGTTTTGAAGAGCATCAGCCTGGATGTCGCGAGGGGCGGCGTCGTGGCGCTGATCGGCCCGTCCGGCTCCGGCAAGTCGACGCTGCTCCGCTGCATCAACCTCCTGGTGACGCCCGACGGCGGCAGCGTTCGCGTCGGCGACACCCGCTTTTCGTTCGGCGAGGGTACGAAGCTCCCCGATGTGAAGACGCTGGCCAAATTCCGTACCACCACCGGCATGGTGTTCCAGCATTTCAATCTGTTCCCGCACATGACGACGCTGCAGAACGTGATGGAGGGACCGGTCACGGTGCGGCGCATGGCCAAAGCGGACGCCGAGAAGCTGGCGCGGGCCCAACTCACGAAGGTGGGCCTTGCAGAGAAGGCCGACCAATATCCGGCAACGCTCTCCGGCGGACAGAAGCAGCGCGTCGCGATTGCGCGGGCGCTCGCCATGGAGCCGGACGTGATGCTGTTCGACGAGGTCACCTCCGCGCTCGATCCCGAGCTTGTCGGCGAGGTCTTGAACGTCATGCAGCAGCTGGCGTCGGAGGGCATGACCATGGTGATCGTCACCCACGAGATCGCCTTTGCCCGCGAAGTCGCCGACCGTCTGATCTTCATGCGCGACGGCGTCGTGGTCGAGGAAGGCCCGGCGCGACAGGTGATCGACAATCCGCAGGAAGGAGCGACGCGCGCGTTCCTCAGCCATTTCCACCGCACCGGCGCGCTGCCGCCGGTTACAACGGCATCGTGATGTCCGAAATCGATCGCGTCTATCTTGTCACCGGCGCCGCCAGCGGCATCGGCCGCGCCACCGCAAAACTGCTCGCGGGGCCCGGCACTGCGCTGCTGCTGCACACGCGCTCCAACGCAGCCGGCCTCGACGCCACGGCGGCGGAAGCCGAAGCGCAAGGCGCGATCGTCGCAAAATGCCTCGGCGATCTCGCCGAGGAGACCGCGGCCACCGACACCGTCGCCGCTACGCAACGTGCCTTCGGCCGGCTCGACGGATTGATCCTGATCGGCGGCCATGCCCGGCGCGGCAGCGCCATCGGTACGCCGGCGGATCAGTTCCGCAAGGCAATGGACGAGTCGGCGCTGGCGTTCACACGGTTGGTGGACGCCGCGCTGCCGCTGCTGCGTGCAGGGCGAGATTCGCGGATCGTGGCGGTGTCGTCGTTCGTCGCTCACGCGATCCGGCCGGAGTTCGCGCCCTTTGCAGCGACGGCCGCGAGCCGCTCCGCGCTCGAAGCGCTGGTGCGGCTCACCGCAGTCGAGCTCGCCAGGGAGGGCATCACCGTCAACGCCGTCGCGCCGGGCCTGATCGTCAAGGACAAGCCCAGCGAAAGCCGGCTTACACCCGAGCAGATCGCCGCGACCGAGACGCTGATCCCGATGGGCCGCCGCGGGCGACCGGAGGAAGTCGCCGAGATCATCGCCTTCCTGGCATCCCCAAAAGCATCCTACGTCACCGGCCAGGTCTGGCACGTCAATGGAGGCCTGACATGACCGAAGCCACCATCGAACGTCTCAGGCTGTTCCTGATCGAGAGCCCGATCAAGATGGCGCGCCTCCAGGGCGTCGGCAACGTCAAGGGCACGGTGAAGCGCGTGCTGCTCGAGCTGACGTCGAACGATGGTGTGATCGGCTGGGGCGAGGCGGCACCGTGGGAAGTGTTCACGGGAACGCCGGAAGCGGCTTTCTCCGCGCTCGACATCTATTTGCGGCCAGTCGTGCTCGGCAAGCCGGTGCGGCGCATCCGCGCGCTGATGGCCGAGCTGGATCGCGCGCTGGTCGGGCATGCCGAAGCCAAGGTCGCGATCGAAATGGCGTTGCTCGACATCGTCGGCAAGTCGTCGGGGCTTTCGGTCGCCGACCTGCTCGGCGGCCGCGTACGCGACACGATCCCGCTGTCGTTCTCGATCGCCGATCCGGATTTCGCCGCCGACCTCGAACGCATGCGGAAGATGGTTCCGGACGGCAATTTGATCTACAAGATCAAGACCGGAGTGAAGCCGCATCGCGACGATCTCGATCATCTCGCGGCGATCCGCAAAGAATTCGGGGACAAGGTCGATCTACGCGTCGATTACAACCAGGCGCTGGCGCCGTTCGGCGCCATCAAGATCCTGCGCGACGTCGAGCAGTTCGCGCCGACCTTCATCGAACAGCCGGTGCCGCGCAAATATCTCGACGTGATGGCGCAGCTCACCGCAGCGCTGGAAACGCCGGTGCTGGCCGACGAAAGCTGCTTCGACCGCCGCGACATGATGGAGGTGGTGCGCCGCGAGGCGGCAGATGCCGTCTCGATCAAGCTGATGAAGGCCGGCGGCCTGTTCGAGGCGCAGGCGATCATGGCTATCGCCGACATCGCGGGCCTGCCCGGCTATGGCGGCACGCTGTGGGAGGGCGGCATCGGGCTTGCCGCCGGCACGCAGCTGATCGCCGCGACGCTGGGCATCTCGCTCGGTTGCGAATTCTACATGCCGCACCACGTGCTGACCGAGGACGTGCTGGAAGAGCGCGTCGCCAATCGCGGCGGCCACGTCGTCGTGCCCGACGGCCCCGGCCTCGGCATCCGCGTCAGCGAAGCCTCGGTCCGCGCCAATGCGCGGGTGCTTGCGGAGGGGTAGCCTCATAGTCGTCCTGGCGAAGGCCAGGACCTATTACCCCAAAGAGAAGTTGCGGCACGAAGTCGGTAACCCCGAATCTTCGCCAAACCCAATCCGATGGTAATGGGTCCTGGATCGGCGCTGCGCTTGTCCAGGACGACGATCGCGTATGCCGCCTCTGCGGAGCGCCATCCTTCCCCAATCAGATTCCGTATCGTATGGTCGCAGCAAATATTCAGGGGTTCCGCCCCGCCATGCCCGATCCCGTCGGGCCATCCGGAAACCTTCATGTCCGAACCCGCCTGGTCGCTGCACTCCCGCCTGAAAGAGGACACTATCGACATCGGCGATTTGCCGCTGTGCAAGGTCTTGGTCATCAAGGACGCGCATTATCCCTGGCTGCTGCTGGTGCCGCGACGCGCCGATGCAGTGGAGATCATCGACCTCGACGAGGTGCAGCAGGCGCAGTTGATGACCGAGATCTCCCGCGTCTCGCGCGCGCTGAAGGAGATCACCCAATGCGACAAGCTCAACATCGCGGCACTCGGCAACCTCGTGCCGCAGCTTCACGTCCACATCATCGCGCGCCGCACCAGTGACGCCGCCTGGCCGCGGCCGGTCTGGGGCGTGATGCAGCCCTTGGCGCACGACGCCACAGAGGTGCAGAGTTTCATCAGCGCGCTTCGCCGCAAGATCTGGTTGGGTTGAAAGAACAAGAAATGTCAGCATTCGACTCGTTTCCACTGGGACAACCCGCCTTCGTCACCAACATTCTCGACCGCGCCGCGCATCTGCGCCGCGACGACGAAAAGCTGTTCGCGATGGAGCAGAAGCCGTCGTCGCGCGCCTATGTGGTCTATCGCGACTCACTGCTGGTGAAGCGCGAGGGCGACACAGTGCGCGCGCTGCTCGGAATCGACGAGGCGCTGAAATGCGGCGCCAATCCCGGCACGATCTTCTTAGGCTTGCGCGACGGCGCCGCGATGTTCGGAATGGGCCTGTCGCAGGCCGCGTCCGAGAAGCTGATCGGGCGCGAAGACTACGCCCTCAGCGAGCTGCGCGGCATGGCGATGCAGGGCGCGGTGCCGCCGGAGGAGCTGTCGGCGATCGCGATGGCGAAGTCGATGGTGAGCTGGCATCAGCGCCACGGCTATTGCGCCAATTGCGGCACGCGTACCGCGATGAAGGAAGGCGGCTGGAAGCGGGAGTGCCCGAGTTGCAAGGCCGAGCATTTCCCGCGCACCGACCCTGTCGTGATCATGCACGTCGCCGCCGGCGACAAATGCCTGCTCGGCCGCCAGAAGCAGTTTCCGCCGGGCATGTATTCCTGCCTCGCCGGCTTCGTCGAGGCCGCCGAAACCATCGAGGACGCGGTACGCCGCGAGATTTTCGAAGAATCCGGGATTCGCTGCACCGAGGTGCAATATTACATGACCCAGCCCTGGCCCTATCCGTCGTCGCTGATGATCGGGTGCAGCGCGCGGGCGGTGAGCGAGGACATCGTCGTCGATCACTCCGAGTTGGAGGATGCGCGCTGGTTCACGCGCGAGGAGGCGGCCTTGATGCTGACGCGGACGCATCCTGACGGGCTCGCCGGCCCGCATCCGTTTGCGATTGCGCATCACCTGCTCGGCCGCTGGGTGCACGACAAGAGCTGAGACGGAGATGGCTGCACCAGGGATCGCGCCGCGCATCCTCTGCATCGGCATTCCCGTGCGCGACCTGACCTTTCGTGTCGAAACCGTGCCCGCGCGCGGCAGCAAGGCGAATGCCAGCCATCTCGCGGAGATTTGCGGCGGCAACGCACTCAATGCCGCGATCGCTATCGCTCGGCTTGGTGGCCGCGTCGCGTTCGCAGGTCCGATGGGCGATGCGCAGGAGACGTCGAGCGGCTTCATTCTCGACCGCATGACATCCGAAAATATCGACACAAGCCATATCGTGCGCATACCTGATGCGAGCACGCCCGTCTCTGCCATCATCATTGACGCGATGGGCGAGCGAACGCTCACGATCTATCGCGATCCGGCCCTGTGGACAGTCGAGCTGCCCGACGCCGACAAGCTGCTCGCCGATTGCCGGGCGGTTCTCGTCGAAAGCCGCTGCGCCGCGTTCGCAACTTCGCTCTGCACTGAGGCACGCCGGCGCGGCATTGCCGTCATCGTCGGCGTCGATCGCGCGATGGCGTTGCAGGACAGCCTGCTCACGACCGCGTCGCATCTGCTGTTCGCCAGTGACCAGGTGCAGGAGACAGCCGGCATCCCCGATGACGGCGCGGCATTGAAGCGCCTGGCCACGCTCACGCCCGCCTTCCTCGCCGCCACCCGCGGTCCGTATGGCACGATCTGGCTGAACGAGACCGGCGCATTGGAGCAGACGCCGGCCTTCCCGGTTCAGGCCGTCGATACGCTCGGCGCCGGCGACGTCTTCCATGGCGCCTTCACGCTTCGCTTCGCCGAAGGTGGCGGCGTGCGGCAGGCGCTGCGATTCGCCGCGGCCGCCGCGGCGCTGAAATGCACCCGTCATGGTGGCGGCCTGGCCGCCCCGCAACGCGTTGAAGTTGAAGAGCTTTTGAGCATGTCGCCGGCGGCGACGTTGGAGCGGGCGCCAAGATTATAGACTTGCTATAGAAAGATTTTCTCTATATCAGGGAAAACGTCCCTTGAAATGGAACAAAGTTCTTCAAATGACCGATCTCGCCGTCCCACTCCCCGAGACCAGCCGCCGCCTCGACGCCATCGACCGCAAGATTCTGATGGTGCTGCAGGACGATGCCTCCCTCTCCGTCGCCGAGATTGGCGACCGCGTCGGCCTGTCCTCGACCCCCTGCTGGAAGCGCATCCAGCGCTTGGAGGCCGACGGCGTGATTACCAAGCGGGTGGCACTGGTCGACCAGAACAAGATCGGGCTCGGCATCTCCGTGTTCGTGTCGGTCGAGAGCTCCGACCATTCCGACGCCTGGCTCAAGAGGTTCGCCGACGCCGTCAGCGCCATGCCTGAGGTGATGGAGTTCTATCGCATGGCCGGCGACGTCGATTACATGCTGCGCGTCGTCGTCGCGGACATGCAGGCCTATGACGTGTTCTACAAGAAACTGATCAGCGCCGTGCCGCTGAAGAACGTCACCTCGCGCTTCGCGATGGAGAAGATCAAGTCGGTCACCGCGCTGCCGATCCCGGCTGTGGTTGCGGCTTAAGGCTCACCACACGCAAACTGTCGTCGCCCGGCTTGACCGGGCGATCCAGTATTCCAGAGACGATGATGGGGTACGGATAAGCCGCGGCGTACTGGATGCCCCGGTCAAGCCGGGCATGACAGCAGGTGAGACTAGCCTCGCGCCTCAAATCTTCTGATTGTACTCGCCGACTTCGGGATGGGTGCGCAGCACGCTGTTCACCATCTCGAACATGTCGTGCATGCGCTGCTCGGAGACCGGGCTCTCGACCACGACAACGAGCTCGGGCTTGTTGGAGGAGGCCCGCACCAGGCCCCAGCTGCCGTCCTCGACCGTGACGCGGACGCCGTTGACGGTGACGAGATCGCGGATCGACTGGCCGCCGATCTTGGCGCCATTGGCCTGCAAGGCCTCGAAGTGCTTTACCACCTTGTCGATGACGCCGTATTTGGTCTCGTCGGCGCAATGCGGCGACATCGTCGGCGACGACCAGGTCTTCGGCAGCGCGTTCTTGAGATCGGCCATCGACTTGCCGGGGGCGCGGTCAAGCATATCGCAGATCGCCAGCGCCGAGACGAGACCGTCGTCATAGCCGCGTCCATAAGGCTTGTTGAAGAAGAAGTGGCCGGACTTCTCGAAGCCGGCGAGCGCACCCGTCTCATGGGTGCGGCGCTTCATGTAGGAATGGCCGGTCTTCCAGTAGGTGGTTTTTGCACCCTGCTTCTGCAGCACCGGATCGGTGATGAACAGGCCGGTCGACTTCACGTCGACGATGAACTGCGCGTCCTTGTGGATCGCGGACATGTCGCGCGCCAGCATCACGCCGACCTTGTCGGCAAAGATCTCCTCGCCGGTGTTGTCGACGACGCCGCAGCGATCGCCGTCGCCATCGAAGCCGAGACCCACATCGGCCTTGTGCTGCAGCACCGCGTCGCGGATCGCGTGCAGCATCTCCATGTCTTCGGGGTTCGGATTGTATTTCGGGAAGGTGTGGTCGAGCTCGGTGTCGAGCGGGATCACCTCGCAGCCGATCGCCTCCAGCACCTGCGGCGCGAATGCGCCGGCGGTACCGTTGCCGCAGGCCGCGACGACCTTGAGCTTGCGCTTGAGCTTCGGGCGGCTGGTGAGATCGGCGATGTAGCGCGCCGGATAATTCTCGTGGAATTGATAGGAGCCGCCGGCCTTGTTCTTGAACTCGGCGCCCAGCACGATCTCCTTCAGCCGCGTCATCTCGTCGGGACCGAAGGTCAGCGGGCGGTTGGCGCCCATCTTCACGCCGGTCCAGCCATTGTCGTTGTGTGAGGCCGTGACCATGGCGCAGCAGGGCACGTCGAGGTCGAACTGCGCGAAATAGGCCATCGGCGTCACCGCGAGCCCAATGTCGTGCACCTTGCAGCCTGCTGCCATCAGGCCGGAGATCAGCGCATATTTGATCGAGGCCGAATAGCCGCGGAAATCATGACCGGTGACGATCTCCTGGCTGACGCCGAGTTCTGCGATCAGCGCGCCCAGCCCCATGCCGAGCGCCTGGATTCCCATCAGGTTGATTTCCTTCTGGAACAGCCAGCGCGCGTCGTATTCGCGAAAGCCCGTGGCCTTCACCATCGGCTCGGATTCGAAGGCATAGGTGTTGGGCAGCAACACGGATTTCGGCTTGGGGAACATTGAGACGGTCTCGTGAAAAAGAGCCAGGATTTGATGCAGCCTTAGCGAATGCCGGGCTGCAGCGGAAGGCGGGAATGGCAGCTTATGGATGATAATTGCGGCAGTTTGGTAACGGGGAAATCTGTCCGCGAGAGCGATCGAAATAGAGATTTTCTTGAAATATGTGTCGCCGTCGCCTTTGGGAGGACCTTTACTGCTCCAGCACCATCTGACCGTTGGCGTATTCGAAGCGCCTGAGGCGGGAGAGGAAGGAGAGACCGAGCAGGTTCTCGGACAGTGCTTCGTCGGGCAGCACCATGGCATCGACGTCGCGCACGATTAGGCCGCCGACATCGAGCATGGCGATGCGAGTGCGCGCGGCCTTGATGGTGCCGTTGGCGGTGGAGACGGTGGCGTTGTAATCGCTGCGCGAGGGACGCAGGCCGAAGCGGGCGGCCGAGGTCTCGTTCAGCGCGACCACGGAGGCGCCGGTGTCGACCATGAAGCCGATGCGCTGGCCTTCGATCCGGCCCTCGGTTTGGAAGTGGCCGCGGCCGTCGCGGGGGATGTTGAGGCTGCGGCCGCCGGCCGGCGCGGTGGACGCGACTGCGACCGTACGCGGCACCGACGTCGCCGAGGCGGAGCTCATCCTGTCCGCCATCTGCGCCATGAAGGTGCCGAGGCCGATCATGATCGCCGCGAAGATCATTATGTTACGCATCACACCACTCGAAGCCGAAGCTCGATTTCACCACGCGGAAGGCCGCTCCGCGAGCGACGCTGCGGCCAGAGCGGTGCTATTTTGACGAAAAGGATGAGCGGACGGTTAATGCGCCGGTGTCGCGGATACGACATATCCTCATCCTGAGGTGCCCGCGAAGCGCGGGTCTCGAAGGGCCCGGCCACCAGCGGGGCCGTCATCCTTCGAGACGCTTGCTACGCAAGCTCGTCAGGATGAGGAATTGGCAACGGCGCCTGGGACTAGAACGGGCTCACCGAGAAATACCGCAGCCACAGATCGGTGTAGCGGCCCTTCTCCCAGACGCGGAACATCGCCCAGTTCAGGGCATGGCGCAGCACGTCGTTGCCCTTGCGTACGGCGATGCCAATGCCCTCGCCGAAGAAACGGCTCTCGACGAAGGGGCCGCCGGAGAAGGCGCAGCAATCGCCGGAATCCGTGCCGTTGATCCAGAACGCGAGCGCGATGGCGTCGCCGAAGATGAAATCGACCTCGCCCTTGCGCAAGGCGCCGCGCATAGCGTCGTCGTTGGGATAAGGGTGCAACTCGGCGTCGGTGAACAGGGCCTTGAGATAGGCCTCATGCGCGGAGCCGGCGATGACGCCGACCTTCTTGCCTTCGAGATATTCGGGCCGGATCTCCGGCATCACCGCGTCCTTGCGCGAAGCAAAGCGCGCAGGCACGCGGTAATAGGGATCGGTGAAGTCGACCCGGGCGCGGAGCTGCGGACTCACCGCCATCGAGGCGATGATGGCATCGCCCCGGTTGGAGGCGAGCGCATCGACCAGCGTCTCGAAGCGCCGCATCTGCACCGTGCAAGTGACCTTGATCTCCTCGCACAGCGCGCGCGCGAAGTCGACGTTGAAGCCGGCCGGATTACCGTCGGCGCCGGTGTAGTTGAACGGCGGATAGTCGGTCTCGGTCAGGAAACGGATCACGGTCAGGCGCGACAGGTCCGGCCGCTCCGGCCGCCGCCGCGGGTCCCAGAAACCCGGCACCGCCTGCGGGGCGGCTTGCGGCGCGACCTGAGGTGAGGCTTGCGGCGCCGTTGGGGGCTGCTTGGCCGGGGCCTGCGCCTGCGCGGACGGCGCAGCAGCGAGCGCGCAGACGCCGACGATCAGCCCGGTCAGCAAGCCACGGGCGGATTTGGACGATTTCGCCTGTTGCGATGGAGCCATCGGCTGAAATGAACGATTTTCGTTGGGATCGGAGGGCCTTATAGCCCATCCGGCCGGGAACGCGAGCGCGGATTGCGGTCAATAGGGGAGCCTACAGATACCGCTTCAACTCCCCTGCGGCTTCTTCCGGCGTGCGCTTCAGGTTGAACGGCGAGACGAAGCGGCCGTCGCGATCCATCAGATAGATCAGCGCCGTGTGGTCCATGGTGTAGTCGCCGTCCTTGGTCGGGACCTTCTTGGCATAGACCCGGTAGGAGGTGATCACCTTGGCGGTCTCGGCAGGATCGCCGCTCAGCCCTTCGAGGTGCGGGTCGAAGCTCGACAGATAATCCTTCATCGCGGCCGGCGTATCGCGCTCGGGATCGACCGAGATGAAGACGGCATTGACCTTGTCGGCGTCCTTGCCCATCGCGCGCAGCACTTCCGAGATCTCGAACAGCGAGGTTGGGCAGACGTCGGGACAATGGGTGTAGCCGAAGAAGATCAGGGTCGGCTTGCCCTTGAGGTTCTTGTCGGTGACGGTCTTGCCGTTCTGGTCGGTGAGCAGGAACGGGCCGCCGATCGCGGCCGGCTGCGCCACCTTGCCGACCCCGCCCATGGCCCAGAATACGATCAGCAGCCCGAGGACGAGGCTTGCGGCGAAGGCGGTCGCGATCACCAGCGGACGGGCGGTAGGGCTCATGAGCGGAAAACTTCCTGTCGCGTGTCAGAAGCAGGCGGCAAGACCGGTCCTGATCATTTCGAAGAACACCTGGCTGCCGTAGTGGAACCAGAGCGCGAGCGCGCCGAGCACGACCAGGCCGCCGACGCCAGCACCTGCCAACAGCAGCACGACCGGCGTCCGGCCGGCAGTGGGCGAATTGTCCGATACAGGATGGGTAGGGTGCAGTGGTTGAGCCATGACAACGATCGGGGTGAAGGGTTCCCTGCCTTTCAAATAGGCGCTGGGACGGGGCCGGGCAAGCGCGGCGGGGGGCTGGAGAACTTGTGATACGGAGGTTCTCCGTCATGCCCGGGCTTGCGCGGCCGAAGCCGCTTCCGCGAGGCGAAGGCCCGGGCATCCACGTGATTTCTCGCCCGGGCCAAAAACGTGGATGGCCGGGACATAGGCGAGCGAAAGCGACGCCCGGCTATGACGAGAATTCAGGGTTGAACGGAAGCAACGACGGCGCGGCCTACCGCGACGATGGCTTGTTGGCCGAGGCCTGCGCGTCGAGGTAGCAAGGCTTGTACATAGCCTGGAGCTGCCGGCCCTTCAGGAAGAGCATATGCGGGGTGAGGCCGCCGCGCTGATTGATCCAGCGCTTCACCTGCGAGGGATACATCGCATAGAGCATCTGGGTCGCTTCGGTATTGGTGACGGCGCGGCCGTTGCTGCCGAAATCCCACGCGGCGTGGAAGCCCAGTGTGGCGTGCGACGTCACGCAGATGCGGTCAGGCGGGATGGCGCCGAGGACGATGGTGCAGGCAGAGGCGCAGAGACCGTCGATGATGACGGTATCGCCCGACTGTCGCAGGTCCTGGTATTTGTCGACGTAGGTTCCGATCCGGCCGCCGCGGTCATCCGCGATCCGAACCACCGCGTGAGAAGCGCCCATGCTCGCGATCAGGAGAACCGCCGCAAGCAACCCCGTCAGAAACTTCATTGGCCCCCGCCCCAGTCGAATTCGAATCTGTGTGTCAGGTGGTGATGCCCTGCTAGGGTCCGTCGTAACCGCGGTTTTGTCTAGGCATGCCGGCTCGCTCAAAACAAATTCAAATCCAGTGTTGCGCCGGCGCTGCACTCAGCCGGTCTTTTTCCCGAAGTGGAACAAGTTAACGATGTCTTACGCGCCGTCCTCTTGATCTCAGTTGCAACCGCCGGCTTCAATCCGGGCAACTACAGGGAGGAACCTGTGGAGGGCGAAACACATGGAGGGGGAAACATATGGCCGAACAGATGGCTGAAGAGACTGACGTCATCGTTGTCGGCGCAGGACTGTCGGGCCTGGTGGCCGCAACCGAGATCGCGGACGCCGGCAAGCGCGTAATCGTGGTCGACCAGGAGGGCGAGCAGTCGCTCGGCGGCCAGGCGTTCTGGTCGTTCGGCGGATTGTTCCTGGTCGATTCGCCGGAGCAGCGCCGGCTCGGCATCAAGGACTCCTTCGACCTCGCGATGCAGGACTGGCTCGGCACCGCCGGCTTCGACCGCGACGAGGATTTCTGGCCGCGGCAATGGGCCGAGGCCTATGTGGCGTTCGCGGCCGGCGAGAAGCGTGCATGGCTGCGAGCGATGGGCCATCGCATTTTCCCCGTGGTCGGATGGGCCGAGCGCGGTGGTTATGACGCGATGGGCCACGGCAATTCGGTGCCGCGCTTTCATGTCACCTGGGGCACCGGGCCCGGCATCGTCGAGCCGTTCGAGCGCCGGGCGCGCGAGGCGGTCAGAAGCGGCCGGCTGAGCTTTCGGTTCCGCCATCGCGTCGATGCGCTCTCGATCACCAACGGTACGGTGGATGGCGTCGGCGGCGCCATTCTCGCCCCCGACAATGTCGAGCGCGGCAAGAGTTCGTCGCGCAATGTTGTCGGCGAGTTTGCGTTGAAGGCCCAAGCCGTGATCGTGGCGTCCGGCGGCATCGGCGGCAATCACGAGCTGGTGCGGCAGAACTGGCCGAAGCGACTCGGCGCGCCGCCGAAATTCATGATCTCCGGCGTGCCCGAGCATGTCGACGGCCGCATGATCGGCATCACCGAGAAAGCAGGCGCGCGGCTGATCAACCGCGACCGCATGTGGCATTATGTCGAAGGCATCCAGAACTGGTCACCGATCTGGCCGCGCCACGGCATCCGCATCCTGCCCGGCCCCTCCTCGATGTGGTTCGACGCCACCGGCACGCGCCTGCCGGCGCCGTTGTTTCCCGGCTCCGACACGCTCGGCCAGCTCCAATACATCATGTCCACCGGCTACGATTATTCCTGGTTCATCCTGACCCAGAGCATCATCAAGAAGGAGTTTGCGCTGTCGGGCTCGGAGCAGAATCCCGACCTCACCGGCAAGAGCTGGCGTATGACCATCAAGCGCGCCACCAACAAGGGCGCGCCGGCGCCGGTGGAAGCGTTCAAAAGCCATGGTGTCGACTTCATCGTGCGCGACAAGATCGAGGATCTCGTTGCGGCCATGAACAAGCTGGCCGGCAGCGACCTCCTCAAGCTCGAGCACATCAGGATGCAGATCGAGGCGCGCGACCGAGAGATCGCCAACCCTTACGTCAAGGATGCGCAGGTGATGAACATTCACAATGCGCGGCGCTATATCGGCGACAGACTGATCCGCACCGCCTCCCCTCACCGCATCCTCGATCCCGCGCAAGGGCCGCTGATCGCGGTCAAGCTCAACATCCTCACCCGCAAGACGCTCGGCGGTTTCGAGACCGACCTCTCTTCGCGCGTGTTCGGCGAGGAGGGCAGCGTCATCCCCGGCCTCTATGCAGCCGGCGAAGCCGCCGGCTTCGGCGGCGGCGGCGTGCACGGCTATCGTTCGCTGGAAGGCACGTTCCTCGGCGGCTGCCTGTTCTCGGGCCGCAATGCGGGCCGGGCCGCGGCGAAGGCCGTGGGCTAGATGATGCGGCCGCGGCTGCGCATCGGGGCGTTTGTTGCGGCATTAGCCGCTGCCTCGGCTGCGTCCGCGGATACGATCGATATTGACGGTGTGAAGCGGTCCTACACTGTGCAACTGCCGTCGAAGCGGCTCGTGCCGCTCGTCGTCGTGCTGCACGGCAAGACGCAGCGCGGAGCCGACATGATGACGCGGACGGCGTGGCCGCAGGTCGCAAAGCGCGAAGGGTTTGCGGTGGTCTTTCCTGATGGCCTCAACCACGCATGGGCCGATGCGAGGACCAAGGCGGGACCGGCGCTCCGTGGCCCGCCCGCGGGTACCGACGACGTCGCCTTCATCGCAAAGCTCGTCGAGAAGCTGGTGGCGAACGGCACCGCCGATCCTCGCCGCGTCTATGTCACCGGCATCTCCAATGGCGGCGCCATGGCAATGACGCTGGTCTGCGCCCGCGCCGATCTGTTTGCTGCCGGCGCGAGCGTGAGCATGAACCTCACTGATGAGACCGCTGTCACGTGCCATCCGTCGCGGCCGTTGCCGATGCTGCTGATGAACGGCACCGCCGATCCGCTGGTCCCCTACGAAGGCGGCCGCGGATCGAGCTATTATGCCGCAGACAGTTTTTGGTCCACCGACGAGACGCTTGCGTTCTGGCGCAAGCTCAACGGCTGCGAGACCGATAATGCCGACATGACCGATTTGCCCGACAGGGCGCCAGCAGACCAGTCCACGGTGACGCGGATCTCCTCGCGCTGTCCTGAAGGGCACGACGTCGTGCTTTATCGCATCAATCAAGGCGGTCATCGCATGCCCGGATTTTCTCCGGATGCCCGCTTCCCGAAGGTCGCCGCCAGCTTGCTCGGGTCGCAGAACGGCGACATCGACGCAGCCGAAACGATCTGGACGTTCTTCGGCCAGTTTCCCTGAAGTGCAACTCAGGCATCGCCGATGACGCATGCGTGCCTGGCAACGCATGCGTGCCCGGCAACGCATGCGTGCCTGGGGTGGCACAGGGCAAGCCGCTGCGCTAGACAGGGCCGCCATTCAAAGGAGACCCCCAATGAGCATTCAGCGTCTTGAAACCGGCCCGCGCATGAGCCAGGTCGTCGTGCACGGTAACACAGTCTATCTCGCCGGTGTCGTCGCCAACAACGCCGCCGGCGAAAGCGTGACGAAGCAGACCCAGGACATTCTGGCGACTATCGACAGCCATCTCGCCAAGGCCGGCACCGACAAGTCCAAACTTCTTTCGGCCACGATCTACATCACCGACATGAAGACGTTTGGCGAGATGAACGCGGTGTGGGACGCCTGGGTCTCGCCCGGCAACACGCCGGCACGCGCCACCGTCGAAGCCAAGCTCGCGGCGGCACAATACACCGTCGAAATCATGGTCACGGCGGCCAAGTAAGTTCGCGACAAACATTTGCGCGCGCTTGTCGGCGCATGATCCGATCGGGAAACCGCTTCACACTTTCCCGCATCATGCGCATGACCTCCGAGGTAATCGATCAGCGCGCGCAAACCTTCGATAATCATGTCAGCCGAACGACACGGCGCCATCGAAGGAGACGACAATGACCGATCCCATCACCATCGCCCGCCGCTACATCGATCTCTGGAACGAACGTGCAGCTGACCGCCGGCGCGAACTGCTGAGCCAGAACTGGACGGCGGATGCGAGCTATGTCGACCCCCTGATGAAGGGCGACGGCCATGACGGCGTCGATGCGCTGATCGCAGGCGTGCAGCAGCGCTTCCCCGATTTCAAGTTCAAGCTGATCGGCGAGCCCAACGGCTACGGCGACCATGTCCGCTTCAGTTGGGGCCTTGGTCCTGATGGCATCGACAGCCCGATCAAGGGGACGGATTTCGCCGTGCTGAAGGACGGCCGTATCAGGAGCATCACGGGATTTCTGGACCAGGTGCCCGCCGGCACGTGAGCGCGCGCTGCTCGTTGCTGCGCCCTCTCCCCCGGTAAGGGAGAGGCACACTTTCGTTCGTCGCACAGGCGCTAGTTATTCGCGCTCGCGGAATCGTCCATCGCCTTGAAGGCTTCCTCCAGCTGCAGCGAGATCGGCACGTTCAGCCGTTCGCCGGTCGGAAGCCGTGCGGTGAACCATTTGTTGTAGAGCGGGACGAGGTCGTGGTTGGAGCCGAGCTTGCGGAAAGTGCGATCGACCACCGCCGCCAGTTGCGGTTCGCCCTTGCGGAACATGATGCCGTAGGGGTCGTAGGACAGGTAATCGCCGGTGACGCGGAACTTGTCCTGCGCCTTGTGACGCACGATCAGGCTGGACAGCAGGATGTCGTCGGTCGCGAACGCATCGGCCTTGCCGTCGACGAGCATCTGGTATGACTGTTCGTGATCGGCACCGACAACGATGGTCAGTCCCAACGATGACTTCTTGTCGGCCGCCTGGATCGCCTGCTCGTTGGTGGTGCCCTTCGTCACCACGACGGTCTTGCCCTTCAGATCAGTCAGTGACTGGACGCTGGACGCCTTCGGCACCATCAGCTTGGTGCCGGCGACGAACATCAGCGGCGAGAAGGCGACGCGCTTGCCGCGCTCGGCATTGGCCGTGGTCGAGCCGCATTCCAGGTCGATCTTGTTCTGGAGCACGGCGTCGATGCGGTCATCGGAGGTGACCTTGACGTAGGCGATCTTCAGATTGGGATCGTCGACCTCGACGCCGATCTCCTCGACAATAGCCTCGCAAAGCTCGAGGCTGTAGCCGATCGGCCGGTTGGCCTGGTCGAGGAAGGAGAACGGCGGCGAGCTCTCGCGATAGCCGAGGCGCACGGTGTGCGCGGTCTTGATCGCCGACAGCGTCGGGCTAAGCCCTTCGCTGCCACCGGTCTGGGCGGAGGCACCCGTGGCCAGCAGGCACGCTGCCAGCAACAGGCCGCCCGATATCGCCATTGAAAGGCGCATGATGCACTCCGATCAATGGCCGGCCATCGCAGGCACTTCGCCGGGGATCATGTCCCCCGGCACGGCATCGCCAGGTTCAAGCTCGTGCTCGGGCCCGAGCTCGCCTTCCCACTTGGCCACGACCGAGGTCGCGAGCGTGTTGCCGATCACGTTGGTGGCGCTGCGGCCCATGTCGAGGAAGGTGTCGATGCCCATGATCATCAACAGCCCCGCCTCGGGGATGCCGAACTGCGAGAGCGTCGAGGCGATCACCACGAGGGAGGCGCGCGGCACGCCGGCCACGCCCTTCGAGGTGATCATCAGCGTTGCCAGCATCGCGAGCTGGGTGCCGAGCGGCATGTCGATGTGATAGCTCTGCGCGATGAAGACGCTCGCGAAGGTGCAGTACATCATCGTGCCATCGAGATTGAAGGAATAGCCGAGCGGCAGCACGAAGCTCGATATCCGCGACGAGGCGCCGAACTTGTTCAACCCCTCCAGAGTTTTCGGATACGCCGCTTCCGAGCTCGCGGTGGAGAACGCGATCATCAGCGGCTCGCGGATCAGCTTCAGCAGATGGGCGTAGCGCGGCCCGATCACGATGAAGCCCACGACCACGAGGATGCCCCACAGGAGCGCGAGCGAGAGATAGAAGCCACCCATGAAGACGATGAGCTTCCAGAGCACCAGCAGGCCGTTCTTGGCCACCGTCGCGGTGATGGCGGCCCAGACCGCGAACGGCGCGAACAGCATCACATAGCCCGTCACCTTGAGCATGATGTGGCCGATGTCGTCGATCAGCGCCAGGATCGGCTTGGAGCGCTCGGGCATCGAGCCCATCGCCACCGAGAAGAACACGGCGAAGATCACGATCTGCAGGATCTCGTTCTGCGCCATCGCATCCGCGATCGAGGTCGGGATCAGATGGGTCAGGAATTTTTCGATCGAGAAGGCGGAAACCGGCAGGCCGGTCGACTGCGCCTTGTCAGGCAGCGTACCCGGGAAATTCGCGCCGGGCTGGAGCAGATTGACCATCACGAGGCCGAGCATCAGCGAGACGAAAGAGGCGCTGACGAACCAGCCCATGGTCTTGGCGAAGATGCGGCCGAGCTTGGAGCCCGAGCCCATATGAGCAATGCCGCCGACCAGGGTCGCAAATACCAGCGGCGCGATGATCATCTTGATCAGGCGCAGGAAAATCACGGCGATCAGGTTGATGGACGAGGCCCAGTCGCCCCGCGTGTCGGGCAGGAAATTGTAGATCGCCGCGCCCATGATGATGCCGAGCACCATCGCCACCAGAATGAATTGCGTAAACCTGTTCGACATTGAACACCCCCGCTACACCGACCGCTTCATGATGTCGCAGATATGACGACTGCGCAACACGCTTGGCGTGCGATCGTCGGGCGGATGTTCCCGTTGCGAAACTGGCGCCCGCGATCTAGCCTTCATGCAGCGCACAACGAAAGCGGCTTGCACGTTTTTCTTGCGGCCGCTGCATCAATAATCGTCAAACGACCGAGGGGAAACATCATGAGCGGCAGCATCAATCGTCAGATTCTTTTGGTGGAAAAGCCCAGCGGCAAGCTCGGTCCCGAGCACTTCAAGCTGGTCGAAGGTGCGGTGCCCGAGCCGAAGGACGGCGAGGCCTTGCTGCGCGTGCGTTACATCTCGCTCGACGCCGCCAACCGCGCCTGGATGCACGGCGCGACCTATCGTTCAGCGGTGGAGGCCAACAGCGTGATGGCCGGCGGCGCCATCGCCGAGGTCATCAGCTCGAGGGCGCCGGAGCTTGCGCCGGGCGACATCGTGTTCGGCGACACCGGCTGGCAGGAGTTGGCGACAGTGCCCGCCAAGCATCTCACCAAGATGCCGAAGCTCGAGCCGATGACGCATCTGCTCAGCGTGTTCGGCATTGCCGGCCTCACCGCCTATTTCGGCCTGCTGGAGATCGGCAAGCCCAGAGAGGGCGAGACGGTCGTGGTCTCCGCGGCCGCGGGCTCGGTCGGCTCGATCGTCGGGCAAATCGCGAAGATCAAGGGATGCCGGGTCATCGGCATCGCCGGCGGCGCCGACAAGTGCAGCTGGCTGACCTCCGAACTCGGCTTCGATGCCGCCGTCGACTACAAGGACGGCGCGGTGTTCAAGGCGTTGCGCGCGGCGGCTCCGAAGGGCATCGATGTCTATTTCGACAATGTCGGCGGCGACATTCTCGAAGCCTGCCTGCCGCAGATGAACAATTACGGCCGCATCGCCTGCTGCGGTGCGATCTCGCAATATGACGGCGCGCCCTCGGCACACGGCCCGCGCGGTGTGCCCGGCCTGATCGTGGTGAAGCGGCTCGTCATGCAAGGCTTCATCGTGATGGACTACATGAAAGAGAGTCAGCGAGCGCTCGCCGACCTCCAGGCCTGGGTCACATCCGGCAAGCTGAAGGTGCAGGAGGACATCATCGACGGCCTCGAGAACACGCCGAAGGCGCTGATCGGATTGCTGGCGGGCGAGAACCGCGGCAAGCGGATGATCAAGCTCTGACGACGTAGTTACGTCGCAATTGCAAAGCCAATATCTACTTGCGGTAGAGGTCGCGGCGGCCAATGATGTCGCGCGCGGCATCACCCGCGACGATTGTTTGCATCACATTTGAAAAAATTGTCGGCGTTGCCGACAGGGCAGGAATTACTCGGATGTTCAACACGTTGAAACAGGCGTCGGCACGCGGGGCGTTGCTGGCGGCGGCTCTCTTCGCAACTGCAGCAGGCGCATTCGCACAAGCGCCGACCGAGGCGCAGAAGAGCGCGATCCGCTCCGCATGCCGCTCGGATTTCATGGCGCACTGCGCGAGCGTCACGCCCGGCGGCGTGGAAGCCTATCAATGCCTGCAGAAGAGCATGTCCAGCCTGTCCTCGGGATGCCAAACCGCGGTTCGCGCCGTCGAGCCTGCTGCGGCGCCGAAGACCGAGGCTGCACCCAAAGAGGCTCCACCCAAGGCGGAGGCCGCGCCTGCCGCGCCGAAGGCTGAAACCGCCCCCGCCGCAAAGCCGGCATCTGGAGCAGCGCCGAAGGCCGCGGCAGCCAAACAGCCGAGCAGCGCGCAGGTCGCTGCTGTCAAGAGCGCGTGCCGCGCCGATTATCCCAAGGTGTGCGCCAGCGTGCCGCCAGGCGGCGCGCCTGCGCTCGAATGCCTCGAGAAGAACAAGGCAAAGGTTTCGCCGGCCTGCGAGAAGGCCGTGAGCGCCGCGGCCGGCGGCGGTGGCACGGCAGCAACGGCGGCACCTCCGGGCGCGGCTCCCGCGGCGGCGGCAGCACCGGCAGCCGCGCCCGCCGTGATCGCGTTGCGCCCGCTGCGGCCGCGCGAAGAGCTGTTCATCGTCCGCTCCGCCTGCGGTGCCGACATCCGCACGCTGTGCGCCGGCGTAGCGCCTGGCGGCGGCCGCATCGTGCAGTGCATCGCCAGCAACGCCGCGTCGCTGTCACCTGCCTGCAAGGACGTGCTGGCGCCGTTCGCGGCACGCTAGAGAAGCGTGCCATCCGGCGGTCCGCTGCACCACCGTGCTCGTGGGCGGCGTACGGGTGAAGCGCTGCGTCTGACGGGGCGGATGGCCAAGCCGCCACGGTTTGGCTATGCTTCGCAAGGTCACTGCTTCGGACACGCGCCAAACGCGCGTCCGGACGTGAGCTGTGGTGTGCCGCGCGGCTTGCCGATAATTCCGCTGGCGCGGGTGGCCGGAGCACATTAGTCTACCCCTAGATAGTAAGTATACTGTCAATTAGGGAGGCAGACGTTGCGGATCGCCGTGATTGGCGGGGGGCCCGGTGGGCTCTACTTCGCCTATCTCTGGAAGAAGCGTCACCCCGAGGATCAAGTCGACCTGTTCGAACAGAACCCGGCCGACGCGACCTGGGGCTTTGGCGTGGTGTTTTCTGATCAGGCCCTGGAATTCCTGCGCGCCGACGACCCCGAGACGGTCGACGCGATCTCGCCGCACATGGAGAGCTGGGAGAACATCACGCTGAACCTGAGCGGCGACAGCGTGGCCATCGACGGCGTCGGCTTCTCCTCGATCGGCCGGCTCGAGCTCTTGCGATTCCTGCAGCAGCGCGCGATCAATGCCGGCGTCACCCCGCGCTTCGACACGCCGATTCATGCGATCGATCAGCTCAACGGGCACGATCTGATCGTCGCTGCCGACGGGCTGAACTCGCTGGTACGCCGCGCCTTCGAGGGCGATTTCGGCACCTCGCTGTCCTACTCCTCGAACAAGTTCGTCTGGTACGGCACCTCGAAGCGCTTCGAGACGCTGTCGCAGACCTTCGTCAAGACCGACCGCGGTGCCTTCAACGCCCATCACTACCGCTACTCGCCGACCATGAGCACCTTCCTGGTCGAATGCGACCATGCGACGTGGCAGGCCTACGGTTTCGCCTACAAGGACGTGGAGCAGTCCAAAGGTGTCTGCGAGGAGGTGTTCGCCGACACGCTCGGCGGCCGCTCGCTGGTCTCCAACAAATCGGTCTGGCGCAACTTCCCCTGGGTCTGGAACGAGCACTGGTCGTTCAAGAACATGGTGCTGCTCGGTGACGCCCTGCACTCGGCGCATTTTTCGATCGGCTCCGGCACGCGGCTTGCGATCGAGGACGCCATTGCACTGGTCAAGGCGCTGGAATCGGACGCCCATCTCTCGACCGCCCTGCATCGCTACCAGGCCGCGCGAAAGCCGGTGGTGCAGAAGCTCGTCAATGCCGCGCGGACCAGCGCTTTCTGGTACGAGCACTTTGCTCAGCACATGCAGCAGGGCCTGATGGACTTTGCCTATAGCTACATCACCCGCTCCGGCCGCATCGACGACTCCCGCCTGCGCGCGATGTCGCCGGCCTTCATGGCGCGCTACGAAGCCGCCAAGAACGGTGGGGACGAGGCATGAGCCGGCAGATTCACGACCAGGTGCCCGCCGACTGCGCGGGCGCGCGCGAGATCGGCTTTTCCTTTCCGCAGGTCTACAATGCCAGCCGCGTGCTGTTCGACAATGTCGGCAAAGGCCACGGTGACAAGCTCGCGCTCATTGGCCCCGCGGGCACGCGCACCTACGCGGAGCTCTGCGCGGAAGCCGGGCGCTGGGGCAACGGCTTTGCCTCGCTCGGCCTCAAGCGCGGCGATCGCGTGCTGTTGTTCCTCGATGACACTCCGGCCTACCCGGCCGCGTTCTTCGGCGCGGTGCGCGCCGGCTTCGTGCCATTGCTGATCAACACGCTGACACCGCCGGATCTGCTGCAATTCTATCTCGCCGATTCCGGCGCGACTGTTGCGGTGGCGGACGCCGAGTTCTGTGCGCGTTTCAACGCCGAGGCCTGCAAGGACACGAGCCTGCATACGCTGGTCGTCGTCAATGGCGCGGTGAGCGATCAGGCCGCACCGAACGCCGTTTCCGCCGCCGGCTGGCTCTTGCAATTTCCGACTGAGCTCGCGGAAGCCGACACGCATCGCAACGAGATGGCGTTCTGGATGTATTCGTCCGGGTCGACCGGTCGGCCCAAGGGCATCGTGCATCTCCAGCACGACATGGCCTATACCGAGCTCGCCTTCGCCCGGAACGTGCTGAAGCTGGCGCCCGGCGACATCTGCTTCTCGGTGCCAAAAATCTTCTTTGCCTATGGCTTTGGCAACGCGATCACCTTCCCGTTCTCGGCGGGCGCGACGACACTGCTGTTGCCCGGCCAGCCGAAGCCCGCGGCAATCTTTTCGGCGATCGAGCAGTACAGGCCGACGGTCTTCTTCGGCCTGCCGACGCTTTATACATCGCTGACCAAGGCCGAGGGTGCGAACAAGACCGACTTCTCCTCACTGCGCATGGCGCTCTCGGCCGCCGAGGTGCTCTCGGCCGACGTCTTCAACGGCTGGAAGACGCTCACCGGTCTCGAGATCGTGGAAGGCCTCGGCTCGACCGAGGTGCTGCACATCTATCTCTCCAACCGCCCCGAGCGGAAGAAGCTCGGCGCCGCCGGTCTGCGCGTGCCCGGCTATGAGGTCGCGCTGCGCGACAAGGACGGCCGCGATGTCGCCGACGACGAGGAAGGCATCTTGTGGGTGCGCGGCGATTCCAACACGCCGCTGTACTGGAACCGGCCGGACAAATCCGCCGAGACCATCCGCGAAGGCGGCTGGATCTACACCGCCGACCGCTTCGTCCGCGATGGCGATGGCTTTCACTTCTTCCGCGGCCGCGCCGACGATCTCATCAAGATCTCCGGCCAATGGGTCTACCCGCTCGAGGTTGAGCTTTGCCTCGCCGACCACCCGGACATCCGCGAATGCGCGGTGTTCGCCGCCGAGTTGCCGGACCGGCGCATGACGCTTAAGGCAGTGGTGGTGATGAACACCCGCGCGGCGGATCAAAGCGAAACGACCCGGCGGCTGCAGGATTACGTGAAGGGCAAACTGCTTCCTTACAAATATCCGCGCGAGGTGATCTTCATCGACGAGCTGCCGAAGACCGGCACGGGGAAGATCGACCGGCAGGCGTTGTTGCGGATGTGAACCTCCGCTGTCATCCAGGATTAAGGCGCCTTCCCCATATGCTCCAGCGCGTCCTCCGCCCGCAGCGGCACTCGTGACGCCTCGTTGTTGAGATCGACGAGCTGCGCCAGGAGCCCCATAAGCGCCTTGCGGTCCGCTGGCTTGAGCGGCTCGAGCATCCGCGCCTGGGCGCGTTCGACGGCGGGAATGATGTCGCGCAGGATCGCCGCGCCTGATTTGGTCAAATAGAGCAGCTTGATCCGCTTGTCTTCCGCCGCCGGCCTGCGCTCGACGAAATCCTTGGCCTGAAGCCGCTCGATCACGCTGCCGAGCGTGGAGCGATCGAAGGCGATCACCGCGGACAGCCGCGTCGCGTCGATGCCGGGGTGGGTGTGGATCGCGATCAGCGCCGCGTATTGCACCGGCGTGAGGTCGAACGCCTTGCACTCCTCCATGAAGATCGAGACCGCGATCTGCTGCATGCGCCGGAACAGATAGCCCGGCGCCGCATAGACCGCGTCTATCGTGATTGGAGGGGCAGGCTTACTCGGCATCGGGCTGCTTCTCCGGCGCGGCGTTGACGAACGCCGGCAGGGCCTTGGCCGCAGCTTCCGCTTCAAGCAGGCGCGGATAGGCGGAGACGTCGACGCCGAAGCGGCGCGCATTGGCGAGCTGCGGCACAAGACAGAGATCGGCGAGCGTCGGCACATCCCCGAAGCAGAACGGGCCCGGCTCGTTTCTGATCAGCGTCTCGCACGCCGCGAGCCCCTCGCGGTTGACCCAGGCCGCCCAGTCCTGAACCTTCTCCTCGGCAAGGCCGAGCTCGCGCAGCCGCGCCAGCACCTTCAAGTTCTGCACGGGGTGAGTGTCGCAGGCGATCGCCAGCGCGAACGCCCTCACCTTGGCGCGCTGCAACGCATCCCTCGGCAACAGGGGCGGGTTGGGATGGGTCTCGTCGAGCCATTCGATGATGGCGACCGATTGGGTCAGCACTGCGCCCGCATCGTTCTCCAGCGCCGGCACCAGGCCTTGCGGATTGATGGCGAGATAGGCTGGCGCACATTGCTCGCCCTTGCGAAGATGATGCGGCAGGTGCTCGGCACCGCGGCCTTTGAGGTTCAGCGCGATGCGTACCCGGTAGGCGGCGCTGGAGCGGAAATAGCCGTGCAGCTTCATCGGAACCCTCCCGTTTCGTTCTTGTTCGCACGTTGACGCTACCCAGATCGTAAGTATACTGTCAATCAACAAAGCGACGGGAGCCGCACCATGGAAGCCGTGACCAAGACGCCGGAACGCGAGGCGTTCTACAAGAAGATCGACGGCGAGAATCTCACCGCGCTCTGGACGGTCATGAGCGATTTGATCACGCCGGAGCCGAAGAGCGCCTGCCGGCCGCATCTGTGGAAGTTCGACATCATCCGCGACTACATGACCGAAGCCGGCAAGCTGATCACGGCGAAAGAGGCCGAGCGGCGCGTGCTGGTTCTGGAAAACCCCGGCCTGCGCGGACAGTCGAAAATCACCACGTCGCTCTATGCCGGCGTGCAGATGGTGGTGCCCGGCGACGTCGCGCCCGCGCACCGGCACAGCCAATCGGCACTGCGCTTCGTGCTCGAAGGCAAGGGCGCCCACACCGCCGTGGACGGCGAGCGCACCGCGATGGAGCCCGGCGACTTCATCATCACGCCGTCGATGACCTGGCACGATCATTCCAACGAGACCGACCAGCCGATGTTCTGGCTCGACGGTCTCGACATTCCGCTGGTGCAGTTCTTCGACTGCTCTTTCGCGGAAGGCTCCAACGAGGATCAGCAGAAGATTACAAGGCCGGCCGGCGACAGCTTTGCACGCTACGGCCACAATCTGCTGCCGGTCGACGTGAAGCGGAGCTCGAAGACTTCCCCGATCTTCAGCTATCCCTATGCCTACACGCGCGAGGCACTGGAGAAGGCTCGCGCGAGCCAGGAGTGGGATGCCTGTCACGGGCTGAAGCTGAAATTCAGCAACCCCGAGACCGGCGACTTCGCGATGCCGACCATCGGCACGTTCATCCAGCTGCTGCCGAAGGGCTTCAAGACCGCGCGCTATCGCGCGACGGACGCGACGGTGTTCTGTCCGATCGAGGGCCACGGCCGTACCCGCATCGGGGATGCGACGTTCGAATGGGGCCCGCGCGATTTGTTCGTGGTGCCGAGCTGGCAATGGGTCACGCACGAGGCTGATATGGATGCGGTGCTGTTCAGCTTCTCGGATCGCCCCGTGCAGCAGAAGCTGGATTTGTTCCGGGAGGATCGCGGGAATGCGTGAGGTACGCTGCTGGTAGCATCGTCATTGCGAGCGCAGCGAAGCAATCCAGAATCTTTCCGCGGCGACAGTCTGGATTGCTTCGCTGCGCTCGCAATGACGGAGTAAACCTCACCGCCAGTGCAACAGCCGCGTCTCCAGCCAGTTGATCACCCTCCCCACCATCAACCCAAACACCGACAAAATCACCACGCCCGCGAGCAGCTGATCCGTCTGCATCAAATTGCCAGCCTGCAGCACGAACGCGCCGATGCCGTACTGCGCGCCGATCATCTCGGCGCTCACGACGAGCAGCAGCGCCACCGACGAGGTGATGCGGAAGCCGGCGAGGATCGCGGGCAGCGCGCCCGGCCAGACCACCTTGCGCACGATGGTGGCGAACGGAACGTTGAAGCTCTGCGCCATGCGGATGAGGTTGCGCGGCACCGCGTCGACGCCGCTATAGACCGAGATCGCGGTCGAGAAGAACACCCCGAGCGCAATGGTCGCGATCTTCGGCTCTTCACCGATGCCGAGCCAGAGGATCAACAGCGGCAGCAGCGCGATCTTCGGGATCGGGAACAGCGCCGAGATGAAGGTGATGCCGACGCTGCGCGCCAGACGCGACAGGCCGATGGCAAAGCCAACCGCGACACCGGCCGCCGTGCCGAGCAGCCAGCCGACACCGATGCGCAGGAGCGACGCGGAAAGGTGCTGCCACAGCGCACCCGAGATCGCGAGCTGGTAGATCGCCCGCGCGATCGCCGATGGCGGTGGCAGGAATAGCGGATTGACCAGGCCGGTGCTGCCGGCGGCCTGCCAGATCGCAATGACCAGCGCGAGCGCGATCCAGCCGCCGAAACGGCTGCTCGCCGGCACGAAGCCGGCGCCGCGAAAGCGGACGCGCCGGACCGCTTCATCCTTCGTCGATGTTCCCGCCGGAGCGCGATCAAGCATGCTGGACCTCGCGCTCGGCATCGATCGCCTCGTTGCGGATCAGCGACCAGATCTGGTTCTGCAGCGCGAGCAGCTTTTCACGGGCTGCAATGTCACCGCGCTCGGTGCGCGTCATCGGCACGCTCACGACCTCGCGAATGCGGCCAGGGCGCCGCGACAGCACCACGATGCGGTCGGCAAGCCGCGCCGCCTCTTCGAGATTATGCGTGACATACACGGCGCCCATGCCGCCATCGGCGAGCAGCCGGACGAAATCCTCCATCAGCAGTTCGCGGGTCTGCGAATCCAACGCCGACAATGGCTCGTCCATCAGGAGAATGGCCGGCCTGACCGCGAGCGCGCGCGAAATGCCGACGCGCTGGCGCATGCCGCCGGAAAGCTGCTTTGGATAGGTTTTGCGAAAATCGGTCAGGCCGGTGCGGCGCAAGGCGTCCTCGACCAGCGCGCGGCGCTGCACGGCCGAGAGCTGGGTGTGCAGCAGCGGGAATTCGACGTTCTCCTCCACATTCGCCCAGGGCAGCAGCGCAAAGTCCTGGAACAGGAAGGTGAGCGGATTGAGGCTGTCCGCCGGCGGCGATCCACGCAGCTCGGGCGCGCCGGAGGTCGGCAGCAACAGCCCGCCGAGGATCGACAGCAACGTGCTCTTGCCGCAGCCCGACGGCCCCACGATCGCCACCACCTCGCCCGCGCTGACGGTGAACGAGACGTCGTCGAGCACGGCGAGATCGCCGAAGCGATGGGTGATGTGGTTGGCGATCAGGTCCATGGACTGCGTTCTACTCTCAATCCGCCTTCACGAACTCCTTGGCGATGATCGCATTCGCGTCGAAGCCCTTGTCGGCAAAACCCTGCTCCTGGAGCCATTTGATCTGGTTGTCGACGTTCTTCACATCCAGCTTGCCGTCGGGATCGATATAGGCGCAGTTGCCGACCACCTGCTCGACCGGGAGGTTCGTATATTTGGCGATGATCTCCAGCAGCGGCTTTGTCTTGTCATTGATCGGCGCGACACCGTCCTTCATCGCGGCGAGGATGACGTCGTGATATTCGCGGTCGGCCTTTGCCAAGGCGCCGAGCAGCTTCGTCACCAGCACCTTGTTGGTCAGCGTCTTCGGTGAGGCGAACACCGCGCCCAATTGCCAGGGTGTCTCGTCGCCGACCCAGCCGAGAAACTTCGCACCACCGTCGTCCATCAGCTTTCGCGCGGTGGAGATCGGCAGCAGCGCTGCATCCACGGTCTCGCCCTTCAGCGCGGCCGCCGCATTCGACAGCGATTGCAGCGGCACAATCTTCACGTCGGCGAGCTTGAAACCGTATTTGTCGGCAAGCAGGCCGAGCGAATAGTGAAAGGAGGAGCCAACCTGCGTCATCGCCACGCGCTTGCCCGCGAGGTCCTTCGGCGTCTTCAGGCCGCTCGCATAGGCGTTGTTGCTGGCGAAATAGCCGATCAGGGGATAGCCGGCCTTCTCGCGGCTCATGCCGCCGATCACCTTGAGCACGCCCTTGCCGGCGAGATTGTAAAGACCTGCGGTGAAGGCGGTCACGCCGAAATCGATGTCGCCGGAGGTGGTGGCCACCGCGATCGGCTGCGCCGCATCAAAGAATTTCAGCTCGACGTCGAGGCCGGCCTCGCGGAAATAGCCCTTGTCCTGCGCGATGAACACCGGCGCGGAGGAGGATAGCCTGAGCACGCCGATCCTGGCCTTCAGCGCGCCCTCGGCTCGGGCCGTGCCCATCGCTGTGATCGCCATCAGGCCAGCTAGCGCGAGCCGCACAATCCCGATCATTTCGTTTCCTCCGCCGTCGATATCTTGCAGTCGGTTACAGGCCTTCAGGCACGGGCTGGTCCCGTCCGATAAAGGCGCCCTGTTGTTTCAACGTTTCCTGCAGCTTTTCAACGGGGATGTCACGCGGGATCCGGTTTCCGGAGAGCGCCAGCGCTGCCGCGGAACCGGCCGCCTCCCCCATCACGAAACAGGCACCGGAGACCCGGGCCGCCGATTGGCCCTCATGGGTCATCGAGGCGCAGCGGCCGGCGACCAGCAGATTATCGACGCCTTCGGGCACCAGCATGCGGTAAGGCAGCTCGTTATAGCCGCGCGATTCCGGGATCGGCGGGAAGGTGAAGACGACGTCGCCGGGGACATGGGCCTCGATCGGCCAGCCATTGACCCCGATGGAATCCTCGAACGAAGCGCAGCCGAGCACGTCCTCGCCGCTGAGCTGATAGCCGCCCGTGATGCGGCGGGTTTCGCGGATGCCGAGCTGCGGCGGCAGGTCGACGATGTAGGATTTTTCAAAGCCCGGCACGGTGCGCAGGAATTCGAACGCAGCCAGCGCCTGCTTGCGGCCCTCGATCTCGCCGCGGGTGAGATCATCAGGCTCGATGCCGTTGATGGCATGGCCGTCCTCGCGCGCCACTTGCGTAAAATTCACCCGCCATTCGATCCCGGACTTCTGCGGCCGCACGATCGCGCTCTTGCGCGGGAATGTGTGGGTGCCGGCGGCGGTGGCCTGCTCCATCAATTGCGGAATGGTCCGCCAGGCTTCGCCTGCCCTCTCCGGGTCGATGTTGTTGAGACGGAGCATCATCGAGGGATACATCGGATGACCGTGCTCGTCGCCGAATTCGAACGGCGCGCCGGCCCAAACCGCGAGATCGCCGTCGCCGGAGCAATCGATGAAGATCTCCGATCGCACCGCCTGCCGGCCGGCCTTGGTCTCGACCATCAGCGCATCGATGCGGCGGTTATCGCCCATCACCACACCGGCACCAAGCGCGTGGAAAAGGATGTGCACCTTGTGACTGGCGAGCAGTTGGTCGGCCGCGATCTTGTAGGCGGCGGTGTCGTAGGCCTGGGCGAAGACCTTGCCGAGAATCAGATGCGGCGCGTTGAGGCCGTTCAAGCGATCGATCCGCGCCAGCAACTCCGACGCCATGCCCTGCACCAGCCGGTGGGCCTCGCCGTGGACATTGCCGTGCAGGCCGCAGAAATTGGTGACGCCTGCGGCGGTGCCCATGCCGCCAAGGAAGCCGTACCGCTCGATCAGCAGCGTCTTCCGTCCCGCGCGTGCGCTTGAGGCCGCCGCCACGATGCCGGCCGGACCGCCGCCGAGGACGACGACTTCATATTCGCCGTAAAGCGGCACCTGGCGCGCCGGTTCTTCGATCGTCATGGCCTGCATGGCGCGTCCTGTCCCTGAAATCCTTTGCTTGGGCCGGACTATGAATTAACCCGGATCGAGCTACAATCCGCCAAAATAGGCGATCACCTTTCTCGAATCGCGAAAGGCCGAAGATGGACATCCTGGTAAACCTTCAGGCGTTCCTCGCGACCGCCGACGCCACCGGCTTCTCCGCGGCCGCGCGAAAACTCGGCGTCTCGACGTCGGTGGTCGCCAAGCGCGTCACGCAGCTGGAGGCGCGGATCGGCACGCCACTGTTTCATCGCTCGACCCGGCAATTGCGGCTGACCGAGGCCGGCCAGCGCTACGTGCATCGCGCCCGCGGCGTCGTCACCGACGCCGCCGATCTGCTGTCGCGCATGGGCGAGAAGGGCCACGATCTCGTCGATCATCTGCGCATCAAGGCCCCGACCTCGCTGACGGTCGCGCGGCTTGCGGACGTCTTCACCGCCTTCCAGACCCAGAACCCGCGGCTCAAGCTCGAGATCGTGCTGTTCGACCGTCCGGTCGATCCCGTCACCGAAGGCTTTGACATCGCCATCGGCGCCTTCCCGCATTCCTTTGGCGGTGTCGTCGACGAACCCTTGTGCCCGCTGAAGCGGCTGCTCTGCGCCTCGCCTGCCTATTTGAAGAAACACGGCACGCCAAAACATCCGCGTGATCTGGTCGATCATCGCTGCCTCAGCTTTCTACCGACCGGCCCCGAATGGATCTTTGACGGGCCGCGCGGCCGCATCAGCGTCCAGGTCAGCCCGCTGCTGTCCTGCAACGAGGGCCAAGTGCTGGCGCGCAGCGCCATCGCCGGCAACGGCATTGTGTTGATATCGGACTATCTCGTCGCGAGCGCCTTGCGCGACGGCGCGCTCAAGCCGGTGCTGCGCGAGTTTCCGATTCCGGAATTGTGGGTGAAGGCTGCGATCCCTGAACGGCGGCGCAATGCCGCCGCGGTACAGGCGCTGCTCACTTTGCTGAAAAGGTCACTCGCGACGTCGCTGTAAAAGCCCGTAGCCCGGATGGAGCGAAGCGTAATCCGGGCTACTCGCGTTCAGCTTTTAGCACCTGCCCAATTCGCGGCGCGCTTTTCCGCGAACGACGCCAGCCCCTCCGCGGCTTCCGCGCTCTGTCGCTTCAGCGAATGCAGATGCACGAGCCGCTTGTAGGCGGCATCGTCCACCGCCATGCCGCCGAACGAACTTTCCAGCGCGAGCCGCTTGGTCTCGGCCATCGCCTCCGATCCGTTGGCAAGCAACTGCTCGACCACCTTGGCGCCGGCGGCGTCGAGATCGGCGAGCGGCACCACCTCGTGGACGAGGCCGATACGACGGGCGTCCTCGGCGCCGAAACGTTCACCTGTCAGCGCGTAGCGGCGGACTTGCCGTACACCAATGGCATCGCAGAGCTGCGGGATGATGATGGCCGCGGTCAGGCCCCAGCGCACTTCGGTGATCGAGAACAGCGCGTTGTCCGCCGCGATCACGACGTCGCAGGCCGCGATCACGCCGGTGCCGCCGCCAAAGCAGCCGCCCTGGACCAGCGCGACCGTCGGGATCGGCAGCGTGTTGAGCCGCTGCACAGCCTCGAACGTCGCACGCGACGCCGCCTCGTTCGCCTCGCTCGATTGCGGCCGCACGCCGTTGATCCATTTGAGGTCGGCGCCAGCCTGGAAATGCTTGCCATTGCCCTTGAGCACGACGACGCGAAGGTTGGGCTTGCTGCCGAGATCGTCCATGGCCGCGAGCACGCCTGCGATCAACGCGCCGTCATAGGCATTGTTAACCTCCGGCCGGTTCAACGTGACGGTCGCAACCCCACGCCCATCCAGGGTCCACAGGACGGGGCTGTCGGTCATCGGTGTTCCTCCGCTCGTTTGTTTGGCGCGCACTATGACCGAGGCTCCGCGCCCTGATCCATATCTTTCGAGCGTAGGGCAGCCGCGTCCATCGCATGGCGGCTTGTGTCATGCTGCCGCGGGGCGGCATCAAGGGATCAGGGACGGACATCACATGCGCATCTGCATTTTCGGCGCGGGCGCCGTCGGCAGCCATCTTGCAGTTCGGTTGGCCCGCGCCGGCCACGAGGTCTCGTGCGTGATGCGGGGCGCGCACCTGGAGGCGGTCCGGGCCAACGGCCTCAAGCTGCGCGTCGGCGATTCCGAGGTCTCCGCCAAGGTGAACGCCTCCGGCGATCCGGCCCAGCTCGGCCCGCAGGACGTCGTGATCAGCACCTTGAAGGCGACCGCGTTGACCGGGCTGGTCTCCAGTCTCAAGCCGCTGCTGCAGGACAACACCGCGATCGTGTTCGCGCAGAACGGCATTCCCTGGTGGTACCGGATCGGCCTGCCGCCGCGGCACCCGACCCCGCCGGACATTTCCTTCCTCGACCCGGGCGGACGCCTGCGCGCCTGCATTCCGAAAGAGCGGATCGTCGGCGGCGTAGTCTTCTCCTCCAACGAGGTGATCGCGCCCGGCGTGGTGCAGAACCTGACGCCGGACCGCAACCGCCTGCTGATCGGCGAATGTGACGACCGCAATTGCGAGCGCATCACGACGCTCCGCGGTGTCTTCAGCGACGCACGGCTGGAATCGCCGCCGGTCGCCGAGATCCGCGAGGCGATCTGGTCAAAGCTGCTGACCAACATGTCACTGTCGGTGCTGTGCCTGCTCACCGGCCAGACCGCGCGCGGCGTGCGCGATGACCCCGCCTTTGCGGATGTCATTCCGCGGATGCTGAACGAGGCCAACGAGATCGCTCAGCATTTTATCCCCGAGGTCAAGCGCGTATCACGCAGCGGCCCCGCCCCCAACCACAAGCCGTCGCTGCTGCAGGATTACGAGCTCGGCCGCGCCATGGAGATCGACGTCCTGGTAAAGGCGCCCCAAGCCTTCGCGCGCACCGCCGGCCTGTCGACGCCGACGCTCGACTTGATCGCCGCGCTCGCGATCCAGAAGGCGCGCGACAAGGGGCTATATTCGGCGTGAGATTTCAGGCGAGGCTGTCGATCCAGGCCGCGAGCGTATCAAGCACCTCTGTCAGCGCCTCTTCATTGGTGCGGCCGGACTTTTTCAGCACCGCGAAGGAGTGATCGCCGCCTTCGATCTCATGCAGCGTCGCCTTCGGGGCAAGAGCGGCGATGACCGGCTTGAGGAGGCCGAGATCGGCGAGCCCGTCGCGGGTGCCTTGCAGGAACAGCATCGGGATCTCGACATGGGCGAGATGCTCGGCGCGCTCCGTCGACGGCTTCTTGTCGGCGTGCAGGGGAAAACCGAGGAAGGCGAGCCCTTTGACATCAGGCAGCGGAGCCTTGGACTGCGCCTGCGAGGTCATGCGCCCGCCGAAGGATTTTCCACCCGCAACGAGCATCACACCCGGGCAGAGCCGCGCGGCTTCCTCGACTGCCACGCGGATCGTGGCGTGGGCGACCGCAGGCTGGTCGGGACGGCCCTGCTTGTTTTCCATGTAAGGAAAATTGAAGCGGAAGGTCGCGATGTCGCGAGCAGCGAGCCCCTCCGCAATCTTGTCCATCGATGCATGCCGCATCCCTGCACCGGCACCATGCGCCAGGACGTAGCAGGCGCGCGCCTTGTCCGGCTGCGTCAGGATCGCGGAGACCGTGCCGATGCGCGCGATGTCGAGCTTGAGCTCTTTGGTTTTGACGGTTTGGATTTTGACAGCCACAATCAACCATCCCGATAGACGCTGCTCCGGCCGCCTTGGTAGCGTCACCGGCACAGCCTGAAAACACAATAATTGCCGCCAAAGGCTGGCCTAACCAGGCCGGCAAGCCGCATTGACCGAGGTGACCATGTCCTACCGCTCCTCCTGGATGACCGAAGAGCTCGAAATCTTCCGCGACCAGTTCCGGAAGTATCTTGCCAAGGATCTGGCCCCGCATGCCGAAAAATGGCGCGAGCAGAAGATGGTCGACCGCTTTGCCTGGCGCGGGCTCGGCGAGATGGGCGCGCTGCTGGCAAGCGTGCCGGAGGAATATGGCGGCCTGGGCGCCACCTTCGCCTATGATGCCGCCGTGCTCGACGACCTCGAAAGCACGGTGCCGGAGCTGACGACCGGCGTCTCCGTGCACAGCGCCATCGTCGCGCACTACATCCTCAATTACGGCTCGGAGGAGCAGAAGAAGCGCTGGCTGCCGAAGATGGCTTCAGGCGAGATGGTCGGCGCCATCGCCATGACCGAGCCCGGCACCGGCTCGGATTTGCAGGCCGTCAAGACCACCGCCAGGAAGCAGGGCAATTCCTACGTCATCAACGGACAGAAGACCTTCATCACCAACGGCCAGGCTGCCGACCTCGTCATCGTGGTTGCGCGCACCGGCGATGTCGGCGCCAAGGGCATTTCGCTGATCGTGGTCGAAACCTCAAGCGCGGATGGATAAAAGCGCGGGCGCAACCTCGACAAGATCGGCCTGCATGCCTCCGACACGTCTGAGCTGTTCTTCGACAACGTCGCGGTGCCGCCGGACAATTTGCTCGGCGGCGAGGAAGGCCAGGGCTTCGTGCAGCTGATGCAGCAATTGCCGCAGGAGCGCCTCGCGCTCGCGGTCGGCGCGGTCGCGGCTATGGAGCGCGCGATAAAACTCACCGTCGACTACACCAAGGAGCGCAAGGCCTTCGGCAAGCCGCTGATGGATTTCCAGAACACCGCCTTCAAGCTCGCCGAGCGCAAGACCGAAGCGATGATCGCGCGCGTCTTCGTCGACTGGTGCATCGAGCGGCTGGTCGCAAAGGACCTCGACACCGTCACGGCGTCGATGGCGAAATATTGGTGCTCGGAGAAGCAGGTCGAGACCGCCGACGAATGCCTGCAGCTGTTCGGCGGCTACGGCTATATGCAGGAATATCCGATCTCGCGCATCTTCATCGATTCCCGCATCCAGAAGATCTATGGCGGGACGAACGAGATCATGAAGCTGTTGATCGCGAGGTCGTTGTAATCAAGCCGGCGTGAACGGCCTGCCGCTCAATTCGGATGCCACCACCGGCCGCCGATCACGACGCCTTCGGAGACGATCTTGCGGTCGCCGATCAGGTGCTCGCCGACGACGTCCTCATAGTCGAACTGGCCTTCCCTCACCGAGATCAGCGTGGCGTCGCCGACGCTGCCCGGCTTGAGGCTGCCGAGCTCGGGGCGCCGCAGCGCCATCGCGGCGTTGACGGTCGAGGTTGCGATGACGTCGGACAGCGGCATGCCCATGCACAGGAATTTCGACAGGGTCGTCACCTGATCGAAGGCCGGGCCGTCGATGCAGAGCTGATGAATGTCGGACGAGATGGTGTCGGGATAGAAGCCGTTGGCGAGCATCGCACGCGCGGTCTTGAATGCGAACGAGCCCTTGCCGTGGCCGATGTCGAACAGCACGCCGCGCTCGCGGGCGTCGAGCACCGCCCGCTTCACCGTGCCCTGCGCGGTCGCAGGCGTGTTGGGGAAGGGACGGAACGCATGGGTGAGCACGTCGCCGGGGCGCAGGCGCGCCAGCACCTCCTCGTAGCTCGGCGGCGGATGATCGATATGCGCCATCAGGGGCATGCCGACCTCGTTCGCGACCTCGAGCGCGATGTCGAGCGGCACGACGCCCGACGTGCCCGAGGAATGCAGCCCCACGCGCACCTTGATGCCGACGATGAGATCGCGGTTGGCGTCGGCCACCTTGGCCGCCTCGATCGGATTCATCAGCCGCAGCTCCTCGCTCTCGCCGACCATGATCCGGTGCGAGAAGCCGAAAATGCCGGCATGCGAGACATGCAGATAAGCGAGGATACGAACCTGGCTCGGCTCGATCACATGCTTGCGGAAGCCCGCGAAATTGCCCGGCCCCGCACTGCCGGTATCGACCGCGGTGGTGACGCCGGAAAGACGGCAGAACTCCTCGGCGTCGATGCCGAGCGACGTGCCGCCCCAATAGACATGGGTGTGGAGATCGATCAGTCCCGGCGTCACGATGTAGCGAGAGACGTCGCGCACCTCGGTGCCCGGATCCGCCTTGAGCCCACTGCCGATCGCCGCGACCTTGCCGCCGGAAAAGGCGACATCGGTCACGGCGTCGAGCTTCTGGGACGGGTCGACCACACGGCCGCCGCGCAGGATCAAATCGAAAGGCATTGTCGTCTCCGGATATGGCAGCGAGGCGGGGCGGCAGTCAGCCCGGGCCAGGAGGAAGCTTCGCGCTTCTAGCAATTTTTGCGCCGACGAGCGTATCAAACGCGACGATTGCTCACTGAAAAACTGGCGATCCCGGGAAGACTCGAACTTCCGACCTACGGTTTAGGAAACCGTCGCTCTATCCGGCTGAGCTACGGGACCGCGGAACCCGCAGAGCGGGTTACCGGGGCTTCATATCAAAGCGGAAGGGGGATCGGAAGCCCTCCGCGTTGCTCAATGCGGAGGGCTGCCGGTCATCTCATGCCCGGATATTGTTGTCCTTGACCACCTTGCCCCAAATGGCGACCTGCTTGTCGAAGAAGGTCTTGAAGGCGGGAGCGTCCTCGAGCAGCAGCGTCATCTGCTGCGTTTCCTTGAGCTGGGCGGCGGTCGCGGGCTCGCTCAGGATCTCCTTGGACGCCGTCGCGAGGCCTGCGACGATGTCCGGCGGCGTGCCGGTGGGCGCGAAGATGCCCCACCAGGCCAGCGTCTCGAAATCCGGAAAGCCCGCCTCGATCGCGGTCGGCGTATCCGGCAGGCCCGGCAGCCGCTCGCGGCCGAGCTGCAGGATCGGACGCAGCATGTTGGTGCCGAGCTGGGCTGCGACCAGCGCCGCAGATCCCGCGATCAGGTCGACATGGCCGCCGAGCACGTCGTTCATTGCGGGGCCTCCGCCGCGATAGGGCACGTGCATGATCTCGACGCCGGCCTTGTTGCCGAGCACGGTCATGGCGAGATGGCCGAGCGTGCCGATGCCGACGGAGGCATATTTCACCGCGCCGGGCGTCGCCTTGCAGGCCGCCACCACGTCGGCAAAGCTCTTGTAGGGGCGGCCTGCACCGGCAGCGATCACGTAAGGCGCGGTGCCGACCAGCAACACCGGCATTAGCTCGCGCTCGACATCGACGGGCGGCTTGTCGAGGATGGAGGGGATCACCGCATGGGAATCGAAGGTGACCAGGAACGTCGAGCCGTCAGGCGGGCTCTTGGCGACCTGCGCCGCGCCGAGCGCGCCTGCCGCGCCCGACTTGTTCTCGACAATGACGATGCGGTTGAGCTTGGTTTGCAGATGGCTCTGGAGCAGCCGCGCCATCGCATCGGTGGATCCGCCCGGCGGAAACGGCACCACCAGTGTGATTTTTGAAGCCTGCGCCAACGCCGGCGTCATCGCGAGAATAGCCGGCGCTGCCAGCAGCGTCCGTCGTGTGATCGTCATGGTATCCCTCCCCTGTTTTCTCGCGCCCGGCTTTTGCTCTTTGGCGCTTTAAGTGGTCCCGAAACCGGATCCCGCTTTTCTGTATTCTGGCCGCGGCGGACTGAAGATGTCCAGCACGCGGGCGCCGTCGGGGCCGGCGCGCATGGTGTGCGGCACATTACCCGGCGTGCGCCAGAAGTCGCCTTTCTTCACGGCAATCTCCTCATCACCCTGGACGCGGATGGCGGAGCCGTCGAGCAGCACGCCCCACTGCTCCTCGGGATGATGGTGCAGCGTGCCTTGCGCATGCGGCGCCAGCGTCACCACCGACAGCATCGCCTGCTCGCCGGAGAAGATGCGCGTGGTCACCCCTGCCGCGAGCTCGCGAAACAACCCGTCGCCGTTATCGTCGAGATTGTGGAATTCGTCCTGCTGGCTCACGCCGCCCTCCTCTTCATTCTCGCTGATCAGGATTTGCCATACGAGCCTTGATAACGGCCCTCGCGGATCGCCTTCAGCGTCTCCTCCTCGCGCGCGACCTGGGCTCGCACGGCGTCGAGCAGCGCCGCGGCACCGGCGGCGGCAAACGACACCACGCCGTCCTCGTCTCCGACGACGATGTCGCCGGGCGAGATCACGCTGCCGCCGATCGAAACAGGCACGTTGATCTCGCCGGGGCCGTTCTTGTAAGGGCCGCGGTGGATCACCGCGCGGGCATAGCAGGGAAAGTCATCGGCAGCGAACGCCGCGACGTCGCGGATCGCGCCGTCGATGACGTAGCCTTCGGCTTTGCGCCATTGCGCGATGTTCTTCATGATCTCACCGACCAGCGCGCGGGTCTCGTCGCCGCCGCCATCGACCACGATGACGTCGCCGGGGCCCACCAGCTCGAGCGCGCGGTGGATGGCGAGATTGTCACCGGGACGGGTGCGGACCGTGAAGGCCGTGCCCACCAGCTTGGCACCGCGATGATAGGGTTTGAGCCCCACGGCGCCCGGCAGCCGGCCGAGATTGTCCGAAATGACCGGGGTCGGCGCACCGCGAAAGCCCTCGATGATCGCGGCCGGCGGCTTCGGCACAGCGTTCGCGGCGATGGTGATGGTCATAATCTCGGTCCTTCCCATGAATTCTCTTAATCGGCGTCCGCCCGCGCCTTCGCCGGCCAAATCCGGAACGCGCGCCCCTCCTTCATCCACGCCGCGCGCTCGTCGCGCAACAGCGTGCGGCGAACTTTACCGGAATCGTCGCGTGGTGGGACGGTGACGATCTCGAAGCTCTCCGGGTGCTTGTAGCGGCTGAGCCTGTCTTTGAGGAAATCCGCCATTCCGTCGGCGATGGCTTGGCCGTCCGCATCGCTCTCCGGCTCGATGATGGCGTGCACGCGCTGGCCGAGTTCAGGATCGGGCAATCCCACCACAACGCAGGAGCGCACGCCAGGGCTCTCGGAGACGGCGGCTTCGACCTCGGCGGGATAGATGTTGGCGCCGCCGCGCAGCACCATGTCGGCGAGGCGGTCACCGAGATAAAGGTAGCCTTCCGCATCCAGCCTGCCGATATCGCCCAGCGATTCCCAGCCGTCGGCGCGGCGCTTCGGCTCGGCGCCGAGATAGTGATAGGTGGCGTCATTGCCGTCATTGTTGAGGAAGTAAATCTCGCCGGTCTCACCCGGCGCAACGTCGTTGCCGTCCTCGCCGATGATGCGCAAGCGCGCCGTCTCGCCGATCTTGCCGACCGAGCCCTGGTGCGTCAGCCATTCCTTGCCGGAGATGATGTAGGAGCCCTGTCGCTCGGTGCCGCCATAGAGCTCCCAGATCCGCTCAGGCCCGAGCCAGGCGATCCAGTTCTCCTTCAGCCAGGGTGGCATCGGAGCGGCCATGTGAAAGACGGTTTGCAGGCTCGACACATCGTAGGCGTTGCGCACGTGCTCCGGCAGCGCCCAGATCCGGTGCATCATGGTCGGCACGAAATTGACCCATTGCACGCGCTCGCGCGCGATTTGCCGCAGCGCCTCCTCGGCGTCGAACTTGACGAGGCCGGTGAGCTGGGCGCCGGTGAACAGCGCCTGGTGCGACACGATGAACGGCGCATTGTGGTAGAGCGGACCGGGATTGAGCAGCGAGACCCCGAAGGGGATGTTGAGCGGCGGCGTGGCGACCGTGTCGGTCACCGCCGGCTGGTGATCGAGGATCACCTTCGGGCGGCCGGTCGATCCGCCGCTGGTCATGGCTTTCCAATAGCGCGCCACCGGTGCGGTGAGCGGCTCGTCCGAAAATCCTTCCGGCTCGAAATCCGCTGGCAGACGGTTCGGCGCGTTCCAGTCGGCTTCGCCGCCCACCACCAGCGCCGGCTTCAGGATGTCGAGCACCGCGGCGGCTTCGCCGCGCGGCAGCCGCCATGACAGCGAGGTCGGCGTCGCTCCGCATTTCCACACCGCAAACGAGGTCTCGAAGAACGCATTGCCGTTCGGCAATCCGATAGCCACGAAGTCGCCGGGCTTGACGCCCTTGGCCATGAACGCCCGCGCGCGCCGGTTGGCGCCGCGTTCGAGCGCGTCCCATGTCAGCGTATCCCGCCCGTGACGAACGGCGATCGTGCCTTGCGGTTTGCGCTCGGCGTACCAGCGCGGCACGTCGGACAGGGGCAGCAGCATCAGGCGTTTCCACTTCGTTTTCTTGGCGTCGCCGATGAGGCGAGCGCAGGATGAAGTGACGCTGTGACTCATGCGCCACGTCAAGCAAAAAATGTCAGCATCGCAGCCATGAAATTCCCGGGTTCCATGGGTGACAAGCAGGCCATAAAGGGGCAAAAATCAGCCCGACTCAGTTCGGGTTGAGTTTTGCAAGGAATGCTCTCGTAGAATGTCGGACGTAGTTGCATCGCATCGTGCGGCGCTGGTCGTTGCCGCAGCAGGATTTTTCCTGCTGGCGCCGTCGCATGCCCAGGCACAATGGTGGAAGCGCGCGCCTGTTGACTTCGAGGCCTGCGCCGACGCCGCCGAGAAAGCTACGACCAAATCCGAGAAGACGGCTGCGCTTGCCGACTGCAACGCCAAATTCGCCGGCCGGCGCAAGGCGGGCGGCGGCTATTCCTATTACGATTTCCTCCAGGACCGCAGCTTCGACATCGCCGGGCCCAATCCGACGCCGGAGGAGCAGAAGAAGATCGACGAATCCTACACCGCCTATCTCGCCAATCAGCGCCGCAGCAATGAAGCCGCGCAGGCCACCGCGCGCCAGCAGCGCGAGCAGCAGGAACAACAGGTGCAGCAGCTCCAGCGGGTCGCGTTGCGAACCGAGGTCGAGCGCGTGCCCGTGCCGGTCGAGCGGCCGAAAGTCCAGCAGGCCGCCATCGGCGACGCGCGGCCGCGGCCGAAGGGCACACCCTGCACCAAGGGCTCGTTCTCCTGCGAATGGCCGCGGCTGTCGGATGGATTGAACGACATCAAGAAGCTGTTCAGCCCGACGCCGAGCAAGCCCGCGAAGAAGGGCTGAGCTGCGCCGCCGTCATTGCGAGCGCAGCGAAGCAATCCAGCATCTCTCCGCGGAGGCAGTCTGGATTGCTTCGCTACGCTCGCAATGACGAACTGGGCGGGGATCCGTCTCCTAGCCTCAGTTCGTGTGCTTCTTCTTGCTGCGCTTCGGTTGAGCAACCGGCGCATTCACCGGCGCCGTTGTTGTCGGTGAACTACCCAACTGCGAACGACTCTCCTTCAGGCGCGCGTCATAGCCGGGCGAATTCGTGACGGTCGGCGGCCTTGCCTGAGCAAACGTGGAAGCTGCACATAAGGCGGCGAGCACGACCCCGACCGTCAAACAACGTTTCATCGCACGTCTCCCGTCAGCCGGCGTGAACTCATGCAGCGCCGCGAACCTGCTGCGGCGTCAGCCGCGGCGGACCCTTGCCCGCGGCCTCAGCCTCGTTGATCAGCGCAACAATGCGGCGCGACAGCGGCACGTCGACACTGTTCTGTTCGGCGAGGGCGATGATCGCGCCCTGGAGATAGTCGATCTCGGTCTTGCGGCCCTGCTTCAAATCCTGCCACATCGAGGAACGCGCCTCGGGATCGATCTTCATGGTCCTTCCCAGGATCAGGTCGAAAATCGGATCAGGCAGTCTCAGCAAGGCGGGCGTCCAGGACGACGGGATCGGCGTCGCCGACACCGGTGTGATGCCGGCGGCCCTCATCGCAGCCAGCCCCTCCACCATCTGATCGGCGAACAGCCTTCGCCATTCGCGGTTCGCCAATTGCGCAGCGAGCGGCATATCGGACAAGGCGCTGAGCGCGTTGTTCAAATTGATGATCAGCTTGCCCCATTGCACGCCGGTGATGTCGCGGCTCGCGCGCATCGTGAGCCCCGGCACCGACAGCGCTGCGGCCGTGTTCGTATCATCTTGGCCAACATGAATGTCGCCGGAGGTCGAGCGGTGGAAGCGGCCCTCGCCCATCCCGACCACGTTGAAAGGCACCATGCCGGCGAGCACGCGGCGATCGCCGAGGCGCTCGCGCAACACCGCGACATTGCCGACACCGTTTTGCAGCGAGACGATGACAGCGTCCTGCGGCGCATGCTGCGCGATGTGCTCGGCGACAGCGGCCGTGTCGGCGCTCTTCACCGTGACCAGCACGATGCCGGCGCTGTGCAAGATCGCGGGATCTTCCGATAGCGCGAGTTGGCCCGGATCGAGCTTCTTCTCGGAGCCGTCGAAATCGGTCAGAAGCAGACCGAACCGCTCGATCTCGGCCTTCACCCGCGGTCGCACCAGGAACGCGACGCGGCGACCGGCAGCCGCCAGGGTGCCGCCGACGAAACATCCGATGGCGCCCGCGCCGGCCACCACGATCGGTCGATCCGTCATCATCTTGGCTTGCCCCCTCAACGATCCGCCCTCGATAGCAGAGGCTGTGTCTGCTGCCCATTCCCGGAGTTGCGGCGCAATCGCCTTGTAACCGTCATGACGGCCTCATATGTTTTCGAACGGGGCTTGTTACCGGCAACAAAGCGCCAAGGGAGAACGCCATGGGTTTGCTCGACGTCCTCAACGGCATGCAGAACGGCCCGCGCGGGCCAAGCACGCCGAGTTCACAATCCTCATCCAGCGGCGGCATGTCGCCCATGACCATGGCGCTGCTTGGCCTGCTCGCCTGGAAGGCATTCAAGCATATGAGCGGCAACCAGAGCGGCAGCGCGCCGCAGCCGTCCCCCGCACCGACGCCGACGCATCTCCCCCCGCCGGTGAATGCGGGCGCTGGCGGTGGCCTCGGCGACCTGTTGAAGGGCGACCTTGGCGGCCTGCTCGCGGGCGGCGCGGCCGGCAGCGTGCTCAGCGGCGGGCTCGGCGATCTCCTCAACCAGCTTCAGCAGAGCGGTCATGGCGATACTGCCAATACTTGGGTCGGCAAGGGCGAGAACAAGGCGATCGCTCCAGGCGATCTCGCCAATGCGCTCGGCGCCGACCAGATCGAGAGCCTGTCCGCCCAAAGCGGCCTGTCGCGTGACGAGTTGCTCTCGGGCCTCAGCCAATATCTGCCGCAGGTGGTCGACCATCTGACGCCGGACGGACGGCTGCCGACCGAGCAAGAGATCGCGGGCAGAGTCTGATTGGTTTAGTCAAACGAGGGGAGCACGGACATGAGCATGGGTGGCTTGTTGTGGATCATCGTCGTCGGCTTCGTCGCCGGCCTCATCGCGCGTTGGCTGGCGCCGGGACCGAACAATCCGAGCGGCTTCATCCTCACCACCATCCTCGGCATCGCCGGCGCGTTTCTCGCGACCTTCATCGGCCAGGCCATCGGTCATTACGGCCCCGACCAGGGTGCAGGATTCATCATGGCCACCATCGGCGCCGTGGTGGTGCTGTTCATCTGGCACCGGCTGGTGGCGAGCGGCGTGATCAAGGGGTGACGCTTCAAAACGCGGAAAGCGGCACACCGCCACCTCATCGTCATGCCCGGGCTTGACCCGGGCATCCACGTTTTTTGATCCGCGCGGCGACACGTGGATGGCCGGGTCAAGCCCGGCCATGACGTGGAGAGAGCGGAGGCCGGGTCAAGCCCGGCGACGACGTGGAGAGAATGTGCCGCGCGATCACGTCACCAAATGCATCCCCGCATCCATGCGCACGACTTCGCCGGTCATGTTGCTGGAGGCCGGCATCGCCAGGAAACAGACGAGCTGCGCGATGTGTTCCGCCGATGACGCGACCTTCAGCGGCACCTTCGCCACGACGCTGTCGCGCACCTGCTTGGCGCCCGCCTCGCCGCGGCCCTTGGTGAACCAGGGTGTATCGATATAGCCCGGGCATACCGTGTTGACGCGGATCAGCGGCGCCAGCGCGCGCGACAGCGACAGCGTCATGGTGTTGAGCGCGCCCTTGCTCGCGGCGTATGCGATCGACGATCCGACGCCGCTGATGCCGGCGACCGAGGAGATGTTGACCACGGCGGACGGCCGCCCAGAAGCTTTGGCGCCGGCCTCGAGCAGGCTGCGCGCCGCGCGCACCATCTGGAACGGGCCGATGGTGTTGACGCCGTACAGGCGCTGGAAATCTTCCGCCGACAATCCGTCGAGATCGGCATGGACGACATGCTTGGTGGTGCCGGCATTGTTGACGAGCACGTCGAGCCGGCCCCAGCCGCCAGCTGCCGCGACGATCTTGCGGCAATCGTCATCCTTCGAGACGTCGCCCTGCGCGACCAGAACTTCCGGTGAGCCCGCCTTGCGGCAATGCTCCGCGGTCGCCTCCGCTTCCTTCTGGCTCGAGGAATAGTTGATGACGAGCCGCGCCCCGCTCCGTGCGAGAATTTCCGCGGTCGCAGCACCCAGGCCGGAGGCGGACCCCGTCACGATTGCGCACAAACTGTCCTTTGCCATCCGGATTTCCTTCCCCTTGATTGAGTATCGACGTTCTGTTTAGCGAGTTTGCCGCGCCCTGCAAATCGAGCAAACTCCGCTAAGCGGAATTAGCTCATCGCCCATGCCCGCGCCGCAGGTTGACCTGCGATCAGCGCTTGTCAGGGCCATGGCTTTTTTGGATCATCGGGCGCAAGAAGAACCTGCGCGCCCGCCCCACTGGGGCCGGATGCGCCAATGGCAAAACACGGGGAACGCTGTGGCGGAGAGTGACAATATCGTCGTCGAGACCGCGGAGAAAATCTTCGCCGATCTCGCCGATCCGCAGACCGTCAACAACGACAAGAAGGATTCGTGGCAGGCGCCGCTGTGGCAGGCGCTGAGCGAGGCCGGCCTGCCGCTGGCCTGGGTGCCCGACGATCTCGGCGGCTCCGGCGCGAGTCTGGCCGACGGCTTTGCGCTGCTGAACGCGGCCGGCCGTTTCGCAGTCGCGGTTCCCCTGGCCGAGACCATGCTGGCCGGCTGGCTGCTGGCGCAGGCGAAGATCGCTTCCCCGGAGGGGGAGATGACGGTGCTGCCGGCGTCGCCCAAGGATCGCATCACCCGCGATGCCGATGGTGCGCTCTCCGGCCGCGCCCGCGGCGTGCCCTTCGCAAAGGCGGCAAAGCACTTCGCACTGCTGGCCCACGGCAAGGACGGCGTCGCGGTCGCGCTGGTCGATGCGAGCAAGGGTCGGATCGAGACCGGACTCAATGTCGGCTACGACCACAGCGACACCGTCACGCTCGACAAGGTCCAGCCCGTCACCATCAAGCCCGCCCCGAGCGGCTTTGACCAGACCACAATGATGCTGATGGGCGGCGTCGCGCGTAGCCTTCAGATCGCGGGCGCGCTGGAATCGATGCTCGACATCTCCGTGCGCTATTCCAACGAGCGCGTCGCCTTCGAGAAGAAAATCTCCAAATTCCAGGCGGTGCAGCACAATCTCGCCCGCCTCGCCGGCGAGTCGGCTGCTGCGCTTGCGGCTGCGACTTCCGCGGCCGACGCCATCGCCAACGCCAACGCAAAGTCGTTCGATGACGCGGTCTATCTCGAAGCCGCCTCCGCAAAGATCCGCTGCGCGGAAGCTGCGGAAAAGGGCGGCGCCATTGCGCACCAGGTCCATGGCGCGATCGGCTTCACCCTGGAGCACATCCTGCACCGCTATTCGCTGCGGGCGCTTGCCTGGCGCGACGATTTCGGTTCGGAAAGCCACTGGGCCGTCGAGCTCGGCAAGCTCATTGCCAACCGCGGCGCCGACGAATTGTGGCCGCTCGTGGCTTCGCGCTGATCAGGGACGAGACAACAATGACCGCTGCCCTCCGTTTCGATCCGATCCGCCTGCCCGAGAAATGCGAGCAATTGCGCAAGGAAGTACGCGCCTTCCTCGCGGAGGAAATCGCCGCCGGTACCTTCGATCCGCACAAGCCCAACCGCGAAGACACCGACGCGCCGGAATTCTCCCGCCGGGTCGGCGCCAAGGGTTGGCTCGGCATGACATGGCCGAAAAAATATGGCGGCCAGGAGCGCTCGTTCCTCGAACGTTACGTGGTGACGGAGGAGATGCGCGTCGCCAACGCGCCGACGCGGCGCTTCTTCGTCGCCGATCGCCAGAGCGGGCCGGTGCTGCTGAAATACGCCCCAGAGCACATCAAGATGGACATCCTGCCGCGCATCTGCCGCGGCGAGATCTGCTTCGCGATCGGCATGAGCGAACCGAACTCCGGCTCGGACCTGTTTGCCGCGAAGACCCGCGCGACCAAGACCGACGGCGGCTATCTCATCAATGGCACCAAGATCTGGACCTCGTCGGCGCATATCGCCGACTACATGATCGCGATCTTCCGGACGTCGCAGCCGACCAAGGAAAACCGACGTCACGGCCTGACCCAGTTTCTGGTCAAGATGAAGCAGCCGGGCATCCAGGTGAACCCGATCGGCCAGATCACCGGCCAGTACGAGTTCAACGAGGTCGTGTTCACCGACTTCTTCGTGCCCGACGATCACGTGCTCGGCGAAGTCGACGGCGCCTGGAAGCAGGCGACGAGCGAGCTTGCCTACGAGCGTTCGGGCCCCGAGCGCTTTCTGGAGACCTATTACGTGCTGACCGAGCTGGTTCGCGCCGTTGGTCCCAATCCGGATACGCGCAGTGCCGAAGGGATCGGCCGGCTGGTGGCGCAGCTCCACACCATGCGGCGCATGTCGGTCTCGGTCGCGGGCATGCTGCAAGCCGGCAAGGAGCCCGTCGTCGAAGCCTCCATCGTCAAGGACATCGGCACGGTGTGGGAGCAGCAGCTGCCGCACCGCGTGCGCGATCTCGCCGCCTTCGTCGAGGAGACCGCGACCAACCGCGAGACGCTGGAGCGGCAGCTCGACTTCGCCATCAAGACCGCACCGAAACTCACCATCCAGGGCGGCACCACCGAGGTGCTGCGCGGCATCATCGCCCGCGGGCTTGGCTTGCGCTAATCATTCGAGGACATCATGAGCACCTATAAAGATATCGGCGTCGAAACAGTTGGTCACGTCGGCACCATCGAGATCCGCCGCCCGCCGCTCAACTTCTTCGACATTTCGCTGATCAACCAGATCGCGGACGCACTCGACGAGTTCGATCGCGACATCGAGATTCGCGCCTCGGTGCTATCGGCCCAGGGCAAGGCGTTTTGCGCCGGCGCCAATTTCCAGGACCCGGCACGACAGGCGCAAGAGGCGCGCGAAGCCGATAAGACGGCCAAGGGCGATCCGGCCGACAGCCTCGGGGCGATCAATCATCTCTACATCCAGGCCGTGCGCATCTTCCGCGCCAAGAAGCCGATCGTCGCGGCCGTGCAGGGCGCCGCCATCGGCGGCGGACTGGGCCTCGCGGTCTCGGCGGACTTCCGGGTCACCTGCCCCGAAGCGCGCTTCTCCGCGAACTTTACAAAGCTCGGCTTTCATCCCGGCTTCGGCCTGACTGTGACGCTGCCCGAGCTGATCGGAAAGAACAACGCCGAGCTGATGTTCTACACCAGCCGCCGCGTCACCGGTGAAGAGGCCTTCAAATGGGGCCTCGCCAACGAGCTGGTGCCGCAGGACCAGGTCAAGGCGGCCGCACTGAAGCTCGCCGGTGAAATCGCCGAATGCTCCCCGCTCGGCCTCGTCTCCACCCGCGCCACGATGCGCGCTGGCCTCGCCGATCGCGTGATGGCCGCGACCAATCACGAGCTCGAGGAGCAGACCCGACTGCGCGCCACGGAAGACTTCAAGGAAGGCGTGAAGGCCACGGAAGAGCGGCGGGTCGCGAATTTCAGGGGGCGGTAGGTCCTTTCTTCCTTCTCCCCTTATGGGAGAAGGTGGCGCGAAGCGCCGGATGAGGGGTTGTCTCCGCAAGCCATTCTCTTGCGCTTGTGGAGAGAGACCCCTCACCCGTCTCGCCGCTTCGCGGCGAGCCACCCTCTCCCACAAGGGGAGAGGGATGATCTCCGCCCCACCACCAGCGCGTCCACGATCGTCACGCCCTGCCCTTCCGCGTGCACCAGCACCGGGTTGAGCTCGATCTCCGCGATCTCCTCTGCATGTTGCGCGGCAAGCACGGAAATGTCCGCGATCAACTGCGACACCGCCGCAACATCCGCCATCGCCGCCCCGCGAAATCCCGTCAGCAGCGGCGCGGCTTTCAAGCGCGCCAGCATCGTGCCGGCTTCTTCTGCGCTGACCGGCGCCGGGCGGTAGACGACGTCGCGGAACAATTCGGTCGTGATGCCGCCAAGGCCCACCATCACCATCGGCCCGAACGTCGCGTCTGTCATGGTGCCGACGATGATCTCGACACCCTGCTTCGCCATCGGGCAGACCAGCACGCCCTGAATGGCCGCCTCAGGCCTGTGCTGGCGCACATTGTTGAGCAGCGCCTCGAACGCCAGAAACGCTTCGCCCTTTGTGGTGATATTGACGCGCACGCCGCCGACCTCGCTCTTGTGCGCGATGTCCGGCGACTGGATCTTCAGCACCACCGGAAAGCCGACGCGGGCGACGGCATCATCGAGCTCGCCCTTGTCCTTCACCAGCACTTCATCCGGCAGCGCGATGCCGGCGGCGCGGAGCAATGTCTTGCTGTCGGCTTCCGAGAGCGCAGGCGATTTCAGCTGTGCTGAGATGTCCCGCGCGGGGACTTGCGCCCCGTCCGCGGGCCTCTGCAGCTCGAAGGTGGCATAATCGACGAGCTGCCGCATCGCGACGCCGACATAAGTGAGGCCGGAGAGCACCACGACGCCGGATTTGGCAAGCTCGCGCCGCGCGAAATCGGACGGTACCGTGTAGGAATAGAACACCACCGGCTTGTGCTGCGCGGCCAGCACCGGCGTCAGCTCGGCTTCCTTGAAGGGCTTCCGGACGTCGCTCGACAGCGACAGCACGATCAGGATTGCGTCGATCTCGTCCGACGCGGTGAGCACATCGACGCTCTTTTGCAAGCCGCCCGAGGTCACGCCCTGCGCCGTGACGTCGATCGGGTTGCGCGCGGTGCCGTAGGACGGCATCAGCGCGCTGATCTCCGCCTGGACTTTTTCGGAGAGCTCCGGCACCTGCAAGCCTTGCAGCGCCACGGCATCGGCGCCCCAGATGCCGGCGCCGCCGGAGACGGTGACCACGGCGACGCGATCGCCTTTCGGCAACGGATTGCTCGCAAGCACAGCTGCGATCGTCAGCGCCTCGTCGAGATCGTTGGAGACGATGAAGCCATATTTGGCGAACACCGCGTCGTAGGCCGCCGACCATCCGGCCATGCTCGCGGTGTGCGAGGCGGCCGCGCGCATCCCGGCGCCGGAGCGGCCGACCTTCGTGACGATGACAGGCTTTTTCAGTTCGGCGGCGCGCCGCGCTGCCGCGAGAAACTTGTCGACGTCGCGAATGCCTTCGATGAACAGCAGGATCACGTCCGTTGAAGCGTCCTGCACCATGTAATCCAGAAACTCGCCGGCCCCGAGATCGGATTCGTTGCCGGCACTGACGACATAGCTCACGGCAATGCCGAGCGCACTGGCGCGGTGATAATACGCAAAGCCGATGCCGCCGCTCTGCGCCACGATGCCGATCCGCTTCGTCGTGGCGACCAGCGGCACCACGCTCGGCTTGACGTCCACGGCGGGACTGAACGTCGCCGCCACGCGCTGCTTCTGGCTGAAAAAGCCTTCGGCATTCGGACCGGAAATCCGCATGCCGGTGCGCCTCGCCAGCCCCGCGATCGCGTCCTGCATCGCCGCGCTCTCCCCGCCCTCCTCGGCGAAGCCGGAGGAGATGATAACAGCGTTCTTCACGCCGGCGGCGGCGCATTGTTCGAGCGCGGCGAGCACCGCGCGGGCGGGGATGAGGATGATTGCGAGATCGACCGGCGCGCCGATGTCGGTGATCGATTTGTAGCAAATGAGGCCGTCGATCTCGGCGTAGTTCGGGTTCACCGGATAGATTTTTCCGGGATACTCGTTCTTGCGCAACATCGACAGCAGGCGCCCCGGAATCTTCTCGTGATCGCGCGAAGCACCGATCAGCGCGATGCTGGCGGGTGCAAAGAAGCTGTCGAGCGGATGCGGCATGTGCAGATTCCAATTGTCGGTCTGGCGCTACCCCCGTCATGGCCGGGCCTGTCTCGCCTGCGCGGCCGAAGCCGCTTCGGCCGCGCAGGCGGGACAGGCCTGGCCATGACGACACAACGAGAACTAGCGCAAGTGGTCAAGCAGCGAGCCGAAATGTCACGCCGCTCAGCAGAAACTCATTGCCCGCCACCGCGAGCCCCTTGGCCTTGGCGGCATGCAGCACCTGGGCCACATCTGTCACCTGAAACTCCAGCGCGCTCATGATTTCGCTGGCGCCCTTCACGAACCGGAAGGTCGCGTTGGTCAGCTTCAGTTCGACATCGCCACTCGGCGCCACGCCGATGAGCTTGCCCCAATGCTCGGCCAGCCCTTGCGGGTCCGGGCTCTGTATTTCCACGCTCGTCAACGCCTGCGTCACGTCCTTGCGGATGAATTTATGCCAGTCTGGCCCCGCTGGCGGATAAGGCCCCAAAATGTCGTCGCTGCCTTCGGTGTGGTTGAACTCGATGAAGGCGGCGCGACAGTCGCGGGGATGGAGCTGCACGCCGTGATAGGGCGCGTGGTCGATCACGTTGGCGGTGCGCACGCCCAGAGCGTTGGCGTTACGGCCGCGCTCGTCGGGATCGTTGCAGCAGAAGATCGCCATGTAGCCGCCGCGGCCGCCGCTCTTCTCGATGAAGCGGCCGGCCGTGGTGCCCTCCTTGAACGGCGCGACCACCTCCAGCAGGATCGTGTCGACCGGCAGCAGCGCGTTCTCCAGGCCGTATTTCGCGACGTTGCCGTCGCGGTAGCAGACAGCGAGGCCCATGATGTCAGCGATATCCGCGATCACGGGCGCGAGCTGCGGCGCGACCAGGCAGATCTGCCGCAACCGCATATAGGGCGCCATCGTCATGCGCCCTTGAAGGTCGGCTTGCGCTTCTCGACGAACGCCTTTGCGGCCTCCTTGTGATCCTCGGTATCGCTGCAGCGGGTGTGATGGATCGCCTCGCCGTCGAAGCAATCCTCCAGCGCGAGATGCTCGGCATTGTTGATGTTGCGCTTGATGAAGCCAAGCGCGATCGACGGGCCCTGCGCCAGCGACAGTGCGAGCTCGTGCGCGGCCGTATCGATCTCGGCGTCGGGAACAACCTTGGTCACCATGCCGATCGCATGTGCTTCCTTCGCGGTCAGCACCGGCGAGGTCAGATAGAGCTCGCGCGCCCGCGCACTGCCGAGCAGCTGGGTGAGGAAATAGGTGCCGCCGTAATCGCCGGAGAAGCCGACTTTTGCGAAGGCGGTGGTGATCTTGCAGGATTCGGAAGCGACGCGGAGGTCACACGACAGCGCCATCGACAGACCCGCGCCGGCGGCAGCTCCATCGAGCTGTGCCACCACGGGCTTTGGCATCTGGTGCAGGATACGCGACACTTCCATGCCGCGGCGCAGGTTCGCCATTTTCACTTCGAACGGCAGCGGCGCCCGGCCCTCCGCCATCGACTTGACGTCGCCGCCGACGCAGAAGGAGCCGCCCGCGCCCTTGAACAAGACCGCGCGCACCTCCGGATCATCCGCCGCGCGCCGTGCCGCCACGACCAGCCCGGCCACCATGTCCGGGTTGAGCGCGTTCTTGCGCTCGGGCCGGTTCATGGTGATGGTGAGCAGCCCGCCTTCGAGCTTCTGCAGGACCATGTCGTTGCTCATGGGACGTCTCCCTTGTTGTTGTTTGCTTCGGTCTATCGACGCTCGTCATTGCGAGCGAAGCGAAGCAATCCAGAGATGTTTCCGCGGAGACAGTCTGGATTGCTTCGTCGCTTCGTTCCTCGCAATGACGGTGTTTATTTCTTCACCAACGGGCAGCGCGACTGCTCCAGCGACTGGAACGCCTCGCTGCCGGGCACGGTGGCGAGCAGCTTGTAGTCGTCCCAGCGGCCCTTGGATTCCGACGGCTTCTTGACCTCGAACAGGTACATGTCGTGCAGCATGCGGCCGTCCTCGCGGATCTTGCCGTTCTTGGCGAAGAAGTCGTTGATCGGCGTCTCCTTCATCACTTTCATCACCGTCGCAGCGTCGGTCGTGCCGGCTGCCTTCACCGCTTTCAGATAGTGAGTCACGGACGAATAGACACCAGCTTGCGCCGAGGTCGGCGGCCGCTTCATACGCTCCTGGAAGCGCTTCGAGAACGCGCGGGTGTCATCGTTGAGATCCCAGTAGAAGGCTTCCGCCAGCAACAGGCCCTGCGCGGTCTCGAGTCCGATGGAGTCGATATCGGTCACGAAGGCGAGCAGCGGCGAGACCTTCTGGCCGCCCTTGGTGATGCCGAACTCGGCCGCCTGCTTGATGGCGTTGACGGTGTCGCCGCCGGCATTCGCAAGCCCGATCACCTTGGCTTTCGAGGCTTGGGCCTGGAGCAGGAACGACGAGAAATCCGACGTGTTGAGCGGATGGCGCACGCTGCCGAGCACCTTGCCGCCGGTCTTGGTCACGACGGCGCTGGTGTCCTTTTCCAGATCCTGGCCGAAGGCGTAGTCGGCGGTGAGGAAGTACCAAGTGTCGAGGCCCGACTTCACGGCCGCAAGGCCGGTCACATTGGCCTGACCGTAGGTGTCGAACACGTAGTGAATGGTATAGGGACCGCAGGCCTCGTTGGTGAGGCGGATCGAGCCCGGGCCGTTGAACATGATGATCTTGTTGCGCGCTTTCGCGATCTCGCCGGCGGCGAGCGCGGTCGCGGAGGCCGCGACGTCATAGATCATTTCGACGCCCTGATTGTCGAGCATGTCGCGGGCGATATTGGCGGAGAGATCGGCCTTGTTCTGATGGTCGGCAGCCAGCACCTGGATCTTGCGGCCGAGCACCTCACCGCCAAAGTCCTCCACGGCCATCTTGGCCGCGGTCTCGCTGCCGGGGCCGGTGATGTCGGCATAAAGGCTCGACATGTCGAGGATGCCGCCGATCTTCAGTGGCGGCTTGTCCTGGGCCTGCACGGCGCTCGCGCTCAGCGCCAACGCAGCGGCAAAAATGCCCGACAAAACATGCTTCATCGAAAAGACCTCCCTTATCGCGCCGTACTCTGATGGCGGCTTGGTTATTGCTGTTACCGCAATCATGCCGCATGCGCGACAGCGCAGCAAGCGCACGGGACGATGCAGATGAACGATCAACACGCGCTTTCCGCAAAGCGGAATGACGAGATGCGGAAGAGTGCCTCCGCCGTCATTGCGAGCGCAGCGAAGCAATCCAGGATCTTTCCTCGGAGGGACTCTGGATTGCTTCCCTGCGCTCGCAATGACGGAGTATGAACAAACAGTCTTCGCGCCCCACCGCGCTTGAGTTATGGTTGGAGCGCAACGCAACCTTTCCGGGCAACGTGACGCGACTGCTTCATCTCATCGTCGCATGTCTTCTGGTCGCGGCTCGCGGTGCGTCCGCCACGCCGTGCCAGTTCGAGTCCCAGGGCGAAGGCCGCGTCACCGCGATCGATGCGCGCAGTCTGCGTCTCGATGACGGCCGGGAAATCCGCTTGACCGGCATCGAGCCGACCGCAACCACGAAGCAGGCGCTGACGACGCTGCTCGTCGGTCGCGACGTTATTTTGCGCAGCGCCGACGACACGCCCGACCGCTATGGCCGCCAGGGCGCGCTGGTCTTTGTCGGCGAGAGCGACATCTCCGTGCAGGCGACGCTCCTCGCCGAGGGCGACGCCATCGTCTCCGCCGAGATCGCCGATAAGGACTGCGCGGCCGCCCTGATGGCGGCGGAGGCCGAGGCAAGGCGCCAAAAAAAGGGCAGCTGGGCTGACCTGTCGGCCATAAAAAACGCGGAAAGTCCGGACGATATTTTGGCGGGGATCGGGCGTTTTGTGGTGGTCGAGGGCAAAGTCCTGTCGGTCCGGCAAGCTGGGGCAATGACCTACCTCAACTTCGGACGAAACTGGACACGCGGCTTCGCCGTGACTATTTCAAAGCGCATGATACCCGCGTTCGAAAGCGCCGGGATCGCCCTTAAGTCTCTGGAAAATAAGCGTATTCGTGTCAGGGGCTGGGCTGAGGGGAATACGGGGCCGCGTATCGATGTACGCCTCGTGGGACAAATCGAGTTGCTGGGCGCAAACGAGCCGACAGGGGTAAGGCCCTAAAAAGGGCCAGGCACGGGTTAAGCGACGTGAATGGGGTGCTAGGACGGCACGGACGAGGTGAACGCCGCCGCCTGCGGGCAGCGCCGGCTGCGCTATGCCTCGTGCTGGGTTCAGCCCTCGCCGGTTGCGGCGATATGGGCCGGTTCCAGACCGCGGCGGCGCCCCCGACCGTCGCAATGCCCAAGCCGAAGCCGGCCGTCGCGCAGACCCCCGCCACCGAAAAGGAGCACGAGCGCATCCTGGCGAGCTACGGCGGCACATATGACGACCCCAGGCTCGAATCGCTCGTCACCAAGACCGTCGACCGCCTGGTCGCAGCGTCCGACCGCCCCGATCAGGGTTACAGGGTCACGATCCTCAATTCCGGCGCGGTGAACGCCTTCGCGCTGCCGAACGGCCAGCTCTATGTCACGCGCGGTCTTCTTGCGCTGGCGAGCGATACGTCGGAATTGTCCTCCGTGCTCAGCCACGAGATGGCGCATGTGCTGTCCAAGCACGCCGCGATGCGCGAGGACCAGGCCCGCCAGGCCGCGATCGTCACCCGCGTCGTCACCGACATGAGCAACGATCCCGATCTCACCGCGCTGGCGCTCGCCAAGACCAAGCTGACCATGGCGAGCTTTTCGCGCAATCAGGAGTTCGAGGCCGACGGCGTCGGCGTCGGCATCTCCGCCAAGGCCCATTTCGATCCTTATGGTGCTGCACGCTTTCTCTCGGCGATGGAGCGCAATGCCGAGCTGAAGGTCGGCAAGACCTCGCTCGATCCGCGGGCGCAGGATTTCACCTCGTCGCATCCGGCAACGCCCGAGCGCGTGCAGAACGCGCAGACCATCGCGCGGCAATACGCAGCGCCAGAGGGCGGCGAACGCGACCGCGAGACCTATCTCGCCGCGATCGACAATCTCGTCTACGGCGAAGACCCCAGCGAAGGTTTTGTCCGTGGCCGGCGCTTCCTGCATCCGAAGCTCGGTTTCACCTTCCAGGCGCCGGACAATTTTACGCTCGACAACACCGCGCAGGCCGTGATCGGCGTGCGCGACGGCGGCTCGCAGGCGATGCGCTTCGACGTCGTGCGGGTGCCGGCCGAACAGTCGCTGGGCGATTACCTGAATTCCGGCTGGATGGAGGGCGTCGAGAAGGCCTCCACCGAGGACATCACCATCAACGGTTTTCCGGCTGCGTCCGCCACCGCCAAGGGCGACCAGTGGCAGTTCAAGGTCTATGCGCTGCGCTTCGGCAGCGACGTCTACCGCTTCATCTTCGCGGCACGGCAGAAGTCGACCGAGAGCGAGCGCAATGCGCGCGAGACCGTCGGTTCATTCCGCCGCCTGACGCTCGACGAGATCCAGGCCGCGCGCCCGCTGCGCATCAAGGTCATCACCGTACAGCCTGGCGACACCGTGGAATCGCTCTCCCACCGCATGGCCGGCGTCGACCACCCGGCCGAGCGTTTTCGCGTGCTCAACGGGCTCGATCGCAACGCGCAGGTGAAGGTGCGCGATCGTGTGAAGGTCGTGGCGGATTGACGCGCGGTGGTTCCGCAAACTCCGCTGTCGTCCCGGCGTCGGCCGGGACCCATAACCCCAGGGAGCAATTTGGCGGGCGCTGGTCGTTCGGGATTAAGAACACCCGCGTTCGATAGATCACGCGGTATGGGTCCCGGCCCCCGTGCGCAATTGCGCACTAGGCCGGGACGACATTCGCTTGTAGCTGCAGCTCACGCCCTAACCGCCCGCGTCCATATCGCCGGCCTCGCGCTGGCCGCTGAGCCAGAGCGCGAGCAAGGTCCAGAACGCGCCTGACAGCAGGTACGCACCCGAGGCGATGACGCCGAGATTGGTCGCCAGCAACAGAGCGACCAGCGGTGCAAAGCCTGCGCCGAACAGCCAGGCCATGTCGGAGGTCAGCGCCGAGGCCGTGTAGCGATACGCCTGCTTGAAGTTCGAGGCGATCGCACCCGAGGACTGGCCGAACGAGAGGCCGAGCAGGATGAAGCCGATCACCATGTAGATGGTCTCGCCGAACGCGCCGGCATCGAGCAGCTGCGGGGCAAAGCCGCTGTAGATCGCGATCGCGATCGCCGATCCCATCAGCAGCGACTTGCGGCCGACGCGATCGGCGATGACGCCGGAGAGCACGATCGCGCCGACGCCGAACACGGCGGCGACGATCTCGATGATCAGGAAGCGCACCGGGCTTTCGCGGGTGAACAGGAACACCCAGGACAGCGGAAACACCGTGACCATGTGGAACAGCGCGAAGCTCGCCAGCGGCGCAAACGCACCGAGCATGATGTTCTGGCCTTCGCGCGCCACGGTCTCGGAGATGCGCGAGGGTTGCAATTCGCGGGTCTCGAACAGCGAGGCATATTCTTCCGTCGTCACCATGCGCAGGCGCGCGAACAGCGCCACGACGTTGATGGCGAAGGCGACGAAGAACGGATAGCGCCAGCCCCAATCGAAGAAATCGTCGGCCGACAGATTCCCGGCGAAATAGGCGAACAGCCCGCTCGCCACGATCAGACCAAGCGGCGCACCAAGCTGCGGCACCATCGCGTACCAGCCGCGCTTTGAAGGCGGCGCGTTCAGCGCCAGCAGCGAGGCCATGCCGTCCCAGGCGCCGCCCCAGGCCAGACCCTGTGCGATGCGCGCCAGCGCCAGCAGCCAGATCGCGGCAGCGCCGATCTCGTGATAGCCGGGCAGGAACGCGATCGCGACGGTGGCGGTGCCGAGCAGGAACAGCGCCGAGATCAGCTTGGCCGTCTTGCCGTACTCGCGGTCGACCGTCATGAAAATGACGGTGCCGATCGGCCGCGCCATGAAGGCCAGCGCGAAGATCATGAAAGAATAGAGGGTGCCGGTCAGTTCGCTCGTGAACGGGAAGACCAGGCGCGGGAACACGATCACCGAGGCGATCGCGAAAACGAAGAAGTCGAAGAATTCCGAGGTGCGGCCGATGATGACGCCGATGGCGATCTCGCCGGGACTGGCCTGGTCGTGGCCGTGCTCGCCCGAGTGGTCTGCCATTGCGGGGGTCTGTGCCATCGCCATTCGCGCGCCCTTAACGTTCTGAAACCAAAGCCGACTGCCCGGCGAGGCGCCAGGCAATCGAATCCTGTCTGGCGCAACATCCCGCACTGCAACATTGGACAAATTGTCCAATGTTGGGATTGCTGCGCCGCAGCTACCCCTTGGCCCCGCAAAAGAAACTCATTCTCATAAGGCTCGGCCCGTGTCCCGTTTCAAGATCCTGGCGATGCTACCCTTGGCGGTTATGCTAAGTGGCTGCAACTACGTCGTGCTGGCGCCGGCCGGCGATATCGCGGCGCAGCAGCGCGACCTTGTCATCATCTCCACCGTCCTGATGCTCCTGATTGTCGTCCCCGTGATGGCCCTGACGGTGCTGTTCGCCTGGCGCTACCGGCAGTCCAACACCGACGCCCGCTACGAGCCGGAATGGGACCACTCGACCAGCCTCGAGCTGGTGATCTGGTCGGCGCCGCTTCTGATCATTGTTTGCCTTGGCGCGCTGACCTGGATGGGCACGCACCTGCTCGACCCCTATCGCACGCTCGGCCGCATCCATGCCGACCGCGCAGTCGACCAGTCCAAGGCCCCGCTCGAGGTCGACGTCGTCGCGCTCGACTGGAAGTGGCTCTTTATCTATCCGGATTACGGCATCGCCACCGTCAACGATCTGGCAGCTCCCGTCGATCGTCCGATCAACTTCCGCATCACCGCGTCCTCGGTGATGAACTCGTTCTACATCCCCGCGCTGGCCGGCCAGATCTACGCAATGCCGGGCATGGAGACCAAGCTCCACGCCGTCGTGAACCACGCCGGCAGCTATCGGGGCTTTTCGGCGAACTACAGCGGGGCCGGCTTCTCCGGCATGCACTTCAACTTCCAGGGTCTCGACGACAAGGGCTTTGACGCCTGGATCGCCAGCGCCAAGTCCGGCGGCGGCTCGCTCGGCCGCGCCGAATATCTCCAGCTCGAAAAGCCCAGCCAGAACGAGCCGGTGCGGCGCTACGGTACCGTGGATTCCGATCTCTACCGCCTGATCCTCAACATGTGCGTCGAGACCGGCAAGATGTGCCAGAGCGAGATGATGGCGATCGACGCCAAGGGCGGCCTCGGCCATGAGGGCCTGAACAACACCCTGCCGCTGGCCTACGACAAGTACGCCCGCCGCGGCACCGCGCTTGGGCCGGAGCCGACTTTCGTCGCCGGCACCTGCACGCCCGATGCGCCGCAGGGCAGGACCACCGCTTCCATCACGGCACCTGTCGACACCGCGCCGCTGCTCGGCGCCGGCCTGAAGCGGCCGAGTTTCACGCCGCTGAAGTCCTCGTCCTTCTTCCTCGGACAACGTCCGAAGTCAGATTCGTAAAGAGATCCCGCATGTCTCCTGATCTTCTCAAGCTCATCTTCGGCCGGCTCACCTTCGAATCGCTGCCGCTGCACGAGCCGATCGTCGTCGGCACGTTTGCCGTGGTGGCGACCGGCGGCCTCATCATGCTCGCCGGCCTGACCTATTTCCGCGTCTGGGGTTATCTCTGGAGCGAGTGGTTCACCAGCGTCGACCACAAGCGCATCGGCATCATGTACATGATCCTCGGCATCGTGATGCTGCTGCGCGGCTTCGCCGACGCGCTGATGATGCGGTTGCAGCAGGCGCTCGCCTTCGGCGGCTCGGAGGGCTATCTCAACGCCCATCACTACGACCAGGTCTTCACCGCCCACGGCGTGATCATGATCTTCTTCGTGGCGATGCCGCTGGTCACCGGCCTGATGAACTTCGTCGTGCCGCTCCAGATCGGCGCGCGCGACGTGTCGTTCCCGTTCCTGAACAATTTCAGCTTCTGGATGACGGTCGGCGGCGCGGTGCTGGTGATGGCCTCGCTGTTCATCGGCGAATTCGCCCGCACCGGCTGGCTCGCTTATCCGCCGCTGTCGAACATCGGCTACAGTCCGGATGTCGGCGTCGACTATTACATATGGGGGCTACAGGTCGCGGGCGTCGGAACGACACTGTCCGGCATCAACCTGATCTGCACCATCGTCAAGCTGCGGTGCCCCGGCATGACCATGATGCGGATGCCGGTGTTCACCTGGACCGCGCTCTGCACCAACGTGCTGATCGTCGCTTCCTTCCCGGTTCTGACCGTCGTGCTCGCGCTGCTCTCGCTCGATCGCTACGTCGGCACCAACTTCTTCACGAACGATTTCGGCGGCAGCCCGATGATGTACGTGAACCTGATCTGGATCTGGGGTCATCCCGAGGTCTACATCCTGGTTCTCCCCGCCTTCGGCATCTTCTCGGAAGTGACCTCGACCTTCTCGGGCAAGCGGCTGTTCGGCTACACCTCGATGGTCTACGCCACGGTGGTCATCACCATCCTGTCGTACCTGGTCTGGCTGCACCACTTCTTCACGATGGGGTCGGGCGCCAGCGTCAACTCCTTCTTCGGCATCACCACGATGATCATCTCGATCCCGACGGGCGCGAAGATGTTCAACTGGCTATTCACGATGTATCGCGGCCGCATCCGCTTCGAGCTGCCGATGATGTGGACGATCGCGTTCATGCTGACCTTCGTGCTCGGCGGCATGACCGGCGTGCTGCTCGCGGTGCCGCCGGCCGACTTCGTCCTGCACAACAGCCTGTTCCTGATCGCGCACTTCCACAACGTAATCATCGGCGGCGTCGTGTTCGGCGCGTTCGCCGGTATCGGCTACTGGTTCCCGAAGGCGTTCGGCTTCAAGCTCGACCCGTTCTGGGGCAAGCTGTCGTTCTGGTTCTGGGTCACGGGCTTCTACCTCGCTTTCATGCCGCTCTATGTGCTCGGACTGATGGGCGTGACCCGCCGGCTCCGTGTGTTCGACGACCCGAGCCTGCAGATCTGGTTCATCGTCGCCGGCATTGGCGCCTTCCTGGTCTTCCTTGGCATCCTCTCGATGCTGATGCAGTTCGCCGTCAGCTTCCTCAGGCGCGAGCAGCTCAAGGACGTCACCGGCGATCCCTGGGACGCGCGCACGCTGGAATGGGCGACCTCCTCGCCGCCGCCGGCCTACAACTTCGCCTTCACCCCCGTCGCTCACGACAACGACGCGTGGTGGGACATGAAGAAGCGCGGTTATCAGCGCCCGCTCACCGGGTTCAAGCCGATCCACATGCCGAGCAGCACCGGCACCGGCATCATCCTCGCCGGCTTCGCCACCGCGATGGGATTCGGCCTGATCTGGTACATCTGGTGGCTGGCGGCCGCGAGCTTCATCGCGATGCTCGCCGTCGGCATCGGTCACACCTTCAACTATCACCGCGATTTCGATATTCCGGCCGAGGACGTCATCCGGGCCGAAGACGCGCGCACCAAGCTGCTCGCCGGAGCCAAGTAAATGACTGTCGCTGTCAATCCCACGCAAACCGGCGAGCCGGTCTTCTACCTCGCCGACGAACACCCGCATCCGGAAGGCTACAGCACCTCGCTCGGCTTCTGGATCTATCTGATGAGCGACTGTCTCATCTTCGCGATCCTGTTCGCCACTTTCGGCGTGCTCGGCGGCAATTACGCCGCCGGCCCGGCGCCGAAGGATCTGTTCGAGCTGCCGCTGGTCGCGGTCAACACCTCGATGCTACTGCTGTCGTCGATCACGTATGGTTTTGCCATGCTGACGATGCAGCAGAACAAGATCGCGCAGACCCAGATCTGGCTGGCGATCACCGGCCTGTTCGGAGCCGCATTCATCGGCATCGAGCTGTCCGAGTTCGCCCACATGATCCATGAGGGCGCGACGCCGCAGCGTAGTGCTTTCCTGTCCGCCTTCTTCACCCTGGTCGGCACCCATGGCCTGCACGTCAGCTGTGGCCTGATCTGGCTGGTGACCCTGATGGTGCAGGTCTGGAAGTTCGGCCTGATCGACGCCAATCGCCGCCGCCTGATGTGCCTGTCGATGTTCTGGCACTTCCTGGACGTGGTCTGGATCGGCGTCTTCACCTTCGTCTATCTCCTGGGAGTTCTGCGATGAACACCGATACTCACGCCGCCCACGCGGACGATCATCATCACGGCGACAGCCACGCCAATGCCCACGGCTCGTTCTCGACCTATATGCTCGGCTTCGTGCTCTCGGTCGTGCTCACCGCGATCCCGTTCTGGCTGGTGATGAGCGGCGCGCTTCCGAGCAAGCAGATCACCGCGCTGGTGATCATGGCCTTCGCGGTCGTGCAGATCGTCGTGCACATGATCTACTTCCTGCACATGAACACGACGTCAGAGAACGGCTGGAGCATGATGGCGCTGATCTTCACCATCGTCATGGTGGTGATCGCCCTGTCGGGTTCGCTGTGGGTGATGAACCACCTCAACAGCAACATGATGCCGATCCACCAGATGTCCGGAATGAAATGACAGAGACCGGGACCGTGGCCAGCAAGGCAACCGGGCGCGACGCTGCGCACCCGCCCTCATGGCTCGCGGTCCTCTCGCTCACGGCCATTGCACTTCTGATCGCGCTCGGCGGCTGGCAGATCGAGCGCCGCGCCTGGAAGCTGGCGCTGATCGATCGCGTCGAGCAGCGCGTTCATGCCCCGGCCCAGCCGATCCCCTCCCCGGCGGCATGGCCGACCGTCTCCGCCGCAAACGACGAATACAGACACGTCAGCGTCTCCGGCCGGTTCCTGCATGACCGCGAGACCCTGGCTCAGGCCGTCACCGAAGAAGGCCCGGGCTATTGGGTGCTGACACCGCTCAGGCGCGACGACGGCACGCTGGTCCTGGTCAACCGCGGCTTCGTGCCGTCCGACCGGCGCGATGCGTCGACGCGCTGGGACGGCAACCCGCAAGGCCAGGTCGAGATCACCGGCCTGTTGCGCGTGACGGAGCCAAAAGGCGGATTCCTCAGAAATAACGTGCCGGAGCACAATCGCTGGTACTCGCGGGATGTCGCAGCGATTGCGACGGCACGCGGCCTCGACCACGTCGCGCCCTTTTTCATCGATGCCGACGCTCGATCACAATCCGGCAGCGGCCCAATCGGCGGATTGACCGTGATCAGCTTTCCCAATAACCACCTGATCTACGCGCTGACGTGGTTTGCTCTGGCGTTCATGCTGGCCGGCAAACTTTTCGTCACATTCGGCGGCGGGCTGTTCCGCCGCAAGGAGCCCTGGAGCGGCTTCGCCCACGAAGCGGCCGGCGGCCTCGATGCTGTCGCCCGCAGGACGGGATCAGATGCTGGAACGATCGGCGAGCCCACCTGACAACGGAAGAACGCATGGCGCCGTCACGCTGCAATCGCAGGCGGACGCGCGCAGCGAGCTGATCGGCACAGCGCCAACCGACGACGAGACCAACCGCAAGAACATGGCGCTGCTGATCCAGCTACGCTGGACCGCAGTGGTCGGCCAGATCGTGACCATCGGCGGCGTGCATGTGTGGCTCGGCATTCCCCTGCCCCTCACCCGCATGGGCGCGGTAATCGGCGCCCTGATATTTCTCAACATCTCCAGCCTGGTCTGGGTGCGCCATCGCGCCGCGATCACCAACAATGAGTTGCTGGTCGCCCTGATGCTGGACGTCGCCGCGCTGACCGCGCAGCTTTACCTCAGCGGCGGCGCCACCAATCCCTTCACCTCGCTGTTCCTGCTCCAGGTGACGCTGGGCGCGGTGCTGCTCGATGGCCGCTCGACCTGGTCGCTGGTCGCCTTGACCTGCGCGAGCTTCGTCTGGCTGACCGTCGCCTACCGACCGCTCGATCTGCCGCCGAACCCGCTGAGCGAGACCTACACCCTCACGGTTGCCGGCATGCTGCTGGGCTTCGTGCTCAACGCCGTGCTGCTGGTGGTGTTCGTCACCCGCATCAACAGGAATTTGCGCGAGCGCGACGCGCATCTGGCGGCGCTGCGCCAGCATGCCGCCGAGCAGGATCATATCGTGCGCATGGGCCTGCTCGCCTCCGGCGCGGCTCACGAGCTCGGCACGCCGCTCGCCTCGCTCTCGGTCATCCTCGGCGACTGGCGCCGCATGCCCGACCTCGCCGCCGATCAGGAGCTGGCCGAGGACCTCGAGGAGATGGAGACCTCGCTGCAACGCTGCAAGTCGATCGTGACAGGCATTCTGGTGTCGGCGGGCGAAGCCCGCGGCGAGGGATCGTCGCCGACGACGGTGGCGGCTTTCGTCACCGCGCTCGTGGAAGAGTGGCGCGACGCGCGCTCGGCGCGCACGTTGTATTTCGTCAACACTTTCGGCGAAGACGTCGCAATCGTCTCGGACGTCGCGCTGAAGCAGGTGATCTTCAACGTGCTCGACAACGCCTACGAGGTCTCGCGCGACTGGGTCGAGCTCGTTGCCGGGCGCGAGGGCGATCATCTCGTGCTGTCGATCAGCGATCGCGGCCCCGGCTTTGCGCCGGAGATGCTGGCACAGCTCGGAAAGCCCTATCAATCGAGCAAGGGCCGCGCCGGCGGCGGGCTCGGCCTGTTCCTGGTGGTGAACGTGGTGCGCAAGTTAGGGGGCAGCGTGACCGCCGAGAACCACAGGAAGCGCGGCGCTACGGTCCGCCTCACGCTGCCGCTCGCAACGCTCGCGATCGGAGGCAGCTTTGACGCCTGATCGTTCGCTCGTGGTCGTCGAGGACGATGCCGGCTTCGCCCGCACCCTGAAGCGTTCGTTCGAGCGCCGCGACTACGAGGTCGTGCTCGCCGCCTCGATCGAGGACGTGCGGAAAGTCCTGGAGGAGCGATCGTTTGGCTATGCCGTCGTCGACCTCAAGCTCGGCGGCGCCTCGGGACTGGCCTGCGTGGAGCTCTTGCACACGCACGATCCAGAGATGCTGATCGTGGTGCTGACGGGCTTTGCCAGCATCTCCACCGCCGTCGAGGCCATCAAGCTCGGCGCATGCCACTATCTGGCAAAGCCGTCGAACACCGACGACATCGAGGCCGCCTTCAACAAGGCCGCAGGCAATGCCGAGGTCGCGCTCGACGCCCGGCCGACATCGATTAAGACGCTGGAGTGGGAACGCATCCACCAGACCCTGATCGAAACCGATTTCAACATCTCGGAAGCCGCAAGGCGGCTCGGGATGCATCGGCGGACGCTGGCGCGGAAGCTCGAGAAGCGGCCGGTGAAGTGAGGAGGAGCGGATCGAAGCCGCTCCTCCTCTCCACTGGTTAAGCTTGCTTGCCATATCGCGCGATGACGTCGGCCAGGGCGGTGTGGCCTGCGCAGGATCCTGTTCCCGGATCATTGCTGCCGCTCTCCACGGCGGTGGCGTAGATGACCCCGGGATCGGCCTCGAGTTGTTGGCGCAGCGCGGCCAGCTTTGGCCAGCGGCTCCTGTCCGCGACAGCGTGGAAGTCGAGCCAGCGCGCCACACCTGCCAGCAAGGCGTCCGCGAGGGTCGGCCGGTCGGCGAGCAGGAACCTTGCCGGCTCGATCATGCCTTCGAGCTTGTCGTGGCGTTCGATCACCTTTCTCCTTCCGAACTCCCGCAAGGCCGAACGCATGGCGTCGTCCATCGCCACGCCTTCCATTGCGACCCAAAGCGGCGCGAAGGCGCCGGTAAAGCCGGTATTCACGAACGCCATCAGCTGGTGCATGCGATCGGCTTGCGGCGACAACGGATCAAAGCTGATGCGCCGTTCGGTATCCCTGGCTTCGAGCCAAGCCGCGATCGCCATGGTTTCCGTCAGCACATCGCCCTGGTCCGTTATAAGTGCAGGCGTCTCGTGTCGCGGATTGATCCTGGCGTATGACGGGCTCAGCATCTCGCCCAGCATGTCGACGCGACACAGGCGATATGGCCTGCCAAGCCATTCAAGAGCTGCAACGAGTCCCATGGAGCTTCCCATCGGGAAGCCGTAGAGTAGGATTGGATCCATCGATCTATTCTCCGTGATTTCTGATGATCACGCTGCGCAGCGGTCCCGAACCCTAGTCGCTCGCTCCATCAAGTAAATTGCGAACATTTTTGTAACCTGGAGTCCGCCGATGAAAGACCTCGTTTCGAGATGTCCCATCGAGGAAGTGATGCAGATCCTGAGCGGCCGGTGGCCTACGCTTCTGATCTACTATTTGAAACAGGGCACCAAACGGTTCAGCGACTTGCGTCGGGACAATCCGACCATCTCGCACAGGATGCTCGCCCTCGAGCTTCGCAAGCTGGAGGACGCCGGTATCGTGAACCGCACGGAATTCGACGGATACCCGTTGAGGGTCGAGTACGATCTGACCGCCGCCGGCCACACCTTGGTGCCGTTGATCGATGCGTTGGGCGCCTGGTGGTCGACGGTTGCGACTGACGCGCGCGGAGACGACCGCGAGACCGGGCGCGGCGCTTCGGGAAGCGCATCGCGGGTTTAATCCTGTTCAGGACCGCATAGGCTCAAAGCAATTCCGCCCGCTGACGTCCCCGAACCGGGACGGTCAGCGTCTCCAAAACAAGAAGCCCGGCCGTAAGGCCGGGCTTTGATCTGTTGCGTTCGACGCGCGAGACGCTTACGCGGCCTCGTCGGCGACCGTGGCGCCGCCCTCGGTCTCGTCGCTATCGCCCTCGGCGTCCGCATCGGCCTCGCCTTCGGCGGCTTCGGACTTGGCGCCAGTGCGGCGCGGGCTCTTGGCGAGCTGGGCCTCGATCTCCTTGACCGCTTCGGTCTCGGTCGAGTGCTGCACCACCGCGATCTCGCGGGAGAGACGGTCGAGCGCTGCTTCATAGAGCTGGCGTTCGCTGTAGGACTGCTCCGGCTGCGACTCGGAGCGATAGAGGTCGCGCACGACTTCCGCGATCGCGACGATGTCGCCCGAATTGATCTTCGCTTCGTATTCCTGGGCGCGGCGCGACCACATGGTGCGCTTGACGCGGGCACGGCCCTTGAGGGTCTCGAGCGCACGCTTCACCAGCGCGGGGTCGGAGAGCTTGCGCATGCCGACATTGGCGACCTTGGCGGTCGGCACGCGCAGCGTCATCTTGTCCTTGATGAAGTTGATGACGAACAGCTCGAGCTTCGCGCCGGCAATCTCCTGCTCCTCGATGGCCAGAATTTGGCCGACGCCGTGAGCGGGATAGACGACGAATTCGTTGGCCTTGAAGCCCTGACGCTGGGTCACAACCTTCTTTTCCTCGACCTTCGGCGCAACAGCCGCGGGCTTCACGGCCGGCTTGGCGGCAGCAACAGGGGCCTTGGCAGGAGCAGCAGCAACAGGAGCCTTTGCGGCGGGCTTGGCAGCGGGAGCCTTGGCAACAGCGGGCTTGGCGGCAGGCTTGGCGGCAACAGGCTTGGCAACGGTCGCTTTCGCGGCCGGCTTGGCAGTCTTGTTAGGCATTGCGCTTCTTTTGTTCTTCGAGGACTTTGCAGCCGGCGCCTTCGTCGCGGTCCGACCCTTGGATGCGCTACGGCTGGCCGCGGCGACTTTCTTGGCGTCCTTATGGGAAGCCTTCGCTGAAGTACTCTTTTTACGCGTTTTCTGTGACACAGCCTGCGCGCGGAAACTGCCACGCCCCTGTTCGACATTTGGTTTCACGGGAACCCAACGGGGCCGACGGGGCTAACCAGGGTTCGGCTCAATGTGCCCAATATAGCACATTTCCCGCAAAAATCAATGATTTAGGGGTGTTAAGGCCTAGTTTTCGGCGGTAAGGCCGCTAATAGGGTTAAGTTTGGCCCGAATTAGTCGCCGGAGCCGGGGTTCGGCGAGAAATACTTGTCGAACTTGCCCTCCATGCCGTCGAAATCCTTGGCGTCGTCGGGTGATTCTTTCTTCTGGGTGATGTTCGGCCAGCTCTTGGCGTAGTCGGCGTTGACCGTGAGCCACTTTTCCAGGCCCGGTTCCGTGTCCGGCTTGATGGCATCGGCGGGGCATTCCGGCTCGCACACGCCGCAGTCGATGCACTCGTCAGGATGGATGACGAGCATGTTCTCGCCCTCGTAGAAACAGTCGACCGGGCAGACCTCGACGCAGTCGGTGTACTTGCACTTGATGCACGCTTCAGTGACGACGTAAGTCATCCAACGCTCCGAAAAGCTCTTTTAAAAGTCGCGGCTTGCGTAGCGCGGATGGCCCGGCGCCGCAAGCTCAGGAACGGCCGATCATGACGGCTTTATGCGCTTGATCGACCAAGAAATGAATTCGAAGCGCAATTAATTGCGCTGAGAACTTGGCGGGCCTTCACCGAGCTCTTCGTAGAGCACACGGGCCGAGGCGGCATCGCCACGGCGCTCGTTGAAGGCGATGACTTTCAAGACGCGCACGGTGCGATCGAGCGCGATGGTGAGCACGTCGCCGATCTTGATCGCATGCCCCGGCGATTTCTCGCGTGCGCCGTTGACGCGAACATGGCCGGACTCGACAAGCGCGGCCGCGGAGGTGCGCGCCTTCACCACCCGCGCGTGCCACAGCCATTTGTCGATGCGCTGCCGCTCGGTCGTGGGCTCACTCCTTACGCCCGGACAGCTGCTCCTTCAGCGCAGCGAGCTTCGCGAACGGCGAGTTCGGATCGACCGGACGATCGCGCTCGCGCGGGGTGGCGCTCGATGCGTAGGGGCGCAGCGACGGTCCGCCCTGGCGGTCGCGGCCCTTGTCGCGGTCACGGCCACGGTTATCGCGGCCCTTGTCGCGATCGCCGCCGAACTTGCCCTTGTTGCGGTCCTTGTTGTCGCGGTCCTTGCTGCCGCCATTCTTGCCCTCGAAGCGGCGGTTCTTGTCGTCGCGGCCCTCGGGACGCGGCGCAGCTTCGGCGCCACCTTCTCGCGGCTTGCGGAAGTCCCTGCCACCATCTCGACGATGACCGCCGCCATGGCGATGGCGCTCACCGCGCTTCTCGCCGTCGGCGGCAGGCTGGGCTTCGCCTTCGGCAGGCGCAGCGCCGGCTTCAGCGCCCGCCTGTGGACGCGGCTGGTGATGACGCTGGTTGCGATGGCGCTCGTGGCGCGGCTTGCGATCATCGTGACGGCCCGCGGGACGCCAGACCTCGATGAGCTCGGGCTCGGCAGGCGTCGCCGCGGCTTCCACGGGCGCTGCCGCATCGGCCGACGCAGCGGCTTCAGTTGCAGCGGTCTCTGCAGGCGCGGTTTCGGCAGGTGCGGTTTCGACAGCTTCAGCGGGGGCAACAGGCTCTTCCGCAGGTGGCGCGATGCCGGGAGCGTCTTCCGGCGTGACGGAAGCTTCGAGCGCCGGCTCGTCATGCGCGGGCTCGTCGTGCTGCTCCATCCCGGGCGCGTCTTCGACGGTCACAGGCTCGGCAGCGGCTTCGATCGCGGCATCCGCAGGGGTTGCGGCGTCCTCGACCGGCGTTTCGGTTGCGGGCGTCTCTTCGCTGGAGGCTTCAGCAACAGGCGCCTCAGCAATAGGCGTCTCGACAACAGCCGCGGCGGGCTTCGCCGGCAGCGGCGGGCGCTTGTCCATGCGATAGCCGAGCGCACGCAGCACGGAGGCAAAGTCTTCGCCGGCGGAGCCGGTGAGCGAGGTCATCGCCTGCGTCACCACAAAGCTGCGGCCGTCGAATGCCCCGGCGGGCTTTTCGCCAGACGCGTTCTCGCGCCAGGCCAGCGCCGGACGGATCAGATCGGCCAGGCGCTCGAGGATATCGACGCGCACGGCGCGCTCGCCGGCCTGCTTGTAGCCGAGCACGCGATAGGCATCGCGCGGCAGCTGCTTGTCGACCGGGAACGAGGTGCGGCCCGAGCTTGCCAGATGCTGCGCGCCAGACAGCGCGGAGGGATCGACATTGTCCTGCTTCAGCGCCCAGAGCAGCGCGGCCAGCGCACGCCCGGCCGGCTTGAGCAGGCCGGGGAAATAGAGGTGATAGGCGCCGAAGCGGACGCCGTATTTGCGCAAGGTCGCGCGCGAGGGCTGGTCGAGATCCTTCAGCTCGTTGGCGATCTTCGGGCGCTCCAGCACGCCGAGCGCCTCGACGAGCTGATAGGCGATGCCGCGGGCGATGCCGGTGACGTCCTCGGCCTTGCTGAGCTCGAACAGCGGCCCGAGCAGCTTTTCGATATGCGTCTTGAGCCAGAGCTCAAGCCGCGCCTGCACCTTGTCGCGGGGGGCGCCCGTGAGGCGTTCGTCGGAGATGATGCGGATGCGCGGATGCAGCGCTTCCTCTGCGGCAGACAGCCGCGCCACGGCGTCGCCGGTCCAGCGGATGATGCCTTCCGAGGTCAGCACGAACTGCTCGTCCGGCGCATTGCCCAGTTTTTCGGCGCGCGCGTTGATCTCGCCGGCGAGCACGGCCTGCGCTGCAGCCTGCAACGCTTTCGCATCGGAGCCGGCTTCCGCCGCATCCGGTGCAAAGGTGAAGCCATCGAGGCGGCCGATGACATGGCCTTCGACGATGACTTCGCCGGTCTTGCCGATTTCCGTATTCAAGCTCGTGTTCTCCCGCAGGCGGCGCATCAATACACTGGTCCGGCGATCAACGAAACGCTCAGTCAAGCGTTCATGGAGCGCATCCGATAATTTATTTTCGACCTCGCGGGCGATCCCCTGCCAGCGTTCGGGGTCTTTCAGCCAGTCGGGGCGGTTGGCGACGAAGGTCCAGGTGCGAATCTGCGCGATCCGGGCCGACAGCGTGTCGATATCGCCGTCAACGCGGTCGGCCTGGTCGATCTGGGTCCTGAACCAGGCGTCGGGGATGCATCCCTTCCGCATCAGGAAGCCGTACAGCGTCGTCACCAGCTCGGCATGGGCGGCCGGCGACAGCTTTCGATAATCCGGGACCTGGCAGGCCTCCCACAGCCGTTCCACCGCATCCTTGCCATGCGCGACATCGCGCACTTCGGCGTCGCGCGCGGCGTGGTCGAGCACGCGCATGTCCTCGGCGATCGGCGCACGCGTCAGCGCGTCGTGGCCGGGGGCCAGGTTCAGCGACACCTGGAGCGCGCCGAGGGACGCAAAATCCAGCTTCGAATTGCGCCATTGCAAAACCTTCACGGGATCGAAGGTGTGGTTCTGCAGCGCATTGACGAGCTCGGGCTCGAACGGCGCGCAGCGGCCGGTGGTGCCGAAGGTGCCGTTGCGGGTGGCGCGGCCGGCGCGGCCGGCGATCTGGGCGAATTCGGACGGCGTCAGGCGACGGAACTGGTAGCCGTCGTACTTGCGGTCGGAGGCAAAGGCGACGTGGTCGACGTCGAGATTGAGGCCCATGCCGACGGCGTCGGTGGCGACGAGGTAATCGACCTCGCCGTTCTGGAACATCGCGACCTGCGCGTTGCGGGTGCGCGGCGACAGCGAACCCAGCACCACGGCGGCGCCGCCATGCTGGCGGCGGATCAGCTCGGCGATGGCGTAGACCTCGTCGGCCGAGAAGGCGACGATGGCGGTGCGGCGCGGCTGCCGCGTGATCTTGCGATCGCCGGCGAATTCCAGCTGCGACAAACGCGGCCGCGTGATCATGGAGACGCCCGGCAGCAGCCGCTCGATGATCGGGCGCATGGTCGCAGCGCCGAGCAGCAGCGTCTCGTCGCGGCCGCGGCGATTGAGGATGCGATCGGTGAAGACGTGGCCGCGTTCGAGATCAGACGCGATCTGCACCTCGTCGACGGCAAGGAACGAGACGTCGAGATCCCGCGGCATCGCCTCGACGGTCGAGACCCAATAGCGCGGCGCTTTCGGCTTGATCTTCTCCTCGCCGGTCACGAGCGCGACGGCGTCGGGGCCGACCCTTGCTGCGATCTTGTTGTAGACCTCGCGCGCGAGCAGGCGCAGCGGCAGCCCGATCATGCCGGAGGGATGCGCGAGCATCCGCTCGATGGCGAGATGGGTCTTGCCGGTGTTGGTGGGCCCAAGCACCGCAGTGACGCCGGCGCCGGGAAGCCGCTCGGAAGCGAAGGGGGAGGAGGAAAAAGGCATCTGGGGGATTAGGTAATGGCGATTGGGGCGAATGTCAGTGCTGTTTTGGGGCGGGGGCGCGAAGGGCCGGCTCACACGCTGGTGTCATCGCCCGGCTCGACCGGGCGATCCAGTATTCCAGAGGCGGCGCAGATCAAACCGAGAGGGCGCGGCGTACTGGATGCCCCGGTCAAGCCGGGGCATGACGGCGGAGAATGCGGCGCCCCTTCCCAGATCCCGCGCAACTGTCTCACTTTGCGACGCTTTTCCCGTTGGCTTTAAGCTTCGGAACGAGTTGAGAACGAATCGCGGCCGAATCGCTGACTCCCCCTTGAGTCCTGTTCCGTTCACGCAAGATGTCGCGGGAGGCTTATTGGGTTCGCACTAGATGGAGTTTTGGCCCGCCGCACAAGCGACGTTTCGATGGCGGATTCGTTAAAGCTGGGGACGGCGCGGAGTCGAATCAGAATCGGGGAGGAGTCAAATGGATTCCTCCGCCCGACCCGCCCAAACAAAAAGCGCGAAAACAACCCCATGCACAGTAGGCATGTCGTTGAAATCGCTCGCATTTATTTTCACCAAAAAGGGGGATCAGCGCAGGGACGGCAGCCCTACTGCGTCTTCGCGACCTTGGGCGGCTGGGCGCTGGTGATGAAGGAGGTTGCTTCCAGCATGGCCGGCCCGAGCGGGGTCGGCACTTTCAGCCAGAACGGGACCAGGATGCGCGTGCCGGCGATCGGCGCGAACGCGACCTCGATGTTGCGCTGGGCGGCGAGATATTTGATCACCGGACGGTCGGGGATGTAGCCGGCGATGGGCACGAAATACAGCGAGCAGACCACGACCTGGCCGTGATAGCCCTTCTCCGCCTTGACGTTCTCCATGCGCTTGAAATCGAGCTTGAGCTCATAGCGCATGCGGCCGTCGAACACGGCGGCGCTGCCGTGGCAGGCGTCCGCCGACAGCACCTCGCCGCTGCCGGATACGCGCACCAGCGAGGCCGTCATCGGGTCCCAGACGCCGCGGCGATGCGCATCGGTGACGACGATGCGGTCGGGATCGACCGGCGGCTCCGGCACGATGGCAAAATCCTTCACATTGCCCTTGTCGAGCGTGATGCGGATCTCTTCAGTCTTCTTCGAGGTGGTGGTGGAGGCCTGGTAGCCGGTCGCGACCAGCGCGCCGTTGACCACGCGGCCCTGCGAGGCACCGGTGCCCGACCCGCCCGCGAACGATTTTAGAAGCCCCGAGGTGCCGCCGGAGGCCGCGGCCGCGAACACATCATCCTGGATGTCGATGTTCCAGGCGCCCTTGCCGACGGGAATGCCCGCCAGCGTCGCCTCATATTGCGCCTCGAGCTTGCCCTGCGCCGCCGCGGGCTCCGCCGCCCACGCCAACACCAGCCCGCCAAGGGCCGCCATGACCCAGCGGCCGGCAGCGCGCGGATGGCTTACGCGCGGATTCCTTGCGCGCCGCTCCGCTGAGCGCAGGCAGGGCGCAAGATGAGGCGTTGTGAGCACGAAATAATCCAATCGGGGCGCGAACGGTTGTTACTTAAGCCAAATACCGCGCCAAGCAATGCGTCCGGGCCCATTGGCGTCCGGAACTCCACCGGACTTTTCGGGCGCGAATACGCCGTTTATGTGATGGTAAGGCGTGATAATCATTGCCGTTTTGGTGATCGGGGTGGGACTGAAAAGCGCACCTCACCCCGCCACCTCCACCGGCGTCATGCCCCGGCTTGACCGGGGCATCCAGTACGCCGCGGCTCCTCTGGTCAGCCGTACCGGCGCGGAGTACTGGATCGCCCGGTCCCGGCTCCGCCAAGGCTACGTCGAGGCCCACACCGGTGCTCGGCCCGCCGAAGCTTCAGCGAAGGCGGCGAGCCGGGCGATGACGGCTACCTTGGAGCACGAAACCCGCCCCAAAACCTTGACGTCCCGCCGCTTCCCCCCTATACGTCCGCCCGCTCCCTGCAAGGACAGAGATTTGCCCGTGGCGCCCCGAATGGCGGCCGCACATCGTTGGGAAAGATTGAGGATTTTGCCATGTCTCGCCGCTGCGAATTGACGGCCAAGGGCCCCCAGGTCGGCCACACGGTCAGCCACTCCAACATCAAGACCAAGCGCCGCTTCCTGCCGAACCTGGTCAACGTGACCTTCATCAGCGAAGCGCTGGGCCGCAACGTGCGCCTGCGCGTCTCCACCAACGCGATCAAGAGCGTCGACCACAATGGCGGCCTCGACCCCTTCCTGCTCAAGGCCAAGGCCGCCGTGCTGTCGCCCCGCGCCCTCGAGCTGAAGCGCGCCATCCAGAAGAAGGTCGGCCCGACCCCCGCGCCGGAGAAGAAGGCGAGCTAAGAATTTTCGGATTGGGCGAGGGCTTGCGTCGCGAGGCGTAGGCTTAGCCGGATGGAGTTTAGCATTGCGGCCGGATCGGAAGATCCGGCCGTTTTTGTTTGTGAAAAGAGCGATGTCTCTTTGTGGTAGAGTTGTTGAGTCTTGGTGTCCGGCGGACTCATGCTCGAGATTAGCTCCGAAGATATAGCACAGCTGTCCGATGAGGATCTGCGCGCGCTCGTCGGTCGCCTTGCTGAATCCGAGCTCCGACACCTTGGTCTCCCTGCAAGCGCTGTGACATACGGAGGAAATCAGAACGCTCCGGATGGCGGCATCGACGTACGCGTAAGTCTTCCGCACACAGCCCAACTGGGCGATTTCCTGCCCTGCAGCGAAGTTGGATTTCAGGTCAAAAAGTCTCCGATCTTGCCATCTGACATCTCTCCGGAGATGTGCCCCGACGGCGGTTTGCGCCCCTCAATCTCCGGTCTCGCGCAGAATGCGGGCGCTTACATCATCGTCAGCGCAGGGACAGACGCTTCAGACACTGCACTCGAAGATAGACGGCGAGCGATGCGGGCCGCTGCGGCTCGCGATAGAAAGGCCGAAAAGTTATCTCTACATTTCTATGATCGATCGCGCATCGCAACGTGGCTCCGCAACCATCCGGCGCTAGTGCCATGGGTTAGACAACGAATTGGCCGCACGATTCAAGGTTGGCAATCTCACGGCGCTTGGTCCTATTCATCTTCCAAATCTGACGATCAGTATCTCAAAGATAGTACACTTCGCTTTCGAGAAGTTCGACAGAAAGGCGGCAGCATTTCGATCGATGACGGTATCCGATCGTTGCGCAACACCCTTGGAAGGACGGGAGGTGTTGCACGTCTTGCCGGACTATCAGGCGTCGGAAAGACGCGCCTAGCCCAGGCGCTCTTTGATGAAAGCGTCGGCGATGCAAGCCTCGACCCAAGCCAAGCGATTTATTGCGATCTCGGAGACGCCCCTAATCCACCGCCGATCCATATGGCGGAAAATCTGTCTGTCGGGAAACAGCGCATCATTCTTGTGGTGGACAATTGTCCAGGCGACCTCCATCGCCGTTTAACTACGGTTTGCCAACGACCGGGAAGTCCTCTGAGCCTCCTTACGATCGAGTATGACATCCAAGAGGACGAACCCGACAGCACCGACGTCTTCAAGCTAGAGCCGTCGTCGGACGACCTCATTGAGCATCTCATTCAACGGCGCTATCCTGCACTCTCACAAATAGACATCGCCAGTATCGCGCGATTCTCTGGAGGCAACGCACGTGCTGCCCTCGTTGTTGCAAACACCGTCGAACGCAACGAAACGGTCGCCAGCCTCTCTGATGATGAATTGTTGCAGCGCCTTTTTTATCAACGCAGAGGACCAGACGAGCGCTTAATGAAGGCCGCACAGGTCTGTGCGCTCGTTTATTCGTTCGAAGGTGAGAGCCTTTCCGGCCCCTCAGCTGAGCTCCCGCGTTTAGCTCAGCTGATTGGCATGCAGCCAGAAGAACTGTTTGGTTATGTGAACTCGCTCAAAGCTCGTGGCTTAATTCAGCAGCGGAGTGTCTGGCGCGCGCTTCTGCCTCATACGATCGCAAACAACGTTGCCAAATTGGCACTTCGAACATTCCCGCTTTCTATGATCGAGAATGCGGTAAGCACCAATCGCCTAAAGCGATCCTTTGCTCGCCGCCTCGGGTTTCTCCACGACAGCAGCGAAGCCAGAGAGATCGTGGGCCGATGGTTATCTCCAAAGGGCGAGCTTTCATCAGCCAGCGCATATGACGGACTGAACGATCAAATCCTTCAATATGTCGCGCCTGTGGATCCAAAAGCTACGCTAGGATGTCTTGAGCGGCTGATAGGAGCCGACAGCGACAATATTTCTGTTGAACGGTGGCGGCACTCTCAAATTGCTCGACTGCTTCGATCGATTGCATACGACCCCGAACATTTCGAGCGCTGCATCAATTTACTTCTCGTCCTTGCTGAAGCGGAAGATCGTCGTGATACACGCCCCCATCAGACCATAATTGACATTATCGAACGTCTTTTTCAGATTAGATTTTCCGGCACCCTTAGTCCCATTGGCCTCAGAATTGAGATAGCCAAGCGGCTGCTTCGCTCGGAGAAAGATCTGCATAGACAGTGCGGGGTAAGGGCGGTCGAGGCACTGTTACGGACCGGAAATTTTCGTCACGGCGACTCTTTCGAGTTTGGGGCACGCGCGCGCGGATATGGTCTTTGGCTCAAGAGCCGAGCGGATCTGGCCCATTGGTTCCGAACCAGCCTTGCACTCGCACAGGAGTTTGCATGCTCGGAAGAGTTTACTGCTTCGCAGCTGCGTTCCGTAATCGCTAGGTCGTTAGGGGGACTTTGGACCTGGGCTGGCGTTAATGACGAGTTGGAACGGCTTATACACGATCTCAAACCTTACGGATGGCACGAAGGGTGGATTGCACTCAATAAATTGCTGAAGAGTATTCGATCTGCGGAACGCGGCGAAGACTATAATCGGCTAATTCGCCTTGAGCGACTTTTGCGGCCGACTGATCTGCTCTCCCGGACACGAGCGGTGGTTCTTACCGAACCATGGGACCAAGTGGACTATGCCGAAACTGAAATTACGGAGGATGAGAATAGCGAAATTACTTCGTTCCACCGCGCAATGGATCTCGCAGAGGAGCTAGGCCAGGCAGTGGGCGCAGACGATGCAGCGCTTCGCACCTTGCTGCCCGACATCATTTCCGCGAGAGTTGGTCGCTTGACGCGGTTCGGGGTAGGCTTGGCCAAATCAGGCGGCAACCTAACGAGTCGATGGAATATCTTGATAGATGCCTTCCACTCCAATCCCAGCGAGCAACGAAATTACGGCGCGCTGTGCGGATTTCTTATGGGCGTACACGAGAGCAACGCCGACCTAGCGGATCGCCTCCTTGACGACCTAGTTGACGACGCGAACATCGCGCCGGCACTACCTGCATTGCAAACTGTGATACCCTTAACTGTCAAAGGCCTTGATCGCCTTAAACGGTTACTCGACTTAGACGTCGCACCGATCGAAAACTATCGTAGCTTGGCGACCGGCCGTTATATCGATGACATGGCCGCCAATGATCTTGCACTTCTGATCAACGTGATTCAGCAGAAAACTTGCGGATTTGCGGTCGCGTGTGAGATCTTATCCATGCGGCTTCATGGAAACCAAAGCGACCAACATCAGCCAGCACTAGCCGAAGCGGGACGATCGCTTCTCGCTGACGTTACATTCAGCAGAGACGATGGCATGATGGACTACCGCCTAGAGCAGATTGTTAAATATTCTCTTAGAGATCATGAAGGCGCTGAAGCGGCTTTTGCCGTATGCAAGAGACTCCGCATTGCGCTGGAGAATGGTGATATCTACCGCTTCAATGCAGAACGCTTTCTTTCCGCTATTTTTGCAACTCAGCCGGATGCGGCTTTGGACGCTTTCTTTGGGGACTACTCCGCCGTGGAGGAATTTGGACAACACTTCAATCGAAGCCTAGCTTCTAGTGACAGGAATCCGCTGGATAGTGCCCCTGATGACGCGGTCATTAGATGGTGTGAACGAGATCCGACAATTCGCTATCCTTTGATGTCGAGCGTCATTTCATATAGTTGCAATTCTGGTGAACTACCGCTGCAACAGTGGACACCGCTAGCGCTTCGCCTCCTGAGACACGCCCCGGACAAGTCCGCAGCATTATTACATTTCATTGAACGATTCTGTCCAACAAGCTGGGAGGGGTCTCGTGCTGCATATATCGAAAATCGATTACCACTACTTACGGATCCAAACCTCCACTTGGAGCGGTCTGATTTGGAACTGGCCCGTAGAAAGGTGACCGAACTACAAAGAGAAGTCGAAGACTGTCGTGCTAGTGAGGCGCAACACGAGCGTAGCAGGGGAGAAAGCTTCGAATAGCAACTGAGCGCATTTTCTTCCGGTATAGCCGATTTGCTATCTCGTCCGGGAGGAATTCAGCTATACTCATCCATACAGTGGAGCACTGGCACAACAGCGATCATAAATCGGAGTCTTAAGCTTCGTCGTTTGCTGTGACAGCCTCTCTGAGAGCCCCCTAACCCCGAAAATCAATGCTCCGCAGCACGATCCCCGGCGGCGTGCCTTCGAACTCCGTCGCCTGGTATTTGCGTCCGGTGCAGGCTTCGATGCGTTCGCGCAGGCGCGTGAACTGCTCTTCGCGCTCGCTGGGCCTGGCGCGCGGGCCGCGCTCGAGGTCGTCCATGGCGGAGGTCGAGATCGCGCAGGCGATCTCCTTTGCGCCGTCCTGCATCGAGAACTGGACGATGCCGCGGTCCTGGTCATGGGCGATGAAGCGGCTGGTGGTGAGCGTCATGGGGTACTCCTTTTGCGTCCGCGTCGTGCCGGACTTGCGCAATTGCGCACTGGGGGCGGCGCCGGTCAGCGTTATCGAAGCAGGCTGTGGCACGAGGGTGCACAACAACTGACTTCGGTGGTTATGGGTCCCGGCTCCGTGCGCAATTGCGCACTCGGCCGGGACGACGCCGGTGGTTGCGCGCGTTGCCTCGCCGTCAGCCGTCGCCGTTGAGCCTTGCGAAATCGTCGAACAGCGCGGCCACCAGCGCGCGGTGGCGGGTGTCCTCGGTGGGCAGGCTCGCAGCATAGAGGTTGAGCAGATGGCGGGCCTTCACGGCGGCCTCCGGCCAGGAGGTGGCGGGCACCGACATCATGCGGTTTTCGAGCTCGGCCTCGCGCTCGCGCAGCTCCCTGACCTGGGCCTCGACATCGGCCAGCGCGCGGCGCAGATCGGTTGCCTTCTGGGCGGCCATGCCGCGGTGGCTGTCGAGATCGACCGGAATTTCAGTCATTGGCGGCACTCGCGTCGATACGTTGGGCATCCGCCAGGTCGACCGAGCCGATCGACAGCATCTCCGTCGCACCGCGCACGCCTTCGGAGGGCACCGTGATCATGGTGGCGACGCGGCGATAGGACGCGAACGACAGGCCCTCGATCATCTCCTCGTCGGTGACGACCTCATAGGCGCCGGCCGGCAATTCGCGCTCGAGACCGCGGATGTGGAATGGATGCTTGAAGGTGATGGTTTCTCGCCGCGAGCGGATGGTCATGCGCGCCTGCCTTTCGCAAAGAAGGGGCCCCAACCGACACCAGCTAAGGCGAACCATGCGCTTGTTACCCGGCAATAGCCAGCATTATGTCAGCGTGGGCCGGGACTTAAGGCGCAAGCGCGGTGCTCGCACGCGGCGTTTTAGTCCTCGCAATCGGCAGGGCGCGGGCGTACGCTCGACCACGTCAGCGCAGCTCACGCAATTGCCGCGCGTCGATGTTGCGCTGCATCTTTCGCGCCTCGTGTGCGCAGCGGCGATCTTCATTGGTTCGGGCGGGTGCATCTCAGAGCCCTGCCCAGCGACCATTGCAACGCCGATCTCGCACGCGGACGAACTCGAAACCCAGGAGGAGACGACGTCATGGCCAAGGGACAGCAACGCAGCAACCGCGAGACCAAGAAGCCGAAAAAGGACAAGATCAAGACCAGCGCCGCAGCGCCGAGCCGCAAGGACGCGGCGTGGCAGCCGGAGATCGGCCAGAAGAAGAAGTAGAGGTGCGGGCGCTGTTTTCCCTTCTCCCCTTGTGGGAGAAGGTGGCATAGGCGGCCTTCGGCCGCCGTTCTTGAAAACGCCGATGCTTCGCATCGGCTATGGCGCCGGATGAGGGGTCTGTCTCCGGGAGTTCTGACGCGAGAGATTCGCACGCGGAGAGAGACCCCTCACCCGGCTCGCCGCTTCGCGGCGATCCACCCTCTCCCACAAGGGGAGAGGGGAAGAAGCGCCATCTCCCTCTCCCCACGCTTTTCCGCTATACTCGCCCGGGTAGCATCAGCGGGAGGGGCATCCTGTGGATCACGAGCGCAACGCCGAGCATACATCCGAGCCGAAGAACCTCGTCATCTGCTGTGACGGCACCGGCAACGAGATCTCGGAGAACATCTCCAACGTCCTGAAGCTCTATCGCTGCCTGCGCAAGACCGACAAGACGCGGCCGCGGCAGCTGGTGTTCTACGATCCCGGGGTCGGCACGGTGACGGAGCCGTCGACGTGGCACCGCTGGAAAGCCAACGTCAATCTGGTGCTGGGGCTCGCCACCGGCTACGGGCTCGATGACAACACGCTGTCGGCCTATTGCTTCCTGGTCCAGCACTACGCGCCCGGCGACAGGATCTATCTGTTCGGTTTTTCGCGCGGTGCCTACACGGTTCGCGTGCTGGCGGGGCTGATCCACAAGATCGGCCTGATCTCGCCGGAGCAGGCCAACCTCGCAGGCAGTGGCCTCGTCGCCTACAAGCAATATTCCGGCACCGGGCGCGGCAACGATGTCAGCGACCTCATCGATGAGGGGTTTGACGACAGCGGGCCGCTGCCGAAAAACAAGTTCGATCTCGCCGCGCAGTTCGCACGCATCACCTCGTCGCGCTGGCCGACCATCCACTTCATCGGCGTCTGGGACACGGTGGCGAGCGTGATCGTGCCGCGCGCCGACCGGGGCTATTTGCCGAGCTTCGAGGAGCTCGCCTTCACGCTGCGCAATCCCAGCGTCAACATCTTCCGCCAGGCGATCGCCATGGACGAGCGGCGCTGCATGTTCCGCCTCAAGGCGTATGAGGAGCCGCAGGAGTACTGGCGCAACCGCTTCGTGCCCGACGACAAGAAGGAGCCGCAGGACATTTTGCAGGTGTGGTTCGCCGGCGTGCATTGCGACGTCGGTGGCGGCTATCCGGAAATCGAGAGCGGCGAGTCCAAATATCCGCTGCTCTGGATGATCGAGGAGGCGACGAAGGCCGGGCTGAACTTCAACCCGCGCACGGTGAACCAGCTCGCCTGGGGCATCCAGCGCAAGAACTCGCCGTTCCAATACGTGCCGCCGGCTTACACCGGCAAGACCGGCGAGCTGCATGATTCGATGACGGCGCCCTGGCGCGTGCTGGAGTATCTGCCGAAGAGCGCGACCTACAAGGAATGGCCGGCGCGGAAGGTGTTTCTCGGGCTCTACATCCCCGATTGCGAGCCGCGCCTCATCCCCGAAGGCGCGCATGTGCATGAGAGCGTGGTGAAGCGGATGGCGGTGGAGCCGGGCTATCGGCCGGTGAATTTGCCGAAGGACTATGTGACGGTGCCGATGCCGCTGCCGCCGGGTGTGGGCATGGTGGCGGAGTCGGGGGAGATCGTGGTGGGGTGAGGGCCTTCCCTTCTCCCCCTGTGGGAGAAGGTGGCATAGGCGGTCTTCGGCCGCCGTTCTTGAAAACGCCGATGCTTCGCATCGGCTATGGCGCCGGATGAGGGGTTGTCGCCGCGAACGCGAAAGCTTCGTATGCCGTGCGAGACCCCTCACCCGTCTCGCCACTTCGTGGCGATCCACCCTCTCCCACAAGGGGAGAGGGGGAAGCCTTCCCACCCCGCTACCGCCGCTTTCTCCATTCGCCGACACTTTTCATTAAAATTCTCCAGCCCGCCTTAGCCGGATCGAATCAACTCCTTGGCATCATCTCCCGACCACCCGCGCCATCCGCGGAAATTGGAGGAGAGTGCCAATGCATCCGCGACGACACGCCCGCGTCAAACCCGCGGGCCTCGTGTCCCGCCAGGCCAAGATCATCACCGACCCGCGCGCGCCGGTGATCCCCTGCACGCTGATCGACTATTCGCCGGGCGGCGCCTGCGTCGATCTCGGCGGCCAGGTGAAGATTCCCGATCGCTTCGAGCTGCTGCATGTGAACACGAAAAAACGCTGCCGCGTGGCGTGGAAGCGCGGCACGAAGGTGGGCGTGGTGTTTTGACTCCTTCCAGCTGCTGAACAAGGCCGCGCTCCACACTCCGCTCGGCTCCCTCCCCCTTGTGGGGGAGGGTTGGGGAGAGGGGTGGCCCAGCAAAAGGTGTTAGTTACGTGCGAAGCGATGGCAACAGAGTGTCGCTTCATTCGACAGAGCACGCCGTGTGGCTACCCCTCTCCCTAGCCCTCCCCCACAAGGGGGGAGGGAACGCAGTGTACTTGCGGCGCGATCTCTCCCAACACAACAAATTCACGGCTTCCGCATCCGCGCCTTTGCGCCCGCGACGATCTGCATCGCGACGCCGGCGATCCAGCCGAACAGAGCGAACCAACTCCAGGCGATGTGCGGATCGAGGCGGAGCACGATGATGGCGACGGAGGCGAGCGCGGTGAGCGTGGCGCAGAGCGTGCCGGCGGCGCTCAACAGTTCCGCTGCATCGATGTCGCCGTGGGCCTCGTCGAACGGCAATTGCGGTGTGTCGATGCCGAGATAGAAGCCGACGAAGCCCAGCACCATCATCAGCAGCAGGAAGCCCTCGGTGGTGAGCGCGGGGATCGCGGATCCCACGTAAGCGCCGACGAACAGCCCGCACGCCGCGCCCGCCATCGCAAGCCCCACGCGCTCGATGACGTGGGCAGCTTTTCGAACACGAAATCGCATGGCGGGCCTCCGCGAGGCGTTGGACGCGCGCGAGGTTAGGCCAGATTTGGCGGAGGTGGAAGCTGAGAGGGTTTACGGATGCGTGAGGCGGGACGGCACGGGACCAAAAGGTACGCGGAGCAACGACCTTGGCGTGTGTCGCATGGCTGCCTCCCCATCCTCATGGCGAGCGCAGCGAAGCAATCCAGGCTCTTTCCGCGGACACAGCCTGGATTGCTTCGTCGCAAGGGCTCCTCGCAATGACGAGTTTGCGGCGCGGTCCTCGCGCCAGACTCGGCCCCTCACCGCGCCCCGAACGTGGTCTTGCCGAACAGCGCCTTCTGGGTCGAGGGCTGCGAGCGCCAGTATTGCGGCGGGGCTTCGACCTCGCCGCCGAGTTCGGCTGCGGCGTGCCAGGCCCAGCGCGGGTCGTAGAGCAAGCCGCGGGCGAGCGCGACCATGTCTGCCTTGCCGGAGGCGACGATCTCTTCGGCCTGCTTCGGCTCGGTGATCAGGCCGACCGCGATGGTGGGCAAACCCGTCTCGCGCTTGATGGCCTCTGCAAACTGCACCTGATAGCCGGGGCCGAGTGCGATCTTCTGCAGCGGCGAGACGCCGCCGGAGGAGGCATCGATCCAGTCGACGCCGCGCGCCTTCAGCGCGTTTGCGAATGCGATGGTCTGCGTCAGGTCCCAGCCGCCCTCGACCCAGTCGGTCGACGACACCCGCATGCCGACCGGCTTGTCGTGCGGGAATACGGCGCGGACCGCGTCGTAGACCTCCAGCGGGAAGCGCATGCGGTTCTCGAGCGAGCCGCCATATTCGTCGGTGCGCCTGTTCGAGATCGGCGACAGGAATTGATGCAGGAGATAGCCGTGCGCGCCGTGCAGCTCGATCGCGTCAATGCCGATGCGATCGGCGCGCTTGGCGGCATCGACGAAGGCCTCGCGGATGCGCTTGAGGCCCGCGGCATCGAGCGCCAGCGGCGCGGCCTCGCCCTCCTTGTGCGGCAGCGCCGACGGCGCCACGGTTTGCCAGCCGCCCGCGTCCTGCGGAATCAGCTGGCCGCCGTCCCAGGGCCGCGCGCTGCTGGCTTTCCGGCCGGCATGCGCGAGCTGCATCGCCACCGCGGTCGAGGAATGTTTCCGCACCGCGGTGAGGATCTGCTTCAGCGCGGCCTCGGCGGCATCGCTGTAGAGCCCGAGGCAGCCCGGCGTGATGCGGCCGATCGCCTCGACATGGGTCGCCTCGATGCAGAACATCGCGGCGCCCGACAGGCTGAGATTGTTGATGTGGGTGAAGTGCCAGTCGGTGGGGACGCCGTCCTCGGCCGAATATTGGCACATCGGCGACACCACGACGCGGTTCTTCAAAGTCAGGCCGCGCAGCTTGATCGGGGAAAACAGGGCGCTCATGCGGGGGAGTTCCGAAGGGATAGAGGGCGATGCAGGGGAGTGTAGTGGGCGATGCGCCGATTGCCAGCCGCGCGGGGGGCATGGCGGCTCGCGGGGGATGCATTGCGGCCGCGCCGCCCTACTCCACCAACGCGAACTGCAGCAGCAGGGTGCGCTGGAGCATCGAGAAATTGTCGTCCGACACCAGCGTCAGCACGGTCTCGCCGTCAGCCGTGACGTGGGCGTCGATGCCTTCCATGTTGTCGATCTCGTGGCCGAGATCGGCCTTGAACAGCACGGGGCCGTCGACCAATGCGCCGGGCGCGATCGATTTCAGGGGGATGGCGCGGATGCGGATATCGACGCCGGTGAACCAGGAGAATTTGCGTTCGAGGATCAGGAGATCGCCCGAGGGCAGCAGCACGGCGTCGCTGATGAGCTGCTGGTCGGTGCGGCGAATGCTGAACTGGCCCGGTGTGGGACCGCCGAGCAAAAATCCGATCAGATTGCCGTCGGCATCGAAGCCGCCTTCCGACAGCGCGATCAAGGTGCCCGCGAGCGGCTGCCCCTTCGGAACGAACACCAGCGCCTCGAGCCCCTTGTTGTAGGGCAGTTTGCGCACCGCCGGCGGGGTCGGCAGCACCTCGCCGCGCGCGCGTGTGCCGCCCTTCGCAAAATCGAACCGCATGATCTGGTTGACGCGCTCGAGCCCGACATAGACGAGGTCGCCGTCACGCGCGAGCGACTCAGTGTCGTACCACAGCCGCTTCTCCGTGATCGGCCGCCCCTCCGCATTGAGCACGGGCGCGGCCTCGACGTCGTCGAGACCCGTCATGCTCCGCCCGGAATAACGGATGCGACCGGTGAACCAGGTGCCCTGGTCGGAGATCGCGAGGAAGCGCTCGCCTTTGCTGTCGAGAAAGCGGAAGCCGGACAGGCCGCCGAAGCCGCGATGCGGCGAGGTCAGCACCAGGCCGCCGCGATAGTCCAGCGAACCGAACCGCGTGCGCGCGCGGTCGCGCGGCTCGAAATTGGGGATCGGCCGCGCGTTGACCTCGATGCCAACGGGCGCTGCGACGGCGTGCTCGATCAGCGCCGGCTTCGGCGCCGGCTGCGCCCGCGCCAGGCGAGACAGTGCGAAAGTGGAAAATCCCGCCGCCGCGTGGCCGATGAAGCTGCGGCGGGATCGATGGTTGCTCACGAATGCAGTTTGCGTCGCGGGCGGTTGGCCGGCTGCGTGGGCGCGGTGTTGGTCTCGCTGAACAGTTCGGCGAGTTTTTCGGTGATGGCGCCGCCGAGCTCTTCGGCGTCCACGATCGTCACCGCGCGGCGATAATAGCGCGTCACGTCATGGCCGATGCCGATCGCGATCAGCTCGACCGGCGAGCGGGTCTCGATCTCCTCGATGATGTGGCGCAGGTGCCGCTCGAGATAGTTGCCGGGATTGACCGACAGCGTGGAATCGTCGACCGGCGCGCCGTCCGAGATCATCATCAGGATCTTGCGCTGTTCGGGCCGGCCGAGCAGGCGCTTGTGCGCCCAGTCGAGCGCCTCGCCGTCGATGTTCTCCTTCAACAGCCCTTCGCGCATCATCAGGCCGAGGTTTTTCCGCGCACGACGCCAGGGGGCGTCCGCCGACTTGTAGATGATGTGGCGGAGATCGTTGAGGCGGCCGGGGCTGGCCGGCTTGCCGGCGGCAAGCCACGCCTCGCGCGATTGCCCGCCCTTCCAGGCGCGCGTGGTGAAGCCGAGAATCTCGACCTTGACGCCGCAACGCTCCAGCGTGCGGGCGAGGATGTCGGCGCAGGTCGCCGCGACCGTGATCGGCCGCCCGCGCATCGAGCCGGAATTGTCGAGCAGCAGCGTCACCACGGTATCGCGGAACGTCGCCTCCTTCTCGTGCATGAAGGACAGCGGGTGATAGGGATCCGTCACCACGCGCGACAGCCGCGCGGGGTCGAGAATGCCCTCTTCGAGATCGAACTCCCAGGCGCGGTTCTGCTGCGCCATCAAGCGCCTCTGCAGCCGGTTGGCGAGACGGGCGACGATGCCCTGCAGATGCGCGAGCTGCTTGTCGAGATAGGCGCGCAGCCGCTCCAGCTCGTCATGGTCGCAGAGGTCTTCGGCGGCGATGACCTCGTCGAACTTCGGCGCGAAGGCGTGATATTCCGGCCCGCGCGGCTCGTTCTTGCCGTGCGAATTCGGCCGCGTCGCCTCGCCCGGCGTCTCGTCGTCGCCGAGCTCGCCGTCGTCGAAGGTGTCGGAGGTCGAGGCCTGCGCGCTTTCCATCGCGCTCTCGCTCATCTCCTCGCTCGACGCCTGGGCCTGATCGGCGCTCATCTCCTGCGCGGCGTCGGAATCGGGCGAGCCCTCGGCGCCGGACTGATCGTTGTCGCCGTCCTGGTTCTCGTCGTTCTCGTCATTGTCTTCGCTGTCGGCGCTGCGCTCGTCGCCGATCTCGAGCGCCGTCAGCAGATCATGCACGGCATCGCCGAACCTGGTCTGGTCCTCGACCACGGTATCGAGCCGGTCGAGCCGCCTGCCGATCTTGTCTTCGAGAATAGGGCGCCAGAGATCGACCATCTTCTTGGCGGCCGTCGGCGGCGCCATGCCGGTCAGGCGCTCGCGCACCAGCATCGCCAGCGCGTCGGCGAGCGGCGCGTCGGCGCGATCGGTGATCTCGTCGAACTTGCCGCGATGGAAATGGTCGTCGAGCATCGCGGTGAGGTTTTTCGCAACGCCCGCCATGCGCCGCGCGCCGATCGCCTCGACACGGGCCTGCTCCACCGCCTCGAACACGCCGCGCGCCTGCGGATTGCCCGGCATCAGCTTGCGATGCACCTTCGGATCGTGACAGGCGAGCTTGAGCGCGATGGAATCGGCGTGGCCGCGCACGATGGCGGCATCACGCCTGGTCATCTTTCGCGCGGGCTCGGGCAGCCGCGCCTTGCCCGGCGCGAGCCCGGGACGCTCGGCGGCGAAGCTGACGTCGAGCTCGGGCGCCTTGGCGATCGCCTTCAGGCAGGAGGCCACCGAGCGCTTGAACGGCTCGGTCGGGGCTTCCTTGGTGTTGCGGAATTTGGAGTTGGAGGTGGTGCTCATCTCGCCCTTACCCGTCGTCCCCGGCGAAGGCCGGGACCCATAACCACCGGCAATCATTGCGTCAGGAGAAATTAGCAGCGTCGCTTCACCGTGAGACCTCGCGGTATGGGTCCCGGCTTTCGTCGGGACGACATATCGCAAGAGAGATCAGCTGAGCGCCACGTTCACCGACGATTCCGGCAGCTCCGCGTTGAAGCAGCGCTGGTAGAACTCGGCAACGAGAGGACGTTCGAGCTCGTCGCACTTGTTGAGGAAGGTGACCCGGAACGCAAAGCCGATGTCGCTGAAGATGTCGGCGTTCTCCGCCCAGGTGATCACCGTGCGCGGGCTCATCACCGTCGACAGATCGCCATTGGCGAAAGCGTTGCGGGTGAGGTCGGCAAGGCGAACCATCTTGTTGACGATGTCGCGGCCTTCCGTGGTGCGATAGTGCTTGGCCTTGGCCAGCACGATCTCCACTTCCTCGTCATGGCTGAGATAGTTCAACGTGGTGACGATCGACCAGCGGTCCATCTGACCCTGGTTGATCTGCTGGGTGCCGTGATAGAGGCCCGAGGTGTCGCCGAGGCCGACGGTGTTGGCGGTCGAGAACATGCGGAATGCCGGATGCGGCTTGATCACCTTGTTCTGGTCGAGCAGCGTCAGGCGGCCGGAGACTTCCAGCACGCGCTGGATCACGAACATCACGTCCGGGCGGCCGGCGTCGTATTCGTCGAACACCAGCGCGACGTTATGCTGGAGCGCCCAGGGCAGGATGCCGTCGCGGAATTCGGTGACCTGCTTGCCGTCGCGGACCACGATCGAGTCCTTGCCGACGAGGTCGATACGGCTGATGTGGCTGTCGAGGTTGACGCGCACGCAGGGCCAGTTCAGTCGCGCGGCGACCTGCTCGATATGGGTGGATTTGCCGGTGCCGTGATAGCCCGTGACCATGACGCGGCGGTTGTGGGCGAAGCCGGCGAGAATGGCGAGCGTGGTGGCACGATCGAAGCGGTAATCGGAATCGACTTCGGGGACGTGAGGATCGACTTCGGAATAAGCGGGGACTTCGAGATCGCTGTCGATCCCGAACACCTGGCGCACCGACACCTTCATGTCGGGCAAACCGGAAACTTCCTCAACTTTGGACATCGCGGCGGTCGTCATCAATCCTCCGAGGTCCCGGGCGATCCCGAGACCAGTTATTGCACGTTGGCTGCGGCTGGGTGCGATCGCGAACCTATCAGAGACAACGGGCGGGCAGAAGCCCGCCCCCCGATCAAAGTTCCGTTGTCTTTTCATCTAGATAGGCAAGGAACGCGATTTTTGGAAGGCTGCCCTGCGAATCACGCCTGAATTTCGTGCCGAAGGCACCGTCCTTGCTCCCGCGGGTGGCACTTTTACCGCCGCTCGTTACTTATGTAGGGTCTGGATATAGGGTTCGAACCCCAAGGCCCAATCCCACCACAGAGACGATGTGACGTCCTTTCTCGATCCCCTCATTTCATTCGTCTCGGCCCATGCGTGGCTGGCCTATCTGACCCTGTTCCTGGCGGCCCTGCTCGAGGCGGTTCCGGTGGTGGGGTCGGTCATCCCCGGCTCGACGATCATCCTGGCGCTGAGCGCCCTAGTCCCAGGCGGCGAGCTCAAGCTGCAATGGGTGTTGCTGGCGGCGGCGCTCGGCGCAGTGCTCGGCGATGGTTCGGCCTACTGGATCGGACACCGGCAACAACGGGAGATCCTCAACACCTGGCCGCTGACCAAGTATCCGCGTGTGGTCGAACAGAGCGAGAATTTCTTCCACCGCTTCGGCATCTGGGCGGTGTTCTTCGCCCGCTTCGTGCCGCCGATCCGTGCCTTCGTCCCGGTCACGGCGGGCGCGCTCGGCATGCCCCCGGCCCGCTTCTACGCCATCAACATCCCGGCGATCCTGGTCTGGGCGCCGGCGCATGTGCTGCCGGGCGTTTTGGCGGTGTCGGCCCTGCACGAATATGCCGGGCTGCCGCACCATGGGCATCCGTATAAGCATATGTGGATTTTGACCGTGGTCGGCGTGGCAATCGTCGTAGGCTTGGCGGTTTGGATCTATCGCCGCCGGAACGGCGGCGGCGTGGCGGTGGCGAAGCCGCGAGGGTGATAGCGTCGAGCGGCGCACTGCGGTTTGGGGACTTCGCAACGTGGCGGCCCTTGCCTCTAAGCCGTAACGCGTTACATTGTAACGCGTTACGTGGGATCGTTTCCAATGACTGCACCCGCTGAAAGAATGAAAATGATGCGCCAGCGGAGGCGGCTGCGGGGCTTGCGCGAACTGCGCCTGGTCGTAGCTGATGCTCGCTCGCGGTCAGTTCGACGACGGGTGGCGAAGCAAGTTGCCAGCCTCGACCCCGATCGCGAGCGCAACGCGCTGCAGTGGATCGAGTCGGTCTCCGAGTTTGATGCAGATGCAACGCGGTGACGTCGTGACCGTCGCTGCAACGGGCGACTATGGCAAACCCCGCCCGGCGGTCATCGTGCAGAGCGACGCTTTCCCTGAAACTCATGCCTCCGTCGTGATCTGCCAGTTGACTTCCGAACTGGCGCACGCCCCGGATTTTCGGGTGACTATCGAGCCAACCCGCGAAAATGGATTACGACTGAGATCGCAGGCGATGGCCGACAAGCCGATCACCGTGAGACGCGAACGGATCGGACAGAAGATCGGGCGCCTCGGCAGCCAGGATATTGCGCGGATCGGGATTGCTTTGGCGTTCGTGTTAGGGCTTGCGGATTGATCAGGTACCCGAGCACGGGCTTCCGCCAAGACGACCGCAGCAGCGATCCTAGCTAGCAGCGCCTCCCCTCCGCCCCGGCGCCGGTCCCACATACCTCGCCCGTGGCCTGATCAGCTTGCCGAACTGCAACTGCTCGCTCGCATGCGCGATCCAGCCGACGCTGCGGGCCATCGCGAACAGGGCGAGCTCGCTGCCGCCAGGCAGGCGCAGCGCGTGCACGAGCACCGCAAGCGCGTAGTCGATATTGACGAGTTCGCCGGTCGCCTCCGCGATCCGCTCGGGCACCTCCTTGGTGAATTTACGCGGTGCGCCTGCGCGAGAGAGCGCGTTGAGCAGCGATTGCGCGCGCCGATCGCCCCGCTTGTAGACGCCGTGACCGAAGCCGGCAAAGCGTTCGCCGAGCGCGACACGCTCGCGGACCATTGGCTCGACGTCACGATCGACCAGCGCCTTGACGAGCTGCGAGGCGAGCACGCCGGCACCGCCGTGCTTCGGTCCCTTCAGCGCGGCGAGGCCGGCGATGACGGAATCATAAAGATTAAGACCGGTCGAGGCTGCGCAACGCGCGGTGAAGGTGGACGCGTTCAACTCATGCTCGGCGAGCAGAACCAGCGCGCGGCGTATGAGATCGGCCGCGTGCTTGTTGTCGGGAGCCCAGGCACTGGCGATCTGCTGGTGCAGCGGCTCGGCGGACGGCTCCGTATTGAGCATGGTCGCGACCAGGAGCCGGACGATGCGCGCACCGACCATCGCACGTCCATCATGCGCGCGGGTGAAGGCGCGGGGATCGGCGCTCGATGCGAGCGCCAGCACGGCAATGGCGCGATCGATCGGCGCGGCGCGCCGCGCGGCCTGCGCGATCAGGCGCATCTCATCGGACACCGCGGGAAAATTGTCCGGCGCAAAGGGATCGACGCCGGAGACGTCCCACAGAAGCGTCGCCGTGTGCTCCAGCGTGTCGTTCTCCGCGAGATCGACGCAATTGACGCCGCGATAGATCGCGCCCTCCTCGGTGATGGTGGAGATCTCCGTGTCCATGACCGGCAGATCGGCATCGAAGCTGCGCAGGCCGCGCGGCTCCGGCGACGGCACCCGACGCTCCTTCAGCGCCCGGACGTCCTCGGCGCGATAGCGGTTCTTGCGCGAGTCGGGCGTCGGCTCGGAGCGGACCAGGCCGCGGCTGACATAGGCGTAGAGCGTGGCCGGCGAGATCGCGAGCTCGGCGGCGGCTTCCCGGGCGGAGAGGTAGAGACCTTCCGAATTTTTCATATTGATTGATGTAATCAAGATTGATCAATCTGTCGAGAGGCCTGATCTTTGGCTGGTGCAAAGGAGATTTGGGCCATGAACATCCACCTCACCAAGAGCCAGATCGGGCTGGACGGCGTTCCCGCGGCCGAAACCGTGCTGAGCCATGTCGACGGCGAGCGCGGCGAGTTGATCATCGCCGGCGAGCATGTTGGCCGACTGGCGAGCCAGTCGAGCTTTGAGGGCGTCACCGCCCGGCTCTGGAACGGCGCCAGCACGACCACGCTGAGCGAAGCCGATGTGCGCGCGAGCCTGGGCGCCGCACGCGAGCGCGCCTTCGCGCGGCTGGATGAGCTGCTGCCGGCAACGCGCGGCATGGGCATCATCGACGGATTTCGCGCGGCGGTCGCGGGAGTTCGCGCCGAGCACGGGCTCGCCCATGAGGCGACGATCGTCGGCGCATTCCCGGTGATTGCGGGCGCGCTCGTCCGCCGGGCTAGGGGTCTCGATCCCGTGGCGCCCGATCCGAACGTGAGCCAGGCTGCCGATACGCTTCGCATGCTGCACGGGCGCGCGCCCGAACCACGCGAGGTCAGGGCGCTGGACGCCTATCTCGTCACCGCCAGCGACCACGGCATGAACGCCTCGACCTTCACCGCGCGCGTGGTGGCCTCAACGCACGCAGATCTGTTTGCCGCCGTCACCGCCGGCTATTGCGCGCTGACGGGTCCGCTGCATGGCGGCGCGCCGGAACCGGTGCTGGAAATGCTCGACGCGATCGGCTCGCGCGAGCGCATCCAGCCCTGGGTGGACGCGGCACTCGCGCGCGGCGAGCGGATGATGGGTTTTGGTCACCGCGTCTATCGCGTGCGCGATCCGCGCGCCGACGTGCTCAAGACCGCGATCGAGGCGCTGGCTTCGGACGGCGCCGCCCTGCCCTTTGCCGGCGAGGTCGAGGCCTACATCCGCAGCGCGCTGCGCAAGAAGAATCCGGACCGGCCGCTGGAGACCAATGTGGAGTTCTTCACCGCGATCCTGCTCGATGCGCTGGCGATTCCGAGGCAGGCCTTCACGCCGATCTTCGCGGTGGCGCGCGCAGCCGGCTGGACGGCGCATGCGCGCGAGCAGCAGCGGACCGGGCGGCTGATCCGGCCGAGCTCATCATATGTGGGCGCGATGCCGAAGGCGTAGGGAATGCGTAGCCCGGAGCGCGTGCTTCCCCTCTCCCCTTGCGGGAGAGGGTGGCTCGCCGCAAAGCGGCGAGACGGGTGAGGGGTTGTCTCGACACCCTCATATCTTGCAGTTGAATTCGCCGAGAGAAACCCCTCATCCGGCGCTTCGCGCCACCTTCTCCCACAAGGGGAGAAGGGAAGACAGTGGCGCGGCCTCAGGCCTCGCGCACCACGGTCTTCAGATAATTATACGCCTTGATGATTTCGATCAGGCGATCCTCGGTGGAGCGGTCGCCACCGTTGGCATCGGGGTGGTGCTGCTTCACCAGCGCCTTGTACTTGGACTTGACGTCGGCGAGCGTGGACTCGGGGCCGAGGCCCATCACCTGGAGCGCCTTGCGCTCGGCGTTCATGATCTTGCGCGTCTCGGCCTTGGGCGCGGCCTGCGGCCCGGCGCGCCAGCCGGTACGGCCGTTCAGCTCCTGGAACATGCTGAACGGATCGAAGGCGCCGTCGATCTCGGCCTCGGCGCCCTTCTTGACGCCGCCATTGGCGCCCATCTTCCAGGTCGGACGATGACCGGTCAGCGCATCTTTCTGATAGCGCGCGACAGCGTCGGCATTCATGCCGGAGAAAAAATTGTAGTTCTGGTTGTACTCGCGCACGTGGTTCAGGCAGAAGTGCCAGTACTCACGCTGATTGTCGCGACCCTTGGGCGCACGATGCGCGCCCTTGTTCTGACACCCGGTCCATTCGCAATTGACCACGGCGTCGCGCGGCTTCACCTCCGGCTGCTTGCCTTTCGGCTTGATCCGGATGGAGTCGAAGAACTTTGATGAATCGATCGGCATGGCTGACTTTGACTACGCAATGCAAAAACCTTCAAGTCTTGACATTGCAATTAGCTGGAAAGCATAGCCGAAACTATGCTGAGGCGTCCTTGAACGGCCGCTAGAGGCGGCCTATGCAATACGGAGAGCGATCTCGCACCGTAATGACCCAGATGGCCATCAGAGACACTATCAGCAACAAGTTGCAGGAAGCTTTCACGCCGGAAAGCCTGCAAGTCGTCGACGAGTCACATTTACATGAGGGCCACGCCGGCCATCGGCCGAGCGGCGAGACGCACTTTCGGGTTTATATTGTGTCTTCCGCCTTCAAAGGGAAGAGCCGGGTCGATCGCCACCGCATGATAAATTCGGCGCTGGCCGCGGAACTCTCCGGCAGCGTGCACGCGCTGGCGATCCACGCGCAAGCGCCGGGAGAAGGCGGCAGCTAGCTCGCCGATGCGGCTGTCATGCCCGCGAAGGCGGGCATCCAGTACTCCGAGGCGGCGCGGCTAGAATCGAGCCGCTGCGGCTTACTGGGTCGTCCGCCCCAGTGCGCAAGCGCGCACAAGGCGGACGATGACAGCTACCGCTTCAAAACGACGTCCCCGCCCGCCGCCGCTTGGCTTCCTCCATTTCCGTCTCGCGCGGCACCGGTGAAATACGGAGCGCGGTGATGCGGTTGCGTTCGCGGCGGAGGACGCGGAAGCGGAAGCCGTGAAAGGTGAAACTCTGGCCGCGGTCGGGGATCGAGCGCGCCTCGTGAATGACGAGGCCGGCGACCGTCGTTGCCTCTTCGTCGGGCAGGTGCCAGTCCATGGCGCGGTTGAGATCGCGGATCGGGACCGAGCCGTCGACGACGACCGAGCCGTCCGGCTGGGCGCGCACGCCCGCGACCACGACGTCATGCTCGTCGGAGATGTCGCCGACGATCTCTTCCAGAATGTCTTCCAGCGTCACGAGACCTTCAACTTCGCCGTACTCGTCGACGACCAGGGCGAAATGAGTCTTGCGGCGGCGGAACGCCTTGAGCTGCTCGGAGACGGGCCGCATTTCCGGCACGAACCAGGGCGGCAGCGCGATGGTCGAGACGTCGATGCGCGAGGTATCGCCGTCGGACGCGCGGATCGCGCGCAGCAGATCCTTGGCGTGGAGCACGCCGATGATGTTTTCCGGTTTCTCCCGCCACAGCGGGATGCGGGTGTATTCGGCCGCCAGCACCTCGCGCACCAGATCCTCCGGCGGCAGGTCGGCGTTGATCATCGTCATCTCGGTGCGATGGATCATGACGTCGGAGACCTGGAGCTCGCGCAGATCGAGCAGCCCGCCGAGCATGTCGCGGTCGTGCTTCTCAAACTTGCCTTCATGATGCAGCAGGTCGACCGCGCCGCGGAGGCGCTCGGTCGGCGACAGGATCGCCTGGTGCTCGCCGGCAAGGCCAAACAGGCGCATCAACAGCCGCACGATGACTTCCACGATCCGCAGCAGCGGCCCCAGCACGTACATCGTCAGCCGCATCGGGCGCGCGACCGCGAGCGCCATACGGTCGGGCGCGTTGATCGCGATGGTCTTGGGCAGCACCTCGGCGAAGATCACGACCAGTGCGGTCATCAAGCCGGTGGCATAGAGCACGCCGACGTCGCCGAACCAGGCCGTGAAAATGCTGGTGGCCAGGGCGGATGCACTGATATTGGCGATGTTGTTGCCGAGCAGCAGGGCGCCGATCAGGCGCTCGCGCATGTCGAGCAGCTGCGAAACCACGTCGGCGTCGCGATTACCCTGCTTGGAGAGCCGCAGCATGCTGGCGCGCGAGGCGCCCGTCAGTGCGGTCTCGCTCGCGGCGAAGAAGCCGGAGACCAGCAGGCAGAGAATGACGATGGTGAATCCGAGCCAATCCATGAACCACTCTGGTTTCTTGTTTTGACGCGTTTCTTACGCGAACCGGTACCCACTTCGCGCGAAAACGCTGTAGCGCCGTTCAGCCTCGCGTCATGCCTTTTGCGCGAGCTTGTCCTTCAGGAAGTCGCGCACCGGAGCCGGCTCGACGTTCTTCACGGCGACGGCCCGCCCCACGGCCTCCAGCAGGATGAAGGTGAGCCTGCCGCGCTCGACCTTCTTGTCCTGCGCCATCAGCGTCATCAGCGCGTCGGCATCGGCAAGCCCCTCCTGCGCGAAGCCCGCGATGTCCTGCAAGCGCGTCGGCAAGCCGGCGTCAATGAGGTGACGCTCGACTCGCATCGCATCGGCTTCGCCGATCATGCCGAGCTTCGCGGAAAACTGCGCCGCCAGCGTCATGCCGATCGAAACGCCCTCGCCGTGAAACAGGCGGTCGGAGAAGCCGGTCGCGGCTTCCAACGCATGGCCGAACGTATGGCCGAGATTGAGCAGCGCACGCTCGCCGGTCTCGCGCTCGTCGCGCGAGACCACGCCGGCCTTGGCGCGGCAGGAGGTCGCGATCGCATGCTCGCGCGCCGAACCGCCTTTGGAGATGTCGGAATGGTTGTTCTCGAGCCAGGCGAAGAAGGCCTCGTCGCCGAGCACGCCGTATTTGGCGACCTCGGCGTAGCCGGCGCGGAATTGCCGAGCGGACAACGTGTCAAGCACGGCGGTGTCGGCGATCACCAGCACCGGCTGGTGGAAGGCGCCGAGCAGATTCTTGCCCTGCGGCGAGTTGATGCCGGTCTTGCCGCCGACGGAGGAATCGACCTGCGCCAGCAGCGAGGTTGGCACCTGCACGAAATCGACGCCGCGGCGCAGGATCGCCGCCGCAAAGCCGGCGAGATCGCCGACCACGCCGCCGCCAAGCGCGATGACGAGATCGTTGCGTTCGATTTTCGCGGCGATCAGGGCTTCGCTGACCTTTTCGAGACCGGCATAGGTCTTGGAGATCTCGCCTTCCTCGACGACGATGCGCGATGTCGGAATGCCCGCGGCTGCGAGCGAGGCCTCGGCGGGTTCGAACCAGTATTTCGCGACGGTGCGATCCGTCACGATCGCGGTGCGCACGCCGGGGCGCAGGCGCGCGACGCGTTCGCCGAGCGAGGCCAGCACGCCGCGGCCGATGACGATGTCATAGGCGCGATTCCCCAGCGCGACTTCGACATTGACAGGATCTGAATGTTTCAAAGGCGCGGTCATCGTGCGGCACTCGCGACGTCGGCTGGTGGCGGGGACGCCCGTTCGCCGCAAAGATGCGCGCGCAGCGTCTCTATCGTCTCATCGACGATCTTGTCGTGCGGCACGTCGCGCGAGGCGATGGTGAGGTCGGCATGGCCGTAGACCGGCTCGCGCTCGGTGAGCAGGCGCGTCACGGTTCCTTCGGGATCGGCGGTCTGGAGCAGCGGACGGTCGGCGCGCCGGCGCACGCGGCGCATGATGACATCATGATCGGCCTTGAGCCAGATCGATATCGCCTTCGCCGCGATCCGGGTCCGCGTCTCCTCGCGCATGAAGGCGCCGCCGCCGGTCGCCAGCACGATGGGACCGCCGTCAAGCAGACGCGCGATCACGCGGGCCTCGCCGTCGCGGAAATGCGGCTCGCCATGACGCTCGAAGATTTCCGGTATGGTCATGCCGGCCGCCGCCTCGATCTCGGTGTCGGCATCGACGAAGGGCAGCTTGAGCCGGAGAGCCATGCGGCGGCCGATGGTGGATTTGCCCACCCCCATCATGCCGACGAGCACGATCGAGCGCGTCCCCAGCGCCGACAGGATGTCGGCCTCGGGCGAGGCTTGGATCGGCAACGCGGCGTCGGGCATTTGTCTCGCTCGAATGGGTCTCGCTCGATCTGCCGCCAAAGGCGGCATCCTTTGGCCACCTATACGACCCCGCAGGGGCCCTCGCCAGAGGACTCTTGCCACGAAACGGCGAACGTGTTGGATGATTTCATTGGTTAATTTGCCCGCCAAGCCCCTGACCGAGACCCTCTCCGAGATCCTGCCGATGCCCAGCCTGTTCCGCTTCCTGACGGTCGTCGCCGTGATCGCCGGCATCGTCTATGGCGTGGTCTTCGCGCTGGCGAACTTCGTCAATCCCAAGCCGCGGGAAATGACGGTGACGATCCCGCCGGATAAGTTTCTCAAGAAATAGCAGCTAGGCTGCCGGCATGCGTGCCAGATCTTCCGATAACAAGTCCTCAGACGCCAAGCTCACCGGCCTGTTCCTCGACATGCTCGCGGCGGAACAGGGCGCCGGCCCCAATACGCTCGACGCCTATCGCCGCGACCTCACCGACTTCTCCGAGTTTCTTGGTCGCGCCGGCCATGCATTCGCGGACGCGGAAACACAGACGCTGCGCGACTATCTCGCCGATCTCGATACGCGGGGCTTCAAGTCCACCAGCGTCGCGCGACGGCTGTCGGCGATGCGGCATCTCTATCGCTTCCTCCTGAACGAACGCATCAGAACCGACGATCCCGCGGCGATCCTGTCCGGCCCCAAGCGCGGCCGCGGCCTGCCGAAGGTGCTGTCGATTGCGGATGTCGACCGCATGCTCCGCCGCGCCAAGGAATTGAGCGAGGCGGAGGATGCTTCGCTCTCGAAACGGCTGCGCGCCCTGAGACTCTATTGCCTGCTCGAGGTGCTCTACGCCACCGGCCTGCGCGTCTCCGAACTGGTGGCGCTGCCACGTACGGCCGCGAAGCGCGACGCCCGCATGATCGTGGTGCGCGGCAAGGGCAACAAGGAACGGCTGGTGCCGCTCAACGACGCCTCGCGCCAGGCGATGGCCGATTATCTCGCGGCGACCGAGGCGGCCAAGGACAACAACAAGACCGACAAGAAGAACAGCGTGGCGGCCTCGAAATGGTTGTTCCCCTCGTTCGGCGAGAGCGGACATCTGACGCGGCAGCATTTTGCCCGCGATTTGAAGGAGCTCGCGGTCACTTCGGGCCTCCAGGCCCGGCTGGTCTCCCCCCACGTGCTGCGCCACGCCTTCGCCAGCCACCTGCTGCACAACGGGGCCGATTTGCGCATCGTGCAGACGCTGCTCGGCCACACCGACATCTCGACGACCCAGATCTACACCCACGTGGTCGAGGAGCGGCTGAAGAGCCTGGTCCGCGACCTGCACCCGCTGGCGGAGAAATAGTTGCTGCCGTAGCTGCAGTAGCCCGGATGAGCGAAGCGACATCCGGGATTGACGATCGGGCGACCTGCCCCGGATATCGCTTCGCTCATCCGGGCTACGGTACTGGAACGATGAAACCGCCTTGACTTCGGCCACATCTCCGCAGAAAGAGCCGGGGCCTCACGATGATTTGGCCTGCGCTCGTTGCGAGCACACAAGCCAACTCATTGACGAACCTACACTTCTTTCCGCGACATCGAATCCGCTTCGCCGCCTCGCCCCGTCCTCCCTATATTGAGTTGATGCCAGACCAGATGCGCAGCTATCTCGATTTCGAAAAGCCCGTCGCCGAGCTCGATTCCAAGCTCGATGAATTGCGGACGCTTGCGGCCTCCGGCAGCGACATCGCCGAGGAGATCGGGCGGATCGAGGACAAGGCGGCGCAGGCGATGGCCGACCTCTATCTGAACCTGACGCCGTGGCAGAAAACGCTGGTCGCGCGGCATCCGCAGCGGCCGCATTTCAACGACTTCATCAAGGGCCTGATCACCGAGTTCACCCCGCTCGCCGGCGATCGCAAGTTCGGCGAGGACGAGGCGCTGGTGGCCGGCTTCGGCCGCTTCCGCGGCGAGGCCATCTGCGTGATGGGCCAGGAAAAGGGCGATTCCACCGAGAGCCGCATCAAGCATAATTTCGGCATGGCGCGGCCCGAGGGCTATCGCAAATGCGTGCGGCTGATGGAGATGGCGGAGCGGTTCGGCCTGCCGGTGCTGTCGCTCGCCGATTCCGCCGGCGCCTATCCCGGCATCGGCGCGGAAGAGCGCGGCCAGGCCGAGGCGATCGCGCGTTCGACTGATGCCTGCATGGCGCTGACCGTGCCGAACGTCGCCATCATCACCGGCGAGGGCATGTCGGGCGGCGCCATCGCCATCACCACCGCCAACAAGGTCCTGATGCTGGAGCACGCGATCTACAGCGTGATCTCGCCCGAGGCGGCGTCCTCGATCCTCTGGCGCGACGGCTCCAAGGCGCAGGAAGCCGCCAACAACATGAAGATCACGGCCCAGGACATGCTCCGCTTCGGCGTGATCGACAGCATCCTGAAGGAGCCGGTCGGCGGCGCCCATCGCGACCCCGCCGCCATGATCGCCACCACGGGCGACGCCATTGCCAAGGCCTTTGACGAACTCCGGGGTCTGGACGGGGACGCCATCCGCAAGCATCGGCGGCAGAAATTCCTCGATATTGGCCGGAAACTGGGCTGATTCGGGCGGGCTTTGGGGCCCGTTGGACGCGTCCCCCTCCGCCGTCGTCCTGGCTTTCGCCGAGACGACGCTGAATTTGAGGCCGGCCAAACCGTCCCGGAGGCCCCCGGTAACCCCGCGTTAACCCTTTTTTTGCCCAAATCAGCGATCTCAGTGCTGGTTTGGCCGAAAGGCCCAAGTTTCAGCCCAGTTTAAGTCTTCGTTGACCACGCCTTTGGGCCAACGGGCTCGTGATCCCCGTGCGGGTTGCGACCACATGACCCAGAGGTTAGAATTTTAATCAATGGCTTCAGGGCATAAGCGCTGGAGCGTGATTGCGAAAAAGCCCGTCGCGACGGGTCCCGGTCTCCGGTCGGATCATGCTTCAAGATTGGGGTTTGCGCGCGATGCCTTGGACGGTGTGGGGTCCATCTTGATTTCTCGTTCGCTTGCTCGCGCGTTTCTGGTTTCGGTGGCGCTTGCCGCCAGCTTCGTGCTGGCCGGCTGCGACACCGACCAGGTTTCGCTTGCGACCAATGCCAAGGCCAACCAGCCGGTGCCGCCAAAGCTTCTCGCCGCGATGGTCGAGAAGAACATGGATCTGCAATCACCGATCCTGGTGCGCCTGTTCAAGCAGGAGGCCGAGCTCGAGGTCTGGAAGCAGACCCGCAACGGCCAGTTCGCGCTGCTCAAGACCTATCCGATCTGTCGCTGGTCGGGCGATCTCGGCCCGAAGGTGCGCGAAGGCGATCGTCAGGCGCCGGAAGGATTCTACTCGATCAATCCGGGCCAGATGAATCCGCAATCGGCGTACTATTTGTCGTTCAACACGGGCTATCCGAACGCGTTCGACAAGGCTTTGGGCCGCAGCGGGTCGCAGCTGATGGTGCATGGCGATTGTTCGTCGCGCGGCTGCTACGCGATGACGGACGAGCAGATCGCCGAGATCTATTCGCTCGGGCGCGAGTCCTTCTTCGGCGGCCAGAAGGCGTTCCAGTTGCAGGCCTATCCGTTCAAGATGACGCCGGTGAACATGGCCAAGCACCGGAACAATCCGAACATGCCGTTCTGGAAGATGATCAAGGAAGGCTATGATCATTTCGAGGTGACGCGGCAGGAGCCGAAGGTCGATTTCTGCGAGAAGAAGTACGTGTTCGACGCGGCGAAGCCGCCCGACGCCAAGCGCGATCCGGTGTTCGACGCGTCCGCTAAGTGCCCGGCCTATGTGATCCCCGAGGAGATCGCCAGCGCCGTGCGCGAGAAGGATGCGCGCGACCAGGCGGAGTACAACAAGCTGGTTTCGCGCGGCACGCCCGTTGCGCGCATGAACACCGGCATCGACGGCGGCATGAACAAGATCTTTGCCGCGAAGATTCCGGAAGGCTCGACCGGCCTGTCGGAGGGCGCCGAAGGCACCACGCTCCAGATGTTGGCGATGGCGAAGGCGCCGGGCACCATCCCTGGACACGTCAATCCGCCGAAGCCGAATCTCGATGCAGCCGCGCCCTCGCCGCAGGAAGAGCCGGTCGTCGCCGTCAGCGCGCCCGCCGCCAGCGCCCGCGTCGCCACCGCAGCTCCGCCCGAGAAATCCGGCTTCTTCTCCAATCTCGGCCGCAAGATGGGTGTGGGCAATGCCGACGCCACGGCGACCACGCCGCCGCCGCAGGCCACGGCATCCGTCGCTCCGGCTGCAACGACGACCACGACGCCGCCCACCGCAGCGTCCCGGCTGAAGGCCGCGGTGACCCGGTTCGTACCGGGCCGCGACACGTCCAAGGACGCAGCGAAGGATGCACCGAAGCCGGCTGTTGCCGCTGCCAAACCCGCCGAAGCTGCGAAGCCCGACACCCGCCTCGCCGCAACCCGCCCGACGCTGAAGCCGTCGGTGTCGGATGGCGCGGGTGAAGCGACCCAGATCATGGGCGCCGCGCCGGTGGTGCAATCGAACTCGTTCGACAGCCGGTTTGGGGCGGTGAAGTAAAGCGGGCGCTCCGCTTAATCTCTTCGATCCATCCCAGCCTGACGCCGTCATTCCCCGCGAAGGCGGGGAATCCAGTATTCCAGAGGCACCCCTTATCGATCGAGAAGCTGCGGCGTACTGGATGCCCCGCCTTCGCGGGGCATGACAGCCGAGTTCGGTGTGAGAGCGACGCGCTTCACGCGCGCCCTACGGCGCCAGATACCGCAGCAGCTCCGGATTGCCCCTCACCTCGCCCGCTTCGCCTTGCAGCGCGACGCGGCCGCGGTCCAGCACGTAGGCGTAATCGGCGACGCGGAGCGCGAGGTCGAGGTGCTGCTCGACGATGATGACGGCGATGGTTTTCGCAAGCTCGATCAGGCGCTCGGTGATCTCCTCGATTACGCCGATCCAGACGCCTTCGGTCGGCTCGTCGAGCAGAAGAAGTTTTGGATCGCCCAGCATGGCGCGGCCGATGGCGAGCATCTTGCGCTCGCCGCCGGAAAGCGTGCCGGCGGGCTGGTCGAGGCGCTGGCCGAGCTTTGGGAAGATGGTCAGCACGTGCTCGACCGCGTCGGCTTTCCTGCTCGCGAGCGACCCGACCGCGAGATTGTCGCGCACCGACAGGCGCGCGAACACCGAATGCTCCTGCGGCACGTAGCCGATGCCGGCGCGCACCCGCTCCTGGGTCGCGCGGCGGCTGATGTCGCGGCCATCGAAGGCGACCTCGCCCTTCCACGCCGGCAGTTCGCCGACGATGGTCTTCATCAGCGTGGTCTTGCCGGCGCCGTTGCGGCCCAGCACGGCGACACCGCCGCGCCAGGGAATGCCGAGGTTGACGTCGAACAGGACCTGGCTGCGACCATAGCCGGCGTCGAGATGCTTGATGTCCAAAAATTCAGGCACGGCGCAAATAAATCTCCTGGACGGCCTTGTTGGCCTGGATCTCCGACACCGTGCCGGACGCCAGCACCTTGCCCTGGTCGAGCACGGTGAGACGATCGCAGATGTCGCGGATGAAATCGAGATCGTGCTCGACGATGACCAGCGAGCAATGCTTTTTGATCGGCTGCAGCAATTCACCGGTGACGCGGCGCTCCTCCAGGCTCATGCCGCCGGTCGGCTCGTCCAGCAGCAGAAGCTTCGGCTTGCAGGCCAGCGCCATCGCGATCTCCAGCCATTGCTGCTGGCCGTGCGACAGCGCCGCCGCCGCGTCGAAAGCGCGGTTGGCGAGGCGAAATTGCGTCAGCATGGTCATGACCTGATCGTGCAAGAGCCCGCGCGTGCGCGAGAACACGAGATCGAACAGCGAGGATTGCGCCTGCAGCGCGAGCAGAATGTTGTCGTAGAGCGTCAGCGTCGGCAGCACGGATGTGATCTGAAATTTCAAGCTCATACCGGCGCGGGCACGCTCGGTCGGCGTGAACGCGGTGATATCGGCGTTGACGAAGGAGACCTTGCCCTGTGTCGGCACCTCGGCGCCGGCGATGCACTTCATCAGCGTGCTCTTGCCGGAGCCGTTCGGGCCGATCAGGCCGTGAAACTCGTTCTCGCCGACGGTCAGCGCGGCGCCGTCGAGCGCGGTGAGCTTCCCGAAGATCTTCTTGACGCCGCTGGCTTCAAGGAGCGGCATCGCGCTTCTCCTTCCCGGTCTTCCTGGATTTGCCACCAAAGCTGCCGACCCGCTCGCGCTCGCCGAGCACGAAGCTGATCAGGCCGAGCGGCCGGAACAGAATCACCAGCAGGAGCAGCACGCCAAGGATGATCGGCCAGACCTCGCGGTAATTGTCCGAGAGCCAGAAGCTGACGCCCTCAACGATGACGGCACCGATGACGGCGCCGATCAGCGTGCCGGAGCCGCCGAACAGCACATAGAGCACCACTTGCGTCGAGACCACGACGCCGACCATGTTGGGCCAGACGAAACCTTCGTGGAAGGCATAGAGGCTGCCGGCGAGGCCGGCCACTGCGCCTCCGATCGCAAAAATGATCGCCTTCAGATGCTGCGCCTTGTAGCCGAAAAAGGCGATGCGCTGCTCGTTCTCGCGCAATCCCGCGAGCGCCAACCCGAACTGCGAGCGCACCAGAAAGCGGCAGAGGAGATAGACCACGACGAGCAGGCCAAGCACGAGATAATAGAACGGCGGCCCTTCCGAGAACTCGTAACTGCCGAGCGTCATCGAGGAGATCGAGGGGATGCCGTTCTGGCCACCGAGATAGTACCAGCCGCGCGCAAGCCGATCGGCGGCGTAGGATCCGGTCAGCGTGCCCAGCGAGACGAAGATCACGCTGGAGGGATGCCGTCCAAGCAGCAGGAAGCCGCCCAGCAGTAGCGCAAAGGTGAGCCCGATCATGGTGCCCGCGGGCAGCACCAGGAAGATGTTGGTAATGTTGAGATCGCGCGCGAGCAGCGCCACGCCATAGCCGGCCGAGCCGAAAAACAGCGCCTGGCCGAAGCTCATGATGCCGGCATAGCCCCACACCAGGTCGAATGACAGTGCGAACAGCGCGAGGATGATCACGCGCGTCGCGAACACCGTGAGGTAGTCCTGCAGCACCAGCGGGGCGAGCAGCGCCACGACGAGCACGACGCCCTCCACGATCGGCAGGATTTTCCGCACCGAACCGGCTTGCCCTGCTGATCCGTGTTCAACCATGGCAACGTTCTGCTCCCCGCCGATCTCGGCGGGGACTGCCTGCTTCGCTGCGCCCATCGCTTTCGGCATTCGACTCTAGCATTCCTTGGGATCGACGAGTCCGTCGCTGCGTCCGACGATCTCGTAGTTCCCGCCTTTGGCGACAGCGGTGTACATCTTCATCTTGCAGTGGCGCTTGCCCGGCACCATCTCGGCAGGTCCGCCGGGACCTTCGGCGATCTTGGCATGATCGAGCGCAGCGGCGACCGAGTCGCGATCGACCTTGCCGGCTTCCTTGACGGCGGCTTCCCACAGTTTCAGGCCGCGATAGGTGCCGGTGGCGGCGCTGCCGGCAGCGAACAGGAAGTTGCCCGGGAAATCCTTCTCGTAGGCCGCCTGGATTTTTGCGTCGAACGGGTTCTCCTTGGTGAGCACCTTGAAATAATCGAGACAGCTGGCGAGACCCTCGATCTCGGCCGCCTGATTGATGTTGAGCGTGTTCTCGTCATAGTAGACGCAGGCCAGCCGTCCGCCATTCTTGAGAAAGCCGGCCTCGTAGAGCTGCTTGAAGAACGGACCGACGCCGGGCGGGATGACGGTGTTGAAGACGACGTCGACTTTGTTGGAGATGATGCGGTTGACGGTCGAGGAGAAGTCGACCTGGTCAAGCGGATAGTATTCCTCGAACACGACCTCGCCGCCGTTGGCCTCGATCACCTTGCGGGCGTAGACGTTGAGTGTGTGCGGCCAGACATAGTTGGCGCTCGGCAGCGCGAACTTCTTGCCGCCGTTCTTGATCAGCCAGGGAATGAACTCGTCACACTGCTGCGCCGGCGTCGGCCCGGTACAGAACAGATAAGGCGTGCACTCCTTGCCTTCGTAGAGCTGCGGATAGATGTAGAGCGTCTTGCCGCGCGCGACGATCGGGTCCTTGATGGCGTTGCGCATCGACGAGGTGATGCCGCCCAATACCATGTCGACCTTGTCGCGCTGGATCAGCTTGCGGACGTTGCCGACCGCGACGGATTCGTTCGAGGCGGTGTCCTCGACAAAGAGCTCGAGCGGGCGGCCGAGCAGACCGCCGCCGGCGTTGATCTCCTTGATCACCATCTTGGCGACGTTGGCGTCGGCATTGCCGGCGTAGGCAATCGGCCCGGTGAGGTCGGTGGCGATGCCGACCTTGATCGGGGCTTCGGCCGCATTGGCCCAGGGCGCCGGGATCACCCAACTGCCGACGCCGGTTGCGACTGCACCGGAGGCAAAGGCGAGATTCGAAAGGAACCGGCGACGGGAGAGCTGAGAACGATCGGACATGTGACTAAACCCCTTTTCCAGCAATGAGGCCCTGCGGCCGGAATTTGATGAAGACGATGGCGAGAACGAAGACGAGGACATCGGCCACGACGGGCGCCATCACCCAGGGCAGCGCGGCGCTGAGCGTGCCGATGACGCCGGCGCCCGCGACCGGCCCGATGAAGGAGCCGACGCCGCCGACCATGACCGCGACAAAGCCCTGGATCAGGAAGCGCAGGCCGAGATCGGCGAACAGGCTGAACACCGGCACGATCAGTGCGCCGGCAAGGCCAGCAAGCGCCGCGCCGAACGCAAAGGTGGCGCCGTAGATCAGCGGCGTGGAGATTCCGGAGGCGCGGGCCAGCGAAGGATTTTCCAGGGTAGCGCGCACGCGCAGGCCGAAGCTGGTGCGCGCCAGCAGCAGATAGCAGCCGCCCATCACCAGCGCCGTGATGATGATGATGGTGAAGCGCCAGGCCGAGATGTGCATGGCACCGATATCGATCGAGCCGCCGATCGGCTCCGGCACGGTGAGATAGAAGCCGCCGATCAAGCCGCGCACGGATTCGCGGATGATCAGGCCGAGCGCATAGGTGCCGAGCATGGCGACGATGGGGGCTGCGTAGAAGCGTCGGATGATCAGCGCCTCCAGCACGAAGCCGAGCGCGCCGACAATGAATGGTGCGGCGACCATGCCGGCCCAGATCGGCAGGCCATTGGCGTAGGCAAGATAGGTGATGTAGGCCCCGAGCAGGACGAACTCGCCCTGCGCGAAGTTGAAGATGCCCATCATGCTGGCGATGATCCCGAGCCCCAGCACGATCAGGACGATGATCGCACCAAAGCTCAGGATCTCGAACGCCGCGACGAACGCGTTAGCCATGCGCCGGAGCCTTTCCCGTTCCGAAGGAATCGGAACGGGGCTCCGGCTTGATGTCTTGACGCGTCCGAAAACGCTTCCCTGTTACGTCCGTCTGCATGAGTCCCTCGCTCACATCTTCTTCCAGTCGCCGATCTGCTCGAAGGCGTGGGCGGCGCGGTAGATGGTGGATTCCTCGAACATGCGGCCGACCAGCATCAGGCCGACGGGCAGGCCGTCGACCATGCCGCAGGGCAGCGACATCGCCGGATGATGGGTGATGTCGAACGGCGCGGTGTTGGAGATCATCTCCAGCGCACGCGCGACATAGTCTTCGCGGCTGGCCGTGGGCTCCGGCAGCTTCGTCGCCTTCATCGGCGTCGTCGGCAGCAGCAGCAAATCGTAGTCTTTGAAGGCCTTGTCGTAAGCCGCGGTCAGGCGTCGGGAGATGTTGAGAGCCTTGCCGTAATAGCGCGGACCGAAGGTGTTGTTGATGTAGGTGCCGAGCAGCAGGAACAGCTTTGTGGTCTCGGACAGAGAATCCGCCTGCCGCCGCCAGCCGCGATGGAAGTCCATCAGCGTGGTCGAGTAGAGATCGGAGCGGGACAGACCATAGCCGTCGCCATACATCATGGTCTGGGTCATGCCCTCGGTGCCGATCGGCGTCCAGATCGCGGGACCCATGAGATGCATCGGGATCGAAACGGTCTCGACCGTGGCGCCCAAATCCTTGAATCGCTTTGCGGCCTCGCGCACGCTCTCGTTCACGGCGGCTTCGGCCGTCGCCTGCTCAAAGCCTTCCTTGAGGATGCCGATCCTCATGCCCTTGACGCCCTGGCCGAGCGCCTTGGTGTACTCCTCGACCTTGGGCGCCTTGATGCGGGGGTCGTAGCCGTCGTCGCCGGCCAGCACCTCCAGCAGCAGCGCGTTGTCGGCGACGGTCGCCGTCATCGGGCCGGTGTGGTCGACGAACACCTCGATCGGCATGATGCCGGTGTAGGGCACGAGGCCCCAGGTCGGCTTCATGCCATAGGTGCCGCAGAACGAGGACGGCATGCGGATCGAACCGCCCTGGTCGCCGCCGATCGCCATGTCGACTTCGCCGAGCGCGACGACGACGCCGCTGCCTGACGACGAGCCGCCGGCCGAATAGCCCATCTTGTGCGGATTGTGGACGGCGCCGACCGCATTGGTGTGGCTGCCGCCGGACATGCAGAAGGATTCGCAATGGACTTTTCCGGCGATCTCGGCGCCCGCATCGAGCATGCGGGTGACGATGGTGGCGTCGAAATCGGGCACGTAGCCTTCGAGCGTCGCCGAGCCGTTCATCATGGGAACACCGGCGAGCATGATGTTGTCTTTCAGGGCGACCGTCTTGCCCTTGAGCTTGCCACTCGCCGCCCCCTTCACGGTCGACTTGCGATACCAGGCGTTGCGCGGGTTCTCTTCCGGCGAGGGCCGATAGCCCGGCGTGCGCGGATATTTGACCTCCGGCACCTCGTCCGGCATGGCTCCGACGAGATTGTAGGCCTCGATCGAGCCCTGCATCAGACCGCGGAACGAGGCGACATCGTCGTCGGTCAGCGAAAGGCCGCACTGGTCGGCGACACTGCGCAATTGGGCTGGCGTGGGAAGGACAACTGTCACGGCGCTCTCCTCAAAGGCTTCTTGATCCCTGGAATTGGAATCCCTGGCATTGGAGCCTCATTGGCGCGCGTGTGCGGGCGCGCCCATCGGCTCTACCTTGATATTACAGACGGAAATATTTTCCTTTTCAAGTATTATTTTGGATTCGGGCGTTTGCAGATGGGGCGCCGGCGTCAGATCGGTTTGATCAGCTTGAAATCGAGGCCATCCGCGCCGGCGAGATACATTTGCATCCGGGTATGACCGTTCCTGACGGTGACGGGGCCGCGCGCGCCGCCATAGACGATGTTGCGGCCGGCCGCGAGCATGGGCCCCATCGCCAACGTGCCCGCCTTGTTTGCCACGGCCTCAAGGAAGCGCAGTCCCTCATAGCTGGATTGACCGAGCGAGCCGATCGGGGGGCCGTTCGGTCCGAACATCGCGCGATAGCGGCTCTGGAAGTCGTCGTTGGCCCGCGATCCGATGCCCGGGAAATAGCCGGAGGCACAGAACAGATTTTCGCTGTTGTCGGCGCCGATTCCGAGCAGCACGGTCTCGTCCATCGCCCCGGCCAGCCGCAGCGTCGTGGCGCCGAGGCCGCATTCGCCGAACGCGCGATTGAACGTGATGCTGTCGGTGCCGATCAACGAGATCAGGACGACGTCAGGCCTCGCGGCACGGATGCGCTCCAGATGCGGCTCGTGGTTGTCTTCGCCGAGGGGAACGAACTCTTCGCCGACGACATGGCCGCCGGCCTCCTTGATGTAGCGCTTCACCGCGCGGTGCGACTGCCAGGGCCAGACATAATCGCTGCCGATCAGGTACCAGCGCGCCGCCTTCTTGACGTCGGCAAGCCAGTGGATGGAGGGGCGGCTCTGCCAGCGCGGCGTCTCGCCGATCGCCATGACACCCGGCGTCTGCTCGCCGCCCTCGTAGACGGGCGTATAGATGTAGGGGATACGGTGGCGGGTCGTGACCTTGCGCAGCGCCACACGCACCGCGCTGGTATGCAGTCCCACGATGAGGTCGATCTCATCGGAAGCGATCGCCTGCTCGGCGCGGCTCAGAATCCCGTCGAGCGGCCCGCCGGCATCGTAGATCGAAAGCTCGATCTCGCGCCCGAGAATGCCGCCGCGCTTGTTGATCTCGGCGACCGCGAGCTGCGCGCTGCTTGTCGCGCACGGGCCCCAGACACCGGGCGAGCCGGTGCAGCAAATGAAGCCCCCGATGCGGAGCTTGTTGTGTGCGCCGCGGCGCTTCATGAAATGCGCATCAGCCGGCGACAGGTCGAAATCCGCTGCCGCGGGCGACAGATTCCTGAACAGCAAGGACGGCGGTAACGCCGGACCGCCGTGAGCCGGGAAGTTTACCGTCGCGCGCACGCCAACTCCTGTCTGATACCAGACTTGAAAGCTCATTCAGCAGGCGGCCGCGGCACCCGCCCTATTGTTGGGCAATATCCTATTTTGAAAATATTGAATATTCAAGAATTGAAGTGCATATAGATGCAGCATCGATTGCAAGACATTCACTCATTTGGGTCAAGACAAAGTCTTAGCCGTGGCAAAACCGAACACCCCGATCACCGAACACCTCGCGTACCTGCTCGCGCAAGCCAACCGGGAGATCAACCGGCAGCTCGAACTGCGGTTGAGCAAGGAAGGCGTGCCCGTCGAGCAGTGGCGCATTCTGAAAGTCCTGTCGGATGGCAACGGCCATTCGATGGGAGAGCTCGCGGATGCCGTGCTGCTCAACCATCCGACGCTGACCAAGATGATCGATCGCATGGTCTCGGACACGCTGGTCTACCGCGTGCAGGACCCGAACGACCGCCGCAAGGTCCTGATGTTCATCTCCGATCGCGGCAAGGTGCTGAGCAAGAAGCTCAACTCGCTCGCGGTCGACCAGGAAGAGCACATCCTCGAGAGCTACGGCGACAAATCGACGAGCGAATTGAAGCGGCTGCTGGAGAGCTTGATCGACAGCTCGAATTGAGCTGGCGTGTTTAGCAAGCTCTCTCCACACGGTCGTCCCGGCGAAGGAGATGGAGCCGCGCGCCCCATACTCGATGTCATCGCCCGATTTAATCGGGCGATCCAGTATTCCAGAGACTGACGTGATTGAACCGAGAAGCCGTGGCGTACTGGGTCGCCCGGCTAAACCGGGCGACGACAGTGGAATGTGAGGCGCCGACGTCGCACCTCACACCTGATCGCTAAGCGTACCGCCCGTGGCAGTGCTTGTACTTCTTGCCTGAGCCGCAGGGGCAATCCTCGTTGCGGCCGATCTTGCCCCAGCTTGCCGGGTTCTTGGGATCGCGCAACGCCGCGTCGGTGGCCTGCGCTCCGAGCGTGACGCTCGCGAGCGCCATTTCGTCCTCGCCGGTGTTCGGGTCGAACTTGTGCGCTTCCATCGGCGGCAGCACCGGGGCTTCCTGCTCCGGCGGCACGATCTCGACCCGCATCAGCTGCGCCGTGACGGCCTCGCGCAGATGCGCGCTCATCTCCTGGAAGAGGTTGAACGCCTCGGTCTTGTACTCCTGCAGCGGATCGCGCTGGCCGTAGCCGCGCAGGCCGATGACCTGGCGCAGATGGTCGAGCATGATCAGATGCTCGCGCCAGAGATGGTCGAGCGTCTGCAGCAGGATGGTCTTCTCGACGTAACGCATCACGTCGGGACCCCATTGCGCGACCTTTGCGGCCATGTGCTCGTCGGCGCGGGTCTCGATGCGCGTGAGCAGCTCCTCGTCGGCGATGCCCTCTTCCTTGGCCCAGTCCTCGACCGGCAGGTCGAGATCGAGCACGCGCTTGAGCTCTTCCTTCAGGCCCGCGACGTCCCACTGCTCGGCATAGGCATGCTCGGGCACGTGCTTGGCGACGAGGTCGTCGATGAAGGCGTGGCGCATGTCGGCGACGGTCTCGGCGACGCTGTCGTCCTTCATCAGGTCGACGCGCTGGTCGAAGATCACCTTGCGCTGGTCGTTCTGGACGTTGTCGAACTTGAGCAAGTTCTTGCGGATATCGAAGTTGCGCGCCTCGACCTTCTGCTGCGCCTTTTCGAGCGCCTTGTTGATCCAGGGATGGATGATGGCCTCGCCCTCCTGCAGGCCGAGACGCTGCAACATGCTGTCGAGGCGATCCGAGCCGAAGATGCGCATCAGATCGTCTTCCAGCGACAGGAAGAATTTCGAGCGGCCGGGATCGCCCTGACGGCCGGAGCGGCCGCGGAGCTGGTTGTCGATGCGGCGGGATTCGTGGCGCTCGGAGCCCATGATGTAGAGGCCGCCGGGCTTCTTCACGGTCTTGGCGGGCTTCGAACCCTTCGCGGGCTCGATCTCGACCTCTTCCTCGGCCTTCAGCACGATGTCGCGGAAGTGCTCGATGTCGGCCTTGATCTGCTCGATCTTCAAGGCCTTCTCGGCTTCGTCCTCGATCGAAGCGGCCTCCTGCTGGATGCGCATTTCCAGCGAGCCGCCGAGCTTGATGTCGGTGCCGCGGCCGGCCATGTTGGTCGCGATCGTGATCGCGCCGGGGACGCCGGCTTCCGCGACGATGTAGGCTTCCTGCTCGTGGAAGCGCGCGTTGAGCACCGCGAACAGCTTTGCCGGTTTGCCGGCGCGGGCCGCCGCGTACAGCTTCTGCATCGAATTTTCGTTACCGAAATCGATCTGCCGATAGCCGTGCTTCTTGAGATATTCGGCGATCACTTCCGATTTTTCGATCGAGGCGGTGCCGACCAGCACCGGCTGCAGCCGCGCATTGGCGCGCTCGATCTCGGCCAGAATCGCGGCGTATTTCTCGTTCTGGGTGCGATAGACCTCGTCGTCTTCGTCGAGACGGGCGACCGGCAAATTGGTCGGGATCTCCACGACCTCGAGCTTGTAGATGTCGAACAATTCGTCGGCTTCGGTCAGCGCCGTGCCGGTCATGCCCGCGAGCTTTTCGTACATCCGGAAATAGTTCTGGAAGGTGATCGAGGCCAGCGTCTGGTTTTCCGGCTGGACCTGCACGTGCTCCTTGGCTTCCAGGGCCTGATGCAGGCCTTCCGAATAGCGGCGGCCCTGCATCATGCGACCGGTGAACTCGTCGATGATGACGACCTCGTCGTCGCGGACGATGTAGTCCTTGTCGCGCGTGAACAGCGTGTGGGCGCGCAGCGCCTGATTGATGTGGTGCACGACGGAAACGTTCTCGACGTCGTAGAGCGATTCACCCTTGAGCTGGCCGGCATCGCGCAGCAGCGTCTCGATCTTCTCCATGCCGGCTTCGGTCAGCGTCACCGTGCGCTGCTTCTCGTCGACGTCGTAGTCGGACTTGTCGAGCTTGGGCAGGAAGCCGTCGATGGTGTTGTAGAAGTCGGAGCGGTCGTCGAGCGGGCCGGAGATGATCAGCGGCGTGCGCGCTTCGTCGATCAGGATGGAGTCGACTTCGTCGACGATCGCGTAGAAGTGCGGCCGCTGGACCATGTCCTCGAGCCGGTACTTCATGTTGTCGCGCAGATAGTCGAAGCCGTATTCGTTGTTGGTGCCGTAGGTGATGTCGCAGGCATAGGCCGTCTTGCGCTCGGAATCGTCGAGGCCGTGCACGATCACGCCGGTGGTCAGGCCGAGGAAGCCGTAGATCTGGCCCATCCAGGCGGAGTCGCGGCGGGCGAGGTAGTCGTTGACCGTGACGACGTGGACGCCCTTGCCGGCGAGCGCGTTGAGGTAGACCGCGAGCGTTGCGACCAGGGTCTTGCCTTCGCCGGTCTTCATCTCGGCGATGTCGCCCTCGTGCAGCACCATGCCGCCGATCAGCTGGACATCGAAATGGCGCTGGCCGAGCGTCCGCTTGGCGGCTTCACGGACCGTGGCGAAAGCGGGGACCAGCAGGTCGTCAAGGGTCTTGCCCTCGGCGAGCTGCTTCCTGAACTCGACGGTGCGGGCCTTGAGGGCCTCGTCGGAGAGTTTCGAGACCTCGGGCTCCAGCGCGTTGATCGCGTTGACGCGGGACTGATATCCCTTCACCCGCCGGTCGTTGGCGGAGCCGAAAAACTTGCGGGCGAGCGCGCCGATCATGCTTAGTTCCTGTGTTCGCGATTCAACCGCGTTCGCGTTGCAGCCAAGAGGTTGTCACCCGCCTGCCTATCAACTCACCGTGACGCCTGCTGGGCGCCAGAGCCCCGTCTGCGGGGGGTCCATCCGCCATATGGGTGGGAGTTGGGCAAGTCTGGGTTCAACGGCCAAAAACGCAGCAAAATAAACGCCATCGCATGGACGCGACCGGGCAGAGATATGGCCCGGTCAGGGCCTTGTCAACGGCGGGTGCATTGCGGCTAATTCATCATTTTGACAGACTTTTCGCGTTGCCAAGGCCCCCTGAATTGGGCGAGTGTCCGCCCCGCTCGAGCAGCCCCCTGCTTCAACAAAAGGATTTTCCATGACCACCTCGTTCCCGGTAACCAGAACCGGCCTGCGCTTCGGCCTCGCCACCGCCCTCGTGGGCTGCCTTGCGCTGGCGCTGATCGCGGGTCCCGGCCGGGCTGCCGACGATCCGGTGCTGGCGAAGGTCAATGGCGCGGAAATCAAGAAGAGCGACGTCGCCATGGCCGAAGAGGAACTCGGGCCGAGCCTCGCCCAGATGGACCCGGCGACCAAGGACGAGAACGTCCTGTCCTTCCTGATCGACATGAAGATCGTCGGCAAGGCCGCCGAGGACAAGAAGCTCGCCGAGGGCGAGGAGTTCAAGAAGCGGCTCGCGTTCGCCCGCAACCGCCTGCTGATGGACAGCCTGCTCGCCGGCGAGGGCAAGGCCGCCACCACCCCGGATGCCATGAAGAAGGTCTATGAGGAGGCCTCCAAGCAGATCACCGGCGAGCAGGAAGTGCACGCCCGCCACATCCTGGTCGAGACCGAGGACGAGGCCAAGGCGGTGAAGGCCGAACTCGACAAGGGCGCCGATTTCGCCGAACTCGCCAAGAAGAAGTCCAAGGATCCGGGCTCGGCCGACGGCGGCGACCTCGGCTTCTTCACCAAGGAGCAGATGGTGCCGGAATTCTCGGCGGTCGCCTTCGCGCTCGAGCCGGGCAAGATCTCCGACCCCGTGAAGTCGCAGTTCGGCTGGCACGTCATCAAGGTCGAGGAAAAGCGCAGCCGCAAGGCGCCGGACTTCGAGCAGGTCAAGGCGCAGATCGAGCAGTATGTCACCCGCAAGGCCCAGGCCGATTACGTCGCCAAGCTGCGCGCGGAAGCCAAGGTCGAGCGGCTGGACCAGCCGGCGGATGCGGCAAAGGACGCCAAGCCGGCCGATGCGGCCAAGCCGGCTGACGCCAAGCCGTCCGACAGCAAGATGGCGCCCCCGGCGAAGAAGTAAGAATTCGCTGTCACTTCGGTGACGTGAAGAGTATCTAAGCCTTTGTGATGCCCGGCCCCCGCGCCGGGCATCTGCATGTCCAGATCCCACCAAGGCGCCCCGATGTCCTCCTCCGTTTCCCCCCTCGCCCCGAAACACGTTCCCGACATGCCCGTGATCGCGGGGGTCCGTCTCGCGACGGCCGAAGCCGGCATTCGCTACAAGAACCGCACCGACGTGCTGCTGGCGGTGATGGACAAGGGCACCGCGGTCGCAGGCGTCTTCACCAAGTCGAAATGTCCCTCCGCGCCGGTGGAATGGTGCCGCGCCAAGCTGAAAGGCGGCAAGGCCCGCGCGTTGGTGGTCAATTCCGGCAACGCCAATGCCTTCACCGGCAAGACCGGCCGCAGCTCCACGGCACTGACCGCGAAGATCGCGGCCAAGGCCGTCGGATGCACCGAGGGTGAGATCTTCCTGGCCTCGACCGGCGTGATCGGCGAGCCGCTGGATGCGAGCAAGTTCGATGGCGTGCTCGGTCGGCTCGCGGAAACCGCCGAGGCCGGCGATTATCTGGCGGCCGCCAAGGCGATCATGACCACTGACACCTTCCCGAAGGTCGCGACCGCGACCGTGAAGCTCGGCAAAGCCAAGGTCACCATCAATGGCATGGCCAAGGGTGCCGGCATGATCGCGCCCGATATGGCGACGATGCTGTCCTTCATCTTCACCGACGCACCGATCGCGCCTGCCGCGCTGCAGGCGCTGCTCAAAAGCGGCGTCGAGGACACCTTCAACGCGGTCACGATCGACGGCGACACCTCGACCTCGGACACGCTGCTGGCCTTTGCCACCGGTGCTGCTGCGGAACACGGCGCGCCGAAGATCAGTCGCGCCACCGACCCGCGCCTGAAAGCCTTCGTCAAGGCCTTCAACCAGGTGCTCGCCAATCTTTCCGAGCAAGTGGCCCGCGACGGCGAAGGCGCGCGCAAGCTGGTCGAGATCACCGTCGAGGGCGCCAAGACCAAGGCCTCGGCGCGCAAGATCGCGATGTCGATCGCGAACTCGCCGCTGGTGAAGACCGCAATCGCCGGCGAGGACGCCAATTGGGGCCGCGTGGTGATGGCGGTCGGCAAGGCCGGCGAGCCGGCTGACCGCGACAAGCTCTCGATCTCCTTCAACGGCATCCGCGTCGCCAGGAGCGGCGCGCGAGATCCGTCCTATGACGAGGCGCAGGTGTCGGAAGCGATGAAGGCGCCGGAGATCGCGATCAAGGTCTCGCTCGGCCTCGGCAAGGGCCGCGACCGCGTGCTGACCTGCGACCTCACCAAGGAGTATGTCGCGATCAACGGGGATTACAGGTCGTAGCCGGACTCGCGGTGAGTCCGCTTGACCCGCAAGCGGGCGGGGTGATCAAAATCACCCCGAGATCCGCGCATCCGCGAGTGCCTTCTTGAACAGCGCGTTCATCGCTTCCGAAATGCCCTGGGTGGGGCTGACCTCGAAATAGAATCCCGGCGAAGCGCAGCTCTGCATGTTCTGCGCGATCTTGCTGTTCGGAGACGGCCCCCACGGCCCGGGGTTAAAGGGCGAGATCCAGGTGGTGTACCAGGTGTCGGTAGGTGGTTGATACGTCGTGTACAGCACCGCGATCTTGATACCGCGGTCCTTGATGGCCGTGCAGAGCGCCGGATTGATCGGCGACTGACAGCGATTCGATGACGCGAGAGGATACGAAGAAGACGAGACACTACACATCGTCGTGCCTGAGTTGGTTTCGTCAGCGACCCCATCGGATACAAAAAACAGATATTTCAGCGGTGACGCGGATGTGCCGGCTCCCGGCGAGGCGATTGCGCTATTGATCGCGGGAAAAATCGTGGTGAAGGGAGTATCTTTGTCTTTAGTATACGAGTCATTCTGACCGGCGACCGCCATCAGGTCGATGTTTCCCGCCGCAGTCTTGGCGGAGCTCAGGCTCGACGACAGCGCGAACAGATTTCTCAATCCGATCGTCGCTGACGAAGCGCCGAAATCGTAGATCGCCATTCTGAACTGGTTCGAATAGGTCTGCGTGTTCTGGGCTGTGTCCATCAGGTTCGCGCTCGCCTGGCGCACCACGTCAATTCGGGTCGTGATGCCGTTTGCTTTGGCGATGTCGTAGTTGCTTGTGCCGGCGGCCTTGGTGGTGTCGTGACACGCGAATGCACATCCACCCGTCTTTCCCTGCAATTTCGTTATGTCGGTCGGTGTCGCTGCGACGCCCATCGACGGAGAATTGTCCAGCAGGAGATAGAAGTCGACATAGAGCGGCATATTGGCCGTCGACGACGACGTGCCGCTCATGGTCAGTGTGGTCTTGCCGATCAGGCCGAGAAACATGGTGTTGATGGTGGCGGTGAAAGAGACGGTCGAGTTGATGGTCGAGCCGGTCTTGACGACGGTCGGGGTGACGCTGTCGAGCGTATAGCCGGTCAGGTTGGCGCGATTGGCATCGAAGATTTTCTGGGCGTCGTCGACGCCGGCCGTGATCGTGCCGTCCGTGGTCATCGAGCCCGCGGCGGCAAACCCCGGCGATGCCTTGGCGAGCGCACCGACGCTGGCCGCGTCAGCCGCGCCCTGAAGCTTGGCCCGGACCTGCGTCGCGCGGGAGTAGTCGATCGCGGTGCCGATGAACGTGATCAGGGGGACGCAGCAGATTGCGAAGATCACCGCGACATTGCCGCGCCGGTCGCGAAGGAACCGACGGAAGATGGTACGACACTCAGCGCGCATGGATCTGGCCCGAAATGGTTTCAGCGTTTCCACTCTAGGAACCGTGGATTAAATATGACTTATGGAGACCTCGGAAACACGGGCCGTAACAGGGTTAACGAACCGTTGCGGATGATCCTTCAGCGAGCGGAATTCCAGGCATGGCTGATCTCAAACTGACGCTCGTGGTGGCTTGCGCGCTGGTCGACGCCGACAAGCGCGTCCTGATCGCGCAGCGCCCCGAGGGCAAGACGCTGGCCGGCCTTTGGGAATTTCCCGGCGGCAAGTGCGAGCCCGGCGAGCGGCCGGAACAGAGCCTGATCCGCGAACTCCACGAGGAGCTCGGCATCACCGTCGCCGAACCCTGTCTGGCGCCGCTGACGTTCGCGAGCTACGGCTACGAGACCTTCCACCTCCTGATGCCGCTCTTCATTTGCCGGCGCTGGGAGGGACAGGTCACGCCGCGCGAAGGCCAGGCCCTGGCCTGGGTTCGCGCCAACAAGCTGCGCGACTATCCCATGCCGCCCGCGGACATTCCGCTGATCCCGCATTTGATTGATTTGTTGATGTGAATTCGAAGCGGGCACCACACTCTCGGCGTCATGCCCGGGCTTGTCCCGGGCATCCACGATCTTCGTGCTGAACCGAGAGGCGTGGATGGCCGGGACATAGGCGAGCGGAAGCGACGCCGTCCTTCGGACGGCATGCCGGCCATGACGGCGGAGAGAGCTTACGTCCCTCCGGCCTTCTTCACCGCTTCCGCCAGGCTCGCCTTCGCTGATCCAGGCTTGAGCGGCTGCTGCTGGCTCGCATGCGGCGCCCAGCCGGAAAGCCAGATGATGTCGAATGTCGCACGGATGCGGCCGTCGGCGTCGGCAAAGCGTTCCGCGTAGATTTCAGCCATCCGCAGCAGCGTCGATCGCCGGCTCGGCGTGCGTCGCCGCTCGATCAGCACATTGGCGGCGCCCATGCGCCTGATATCCTGCATCAGCGCGAACGCGTTGGCGTAGCGCACCACGACGCGGTCGACATCGGTGACCGGCAGCGCAAACCCCGCCCGCTGCAACAGCGCGCCAACGTCGCGCAGATCGGCGAACGGTGCGACTCGCGGCGATACGCCGCCCTCGCATTCGGCCTCCGCGGCGGCAAAGGCCTGGCGCAGCTCGGTCAGGCTGTCGCCGCCGATCATCGCCGCCAGCAGCAGCCCGTCCGGCCTCAGCGCGCGACGGATCTGCGCGAGCACACCCGGCAGATCGTTGGCGAATTGCAGCGCCAGCGCCGAGACCACGAGATCGAGGCTCTCCGGTACAAAGGGCAGCTTCTCCGCACCCGACGCATCGAGCTCAATGCGCTCGATCGAGGGCAATCGCGCGCGCAGCACCGCGAGACCCTCGCCGGGCGTCCAGAGATCGGCCGCTGTGTGAAACTCTCGCATCACCGCGGCCAGCCGGTCGGAGATGTCCTCGGCGACCCGATCCAGCAGGAAGCTCGCGGCACCTTGCGCCTGCGCGCGGCGCTGTCGCGCGCGCAGCAAAGCACGATCGAACAAAGCGGGCGGGGTTTGTGGGTCTTGAGCCATGCCGCTGGTTACGCCGATCATGCTGGTTCTGGCAATCCACTGCGCGCGGCGCTAGCCTTGCCTCATGGAGCCGACACCGGCCCCCGTGTTCCAAACTAGCAATCCGCACCAGGCCCGCGGCGCCGGAGCGTCAAACGATGATCACCTGTTATCTGCGATACGAGATCCCCCCGGACAAGCTCGCCGAATTCGAAGCCTATGGCAGGATGTGGCTGGAACTAGTGCCAAGATTCGGCGGCATCCACCACGGGTACTTCCTGCCATCGGAAGGCGCCAGCGACGTCGCCCTCGCGATGTTCAGCTTCCCGAGCTTCGCGGCGTACGAACAATATCGGAAGGACAGCGCCGAAGATCCGGACGTCCAGAAAGCGATCGAGTTCGCAAGGCAAACGCGCTGCTTTCGCCGTTATGAGCGATCGTTCTTCCGGCCCGTGCTGCCGAAAGAGCCGTAGGCCGGGCGCGGACGAGAACAGCCCATTGACTTGAGCGTGGCGCAGGACGGCGCTAGCCTTGCCCAATGGACGCCGAGGCATCACCACCACGCTCCATTTCCAGCCATTTGCGCGGCGCGCTTCAGGCCTGCCGAGGTGTGATGGCGCATCTGCCAAGGCTTGCACTCAACATCGCGCTGCCGACGCTGTGCGTGTCCTGCCGCGAGCCGGTCGACGGCGAGGGCGTGTGCGCGGCGTGCTGGGCGCGGCTGTCGTTCATCGAACGGCCCTACTGCCCGCGGCTCGGCATTCCTTTTGTGTACGATCCCGGGCCCGACATGCTGTCGATGGAGGCGATCGCGAGCCCGCCGGCCTACCAGCGGGCGCGCGCCGCGGTGCGTTATGACGACGTCGCGCGCACCCTGGTGCATGCGCTGAAATACCAGGATCGCACGGATTTGGCGCCCGCCATGGGCCGCTGGATGGCGCGCGCGGGCGGCGAACTGCTCACCGAGGCTGACATGCTGGTGCCCGTTCCCCTGCATTGGCGAAGGGCCTGGCGCCGCCGTTACAACCAGTCCGGGGCGCTGGCGCGGATCATCGAGCGGCAGAGCGGAGTGAAAGTGAAGGCTGAGGTGCTGCGCCGGGTACGCGCGACCGAGCAGCAGATCGGCCTGTCGCGGGCCCAGCGCGCCACCAATGTGCAGGGCGCATTCCAGGTATCCCCCGACCGCCAGGCGGACGTCCAGGGTCGGCGCATTGTCCTCATCGACGACGTCCTGACGTCGGGCGCGACGCTGGATGCGTGTGCGCGGGCCCTGCTCCGGGCCAAAGCGGCGCAAGTGGACGTGCTGGTGTTTGCCCGGGTTGTCGAGAGCCGGTGAAGTCCCATATAATTCAATGAATTCATGACATGAGAGCGCCAGACAAGATGACCGCTGCTGTCGAGATCTACACGAGGCCGGGCTGCGGCTATTGTTCCGCCGCCAAGTCGCTGCTGACCCGCAAGAAGGCGACGTTCACGGAGTTCGATATCGCCAAGAACCCGTCCTGGCGCCAGGAGATGTACGATCGCGCCGGCGAGGGCTCGACCTTCCCTCAGATCTGGATCGGCGGAGCCCATGTCGGGGGCTGCGACGAGCTCTACGCGCTCGATCGCGAAGGCAAGCTCGACGGCATGCTCGAAAGCGTCAAGGCGGAGTCATGAGCGACAACAGGACCTTCACGGCGGCTATGGTGCAGATGCGCACCGGCCTGATGCCCGAGCCCAGCCTCGCGCAGGCCACCAGGCTGATCCGCCAGGCTGTAGCCAATGGCGCCGACTACGTGCAGACGCCCGAAGTCAGCAACATGATGCAGCTCAACCGCAAGGCCCTGTTCGAGCACCTCCAGAGCCAAGACGACGACAGCTCGCTGAGGGCGTACCGGGCGCTCGCGGCGGAACTGAAGATCCACATCCATGTCGGCTCGCTGGCGCTGCGCTTTTCGGACGAGAAAGCGGTCAACCGCTCGTTCCTGATCGGGCCCGAGGGCAATGTGCTCGCGAGCTACGACAAGATCCACATGTTCGATATCGAGCTGCCTGACGGCGAGAGCTATCGCGAATCCGCCAATTACCAGCCGGGCGAGACGGCCGTGATCTCCGACCTGCCCTGGGGCCGCGTCGGCCTGACGATCTGTTATGACGTGCGCTTCCCCGCGCTCTACCGCGCGCTGGCCGAAAGCGGCGCGTACTTCATCACGGTGCCCTCGGCCTTTACCCGCAAGACCGGCGAGGCGCATTGGCACGTGCTGTTGCGTGCGCGCGCGATCGAGACCGGTTGCTTCATCTTCGCCGCGGCACAGGCAGGCCTGCACGAGAACAAGCGCGAGACTTATGGCCATTCGCTGATCATCGATCCCTGGGGCGAGATCCTCGCCGAAGGCGATGTCGAGCCCGGCATCATCATGGCAAAAATCGATCCGGCCAAGGTCGAGACCGCGCGCCGCGCGATACCCTCACTCCAGCACGGCCGCCGCTTCGGCGTCGCCGACCCCAAGGCGGGGCCGGATCATCTGCACCTGGTGCGGGGATCGGCATGATCCGCTACGCGCTCCGCTGCGACCGGAGCCACGACTTCGAGAGTTGGTTCCAGAGCTCGGCCGCGTACGACCAGCAGGTGAAGCGCAAGCTCGTGACCTGTCCGATTTGCGGCTCGGCCAAGGTCGACAAGGCGATCATGGCGCCGCGCATCGTCGGCAAGAAGGGCCGCGGACGCGCCACGCCCCCGCCTGAGCCCACCGCCACGATGACCGCGCCCGAAGCTGCGCAATCCGCACCGACCTCGCTGCTGATGGCGCAGGAGCGCGAGCTGCGCGCCAAGCTCAAAGAGCTGCGCGATCACATCGTGAAGAACGCCGACAATGTCGGCGAGCGATTCGCCACCGAAGCCCGCGCGATGCATTACGGCGACAAGGAGCACCGTCCGATCTATGGCGAGGCCTCGCCCGACGAGGCCAAGTCGCTGATCGACGAAGGCATCGAGGTGTCGCCGCTGCCGACGCTGCCGGAAGATCGGAATTAGACTCCCACCAACACCGCCACGCCGACCACGATCAGCACGATGCCAATAATCTCGCGCGGCGCGATCGGCTGCTTGAACGAATAGTACGCCACGCCTTGCGCGAACAGCACCTCGATCAAAGCGAGGGTGCGGACATTGGCGGCGGCCGTCAGCGCGAACGCCAGGAACCAGAACTGCGAGGCGAAGGCGCCCATGAAGCCGGCGAGCAGCGATGGCTTCCAAAGCCTCAGGATCGACTGAAGCACTTTTGGCGCCCGCCAGAGCAGATAGACCGTCAGGATCAGCGTCTGCACGAACAGGCCGAGCACCAGCGTGAACGATGCCGCAGTCACGAACGAGACATCAGGCACGTTGATGATGGCGCCGCGGAAGCCGACCGCAGAGAGCGCGAAGGCCGCGGCCGCGACGAGGCCGGTGATGGTCGGCTTCAATTCGGCAAAGCTCTTCTCGCCGCCGGGCCGCAGCGCGGTGATGACGACGCCGATTGTCGCGATCACGATCGCAAGCACCTTCAGCCATGTCAGATGATCGCCGAGGAAGACGAAGCCGAAGATGGCGGTCTGGATCGCCTCGGTTTTCAAATAGGCCGTCGTCACCACGAAGGAGCGGTCGTTCATGGCGAGCAGCATCAGGCCGGTCGCGACGATCTGGCTGAGCGCGCCGAGCAGGAGCCACGGCCAGAACACACCGGGCGGCATATCGAGATGATCGCCGGTGGCGACCAGCACCACCGCCAGGAAAAGCAGCGAGAACGGAAAGCCGAACAGGAAGCGGATATTGGTTGCGCCCCAGGTCCCCAGCGGCTTCGTCAGCGACCGCTGCATCGCATTGCGCGCGACCTGGCCGAGCGCGGCAATGACGGTGAAGGGAATCCAGAGGCTGGCGATGGTCAACATGGGTGGGACTGCGCTGGGAGCGAGAGGACGTTGAGTCAACGTGCCGCTCGCGCTCAAGCAGGTCAATCACGCGGATGTCATGGGTGCGATGCTTGCCTGACGAATTCGGTGTCGTCCTGGACAAGCGAAGCGCAGATCCAGGACCCATTACCCCAGGGAGTGGTTTGGCGAAGACTCGTAATTATCAGTTTTCGCCTAACTAAACCCTGGCTTTCGCCAGGACGACGCCGAATGTTTGGAAGCGGCAACGCCTCACACCATGCCTTCCGCCACCACCATGTAGTTCACGTCCATGTCTGACGAGAGGGTCCATTTGTCGGCGAAGGGGCTGTAGACGACGCCGGTCTGCTCGGTGATGACCAGGCGGTTGTCGAGCAGGTATTTCGTCAGCTCGTCGGGGGTGACGAACTTGTTCCACTCGTGGGTGCCGCGCGGCAGCCAGCGCAGGACATATTCAGCGCCGACGATGGCAAGCGCAAAGCTCTTCCAGTTCCTGTTCAGCGTCGAGACCACCATCAGGCCGTTCGGCTTCAGCATCGCGGCGCAGCGCTTCAGGAAAACGCCGACGTCGACGACGTGCTCGACCACCTCCATCGCCAGAACGATGTCGAAGCGCTCGCGCGGGTCGATCTCCTCAACCGTGGTGCAGCGATAGTCGATCGCGAGGTGCGCCTTGTCGGCATGCAGCTTGGCGGCCGCGATGTTGCTGACCGACGGATCGACGCCGATGACCTGCGCACCCAGGCGCGACAACGGCTCGCAGAGCAGGCCGGCGCCACAGCCGATGTCGAGCACGCGCAGACCGCCGAGGCAGTTGAGGCTGCGCGCGTTGCGCTCGAACTTGCGGCAGGCGGCATCGCGGATATACCCGAGCCGCAGCGGGTTGATCCGGTGCAGCGGTGCCATCTTGCCGTTGGGATCCCACCACTCGACCGAGAGCTTTGAGAATTTCGCGATCTCGGCGGCATCGACGGTCGAGCCCGGCGAGGTGCTTGCGGTTACGGGAGTATCTTGCTGCATGCTCATGGTTACGCGCGGTCCTACCGCGTGGTGATCGAACTACGGAAGGCGAGCGGCGAGGCGATGGTCTTGATCGTCTCGATCCCCTCGCCGACGCCGCGAATCGTCACGTCGCCGTAGTTGAGAATTCGTCCAAGAATGGTCTGATCGACATCGACGCTCTCGACCTTGTCCAGCGCCATCTCGAAGGTGCGGCGCTTGATGAAGCCGGTCTTGTGCACGACCCGCAAATTGGTCACGTCGGTCTCGGTGGTAAAGCGATGGAACCAGCCCTTCACAGTCCAGTACAGCGCCGCCAGAGCGACCAGGCCGGCCGCAACCAGACAGAGCATGACGAGCCCCTCGACGGTGGTTTGCCGGGACAGGACGAACAGGACCAGCGCCACGATCCAGGCCAGGATCGCCGGAAAATAGAAGATCCAGTGCGCATTGGTCGAATACAGCACCTTCTCGCCAGGCTGCAGGATCTCGTCGATATAGCGCGCCATGATCTCGGTTAACCCACTACCCCGCACCCTGCCCCGCAGGAACCCGCTTGCCCCCGGCCCCGCCGCTATGTATACGCGCGGTCGGTGTCCGCGAGGCCCGTCCAGTGCGGGCCACCATACTGATCCTTATGAAGGAATGCACGCGTCGTCATGAGCCGCCTCGTGATGAAATTCGGCGGCACGTCCGTCGCCAACATCGAACGTATCCGCAACGTCGCACGCCATGTGAAGCGTGAGGTCGACGCCGGCCATGAAGTGGCCGTGGTCGTCTCGGCGATGTCCGGTAAAACCAACGAGCTGGTGGCCTGGTGCACCGAGGCCTCGCCGATGCACGACGCGCGCGAATACGACGCCGTGGTCGCCTCGGGCGAACAGGTGACGTCCGGCCTGCTTGCCATCGTGCTTCAGGGCATGGGTATCCAGGCCCGCTCCTGGCAGGGCTGGCAGATCCCGATCACGACCAGCGACGCCCATGCTTCGGCCCGGATCGAGGGCATCGACGGCAGCGAGATCATCAAGCGCTTCAGGGAGCGCAAGGAAGTCGCCGTGATCGCCGGCTTCCAGGGCATCAACCCCGAGACTAACCGCATCACCACGCTCGGCCGCGGCGGCTCCGATACCTCGGCCGTGGCGATCGCCGCCGCCGTGAAGGCGGACCGCTGCGACATCTACACCGACGTCGACGGTGTCTACACCACCGATCCGCGAATCGTGCCGAAGGCGCGCCGGCTCGACAAGATCGCATTTGAAGACATGCTGGAGCTGGCCTCCCAGGGCGCCAAGGTGCTCCAGGTCCGCTCGGTGGAACTCGGCATGGTCCACAACATGCCAATTTTCGTCCGCTCGAGCTTCGAAAAGCCCGAGGATATCGACCCGCATGCCAACCAGCCGCCCGGCACGCTGATCTGCAGCGAGGAGGAGATCATGGAAAGCCACGTCGTCACCGGCATCGCCTTTTCGAAGGACGAGGCCCAGATCTCGGTACGCCAGATCGAGGACAAGCCCGGCGTGGCGGCGTCGATCTTCGGCCCGCTCGCCAATGCCAACATCAACGTCGACATGATCGTGCAGAACGTCTCCGAGGACGGGAAGACCACCGACCTCACCTTCACGGTCCCGGCCGCCGACTACACCAGGGCCAAGGAGACGATTACCGCGGCCAAGGGCCAGATCAATTATGCCCGGCTCGACACGGCTACCGATGTCGCCAAGATCTCGGTGATCGGCAGCGGCATGCGCAGCCATGCCGGCGTTGCCGCCCAGGCGTTCTCGGCCCTCGCAGGACGGAATATCAACATCCGGGCCATTACAACCTCCGAGATCAAATTCTCGGTTCTGATCGACACCGCCTATACCGAGCTTGCGGTGCGCACCCTGCACACGCTCTACGGTCTCGATCAGGCTTAGGCTAATTTTCTCTTAGCGGTCGCAGCAAACGCGAAGGTGTCCACACTTTCGCGTTTGGCAGGCGTTTTGCTTGGCAAAACAAGCCCCAATTCGCTATACGGCGAACTGGGTGGGCTGCCAGAAACTGTGCCCCAGTTGAGGCGGTGCTGATTCGGCCCAGGCAACCGCCGGGGCTGGCGCCGGACGAGCAAATTTGTTGTTTTTCTGGATTTCTGGGCGAGCCGCCGCGGGTCCTTTCGGCCCCGGCAGACGGAGGAGATTGACGGTTCATGCGGAGCGCGTCGGGAGGTCCCCGCGTCTTGTTGAGACGGCTCCGCGAAACCATGGCGGAGCAGGTCTCGGCCCAGGAGCGGCTGGACAAGATCGTGGTGCTGATCGCCGCCAACATGGTGGCCGAGGTGTGCTCGGTCTATGTGCTGCGCGTCGACAACACGCTCGAGCTCTATGCCACCGAAGGCCTCAACCGCGAGGCGGTGCACCACACCGTGCTCAGCGCCCATGAGGGCCTTGTCGGCCTGGTCGCGAGCGAGGCAACGCCTCTCAACCTGAGCGATGCGCAGAGCCATCCGGCCTTCTCGTTCCGCCCGGAGACCGGCGAAGAGATCTACCACTCCTTCCTCGGCGTGCCGATCCTGCGCGCCGGCAACACGCTCGGCGTGCTGGTGGTGCAGAACCGCGCCAAGCGCAACTATGTCGAGGAGGAGCTCGAGGCGCTTCAGACCACCGCGATGGTGCTGGCGGAGCTGATCGCCTCCGGCGAGCTGTCTGCGCTGGCCCAGCCGGGCCATGAGCCCGCGGCGCGCCATTCGGCGCAGAAGGTCGGCGCCATCCTGTCGGAAGGCATCGCACTCGGCCATGTCGTGCTGCACGAGCCGCGGGTGGTCATCAAGGACTACATCGCCGAGGACCTGCCGAAGGAGATCAAGCGGCTCGACACCGCGCTCGCCAAGCTGCGCGCCGATCTCGACCGCATGCTGGAGCGCGGCGACGTCGCCGAGGGCGGCGAGCATCGCGAGGTGCTGGAAGCCTACCGCATGTTCGCCAACGACCAGGGCTGGTCGCACAAGCTGCACGAGGCGGTCGCCACCGGCCTCACGGCGGAAGCCGCCGTCGAGCGTGTGCAATCCGACACCCGCGCGCGCATGCTGCGCTCGACAGATCCCTATTTGCGCGACCGGCTGCATGATCTCGAGGATCTCGGCTATCGCCTGATGCGACAGCTGGTCGGCCAGGATCACGCGCCGTCACGCGAACAATTGCCCGACAACGCCATCGTCATCGCGCGCGCGATGGGCCCGGCGGCGCTGCTCGACTATGACCGCAAGCGCCTGCGCGGCATCATATTGGAGGAAGGCACCGCCAATTCCCACGTCTCGATCGTGGCGCGCGCGCTCGGCATTCCCGCGGTCGGCGAAGTCCCGAACGCGCCTGGTATCGCCGATCCCGGCGACGCCGTCATCGTCGACGGCACCTCCGGCATGATCTATGTGCGCCCATCGCAGGAGGTCGAAGCGGCCTTCGCCGAGCGCGTGCGCTTCCGGGCCCGCCGCCAGGCGCAGTATCTGGCGCTGCGCGACCGGCCCTGCGTCACCAAGGACGGCCAGAAGGTCGAGCTGATGATCAATGCGGGTCTCGCGATCGACTTGCCGCACATCGAAGACACCGGCAGCGCCGGCATCGGCCTGTTCCGCACCGAGCTGCAATTCATGGTCGGCCAGAGCCTGCCGCGCACCAGCGACCAGCTCGCGCTCTATCGCACCGTGCTGGATGCCGCCGGCACCAAGCCCGTCACCTTCCGCACCCTCGACATCGGCGGCGACAAGGCGCTGCCTTATATGGAGGCGGTAATCGAGGAGAACCCCGCGCTCGGATGGCGCGCGATCCGGCTCGGGCTCGACCGTCCCGGCCTGTTGCGCGGCCAGATCCGCGCACTGCTGCGCGCCGGCGGCGGCCGCGCGCTGCGCATCATGTTCCCGATGATCTCGGAGGTGGGTGAATTCGATTCTGCGAAGGCGCTTGTCGAACGCGAACTGACCTATCTGCGCCAGCACGGCCACACGCTGCCGGAGCGGATCGACATCGGCACCATGGTCGAGGTGCCGGCGCTGCTTTATCAGCTCGACGAGCTCCTGAAGAAGGTCGACTTCATCTCGGTCGGCTCCAACGATCTGTTCCAGTTCCTGTTCGCGGTCGACCGCGGCAACGCGAAAGTCTCGGAGCGCTTCGACACCATGTCGGCGCCGATCCTGCGCGCGCTTCGCGACATCGCACGCAAGACGCAAGCCGCGAACAAATCGCTGTCGCTCTGCGGCGAGATGGCGTCGAAACCGATCGGCGCGCTGGCGCTGATCGGGATGGGCTATCGCTCGCTGTCGCTCTCGGCCACCGCGCTCGGCCCGGTCAAGGCCATGGTGCTCGATCTCGACGCCAAGAAGGCCGAGGCGATGCTCGGGCCGTTGCTGGACGCGCCCGCCGGCAGCGTCTCGATCCGGCAGAAGCTGACGGAATTTGCCGAGGCCGAAGGCCTGGCCTTGTAGCGGGCCTGTCGCCCCCTCCTGCCGCCTCGCCCTTTTCCGCATTTGAGACCGAACCGATGTCGTCACTCCCCGAAGCCAAACTGGACGTCCTGCTCGCGCATCACGCCTCACTCGAGGCCGAATCGCTCGGTCAGCTCGCCTCCGAACGCTATGTGCAGATCACGCGTGAGCTCGCCGAGCTCACGCCATTGATCGAAGCGGTCAAGACCTATCGTTCGGCCCTCAAGGAGCTCGCCGACACCGAGGCGCTGATCGCCGATCCCGCGACCGATGCCGAGATGCGCGCCATGGCGGAAGCCGAGCGCGGCGAGCTGACGCCGAAGATCGAGGAGTTGGTCCAGAAGATCCGCGTCGCGCTGCTGCCGAAGGACGCCATGGACGATCGCAACGTGGTGCTGGAAATCCGCGCCGGCACCGGCGGCGACGAGGCTTCGCTGTTTGCCGGCGACCTGTTCCGGATGTACGAGCGCTTCGCGGCCCTGCAGGGCTGGAAGGTCGAGGTGATCTCGGCCAGCGAAGGCAGCGTCGGCGGCTACAAGGAAATCATCGCCGAGGTGCAGGGCCGCGGCGCGTTCTCTAAGCTGAAGTTCGAGTCCGGCGTGCACCGGGTGCAGCGCGTGCCGGACACCGAGACGCAGGGGCGCATCCACACATCTGCCGCCACCGTCGCCGTGATGCCCGAGGTGGAGGAGGTCGACGTCGAGATCCGGAACGATGATTTGCGTATCGAGACGATGCGCGCCGGAGGCGCCGGCGGCCAGCACGTCAACAAGACCGAATCGGCGATCCGCATCACCCACATCCCGACCGGCATCGTGGTGATGATGCAGGATAGCCGCTCGCAGCACAAGAATCGCGCTTCCGCCATGAACATCCTGCGCTCGCGCATCTACGACGCCGAGCAGCAACGCCTCGACGCGGCGCGCTCGGCCGAGCGCAAGGAGAAGGTCGGCTCCGGCGACCGCAGCGAGCGCATCCGCACTTATAGTTTCCCGCAAGGACGCGTCACCGATCACCGCATCAATTTGACGCTCTATAAGCTGCCGCAGGTGATGGCGGGCGAAGCGCTGGGCGAACTGACCGACGCGCTGACCACCGAGCACCAGGCCGCGCAGCTCGCCGCTCAGGGCGCGGCGGCGTAGAGCTCGCGGCTTCGCGCTTTCTTCAGCGTGTCCTCAGCATCTCTTGGCTCGAAACGCTCGCAGGATCTTGCCCAAACCGGGCGCGGCGGCGCTGAGCTCGTCCAGATGGATGCGCGAGAGGGATCGCAGCTTCCGCTCGCCCTTCGCTGTCAGCTTGACCAGGACGCGCCGCGCATCATCGGGGTCGGCTTCCCGGCCAATCAGCTTCAGTTTCGCCATGCGATCCACCAGCTCCACCGCGGTGTGGTGCCGGATCAGCAGGAAGCGCGCGATGTCGCCGACGCTGGCGCCGTCAGGGGCGGCCAATCCCTTGATCGCCAGCAGCGCCTGGTGCTGCTGCGGCGTCAAGCCGGCGCTCTGGGCCGCGGCTTCGCTGAAGGCCAGGAAAGTTCGGAGCTGATAGCGAAACTGCGCAAGCGCCCCGTAGTCGGCCTCGCGCATCGCGCCACCCTTTGTGGGCACAGCACGCGCCGGGCGTGTCGTCTTCCGCTTCGATGGGGCCATTCCCTGCCTGCGACGTCGAGCCAGCCGGTGCAACGGGCGGCCTCACCGAGACTAGCAAGGAAGGCCAAGCCGAACCAACCGACCGGCGCCCCGGACACACAAATATCGCCACCTATTCGAAGCTGGACAGCAGGATCTTCACCAGGATGACCTGGAACGCGATCGGGATACGGACGCTCTTTCGCCGGATCGAGCGCTGCAGCGCGCCGGCAATCTCGGCGCTGGTCAAGGCACCCGCGGATGCATTGCTAATCAACTCGGCCCACATCTGCGACAGCGAGCCGCCGGGCGGGATCACCGGCTTGATCGTCACGCCACAGCCCTGCGCCCAGTCGATGATTTCCCTCATCGTGTGAGGACCGCAATTGCGCGCGGTCGCGAGGCGTTCGGCCGTCAGCGCAAGCAGCAATTCGCGCGAGGGCGACCAATTCCCCTTCGGCGGTTGCTCGGCAGTGAGCTCGACCGCGAGTTCCTTGAGGACGTTCTGGGCGCGCACGCTCAGCTTCTGCATCGGACCGGGCGCGCGCTTCGCCTGAACGGGGCCGACGGCGGGCCCGCGCCGGCCGGCCGGCCCGTTGCGCGGATCGGGCATGCGCGAGGCATCGCCGGACTGCGGTGTCGCCCGCTGCCCGCTCACCTCTTCCGGCCACGCCGCCTCCTGCCGCTCCGCACCTTGCGGCCACGACCGTCGCTTTCGGGTACCCGCCACTGTCGTCTGCCGCGCCATTTCTCTCGCCGAACCCGCCAGCCTCGTACTCACAAAGGCTAATATATATCGTGATGCGATATGTTTTCACGAGATAATTTTCGGCGTTCGACCAAAGACGAAATTGACAGAAGGCGTTCACAAGCAATGCTTGCGCCCAAGAGCTACACGCGGATGTGACGTGCCCGGCGCGGACAGGCCTTCGAGGCCGGCTGCCGTCGGACAGGTCGTGCTTTGCCTGCAAACAAGAACGACGTTAGGAGGAAACGATCATGACTGACAATCTCATCCGCCGCGGCCTTTCGCGCCGTGGCCTGCTTCAGACCACCGCGGGCCTCATCGGTGGCGCGGTTCTGCCGGGGATGCCGGCGTTTGCCGAGGACAAGCCGGCGATCGGCTCCTACCCCGCAGGGGTCTCGGGCTCCACCGCCTTCATCGGCATCTCGGTGCCGCGCACCGGCACCTATGCCGTGCAGGGTGAAGACGAGCTCAAGGGCTACCAGCTCGCGATCGAGCACATCAATGAAGGCCACGAGCTGATCAAGAAGATCTCGCCCAAGACCAGCAAGGGCGTGCTCGGCAAGGAGCTGAAGTTCGGCGTCGCCGATTCCGCGGCCAAGCCGAACGAGGCAGTGCAGGCGCAGCAGCGCTTCATCAGCGAGAACAAGGCGATCATGATCACCGGCGGCACGTCGAGCGCCGTTGCGGTGGCGCTGAACAAGCTCGCCCAGCGCGAACATGTGATTTTCGTATGCGGCATTTCCGGCTCGAACGACACCACCGGCAAGGATTGCGTCCGCTACGGCTTTCGCCAGAACTTCTACGGCCAGACTGCGGCCGCAGCGATCGGCCCGGTGATGGTACGTGAGTTCGGCAAGGGCAAGAAGGCGGCGTATCTGACGCCCGACTACACCTACGGCCACACCGTTACCAAATCGATGCAGGACTTCCTGGCGACCGCCGGCTGGACCACCGTGACCAACCAGGTCGCCCCGCTCGGCGCCCCCGACTATTCCTCATACCTGCTGAACGTCGCCAACTCCGGCGCCGACGTGCTGATCAACGTCAATTGGGGCCACGACGCGGTACTGTCGACACAACAGGCCAAGCAGTTTGGCGTGCTCGACAAGATGAAGCTGGTCGTGCCGTACCAGGTGCCTTTCATCGCGCGCGAGACCGGGGGCCTGATGCAGGGCGTCTACGCCGCCACCGACTATTGGTGGACCATCGAGGACAAGTTCCCGCTGGCGAAAATGTTCAACGAAGCGTTCGAGAAGAAGTACGGCTACAAGCCCGAATGGGGCGCCGAGAACGCCTATGTCAGCTTCGCGCATTGGGCGCACATGTGCGAGCAGGCCGGCAGCTTCAGTCCGCCTGACGTGATCAAGACCTACGAGAAGGGCGAGACGATCCCCTCCCTGGTCGGCGACGTCCATTACCGCCCGGAGGATCACCAATGCGTCCGCCCGGTGATCATCGTCAAGGGCAAGCAGCAGAAGGACATGAAGAACAAGGAAGACTGGTACGACGTCGTCGAGATCGTCCCGGGTGAAGGCCTGATGCAGAAGCCCGACGCCTTCGGCTGCCATCTCGGCGACTACAGCTGAGACCTCGCCAACCCCTGTGACGCCGCGGACTGCACTCCGGTCCCGCGGCGTCGCCTTTTTCTGACGCGCAACATCGCGCGCCACAACAGCGATTGTCGCATGATAAGTTGGCCCAACCTCGTTTCACAGCTTTTCAACGGGCTCGCGCTCGGCGCCCTGCTCGCGCTGATCAGCTCCGGCCTGACCATCATCTACGGCACGCTCGGCGTGCTCAACCTCGCACACGGCGCGATGTTCATGATCGGCGGCTATGCCGGCTTCGTCGCCTATCAGTACACGGAGTCGTTCATCCTTGCCGTGATCGCGGGCTCCCTGTTCGTGATGCTGCTCGGCGTTCTCATGGAACGCGTCATCATCCGTCATTTCTATCATCGTCCGCACGAGGATCAGCTGCTCGTGACCTTCGGGCTCGGCATCTGTTTCGTCGAGCTCGTGCGCCTGATCTTCTCGAGCCAGTCGCAGCTGGTGCCGCCGCCGGCGCTATTCCAGGGCATCACCAATCTCGGCTTCATGTTCTATCCGACCTACCGCCTCGCCGTCGTCGGCATCGTCGCGATCGCCCTCGGCGCATTGTTCATCGTGCTCTACCGGACCCGGCTGGGCATGATTGTGCGCGCCGGCATCGAGGATTCGATGATGGTGGATTCGCTTGGCATCAATGTCTATCGCGTCTTCATGGTGGTCTTCGGCATCGGCGCAATGGCCGCCGGCTTTGCCGGCATCGTCAACGCGCCGGTGGTGTCGCTGACACCGGGCATCGGTGACGACATCCTGGTCCAGACTTTCGTGGTGGTGGTGATCGGTGGCGTCGGTTCGTTCCCCGGCGCAATTCTCGGCGGCCTGATCGCCGGCGAGATCATCAGCGTCACCTCCATGTTCAACCCCGGCTATGCCTATGTGATGCTGTTTGCGGCGATGACGCTCGTACTCGTGGTACGACCGCATGGCCTGCTCGGCGTCCAGGGCCGCGAGTAAGCGATCACCTGATGCTCAAGCAACGCCCCTTCCTGATCGAAGCCCTGACTGCGATCGGCTTGATCGCAGCCCCCTTCGTGCTGCCTCATCTCGGCTTCGCGCCGAACACCGTGAACAGGATCCTGGTCTGGGGCCTGTTCGGGCTCGGCTTCGACATCCTGTTCGGCTTCACCGGCCTGCTCTCGTTCGGCCAGTCCGCCTTCTACGGCACCGGCGGCTTCGTCGCCGCCTACCTGCTGACCCGCGCGGGCTTCGGCAACGTGCTGGGCGCGCTGATCATCGGCATGATCGCGGCCGCAGCGACCGGCTACCTGATCGGCCTGATCGCATTGCGCCGCACCGGCATCTATTTCGCGATGATCACCGTGGCAATCGCGGAAGTGTTCTTCTTCGTCGAATTCAATCCACTTTCCGATTTCACCGGCGGCGAAAACGGCCTGCCCGGCGTGCCGACGCCGAGCTTCAATCTCGGCTTCACCTCCATCCACTTCACCAATGGCTGGTCGCTCTATCAGTTCATCGCGCTGTGCTATTTCGTCGGCGTCGTCATCGCCCTCAGGATCGTGCGCTCGCCGGTCGGCGCGGTTCTGAGTGCGATCCGCGACAATCCGCTGCGCGCCACGGCGGTCGGCCACAACATCCATGGCTACAAGCTGACCGCCTTCGTGATCGCAGCCGCTTACGCGGGCTTCGCCGGCGGACTGCTCGGCGTGCTCCAGGCCTTCATGCCGCCCGACGCCTTCACCTTCGACACCTCGGGCCAGCTCGTGATGCAGACGGCCATCGGCGGCAGGGGCACGCTGTTCGGACCGCTGGTCGGCGCAACCGTTTGGCTGTTCCTTCAGGACTTCCTGCAGTCCGCACTGGGCCTCGGCGCAGCCTGGAAGTTGGTGCTGGGTGTCGTGTTCGTGCTGCTGGTCTGCTTCCTGCGCGGCGGCATCATCGGCGGCCTTGCCGATCTCTACCGCCTCGTCTCGGGAAAGCGAAAGCAGGCGGATGCGGAGATGGAGCAGGACGCCGCTGACACCGAGACCAGGCTGCAACCTCCACCGGCGCCGATGCAGGCCAAGGAGGTCGAGCACCCCGCCTATTCCGGGCCGATCCTGAAAGCCACCGGCCTGACCAAGCGCTATGGCGGCCTCGTTGCCAACAGCGACATCGATTTCAGCGTCAATCGGGGCGAGCTGCGCGGGATCATCGGCCCCAACGGCGCCGGCAAATCAACCTTTTTCAAGATGCTGACCTGCGAGATCGCGCCGAGCTCCGGCCAGATCGTGTTCGAGGGCCGCGACATCACGGGATTGAAGGTCACCGAGGTTTGCCAGCTCGGACTGACCAAAAGCTACCAGGTCAACCAGCTCTTCACCGGGTTGACGGTGCGGGAGAACCTGACGATCGCAGCCCTTGCCGAACTGCGCGGAAAATTCCGGCTCGACCTGTTCCGCACGCTCGGCGGCGTCAAGGGCCTGACGGAGCAGGTGGCGCACACGCTCGCTTTGGTGAACCTGACCCGTCGTGCCGACACGCCCGTGTCCGAGCTCGCCTATGGCGAGAAGCGCAGGCTGGAAATCGGGCTTGCGCTCGCCACGTCGCCGCGCCTGTTGCTGCTTGACGAGCCGCTCGCCGGCATGAGCCCGCGAGAGCGTCTCGAGACCGTCAAGCTGCTCAAGTCGATCGCGCGCGGCCGTACCATGATCATCATCGACCACGACATGGATTCGCTGTTTGAGTTGGTCGAGCGCGTCACCGTGCTCCAGGAAGGCCGGGTGCTGGTCTCCGGCACGCCGGAGGAAATCAAGGCCAACGCCGCCGTCCAGGAAGCCTATCTCGGTGGCGTGCACGGAGAGATCGCGGCATGAGCCTGATCGAGGTCAACGGCCTGAACAGCTATTACGGGGACTCCCACATCCTGTTCGACGTCGCCATGCATGTCGAGCGTCACGAGGTGGTGGCGCTGCTCGGACGCAACGGCGCCGGCAAGAGCACCACGCTGAAGAGCCTTATGGGCGTCGTGACGCCGCGTAGCGGCAGCGTGAAATTCGACGGCATCGATATCGCCGGGCGCAAGAGCCACAGAATCGCGCAGGCCGGCATGCAGCTCGTGCACGAGGAACGCCGCATTTTCGGCAGCCTGTCGGTGGAGGAAAACATCGTCCTCGCCGGCATCACCGCGCCGAAACGCTGGCCGCTCGATCGCATCTACGAGATGTTTCCGCGGCTGAAGCAGCGGCGCAACAACCGCGGCACCGAGCTATCCGGGGGCGAACAGCAGATGCTCGCGATCGCACGGGCGCTCGTGCGTGATCCCAAGATCGTGCTGCTGGACGAGCCGTTCGAGGGACTCGCGCCCGTCATCGTCCACGATCTGGTCAAGGCCTGCCGCGAGCTCGCCGCCGCCGGCCAGACCATCGTGCTGGTCGAGCAGAACCTGGCGGCGACGCTGGCGCTGGCGACACGGATCTACATCATCAACAACGGACATATCGTGCACGAAGGGCCGGCGCGGGAGCTCAAGGCCCAGCCGGAGCTGCTCCAGCGCTATCTCGGCGTCTAGAGAGCGGCGATCATTCGCCTGGCGTGAGCGGCGAGCACCGCCGTGTCCTCCTTGCGCGTCTGCGCCGGCAGCAGCTCGATTCCGGCCCTGACCGGCATGACGTGCATGTGCAGGTGAAAGACCACCTGGCCGCTGGCCGGCTCGCTGAACTGCTGAAGGATGATGCCCTCGGCGTCGAACGCCTTCATCGCGGCAATCGCGATCCGCTTGGCGGTTCGGGCGACCGCGGCGAGGTCGTCATCCGCGATGTCGAGGATGCCGCGTGCCGGCGCCCGGGGAACGACCAGCGTGTGCCCGGGCGAACGCGGCATGATGTCGAGGAAGGCGAGGCTACGGTCGTCCCTGAAAACCTCGAAACAGGGGATCTCGCCACGCAGGATCTTTGTGAAGACGTTCTGATCGTCGTAGGGCGTCATGGACCCTCCTTGGTTGCGAGGCGCGATCTGACGCGCTCCTTTTCATTGACGCAAGCAAGCCAGCCGATCTATCCACGATGCTAGGCAGGATGGTTCCATTGGCGACAGATTTCGATCCCGGACACAGCATCGAGAGTGCGCGGCGCGTGCTTGCGGCACGGCTGCAATCGGCCGGCATCGAGCAGCCCGCCCTCGATGCGCGCCTGCTCGTCGGAGCTGCGCTGAGGCTTGATCTGACCGGGATGGTGACGCAGGCGGGCCGACAACTCGCGCCTGAAGAGGCTGCGCGGCTGGAAGCGTATGCGCAGCGCCGGCTCGCGCATGAGCCCGTCGCCCGCATTCTCGGCGCTCGGGAATTCTGGGGCCTGCCGTTCCAGCTATCCGAGGCGACGCTGGTCCCGCGGCCGGATACCGAGACCGTGGTCGAACTGGCGCTCGAGATCTTTCATGGGCTTACGAATTCGGGACGGCGCCCGTGCATCGCCGATATCGGCACCGGATCCGGCGCCATCCTGCTCGCGCTGCTGCACGAAATTCCCGGCGCCGTCGGCGTCGGCACCGATCTCAGTCTGACCGCGCTCAAGACCGCCAGAGACAACGCCGCGGCTCTTGGCCTCGCCGACCGCGCCAGCTTCGTCGGCTGCTCCTACGCAGCGGCGCTCCGCGGCCCGTTCGACCTCGTCGTGTCGAATCCGCCCTATATCCCGTCGGCCGAAATTCCGAAATTGAGCATCGAGGTGCGCGAGCACGATCCGCACCTGGCGCTCGACGGCGGCAATGACGGTTACGACGCCTATCGCGCCCTGATCCCGCAGGCGACTGAACGTCTCGCTCCCGGCGGAGCACTGATCGTCGAGGCCGGACAGGGCCAGGCCCGAAATATTGAAACCTTGATGACGGCTGCCGCGTTGGTCGTGGACAGGCCGCCCAAGGCCGATCTGGCGGGCATCCCACGGGCGGTTTCGGCCCGGAAAATGCCCCCATAAAAGCCGGATTGGGCTGCAAAAAACCTCTTGGAATATCCCTTGGGAACGACTACCTTCCTATCAACACATCGGTGCCGGCCCCGTAGACCTACGGGCGAAAGCCGGGCTCTCGGGCGAGAGCTTACTGATAATGGTTCCAAGCCGCAGGTCCTGTTGAGCGCGATGGCCATTTGAGCTGCGCTGCTTACCGACCGCAACGTGAACGAAAGCCTGATATTGCGCTTGAAGACTTACGCAACAAAGCAGGGCTTGTTTCGGCAGGCGATATGAATGGGTTCGCTGGCGATGGATGCTGGCGGTGGGGAACGCGTCTTTTGTTGAACGCGACGGTCGACGAACATCGGCAGGGATCAATCCGCTCTTGCGTGCGGTTGCGCGCAAGCGATGTGAACCGCTGTCATCAGGTCACTCTCGGCAATCAGTAATGCGTGCAACCTTTAGGGCTGGAATTAAAGGCAGGACATGAGAAACGGTCAGAACAAGCAGCGGATGCGCAACCGCAACAATAATAATAACAATAACAACAATAATAACCGGCGCGGCCAGAACCCGATGACCCGGGTCTACGAGTCCAACGGACCTGACATCAAGATCCGCGGCACGGCTTCGCATATTGCTGAAAAGTATCTCCAGCTCGCGCGCGACGCGCGCTCATCCGGAGACCCCGTTGCGGCCGAGAACTACTACCAGCATGCCGAGCATTATTTTCGTCTGATCGCGACGGCTCAGGAACAGTTCCGGCAGAACCAGCAACCGCGCGGCGACGAGCCCATCAGCAACAACAGCGGTGACGACGGCGAGGACGACGGCGAGAATTTCTCGAATTTCGGCCAGGAACCGGGTTTTGTCCCACAGCCGCCACCGCCGCCCTTCACCCGCGACCGCGACGGCCCGCGCGATCATCAGCCGCGTGATCATCAGCCCCGCGACAACCATGCTTATCAGCGCGACAACCAGCAGCCGCGCGAGCATCGCGAACGCGACCATCGTCCGCAGCCGCAATATCAGCCCCAGCCGCAACCGCTACCGCTGAACCAGCCTCAGCCCGTCGTCGCCGACGCCGTCAGCGTCGATCGTTTGCCTTCCTTCATCACCGGCCCGCAGCCGCAGGTGAGCGGTGGCGCGCCCGGCCAGGCCGGCTTCGAAGGTGGTGGTGGCGAGCGCTTTCCGCGGCGGCGCCGCCGCCCGAATGGCCCGCGCCCCGAGCGCGAAGCCGCTCCGGCCGCCTCAAGCGACGAAGTGGCTCCCGGCGAGTAAGCCTTTCGCCGGACATCTTGCCAGATGTCCTGACCCGAATCGTCCCGGCATGTCCGGGACGATTTGTTTTTAGCCGCGCGTCGCCGTCGTCGAGGATGGTACCAGCACCGGCTTCGCCAGTGATGGAATGAGCCGCGCCCGCTCGCGCTTGGCGGGGATCGCGCGGTAGACCTGCTTGGTCGCCTCGACGATGTGCACGCCGGCGAAGGGCAGCGACAGCGCCGCGCCGGCCCGCTCCCACATCTGTGCGGATTTCAGCACCCAGCCCCCGGCATAGGGCGGCATGAACAGCGCCTCGCCCCAGGCGGTCGGGGTGAACCAGGTCTGGCGCAACAGGTCCGTGATCTGCGAACGCGAATAGGGCCGGCCGTGACCGAACGGCGTGCTGTCGGTGCGGGTCCACACCCCGCGCCGGTTCGGGATGACCGCAATCACGCGACCGGACGGCGACAGCACGCGCCATGCCTCGCGCAGCAGCGCGGCCGGATCGTCCGACATTTCCAGTGCGTGGACCAGCAGGATGCGATCGACCGCGGCGTCGGGAAGCGGCAGCGAGAACTCGTCCACCAGCGAGGCAAGCGCCGGCCGTCCGGTGGGCCATTTCAGGACGCCCTGGGCCGAGGGCATGAAGGCGATGCAGCGCTCCGCGTCCTCGCGGAACAACCCGAGATAGGGCGTGGGATAGCCGAAGCCGAGCACCCGCTGGCCATCGACGCGCGGCCAGCGCTCCCGAATGCCGCGATTGATCATTTGCCGCGCCACAATCCCGAGGCGACGGGAGTAGAACTCGCGGAGGTCGACGACATCAATGGTCATGATCGCAATGTAACATGCACGAGGCGGCCCCCGTGCGCGGAATATTGCATTGCCTGCGCAACGTTAACGCCATATTTGTCTGACGGAGCTGAGCGCGATCGGAGATGACATGGCCGCCGAAATTCGTACTTTCACCTGTTTAAACGACAATTTCGGTTACCTCATCCACGATGTGGAAACCAAGGCGACGGCGTCGATCGACGCGCCGGAGGCCGGCCCCATCGTGAGGGCGCTCGAGCGCGAGGGGTGGCAGCTCACCGACATTCTGATCACCCATCATCATGGCGATCATGTCGGCGGGGTCGCCGAACTCAAGCAGAGATACAATTGCCGCGTCGTCGCGCCGCATGACAAGACGACGGAGATCGCAGACGTCGACCTGCGCGTCGCCAATGCCGAAATCGTCAGGGTCGGCAGCTTGCTGGGGCGCGTACTGGAGACGCCCGGCCACACGCTCGACCACATCTCCTATGTGTTCGACACCGACAAAGCGCTGTTCGCCGGCGACACGCTGTTCTCGATCGGCTGCGGCCGCGTGTTCGAGGGCACCTATCCGATGATGTGGGATTCGCTTCTGAAGCTGCGTGCCCTGCCCGACGACTTCAAGCTCTATTGCGGCCATGAATACACGGCCTCCAACGTCAAGTTCGCGCTGACCGTCGACCCCGACAATGCGGCGCTGCAGGCGCGCGCGGCGGAGGTGGCGAGGCTGCGGGCCGAGAACAAGCCGACCATTCCCGCGCTGCTTGGTGACGAGAAGCGGACAAACGTGTTCCTGCGCGCCGACGAACCCTCGATCGCAGCCAGGCTGCACATGAAGGGCGCGGATGCCACCGCGGTGTTCGGCGAGCTGCGCGAGCGCAAGAACAAGTCTTGAAGAACAGATCCTGACGGGAATCGATGCCGACCGCAGCCGAGATCATCGCGCGCCTCGAACTCCGCCCGCATCCCGAAGGCGGGCATTACCGAGAGACGTTTCGCGACCAGACCACCGACGCCAACGGCCGCGCGCGCTCGACCCTGATCTATTTTCTGCTGGCGCGCGGCGAGCGTTCGCACTGGCATCGCATCGATGCTGTCGAGAGCTGGCACTATTACGCCGGCAGCCCGCTGACCCTGCGGATAGCGCACGAAGGCTGCTCCCAGCACGAGGTACGGCTCGGTACGGACCTGTTGAACGGCGAGCGGCCACAGGCGATCGTGCCGGCCGATGCGTGGCAGACGGCAGAGACCACCGGCGAGTGGACCCTGGTCGGCTGCACCGTGGCGCCCGCCTTCGAGTTCGCGAAGTTCGAGCTCGCGCCGAAGGGCTGGGAGCCCTAAGGCCCTGTCGCTTCGGCTTGCGCCGGCAATGATGCTACCGCTTCCGCAGCAACATGTCCTTCGCCGCAATCAGGCCGCCGCCGGCGATCAGGATCGCGGCGATGGTGATGTTGGCGCTGGCATTGGCAAAGCCAGCGGCGAGGAGGAAGCCGGTCGAGAGCAGCGGCGTCGCATAGGAGGCGGCGCCGAGCACGCGGATGTCGCCACGCTTCATGCCGATGTCCCAGGCGTAGAACGCAGCACCGACGGGGCCGATGCCGAGCGCGATGACGGAGAGCCATTGCAGCGTCGTGTCCGGCCACACCGTGGTTTCAAGCAGTCCATGCATCAGCGCGGCGAGCACCGCGGTGGCGAGGCAGAATCCCGCGACCGCATCGGTCGGCACCGCCTTCAGTCGCCGCGACAACACCGAATAGATCGCCCACACGAACGCTGCGATGAAGGCCGCGGCCAAACCCGGCAATTGTCCCTGCGTGAAGCCCGAGGTGTTACCGGCGAACAGCAGCACGGTGCCGACGAGGCCGAGCAGGGCGCCAACGACGTGATGCACGGCAAGCCGCTCGCCCGGCAGAAACGACGAGAACAGCACGATCAGGAGCGGCCACAGATAATTCAGCAGGCCGGCTTCAGCCGGTGGCGCAAAGCGCAGCGCGAGGAAATACAGCGCGTGATAGCCGAACAGTCCGCCGACACCGACGATCCACACGACCAGCGGCTGACGCAGGCTTTTGGCCGCTGCGCCGCGGCCGATCCAGGTGAGCAGGCCGACGAGCCCGCCGATCGCGAACGTCATCGCGGCCAGCTGGAATGCCGGGATCTTTCCGGTCGCCACCGTCATCACTGACAGCAGCGACCACATCAGGATCGCGGTCAATCCGATCAGCGTTGCGGTGCGGGGAGTCATCGATCAAAGGCTCGGAGGACGTTTATGCCCGGCACAAGGCCGGGCATTTTCGTCTTCACTATCGCCTTGTCGCGACTGAAGCTACATATTTTGCCTCAGCGACGTTGCGCCAAGAGAATGGGCGCCATCAGGCCTGATATTGGCCGCCATTGATGGTCAGCGTCGAGCCGGTCATGAAGCCGGCCTCGTCCGCCGCCAGGAACACGACCGCACGTGCGATCTCTTCCGGTTCGCCGAGCCGGTTAACCGGGATCTGCGGGATCACGTTCTTTTCCAGGACGTCCTTTGGCACGGCCTGCACCATTTCGGTGTTGATGTAGCCGGGGCAGATCGCGTTGACGGTGATGCCGCCCTTGGCGTTCTCGAGCGCGAGTGCCTTGGTGAAGCCGATGTCACCGGCCTTCGCCGCGGAATAGTTGACCTGGCCAAACTGTCCCTTTTGACCGTTGATCGACGAGATCGAAATGATGCGGCCGAACTTGCGCGCACGCATGCCTTCAATGATGGGACGCGTCATGTTGAACAGCGAACCGAGATTGGTATTGATGACGGCGTTCCACTGATCGAGCGTCATCTTGTGGAAGGCGGTGTCGCGGGTGATGCCGGCATTGTTGACGAGCACGTCGATCGGGCCGACCTCGGCCTCGACCTTCTTCACACCCTCGGCGCAGGCATCGAAACTGCTGACGTCCCATTTGTAGACGGCGATGCCGGTCTCGGCCTTGAACTTCTCTGCCGCCGCGTCGTTGCCGGCATAGCTCGCCGCAACCTTGTAGCCGGCCGCCTTCAGCGCCTTGCTGATCGCAGCTCCGATGCCCCGCGTACCACCCGTCACCAATGCAACACGTGCCATATCGTATTTCCTTCCCTTGGACTCTTCGGACGTTTCTGAGTGATCGTTTTTAAGTGCGGATTATGGGGGACGTTTGACGGACATCAAGAACAAAACGCCCGGCATCGAGCCGGGCGTTTCTCTTTAGTCGAGGCTTGTACGGTTGCGAAGAATAATTGATTTGCAACCGCTGCCTTTTTAATCGCGTGCAACGCACTCAGTCACGTGTGCAGCGCACGCGCAAATGACGCGTCAACTATCTCAGTCGCGCGCCACACACATCGCGATACCCATGCCGCCACCGATGCACAGCGTGGCGAGGCCCTTCTTCGAATCGCGCTTCTGCATCTCGTGGAGCAGCGTCACCAGCACGCGGGCGCCGGAGGCACCGACCGGATGGCCGATCGCGATCGCGCCGCCGTTGACGTTGACCTTGGAGGTATCCCAGCCGAGGTCCTTGTTGACGGCACAGGCTTGCGCAGCGAAGGCTTCGTTGGCCTCGATCAGGTCGAGATCGCCGACGTTCCAGCCGGCCTTCTTCAGCGCGGCACGCGAGGCCGGGATCGGGCCCGAGCCCATGATCTTCGGATCGACGCCCGCCTGCGCCCAGGACACGATGCGCGCGAGCGGCTTCTTGCCTTCCTTGGCGGCCTGCTTGGCGGTCATCAGCACCACGGCAGCAGCGCCGTCGTTGATGCCGGACGCCGACCCCGCGGTGACCGTGCCGTCCTTCTCGAAGGCGGGACGAAGCTTCGCCATCGCGTCGACCGTTGCGCCATGGCGCGGATATTCGTCGGCGCTGACGACGACATCGCCCTTGCGTCCCTTGATGGTGACCGGAACGATTTCGTCGTTGAATTTACCGGCCTTCTGCGCGGCTTCGGCCTTCTGCTGCGAGGCGACCGCGAACTCGTCCTGCTGGGCGCGGGTGATCTGCCACTGCCGCGCGACGTTCTCGGCGGTGTTGCCCATGTGATAGCCGTTGAAGGCGTCCCACAGTCCGTCCTTGATCATGGTGTCGATGAATTCGACTGCACCCATCTTGACGCCGCCACGCAGGTACTGGGCGTGCGGAGCCATGCTCATGGATTCCTGGCCGCCGGCGACCACGATCTCGGAATCGCCGTTGAGCAGCGCCTGATAGCCGAGCGCAACGGTGCGCAGGCCCGAGCCGCAGAGCTGGTTGACACCCCAGGCCGGGCTCTCGACCGGAATGCCGGCATTGATCGAAGCCTGACGGGCCGGGTTCTGGCCCTGGGCGGCGGTCAGGATCTGGCCCATGATGACTTCGGAGACCCGGCCGGGCTCGATGCCGCCGCGCTCCAGCGCGGCCTTGATGGCAATGGCGCCGAGATCATGGGCGGGAAGGGTTGCGAACGCTCCGTTGAAGCTTCCGACCGGGGTGCGGGCGGCGCTGACGATGACGACATCGTCTGACATGGGCATCTCCTGGGTTGAATGGGGGCAGACGGGGCTGGGGAAACGGCTCGCCAGTCTCGGACGGCATCCTGTTAACGTCGTTGAGGCATGTCAATCGGCCGGCGGCCGAATTCATCCCGCAGCGCATTCAAAATAGCGTTCTTGGCGCTTTCGCAAGCACGTTTTTGCTGCCCGATTAACCGTGGCGCACAAAACGGTAGCGTGACCCCTTTGAAAATGCTTATTTTGTTGCGTTGCGTACTCTTCCCGCCCTGCGGCATAGCCCGTCAGGTTCCCGTTCTCCGCGTCTTGCAAGTGAGAGCCCATGGCGAAATCAGACCAACCCACCACCATCAAGAAATACGCGAACCGCCGGCTCTATAACACCGGGACGAGCACTTACGTGACGCTGGAAGACCTCGCCGCCATGGTCAAGGACGGCGAAGATTTCCTAGTTTACGACGCCAAGACCGGCGACGACATCACCCGCTCCGTGCTTGCCCAGATCATCTTCGAGCAGGAGAACAAGGCCGGCCAGAACCTGCTCCCGACCACCTTCCTGCGCCAGCTCATCCGCTTCTACGGCGACAGCATGCAGATGGTGGTGCCGAAATATCTGGAGCAGGCCATCGCCTCGCTCACGCAGGAGCAGGAGAAGTTCCGCAAGCAGATCGCCACCTCGCTGTCCGGAACCCCGTTTGCGCCGCTGGAGGAACAGGTCCGCCGCAACATGGAGCTGTTCCAGCAGACCTTCTCGATGTTCAAGCCTTTCGCGCCCGGCGCAGCCCGCCCCGCGGGCTCCGCGGAGCCGGCGCCCGAGCCGGCCGCCGAAGCCCCGAAGGACAGCAATATCGACGATCTGCGCCAGCAGATGAAGGATATGCAGGAACGCCTCGAGCGGATGTCGAAGAAGGACGAGTAGGGTTCCTGCCACGCGCTAACGCGCCTTGCTGCCACAACTCCGCCGTCGTACCGGCGAAGGTGGGGAAGCTACGCCGCCAGCTTCACTGCGTGGGCAAAGTCCCAATAGAGCTTGCGCGCGCGCGTGTAGAGCGGGCCCGGCTGCAGCTCGCGATCGTCGATGCGGATCACCGGCGCGACTTTTGCGAAATTGCCGGTCGAAAAGATCTCGTCGGCGGCGAGGAAGTCGGCGTAACGCAGCGTCTTCTCGACCACGTTGACGCCGTCGGCGCGAAGCAGGCTGATGACGCGCTGGCGGGTGATGCCGTTGAGGAAGGTGCCGTTCGGCACCGGCGTGTAGACCACGCCGTCCTTGGCCATGAACACGTTGGAATTGCCGAACTCCGCGACGTTGCCGAGCATGTCGAGCATCAGCGCGTTCTGGAAGCCGCGCGAGGCGGCCTCGGCAAGCGCGCGCGAATTGTTCGGATAGAGACAGGCGGCCTTGGCCTCAACCGGGGCGCATTCGGCGGTGGGCCTGCGGAACGGCGACAGCGTGATCGCGTTGCCGACCGGCTTTGGCATCGGCGCCTCGTAGATGCACAGGCACCAATCGGTGGTCTCGGGGTCGAACAGCACGCCGCCGCCCGCGCCGTTCCGCGCCCAGTACATCGGACGAACGTAGAGCTCGGCATTCGGCGCGAAGCGTGCGATGCCCTCGTTTGCGAGTGTCATCCAGGTTCCGGTATCGACCACCGGCTTCAGGCCAAAGTTGATCGCGGATTGATTGGCGCGGGCGACGTGGCGGTCGAGATCAGGCGCGACGCCTTCGAACGCCCGCGCGCCGTCAAACACGACCGAGCCGAGCCAGGCCGCATGCGTGCGCGGACCCATGATCGGCACATTGCCGTCGTGCCATTTGCCCTCGAAGAAGGTCCAGCTCGGCGAATATTCGATGGGCTTTTTGATCTCGGCCATGACCGGCCTCTCCCTTGGCGTGGTGCCGCATTATAGCGCCACTATTGGGCGCAATTTCTAAATGATTCCCTGCGGGAAAATGGTGAGTTACCCTCCCGTGAGGGGAAAGGAAGCACCATGCCGCTCGATCCGCTCGCAAAGCGCTTGTTGACCATGATGGCTGCGGCTGCGCCGCAGGCACGGAGCCGGCCGAGCGTGGAAGCACGGCGGCAATCATTGGCAAAGCTGATGCAGTTTGCGCGCGCCGATGCGCCTGACGTGACGACGTCCGACGGCGTGCTGCCTGGTCCCGGCGGCGCGCTGCCCTATCGTCTCTATTCACCCGCAGGCGCCGATGATCGCGCGCCCGGCTTCGTGTTCTTTCACGGCGGCGGGCTCGTTGCCGGCAGCATCGCCACGCATGACCGCATCGCGGCGGCGTTGGCACATGCGACCGGTTGCCGCCTCGTCTCGGTCGATTACCGGCTGGCGCCAGAGCACAAATTCCCCGCCGCCGTGGACGATGCGATTGCTGCCACCGAATGGGTGGCGCGCGAGGCCGCATCGCTCGGCATCGACGCCGGGCGTCTGGTGCTCGGCGGCGATTCCGCCGGTGCAACGCTCGCTGCGATCGTGTGTCAGGAGGCGGCGCAGACAGCTGGTCTTTCCATCGTCGCGCAATGCCTGATCTGCCCGGTGCTGGATTTCGAGGAGGCCTCGCCTTCGCGCGAGGCGTTCGCCGAGGGCCACCTGATCGACCGCGTCACGATCGAAGCCGATCTCGCCGACTATCTGCCCGAAGCCTTGGACGCTGCCGATCCCCGCATCTCGCCCTTGCGCGCGACACGGCTTGCGGGCTTGCCGACCGCCATCATTCACACCGCGGAGTTCGACCCGATGCGCGACGAGGGCAATGCCTATGCCCGCAAGCTGCTCGCTGCGGGCGTCACGGTCGAGCACGTCTGCCACGAGGGCATGGTCCACAATTTCCAAGCCATGGGCGCAATTCTGCCGCAGGCGCAGCTCGTGCTGTCGCAGATCGGTGAGCAGGTCAGGCGGGCGGTGGGGACGTGAAGCACCTCGTCTTGCCGTCTCCCGCAACGGGAGAGGAAAGAGAATGCCTCACGCTCTTGCCCCGATGACGGAACGCGCCGCCGCGACGTAGTTTGGCCAATGCGCATCCGCATAACGCTCGGCCTGTCGCGCGCAGGTGATTTCGGGCGCATGCGCAGCTGCGATCATGCGCGCAAAGCGCTCTTCGGCGACCGTCACATCATCGGCCGCGGTCGAGGGCGCGGCTCCAGCGGCGGTCGGCGCAACGGCGAGTCCCGCCAGTCCGGCGAGCAGGATGCGGCGTAACGTGTCCATGGCTGTCGTTCCCTCTTCATTGCACTTCGATCGTGACCGGCGAATGCATCGCCATGGCGGCGGCAGGGTACCGTGACGCTTCCGTCCAGTCCAGCAGCTGGGGCAGTGTGGTCAGTCCGGCACCGGCACGTCGAACGTGTTCAGCGTGACCGACACCATGCAGTAAATGCCGACGAGATAGGACAGTTCGGCCGCGCCGTGCTCGCCGAATTCCTTGACCGCGGCCCGATAAGTCAGTTCAGGCAGCACGCCGCCGCTGACCAATGCGGACGCCACGTCGTAGGCGACGGCCTCCTGCTTGGTGAGATCGACCGGCCGCTGCCCGGCGACGATGATCGCGAGCTTCTCGTCGGAGAGGCCGCGCTGCTCGGCGACCAGCACATGCGCATAGAGCTCGTAGCCGGAGCGGAAATGCGAACCGGTGACGAGGATCGCGACCTCACGCACCGGAGCCGGCAGCAGCGGGTTCGCCGCGATCGCCTTGACCAGCTCCCACACAGGCTTGCCGAAGCGCGGCTCGCGGATCCATGGATTCCAGGGCCCGAGCAGCGCGCCGTCGTCGCGCATGTTCACAAAGCCCTTGAAGTGGTCCTTGATGCCCGCTCGCATGTCGTCATAGAGCGGCTTCTGTTCGGCACTCAGGTCTTTCGGATCGAGAATGGGAAGGCGCACGGCAGGTCTCCTCGTTAAGAAGCCGCGAAGCTCGCCCGCACGCACGCGCAAGGCAAGTGAAGTTGCCGTGACATTCGGTTTGGGGCGAGCCGATGGCGTCGGTTACGATGCTTCCGGCCGCACCAGCGGCTCGCCCAGCGTATGCATCAGCCGGTTGGCCCAGCCGAAGATCGCGGCCGACAGCACCAGGTCGAGCTGCTCAAGCTCGCTCAGCCCGGCCTCGCCAAGTGCGTGCGCATCGTCTGCGCTCGCTTCGATCGGAGTCGTCGAGAGTTTTGTAGCGAAATTGAACAATGCCTGCTGGCGCGTCTCCAGCGTGGCATCGCGCTCGTCGGCAAAGATCTCCTCGACGACCTCTTTGCGCCCGGAGTAATTGATGAAGCGTGAGGCGTGCACGGCGGCGCAATAGATGCAGCGGTTGACGACCGAGGCACTCAGCGCGCCGAGCTCGCGCTCCGCCGGGGACAGGCCGTCCTTGCCATACATAATGAGGTTGAACAGCGGCGAGCGCACCGCGAGCGACTCCGGGTCATGCGCCAGCGTCAGCACGTAAGGCGAGACGCCCTTGTTGGAGGGGGTGACCTTCATCGCCGCGAGCTGCTCGGGCGTTGCCGAGGCGAGCTCGACTGGCGTGACATAAGGCGACCAGGTCGGGACCGTGGTGGTGAAGCTATGGACGACCTCGCTCATCAGGCTTCGACCTCTTTCAGGAGCCTGAGGCCGGCCAGGACCCGCAGCTGGTAGTTCACGAAGGCGCCAAGCTCGGACAGCCGCACGATATCGGCCTCGCTGACGCCGGCCACCTTCAGCGCCGCAATGTCCTGTCGCGTCGCCTCGCGCGGCGAAAGCGTCAGCAGATCGACGTGGCGGGCCATGGCATCGTGAAGGGGATCGCCGCACACACCGCCGGGCCGGGTGAGCACGGCCAAATCAAGATCGCTCGAATGCGCCAGGTAGGATTCGTAATGCGCGATCAGCGCCCCGTCGCCGACATGACGGCACATCCGCGCCGCGAGTGCCGCCCGCAAGCCGTGGCTCAGACCGCCGGGCTCGCGCGGCAGCAGCACCGCGTCATGGGCCGCTTCGCTGAGGCGCAAAATCTCGGTGCGGGCGTTCAGAGCGTGGCCGAGCCGCGACGCCGCGGGCACGCCGACAATGGTTTCGATCAGCGTGGTCAAGCATTGCTCCGCAAGCTCTGTGGATTGGCGACGTCCTCGACGGCGAGCGCCGGCGGCTGCGCCATATCGAGAAACGCCGACAGGGCAGCCTCGATCGGCATCGGATCAAGGCCGCGAGCTTTCAGCCACGTGGGATCATAATAGGTCTGCCGGTAGCGCTCGCCGGAATCGCAGATCAGCGTGACCAGCGATCCGGTTTGACCGGCGCTGCTCATCTCCGAGGCAATGCGGCACAGCGCCAGGAAATTGGTGCCGGTCGAGCCGCCGACTGGCCGGCGGAGCCGGCGCGACAGCACGTTCATCGCTGCGATCGTTGCGACATCCGGGATCTTCATCATGCGATCGACGACGCCCGGCACGAAGGAGGGTTCGCAGCGGGGCCGACCGACGCCTTCGATCAGCGAAGGCCGCTCGCAAACATGGGAGCGGTCCTGCGAGCGGAAGCAGTCGAAGAAGGCGGAATGCTCGACATCGGCAACGCAGAGCCGCGTCGGGTACTGGCGATAGCGCAAATAGCGTCCGAGCGTGGCCGAGGTGCCACCGGTGCCCGCCCCCATCACGATCCAGTCCGGCAACGGACGCGTCTCGCCCTTCAATTGCGTGAAGATCGATTCGGCGATGTTGTTGTTGCCGCGCCAGTCGGTGGCGCGCTCGGCGAAAGTGAACTGGTCCATATAGTGGCCGTTCAGGCGGGCGGCGAGCGCCGCCGCTTCCGCATAGAGTGCACGACCGTCATCGATCAGATGGCAGTTGCCGCCATAATGCTCGATCGCGGCGATCTTCTCCGCCGATGTCGTGCGCGGCATCACGGCATAGAAGGGCACGCCGATCATCTGTGCGAAATAGGCTTCCGACACCGCGGTCGATCCCGACGAGGCTTCCACCACGGGCGTGCCTTCGCGGATGTGGCCGTTGCAGAGCGCGTAGAGGAAGAGCGAGCGCGCGAGCCGGTGCTTCAGGCTGCCGGTCGGATGCGTGGACTCGTCCTTCAGATAGATGTCGATGCCTGATAGCGCCGGCACGATCAGCCGGATCAGATGCGTGTCGGCGGTGCGGCACTGGTCGGCCTCGATCGCCGCCACGGCCTCATCGACCCAGCCGCGCCGATAGGCCGGTCCGGCCGGATTGTGGTGGCGAAAGGGGTTCGGCTCCATCGACATGACCTCAACTTCTCATAATGCCTATTGCACATCAAGAAATATTGTTCATTCTATATTCGCATAATGCGGGCACCAGACCATGAACCAGGACGTTATCGACATTCGCCTTCTCGAGGCCTTTGCCGCCGTGATGTCGGCCGGCAGCATCACGGGTGCGGCACGGTTGCTCGGCCGTTCGCAGCCGGTCACGACGCGTCAGATCCAGGATCTCGAGGCTGACGTCGGCTATCTCCTGTTCACCCGGAATGGCCCGCGCATCAGCCCGACGCCGAAAGGCGTCTTGTTTCATGCCGAGGTCGAGCGGCTTCTGATGGGCCTGAAGCACATCCGCCAGCGCGCCAACGCGATCGGCGCGGGTGCGCTTCCCGTGCTCAGCCTGGCGGCGATCCCGGCGCTGGCGGCCGGCTTCGTCCCGGCTGCGCTCGCAGCGCTCGAACGCGAGTTGCTACCAAGCCAGATCCACGTGCAGGCGCTCTCGGCCGAGAATGTGGTGCAATCGGTGCTGTCGCAGTCGATCGATTTCGGTCTTGCGAGCCTGCCGATCCAGCATCCCGGGCTCGACGTGCAGTGGGTCTGCGAGGTGCCGTGCGTTGCGTGCCTCGCGTTGGATCACCCGCTGGCGAAGAAGAAGGTCATTCGCCTGAAGGACCTTGGTGGCGTCCGGCTGCTGACGATGGCCAACCCCTACCGGCTTCGCCGCCGCGTGGAGGAGGCGCTGGAGCGTGAAGGTGTCGTGCCCGCTGGGGTCATCGATACCAACGCTTCCCTGACGGCGATTGCCATGGCCAAGCAGTCGCTCGGCATCGCCGTGGTCGAGCCGGTGCTGACGTCCAGCCTGCCGGTTGAAGGCGTCGTCACCCGGCCGTTGGACGTGTCCATTTCGTTCCTGTTCGCCGCGATTGCGCCGACCGGGCGCGAGCCGACGCCAACGGTTGCCGCACTCAACGGCGCACTGCGCGCCGCGGTCGCGCTGATGCCGGGCGCAAGGCTGCATAGCGGCGCCACCGCGCTAGCCGAGGCCGGCGACGAAACCAGTCAATTCGAGAAAGCTTCCTCATGACGATGACACCTGGTGCGGCGGGCCTCGGGGCACTTGAAGCGCGCCTGAAGCAGGATCTGGCCTGGCTCGAACTGCCCGCCAAGTCATGGGTGCCCCGCCGCGTCGTCGATGGCGAGGGTGTCTTCGACGTCGTCATCGTCGGTGCCGGCATGGCCGGCCTTGTCGCCTCCGCCATGCTCAAGCGTCTCGGCGTCGACAACCAGCTCGTGCTCGACCGCGCGTGCGCAGGCGAGGAAGGTCCCTGGGTCACGTTCGCGCGGATGCGGACGCTGCGCTCGCCCAAGGAATTGACCGGCCCCGCGATGGGCATGCCGGCGCTGACCTTCCGCGCCTTCTACGAAGCGCAATATGGCGAGCAGGCGTGGCAGGCGCTCGACCGCGCGCCGCGCACGGTATGGATGGATTACTTGATATGGTACCGCAAAGTGCTGGGCCTGCCGGTCCGCAACGGGGTCTCGGTTGCGCGTATCCACGCGCGCCCCGATGAATTGTTCGCGCTCGACATCAGCGAGAGCGGCACGTCGCGACACATTCTCGCCCGGCATGTCGTGCTGGCGACGGGGCGCGACGGCCTCGGCGGCGCTTACGTGCCGCCGCTCGCCGACGGCATCGACCGGCGCTTCTGGGCGCATTCCGCCGATCCTATCGACTTCGAAAAGCTCCGCGGCAAGCGCGTCGCCGTCGTCGGCGCGGGCGCATCCGCGATGGACAACGCGGCGATGGCGCTGGAGTCGGGCGCCGCGCGCCTCGACCTCTTCATCCGGCGCGCGGACATCCCGCGCGTCAACAAGTTCACCGGTATCGGCAGCCAAGGGGTCGTGCACGGCTTTGCCGGCCTGACGGACGACTGGAAATGGCGCTTCCTCGATCACACGCTGAAAGCGCAGACGCCGCCGCCGCGGCAGAGCGTGCTGCGCGTCTCCGCCTATCCGCAGGCGCATTTCCATCTCGCAAGTCCGATCGATGATCTCGTCGTCAAAGAGGATCATCTCATGGTGACGACGCCGAAGGGCCGCTATGCGACCGACTTCATCATCTTCGGAACCGGCTTCAAGGTCGACCTCGCGTTGCGCGACGAGCTTGCCGCGTTTGCGCCGCATATCCGCTTCTGGAGCGACCGCTTCCCGACGCCTGACGGCATGGACAATGCGGAGCTGGAAAACTCGCCCGACCTCGGCGACAGCTTTCAGTTCCTGGAGAAGCAGTCAGGCGCCTGCCCGATGCTGGCACGGCTGCACTGTTTCAACTATCCGGCGACGCTGAGCCACGGAAAGCTTTCCGGCGATATTCCCGCGATCAGCGAGGGCGCCGACCGGCTCGCGCGTGGCATCGTCCGCCGCCTCTTCGTCGAGGATCGCGAGATTCATTTCGCCAACCTCAAGGCCTTCGCAACGCCGGAACTCGTTGGCGACGAATGGCAGGATGCCGACGCCACCCATCAACTCGCCGAATAGGCGCAACCGGACAGGCAAGCGAGAGATGCAGACGAACAGGAAAGCCATCGTGGCCGCGGTCGCCGGCAACGCAATGGAGTGGTACGACTTCACCGTGTTCGCGCTGATGACACCGGTCATCAAGAACCTGTTCTTTCCGGTCGACCCGAAAATTCCGGGCAGTGAGATCAACGCGCTACTGCTGACGACCGCGCTGTTCGGCACCGGCTTCTTCATGCGACCGATCGGCGGCCTCGTGCTCGGCTATTTCGGCGATCGCAAGGGGCGGAAAGCGGCGATGACGCTGGCATGGGCATCATGGCGCTGTCGGTCGCGCTGTTGGCATTGACGCCGACCTACGCCACGGCCGGCATTGGGGCACCCCTGATCGTGCTGCTGGCGCGGCTGTTACAGGGCTTTTCGGTCGGCGGCGAGTTCGGTACCTCGACCGCCTATCTGATCGAAGCGGCGCCTCCCGGCCGCACCGGCTTCTATGGCTCGTGGCAGATCGCCGGCCAGCTCATGGCCAACGTGCTCGGCGCAGTGCTGGGCGCCGCCCTGACGCTGACCTTCACGCAGGAGCAGCTTGCCGCCGGCGCCTGGCGTATTCCCTTCTTCGTCGGCCTCGTGATCGTTCCGATCCTGCTCTATATGCGCGCCAGCGTCATCGAGCCCGAAGCGTCCCGGCGCAGCATGGCGACGGTGCACAAGGAGGATTTCATCGCCGCGCTGAAGAATCCCGGCCGCAATTTCCTGATCGGCATGGGCATGGTGGTGGCGAGCGCCGTGTCGTTCTACGTCACCTTCGGCTACACCGTGACGTACGCCAAGGAGGTGCTGAAGCTGCCGCTGATGCAGAGCTTCCTGGTTCAGATGATCGCGGCGATCGTGATGGTGATCGTCGTCCCCATTGCCCGGCGCCATCTCCGACCGCTACCCGCGCAAGCCGCTGCTGCTGGTCTCGCTCATCGGCTATTTCGTCTCGCTCTATCCGCTCTATAGCTGGGTGATCTCCGAGCCGTCGATCGCAAAGCTCCTGGTCGCCCAGGTCGTCATCGGCTGCTTCAGCGCCTTCTTCCTCGGCGTCTACTGCACCACGCTGGTCGAGCTGTTCCCGATCCGGGTCCGCTCGACCGCGCTTGCCATCGTCAACAATGTCGCGGTGCTGGTATTCGGCGGCTTTGCCCAGTTCTTCGTGACATGGCTGATCGCGCTCACCGGCTCCCCGTTGGCGCCGATCTTCTATGTGATGATCGGCGTCGGCCTCGGGCTGATTGCGGTGATCGCGATGCGGCCGGAGGACGCCGGCCGGGAGCAGGTCGCGGACGGCATCGTCGAACAAGCGTTGTGAGGCCGCTCAAAACTCCAGCGGCGCGTTGTCGACGACTTCCTTCATCACGAAGAAGGTGCGGGTCTGGCGCACGCCGGGCAGCGCGATCAGTTGCTCGCCGTGGATACGGTTGAAGTCCTCCATGTCGCCGACGCGGATCTTGAGGAAATAGTCGAAGTCGCCGGCGACGAGGTGACAGTCGAGCACGAATTTCAGCCTGGTGATCGCCTGCTCGAAGATCGCAAAGCTCTCCGGCGTCGAACGGTCGAGCACGACCCCGACCATCACCAGCGTACCCTTTGCCACCTTCTTCGGCGCGACGATGGCGCGGACGGCGGCGATGAAGCCGTGCTCGAACAGGCGCTGGGTGCGGCGATGGCAGGTGGCGGGACTGATGGCGACGGTTTCGGCCAGCTCGGCGTTGCTGAGCCGGCCGTTATTTTGCAGCAATCGCAACATCTTAAGGTCGACACGATCAAGACGAGCGGACATGGAAGAAGCTTCCGTTCTTAGTACCTAGTCCGAAAGGAATACCACACATCTCGTCCATTATCGCAAGATCATCCGCAATAGAGGCGCACTATTTGAAAGCACCTTTTTGCAGAGCGATGCTAGCATTTTTGGAGACATTAACGCCAATCGGGATGACCTGACGATGCTCGAAAAATTCGCGCGCTATCCGCTGACCTTTGGTCCGACGCCCATCGAGAAGCTGGAGCGGCTGTCAAAGCATCTCGGCGGCAATGTCGAGGTCTATGCCAAGCGCGAGGACTGCAATTCCGGCCTCGCTTATGGCGGCAACAAGCTGCGCAAGCTCGAATACATCATCCCCGACGCGATCGCCTCGAACGCCGACACGCTGGTCTCGATCGGTGGCGTGCAGTCCAACCACACCCGCATGATCGCGGCCGTCGCGGCCAAGATCGGCATGAAGTGCCGCCTGGTGCAGGAGGCCTGGGTGCCGCACGAGGACGCCGTCTATGACCGCGTCGGCAACATCATGCTGTCGCGCATCATGGGCGCCGACGTGCGCCTGGTCGACGACGGCTTCGACATCGGCATCCGCAAGAGCTGGGAGGACGCGATCGAGGAGGTGAAGGCGGCGGGCGGCAAGCCCTATGCGATTCCCGCCGGCGCCTCCGTGCACAAATTCGGCGGCCTCGGCTATGTCGGCTTCGCCGAGGAAGTGCGCAAGCAGGAAGCCGAACTCGGCTTCAAGTTCGACTACATCGTGGTCTGCACCGTCACCGGCTCGACCCATGCCGGCATGCTGGTCGGCTTCGCCGCCGATGGCCGCGCGCGAAAGGTGATCGGCATCGACGCCTCCTTCACCCCGGCGCAGACCAAGGCGCAGGTGCTCTCGATCGCACAGAACACGGCCAAGCTCGTCGAGCTCGGCAAGGATCTCGTCGCCGACGACGTCGTGCTGATCGAGGATTATGCTTATCCCGCCTACGGCGTGCCGTCGGAAGAAACCAAGGAGGCAATCCGCCTCACCGCGCGTCTCGAAGCCATGATCACCGACCCCGTCTACGAGGGCAAGTCGATGCAGGGCCTGATCGATCTCACGCAGAAGGGCTATTTCGAGAAGGGCGCAAAGATCCTCTACGCCCATCTCGGCGGCGCGCCGGCGCTGAACGGCTATGGATATGCGTTCCGGAACGGCTAGCGCGTCGGTGATGTGAGGCGGCGCGCACCTCCCGACGAGTGTCGTCCTGGCGAAAGCCAGGACCGATTACCCCGACTGCCAATTGTTGAAACACGCTGAGGCAGTCAGCGTGCCTTTTCCTACGGCCCGTGGCTATGGATCCCGGATCGGCGCTCCGCTTCGCTGCGCTTGTCCGGGATGACGGCGGAGGTGTGCCCGCGCCCTACCGCGTCCTGACGATCTGCAGCAGCTCGTCGCCGTAATGCTCGAGCTTCTTGTCTCCGATGCCGGGCACATTGCGCAGTTCGTCCAGCGTGGTCGGCCATGCGCGAACGATGCCGTCGATGGTGGCGTCATGCAGCACGACGTAGGCCGGCACGCCACGTGCGCGGGCAATGTCCGAGCGCCACGCTCGTAGCCGCGCGCGCAATTCAGGATCGACATCGCCCTGCGGCGCGTCGGCTGCCGGGGCCAGATCACCGCGGCGGGACTTGGCGCGGCTCGAACGGATCCGGACGCCGGGCGCCTCTTCGCGCAGCCACACTTCCGTTTCGCCCCGCAGCACGCCGCGCGACGAATCCGTCAGCTTCAGCGCGCCGAACGATTCGCTGTCACTCAGCAAATGTCCCATCGCCACGAGCTGCCGCAGCACCGTACGCCACTGCTTCTCGTTGAGCTCGCGTCCGATGCCGAAAACGGTGAGCTTGTCGTGACCGAACTGCGTCACCTTCTCGGTCAGGCGTCCGATCAGCACGTCGATGAGGTGCATCGCGCCGAAACGCTGCCCGGTGCGATAGGCACAGGATAGCAGTTTTTGCGCCAGCACCCTGCCGTCGCGCATTTTCGGCGGCGTCAGGCAATTGTCGCAATTGCCGCAGCCCTCGCCCATCACGATCTCGCCGAAATAGGCGAGCAGCCGCCGGCGCCGGCAGTGCGGCGTTTCGGCGAGGCCAACGAGCGCATCGAGCTTGCCAATCGAGACCCGCTTGAATTCGTCGGAGCCGCTCGACTCGTCGATCATGCGGCGCTGCTGCACGATGTCCGAGAGACCGTAGGCCATCCAGGCCGCCGACGGCTTGCCGTCGCGGCCGGCGCGTCCTGTCTCCTGGTAATAGGCCTCGATGCTCTTGGGTAGATCGAGATGCGCGACGAAGCGCACGTCCGGCTTGTCGATGCCCATGCCGAAGGCAATGGTCGCGACGATGACGATGCCGTCCTCGTTGAGGAAGCGGTCCTGGTTGCGCGAGCGCACGCTGCTGTCGAGCCCGGCGTGATAGGGCAATGCGGCAATGCCGGCGTCGTCGAGCGCCGCGGCGACCTCCTCGACCCGTTTGCGGGAGAGACAATAAACGACGCCCGCATCACCTGCGTGACGCCCCCGGATGAAATCCTTGAGCTGCGACACCGCGTTGCGCTTGTCGACGATCTCATAACGGATGTTGGGACGATCGAAGCTGGAGACGAAGTGCGGACTGTCTGCAAGCTGAAGCCGCTCGACGATCTCCTTGCGGGTCAATTCGTCGGCAGTCGCGGTCAGCGCGATGCGCGGCACGTCGGGAAAGCGCTCGGCGATGATCGACAGGCCGACATATTCGGGGCGGAAATCATGGCCCCATTGCGAGACGCAATGCGCCTCGTCGATCGCGAACAGCGCCACCTTCGCCCGCGCCAGCAGCGCCAGGCAGCGCGGCGTCAGCAGCCGTTCCGGCGCGACATAGAGCAGGTCGAGATCACCCACGATCAGGCGCCGCTCGATGTCGGAGGCTTCCTGCGGGGTCAGCGACGAGTTCAGCGCGGCCGCGTTGACCCCGGCTTCGAGCATGGCGGCGACCTGGTCGCGCATCAGCGCAATCAAGGGCGACACCACGACACCGCAGCCTTCGCGCAGCAGCGCCGGCAATTGATAGCACAGCGACTTGCCGCCGCCGGTCGGCATCAACACCAGGCAATTGCCGCCGCCGGTGACGTGCCGGATGATCTCGCCCTGCGCGCCGCGGAACCCGGGCAGGCCGAACACCGAACGCAGCACCGACAGCGCATCGCGGCCCTGGGCCGGCGCAGGCAGCGGAGCGGTGGAAGGAGAGGACATGGGCATGTCGGGGTGAGGCCGTGAGATTCGTCACAAGGCCAGTCGCATGACCGCGCAGGCGTGGCAAGGCTGTTTGCTCCGCAGGACGCCGCCTTCCACCCTTCGTGGGAAGAAAACTTTCTTACGCCCCGATCCTCCGCAGCGCTTCCGCGACCGTCACGATCGGCATGTCGCGCCTCGCGGCGGCCTGCAGCGCATGGCGCATCAGGTCCGGCGTGCAGCCATACGGGCTCGGCGCGTTGGCGACGTCATGACCGTAGAAGATCAGCCATCCGCCGCTCTCGACCGCCTCGTCGAAATAGCCATCGACACCCGTCGTATTGATCTCGCGATCGACCAGGGGCGAGGCCCGCAGGAACTGGAGATCGATGACGTCGCGATTGACGCCGGGAAGGATGCCGCGCGCCGAGCGGAAGGTCTTGGCGAGCTGCGGCTTGCGCCACACCGACGCGATGCCATAGGGGTAAGCAAAATTTTCGAGCGTGATCGAGGAATCGATGCCGCGAAAATGGCTGCGGTTTCGCTCGATCTCGCGGGCCATGGCGGTCTCGTCGAGATTGACCGCACTCTGGTGCGAGAAGGTGTGGCACGCAATCTCGTGCCCCGCCCGGTGAAGCCGCACGATCGCGTCGTTCGACAGGCCGTGCCAATGGTCCGAGGGACGATCGACCAGGCTGCCCGCGAGATAGAAGGTACCGCGGCCGCCATGCTGCTCCAGAAGCTCGGCGCCCTCGCCTGCGGCGCTATCGGGGGCATCGTCGAAGGTGAAGCTCACCATGGGCGCATGCGCGGGCAGACGGTGCGGCGCGGCACGAAAGTGCCGGGCCAGCCGATTGCTCACGCGTCCCTGGAGTGCCGACCACACGACTCGCATTTCCTGTCTGCCCCGCCGTTACTGAAGCATTCGTGCGCCGCTCGAGGCAAGCTACACACTTCGTTAGTCCTAACGTCGATGCCGTCGTCCCGACCTAACGTGCAAGCACCGACGCGTCGGTCCCCGCGCCGAGATATTGCAGCCAGTTCCGGAACAATGCCGCCGCGGCGCTGCCCGCGGCAATATCGGCACGCAAATTCAGCGCGGGCAGCTCGTTGCTGAGCGCGGGGTGGCGCTGGTGCCTTGCCTGTTTCTCGAAGCGGACCAGCTTCTCTTCGGTCGAAGCGTCAAAATAGCTCACGGGCAGATGCGGATAATTGTCGCGCTCACGCGCGAGATAACGGCCGATGTCGCGCAGATATTCACGCTGAAGCGACAGCGCGTCATATTCCGGATGGCCCTGGAAGAACACGAATCGGCTGGCATATTGGCGGACGAAGGTATCGACGCCGGCCTTTGCCGAACGCGTCAGCACCTGGTAGCCGGCCTCAACGAGGTCGCTCTCGGCGATCTCGTTGAGACGCGAATGCGACACCTTGAGTGGAGCGGGCGCGGCCCGCGTCAGCGGATCCCTGGTCACGGCTTCGCAGTCGAAAATGCCGTGACATTTGGCCGGCAGCGGCCGCCGTTCGATGCGGTCGAGATGCAGCACCGCGGCATGCGCAGCGAGGCACGACCAGATCGTCGAGCGCGTGTTGACCTTGGCCCAGTCGATCAGCTCGGTGAGATCGCGCCAATACGGTTCCTGATCGAGCTCAGGCGCGATCGGCTCGGCGCCGGTCACGATCAGGCCGTCGAACCTGTGGCGTCTGAGCTCGGTGAGTTCCGAGTATTCGCTCTCGACATGCCATCTCGCTTCCGGCGAGCGCTTCACCGAAGGCAGCGAGAAGCAGTGAAAGCGGATGCGGCGCGGACCTGCTGCGGCTTGCAGCAGCTTCATGAATTGCCGCTCGGTCGCCTTCAGCGCCGGATCCGGCATGTTGTTGATCAACCCGATCGTGAGCTCGGTGCCGCCGGGCTCGCGCGCCAGATCGCCCGCTCCCGGCACCAGTGCCGGGCTCGATATAGCTTGATCCCTGTCGATCAGGATCGTCATCGGCGCAGCCGCCTACTCCGCGGCCTGGAGGCGCGCGGACGGGCAGGCCCTTTCCAGTGCCTGATCGAGGTCCTCGATGATGTCCTGGCAATGCTCGATGCCGATCGACAAGCGGATCGTTTCCGGCAAAACGCCGGCGACCCGCTGCTGCTCCGCCGACATCTGCCGGTGCGTGGTCGAGGCCGGATGGCAGGCCAGCGACTTGGCATCGCCGATATTGACGAGGCGCGTGATCAGCTTCAGCGCATCGTAGAAGGACTTGCCGGCTTCCATGCCGCCCTTGATGCCGAAGGTGAACAGCGACGAGGCGTTGCCGTCGAGATATTTCTGCACCAGCGGATAGTAGGGACTGTCCGGGAAGCCGGTGTAGTTGACCCAGGCCACGCGCGGATCCTTGCGCAGGAATTCGGCGACCTTGCGGGCGTTTTCGCAGTGGCGCTCCATGCGCAGCGCGACGGTTTCGATGCCCTGGAGCAGCAGGAAGGCGTTGAACGGCGACAGCACCGAACCCATGGTGCGCTGATAGATGCTGCGCGCGCGCTCGATATAGGCTGTGCGGCCGAAGCGCTCGGCATAAACGAGGCCGTGATAGGAGGCATCCGGCTTGTTGTAACCGGGGAAGCGGTCGGCGTGCTTGGCCCAGGGGAAATTTCCGGAGTCGACGATGGCGCCGCCGAGCGTGGTGCCGTGACCGCCCAGAAACTTGGTCAGCGAATGCACGGCGATGTCGGCGCCGTAATCGAACGGCTTGAGCAGGATGGGCGTTGCAACGGTATTGTCGACGATCAGCGGCACGCCGTGGGCGTGGGCGACCTTCGCCAGTGCTTCGATGTCGCAGACATTGCCGGCGGGATTGCCGATGGTTTCGGCGAACACGGCGCGGGTGTTCTCGTCGATCAGCCTTTCGATTGCCTCGGGCTTGTCGCTCTCGGCGAAGCGGCCGGTGATGCCCTGCCGCGGCAGGATGTGCGAGAGCAGCGTATGCGTGGTGCCATAGAGCTGCGGCACGGAAACGATGTTGCCGCCGTGATCGGCGACGTTGACGAAGGCGAAATGCAGCGCGGCCTGCCCGGTCGCGACCGCAAGCGCGCCGACGCCGCCCTCGAGCTCCGCGATACGCTTTTCCAGCACCGCGCTGGTCGGATTGGCGATGCGGCTGTAGCGATAGCCTTCGGTCTCGAGATTGAAGAGCGCCGCGCCGTGATCGGCGCTGTCGAAGGCGTAGGCCGCGGTCTGGTAGATCGGCACGGCAACCGCGTGCGTGGTGGCTTCGGGCTCGTAGCCGGCGTGAATAGCGATCGTCTCGTTGCGCATCGTGCCACCTCCGCGTGGAGCGGGCCGCACTTATTGGCCTGTATGAGGCATGTGCGTTGTCCGCCGTCCCTCTGTTAGAGGCGGGTGGTAAAGCGGACAATAATTCGTCTAGAGATCGAGGAAGTAACCCTAACGGTTGTTGGGGAATTGGCTAAAATTCAAGTCAAATTGGATTAATGAAGTTTTGCGGTTGGCGGCAGCGAACACGCTGCACTCCCTTCTCCCCTTGTGGGAGAAGGTGGCGCGAAGCGCCGGATGAGGGGTCTCTATCCATACGGCCAAGCTTGCGTTAGCGGGGAGAGACCCCTCACCCGTCTCGCCGCTGCGCGGCGAGCCACCCTCTCCCACAAGGGGAGAGGGAAACAACTTCGCTGCCCTATCAGTCCATCTGTTCCCACAGCCGATGGGCGAGCACGCCGGCGCGCTTCTCGATCGCGGCCGCTGCATCGAGCGCGAGATCCTCGCGATAGCGCCCGGCAATGAGCTGCACGCCGATCGGCTGGCCATCGTGCAGCGTCACCGGCACCACGGCGCCCGGCAGGCCCAGCACGTTGATCGCGGAGATGAAGCGGATCTCGCCCCAGAAAATCTCGCGCACGCGCTCGGGGCTGACAGTGTCCTCGCGCGGGCTAGGCGTCGGCTTCACCGTGGTCGGTGCCAGCACCACCGGATACTCCTCGAAGAACAATTGCCAGGCGCGAATGTGGCCGTTGCGCGCGGCGGTCGCCTGCATCCAGGCCTTGAGGTCGAGCACGTTGGCCTTGGCTTTCATGCCGCCCCACGCCTTGTGGAAGTCTTCCGACGTCACCTTCAGCATGCCGGCCTCCTGCATCACCATCGTCTCGTTGGTGATGATGTCGCACCAGGTCTGCCAGACGCCGTCGATGTCGGGCACATCGACCTCGCTGACGCGATAGCCGGAACGCTCCAGGTGATCGGCGGCCTGACGCAACGCCGCCGCGACGTGCGGATCGACGTCCATGTCTTCAGGAATCCTGGCGAGCGCGACCTTGATCGGCCCCTTCGGCTTCGGCCCGACCAGCGGCGCCGGTACCCACCAGGGATCGCGCGGATCGCGCTGGCTCATCACCTCCAGCGCGAGCCTGACGTCGGCGACGTGGCGGGCGAGCGGCCCCTGCGCCGACATCAGATGCGCCAGCATCGGCCGCTCGGCGGTTGCGCTTGCGTTGAAGGCCGGAATACGTCCCTGCGTCGGCTTGATGGTCGCAACGCCGTTGCAATGCGCCGGCCAGCGCAGCGAGCCGCCGATGTCGTTGCCGTGCGCGATGGTGCCTATGCCGGCGGCGACCGCCGAACCCGCACCGCCCGAGGAGCCGCCGCAGGTGATATTGGGATCCCAGGGATTGAGCGTCAGCCCGTGCAGGGGATTGTCGGTGAAGCCGCGGAAGGAGAATTCCGGCGTGTTGGTGAGGCCGATGATGATCGCGCCAGCCTTCTTCAGGTTGCGCACCACCGGCGAATCCGACGGCGCGATGAGGTCCTTGTTGGCGGGGACGCCATTGAAGTTCGGACGGCCCTCGTAGTCGACGTTCTCCTTGATCGTGATCGGTACGCCGTGCAGAAGGCCGAGCTCGCCGCCCTTCGCGCGCCGCTTGTCGGCCGCATGCGCCGCGGCCAGCGCCTCCTCAGAGAGATCGACGACAACCGCGTTCAGTCGCGGATTGACGGCCCGCATCCGCTCGAGATGCGCCTCGACGGTCTCGACCGCCGAGATGGCGCCGGAGCGGATTGCGGCTGCGGTCTCGACCGCCGACCATTGCCAGGCCGGGCCCTTGGGGCGGCGCGGTGCGGACAATTTTCGCGCGGCGGCCTTCTTGACCGGCTTGGTTGCAGCCTTCGCGACCTTGCCCTTGCGAACGGCGCTTGTCTTGCTGGAGGTCTTCGCTGCTTTCTTCGCAGCAGATTTCTTCCTGGTCGCCGTCTTCTTCGCCACGTCGCATCTCCTCACATTGCGCCGCGGAAGTTATGGAGGTCACGCCACCGTGTACAGGCGCGTTTCTGCATGGCGCGACTTCACGACGCGTTGTGGCGGCCGAAGGCGCGCGAGAGACGCTCATGAGCCTTGGGTCTTCTCTCATGACGCATGTACTGGTTGAATGATGGGATAAACTACCGCCGGATTGCCGCATCGCGACCGGGTTTTTTGATGCCGCCATTTGCCTGCAGCCGCCTGGCATCCGATGTCGTGGCGATCGGCGATGGAAGAGTGTCGTGGGCGGGCGCGACGGGACGGGACGAATGGGTTGGCCGGACAGTTGGGAGGGCACCGAGGCGCGGTTGTCCCGCGCAGCACGGAAGGCCGGGCGCGATGCTTAGACCGCACGCGCCAACCGTAGAGCGGAGGACCTCGCGGACATCATTCGCGACCTTGCGCGAACTGGAGTGGCATCTCTCAGCGGAGTGGCACGGGCCCTTACGCAGCGCCGCATTCCAACGCCCCGCGGCGGAAGGGAGTGGACGGCCACGCAAGTTGCTCGGGTGGCCGCGCGACTCAGGGTATAAGCCTCTCTCACGGTCCATCAGTGTTTTTGCAAGTCCAAAAAGCGCACCATCCACACAATGTGGGGATACGCCTTGGGACATAGCCACATCATCTTGTGGTTTGGAACCGACTCACCTATAAGGCGAACATCTTGTCCACTCGCTTCTGGGGGCCGGGCTCGATCTGAGCGTCGGTTGTTCCGGGGGTGAGGTCCGGGTGGCAGTTGCTACTTCGGATCAGGTCGCACCCGAGGGATGCACACTGCGCCTTCGGAGCCTTGGGGATCGGACTTCGCTCTCGGCGGGTTGGAAGCTGACCGTAGCCCTCACTGTTACGGGGACCTATCGGACGGTTGGCAGCTTTTCTTTCTCCGCCGGCGTGGAGGGTCGCGGGCAGTTCTTGACAGGCACCGCCAAAAAGGTAGGCGGACCCCGAAGGAGCGCGTCGAATGACCAGGACATGCAAAAAGGTGCCAAGCGATTGGCGCCGGCTATCGCTGCGATCTGCTCCGCAGCAACGATCCACTCGCTTCTGGGGGCCGGGCTCGATCTGAGCGTCGGTTGTTCAGGGGGTGAGGTCCGGGTGGCAGTTGCTACTTCGGATCAGGTCGCACCCGAGGGATGCACACTGCGCCTTCGGAGCCTTGGGGATCGGACTTGATCTTGGCCGAGGGCGGGCGAACCGATAGGGCCTCACACCACTGGCGCTTAGATGGTCAATGATCTCTGCAAAAGGCTCAGGTCGCGGGAGGTGCTTCATCGATCTTGGGCGGCAGTGAAGCAGAGCGGCCTTTTGTCCCCTAGCGAAACGACTGTTAGTGCCATCAAGAGTTACGACGAGAATTGGCTCAACAACGTCGAACAGATCAGCAAGCGCCTTCGCAACAGCACGTTCGCCTTCGATGGGGAAAAAGGGATCACCATCCCCAAGGGGAAGGGAAAGGGCTTTCGTCCATTAGTGATGGCCCCCATCGACAATCGCATCGTGCGTCGAGCGATCCTTGAAGTACTGCAAGGTTTTGGCTCTGATACGTCGCCGGCTCGAAAAAGATGGCCCGGCGTGCCCGCCGTGAAACAGGTCATGGAAACAAGAACGAGCGTGGGTGGTGTCAAGAGCCGCGGCGTGCCTCATGGACTGTCGTTGATCGACCATGCCGTTCGTAGCGGCAAGTCGTGGTTTGTGAGATCAGACATCAAAGACTTCTTCACTCGCATACCCCTGGCACGGGTGAATGAGTTCGTGTCCCATGCGGTTGCGGATGAAGAATTCACAGAACTCTTCAAGATCGCGCTTGCGACGAACCTGAGCAACAAGGCTGAGCTGGAGGAGCGCGATCAATTCGTCCTTTTTCCCGATGCAGACCTTGGTGTGGCCCAAGGCTCTGCCTTATCCGCACTCGCCGCAAACATCGCGCTCCGGGATTTTGACGAGCAGATGAACGGCCGAGGCATCGTATGCGTCCGGTACATCGACGACTTCATCATTCTGGGACCCACGAGAGCAAAGGTCATGGCTGCTTTTGCTTCGGCGCGGGATCGATTGGCCTTGATTGGTATGGATGTCTACGACGAAAACGACCGCGCCGCTCGACAGTCCGGCAAGTTCGATGAGGGCAACATCCATGACGGAACTGACGTGCTCGGCTACAGGGTTTCGGGGACCTCACGACAGCCCTCATCAGCCGCAACCACCGCTTTCTTGAGGAAGTGCGACGCACTAGTTGCCCAGGCGAAGAAGGAGATGAGGCTAGCGGCGTCGGGACAGTCAACATCGCACGTGCTGCGCTATCATCAGGCAATGGTGTTGCTGCACAAGACTGTCAGGGGCTGGTCACAAGCGTTCCGCCATACCACCGCAACCCATGTCTTCACGAACCTCGACGGAGAGATCGACCGCCGCATCCAAGAGCTGAGGAGGTTCGCCTACTCCCTTACACAGGGGGCTACTGAGGAAGTGCGACGGCGAGTGATGGGAGTGCACGTTCTGTCCGATACTTCGACCCTGCCTCTACCAGCGATGTAGAAGGCACTTGGGGGACAGATTGGGGGCCAGAATGGAGACACAAAGCCCCACCACCCTTGCAACGCACTGATTTGCTATGACAATGTGGCCACCAGCTGGGTGGCGGAGGGAGAGGCGCTGGGCTCGAACCTTCTCCGCCCATTGGGCAGATTATCGCTGGTACCGGCTGCTTTTGACCATGATGGCTAGGCGGCGCGGCCGGTCTGTCTTGTCTCGATCCTGCGCTGCAATTCCCTGGAGCCGGCCTCGAGCTTGTGCGAGCCAAGCTCGCGCGCCACGAGCTGAGCTGCATGAACTTCGGCCGCGGCGCCGCGAACGTCGTCGCATTCGAGCTGCATCGTCGCGATCCGCAGTCGCAGCCTCACGGCCTGGACCCGTCCCTCGATGCTCGACCAGAGCTGCCGGGCGAGGTGCAGGTGACGCAAGGCGGCCTCGAGGTCGCCACCGGCATGCGCGAGCACCGATTGCGCTTCGTTGGTGAGCGCACGGATTGACGGCATAGGCCAGCGGTCGGCACTGCCCGCGAGTTCCTCGATCAATTCCAGCGCCTGGTCGCGACGGCCGGTATGCGCGGCGACCAGCGCCAGATGCGCGAACAGGATGCCGCGCCGCTGCAGCGTCCACCAAGTCTTGCCAATCAGGCTGCGCTCGAGGCTCGCATGGGCCGCTTCCGCCTCGCCTCGCTCCAGCAGCAGCATGGCGCGACCTGGTTCCGGGCACCAGCCGAGTGAATATGCCCGATCATAGGCTTCGAGTGCAGGGTCGTCGTTGCCGATGGCGGACTGAATGTCGCCAAGGACGCGATTGGCATCGCCGATCGACCATGGCGCGTCGCTGTTGAGGCGCGAGTCCTCGATGCGGATGAGGGCCTCGCCGAGCGATCCCCTGACGCCGAGGACTTCGGAACGGTGGAGCTGGCACGAGCCGGTCAGTTCGACCCCGCTTTCGGAGCAGAAATTCTGGTAGCCTAGCGTCCACTGGTCGGCGCGAGCCCAGTCGCCAAACATCCGCGAGGCCCACAAGATGTTGCAGTAGAGGATTCCGCCCATGACGGGGTCGAGTTGGTTACTGGAGAGCGCCAGGGTCGCCGCATGATCCTGGTCGGCCAGACCGGCGCGCGTATCTCCAAGGCATAGCCGATAGAAGCCGCGATAGACGAGGCTCAGCGCCTCGATGCCGACGGCGTCCTTGTGGCGCACGACGCCATAGGCCTCATCGGCCAGCGAGAGCGCCAGATCCGGCTCGCCATCGAAGGCTGCGACCTTCGATTTCATCCAAAGGACCAGCGCCGCCGTCGCGGCATCCTCGACCTCGGCGGCCCAGTCTTCGGCACGGGCGAGCCAGCCCTTGGCGATCGCGGCCTGGCCGCGCTCGAAGTAAAGGCCCGACAGGGTGATTGCATCGAGGACGGCCGGCGGCACATTGCCGGCTTCGGTATGCGCCGCGACGGCACGAACCAGAACCGGCATGGCCGCATCGCTCCTGCCGGTGCATTGGAGAGCGAGGGCCCATTGATGCAAATCCGCGCCATCCAAAATCCCGGCTGCATCGGCCGCTTCGAACAAGGCCGCGGCTTTGGTCCACAGCTGTGCGGACGCTGCGCGCTGTGCCCCTGTCCGCACGCCCTGGGCCTGCTCGCCCGTCGTCGCGGGGATGTGAGGCTGTACCTCCGCCTCATCGTCGATGCAGAAACGATAGCCCTTGCTCGGGATGTTGCGAATGGCACCATCCATGCCGCCCTCGCGCAGGACCGTGCGGAGCAAGCTCACGGCGCGCTGCAGCGAATTGTCAGTGACAGTCACGTGCGGCCAGATCGCGTCCAGCAGCACGTCCTTTCCGATCACCCGCCCGCGGTTGCGCACCAGATAGGCCAGTAGATCGAACACCCTCGGCTGCAAGGCGACCTCGCGCCCAGCGCACAGAACGACGCGGCTCGCTTCGTCGAGCTCGAAGGGTCCGAACCTGAGGATCATCTCGGTGTGTCCGGGCAGGACGAGAAAGGTTCAGCCAGGCATCAGGAAATGATCAGGCCCCGGTAAGGACGGTCAGCGCCGCCTGCGCCTATAGCTCCCATGCGGTCGTTCGCCGCTGCTCTGTCAAACAACCCTGAGGAGATCTGACATGGAACTCTACGTCATTCGCCGCCCGAGCGCCTGGGCCAACCTCGCCGAGCTTGAGGCTGCAGGCGCGAAATCGGCCCGAATCGGAAACGAGCAGATGCCGGACCGCGTGCGCTGGGTCCGGAGCTACGTGGTGCACGAGGCTGACGGCCGTATCGGCACGTTCTGCATCTATGAGGCGGGCGACGGTGAGTCCATCCGTGAGCATGCGCGTCGGGTCGGCATGCCGGGCGAGGAATTCTACAAGGTCGCCGCCACCGTCGTCGTGCGCGCAGATCCCGTACAGCCGTCGGCTGCAGCGGAATAGCCTTCGGCGAGCGTCCACCAGTCAGGACAACCAACCCATCAATAAGGAGCAATACATGAACAAGTCCTTCTGGAAATCTCTCGTGCTGATCGCTGGTCTAGTGGCCGGCTCGGTTCTGAGTTCGGCCGGAACGGCCGATGCAGCCAAGATGAGCTGCATTCAGAAATACAGGCTCTGCAACCAGCGTTGCGCGGGCGCCGCAGGCAGGGGCGACTGGACTGCCTGCATCAATTGGACCTGCAACAGGCAATACGACAACTGCGCGTCCAGTTACTGACTGCAGCGCGGGCGCCGTCATTCTGCATTCATCGAAAGGAAATCTCATGTCCACGCTCTATCAGGCGCCCGCGCTGAGAACGTCGCACCGATACCTTGCTGCCGTGCTCCTGCGGCTACGCCGGTTCGTCAACCGGGCGGTTGCGGACATGCTGGCCAAGCGCGAACAGGCGGCCACGCAATTCCTGATTAACAAGCTCGGCGACCGGCAGAGCGACAATGCCCGCTGCCGCAGCGCACCCGGCGTCCGCGCCGCGATGCTCGTTCTCATCGTTGCCGGCTCACTTTCGCCCGCTGCCGCCAAGGCGGAGTATCCGGTCGTGCGCAATCATCGCGGCGGCCAGGCCAACCAGGCGCAGAGGACATTCTGCGACCCGCGCAACCACACCCACACGTCCGATGGCGGCTGCGTCACGGCGAGGGCGGAACCAAAGCTTCGCGACCATCGCACGCGCTGAGCGTAGCGCGTCTTCAACGATCCATGGCCGGCGCCGTCAGCGTCGTGCCTCACCAACTCCGACGACGAAGGCAGATCGGCGTTCGCCGTCCGAGTACGCACGTCCCTGCAACAACGCTTCCAACGTAGGAGAAAGCCATGAACTCGCCCTTCAAGTCCAAGCATTCATTCAACAGCAATGTCCTCAAGAATGCCGTTAAGACGACAGTCGCGCTGACGATCGGAATGGCTGGTGTGGTGATGACGCTCACCACGGCTTCCGCCGCGACGAATGTCCGCGACCATCGCGACAAGCCGGTGGTGCGTGACCATCGTGAGGGACAACCGGAGGTCCGGGATCATCGCAGCGCGGGGGGCGGAGGCGTGACCGTCCGCGACAGCCCGGCCAAGCGGAAGGCGGTCGACTGCCTCGGCAGCCTGTGCAACGTCAAGAAGGTCTGCATCGGGCTCACCTGCATCTGAGTCCACCGACGGCCACGGCGGTGGATCGGACTTCGCCGTGGCCCTCATCCCAATCAATCGCACATCAGGAGATCAGCAACATGTCCATCACCCTGCAGAACGGGCCGGTCCCGGCCCAGAGCTCGCTTGCCGCACGCAGCCTTGTGCTTAGCTACGGCGTACTCTCTTATTTCGTCTTCTTCGGCACATTTCTGTATGCCATCGGCTTTATCTCACGGCTCATCGTTCCGAAGACGATCGACAGCGGTGCGGCGCCTTCGTTCGCGTATGCACTCGTCGTCAATCTCGCGCTGATGTCGCTGTTCGCGGTCCAGCATAGCGGCATGGCGCGACAGGGCTTCAAGCGGCTGTTCGCCAGCGTCGCATCGCCGGCGCTCGAGCGCAGCACCTATGTGCTGTTGGCGAGCCTAAGCCTGATCCTGCTGTTCTGGCAGTGGCAGCCTATGCCGGCGGAGATCTGGTCGATCGAGACGCCGTCGCTCGGGTATGCCGCCGTCGCAGGCCACTTCATTGGTTGGCTCATCGTGCTCTACAGCACGTTCCTCATCAGCCATTTCGAGCTGTTCGGCCTGACGCAGGTTGTCTCGCATTTCCTAGGGCGGCTGGCCGCGCCCATAAAGTTCAGGACGCCCGGACTCTATGGCCTTATCCGGCATCCCATCTATCTGGGCTTCATCATCGCATTCTGGACGACGCCCACCATGACCGTCGGTCACCTGCTCTTCGCATCCGTGACGACCGCCTACATCTTTTTCGGCATCTGGCTCGAGGAACGCGATCTCGTGGCGCTGTTCGGCGATCAATACCGTCACTACAGGGAAAAGGTCGCGATGTTGATCCCGGGCGTGTTCTGACGTGCAGTCGGGCATCCGCAACGAAGCCGCGGGCATCTACTCGTCTCCGTCGCATTTTTGGACGATCCGGTGTCGCGCCGTCACAACACCGGATCGCTGAACGCGGGGCGGCGGTCATGCGTGCGTGCGGTGGCCTCCGACGGAGCAGGCGTGCTCTGCGGCGGGATACTGGGCAGCCTCCAGCGCAATTCCAATTGTCCTTCTACGTTCCCCTTCGGTCCTCTATGACCCCCATCGCACAGTCCCTGGTGTCAGAGCGCTAGTCGCCTCCAACGAGCTCGATAACAATTTCGAAAGAACCGAAATATGTCTTGCTCCGTCGGGCAAAACAGTGGTTCATAGGGTGCTGGTAGTCGATATAGGAGCCAGCATCGTGGCCGACGGATACGAAACGTCTTCGGAGCTATTCAAGATCGCCAAGCTCAACGGAGACTTTAGAAGGAACTACGGAACACTGCTCGGAGCGTTTCTCTATCTGCAATCCATCAACGCCGCGCGCGGCCGTTCTTGGTTTTGGGCCGGCTTGATTTCACTCGTTTGTTCGTTGGGATTGTCGTGGCTAACGCGGCGCGGCTGGCTGCCATTCTCTTTCTGACGGCATCGATAAGCTCGTCAAACCTCTCGAACCGCAGCGCGTGGAGGCGGGCTAAAGCCATATCCGAGACCCTGAGATAATGGCCGTCGCACCTTTTAGTGAGAGGAAGCAGCACATAGTCTCGAATGGCTCGATTGGCGCTGTCCAACCGCAGCACCACCAACAATCCGAGAGGAACCGGCCAGGTGTAGACTCTCCAGTGATCCACGTACTCCGGCCTGGGCTTCGCGCCCTGTCGAGCAACAAGAAAGGACAGGCTGAGACCGTTTATCTTCAGTCCGACCCCGGCCCCATTGGAGCTGATGCATATTCCGTCGTTGCCTTTGAGCGCCTCGGTCGCCCGGTCCTTGTGTTGCTCCAGAACTCCGGACCAGAGATCACGGCAATCAATCCAGTCGCAATCGCGCGACGCGGAATAGCCGATGAGCGCATAGGCCTTCCGAAGCGAGCCGAAGTGATCAACGTAAGAATCTGAGCAAGGAAGCCCGGGCGCGGAGTTGATAATCCGCGTGGTCAGCCGTCCCTTGCGCACAAGTGTCGTGCGCAACCGTTTCAACATCTCGTCTCCGGAGATTGTAATGTAGCGATCGGCCATGATGCGCTGGGCGCGTGCAAACTGTTCCTCATCAACGATGGGCTTTAAACCTCCGGCACTGCGGACCCACTGGTCGGGAGGGTTACGCTTTAGCTTTTGCCCGAGCTGCTTCGAGGTGCGGTTATAGACGACTTTCCCGATGTAATTCTCGTTCTTCAGAATGGTATGCACCATCCGGTAGCTCCACGGTCGCCCGTGCTGGTTCCCGACCCGCGCACGATTGAGGCCTCGGGCGATCGCCGCATCCGACTTTCCTTCAACCGCACACTGACGAAAGATCAATCGTACAATCTCGGCTTCTTCGTCGGACCCGGCTCGGACGCGCACCCGGTCGGTTTTGAGGGATTTGTATTCTCCCTTGCCCAGTCGCCCTTTCGATCGATGACTTTCGTCAATCAGCTCTCTCCGAAGACCGTAGGTGATAGGCGCCCCCGCGCGATATCCAAGGCTGGTCAACCTGCATAGCCCGGCATGGACCTTGACCGAGAGCTCTCGGCTGTACTCGGCCGCCATCACTCGCTTTATGTTTTTGACAATGCTCGACAGAAGGCTCCCGTTGTTGTCAAATTGCTCTGCGCAATAGGCGATCTGGACACCTTTCTGCTTGCAGACAAACTCGTAGTGCGCGCTTTCGTCGACATCCTGAAAACGGCCCCACCGGCTGACGTCGTAAACGAGGATGTGATCGAAATCCGCGTCCCCAGATTCGATGTCCTTAATCAGTTCGATAAGACCCGCCCGGCCTTTGATTCTTAAGCCGCTACGACCTTCGTCGATATAGTCACGAACAATCGTGAGGTTTTGTTGCTGGGCATACGCGGCTATGGCAGCAGCCTGGTTCTGCAGAGAATAGCGTTGAAGTTCGGTCGACATTCGCAGGTATTGCGCCGCGCGAAGGGCTCGGCTGCGCTTCTCTGGGTTTGTTCCCTTGCGTATGACGAGCGAGTTAGCCATCAGCGGGCGTCCCCGGGCCTGCATTTTAGCAGATCTATTTGGCTTAGTCGCCATCAGCGACCGCAAACACCTCGTAGAATTGTCCCGGGGTCGTTTGGGTGAACAATATTTCGAGCGCGACAATGTCAGCATAGCCGCTGCTAGCACGGCCGACGTTTATTAGGTCAACGACGGTCAAACCGTTGCCGTTGCCGGTGTCGAAGTTCGATGCTGGGGCACCCGGAATTCGGATCAGGCCCTGCATGCTAAGGCCCTTAGTGCGGATGGCGACTTTGATCTGTGCTGCGTTTGGCCGGGGCTGTCCCGAGGAGCGGAAATCGATCCGTTGCCACTGATCACGGTCGCCGGAGGCACGGCCCACATGCAGGGAGTCGGCCATGTGCTCGATTGCCGCAGTGGCTGGCGTGACGAGCGCAAACAGAGCGATGAGAACGAACCGCGATGTGGAACGCATACAGCGACCATCAGCCTGTCATCGAGTAGGGCAGCGAAGACACCAGCCTCTACTGCTTCATTCCAAGTTGCTCTGCACAAACGCTGCCAAGCTGGACGCCAGTAGGAATGGGTCCGTAATAAAGACTATTGTCCTTGTCTTCAGTGTCGAGACTTTTGATCGTGCCGCTCGGCGATGCAACGACGTTGACCTTGCAAGCGTATCCCTGCGAACTTCCCGATGCGCTGTCTCGACCGTCACGAGAGACCGAAAATGAGCTCCCACTCGCCAGCTGCCAGCTATGGGCGATTTCGCCGCTGTTCATTTTGAAACTACTGACGGGTGGACCCCAACGAACGACAAGAGCATCTACATTTTTTCCCACGTAGTCTTGGCCCAGTTTGGCACGAACATCTGCGCCTGTTGCGTAACATCCTCCAAGTCCCACACAGAGCAAAGCAATTCCCAGCGACCGCATTTCTTTCTCCCCCAAGCGGTCTATCCAAACGCAACTCTTGCGCGAGATCAAGGGCTGGCGCTAGTTTCCAAGAATGACCTTCAAGGGTTTTCGGCTCTCGCTGCCCGAGACAACGCGCCCTCCCAAGGGCTGGGAGTAAATGAGGGTGCGGCAGTTCACGAATAGCCCACTGCACGAAACGCGCCCATCTGAACTGGGGAGATCAATCACCTGATATTCTGAGCAGCTGACGCGGGCGTGACAGCCTAGGTCGCCCGGCAATCCGGGCAGGTGTCACCTATTGAGTCCAGGACTTCCCGGATCTGCACCACGGCTTGGTCTGGAGACAGGCCGGTGGGCGGATCTTCTCTCGCCATTTCCAGTGCTCGGTCGCGAGCGTGCGGGTCGGCACGTTCTTGCATCCACCCATGCTCCTCGCACTCCCGGATGGCGCCGGCCTCCTGTAGAAGCAAGGTTGCCCAGCCGCGCAGCGTCCGGATCGCCGGGCGTCTTTCCTTAGTGATCAGCATAAGAGATTGCTCCTGCCCGGACGAATCCCTCCGTCCCGCCGGCGTTCCGTGCGGTTAGCACGTAGCAGGGATTCCGAATCATCATGGCGAGGCCTTGTCCACCTGTTCCGCAGGCCTGTGCAGAACCTACGTGCTGGGCGTTGGGTCTTCCTTCTCTCCGGTGGCAACGATCTTGAGCGCCTCGTCCGGAAGCGGCCGCTGCAGCACCTTAGCCTCGTCCCAGGGGGCACGGAGCCAGACGCCGTATTCCTCAGTAGTCGTCAGGATGACGGGCATTGCTTTTGGGTGGACGCGTTTCACCTCGGCATTCGGCTCACAGGTCAGGAAACCGAAAACATCGGCGTTTACTTCGCCTTCCTTGACCTTCCGCACCGATGTCCAGCTCGTCCAGATGCCCGCGAAAGCGATAAGGGGCCGAGACTCGTCGAGGGCGAACCACACCGGCACCTTCTTGCCTTCAATCGTGTCGTACTCGGAAAACGACGTCAGAGGGACTAGGCAGCGATTGTCTGCTCCGAGCCACCGCTTCCAATGCGCGCTAGTTGCATTCCGGATGTTAGTTGTGCCGCTGTCCGGCTCCATGCGGAGCAAGTCCTTGAAATCCACCGTCTTGCCCTTGGCTTCCAGTTTCTCCGCGCGCTTCTTCGTCGCGTCCAGGAGTGCCTTTTGCGACGATGGCATTCCCCAGCGAGCCATGACGATCTCTCGTCCACCCGAAGCATTGCGGACGATAGGGGCCGGGTAGTCCGGGAAGATGCCCGGCATGCTGGGCAAGTTTCCGACGCTGCTGTTGAGCACTCCAAACAGGTGACGAATCGCGTCCACGTTCTTCGTCATGGAGTAGAGATTGCACATGTTCAGGTCTCCGGAGATGCCTGGCCAGGACCGGGTCTCAGTTGCAGGAGCGTGGCGGCCGGACGTCGGCCGGCCTTAGCACAGTTGCTGCAGCGAAGCCGGCTCGCAAGGTCGTGGACCAATGTGGTGGGCGGATGCCGCAGCGCGGCTAGGTCGACATCCCTCTTGGTCTTGCAGCGCGAGCATTGGATCTCAAGCGATGAGTAGCCGCCATTCACGGCTTGGTCGATCGTGGGGGACGGATCGATCGGTCCCCCATCTGCCCACAACTTCTCGTTCCAAGATTCGCACAGCAGCTTGTCGGCCCTACGGATGAGAGCTTCGCCCTTGGCACGGGCTTCAGCCGACTGCGCTCCCAGAATCGTGGTCATCGCGCGGGCTTTGCTGAGCTCTTTGCCGAGCGCCTTTCGATCGGTCCCGGAGAGGGGTGTCGGATGGTACTTCGGCGCCATCGACGGGCTTAGTCGAACGTCGGCCAGCAGCCATCCTCTTCGTAACGGCCAGTCCGCTGCGTGCAGGTGTTATCTAACAGACGCTGGCCGACCTCCTTCCAGACCGCATCCGCGCCGTAAAGGCGCGTGGCGTCGACCTTCTGGATTTCGACCAGCCTACCGCACCGGCTACAGCTAAGCCGCAGGATATGGTGCGAGATTTGGGATAGCCGCAAAGCCCCGGCGGAATGCCCAGGCTTCGTCTCCGCACGACTGTCGTCGAGAAGCGCCTGCCAGTATTCAGGCGGCAGGTCGTCGTCTGGAGCCAATCCAGGCGCGGGCGGCATGGTTCGGCGGACGGCACCAATCATCTTTTCCATCTGCTTCGGGGTCGGCATGCGCCAGCTCGCGGGTCGGTCGGTCATGCCCGATTAGAACATATCAGGAACAATGGAGTCGATCCCCCGTTAGAAAAAATCATCCTGTGGGCCCATTCGGGCGGTCGGAACCGGGCGCAATCGTTCGTCTTGACTCTGTGGGTCCCGAAACAGGAGTTCTGCGTAAATGGCACCGCGCGCCAACTGGAAAGGCTTCCTGCGATTGTCTCTGGTTACCTGCCCGGTGGCGCTTTACCCGGCCACATCTGAGGGCGAAAAGATCTCCTTCAACCAGCTCAACCGGCAGACCGGCCATCGCATCAAGTACTTGAAGGTGGACGCAGACACCGGCGACGAGGTGCCGAACGAGGACATCGTCAAGGGCTATGAGCTTGAGAAGGGCCAGTACATCGAGGTCTCGAAGGAGGAGCTCGAGGAGATCGCGTTGGAGTCTACGCGGACCATCGAGATCGATGAGTTCGTCGATCGTACCGACATTGACCCGCGCTACCTGATTCGTCCCTACTACATCCGTCCGGACGGCAAGGTTGGGCACGACGCTTTCGCGGTAATCCGTGAGACCATCCGCGAGATGGACAAGGTCGCAATCGGACGGGTGGTCCTGACGAACCGCGAGCACATTATCGCGCTCGAGCCGATGGATAAGGGTCTCGTCGGCACGCTGCTTCGCTACCCGTACGAGGTGCGCAGCGAGCAGGAGTACTTCGATGAGATTCAGGATGTAAAAGTCACGAAGGATATGCTGGATTTGGCCAGGCACATCGTCAATCAGAAGGCGGGGCGCTTCGAACCGGAGAAGTTCGAAGATCAATACGAAAGCGCTCTCATCGAGCTGATCAATCAAAAGCGAGCTGGCAAGACAATCACGCCGAAGGAACGCCCACGCGGTGAGAACGTGGTCGACCTGATGGAGGCGCTGCGTCGAAGCGTCTCCGGAGCTGCGTCAGAATCCAAAGCTACGAAGAAGTCGGCCAAGAAGCCGCCAAAAGCGGCGGCGGGTCAAAAGGAAATGCTAATGTCAATCCAAGGCAAAAAGCCTCCGAAGGCAACCGCGCCAAAAAAGCCGGCCAAATCGCAACGTAAGTCGGCGTGAGGCCTGTGCACTGGCGGGTCGGTACGTCGTCGTCCACTGCGCTCGGCGCGATCGGAGGAGCCGCTCTCGCGACTGCGAAGTACTTCACTTGTGCAGGTCGAATATAGAGTTCCGATGCTCGCCACTCCGGCGCAATTTGTCCCATTCAACGGCCAGCCGCAACAAGCGCTCATTGTCGTGTCTACTCAAGGCTCGTTCTGCTATAGAGCGGCATTTGCTCAGCGTGCGCCTGAAACGTTCCGCCTTCTGATGCAGCCACCGCACTTCCTCCGTCTTGCGACCTAGAACCAACGCAAGTCTACCGGCAACGCGCCAAGCAGCATCGGTAAGTTCGGAGGGAATTCTCCATGGAGACGAAGTGAGACCCTTTGCTGAGCGAACTGCAGCTCCCTGCCGCCCCAAGCTTCCGGCGATCGATTTGGGGTCTAGCTGTCCTGCATTTCGATAACTTCCGAGAGAAGATCAGCGGCAAACCCGTAGGCTGTTTCGTACTTTCTCAAGCCTTTGATTTGACGCCAATGGCAGGCCGCTGCGATGGCCTCAAGACGAACTCGAACCATCGACCCGAGTTGTGCATGAACCTCGCGCAACGCTCATCAGTGGGCAGGCTTCCTAATTAAACCCTACGAAATTGGGGCCGCGATGGCTGGAATCCCTGGGTCGTTTGCTGCTAGCCTGATCGTACAGCTGCAAGTTTGCATAGCTTCGGGGGAGCGGTAAGCGTGGCAGAAATCGACAATTCAAGCTCGCATCTGATCGTTACCGTTCACGGAATACAGACATTTGGTCAATGGCAAGAGCGGCTTGAGCAGCTTGTTTGCGGAAATCCGCCGGCGCAAGACGTTGAATTTATAAACTACAAATACGGCGTCTTCTCAATCATTGGCTTTGTCATTCCCTTCTTTAGATGGCTTGTCGTTCGACAGTTTCGCCGAGAGCTGATTAGACTTTGCAGCAGGAAGGCTTGGTCTCGGATCGATCTGGTTGGGCATAGCTTTGGAACACACATCATCGGCTGGAGCATTGCGGGGTTACCGCGCGAGGATCAAACCAGATTTCACACCATCATCTTGGCGGGAAGTGTGTTGAAAGCTGGATTTGCTTGGCGGGATCTAATCGGGTCCAGAGTGAAGCGCGTAGTCAATGACTGCGGAACAAAGGATTCGGTACTCCTGTTAAGCCAATTCTTTGTGCTCTTCACAGGCATGGCTGGAAGGATCGGATTCAGCGGTTCGACAAGCGCTGCATTCAGGAACCGATACTCTGAATTTGGTCATAGCGGCTATTTTCAAGATAGTCTTAAGAAACCCAACGACGCCTATATGCAGAGATGGTGGCTACCTGTCTTATCGGAAGACGCGCGCATCGCGGAGTTTGATAGCCGAGTACCCAAGCCGTTCGATGCCATATTGTCTATTCTTGCCAACAATGCAGAACCGATCAAACTGACAGTCTACGCTGCGCCACTCGTGATGGCCATTCTCTGGGTATCCGGCCTCTATTTGACTGCCGATCGCGAGCGTAGGATCGCGGAAGAGCAGCGCAACAAAGCGCTGACGACACAGTCTAGATACCTTGCAGACGTCTCCCGGCAAAATCTGGCTTCCGATCCGGTCACAGCGGCGCTCATTGCCATCGAGGCGCTGCCGAGCAAAACTGAAGAAGTCGAGCGGCCACTGGTACGCGAAGCTCAGCAGAGGTTGTTCGATGCGCTTGAGATGCAAAATGAAGCCGCTTTGTTCTCTCGTGCAGGCCCAGCTTCGCTAGTCCAATGGCTTGGGGACGGCAATAAGGTACTTATAATCTCAAAAGATAACTCCCTGGCCATCTGGGATTTTTCCAATGGGGGGCGCTCATTACTGCAAAGCGAGCTGGGGCAAGCCAGAAAGGTCGGTGTCAACAAGTCTCGAGATAGGATTGTAGCCGTTGCTTCCGCAGGCGTAGCTCGGATTTGGGATCGCGAAGGAGCCCGGATTGCTGAGATCCCCGATGTGGCGGAGGACAGTTCGATTTTGATTTCCGGAGACGGGAGGCGATTGGCCCTGACACTCAAATCCCATGTGGGGGAGATATGGGATCTCGCAACAGGAATCCGTCTTGCAAGCCTCGAAGGAGGTTCAATCCAAATCGGCAATATGGCCTTCAATCAAGACGGAAGCCTCATAACTGCATTGGATGTCGAGGGGCATGCGAGCCTTTGGAACGCGCAGAACGGCAAAAAGATATCTACATTAAGTTCTACTAGCGCCAACGCTGAACCACCCATAGTTGTCAGCGCTCGAAAGCAAATACTTGTCCGGGGCGAACAGGGTTTCGGAGTATGGGACGGTAGAACAAAAATCACGAAACTGGACCACGCACTATTCGACCGGATTGTGGGCGTTAGCGACGATGGGTCAAGGTTCATAGTCCAAGAAACTACGCACGCCAGCCGAGCGCATTATGCTGGCAGTTATTCCTTGTTCAGCGCGCTCAACCTTCATCAAATATCGACTCTCCATGAATTTGACGAGGTGCCTTCTACCCGGACATCCGACCTTGGTGATGTTCAGTTTGCGCCAGTGCAAAAGAGAATCGTTGCGTCTCTCGATCAATCGGGGGTCGCCCTCTATGACTGGGACGGAAAGCAGTTAAAGCGATATCAGGGGCGCAAGCCGATACTCAGCAGTAACAAAGAATGGATGGCTAGCATATCGCCTGACAACCATATCGAAATTCGTCGGATCGATGACGGTGAGTTGGCATTTTCCATCCCGACTGGGGAAGCGCCTGTTGAATGTTTCGACGTGGACGAAAACGCAGAGCAAGTCTTTACGGCGGGAGCCGACGGCACCGTACGAATGTGGAGCCGCTTCAATTTGAAAGCCCGCTCTACCTTAGACACTTCTCAATTCTTTGAATCGCACAGCGACGATCTTCCAGGCCCGCTTACAGGCATGAAAATCAGTCCCGATGGCCGCTACTTGGTGACGGCCAGCCCTCCCCGATACTCGATGCCGCCTGCCTACATGCGGGATGGTGTAGTTCGCATTTGGGATTTGGACTCCGGGAAACGGCTTGCCTTTCGGGCACGTTCGCCGAGGCCTGACGACTCAGAAGATGACATCGTGACGCCAACGTTTAGCGCAAATGGCAGTTGGGTGCGGATCGAAACCGCCCACGATCCCGTGATATTTTGGAATTGGCGAGAAAAACCTTCGGAATCATTCACGACAACTGAGTCGCAAGCGATCGACAGTGAGATTTCGCGTGCCGGGGACTTTCCGCCCGCGCCACGTACTGATTGGAAGGTTGAGGTTCAAGACGGTGGGATTTCGGCGGTGGCTGGCCGCGGCTTTAGATATTATTTCGGCACATGGAAGCCCACCGACAACATGAACCTCGTCGACGTTTCTTCCAAGGCAGACCGTCTGGTAGTGGCAGACACTGGCAGCGGAGTTCGGGTATTCACGGTCTTCGAAGACCACGAGGCTCTTCTTTTAGCCGCAAAGTCGAAGATGACGCGCTGCATGACACCGGGCCAACGCAAGCGTTTATTTCTCGAACCCATTCCACCGCGTTGGTGCATTACTGGCGTCGGGCGCGAGCAATCCCCGCCCGCCGCATGGATGGGCGTTTGGCCGTATGACGCCCCGCGCTTCAAGGCCTGGTTATCCGATGCCAACGCAGCTAAGACATCCGGACTAAAGCCCCCCGATTTTCCGCAATAGTCGGTGTTTGCTCCGCCGAGAATATTCATAGTATGTAGCTGGTTTGGCGCCGTTCCGTTGAAAACCAAGAGCCGGCTGACCATTGCTCGCGGTCTGGTACTCGCCCGCAGCCAAGAAGGTCTGTGCATCTGCGGATCACGACTCGCGTATGCGTTGTTATGTAAGAAAACCGCGTGATCGGAGAGCCACGCGCGCTGCCGCTCGCATACTAGACCTTATGAAAACCGGGGCTTATTTCTTTGCCACTGAACATTTTAAACAGATAGCGTTGATTTGGGATTTCGGAACGCCACGTTTTCAACCTCTGTGTGCGCTAGTTAGTGCGTTGCTCTCCATCTGCGACCACATCGCGTATTCTCGGGCGCAGGACGTTTACAAAGGTGTTCACCCGCTCCGCCAACCAATCAAAGGCTTCCTTTCGAATGGCGGCATCGCTCAAATCTCCTACTGACCTCGAGTCAATGATCCGCTTGCGGCTGTACGGGTCATCCGTGAGGCGAGCAGTACCGTTCAAAGCGAGTTTGATTTCGTCCCAATCGGCGACGATTTCGTTCATCGCTGTTTCACCGGGGCTGTTCTGACTAGCGGAAAGGAAGACGCCGACCTCCCCTTTGTGCAGGTCTCGGTAGACGGTGAGCCAGCTGCTGCCCTGAGGCGCTGGCAGCATGAATGCGAGATAGCCCTGACGTGCGGGTTTGGGAACGGCCTGGCTACGATCGTCCAGGCGCAAATAGGAGTCCAAAAACTCCTTCCAGAACGCCTGTTGCGCGGTGGCCAAGGCGGCGCGGTCGGGATCGACCCCTGCGTCTTCTTCAGCCGCGGCTTGGTTCGGATCCTGCAAGACAAAGCCTTCAGGTGCGGCCACGACATTTCGCAAAATGGTCGTTGTGCGGGCAAGGACGCGGGGAACGACTAAACGCTCACCACTGGGCAGACGGTAGATTGGAAACTCGACGAGACCAAAGGTGAAGTGCAATCCCGCATGGATCTGCAGATAACTTGCGATCGCCTCGACATCTTCGCGTACCCCATCACCGAGGATCAGCAACAAAAAGCGGCCGCGGCGCAGGTTGGCCGTGACAGCGTCCGTGAATTGGACCTCATTAACACTAGGGGCGAAGGCACGGACACGTTTTAGAAGAGCGTCCGGTCCCATGCCGGTGCGGCGCCCCACTTCTCGCTGAAGGTCGGAGAAAGACCATCGACTGAGCACCTTGGCATAGTCGAGGATCTGGCCGATCACCTCGCGCCGCGCTTCGGGATTGCGCCACAGCTTACATTCGACCAACACCGGCAGCCCGGAGGGGGTGATGAGGAAATTGTCGACACGCCCCGCCCGGTCGAGCGCCATCTCCCGACAAACGCTAATTGCACCGACAAACATCGGATCAATTTCGGCAATCGGCAGAGCCGCCGGGTGAGAATGGACCAACTCCTGTATTTCAGCCTCAAGCAAAGCGGCCGCGGGCCCTTGCTGCGGGAGAGGCTCAAGAGCAACCGAGGGTCCCTCTGCGGTGAGAAGAATAGGCGTGCTATGTTGTCGATCCAAAGTGTGCTCCGCGAAACAGCTCAAGCGCAGACAGTCTCCGAGCAAAGTACAAAATGCGCTCAAGGACTCTCGATCTGATCATGTGTCAATTCTGGTGAACCAATAGCAGAAATCATCTATCCTGATTTGTCGTCACATATTCGCTGTCATCGGACAAGTCGTCCAGCGGCTGAGCATTCCGGCCGTCTGACAGGAGCCTGCGCAAGACCCATTGCAATTCACAGATCAATCACCTCGATCAACTGCTCGTTCACCGAGCGCGCGAGATCGACTACGTGGCGGTGATGAGTGAACAAGATGATCTGTTGCTGCTGTCCAGCAGCCACTAGGAGCCGCAGCATTGCTGACGTGCGTTTCTCGTCGAAACTTGACAGTAGATCGTCGCCGATGAACGGGATCGGCTCTGAGGTACGGCGCTCCAGCAGCGCAAGGCGCAGCGCCAAGAACAATTGGTCGCGGGTACCTTCGCTAAGGCCGGCCACCGATACCTGTTCGCCAGTATGCCGTTTCGCGACCAGAACCGGCCGATCATCGTCGCCATAGTCGATCACGAGACCGGCAAAGGCCTCGTTGGTCGCCATGCTGAATAAAACGCTGGCGCGCGCGATCAACGGATCCTGCACCATGGCGCGATGCCTCTCGATCGCACGCAAAGCAAGCCGTGACGCCGCGGCTCGTACCAACCAGCGCTCGGCGACTGACTGCAATTCGGCGCCCGCCTCGGCTCGCTCGGCTGCCAAAGCCGGCGCATTGCGACCCTTTAGCAGCAACTCAAGCCGGTTCTTCCTTTCGTGATGGTTGGCGGATGCTTCAGCGATATCACGCAACAGCTGTGTTTGCCGCACTTCCTCGCGGGCGATGTTACCGGGAAGCAAATCGAGATCGATGCCCTCGCGCTCCTGCCGCAGCGTAGCTTCAGTGCGACCATCGGCGATCTCGTCCAGATCGCGTTCTAGGATCACGCGCTCGCCTTCGAGCAGGTGCCGGGCGGCCGTAAGTGCAATCGAAGCGGACAAGTCATCGCGACCGACGCCAATCGCCCTGCAGGCTTCGTCGAGCAAAGTACCCGCCGCCTGTCGCTGCGCGATTAGCGTATTGCGTATCGCCGCACGTTGACTCGCATTGCGCTGCAACCGCCGGTACGATTCACTGGCAGTGCGTGCCTCCGCCAATGCCGCCGACAGCCGAGCCAACGACTCTTGGGCGGACGTGCTCTTGTGACGCGGCGCGACGAGATCAATCATCCCAAACACATCGGCGTCGAAGGCCTTCAGATCGGCTTCAATCGTCTCAACGCGATGGCTTTCGCTCTCGTGGTTGGCTTTGGGCAGAGCTACCGATTGCCACACCGCAAGTGCAGCCTCAGCTTCCGGCGCGCCTGCCGTATCAGGAAGTCCGATACCATCCATGGCTGCAGGCCAGGCCTGACGCTGTGCTGTCAGCGTTGCATGTGCTTTGCCAACCGCCGCATCAGCTTCGGACAACTCGCGTGCGACACGCTGCAGGGCAGCAGCGTGAGCTTTGGCCTCGGCCCACACTGCCTGCAATTCCTCAACACGTGCTTTGGCTTCCCGAAACAGGTTGTCAATGGGCAGGCTGGCATCGGGGATCCGGCCAACGCTACCGAGAAAGGTCATGCAAGCGGCTTTGCCGGATTCGAGGCTGGCGGCCAGCGCGTCGAGATTCGTCCTCTGGGACTCCATCTTGCCGAGCCTGGCAAGAATATCCTCCACTTTACCCCGCCACAGTAACATCTCCGCGGGACTACGCGGAGCAAGGCCAGCAGGGGCCCAGAGCGCAGTCCAAGCGGTCGTGACTTCCGCCAGCCGCGCCTGCAACCCTTGCAACTTCCCAGCGTCACGGTCGCGCGTCGTGCGAAGTGCGGCGAGACGCTGCAGCGCATCCTCATGCCGCGTGGCTCGTTCGGTATCGGCAAGCAAGAGATCGGTGATGCCGTCGATCGCTTTTGAGGACTGTGAGACCTCGGAAAATCGCAGAAGCCGCCCCCGAGCATCGCTGTCCAGCACCGCGCCTAAAGCGCCAAGTTGGGCGTCGCGCTGCTGGCGTGCCTTGATTAGATCGGCCCGATTCGGAACCTCGCCTTCCCCGCGTAGGCGCGCAAGTTCGACTTCGGTGGACCCTAGTAATTCATCGGTCGTGGCCAGTGCGTCGCCGAGACGCTTGATCTCATTGTCACCGACATCGATGGCCTGGACGAATTTTGCAATTATGACGTGTTCGGGTAGCGGCAGCACGCGCAACTGATCCAGGGAAGCGAGTGCGGGATCAATTGCCGCCAGAGCCGACTCCAATCCCTGGGTGTCGGATTTTAATGCCGCCATGTCACGCCGGTGACGATCTGCCTGGGCGGGAATGTCGCCTAGCGCTTCAAAGCGCTGCTTTATGTATTGGACGTCGCCTATGGCTTGATGCCCGCCCTCCTCGACGGCCAACTCGTCATGTTCGCTTTGGGCTCGTGCCTGCCGTGTTTCAGCTTCCGCCAACGCTTGTGCCGCGCGATTGAGCTGGCCGATACAGTCGCGCACCCGGGCCAGCGCGGCATCGGTGGGAAGTCGCTCCAATAGGATGTCGTGCGAGCCCATTCCCAGTCTTCGTGCCGCATCTTCGAGCGATCGCACCGCGTCATCGCGCGATTGGCGGCGGCGCGGCAGATCGTCGATTGCCTTGCGCACTGCACCTAGTCGCTCGCGCAAAGCGTCGATCGCGATTGCTTCCGCCAGCACGCCATCATCGACCTTCATGGCCGCGATCTCCGCGGCCTCCAACGCGTCCGCAGAGTCGAGGGCCGTTATATCCTGCATCAGTCCGGCATCTGTATCGAGCGTGGCACGCCAATCCGCAAGGGTCTGCGGTGGAACCGCGGGCAGATCGGCGAGGTCGGCAAGTTCTGCCGCGATCCCGTCAAGCCGCGCTAGCTTTGAGCGCACGCGCAGCGTCCGCTGCCAGCGCGCCAATGTACTGCCGCTGTGGGCGTGCTCGGCATTGAGCGCCTCGAGATTGGCGCGCGCCTCCTCCACCGCTGTTTCAAGATCCTGTACCGACTCGCGGGTAACGATGGCATCGCGCAATGCCCTATCGGCACTGTCGCGGCGATCGGCTACCTGATAAAATAGCTTGCCTGCTGATTTCCGTGGCGTGAAAAGATCCTCGGCCTCACTCTGCAGCCTCTCCCTGACTCGCGACAAGGCGGTCATGCCTGCCGAACTGGCTGCGAGGGTCTCGGCGAGGCGCCCACCGGCGTTGAGCAGGTCTGCGCCGCCGTCCCGAAGCGCCTGAGCTGTCAGGCCGAACTCGCAACTGAAGGCATCGCGCGATAGATTCCCGAGCAAAGGCACTAGCGTGTCATCCGGCAATGCCTGATCGTCGTCGCCAATTAGCGTGTTCTTGTTACCCTTGCGACGTCGCGTCACGATCAGCCTGCCGTCGGAATGGCGGAAGGCGCCGCCGATCCGCAAGCTCTTGCTTTCGTGCCGGAAATCATAATCCGTGCGGGCGCTGAAGCCGAACAGCAGGTCGCCGATCGCCGACAGCGCCGAGGTCTTGCCGCCCTCGTTGGGGCCGAGCACCACGTGCAAAGCCGCCTCTGGACGGAATGCCAGGCTGCGGTCAGTAAAAATGCCATAACGTTCGAGATGGAGACGCTCGATTCTCACGATAACGCTCCGGTAAGCAGCGCACGAGCTTCGCTCGGCAGCGACTTAAGCAAATCCGCAGCCAGCAAGTCATCGTGCAGCTCTATCGGCAATCTGGCTTTGATCGTTTCGATCAGGTCGGCCAGCAATAGCGAAAATTCAGGATCTTCCGTCGCAGTGGCTAGCAACTGGTCGAGATCAAGGCTTTCAATCGATGATAATGCAGCGGCCGGCCGCGGCGGAGGAGCGGTCTTGATCTTGAGTTGCTCGATCCAGCAATCGTCGGCAAATTGAAGAGCACGAGCGCGAATATCGTCCTCGAGTGTTTCGCGTCGCGCAACTAGTTGATTGTGTAGCTGCGTGGCGCCGATCAATGTCACCCGCACCGCCAATGGACGGCCTTCGGCCTGATGATGCGCGCCGGCAAGCGTGGTTGTGATGCGCGCTACAACGTCTTCCTCGCGACCGGCGTCAGATATGTCGATCGCCAAGTGCGCCCAGCGCGCACCGTCCAGCGCAAATGGGCTGACATCGACAATACGGCCATCGTCAACGGTGACCCGCATCGCTCCCTTAGCACCGGTTTCGCGCACGTTGCGTCCCTGCAAATTGCCAGGAAATACAATCCATGGATCGCGGCTGATAATCTCCGCGGCATGGACGTGTCCTAACGCCCAATAGTCGTAACCAAAACGCCTAAGATCATCGATGGTACATGGTGCATATCCGTCGTGACCGCGAGTGCCGTCGAGCGACGTATGCAGCACGCCAACGTTTAACCAGCCGTCGTGCCGGGCGGGATAAGTCTCGACGAATTCCCCGGTAAGGCGATTTGGAAAGCTGCGACCATGCAACGCCACGCGATACGCATCTAGCGTCGCGCTCGTTGCCCTGTCGGACGGAAAGACATTCACCGAGTCGGGATAAGGGAGATCGCGCGACATCAGGCTATCAGCATCGTGATTGCCCTTAGCAATAAAGGTGGGAATACCCGCGCGATGCAAGGCGCTGATGGCGCGCACGAAAAACAATCCTGTAGTAACGTCTTTCCAGTCTCCGTCGAAAACGTCTCCAGCAATTATGAGAAAAGCCGCCTTGCTGGTGACCGCCTCCTCGACCAGGGCCAGGACCGCCCTGCGGCCAGCATCCGCGAAGCGTCGAGCGACGTCCTTATCCTTTAGTCGCAGACCTGCGAACGGGCTGTCGATGTGAAGATCGGCCGCGTGGATGAACGTGAAACGCATGGCTTAATTGCTCTGAAGACCTTATCAGCGGCCAGCGAATCCGATTTGTCACGCGGCGTGTGGTCGTTTCGCAAATACTTAAAGTAGAACGGCTCTTGCGAGCAAGGCCGCAATATCGGAATAACTGAGTTAGCAACCTTAATTTTGGACCGGGAAATGAGCGAGATCCAATCAGCAGACGAAGCCTCGCGGGCGCCGCACGACGGAAACGTCACCTTCGCCGTTGATCTTGCCTCTACATTCACCTTCGCATCGCACCAGAACTCCATTCCGGTGATCCGCTCCCTTCGAGTGGAGAACTCGACGGCAGTCTCACTCGAAAACGCGCGGTTAGAGCTTACCTCCAGCCCAGCTTTTCTAAGATCGAAGACGTGGGCCTTCGACCGCATTCTAGCGGGAGAGAGCCTCACCCTGTCTGATCGTCGCATCGACCTCGACGCCGCTTACCTTGCCGGACTGGACGAGGCAGAACGCGGTGACATTAAGCTGCGCCTTCTAAGGGGAAACGACGTCCTCGCCGAGACAACAGTGCCGGTCCGACTGTTGGCCCGGGATGAATGGGGCGGAGTGTCGGACATGGCCCAGTTGCTACCGGCCTTCGTCATGCCCAATGAGCCCGCAATCTACCGGATATTGCGCTCCGCCGCCGAGCGCCTATCCGAACACGGTCACTCATCGGCCCTTGACGGTTATCAGAGCAACAATCCTAAGCGGGCCTACATGCTGGCCGCCGCCGTTTATTCTGCCGTTGCTGGGCTCGGCCTTCACTACGCGCAGCCGCCTGCAAGCTTTGAAGCTCGTGGTCAGAAGATCCGCGGACCGAGCAAGATCCTCCAAGATTGCATTGCGACCTGCCTGGATACCACCCTACTTTTCGCGGCCGCACTGGAAGCGGCCGGCCTGAACGCGGTCGCCGTCCTTCTCGATGGCCATGCCTTGGCTGGCGTCTGGCTTTTAAAGCGGACGCTTCCAAAGACGGTTGAGACCGACATCATTGAAATCCGCAAGGCGATCGCCGCGCGCGAGCTGATTGTGTTCGAAACCACCAGCGTTACGCATCGACCGGCAATGCTGTTCGAGCAGGCAAAACAGGCGGCCGAGGCGAAGCTCGAGGAAAACGCCGCAGACCGTTTCGTTTCTGCAATAGATATCGCGCGCTCGCGGTCGTCAGGTATCACACCACTAGCCTCACATGAAGCTGCTGAAGCGGGCATCGATGCCAATGATGACGAGCCCACCGGCATCCCTCTGCCGGCCGAGCCGGATTTTCGAATGCCGGCCGATCACGTCGGTCAAAAGCCGAGCACGGCAGCCGGCCGCATAGAACGTTGGCAGACCCGGCTGCTCGACCTATCGCTGCGCAACCGGCTTTTGAACTTTTCGGACAGCAAGCGGGCCGTATCGTTCCTCTGCCCGGACGTCGCCTTTTTGGAAGATCGGCTTGCTGAAAACGCCGCGATCAAACTGATTTCGTTGCCCGAGCAAAATCCTCTGGGCGAGCGAGACGCAGAGCTTCACCGCGACCGGCGCGGGCAAGATCTGCAGCGCAGCTTTGCGGCAGAAGCCTTGCTTCGCGACGAACTCTCCTCGATGCTTGAGCCTAAGGAGCTTTTCGCACGCCTGACCGACCTATTTCGGCAAGCCAAAAGCGACATCACCGAAGGTGGAACCAATACGCTATACCTGGCCGTTGGCTCACTAAGATGGAAAAAATTGCCCACGGATGAGCGTGTCTATCGCGCGCCGATCTTGCTGCTGCCTGTCAAGCTCGAGCGGTCTGGTGTCTCCGATCGGTTTCGGCTTAGATTCCACGAGGACGAACCTAGGCTCAACGCGACGCTCCTACAGTTCGTAAAGCGCGAGTTCGATCTAAACCTACCGGATTTCCGGGAAGGTCTGCCAGTAGACGGCAAGGGTATCGACGTTCTGCAGGTGATGGAGTTGATGCGTCGTTCGGTGCGCGATGTACCCGGCTTTGAGGTTGCCGACGACCTCGCCCTATCGACGTTCTCCTTTGCCAAATATTTGATGTGGAAGGACCTGACGGACCGGACGGACAGCCTACGACGCAACCGAGTTGTCAAGCACCTGATCGATAGTCCGGAAAAGGCATTCGAAGGCGCAGACGAACCCTTCCCGGATGAAAACGACATCGACCGGAACTATGCCTCCGCAGATATAATTATGCCTTTACCAGCCGATTCCTCGCAGATCGCTGCCAGCCTAGCCGCAGTGCAAGGCCGCGATTTTGTCATCGTCGGACCACCCGGAACCGGCAAAAGCCAGACCATCGCTAACATGATCGCTACCTGCCTCGCAGCCAACAAGACCGTTTTGTTCGTTGCGGAAAAGACTGCGGCCCTAGACGTGGTGTACCGCCGCCTGCGTGAGCATGGCCTCGGCGACCATTGCCTGGAGCTTCATTCAAGCAAAGCGGATCGCAAGCACTTCTTTGGCCAACTGAAGCGCTCGTGGGAAACTCGTGCAAACCTTGGTGCGTCGCAATGGGCCAAGTTGAACGAGCGGCTGGAAATCCGCCGCGATGAGCTGAACGCCTATGTCGCGGCTCTGCATCACCCAGCACCTAACGGATTAACGCCCTATGTCGCTATGGGTATCGCGATGCAGGGCCACAACGAACACGCGCCTTTGCTGGCCTGGTCTCGACAAGACGAACACGACGCAGGTGGCTACGCTAACCTACAGCAACTCGCCGCGAAACTGGGCATGACTTATGCGGCGGTCAAGGTTCGCCCAGTACTGCGGCTCGTTCATGTGGAGGAGTGGTCCAGTGCTTGGCAGGAGAAACTGCTGGGCGCGGCACGCTCGCTCGGCCAAGCTGCTTCAGCCACGCAGATCGCACTTTCCGCCGTCAGTAGCCGGCTTGGTCTGGCCGGCGTGCAAGACTCGCGATGGGATGGATTGGGCTACTTTGCTGATCTGGCGCGGGATGTCGTCGCGACGTCTGGTTCGGACCATACGATTATTCTGCACAGAAATTTCGCAACGCTAACGCGCGCCGTGGCCGATTTAGAAACGGCTATCAGTGGCTACCGCCAAAGCGAAGCCGACCTCTCGGTGGCCTATCCGCCCGATGTCGTGCCGAGGATTCCACTCGATGACCTTGAGCACAAATGGCGCGAAGCTAATGCGGCGATATGGCCCAGATCATGGTTCGCGACGCGCCGGGTACGCCGGCTGCTCGGCTCATATGCCAATGCCAAGACCGCCGATCCAGCAACCGATCTGACCTTGTTGCGCAAGCTGCAGACAGCTTATAGCGCCATCGAGCACAATCCGATTGCGGCTGCGCCGCTTAGATTCCAAGGGCTCGATACCGATTGTCAGCAACTGTCCCAGCACCTGCAAACTGCGGAACGTTTGCGGACATCGTTAGTTCAGCTCGGCGAATTCGCCGGTAACGTACAAGCCGTCGCTGCCAGTATCGCAGTTGGCCTGAAGGGGCAGGTTAACCAACCCCAACTGGTAGCGGCAAAAGCTTATCTTGAGAAGCATCAGGCCTTGCAGTCCGCTATTGGCGCGTTTGAACAACTTGCAGGTCATTCGCTTGACAACCGGGAGGACGACAATTTTCTATCGTGCATTTCTCAGCAAATGGATGAACTTGAACACTCTCGCAACCTTTTTCGTGACTGGTCAACGTGGTGTGCGGTCCGCTCCCGCGCGATTGCCAAGGGTCTCGGTCCCCTCGTCACTGACTTGGAGGACGGCGCGGTGCCGCCCGAAAATTCTGCTCGCGCCTTTCTTCTTGGCTACGCTCGATGGTGGCTGCCGCTAGCGATCGATGCAACCCGCGAACTCCGCGACTTCCGGCGCTTCGAACACGAGCACGCAATATTGGACTTTAGGGAAGCCGACGATCTTGTTCGCGCTCATGCGACGAACAAGGTGATCGGCTCGCTTCTCCATGATTTGCCGCCGTCGGCATCGGTGCCCAGGCAATCCGAACTCGGTCTGCTGCGGCACCAGATGGGTCTGCAGCGACCAAGTCGTTCGATACGTGACATGATCGGCGCGATGCCCGAGAGCTTTGGTAAGCTTGCTCCGTGCGTGTTGATGTCTCCGCTTTCGATTGCGCAGTATCTGCCAACGAATCAGGCGCTATTCGATGTTGTGATCTTCGACGAGGCGTCGCAGATCGCGACTTGGGACGCGGTCGGCGCCATCGCCAGGGGACGCCAGACCATCATTGTCGGCGATCCGAAGCAATTGCCGCCAACGAATTTCTTCGGCCGCAATGACGTCGACGAAGACGATGTACCCGAATTCGATCGCGATCTAGAAAGCATTCTCGATGAGGCGAAGGCCTCTGGTATGCCGACGCGGCATCTGCGCTGGCACTATCGCAGCCGCCATGAATCGCTGATCGCGTTTTCGAATTGGCACTACTACGAAAATAACCTGATCACCTTCCCAAGTCCTGTGACGCAGGACCAGGCGGTCTCCCTCACTTTTGTGCCGACCGGCATCTATGATCGCGGCAAGAGCCGCACCAACAGAGAGGAAGCTCGCGCCATTGCCGCCGACATCCGCGGCAAACTAGAAACTTGGCTGGTGCTGCCAGAGTCACAAAGGCCGACCATTGGCGTGATTACCTTCAACGTCCAACAACAGACGCTGATCCAGGATCTTCTCGACGACGCGAGGCGCGCCAATCCGAGGCTCGAATGGTTCTTCTCGGACGATCGAACCGAGCCTGTGATCGTCAAGAATCTGGAGAACATTCAGGGCGACGAGCGGGATTTAATTTACTTCTCGATCACCTTCTGCCGCGACGCCGCCGGCAAGCTGCCGATGACGTTCGGCGCAATAAACAGGGACGGCGGCGAGCGACGCCTCAACGTCGCCGTGACTCGCGCACGCAGCGAACTAAAGGTATTCGCAGGCATCCGAGCTGAAGACATCAATCTCGATCGCACTAAGGCAGCAGGTGTTCGCCATCTCAAGGCATTCCTCGATTATGCGGTGCGCGGTGCTATTGCGCTCCCGGCGCAGAGCTCCGGCTCTCAAGGGGAGATGGAATCGCCATTCGAGGAGGCTGTCGCCGCACATTTGGAGAAGCGCGGATGGGAGGTCGTCCCCCAGGTCGGCGTGTCTGGCTACCGCGTAGATCTCGGAATCCGCCACCCGGACAAGGCCGGTCTGTATCTCGCGGGAGTTGAATGTGACGGCGCGACGTATCATAGTTCGGCCACCGCTCGAGATCGCGATAAAGTCCGCGAGCAGGTGCTGCGTGGGCTTGGTTGGAACATCTTACGAGTATGGTCGACGGACTGGTGGTTTGATGCCGAAGGGGCAATCGAGCGACTTCATCTATCTCTGAATGAGGCATTGACAGCGAGTCGAACCTCTATTGCAGGAGCGCGTGCGCCGGTCGAGGCGTTCGCGGCGGACGGAGAGAGATTCGCGGTCACGGAGCGTGATCGAATTCCAAGCGACGATGGCGTAGTTGACTCTGAATCTCCCGGGTTCCCAAAGGAGGATGGTGAGACCGGCGAGATCGAAACGCTAACGGTGGATGGGATTGACGAGGAACTGGCTCCTTTAGCCGGGGCGGTCACTAAAGTCGGTCGCCCACGGTTCGCGATGGCAAACCTTTCCGCGATCAAGGCCGACCCTGATTGCTTCTTTGAATTCTCTTATCGGCCTACACTACAGGCTATGGTCGACGCCGTAATGGAGGCAGAGGCGCCATTGCGCGAAGACGTTTTGTCCCAACGTATAGCAAGGGCGCACGGCTGGCTTCGCACAGGTGCACGGATACGCGAGCAAATCGGACTGCACCTGCGTGCGCTGGATCGAACGGAAGAGAGCTCCGGCGTATTCCTTTGGACGCCTGGCACAATTGCAAAGCGCGTGCCATTTCGCGAGCCGCAAAGCCAAGAGCACCGTCGAGGTTTGGCTGAAATCTCGATCGCTGAGTTAGCAGACTTTATTGCATCTCATCGAACGGCGCTTAGTGAAGACGACCCTCCCCTCGTGTATGCTCGATTGTTGCAGGTCGAGCGACTGACTTCCCCTTCGCGCGAGCGCTTGCGAGAGGCAATAATCTGCGCCGAGGAGCACACCCCTTAGCATCGTTCATATAACCATTATCGAACTTGTGCACGCGCAGCCTCGTGCCTTTGACCATGTTTTGAGCAGGTGCTCACGGTTATGATCCAAGCTCAAAGCGTGTCGGTGATTTTATTGATGTTTGAAGAATGGCCCGTGCAGCTCAAAAACATCGTGCTTCCGGAGCGCGCTTTCGGCGCGGCCTATCAGTTGTTGTGGAACAAGTGGGTCAAAGGGCCGAAGCTCTCAGTCATTTACTTTTGAGAAAGCAAATAACTAGCGGCATCCTTAAGTGAGATGATCCGTCCGGAGTGATCACCTTTAGCTTGCTTCCACAGTTGGTCGCCTACTGCCCTTATCACAGCCCTTTCCTTGGCCCCGAGGGTGTACGGGAATGCTTGCCTCGCGGGGCGAGCCAGCGTCACCCGATCGACCTCGCCATCATCAGACGGAACAATCCATGTCTTGTGTGTGTCAAAGGTTTTAAAGACTCGGGATGCCCGCCATCCTCTACGCGACGATTCAACATCTATCAGAAAAGCATCCGGGGGCAGGCCAGGCCAATTGAAATAGTATTCCAATCCTCGAAAGTCCGAATCTGAAATCTTAAGGGTCTCCGCAATCGTCTCTTTATTTTTGCGCACGACGGCCTTTGCTCTTGCGAGCTCTCGGGCGGTCAGCGGATCGTTGAAGAACGCAAAAAAGATTCTCTGCTGGTCAAATTCCAATCTGCCTCCGTCCCTCATTGCCTGGAATAACGGCTGCTTTCCCTTACGTGCGCCGATTTTCCCCTGACCATCCCAGATCCGCTTCTTGCGCGCGACCCGAGCGGCTTCAAGGTCTTGCTTCTTGATCGACCGAGCGCGGCGATAGCACCCGTCTATCCAGTCACCGATCGCTGTCAGTTCGTTACGATCATAAATCAATACACCAGCTTCGATCAGGCCGTTAGACGACGCTTCTTCCTCAGGCAGCCCATTCGACGATGCATTCGCGGAACTAACTATCGCGCCAGTACTCGTCCAAACAATTTTGGCATGCAATCTGTCGTCTTGCTTTGCGCGTCGGCCAAACTTCTTGATAACGTCTGGGTCCGACTTTCCGCCTGCGAGACAGCAGACGATCTTCAAATGCTTTCGTCTCGGATTGAGACCTAACAGGTCCAAGCCGGCAGACCCCCAATACGCTACTGCTATTTTCAGTTCGCCGTCTTTTCTGACTAGGCTTCTAAGCGCCTTCGTGAGCAGGTGCCCTTCCAAGAATCGCATTGTTGCCTCCCCAAAAACGATAAGAATTTTCACCGGCTTCCCCCGCCGACCTTTGACGGCTAAGAGCTAAAACTATTGATAGATGCGAGGAAAATTGCAACTTTCTGGTGGATTCCGCATAATGGGCGAGTTTTGCGCAGCGATTAGCCAAAAAGGCGCTGCTCAGGATCTCTAGGGGGAGACGTATATGGAAGCCAACAACCGGCTATTGCCACTTTGGTTTGTGCGAATTGAAACCGGCCAATTGAAATTACCGCGCTTCCAAAGGTTCGAAGCCTGGGGCGCGAAAGAGGTAAGAGACCTACTTCAAGCCATGTTCCGAAGCCTTCCAGCCGGCGCGCTACTCACGCTGGCCGTAGGCGACATAGAAAAGTTCGTCAGTCGTCCAATGCAAGGAGCCCCCGCCCCCGCCGAGAAAGTCAACGAGCATCTTCTGGATGGCCAACAGCGTCTAACAGCGCTTTGGAAGAGTCTGCAGGACCTATATGACGATCACACGTACTTTGTCAGATGGGAGACTGACGAAGAAGGACATCGCGTCCCAAATGTTATTGGTCAGGCGCGGTGGATGAAGAACGGCGTCCGCTACCCCCTCTGGGTTGATTCCCCGCTAGATCTGTATTCTCGCGGCCTTATTCCCCTGCACCTTTTGAGACCGACAGCGACTGGCCAGGAGATCAACCAATGGTGCTTGGCGGCAACTGAAGGTGATTATCAAAAGGGAATGACTCTCGCTCAGGACGTAAATGAGTTGAGGCAGAGGGTCGCCACGTACAACATTCCCTTCCTTGCGTTGCCTGTTACCACCCCGAAGGACGTGGCACTCGACGTATTCATCAAGTTGAACACCTCGGCAGTAAAGCTCACGACTTTTGATATCGTAGTTGCTCAGGTGGAGGAGGCGACTGGCGAGTCACTCCACGATATAATCCAAAAGGTCCGAGCAACCGCCCCTGGCGTGGACCGCTACATAGCGCCCGAAGACCTCCTTTTGTCCGTTGCGGCCCTCCGCGAAGATCGTTCGCCGAGCCAGGCAAGCTACCAGAAGCTTGATTTTAGCTTGTTGGCGAGGCAATGGAATGCGATAGCCGATGGCATTGCGTTCATGATTTCAGTGCTCGAGGAGGAGCATGTCTTTGATGATGCTCGCCTTCCGACTGTTGCCGTCCTTCCGGTCTTAGCGGCACTACACAGTGATATGCCGAAGTCGGGTGACGCTAAAGGAAACGCGAGAGCTCTTGTCAGGGCCTACTTATGGCGCGCGTTCTTCACCGACAGATATACAAACGCTGCTGCGACAGCGGCACTCAAGGACTTTCGCGGCCTGCGTTCCGCCCTACGGGATGGCGTCGACAGAACAAAGATTGAGATTTTCAACACAACCGAATTTCCGCTGCCGACAGCTGACGAACTTGTCCGCGCTCGATGGCCAAAATCAAAAGATATCCTTGCGAGGGGCATCCTCGCGGCCTCATTGAGAGCCGGCGCCTTCGACCTCGCGGATGGCGTTCCCGTTTCCATTGCTCACATAAAGCTTCGGGAGTATCACCACTTGTTTCCAGACTTTCTCCTCACCCAGGATGGGAGAATGGAAGAAAACGAAAGCTACCGAGCTCTCAATTGCGCGCTAGTTACCTGGAACACTAACAGAACAATCTCGGCTAAGGAGCCGCTCAAGTATCTGCGTGAGCGAAGTGAGCGTGGCACACTAGGGGAAGATTTCGTTCGTACCCGACTCCGTTCGCACCTTATTCCTTACAATGCAATAAATGTTGGGGGTTATGCGACGATTTCTAATCTCGATGCGCGAGAGGCAAGGGTGCGAAATGATTTTGGATTTTTTCTGGCCCAGCGCGCCGCTCGACTTTTGCCAGTCGTCCACGCGCTCTGCGATGGCCACGAGGATGCATCCAGTCAATTCAGTGATGTTTAGGTGGCACCACTAAGCCGCACCGTGTGTTAACCCATCGCTACTCGACAGGAAGCGTCGCATGCATGTCGATTTTCGCGAAGAGTTGTTATTGAAGAAGTGAGCGATTGACCGATTGCCGAAAAGGCTGCACGCCACAGTCGACCAGGTAATCAGCCAGCCGGTCCATCTCGAACGGCGATCTGGTCGGATCTTCCTCATCTCCTAGAGGCACCCAAATCACCATCCCCTCACGCGCCCTGGTCAGAAGAACACGATACTTGTTGATCGTGTACTCACGCTCTCTCGTCCGCCTCACGTTAGTCCAGTTGGTCCCGCGGAACGTCCTCGGCAGGAGTTCACCGTCGCCGACTGTTAGATCCCACCCCCAACAAACGGCCACCCTGTCCAACTCAAGGCCCTGGCACTCGAATTCCGTTGCCGCAGTCTCCAAAGCAAATGACGATCGCAAATCACCTCGCGGCGCGGTGAACCATTCAGCGTAGTCCAATTCCTTCCTGAACCCGGTCGAAACTTCGAGCCCATATGGCCTCAAGCGGGAACAGCCGGAACTTGCGACCAAGCCGAAGCGCCTGGAGCCCAGGGTCGTCTTGCGTAACCACGTCCTGGCATCATCCAGGCGCCTGACGAGGGCTATCGGGAAACCGGTATAATCTATGTGTCGGCGCGCATCTTTGGGTCGCCCCGTCAGTACAGCATCAACCCAGTCGGCATGCTCCAACGCACGATGACTGCGGATTGAGCTACTCAGATGCATACTTGGCCACACCTCCGCATTCACGCCTGCGCCGTCGACACCCGCTCGCTCGATTGCGGAAGGGCTACAAATGAGCCGCCAGTTGGCATAGGACTGATTTCGAGCGGCAATCCATTCTCCAACACCAGCTTCCCCATCATGAATCTCTTGCCCGCTTCCGCAGAGAGCCACGACCATGACGCCGCCCGCATGGCGGTTCATTACTTCCAGGATTTGAGCCGGTTCGGAAGTTGCCGCAACAGGTGAGGCCAATTCGGACACAGCACCGAAGCTACGCTGTCGCGCCGCCATCTTTTGCATCTTGGCTGCATCCCAGGCGCGCTGCGCTTCATCAAAAATTACAATGCTCTCTGACGGTGGCGACTGGGTCTTTTGCGCTTCGGCAAGGTATGCATGCACGCTATGAAGCAGTGATTCGGCGTGTCGCTGCGCGATAGCTTTAGTGCAGCCTTGATGATCTTTATAGTCTGCTGCCAAAGCGGCCTTTAAGACTTTCAACAGCGGACCGTTTCCAGACAGGAAGACGCTCCGCCACCCCGCCTGCAGAAAGGCCGGGCTATGCGCGACACGAAGTCCCGTCAGCGTCTTACCGGCACCAGGAACCCCTGTGAGAAGGCACAAGGTCTTTTGGCCCCGCTCCCGAGAATCTCGCGCGATAGCCTCGATGGCCTGCATGGAGCGATCGATCGTATCGCGGTCGGCCAGCGCGGCGTTGATATCGTCCGAGCCGTGCCTGTTAAACAAACTCACCGTAGTCTCGATGACTCCAGGAATCGGACGATAGGAACTCGAGCACCACCGTTCGTGCGAAATACCGTCCGAACTCCCCTTCCCGTCGTCGTTCGCGATGCGAATTAGCAGCGCGGCGAAATCGGCTTCACCGACGCACTGTGTGTCCTCGATTAACGTCGCATCGGATGTGGGCACCACATGGCTGGACTGGGCCTCCGTTGAGCACACGATGGGAACGATCTTCCGCCCTTGGCTTTCCGCGTGATAGTAGGCCAGATCGAGACAATAGTCGGCGACTTGAGCCAAAGCGTCGCTCGTCGCTGTGGAGCTCCCTGCTTTGAACTCGACAACGGCGATTGTTTCGCGAAACAGGAAAGCAGCATCCAATCGCTTTTCTCGACGAGGGATGCGGTATTCTAAAACGACGCCGACATCCGAGTATCGTGCGTTCGCGGCGATGAGCTGTTCGCAAGCCGATTTCATAAGTCGAACGGCTTCACCCCACGACCATCCTTGCTTATGAGAGAATTGGCTGAACCCAGAAACTGCATCACTTCGAACCAGGCGGGCGAAGATTGCGTCGTCCGGCGTAATGAGAAATTCTTGAGCCGTATAGCTCGCATATGCGACCATATCGAAGAAGGATCCCGTCTTATCTGCGCAAGCATTTCTAGATTACTGGCCACTAAAGGCTCAAATGTCCACAGGGGCGCTCAACTCTCTCCATCCTCCCCATCAAAAAGTGGTAGCTGATCTTTTGGGGGCAAGGATATCCGGCTCCGGCTTGCAGGCGTGAAACCGAACTCCGACGCAATGCGCATCATGATCTCGGCCTGTCGATTAGCGATCGCTAGGTAGGGTGACTGTATCGGATATCCTGTCGGCGATTTAACCATCGTACCGAACTTCTGGATCTGCTCCATCGCTTCTGCCCACATCGCATAGGCGCCGCAGTAGGTAGCAAGGGCGCCGCGATCCAGATGAGTTATGAGGCCCAGTTTTGAAAGCTCGCCGGTCAGCCGCGCCCATTCCCGTCTGGCAACCGAATTGAGTTCCATTGGGCACTCGGGTAACGCGGGTTCGGGTCGCGGCTCGTGCAGATTAAGGGGACGCTTCCCCGGGTTGCCCGTCAAAGCCTTTATCCTTGTTGGTTTTGGACGACGGCCACGCATGTCCGTTCTCGATCACGCCACTGAACCACGAGCGCCGTCCGGAGATAGCGTCTCCTGCTCCAGCGATTCAAAAAACGCGCCATCTTGCTCGCGAATTGCCTTCTCACCTGTGAAGGCTTGCCATCGGCGGATCGCAACGTCGACGAACAATGGATCGATCTCGGATGCCAAGCAGACACGCCCACAAGATTGCGCCGCGATCAGGGTCGTTCCGCTTCCAAGGAAGGGTTCATACACCGCCTCTCCGGGACTGGAATTATTCAGCATCGGCCGACGCATGCATTCGACGGGCTTTTGGGTCGAATGCTTGGTCTCGGCATCCTGCCCGCCGCTGCTGATACTCCAGACGGTCGTTTGCTTGCGATCGCCAGTCCAGTTGCCCTTCTTCCGGACCGCATACCAACAGGGCTCGTGCTGCCAGTGATAGTCTCCCTGGCTCATGACCAAGCGCTCCTTGGCCCAGATGATCTGCGCGCGAATCGAAAAGCCGCTCTTGAGAAGACTTTCCGCTACGATGGTCGACCGTAAAGCACCATGCCAAACATAAGCGATCTCGCCTGGATATATGCCCCAGGTAGGTGCCCAGTCGGCGATCTCGTCGTTGCGGATTTTGCCGGTCCTTTTCGACTTGTTGACGCCGCGGCGATGACGCCATTCCGGGTCGTACTCGACACCATAGGGCGGATCGGTGACCATCAATTGAGGCAAGGCACCAGCCAGCAGCGAATGGACGAAAGCTGCGTCTCGACTATCGCCGCACGCAACGCGATGCGGACCGAGCTGCCAGATGTCACCGGGTCGGGAAACCGCGACCTCGACGAGCGAGGGGGTATCGTTCTCGTCCGTTAAGCCGCTTTCGACCCGTGACAGCGCGGCCGCCAACTCTTTTTTGCTGAAGCCGATGGATGCGAGATCGGCACCCAACGCAGACAGGTCGGCTAGTTCGAGGCTTAGCATCTTGCTGTCCCAACCTGAATTTAGCGCAATCCTATTGTCGGCAAGCACCAACTGGCGGCGTTGCACCTCCGTCAATCCTCGGAGGACCACGACCGGCGCCTCTGTCAGACCAAGCTTGCGAGCAGCGGCCAGCCGGCCGTGTCCCGCGATGATATCTGCGCCTTCGCTGACGAGGATCGGGTTCGAAAAGCCAAAGGCGCGAATGCTGCCGGCGATCTCGGCGACCTGGGCCGGACTATGGGTGCGCGCATTGCGCGCGTAGGGGATTAGCCGATCAAGCGGCCAGTATTCGATTTGAAGTCGTGCATTCGCTTCTTCTGGGTACGCCGCGTGTGTCATGTCTTGCCTCGGCCTTTTGCACATTGCCATGTCATCGGCGCCCCTCCCCCTAGGGAATTTCGCGACAATTGTCCGAAACCAGCGCCATTGAATTGATTCACCTTTTTGAGCAGGGCCGCGCGTGACCATCCCGAGCCGGTCAAAGGAAAATAATGGTCGGTTTTGCCTGCTGCTTACTGCGTTGAGGTAGACGCGAAGGGCAACGGAACCACCCGCGCCGAAATTGTGCTGCGTCTTCAAAGTGTTGCAGTTGGTCGCCGCACGGCTAAATGCTTGGCAGGGTGAGGCGCCCGAAATGCATCCCTCCACAGGCCCGAAAATTCGCCTGCGCTGGAAAAAAATCCCTGAATGAGAGTGGGGCCGGTCCGCAGCGAAAGCCTTCCGGGACTTTCGACCCGCCCCCCCGCTGAACACGACCTTTCCAGCGATCATCTTAGGCATCCGCATTCGTGAACGCCTTGCGCCGATCCAGCTGAACCAAAAGGAATTCAACTCCGCGGCCCCGCCGCGTCATCTCAACTTCCGTGGTTGCGTTGCTGAGATCGCTATCAATGGCATCGATCACGCCCGCAAAGACGTCGGGTGCAGAAGCTAATTGTCTCGTGAGCGCTTCATTCCATCGGCGTTCAGCCGCGATGCGTGCAACTTCGCCGTAAGATTGTTTCCCGTGAAACCGCTCTTGTGCGTTCGAATCCTGTGGGCCACTTTCGCTTTGCTTGGAGAGACTCTTGACTGCTGTCACCTCCGTTGCAGACAAGGCCCGTTGGCTTTCCTGCTGCTGCGGCGCAGATGTTAAGTCAGATTGGTTGTTAGAACAGGTTTGGGTGGCGCTGCCGCCATCACCAATGTGACATCCTGGCCCCTGCAAAGGTGACAAGTTTTGCGCCGCAGATCGAAATTGCTTCGCAAGTCTCCGCCTTTCGGCCCAGCCGTTCTCCCACGCACGAAAGCGGGCCCATATCGGCTGGTAGCTATTCCGATGAAACTTTCCGCCGTGTCGGTCGATGCGGAAATAGCCAGATCTTTCGAGAGAGCCTGTCGCGCGAATGGCGGTGCGCCGATTGATCCCGAGTAGCGTGGCGATAGTGTTGAGCGCTGGGTCGCATTGGCCCGTGCATCGATTGTAATGATCAAGGAGTGTGGCAGCTACGCGTTTCTCTGTAACGGACATATCGTCGGTGAGGCTTATTGCTTTGAAAGCAATGAGGACGTCCGATTTATTTGGTCGCATACTGCCTCCGAGGAGATGGCTCTAAGCTCTGATGTCGAGCACGAAGTCACCGACCATCTGCCAAAAGCAAGCCTCAGATTTCGGGCGCGTATCTAGTCGCAAACAAACGTGAGCCATGCGTAGAATCCATAGATGTCTCGAAGACGAACAGGCGACGGGCGACCGGGCGACCTCATCACGAATCAGCGCGCAGACGTGACGGTGTTCACTTCGATCCAAGCGAGAAGATCGCGTCGGCGGTATCGAATGGCTCGCCCGACGCGAACATAGGCAGGCCCCGCGCCTCGGCAACGCCACGCCTGCAGCGTCCTAATAGAAATTTTTAGAAAATCCGCAGCTTGCACCTCGGCAATCAGGGCATCGGGATCAATGGGGCTCTGAGCGGCTAGCATCGGTATCATCCACTATCGGTTTCGATAGCGACGAAACTGACGGCAATTGTAGTTTGGAAATAGATGCCACGAATTATTGGTGCGGGGATTTATGGCTGCAGGGATTTAATGGGACGTCCCGGCGAGGACCACTTTTCCGCCGGAGCTTGATTGACCGCATCGGTCCAAACTCGATCAAACATGCGGCTGCTGAGTGATCCCCGCCATTTGTCAAGGGCTTGCTTCCGATACGCTTCTTTCGGAGCAGGTCTCTGATCGGGGCTCTGACGCATCTCCTCGATAAGCCATTTCCTGCAAGCATCTCTGCTGGTCGTCTTGGACGTGGGCACCACCGCGGTGTTGGACGTAGTCACCACTCCGGAGGGGCCCATGAACCGGTCTGACATGTGGCCTGAGATGTCGGGGTCGATTACGGTGGGAGCTAAGTAAATCGCACGCCACCGCCCGAGAAGTCTGCTCGTTCGGTGGACGGGATCGGAGCCGTCATTCCACTGCACAAGATCTCCGGCTTTGGCGTCGAGCAGGAAATCGTGATGTGACCAAATGGTTGGCAGTATCTCCTGGTTGTCGCCTTTTACCGGATCACCCCGGGCACGCAATTTTCCACTTTGAAGCAGCTTGAGCAGTGTACCGAAACGAAGTCGCAGCACATGCCGAAATTTTCGAACCTCGTCCGGAGTGTCTCGGCTCATCAACCGGCCTAATTCACTTTCGGTCCACTCATAAGAATCGTTCTCGTCCAAAATTCCGTCATTCACGGGCCATTCGGCCGCGCCGCGGGGCTGCCAGTTACCTTCGAGAACACGCACGGTGTCGGGATCAGCCCGAATCGCCTCAATACTGAGTTGCCGCACTTCGGGGTCGTCGAGAACATAGTTCTGAAAGATGTCTCTCAATGCACTGCCGCTGATGAGCGCACAAACGTCCGGTGAATGCAAAATTGGAAAAATGAGAACTTCCGAAAGTCGCTTTTCGTCATCAAGCCAGTCATCGCCGAAATCGGAACTCAACAGTCTGCTCCACCGAACGGTTTCACCGCAGTTGTAAGCAACCAGCTTCCCGACGGCCAACAGCGAAACGATTTCCGGACGCCCATTGGTCGAATTTGTCACCCGCCTGATCGCTTCATCCAGCGTCCATCCGTGACTCTGCAGTCCGTGCGTCATATCTGCTGGCCGAATCATTCGGTCTATTTTCGCACTTTGAGCACTTCGTGGCCGGGTCGCTCGCCGTTTTTGCACAGTGTTAGTGGCTCGACGGACCTCCACCATTTGCGCCTGAGCGCGTTTGTCTTCGGCGAGCGATGCTGGCGCTAGATTTTAGGATTTCTGCCGAACAGGTTGGTCACCAACATGATCAGCCAAACCCCAGACCACATCGTAGAAATCGCCCAGGTGCTCGCAACCGCCCTCTTGCGCCTTGAAGGCCGGAAGTCCAGTCGAAAACCCACCGATTGCGGAGAAAGTTCGCTTCACTTCTCCCCCGACCAGAGCGGTGGTGTCCTCCCTACTCCCCCTGAGGCTCTTCATGACTGATCCCGTTCTAGCCCAATTGGCCGCCCTCAAGAATGCGCCGGCGTCCGCCCTGAAGGCGAAATGGCGCACATTGTTCGACACAGAGCCGCCACCCTATAACCGGCGCTTCCTGGAGAGCCGGCTGGCCTACCGCATTCAAGAACTGGCCTATGGCGGACTGAAAAAGGAAACCGTCGAGCGGCTTCGGGTGCTTTCAAAGCAATATGACGGCAAGCCAAGCGAGAGGCCGAGCGGGCGGAGTCTACGCCTGCCGATCGCCGGGACCCGTCTGATCCGGGAGTGGCAGGGAATCGGGCATTCGGTCACCGTCCGCGCTGAGGATTTTGAGTACCAGGGACGCCCCTACAGGTCCCTCTCCGCCATTGCCCGGGAGATCACAGGCGTTCGCTGGAACGGCTGGGTGTTCTTTGGGCTAAAGAACCACCGCGGTGCTGCATGACCAGAAAGCCACAGCCCGCTACGCCGGCGCCGCTGCAAAAGCTCCGGTGCGCCGTCTACACCCGCAAGTCCAGCGAAGAAGGTCTCGAGATGGAGTTCAACTCGCTTGAGGCCCAACGGGACTCTTGTGAGGCTTACGTGTCCAGCCAGCGCGCCGAGGGCTGGCTCCTCGTGCCCGACCGATATGACGACGGCGGGTTCTCCGGTGGCACCCTGGACCGGCCTGCGCTGAAGCGACTGCTCGCGGATATCGAGGCCGGCAAGATCGACATCGTCGTAGTCTACAAGATCGATCGGCTGTCACGCTCACTGATGGATTTTTCCCGGCTGGTCGAGGTCTTCGATCAGCACAAGGTCACGTTTGTTTCAGTGACGCAGTCCTTCAATACCACCACGTCGATGGGCCGTCTGACGCTAAACATTCTGCTATCCTTTGCGCAATTCGAGCGCGAGGTAATCGGCGAGCGCATCCGGGACAAATTCGCCGCATCCCGTAAGCGAGGCATGTGGATGGGCGGGTGGGCTCCGCTGGGCTACGAGGTCAAAGACCGCAAGCTGATCGTCAATGACAAGGATGCCAAGCTCGTGCGCTCGATCTTCGACCGCTTCCTGAAGGTAGGGTCGGCCACCACGTTAGCGCAGCAGTTAGTCGCAGAAAATATTCGCAACAAATACGGCAAGCTGATCGACAAGGGCATGCTCTATAAGATGCTCAATAACCCCGTCTATGTCGGTGTGGCCCTGCACAAGGGCGTCTCATACGCCGGTGAGCACAGCGGCATCATCGATCGCGAGATCTGGGACAAGGTACAGGCAAAATTTCAGGAAAACCCTCGCAAACGAGCTGCTGGTACAAGGACACAGACGCCCGCCCTGCTGAAGGGGATCATCTTCGGTCCCACTGGCGTCGCGATGTCGCCGACGCATACGCGTAAGAATGGCAAGCTCTATCGCTATTATCTGAGCCAGGCCGTCTTAAAGCAGGGCGCCGGCGATTGTCCCGTCGCACGCGTTCCCGCCGCTGAGGTTGAGAGGATCGTGATCGATCAGGTCCGCCTTCTCCTTCTCTCCCCCGAAATCATCGTCCAGACTTGGCGCAGCGCTCGCAAATCCATAAAGGGCCTGACCGAGTCTGACGTCCGCAAGTCGCTGCTGGCCTTCGAACCGCTCTGGAATGAACTCTTTCCTGCTGAACAGTCTCGTATCATTGAACTCCTCGTCGAGCGGGTTGATATCCGGCCCGACCGCGTTGATATCAAGCTCCGGATCGCGGGCGTGACATCATTGATCGGCGAGCTAGCCGGCAATTCCGCCACCCAGCAGGATGCCGCATGACGACCAGCCATCGAGCCAGCAAAGCCCTCATCAGCCAGGATGGGCGCACCGCGATGGTCAGCATTGCGGTGAGTTTTCTTCAGCGGGCCGGTCGCAAGCAGATCCTGTCTCCTTCGGGAGCGGCTCCCTGGTCGCCCGCCCCACGTGTGGACAGCGCGCTAGTCAAGGCAGTCGTCCGCGCGCACCGGTGGCGCCAAATGATCGAGAGCGGCAAATACGCCTCGTCCGCAGAACTGGCCAAAGCGGAGAAGGTCAACGATTCTTATCTGAGCCGCATTTTGCGATTAACCCTGCTCGCGCCAGACGTCATCGAGGCGATCCTGACTGGACGCCAACCCACCACGCTTCAACTTGATGAGTTGCTTAAACCTCTGCCCGCGGCGTGGAGCCAACAGCGCTCCAAGCTACGCATTCCGCAGTAGCCGTTGCCACCCTCAGAGCGGGATTTCGCTGGTCCATCGTTATGGAATTTCTGTTGTTAATTCGAGAACGGACAGTCCGTCAGTCTCTGACCCAAAGCGCCATTGGAGCGAGGCGACGTAGTCGCATTTGCCTACGAAAGCTTATCGGCGGTGACGCACCTTAGCCGGGGAATATGGCGGTCACCTTCGCGAATGGCTGCCGCTTCTCACTGTGATGCCGTGCCTTCGCAGCGATAACACGGCGCAAATCGAGGCGGCGAGTAAGGGTGAAATAGATGTCGGCTCCATCCATCATGATCAAACGCCGCGCCGTGAACGCGTCGAAACTCTCCCCTGAGAAGCCGCCGTAGCTGACGTAAAGACCCCGCGTCCAATCCGGTCGCTCGAGCAGCTTTCCCTGGAAGCCGTGAAGCATGTTCGCGTCGGCCGGCTTGTTGTGCCACTTGGCCTCGACAAGATATGTTGCGCCGTCATGTTGGAATGAGCCATCGATCTGTTCGCCGACGGTCCGAAACGACGCGTGAGCGTCGAGACCCCAGGTGTCGAACCAGCGCTTAAGAAATCGCTCGAAAGCGTAACCGCGTTGCTGGCGCGCCTCTTCCATCTGGACCAGCCCCATGAACTCGTGCTGCAACGCGGCCTGTATGCTCTCGCTCGGTTCGTCCTGCTTTTCTCGTGCCGACGCCGGCGACGGTTCGACTGACTGTTCCGCAGCAAGCGGCCTGCCGCCCAGTTTCACGATGAGCGCGCTGAATCGGGTACGGGCTTGCGGTACTTTCTCCTCCTCGCCACGCTCCATCCGCTCGGCCTCGCGGATCTCCCACAGCGCGTGCAAGGCCTTAATCACAGCGTTGGTTTGGCCGATCTCCAAGAAGCCCCACAAGCGCTTGCCCTTCGAAGTGCCGTGGATGGCGTAAGCCTCGTCATAGATATCAATGCCGATGTCTCGCGAAAAGAACGAGGCGAATGTAGCGTTGCTGAAGTTGAGCACGTAACCCCCGTACATGCCGAACAAGCTGTCGATCAGCTTCATGTCCACGGTGGAAAGGGTAGCCATCGCATGGTCCTCGATAATTCCACGATCATCATAGATCACGTCATTTTCCACCAGACCAGTTTTCACTGCGAAGTCCCTTGACCCCTGCCTCTTCGAGCAGCTTGTAGATTTCGCTTATTTTGGCGGTGCCCTGACCTTGCCGGATGGTCATAAAGAGACGTTCGCGGGCTCGTGACGCCGCCACAAAGAAAGTCGAGTGTCCCTCGTCAGGATTGTTCTTGAAACTCCACCACTGCTGATCGTCCAGGCCGAGAAGCAGAACGACATCGTACTCAAGTCCCTTGCTTTTTGTGATGGTCATTAGTGGAGCCTGGCCTTCGCCCCGATAGCGCGACAGTGCTTCATGCCATGTGACATTTCCCGTCGCGCATTCTTGGAGAAATGCTTTGGTGGCCGCGCGCACCGAATTGAAAAAATCGCCCTGTTGATACTGGGGCGCACCTACTTTCAAAGCTGAGATCCCAAAGAATGACTCTACATCGGTCAATAACGTCCCAACTTCTGCGGGCGTAACTACACTCCCAGGTGATTTGACTCGGTTTTCTGCATGGAATGCATCCAGCTTCTCCGCAATTTCCTGAATGCGCTCAGGGTCCTCGTCGGAGACCAATCCTTCCATATCGGAAAATGCCTCGAGAACGCGCACCCATACTGCGCCGCCCCGTTCACGCAGTAAGAGTTCGAAACCGTCCATAACGGTTACCGCATACGGTTCGGTCATCAAATCCTGAATCGACGCGCCGCCAACATCGCGATCTTCGTTCCGCAAGATGACGCCATGTTTGGCAAGAACCGGCGCTAAAGAGGTTTCCCAATCAGCGGCTTTTTGTCGGACCAGCAGCCCAATATTTCGTGGTGACATTCCTGATTGCAGTTCTGCGGCCAGAAACGATCCAAGCGCTTCGGCTTCCGTTGCTACGTCGGGAGAAAGTATGACGGCACATATTTTCTCCGGTGGCAGCGCAGGTGCTGGCCGAGCTGCCCTGAAGTCGGGTTCCGTCGGCGCCAGGCGGCGCTTCAACGTGTTCAGAATTTCAACAATTCGCGCGTTGCTGCGATAGTTCAACGACAGAGTAATGTGCTTTTGCCCAGCAGAGCCCCCCTGCGCCAGAAAATCCATCTTGAACACGCCAAAGCTATCTTTTTGCGCGCCCGCCCACCCCATGATCTTTTGCTTGTCGTCGCCCACCGCCGTAATGACAGTTTCGGAGCCACCAAAAATTGACTTCATCAACCCATATTGAACGCCTGTCGTGTCCTGAAACTCATCCATAAACAGGTGGCCGTATGTCGCAAGAATTGCCGCTTTGATTTGCGGATTCGTCTCGACGATCAATTGAGCAAGGCGACCGATCATTGGAAATGTAAGCAAAACCGTATTGGCCGTGAATGCTGATCGCAGATACACAAGCTGAAGGAAGCTCCCGATGTTTGGTACCATCAACGGATGGAGGACCAACTCGTGGATCGCAAGATTGAATGAATCCAGCGAAACGCCATGCACTTGCGCGCTTGTCGGCAGTTTTCCGATCGCTGAAGCGGACCAGCCAGCAGGCTGCGTATTGTCTGAAAGCGTGCCAGCCGTCGTCCGCAAGAAATCCGAAAACTCATTTCTGTTTAGAAATCGCCCGATGCGATAAGGTTTCGTTGTATTCCACGGTTCGGGAAGAGCCCGCCAAAATCGGTCAAGCAGGAGTTTGGCGAAAGCATCGAATGTCATTGAGTCGAGAAGACCGGCTTGCTCGCGTTTACAACGTCGTTGAAACCGCTCGCGTAAGTTCCGTGCGGCATCTCGCTTGAAGCTGATCGCCAGCAATCTTCGTGGATAAGCGCACGCGCCAGTTTGCAGAAGGAACACTCCGCGCTGTCCGAGCAGTTCAGTTTTCCCAGCGCCGGGTCCGGCGGTGACCAGCGTATTGCCCGTCGCCCGTACCGCTTCCAGCGCGCCGTCCTCAAGTCCTTCGATACCCAAAGGGTGCCAATCCTCAGGCCGTATCAGGGCGAACCGGCTCATAGGATTGGGCCTTCGAGCGCTTTGGCGACGCGATCGATCAACCGTGCGATTACGGGAGGACAGGATTTGGCAATATCGGCCTCGCTCAGGTGAGCCAACGCACTGAGATGTATTGCCGGTTTACCCCTGTTTCCAAGAAACAAATACGCGTACCATGGGAACAACGATAGGTTCGGACTGGCGCCATAAGCGGCGGCTCCGAATCCGTCCGCACCCAACACGCGCGCTGCGGCTTCCTGTTGACGCGCAGCATCGTCCGGTTTTTGTGGTCCCCTAGCACCGGCCGGCAACGCCGTGTAGGCGGCCGTGAATGCTTCTAGCATCAGCATGTCCAGGTCGAGCGGCGCCGAGAAGAAGACTCCATATTGTTCGAAAGATTTTATCCACGCTTGGAGCGTGGTCTCAGTCCAGCCGGACTTACTCCATTCGGAGTTGCGGTCGAACGCCTGCGCGTTGATCAAATCCCCCTTTGCAGTCGGATCGGTCGGGGGGCTGAGTTCCAAAACGGCGTTTGCGACGGCCTTGAGTTGCGAGAGATCGCCGCTGCTTCGCCCCAGGTCGAAGTCCAACAAGGTCGTGTGGGGGATTCCCAACTGTGCAACAAGGCGCCAGAAATGACCGACATATCGCCCTCCCACTGGCACGATAGCGACAAATGAACGGTCGACCGGCACGCCGAGCGCTTCCGCCAATCGCGGAAGAACAATTTCTTCCGAGGCACCTTCACCAAAGATAGCGTGGCGCGCAAAATAGATCTCAGGGTGGGCGCGAACTGCCTCACGGACGAATTTAGCGGCCTCGTCACCGTCTTTCGGCAGGAGTAACGGTGACCCTAGCGACATTCCTGTCTTTGAATCGCGACGCATGTGTCGAAGCGCACGCGGTTCCAAACGCCCAATAATTGATGGCGAGTGACTTGTAACTACGGCCTGCACCCGCTGTGTCTGGGTGAGCTTTTGTAATTCTGTGATCAGCCTCGACAGAAAGTAAGGCGCGAGATGATTTTCTGGCTCTTCGAAGGCGAAGATAGTAAGCGCCGGCGCGCGCATGAATTCGGAAGAGAACGGTGGTTTCTTACCGCGAGCGACTTCCGCTTCGAGTTCGAGCTTGAACACTAACAACGACTTTACGAGAGCGAAGTGAAATAATGATCTTTGTCCGTCACTCAAATCTTCCACGCCAAGAGTACGCCCCGTTGCCGATGGACTTAGGACAACAGATGCAGCGCGCACGATTTGCTGAAAATCTGGTGGTAACACTGAGAGGCGCGCGGATGTCTCTGTGTCCGCTGCATTCAGCTCCATCCAACATGCATTGATGGCTCCATTTACCCGCTTAACAGCCTCTTCTTCGTCAAGCGCTGTTGCGGCTTGTTTCACCAGATCAAGGATTTTCGCTTCTTCCTTCCAATAGATAGACTGAAGCAAGCTTCGCCCTAGGCTGCGAACCGTTAGTTTCGTGAGAGCCGTCACGTCCCGTGAGGCTGGGATATATCGAACAGCTATGCATGCGCGATCGGCCGCGGTCATTTTACGCTTAACGGCCGCGTCAGTGGGTTCGCCGAACGGAACAGCATCCGACGTAAGTAGCCAGTAAGCGTTATCCTCAATTGCTCCATCGAGCGTTCCGGATGACTGCCATGTCGCCTCTAGGCGAACACGAGCTATAGGCGTTTTCCCAAGCCCATCTACAATCATATGGCGGAAGCCAACTGGGACGGTATGTTTACTAGCTGCTGCGCCTTTGGCCAACTCAGGAAAGCTGATCAGAATCTCGATAAACATTTCCCTTTTCGGCTCCTTGTCCAAGGTCTCGCCGGGTGGAACGAAGAAATCCTCTTGCCTTACGGTTCGCTCATCGCGAGTCTCCCCAAACAATCGCTGAAGCGCTTCCAGCAACGCTGACTTCCCTGAGCCATTGCGTCCAATCAGGCCAGTAATTTCAGCATCGAGATTCACACGAACCGGCTTGGGCTCAGGCTTTCCATCGGTGCTCGGATCATCTGATCCAAAACACCGGAACCGCCACATCTGGGACCTCGACAATATTCATGCGTCCCGCTCTTAACTTCTGATCCACAGCTGGTGAATTCATCTTATGAGTGTAAAGCCGCGTTGCAGCAATCTAATTGTGCTTGTGCGCGCCGGGTTGCACCGACCAGGCTCTATTCGCTAACGCTCGCCGAGCCAGCAGATTGCCGCGAGGATGCGGAACGTCTGCGATCCCTCGCGGCTCTCGCATCTACGAGAGGAGCCGCAAAACTCTTCTCGTTGAAGTTCATAGGTGCTTCGAAACGTTGGAATTTCGAGAACCGGACCGAATCCGCGAAGTCCAGAGCTTCGGAGATAAATGGGCCTCTCGGAGAAAAATGAGCACGCCCTGCCGAGAAGGAGTCTGGAATTCAAATGGGAGTTCGCCGCCGTTGTTCGGCTTAAGATGCCCAGAAACTTACGCGGAGAATATGTTGCTCCGGCCAAGGTGGCGGAGAGAGTGGGATTCGAACCCACGGTACGGTTTCCCGCACACACGCTTTCCAAGCGTGCGCCTTAAGCCACTCGGCCATCTCTCCGGAGCGCACTCTCTTGAAGGGGCGCCGGTGATTTTGCAAGGGATCGCGGGGAAATCGGATGATTTTTCCGTAAGATATTGTACTTTATAGACAATATCAGGCGCCACGGCGACGCTTGGAACCGGCCGCCCGCTGAACCGGCGGCGGGTTTGGCGCGACGATTCACTCAAGACCGTCAAACACGTCCGGGGGCACCATGACCATCCGCAACACCATTGCCGCGCTGAGCCTGATTTGGGCCCTTGCCGCTGCCTTCGCCGGACCGGCCGCCGCCCAGGTCTGCACCCGGCACGGGGTTGATGTCAGCTGTGACGACGGACGGCGCGGGATGCTTTCGGGCGATGCCATCCTCTGGCCGGACGGCACGCGCTCGAGCGCGACGCCGCATCAAAGCGTCATCATCGGCCACAAGAGCTCAGTGCATGTCGGGCCCGGCGTGTTCGTCGGCCAGGGCAAGGGCATGGTGCCGCTCGACGATCCGAACGCGCCGAACAAGCGGCAGTGTGCGATTCTGGAGGGCGTGTCGTACTGCTATTGAGGCTGTCGTCTTCGGCCCTGCCCTCGCTGTAAAGAACGGGGGAGAAGAAGACTAGATCAACCGCACGCCTGAGATCGCCGACTTGAGCCAGCGCAGCGCTTGCGGCGGCTGGTTGGCGAGCGGCGCGACTGCAGCCTTCTCCGTCCGGCACTTCTCCAGTTCAGCGACGAAATCCGCCGACCATTGCTGGATGGTGTGGCCGCGCAGCTTCTTCATCATCGCATCCCAGCGCATCTTGCGCTCGGTGAGCGGCATCGCCGCCGCGACGGCGATCGCGCGCGCCATGCCGTCGATGTCATGCGGATTGACCAGCAGCGCGGCGTCGAGCTCGTTGGCCGCGCCGGCGAATTTCGACAGCACCAGCACGCCGGGATCAGCCGGATTTTGCGCAGCGACGTATTCCTTGGCGACAAGGTTCATGCCGTCGTGCAGCGGGGTCACCACGCCGATCTGCGCGGTGCGATAGAGGCCCGCGAGCACGGCCTGGCTAAAGCCTTTGTTGAGATAGCGGATCGGTGTCCAGTCGGCCTCGCCGTGGCGGCCGTTGACGTCGGACACGAGCCGCGCGACCTCGTTCTGCAAATTGCCATAGGCTTCGATGGCACCGCGCGAGGGATTTGCGATCTGCAACAGCGAGATGCTGCGCGCAAAGTGCGGATGCTCGGTCCAGAGCCGATCGAACGCGCTGATGCGGTTGACGAGGCCCTTGGAATAGTCGAGCCGGTCGACGCCGATCGCGAGCCGTTCACCGTTGAGACTGCGGCGCAGCCGCGACACGTCCGGATGCGACGCCGATTTCGCCGCGTATTGCGCGAACTTCTCGGCGTCGATGCCGATCGGAAACACCTCGCAGCGCGTTCGGCCATGCTGCGAGATCGCAACGCCGTCTTCGACGGCGAGGCCGAGTTCGCCCGCGACATAGCCGAGAAAATTCTGGCAATCGTCATTGGTCTGGAAGCCGATCAGATCGTAGGCCAGCATCGCCGTGATCAGCTCACGATGATTGGGCACGCCCTGCATCACCGCGGCGACAGGCCATGGCGTATGGAGGAAGAAGCCGATCGGATCGTCGACGCCGAGATCCCGCAGCTCCGCGCCGAGCGCGAGGAAATGGTAATCCTGCACCCAGAACGCGGTTTGCGCTTTCCGGAAGCGCATCAAGGCGCGCGCCATGAAGGCGTTGACCTCGCGATAGCTGACATAGTCGTCGCGCGAGACGCGGATCAGATCGCTGCGCGAGTGCAGCGCCGGCCACAGCGCCGAATTGGCAAAGCCCTCGTAATAGCCGCCATAGTGCGCCGCCGGCAGGTCCAGCGTCGCAATCGCGCCCGAACCCAGTGCTTCGATCTCGGCGAACGGCTCCTTCTGATGACCGTCACGCACACGGCCCGAGGATCCCACCCAGATCGCGCCCGAATGTTCCACAACGGGTAGCAAGGCCGCCGCGAGACCACCCGTCATGGGCTCATTGGGCTTGCCGCGCGCGACGCGATTCGAAACGACGACTAAGTTCACAGGTCGTCCCCTCCTGTTTCATTCCACCCCATTTAACTGCCGTTCATCAATATGGTTCCTGATCATCCTTTGCACCAATTGAAACCAAAATCGGGCGTGCGCGTTGGAACCGGTTTACCTCCAGGCAACCTGACGATTTCGCTACACAAAGCCGGATTTGGAACCGTGGCGCGCGCAGCATGAAGCGACGCGCTGGAGGAATTACGCACGCGATATGTGGCTCCGAGATGTCGGTGCCTTATTCCAACCTTGAGTCGTCGAGCAGCCGCGCAAGGAACGTGCGCACATCGTTCGGGGCGTCGAAGTGCCCGTTGACCCCCATGGCGCGGCGACCAACCGAAAAGGCGAGCCCATTCATGTCGGGCATGATCGCGAACACGGTTTCGTCGGTGACGTCATCACCGATGAAGATCGGACGGCGCCCCTTGAAAGGCTCGTGCTTCATCAACTCGCGCACGCCGGTCGCCTTGGTAAAACCGGAATGCTTGATCTCGCAAACGAACTTTCCGGGCAGCACCTCGATCGGCGCATTGGGCAGGTCGGCGCTGATCAGCGAAACGGCTTCGTAGATCGCTTTCTCCGCATGCGGCGCAAGGCGGTAGTGCAGCGCCAGCGAATAGCCCTTGTCTTCGAGCAGAATGCCGGGACTGAGCTTGGCCACCGCCGCGAGCCGCCGCTTCAGCTCCTTATCCAGCGGCGGCGCGCTGACGGCATCGGCTTCGTTGTCAATGGAAAGCCGCATCTCGGCGCCGTGGCCGGCGACGGCGCGAAAGACATCGGGCGCGAAGATCAGGTCGATGTCGTTGAGCGAACGCCCGCTGACCATCGCCAGCGCGCCCGACGTGCGCTCCGTCAGCCGGTTCAGCGTTTCCGACAGGCCTGGCGGCACCCACACCTCACGCGGCGTCGGCATCAGGTCGAGCAGTGTCCCGTCGATGTCGAGCAGGATCGCTGTTTCATTGAGATGCGGCACGAGTGCGTGGGGCACCGGCACCGCATCGGGCGCTTCATCGTCGACCATGGTGCGCTTTAGATCCAATTCAGCCAGTTCCGATTTCATAGTCTACTCCATGGACGCAAGCGGCCGCGCGATTTCTTCGAGCGATCTGCGTTCCGCCGAGATGGCATAGCGCCACGCCACGATCGCGGCCGCGATCATCAGGAACGCCCCCAGCAAATAGCCTGCGAACACGCTCGTGCGTGATCCCGTGTCGATCAGCGCCCCGAACAATGCGGGGCCGATCACGCCGCCGATGCCGGTGCCCACCGCATAGAACACCGCGATCGCGAGCGCGCGGACTTCCAAGGGAAAAGTCTCGCTGACGGTGAGATAGGCGGCGCTCGCGGCGGGCGAGGCAAAGAAGAAGATCACCATCCAGGCGATGGTCTGCCCCTGCGCGCTCAAGGCGCCGATCGAGAACAGATAACCCGACAGCGCCAGCAACACGCCCGACGCGCCGTAGGTGAACATGATCATGGTCCGGCGGCCGAGCGTATCGAACAGGCGGCCGAGCAGCAGCGGACCAAGGAAATTGCCGGCGGCGAAGGGAAGCAGATACCAGCCGACATGATCGGCGCTGATCCCGTAAAAATCGGTCAACACCAGCGCAAAAGTGAAGAAGATGGCGTTGTAGAAGAAGGCCTGCGCGATCATCAGCACGAGACCGACCATCGCGCGCTGGCGATAGACCGAGAACAGCGTGTGCACCACCTCGCGGATCGGCGTGTGAGTCCGCATTTTCAGGCGGATCCTGGCGAAACGCGCGTCGCTCGTATCCTGGCCGTGTCCGAGCACCGAGCGCTCGACCTCGTCGACGATCGCGTGGGCCTGGTCGGGACGGCCGTGGATCATCAGCCAGCGCGGACTCTCCGGAATCCACATCCGCATCAAGAGCACGACGAGGCCGATGGCCGCGCCGATGAGATAAGCGAGGCGCCAGCCGAGATCGGGGCCGATCACCGCGGGATCGAGCAGCACGATGGCCGCCACGGCGCCCATGGCGGCACCGATCCAGAAGCTGCCGTTGATGACGAGATCGGTCCAGCCGCGATAGCGCGCCGGCACCAGTTCCTGGATGGTCGAATTGATCGCAGTATATTCGCCGCCGATGCCGGCGCCGGTGAGGAAGCGAAACAGCGCGTAGCTCGCGACATTCCACGACAGAGCGGTCGCGGCCGTCGCCGAGAGATAGAGCGCGAGGGTGATGAAGAACAGCTTCTTGCGACCGATGCGATCGGTCAGCCAGCCGAAGCCGAGCGCGCCGAGCACCGCGCCCGCGAGATAGGCGGAATTGGCGATGCCGAGATCGAGATTGGAGAAATGCAGGGAGGGGCTTTGCTTCAGCGCGCCGGAGAGCGCGCCGGCCAAGGTCACCTCGAGGCCATCCAGAATCCAGGTGATGCCGAGCGCAAGCACGACGCGGGTGTGAAATCCGCTCCACGGCAGCGCGTCAAGCCGTGCGGGAATGCTGGTTTCGATGATGCGATCGGCCGCAACCGCCGTGGAGACCACAGGTCCATCGTTCGGCGCTGGGCTTCGCTGCAATTCCATCGCGTTGTTGCATCTGACCAATGGACATGGCCCCGGTTCACATGGCGTGGACGGGGGCGGTCCGATCAAGGGGTGCGGCATTCCGCCTGCCACCAGCGACAACGTCTGCGGCGAGGGCAGGTTCCCCGTGGAACGACCGTTCGCGCTCCTGCTTTTCGCTGGAGCCGCAAGGAGTTGACGCATGGCTCATGCCAGAAAGACGAGACATTCTCGCAAAACAGCGGCGCGCAAGAGCACCAGACGCGCCGCACCGAAGCGCTGGTGACAGCGCGTGACGAAAGAGAGCGACGCGCTCGACCTCAAACAAGGCGTGTTCAAGCTGACCAGTGCGAAGAAGATCGCGGCTTCGTTGAAGCGCTCGGCCGAGCACAGCGCGCGTCGCAAGACCGGCGCCTACCGCTCGGCGCTGTCGATGCTGACGTTCTACATCAACCGCGCCGGCAAGACGCTGCCGCAGACGCAGCGCACGCGGCTGGAGCGGGCAAAGGTGGAGCTGAAGCGGGCGTTCGGGAGGGAGTGAGCGCCAGGTCGTCCTGGACAAGCGCAGCGCCGATCCAGGACCTATTACCCCAGGGAGCGGTTTGGCGATGACTCGGAGTTGGCAGTTCGCCCGGCAACTCCGCCTTGGGGTAATGGGTCCTGGCTTTCGCCAGGACGACGGCGGAGGCGTTGCGCGAAGGTCGAGCCCCTACGCCGCCCGGATATTCCCCATGAAGCGGTCGAGCTCGGCGCGCAGGCGGGTGCTTTCGGACGACAGCGTCTTGGCCGAATGCAGCACCTCTTCCGAGGCCGAGCCGGTTTCGGCGGCGCCGCGATTGACCTGGCCGATGTCAGTGGCGGCGGTCTGAGTGCCCTGCGCGACGGTCTGGACGCTGCGCGCGATTTCCTGCGTCGCCGCGCCCTGCTGCTCCACCGCGCTCGCAATCGAGGTTGAGATCGACGAGATCTGGCCGATGGTGGCGCCGATCTCCTTGATCGCCGCAACCGACTCGGCCGTGGCGCCTTGCATGCCCGTGATGTGCGAGGAGATCTCGTCGGTGGCCTTCGCGGTCTGGCTCGCGAGCGACTTCACTTCGCTGGCGACCACTGCAAAGCCGCGGCCGGCTTCGCCGGCGCGTGCCGCCTCGATCGTCGCGTTCAGCGCCAGAAGATTGGTCTGCTCGGCGATCGCCGTGATGAGCTTGACGACTTCGCCGATCTGCTGGGCGGCATGCGAGAGCTTGCCGATGCGATTATCGGTCTCCTTTGCCTGCACCACGGCAGCTTCGGCAATGCGGCTGGAATCGCGGACCTGACGGCCGATCTCCTCGACCGAGGCCGAGAGCTCTTCGGTCGCGGTCGCCACCGACTGCATGTTGCTGGAGGCCTGCTCGGAGACGTCGGCGACCTGGCTCGACAGGCTCTGGGTGGTCTCGGCGGTGCGGGTCAGCGTCGAGGCCGCCGATTCCAGCTGCACGGCGGAAGCCGAGACGTTGGAGACGATGGCACCAACCGCGCTCTCGAAATCATCGGCGAAACGAATCAGCTCGGAACGACGGCTTGCGGCCTGCTCCCTGTTCTGGAGTTCGTTGGCGGCGGCGTCGCGCTCGGCCTTGGCCACGGCCTGCACCTTGAATTCTTCGACCGCGCCGGCCATCTCGCCGATCTCGTCCCTGCGGCCGAGGCCCGGCAGCACGACGTCGAAATTGCCCGCGGCAAGCTCGCGCATCGCCTTGCACATCGCGATCATCGGACGCGAAATGCCATTGCCCAGCATCAGGGCGAGCGCAGCGCCGACGGCAAGGCCGCCCAGCGCCATCATCAGCATCAGCCGCTCGGTCTCGCCGATGGTGGCATTGGCGTTGACCTCGATGCGCTGCTGATCCGCCGTCAGCTCCGATCGCAGCTCACCCGAGAGCTTGAGAATGGACGCGGCCGTCTTGGTCATCTCGCCGTTCAGCTTGACGATGACCTTCACGTTCTCGGTCAGCTTTGAAAAGGAGGCGCGGTACTGCTTGAGGAGATTACTGATCTCGGTGACGCGGTCGGTGATCTTCTGGTCGTTGGCATAGATCGAGACCAGCAAGGTCTCCAGGAATTTGATGCGGGCGGTCACGCCGTCGGCGGTCTTCGGCTCCGGCTTGGCGACGAAGGCGCTGACCGAGGTGGAGACCGCCAGATATTGCGATGTGATATCCTTGGCCGTACCCTGAACCGAGTTCAGGCCCGCCAATGCCGCGGTATCGGCAAGATCGTCGAACTTGAACCGGATCTTGTTGCCGACGCTGTTGAGCTCATCGGTCGCGATCTTGCCGTTCTCGCGCGTCAACGTGATGATCTCGCCGAACACCTTGGTGAAGCTCTTGAAGTCGGCCTCGAGCCTGCCGACCTGCTCGCGGCGGGCTGCGCCCGTGGTGGCCGCCGCCGACTTGGCGATCGCGGCCCTCAAATTCTCTTCAGCTGCTTTGGCTGCGGTCTCATCATCCGCCGCGCCGGTCAGCGTGTAGGCCCGCGCCAAGCCCTGGTAAGCGATCAGCTCGCGATCGACCGTCCGCGCAAGGTCCGCTTCGGCGACGCTGGAGCGGTAGGAGGCCACGGCGGCCTGAATCCGCTCGAAGCCGAAATACGCGAAAGCCATGCTGACGGCGAGGATGGCGAGCACCGCCACGAAGCCGAGGATGATTTTTGCGCGAAAACGCAAGGTGAGCAGCTTCGATGTGGTCGGCTTCGACTTGACGGGCATTCCCCACCCCATTCCATTCGCGGAAAACCAGGCGCAGCCCGGAAGCAGCCCGCTTCCTGACGCGTGAGCACGGTAAATGGCAAAGGATAAGCTGCGGTAAATTTGTGGCGCCGCAACCGGCGGTTACGTGACGCAGGGTCTCGTCGTCCTGGACAAGCGGAGCGGAGTGCTGATCCCGGACCGATTACCCCGGAGAGCGGTTTGGCGAAGATTCGGGTTTACCGGCCCGCGCCGCAACTTCTCGCTGGGGTAATGGGTCCTGGCTTTCGCCAGGACGACATTGAGCGGAATGCCCCTACGCCGCCCGGATATTCCCCATGAAGCGGTCGAGCTCGGCGCGCAGGCGGGTGCTCTCGGACGACAGCGTCTTGGCCGAGTGCAGCACCTCTTCGGAGGCCGAGCCGGTTTCGGCGGCGCCGCGATTGACCTGGCCGATGTCAGTGGCGGCGGTCTGAGTGCCCTGCGCGACGGTCTGGACGCTGCGCGCGATTTCCTGCGTCGCCGCGCCCTGCTGCTCCACCGCGCTCGCAATCGAGGTCGAGATCGACGAGATCTGGCCGATGGTGGCGCCGATCTCCTTGATCGCCGCAACCGACTCGGCCGTGGCGCCTTGCATGCCCGTGATGTGCGAGGAGATCTCGTCGGTGGCCTTCGCGGTCTGGCTCGCCAGCGACTTCACTTCGCTGGCGACCACTGCAAAGCCGCGGCCGGCTTCGCCGGCGCGTGCCGCCTCGATGGTCGCGTTCAGAGCCAGAAGATTGGTCTGCTCGGCGATCGCCGTGATGAGCTTGACGACTTCGCCGATCTGCTGGGCGGCATGCGAGAGCTTGCCGATGCGATTATCGGTCTCCTTTGCCTGCACCACGGCAGCTTCGGCAATGCGGCTGGAATCGCGGACCTGGCGGCCGATCTCCTCGACCGAGGCCGAGAGCTCTTCGGTCGCGGTCGCCACCGACTGCATGTTGCTGGAGGCCTGCTCGGAGACGTCGGCGACCTGGCTCGACAGGCTCTGGGTGGTCTCGGCGGTGCGGGTCAGCGTCGAGGCCGCCGATTCCAGCTGCACGGCGGAAGCCGAGACGTTGGAGACGATGGCACCAACCGCGCTCTCGAAATCATCGGCGAAACGAATCAGCTCGGAACGGCGGCTTGCGGCCTGCTCCCTGTTCTGAAGTTCGTTGGCGGCGGCATCGCGCTCGGCCTTGGCCACGGCCTGCACCTTGAATTCTTCGACCGCGCCGGCCATCTCGCCGATCTCGTCCTTGCGGCCGAGGCCCGGCAGCACGACGTCGAAATTGCCCGAGGCGAGCTCGCGCATCGCCTTGCACATCGCAATCATCGGACGCGAAATGCCGGTGCCGAGCAGGAAAGCGAGGACCGCGCCGAGCAGCGTACCGCCGACGGCCAGCATCAGCACCAGTTGCTCGGTCTTCCCGATGGTCGCTTCCGATTCGGACTCCAACCGCTGCTGCTCGGCAACGAGGTCCGCCTTCATGGCGGTGGCACCCTGAAGGATCGCGCCGGCCGAGCCGCTCATCTCGGTGACGAGCTCGTCGATCATCTTGGCGTTGGCGATCAGTTTCTCCAGCGATTCCCGATAGGCACCGAGCAATCCCTTGGCGTCCTTCAGGCCGGCGACGATCTTGTCGTCCATGGAATAGACCGCGTTGAGCGAGTTCTCGACGAATTTCAACCGCGCCAGCGCGCTGGTCGCGATCGCCTGGTCGGACGTCAGCACGAAATTGGTCGCCGCCCCGCTCGCGGTCTGGAATTGGGCATTGACCTGCTTGGTCCCGAACTCGATCGCCTGCGCCTCGGAATCGGAGGCATTGTTGCCGATGTCGTCGAGCTTGTATTTCAGGAGGTTGGCGTTGCGCATGAGCTGGTTCTGCACCAGCAGCGCGCTGTCACGCTTGGCCTGGAGGACTTTCGCGAAGGTCGCGGAGAAGTTGGAAAACTCCTTGGCGAGCTTGTCCAGACTTTCCTGCCGCGCCGGCTTCTTGGCGCTCTTGACCGCCTGGTCGATGGCGCTCTTCAGGCCGGTCTCCGCGTCCAGCGCCGTCTTGGCGTCGTCCTCCTTGCCGGTGACGACGAAATATCTGACGGCCGAGCGATAGGCGAGCAGCTCCCGGTCGATGTTACGGGCGAGATCGGCCTCGGTGACACTGGTGCGGTAGGACCCGACCCCGGACGAGACCCGCTCGAAGCCAAAATAGGAGAAGGCCATACTGCCGGCGGAGATCACCAGCACCGCGGCAAAGCCCAGAATGATCTTGGCGCGGAACCTGAGGGTCGGCATTATTGTGCGCTTCGACGACGACGCGATACGCCCGGACATTCCCACCCCCATTTTCATTCAGCCGAGATCCGGTGGCGCCCCGCCCCCTGACCTGGCTGCGCAAAACTAAGGCAGAATCGATAAGGGGCGGTAAATTCGGTGCGTCCGCAGAGCTTCCGGCTCTATCGGCCAAGGCGGACTGCAAAGGCGAGCCGGATAGGGATATAGAGGCTGGCATCCCAGCTGGCGCCCCGGAGCCGCAACCCGATCCGGCCGACTCGCCCCCCAAACCAATGTTGGGCATTCTGGATCAATGACTTTTCCATGACGCGGGCGGCCAAAATCGTAGTTGCAAAGTTCCGGGTCGCTGTCTCTAATTAGAAACAATCAAAATCGATCCCGGGAGGACTTCAACCGTGTCTACAGTCAAACTGACGGTGAACGGCAAGGCCGTTGCTGTCGACGTCGAGGACCGCACGCTGCTGGTTCAGCTGCTGCGCGACCACCTCAACCTCACCGGAACCCATGTCGGCTGCGACACCAGCCAGTGCGGCGCCTGCGTCGTCCATATGGACGGCAAGGCGATCAAATCCTGCACCATGCTGGCAGGACAGGCCGACGGCGCCAGAATCACCACGATCGAAGGCATCGCCAAGGGCGACGAGCTGCACCCGATGCAGGCGGCCTTCCGCGACAATCACGGCCTGCAGTGCGGCTATTGCACGCCGGGCATGATCATGTCGGCGATCGACATCGTGCACCGCTATGGTGGCCAGCTCGACGAGGCCACCGTCCGCCACGAGCTCGAAGGCAATATCTGCCGCTGCACTGGGTACCACAACATCGTCAAAGCCGTGCTGGATGCGGCAGGCCGCATGAAGGTCTCGCAGGCGGCCGAGTAAGCGGCCCGCCTCGAAATAAGAACGATCGCCGCCGCTTTCGAGGGAAAGCGCGGTCAAGACAAATTCCGGTCGGGAGGACCAGACATGGGCGTTGAAGGCATTGGCGCGAGCGTCGTGCGCAAGGAAGACAAGCGTTTCATTACCGGCAAGGGCCGCTACGTCGACGACATCAAATTGCAGGGCATGACCCATGCCCATTTCATCCGCAGCCCGCACGCGCATGCCAAGGTGAAGGGGATCGATCCCGCCGAGGCGCTGAAGATGCCGGGCGTGGTCGCTGTGCTGACCGGTCAGCAAATCGTCGACGACAAGGTCGGTAACCTGATCTGCGGCTGGGCCATCACCTCCAAGGACGGCAGCCCGATGAAGATGGGCGCATGGCCGGCAATGGCGCCGGAGACCGTGCGCTTCGTCGGTCAGGCCGTCGCAGTCGTGATCGCCGAGACCAAGAATCTCGCACGCGACGCGGCCGAAGCCGTGGTCGTGAACTATGAAGAGCTGCCCGCGGTCGCCGACGTCCACGCCGCGATCAAGTCCGGCGCGCCGCAGCTGCATCCCGAAGCTCCCGGCAACCAGGTTTATGACTGGGTGATCGGCGACGAGGGCGCCACCGATGCCGCCTTCGCCAAGGCCGCCAACGTGGTGAAGCTCGACGTCACCAACAACCGTCTCGCGCCGAACGCGATGGAGCCGCGCGCGGCAATTGCCGATTACGATTCGGCGGAAGAGCATTTCACGCTCTACACCACGTCGCAGAATCCGCACGTCGCCCGCCTCGTGCTGTCGGCGTTCTACAACATCGCACCCGAGCACAAGCTGCGCGTGATCGCACCCGACGTCGGCGGCGGCTTCGGCTCCAAGATCTTCATCTATCCCGAAGAGATGGTGGCGCTGTGGGCCTCGAAGAAGGTCGGCCGTCCCGTGAAATGGACCGGCGACCGCACCGAAGCCTTCCTCACCGATGCGCATGGCCGCGACCACGTCACCCACGCCGAGATGGCGTTCGACGCCAACAACAAGATCACCGGATTGAAGGTGAAGACCTACGCCAATTTCGGCGCCTACATGTCGCTGTTCTCGTCGTCGGTGCCGACCTATCTCTACGCGACGCTGCTGTCGGGCCAGTACAACATCCCGGCGATCCATGCCGAGGTGGTCGGGGTCTACACCAACACCACGCCGGTCGACGCCTATCGCGGCGCCGGCCGCCCCGAGGCGAGCTATCTGATCGAACGTCTGATGGAGACGGCGGCGCGGCAGTTGAAGGTCGATCCGGCCGCGCTGCGCCGGACCAACTTCATCACCCATTTCCCGCACCAGACGCCGGTGATCATGGCCTATGACACCGGCGATTTTAACGCCTCGCTCGACGCCGCGATGAAAGCGATCGACTATGCCGGCTTTGCCGGGCGCAAGGCCAAGGCGAAGGCCGACGGCAAGCTGCGCGGCATCGGCGTGTCCTGCTACATCGAGGCCTGCGGCATCGCGCCGTCGAAGGCCGTCGGCAGCCTGGGCGCCGGCGTCGGTCTTTGGGAGTCCGCCGAAGTCCGCGTCAACCCGGTCGGCACCATCGAGGTCCTGACGGGATCACACAGCCACGGCCAGGGTCACGAGACCACGTTCTGCCAGCTCGTAGCCGAACGCCTCGGCGTTCCCATCAGTCAGGTCTCGATCGTCCATGGCGACACCGACAAGGTGCAGTTCGGCATGGGCACCTATGGCTCGCGCTCGGCCGCCGTCGGCCTCACCGCGATCCTGAAGGCCATGGAGAAGATGGAATCCAAGGCCAAGAAGATCGCCGCGCATGCGCTGGAAGCCTCGGAAGGCGACATCGTCATCGAGAACGGCGAGTTCAAGGTCGCCGGCACCGACAAGGCGATCGCCTTCCCGATGGTCGCACTCGCGGCCTATACCGCGCACAATCTGCCCGACGGGATGGAGCCGGGCCTGAAGGAGAGCGCCTTCTACGACCCGACCAACTTCACCTTTCCGGCCGGCACATACATCTGCGAGCTCGAGGTCGATCCCGGTACGGGCAAGACCTCCTTCGTCAACTTCGTCGCGGCCGACGATTTCGGCCGTTTGATCAACCCGATGATCGTCGAGGGCCAGGTCCATGGCGGTCTTGTGCAAGGCATCGGACAAGCGTTGCTCGAGCACGCGATCTACGACGCCAACGGGCAGCCGGTCACGGCCTCGTTCATGGACTACGCCATGCCGCGCGCCGACGACGTTCCCTCGTTCAACCTCTCCCACACCACGACGCTGTGCCCGGGCAATCCGCTCGGCATCAAGGGTTGCGGTGAGGCCGGTGCGATCGGGGCGTCAGCGGCCGTGATCAATGCGATCACGGATGCGATCGGCAAGAACAATCTGGAAATGCCCGCAACCCCGGACAGGGTGTGGCGCACGATCCACGCGGCTTAAGGGAGGAACGAAGATGTACCAGACCGTTTATCATCGCGCGTCCTCGGTTGACGAAGCCGTCAGCCTGTTCTCCAAGAGCAGCGAAGCCAAGTTCCTCGCCGGCGGCCAGACGCTGCTGCCGGTGATGAAGCAACGCCTCGCCAGTCCGTCCGACGTCATCGACCTCGGCAAGATCAAGGAGCTGCAGGGCGTCGAGCTCTCGGGCGACGTGCTGACCATCAAGGCCGGCACGACCTATTTCGACATCATGCAGAATGCCGACGTGAAGAAGGCGATTCCCGCAATTGCCTATCTCACTTCGGTGCTCGGCGACCCCGCCGTGCGCTATCGCGGCACGATCGGCGGCTCGATCGCCAACAACGATCCCGCCGCGGATTTTCCCGCCGCACTGCTCGCGCTCGGCGCCACCGTGAAGACCAACAGGCGGTCGATTACGGCGGATGACTTTTTCCAGGGCATGTTCACGACCGCGCTGGAGGACGGCGAGCTCATCACCGCCGTGTCGTTCCCGGTTCCGGCGAAGGCTGGCTACGAAAAGATGCGCCATCCTGCGTCTCGCTTTGCGCTGACCGGCGTGTTCGTCGCGCAGACGAAGTCGGGCGAGGTTCGGGTGGCCGCCACCGGCGCCTCGCAAAGCGGCGTGATGCGGGTCCCGGCCATCGAAACGGCGCTGAAGGCGAACTGGTCACCGTCGGCGATCGACGGCGTGAGCATTTCGGCGAGCAATCTGCTGGCCGACATCCACGGCACGGCGGAGTACCGCGCCAACCTGATCAAGGTGATGGCGCAGCGCGCGGTGGCTGCCGCTCGCTGACCATCGGGCCTTAGCGCCTCGACGCAATTTTCCACGGCGCGCACTTCGGTGCGCGCCGTTTTATTTTAGCCACGCGACATGAAAACCGCTTGCCTCACTGGCGTGAAGGCGAGAAAAGTTAATCGGCCAATTAACTCGCCCCGCAGAGGAACGCCTTGGCGCTTGCCGACCATCGGCAATATGCGCCTTGGATCCGAGGAAACAAACACGTGCTCGATCAATCAGCCCAAAACTCCTCCGTCCGCACCTCCGGCCCGCTGTCGGGCTTCCGCATCGTTGAATTCGCCGGCATTGGACCGGGCCCGTTTGCCTGCATGATGCTGGCCGACATGGGCGCCGAAATCGTCACGCTCGATCGGGTCGGCGCCAGGAAGAACATGAAGTCGGTCGCAGGCCGCGGCCGCAAGGTGGTCGAGCTCGACCTCAAGGACCAGGCGGCGATCGCGGAGGTACTCGATCTGCTTGCGAATGCCGACGCGCTGGTCGAGGGTTTCCGTCCCGGCGTGATGGAGCGGCTCGGTCTCGGGCCTGACGTGGTGCTCGCGCGCAATCCAAAGCTGGTCTACGGCCGCATGACCGGCTGGGGCCAGCAAGGCCCGCTCGCCAATGCCGCCGGCCACGACATCAACTACATCTCCATCACCGGCGCGCTCGCCGCGATCGGCACGAAGGAAGCGCCGGTGCCGCCGCTCAACCTCGTCGGCGATTTCGGCGGCGGCGCGCTCTATCTCGTGGTCGGCGTGCTCGCGGCGCTGCTGGAGGCCTCGCGGTCAGGCAAGGGCCAGGTCGTCGATGCCGCGATGTGCGACGGCGCGGCATCGCTGATGTCGTTCTTCTTCGACATGACCACGCTCGGCCGCTGGACCGAAGGCCGCAACGAGAACTTTCTCGACGGCGGCGCACATTTCTACGGCGTCTACGAATGCGCCTGCGGCCATTTCGTCTCGATCGGCTCGATCGAGCCGCAATTCTACGCGCTGCTGCGCGAGCACGCCGGCCTGACCGACCCCGATTTCGATGCGCAGATGGACCGCAAGGCTTGGCCCGCGCTGAAGGAAAAACTGAAGACGGTGTTCAAGAGCAAGACGCGCGAGGACTGGTGCAAGATTATGGAAGGCACCGACATCTGCTTCGCGCCGGTGCTGACCATGTCGGAAGCGACCGAGCATCCGCACATGGTCGCCCGCAACGTCTTCGTCGAGCGCCACGGCGTGAAGCAGCCGGCGCCGGCGCCGCGCTTTTCGCGGACTCCATCGGCGGTGCGCGAGCCGGAAGTGGCGGAGATCGGCGCGGTGACCAAAGCCTGGAAGGCGGAGCGTTAAGTCCTCCGCTGTCGCATCACACTCCGGGTCGTCCTGGCCTAGTGCGCAATTGCGCACGGGGGCCAAGACCCATAGCCACCAACGCGGTTTGACGAAGACTCGGAGTTACCAGTTCGCCCAATGACCGCTCCCTGGGGTAATTGGTCCTGGCTTTCGCCAGGACGACGGCGGCACTTAATGCCACCGCGTTCCAGACAACGGCCGCCTACGCCGCATCCACCTTCAGCACCCCGCGCCGGATCTGGTCCTCCTCGATCGATTCGAACAGCGCCTTGAAATTGCCTTCGCCGAAACCGTCGTCGCCCTTGCGCTGGATGAACTCGAAGAAGATCGGGCCGATCGCGTTGGCCGAGAAGATCTGCAGCAGCACCTTGGTCTGGCCGCCGTCGACCACGCCTTCGCCGTCGATCAGGATGCCGTTCTTCTGCAGCCGCGCGATGTCCTCGCCATGCTTCGGCAACCGCGCGTCGATCCGCTCGAAATAGGTCGCGGGCGGCGCTGGCATGAAGGGCAGACCGGCCTCGCGCAAGTCCTCGATGGTGCGGTAGATGTCGCGGCAGCCGCAGGCGATGTGCTGGATGCCCTCGCCGCGATAGATATTGAGATATTCCTCGATCTGCCCGGAATCGCCGGCGTCCTCGTTGATCGGAATCCGGATCTTGCCGTCGGGGCTGGTCAGCGCGCGCGAGAACAGGCCCGAGGCGCGGCCCTCGATGTCGAAGAAGCGGATCTGGCGGAAATTGAAGAGCTTCTCGTAGAAGCCCGTCCACACGTCCATGCGGCCGCGGTGGACGTTGTGGGTGAGGTGATCGAGATAGAACAGGCCGGCGCCGGCAGGACGCGGATCGCGCGCACCCAGCCATTCGAACTCGCTGTCATAGGCCGATCCCTTGGCGCCATAGCGATCAGCGAAATAGAGCAGGCTGCCGCCGATGCCCTTGATCGCGGGGACGTCGAGCGTCTTCTGCGCGGAGGACGCATCGGCAGGTTCGGCACCGAGCGAAATCGCGCGGTCATAGGCCTTCTTCGCATCGACGACGCGAAACGCCATCGACGGCGCACAGGGGCCGTGCGCGGCGACGAAATCGTGACCCTGGGTGCCGGGCTCCTCGTTGACGAGGTAATTGATGTCGCCCTGGCGATAAACCGTGATCTTCTTCGTTCTGTGCCGCGCGACGGGCACATAGCCCATCAGCTTGAACAAGGCGTGCAGCTCTTGCGGATTGGGATGCGCATATTCGACGAACTCGAACCCGTCGGTGCCCATCGGATTCTCGGCGCTGATCGTGGCCGGCGGTGCATCGTGCGGAAACGGACCCATGGTGTTCTCCCAAATTGCTGCTGAGAGGAACTATCCTTCATGGGACGCGCAAGGGGCGTGCAAATGAGACGGCTTTTGATTAACATATGCACAGTTTGTGCATGAAATGGGTGAAACGCGCATGACTTTGGTGGATGCCTTCGACCTCAAGATCCTGGGCGCGCTCCAGGACGACGGCCGTCTCACCAACCAGGAGCTCGCCGACCTCGCCGGGCTCTCGGCCTCGCAATGCTCGCGGCGACGGATGCGGCTGGAAGAGGAGAAGGTCATTGCGGGCTATCATGCCGATCTCTCCAGCGAGGCGCTCGGCTTCGGCGTGGTCGCCTTCATCCAGGTGACGCTGGCGACCCACTCGCCGGACAATTCCAAGCGGTTTCGGACTCTGGTCAACCGCATCGACGAGATCCAGGAGGCCTACTCGCTGACAGGCGACGCCGACTACGTGCTCAAGGCCGTGCTGCACGACCTCAAGGGCCTCTCCAACCTCGTCAACGACGTGCTGATGCCGCACCAGAGCGTCGCGCATGTGCGCTCCTCGATCGTGCTCGACAGGCTGAAGGAAAGCACGCGTCTGCCGCTGAAGGAAATCAAGCCCGGCTGAAATCGAGGGAAATCCGGCATTCGCGCTGCGCGCGCGATCTGCGATGATCCCGGCCAATCTGCGGAGATTGAGCCATGGCCCTCCAGCTTCGACCGAACTGCGAATATTGCGACCGCGATCTGCCCCCGAACGCAACCGATGCGCGGATCTGTTCCTATGAATGCACGTTCTGTGCGGACTGCGTGGAGACGGAACTCTCCAACGTCTGCCCGAACTGCGGCGGCGGTTTTGCGCCGCGCCCGATCAGGCCCACGCAGGAATGGCGACCGGGCGTGTGCACGACCAACCAGGCGCCGTCGGACAAGCGGGTGCATCTGAAGTACAGTCTGGAGGACGTCGCGACGCATTGCGCGCGGTTACGTGAGGTGCCGCCGGAGAAGCGGTAGACTCTCACCATGTCATTGCGAGGAGCCCTTGCGACGAAGCAATCCAGACTGCCACTGCGGAAAGACTCTGGATTGCTTCGCTACGCTCGCAATGACGGAGAATGTGGATAGAGGTCGCATCGCTTCCCAGCAATCACTCCGCCGGCAAAATCGTCCCCTCGACCTCGCCAAAACCAACGCGATAGCCTTCGCCCTGGCACCAGCCGCGCATGACGAGGCTGTCGCCGTCTTCCAGGAACGACCGCTTGGCGCCGCCGGGCAATTCGATCGGCTCGGTGCCGTTCCAGCTGATCTCCAGCAGGCTGCCGCGCTGGTTCTTCTCCGGACCGGAAATGGTGCCGCTGCCGAGGAGATCGCCGACATTCATGGCGCAGCCGGAGGAGGCGTGGTGCATCAGCTGCTGCACCGACGACCAGTACATGTATTTGAAATTGGTGCGGCTGATGCCGGCGGGCGCGTTGGCGCCGGCGGCGCGCAAGGAGACGTCGAGTTCGAGATCGTAGTTCTGCGGCTTGCCCTGCTTGAGGTAGTCGAGCGGCACCGGCTCCTGCTGCGGCCCGTTGAGGCGGAATGGCTCCAGCGCCTCGCGCGTCACCACCCACGGACTGATCGAGGTCGCGAACGCCTTGGCGAGGAACGGCCCGAGCGGCACATATTCCCATTGCTGGATATCGCGCGCGCTCCAGTCGTTGAGCAGCACGAAGCCGAAGATCATCTCCTCGGCTTGCGGCTCCGTGAGCATGCCGCCCATTGGCGACGGCTGGCCGACCACCACGCCCATCTCCAGCTCGAAATCGAGCCGCTTGCACGGTCCGAAGCTCGGCGCCTCCACATTCGGCGGCTTGAGCTGCCCGCGCGGGCGCTTCACCTTCGTGCCGGAGACCACGACAGTCGAGGCACGGCCGTTGTAAGCGATCGGCATATGCAGCCAATTCGGCTGCAGTGCATTGTCCTTGCCACGGAACATGACGCCGACATTGGTGGCGTGTTCTTTCGACGAATAGAAATCGGTGTAGCCGGAGACCGCAAACGGCAGATGCAATCTTGCGTCGCGTATCGGCACCAAGGCCTGCTTGCGCAACTCCTCGTTGTCGCGCAGCTCGGGATGATCGGCGCGCAGGAGTTCGCTGATCCGCGCCCGCGTCTTCGTCCAGACCTTTGGCCCCAAGGCCATGAAAGCATTGAGCGACGGCGTCGAGAACACGCCGAGCGGCCCCACGTCGAGCCCCGAGTCCTGCTCAAGCTCCCAGAGATCGAGCACATAGTCGCCGATCGCCACGCCGACGCGCGGCGTCGGATTGGCCGCGGTCGAGAACACACCATAAGGCAGGTTCTGGATCGGAAAATCGGAGGCGGGATCGACGCCGATGAAGGAGCGGAGGCTGGGGTCGTTGGGATGGGGCATCACTTGGCTCGGTCTTTCCCTTCTCCCCTTGTGGGAGAAGGTGGCGCGAAGCGCCGGATGAGGGGTATCTGTCCGCGAGTCCGAAGGAGAGGTTCACGCGCGGATAGAACCCCTCACCCGTCTCGCCGCTATGCGGCGAGCCACCCTCTCCCACAAGGGGAGAGGGTAAGAAGCTTACGGCTTGCTCGGATCGAACCGCTTCGCGAGGCCCTTCCAGCAATCCGCGTAGTCATGCTGCAACGTCGCGGAATTCGCGGCGTGCGCGGTGACGCGCTGCGCGTAGCGGGTCTCGAACATGAAGGCCATGGTGCCGGTCAGCTTGACCGGCTTCAGCTCGCCGTTGCTGGCGTGCTCGAAGGCATCGCGATCGGGGCCGTGCGGCAGCATGCAATTGTGCAAACTCATGCCGCCCGGCACAAAACCTTGCGGCTTGGCGTCGTAGACGCCGTAGATCAGGCCCATGAACTCGCTCATGATGTTCATGTGATACCACGGCGGGCGGAAGGTGTTGTCGGCGACCATCCAGCGCTCGGGGAAGATCACGAAGTCGATATTCGCCGTGCCCGCGGTCTCCGACGGCGAGGTCAGCACGGTGAAGATCGAGGGATCGGGATGATCGAAGCCGATCGCGCCGACCGGCGAGAAGGTGCGCAGATCATATTTATACGGCGCATAATTGCCGTGCCAGGCGACGACGTCGATCGGCGAGTGGGGCAACTGCGTCCTGAACAACGATCCGCCCCATTTCACGTAAAGCTCGGTCGGTGTGTCCTTGTCCTCGTAGTGCGCGACCGGCGTCAGGAAGTCGCGGGCATTGGCGAGGCAGTTGGCGCCGATCGGTCCGCGCTCCGGCAGCGTGAAGGCGCCGCCGTAGTTTTCGCAGAGATAGCCACGCGCCGGTCCGCTCGGAATCTCCACCCGGAACTTGACGCCGCGCGGGATCACCACGATCTCGCCGGGCTCGGCGTCGATGCGGCCGAACTCCGTGACGATGCGAAGATTGCCCTGCTGCAGCACGAACATCAGCTCGCCGTCGGCATTGTAGAAGTGCTGGTCCACCATCGATTTGGTGATGAGATAGACGTGGGCGGCCATGCCGGCCTGGGTGTTGACGTCACCGGCGGTGGTCATGGTCTGCACGCCCTGAAGGAAGGTCATGTCCTCCTTCGGGATCGGCGCCGGATCCCAGCGCAATTGCGCGATCGGCAGGTCGTTTTCGTGGCACGGTGCCGAACGCCACAGGCCGCCGTCGACCTTCTCGAAACGACCCGAGTGTTTCACCGACGGGCGAATGCGATAGAGCCATGAGCGCTCGTTGCTGCCGCGCGGCGCCGTGAAGGGCGAGCCGGAGAGCTGCTCGGCATAGAGGCCGTAGGCACAGCGCTGCGGCGAGTTGCGTCCGATCGGCAGCGCGCCCGGCAGCGCTTCGGTCTCGAAACTGTTGCCGAAGCCGGACATGTAGCCCGGCGTGACCTGGGCCGTGCTGCGAATGATCTGATCGGGCGAGGTGTTGATGTTCATGATGATCCTCCTCCTTGCAGGGCGGCCCACATCTCCTGGTCGCGCTTGTCGGTCCAGATCACGGGGTCGTCGATCCCCGACGCCTCGTCATAGGCGCGAGATACGTTGAACGGCAGACAGTGCTCGTAGATGGCGAAGCTCGAAAATTTCGGATCCATGACCTCGCGCGTCGCGGCCATCGATTCCTTCAGCGTGCGGCCCTTGGCGACCGAGATTTCGGCGGCGCCGTAGAGCGAGGTGACGAAGTCGCGCGTCATCGCGATGGCTTCGCGCACCGTGGCGACACCCTTCAACGCATCGCCGCGGCCCGGCGCGATCGCCTTGGGATTGAAGTTGCGGATCTCGTTCAGCGTCAGCGGCCATTCGCGCAGGTGTGCGTCGCCACAATAGCAGGCCGAGTGGTATTCGATCAGGTCACCGGAGAACATCACCTCGGCATCCGGCACCCAGGCGACGATGTCGCCCGAGGTATGGCCGGCGCCAAGCTGCATCAGGCGTACCTCGCGCTTGCCGAGATAGATCGACATCTCGCCTTCGAAGGTCAGCGTCGGCCAGGTCAGGCCGGGTATGCTCGATGCGTCCTGAAACAGGCGCGGGAAGCGGCCGTACTCGGAATCCCAATCCTGCTGGCCACGCTCCTCGATGAGGCGATAGGTCTCCTGCGAGGCGACGATGCCCTGCGCCTTGTAGGCGGAGGCGCCCAGCACGCGCACGGCGTGATAATGCGACAGCACGACATATTTGATCGGTTTGTCGGTGACGGCACGGACGCGCTCGATCACCTTGTTGGCCATCGCCGGCGTCGATTGCGCGTCGAACACCAGGCAGCCGTCGTCGCCGACGATGATCGCGGTGTTCGGATCGCCCTCCGCGGTGAAGGCGTAGAGATCGGTGCCAATCTCGGAGAAGGTGATCTTCTTCTCGGAGAGGTCGCCGGTGGATGCGAAGTTCTTCGCCATCAATTCATCCTTCAAGTCTTTGGGGCTATTGTTGTTGCTGTTGCTGCTGCTGGCCGTCGATCATGCGCCGCTTGGCGAGGAGAATCGCCTCCCGCAGCACGTCGATATCGCCGATATGGTTGGCGAGGATCAGTACCAGCGCCGCGTCGAAGTCCGCGCTCTGCTCGTCGGTGAAGCCACGATGCGCCTCCACAATGGCGCGAAAGGCGTCATCGGGTCGCGCGAAGTTGGAGCTGGTGGAGAGCGGCATGCGAGTCCTCAATTCAAGCAAATTCTTGATTCAAGCCCTGCGCCCGTGACAGCGCTGCCGCGACGCCAGCACGCGTGGGGTGGCGGAAGCGCGCCGCAACGTAACCGTCCGGCCTTAATAGGTAGGCTGAGCCTGGTTCCGCATCATAGCGCTTTGCAGTGAGCCCTGCCGGATCTGCGAGCCCGTCCTTCCCGCCGATGCAGATGTCCTTCACACCAACAGGCGCATCGATCGCCGCGCCATTGCCGAACGACAGCAAGGTGAAATCTGTTCCACCCTTGCGGAACGCATCCGTCAAATAGGCCTGCTCGCCCGCGCGCGTCGCAACGGGGGCATCGAGCATCGAACAACCCGGGAGCGGGCCACCGCGCCACGCATCCGCATCCGGCGATGACAGCGGCGAGTCATAGCTGCACGGCACCGACAGCCGCCCGCCATTGACCATGCGCTTGCCGAATTCCGTTTCCTTGGCCAGCGACAGCACCGCCTTGCGCAGCCGCGCTTCCTGATGCGAGTTCGGCGCCATGAAATCGGTCGAGCGGGTGGATTCGCGGATGTTCTCGTCGGCCGCCAGACTGCGCTCGACGTGATAGCTCTCGAGCAGGCTCGCGGGTGAGGCGCCGCGCAGCACGCGGTCGAGCTTCCAGGAGAGATTCTCGGCGTCCTCGAGTCCCGAATTGGCGCCGCGCGCGCCGAAGGGCGAGACCTGGTGCGCGGAATCGCCTGCAAAGATCACGCGGCCATGGACGAAGCGATCCATCCGCCGGCACTGGAATTTGTAAAGCGAGATCCACTCGAACTCGAACTTGTCGTGGCCGAGCATGCGCGCAATCCGCGGCCGCACGTTCTCGGGCTTCTTCTCGACGACGGGGTCGGCATAGCGATTGAGCTGAAGGTCGATGCGCCAGACATCGTCGGGCTGTCGGTGCAGCAGCGCCGAACGTCCCGCATGAAACGGCGGATCGAACCAGAACCAGCGCTCGGTCGGGAATTCCGCGGTCATCTTGACATCGGCGATCAGGAACTGGTCCTCGAACACCTGTCCGGCGAAGTCGGCGCCCACCATCTGCCGCAGCGACGAGCGCGCGCCGTCGCAGGCGACGACATATTGCGCGTGCAGGCGATAGGCGCCCTCCGGCGTCTCGATCGTCAGCGCGACGGAAGCGTTGCGGCTCTCCAGCGCCGTCACCTTGTTGCGCCAGCGCAGATTGATCTCGGGCAGCTCGCTGATGCGGTCGACCAGATAGGCTTCGGCGTAATATTGCTGGAGATTGATGAAGGCCGGCCGCTTGTGACCGTCCTCCGGCAGTAGATTGAACTGGTAGAGCTGCTGCTCGCCGTGGAAGATGCGGCCGACGCTCCAGACCACGCCCTTGTCGACCATGCGGTCGCCGACGCCGAGCCGGTCCCAATATTCCAGCGAGCGTTTCGAGAAGCAGATCGCGCGGGAGCCCTCTCCGATGCGGTCGGCGTCATCCAGAAGAACGACGCGCTGGCCGCGTTGGGCAAGGTCGATCGCAAGCGACAGCCCGACCGGGCCAGCGCCCACGATCACCACGGGATGCTCGGCCGAGCTCTGGCCGGGACGATCCTGATCGGGGTGGCGGCGATAGCCGAACTGGGTTTTGGCCTGATGCGTATTGGCCTTCGCCATGCGCTAACCTCGGCTCTGGTCAGGAGAGGCCTGATCTGCTAATAGTCTCACGTGCAACTATTTTGGACCGGAGCCGGCCGGCCGTCAACTGGAATTCGGAGCGCTCTCCTTGGCGAGGACATCCAGCGACATCGCGCTGAAGACACGCGAGGCCGATGAGGCTTCACCGCGGCCAAAAACACGGCTCGACCTGTTCAGGTTCGTGCCGTTCCGCCTCAACCGGCTCGCCGCGGAGGTGAGTTCCGCACTCGCCGTCGAATATCAGGAGCGTCACGGCCTCGACATCCCCGCCTGGCGCGTGATCGCGACGCTCGGCTTCCGCAACGATGCCTGCAGCGCGCAGTACGTCGCGCAATGCACCCGCACGCACAAATCCACGATCAGCCGCGCGGTGACCATGTTGCTGCATCAGGGTTTGATCGAGCGCGTCGAGAACGAAGCCGACCGCCGCGAATTCCGTCTGCGACTGACCAGGAAAGGCCGCACGCTCTACGAGGAGCTGTTTCCGCAATTGCTGCGGCGGGAAGACGAGATCCTCGCCTGCCTCACCGCGCAGGAGCGCAAACAGCTATCGACGCTGCTCGGCAAGATCGAACAGAGCCTCGATTTGATCCAGACCAGCGAAGAGGCCGACGCCAAGCAGGCGTATTGATCACTTCGCAAATGATCGCGACGGCGGCAAATGCAGCGCCCAGACATCGACCTTGTCGCTGGCGCGCGGATAGATCTCCGTCACGATCGGATCATGGCCGGGAATGAACCGGTCAGGATGGCCGGCGAGGCGCTCGATGGTCTCCCAGCCAACCGCCATGTCGCCGACATTGTAGACGATCGGGAATGGGCTTCTGCGCTGGAGATTGGCGTAATAATGCGCGGCATCGGACGCCAGCACCACCGGTCCGCGCGCGGTCTCGACTCTGACCACCTGCAAGCCGTCCGAATGGCCGCCGACGCGGTGCAAGGTGACGCCGGGCGCGACCTCGCCGTCGCCGGAATAGAAATTGACGCGCTCGCCATAGACATGGCGGACCATCTGGGTGACGTGCTCGACTGAGAACGGATGTCGCAGCAGTCCGTTGCACATGCAGCGCCCCGTCGCGTAGGCCATCTCGCGCTCCTGGAGATGGAAGCGGGCGTTCGGGAAGCGGTCGAGATTGCCGGCATGGTCGTAATGCAGATGCGTCACGATGATGTCGCGAATGCTCGCTGCCGCGACACCAAAGCGCTCCAGCGCGTCGACCGGATTGAGCGTCAGCTTGCGCGCCCGCGCGGACGCTTCCTCGGCATTGAAGCCGGTATCGACCAGGATGTCGCGGCCGTTGCCGCGGATCAGCCAGACGAAATAGTCGAGATCCTGCGCCGCGCTGTCATGCGGGTCGGGCGCGAGGAAGTTCATGTGGGGCGTGCGCGGCGACATCGTCGCATAGCGCAGTGCGTAGATTTCGTAGGCGTTTCCCATGGTTTTGATCTTGCTCTTTTTGTGGATGCACCTTCAGCGGCGATCGACCGCACCAAGCCATCGTCCACCGCAAAGGTCAAACACCGCAGGTTGAAGGAGGCCCGTCCGCAATGTGAGACCAATCACATTGTTGTCGCCATGGCTGCCCTAATTTGCAGCCGCAATGACAACCAGCATGACAACCAGAATGCATCGCGTGCGATCATGACCGCCCGTTTATTCCCCCGCAACATGCCCATGCGTCGCGGTCAATTGTCGCGATAGCGCCGAATCCGCAAGCGGTTGACGCCCCCCTCCCCCGGTTTGATAATGCACATTGCGTAAGTTAAGGTCGCCGCGGCGCAAGCTGGAAACGGCGCCTTTTTGGCTGGATCGCGCTAATTATGAAAATTCGCCTGCTTTTCGTTCTATCCTTGCTCGTGTCGCTCATCCCGACCGCTCCGTCACTTGCGGCCGGCGATCGCTTTGCGCTGGTCATCGGCAATGCCAAATATCCGGACGCCGACGCTCCCCTGAAGGAACCGCTCAACGACGCGCGCGACGTCGCCGACGAGCTCAAGCGCGACGGCTTTTCCGTCGAGATCGGTGAGAACCTGACCGGCGACGGCATGCGCCGCGCCTTCGACAAGCTCTACGGCAAGATCAAGCCGGGGTCGGTGGCACTGGTGTTCTTCAGCGGCTTCGGCATCCAGTCCGCGCGGCAGAGCTATTTGCTGCCGATCGATGCGCAGATCTGGACCGAATCCGACGTGCGGCGCGACGGCATCAGCCTCGAAACCGTGCTCGGCGAGCTCAACACCCGCGGCGCCGGCGTCAAGATCGCGCTGGTCGATGCCTCCAGGCGCAACCCGTTCGAGCGCCGGTTCCGCAGCTTCTCGGCCGGCCTCACGCCCGTCATCGCGCCGAACGGCACGCTGGTGATGTATTCGGCGGCACTGGCCTCGGTGGTCTCGGACGCCGGCGGCGAGCACAGCCTGTTCGTCCAGGAACTCCTCAAGGAAATCCGCGTCCCCGACCTGATGGCCGAGGAGACGCTGAACCGCACCAAGATGGGCGTCACCCGCGCCTCCCGGGGCGAGCAGGTGCCGTGGATATCCTCGTCGCTGGCCGAGGATTTCTCCTTCATTCCAGGGGCCGGCGGGTCGCGCCCGACCACCACGCCGCCACCTGCGCCTCCCCCGCCGCCGGTCGTCGCCAACAACCCGCCGCCGACTCCACCCGCACCTTCACCGCCTCCGCCGCCGAAACCGGCCGAGACGGTGGCTGCGCCCGCTCCGTCACCGAAGCCGCAGGTCGAGGCTGCCTTGCCGCCGGCACCGCCGCCGCCTCCGCCTGTGATTCCGGCCGATCCCGCCACCGCTCCGACCATGGAGAGCGGGCCGAGTGCGGCCGCCCTGGCCGAGGACCCCACCATCAAGGGGCTGACCGCCAAGATCGCGGCCAATCCGGATGACGTGAACGCGCTTTACCGGCGCGGTCAGGTCTATGCCAGCAAGGGCGCCTACAGCCTGGCCATCAAGGATTTTGACGAGACGCTCCGGATCAACCCGAAGGACGTCGAGGCGCTGAACAATCGCTGCTGGACCCGCACCGTGGTCGGCGACCTCCAGGGCGCGCTGAAGGATTGCAACGAGGCCCTGCGGCTGCGACCGAACTTCGTCGACGCGCTGGACAGCCGGGGGCTCGTCAATCTGAAATCGGGGGCGGTCAAGAACGCCATCGCCGATTTCGAGGCCGCCCTGAGGATCAATCCGCGCTTGACCTCCTCGCTGTTCGGACGCGGGATCGCCAAGCAGCGCAACGGCTCGGCCCAAGAGGGCGCGCTCGACATCGCCAATGCCAAGGCGATGGACCCGAACATTGTTCAGGAATTCGCAAGCTACGGAGTGCGTTGATATTTTTTTGAATCGGGGCCGATGTGCCTCGAACCCGCGACGGCCCGGCGAAGACTAATCGAACGGATGCCGCAGGCCGTCCTTTCGGGGGCTTATTGCAGGATTTTCGAACCGCACCAGCTGGCTGCGCAGGAGGGACTGGCTATGAGATTGGCTGCAAAGGGACTTACCGCAATCCTGTCCATCATCACCGTCGGCGCCGCGCTGTCGCTGACGATCCCGCTGGCATTCGCAGCCGACGACGGCAACAGCAAGAACGTCACCGAGGACGAGATCGTCCGCGCGCTGGCGCCGCCGCCGAAGAAGCCGCTGACCCGCGGCCTCTCGATCGCTCCGCAGGCCGATCCCGCACCGAGTGCCACGGAGACCAAGCTGATCCAGTCCGTGCGCGGCCGCTCGACACGGTCGCTGTCGTCGACCGAGCGTGAAGAAATCGCGTCGGCGGCCAAGGACAAGCCGAACATCGATCTGGAAATCACGTTCGACTACAACTCGGCCAATATCAGCGCCAAATCGCTTGCCTCGGTCCAGGCGCTCGGCCGCGCGCTGACCAGCCCCGACCTGAAAGGCTCGACCTTCGTGGTCGCCGGCCATACTGACGCCGCCGGAAGCGAGAGCTATAATCAGGATCTGTCGGAGCGCCGCGCGGATTCGATCAAGCGCTATTTGGTCGACAAATACAGCATCTCCGCGACCGACCTCGTCACGGTCGGCTACGGCAAGAGCAAGCTGAAGGACCCGGCCCAGCCGATGGCGGAAGTCAATCGTCGCGTGCAGGTCGTCAACATGGAAAACAAGACTACCGCATCGAAGTGACCACGACGTAATCCTTTGAAGTGACAAGTCGTGATGTGGTGTAAAGTCTCGCTTCCAGTGCGCGTCCCGCAGCCTTGCGGGACGCTGCTTTATTTCAGGGAAACGCTCTCCATGGGCCGCGCGCGGATGGCCGTGAGCCAGGCCAGGACGATCCGGCAATGAACCTCTCCCAATATCTCAAGCCAGCCGGAACGGTGATCTTCGTCGTCGCGCTCGGCGTCGGCTATTATCTGTTCGAGCACCGGCACCGCGCCGAGCCCAAGGAAACGCCGAGCGAGGCGCTGGTCATCGTGACCAAGTCGACCAATGCCTGCTTCTCCGACCTGGTCCGGGTGACCGGCTTCTTCGTGCCGCGCCGCGAAGCCGTGGTCGTCGCCGACCAGGAGGGATCCAGGGTCACCGACCTCTTCGTCACCGAAGGCACCCTCGTCACCGACAATCAGGAGCTGGCGCGCCTGACCGCACCGCCCCAGATTCCGGGCCAGCCGCCGCGGCCCGGCCCGCAAGGTCCGGTCTCGCTGAAGGCCTCTGCGCCGGGCCTCGTCACCGAGGTCCGCACCATCGTCGGCGCGCCGGCCTCGCCGCAGGCCGGCCCGATGTTCCGTATCGCCGTCAACAACGAGATCGAGCTGGACGCGCAGGTGCCCGCGGTGCACATGGCCAAGCTCAGCTCCGGCGCGACCGTGCGCATCAGCCGCGACGACGCGCCCGATTTGATCGGGCGGGTCAGGCTAGTCGCGCCCGAAATCGATCGCGCCACCCAGCTCGGCCGCGTGCGCATCAGCGTCACCAACAATCCCTCGCTGAAAGTCGGCGTGTTCGCCCGCGCCTCGATCGACGCCAAGCGAAGCTGCGGCGTCGCGGTTCCCAAGACCGCGATCGACCATCTCACCGTGCAGGTCGTCAAGAGCAACATTGTCGAGACGCGCAAGGTACGGGTCGGGCTGTCTTCGGACAGCGCGACGGAAATCCTGGAAGGCCTCAATGTCGGCGAGATCGTCGTCGCCGACGCCGGCTCTTCGCTGCATGACGGCGACCAGATCAAGACCATGTTCGCTGATGAACTCGATCGCACGCGGGTACGCTGATGGCTCTCAATATTTCGGCATGGTCGATCCGCAATCCGCTGCCGTCGGTCGTATTTTCCATCATCCTCCTGATCCTCGGCTGGGTGTCCTTCACCAAGCTCGCGGTGACGCGGCTACCCTCGGCCGACATTCCCGTGATCTCGGTCGCGGTATCGCAGTTCGGCGCGGCACCCGCCGAGCTCGAATCCCAGGTCACCAAGACGGTTGAAGACGCCGTCTCCGGTGTCGAAGGGGTCAGGCACATCACCTCGCAGATCACCGACGGCCTGTCGGTGACGACAATCCAGTTCGCGCTGGAAACCAACACCGACCGCGCGCTCAACGACGTCAAGGACGCGGTGACGCGCGTGCGCTCGAACCTGCCGCAGAACGTCACCGAGCCGCTGATCCAGCGCGTCGATGTCATCGGCCTGCCGATCGTCACCTATGCCGCGATCTCGCCCGGCAAGACGCCGGAGCAGCTCTCCTATTTCGTCGACGACGTGGTCAAGCGCGCGCTGCAAGGCGTGCGCGGCGTCGCCCAGGTCGAGCGCATCGGCGGTGTCGAGCGCGAGATCCTGGTCTCGCTCGATCCCGACCGCCTGCAGTCGATGGGGCTGACGGCCGTCAACGTCAGCCAGAGCCTGCGCGGCACCAATGTCGACGTCGCCGGCGGCCGCGCCGAGATCGGCAAGAACGACCAGGCGATCCGCACCCTCGCCGGCGCCAAGACACTGAGCGATCTCGCCGGCACCATGATTCCGCTGTTCGGCGGCGGCGAGGTCCGGCTCGACGATCTCGGCACCGTGACCGACACCATCGCAGACCGCCGCACCTTCGCCCGCTTCAACGGCGAGCCGATCGTCGCGCTCGGCATCAAGCGCTCCAAGGGTGCCAGCGACGTGAAGGTCGCCGAGGCCGTGCAGAAGCGCATCGACACGCTCAAGGCCACCTATCCCGACGTCGACCTGAAGGTGATCGACACCTCGGTCGAATATACCAATGGCAATTACCACGCGGCGATCTCGACCCTGTTCGAAGGCGCCATCCTCGCCGTCGTCATCGTGCTGTTGTTCCTGCGCGACCTGCGCGCCACCATCATCGCCGCGATCTCGCTGCCGTTGTCGATCTTCCCGGCATTCTGGGCGATGGACCTGCTCGGCTTCTCGCTCAACCTCGTCAGCTTCCTCGCCATCACGCTGTCGACGGGTATTCTGGTCGACGACGCCATCGTCGAGATCGAGAACATCGTCAGGCACATGAACATGGGCAAGTCGCCCTATCGTGCCGCCCTGGAAGCCGCCGACGAGATCGGCCTCGCGGTGATCGCGATCTCGCTGACGATCATCGCAATCTTCGCGCCCGCGAGCTTCATGTCGGGCATCGCCGGACAGTTCTTCAAGCAGTTCGGCATCACCGTCTCGGTACAGGTGTTCTTCTCGCTGCTCGCGGCGCGCTTCGTCACGCCGGTGCTCGCCGCCTACTTCCTCAAACATAGCAATCACCAAGAGCCGCCGCCCGGCCGCGTGCTGCGGTCCTATCACAGGCTCGTGGCCTGGTCGGTGAAGCACTATTTCATTACGGTGCTGGTCGGCTTCGGCGTCTTCGCCGCCTCGATCTGGAGCATTACGCTGCTGCCGCAGGGTTTCCTGCCGGCGCAGGACAGCTCGCGCTCGTTGGTTGCGCTCGAGCTGCCGCCGGGCACGCAGCTCGCCTACACCGAAAAAGTCACCGAAGACATCGTGGCGCGCCTGCGCAAGCGGCCCGAGGTGAAGAGCATCTTCGTCGACGGCGGCCGCGTTCCACCGGGGACCCAGGAAGTCCGGCGCGCCGCCTTGATCATCAATTACACGCCCAAGGACAGCCGCGACATCACCCAGCGCGAGCTCGAATTCTCGATCAGCCAGGAGCTGGAGAACATTCCAGACATCCGCTTCTGGTTCCTCGACGAGAACGGCCTGCGCGCCATCTCGCTGGTCGTGACCGGCGCAGACGCCAACATCGTCAACAACGTCGCCAGCGAACTCGCGACGCAGATGAAGCGGATTCCCACTATCTCCAACGTGATCTCGGAAACCACGCTGGAGCGGCCCGAGCTGCGCGTCGAACCGCGCGCCGATCTCGCCGCACGGCTCGGCGTCTCGACCGAAAGCCTATCGCAGACCATCCGCGTCGCCACCATCGGCGACGTCGGCCCCGCGCTTGCCAAGTTCGACGTTGGCGACCGTCTGGTGCCGATCCGAGTGCAGCTCGAGGATGCCGCGCGCGGCAATCTGAAGACGCTCGAACAGTTGCGCGTGCCGCTCGGCGAGCACGGCGAGAAGGGCGGCGTGCCGCTGTCCGTCATCGCCGACGTCAAGCTCGACCAGGGTCCGACCAGCATCAACCGTTACGATCGCGAGCGACAGGCGACCGTCGCGGCCGATCTCGTCGGCTCCGCCGCGCTCGGCGACGCCACCAAGAAGATCTACGATCTGCCGGTCATGAAGAGCCGACCGAAGGGCGTGAAGGTCTCCCCCTCCGGCGACGCCGAAAGCCTGAACGAACTGTCCGAAGGCTTTGCCACCGCGATCACGGCGGGCCTGATGATGGTCTACGCCGTTCTGGTGCTGCTGTTCGGCACCTTCCTGCAGCCGATCACCATTCTGTTCTCGCTGCCGCTCTCGATCGGCGGCGCGATCGCGGCCCTGCTGATCACCGGCAAGCAGCTCACGACACCGGTGTGGATCGGCATCCTGATGCTGATGGGTATCGTCACCAAGAACGCGATCATGCTGGTGGAATTCGCCATCGAATCCATTCACGCCGGCACACCGCGCGAAGAAGCCATGATCGACGCAGGCATGAAACGCGCTCGCCCGATCGTGATGACCACGATCGCGATGGCCGCGGGCATGATGCCCAGCGCGCTCGCGGTCGGCGCGGGCGGCGAGTTCCGCTCGCCGATGGCGCTCGCGGTGATCGGTGGCCTGATCTTCTCGACCATCCTGTCGCTGGTGTTCGTGCCCGCGATGTTCATGGTGATGGACGATCTCGGCGCCCTGATCTGGCGCTTCGCCAAGCGGCTGGTCGTGCACAGCGAAGATGCGGAGGGCGCAAGTCATCACGGAGCTGCGCCGGCCGAAGCGATGCCGCGGCCGAAGAACATCGTGCACCCTGCGGCGGAGTAGATGTGGCACCAGCGTCAAGCACACGAGGCAGTTCAGCGAGCGCCATCCGAGAACCCGACATAGCGGAGGATCGTCTTCGCTACTAGGCATTCAGACGTACCGGTCGTGCTGTGCCGATCGAGGTCGTTAAAGCGTGGGTCGCGAGTTGGGACTCTTCTGACGAACTCCTTCGCCCCGATAGCGACCCAGCCTAACGGCCCCCCTACTCGTTGCGCGCGATCGCCGTCAGCTTGGTCATGTTCCGCAGCAGGATGCGGCCGCGCTGGAGATCGAGGATCGCTTCCTTGCGCCAGGCCTGAAGCTGGCGGTTGACGCTCTCGCGGGCGGCGCCGACGAAGACGCCGAGTTGCTCCTGCGAGATGTGCACCTCCGAGCCGAAATCGGCGGCGAGCGCGCAGAGGCGCCGCGCGAGGCGAACCGGCAGCGGCTGGAGCATGGACTCTTCCATGCGCTCGCTCTGCCAGCGGATGCGCTGGCAGAGCAGCGCGATGATCTTGATCCCGACTTTCGGCTCGCGTTCGAGGAAGGCGAGAAAGTCTTCGCGCCGCAGCACGAACAGCTCGCTGGCTTCGCCCGCGGTGGCGTCCGCAGTGCGGCTCTGGCCATCCAGCACCGCAACCTCGCCGAACAGGTCGCCGGGCCCCATGAAGTTCAGCGTCAGGCGGCTGCCGTCGGAGGCGCCGGTCTCGATACGGACCTGGCCTCGGCGCACGCCGAACAGCGCATCGCCTGGGTCGCCCTTCTGGAACAGCACCTCGCCATTCCCCAGATGCTGGGTGTGGCAGAGATTCGCCAGCCGCTGGAGTTCGTCTGCGCCGAGATCGGCGAACATCGCATTCATCTTGAGGATGACCGCAAATTCGGCCTGCTTGCTCATTTCAATATCCTTGTGAATTTCGTTGGCAAATCGCTTGGAACCATCAACATCAAGATCGCGTAAAACCGCGCCCGGGAAGTGTGCCATAAGTCACATAACTTTGCAGCACCCCCAGACTATTTTTACGTGCTTGGAGCCGCTTCCCGTCCCGGGATAAACTCAGGAGCCAAGGACGGGTGCAAATGACGGTCATGTGCCGGATTCGACGCCGATCGGCCGCCGCTGGAAAGTCGATATGAGAGCCGTGAAATTCGCCGGCGCGGCGGTGGCCGCAATCGTCATCGTGATCGCACTCCTGCTGGTGGTCGGGATCCCCTCGGGCTTCCTGAGTTCGACGATTGCCTCGCGTGTCGAGAGCGCGACCGGCTATCGCCTGTCGGTCGACGGCACCACCAGAATCAGTTTGTGGCCGACGCTGAACGTGACGCTGAACGACCTCACGCTTGCCGACCCCAAGGACCGCAGCGGCATCACGCGCCTGTCCATCGACAGCGTGCAGGCCGACATGTCGCTTTCAAGCGTCTGGTCGGGCCGCCCGAAGATCAGCGAGCTCGTCGTCACCCATCCCGTGCTCTACCAGCCGCTGCTGCGTGAGCGCCTGCCGAATGCCGGCGGCACGTCGAAGCCGGTCGCGCTCGATCTCGACGGCGCCGCCATCGATCGCATCAAGGTCACCGATGGCGAGATCGCATTCGCGCGCGTGCGCGATCGCGTCGAGAGCCGCATCAGCGCCGTCAATGCCGATGCGATCGTCGGCCGCGACCGCAAGTTCAACATCACCGGCACCGCACGGGTCGGCGAGCATCCGACCAAATTCGACATCAAGGCGACCACGCCAGCGCCGCCGGCCGACCGACCGACCATTCCGGTGGATTTCGCCATCGACATGCCGGACGTGCTGAAGTCCCGGCTCGCGGGCCATGCCGAGATGCGGCTGAGCGGCGATGTCGTGATGATCAACGGCCTGAATGGCACGCTCGGCGATGGCGCGTTCAATGGCTGGGCCTCGGTCGATATCGCGAGCAAGCCTCTGGTCAAGCTCGATCTCGACTTCCAGCGGCTCGCGATCCCGCTGGCGAAATCGCCGGAAGGCGCGTCCGGGCAGCCCTGGAGCGATGCGCCGATCGACGTCTCCGGGCTCAACTATGTCGATGCGCAGATCAGGATCTCCGCGCATGAGGCGGTGATCGGCGAGGCACGCCTCGCGCCGCTGGCGGTCGATGCAAAACTCGCCGGCGGCGTGCTGAAGGCCGGCACCGCCAATCTCGGCGCCTATGGCGGCCAGGTTACGGGCGAATTGATCCTGGATGCGACCAGCGGCGCGCCGAGCTTTGCCATGCATTCCGACCTCGCCGGCGTGCGCGCGCTGCCGCTGCTGCAGGGCCTCGCCGAATTCGACCGGATCGACGGCAAGCTGCAGGCCAAGCTCGCGCTGCGCAGCGCCGGCAGCAGCCAGCGCGCGCTGATGGCGAACATGCAGGGCACGGCCTTCGTCAATTTCCAGGACGGCGCCATTCGCGGCATCAACGTCGCACAGATGATCCGCTCGCTGACATCGGGCACGCTGTCCGGCTGGCAGGAAAACGGAGACAGCAGTCGGGAGCAGAGCACGGATTTGTCGCAGCTCTCGGCGTCGTTCCGGATCGACAAGGGCCAGGCGGTGACCACCGATCTCAACTTGACCGGACCGCTCGTCCGCGTGACCGGTGCCGGCACGATCGCACTCGACACCAAGATGATGGGCTTTCGCGTCGAGCCGAAACTGGTGATGACGACCGAAGGCCAGGGCCGCGCCGCCGAGCCGGTCGGCTTCGGCATTCCCGTGATGATCCAGGGCACCTGGTCGCAGCCGCGAATCTATCCCGACATGGCCGGCATGCTGGACAATCCGGACGCCGCCTATGCCAAGCTGCGCGAGATGGGCAAGGGGCTGTTCGGCGCTGATGGGGCCGGGCTCGGCAATATTTTGGGCAGCCTTGGTCTCGGGGGAGCCACCGCGCCGGGTGGCGGTAATGCCGCCGGCACTGCCAATCCGCAAAGCCAGCAGCCCGCCGGACAGAACAATTTGCTCGGCGGCCCCCTGGGGGAGGCGCTCGGCAATCTGATCCAGCAGGGACTTTCCGGTGGCGCGGGAAACGGCACCGGGACCGGGACTGCCACCGGCCGCAGCCGCAGCCTGCCTGCAGCGCCATCCGCACTGATGCCGCAAGCCTCGCCGGCGTCCCCCGCCCTGGAGGACCCGCCGGCGGCGCAGCAGGACAGCCAGCCGATGAACGACGTGCTGCGGCAGCTCTTTAATCGATGATTGCAGGACCAAAGCGCTGGACTCCAGCCCTCCCTTGCCAAGGCGATCCCCTTACATCGGCGTCCCCGGCCGCGGCTTCCTCCAAACGGATGAGACTGCGACAATTCACCATGCTTCCGCCTGCCAGCATCCAAGGGAGTAACCGAGGCCGGTAACCACGCCGGGTGCTCGGCCGTCCGTTGACCAGTCCCTTCACAGTCCCCTGGGACCAAATTGTGCTAGAAGGCTCGCAGGGTCCGTGCGGCCCGTAGCGCCGGCGCCGATGGCGGCGCGAGAGGATCGGGATGGCAGGAGCGAACGACAAGACACGGTTTCTGCGCGAGGGTCTGTTCGCCAAATACGTCGTCTCTCTCGTCGGCCTCGTCGTGTTCGTGCTCGCCGTCAACGGCGCGATGGAGAGCTGGATCTCCTACCGCGCCACCAAGACACAGCTGACCGACGGTCTCGAGGACAAGGCGCAGGCTGCCGCGCGGCGGATCGAGCAGTCGATCTCGGAGCTCGAGCGCCAGATCAGCTGGGTAACCCGGGCGAGCCAGGACACACTCGAGAAGCGCCGCGCCGACTACGCCCAACTGCTGCACCAGGTCTCGGTCGTCACTCAGCTGTTCCAGCTCAACGGCGACGGCCGCGAGGTGCTGCGCGTCTCGCGCCAGTCGACCACGACCGGCAGCAATGCCGACCTCTCCCGCGACATGCGCTTCACCGACACCGTCGCCCGCGGCGTCAGCTACGCGCCGGCCTGGTTCTCCGACCGGACGCCGTTCATGTCGATCTCGGTGGCGCATTCCGGTTTCAACGCCGGCGTCACCGTGGCCGAGCTCGACCTCAGCTTTCTCTCCGAGTACCTCACCGACGCCCAGGTCGGCAAAGCCGCCTTCGCCTATGTGGTTGATCCGCGCGGCCGCGTGCTGGCGACGTCCTCGAAAGGCCCCGAGATCGGTAAGGATTTGTCGAAGCTGCCGCAGGTTGCGGCCGCGGTCGCACCGGGCCACGAGCCCGACAATTCGGGCACCGACTTCAACGGCCATGCGGTGATGAGCGCCGCGAGCACCGTGCCGAAGCTCGGCTGGAGCGTGATGTTCGAGCAGCCGGCCACGCAGGCCTTGATGCCGATCCGCGACCAGCTGGTGCGCATTGCGCTTTTGATCGGCATGGGCCTGCTGGTCGCAATCCTTGCCGGCACGCTTCTGGCGCGCCGCATGATCATCCCGATCACGGCGCTACGCGACGGCGCGCACAAGCTCGGCGAGGGCGATTTCAGCCATCGCATCGAGGTGCACACCGCGGACGAGCTGGAAGATCTCGCCGGCCAGTTCAACCGCATGGCCGACCAGATCCAGGAGACCTATTCGGACTTGGAGACCAAGGTCGAGGAGCGCACCCGCGATCTCGCGCAGTCGATCAACGAGCTCAAGGTGCTGGAAGAGGTCGGCCGCGCGGTCGCAGCCTCGCTCGATCTCAACGCCGTGCTGCCGACGATCGCCGCGCGCGCGATCGAGATCACCCATGCCGACGCGGTGCTGATCTACGGCTATGACGCGCAGGCGCGCCGCTTCAATCTGGTCGAGGCCAACGGCATCGACAAATCCGCCGACGGCGCCCATGTCACGATCGACGAAGGCCAGGATATCCTGAGCGATGCGGCCGGGAGCGGCGAACCGATCGCGCTACCCGATCTCGACCAGGCCTCCGAGCAGCCGCTGCGCGACGTCGCGATCGAAGCCGGCTTCCATTCGGTGCTGGTGGTGCCGCTGGTCGACCAGCAGGGCACGCTCGGCTCGCTGGTGGTGCTGCGCCGCGCCAGCGGCGAGTTCGCCGCCAGCATCATCGGCCTGATGCGCACGTTCGCCAACCAGGCCGTGCTGGCGATGCGCAATGCGCGGCTGTTCACCGAGGTCGACCACAAGGGCCGCGAACTCGCGGCTGCGCACGAAACCGTGCAGCAGCAGGCCGCAAAGCTCCAGGAGCAGACCGAGCAGCTGCGCAACTGGAATCGCTCCCTGGAAGAGCGGGTCGAGAAGCAGTTGGGGGAGATCGGCCGCATCAAGCGGCTCGAACGTTTCCTCGCGCCGCAAGTCGCGCAACTGATCGCCTCGTCCGACGGCCACGATGCGCTGCTCGACAGCCATCGCCGCGAGGTCACCGTCGTGTTCTGCGATTTGCGCGGCTTCACCTCGTTCACCGAGGCGACCGAGCCGGAAGAGGCGATGAACGTGCTGCGCGAATATCACGCCGCGCTCGGCGAGCTGATCCACCGCTATGAAGGCACGCTCGACCGCTTTGCCGGCGACGGCGTGATGATCCTGTTCAATGCGCCGATTCAGTTCGCCGACCATACCAAGCGCGCCGTGAAGATGGCGGTCGAGATGCGCGACACGATCGGCAAGCTGACCGAGAAATGGAAGAACCGCGGCCACTCGCTCGGCTTCGGCGTCGGCGTCGCCATGGGCTACGCCACGCTCGGCCAGATCGGCTTCGAGCAGCGGCTCGAATATGCCGCGATCGGCAGCGTCACCAATCTCTCCTCCCGCCTCTGCGACGAAGCCAAGGCCGGCCAGGTCGTCGTCAGCCGCCGCGTCTACGGCATGGTCGAGCCCTGGGTCGAAGCCCGCGCGCTCGACGATCTCGTGCTCAAGGGCTTCAACCACCCCGTGCTCGCGATGGAGATTCTGTCGTGGCGCGAGGAGGTGGAGAACGTGTTGGATGCCGCCGCGGCAAGGCGAAGAGGGTAGCCACGACAAAAAACTGCGAAAACAACCCCATGCACAGTAGCAGGGGCCTGCAAGATCAATGACTTACGCGGGCACGGAATTGGCTAGAAGCGGTGCGGTTGATCACACCCCGCGCTTCGGCCCGATCGCCTCGAAGCCGGCCTTCTGCTCGTCGCTTAAGTCAGCTTCGAAATCGTCGAGCGCGTCACTGACCCCGTTCACCGCTTGCAGCATCGTCTGCAGCCGCGCCTTCACGGCCGTGAGGCGTGCCTGCGGTGTCGCTGCTGCCTGTGACGGACAGGCGCTGAGCGTTTCCATGGTGCGCAGCGTGGTGTCCTGGAGCACGTCGAGGCGGGCGCGGCCGGTGTCGTCGAGCTTGAGCGTGGAGGCGATCTCGGCCGCGGGCCATTGCTGCTGCACGAGCTGCTCGTATTGGCGCTGCAGCTTCTCGTCGTAGCGGGGATCGCTGTCCGCCTGGCAGGCCGACGCCGCCTCGGGATTCTTTTGCTGGATCGACGCGAGCGCGGCGCGGCGCTCCTTGGCCAGGCCATCGAGCTTGGCCTTCTGGTCGTCGTCGAGGAGGTCGAGGAATTTTGCGAGCGAAGGTGCGACGGCGTCCGTTGCCTTGATCATGGCCTCGATGCGCTCGCGCATCAGGCCGAGGCGCTCGATGGCCGTCGCGGGGACCTGCGTCGGACAGGCGGCGCGGATAGTGTCGCGCGCGGATGCCCACGCGGTGGCGAGTTCGTCGAGCGCTGTGCGCTGCAATTCATTCGGCTGCACGATAGCGGCGATACGATCGACCGGCAGGCCGCCGGTGTCGCTGGCATCGCAGACCGTCTCCGCGGTCGGGACTCGCCGTCCGCGCCGGCCGTGCGGCGTGGTGTAGGCGGCAAGCTCGGTGGCCGCATAGGGCGCGAAGATCGCGGCATAGATGTCGCCATAGCCATAGAGCGAGAGGCTGGTCGTATCGCCGAGGATGATCGCGGTGGTGAGATCGTCATGCGCGAACGGCCAGAACACCGGACCAACCCAGCCGTAGCTGCCGTCAGGGTGGCGCCACCAGCCCTGCGGACGGCGGCCGCCGCGCCAGCCCGACAGCGCAGCTTGCGCCGTCATTGCGGCACGGAGGACGTGAGGATTCGCAGGCTGGCCGCGCTCTGCGCCGCGAGGATCTTGCGACCTCAACGCTGCGGAGCGGTATCGGCTGCCCCGCACCGCCATGCGGGCATGGCGCAAGCGAGACATGCCGATCATGTGGCCGACGGCAAAGCGCGCAACACCGAGCGGGCCGCCGCGGAAGCCGAACTGCGCCTCGGCGCGATTTGGCAACAGCACCGCCAGAATCACGAGGGTTACGCCTGATAGCGCCAGCCCCAGCCTTGGCCTGAGCCCCAAGCGTGATCTCGACATGACCACTGACCTGTCCACCTTGGCCCTCCTCCGGCGCCAAGCGCACATCGTGTCGCATCACCATGACGCGCGAGGGAACCAAATGTTCCGGAAGCGTACAGGGCAAAGCGTCGCAACGCGCACCGGTAGAGCCGATGCGGTGTTACTCCGCCTTTTGCGGCAGCACGAAGGTTTGGCCGGGATAGATCAAATTGGGATTGTGGATCTTGGCGCGGTTGGCGTTGTAGATCACCGCAAAGCGGGCGCCGTCGCCGTAAGCGAGCCGGCTGAGCGCCCACAGGCTGTCGCCGCGGGAGATCACCCGGCTGCCGCCTGTTTCCGCCGCTGCTCCGCTGACGGCGTCCGCCGGCGAGGCCGATGCAACGGTCGTGGCCGCGGGCGCCCGCGCCATGACCCCCGATCCGCCCTTCGGTTTCGGTGCGCCCATCAATCTCGGCCGGGCTGCGGGCCTGTCCGACACCGATGCCACGACATCCGACTTGTCGTCGGGCTTCTCGGCCTTCGCCTCTTGTTTCGCCTCTTGCCGCGCGACCGGTGCAGGGCGAGCGGGCGGCGGTGCGGCATCGGCGATGACGACCGGCATGCTGCGGCCGGATTGCGTGACGGTGCCGTCAGGCGATTTCGCCCGCAAGGTCAGCTCGTAGGAACCGGCGGGAAGCTGCGGCGGCGTCATCACGAATTGGCCCGACGCATCCGCCACCACACTGTCGAGCGGCTTGCCGTCGCGCAGCAGCTCGACCTTGGAGCCGGGCGTCGCCCGACCCGCGATCACCGCCGCCTCGCCGTGATCGTCGACGCGTGCAACGTCGAAGCGGGGGCCGGTATCCGCAATCGCCGGCGGCGGCTTGACCGGTGCAAGATCGGCAAGCGCGGCCGTGACCTGCTTTTGCGTCTCGGCCAGCGCACCCGCCTTCGTTTCAGCGGGGGACGCGGCCGGCACCGGCGGCGCGCTTGCGGCCAGCTTGGGCTCTTCCGGCTTGAGTTCCGGCTTGAGTTCGACCTTCTGTTCGACCTTGGCCTCCGGCTTGGCGGCGACCACGGAATCGGTCTTGGCCCCGATCGGCAGCATGCGACGCAGCTCGGTGGGGCCGATCACCAGCACGGTGCCGCCCACCGCGAGCAGACAGAATGCAATGAAGGCCTTGGTCGCGGTCACCATCGGAAACGAACCTTGATCAGGAAGAACCTAGCAAATCAATCGAGCCGGCAAGGTGCGCCGTTTTGGCCACGGCAGCAAGACGGTCGATGGGATGATGCGCCGGCACGCCGGGATGAACCGGCGCACCCCCGCCGGCGTCAAATGATCGAGGCCGCATCGCGGCATTTTTCTTGAGGAATTTTTTCCGTGACCGCATTTTGCCGTCCCGCACAATGGCTGGTGGTTGCCCTCATCCTGGCCGCAACTCCGGCGCTCGCCGCTTCCGGCCCGCCGTCTGGCTTCGCTCTCACTGACGATGCCGATCTAGCCTTCACCTCGCCCGACAAAGCCACCAAGATCGAGCAGTACATGAAGGACAGCGGAGATTTCGACGTCAAATGGCAGGCCTGGGCGAGGCGTGGCCACCAGATGACGGAGCTGAAGCCCGAGCAGGGCTACGGCGCCGGCTTCCGCTTCACCCCCGACTCGCAATGGCTGGTGCGGATGCAGAAGACCGGCTCCGGCGAGCAGGACCTCTATCTCTACCATGTCGACAAAGGCGCCTTCGTCAGCGCGACGAAGACCTCGTTCAGCGACCTGGCCTGGGCCTATTTCCACAGCCGGCCGGACACGGGGAAGATGAAGCTCGACTACCACATCTCGGCCAATCTCGTGAAAGGCACCGAAGAGGCCTATCGCGGGCTTGGCGTGCACTGGCCGGACAACCGTTACCTCGTGATCTCGCTGTCGGGCGAAATGGACAAGCACCCGAAGAACGTCGCCGTGAAGGGATTGGCCGACTGGCGCTGCCGCTATGATCTCAAGACCGGGACCTTCGACGTGCCGGCGATGTTCGCCAAGACCAATGCGGAAGCGTTGCGATGGGAAATCCGACGCTGAGGGAACCATGGCCCCGCACCTTCAGACAAGCGATGGAACCAACCCTCTGATTCCATTCCGATTCATGTTTTCCTAACCCTCACTGGTAACGTGGTCTTGTCGGTTTTGCCGCATCTTGCATCCCACGGGAGGGCTGGATGGGCACATCGATCCGATGGAGCGCGCGCATGCGCGCGTTGCTGCGCCGTTGGCGCGGCGCGCCGCTGACATGGCTGATCGCAGGGGGCTTCGTGCTGATGGCCGCAATGGCGATCGGCACCGCGCTCACCGTCGACCGCTTCCGGCAGAATGCGATCGAAAGCGGCCGCGACAGCGTGGAGAGCGCGGTCCGGTTGCTCGCGCGCCATTTCGACCGCGAGTTCGAGGACTTCGCGGTGCTGCAGAAGAGCATCATCGCCGAGCTCGAAAGCCATGGTATCGACTCCGCCGACGTCTTCCGCAGCGAGATGGGCACGCTCGCTGTGCACGAGGCGCTGCGCGCCAAAGCCAGCGGCTGGTCGGACGTCGCCGGCGCCAACGTGTTCGACGCCAAGGGCGTGCTGATCAACTCGTCGCGGCGCTGGCCGGTCGCCGATGTTTCGGTTGCCGACCGCGGCTATTTCAATCGCCTCAAGAACGATCCGGCGTCGCAGGAAGAGATCGAGGTCGTGCCGGGACGGTTGGGCAGCGGACCGGCGATCGTGTTCGCGCGCCGCGTCTCCGGTCCCCACGGCGAATTCCTTGGGCTGGTCTCGCGCGCGATCACGCCCGACCAGCTCGAATCCTTCTTCGCCTCGAGCGGGCTCGGCGAGGATTCCTCGATCGCGATGCACCACCAGAACGGCCAGCTGCTGGCGCGCATTCCGCATGTGGAGGCGATGATCGGGCAGAATTTCCGCAACGGCACGCGCGAGCAGATGGCGGTGTTCGAGCGCACCTTCGTCACGACCCAGCTCGCAAGCCCGATCGACGGCAAGGATCGCATCGTCGCCGCACGCCTCCTGACCGGCGAGCCGCTGGTGGTGGTTGCGACCAAGTCGCTGGATGCGACGCTGGCAACATGGCACACGCAGACCAAATTCTTCGTGACCGTCGCCGTGCTGTCGATCGGCCTGCTCGTGCTGACGCTTTATTCCATCTTCCGCCAGATGACGCGCCGGCTCGCCGTGGAGAAGCAGCAGCTCGATACCGCGATGAACACGATGACGCAGGGCTTGCTGATGTTCGACCAGGACCAGCGGCTGATCGTCTGCAACCGCCGCTACATCGAGATGTACGGGCTGTCGGCCGAATTGGTGAAGCCCGGCGCGTATTTCCGCGACGTGATTCAGCATCGCCATGACACCGGCTCGTTCGACGGCGACGTCGATTCCTATTGCGACGGCATTCTGGGCAGCGTCGGCCAGACCCACAGCGCGATAGTCGAGACCTCCGATGGCCGCCTGATCGAGATCAAGAACCAGCCCGGCGCCGGCGGCGGCTGGCTCGCGACCCATGACGACGTCACCGAGCGCATCCGGGCCGACGAGCGCATCGCGCATATGGCGCATTACGACGCCCTCACCGACCTGCCCAACCGCGTGCTGATGCGCGGCCATCTGGAGCGGCGCGTCGCCGAGCTTGCCCAGGGCAAGCCGTTCGCGATCCTCTATATCGACGTCGACGAGTTCAAGGGCGTCAACGATTCGCTGGGCCACGAGGTCGGCGACGAGCTGCTGCGCCAGGTCGCGAACCGCCTGCGCGCCTGCGTCAGCGGCAGCGACATGGTCGCACGGCTGGGCGGCGACGAATTCGCCATCGTCAAGGCCGGCAGCCGCGACGAGGCCGAACTGACGGCGCTGGCCGAGCAGATCCTGAAGGCGCTGCGCGCCCCCGTGGACTGCAACGGCCAGGAAATCCCGACCGATGCCAGCATCGGCATCGCGATCGCCCCCGACCACGGCGACAATCTCGACGATCTGCTCAAGCGCGCCGATCTCGCGATGTATGCGGCGAAATCCGAGGGCCGCCGCACGTTCCGTATCTTCGCGCCCGAATACGACGCCAAGGCGCGGCTGCGCCGCCAGCTCGAGTTCGATCTGCGGCAGGCGCTGGCCCGCGGCGAGTTCGAGGTGCACTACCAGCCGCTGGTCGATCTCGCGGCCAATGTCGTCACCGGCTGCGAAGCGCTGCTGCGCTGGCACCATCCGGAACGCGGCATGGTCTCGCCCGCCGACTTCATCCCGGTTGCGGAAGAGACCGGATTGATCGGCGAGATCGGCGAATGGGTGCTGAGGCAGGCCTGCCTCGAGGCGGCCTCCTGGCCCGGCGACATCCACATCGCGGTCAACGTCTCACCGGTGCAGTTCCGCTCGCGGACGCTGGCGCTGAAGGTCGCAGCCGCACTCGCCGAGTCGGGTCTCGCGCCCGGACGGCTCGAGCTCGAGATCACCGAGACGGTCCTGATCCGCGACGACCAGGAGGCGCTGACGATCCTGCAGCAGCTGCGCGAGCTCGGCGTGCGCATCGCGCTCGACGATTTCGGCACTGGTTATTCGTCGCTGAGCTATTTGCATCGTTTCCCGTTCGACAAGATCAAGATCGACCGCAGCTTCATCAGCGACATCGGTCAGTCGGAAGATTCCTCGCCGATCGTGCAGGCGGTGGTGCACATGGCCGCCGCCCGTCACATGGCGACGACCGCGGAAGGCGTCGAGACCGAAGCGCAGCGCGCGGTGCTGCTCCAGCTCGGATGCAGCCAGATGCAGGGCTGGCTGTTCAGCCCGGCCGTGCCGGCCGCGAAACTGAAGCAGCTGTTGTCGGCGCAGGCGGCCGCGGCCTAGCGGCGCACTGCCGCACGCTTTGTCATCAACATCTCTGTCCACTCCCGCCCGCCGTGCGTTCGCGAAAGCGCCGGCCGGCTTGGAGCAGGATCGGACAAAACATGGCGGGTTCAGGAAATACGCCCGGCAGCCACGGCGCCTAGAACACGCGCCGTTCCGTACAAATACGGACGACTGATCGAAAGCCCGAGCTGATCAGCAGGAGCCACATCATGACCGGGAACACTGCACTTATGCGCAATCCCTCGCACAAGGGCTTGCCGCCCGCACCCGACGTACAGCCTGACGATCGCTCGACGTCCGAGCGGCGCGCCGCCGACGCGGAGATGGCGCGCGTGCTCAGAACCGAGCCGTTTCGCACGGCCTTGGACTCCTCCGGCGCGGGGATCGCGCATTGGAAACATGATGCGCTGCACGACGTCGTCGAGCCCATGCGCCACCACGTGATCATGGCGCATAAAGGCGTGATGCAGCGCATGGAGCGGCGCTCGGGAAAATCGATCGCGATCGGCACGTTTCGTCCGGGGGTCGTGAACATCGTTCCGGAAGGGTCGAGCTCCCGATGGGACATTCCGAAGCCCGTCGACGTCGTGCAGCTTTACCTTCCCGACGCAACGCTGCAGCGCGTCGCTGGCGAGGCCGGGACCGCCGGGACCGCCGAATTGATTGAGCGAACGGCGCATCCCGACACCATCACGTCCCGACTGCTCCTGAGCGCCGCGGATTCGCTGGGGGGCCATGGCGTCCTTGATGCGCTGTTCCGGCATCAGCTCACGGATCTTCTGGCCACGCGCCTTTTGGCTGCGCATGCAGGCTCGCCAACCACGTTCCAGCCGACCATGGGCGGGCTGGCGCCGAAGGTCCTGCTCCGTGCGATCGAACGATTGCGCTGCGACAGCGAAGCGGACGTCTCGCTCGATGCGCTGGCGTCCGATGCCGGACTGTCGCGCTTCCATTTCTGCCGGTCCTTCAAGGAGAGCACCGGGCTATCGCCGCATGCCTGGCTGCGTCAGCACCGGCTCGAGCAGGCCATGAACATGTTGCGGGAGAGCGACGAATCGATCGTCTCGGTCGCCGCGGCGCTTGGTTACTCCTCGCAAACGGCCTTCGCCGCAGCATTCAAGAAGCTGACGGGCGAGACGCCGAGCGATTGGCGCAGGCGTATGCGTTAGCAGCAATCTCTCGACAGCGACGGCAATCGCGCTGGGGCAACGGCAAATCGGGTCAGCTACATCATCTCCATGTCCAGACCAATCGAGGGAGACCAAAGATGACCTGGAAAAACTTCGTCAGCCGACGGCTGATTGCCTCACGCCGCCGAAGCCTCGCGACCGCAACCCTGTACGGACTCTCGCTGGCCGTTCGCTTCACGTCGGCGACGGGCGAGGAAGTGGAAATTCCGGCTTACACCATGCACCCGGCACAACCGCCCGTTTCCATCATGATCCGAAATGGCGCCGGCCTTCCCTATCAGGACTGGAGTCGAAGTGAGCTTCAGCCCGTCGTCTTAGGTTACGGCCGGCCGCCGAATCTGCAGGCACGCTGCATCGCGCCCTGAGGCCAGCGATCCAACCCACCCCACGCGCCGACGCCGGACGCTGTTCTCAACGCAGCAGCGCGGTCGCGCGCGGTCTTTCGAACAGCAACCAAGGAGAAAACCCATGCGACTCGTCATCATCGGGGCCGGCTTCGCCGGCATGTACGCCGCGCTTTCCGCAGCCCGGCTGCGCGACATCCGGGGCGCCTCGCCGCAAGATCTGCAGATCGCGCTCGTTTCACCGGAGCCGACGCTGGTGGTCCGTCCGCGGCTCTACGAGTCGAAGCCGGAAACCGTGACGGCCCCGCTGCTCGACGTCCTCGAGGCGATCGACGTCGACTACATCCAGGGCAGCGCCGAGACGATCAACACCGAGGCCAGAACGGTGCAGATCACGCCCGCGAAGGGCCCGCGAAAGACGCTGTCCTACGACCGCCTCGTCGTGACCACCGGCAGCCGGCTATTCCGTCCGAACATTCCGGGCCTCGCCGAGCACGGCTTCAGCGTCGATTCGCTCGACGATGCCGTAGCGCTCGACAAGCATCTGCATGGCCTCGCGGAGCGGCCCGCCGCGAACGGACGCGACACGGTCGTCGTCGCTGGCGGCGGCTTCACCGGGATCGAGGCGGCCACCGAAATGCCGACGCGGCTGCGCGAAATCCTGGGCCCCGATGCCAAGACTCGCGTCGTCATCGTCGATCGCAACACTGCGATCGCACCCGACATGGGTGCAGGCGCACGCTCCGTCATCGAGGAAGCCTTGCGCAAGGTTGGCGTAGAGACACGGCTCGGCGCCGGCGTCGCCGCGCTTGACGACACCGGCGTCACCTTGTCCAGCGGTGAGCACATTGAAACCGAGACAGTGATTTGGGCAGCGGGCATTCGTGCAGCGCCGCTGACCGGGCAGATTCCCGCCGAGCGCGACAATTTCGGACGGTTGCTGGTCGATCGCTGCTTGCAGGTGCCAGGCGTTCAAGGTGTCTTCGCGGCCGGCGACGCGGCACGCGCCGCCTGCGACGACGAGGGCAATTACGCACTGATGTCGTGCCAGCACGCCACGCGGATGGGCGCCTTTGCCGGCAACAATGCCGCGGCCGAATTGCTCGGCGTTCCGACCAGACCCTACCACCAGAAGGCCTACGTCACCTGCCTCGACCTCGGCGAAGCCGGCGCGCTGTTCACACGCGGCTGGGAGCGCAAGGTCGAGATGGTCGGCGATGTCGCCAAGAAGACCAAGCGTGAGATCAACACCGTCTGGATCTATCCGCCGAAGGCGGAGCGCGCCCTGGCGCTCGCTTCGGCCGATCCGGAACGCGTGACCGAAGTCTAGCCGCCTCACGTGATGATGGCCGCGCTCCCGCGGGGCGCGCGGCCCGCCACTGCAGACCGACCATTCAGGAGCCCACAGCATGAACCAGCAGATCCGCAACGTCGCGTTCGCGATGCCGCTGACGAACCCGGCTTTCCCGCCCGGCCCGTATCGCTTCATCAACCGCGAATATTTCATCATCCAGTACCGGACCGACCCGGAGGCGTTGCGCCGGATCGTGCCGGAGCCGCTGGAGCTGACCGAGCCTGTGGTGAATTACGAATTCATTCGCATGCCTGATTCCACCGGCTTCGGCGACTACACGGAAAGCGGCCAGATCATCCCGGTGTCCTTCCGCGGCCAGACCGGCAGCTTCGTCCACCAGATGTTCCTCAACGATCATCCGCCGATCGCCGGCGGCCGCGAGCTGTGGGGCTTTCCCAAGAAGCTGGCTCAGCCGAAGCTGGCCGTCGAGACCGATACGCTGGTCGGCACGCTGGACTACGGCTCGGTGCGCATCGCCACCGGCACCATGGGCTACAAGCATCGCGCCCTCGATCTTTCCACCGAAGCACGAAAGCTCATCGCGCCCAATTTCCTGCTGAAGATCATTCCGCATGTCGACGGCACCGCGCGCATTTGCGAACTGGTGCGCTTCCATCTCGAGGACGTGACGGTGAAGGGCGCATGGACGGGGCCCGCCGCGCTCGATCTCTTCTCCCACGCGCTCGCACCGGTCGCCGAGCTGCCGGTTCTTCAGGTGCTCTCGGCCAAGCATATCGTTGCCGATCTGACGCTCGGATTGGGCACCGTGGTGCACGACTATCTGGAGCGGTCCGCGGCGGCGCGATCCCCTGGAGCCGGAGCTGAAATCCTGACCGAAACACACGCGGGCTGACCGAACAGGTCGCATTGCAAGGAGTAGTCACCATGTTCAACGTGACACGCGAACAAATCGATTCCGCACGACCGATCAATCCGCTGCCCTACGATGTCGTTGCGCTGGTGCTGCAGGGCGGCGGCGCGCTCGGGGCCTACCAGGCCGGCGTCTACGAAGGCTTGCACGAGGCCGGGATCCGGCCGAACTGGCTGGCGGGCATCTCGATCGGCGCGCTCAACGCCGCGATCATCGCGGGCTCCCCGGAAGACGAGCGCGTGGCACGGCTGCGCGAGTTCTGGGAGACGATCTGCGCAACCCCGGTGGAATGGCCTGCCGGCGAGGGACTGGCCGGTGCGCTACCGTTCGCGTTCGACTTCAACTCACTGCACAACACGCTTGCCGCGATGCGCGCGCTGTTCCAGGGCCAGCCCGGCTTCTTCAGGCCGCGCTTCCCCTCGCCCCTGTGGTCGCCCTTCTCCGGCGACGCGTCGACCAGCTTCTATGACACGGCGCCGTTGCAACGGACGCTGGAACAGCTCGTCGATTTCGACCGGCTGAACTCGGGCGAAGTGCGTGTCAGCGTCGGCGCGGTCAACGTCCGCACCGGCAATCTCACCTATTTCGACACAGCCGAGCGGCGGCTCGGTCCGAAACACTTCATGGCTTCGGGCGCGCTGCCGCCCGGATTTCCCGCCGTCGAAATCGACTCCGAGCACTACTGGGATGGTGGCGTGGTCTCCAACACGCCTCTCTCTCGCGTCCTGTCGGGCGATGCGAAAGACACGCTGACGTTCCAGATCGATCTCTGGTCGGCGCGGGGCCGCGTGCCGCACGACATGATGGAGGTGTCGAGCCGGCAGAAGGACATTCAGTATTCCAGTCGTACCCGCGCCGTCACCGACCAGGCGCTACGGATGCAGGAGATGCGGCAGGCGCTGCAGCGGACGATCGACAGATTGCCGGACGCCGCAAGAAACGATCCCGAAATGCGCGCCATCGCCGAGCTCGCCCGTCACCGCTCCCACAACATCATCCACCTGATCTACCAGTCCAAGCTCCACGAAGGTCACTCCAAGGATTACGAGTTCGGACCGAAAGCGATGCGCGCGCACTGGCAAAGTGGACGGGACGACATCCGCCGCACGTTGGCCGACGGACGGCGCCTCGAGCCGCCGCCTTCCGAACTCGGCATCGTCACCCACGACATTCACCGCCGCGATTGACCTCGCCGGCAACCATCATCGAAAGGAGTTTTTCATGTTGAAAGGCAAAGTAGCGATCGTCACCGGATCGACCAGCGGCATTGGCCTCGGGATCGCAAGAGAGCTGGCCAGGCTCGGCGCCGATATCGTCCTGAACGGTTTTGGAGATCCGGCGGAGATCGAGAAGATCCGCAGCGGCATCGAACGCGAGGACGGCGTCCGCGTCGCGTATGACGGCGCCGACATGTCTGATGGTGAGGCCGTGCGCGGAATGATCGCGGCAACCATCGAGAACTTTGGACGGCTCGACATCCTCGTCAACAATGCCGGCATCCAGTTCACCGCACCGGTCGAGGCGTTTCCGCCCGCCAAGTGGAAGGCCATTCTCGACATCAACCTGTCGGCCGCATTTCACGGCATCGCTTCGGCCGTGCCCCAGATGAAAAAGCAGCGATGGGGTCGCATCGTCAACATCGCTTCCACGCATGGTCTCGTCGCATCCACCCACAAGGCAGCCTATGTCGCGGCCAAGCATGGCCTCGTCGGCCTCACCAAGGTGGTAGGCCTCGAAACCGCCGGCAGCGGCGTCACTTGCAACGCGGTCTGTCCCGGCTGGGTGCGCACGCCGCTCGTGGAGAAACAGATTAGCGACATCGCGGCGGAGAAAGGCATCAGCCAGAAGCAAGCGGCCGAAGAGCTTCTCTCCGAAAAACAGCCATCGCTGGACTTCGCCTCCCCTAAGCAGATCGGTGGCACCGTCGCCTTCTTGTGCTCGGCCGCGGCCGACCAGATCACGGGGACGACGATCTCCGTCGATGGCGGCTGGACCGCGCAATGAGCGCGTGACGAACCTCTAACTCACCAAGCGATGACGGCCGCGCTCTCGCTGGCGGCGCGGCCTGCTCAACCAGGACCAGCCAGAGTCAACACCAACCAAGTGCCTCAACCTTGAAACAGGAGACCAACATGAATCTGCACAACACCTCATATCCCGTGTCATCGGGACCTGAAGAGCTCGTTCCGTCGCGCTACGCACTGAAGATCGGCGAGATCGACGTGCTGGTGGTCAGCGACGGCGTGCTGCCGCTGCCGACCAAGATGCTCGCACACAACGCCGACCCGGCGGTGCGGGCGACCTGGCTGCACGACATGTTCCTGCCGCAGGACGCTTTCGACTGGGCGCTGAACGCCGTCATGGTTCGCAGCGGCGGCAAGACCATCCTCATCGACGCCGGACTGGGTTCGGATCCGAACCTGAACTTGCCGCGCGCCGGGCAGTTGATCAGGCGACTGGCGGCCGCCGGCATCGATCTTTCGGCGGTGACCGATCTGGTGCTGACTCATCTGCACATGGACCACATTGGCGGCCTGCTGGTCGACGGCGTGAAGCAGCAGCTGCGCAAGGACCTGCGGATCCACGTCGCGGCCGCCGAGGTCAAGTTCTGGGAAAAGCCGGATTTCTCCCGCACTGCCATGCCGGAAGGCTTTCCGGACGCGCTTCGATCGACCGCCAAGCAGTTCCTGAAGGAGTACGGCAGTCAGCTGAGGCTGTTCGATGACGAGCACGAGATTGCACCTGGCGTCATCGCCCGTCGCACCGGCGGTCACACCCCCGGACATAGCGTGGTTCGCATGGCGTCCGGCGATGATGCGCTGACATTCGCCGGCGACGCCGTGTTTGCCGTCGGGTTCGAGCAACCCGACTGGTTTAATGGGTTCGAACACGACCCCGAGGAGGCAGCGCGCGTTCGCATCCGTCTGTTGCGACAGCTTGCCGAGACCGGGGAAATGCTGGTGGCCACGCACCTGCCGTTCCCGTCCGTGGGCCGGGTGGCAGCCGACGGCGACGCCTTCCGTTGGGTGCCGGTGTTCTGGGACTACTGACCGCTTGCCGGGTTGGAGCTGAAGCAGGGCGCGGACTCGATAAGTCCGCGCCCTTGAAAATAGGATCAAACATCGACCCTCGCGGTTATCGCCCCGCTGAGACGGCTGGAACCGGTCGGCGGCGCCAGCCAGCATTGCGTCCGTGCAGCGCAGGCGGCTCCTCGTCTGCGTTCGTGCGCGCGCGAGATCGAGCGAGGCGACATGGCGATCGCGGCATTCAGGATGATCACTCTCGTGGCGGTTGCCGCCATGATCGGCCCATCCGTGCAGGCCCGCGACGACGGTCGCTACGCGAACTCGCCCCTCAAGGGCTGGTTCGAGAGCCTGCGCAGCAAGGGCGGCGGTCCCTGCTGTGCCGATGCCGATGGCACGGCGCTGGACGATGTCGACTGGGACACCAGCAACGGACATTATCGCGTGAGACTCCTGGGCGACTGGATCGAGGTGCCCGACGACGCCGTGATCACCGAGCCAAACCGCGTCGGCCGCACCATGGTCTGGCCGTATTACGTCAACGGCCGCGCCATGATCCGCTGCTTCATGCCCGGCAGCATGATTTGAGGTCTCAACCTTCGTCCCGGCTCGGCGCAGCATGCGATCATGCGCCGTCAAACCGGCCGGTGCGGGCTCACTTGACCTGCTTGGCCGTGTGGATCTCGACGAACTCGGCATCGGGATGCGCGACGATGGTGGCGAACATGATGCCGCTGATAATGAGCGACCAGGCGGTGTCCCAATAAATCCAAAACACGTGCCAGCCTCCGTTTCGATCTGCTCCGCCGCGGGATCAGGGTAACGGCAAGACGAGGCTGCCGTTCCCGGTGCGAGTGCGGCGCGGGCGAGATGCTATTTTGGTTTGGTCGGCGCGGAGTTGGGATCGGTTTGGCCGGTGTGGCGCTTTGCCACGACGTCCTCATCGCGCTCGCCCTGACGCGGGCGCGGCGGCGACTTGGGCTGGCCGGCCTGACCGCCATGCTTGCCGCCCATGTCGGGCTTACCTTCGAGATCGTTTTCACGGGGCATGCCGGTTCAATGCGCTCGCGCGGCATTGGTTCGGTTCGCCTGTGAACGAGTTCATAGGATCGCCGCGATTTGCAGTGCACGATCGCCAGGCCCGCTCCCCGGGAGCATTCTCTTCATATGACTGACGGATTCGGCCTGATGCGGAAACGACTCGTCGCCTGGACGATCCTGACCTGCGCGCTGCTCGCGGTCACCGTGTGGACCGTGCTCGGGCCGCCCCCACCCCGCCCGGGCCCCATCTGCCCTCGCGCACAGCGGCCATATGGTAGACCTCCACCGATACCATTTCGGCATCGATCGATCCCCATTGGAGTTTGGCGCGGCGGGGCGGCTGCCGCTATCCTCGCCGGCAAAACGACAAATGCCGCACCGACATCCAGGAGGACCCCATGTTGAGATCGACCCGACGCATCAGATCCGGCGTACCCCGCGCCGCGATCGCCACCACGCTTGCTTTCCTCACTCTCATTTCTGGAGTCCGCGCCGGCATGGCCGAGACGTTCGCCTATGTCGGCAATGCCGACAGTAACGACATCAGCGTGTTCAAGATGGCCGAGAGCGGCGAGATGACGCCCGTGCAGACGGCCGGCTTCACCGGCGTCGAAAAGCCCGGCTCCTCGACGCCGCTCGCGATCACGCCCGACCATCGCGTGCTGATCGCCGGTGTCCGCTCGCAGCCGTTTCTCGCGGTGAGCTTTGCGATCGATCCGAAGACCGGCCAGCTCAGCCATATCGGCAACGGCCCGCTCGCCGACAGCATGGCCTACATCGCCATCGACCGCGGCGGCAAATTCCTGTTCAGCGCCTCCTATGGCGGCAACAAGGTCGCGCTGAATCCGCTGCTCGCCAACGGCGTCGCAGGCGAACCGAAGCAGGTGATCCCGACCGGGCTGAACGCGCACGCCTTCCTGCCCTCGCCCGACAACCGCTTCGCGTTCGCGACCAATCTCGGCTCCGACCAGATCCTGGCCTTCACGTTCGATGCCACGACCGGCACGCTCACGCCGAGCGATCCGCCGGCCCACAAGGTGCCGGAGAAATCGGGACCCCGGCATTTCGTGTTCCACCCCAACGGCAAGTTCGTCTATCTCCTGCACGAGCTAAACGGCGACGTCGCGGCGTTCGCCTATGAGGCCAAGGGCGGCGCATGGGACGAGATCCAGCGCACCAGCGCGCTGCCCGAAGGATTTACCGGAAAGCCCTGGGCAGCCGACATCCAAATCACCCCCGACGGCCGTTTCCTCTACGCCTCCGAGCGCACCACCAGCACGCTCACCGCCTACAAGGTCGATGCAACCACCGGCAAGCTGACCACCATCGGCAGCGTGCCGACCGAGAAGCAGCCACGCGGCTTCCATATCGATCCCGGCGGGCGGTACCTTGCCGCCGTGGGCGAGCTCTCCGACAGCATGACGGTCTATGCCATCGACCAGAGCAGCGGGGTGCTGACCAAGCTGAAATCCTACGCCACCGGCAAGAAGCCGAACTGGGTGGAGTTTTTGAGCCTGCCGTGAGCGGGCGCTGGTACCTCCTCGTCGTCATGGCCGGGCTTGTCCCGGCCATCCACGCCTAGCTACGCGGCACAAAGAACGTGGATGCCCGGACAAGCCCGGGCATGACGCGTTTGTTGGGCGGCCGACGAACCTCTTTGCTTGTGCGGCGACTAATTCAACGGGCGGCATCGCGCCGCCCGTGCTGCTGCGGCATTCTCATCCGGCCGGCCCTGATGTGCCCTTGGCTCGCAGCGATCGCTTCTGCTAACGATGAGGCCGTCAAGGCCCCAACCGGAATGACCCATGCGATCATTGCCTGCGCGTTCTGTTTCCAGACATCTCGTTGCGCTCGCCGGACTGCTGTTGCTGTCGGCCCAGCCCGCTGCCGCCGCCGATGACGACGCGCCCAAGGGGCCGGCGGTCACGGTGCTGAAGGTCGCAAAATCCTGTTTCTCCGACATCGTCGAGGGCACCGGCACCATCATCGCGCGCGAGGCAAGCTCGGTGCGGCCGGAGCGGCCCGGCCTGAAGGTGACAGAGGTGCTGGCGGAAGCCGGCGACACCACCACCGCAGGCCAGGTGCTGGCGCGGCTGGCACTGCCCGAGGGCGGCACGCTTCAGGTCACCGCCCCCGTGGCAGGCGTGATCGCGACGTCGACCGCGCAGATCGGCAACCTCGCCTCCGCCAAGGGCGAGGCGCTGTTCACGATCGTGGCGCGCAGCGAGTACGATCTCGTCGCCCTCGTCGCGACCAGCGATATGCGCAAGCTCGCGGTCAACCAGGTGGCGACCGTGCGCATCGCCGGCGCCGGCGATATCGACGGCAAGGTGCGCCGCATCGGCCCGACGGTCGAGCCGAACATCCAGCAGGGCATGGTCTATATCGGCATCTCCTCGCAGAAGCGGCTGTTGCTGAATGCGAGCGGGCGCGCACTGATCAAGTCGGGCCAGAGCTGCAACGTCGCGGTGCCGCTGACCTCGGTGCAGTATTCCTCCGCCGGCACCGTCGTGCAGGTGATCCGCCGCAACCGCGTCGAGACCAAGCGCGTCGAGGTCGGACTGATGTCGGGCGGCAATATCGAGATTCGCGACGGCCTCAACGAGGGCGATATCGTCGTCGCCCGCGCCGGCGCGCTGCTGCGCGAAGGAGATCCGGTGCGCACGGTGATGGCCACGGAAGCGGCGAAGTAGGATTGCTCGTGTCCCGGACGCGCTGCAGCGTGTGACGCTGCCGCGCAGAGCCGGACCCATCTCTCGTCCAAGCGATAAGCTTAAAAACTAGGCCCCGGCTCTGCGTCGCATCATTGCATGATGCGCCGCGTCCGGGGCACGAGACTTCGCAGAACCTAAGAAAAACTAGCCGCCGGCTTCGCCGAAATGGACGTCCTCGAGCAGCGAGGAGGAGACGGTCGGGACCTGGTCGCCTTCGCTGGCGCGGGAGATGGCAAGGCGGGTCTTGTTGAAGACGCTCTCGGCGCTGCCCTGCGTATTGAGGTTGTTGAGGAACTCGCTGACCAGCACGCTGTGCTCGCCCTTGCCGTCGTCGACGACCTTGCCCGGCGAAGCCGAGGAGAGGATCAGCGCATTGTCCGTCGCGCTGATCGGCGCGAGGCCGTGGCTGTAGGAGCGGAAGCGGCGCTCATAGGGATTGCGGCGGGAGGCGTCGACCACGACGAGCTTGGCCTTGGCGCCCTGCTCCTTCATCATGTCGAGCACGCCCTCGATGGAGACGCCGTGACGGCGGACATCGCTTTCCTTCCAGATCACGGCATCGACCGGCAGCATGTAGCTCTCGCGGCCGGCCTGCACGCCGTAGCCGCCGAAGAACAGCATGACGACGGTGTCGGGCTTGATCCGGGACTTCAGGCGATTGACGGCGCGGACCATGTCGTCCTTGGTCGCGTCTTCCACCATGTCGACGTCAAAACCGTTCTTGCGCAGCGACGAGGACAGCGCGCGGGCGTCGTTGATCGACTGCGTCAGCGGCGCGCTGGCGTCGGGGTAGTGCCCATTGCCGATGACGAGGGCGAGACGCGAGGCTTGGCCGATCGAGCCGGTGACCTGGTCGGTCGAGACGGCCTTGGCGGCATCGAGCGCCCGCATGTTGAGGGCAGCATGGGCGCCGATCACGAGCGAGACCGTGCCGATGAGGGCTGCGGCCACCGCGATCGTGCGTCGGGAAATGTCGAGCTGCGTTACATTCATCTCGCGTCATTCCTGTCAGTGCCAAAGACCAGCCAAACACGCGCACACTGTTTGAGTAGCGCGATAGCGTCTTTGGGTTTGAGGGATTGGCCGGGGGTGTGCCCCCGAATTGCGCGCAATTTGCGGCGCCGCACCAAACAAAGCCTTAACCGGATATCGCCTCCCCGGCAATAGATCGCCGAAAATTTGAGCTAAGCCTCTGGAAACATGAACTAATTTGTGCTGCCCAATGTGTGATTTTTTTGCGTCCCCGTAGCCTTCCGGAGCCTGATTATGCAGGCTTCGTGCCGGCTTTTTCTGTGACCCTCATCACATTTGTATTTCCTGCGAATCCGGGTAGCTTTTTCAACGACTTGCAGGGGGTGGCGCGCGGCTGGGAGCGCGCCGGCCGGCCCCCCGGCCAATTCCCGCGACCAGGTTATTTCATGAGCTTTCAATATTTTGCCGGCGCCGCCTGCCGGGCGCTGACGGCGCGGAAGGACGGCCCCTCGCTTTACGACGTCTGCGATCCAGTACTGTCTGTTGCGGCCAGCGGCGATCCGCATCTGCCCAAGTTCTACAAGACCGCGCTCGGCAATCCCGCACTGCGGGTACTGCTCCGCCGGGCCGGGCTGCCCGAGCTGCGCGACGAAGGCAAACTGGCCCGGCTGCGCCAGGCCCTGGTGCGCGCCCGCGACGAGGCCGAGCCCAATTGGGCGGCGGTCGGCCAGCCCGTCGCCGATCTCGTCGACAGCATCGCGCTGGATCATCCCAAGCCGCCGCCGGCCATGTTCACCGGCGCCATGCCGCAACAATCGCAGATCGACGGCGTGATCCGCGACTGCGCGCAGCATCTGCTGGGCTCGTACCGCAAAAATGGCTTTCTGCCGACCTACGCCGCGTTCAACCTGATCGGCGATCCCGATTTCCGCGGCCGAGAGCTGACCATGGCGCTCACGGGTCTCAACGCGCGCGGCTACAAGAACTCCTCGCTGCTGTTCAACCTCGCCCGTGTCTTCATCGCGCGATCGCCGGCGCGCGCGGTCGTCAATCCGCCCTGGCGAGGGGTTGCCGAACCGATGTGGGAGCCGGTGCAGATCCGCCACCGCTCGGCCTATTACGACGCGTTCTTCATCGAGGCGCTGTTGAGCTACGTTGAGACCGGTCTCGCCTCGCTCTCCGACAAGATGGCGGCGGAGCGCGCGGTTGCCGACATGGTCGATTTCTGCGTCAACATCAGCCGCGAAGAGGTCGAGGGCATCGACGGGGCGCGGTTCAACGTCATCACCGCGCTCGCGCCGGCACCGCATCCGCGCTTCTCACGCTACTTCGCCCAGATCAAGCAGGACCTCGGCTTCGGCGTCTACGTGCCGGATTGCGACACCACGGCGTGCTCGATCTCCGCGGCGACGCAGGCCGGCTGCACCGATCCGATCCTCGACCAGCCGCTGCTGGATTTCTATGCCGGCTATCAGGTGCGCGCCGGCGTCAACGAGCCGCGCGTGACCGTGCCGATCAACGACAATATCGATTACGAGGGCGGGGTTGCGACCTGGATCGACAATCTCAAGGGCGAGCGGCCCTATGGCAATGATCTCGATCCGACGCTCAATCTCGACATTCTCGAGGTCAGCTTTCGCAACCTCGCGCGCTGGAAAGTATTGGAGACGCCGGCGCGGCTCGCCACCGTGCATCGCATCCTCGGCTTCCAGAAGCGGCTGGCGGCGAGCGGCGCCTTCGCCAATCCGCGCTCGCATATCTACTATTTGCCTGAGCTTTACAGCGCCTATTTCGGTCGCTGCTATGCTGCCTTCCTGGCGCTGCCGCTGGCGGCGCAGGCGATCATCGATCCCGACGGCGATTTCGATTTCATCCGCCACCGCGTGCTCTCCTACGTCAAGGGCGAGTTGATGGCCGCCGAAATGAACGTGTTCGACGCAGCGCTCGCCCTGATCGCGCTCGGCCATCTCGGCGCCGACCCGCGCGCCTTTGCGCCGGCGCTGAACGTGATCGTCGCGAGCGTCGGCGAAGGCAGCCGCCGCGGCCCGTTCCGCGCCTATGAGTGGAACAAGATGAAGACGCCGACGCGGATCCTGGTGGGCGGTCCGGAGGTCACGTCGGCGTTCGTGCTGATGGCGCTGGCGGTGGCCAAGCGGGCGATGGCGCGGGGATGAGGTTGCGCAGGGTGGGTTAGCGAAGCGTAACCCACCACTTCTGCCGCCGTGGAGACGAAAGAGGTGGGTTACGCCTTCGGCTAACCCACCCTACTAAACTTCGCCCGATGACAGGAAGTTGAAAGCCCAATTGCCAGGCATATGCTGGCCGAGCGGACAAAAGCCGACCACAATTGCGAGGTCTATCGCAGTTTTCATCACACGCGGGCCGGCATGTTGCGAAAACCCCTGATTGCGCTGTCATTGCTTGGCTTCTCCTTGTCCGGCTTGCCATCGCCGGCGCGGGCCGCCGACATCACCGGCACAGCGAAGGTCCGCGCCGGCGACGCGGTGGTGATCGGCAACACGCGGATCAGGCTCGGCGGCATCGACGCCCCCGCGGTCGACCAGCTCTGCCTCAACAACAAGGGCGAGCGCTGGACCTGCGGCATAGCGGCCCGCGACGAGCTCGCCAAATACGCCGACGGCAAGACCTGGGTCTGCCATGCGCGGTCGATCGACCGGCGCGGCCGCACCGTGGCGCGCTGCGACGTCGGCGGCGAGGATATCCAGAAATGGCTGGTGCGCGCAGGCTGGGCGCTGGCCTACACCCGCGTCTCGCGCGACTACGAAGCCGATGATGCCGCCGCGCGGGAGGCAAAAGCCGGCATGTGGCAAGGCGCCTTCATCGCGCCCTGGGACTGGCGCGAGCGCAACAAGAAGACCACCATCCTCGGCGCCACCAAGCCGCCCGATGGCGCACATGCGATCCTGCTCGCTTCGGCTTCGGGCCCGGTCGCGCCCTCGCCGGACTGCACCATCAAGGGCAACGTCAACAGCGCCGGCGAGTGCATCTATCACCGGCCGACCAGCCGCTGGTATGCGCAGATCAAGATGAAGATCAGCAAGGGCACGCGCTGGTTCTGCTCGGTGGAGGAAGCCGAAGATGCGGGCTGCCGCGAGACTAAGAGATAACCCACGTCAGACCTGCGTTTTCCGGCCTTTTCTTGCACTGCGGCGCCGCGTAAAAGTGTGAATCAGCGACCTACCATCCTATTCTCAGGCAACAAGGACCAACAGCAATGACCGTTCGCGCGGGCCGGGAATTTCTGGCCATCCCCGGGCCCACCAATATGCCCGACGAGGTGCTGCGGGCGATGCATCGTCCGGCGATCGACATCTACTCCAAACAGATGACCGATCTGACCGAGAGCCTGCTCAGTGACATCTCGAAACTGTTTGCCACCAAGGGCAAGTCCTACATCTACATCGCCAACGGTCACGGCGCCTGGGAAGCAGCATTGAGCAACGTGCTGTCGCGCGGCGACAAGGTGCTGGTGCTCGAAAGCGGACGGTTCGCGATCGGCTGGGGCCATGCCGCGGCGCTGATGGGTGCCGAGGTCGAGGTGCTCAAGGGCGACTGGCGACGCGCGGTGCGGCCGCACGAGGTCGAGGAGCGCCTGCGCCGCGACAAGGAGCACACCATCAAGGCCGTCGTCGTCGTCCAGGTCGACACCGCCTCAGGCGTGCAGAACGACATCGAGGCGATTGGCAAGGCGATCAAGGCCAGCGGCCATCCGGCGCTGTACATGGTCGACACTGTGGCCTCGCTCGGCTGCATGCCGTTCGAGATGGACAAATGGGGCATCGACGTCGCGATGTCGGGCTCGCAAAAGGGCCTGATGACGCCGCCCGGCCTCGGCTTCGTCGCGGCCAACGCGCGCGCGCGCGAGGTGCAGAAGACCGCCAACATGAGCACGCCCTATTGGAGCTGGAGCGAGCGCGAGGGCAGCGAGCACTATCGCAAATATGCCGGCACCGCGCCGGTGCATCTGCTGTTCGCGCTGCGCCAGGCCATTGACCTGCTGCACGAGGAAGGACTGGAGAACGCCTTCCGACGTCACAGCCTGCTCGGCGAGGCCGCACGCCGCGCGGTCGGCGCGTGGTCGGAAGGCCAGGTGCTCGGCTTCAACGTCGCCGAAGCCAGCGAACGCTCCAACACCGTGACCACGGTGACCATGAGCAACGGCCACGATCCGGCAATCCTGCAACGCTATTGCAAGGAGAAGTGCGGCGTCGTGCTCGGCACCGGCATCGGCGATCTCTCGGGACAAGCCTTCCGCATCGCCCATATGGGCCACGTCAACGCCCCGATGCTGCTCGGCACGTTGGGCGTGATCGAGATCGGGCTGAACGCGCTGAAGATCCCGCACGGCAAAGGCGGGCTTGAGGCAGCGGTCGCGTATCTCGGCGAAGAGGTGGCGGTGTAGACGCCTTTTTCCTTCTCTTGTGGGAGCAATCTTGTAGCCCGGGTGAGCGAAGCGACACCCGGGATTCTTGCGCGAGTCCCCGCATGTCGCTTCGCTCATGCGGGCTACGGCAGCGGCGGCAAGCGATACGCCTCGACCTGCGCCTTCAACGCCTCCAGCGAGGCAAGTGGCGCCGTCGGATCGACCCGATACTCCCCACGCGCCAGCCACGACAGCACCTTCGCATCGATCACCGGCGAATGGTGGATGACGTCGCCGTAATTGTCGAGGTCGTGCGTCACGTCCTTGATCGCCCGGAAATCGTACAGACGCACATTGGGAAGCTGCGTCAGGCACTGCGCAATGACGGCCGTGAGGTCGGTGACGATTTTCAGCGTCGCAGGCGAAGCGTCGCGCATCGCGACGAATTGCAGGATCGAATAGGGCGGGAAGTAGATGTCGAAGGTCACGTCCGGATGGCGCGCGATCAGGCCGACGGCGTCACGCTCGAAATGCCGGACCATCGCATCGTAACGATAGCCTTCGCCGAGAAAACGGCTGCGCACGGGATCGGTGATATAGGCGAAAGCCGCGAGCGTCCTTTTCGCATTATAGGCGCGCGCGACGTCGATATCGCGCGGCAACGCATAAATGTCGTCGACGTCTTCAAGCGCAAACTTGACGGGCAGAAAAGGCGCCGCCCGGGTCAGCGGCTCCCGCAGCGGCGGAACCGACCGCAGCAATGCGAACAGGGATTCCTTCGCCATCGCCGCACTGAACAGATAGGACGCGATCCCCTTTGCCGTCCCGCGATAGAGATCGGCAGCGAGATAAGGATCGGTCTCGATGTCGGCAGCATCGACAAAGATAAAATCGTCCATCGCCCAGATCACGCGCTTCGCGCCGCGGTCGATGGCCTGCTCGAGTACAAAGCCCTGCTGACGCGAATTGGAGCCGGTCATCGCCAGCTTGAGCGAGTGCACGCCGAGGGCATGGTCGATGTCGCTCTGGCGGAAATGGATCGCGAGCGAGGTGCCCATGAACGCGGTATCGAACGATTGGCTGCGGATCAGCCCGGCATTCTGCACGCGCGTGTCATCGGAATAGAACGGCGCGACGAGACGCGAGGGCCGAAACAGTTGCAGGGGATCGATGACATAGGTGAGCGCAGCCGCGCCCAGCACGCACGCGATGCTCGCGAGGAGAAGACGCCCTGGATATGTGAACGCGCCGCGCATCAGAACCGGAAATAGATGAATTCGCTGTGGCTCTGGATACCCAAAATCCCGAACGCAAGCACCAGCGACGCACCATAGAGGACCAGCGGCCGCATCCGTCCGGACATCAGGCCGTCGCCGACCCTGCGATTGGCGTGGTCGTACCCCATGAGTCCTTGCGTGTTCGGCGCCAGCCACACCAGCGCGGCATAGATCGTGACCATCACCGACGCCGCAATCTCCTCGCGGCCGAACACGATGTTGGAGGGATCGGCCATCGCATTCACAATCCGCATTGCCCAATCGACCCGTTCGGCACGGAAGAAGACCCAGGCGACAACGACGGCGAGGAATGTCAGCACGGCTCCGGCGACACGCGTCGTGTGCGCGAGCCACTTCGGAACATTCGGCACCAGCGCGTTGAAAGCGTGATTGATACAGAGATAGGCGCCATGCAGGGCGCCCCAAATGACAAAAGTCCAGGCCGCGCCATGCCAGAGCCCGCCGAGCAGCATCGTGAGCAGCAAGTTGATGTAGCGCAGCACGCGCCCGCGCCTGTTGCCCCCGAGCGGGATGTAGAGATAGTCGCGCAGGAAGTGCGACAGCGTCATGTGCCAGCGGCGCCAGAACTCGACGATGCTGGTGGCCTTGTAGGGCGAGTTGAAATTGACCGGCAGGAAGATGCCGAACATCAGCGATATCCCGATCGCCATGTCGGAATAGCCGGAAAAGTCGAAATAGAGCTGGAACGTGTAGGCGAGTGCACCGAGCCAGGCCTGATCAAAACTCGGCGCGCGCGCATCGAAGGCGAGCGCGACCAGCGGCTGGATGCCATCGGCAAGGCAGGTCTTCTTGAACAGGCCGATTGCGAAGATGATGAGGCCGCACAGGATCAGATGCGCATGCGGATGCTTGGTTTCCTCCCGCTCGAATTGCGGGATCATGTCCTTGTGGTGAAGGATTGGCCCCGCGATCAGATGCGGAAAGTAGGTCACGAACAGCGCATAGTGTGGCAGCGCGTAGGCCGCGACCTGCCCGCGCCAGGCGTCAACCAGGAACGCGATCTGGGTGAACGTGTAGAAGGAGATGCCGACCGGCAGCAGGATGTGGACCGCAAAGTGCGTGCCGGCCAGCGCGTTGACGTTCTCGGTGACGAAGCCGGCATATTTGAAGATGCCAAGTACGAGAAGATCGCCGGCGACGCCGAGGGCCAGTGCCACCTTTCGTTGCGACGAAGTAAGCTTGGCCACGATGAGGAGGTGGCCTATGCCGTAGTTGAAGGCGATCGATAGCAGCAACAGGGCCACGAACTGCCAGTTGCCAATGGCATAGAAGGTGAGCGAGGCCGCCGCCAGCCAGATCACCGGGGCCAGATTGCTGCGCCGCCCGAGCCAGAAATAGCCAGCCAGCGCGACGGGCAGGAACAGCAGGATGAACGGGTAGGAATTGAACAACATCAGGCTGGACCGGCGGCAGGACTAAAGACCCGGCCCCTAAAGCATACAAGCGGCCCGTCAACAACCCGGCGACGACGCCCGCAGCGACGCTGGCAATTCACGGAAGCGGGACGATATAAGGTGAAACACGCATCTGAATGAGGATCGAGTGACACAAGCCAAAACACCTTCCCTGCCCCCCCTCGCGCCGCGCCGGCCGCATTCCTTCACGCGACACGGGATCACCGTGACCGACGACTATGCCTGGTTGAAGGACGAGAAATGGCAGGAGGTGCTGCGCGACCCCGCGGTGCTCGATCCCGACATCCGCAAATATCTCGACGCAGAAAATGGCTACACCGAGAGCCTGCTCGGCCATACCGCGGCGCTCCAGAAAACGCTGGTGCGCGAGATGCGGGGGCGGATCAAGGAGGACGATTCCAGCGTGCCGTCGCCGGATGGTCCTTTCGCCTATTTCCGCAAATTCCGCGAGGGCGGTCAGCACGAGCTGTTCGGCCGTATGCCGCGCGACGGCGGCGAGGGCCACATCGTGCTCGACGGCGATGCGCTCGCCAAGGACCATGAATACTTCAAGTTCGGCGGCAGCCGGCACTCGAACGACCACAGGCTGCAGGCCTGGAGCGCCGACACCAAGGGCTCGGAGTATTTCTCCATCCGCGTGCGCGACTGGGCGACCGGCAAGGACCTCGACGACGTCGTCGAGGAGACCGACGGCGGCGTGGTCTGGAGCAAGGATGCGACGTCGTTCTTCTACGTGAAGCTCGACGACAACCACCGCCCGATGCAGGTGTGGCGGCATAAGCTCGGCACTGGGCAAGCCGACGACACGCTGGTCTACGAGGAGCAGGATTCCGGCTGGTTCACCCATCTGCAAGAGAGCACCAGTGGCCGCTTCTGCGTGATCGCGGGCGGCGACCACGAGACCTCCGAGCAGCGGCTGATCGACCTCGCCCACCCCGACGCACCGCCGCGCCTGGTCGCGGCACGCAAGGAAGGCGTGCAATATTCGCTGGCCGACCGTGGCGACGAACTCTTCATCCTAACCAACGCCGACCATGCCATCGACTTCAAGATCGTCACCGCGCCGCTCGCCTCACCCGAGCGCAAGAACTGGCGCGATCTGATCCCGTATCGCCCGGGCATCTACATCATCGACCTCGATCTCTATGCCGGCCACATGGTGCGGCTGGAGCGCGCCAACGCGCTGCCGTCCATCGTGATCCGCGACCTCGCCTCGAACGAGGAGCACGCGATCGCGTTCGACGAAGCGGCCTATTCGCTGGATACGATGGGCTCCTACGAATTCGAGACGACCAATTTGCGCTTCGCCTATTCGTCGATGACGACGCCGTCGGAAGTCTACGATTACGACATGGTCAAGCGCACGCGCACCCTTCGCAAGCGGCAGGAGATCCCGTCCGGCCACAATGCGAGCGACTACGTCACCACCCGCATCATGGCGAAAGCGCATGACGGCGCCGAGGTGCCGGTCTCGATCCTCCATCGCCGCGGACTCACGCTCGACGGCGCGGCGTCGCTGCTGCTCTACGGCTACGGCTCCTACGGCATGGCGATGCCGGCTTCGTTCAGCGCCAACCGCCTGTCGCTGGTCGACCGTGGCTTCGTCTATGCCATCGCCCATATCCGCGGCGGCGCCGACAAGGGCTGGGGCTGGTACCTCGACGGCAAGCGCGAGAAGAAGACCAATTCGTTCGACGATTTTGCCGCCAGCGCACGCGCGCTGATCGATGCGAAGTACACCAGTGCAAAGCGCATTGTCGGCCACGGCGGTTCGGCCGGCGGCATGCTGATGGGCGCGGTGGCGAACCGCGCCGGCGAATTGTTCGCCGGCGTCGTCGCCGAAGTGCCGTTCGTCGACGTGCTCAACACGATGCTCGACGACACGCTGCCGCTGACGCCGCCGGAATGGCCGGAATGGGGCAACCCGATCGAGAGCGAGAAGGATTTCCGCACCATCCTGTCCTATTCGCCCTACGACAATGTCGCGGCGAAAGACTATCCCGCGATCCTGGCGATGGGCGGGTTGACCGATCCGCGCGTCACCTATTGGGAGCCCGCCAAATGGATCGCGCGCCTGCGCGCGACCATGAGCGGCGGCGGCCCGGTCCTGCTCCGCACCAACATGGGCGCCGGCCACGGCGGCGCATCGGGACGCTTCAACCGGCTCGATGAAGTCGCGATCGTCTATGCGTTCGCGCTGTGGGCGGCGGGGATGGCGGAGGCGTGACTTCGTAGCCCGGATGGAGCGCAGCGAAATCCGGGATTAGTGCAGACGACATCACAGCCCCGGATTGCGCTGCGCTCCATCCGGGCTACGGCCTCGAGAGAGGCGAAGCCTCACACGGCCCCATGCGCCTCCACATACAGCGCATACACCGAGTGGCTGCTTGCCATATACAGGCGATTGTTCTTCGGCCCGCCGAAGCAGAGATTGGCGCAGCGTTCGGGCAGCTTGATGAAGGCGAGCGGCTTGCCCTCTGCGTTGAACACCATCACGCCGTCGAGATCCTCCGACTTGGCCTTGAGCTGATAAACCTTGCGGCCGGCGATGTCGGTCGGCTCGGATTGCAGCGCACCGTTGGAGCCCCAGCCGCACCAGAGATTGCCGTCGCGGTCGACGCGAAAACCGTCGAGCGAGGCCTGGTCAGCCGCGTCGATCAGCTTGGTCTTGCCGCTGAGCGAACCGTCGTCACCGACATTATAGCTCCAGATGCTGCGGTTGGGCGTACCTTTCCACTCGACCACGTAGAGCTTCTTCTCGTCAGGCGAAAAGGCGAGGCCGTTCGGATTGACGAGGTCGGTCAGCATAGCGCTGAGCTTGCCGTCCTTAGCGATGCGGTAGACGTTGGTGGTGGCTTGCTCGGCCTTTTCCTTCTTGCCCTCCCACTCGCCGTTGATGCCGAACAGCGGGTCGGTGAACCAGATGCTGTCGTCGGACTTCACCACGATGTCGTTCGGCGCGTTCAGCCGCTTGCCCTCGAACTTCTCGGCCAGCACGGTGATCTTGCCGTCCTTCTCGGTGCGGGTGATGCGGCGGGTCACCGAGTGCTCGCAGCTGACGAGGCGACCCTGGCGGTCGCGCGCGTTGCCGTTGGCGTAGTTCGCGTTGGCGCGGAACACGCTGGTCTGCCCGGTCTTCTCGTCGAACTTCATGATCCGGTTGTTGGGAATGTCCGAGAACAGCAGATAGCCGCCTTCGGGAAAATAGGCGGGGCCTTCCGCCCAGCGCATGCCGGTTGCGACCTGCTCGAGCGTCGAGGAATAGAGCCGGTACTTTCCAAAACTGGGATCGAGGATTTGAACGGCGGGATCGGGGTAGCGCTGGTTCGGCGCGAACGGAAACGACTGGGCACCGGCGGCGTGGGCGAGGAGCGCGGAGGTGGCCGCAGCGCCGGCGCCGGCCAAGAGGTTGCGTCGCGTGAAATTCATGGAGTCCTCCCTGGGTGATTTAAGGCCGGCGCTTGCTGCGGCCGGCCTGTTTCTTGATATGCTTGGTGTCGGCGCGCGGCCTTTACCTTCCGTTCGCCTTCCGCCATGCGGCGAAGTCGGTCAGCGTCTGTGGGTCCGTTGCCGGATAGAGACCGAAAATGCCGCGGCCCTTGTTGACTTCCTCGGTGACGAAGTCCTCGAACGCGGTCATCTCGAAGGTCTCGTTGGCGATCTCCTCAGCGAGATGCGCAGGGATCACGATCACGCCGTCCCTGTCGCCGAGAATGACGTCGCCGGGAAACACCGGCGCATCCCCGCAGCCGATCGGCACGTTGATCTCGATGGCGTGATGCAGCGTCAGATTGGTCGGCGCGCTTGGGCGGTGGTGGTAGGCGGGGATACCGAGCTTGGCGATCTCGGCCGAGTCGCGAAAACCGCCATCGGTGACGACCCCGGCGACGCCGCGCTTCATCAAGCGCGTGACCAGGATTGCACCGGCGGACGCGGCGCGCGCGTCCTTGCGGCTGTCCATCACCAGCACGTGGCCCGCCGGGCAATCCTCGACTGCCTTGCGCTGCGGATGGGAGCGGTCCTTGAAAACCTCGATGGTGTTGAGATCCTCGCGCGCCGGCATATAACGCAGCGTGAAGGCTTCACCGACCATGGTCGGCTGGTCGGCACTGAGCGGGTGCACATCCTGGATCATCTGGATGCGCAGGCCCCGCTTGAACAACGCGGTTGCGACGGTGGCGGTGGAGACGGATTTGAGCTTGTTGCGGGTGGCCTCGGCAAGTTTGGTCATGTCACGCTCTCTAGTAAATCGAGGGCTCGCCGATCGGCGCGCCGAAATCGGTCTCGAGGAAGTCGAAGTCGCAGCCGTCATTGGCCTGCTTGATGTGCTTGGTGAACATCCAGCCATAGCCGCGCTCGAAGCGGCGCTCGGGCTGCTTCCAGGCGGCGCGACGCTTGTCGAGCTCGGCTTCCGACACGTCGAGATTGATGGTGCGGGTGGCGACGTCGAGCGTGATGCGGTCGCCGTTCCGCACCAGCGCGAGCGGTCCGCCGACATAGGATTCGGGGGCGACGTGCAGAATGCAGGCGCCGTAGCTGGTGCCGCTCATGCGCGCATCCGAGATTCGCACCATGTCGCGCACGCCCTGCTTCACGAGTTTTGTCGGGATCGGCAGCATGCCCCATTCCGGCATGCCCGGCCCGCCCTGCGGCCCGGCGTTGCGAAGGATGAGGATGTGGTCTTCGGTGACGTCGAGATCGGGATCGTCGACCGCCTTCTTCATCGAAGGGTAGTCGTCGAACACCAGCGCCGGCCCGGTGTGCTTGAGGAAGCGCGGCGCGCAGGCCGACGGCTTGATGACGCAGCCGTCGGGTGCGAGATTGCCCTTGAGCACCGCGAGGGCGCCTTCCTTGTAGATGGGATTGTCGATCGAGCGGATCACATCGTCATTGTGGACCTCGGCATGCGCGATATTCTCGCCCAGCGTCAGGCCGGTGACGGTGATGCAGTCGAGATGCAGATGCGGCTTGATCTGCCCCATCAGCGCCGGCAGGCCGCCGGCATAGAAGAAGTCCTCCATCAGATAGGCATCGCCGCTCGGCCGCACATTGGCGATGACGGGCACCTTGCGGCTCGCAATCTCGAAATCGTCGAGGCCGATGTCGAGACCGGCGCGGCGGGCCTGCGCGATCAGATGGATGATGGCGTTGGTCGAACAGCCCATCGCCATCGCCACTGCAATCGCGTTCTCGAACGCCTTGCGGGTCTGGATTGTCTTCGGCGTCAGATCTTCCCAGACCATCTCGACGATACGGCGCCCGCATTCCGAGGCCATGCGGATATGGTTGGCATCAGCGGCGGGAATCGAGGACGCGCCCGGCAGCGTCATGCCGATCGCCTCTGCAATCGCGGTCATGGTGGAAGCCGTGCCCATGGTCATGCAGGTGCCGTAGCTGCGCGCAATGCCGGCCTCGATGTCGAGCCAGTCCTTGTCGGAGATTTTTCCGGCGCGCCGCTCGTCCCAGTATTTCCAGCCGTCCGAGCCCGAGCCGAGCGTCTTGCCCTTCCAATTGCCGCGCAGCATCGGACCTGCCGGCAGATAGATCGCCGGGATGTTCATCGAGGTCGCACCCAGCAGCAGCGCCGGCGTGGTCTTGTCGCAGCCGCCCATCAGCACCACGCCGTCGACGGGATGGCTGCGCAACAGCTCCTCGGCGTCCATCGCCAGCAGATTGCGATAGAGCATGGTGGTCGGCTTGAGCAGCGATTCCGACAGCGACAGTGCCGGCAGCTCCAGCGGCAGGCCGCCGGCCATCAGGATGCCGCGCTTGACGTCGTCAACGCGCGACTTGAAGTGCATGTGGCAGGGCTGCGCGTCCGACCAGGTGTTGAGGATCGCGATGATCGGGCGGTCCTTCCACTCCTCCGGCGCGTAGCCCATCTGCATGGTGCGGGAGCGATGGCCGAACGAGCGGAGATCGTCGGGTGCGAACCAGCGCGCGCTGCGGAGCTGGTCGGGCGTTAGTTTCTTCTTGGTCATGATTGGGTGCCCCATTTCTGCACGGTGTTCCGCTCGATGGCGCGGAAGATCAGGTTTTCGACAAAAAGCCCGATGATGATCACCGTCAAGAGGCCGGCGAAGACCGCAGGTATGTCGAGCAGGTTGCGGTTTTCGAAGATGAACCAGCCGAGCCCGCCCTGCCCCGACGACACGCCGAACACCAGCTCGGCCGCGATCAGCGTGCGCCAGGCAAAGGCCCAGCCGATCTTGAGGCCGGTCAGGATCGAGCCGAACGCGGCGGGGATGAGGATTTTCGCCACGTACGGCAATCCCCGAAGGCCGTAATTGCGGCCGACCATGCGCAGCGTGTTGGACACGCTCTTGAAGCCCGAATGGGTGTTGAGCGCGACCGGCCACAGCACCGAATGGATCAGCACAAACACCAGACTGCCGTTGCCGAGACCGAACCAGATCAAAGCGAGCGGCAACAGCGCGATCGCCGGCAGCGGATTGAACATCGCCGTGACCGTCTCAAGGAAATCGGTGCCGATGCGGGTGGAGATCGCGAGCACGGTGAAGATCGCGGCGAGCGCGATGCCGGCTGAATAGCCCATGAACAGCACTTTTAGCGAAGCCCAGGCCCGCATGGGAATCGTGCCGTCCTTGACGCGATCGTAGAGCGTGAGGATCGTGTCGTGCAGCGTCGGAAACAGCAGGGGATTGTCGAGGGCGAGGCCGTAGGCCTCCCAGACCGCCGCGAGGAACAGGATGATGACGGTCTTGCGGACAAAGCCGTCGTTCCACAACAGCTCGGGCACGCTCAGCTTGCGCTCGACCTCGGCTGCGCTGCCGACGACCGGCGCGTCACGCAGCATTATTCTCGCTTCGCCCATGAGAGGCTCCCTCAATGCGCCGTTGCTTCGGAGGCGAACAGGAGATCGTGAATCTCCTTCTCCAGCCGGCCGGCACTGCCATCGTCATTGGAGACCTTGTCGACGTCGACCACCTCGGCCTTGACGCGGCCGGGATGCGGCGACAACAGCAGGATGCGGTTGCCGATGCGGATCGCTTCCGCGATCGAGTGGGTCACGAACAGCACGGTGAATTTGGTCTCGCTCCAGAGCTGGAGCAGCTCGTCCTGGCAGGTTCGCCGCGTCAGCGCGTCGAGCGCGGCGAACGGCTCGTCCATCAGTAGGATGTCGGGCTCCATTGCCATGCCGCGCGCGATCGCGACGCGCTGCTTCATGCCGCCGGAGAGCGTGTGCGGATAAGCGTCGACCACGCGGGTGAGGCCCACTTTCTCGATATAGGCCCGCGCCCGCGCATCGGCATCCTTGCGCGACAATTTTCGCGCGGTCAGCAGCGGAAACATCACGTTGGCCAGCACGCTTTTCCAAGGCAGCAGCTGGTCGAACTCTTGGAAGATCATCATGCGATCGGCGCCGGGACCGCGAATCTCGCGGTCGTTGATGGTCATGCGGCCTTCGCTCGGCGCCATGTAGCCGCCGACGGCCTTGAGCAGGGTCGACTTGCCGCAGCCGGACGGCCCGAGCAGCACGAAGCGGTCGGACCTGTCGACTGTGAAGCTGACCCGTTCGGTCGCCGTGACGACGGCGCTGGAGGTCTTGTAGCGCAGCGTCACGGAGCTGACGTCGAGCAGCGCCATCAGTTGCCCTTCAGATCGTGGGCGACGGGCAGATAATAATCAGTCCAGGCCTTGGGCTGAGTCTTCAGCGTGCCGGTCTTGAACAGATGGGCGGCGAATTTCATCGTGCCCTGCGGTTCGAGATTCCACTCCATCATGCCGGGCTCCTGGAGGAGATCGAGCAGCTCTTCCACCGAGGTCTTGTCGCCGGTGATCTCCTTGTAGATCTCGACCGCCTGTCTGGTGTCGCTGCGGATCAGATCCTGAGCTTCCTTGGTCGCATCGCGCACGGCCTGGATGATTTTCGGGTTGGCATCAGCGAACTTCGTGGTGGTGAAGAACTGCGCCTGGCTGAGCGGGCCGCCCATCACGTCAGGCGACGACAGCACGACATGCGCGCCCGGCACGTTCTTCAGCTCGAGGAAGGTGAACGGCGGAATCGAAAAATGGGTGTGCACCTCGTGCTTGGCGTTGGACAGCGCCGCATAGGCGTCGGGATGACCGAGCTGCACCGTGTTGACGTCCAGCTTCGACCATTGGTCGGGACCAAAGGCTTCGGCGGCGGCGATCTGGAGCACGATGGCCTGGGTCGAGACTTTTACGGTCGGCACGGCGATCTTGTCGTTGGGGCCGAAATCCTTGATCGACTTGATGTTGGCGTCGCGGCTGATCAGCGTCATCGGCTGCGCCGAGGTCGCGACGATGCCCTTGACGCCGCCGCGGGTGCGGTCCCACAGCAGCAGCAGATTGCCGGTGCCGGTGTTGAGGATGTCGACCCCGCCCGCGAGCAGCGCATCGGTCTGCGCACCGCCGCCGGAGAAGGTGACCCATTTGGTGGTGACGCCGGCCACCCCGAGCTGAGCGGCGTGCTTCTCGATCAGCTTCTGCTTTTCCATGATGTGGCTCGGCATGTAGAAAATGCCGGGCTGGCGAGACAGCGAGATCTCGGACTTCTGCTGCGCCTTTGCTGGCGAAGCCGTCAGCGCCGCTGCGGCGATCAGGGCGACGGCCGTGAGGCCACACTGAAATTGCTTGATCATTGTTGTTCGTTTCCTCCGGCCGCCATTGACGAGCGATCTTGCTAATGCACTAATGCATTAGTGTATCAAAGGCAAGCTGGCCGGAGCGCTTCGCATGGAACCAGCCGAACCCGCGCCCCGCGTAGCCCCCCGCCCCGGCGCGCGGCTCGACCGGGCCCGGCAGGCCGCACCGCAAGTATTCGAGCGGCTGCGCAATGCCATTCTCGCGCTCGAATTGCCGCCGGGCTCGCCGCTGTCGCGCACGGATCTCGCCGCACAATTCGGCGTCAGCTCGACGCCGATCCGCGACGCCTTGATGCGGCTCGAGGAAGAAGGGCTGGTCGACGTGTTTCCGCAGCACGCCACCGTCGTCAGCCGCGTCGACGTCGGTCGGGCCGAGCAGGCCCATTTCCTGCGCCAGGCGCTGGAGCTCGAAATCGTCCGGCTGCTCGCGCAGCAGCACGGCGAAGCCCTGGTCATACGCCTCGACCACACGATCGCGCTCCAGCAGCAATTCGCCAAGGCCGGAGACTTCGAGAGCTTCATCGCTGGCGACAATGATTTTCACGCGCAGCTTTATGCCGTGGCCGGCAAGCAGGAACTCTGGACGCTGGTGCGCAGCCGTAGCGGACATATCGACCGGCTGCGCCGGATGCATCTGCCCTCACCCGGCAAGGCCCAGAACATCGTCCGCCACCACAAGCTGATCACGCGCGCGATCGAGGCCGGCGACGCCGATGCTGCGCAACAGCATCTGCGCAAGCACCTGTCGGGCACGTTGAGCGAGCTCGACACGATCCGAAGCCACTATCCGGAATATTTGACCGACTAGGCATATGGCGCGCGGTTGTCGCGAGCGCTTGTGCACGTCACCGTGCATAAATTGACGCAACCGAGTTCGCCTTTTGCGAGCAATCTTGGGATCGATGGCGAAGTGCTTGCAGGCCAGATGCAATCCGCGCAACAATTTCAGAGTTGATGGTTTGATTTGCGGTCGCTGGGACACCCCATCCGGCCCGGGAGGATACCAGACGTGGCCAACATCCTGATCGTGGATGACGATCCGGCCGTGCAGATGACGATTCGGCTGCTCCTGGAGAGGGCCGGTCATCAAATCACCGTCGCCGGAGACGGCCGCAAGGGACTTGCGCTGTTCGAGGCCGGCCAGTTCGACCTTCTCTTTCTCGACATCTTCATGCCCGGCATGGACGGCCTGGAGACGATGCGCCACATCCGGGCGCTGCAGCCGGCGATTCCGATCGTCGTCATTTCCGGCCGTTCGTTCACGCCGGACGCCCATGCGGAGCCGGACTTCCTCAAGATGGCGACCAAGCTCGGCGCGGTGGCGAGCTTGCAGAAGCCGTTCCGGGCCGACGCGCTGCTCGCCGCGGTCGCTGGCTGCCTGGACGCGGCGCGGACGGCATCGGTGAGGAATCCGGATGTCAGCACCGGCCGCCGATGACAAGAACCTTCATTCTGTTCCAACCGAGCGCGGGCACGGCCATTCAGGAAGCGGTGCAGATTTCCCCATGACACTCGCTACGCGGCTCGCCATCGCGATGATCCTGCTGGTGGCGGTCACCGTGGCCGCAGTCGGCTGGCTCGGCTATCGCAATATCACCCAGGCCGTCATTCCGCGGGTCCTGGAACGGATTGAAGCCCAGTCGAGCCTGCTGGCCACCCATCTTGAATCCTACGTTGCCGGCGCGCGCGGCGATCTGCTCGGTTATCGCTCCGCCGCGGCCATCAACGGCCTGATCCGTGCCCACATCGGTGGAGGCCTCGACGATGTCGACGGCGTTTCCGAGCAAACCTGGCGCGAGCGCATCGCAGCCCGGCTCGCAGCCGAGATCGACGCGAAACCGAGCTACGGGCAATTTCGAATCATCGGCCTTGACGACGACCAGCGCGAGTTGGTCCGCGTCGATCGCGCCGGCCCGAACGGAACAGCACGGATCGTCCCCGACGGCGAACTGGAACGCAAGAGCGACCGAACCTACTTCCAGGAGACGATTCGATTGGCGCCGGGCGACATCTATGTTTCGCCCGTCGATCTCGCCACGCGGCAGGGAGGAACCACGGACCCTCACATTCCGACGTTGCGCGTCGCGACTCCGCTGTTCACGCCTGATAGCAAGCCGTTCGGCATCGTCATCGCCAATATCGACATGCGTCCTGCGCTCGACCGCGTCCGCTCGACCACGAGCGCAGGAGGAGAAATCTATGTCGTGAATTCGCGTGGCGACTATCTTGTCCACCCTGATCGTGCGCGGGAATTCGGTGCATTGCTTGGCAACGCCAACGATTGGCGCCGGGACTTTCCTTTCTTTGCAGCCCGGGCCGGCCTGCCGCAAGGATCCACGCAGCTTACGAGCGACCAAGCGGGCCGGCCGAGTGGAGCGGCGCTCGCACCGGCACTGCTGGCCGGCAAGGAGTGGTTGGCAGTCATCGAGACGGCCCCACCATCCGTGTTCAGTAGCGTTCCGGCGGCCATTCAAAAAGCCTCCTCACTGGTCGGCCTGCTTGCTGTCCTTGCCGCAGCTTTGCTTGCGGTACTGCTGGCGCGCTCATTGACGCGGCCGATCGGGCGTCTGACCGCGGCGGTGGAAGCGATCGGCAGCGGACGGCGCGCCGAGATTCCCGTCGATGCGAGCGGAGAGACAGGCGTGCTGGCGCGGGCATTCGCGCAAATGGTCGAAGAAACGAGAGCGAAGACGACCGCGCTTGAACGCGAGATCGAGGAGCATCGCCGCACCGAGGCCGCGCGAAGCCATCATGAAGCGCGCGAGCGCTTGTTCAGCGCCGCCGTCGAATCCTCCGACGAAGCGATCGTGATGCAATCGCTCGACGCCATCATCACCGGCTGGAATGCCGCCGCCGAGCGCCTCTACGGCTATTCGGCGAATGAGGCGATCGGGAAATCCACCTCGATCATCGTCCCACCCGACCGACGCGAGCAAGGCAAGGACTATTTGCGGCGGATCGCCGGAGGTGAACCGATGGAACGGTTCGAGACGGTGCGCCTGCGCAAGGATGGCACGCCGGTCGAAATCTCACTCAGCCTGTCGCCGATCAGGGGCCCATCGGGCGAGATCGTGGGCGCCTCCGGCACCGCGCGCAGCCTGACCGAGGCGCGACGGGCCGAGCGGGCGCTGCAGCAGCAGCTCGAGGAACGGCGACAGATCTTCGAGACCTCCCAGGATCTGATCATGGTGATGGACGCGCGCGGCCACATCGCGCAGATCAGTCCGAGCAGCGAGGCCATTCTCGGCTACCGGCCGGAGGAGATGATCGGCCGCAGCGGCGCCGATTTCATTCATTCCGGCCATCTCGACCAGTCGCGCGACGAGATGCGCGCGCTCAGGCGCGGCGAGCGGCTGAAGCTCGCGGACACCCGCTGCTTCCACAAGGACGGTCGTGAGGTCTGGCTGTCCTGGCTCGGCAGCTGGTCCGACCACGCCCAGCGCTACTTCTTTGTCGGGCGCGACATGACAGAAGCGAGGCTTGCACAGGAGTCCTTGCGGGAGAGCGAACAGCTTGCGCGCAACATCGTCGAGACCTCGCTCGATGCTTTCACCCAGACGGACCACACCGGGGCCATCCTGAGTTGGAACTCGCAGGCCGAGAAGCTCTTCGGATGGACCCGTGAGGAGGCGATCGGCAAGAATGCGATTGAGCTTTTCGTCGCCCCCAGTGAGCGCGAAAGCGTCAGGGCCAGACTGAAGCTCTTTCTCGAATCCGAGCAACAATCGCTGGCTAATCCACGGCGCGAACTTTTGGTGCGGCGACGCGACGGTAAGGAGTTCAGGGCCGAGCTCAGCGTCACGGCGCTCCAGCGACGCGAAGGCGTTCTCTTCAATTCGTTCTACCGCGACCTGACCGACAAGATCGCGGCCGACGAGCGCATCCGCCAGGCCGAGAAAATGGAGGCGGTCGGCCAGCTCACCGGCGGCGTGGCGCACGACTTCAACAACATTCTCACCGTCATCACCGGAACGATCGAGATCCTGGCCGACGCGGTGGCCAACGAGCCGGAGCTCGCGGCGATCACGAAGATGATCGACGAGGCCGCCGGGCGTGGCGCCGAGCTGACGCAGCACCTGCTGGCGTTTGCGCGCAAGCAGCCGCTCCAGCCGCGCGAGATCGACGTCAACGCGCTGATCATCGACACGGCGAAATTATTGCGGCCGACGCTGGGCGAGCAGATCCATATCGAATCGGTGTTCGAGGACGAGAACTGCGTCGCGATCGTCGATCCCAGCCAGCTCACCACCGCGATCCTCAACCTCGCGCTCAATGCCCGCGATGCCATGCCGGGCGGCGGCAAGCTGATCGTGGAGACGGGCGCGGCCTATCTCGACGAGGTCTATGCCAGCGTCAACGACGTCCCGCCGGGACACTACGTGCTGATCGCCGTGAGCGACACCGGCAGCGGAATTCCCGCCAACATGCTGGCCAGGGTGTTCGACCCCTTCTTCACCTCGAAGGGACCGGGCAAGGGCACCGGACTCGGGCTTTCGATGGTCTACGGCTTCATCAAGCAGTCGGCGGGCCATATCAAGATCTACAGCGAGGAAGGCCACGGCACCACGATCAAGATGTACCTGCCGCCCGGCAAGACGCCGACGGCGGTCGGCGAGGGCGTGACGCCGGCGACCATCGAGGGCGGACACGAGACGATCCTTGTGGTCGAGGACGACCGGCTGGTGCGCGACTACGTGCTGGCACAGCTGCATTCGCTCGGCTACGTCACCTTGCAGGCTGCGAACGCCGCGGAGGCGCTCGCAATCGTCGCCGCCGGAAAACCGTTCGACCTCCTGTTCACCGACGTCATCATGCCCGGCAAGATGAACGGAAGGCAGCTCGCCGACGAACTGCAGAGAACGCGTCCCGATCTCCGGGTGCTCTACACGTCCGGCTATACCGAGAACGCGATCATCCATCACGGCCGGCTGGATTCGGGCGTTCTGCTGCTAGCGAAGCCCTATCGCAAATCGGATCTGGCGCGGGCCATCCGCAAGGCGTTGAACAGTTGATGGCGCGTCGGGTGAGAGCCCGCAGCCCGGGTGAGCGAAGCGATACCCGGGAACACCACGAGCCAGGTCCCGGAAGTCGCTTCGCTCATCCGGGCTACGAAATGTCGCCCACGGAATTTACGACGCGCGCTGCGCCGCGGTCATCACGATCCGGATCAGATCGGCGGCATTGCGCGCACCGAGCTTCTTCATGATGTTGGCGCGATGGTCCTCGATGGTGCGCGGGCTGATGCCGAGCGTGCGGCCGGCCTCCTTGTTGGAAGCGCCGGCGGCGAACTGCTCAAGCACCTCGCGCTCCCTGCGCGTCAACGGCTCGCGCCCGGGGAAATGCAGCGAGCCGAACTTCGGCGCTGCGTTCTCCGACTGCCTGCGGGCATAGGCGTCGATCGCCTCGTCGAGCCGGCCGACGATCTCGCTGCCGCGGAACGGCTTCTCGATGAAGTCGAGCGCGCCGCTCTTGATGGCCCCGACCGCCATCGCGATATCGCCCTGTCCGGAGATCATGAAGATCGGTGCCGGATAGTCCTCGCCGTGCAGCTCATTGAGAATATCGAGCCCGGACTTGCCGGGAATGTGCACGTCGAGCAGGACCGCTGCAGGTGTGCGGCTTCGCGCGACGGAGAGCAATGCTGCGCCGTCCGCAAAACAGATCACCTCATAGCCCGCCGCCTTCAACACCATCGACAAGGTGTCGCGAACGGCAGCGTCGTCGTCGACCACGAAGATTTCACCGCGAGAGCTTTGTTCGGCCATGTGCCACACATCCGGTTGGCATGAAGGACTCGCGTCCGCCCCAACCGTTATGGCGTTCGGCGCGGATTCGGCCCACCGTATTTGTACGGGACATGAACTTGACGCACAAGTAGCGGCGAGGCGCCTAATTGCAGAGGACGGAGAATATCCATGCTAATTTTGGCCGCTACCGCCTTTCGTGGCAATGCCCGAAGTCGAGAGCCGTGAGCTGATTGCGGCCGACCTTCGCGTGCTGATCTCGCAGATCGAGAGCAGCATGCGCCGGACCGCCACAGCCATGGCTCAAGAACACGGGAGCGATCCGGAAAGTTCCGCCGACGTCTTCGTGCTCGACGATGTCACACCCCGGTATGCCAGGGCGATCGCCGCGCTCGACGCCTGCCGGGCGGGCCTTGGCCACGCCCTGGAATGCCTGTCGGAGGCCAGCGGTACGCTGTAGATCGCGATCGCTGCGACGCGGCGACCGCATTCTTTCATCGCATGGCCGGCCGCGGATCAGGCGCGGTGCCGCTCCACGATCGCGTCGGTGGCGACACCGCCCCAGGTGTGGATCGCCGGCAGGCCCATCGCGGTCTTGCCGAGATTGGCGAGGCTGATGCGCAACGCGGCCAGATCCAGCGGCTTGGGCAGGCTCTGGAGCTCGATCCCGACGGAACGGGCGAAGCTGCGGGCGGCGCTGCGGCGCTTGCCGTCCATGCCGCTGACGACGATCACGGCGCCGCCAAATTTCGCCTTGGCCATCTCGCCCAGCACGTCCATGCCGTCGCCATCCTCGAGCACGAGATCGAGTGTCACGCAGTCGAAGCGCGCGGTGCGGAGTTTCTCGATCGCTTCGGCCACGGACGGCGCCACGGTGACTTCGTGGCCGGCCTGCTTGGCCGCGACCGTGATCAGGCTGCGCTGTGTGCCGTCATCATCGACCACCAGAAGCTGAAGCGCGCGCCGCTCGGCGCCGTCGGGCAGGTTTGACGGGAGAGAGGAGAAAGAGCTTCTGGGCATTGCCGTATCCTGAGATTGAGACCGGCAATGGATACACCGTTCGCGCTTAGGCGACGTAAAGCCGCGACGGCAAATTCAGTCGGATGTTTCAGCAAATGCGAACCAACGTCGCGGAAAACGGCGACGCGACGCACGTGAAGATCACGCCGCCTCGTCACGGCCACCGACGGCCCGCTTCTTCCGGTTCTTGCCCCGCAGGAATTGAATGTCCATTTCGACGCCGTTGACGCGCACTAATTCGCAGCGGCGGTAGGCAAGGCCGGTGGACGACAGCAGCAGGAAGAACTCTTTGAGGTTCAGGCCCTGAATCGAGCCTTCCACCGTCAGGATGGCGTCGGTGTCGGAGATCGCGTTGAGCTTGCAGTCGCGGCGCCAAGTGCCGTCGATGGCCATGATGCAGACATCATAGCCGCGACTGAACGTCACGCGTTCCGCGCCTTTGCCATCCTCGGCCATGCCTATCGTCCCGCCATGACCGCTAGGCGCGGCGCTGCGCCGGCAAGAACCGGCTTGGCGGCCGCCGCGCGCGGGTCGTTCGGCTTGTAGAGACCGCGCTTCTCCGGAATCGGCCTGAACGTGTCGGTCAGTCCGACCACCGTTTCGGCCGCGCCCAGCACCAGGAAGCCGTCTCCCTCGATCTGGCGAGCCAGCCGGTTGAAGATGTTGATCTTGGTGTCCTGATCGAAATAGATCAGCACGTTGCGGCAGAAGATGACGTCGAAGGTGCCGAGCTGAGCGAAATCGTGCAGCAGATTGAGCTGCCGGTGCTGGATCATCGCCCGCAGCTCGGGATTGATCTGCCAGGTCTCGCCGATCTGCTTGAAATATTTCATCAGCATCTGGATCGGCAGTCCGCGCTGCACTTCGAACTGGCTGTAGATGCCGGCCTTGGCCTTCTCGAGCACCTCCTGCGACAGGTCGGTCGCGATGATCTCGACGCGCCAGCCAGTTAGGGCCGCACCCATCTCCTTTAGGCTCATCGCGAGCGAATAGGGCTCCTGCCCCGTGGAGCCGGCGGCGCACCAGATGCGGACGCTGCGGCGGCCGGCGCGGGCCTTGATGATCTCCGGCATGATGGTGTCGCGGAAATGATCGAACGGGACCTTGTCGCGAAAGAAGAAGGTCTCGTTGGTGGTCATCGCCTCGACCACGCTGGTGACGAGCGCGCCCGAGCCAGCGCCTTGCAGCTTCTGCACGAGCTCGCCGATGCCGGAGATCCCGGCCTTGCGCGCCAGCGGCAACAGCCGGCTTTCAATCAGATATTGCTTGTCTGCGGACAGATCGAGCCCGGAATGATCCCTCAGGAACTTACGCAGATACTCATACTCGGTCGGGGTCACGGATAGGCCTCTCGGAAGCTGTACTGGGAACACTCTGGCTGGAACACTCCGCCAGACACTCAGACCATGGCTTGTCCGACCGGAATCAAGCCGACTTCTGCGAATTTGTCGGCGATGATGTCTTTATCGAAGGGCTTCATGATGTACTCGTTGGCGCCGCCGCTGAGCGCCTGAGCGATATGAGCCACGTTATTTTCGGTGGTGCAGAATACAACCTTGGGCTGGTCGCCGCCCGGCAGGCGGCGCATGTGGCCCATGAACTCGAAGCCGTCCATCACCGGCATGTTCCAGTCCAGCAGCACCGCGTCGGGCAGCTTGCGCTGACAGACCTCGAGCGCCTTGGAGCCGTCCTCGGCCTCCGTGACTTCGAATTGCAGGCCTTCCAGGATCCGGCGTGCGATCTTGCGCACGACGCTGGAATCATCGACCACCAAGCACGTCTTCATTTGGGTTCTCCGGCTTCGATGTTTTTGGGGCTCACGCAGCCATTTGCACTTCGGTTTTGAGTTCGAGGACGCGATCGACGTCGAGGACGACCATGAGTTGGCCGTCGAGACGGTGGACACCGCCGGCGAGCTTGGCCATGCGGGGGTCGAGGTTGACGGGGTTTTCTTCCATGCCGTCCTCGGCGAGCCGCAGCACTTCGCCGATCTGGTCGATCAGCAGACCATAGGATTCACCGCGCAGGTCGACGCCGACCGCCATCGGGATCTTGCCGTCCTCGGGCTTGGGCAGGCCGAGCCGGGCGCGCATGTCGACCACGGTGACGATGCGGCCGCGCAGGTTCAGCACGCCCGCGATCTCGCGCGAGGACAGCGGCACGCGGGTGACGCGCTCGGGCATGAACACGTCCTGGACGCGGGAGATCGGCAGGCCGAACAGCTGGCCGCCGATCATCGCGGTGACGTATTCGACCATGGCGCCTTCGCCGGACTGGGTCTTCTTGGTCATGTGCGTATCTCCTGATCCATCCCGCTGGGGTTTAGGCGGCTGCGCGGCTCAGCTCGGAGGCGCCGGCGGCGCTCGCGGTCTGTTCCTTCAGCGCCGCGATCAGACCGGGACGGTCGAACTTGGCGACATAGTCGTGGAAGCCGGCCTGGCGGCCGCGCTCGATCGCCGCCGGCGACACCAGCGCGGACAGCCCGATGATCGGCATCGCGCCCAGATTGCTGTCGGAGCGAATGGTCTCGGCAAACTCGAACCCGTTCATGTCGGGCATCTCGATGTCGGTCAGGACCACGTCGAAGCTCTGCGCGCGCAGCGCCGCCAGGCCCTCCTGCGCGGTCGGCGCGGTGCGGACGCGGTAGCCGGCGGCCTTGAGCACCGGGGCCAGCATGTTGCGGAAGAACGCCGAATCGTCGACCAGCAGCACCGATTGCGAGTGCAGCGACGGCTTCATCTCCTTGCGGGTGAACCAGTCGGAGAACGCCATCGGCAGGAAGTGGCCGACGTCGATCACTTCGGTGGCCTGGCCCTTGATCACGGCCGAGCCGAGAATGCCGGAGGAGGATCCGCCGACCTCGATGTTGAGCCGTTCCTCGACGATGTCGATGATCTCGTCGACGACGAGGCCCATGGAGCGGCCGTCGTCGGAGAACACCAGGATCGGCTGGGCGCCCTGGCTCGCGATGGTGACGCTCTCCATGGCAACGAGCGGCATCAGCTGCTCACGGTACTGCACCATGTAGCGGCCGTTCGAGAACTCGATCTTGTCGGCCGGGAGCTCTTCCAGGCGCGTGACGAGCCCGAGCGGGACCGCCTTGGGCTGGGACGAGCCGGCGCGGAACACCAGCAGCGAGGTGGTCTGCTCGCCCGATCCGATGCTGTGCGTCCCGTTCTCGTTGTTCATGTCATGGGCCGAAGAGCCGGCGGCGCCGAGCGCCTTGGCAATGCCGTTGGGGTCGATGATCATGATGACCGCGCCGTCGCCCAGGATGGTATTGCCCGAGAACATGTCGATGTGGCGCAGCTTCGTCGACATCGGCTTGACCACGATTTCTTCGGTGTGGAACACGCCGTCGACGACGATGCCGAAGGTCTGGCTGCCGACCTGCGTCACCACGATGAAGCCGTTCTCGGGATCGGAGACGGCGCCGTCGTCGATCTTGAGCAGCTTCTTGAGATGGATCAGCGGCAGCAGCTTGTTGCGCAGCCTGAGAACCGCGGTGTCCTTGATGCGCTCGATGCGGTGCTCCGAGTTGGCGCGGGCTCGCACCAGCTCGACCACGGAGAGCTGCGGGATCGCAAAGCGGTCGCCGGCGGCTTCCACGATCAGCGCGGAGACGATGGCGAGCGTCAGCGGGATCTTGATGGTGACGGAGGAGCCTTCACCGGCGACCGACTTGATGTCGATGGTGCCGCCGATCTGGTCGATATTGGTGCGCACCACGTCCATGCCGACGCCGCGTCCCGACACCGAGGTGATGGCGGCCGCGGTCGAGAAGCCCGGCGCGAAGATGAACTTGTGGATCTGGGCTTCGCTCATCTTCTCGAGCTCGGCCTCGGTGACCAGACCTGAGGAGATCGCCTTGGCCTTGATCCTGTCGGTGTTCAGGCCACGGCCGTTGTCGGCGATGCAGATGATGATGTGGCCGCCCTCGTGATAGGCGGACAGGCGAATGGTGCCCTGCTCGCCCTTGCCGCCGGCGAGACGCTCGGCCGGGGTCTCCAGGCCATGGTCGGCGGAGTTGCGCACCATGTGGGTGAGCGGGTCCTTGATCAGGTCGAGCACCTGGCGGTCGAGCTCGGTGTCGGCGCCGTGCATCTCCAGCTCGATCTGCTTGCCGAGTTCGCTCGAGAGGTCGCGAACGATGCGGGGCAGCTTCTGCCAGGCATTGCCGATCGGCTGCATGCGCGTCTTCATGACGCCTTCCTGCAGCTCGGCGGTGACGTTGGACAGCCGCTGCAACGGCACCTTGAACTCGGTGTCCTCGTTGCGGCGGGAGATCTCCAACAGCTGGTTGCGGGTCAGCACCAGCTCCGAGACCATGGTCATCAGATGCTCAAGCGTATCCACGTTGACGCGGATCGACTGGTTGGCGATGCTGGCTCCCTCGGCGGCGCCCTCGTCGGCGATCGACTTCTTCGGCGCGGCCTTGTCCTTCGCCTTGGTCTCCTTCGCGGCTTCCTTGGCAACAGGCACCGGGGCTTCAGCGGCCGGCGGAGGCTCCGCCTTGACTTCGGCCTTGGCAACCGGGACCGGCACTTCGATCGCGGTCTCGCGGAAGGCACGCTCGAGCTCGTCGAGCGAGACTTCGCCCGGACGCAGCGGACGCTCCAGGCTCTGGTCGGCCAGCACGCCGGAGGTCGGCGCGGCTTCGACGGCGACAGGCGCGTCCGGCACCAGCGGCGGCGCTTCGGCAACGGCAGCAGCAGCGCCGGCCGGCATCGGCTGCGCCGAGCCTGACGCGATCGGCTGCGCCGACGCTGACATAGCCGCCATGCCCTGCTCGACCATCGCTTCCAGCTTGTCGATGAGATCGCGGTCGGTGCCCTCGGGCTCGGCTTCGGTCGCCTCCAGCCCGGCCAGAATTTCCTTGATGCGGTCGATCGAGGACAGGATCACCGTCACCGCCTGCCCCGTCACCGGCATGCCGTCACGGAATTTGCCCATCAGCGTCTCGCCGGCATGCGCCAGCGCTTCCAGTCGTGGCAATCCGAGGAAGCCGCACGTGCCCTTGATGGTGTGGACCAGCCGGAAGATGTTATCCAGGATCTTGGCGTTGTTCGGCTCCTGCTCGAACTTCACCAGCTGATTGTCCACGGTGTCCAGGCTCTCGCTGGTTTCCGTCAAAAACTCCCGCAACAGATCATCCATGAGCTACGCCTTACAGACCTGGATCTGGACCTCGACGCCCGAGCCGCGCTGGCATGAACGGAAGTCCCCACCTTGGATCGTTAGACATCCCCTTTCACGGTCCCGTTAATTTCATCCTCCGTGCTAATACGGATATTGAAGACAAGTTTGACGTTCGACTGCATGCGACAGCGTTTTTCGGCAAGACCGGCCCCACGCCGCAACGGCGAGGCGCGTTAGGTGAACGTGCCGATAACAGCGAGACCCGGCGCGCGGGAAAGCCCTGCTTGTGAAGGAGATATGCGCGGTCTTCGCGCAAATTGTATCGAGCTGCCTGCAGCCCGGGCCGGTCTCGCCACGTCGCCTGGTGCTTTGCCGGGATATGCATCACCCGCATTTGCGGTAAACGAACCGTTACCCGCGTCCGCTGCGGCCGGTGCCGCGCTAACCCAGGCGCGCGGCCGAGGCAAGCTCGCCCTGGGGACGGTGCTCCGCCAGGCAATCGTTGATGGCGGCGAGCAGCGCGTGCGGCGTGAACGGCTTGCGCAGACAGCGCGCCGCACCGAGCTCCAGCGCCATCCGGAGGAAATCCGGGGCCGGCGAATTCAGATTTGCGAACGCCTAGCCGGACATCGCTATCAGCGGAACGGCCGGCGCCCGCTCGTGAAAGACTCTGACCGATTCGAACCCGCATGTGCGGCATGAAGATATCGATGATCATCAGATCGAACCGTTCGTGTTCGAGCGCGCGAAGTCCGCCTTCCCCTCCTTCGGCGATCGTCACCCGAAAACTGTTGCGTTGGAGATAGACCTCGATGGCCATGCAGACCATCGGGTCGTCATCGACGACGAGAATATGGCGCAGATCTTCTGTCCCCGTTTGAGCTTCCCGATTTGGCGATTCAATAATTGAACCGTGGCGCACGCCATGCTCCTTTGCTCGAGAAATGGACTGTTGAGAGCGTCCTTGGCGGAGCCGGAAAGACGATTGACGCGGAATCTGCGGCCACGCGGCGCCAAGGCAACTCCATGACGACGACGCGGCGCGGATGACCTTGAAACGCGCCGGATCAACCATGACCGCGAACAAGCTCCAAACCGATGCTCCAGCCGCACCATCTGGATCTGCTGGTTCCCAGCTCGGTAGGAATTGGGTCAGGGAACCTGTCTTGGCGAGGCCGACGTGCAGCGGCACTGACTGCGATCGGACGTCAATTGCCAATATATCCCGACGGGAACATGATGGAACGTGGCCGAACGACAAGCAGTTTCCCGTGCTGGTCCGGGAGACGGGAGGCTACTTTGGAAACAATGGTACGTTCCTCCAACGGTTTCCTGTCCGCGCTGTCGGCGGACGATTATGAATTGATCCGCCCCCACCTGCGGACGGGCGATCTGCCGCACGACGCGGTGCTGGTCGCGACCGGCGAAACGCTCAAGCGCGCCTACTTTCCCCATCGCGGCGTCATCTCGCTGGTGGTGGAGCTCGCCAGGGGCGAGCACGTGCAAGTCGCCATGATCGGCCGCGACAGCCTGCTCGGAACGCTCTCTATCATGGGCGATGCCTGCGCGCTGAACACGGCCATCGTGCTGGTTCCAGGCTCCGCCTCGATGATGGACCTCGACCGGCTGCGCGTCGCGGCCGACCAGAGCTGCACCCTGCGGACGCTGCTCACGCGTCACGGACTGGCGGTCTACGCGCAGGTGCAGCAGACCGCGGGCTGCAACGCCGCTCATCCGGTGGAGTCGCGGCTGTCGCGCTGCCTGCTCCACACCCATGACCTCTCCGGCGACTACCGGCTGCTGCTGACCCAGGAGGCGATGGCGCAGATGATCGGCGCTCGGCGCAACAGCGTGTCGCTGGTCGCCAACACCTTGCAGCAGGCGAATTTCATTAACTACAGCCGCGGACACATCCAGATCCTTAACCTGGACGGCCTGCGCCAGACGGCGTGCGAATGCTACGCCACCGTGAAGGCGCAGTATGACCGGCTGCTCGGCCCGCGCTGACTGGCGCTTCGGCGTGGTAAACCGGCCGCTAATTCCGGCCCGCAAACACGGATTGTCCTGCTACCGGAACTGAAATCCAGATGCCGTAGACACGATGTGCCGCGCGCGCCTGTACGGGCCGGCGGCAAACGAACCGTGATCAAGGCAGGCCAAACCATGTTCGAAGTCACCGTCGCGCCTGCGCAAACAGCGCTTGATGCCGAACCCGCGCGCGAGCCGGGCGCGTACCAGGCGCTGGTGCGCGAGATCGGTGAGGATGGTGCTTGCGAAGTGCGCGACGTGTTCTGGAGCGAAACCTGCGCGCGTCTGCAATCGTTCCGCACGCTCTCGCTCGCGCAGCACCACGGCAGGATCGCCCGCGAAGCGCATTCGCTGAAGAGCGCGGCCGGAACGTTCGGCTATGTCAGGCTCGCGGTGCTGGCGCTGCGGCTGGAGAAGACCGCGGAGAGGCTCGGCGACGCCGGATTTTGCGACCTCCTGGACCTGATGGACGCCGCCTACGCTGCCGCGCGCGCGCAGGAGCCGGAGGGCTGACGCGCTCGCTCGAAACGCTCCAACCACTCACGCGTGCATGCCCGCCGTACTTCTACGGCTTGGGATTTTCACAGATGGCTAATCATAGGCAGCGATAGTCGCCGGAAACCAGGAGGGTTTCCATGTTCACCTACGAGACCGCGGACCAGAAAGAAGTTCGCCGCTTCCGCATCGCACAGTTCAACGGCCGGATGGCGACGGTGGCCGCTGGCGAGGCGACGGTGACCGGCTTCGTACGTTCGGTGCTGGAGCAGGAATCGAGCATGCCGCCCCGCTGGACCATCACGATCATTCCCAACGTGCCGAAGGACGAGCTCAAGCCGCTGCGGCCCTCGTCGCGCGCGCGTCCCTTCGCCGAAGATTATTTCTGAGCACGGTCGGAGCCGCGGGTCTTTTTCGAGAAATGCCTCACGCTTGGCCCTCGCCCGCTGCCGGGCGGCCCGACGCAAGGGCCTTCAGTCGATCGAATGCAGCAGCGCCGCACGGACGAGGTCCGCCGTGTTGCGCGCACCGAGCTTCCGCATCGCCTCGGCGCGATGGCTCTCGAAGGTGCGCGGGCTGATCTGCATCCGAAGCGCACCCTGCTTGTTCGAATAACCCTCGCTGATCAGCCTCAGCACCTCGCGCTCGCGCTTGGTCAGCCGCTTCTGGCCTGACAGGCCGAGGATTTCGGCGCTCGGCAGGCGCTGCGGCTGTGGTGCGCGCGCGAGCTTCGATTCGGCGTCCTCGGCCCTGGACGCGATCGGCAGGCCACCCGTGTGAGAACCGGCAAGCTGCTTGACGAGGCCACAAACCCGCTCGGTCTGCACCAGCGCATTCTCCACGACTCGCTGCAAATAGGCACGGTCGCCCGTCACCGGTGCGAGCTGATCGCTGTGACGCTTGATCTCGCCCATGTAGAGCAGGAGCGCCGTGAGGGGACCGTTGAGCTCGCGGGCGATGGCGGCGGCCATTTCGTCGGCCGCCTTGGCACGGGCGGCGTTCAGACGGACGACATCGAGCTCTTCAGTTGGAGCGGCGTTGCCTTCGTACCATTCCGACGGCCGCGAATCAGTGGCCGTATCATTCTGTGACCCCATGTCACTCGTTTAGCGGAACCCAACGCGGTCTGTAGGTAACTTTTTGCTCCGTAAGACTACGGTGAATTTGGCAGTTTTGTGCTGAAACCCAGGCACAGGCACACTTTATGCTTGAGTGGCAACGTCCCTCAACATTCTCAGGTTGCTGAACCTGCCCAATTGATAGGCGGGTCGCTCGACGCCTTCTTAACGATCAGATCCCCGCCGATTACCGGCGGCCTTGATTTTACGGATATATTAACGGCAGCTTGCTTCTCTATGTCGCAATTGAGAGCGCGCAAATGCCTCCATGCATGGGGTCGGTAGGCCTGCTGGAAACGTTGCGGAAGATTGCGTGCCATGAACGAGATCGACCAGCTATCGAACTTCCTGCAGAAGCTGACGCCGCTGTCGCGCAGCTGCCTGCTCAGCGAGCTCGAACGGCTTGAGCTGTGCGGCATCGACATGCCGGGCTCGTCCGACCTGCAGTCCCGGTTGCGCGCCGAATTTCGCAAGGACGGATCGAACCAGGCGCGCGCCACCAGTCCCTCGCGCCATTTCTTTGCGCCGCTCGAGCTGCTTCTGATCGACGGCGCGCCCGAGCATGCCAACATGGGGCGGATCTCGCGCAACACCCTCACCCCGATCTGGGAGTGGATCTGCCGCGACCTGCTGCCGACCATGGCACGCGACTACATCAAGGCGATCAACGACCAGGTCGCCGCCAACAACCAGAAGGAAGTGCTGAAGATCGCATCGACCTTCCAGACCAAGGTCGTCAAGGTTCTCGAAAGCACCCTCGCATCAGCGGAGAGCACCGAATTCGCGCGCGGCAAGCTCGCGCAATACACGGCATCGCGCACCGCCTTCGAGGACGTGAAGAAGATCCAACATGTGCTGCGCGCCGGCGCCGCGCTGCCGAAGTTCAACGAAAGGCTGCCCGAGAAGATCGCGAAGTTCGACGACGGCACGGTTGATCAGATCACCGCCCGATTGGACGCCTTCAAGAAGGCCCATCCCGAGGCGCTGCCGTTCGCGCTGACGCTGGTGGCGAGGCGGCTGAAGACGTTCTGGCAATTGGTGCGCCTTGCCACCAAGGCCGCAGCGAGCAAGAGCGCCGCCGATGTCGCCGCCGCGCCCTATGCCTGCGTCGTTCACATGGTGCTCGACCAGCTCGACGACAGGCGCCTCGCCTTGCGCATCGCGCTCCGGCACAACCGGGTGCTGATTGCGCGCGACCTGCTCGCCGAGATCTACGAGACCGAATATGCGCTCAAGGTGCAGATCGACGGCATCGAGCATTGCGAATGGGGCATTCGGCTCCAGCAATTGATGGACGCGATCGCGGCGCTGGTGTCCGCCGAGGTGAGCCGCTTCCCCTCCAATGTCGGCCACATTCTCGGTTCGCGCCGGTTGCGCAGCCACGACACGCTCGGTGGCAAGCTGTCCTATCTGGCCTGGAAGGGACGCGATGCGATTGAGGACGGCGCGGCCGCGTTGCGCAAGCTGATCGGCCAAACCTGATCCCGCGCTAATGCGCGCGCGGCAGGCACAGGAAGCGATCGAGAAATCGCCCTGACAGCACGAACCTGAACCACCAATACATTATTCGCCGCGACGTCATTGCTGCGATCCTCGACAGCCCACCACCGGCTGCCCAGAGCAATAGCGCACGTGCAGCAATCCGCTTGTGATGTGCTTCACATTGGCGCAAGCGCGCACCGACGCATTGTCGCAGAACCGTCACGAGCGAACCGGGAAAATGCGCGCGTCGCGCGAAATAGTGGCGCTCCATTATTCAATTGGACGAGGCGCGCGCGGCTTGGTCCAATTGCAGGACAGTGCGCGACCAGGCAGCCGCACGGCACGTCGCGGAAATCTCCAGTGATTGCCGCAACCCTGCGCCCGACGCGCGGGTAGACGTAAAAACTTCTCGACCGAGATCCAGACAATTTTAGACGTGATGGGCGCTTTAACGTTACCCAGATAATTCGACAATCGACTGAAGCCTTCCATATTTGAAACTGCTCACGTCGCTAACACACCGGCACGGAACGGGAGTGCTTGCGATGAACGACGAAATTGTAGAACTCGCCGTCCGAAGGCCGAAGACCTTCGGACGGCGAAAGGTGAAGCCGCGCGCATGCGTCGCCGACGGCAAGCGCCATCTTCGCGCGTTTCTCGCGGAAGTGCTGGAGGATCTCGGCTTCGTCACCACCGAATGCGCCAGTGCCGAGGAGCTGCAGAGCGTGCTGACAAGCGAATTGCCCGACCTGATCCTGCTCGGCATCGCCGCCGACGGCATCGAGCCCGGCAAATTTTTGGAGACGCTGGTGCGCGAGGCCTTCGACGGCAGGGTTCTGACTGTGGGCGCCCGCGAGTCGATCATCGTCAGGGCCGTGCAGCAGGTCGGCGAGGAATACGGCCTCAAGATGCTGCCGCCGCTGACAACGCCGTTTGCCGCGGAGACGCTGCGCGACCGTGTCGCGATGCTGTTGCCCGAGGAGCCGGCGCCGAGCCCCGCCGTGCATGTCGGCGAGGCCCTGCACGCCGGCTGGCTCGAGCTCTGGTACCAACCCAAGATCGACGCGCGCACGCTGATTCGCAATAGCGCCGAGGCGCTGGTGCGGATGCGGCATCCGACCTGGGGCGTGGTGCCGCCCGCCTATTTCATCCCCGAAGAGCACGACCCGAATATGCGCGACCTCTCCGAATTCGTGATCGAGCGCGCCATGCAGGACTGGCACTATCTGCTGGAGCAGCAGAGCCCGGTCGATCTCGCGATCAATTTGCCGGCGTCCTATCTGAAGGAGCCGCAAGCCGTGCGCGATCTCTGCCGGCGCATGCCGACGCATCCGGCGTTCGGCGGGCTGACGATCGAGATCGACAGCGAGGAGGCGATCCGCGATCTCGATCTCCTGGCCGAGGTCGCCCGCGAACTGCGTCTGCACAATATCGGCCTGTCGGTCGACAATCTCGGCGCCAACTGGCCGTCGCTGATGGACCTTGGAAAAATTCCATTCATCAAGCTGAAGGCCGACCGGCACTTCGTCACCGGCAGCGGCACTGATCGCCTCAAGCGCACGGTGTGCCGCCACATCGTCGAGCTTTCGCATGGCTATGGCGTGCGCGCCATCGCCGAGGGCGTCGAAAGCCGCGCCGACCTCGTCGCCGCCAACGAGCTCGGCTTCGACCTCGTGCAGGGTTTTCTGTTCGGCAAGCCGATGCCGCTGAAGAAGTTTGCGCGGAGCACGCTGACGCGGACGGTGATGGGGTGATTCAGTGCGCGAGCGGCGGATTACGCTGTTGCCGCGCACCCCTCAGCCGTCGAGCGCAGGGAGCTCGTTTCACCATTCGGGCTGTGTGCCTCGACCTGCTCGACGTGAAGCGCGAAGCCGGTCGCGCCGGAATGCCCAAGTCCCGCGCGGAGCCGCATGCTCGGAATCAGGTAATCGCCGCCATTCTGGCGCCGGTAGGGAATCGGCGGTGTGGTCGCAAGCGTTCGCATCCTCTCGCGCAAACGTTCGGCAGTCGCCTGGAAACCCGCTTCGTCCAGTTTGTCGGCCTTGTAGACGACGAACGGCGGAAGCACGTCATATCCGGGATAATAGAGGATGCCGTGATTGATCGGGAACAGCAGGTCGTCGATCGGCCCGTTGATCCCGCGCGCCGAATAATGCTCCTGCCAGCCGCCGGCGGTCACGATCAGCATCGCGCGTTTGCCCGCCAGCCTGCCTTCGCCGTAACGGTCGCCCCAGCGCTTGTCGCTGTGCTCGCCGACGCCATAGGCGAAACCGTAGGCGAACACGCGGTCGACCCAGCCCTTGAGGATGGCCGGCATGCTGAACCACCACAGCGGGAATTGCAGGATCAGAACGTCCGCCCACAGCAGCTTCTCGATCTCGGCCTTGACGTCCGCGGTGAGCGTGCCCGACTCGAACGCCTGCTTGGAGGCGGCGGCCGGCGCCAGCCGCGCGTCCGGCCGCAGCAGCGGAAAGTCGGCGCGGCCGATTTCGGATGTCCATCCCTGGGCATAAAGGTCTGACACCCGCACCTCGTGTCCCTCAGCCTCGAGTTCTCTGACGGCGACATCGCGGAGCGAGCCATTGAGGGAGCGCGGCTCGGGATGAGCGAAGACGATCAACGCTTTCATGATCAGCTCCTTGGTTGATGATTTCGAGCCACCAGGTAGCGTGCACGGCTGCAATTCGGTAGTTGTCGCCAATGGATAGGATCATGCCGAAATATGGATAGATCGGACGTTACGCTCGAACGCATGCGCAGCTTCGTGCGGGTCGCCGAGCGCGGAAGCCTGTCCGCGGTCGCGCGCGAGCTTGGTCTCGGCCAGTCGACAGTGACGCGGCACCTTCGGGAACTGGAGCAGGCCGTCGGCGTGCCGCTGCTCACGCGGACGACGCGCAGCGTGACGATGACCGAAGAGGGTCGCCGCTATTACGCCGACTGCGTGCAGATCCTGCGCCTGGTCGAACTCGCCGGCGACGAGGCGCTCAGCACACGCGGCGCGCCTGCCGGAACGGTGCGCGTCTCCTGCACCGCCGCCTTCGGCGTGCTCCACGTCAGCCGTCTGGTTTTCGCGTTCCAGGACCGCTATCCGGACGTGGCGGTGGATCTCAGCCTGACCGACGAGCGGATCGACCTGGTGCGGGAAGGTGTCGATATCGCCCTGCGTCTGGGGCCGCTCCCCGACAGCTCGATGAAGCTCAGGCTGCTTGGTCAGTCGCGGCGGGTGCTTGTGGCCGCACCGGACTATCTGGCGTCGCGCGGCAGGCCCGCGCGCCCGCAAGACCTCGCCAGCCACGAGGGTGTCAGGATGTCGAACATCGCCGGCAGCGACGTGCTCGTGCTGCACGGGCGCCGCGGCGGCCGCCATGTGGTCCCGTTCGCAGGGCGGCTGCGGGTGGATCACGGGCTTGCCGCACGCGAGGCGCTCGTGGCCGGGCGAGGCATTGCGCCGGCGCATCTTTGGCTCGTCGACGACCTTCTTGCCTCCGGCCAACTCGAGCGCGTGCTTCAAGACTACGCGCCGCCTTCCGTTCCGCTCAACATGCTGATCGTTCCGGAGCGGTCCGGCATCGCGCGGGTGCGGCTGCTGGTCGATTTTCTTGCCGAGGGAATCGCACAGCTGCCGGGGATTGAAAAGCCGCAACCGGGCAAGAGGTAAGGCCGCATCAATTCGGCCTCAGGCAAACCGCCGCGCGAAGAAGACGCAGGCGACCACCAGCGCGGTCGCGACGATCATGCTCCAGGCAACGGGTTCGTGCAGCAGCAGGCCGGCAAGCGCGAGGCCGAAGAACGGCTGGAGCTGCTGCAACTGGCCGACGCGGGCGATGCCGCCGATCGCGAGCCCGCGGTACCAGAAGATGAAACCGACGAACATGCTGAAGATCGAGACATAGGCGAGCCCGATCCAGGCGGGCACACCGACGCCGCTCCAGGTCGAGGGCCAGGTCCAAATCGCGACCGGCACCATCAGCGGCAGCGACAGCAGCAACGCCCAGGAGATCACCTGCCAGCCGCCGAGCCGGCGCGACAGCGCGGCGCCTTCGGCATAGCCGAGCCCGCACAGCACGATCGCCGCGACCATCAGGAGATCGCCGGTGAGCGAAGCGGTGCCGTCGTTGGACAGCGCAAAGCCCGCGACGGTGGCACTGCCGAGAGTAGAGAACAGCCAGAACATCGGCTGCGGCCGCTCGCCGCCGCGCAGCACGCCGAAGATCGCGGTCGACAGCGGCAACAGGCCGATGAAGACGATCGAATGCGCCGAGGTGATGTGCTGCAGCGCGAGCGCCGTCAGCAAGGGAAAGCCGACCACGACGCCGATGGCGACGATGGCGAGCGAGACGAGATCCTTGCGCTGCGGCCGCGCCTGACGGAGCAGGCCGAGCACGGCCACACCGATCAGCGCCGCGATGACCGCGCGCACCGAGGTCAGGAACAGCGCGGAAAATCCGCCGACCGCCACCCGCGTCGCCGGCAGCGAGCCGCTGAAGATGATGACGCCAAGAAGCCCGTTGCCCCAGCCGGTGCCGGAAGATTGCATGTCGGTCTCGTGTTGTGGGTGGTGATCCCAACTGGAGAGGCCAGCCGGTGTCGCGACGATTATCTGTAAGCCTTCCAAGGCCCAACAACAAAAAGCGCGAAAACAACCCCATGCACAGTAGACGGGGGCTGCAAGATCAATGACTTACGCGGGGGCGGAATCGTCGGACTAGGCGGGCAATCGTAGGGTCGGCGGATACGGGTGACGTCGCGCGTCGTTTGACTCGTCGGGCAAAACAGGAGCAGGATGCCACCATTGCGGCGTTGCCACCCCGTTCGGTTCGGATCAGGCAAGTATTCCGAAGCCGGCGTCACTCACGTAAGCAACAGGTGCTCGCGCGCCCAGTTTCAGCCGAAGTGAGAAAAGCCTCTTTCGGGCCCGTAGCTATCGTCTAACTCCGCCTCGTCCGCAGCATCGTCAATGCGCTCGTCGAGCGGCCCACGCCCTCCTCGCAAGCCATCGCGGATACCGCACGAATTTCCAACGCTTTGGCCAGGCTCATTTGAGCGATAACGATTTCGGCCGCACAATCCTTCAATCGCAGCCCGCGCACGCACGACCAGTTCCGGCGTCAGACAAACAATCCACTTTCATGAGCCGCAATTCCATTGTTGAACCAACCTTCGATAGACCCCTGGATCGCTTCTCCCCCTGCTGCAATGGTGTCGAAGGATCTACTTTCGAGCGCAACTCCACAGGGGGCGAAGCCTTCTCTGGCGGTCCATTCGCTCGACGGTCGAATAGGCATCAACCGACTGGAGCGACCACGCATGTTGAGTTGAAGGAAAGAACATGCGCCTGCGCCGGATGATTGACTTTTCGGGCGCCATTCTGAATTTCTCCTGCACAAACAACGGCGAGGGCTTGCCGACATCACGCTTGTCGAGCATGAGTACGCTCACAGTCAGGCGGTACGGAGTGTCGGAAGTTCGCGACTGCGGCAGCCGTTGTGAGGGGGGCGTCAAAGGGTGTCACGGTTAACTGACTTAATTGCACAAACGAAATCGAAAGACCCCGCTCTAGGGTTGGAACTTGAGCGGGAGTTTAAGGTACTCTCATCGCGCCGTTCCTTTGGCCTCAATTTTGAGAGGCACGTCCCGGAAAGCGTGGAGTTGCCGGGCAAGCCCGTGCGCAAGGGTGACAAGGTTCGCATTCTCTCGCCGAAAGGATCGACCGCCAAAGCCGATCAGCGTCTTTGGAAGGTCCTGAAGCTTGAGACAATTGAGGGAGAGAAGATCGCCCATGTCGAGCTGCCGGACACACCCGCGATTGAACGCCAAGAGGTCGCCGTCGCGAACCTCGTCGTCTTGGCGGAGTTCAAGGACTACATCTATCCGGGCCTTGTAAGCACTGGAAAGGTGCATCGCGGCGGCGAAAAGCCCTTTCATACTGTCATCAGCGGTGAAAACTTCCACGCCTTGGAGATGCTAACCTATACCCATCGCGGCAAGATCGATGTGATCTATATTGATCCCCCGTACAACTCTCGTGCGAAGGACTGGAAATACAACAACGATTACGTCGATCCAGACGACGACTATCGTCATTCGAAATGGTTGGCGATGATGGAGCGACGTCTGAAGCTTGCTGGAGAACTGTTGCACCCAGAGAGAGGGGTATTGATCGCAACAATTGATGACAAAGAGCTGCATCGACTAGGTCTCTTGCTGGAACAAGTTTTCCAAGACTCAGACCTTCAAATGATTACCACCATAATTAGTGCAAAGGGAGCGTTGCGAGCGGGGAAGTTCTCGCGAGTTGAGGAGCATATATTCGTCGTGAGCAGGGGAAAGCCGCAGATTACCCCTTGGTTTCGCAACATGCTTGATCCGGTGGTAGGCGACGGAGCCGATACTGCGGCACTTGAGTGGCTGGGGCTCAGAAGGCGCGAACCATCGAGTAAGCGTGGAGCGCGGCCCAACCAGTTTTACCCGATCTTCGTTCACGCAAATGATGGCTCCCTTCATTCTGTGGGAGCAGCACTCGAAGATGACGTTGACCGACATTCCGTCCAAGTGCCTAAGGATGCTGTAGCCCTATGGCCACTGAAACCGGACGGGTCGGAAATGCTTTGGGGACTTACTCCCGATGTTCTGCGGCGCAATTGGGCGAAGGGGTACGCGCGCGTAAATTCATGGAATAAGGACGAGGCACGCGGAACTGTTCAGTACCTTCCGGGAGGTACAATTTCGGACATCGAGAATGGTTCGATTCAGATAACAGGAAGACGTCGAGACGGATCGGTCATTGGCGTTGTTGCAGTCGATGAAGAAGCGCCTCCGCCGAAGCGCGTGTGGAATCTTCCATCCCACAACGCAGAAGCTGGAGGCACAAATCTCCTCTCGAAACTGATTCCCGGAAGGAGCTTCCCGTATCCGAAATCTCTTCATGCTGTTGAAGACTGCTTGCGATTCTTCATTGAGAAAAATGAAGATGCGATAGTGCTCGACTACTTCAGCGGGTCGGGAACCACCGCACACGCCGTGATGCGAATCAATCGCTTGTATGGCGGTCGCCGACAGTGCATCTCAATCACTAATAATGAGGTTTCCGCGGAGGAGGCCGCAAAGTATCGACAAAAGGGGCTGCGACCCGGCGATGCCGAATGGGAGAAATCGGGGATTTGCGATTATATTACGAAGCCAAGGATAGCGGCGGCAATCACTGGGAAAACTCCTGAGGGAAAACCTGTAGAAGGGGACTACAAATTCACCGACGAATTCCCTATGGCGGACGGTTTCGAGGAAAACGCCGAGTTCTTCACCCTTACGTACGAGACGCCCGTGGCCGTCAGCCACAACCGCGCGTTCGAACGGATTGCACCATTGTTGTGGATGCGGGCGGGAAGCGAAGGCGGGCGCATTCTGAAAATTCCCCCGCAAGGCTGGGAAGTGGCGGATTCCTATGGCCTCTTGATCGATCTCGATAAGGCGTCCGCATTTTGTCGGGCCATAAAACCCGCCTCGAAATTTCGCATTGCTTATATCGTTACAGATGATGAGCGCCGCTTTCAGTCGGTCGCGCGCCGTCTGCCTGAAAAGGTCGAGCCGATAAGGCTCTACGAATCTTATCTCACCAACTTCCGATTCTCGATGGGGCGGTAAGGCATGAAATTCACTCTAAAAGATTATCAGGAAGATGCTGTCAAAGAAGTTCTCGACAGGCTGAAAAAGGCGCGCAAGCGCTGGCACGAAGAGGGCGACAAGCACGCCTTCTCTCTCACGGCCACGACAGGTGCAGGCAAGACTGTCATGGCCGCTGCCGTGTTCGAGGCGCTGTTCTACGGAAATGATGACTTCAATTTTGAGGCCGATCCGGGCGCAGTGGTCATCTGGTTCAGCGACGACCCATCTTTGAACGTACAATCGCTTTGGCGACTGCAAGAGGCATCCGACAAGCTGACAATTTCTGATCTTGTGACGATTGAGAATGCTTTTAATAGAGACAGCCTTGAGCCAGGAAAGATCTACTTCCTCAACACCCAGAAGCTCGGTAAGAACAGCCTTCTGGTGCGTGGCCACGATACAAGCGAAAGCAAAGACGACGGCCAACTTCGCATCATGCCGGATATGCGTTCCTTCACCATCTGGGACATCATTCAGAACACAATCGAAAATCCGGATTTGACGCTCTACCTCGTGCTCGATGAAGCCCATCGGGGGATGAAGGAAAGCAGGGCGACGAACGGTGACAGCAAGCCCACCATCGTGAAGCAGCTCATCAACGGAACAGGCTCCGTTTCCGGCATCCCGATAGTCTGGGGCATCTCGGCCACCGTAGAGCGCTTCAATCAGGCAATGGCAGGGATGAAGGGGCGCGATACCCTTTCGAATGTCGTTATTGACGCGAAGAAGGTTCAGGATTCCGGCCTCCTGAAGGACGCGATCATTCTTGACGTGCCAGAGGAGACGGGCGACTTCTCAACTGTTCTCTTGCGCCGTGGCACCGACAAGCTGAAGGAAATCTCTGAGGCTTGGACGGAGTACGCCAGGCAGCAGGACGATGCAGAAACTGTGCTACCGCTCATGGTTTTGCAGGTCCCCAATTCGCCCGATCACCACCAGATTGGCCAAGCGCTCGACACGATATTAGAGCGGTGGCCCGATCTGCCTCAAGACTGCGTGGCAAACGTCTTTGGTGAACACAAGACGGAGACATTCGGTAGCCATTCCGTGCCTTACATCGAGCCGCAACGCGCTCAGGAATCGACATGGGTTCGTGTCCTGATCGCGAAAGACGCCATAAGCACAGGCTGGGATTGCCCACGCGCCGAAGTCATGGTGTCTTTCCGCGCTGCGACAGACAAGACACACATCACCCAGCTTCTTGGCCGTATGGTGAGAGCACCGCTTGCGCGCCGCATTCCCGGCAACGACCGGCTGAATTCCGTCGATTGTCTTTTGCCCCGGTTCGACAAGAAATCGGTGCAGGAGGTCGTCAAAGCCCTCACGTCGGGTGGCGAAAGCGGCGAAGATCTGCCGATCCGCCGTGTCCTCATCAATCCCCGCGAGATGAAGTCTAATCCAGCCGTTCCTCAGGCGGTGTGGACAAAGCTGCTCTCCTTGCCTTCGCAGACATTGCCAAAGCGACAGTCCCGACCGGTCAAGCGGCTCACGGCGCTGGCGCATGAATTGGCTGCGGACGGACTTCTTGCAGACGCGGGAAAGAAGGCTCACGCAGAACTGCATAAGGTACTAGACGGTGCACAGGCTCTGTATGCACAGGAGATCAAGAAGGCCCGCCAGGCGGTCCTTGAGGTCGAGGGCAAGTCCGTCAGAGCCGACCTGAAGACGCACGCCATGACATTCGATGACTTCTTGGAAGCCGCTGACTACGCCGTGATCGAAGATTCCTATAAGCGTGCTGGGCGAATGATCAGCCCTGATCTGGCAACAACCTACAGCGAACATTTGGCGGCGCAGGCTGATGGCGATGACGAAGAGGAGGCCCTTATTGAGGCCCATACCGTCGTTGCTGCGCTGGGATTAGTGCCAGCCATCAAGGACCTCCTTGAATCTGAAGCCGAAAAGCTAGCAAATGATTGGCTTACCAAGCTGAAGAGCTCAATCAAGAAACTGACGGACGAACGCCAAGAGGTTTATCGGCAAATCCGGGAAATGAGCGCGCACCCACTGGATGTTGACCTTGCTCGCCCCACCAGTTGGATGCAACCGACGACAGCGCGTGAGCCGAATGGGGCGGTGTTCGATCTTCCGCGCTTCGAGAAGCACCTCTTATGTGACAGGGATGGCTTATTCCCGGAGCATTTCAATTCATGGGAAGGTAGTGTGGTCGCAGCCGAATTGCAGCGAGAAGGCGTTATCGCTTGGTATCGCAACCCGGACCGAGCTAGTCAGGATTCTCTGGGAGTGACATACGAGGACGGCGACGAAATGAAAATCGTCCGGCCGGACTTCATTTTCTTCTCCGAACATGCCAACGGCACTGTCGTGGCGGACATCATTGATCCGCACGGAATTCATCTTGCAGACGCACTGCCGAAGCTGAAAGGCTTGGCAAAATATGCCGAAGCGAATTTGAGCACCTACCGCCGAATAGAGGCAGTGGCGAAGATTGATGATAGCTACCGTGCACTTGACCTTACCAAAGATAAAGTTCGCGCGGAGATTCAAGCGGCCACTTCCGCCAAATCGCTTTATACCGGCAAGATGGCGAACGACTATACTCCCGCCTAGCTGCGGAACTCGGCGCGAGCATTTTGAAGTAAGGAGAAGTGATGAGCGACCCTGTCACCCACCAAATAGCGGTTGAACGGCTGCGCGCCGCGGGGGCGGATCGAGTGGCCGACAGTTGGCCGCTTTCCGCAATGTGGACGGTGGGCTGGGCGGTTGGGACGGCTTCGTCCGGAAGCAATTTAGCCAGCGGATCGTTGCGGTCATTTGGCCCGAGGAAGAACTGGCACCGATGCTCCACCTAACACGACCAGCGCTTGGATGAACCGAGCGCCTCTCGCGAGCCCGCCCGCATGGGGGGCAGGTCGTGGGACCCGGAAAAGTCGCGAGGGATTAATTTTAAACCAGTTTGGCGGAGAGGGAGGGATTCGAACCCCCGATAGGCTTGCACCTATGCCGCATTTCGAGTGCGGTGCATTCGACCACTCTGCCACCTCTCCTGAAGGCGCCAAGTAAGGAGCTGGGCCCCTGTGGTTGGGGCGTTAATAGGCGAGGATGGCGGGCCAGACAAGGCTTGCGAGGGCGAAAATCGGGCCGGTTTTGCGGCTGGGCCCCATGATGTCACGGTGATGATGGGAGCGATCACGGATTTCGGCGGCGGTTTGCGCGGGAATGGGCCTGAGCCGTTCGCCGCTGACCCGGCGCGAGCCCGATGCGGCAGGTTGGTGCCCGAATCACCGGTCACCGCAAAAGGTGGGGTGGGACCGCCAGACGCGGTAAACACTGGCGGTCCCGTGCCGCTCATTGAAATACTGGCTGGGAAGGGCGGCTTCGCCGGCCAGGTGAGGCGACGGTTCCGACCGTAGCGTGCGGCCCGTGCACCGCAACGCAATCCGGTCCTTAACCTAACCAGTCAAGGTTACTCCTTGTCGCTCTTGGCTTTTTTCTTCCCGTTGCCCGTGGAATCCCCGTCTTTGCCGTTATCCTTGTCCTTACCGCTGTCCTTGCGGCGGTTGGTGAAGCGGGCATTGCCCAGCCCAGTGCCGATGGTGAGCACGCCCCAGCGATCGACGTCCTGCATGAACGGCACCTCGGAGAGGCCCTGAACCACGCCGTCATTGTGCATCAGGATCGCGGTGTCGTGCTCGCCGATGGAAGGGATGCCCTCGAGCAGGCTCGCCGGCAGGTTGAACTTGCTGCTCTCCCAATTGCCCGGCAGGTTCTGCGCGCCTTTCTCGATCGAGCCGTCCGCGTTGATCACGCCTGGACAGGCAATGCCGATGAACGGCGCCAGCTTGTAGCCTTCCTTTTCGGCCTCGGTGATCAGCCCCTTCAGCATCTTCGTGAGACGCTTCACCGCGCCTTCGCGCGTCGGCTCGTCATCGGCATGACGCCACAGCTCGGCCTTCACGACCTTGGCTTTCGACAGGTCTTTTGCCTTTTTCCAGCTGGTCTCCACCAGGCCGCAGCGAATGTTGGTGCCCCCGATATCGACGGCGAGGATGCTGTCATGGGCTTCGAAGATCCATGACGGCGCCAGATGCAGCGCGCCGATCAGGCCGGCTTCGTCGGGATGATGGCGGATCGGCAGCATGTCGATCTTGAAATCCTCGGCCATGAGGATGATCTCGGTGCGCGCGATCGCGAGCTCGCCAAGCCGGGAATCGCGAAAACCGCCGCCGACCACGATGCGCTCGGTCTTGGCCCAGGCCTTGGACTTGAGGAAGCGGCGGGTGACGTACGCAAGCTCCTGGGCGAAGTCCTCGATGGCGCTATGCACCACCGCCCAGGCCTCGGTGTCATCGCCGACCAGGATGGCGTCCAGCGTCTTCTTGCTGATCTCGTCCGACGGTTCCTTGCCGAACGGGTCCTCGCCGGACTTGCGCAGCGGCTTGCGCCAGCGCTCGAGGATCTCCCTGAACGCGCCCTTGCTGGCGCGGTCGCCGATGAAGCCGTCCTCGTCCTTCATCTCGATGTTGAAGCTGTCGATATCCACCGACGGCAGCCGCTCCGCGCCGTGATGGGCGATGCCCGTCGTCGTCTTGACCAGCTCGTCTGTTGCCATGGTAAGCCCCTTGCCCGTGTGACTGAATTCGCCGGGACAACGGCGGGGGAACCCGTTGGTTGCGGCGCGGGCCGAAATTCGCCTGCGGGCCGGATCGGGCCTAAATGCTTCAAATCCGGGGCGTTTTCACCGGCTTTTCCTTGACTCCGTGCTGTCAGCGGCTATAAATCCCGCAACCGGCGCGGGGCGTTTCTCGCGCCGCTTGTTTTTGCGTGGGTTTTCAAAGGGATAACTCCCGCCCGCACAAAACTCGCATAAACCCATAACGACTGACAAAAAGCCGGCCCCGACACTATGTCGCGAGGCCGGGAATGAACACGAAGGAAAACAACGATGTTCGCAGTCATCAAAACCGGCGGCCGGCAGTACCGCGTCGTTCCGGATGATGTCCTGGAAGTAGGCAAGATCGAAGGCGAAGTCGGCTCGATCGTGCAGCTCAATGAAGTTCTCCTGGTCGGCGGCGACACGCCGATCCTGGGTCTGCCCACGGTCGCAGGCGCCTCCGTCGCGGTCGAGGTGCTCGACCACAAGCGCGGTCCCAAGGTCATCGCTTTCAAGAAGCGCCGCCGCAAGAACTCGCGCCGCAAGCGCGGCTATCGCGACGAGATCACCGTGCTGCGCATCTCGGAGATCCTGACGGACGGCGCCAAGCCCACCAAGGGGCCGCGTCCGAAGCGGGAAAAGGTCGCCAAGCCAGAGACCACGACCGAAGAGGCCGCCGCATAATTTGATCACGCGCCATCACGAAGTGATGCGTGAGAAATTGTGAAATGATTCCGTCAAGGAATTGATCTAGAAATACGTAGAATTTCGGAGACGAGCCATGGCTCACAAAAAAGCAGGCGGTTCATCGCGCAACGGTCGCGATTCCAAGGGCAAGCGCCTCGGTATCAAGGCGTTCGGCGGGGAAGTTGTGATTCCCGGCAACATCATTGCGCGTCAGCGCGGCACCACCTGGCATCCCGGCCTTAATGTCGGCATGGGCACGGACCACACCTTGTTCGCCAAGATCGAGGGCCGCGTAACGTTCCAGGCCAAAGCCAACGGCCGCACCTTCATCTCGGTGCTCCCGCTCGCAGAGGCGGCTGAATAGACGGTGGATCAAATTTGGAGTCCGCCGGGTCCCAGACCGAACCGGCGGAGTCCTTGAGATCAAAATAGATCGAAGGCTCCAGGGGAGGCGGGAAACCGGCCTCCCCTTTCGTTTGCGTGCTCACTTTTCACTTGAGTGACTTCGACGGAGCCGGACATGTTGCAGGATTTTTCGAGCGTGACCTTGCGGGAGGCGAGACCGAGCGTCGTCGCCACCGAGCGGCTGACCTTGCGGCGGCCGACCCTCGCCGACGTCAGGACCATCGCCCTCCTCGCCAACGATCCTCGCGTCGCCGAAAACACAAGGCGCCTCCCGCATCCCTATTCACAGGACGACGCCGTCGCCTTCATCCGCGCCACCGCTGCGCCCGGCGGCGAGACCGTGTTCCTGATCGAGCATGACAGCGGCCCCATCGGGATGGTCGGCATCGACTGCTCGACGCCCGGCAATGCCGAGCTCGGCTATTGGCTCGGCGTCGAGCATTGGGGCCGGGGCTTTGCCACCGAGGCCGCGCGCGGCGCGATCGACTTCTTCTTCGAGGAGTTCGAGGACGATCATCTCTATGCCGGCGCGCGCGTCACCAACCCGGCCTCGCGCAACGTGCTGGAGAAGTGCGGCTTCCAGTGGAGCGGCGTCCAGCTGCATCGCTTCCTGGCGCTGGGCTCGTCGACGCCGGTCGACTGCTTCCGCCTGTCACGCGGCGTGTGGTCGTCGCTGAAGAGCTGGAGCAGTGCGCGGCGGGTGAGGTAGGGCGGAGGCGGCTACATTCACACTGTCGTCCCGGCGAAGGCCGGGACCCATAACCCCAGGGAGGAGTGTGGGGCGAAGTGCCCACTCCGAGTCTTCGCAAAACTGCACCCTGTGGGTATGGGTCCCGGCCTCCGCCGGGACGACACCGATGCCTGTGATTACGCCGGCGGATTCACATCCGCGTCGCCCCGCCCGAGATCGCGCTCACGCAAGTAAATATAGAACCCGGCGCCGATGATGATGGCGGCGCCGACGATGGTGGCGATTTCGGGCACGTCGCCGAACACGACGAAGCCGAAGATCACCGCCCAGACGATCATCGAATATTGATAGGGCACGACGACGCTGGCCGGCGCGAGCTTGAGCGAGCGGTTGACGCAGAACAGCGCGGTGACCGAGACGCATCCCGCCAGCGCGAAGATCACGAGGCTGCCAGGCGTCGGCGGCACCCAGTGGAATGCCGACAGCACAGCGCCCAGCGAGAACGTGCCGACGAATTGCGAGGACGCCATCACGATATCGGGCGTCTTGCGCAGGCTGCGGGTGATCAGCATCAGCGTTGCGAAGGACAGGCTGCCGCCAAGCGCAATCAGCGCCGGCAGGCTCACCGTCTGTGCCGACGGCCGCAGCGCGATCAGCACGCCGCAGAAGCCGATCAGGATCGCCGTCCAGCGCCGCCAGCCGACCTTCTCGCCGAGAAAGATCGCCGACATCGCCGTGACGAAAATGGGCCCGGCGAGATAATAGGTGATGACGTCGGCGAGCGGCAGGTAGACCGTCGCAAGGAAGAAGGCCGCCACTTCCAGCGTTGACAGCACCACACGAAAGAGCTGGAGGCCCGGCCGCTCCAGCTGCAGGAACTGGTGACGCTGCCGCCAGACCAGCGGCGACAGCAGCAGCAGCGCCGCGCAGGCGCGCAGGAACAGCAGCTGCCCCACCGAATAAGTCCCGACCAGGAACTTGCCCATGGCATCGCCGAACGAGAACATGAAGATCGACAGCACCATGAGCGCAATCCCGGCAAGGCGCGCCGAGCGTTCGTCATAGGCCGAGAGATTCTTGAACAGGGGCATTGAGCGCCGTTGTAATGACGCAGGCCGTCACGACAAGCCCGCGTTGGACGAATTGAACGGATTGTCGCACTCTCCGCGTCGCGGTAGCGACAGGTGTCTCACAAGAGAGCCAGGAAAGAGCTTAGCCATGACCGACTTCGACCCGGCCCGGCATCGCATGATCCCCGCGCAACGCTGGTTTGAGGATTTCGTGGTCGGCGAGCGCTTCGTGCTGCCGAGCCGCACGCAGACCACGGCCGTGTTCGCGGCGTTCCAGACCGCGAGCGGCGACACCCATCCGGTGCATTACGATGTGGAGTATTGCCGCTGCCGCGGCATGCCGCATCTGCTCGCCCACGGTTTCCAGACGCTGATCCACACCGCACCCGGCGCCGGCCTGTTTCCGTTCATGGTCGAGGACTCCCTGGTCGGCTTCCTCGAGCAATCCAGCCGGTTCCTCAAACCTGTCTTCGCCGACGACACAATCTATCCCGCGCTCGAGGTCATCGAGCTGGTGCCGGGACGCTCGACCGGCGCGGTGACGCTCAAAAGCACCGTGTTCAACCAGCGCAAGGAGCTGGTGCTGGAGGGCACGCAGAAATTCCTGATCCGGCGCCGGCCAGCTGGTTAAGCAAGGCCACAAATCGCCGGGTTTCGGCCGATTTGCGGGTCCATCCGGGTTGCCGCGCGGGACCGGCTGGCCTACCTATGGCCCATGAAATTCCTAGACGAAGCAAAGGTCTATATCCGCTCCGGCGACGGCGGAAACGGCTGCGTGGCGTTCCGCCGCGAAAAATTCATTGAATTCGGCGGCCCCTCCGGCGGCAATGGTGGCCGCGGCGGCAATGTCATCATCGAGGTCGCCGACGGGCTGAACACGCTGATCGACTATCGTTACCAGCAGCACTTCAAGGCCCAGAAGGGCGAGAACGGCTCGGGCTCGGACCGCCATGGCGCCAACGGCAAGTCGATCGTGCTGAAGGTCCCCATCGGCACGCAGATCTTCGATGAAGATCGCGAGACCATGATCCACGACTTCACCACTGTCGGCGAAAAGTTCGTGCTGGCCGAGGGCGGCAATGGCGGCTTCGGCAACGCCCATTTCAAGACCTCGACCAATCGCGCGCCGCGCAATGCCAATCCGGGCCAGCCCGGCGAGGAGCGCTGGATCTGGCTGCGGCTGAAGCTGATCGCGGATGCCGGCCTCGTCGGCCTGCCCAATGCCGGCAAATCGACCTTCCTCGCCAAGGTCAGCGCGGCCAAGCCGAAGATCGCCGACTATCCCTTCACCACGCTGCATCCGCAGCTCGGCGTCGTGAATGCCGACGGCCGCGAATTCGTGTTGGCGGACATCCCCGGCCTGATCGAAGGCGCGCATGAAGGCGTCGGTCTCGGCGACCGCTTCCTCGCCCATGTCGAGCGCTGCCGCGTGCTGCTTCATCTCATCGATGCGACCTGCGAACACGCCGGCAAGGCCTACAAGACGGTGCGAACGGAGCTGGACGCCTATGCCGGGCAGCTCACCGACAAGATCGAGATCGTCGCGCTGAACAAGATCGACGCGGTCGAGCCGGACGAGTTGAAGAAGCAGAAGGAGCGGCTGAAGCGCGCCGCCAAGAAGACGCCGCTGCTGCTCTCCGCCGTCACCGGTGACGGCGTGCAGGAAGCGTTGCGCGCTCTTGCGGATGTGATCGGCGAGAGCCCGGTGTCTGCGAAAGCGAAGAGCGCGGCCGAAGCGGAGCCGTGGTCGGTTTGATTTTTCGTCGTCCCGGCGAAGGCCGGGACGACGATGGAGTGTACGGCCGCAGACGCGTGCATCGCTGATAGCTTGTCTTCGCGCCCTCGATAGCGCAGCATCCCACAATCAAGAAACGGCAGGGATCACGCATGGCGCGCGCGAAGAACGTTCTCTGGATCATGTGCGACCAGCTTCGCTATGACTATCTCGGCTGCACCGGCCATCCCACGCTGAAGACACCGAACATCGACGCCATGGCGAAGCGCGGCGTGCTCTTCAGCAAGGCCTATGTGCAGTCGCCGATCTGCGGCCCCTCGCGGATGTCGTTCTACACCGGGCGCTACATGCGCTCGCACGGCTCGCACTGGAACGGCTGGCCGTTGCGGGTCGGCGAGCCCACCCTCGGCGATCACCTCAAGAAGCTCGGCGTGCGCAACGTGCTGGTCGGCAAGACCCACATGGCGCCCGATCTCGAAGGCATGAAGGCGCTCGGCATCCCGCCGGAATCGATGATCGGCGTGCACGTCGCCGAATGCGGGTTTGAGCCCTATGAGCGTGACGACGGCCTGCATCCCACGGGGCGGCCGCGTCCGAAATACGACGAATATCTGCGCCAGCAGGGCTTTGATGCGCCCAATCCCTGGGAGCATTGGGCCAATTCAGGCGCGGCCGAGGACGGCTCGCTCCAGAACGGCTGGCTGCTCGTGCATGCCGACAAGGCCGCGCGCGTGCCGGACGAGCATTCCGAGACGCCCTACATGACGCGACGCGCCATGGATTTCATCGGCGAGGCCGAGACCGACGGCAGGCCGTGGTGCCTGCATCTGTCCTACATCAAGCCGCACTGGCCCTACATCGCGCCCGAACCCTACGCCAGCATGTATTCGACATCGGACATGATCCCGGTGATCCGCTCCGAGCGCGAGCGGCAGAACCCGCATCCGGTGTTCGGCGCCTATATGGACATGCGCTACTCCCGCAACATGGCGCGCGACGATGCCCGCGAGAAGGTGATCCCGACCTATATGGGCCTGATCACCCAGATCGACGCCCAGATGGGCGTGCTGATGAAGTTCCTGGAGGAGCGCGACCTGCTGGACACCACCATGATCGTGTTCACCTCCGATCACGGCGACTATCTCGGCGATCACTGGATGGGCGAGAAGGATCTGTTCCACGAGCAGTCGGCGAAGATCCCGCTCATCATCATCGATCCCTCGAAGGAGGCGGATGCGACGCGTGGCACGCGCAACGATGCGCTGGTCGAAGCCATCGATCTCGCGCCGACCTTCGTCGACTATTTCGGCGGCAAGGTGCCGGGCCATATCCTCGAGGGACGCTCGCTGCTGCCGCTGCTGCGCGGCGAGAGTCCGCCGGATTGGCGCAAGGTGGCGTTCTCCGAATACGACTATGTCATGCAGGACGTGCGGCTGAAGCTGAATCAGCCGATCGAACGCTGTCGCCTGTTCATGGTGTTCGACGGCCGCTGGAAATACATCCACGCCTCAGGCTTCCGCCCGATGCTGTACGACCTCGAAACCGATCCGGAAGAGTTTCTGGATCGCGGCGACGATCCCGAGTGCGCCGGCGTCATCGCTCGACTGCAGGCCGAGCTGTTCGACTGGGCGCTGCATCCCAACGACCACATCACGACGCCGCGCGAGAAGATCGCCGCCTATGCCGACAACCAGCTCCAGGTGAAGGGCGGGATTTTGATCGGTGTTTGGGACGAAGCGGAGCTGGCGTCGATCAAGGACGGGATCGCGCAGCGCGCGAAGCTGTGAGTGAGCGGAAAGAGCCTCTCTCAGCTCGTCATGCCCGGGCTTGACCCGGGCATCCACGTCTTGCGTTAGGTGGCGGTGCACGTGGATGGCCGGGACAAGCCCGGCCATGACGGCGGAGAGCGGAGCGCAAACAGAAACTAATTCTCGATCTTGTACCCCGTCGCCTTCACGACCGGCTGCCAGAACGCGGTGTTGGCGGCGAGCTCCTTGGTCAGACCTTCCGCGCTGCTGCCCACCGGGATCAGACCGATCGCGGTGAGCTTCTCCTTCACCTCGGGCTTGGCGAGCGCGGCGCTTGCGGCCGCGCCGAGCTTGCTTGCGAATTCCGGCGAGCTGCCGGCGGGAAGCCACATGCCGTACCAGGCGTCGGCGACGAGATCGATGCCGCTCTCTTTCAAGGTCGGCACCTCTGAGGCAAAGGGCGAACGTTCCGCGCTGCTCACCGCGATGATCTTCACGCCCTTGGCGCGATGCTGCGCAAGCGCGTCGGCCAGCGTGGTGATCCCGAACGGAACATGGCCGCCGACGAGGTCGTTGAGGATAGCTGCGCTGCCGCGATAGGGCACGCGGCTCAAGGGAATGCCGAGGTCCTTCTCCAGCTTCGAGCCCATGAAATGCGGAATGGTGCCGCTGCTGGGTACGCCGAACGAGGTCCTATCCGGATGTGCCTTCAGCCAGGCCGCGAACGACTTGAAATCCACAGCGTCGACCGCCGGGCTGATCACCAGCGCAAATTCAAAGCGCGCCAGCAGCGAGACCGGGACGAAATCCTTTGCAGCATCGAAGCTCGGAATCGTCTCGACCATCGGCAGCAGGTACATCGTGGGTCCGGTCGTCACCAGCACCATGCTGCCGTCGGGGCTTCCCCCCTTCACCGCCTTGATGCCGATCAGGCCGTCACCGCCGGTGCGGTTCTCGACCACGATGGTCCGCTGCAGTGCCGGCGCCATCTCCTGCGCGATCAGCCGGCACAGCGTGTCGCCGCCCGCGCCGGCCGCGAACGGGAAGATGATCTTGGTGAGCCCAGCCTGTGCGCGCGTCGCTCCCACCTGCGCCAGCAGCGGCAGGCTCAGACACCGGACCATGAATTTGCGGCGATCCATGGGTTTCCTCCACCGTTATGGTTGGCAGCATGAGAGCCGGACGGCCGCCCGGGGCAACCCGGCGTTCATCCTTTAGCATGCCGGCGCCTTGCGCGGGCCATCGTCCTGCTGCAAAAGCAGGGCCTCATCGGCGCCGCTCTCGCTCCGCCGTGTCCGATGCAGAGCAATCCGTCACACGCGCCAGCACTTGCACACATGGCCAGCCCCGAACTCAGTCAATTCCGCCGCATCGTCGTCAAGGTCGGCTCCGCGCTGCTGGTCGATTCCGACAAGGGCGAGGTGCGCGCGTCCTGGCTTGCCGCGCTCGCCGACGACATGGCCAAGCTGCATCGCGAGGGGCGTGACGTGCTCGTCGTCTCCTCCGGCTCGATCGCGCTCGGCCGCAGCCGCCTGAAATTGCCGCGCGGCCCGCTGAAGCTGGAGGAGAGTCAGGCAGCCGCCGCCGTCGGTCAGATCGCGCTCGCCCGCATCTGGTCGGAGGTGCTTGGCGCCCACGGCATCGGCGCCGGCCAGATCCTGGTGACGCTGCAGGACACCGAGGAGCGCCGCCGCTATCTCAACGCGCGCTCCACTATCGGCAAGCTGCTGGAGTGGCGCGCGATCCCCGTGATCAACGAGAACGACACGGTCGCCACCAACGAGATCCGCTACGGCGACAACGACCGCCTCGCCGCGCGCGTCGCCACGATGGCGAGCGCCGACCTGCTGGTGCTGCTGTCCGACATCGACGGGCTCTACGACGCCCCGCCGAAGAACAACCCGAACGCCAAGCTCATTCCCGTCGTCGACAGCATCTCCTCCGAGATCGAGGCTGTGGCAGGCGACGCCGAGTCCGAGCTGTCGCGCGGCGGCATGCGCACCAAGGTCGAAGCCGCCAAGATCGCGACCACCGGCGGCACGCATATGCTGATCGCCTCGGGCAAGATCGAGCATCCGTTGCAGGCGATCGCCGATGGCGGCCGCTGCACCTGGTTCCTGACGCCGGCCAATCCCATCACCTCGCGAAAACGCTGGATCGCGGGCTCGCTTGAGCCGAAGGGTACGCTGACGATCGACGCCGGCGCGGTCGCGGCCCTGCGCGCCGGCGCCAGCCTGCTGCCGGCCGGCGTGATCAAGGTCGAGGGCCAGTTCGCCCGCGGCGACGCCGTGATCGTGCGCGGCCCCGACACCAGCGAGGTCGGCCGCGGCCTGATCGCCTACGACGCCGACGATGCCGAGCGGATCAAGGGCCGCTCCTCCCCGGATGTCATGGCCATCCTCGGCATCAGCGGGCGGTCCGAGATGATCCACCGGGATGATCTGGTGGTGGGCGGGTAAGGGCCGACAGACGCCCAAACCGTCATGCCCGGGCTTATCGCGAGCATCCACGTTCTTTCTTGCTGGCGGCAAGGCGTGGATGGCCGGGACAAGCCCGGCCATGACGTCGGAGCTGGGCCAGTGGCCGAGGTGGCACAACACCGGGAGACCAGCCATACCCGCCCCGCCCTTCGCAAAAGCGGGATTTCCGTGCTAGGACACTGCCTTAGCAGAAGGTTGAAACTCCCATGGCCGCCCCCCTCAAAGCCGTCGACGGCAATGCCGATCTTCAGGCGCTGATGACCGATCTCGGTACCCGTGCCCGCGCTGCCGCGCGCGTGCTGGCGCTGGCGCCGCCGGAGCAGAAGAACCGGGCGCTCGAGGCCATGGCGCGGGCGATCCGCAACAATTCAGCTGCGATCCTCGCCGCCAATGCCGAGGACGTCACCGAGGCCCGCGCCTCCGGCAACGCCACCTCGTCCTTCATCGACCGCCTGACGCTGACGCCGGCGCGGGTGGAGGGCATGGCCGAGGGCATCGGCATCGTGCGCGGCATTGCCGATCCCGTCGGCATCGTCACCGAGAGCTGGCAACGGCCGAACGGCATGACCATCGAGCGCGTGCGCGTGCCGCTCGGCGTCGTCGGCGTGATCTTCGAGAGCCGGCCGAACGTTGCGGCGGACGCCGGTGTGCTGTGCCTGAAGTCGGGCAATGCCGTGATCCTCCGCGGCGGCTCCGACAGTTTCCGCTCCTGCCGCGCGATCCATGACTGCCTGGTGCAGGGCCTGCGCGAAGCGGGCCTTCCCGAGGCTGCCATCACGCTGGTGCCGACGCGCGACCGCGCGGCGGTAGGCCAGATGCTGTCGGGATTGAATGGCGCCATCGACGTGATCGTGCCGCGCGGAGGCAAGAGCCTCGTCGCGCGCGTCGAGCAGGAAGCGCGCGTGCCGGTGTTCGCGCATCTCGAAGGCGTCAACCACATTTACGTCGACGGCAGCGCCGACCTCGCCATGGCGAAATCGATCGTGCTCAACGCCAAGATGCGCCGCACCGGCGTCTGCGGCGCCGCCGAGACGCTGCTGGTCGATCGCGCCGCAGCCGGTAAAAACCTCAAGCCGCTGGTTGAGATGCTAATCGAGGCCGGCTGCGAAGTGCGTGGCGACGACGCCGTGCAAAAGATCGATGCGCGCGTCAAACCCGCGAGCGCGGACGATTGGGACACCGAATATCTCGATGCGATCATCGCAGCGAAGGTGGTGAACGGCGTCGACGGCGCGATCGCGCATATTCAAAATCACGGTTCGCACCATACCGATGCGATCGTGAGCGCCGACGAGACCGCTGCGAAAAAATTCCTGAGCGAGGTCGATTCCGCGATCGTGCTGCACAACGCCTCGACGCAGTTCGCCGACGGCGGCGAGTTCGGCTTCGGTGCCGAGATCGGCATTGCCACCGGCAGATTCCACGCCCGCGGCCCGGTTGGCGCCGAGCAGCTGACGAGCTTCAAATATCGCGTTCACGGCACCGGGCAGACGCGGCCGTAGACGACGCAGGGCGCGGGGCATTGAGCAACAATTTCGTCGCGCCACGTTTCTTCGCGCAGGCCATACCGACCCATACCTCGGGCATGCGCATCGGCCTGCTCGGCGGCTCGTTCAACCCGCCGCACCAGGCCCATCGCGCGATCAGCCAGTTCGCGCTGAAACGACTCCAGCTCGATCGCGTGTGGTGGCTGGTGACGCCAGGCAATCCGCTGAAGGAGAACGGCGCGCTGCATGAGCTCGGCGCGCGCATGCAGGCGGCGCGCGAAATGGCCGACGATCCCAGGATCGAGGTGAGCTGTCTCGAATCCGTCATTCGCACGCGCTATACCATCGATACGATCAACACCTTGCGCCGCCGCCTCTCGGGCTTGCGCTTTGTCTGGATCATGGGCGCCGACAACCTCGCTCAATTCCATCGTTGGCAGCACTGGCGGCGCATCGCCGACCAGGTGCCGATCGCGGTCATCGACCGTCCGCCGCAGAGTTTTCGCGCCCTCGCCTCTCCCGCCGCCCAGGCGCTCAGGCGCTATCGGATGCCGGAGAATGAGGCCGCCTTGCTCGCGGACCGGCCCGCGCCAGCCTGGGTGTTCCTGACCGGAATGAAGCTGAATCTCTCGTCGACCGGCTTACGGAACCCGGACGGAAGCTGGAAAGGTACGAAGTGAGTCAGATTGTGCGAACGCCATGCGGTCTTCGGGCTCTCTGGCATATTGAAACCCTTAACCCCACATGATGTAGTGTAACCAGTGGGCGCCGGATTCGGCGTTCGCGATACAGTGAAAGGAATGGTCCCTGACCACATCTGTATTGTCCAAGACAGCCTCACCCAAGACGGCTTCACCGAAGTCTGTTTTACCCAAGGTTGCCAAGCCGACGCGTAAAACATCGACCAAAGCTGCGGCCTTGAAGGCGCAACCCGACGCCGACAAGACGCTGAGCCTGATCCTCTCCCGCCTCGACGACATGAAGGCGGAAGAGACTGTGACCATCGACCTTCGCGGCAAATCGGCCTACTCCGACTACATGATCGTCACCACCGGCCGGGTGAACCGGCACGTCGGCGCGATCGCGGAGAACGTCGCCAAAGGCCTCAAGGAAAACGGCATCAAGAACATCCACGTCGAGGGCTTGCCCAATTGCGACTGGGTGCTGATCGATTCCGGCGATGTGATCGTGCACGTGTTCAGACCCGAGGTCCGCGAGTTCTACAGTCTCGAGAGATTGTACACGCAGGGCCCAGGGGCGGCGAAGGCGATCTGAGAGGCTGCTGGCCGATTTCGAATCGGCTGACGCGCATGCTAGCGTCGTGCGCGCGCAGATCGCGCGCGGTCCAGAAAACGCGACCCTGAACATATCATGCGCATAGCCGTCATTGCGGTGGGCCGGCTGAAGCAGGGCCCCGAACGGGAGCTTGCCGAGCGCTATTTCGAGCGGTTCGACGAGGCCGGCCGCAAGCTCGGATTCCGCGAGCTCGCCATCCACGAATTGCCCGAAAGCCGCGCGCGCGATACGGCGACGCGGATGGCCGAAGAGGCCGCGGCGATCTCCGCCCATATTCCCGAAAAGTCGGTGCTGGTGGCGCTGGACGAGCGCGGCCAGAATCTGGATTCGACCGTATTCGCACGGCATCTCGGGCGCTGGCGCGACGAGGGTGCCGGTCATACTATCTTCATGATCGGAGGGGCGGACGGACTTTCGCCCGAATTGCGCCGTAAGGCCAAGCTCGTGATCGCGTTCGGCTCTGCGACCTGGCCGCATCAAATGGTCCGCGTCATGCTTCTGGAACAGCTTTATCGGGCCGCCACCATTCTGGCGGGCCACCCCTATCACCGCGCGTGATCCGCGCCACAACGAGCACCTTTGCTTAAAGCGATGCGAGCGCCGATTTTCAACCTGCTGCTGATCGCCGGCGTTGCCGGCGCAAGCCTCGCGCAAGCTCAGACGCCTGCACCGCAGACTGCGGCCGTAGCGCCCGATGCGATCAAGCAGCGCGAGCAGGAGCTCGAAGCCGCGCGCGCCAGCAAGAAGAGCGCTGAGGAAGCGCAGGCCAAGCTCAAGGCCGAGATCACCTCGCTCGGCCAGGACCGCACCCAGCTCAATCAACAGTTGATCGACACCGCCGCCAATGTGCGCACCGTCGAGACCAAGATCGACGAGGCCGAAGCGCGGCTGCGATCGCTGAACGGCCGCGAACAGGCGATGCGCAGCTCGCTCGATTCACGCCGCGCCGACATCGTCGAGGTGCTGGCGGCCTTGCAGCGCGCCGGAAGGCGGACGCCGCCGGCACTTCTGGTACGGCCCGAGGATGCCCTGCAATCGCTGCGCACGGCGATGCTGCTCGGTGCCGTGGTGCCGGAGTTGCGCGGCCGTGCCGAGAAGATCGCGGGCGAGCTCGGCGAGCTCGTGGCCTTGCGCAAGACCATCGCGACCGAGCGCGACCAGCTTGCCTCCGACCGCGACAAGGTGCGCAACGACCAGACCCGGCTCGCGGCTCTGGTCGACGAACGGCAGCGTCAGCAGGCGTCGCGCGAAAAGGACCTCGACGCCGAGAACGCGCGCGCCGTTGCGCTCTCAAGACAGGTCGGCGATCTCCAGGGGCTGATCGCCAAGATGGAGCAGGATCTGCAAAGCGCCGCCAAGGCGGCCGAGAAAGCAGCTGAGGCCGCCAAGCAGGCCGAGGCCAAGGCGGCTGCAAACGCGGCCGCCAGCGCCAAGACCGGCGCCGGCACATTCAAGGATCGTTCCCGCACCACCCCTGCGATGGCCTTCGCCGCGGCCAAGGGCCTCCTGCCTCTGCCGGTTAACGGTAACAAGATCAGGGATTTCGGCGGTTCGGACGGGCTCGGCGGGGTCCAGAAGGGCATTTCGCTGGCGACGCGGCCCGGCTCCCAGGTCACGACGCCGTGTGATGGCTGGGTGGTCTATGCCGGCCCGTTCCGCAGCTATGGACAACTCTTGATCCTCAATGCCGGGGGCGGGTATCATGTGCTGATCGCCGGGATGGAGCGCATTTCGGTCAACATCGGACAATTCGTGCTCACGGGGGAGCCTGTCGCGACCATGGGGTCGACCTCTCAAGTCGCCTCCATTCTCGCCACGAACGCGAGTCAACCTGTGCTCTATGTCGAGTTCCGCAAAGACGGCACTCCAATCGATCCAGGCCCATGGTGGGCCGCAAATGAAGGCGAGAAGGTTCGCGGATGATGCGCAAGACTTCAGTTATCCTCCTCAGCGCGGCCACCGGTGCGGCGCTGACGCTGTTCGTGACGCAACCGCGCGCGGTCTTCATGGGCTCCAGCGCGCGAGCCGCCACTGCGGACACCTATCGCCAGCTCAATTTGTTCGGCGACGTGTTCGAGCGCGTGCGCTCGGACTATGTCGAGAAGCCCGACGACACCAAGCTGATCGAATCCGCGATCAGCGGCATGCTTACCGGTCTCGATCCGCATTCGAGCTACATGGACGCCAAGAGCTTCCGCGACATGCAGGTGCAGACCCGCGGTGAGTTCGGCGGCCTCGGCATCGAAGTCACGATGGAAGACGGCCTGATCAAGGTGGTCTCGCCGATCGACGACACCCCGGCCTCGCGCGCCGGTGTCATGGCCAACGACATCATCACCAATCTCGACGACGAGGCGGTGCAGGGCCTGACCCTGAACCAGGCGGTCGAGAAGATGCGCGGCCCGGTCAACACCAAGATCAAGCTGAAGATCATCCGCAAGGGCCAGGACAATCCGATCGACGTCACGCTGGTGCGCGACAACATCCGCGTCCGTTCGGTGCGCGCCCGCGTCGAGGCCGACGACATCGCCTATATCCGCATCACCACCTTCAACGAGCAAACCACCGAAGGCCTGAAGCGCGAGGTCGCCAACCTCTCGAATCAGATCGGCGACAAGCTGAAGGGCTACGTCATCGACCTCCGCAACAACCCGGGCGGCCTGCTCGAGGAAGCGGTCACCGTCTCCGACTCCTTCCTGGAGAAGGGCGAGATCGTCTCGACCCGCGGCCGCAATGCCGAGGAGACCCAGCGCCGTACCGCGCATACGGGCGACCTCACCAAGGGCAAGCCGGTCATCGTGCTGGTCAACGGCGGCTCGGCTTCGGCGTCGGAGATCGTCGCCGGCGCGCTGCAGGACCACAAGCGTGCGACCATCGTCGGCACACGCTCGTTCGGCAAGGGCTCGGTGCAGACCATCATTCCGCTCGGCTCCGGCAACGGCGCGCTGCGTCTGACCACGGCGCGCTATTACACGCCGTCGGGCAAGTCGATCCAGGCCAAGGGCATCGTGCCCGACATCGAAGTGCTGCAGGACGTGCCGGACGAGCTGAAGTCGCGTACCGACACCAAGGGCGAAGCTTCGCTGCGCGGCCATCTCAAGAACGACGGCGACGAGAAGACCGGCTCGCAGTCCTACGTTCCGCCGGACGCCAAGGACGACAAGGCGCTCAAGCTCGCCGACGATCTGCTCCACGGCATCAAGAACAGCGCGTCCGCGGCGCCCACGCCGGGCGGCGACAAGGCCACGACCGACAAGCCCAAAGCGGCGAACTAGGTCGGCGCATCGCGATCTGACGAAAAGGGCGGCTCCCGGAGCCGCCCTTTTTGCTTGGAACTCCTGATATCCCCCGGCCTATCCCGGCCTGCCGCCGCTTGACCCCGGCGTGGTATCGTCATTGCTGAGTGATTCGGGATCGCGCATGACTGAAACGGCCGATGATCTGAGCGCCCCGCTCGGACGGGACAAGCCGCGCCGGAAACGTCGGCTGCGGCTGCCGTTCACGGCCATGCAGCTGCTCGCGGTCCTGCTCGGACTGTTCCTGGTCACCTTTGCCGGCTTCGCCATCTTCAACAAGGATCCGCTCGGCGGCGAGCCAATGACACGGCTCGCGATCCGCGAACCCAATGCCGCAGACAAGGCTGGCGACGACAAGCCGGCCGCGGCCGGCCATGGCCAGGACAGCAAGCAGGAAAGCAAGCAAGAGACCAAGGACGCACCGAAGCAGGCGGGCGAGCAGAAGACCGTCACCATGATCGACGGTTCCACCGGCATGCGCCACGACGTGGTGATCGGCGGCGATGCCGCCGGCAAAAGCGAGACGGCGGCGGCCTCCGCACCGCCGCCCGTCATGGCCGGGATCGACCCAAAACTTCTTGAGAAATCGCGCTATGGCATGATCCCCGCGGTTTCCGGGGATCTGAAGCCGTTCAACGTCTATGCGGCGGATGCCGACCGCGCCAAGGCCGCCAAGATGCCGGTGGTCGCGATCCTGATCGGCGGCCTCGGCGTCGGCGCCGCCAAGACCACCGATGCCATCATGCGGTTGCCAGCGGCGGTGACGCTGGCCTTCACGCCCTATGGGTCCGATCCAGGAAAACTCGCCGAGCGCGCCCGCGCCCAGCGCCACGAGATCTTCCTCCAGATCCCGATGGAGCCCTATGACTTCCCCGACAACGATCCGGGACCGCAGACGCTGCTGACCTCGCTGAGTGCCGACCAGAACATGGACCGCCTGTACTGGCATTTGAGCCGGATGCAGGGCTATGCCGGCCTCACCAATTTCATGGGCGCCCGCTTCATCGCGACGGAGCCGGCGATGCAGCCGATCATCCGCGAGGCGGCCAAGCGCGGGCTCGGCTTCTTCGACGACGGCTCCTCGCCGCGCAGCATCGCGCCGCAAGCGGCCGGCAGCCAGGCGATGCCGTTCGGCAAGGGCGATATCGCGATTGACGCGGTGCCGACCCCGGCCGAGATCGACCGCGCCCTGACCAAGCTCGAAGCGGCGGCGCGCGAGCGCGGCGTGGCCGTGGGCACCGCCTCCGCCCTCCCGGTCTCGATCGAGCGCATCGGCGCCTGGACCAAGACATTGGGCGACCGAGGTATCCTTTTGGTGCCATTGACAACCGCGATGCTGAAATCAAAATCCAGCTAAATCAACGGATTGGTATGGTACAGGCCCGCGGGGCCTGCTTAAGCCTTACCGACAGCATGCGAGAGGTCTGGCGGAATGGCGCGTTACGAGGATCTGCCCTACCGGACCTGCGTCGGCGTGATGTTGCTCAACAAGGACGGACTGGTGTTCATCGGCCGCCGCGCTGGCGGCATCGAGCATGTCGACGACACCCATGTCTGGCAGATGCCGCAGGGCGGCGTCGATCCCGGCGAGGACAATTGGGAGGCCGCCAAGCGCGAGCTCTATGAGGAGACCAGCGTGCGTTCGGTTGAGCGGCTCGGCGAAGTTCCGGACTGGCTCACTTACGACATTCCGCGCACGGTCGCCGGGCGCACCTGGAAGGGCCGCTACCGCGGTCAGCGCCAGAAATGGTTCGCGGTCCGCTTCACCGGCAAGGATAGCGAGATCAACGTCGAAAAGCCCGGCGGCGGTCACAAGGCCGAGTTCGTGAGCTGGCGCTGGGAGCCGATGAAGAACCTGACCGGGCTGATCGTCCCGTTCAAGCGCCCGGTCTACGAGCGCGTGGTGAAGGAATTTTCCGCGCTGGCGCAGGATTAGTTCAAGTCGCCATTCCAGGTTGATGCTAGAGCCAGTTCCGTTCCGATAGAATCGGGACGGGGCTCTAGTTTTTTATTTTGACGCGTTTTCTTGACGCGAACCGGTATCCACTTCGCTCGAAAACGCTCTAATGCACAGCCTGAAATGACGACGAGAGATCCACGCGTGAGCACTGAAAAACCCTACCGTCCCAATGTCGGAATCGCGCTGTTCAATGCCGATGGCCGCGTGCTGATCGGGCACCGCTTCAAGGGCGACGGACCCGAGATCATCCTGCCGGGTCTGGACTGGCAGATGCCGCAGGGCGGCGTCGACGAGGGCGAGGATTTGCGCGATGCCGCGCTGCGCGAGCTCTGGGAAGAGACCAGCGTCAAGAGCGCATCCTATCTCGGCGAGACCGACTGGTTGACTTACGAATTCCCGCCATATGACGGGCCGCAGACACATCGACTGGCGAAATTCCGCGGCCAGCGCCAGAAATGGTTCGCGTTACGCTTCACCGGCAAGGATGACGAGATCGATCCGCTGACGCCGCGCAACGGGCAGCCCGCCGAGTTCGACGCCTGGCGCTGGGAGCGGCTCGACCGCGTCCCCGATGTCGTGGTGCCGTTCCGCCGCCACGTCTACAGCGCAGTGGCGCAGCAGTTTGCGCCGTTCGCGAACTAAAAACGCGAAAAACAACCCCATGCACAGTAGAACGGGGTTGAAATCATTAGAGAACTTTGCCCGGAAATTTGCGTGAGCCTAGTTGATCGGTCCCACCGTGAACGGGCCGATTGCGATGAGGTGGCAGTCGCTGTCGCGCTTGGCGCAGTCGGCGAGCGCGGAATTGACGGCGGTCTGCTCGTCCGCGGCCTTGAGGCCGAGGCCCGGCCGGCCCGCGGTGCCGACCGCGACGGCGTTCCAGCCCATGCCGTCGGCGAGCTTGCGCACGACCTCGTCGCGCGCATCTGCGATGATCGAGGCGTTCGACGCCGCATGGAAGAAGCCGGTGATCCGGAGCAGGGTCGGGATCGGCACGACGAAATTCTCGTCGACCGCAACGACCAGGCAGGCGACGCCGGCGATCGCACCGCACGATTCCAGTGAACGCCGCGCGGCATCGTCGGTGGACGATGCGCCCATCACCATGAAATATTGGCCGCCGGGGCCGAGCGCGACCGCGCGGGATTTTGCCGCGGGCACGAACATGTTCTCGAGCCGGACCTTGGCGGGATCGCGCACCATCGGAAAGTCTTTCGAGGCGAAGGCGCGCTCGGTCATGGCATCATGCCGGACGAACGGTTGCGGCGGCATCGGCGGTTTGCCGTGCGTGTAGACCACATTGTTGCCGACTGCATAGAGCTCGCAACGCCGCGGCGACTGCGCGGCATCGGCGCGCTTCTGGCACTGATCGAGTGCGGCGTTGCGCGCGGCTTCCTCGTTCGGCTGATTCAACGACGCGCCGGTGAACCCGCCGACATTGAGTGCGAACGCCTTGTAGTCGCCGGCAGCGGAATAGTCGCCGGCCAGGTAGTTGCGGATGCGCTCGTTGATGAAGGGGACGCTGTCGGCAGGAAACTTGCCGGCCATCGGTGAAGCCGATGGTGCCGGCATGGGCATCGGCGCTTTCGCCGCCATGGTGGATGACGGGCTTGGCGCTGCTGCCGCAGCCGCGTTGGGCATCGGACTTGATGCTGGGCTTGGCGCGGTCACTGCAACCGCCGGCGCCCTGGTCGTCTCGAGCTTGGTGAAATAGAGGAAGCCGCCGACGCCGATGGCGACGACGGAGACGACACCGACCACCAGCGGCCACATCCAGTTCGGCGCGGCCTCAGCCTTCGTCACCTTCTTGATCTGCGGCGTCGCGTAGCTACCGTCCCCGCGCCGCATCGCCACCATGTAGGCGTGCACCGGCGTCGGGATGTTCTTGACCTCCTGCGCGCCGATATCGGCGAACTGCACCGACAGCTTGTTGGCGACCTGCTCGTGCACGGCGCGGGAGACGCAGATGCCCCCGACCTCGGCGAGGCCCTCGAGCCGGGCGGCGATATTGACGCCGTCACCGAGCAGATCGCCGTCGCGCTCGACCACGTCACCGATGGTGATACCGATGCGGAACGACATCTGCCGGCTCGGCGGATAGGCCATGTTGCGGGTTCGCAGGGATTCCTGAATGTCGATCGCGCAGCGCACCGCATCGACTGCGCTTGGAAATTCCGCAAGCACGGCATCGCCCGCGGTGTTGAAGATGCGTCCGCCCGCCCTGGCAATGAAATCATCGACGACCTCGCGATAGGCGGCGAGACGCCGCAGCGTCTCCTCTTCGTCTTCCGCAACCAGTCGCGAGTAACCGGCAATATCGGCCGCGAAAATCGCTGCGATCTTGCGTTTCATCTGCGGTCGGCCCCCGGAACAAAGTTCGCGGGCGCAGAATGGCGCTATCGGCGGCGCCGTGCAACAAAGTTTCAGCGCCCGCCACTCCCGTGACGAGCGCTGAACTTATTCAGGAATTTTCAGTTCGGGCCCCGGCGCAGTGCACCGGGGCTTAGTGCATCGCCGTGCTGCTGAGCTGCTGCTGGATGCTCTTGAAGTGGTCGAGCCGGGCGATGGCTTGATCGAGCTCGTTGCCTTCGTGCTCCTTCAAGCCCTCTTCCATCTCCGAGATGGTCGCGGCGAACTGCGCGCGGTCGAGCTCGGCCAGCGAGGTCGCGACGTCGGCGAGTACGGTCAGGCCCTTCTCGGAGACTTCGGCGATACCGCCGAGCACGATGATCTTCTCGTGCTTGCCGCCGGTGGTCACGGTGAGAATGCCGGGCCGGATCGCGGCCACGACCGGCGCGTGTCCCGCCAGCACGCCGAAGTCACCTTCGACGCCGGGGATATCGACCTGGTCGACCTCGCCCGAGAAGGCGAGCTTTTCCGGCGAGACGAGATCGAAGTGGAAGGTGGCCATTGGAAACCTGCGAATGGTGAGTAGCGAATTGCGAATGGAGCGGGAGCGGCGCGACTATTCGCTACTCCCTGCTCGCCCTTCGCAGCTTAGGCCGCCTCGGCCGCCAGCTTCTTGCCCTTCTCGATCGCCTCTTCGATGGTGCCGACCATGTAGAAGGCGGCTTCCGGCAGGTGGTCGTACTTGCCTTCGCAGAGGCCGCGGAAGCCCTTGATGGTGTCCGCGAGGTCGACGAACTTGCCGGGCGAGCCGGTGAAGATTTCGGCGACGTGAAACGGCTGCGACAGGAAGCGCTCAATCTTGCGGGCGCGGGCCACCGTCAGCTTGTCCTCTTCCGAAAGCTCGTCCATGCCGAGAATGGCGATGATGTCCTGCAGCGACTTGTAGCGCTGCAGCACCTGCTGGACCTGACGCGCGGTGTCGTAGTGCTCCTGGCCGACGACGAGCGGCGAGAGCATGCGCGAGGTCGAGTCGAGCGGGTCCACCGCCGGATAGATGCCCTTTTCCGAGATCGCGCGGTTCAACACCGTGGTGGCGTCCAAATGCGCGAACGAGGTCGCGGGCGCCGGGTCGGTCAAGTCGTCGGCCGGAACGTAAATGGCCTGCACCGAGGTGATCGAACCCTTCTGCGTGGTGGTGATGCGCTCCTGCAGCGCGCCCATGTCGGTGGCGAGCGTCGGCTGGTAACCCACGGCGCTCGGGATACGACCGAGCAGCGCCGACACTTCAGAGCCGGCCTGGGTGAAGCGGAAGATGTTGTCGACGAAGAACAGCACGTCCTGGCCCTGGTCGCGGAAGTGCTCGGCGACGGTCAGACCGGTGAGGCCGACGCGGGCGCGAGCGCCGGGCGGCTCGTTCATCTGGCCGAACACCAGCGCGCACTTCGACTTGACGCTCGGATCCGGATTATGCGGATCGGCGTTGACCTTGGACTCGATGAACTCGTGATAGAGGTCGTTGCCCTCGCGGGTACGCTCGCCGACGCCGGCGAACACGGAGTAACCACCGTGCGCCTTCGCGACGTTGTTGATCAGCTCCTGAATCAGCACGGTCTTGCCGACGCCGGCGCCGCCGAACAGGCCGATCTTGCCGCCCTTGGCGTAGGGCGCGAGCAAGTCGACGACCTTGATGCCGGTGACGAGAATTTCAGCTTCGGTCGACTGGTCGGTGTAGCTCGGCGCTTCCTGGTGGATGGCGCGCATGCCTTCGGACTGGATCGGACCGGCTTCGTCGATCGGCTCGCCGATCACGTTCATGATGCGCCCGAGCGTGCCTGCACCCACCGGAACCGAGATCGGCTGACCGGTGTCGGTCACTTCCTGGCCGCGGACCAGACCTTCGGTCACGTCCATCGCGATCGTGCGCACGGTGGACTCACCGAGATGCTGTGCAACTTCCAGCACGAGGCGGATGTTGCCGTTCCTGGTTTCCAACGAATTCAGAATGGCCGGCAGATGGCCTTCGAACTGAACGTCGACGACGGCGCCCATGACCTGGGTGACGCGACCGACCTGGGTAGCTGCTGTAGCCATGAAGCTCTCCTTCGAAATTCTTTACTTGAACGACCGTCGTTTGGTTCGTGCGTCAGACCGCCTCGGCGCCGGAGATGATCTCGATCAGCTCCTTGGTGATCTGGGCTTGACGGGTTCGGTTGTAGATCTGGGTTTGCTTGCGGATCATTTCGCCGGCGTTGCGGGTGGCGTTGTCCATGGAGCTCATCTGCGCGCCATAGAACGAGGCGTTGTTTTCCAGCAGCGCACGGAAAATCTGCACCGCGATGTTCCGCGGCAACAGGCCGGAGAGGAGTTCGTCTTCCTCCGGCTCATAGTCGTAGGACGTCGACGGCGCGGTCGCCGCCTTTTCTTCCACGGTCAGCGGAATGATCTGCTGCGCGGTCGGGACCTGGGCGATCACCGACTTGAACTGCGCGTAGAACAGCGTGCAGACGTCGAATTCGCCGTTATCGAAGCGGGCCAGCACCTTCTTGGCGATGTCGTCCGCGTTGACGAAGCCGAGCTGACGAACGCCGCGCAGGTCGAGATGCTCGACGATCTGCTTGTCGTACAGGCGGCGGAGCTGCTCGTAGCCCTTGCGGCCGACGCAGAAGAATTTGACTTCCTTGCCCTGCGCCAACAGCGCCTGGGCGCGCTCGCGCGCGAGGCGCACGATCGAGGAGTTGAACGCGCCGGACAGACCACGCTCGCCGGTGCAGACCAGCAGTAGGTGAACCTGATCCTTGCCGGTGCCGGCCAGCAGCACCGGGGCGCCGGGCGAACCGGCGGCAGCGCTGGCGATGTTGGAGATCACCGCGCTCATCTTGTCGGCATAGGGCCGCGCCGCCTCGGCCGCTTGCTGGGCGCGGCGCAACCGGGACGCCGCGACCATCTGCATGGCCTTGGTGATCTTCTGCGTCGCCTTGGTGGAGGCGATGCGGACGCGCATGTCTTTAAGTGACGCCATTCTTCGTTCACCCCGGCGGTTCGACCCCTTGGATCAAGCCGCTAGCCTATCCCAGTCGTCATGCCCGGGCGTGTCCCGGGCATCCACGTCTTCGTTTCCATGCAGTGAGGCACGGAAGGCCGGGACAAGAAGCCCGGCCTTGCGACCGTTCTCTTATGCGAAGCTCTTGGCGAAACCTTCGACCACCGACTTCAGCTTGGCGGCGGTGTCGTCGGAGAGATCGCGGCTGTCGCGGATCGCGTTGAGGATCTCGACGTTCTTGCCGCGCAGCAGCGACAACAGACCGTCCTCGAACGCGCGCACCTTGTTGACCGGCAGCGGGTCGAGATAGCCGTTGGTGCCGGCCCAGATCACGCAGACCTGCTCTTCCATCTTCAGCGGCGCGAACTGCGGCTGCTTCAGGAGCTCGGTCAGACGCGAGCCGCGATTGAGCAGGCGCTGGGTCGAGGCGTCGAGGTCGGAGCCGAACTGCGCGAACGCCGCCATTTCGCGGTACTGCGCGAGCTCGCCCTTGATCTTGCCGGCGACCTTCTTGGTGGCCTTCGTCTGTGCCGAGGAGCCGACGCGCGACACCGACAGACCGACGTTCACCGCGGGGCGAATGCCCTGGAAGAACAGGTCGGTTTCCAGGAAGATCTGGCCGTCGGTGATCGAGATGACGTTGGTCGGAATGTAGGCCGACACGTCGTTGGCCTGGGTTTCGATGACCGGCAGCGCCGTCAGCGAGCCCGAACCCTGGTCCTTGTTCAGCTTCGCCGCGCGCTCGAGCAGGCGGGAATGCAGATAGAATACGTCGCCCGGATAGGCTTCGCGGCCCGGCGGGCGGCGCAGCAGGAGCGACATCTGGCGGTAGGCGACGGCCTGCTTGGACAAATCGTCATAGATGATGACGGCGTGCATGCCGTTGTCGCGGAAGTACTCGCCCATGGTGCAGCCGGTGAACGGCGCGATGTACTGCATCGGTGCCGGATCCGACGCGGTGGCGGCGACGATGATCGAATATTCGAGCGCGCCCTGCTCTTCCAGCACCTTCACGAACTGGGCAACCGTCGAGCGCTTCTGGCCGATCGCGACGTAGACGCAATACAGCTTGATGTTCTCGTCCGGCTGCGCGTTGAGCGGCTTCTGGTTGAGGATGGTGTCGAGCGCGATCGCGGTCTTGCCGGTCTGACGGTCGCCGATGATCAGCTCGCGCTGGCCGCGGCCGATCGGGATCAGGGCATCGATCGCCTTGAGGCCGGTCGCCATCGGCTCGTTCACCGACTTGCGCGGAATGATGCCGGGCGCCTTGACGTCGACGCGCATGCGCTTGTCGGCCTGGATCGGGCCCTTGCCGTCGATGGGGTTGCCGAGCGCGTCGACGACGCGGCCGAGCAGGCCCTTGCCGACCGGCGCGTCCACGATGGCGCGGGTGCGCTTGACGGTCTGACCTTCCTTGATCTCGCGGTCAGCGCCGAAAATAACGATACCGACGTTGTCGGTTTCGAGGTTCAGCGCCATGCCGCGGGTGCCGTTCTCGAATTCGACCATTTCACCGGCCTGGACGTTATCCAGACCGAAAACGCGGGCGATACCGTCGCCGACGGACAGCACCTGTCCGACTTCGGAGACTTCAGCTTCCTGGCCGAAATTCTTGATCTGGTCCTTGAGGATCGCGGAAATTTCCGCGGCGCGGATGTCCATCAGCCTGCCTCTTTCATCGCGTGCTTGATCGAATTGAGTTTGGTGCGAAGCGAGCTATCGATCATTCGGCTGCCAAGCTTGACCACGAGGCCACCGATGATCGAGGGATCGACCTTCACGTTGAGCGCGACGTCCTTGCCGGTCACCGACTTCAGGGCAACCTTGAGGGCGTCGAGATTCTTGTCCGAGAGCGCCTCCGCCACGGTGACGTCGGCCGTGGCCTCGCCCTTGAACTTGGCGACCAGGGCGCGATAGGCGCGGATGACGTCAGCCACCGCGAACAGGCGGCGGTTGGCGGTCAGCACTTTCAGGAAATTGGCGGAGATGCCGGCGATGCCGGCCTTGTCCAGCACGGCCGAGAGGGCTCTGGACTGGGCATCGGCCGCGAACACGGGGCTCCGGACGAGGCGCTTCAAATCGGCGCTCTCGTTCAGCATGCCCTCGAATTTCTCGAGATCGGCCTTGACCTCGTCGACCACTTTCTGGTCGCGGGCCAGTTCAAACAAGGCCGTTGCATAACGGCCCGACACACCGGAAACGGACGTATCTTCTGCAGCCACAGACGTGCTCTTTTTGCTGTCAAACTCGCAAGGGAAAAACCGTCGCCACGAAGCGGCGCCTAGCGATCCAAGCCCTTGGAATTCAAGCGGGACTTCGATTTTCGACCCCGCACGGAAGTGCCGGGCTCGTTAAAATCGCGGCTTTGCTAACATAGCAGGCGCGCACGTGCAACATGACGCCAAATTAAAGGCATGACGTTCTGTCGCCAGTTCGTCGCACTCCACGACGACGCGACGACGACCTTGCATGCCGCGGAATTGCCACAGCGCTTAAGCCCACCCCTGAGCCGAGGCCGGCGATTGGTTCCTGCCCTCAGCGCATAGCGGCCATGAACACGGATCGCTGAGGCGTGATTCCGGCCCTCCCGGCTCCACTCGCCGAATACTTTCTGAATTCTAAATGCGGAAATCGATGACTTCGTTTTACAGTATTCGTAAGTAATATAGAGGTTAACAAATCGTTAAATTCCAATATTACGGAATGTCGGCCGAATATCCCTGCCGGTAACAAGATATTACAGGGCGACACAGAACGGATTTACTGCCCAATTCATGCCTCATTAGGAATCGAAACGCGATCCCGCTCGCAAACTTACGGGGGCTCCACTTGCCACATATGTGGCAATACTAGTTAGGGACCAATATATGCTTTGTTTGAAGACGCTGGGCTCAGTGACCCGGCCGCGTACGGCGATCGCCTTCGTTGCCGCAACTCTTCTCATCGGGGGAACTGCCACCGAAGCTTCCGCCAAATCCCGCCATCACCATCGCTATTCCCACCATCATCACCGCCACCACGCCCAGACCGATGCCAACACGACCTACGATTGGCGTAACGCCAATGCATCGATGACGCCGTCGCAGGGCACCGGACGTTCCTTCTCCGGCATGGCTTCCTTTTACGGGAACGAGTCCGGCAGCAGGACCGCCTCGGGCCAGCGCTTCAACCAGAACGCCATGACCGCGGCGCACCGTTCACTGCCGTTCGGCACCAAGCTGCGTGTCACCCATGGCGGCTCGAGCGTCATCGTCACCATCAACGACCGTGGCCCGTTTATCCGCGGCCGTGTCCTCGACCTCTCCACGGGCGCTGCCCGTGCCATCGGCCTCACCGGCGCCGGCGTCGGCCGCGTCACTGCCGAAGTCGTCTCCTAAAGCGCGACGCATGAAACAAGCTCGCCGTCTTGGGGGACGGCGGGCTTTTTGTTTGTTCTTCCGCCGTTATTGCGAGGAGCGGTGAGACGAAGCAATCCAGACTGCCTCCGTGGAGGGATTCTGGATTGCTTCGCTACGCTCGCAATGACGGGAGAGAGTTTTCGCAGCCCCCTACAAAAAGCTCTGCGGATCGACGTCGACTTCGAGCTTTTGATTGCCCTTCGGCTTCGGGCATACGGCAAGCCAGTTGCGCAAATAATCCGACAGGTCGAAGCCGCGCGCGGATTTCACCAGAATGCGGAAGCGGTAACGGCCCTTGATGACCGCGAGCGGGGCTTCCGCCGGGCCCAGCACCACCACGCGCTCGTCGCGCGGCGCGAGCGCGACGAGGTGGCGGCCAAAGCCTTCGGCGCTCGGCCGGTCGCCGGCGGAAATGATCAGGCTCGCGAGCCGCCCGAACGGCGGATAGAGCGTGCGTTCGCGCAAATCGATCTCGCTGTCGTAGAATGCTTCGCGGTCGCAGGCGATCAGCGCCTTCATCACCGGATGATCGGGCTGATGGGTCTGGAGATAGCCGACGCCGCGGCCCTGCTCGCGGCCGGCGCGGCCGATCACCTGGTTGAGCAATTGCCAGGTGCGTTCCGAGGCGCGCGGATCGCCATTGGACAGGCCGAGATCCGCATCGACCACGCCGACCAGATTGAGCCGCGGGAAATTGTGGCCCTTGGCGACGAGTTGGGTGCCGATGATGACGTCGACGCGGCCCTCCGCGATGTCATTCAGCTCGGAGCGCATCGTCTCGATCGAGGTGATGAGATCGCTCGACAGCACCATGGTGCGCGCCTCCGGGAAGAGCGCCGCCGCCTCCTCCTGCAAGCGCTCGACGCCGGGCCCGACCGCGACCAGCGATTCCTCCGCCGCGCAATGCGGACAGGTTTGCGGGCGCGGCATCGAGAAGCCGCAATGGTGACAGACGAGGCGCTGGCGGAAGCGGTGATCGACCAGCCAGGCATCGCAGATGGTGCAGGCGAAGCGATGGCCGCAGGCGCGGCACAGCGTCAACGGTGCATAACCGCGGCGATTGAGGAACAGTAGCGCCTGCTCGCGCCGCTCGATCGCGGTCCTGATCTCAGACGCCAGCCGCGGCGAGATGAAGCGGCCGCGCGCCGGCGGCTCGCGGCGCATGTCAATGGCCTCGATATGTGGCATGTGCTGGCCGCCGAAGCGCGACGGCAGAGCGATGCGCTGATAGCGGTTCTTGCGCGCATTGACCTCGGATTCGACCGACGGCGTCGCCGACGCCAGCACGATCGGAACCTTTGCGATATGCGCGCGCACCACCGCCATGTCACGGGCGTGATAATGCACGCCCTCGTCCTGCTTGTAGGCTTGGTCGTGCTCTTCATCGACCACGATGAGGCCGAGATTGGCGTAGGGCAGAAAGAGCGCTGAGCGCGCGCCGACCACAACCGGCGCGCTGCCCTCGGAGATCGCCGCCCAATTGCGCGCGCGGGTGCGCGGCGTCAGTTCGGAATGCCATTCCAGAGGGCGCACGCCAAAGCGCTGCGCGAAGCGATCGAGGAACTGGCCGGTGAGCCCGATCTCCGGCATCAGGATGAGCGACTGTTTTCCGCGGCGGATCGCCTCGGCGACGGCTTCGAAGTAAACCTCGGTCTTGCCCGAGCCGGTGACACCGTCGAGCAGCGCGACGTGAAAGCTGCCGTTGGCGGCGAGTGCGCGCATGGCATCGACCCCGGCGCGCTGAAGCGGCGAAAAATCCGGCCGGCTGAAATCCGGATCTGGGGCCGGCGGCGGCGGCGGCGGGGGCATCGGCTCGACCGAGAGCGTTCCTTCGTCGACGAGGCCGTCGATCACGCCGGCCGAAACCCCGGCCTCTCTGGCCGCCTCGGACTTGCCGTGCAGCAGCCGGTCCGACAGCACCTCGATCAGGCGCTGCCGCGCCGGCGTCAGACGTTTTGGCGGATCGCCGACCAGGCGCACGCCGGCGCGCACCCGCTCGGGGCCGAGGTTGTCGCCCATCCGCAGGCACATGCGCAGCACCATGCCGCGCGGGCTCAACGTGTAATTGGCGATCCAGTCCACGACCGCACGCAGCTCGGGCTTCAGCGGCGGGATGTCGAGCTTTTCGCTGACCTCCTTAAGGCGGTTGTGCAGGCGCGGATCAGGATTGGCGTTTTCGGCCCAGACCACGGCGAGCACCTCGCGCGGGCCGAGCGGCACGCCAATAATGTCGCCCGCCTTCAGCTCCATCCCGCGCGGCACCTTGTAGGAATAGGTCTGGTCGAGCGCGACCGGCACCAGCACGTCGACCATGCGGGTCGCGTTGGCGGAGACGGCGTTGCTGCGCGACGTGTGATCCATGGAGGGGAATCGGAACCCGAGGGCTTCAAGGCTAGCGCCCTGAGGCGGCCTTAGCGAACGATAAACGAGTGTGATGCGATATACTGAGTGGAATCACCACGTCCAGAGCGCATGAGCAAAGCGGCCGCCCCACAAATCGACCTCGCCAGCGCCGATCCTGATATCGCGCAGGAGATGACGCGCTGGCTGTCGCATCTCGGCGCGGAGCGGCGGCTGTCGCCGAAGACGCTGGAAGCCTATGCCCGCGATTTGCGGCAGTGCCTGATTTTCCTCTGCGGCCATTGGGGCGAGCGAGTGACGCTAAAGCGTTTCGCCGCGCTGGAGGCCACCGATATCAGAGCCTTCATGGCGATGCGCCGCGCCGACGATATTGCCGGCCGCAGCCTGATGCGCGCGCTCGCGGGCCTGCGCTCGTTCGGCCGCTTTCTCGAGCGCGAAGGCAAGGGCAAGGTCGGGGCGCTCTCGGCGATCCGCGCGCCGAAAGTCGCAAAGAGCCTGCCCAAGCCGCTGCCGATGGCGTCGGCCAAACGTCTTGCGGACGCCGACGAGCGCGCCGGCGAGGACCGCGAGACCTGGATTCTTGCGCGCGACGCCGCCGTGATGGCTCTCCTCTACGGCTCAGGCCTGCGCATCTCCGAAGCGCTGGGGCTGACGCGCCGCGAGGTCCCGCGTCCCGGTGAAGGCGACGTGCTGATCGTGACGGGCAAAGGCAACAAGACCCGCATGGTGCCGGTGCTCCAGAACGTGCTCGCACTGGTGCAAGAATACGTTTCCATGTGCCCGTATCCGCTGCCGGCGGAGGGGCCGATCTTCGTCGGCGCACGCGGCGGGCCCTTGAGCCCGCGCATCATCCAGCTCGCGATGGAGCGGCTGCGCGGCGCGCTCGGCCTGCCCGACAGCGCCACGCCGCACGCGCTCCGGCATTCCTTCGCCACGCACCTGTTGTCACGCGGCGGCGATTTGCGCGCGATCCAGGAATTGCTCGGCCATGCCTCGCTCTCGACCACGCAGATCTATACCGGCATCGATGCCGAGCGGCTGCTGGAAGTCTATGCCAGCGCGCATCCGCGCCGATAGCGGCTCAGTTGGCGAGATACTCGATATCGTAGACGTAGTTCGAGCCGCGCCCGACCTCGACGCGGACCATCGGCCTGAACGTCTCCAGCCGCTCGTACAGCGGCGCCGTGACCTTCACCGGTTGGCCCGCGATGCGAACGAGATAGTCCGCTTTGCGGCGGCTACCTGACCTCCACGCACGATCGACACGGCCTTCGATCACAAGGCGGGACGTCAGGTGATCGAGAAACAGCATTCGTCCGGCATACCATGCAAGACCGCTGCCGAGCAGCACGATCAGGATCATCGAGGCGAACGCCTTCGCCTGGTCACGCCATGAGCCGTACAGCGGAGGTTGTCGCAGCTGCGAGCCGACGATAATCAGGCCCAGAACAACGAGGCCGACATGGACGTCGTTGACTGCGATGATCGAGCTCTTGTCATAAAACCGCAACAGGCCGATGTAGGTCAGGCCAAGCGCGAGGACAATCTTGCCGACGAACGGAAAGGCCGCGGTGTTGCGGGCCTTCAGCAGCGCAAGCGCGGATGCGAGGATGGAAGGCCAGACGCAGGCTGCGATGAATTCCGCTGTGGTCATGGGACAGGACTAGATCAGCCCCGACGCGAAACCCTTAATTGCAACGGCCATCGCGGCTTGCCACTTGCGCCCGTCGCGCAGTTCGGTCAATCGTTGGTAAACAGGCAGGAGGGATTTATGAGCGCACATGAAAGCATGGAGCATGCCGAGCACGCCGAACACGCGTCCGGCTCGAACAAGAAGATCGCGCTCCTGATCGCGGTTCTGGCGCTGTTCCTGGCGATCTCCGAGACGCTCGGCAAGGGCGCCCAGACCGAATCGATCAGCAAGAACGTCGAGGCCTCCAACCTCTGGGCGTTCTTCCAGGCCAAGAGCATCCGCCGCACCGTGGTGCAGACCATGGCCGACCAGGGCAAGCTCATCCTCGGCGCGGCGAGCGACGAGGCCAACAAGGTGGCCGTGCAGAAGCAGATCGAGGACTGGCAGAAGACCGCGCAGCGCTACCGCTCCGAGCCGGAGACCGGCGAAGGCACCGAGCAGCTGGCCGAAAAGGCCAAGCACGCCGAGCATGAGCGCGACGAGGCGACTGCGAAATATCATCACTTCGAGCTGGCGTCCGCCGCCTTCCAGATCGGCATCGTGCTGGCCTCAGCCACCATCATCACCGGCATGCTGCCGCTCGCCTGGATCGCGGGCCTGCTGTCGCTTGCCGGACTTGGGATGACCATGCTCGGCGCATGGTCGCCGCATCTGCTGCATCTGCATTGAGGCTCGTAGCCCGCATGAGCGCAGCGACATGCGCGCTGTCATGCCCCGGCTTGACCGGGGCATCCAGTACGCCGCGGCTTCTCCGTAGCCATTGCCGTCTCTGGAATACTGGATCGCCCGGTCAAGCCGGGCGATGACAGCGAGTCTGCGGTGAGGCTTCACCGCGCTTCGTGCACGCTCTTGCGAAAGCGCTGGATCAGGCGGAGCGTGCGGGAGGACCAGCCTTCGCCGTTGCCGGCGATCAGCTCCTTGATGCGTCGCTTGACCGGATCGACCAGCTCGGCGGCCTTGGCACGCAGCTTCAGCACCAGATCATAGAGCCGCTCGAACCACGCCATCTCCATCAGCTTGTCGCGCGTCACGTCGAACACGAAGGCGGTGACGCCGACCCCGAGCAGCTTTGCGAACACGATGGTGAAGACCGCGCTGGTCCAGTATTCGTGCGTGAGCAGCCACAGGCCAACCAGCTTGAGCGGAAACAGCGGGACGATCGGTACAGCGAACACGATCAGCGTCATCGCTGGCGACAGCGCATCGACGCGGTCCGACAGCCATTGCTTGAACCGCGCAAGCGGGACGATTGCGACAACCCGCGCGACGATCGGTTCGAGATGGTCCCACAGCCAGGCTTCGATCAGGAAGATGATCGCAAGCAGGACCCAGACCGGTTGAAGCAGGCGGCGTAGCATGTGTTTCCCGCCCGATTCGGCGCTGGGCGCGACCTACATATGGATGGCCCGCTTGCCGACTGCAAGCGCGGCTTCCTTGATGGCCTCGGAGCGCGTCGGGTGCGCGTGGCACGTGCGCGCGAGATCCTCCGCGCTGCCGCCAAACTCCATGAGAACGGCTGCCTCATGGATCATTTCGCCGGCTTCGCGGCCGATAATGTGCACGCCGAGGACGCGATCGGTCTTCGCATCTGCGAGAATCTTCACAAAGCCGTCGGTGGTCTGGTTGACCTTGGAGCGCCCGTTGGCGGTAAAGGGAAACTTTCCGACCGTATAAGCCACGCCCGCCTGCTTCAGCTCCTCCTCGGTCTTGCCGACGGAGGATACTTCCGGCGTGGTATACACGACGCCTGGGATAACATCGTAGTTCACGTGGCCGGCCTGCCCGGCGATGATCTCGGCAACCGCGACGCCTTCATCCTCGGCCTTGTGCGCGAGCATCGGGCCCGCGACGACGTCGCCGATGGCATAGACGCCCTTCACGCTGGTGGCGAAATGCGGGTCGATCTGCACGCGGCCGCGATTGTCGAGTGCAACACCGGCTTCCTTCAGGCCGAGCCCCTCCGTGTACGGCACACGGCCGATACAGACGAGAACGACGTCGGCCTCCAGCGTCTCGGCAGCGCCCCCCGCGGCGGGCTCGATCGTCGCCTTCAGCGTCTTGCCGGAGGTGTCCACGCCCGTGACCTTGGCACTGAGCTTGAAGGCAAAGCCCTGCTTCTCCAGGATGCGCTGGAATTGCTTGGCGATCTCGCCGTCCATGCCGGGCAGGATGCGGTCGAGGAATTCGACGACGACCACTTCGGCGCCGAGACGGTGCCAGACCGAGCCGAGCTCGAGGCCGATCACGCCGGCGCCGACGATCAGCAACTTGCCGGGGACCTTGTCCAGCGACAGCGCACCGGTCGACGACACGATGCGGGTCTCGTCGATCTCGATGCCCTTGAGCCGCGCGATGTCCGAGCCGGTGGCGATCACGATGCTCTTGGTTTCGACGACCTGCGACTTGCCGTCGGCGGAGATCTCGACCTTGCCGGTGCCGAGAATCTTGCCGGCGCCCTTGAGCACGTCGATCTTGTTCTTCTTCATCAGGAACTCGACGCCCTTGACGTTGCCGTCGATGCCCTGCTGCTTGAAGTTCATCATCGCAGGCAAATCGAGCTTCGGCGCGGAGACGCTGACGCCCATCTTGGCGAAGGAATGCCCGGCCTCCTCGAACATTTCGGAGGCATGCAGCAGCGCCTTCGACGGCATGCAGCCGACATTGAGGCAGGTGCCGCCGAGCGTCGCGTTCTTTTCCACCACGGCGACTTTCATGCCGAGCTGCGCTGCACGCACCGCGCAGACATAACCGCCCGGTCCGGTGCCGATGACGACGAGATCGTAGGTAGCCATGAGAGAAAGTCCCGTAAGTTTAGCGTTGAAGGATGTGTCAGCGTCCGCGCGGCGCGTCAGCGTCCGCCGGACACATCGAGAATGGCTGAGGTAACGTAGGAGGCATCGTCCGACATCAGCCAGACGATGGCATTGGCGACTTCATCGGCCGTACCGACGCGCTTCATCGGCACCATATGGGCCAAGCGATGGGCGCGGTCGGGCTCACCGCCGGCAGCGTGGATTTCGGTGTCGATCAGGCCGGGGCGGATGCCCGCGACGCGAATGCCCTCGCCGGCAACCTCATAGCCGAGGCCGATGGTGAAGGAATCGATCGCGCCCTTGGACGCGGCATAGTCGACATAGGTGTTCGGCGCGCCGAGCTTGGCCGCAACCGACGACAGATTGACGATGACGCCGCCCTGGCCGCCATGCCTGGTCGACATCCGCTTCACGGCTTCGCGCGCGCAGAGGATGGAGCCGGTGACGTTGACCGCCATCACACGCTGGATGCGCTCGGCCGACATCTCGTCGACGCGCACGCCGCTGGTCCCGACAATACCGCCATTGTTGACGAGCGCGCCGAGCGTGCCGAACGCGTCCGCGGCCTTGAACAGCGCCAGGATGTCGCTTTCCTCGGCGACGTCGCATTTCACCGCGATGGCCTTGCCGTTGCTGGCCGCGATCTCGGCGACCACCTCATCGGCGGCCGTCTTGTTGCTGGCATAGCCGACAACGATCCGGAAGCCGCGTGCCGCGGCGGCAATTGCGGTCGCACGGCCGATGCCGCGGCTGCCGCCGGTGATGACAACGACTTTATCCGTCACGCGCGCCTCCGTAGTTCGACACGCGCCGTCGCGAAAGGCGACGGCGCTCGCAGAGCATCAGCGATCAGAGATCGAGCACCAGGCGCGCCGGATCTTCCAGGCTCTCCTTGACGCGGACAAGGAAGGTCACGGCTTCCTTGCCGTCGATGACGCGGTGATCGTAGGACAGCGCCAGATACATCATCGGGCGGACCTCGATCTTGCCGCCGACGACCATCGGCCGCTCCTGGATCTTGTGCATGCCGAGGATGCCGGACTGCGGCGCGTTCAGGATCGGGGTCGACATCAGCGAGCCGTAGATGCCGCCATTGGTGATGGTGAAGGTGCCGCCCTGCATCTCGTCGATCTTGAGCTGGCCGTCGCGGGCGCGGCGGCCGAAATCGGCGATGCCCTTCTCGATGTCGGCGATCGACTTGTTGTCGCAGTCGCGCACCACGGGCACGACGAGGCCCTTGTCGGTGCCGACGGCGACGCCGATGTGATAGTAGTTCTTGTAGATCAGATCGGTGCCGTCGATCTCGGCGTTGACGGCCGGGATGTCCTTCAGCCCCTGGACGACGGCCTTGGTGAAGAAGCCCATGAAGCCGAGCTTCGAGCCATGCTTCTTCTCGAACGCATCCTTGTAGTGGGCACGCAGCGCCATGACGTTGGTCATGTCGACCTCGTTGAAGGTCGTGAGCATCGCGGCGGTGTTCTGCACGTCCTTGAGGCGGCGCGCGATGGTCTGGCGCAGCCGGGTCATCTTGACGCGCTCTTCGCGGGCGGCGTCATCGGCCGGCGACGGTGCGCGGACCTGAACCGCTGCGGCCGGCTGGTTGACGGGGGTCGGCGCCGAGGCCGCACGCTCGATCGCGGCGAGCATGTCGCCCTTGGTGACGCGCCCGTCCTTGCCGGAGCCGGGAACGGTCGAGGCATCGACGCCGGTCTCGGCCGAGAGCTTTCGCACGGAGGGAGCGAGCGGCGCATCGGCCGGTGGCGCCTTCGCCGCGGCGGGAGCAGCAGCGGCCGCAGGAGCGGCAGCCGCGGGCTTCGCGGGCGCAGCTGCCGGCTTGGCAGCGCCGGCGGCGCCTTCGGTAATCTGGCCGAGCAGCGCGCCGACGGCGACGGTGGCACCATCGGCGGCGATGATCTCGCTCAGCGTGCCGGCTGAGGGCGCCGGGACTTCGATGGTGACCTTGTCGGTCTCGAGCTCCACCAAGGGCTCGTCGACGGCGACGGGATCGCCGGCCTTCTTGAACCAGCGGCCGATGGTGGCCTCGGTGACGGATTCGCCGAGGGTCGGCACACGAATTTCAGTCATGGTCTTTTCCTTAAGGAGATCGCCAATGCGGACATAGGTGCAGATGTCAGCGCCCGCGGATGCGGGCGATCCAGTACGCCGTGACAGTCGTGATAGAGACGGGCGGCGCGGAATACTGGATCCCCCGCCCCGGTGCGCAATTGCGCACAAGGCGGGGCATGACGAGGTGTAAAAACTTCTCAGCTCAATGCTTCGTCCAGGAACGCCTTCAGCTGCGCCTGATGCTTCGACATCAGACCCGTGGCGGTCGCAGCGGAGGCGGCGCGGCCGACATAACGCGGACGCCGGCTCGCACCGTTCACCTGGTTCAGCACCCACTCCAGATAGGGCTCGATGAAGTGCCAGGCACCCATGTTGCGCGGCTCTTCCTGGCACCACACCACTTCGGCCTTCTTGAAGCGCGACAGTTCGGCCACCAGCGCCTTGAGCGGCACCGGATAGAGCTGCTCGACGCGCATCAGATAGATGTCGTCCATGCCGCGCTTCTCGCGCTCCTCGTAGAGGTCGTAATAGACCTTGCCCGAGCAGAGCACGATGCGGCGGATCTTCTCGTCGGGAACGAGCTTGATCGCTTCGCTCGGCAGCATCTGGGCGTCGTCATAGAGGATGCGGTGGAAGGTCGTTCCCTTCGCGAGCTCCTCGAGACGCGACACCGCCCGCTTGTGACGCAGCAGGGACTTCGGCGTCATCACGATCAGCGGCTTGCGGATCTCGCGATGAAGCTGCCGGCGCAGCACGTGGAAGTAGTTCGCCGGCGTGGTCGGATAGACCACCTGCATGTTGTCTTCCGCGCACATCTGCAGATAGCGCTCCAGACGCGCCGAGGAGTGCTCCGGTCCCTGGCCTTCATAGCCGTGCGGCAGGAGGCAGACGAGGCCGGACATGCGCAGCCATTTGCGCTCACCCGAGGAGATGAACTGGTCGAACACGACCTGCGCGCCGTTGGCGAAGTCGCCGAACTGCGCTTCCCACAGGGTGAGCGTGTTCGGCTCGGCGAGCGAATAGCCGTATTCGAAGCCGAGCACGGCTTCTTCCGACAGCAGCGAGTTGATGACCTCGTAATGGCCCTGCTCGTGACCGAGATGGTTGAACGGCGTGTAGCGGCTCTCGTCTTCCTGGTCGATCAGGACCGAGTGGCGCTGCGAGAAAGTGCCGCGCTCCGAATCCTGTCCGGACAGGCGGACATGGTGGTTCTCGTTGAGCAGCGTGCAGAACGCCAGCGCTTCGCCGGTCGCCCAGTCGATGCCCGTGCCGCCGTCGATCGCCTTGGCGCGGTTTTCTAGGAAGCGCTGGATCGTGCGGTGGACGCGGAAACCGTCCGGCACCTTGGTGATCTTGCGACCGATGTCCTTCAGGGCGGCGATGTCGACGCCGGTGACGCCACGCCGCGCATCTTCTTCCTGATCGGCGATCTTGAAGCCGGCCCATTTGCCGTCGAGCCAATCGGCCTTGTTGGGCTTGTAGCCGGAGCCGGCTTCGAGTTCGGCATCGAGCCGCGCGCGCCAGTCGGCCTTGGCCTTCTCGACCTCGCCCTCGGTCAACACGCCTTCGCTGATGAGGCGGCGGGCGTAGAGTTCGAGCGTCGACGGATGGGCCGCGATCTTCTTGTACATCACCGGCTGGGTGAAAGCCGGCTCGTCGCCCTCGTTATGGCCATGCCTGCGGTAGCAGAACATGTCGATGACGACGGGCTTGTGGAATTTCTGCCGGAACTCGGTCGCAACCTTGGCCGCGAACACGACGGCTTCCGGATCGTCGCCGTTGACGTGGAAGATCGGCGCGTCGATCATCTTCGCCACGTCGGACGGGTAAGGCGACGAACGGGAATAACGCGGATAGGTGGTGAAGCCGATCTGGTTGTTGACGATGAAGTGCACGGAGCCGCCGGTGCGGTAGCCCTTCAGGTCCGACAGGCCGAAACATTCCGCGACCACGCCCTGGCCGGCGAACGCGGCGTCACCGTGCATCAGCAGCGGCATCACCGAGATGCGCATATCCGGCGGATCGCCGTGCTGATCCTGCTTGGCGCGGACTTTTCCGAGCACCACGGGATCGACGATCTCCAGATGCGAGGGGTTGGCGGTCAGCGACAGATGGATGCGGTTGCCGTCGAACTCGCGATCCGAAGACGCGCCGAGGTGATATTTGACGTCGCCCGAGCCTTCGACCGCATCAGGATTGGCCGAACCGCCCTTGAACTCGTGGAACAGCGCGCGATGCGGCTTGCCCATCACCTGGGTCAGGACGTTGAGGCGGCCGCGGTGCGGCATGCCCAGCACGACCTCCTTCACGCCGAGATTGCCGCCGCGCTTGATGATCTGCTCGAGCGCGGGGATCAGCGATTCAGCACCGTCCAGGCCGAAGCGCTTGGTGCCGGTGAACTTGGTGTCGCAGAATTTCTCGAAACCTTCGGCTTCGACCAACTTCATCAGGATGGCACGGCGACCTTCGCGGGTGAACGAGATTTCCTTGTCCGGCCCCTCGATCCGCTCCTGGATCCACGCCTTCTGCGCCGCGTTGGTGATGTGCATGAACTCGACGCCGAGCGTCTGGCAGTAGGTGCGCTCGCAGATCGCGGTGATTTCGCGCAAGCTGGCGTATTCGAGACCGAGCACATGGTCGAGGAAGATCTTGCGGTCGAAATCGGCTTCGCTGAAGCCGTAGGTCCGCGGGTCGAGCTCTTCGCGATTGCGCTGGGCTTCGATGCCGAGCGGATCGAGCTTGGCGTGGAAGTGACCGCGCATGCGGTAGGACCGGATCAGCATCAGGGCCCGGACCGAGTCGCGGGTGGCCTGGAGAAGGTCGGCGGAGGAGAGGCCGCCGCTCTTATCGCCACCCTTGGCCTGCGCCTTGGCAGCGATCTTGGCTCCGACCGTCTTCTCGACTTCCGCCCAATTGCCGTCGAGCGCGGAGGTCAGATCATCCTGCGGGGTCAGCGGCCAGTTGGCGCGCTCCCAGGACGGGCCTTGGGCGTTCTTGCTGATGTCACCCGGCTGGTCGTTGAGGCTCTTGAAGAAGTCCTGCCACTCGGCATCCACCGAGGACGGGTCCTTCTCGTAGCGGGCGTAGATTTCGTCGATGTAGGTGGCGTTGGTGCCCTGCAAAAAGGAGGAGAGGGCAAAGGCTGCGTTCGCGTCTTGGCGAGACATACTTGAGTTCCTGGCGATTTCGGTTCGCGCATAACAAACGGCGCTGGCGCTGGGCTCCCCGGCAGAGGACCAGCGCGACAGGCACCATTTACCCTATTTGCTGCGAAACTTCGCCCGGAAAATTACGAAGGTGTGAATCAAGATTTCAATTTTTCGGCAAGCGTGTGGCCGAGGCGCGCGGGAGATGGCGACACTGTAATTCCAGCCGATTTCATCGCGTCGGTCTTGGAACCGGCGTCGCCCTTGCCGCCCGAAATGATCGCACCGGCGTGGCCCATGCGACGGCCGGGAGGGGCCGTGACACCGGCGATGAAACCGACCATCGGCTTCTTGCGGCCGCGCTTGGCCTCGTCCTTGAGGAACTGGGCGGCGTCCTCCTCGGCGGAACCGCCGATCTCGCCGATCATGATGATCGACTCGGTCTTGGGGTCGCCGAGCAGCATTTCCAGCACGTCGATAAACTCGGTTCCCTTGACCGGGTCGCCGCCGATGCCGACCGCGGTGGTCTGGCCGAGGCCTTCCTGGGTGGTCTGGAACACGGCTTCGTAGGTCAGCGTGCCGGAGCGGGAGACGATGCCGACGCTGCCGGTCTTGAAGATGTTGGCTGGCATGATGCCGATCTTGCACTCGCCGGCGGTCATGACGCCCGGGCAGTTCGGCCCGATCAGGCGCGACTTGGAGCCGGCCAGCGAACGCTTCACCCTGACCATGTCGATGACCGGGATACCTTCCGTGATGCAGACGATCAGCGGGATCTCGGCGTCGATGGCTTCGCAGATCGCATCGGCCGCGCCCGGCGGCGGCACATAGATCACCGATGCATCGGCACCGGTCTTCTCACGCGCCTCGCGCACGGTGTCGAACACCGGCAGCCCCAGATGCGTCGCGCCGCCTTTGCCGGGCGAGGTGCCGCCGACCATCTTGGTGCCATAGGCAATCGCGGCCTCCGAATGGAAGGTGCCGTTCTTGCCGGTAAAGCCCTGGCAGATGACCTTGGTGTTCTTGTCGATCAGGATGGACATGAGGTCTGCTTTCGCGAAACTAACGAGTGAGAGGTCAGTGGATGCGGCGGTAGACGCCGGTGAGCACGTCGGCCCAGCCTTCTGCGTCCGGCGAGAACTGGATCTTCAACGAATAGGAATCGTCGTCGATGATTTCATAGACGTGGCGCGCATTGCCGCGGAGCGAGCCGCGCACCAGCGTCAGGGTCTTGCCGACCCACCCGCCGGAGGCGGGCGAAGGCGGCGTGTAGCCGAGCGAGTCGTACCAGAACAATTTGTAGGTCCGGTCTTCGCGGTCGAAGGTGAAGATGCCGTGGGTGGCGAAGCTCTGCTTGCCGTCGCGGGTCTGGACCGAGTCCTGGATCAGATAGAAGCCATTGAGATCCATGTGGGCCACGACGCGAGAAGTCGCCGTTCCACCCTCCGTCCAGCGCGACGGAAAGACCACCTCTTCGCCATTCCATTCACCGGCGAACGCGGCAAGACGCGCGTGCTCCGGCAGCGGGGATGATGCAGCGAGATGGTCCTGAGTCATGGCCTCAGCCTCCCTTGACGGCCTTCACGATCTTCTGCGCGGCGTCGTCGAGATTGTCGGCCGGCACCACGTTCAGGCCGGATTCACGAATGATCTTTTTGCCCAGCTCGACATTGGTGCCTTCGAGGCGAACCACCAGCGGCACGCTGAGGCCGACTTCACGCACGGCGGCCGTGACGCCCTCGGCGATCACGTCGCACTTCATGATGCCACCGAAGATGTTGACCAGGATGCCCTTCACGTTGGGATCCGCGGTGATGATCTTGAAGGCGGCCGCGACCTTTTCCTTGCTGGCGCTGCCGCCGACGTCGAGGAAGTTCGCCGGCGCCATGCCGTAGAGCTTGATGATGTCCATCGTCGCCATCGCGAGACCGGCGCCGTTGACCATGCAGCCGATATTGCCGTCGAGGGTGACGTAGTTGAGGTCGTATTTGGACGCCTCGATTTCCTTGGCGTCTTCCTCGGTCTCGTCGCGCAGCGCGAGCACCTCGGGGTGACGAAACAGGGCGTTGTCGTCGAACGACACCTTGGCGTCGAGCACGCGGAGCTGGCCCTGCTTGGTCACGACGAGCGGGTTGATCTCCAGCATCGACATGTCCTTCGCGACGAAGGCCGCGTAGAGCTGCGCGGTGAGCTTCTCGGCCTGCTTGGCGAGATCGCCGGAGAGTTTCAGCGCGTTCGCGACGGTGCGGCCGTGATGGCCCATGATGCCGGTCGCGGGATCGATCGAGAAGGTCACGATCTTCTCAGGCGTGTTGTGCGCGACGTCCTCGATGTTGACGCCGCCCTCAGTCGACACCACGAAGGAGACGCGGGAGGTCTCGCGGTCGACCAGGATCGAGAGGTAGAATTCCTTGTCGATGTCTGAGCCGTCCTCGATGTAGAGGCGGTTGACCTGCTTGCCGGCGGGTCCGGTCTGGATGGTGACGAGCGTTGCGCCGAGCATCTGCTTGGCGAATTCGGAAACTTCCGCGGCCGACTTGGCGATGCGGACGCCGCCCTTGTCGCCGGCCGACGCTTCCTTGAACTTGCCCTTGCCGCGGCCGCCGGCGTGGATCTGGCTCTTCACGACCCAGACCGGGCCCGGGAGTGCCTTTGCCGCCGCGTCCGCATCGGTTGCCTTCAGGACCGGAACGCCCTTCGAGATCGCGACACCGAACTCGTTCAGCAGCGCTTTGGCCTGATATTCATGGATATTCATTTAGTCGCTCCCTGAACCCGCGGGCGGTGACCTCGTAGGCCCACCTCAGTCTTGTGGCTGGCATACCATATACCACAGGAACTGCAACCCGGATTCTCTGACATCGATCTCTGGACTGCCGATCCGGAGCCCGCCCCGTCCTCTACAAGAGTTGCAGCGGGGGCCCGGAAGTGAAACCGCCGAAGACCGGTTTTTCGATCTTCGGCGGGGAATGTTGGGTTTAGCGGCCCAGAAGATCGGGCGCGATCTTCTTGCAGGCGTCAACCAGACCCTGCACTGCGCCGACCGACTTGTCGAAGGCTTCGCGGTCCTTGCCGACGAGCTCGATCTCGACGACGCGCTCGACGCCCTTGGAGCCGATCACGACGGGCACGCCGACATACATGTCCTTCACGCCGTATTCGCCGTTCAGGTAGGCGGCCGAGGCCAGCACGCGCTTCTTGTCACGCAGATAGCTCTCGGCCATCGCGATCGCGGAAGCCGCCGGAGCATAGAAGGCCGAGCCGGTCTTGAGCAGATTGACGATCTCGGCGCCGCCGTTGCGGGTGCGGTCGACGATCTCGTCGAGGCGCGCCTGCGAGGTCCAGCCCATCTTGACGAGATCGGGCAACGGGATGCCGGCGACGGTGGAGTATTTTACCAGCGGCACCATGGTGTCGCCATGGCCGCCCAGCACGAAGGCGGTGACGTCTTCGACCGAAACGTTGAACTCGTCGGCCAGGAAGTAGCGGAAGCGCGACGAATCCAGCACGCCGGCCATGCCGACGACCTTCTTGTGCGGCAGGCCGCTGGCCTTCTGCAGGGCCCAGACCATCGCGTCGAGCGGGTTGGTGATGCAGATGACGAAGGCGTCGGGAGCGTACTTCTTGATGCCGGCGCCGACCTGTTCCATGACCTTGAGGTTGATGGAGAGGAGGTCGTCGCGGCTCATGCCGGGCTTGCGCGGCACGCCGGCGGTGACGATGCAGACCTTTGCGTTGTCGAGCGCCTCGTAGGAGTTCGCGCCGGTGTAGTGCGCGTCAAAGCCGTCGACCGGCGAGGACTGCGCGATGTCGAGCGCCTTGCCCTGCGGCACGCCCTCGGCGATGTCGAACATCACCACGTCGCCCAGCTCTTTCAGGCCGATGAGATGAGCCAGCGTTCCGCCGATCTGACCGGAGCCAATCAAAGCAATCTTGTCGCGCGCCATGTGAGCCTGTCCTTTAGACACGTAAGGAGGGGAAAACTGAGACGGGTGGTTATCCCTTTCGCCTCCCCCGTTCAAGTCACGGGTTGCCCAATTGTCGGGCTTGCCGCGTATTCAAGCGCAACCTTGTCATTCCGGGGCTTGGGGAAGCGCCGAGTCCGGAATGACAGCGCTGGCAAATAGGACTTAAGTCTCGACCAAGCCCTTGGTCGAGCCGCTGGCGGTGGAATCCTTGCGGCCGTGAGGCAGCGCCAGATAGGATTCCGAGCTCATTTCGATCAGGCGCGACGCGGTGCGCTTGAACTCGTTGGCCTCGTTGCCCTCATTGGCAAGATAGAGCGAGATCGGGTTGGCATCGGCGGAGGCCATCAGCTTCACGGCATTGTCATACAGCGTGTCGATCAACGTAATGAAACGCTTGGCGGCGTTGCGCTGGGAGAAATCCATCACTGGAATATGGTCGACCAGGATGGTGTGATAGTCGTGCGCCAGCCTGAGATAGTCGGATGCCCCGAGCGGCTTGTCGCAGAGATCGGCGAACGTGAAGCGCGCCACGCCGTGGGCCGAGCACGGCACGTGCAGGATGCGGCCCTTGATCGAAATATCGCGCGACTTGCATTTGGCGCCGCCTGACATCTTCGACCAGGCGCGGTCGAGCGCGGCGTCCGCCTCGGTGTCTGCCGGCGTCAGCCACATCGGTACGCCCTGAAGTTTTTCCAGCCGGAAGTCGGTGCGCGCGTCGAGCCGCAGCACGTCCATGTGGTCGGTGATCTGCCTGATGAAGGGCAGAAACAGCGAACGGTTCAGGCCGCCCTTGTAGAGGTCGTCAGGCGCGACGTTGGAGGTCGCGACCACCACGGTGCCGAGCTCCAGCAGCTTTGCGAACAGGCGGCCCAAGATCATCGCGTCCGCGATGTCGGTGACGTGGAATTCGTCGAAACAGAGCAGCCAGCTCTCCTCGAAAATCGCATGCGCGGTCAGCGCGATGACGTCGCCGTCGCCAATCTCGCCGCGCGCGATGCCCTGGCGATAATCGTAGATGCGCTCGTGCACCTCGGCCATGAATTCGTGGAAATGGGCGCGCCTCTTGTGCTCGACTGTCGAGTGCTGGAAGAACAGATCCATCAGCATGGTCTTGCCGCGGCCGACCTCGCCATGGACGTAGAGCCCGTGCGGCGCCTCGTCCTTGTCGCTGCTGAACAGGCGGCTGAGCAGGCCCTGCTTGCGCGGCGGCTTGTAATCGGCGAGCCGCTGGTCGAGCGCGGCATAGGCGTCGGCGATTTCAGCCTGCGCAGCGTCGGGCTCGATCGCGCCGGACGCGATCTGGGCCTGATAGGCCTCGCGGAATGAGGAACTGGGGGTCGAGAGCATGCTCTTTACCGCCAGAGATGAGCGGAAATTGCAAGCCGTGAATTGGGGCGGGGCGCCATGCATTCCGTGTCCCGGACGCGCTGCGGCACGCAGTGACGCTGCGCAGAGCCGGGACCGACTGTTTCGTACAGGACCGTTCGTCTATCGCCGCGTAATGGGCCCCGGCTCTGCAGCGCACCGCTTCGCGCTGCGCAGCGTCCGGGGCACGAGAGCTTCGCTACTCACACAGCTCGTAGGCGTCCTCGACCACATACGGGCCGCCGCCGGTTGAGGCGCGGGACGAGAACAAAACAAAACGTTCGGCCGTGAATGCCTTGCTGGGAAAATAGCCACGCAGCGAGAGATAATCGGCGACGTCACGGTCGGTGGCGTCGTGCAGCCGGGCCAGCGTGACATGCGGGATGAACTTGCGGCCTTCCGGGTCGAGGCCGATCCGCTGCATCAGGCGCTCGAGCTCGGCCTGCAATTCCATCAGCGGCTTGCTCGGCACGATGGTGGCGACCACCGCGCGCGGCTTGCGTCCGCCGAAACTCTGCAAACCCTGCACCTTCACCTCGAACGGCTTACGGTCGACGCGAAACAGCATCGAGGCGATTTCGTTGGCGGACATGCCATCGATATTGCCGATGAAGCGCAGGGTGACATGGTAATTTTCGGGATCGATCCAGCGGGCGCCGGGAAGGCCGCCCCGCAAATTGGAAAGCGACTGGCCAATCTCGGCCGGAATTTCCAGACCAGTGAACAAACGCGGCATCGTTTCGCACTCCCGATGCTTGGGCATGATCCCAGGGCAAGATCATATCCAAATTTTAGAGCCGGCGACGAATCACCGGTACCCTAATTCCTATCGCAGTTGTGTGACCCTGCGAAGCATCGCGCGCCTTACTCCGGTAAAACCCTGGGAATTACGGTTAGCGCTGCCTGGTTTTCAACGCCGTTGCTCAGCGATGGTGCCAAGGAATGCCTCAACCGTAGGCAAGATATTCTTGACGATGATATCGACGCCGGCCGCGGTCGGATGAATGCCGTCGGCCTGGTTGAGCTTGGCATCGGCCGCGACACCATCGAGAAAAAACGGATAGAGCGGCACGCCGAATTTTTTCGCCAGATCCGGATAAATCGAATTGAAGCGCGCAGCATAATCCGCGCCGTAATTCGGCGGCGCCAGCATGCCGCACAGCATCACCGCGATCTTGCGCGCCTTGAGGCGCTGGACGATCTCGGTCAGCGCGGTGCGGGTCAAATCGGGATCGATGCCGCGCAACGCATCATTGGCGCCGAGCTCGATGATCACACCGTCGGTTCCGTCAGGGACCGACCAGTCGAGCCGGTCACGGCCCCCCGAGGAGGTGTCGCCGGATACCCCGGCATTGGTCATGCCGACCTCTATGCCTTTGTCTTGTAAAGCTTTTTGAAGCTTTGTGGGGAACGCTTCCTGGGCCGGGAGGCCAAGACCCGCGCTCAGGGAATCGCCGAGAACCACCAGCTTGATCGGTTTCGCCGCCTCAGCCCATGCCGGATTTGCGACGGTCATCAAAGCGAACATCAACACGGCTATGTGCATGAACAATCCGTAACGCCTCTCGACCGCGCGGGCGGAGTTGCCATATGACCGGACCATGGACACTCGCATCTCTTCCTCTTCGCTCGCCGACAGTTCGGCCGACACCATCGCCATCTCCAACGTCAATCTGTCATTGGGTACGGGCGCGGCACGCGTTCACATCCTCAAGGATATCAGCTTGCGCGTGGGCCGGAGCGAGACGATCGGCCTGATCGGCCCGTCAGGTTCGGGCAAATCCACGCTGCTGATGGTGATGGCGGGGCTGGAGCGTCCTGATAGCGGAGAGGTGGTGGTCAACGGCACGCCTTTCAATGCCCTCGACGAGGACGCACTGGCCCGCTTCCGCGGCCGCCAGGTCGGCATCGTCTTCCAGTCCTTCCATCTGATCCCGACCATGACCGCGCTGGAGAATGTCGCGGTGCCGCTCGAGCTTGCGGGCAATCCCGACGCCGCAAAGCGCGCGGCGCAGGAGCTGCAATCGGTCGGGCTCGGCGACCGTCTGCATCATTATCCGACCCAACTCTCCGGCGGCGAGCAGCAGCGCGTGGCGCTGGCCCGCGCACTGGCACCCGATCCAGCGATCCTCGTCGCCGACGAGCCGACCGGCAATCTCGACGAAGCCACGGGACAACAGATCGTCGACCTCCTGTTCAGCAAGCATGCCGAGCGCGGCATGACGCTGGTGCTGGTCACGCACGATTCTTCGCTCGCGCAGCGCTGCGATCGCGTGATCCGCCTCCGTTCGGGGCGCATCGACACGCAGTCGGCGCCGGCATGAGTGCTGCTGCCGCACCGTTTGCGAAGCCCAACGGCGTCGCGCTGTCGCTGCGTTACGCGCTGCGCGAATTGCGCGGCGGCCTGCGCGGCTTCTACGTCTTCATTGCCTGCATCGCGCTCGGCGTGATGGCCATCGCTGGCGTCGGCTCGGTCTCGGCGAGCCTGAGCGACGGCCTCGCCCGCGAAGGCCGTACGCTGCTCGGCGGCGACGTGTCGTTCGTCCTGTTTCAGCGCGAGGCGAAGCCGGAGGAAGTCGCCTTCCTGCGTTCGCGCGGCACCGTCTCGAGCGCCGCCACACTGCGCGGCATGGCGCGCTCGGCCGAGGGCAAGCTGGCCCTGGTCGAGATGAAGGCGGTCGACGACACCTATCCGATGCTGGGCCAGCTGACGCTGGCGCCGCCGCTGCCGATGTCCGAGTTGCTCGCGGAGCGCGACGGCGCGTTCGGCGCGGCCGCCGATCCGACACTGCTGGCGCGGCTGTTGCTCAAGACCGGCGATCGCGTCACCGTCGGGGCTGCGACGTTCCAGATCCGCAGCGCCGTCGAAGCCGAGCCCGACAAGCTCGCAGGCGGCATCGGCTTCGGCCCGCGCTTCCTGATCAGCGAAGCGGGCCTGCGCGCGACAGGGCTCGTCCAACCCGGCAGCCTGGTGCGCTGGGTCTATCGTGTGAAGCTGCCGGAGATCGCCAACAACGAGCGCGCCACCGACGCCTTCATCGCGGACGCCCGCAACGCCGCGCCGCAGGCCGGCTGGGAGGTCCGCAGCCGCTCCAATGCCTCGCCGCAGCTCGAGCGCAACATCAACCGCTTCACGCAGTTCCTGACGCTGGTCGGCCTCGCCGCGCTGCTGGTCGGCGGCGTCGGCGTTGCCAATGCCGTCAAGGCCCATATCGACCACAAGCTCGAGGTGATCGCGGCCTTCAAGGCCGTCGGCGCCACCGGGCGCGACGTGTTCGGCATCTATCTCGCCCAGGTTCTCCTGCTCGCCGCGATCGGCTCAGTGATCGGCCTCGCACTAGGCGCCGCCATGCCGTTCGCGATCGTCGGCCTATTCGGCAAGCTGCTGCCCCTGCCGGTGGTGCCGGCGGTGCATGCCGACGAGCTCGCGCTGTCGTTCGTCTACGGGCTGCTCACGGCGCTTGCCTTCGGCCTGTGGCCGCTCGGCCGGGTGCACGATGTGCCGGTGGCGGCGCTGTTCCGCGACACCATCAGCTCCGAATGGCATCGGCCACGCTGGAGCTATCTCGTCTTCATGGCCGTCGTGATCGCGCTGCTCATCGCGGTCGTGATCGGGCTGTCCTTCGACAAGCGCATCGCCGCGGTGTTCGTGGCCTCCTCCGTGGTCGTGTTCGCGCTGCTCCGCGGCGTTGCCGCCCTGCTGATGACCATCGCGCGGCGGCTGCCGCGCACGCGATGGCCGATGCTGCGACTTGCGATTGCCAACATCCACCGGCCGGGCGCGCTGACGCCCTCGGTCGTGCTGTCGCTCGGGCTCGGGCTCGCCGTGCTCGTCACCATCACCCAGATCGACGGCAATCTGCGCCGGCAGTTCCTGGCGGCGCTGCCCGAGCACGCGCCATCGTTCTTCTTCATCGACATTCCGAGCACGCAGGCCGAGCAGTTCGACACATACCTGCGCCAGATCGCCCCTGGCGCGAAAGTCGACGACGTGCCGATGCTGCGCGGACGGATCGTCGGAGCCCGTGGTGTCCGCGCCGAGGAGCTCAAGCCCAGCACCGATTCCGAGTGGGTGCTGCAGAGCGACCGCGGCCTGACCTATACCGCCGAGCTGCCGAAGGGCTCCAAGGTGGTCGAGGGCGAGTGGTGGAGCGCCGATTATTCCGGCCCGCCGCTGGTTTCGATGGAGAAGAAGATCGCGGACGGACTCGGCCTCAAGGTCGGCGACGAGGTCGTGGTCAATATCCTCGGCCGCGACATCCCCGCGAAGATCAGCAATCTGCGCAGCATCGACTGGCAGGGCCTCGGCATCAATTTCGTCCTCGTGTTCTCGCCGAACGCATTCAAGGGCGCGCCGCACACCCACATCGCGACGCTGACGGAAGCCGGCGGCGATGCGGCCGGCGACGGCAAGATCATCAAGGAGGTCGCTGACGCCTATCCGATGGTGACGAGCGTGCGCGTGCGCGAGGTGATGGAGACGGTCGGCTCGGTCGTGACCAACCTGGCGCTGGCGATCCGCGGCGCCAGCGCGGTGACCCTGATCTCGGCGATCCTGGTGCTCGGCGGCGCGCTCGCCGCCGGCCATCGCCACCGGGTCTACGATGCGGTGATCCTCAAGACCCTGGGCGCGACCCGGCTGCGGCTGCTCGGCGCCTATGCGCTCGAATACCTCCTGATCGGGCTTGCCACCGCGGTCTTCGGCGTTTTCGCCGGCAGCGTCGCGGCCTGGATGATCGTGACCCGGCTGATGACCCTCACTTTCGTCTGGCAGGGCGGCAGCGCAGCCGGCGTGGTCGCGGCTGCCTTGGTCGTCACGGTCGGCCTCGGGCTCGCCGGCACCCTGCTGGCGTTGAACAAAAAGCCCGCCACGGTGTTGCGGAATTTGTGACAAATGGTAGCGGGCGGCGGCACGGGAGCGAAATCGCACGATTCCAGCGATTAACCACGTCCGCTCGTCTGGATTGCAGGTAAGGGCGACATTCAGCCGCGCGTGGACGGTTGCAGCGAATGTGTTAGTTTCCCACATATCGAATGGGTTCGGAGCCCCGATTGTTAGCCAAAATTTAGTCGGCAGACATCGGTATCCGAGATAGAATTTGACGAACCGGCGGCATGGCGACCCTCATGCCGGACCGGACCAACCAACGGGAATTCGACCATGTCGGACCTAGACCGCAATTACGCTTCTCCTTTCGGCAGGGCCGCCGGGCGTGTTGACGCCGCGACGGTCGATGCCGGCCTGCGCGCCTACATGCTGCGCATCTACAACTACATGAGCATCGGCCTGGCCATCACCGGCCTTGCCGCCCTCGGCGTCTACATGGCCGCCGTGACGGACGTTCCGACCCCGGAAGCCGTGCGGGTCGGCAAGCTGTTCCTGACGCCGTTCGGCTACGCGATGTTCGTCAGCCCCCTGAAGTGGCTGTTCATGCTCGCGCCGCTCGCCATGGTGTTCGTGATCTCGGCAGGCATCAACCGGCTCGCTCCTTCGACCGCCCAGATCCTGTTCTGGGTGTTCGCGGCACTGATGGGCGTCTCGCTGTCCTCGATCTTCCTGGTGTTCACGCACACCTCGATCGTCCGGGTGTTCTTCATCACCGCGGCGACTTTCGGCGCGCTCAGCCTCTACGGTTACACCACCAAGCGTGACATGAGCGGAATGGGTTCGTTCCTGTTCATGGGCCTGATCGGCATCGTCATCGCGAGCCTGGTGAACCTGTTCCTGGCGAGCTCGGTGCTGCAGTTCGTCGTGTCGGTGGTCGGCGTGCTGGTGTTCGCGGGCCTCACCGCCTGGGATACCCAGCGGCTGAAGAACGACTACATCTACGGTTACGCTTCGGCCGGCGGTGACATCGCAGAGCGTGCGGCCATCACCGGCGCGCTGTCGCTGTACCTGAACTTCATCAACTTGTTCACGCTGCTCCTGCAGCTCCTCGGCCAGCGCGACTAAGCGCCAGCCCAGAGTGGACGACAGCAACCCCCGGCCGAGAGGCCGGGGTTTTTGTTTGGGGCGAGCCTCTCAACACCCACCGTCATTGCGAGCGCAGCGAAGCAATCCAGAGTCCCTCCGCTGGTGCATTTCTGGATTGCTTCGTCGCAAGGGCTCCTCGCAAGGACGGAGTATGAGGAAGCACGGTTGCCTCTTCCAGCCGCCCCGGGAAGGCTCTAATCTTGCGGCATGTCCGCACCCGATATCAGGCCCACCACCGAGGCCGACCTCCCCGCCATCACGGCCATCTATCGGCAGGCTGTCCGCGAGGGCACCGCGACGTTCGAGCTGGAGCCGCCCGACCTTGCCGAGATGACGCGCCGCTACCGCACGCTGATCGATGGCGGCTACCCCTATTTCGTCGCCATCCTCGACGGGCGCGTCGCCGGCTACGCCTATGCCGGTGCCTACCGGCCCCGCCCGGCCTACCGCTTCACGGTCGAGAACTCGATCTATCTCGATCCATCCTTCCACCGCCGCGGCATCGGGGCGCTCCTGCTGGAGCGGCTGATCGTCGAATGCGAGGCACGCGGCTTCCGTCAGATGATCGCGGTAATCGGGGATTCCACCAATGCCGGCTCGATCGGCGTGCACACCAGGGCCGGCTTCAAAATGATCGGCACGCATCCCAGCGTCGGGCTGAAATTCGGCCGCTGGCTGGACACGGTAATGATGCAGCGGAGCCTCGGCGAGGGCGCCAAGAGCGTGCCGGGGAAGTAAGGCCCGTAGCCCGGGTGAGCGAAGCGATACCCGGGAACGCTGCAAGCAAAGACCCGGATGTCGCTACGCTCGCCCGGGCTACTGGATCCCTGCTACACCACCGCCAATTTGCGATCGATCACCAGGAGCACGCGCTCCAGTTCGTGGCCGCGGCGCAGGATCAAGCCCGTCGCCGAGATCACGCTGTACATGCCCTGCTTGCGCGCGAGGCGCGGATCCTTCTCGATACGATAGATCGGCACTTCCGAGGCGCGGCGAAAGACCGAGAACACAGCGCGATCCCTGAGGAAGTCGATGGCATAGTCGCGCCACTCGCCTTCGGCAACCATCCGGCCGTAGAGATTGAGAATACGGTGCAGCTCGAGCCGGTTGAACGTCACGCGGCTCAGTTGCGCATTCGAAGCGGCGGGGCGCGCTGCCGCACGCTGTTCGCTCGGATCGGTGTCCTCCGACAGACTCATAGGCCGCCTCCTGTCGCATCAGCATGACCGCGTCCGCGAAGACCGTCCCTCGACCGCGGATCATGACGGTTGCATGATCGCGCCAACTGTTCCCCACCGCAAGGGCCCTTAGAAGGACCTTGGAATCGGAGCCAATCCGCCCACACGCAGCGGTGGAACTCTGTCGCGGCAAACCGTCACGGGATCGTTAGCAGGAATCATAGTGTCGCCGCTTTTCCGCCAAGCGACTGCCGCCCTGCGTTGCGAAAAGACCTATGTGCGTTGACCCGGTCCTTTCGGTTCCGGATTCCTCAGCCCCCAGCCCCCCGGGGCCGTCAGGATCGGGTCTGTTCGCACGACAAGGAGGGCCAACGCGAGTTGGTCCTTTTTTGTTTGAGTCGATTTGTTTGGGTCGGGATGTTTCTGCCTCGACGGATATCTCAGCATCTCAGCAAAAACCCTTTCCCCTCATCCTGAGGAGCCGCGAAGCGGCGTCTCGAAGGATCGAGGCCGAGCTGCCTCAGCAGGGCCTGCATGGTTCGAGACGGCGCTGACGCGCCTCCTCACCATGAGGATTGAGAGTGTGCTTGAGTCGGACGATTCGAAGTGCGCGTCAGTGCAGCGACGTGTACGCCGCGCCCAGCATCGGGCCCGGTCTCTCCCGGCTGCCGTCCTGGACATAGACCACGGCACCGTCGACGCCGTCACGCGTGAGGTTCTCGATCGGCACCGTCCAGCTTTCCGGGCGGCCGGTCCAGTCGCCGACCTTCAGCAGGTTGCGCACCACGTTGTGATAGATCACTTGCTGTCCGCGATTTTCGCCGCGGCTGATCGCGATCGGCACCGACTTCGCAATCGAGCAGATCCAGACCTCGCCGTGGGACGCCGTCGGCTCCTTGCTCGCGGCCACCGAGACGTTGATCTGCTTGCCCGCGAGCGACATCGTCACCGGCACGCTCATCACACCAGTGCCCGTCTCGGTTTTGCCGATGGCGCTTTCGATGCCGGTGCGGTCGCTGCCGACGACATGCGTGGAGCCGTTGACCACGACCTGCGGCGTGTAGACTTCGCGGTCGCCGCGCATGCGCGAATAGGCACGCTGCCGTGCAGAGAAGCGCGAATCGGCCAATGTGTCCTTCCAGCCGAGATAGTCCCAATAGTCGATCGGCATGCTCAGCGCGATGATCGAGGGATCGCGGGCGAGGTCGCCGATGATCTTGTCGGCCGGCGGGCAGGAGGAGCAGCCCTGCGAGGTAAACAATTCGACAACGGCGCGAGGATCAGCCTCGGCAGGGCGGATGACGGCGACGATTGCACAGAGACCAAGAGCTCCCGACCAGAGGGCACCGGACCAGCGTGAAACCAGATGAGAAGCCGTCATTGTTGTCATGTCGAACGCCGCACACCATTGCTCGTGAGAGGGAAATCTTACCGCCGGATGGTCACCGTAATCTTACGGGCCTCACACATTTGTTGTCCGTCCAAGAACCGTACAAGGGGAGGTTCTGTGCCGGGCGGGCCCATCTGAAGCCTGCCGCAAACGCGTGAAGGCGGCCTTGTGATAGGCCGCCTTCGTGTAACCTACTACTCACTTCGCAGTGAGCCACCGTTCACAAATCCGCGCTTACGCCGCGAGCTTGCGTAGCACGTAGTGCAGGATGCCGCCGTTGCGGTAGTATTCGAGTTCGTCCAGCGTATCGATGCGGCAGAGCAGCGAAACGCGCTGCAGCGAACCGTCGCCGGAGACAATCTCCGCGGTCAGCTTCTGGCGCGGCTTGAGGTCGCCAACGAGGCCGCGCAGCGTGACCTTCTCGTCGCCCTTCAGACCGAGCGACGACCAGGAGGTGCCGTCCTCGAAGGTCAGGGGCAGCACGCCCATACCGACCAAATTGGAGCGGTGGATGCGCTCGAAGCTCTGGCAGATCACGGCGCGCACGCCGAGCAGACGGGTGCCCTTCGCGGCCCAGTCGCGCGAGGAGCCGTTGCCGTATTCGGCGCCGGCGAACACCACCAGCGGCACCTGCTCCTGCTGGTATTTCATCGCGGCATCGTAGATCGACATCTGCTCGCCGTCGGGCCAGTGCTTGGTGAGACCGCCTTCCGGAATATTGCCGTCGGCGCCCTTCAGCATGAAGTTCTTGATGCGGATATTGGCGAAGGTGCCGCGCATCATGACTTCGTGGTTGCCGCGCCGCGTGCCGTACTGGTTGAAGTCGGCCGGACGCACCTGGTGCTCGCTGAGATATTTGCCGGCGGGCGAGGTGAGCTTGATCGAACCGGCCGGCGAGATGTGGTCGGTGGTGATCTTGTCGCCGAACATGGCGAGGATGCGGGCCTCGACGATGTCGGTGACCGGCTCCGGCTCCTTCTTCATGCCTTCGAAATAGGGCGGGTTCTGCACATAGGTCGAACTCATGTTCCAGCGATAGGTTTCGCTCTCGACCGTCTTGATCTTGCGCCAGTTGGTGTCGCCCTTGAACACGTCGGCATACTTCTTCTTGAAGATCGACGCGGTCACGAACTTCTTCATGAAGGCGTTGATCTCCTTGGTCGTCGGCCAGATGTCCTTGAGGTAAACCGGCTTGCCGTCCTTGCCTTCACCGAGCGGCTCGACGGCGAGGTTCTTGGTGACGGTGCCCGCGAGCGCGTGGGCGACCACGAGCGGCGGCGAAGCCAGATAGTTCGCCTGCACGTCCGGCGAGACGCGGCCTTCGAAGTTGCGATTGCCGGAGAGCACCGCAGCCGCGACGATGCCGTTGTCGTTGATCGACTTCGAGATCTCCTCGGGCAGCGGACCGGAATTACCGATGCAGGTGGTGCAGCCGAAACCGACCAGGTTGAAGCCGACCTTGTCGAGATCGGCCTGGAGACCGGAATCGGCGAGATAGGCCGCCACCACCTGGCTGCCCGGGGCGAGCGAGGTCTTCACCCACGGCTTTGCCTTGAGGCCCTTCGCGGCGGCGTTGCGCGCCAGAAGACCGGCGCCGATCAGCACGCTCGGGTTCGAGGTGTTGGTGCAGGAGGTGATCGCGGCGATCACGACGTCGCCATGGCCGATGTCGAAGTTCTTGCCGTCGACGGCGAAGCGCTTCCCCGGCTCCTCGGCCTTCTTGTATTCGCTGGCGAGCGCGAGCGAAAAGCCCTCGGCCACGGACGGCAGCGCAATGCGGCCTTCGGGGCGCTTCGGGCCGGCCATCGAGGGCACGACATCACCGAGGTCGAGCGTCAGCGTTTCCGTGAACACCGGATCGGGCGACTTGGCGGTACGGAACAGCCCTTGCGCCTTCGCATAGGCCTGCACCAGCGCGACGCGCGCCGAGGCGCGGCCGGAGGTCTTGAGATAATCCAGTGCGGCGGCATCGACCGGGAAGAAGCCGCAGGTCGCGCCATATTCGGGCGCCATGTTGGCGATGGTTGCCTTGTCTGCGACCGAGAGATGGTCGAGGCCGGGGCCGAAGAACTCCACGAACTTGCCGACGACGCCGAGCTTGCGCAGCATCTGCGTCACCGTCAGCACGAGGTCGGTCGCGGTGACGCCTTCCTTCATCGCGCCCTTCAGCTTGAAGCCGACGACGTTGGGCAGCAGCATCGACAGCGGCTGGCCGAGCATGCAGGCTTCCGCCTCGATGCCGCCGACACCCCAGCCGAGCACGGCAAGGCCGTTGACCATGGTGGTGTGGGAATCGGTGCCAACCAGCGAGTCGGGATACGCGACCTCGAAGGTGCCGGTCTTCTTGCCGACCGTCATCTTCTCCTTCTTGGTCCACACCGTCTGGGAGAGATATTCGAGATTGACCTGGTGGCAGATGCCGGTGCCGGGCGGCACGACGGAGAAGTTCGAGAACGCCTTCTGGCCCCATTTCAGGAACTCGTAGCGCTCCTGGTTCTGCTTGTATTCCTCGGTGACGTTCTTGCCGAAGGCCTTGTTGTCCCCGAAGAAGTTCACGATCACGGAGTGGTCGATGACGAGATCGACCGGCACCAGCGGATTGATCTTCTCGGCGTCGCCCCCGAGCTTCTGCATCGCGTTGCGCATCGCGGCGAGATCGACCACGGCGGGCACGCCGGTGAAGTCCTGCATCAGCACGCGCGCGGGGCGGAAGGCGATCTCATGCTCCAGCGACTTCTTGCGCAGCCACTTCGACACCGCGACGATGTCTTCCTTCTTGACCGAGCGGCCGTCCTCGTTGCGGAGCAGGTTCTCGAGCAAAACCTTCATCGAGTAGGGGAGTTTCGAAATTCCCTTCAGACCATTCTTCTCGGCCGTGGGCAGGCTGTAATAGACATAGGTCTTGGCGCCGACCTTGAGGGTCTTTTTGCATTTGAAGCTGTCGAGCGAGGTCATGTAGGAAATCCCAATTGTCAGTTATACCCGGCAGGGTATTTTAACACCGTCGGCGTAGGCAGGCTGAGTCACTTGCAGGGGCAGGTTGAGTTGCTGCATCAAGTAGTTCCGGGCTTATAGAAGCTTTCTAACCGCGCCGCCACAGCCACAATCGTGCCGCGGCAATCCGCGAGCCAAAAATTCCCATACGCTACCCCAAGTTTTCCTGAGGCCCGGCTTTGAGCGGATCGATACGAGGCAAGATGCAGCTTTCCGGACGCGGGGTCAGTTGCGTGCGGGGCGAGCGCGAGGTGTTTTCCGGGCTCGATTTCGAGGCCGGCTCCGGCGAAGCCGTGGCGGTCGTCGGCCGCAACGGATCGGGCAAGACCTCGCTGCTGCGGCTGATCGCGGGCCTGCTCATTCCGGCGGGCGGCACGATCGCGCTGGACGGGGGTGACGCCGAGCTGACGTTGCCGGAGCAATGCCACTATCTGGGTCATCGCGACGCCCTGAAGCCAGCCCTGAGCGTGGCGGAGAATCTGACGTTCTGGGCCGATTTTCTCGGCGGCGAGCGTTTCGACACCGGCAAGGGACTCGCGACCGTCGGGCTCGACCATGCCGCCGATCTGCCCGCCGCCTTCCTGTCCGCCGGCCAGCGCCGCCGGCTGTCGCTGGCCCGCCTGCTCACCGTCCGCCGCCCCGTCTGGCTGTTGGACGAGCCGACCACGGCGCTCGATGTCGCGGGACAGGACATGTTTTCCGGATTGATGCGCGGGCACTTGGCCCGCGGCGGCCTGATCGTCGCCGCCACCCATGCCCCGCTCGGGATCGATTCGCGGGAGCTGCGGATCGGGGGTGCGGCGTGATTCGGGTCGACCCTCAGGTTTCCAAGCGGCCGAACTCCGCCCTCTCCGTTCCCTCCCCCCTTGTGGGGGAGGGTCAGGGAGGGGGGTGCCACACGGCGCACTCTCTCGGTTCTCGCGTTCGGCAGGCGGGCGCTCCGTTGCTAGCGGCCCGCACCCAAGAACCATCTTCCTCGGGGCTACCCCCTCCCCCGCCCTCCCCCACAAGGGGGGAGGGAGCGCAGCTCGCCCGGGGCAACCGGCCGACGCTGCCTCCTCACCTCTGGGAGCAGTGGCATGACCGCCCTGACTGCCCTCATCCGCCGGGATATCCGGATCGCGCTCCGCGTCGGGGGCGGGGCGTTGATTGGCGTGCTGTTCTTTCTGACCGTGGTGGTGCTGATGCCGTTTGCTGTGGGGCCGGACCTGGCACTGCTGTCGCGGCTCGGACCCGCCATCCTGTGGCTGGGGGCGCTGCTGGCGAGCCTGCTCACGCTGGACCGGCTGTTCATGGCCGACCACGAGGACGGCTCGCTCGACCTGATCACGATGAGCCGGACCCCGCTGGAACTCGCCTGCGCGTCGAAAGCGCTGGCGCATTGGCTGGCCGCCGGCCTGCCGCTGATCGTCGCAACCCCCGTGCTCGGCCTGCTGCTCAACCTCGACATGGTCGCAACCGGTGCTGTGGCGCTGACACTGCTCGCTGGCACCCCGGCGCTGACGTTTACGGGAATGATCGGTGCGGCGCTGGCGGTGACGCTGCATCGTGGCGGCTTGCTGATGGCCGTCCTGGTGCTGCCGCTGTCGATACCGGTGCTGATCTTCGGCGTCGCGGCCTCACAGGCGGCGATCGTCGGACCCATGACGTTCGGCGCGCCGTTCTCGATCCTGTGCGCACTATCGCTGGTCAGTCTCGTGATCGGCCCGTTCGCGGCTGCGGCGAGCCTGAAGCATGGATTGGATTGACCTTGACCCCGATCAACTTTCGCTGCGGACTTTCGTGCTGATTGCGTGAGCGCTTACCTGTGATTATCACGATACCATGACGCTGATCGACCTCGCCAACCCCACACGGTTCCTCGCGCTGACGGCGCGGCTGCTGCCATGGCTTGCGGCCGCGACCATCATCCTGCTCGCGATCGGGCTCTATCAGTCTGCCACCGCACCCGACGACTATCAGCAGGGCGCGACGGTAAAGATCATGTTCATCCACGTGCCTAATGCCTGGCTGTCGATGTTCGTATGGGGCGTGATGAGCATTGCCTCGCTCGGCACGCTGGTGTGGCGGCATCCGCTTGCCGACGTCGCCGCCAAAGCGGCCGCCCCGATCGGCGCCAGCTTCACCTTCCTTGCGCTGCTCACGGGCTCGCTGTGGGGCCGGCCGATGTGGGGCACCTATTGGGAATGGGACGCGCGGCTGACCTCGGTGCTGATCCTGTTCCTGATGTATCTCGGCCTGATGGCGCTGTGGCGCGCGGTCGACGAGCCCTCCCGCGCGGCGCGCGCCGCCGCCGTGCTGACCCTAGTCGGCGCCATCAACCTGCCCATCATCAAGTTCTCGGTCGACTGGTGGAACACGCTGCACCAGCCGGCCTCGGTGATGCGGATGGGCGGCTCGTCGCTCGACAGATCGTTCCTGATTCCGTTGCTGGTGATGGCGGTCGCGTTTACCTTGCTGTTCGTCACGCTGCATCTGGCTGCGATGCGCAACGAGATTTTGCGACGGCGCGTGCGGTCCCTGCAGATGATGCAGGCGAGCCGTGTGGCGTTTGCAGAAGTCGGCACCGGCTCGCGTGAAGGCAGCACGTCAAAAGAAGCTGGGGCTGCATGATCATGTCGCTCGGTCCCTATGCGTCTTTCATCGTGACATCCTATGCCGCGGCGGCCCTTGTGGTCGTGATCCTGATCGGCTGGATCGTGCTCGATCATCGGAGTCAGACACAGCGCCTGCGCGAGCTCGAGCGCAGCGGCGTGACCCGCCGCTCCGGCCGTAGCGCGACGGATCGGCCATGAGAGATCGAGCATGAGAGATCAATCATGAGCGAGCAATCGACGTCCGCTCCGCCGCAGCGCCGCACCTTCCTGATGGTGCTGCCGCTGATCGCCTTCATCGGCTTGGCGTTGCTGTTCTGGTTCCGGCTCGGCAGCGGCGATCCCTCGCGAATCCCTTCCGCGCTGATCGGGCGCCCCGCGCCGCAGACCACGCTGCCGCCGCTCGAGGGATTGCAGGCCGACAACGCGCAGATCCCCGGCCTTGATCCCGCTGCGTTCAAGGGCAAGGTCAGCCTCGTCAATGTCTGGGCGTCCTGGTGCGTGCCGTGCCACGACGAGGCGCCGCTCCTGACCGAATTGGCAAAAGACAAACGCTTCCAGCTCGTCGGCATCAACTACAAGGATGCCGCCGACAATGCGCGGCGCTTCCTGGGGCGCTACGGCAACCCGTTCGGCCACGTCGGCGTCGATGCCAACGGCCGCGCCTCGATCGAATGGGGCGTCTATGGCGTGCCGGAGACCTTTGTCGTCGGTCGCGAAGGCACCATCGTCTACAAGCTGGTGGGACCGATCACGCCGGAGAATTTGCGGACGGTGCTGTTGCCGCAGATGGAGAAGGCGTTGAAGGCGGCGGGGAGCTAGCTCTGTCGTCAGTGTGAGCGAAGGACCCAACCCCAAACACCGCTGTCATGCCCCGGCTTGACCGGGGCATCCAGTACGCCGCGGCCTCTCCGTATCTCACAACCGTCTCTGGAATACTGGATCGCCCGGTCAAGCCGGGCGATGACAGTTGAGTGTGTGGCTGCAACCAGCAATGATGAGTTGAGAGCTCAACCCTTCCTCACGTCCCCCGCCTCGGCCTCGCTCGCTTCCAGCGACGCCGGCTCGAGGTGATAACGCTTGGTCAGCGGCATCTGGGCGATGGCGAAGATCATGGTGATCGGCGTGACGCCGAACACCTTGAAGTTGACCCAGAAGTCGGTGCTCTGGGTGCGCCAGACGATCTCGTTCAACACCGCCATGCCGGCGAAGAACAGCGCCCAGCGTAGCGTCAGGATGCGCCAGCCCTGCGGCGTCAAATTGAACATCTGGTCGAACATGACGGCAATGAAGGAGCGGCCGAACAACAGGCCGCCGCCGAGGATCGCAGCGAACAACGCGTAGATGATGGTCGGCTTGAGCTTGATGAAGGTCTCGTCATGCAGCACCAGGGTCAGCGTGCCGAACACCAGCACGATGACGCCTGTCACGATCGCCATGATCGGGATGTGGCGCGTCACCACATAGGAGGCGATCATCGCCGCAACGATCGCGACCATGAACGCGCCGGTCGCGGCGAACAGATTGAACTTCGCATTGACGAAGAAGAACACGAGCAGCGGGCCAAGCTCGGTGGCAAGCTTGAACAGCGGATGCGGCTGGGTCTTGTCCATTCTTCAGCTTTCGATTCCGGCAATGGCGCGGGCGAAATCACGCGCGGTGAACGGCGCGAGATCGTCGACGCCTTCGCCGACGCCGATGAAATGCACCGGCAGTTTGAATTTCTCCGCGAGCGCCACCAGGATGCCGCCGCGGGCGGTGCCGTCGAGCTTCGTCATCACGAGACCGGTGACCCCGGCGGTGCGATGGAAGGCCTCGACCTGCGACAGCGCGTTCTGGCCGACAGTGGCGTCCAGCACAAGCAGCACCGCATGCGGTGCAGTCGCGTCCACCTTGCGGATGACGCGCACGACCTTTTCGAGCTCGTTCATCAGCTCGGCCTTGTTCTGAAGCCGCCCGGCGGTGTCGATCAGGAGCACGTCGACGGCCTGCTCCTTCGCGGCCGTCAGCGCGTTGAAGGCGAGGCTCGCCGAATCCGAACCTTGCGCACCTGATATGACGGGCGTCCTGGTGCGCTCGCCCCAGACCTTGAGCTGTTCGATCGCCGCTGCGCGAAAGGTGTCGCCGGCCGCCAGCATCACCTTGCGGCCTTCGGATGCGAATTTTTGCGAGAGTTTCCCAATGGTGGTGGTCTTGCCGGAGCCGTTGACGCCGACCACGAGGATAACGAACGGCTTCTTGCCAGCGTCGATCTCCAGCGGCTTTGCCACCGCCGCCAGTACCTTCTCGACCTCGGTCGCGACGACGTCCTTGACCTCGTCCGCTGAGATAGCCTTGTCGTAGCGCCCGGTGCCGACCGCATCCGCGATCCGCACCGCGACGGAGGTGCCGAGGTCGGCGCGGAGCAGCACGTCCTCGATGTCGTCGAGCATGGCGCGGTCGAGCTTGCGCTTGGTGACGAGGTCGGCGACCGCGGTCCCGAGCGAGGACGAGGTGCGCTTCAGCCCGTCGGACAGGCGGCGCCACCAGCTCAGCTTGGGGGTCTCGGGGGTGGTATCGTTCATGGTGGCGGTGTGTTAGCCGTTCCGGCTCGCAAACGAAAGTCTTGACCGAAAGTCCTGCAATTGCTCGATGTTCCCGAATTGACGGCCGACGAAATCCTGGCGCGCGTGCTCCATCGCGACGGATTGATGCTGGTCATCGACAAGCCGGCCGGCCTGCCGGTGCATCGCGGACCCAAGGGCGGTGCCAATCTGGAAACCTCCTTTGAGGCGCTTCGTTTCGGCCTGCCGCGGCCGCCGGTGCTGGCCCACCGGCTGGACAAGGACACCTCCGGTTGCCTGGTGCTCGGCCGCCATCGCAAGGCGACGGCCTCGCTCGGCCTGCTGTTCAAGCATGGCAAGATCGGCAAGACCTACTGGACCATCGTCGAGGGCGGCCCCACCGAGGACGAAGGCACCATCGACATGCCCCTCGGCCGGCTCAATGCCGAGCGCGGCTGGTGGCAGAAGCCCGATCCCGAGGGCCAGAAGGCCATCACCAACTGGAAGGTGATGGGCCGGGGCGACGGCCTGACCTGGCTCGCCATGGAACCAGTGACCGGGCGGACCCATCAATTGCGGGTACATTCGTCCGCGACCGGCTGGCCGATCTTCGGCGATAACATCTACGGCAACGGCCCGCGCTTCGGCGAGCCGAAGCTGCACCTGCATTCCCGCGAGATCGTGGTACCGATCTCCCGCAACAAGGAGCCGGTCCGCGTGGTGGCGCCGGCCCCACCCCACATGCACGAGCGCCTCCGCGCCTGCGGGTGGAACGGGGAGTAGTGCTGTCAGCCCCTCATGGTGAGGAGCGCGAAGCGCTCCCTATAGTTTACGAAACGTTCAGTGCTCGTCTCTAATGATAGCGGTTGCTTAGAACAAGCTTCCGTCAATCTGCTCAGGACGAGCTGCGCGTCATGTCCACGGCCGAGTTATCGATCATCGACGAGGTCGAGTCCGCGCTTCGGACAGGCTCGGCGGAAAAGGGCCTGGCAACCGCCCGCCGCGTCACCGACCTGTTCCTGTCATCCGCCGGCAGTTTCGACAACGAGCAGATCGCACTGTTTGACGACGTGCTCGATCGCCTGATCGGCACCATCGAGCTCCGCGCCATCGGCGACATGGGCGCGCGCGTAGCGCTCGCCGAGATCAGCGCGCAGCTCGCGCCGATCGCGCAGGCGCCGCCATCGGTCATTCGCCGCCTCGCCAACAATGACGAAATCCGCATCGCTGGTCCCGTGCTGCAGGAATCCGCGCGCCTCGACGACGGCGCGCTGGTGCAGATCGCATCATCCAAGTCCGAGCCGCATCTGCTCGCGGTCGCCGGACGCTGGTGGCTGAAGGAGATCGTCACCGATGCATTGCTGGCGCGACGTTATCCCAGCGTCAGCCGGCGGCTCGCCGCCAATCCCGGCGCGCGCGTCTCCGGAAGCGGATTTGCCGTCATCGTCGGACAGGCGGAGGCGGATCCCGAGCTCGCTGTCAGCGTCGGCGTCCGCGTCGATTTGCCGTCAGACCTGCGCCGTCAATTGCTGCGCTCGGCGAGCGAGGCCGTGCGGACCCGCCTGTTGTCGCGCGCGCCGCCGCATCTGTTCGAGGAGATCCAGAGCGCGATCGCCGCAGTCACCGTCGGTGTCGAGCGCGAGATGTCGGGTGTCCGCGATTTCGAAGGCGCCAAGCGCGCCGTCGCAGGTCTCAGGGCGACCGGCCAGCTCAGCGAAGCGACGCTGCTCGGCTTCGCAACACAGCGCCGTTATGAAGAAGCGGTGGCCGCATTGGCGGCATTGTCGGGATCGACTGTCGAAGTCATCCGCCCGCTGATGCAAAGCCTGCGCGAGGACGGCCTGCTGGTGCCGTGCAAGGCGGCGCAGCTCAGCTGGGAAACCACCGCCGCCGTGCTCGAAAGCCGCTTTGCGAGCGGCGCGATGAAGCCGGCCGATATCGCAAGGGCTCAAAGCCATTACGCGCGCATGACCCCGGAGAATGCGCGGCGGACGCTGCGGTTCTGGCAGGTGCGGGCGTTGTAGTTTTTCCCTCTCCCCTTGTGGGAGAGGGTGGCTCGCCGCGCAGCGGCGAGACGGGTGAGGGGTCTCTCTCCGCGAGTCCACATTGAGTTGAGTACGCGGAAGCAACCCCTCATCCGGCGCTTCGCGCCACCTTCTCCCACAAGGGGAGAAGGGAAGGAAGCATCACACCGTCAGCCGCGCGCCATCACGACCGGCGATCCGCAGCGGCACGATGCGGCCCACACGCTCGCCCGCAATCGCCACCGGCAGATAATGCTCCGTCCGTCCCTGACCGTCGCTCTCGATCAGCACCTCACGCGTGGCGCCGATCTCGGCTTGCAGCCGCTGCAGGAGCGCGGTCTCACCGGCCGAGCGCAGCCGCTTCGCACGCTCCTTGATTGCACCGCCCGCCACCTGTGGCATCCGCGCGGCCGGCGTGCCGGGACGCGGCGAATAGGGGAAGACGTGGAGGAACGTCAGGCCGCATTGCTCGACCAGATCGAGCGAGCGCGAGAACATCTCCTCGGTCTCGGTCGGAAAGCCCGCGATGATGTCGGCCCCCAGCGCGATATCCGGCCGCAGCCGGCGGACCTGGTCGCAGAACGCGATGGCGTCGCCGCGCGTATGCCGCCGCTTCATGCGCTTCAAGATCATGTCGTCGCCGGACTGCAGCGACAGGTGCAGATGCGGCATCAGCCGCGAATCCTCAGCAATGGCATCTAACAGATCGCTGTCCGCCTCGATCGAATCGATAGAGGAGATGCGCAGGCGCCTCAGCTCCGGCACATGCCGCAAGATCTGCTTCGTCAGCATGCCGAGTTTTGGCGTGCCCGGCAGGTCAGTGCCGTAGCTGGTGAGGTCGACGCCGGTCAGCACGATCTCGGCATGGCCGCGCTCGGCCAATGCCCGGACCTGATCGACCACGGCGCCCATCGGCACCGAGCGCGAATTGCCGCGCCCGAACGGAATGATGCAGAAAGTGCAGCGATGGTCGCAGCCGTTTTGCACCTGCACGAACACGCGCGGCAGGCCGCTCGCAAAGCCGTCGATGAGATGCGGAGCCATCTCCTTCACCGCCATGATGTCGCTGACGGCGATTTTTTCGCTCGTACCGAGATCAAACGCCGCACGCGCCTCGCGCCATGCGGACGACCGCATCTTATCGTCATTGCCGACGACGCGATCGACCTCGGCCATCTCGGCGAACATGCCGCTTTGCGTCTGCGCCGCGCAACCGGTGACGACGATGCGCGCTCCCGGCCGCTCGCGCTTCAATTTGCGGATCGACTGCCTCGCCTGCGCCACCGCTTCGTTGGTGACGGCGCAGCTGTTGATGACGATGGCATCTGAAAGGCCCGCGCCCTCGGCCTCGCGGCGGATCACCTCGGCCTCGAAAGCATTGAGGCGGCATCCGAAGGTGACGATGTCGACGCTCATCACCCGACCGGCGCGAACAGCGCCGGATCGAAACGGCCTTCATATTCGAAGGTCGCCGTGCCCGTCATCAGCACGTGATCGTCGCGCTCGCGCCATTCGATCCCGAGCTTGCCGCCGGGCAGCGTGATCTCGACATTGCGCTCGGCGCGCTTCAGCCGCGCCGCCGCGACCGCCGTGGCACATGCGGCCGAGCCGCAGGCCCTGGTCAGGCCGGCGCCGCGCTCCCAGGTGCGGATCGTGATGTGCTGGGGATCGACGATATGGGCTAGCGTGATGTTGGCGCGCTCCGGGAAGATCGGATGGTTCTCCAGCAGCGGACCGAAACGCTCGAGGTCGTAGGCGTTGACGTCATCGACCCAGAAGATCGCATGCGGATTGCCCATGCTGACCACCGACGGCGAATGCAGGACCGGATTGTCGATCGGGCCGATCTGCAATTCGATGTAGCGGGTGTCACGAAATTCCTGGTCGAGCGGAATGTCCTGCCAGCCGAACTTCGGCGCGCCCATGTCCACCGTATAAAGATCCGGCGCCGGACCCTGCCAGGCATTGAGCAGGCCCGCGGCCGTCTCGAACGTTGCATTGGTCTGGCCGGTCTTTTCGAAGATGCGCCGCACGACGCAGCGCATGCCGTTGCCGCAGGCGCCGGCCTCGGAGCCGTCACTGTTGTAGATGCTGATGAACGCTTCGGTGCCGTCGAAGCGCGGCTTCTGCAGCACCATGAGTTGGTCGTAGGGCACGCCGCCTCGCGGCGATGCCACCGCGCGGGCATCGTCCGGGGTGACCTTTGAGGTGGAATCGCGCATGTCGACAACGACGATCTCGTTGCCGATGCCGTTCATCTTGGCAAATGCGTGGTTGGCCAGCGCGCTCATGAAAATTCCCGAATTTCGCCTGCCTTATATGGCGATCCTTGGCCCTCTTGGCCAGTGATTTGCCGACAAGAGCCAGGACGCTGCCATGACGCATCTGTCATGGGACGAATTCGGCGCTCGCGTGTTAGAACGGCGCAATTCGCGCGATCCGGGACATGCGGCCGGGCTAAGGCTTCGGGGACGTAAGGCCTTGGCGGATAAGCTATTGGGGAGAATAAAAATGTTCAGGTTTCGTCGTCTCGTTTTGGCCGCGCTGATCCCGGCAGCGGCCTTGTCGTTTAGTCTGTCCGCCACGCTGGCCCAAACGCCGAGCCCGGCACCGGCCGCATCAGCTAGCCCCTCGCCGGCCCCGTCGGCTTCGCCCGCCCCGGCCGCGAGCGCTGCCCCCGTGGCCACGCCCTCGCCGGCGGCCAGCGCCTCGCCAAGCCCTGCCACTTCCCCTGCAACCTCGCCCTCGCCCGCCGCAAGTGCCTCACCCAGCCCCGCCGCCCCGCCGCCCGCTGCGGCCGCGACGCCGGCTCCCGTGCAGACGGCCGATCCCTTCGGCCAGGAGACCACGCTCGAGCCCAAGAAGGTCGTGATGGTCAAGGGCACTGCCAATTGGGACTCGGCCTTCGACACGCTGATTGACGCCTTCAAGGCGCTGAACACGCTGTTGGACAAGCAGGGCATCAAGCACGCCGGCAATTCGATGATCGTCTACACCTCGACGGACGATACCGGCTTCACCTTCCTTGCCGAGATCCCGGTCGATCAGGACCCGAAGAACCTGCCCAAGGACATGAGCGTCGGCAAATCGCCGGAGGGCAAGGCGCTGAAATTCGTTCATCGCGGCTCCTACGACAACATGGACAACACCTATGAGGCGATCACCAATCACCTCGACGACAAGAAGCTGGAAGCCAAGGACACCTTCATCGAGGAATACCTCACCGATCCCCTGAAGACGGCGGAGGACAAGCTCGTGATCAATGTTTTCGTGCCGCTGAAGTGAGACCGATGAAAAAGCCTGCCATCCTTTTGACCTCCCTTGTTACGTCCTTTGCCGCCGCGCTGCTGGCAACGCCTGCGCTCGCCGACGATTTTCCGTCCGCGATTTCGGTGAGCGGCGAAGCCACGATCTCCGCCGCGCCTGATCTGGCGCAGATCGACGCCGGCGTCGCCAACGACGCCAAGTCTGCGAAGGAAGCCTCCGACGCCAACAACGCCGCGATGGGCAAGGTGCTGCTGGCCCTGAAGGGTGCAGGCATTGACGAGAAGGACTACCAGACCTCGCGGCTTTCGCTGCAGCCGCAATACGGCCAGAACAAATCCACCGGCGCCTCGCCCGTTGTCGGCTTCCGCGCCTCAAACCGCGTCACCGTGAAGATCCGCGACGTGACCAAGGTCGCCGCCATCATCGACACGCTGGTCGGCGCCGGCGCCAATGATATCGGCAACATCTCCTTCGAGGTTACGCAGGCCTCGAAACTGCTCGACGATGCCCGCGAGAAAGCTGTCGCAGACGCCCGCCGCAAAGCGGAGATCTACGCCACGGCGACCGGCGTCACGCTGGGTGCACCGCTCAGCGTCTCCGAAGGCGGCGCCCCGATGCCGCTGTTCAAGGGACGCATGGCCGCAGCTCCCATGGCCGTACCGCAGGCCGCGGTCGCGCCGGGCGAGGAAACGCTAGCGGTGACGGTGAATGTGAGCTGGGCGATCAAGGCGAAAGAGCAGTAGGGGCAGCTGCCGCTACAGACTCCATTGTCGTCCCGGCCGCAATTGCGCACTAGGCCGGGACGACAGCGGGTTCGAAGCGACGGCGAAGCTAGATCTCCACCACCTGCCCCGGCTTCATCGCCACAAATCTTTCCTGCGGAACCTTCGCGGCATCGAGCGCCTCGACCAGCGCTTTCGCCGGCGCATCGATTGCTTCATCGGTCAGCTGAAACGTGCCGTGGTGATGCCCGAGTGCGGCTTGCGCGCCGCAATCCGCGAGCGCCTTCACCGCGTCTTCCGGGTTCATGTGCTGGTCGTGCATGAACCAGCGCGGCTCATAGGCGCCGATCGGGAGGATCGCCAGGCGGAGCGGCCCGTGCCTCTCGGCGACGCGGCGGAAATGCCCGCCATCGCCGTAGCCGGAATCGCAGACGACGTAGATTTTCCCCGCAGGCGTCTCCAGCACGAAACTCGCCCACAGCGCCTTGTTGCGATCGAACATGCCGCGCGCCGACCAGTGCCGGGTCGGCACCAGGGTCACGGCGATACCGCCGCCGAGCTCGACGCGATCATGCCAGTCGAACGCTTCCACCTTGATCGTCGCATCGGTGCTGCGCATCGTGACGTCATTGCCGAGCGGGGTCACCACACGCGGCGCAAAATTCTTGGCGAGCCGCGACAGCGTCGCCATGTCGAGATGATCGTAATGGCCGTGCGAGACCAGCACGACATCGATCTTCGGCAGCTTGTCGAACGCAATGCCGGGATCGTTGTGCCGTTTCGGCCCGGCGAAGCTGACGGGCGAGACCCGCGTCGACCAGACGGGATCGACGAGAATATTGAGGCCGCCGGTCTGGATCAGCCAGCTGGCGTGGCCGACGAAAGAGAGCCGCACCTTGTCGCCGTGGACGCGGTCGGGCGGGGCGTCGGCATGGGGGCTCGGCGCCCAATCCGGCCAAGTCGCGCGCTGCCGCTTGCCGCCGAATTGCCAGCGCAGGACCTCACGAAGCGATTTCGGCGGCACGCCGTCCGGATCGAAGAAGTTCAGGCCGTCGAAATGGTCGGAGACCGGGCCGTCATAGGTTTTCATGCGGGACATCCAAAGGGAGGGCACGCCGACCAATGCGCCGGCACCGGCGAGCAGTCCGAAAAGGCGGCGGCGGGTGATCGGCACGGAACTGGCTTCAAAGATGGTCGGAGGGGGAGGACATCACCGCTATATGGGCGGGGTCTGCGGAAAAGGAACCCGCCGCCGGAAAGTTCATCTTTTCAAGGCTTTGCCTTCCAAAGCAGCCCCGGCCACCCTAACTTTCCTTGACTTTCGGGCGTCAGCGGCGTTTAACCCCGGCACTTCTCGGAAAGGCTTTCTTTTCGACCCGCCGACTGGTCCCAGAGGCCAGAGGCCAACGCCCGACAGCGCGATGCGCCCTCGGGCGTGAAGGTGTTTGGATTTCTGCTCCCTCGCCCCGCGCTTGCGGGGAGAGGTGAAAAAAGGACAACGGCATTGTTCGACAATCTGTCGGAACGGCTTGGCGGCATTCTCGATCGTCTGACGGGGCGCGGTGCGCTGACCGAAAAGGACGTCGACGCCGCGATGCGCGAAGTGCGCCGCGCACTGCTGGAAGCCGACGTCGCGTTAGAGGTGGTGCGCAGCTTCACCGAGCGGGTCCGCGAGCAGGCGATCGGCGCCACCGTCGTCAAGTCGGTGACGCCAGGCCAGATGGTGGTCAAGATCGTCCATGACGAGCTGATCAACACGCTCGGCGCCGAAAGCCAGACCATCGACATCAATTCCGTGCCGCCGGTGCCGATCATGATGGTCGGTCTGCAAGGCTCCGGCAAGACCACCACCACCGCAAAGCTCGCCCGTCGCATGGTCCAGCGCGACAAGCGCAAGGTGCTGATGGCGTCGCTCGACATCTACCGTCCCGCGGCGATGGAGCAGCTGGCCGTCCTGGGCCGCGATCTCGACATTCCGACGCTGCCGATCGTCGCCGGCCAGCAGCCGGCGCAGATCGCGAAGCGCGCGCTCGAGGCCGGCAAGCTCGGCGGCTACGACGTCGTGCTGCTCGACACTGCCGGCCGTACCACGCTCGACGAAGAGATGATGGCGGAAGCGGCAGCGATCAAAGCCGCCGCCAATCCGCATGAAGTGCTGCTGGTGGCGGACAGCCTCACCGGCCAGGACGCCGTCAATCTCGCTCGCGCCTTCGACGAGCGCGTCGGCCTCACCGGTATCGTGCTGACGCGCGTGGACGGCGACGGCCGCGGCGGCGCCGCGCTGTCGATGCGCGCGGTCACCGGCAAGCCGATCAAGCTGCTCGGCACCGGCGAAAAGACCGATGCGCTGGAGGATTTCCATCCTGATCGTATCGCCGGCCGCATCCTCGGCATGGGCGACGTGGTCTCGCTGGTCGAACGCGCTGCCGCCAACATCGATGCCGAAAAGGCCGCGCGCACCGCCGAGCGCATGCGCAAGGGTCAGTTCGACCTCAACGACATGCGCGAGCAGCTGTTGCAGATGGCCAATATGGGCGGCATCAGCGGCCTGATGGGCATGATGCCCGGCATCGCCAAGATGAAGAACCAGATCGCGGCCGCCGGCATCGACGACAAGATTTTGAAGCGCCAGGTCGCGGTGATTGATTCGATGACGCGCGACGAGCGCCGTCATCCCGATTTGCTCAAGGCCAGCCGCAAGAAGCGCATCGCCGCAGGTTCCGGCCAGAGCGTCGAGCAGGTCAACAAGCTGCTCAAGATGCACCGGAACATGGCCGATATGATGAAGGCCATGGGCTCCGGCAAGCGCGGTCCGCTCGCGGGCATAGCGCAGGCGATGGGCTTTGGCGGCGGCATGAAGCCGCCTTCGCCGGAAGAGATGAAGGCGCTGCAGGAGAAGATGCAGGGTGGCGGCGGACAGGGTCTGCCCAGCCTGCCGAAGGATCTACCTGCCGGGCTGCGCCAGGGTCTGCCGAACGTTCCGGGCCTGACCGGGCTGAGCGGCAAGCCGATGCTGCCGGGTCTCGGCGGTTTCCCTGGCAAGAAGAAATGAGGAATTCGTCGCGGGAGATCGCAGCGGTCTCGCGCAACGCGGAATACCAATCAACCGAACAAAACGTACTTTGAAGGAGAACTTAGATGTCCGTCGTTATCCGTCTCGCCCGCGCTGGCACCAAGAAGCGTCCCGTCTATCACGTCGTCGTCGCCGATTCGCGCTTTCCGCGCGATGGCCGCTTCATCGAGCGTCTCGGCTATTTCAACCCGCTGCTGCCGAAGGACAACGAGACCCGGCTGAAGCTCGACATGGACAAGGTGAAGGCCTGGCTCGCCAAGGGCGCGCAGCCGTCGGACCGTGTATCGCGCTTCCTCGACGCCGCCGGCGTCAAGAAGCGCGAAGTGCGCAACAACCCCGAGAAGGCCGTGCCGCGCAAGGAGCGCAAGGCGCAGGCCGAAGCCGCCGCGAAGGGTTAAGGCCAGATCATGCCGGCGCTGGTCTGCGTCGCGCGGATCGGCGCCGCGCATGGTGTGCGCGGCGCGGTCAAACTGTGGACCTTCACGGAAGATCCGTTTGCCGTGCGGAGCTACGGTCTGCTTTCGTCCAAGGACGGCAAGCGCCAGTTCGAGGTCGCAACGGCGCGCGCGGCCAAGGATCATCTGGTTGCAACGTTCAAGGGCGTCACGACTCGCGATGAGGCCGAGCGCCTCAACGGCATCGAGCTCTACGTCGCGCGCGAAAAGCTGCCCGCGACGGACGAGGGCGAATATTACCACACCGATCTGATCGGGCTCGCCGCCGTCACCATGGCCGGCGATGCGCTCGGCCGCGTGCTCGCGATCCACAATTTCGGCGCCGGTGACATCATCGAGATTGCGCCGCCCACAGGCACCACGATGCTGCTGCCGTTCACCGATGCGGTGGTGCCGGAGGTCGACATCGCCGGCGGCCGCGTCGTGATCGCGCTGCCGCAGGAGATCGCGGGCGAGGATCCCTCCCCGGGTCGTCCCGGCGAAGGCCGAGACCCATAACCACAGTGCCAGAATTTTTAGCTAAGCTGATCGCGCCAGCCGTCGCCAAACGAAGTGCGGTGGTTCTGGGTCCCGGATCTGCGCTCCGCTTGTCCGGGACGACAATAACTGAGATCCGATGACCAACCCCTCACCCTGGCGCGCGACGGTGCTGACGCTGTTTCCGGAGATGTTTCCGGGGCCGCTGGGCGTGAGCCTGGCCGGCCGGGCGCTGGCTGGCGGGCTCTGGGAGCTGGAGGCGCGGGACATCCGGGCCTCGGCCACCGACCGCCACCGCAGTGTCGATGACACCCCGGCCGGCGGCGGACCGGGCATGGTGCTTCGGGCCGATGTTCTGGCGGCCGCGATCGATGCCGCCGGGATCGGGCCGGACCGGCCGAAACTGCTGATGAGCCCGAGGGGTCGGCCATTGACCCAGGCCCGGGTTCTCGAACTCGCCAAGGGCCCGGGTCCTCTGATCGTCTGCGGGCGGTTCGAGGGGGTGGACCAGCGCGTGATCGACGGGCGGGGCCTGGAGGAGGTCTCGATTGGGGATTACGTCCTCTCCGGCGGCGAAATCGCGGCCTTGGCCCTGATCGACGCCTGTGTTCGGCTGCTTCCGGGCGTGATGGGCAAGGAGGCCTCGGGAACCGAGGAAAGCTTCTCGGACGGCCTGCTCGAATACCCCCAATACACCCGGCCGCAGCGGTTCGAGGGAACCCCGATTCCGGAGATCCTGACCTCCGGTGACCATGCCAAGGTCGCCAGCTGGCGGCGGGAGGAATCCGAGGCCCTGACCGCGGCCCGGCGACCGGATTTGTGGGCCCGGATCCCGAGCAAAGTCCCGAATCGGGGCGGACGCCAAAAAACGCCAAAAAACAAGACAGACGGGTGACAAACGCTCCGGCTTGCCTTATAGCAGCGGCCACATCCGCAATGGCTGGATAAACGAATTTCGCGCAGCCCCCGTTTTCCAAGGCTGGGCGCGCCGATGGAGATTTACCCATGAACCTGATCCAACAGCTCGAAAAAGAGCAATTCGACAAGCTCTCCGCCAACAAGGAGATTCCGGAATTCGGCCCCGGCGATACCGTGATCGTCAACGTGAAGGTCGTCGAAGGCGACCGCACCCGCGTGCAGGCCTATGAAGGCGTTTGCATCGGCCGTTCCGGCGGCGGTCTCAACGAGAGCTTCACGGTGCGCAAGATTTCGTACGGCGAAGGCGTGGAGCGCGTGTTCCCGGTGATGTCGCCGATGATCGACTCGATCAAGGTGGTGCGCCGCGGCAAGGTGCGTCGCGCCAAGCTCTATTATCTCCGCAACCTTCGCGGCAAGTCGGCCCGCATCGTCGAGAAGAAGCAGGACCGTCCGGCTGCCGTCAACGAGTAAGCTCCGCTTACAGGCGAGTTTCCAAAAGCGCGGGGCCAACCCCGCGCTTTTTTGTTGCGTCAGCCGTGCGCGTCAAAGCCCTCGCGATTCCGGTTCGGCCTGCTATATATTCTTGGAATGTTTCCAGATTTGACCAGCCTCTCGCCCGTCAAGCGCGTCGTCATCGACGATCGCTCGCGGCTGCCTGGCCGGTTCTTCGGACGCTTCGCGACCTCGGCAACGTCAGAGCTTACGCGCGCAGCCTAAAAGCTGCGCTGACGATTTTGTTGCCCGCGCGCTATCCGCGCAACCCGCTCTACACAACATTCCTGGAGCTGACGCTCATGTCCAAGCCGACCACATTGTACGACAAGATCTGGAACGACCATCTGGTGCACGAAGCCGAGGACGGCACCTGCCTGCTCTATATCGATCGCCATCTGGTGCACGAGGTCACTTCACCGCAGGCGTTCGAAGGCTTGCGCGCCACCGGACGCAAGGTGCGCGCGCCGGAGAAGACGCTGGCCGTCGTCGACCACAACGTGCCGACCACCGACCGCACCAAGCCGAACCCCGACCCTGAAAGCATCGAGCAGATCAAGGCACTGGCCGACAACGCCCGGGAATTCGGCATCGAATATTACGACGAGTTCGACAAGCGTCAGGGCGTCGTCCATGTCATCGGCCCCGAGCAGGGCTTTACGCTGCCCGGCACCACCATCGTCTGCGGTGACAGCCACACCTCGACGCATGGTGCGTTCGGCGCGCTCGCGCACGGCATCGGCACGTCGGAAGTCGAACATGTGCTGGCGACGCAGACGCTGATCCAGAAGAAGGCGAAGAACATGCGCGTCACTGTCGACGGCAAATTGCCGGATGGCGTAACGGGCAAGGACATCATCCTCGCCATCATCGGCGAGATCGGCACCGCGGGCGGTACCGGCTACGTGCTCGAATACGCCGGCGACGCGATCCGTGCGCTCAGCATGGAAGGCCGCATGACGGTCTGCAACATGTCGATCGAAGGCGGTGCACGCGCCGGACTGGTCGCGCCGGACCAGAAGGCGTTCGACTTCCTGCGCGGCCGCCCGAAGGCACCGAAGGGCGCCGACTGGGACGCGGCGATGCGTTACTGGGAGAAGCTGCGCTCGGACGAGGGCGCGCATTTCGACCACGAGCTGCGGCTCGATGCCGCGAAGCTGCCGCCGATCGTGACCTGGGGCACGAGCCCTGAAGACGTGATCTCGGTCACCGGCAGCGTGCCCGATCCCGACAAGATCGCGGACGAGGCCAAGCGCCTGTCGAAGCACCGCGCGCTGAAATACATGGGCCTGACCGCGGGGACGAAGATCACCGACATCAAGCTCGACCGCATCTTCATCGGCTCCTGCACCAACGGCCGGATCGAGGATCTGCGCGCCGCCGCCAAGATCGCGGAAGGCAAGCAGGTCGCAGGCGGCGTCAACGCCATGGTCGTGCCGGGCTCCGGCCTCGTGAAGGAGCAGGCCGAGGCTGAAGGTCTGGACAAGATCTTCATCAAGGCCGGCTTCGAATGGCGCGAGCCCGGTTGCTCGATGTGCCTCGCGATGAACCCCGACAAGCTGGCTCCGGAAGAGCGCTGCGCCTCGACCTCGAACCGCAACTTCGAGGGCCGCCAGGGCTTCAAGGGCCGCACCCATCTGGTGTCGCCGGCGATGGCCGCAGCCGCTGCGATCGCGGGTCACTTCGTCGACATCAGGGAGTGGCGGTAAGCTGCTCCCTGCAATTTGAGTGATTGCGGCAAACCGCCGTTAATCGGCAGCGCCGACACTGCGTCCTCGCGAGCGTTTCGCGAGGACACCAGCTCATGGCCAGCAAGCCTGAATATGTCGATCTGATCAGCGCGGCGACGCCCCAGCATCGGCGGCGCGCCGCACCGCTGCGCATGGTCGCCAAGCCCGAGGTCGAGGAGACCTCGAAGCTCAGCCGCTGGCCGCCGGCGATGTTCAAGCAATGGAAGATCGAGAACCTGACGCGCTGGACGTCGGCGACGTGGAAACTGAAGGATTGGCTTTAAGCCACCGGATGAACAAAGGGCGCCGTCGAGGCGCCCTTTTCATTTCGATCGTGCTTACCAATAGCGGTACGGATGGTGCCAGCGATGCCAGCGGCAGACGCGGCGCGGGCCGTAATAGGTCCAGATGACCCGGCAGCGGCGCGGATGGTGGTAATAGGGATAGTAGCCGCCATAGTAGCGCCGATGGAAATGGCGATAGCCGTAATGCGGGCGATAGATGCCGTAGCGATGGAATCCGCCTCCGCCATAGTGGCGAACTCCGCCGTAGCGATAGCCGCCGCCATGAAACGCGGGCGCGGCGCGGAAGCCACCCGCGTGGAAGCCACCGCCGCGGAAGCCACCGATATGTCCTCCGCCACCGTGGAAGCCGCCGCCGCCATGGAAGCCGCCGCCATGGCCGCCACCACCATGTCCACCGCCGCCGCCGCCGTGGCGAACCGGGATCACATCGTCACTTGCGGCCTTCGCCGCAGGCAACGCCGTCGGATTGATTGGAGTCATCGCTTCAGCAGGACGCGTGGTTCCGGCCGACAGCATCAGCGTCGCGGCGGTCGCAATTCCGAGCAAGCGCATCGGGCTTGCCCTGAGACCCAATATTCTCAGCATGGACTTCTCCCTGAATCTGGACAGCGGAGTTGCGACGCTCGCTCCCGGCTCGCGTCATCCGTGTTCATTGGCGGTCGCTCCCGAGATTAAATTACGGACAGCGACGTGAACCCATCATGAATGAACGGCATTCCGCGGAAGCGCCTGCAGGCTAGTGCATCACCGCCACGGTCCATAGCCGAACACGAATGGCGCCGGCACGGCATAGGGATAGGGGCGGTAGAAGACCGGCCGCGCGTAATAATGCGGATCAGGACGCGGAGCGTAATGCATGATGTCGGGCCGCACATGTCGCCCTCCGTCGAACGCCGCGCGCCCTGCCGAGGCATCCGGCAGCTTCGTCACCCTATGCGCTGCAAAAGCGTGAGGCAGGCCTGCGGCAAGTCCGGCAGCGACGGCCAACGCGATCCATCTCATCATGACGGCCTCTGCCTGCAACATGGCGCTCATCGGCGCGCGACGGCATCGCGCTCGTATCAGCCCCGGCGCCAGTAGCAGCTCATATGCGGCACGATCACCGTGCCGCTCGGGCGATATTCCTGCACATAGGTGGCGTTGCACTCGCGGACCGCATCGGGACCGGGATTGTAGCGGGGATAGACGCCATCCGGACTGTAATAGGGCGTGACGCGCAGGCGCGCCGGGGGCCGCTTGCGCGGCGGCGGCAGATCGTCTCGCGAGGCCGCTTGGGCCAGCCTGATCCCGGGAGCCGCGGTCTGGGCCTCCGCGCCAACGCAAAACTGCGAAAACAACCCCATGCACAGTAGCGTCAGCGCTGTTTTCGCTCGCATTTTTCTGCCCACCTGAACGTCCACTTCGAGGCCTACGCTCCCCGTTTTGACGGCGCTCGTCAACCTCGCCGCGCTTATAAAGCCGGATGCATCGCCGCGAAACCCACGCTATGAGAAGCCCATGTGGACGGAATTGAAAGCGCCCTCGCTGGCCGAGATGGAAGCGATGGCGCATGAAGTGTTCGAACGCCTGCCGGCGGAGTTTCGTAGGCTGTGCGAGGGCGTGATCATCCGCGTCGACGACTTCCCCACCGAGGAAGTCCTGGACGAGATGGCATGCGAGAGCGAGTTCGACCTGCTCGGCCTGTTCCAGGGCGTCGGCCTGCCGCAGCAGAGTTTTGCCGACGTGGCGCGGCTGCCCAACATGGTCTGGCTCTACCGCCGGCCGATCCTGGATTACTGGGCCGAGCACGACGAAAGCCTCGGCCATATCGTTCGCCACGTCCTGATCCACGAGATTGGCCATCATTTCGGCCTGTCGGACGACGATATGTCCGCGATCGAGGCTCAAGAGCCGGGTTGAGCAGAGAGCCCGGTTAGGCAGACGAGATCTGCCGAATTCGGCCTAGGATTTCCGCCCCGATCGCGATAAATACCGGTTCCCTAGACCATCCCGGGAAAGCGCAACCATGGACAAGTTCACCACGCTGGAAGGCGTCGCGGCGCCGCTGAAGATCATCAATGTCGATACCGACATGATCATTCCGAAGCAGTACCTCAAGACCATCAAGCGCACCGGCCTTGGCAAGGGGCTCTTCTCCGAGCAGCGCTACAAGGACGACGGCAGCGAGAACCCCGATTTCGTCCTCAACCAGCCCGCCTATCGCAACGCGAAGGTGCTGGTCGCCGGCGACAATTTCGGCTGCGGCTCGAGCCGCGAGCACGCGCCCTGGGCGCTGCTCGACTTCGGCATCCGCTGCGTGATCTCGACCTCGTTCGGCGACATCTTCTACAACAACTGCTTCAAGAACGGCATTCTGCCGATCCGCGTGGCCCAGGAAGACCTCGACAAGCTGTTCGACGACGCCGAGCGCGGCGCCAACGCGACGCTGACGATCGACCTGCCGAACCAGGAGATCCGCGGTCCCGACGGCGGCAAGGTCAAGTTCGAGATCGACCCGTTCCGCAAGCACTGCCTGATCAACGGCCTCGACGACATCGGCCTGACGATGGAGAAGAAGGCCTCGATCGACACCTATGAGGACAAGCTCAAGCGCGAACGCGCCTGGGCCTGATCTCAAGTTTTTGTTCAAGCCCCGGTGCTACAAGCGCCGGGGCTTTTTCTTTGTTCTGATTATCGCTTATAGCTTCGCCCATGCTGCCCGACATCGTCACCTTCTGGCATGGCCCGATGGACGCCCTGCGCCAGACCTGTCTGCGCTCGCAGCTGGCGGCCGGCCACAAGGTCACGGTCTACAGTTTCGACACCATTCCCGGCCTGCCCGCCGGTGTCGGCAACGCGGATGCCGAGGCGATCCTGCCGCATGCGTTCTCCGAACGATTGCGGCCGCCGCAGCCAGATGGAAGCTGGCGCGACTGGACCACGCTACAGTTCAGCGACTTCTTCCGCATGAAGCTGATGGCGAAGGACCTCGGCCTCTGGCTCGACGCCGACGTGCTGCTGCTCAGGCCCGTCGAGATCGATCCGGCAAAGCCCTATTTCGCGTGGGAGCGGCCGCGCCAGCTCGGCAACTCCGTGATTTACCTTCCACCTGAACACGGCATCGTTGCCGCTTTCGAAGAGCTGATGGAGCAGGAGGAGCTGACGCCGAACTGGCTGTCGCTGCGCCATCGCGTCACGTTTGCGATGCGCCGCCTGCGCGGCGGCTCGAACCGCCTCTCCGACATCCGCGTCGCGATCTTCGGGCCGGCGGCACTCACCGCGCTCGCGCGCCGCACCGGCGAGCTGCACTGCGCCTTGCCGAAGGAATCGTTCTACGCCGTGCATGCCGAGCCAAAACTGTTCTTCGATCCCTCGAGCTATCTCGGCCTCGTCACCGACCGCGACATCATCGGCCTGCATATCTCGCCCAAGGGCCGCGGCGGTGAGAAGCCGATCCCGGGCAGCCTGTATGCGTGGGCGGCGGAGCGGTTCGGCTAACTGCCGCGAAAGAGGTGCGCTCCCTCTCCCGCAAGCGGGAGAGGTGCACCGGCGGCCGCGGTCCCGTCATCGCGCTATTTGATCCAGCTCAACGCGCATCTGCACCATTGTGCCTAATCTCGCTCCCATTCCGCCGTTCGAATGGAGCTTCGCATGAGCACCGCAACCAGGCCCTATCCCATTGTCCAGGACCTCATCGAGTCCTTTGCGAGCTGGCTGAAGCATCGCCGCGAGCTGAACGAGATCCGGCAGCTCGACCGCGCCGATTTCGACCGGATCGCGCAAGACCTGCGGATCGCGCCTGACGATCTGGAGGAGCTGGTCCGCCACGGCAAGCACGCCGCCGACGAATTGCCGAAGATGCTGGAACAGCTCGGCATCAGCGCCGAAGGGCTTGGCCGCGGGCATCCGCTGCTGCTGCGCGACATGGAGCGGGTCTGCGCACTTTGCAACCACAAGGGCCAGTGCGATCGCGAGCTAGCCGACGGCACCGCCGTGGAGAACTACCACGGCTTCTGCGCCAATGCGTCAACGCTGGAGTCGCTCGATCGTGCGGATCACGCGTCGCGTTGAGCTAGCATTCGTTGCTAAGCGACCGGCGACCGCTCTCTACGATGTGACTCGTGAGCCAGAATGTTGACCAGCCGTCCGAAGGGGTCGCGCACGTAAAACCTGCGCACGCCCCACGGCTCCGTCGCTGGTCCGTACTCCAATGCGATGCCGGCTCGCTCCATTCTGCGTAGCGCTTCATCCAGGTCATCGACCTCGATCGAAAGATCCGGCACGGGAGTGCCTGAACCGCCTTCGCTTGCGATGCTCAGTTGAGGCAGCATTTGCGATGAAGCAGCGAATGTCGCGATCCACCCCTGGTCCATGACGACCTCCAGCCCGAGGACGTCCTGATAGAAACGGCGCGCCAGCGATACATCGGCCGCGGCAATGTTCGTGACGATGCGCTTCACTTCCATGAGGCGGCCACCCGCTTTCGACTGCGCCTAACCCTTCCCCATCGCCGCAATCGCGTCCGCGATCTCGATCGTGCGCCGCGCCATGTCGGCGTGCAGCCGCTCCACCATGGCGCCGTCGAGACGGATCGCGCCGCGCGAGACGTTCTCCGGCAGCTCGAACGCGGCGATGATCTTTCGCGCGCGCGCGACTTCCTCCTCCGGCGGGGTGAAGATCGCGTTGCAGGCTTCGATCTGCGAGGGGTGAATCAGCGTCTTGCCGTCGAAACCGAGATCGCGGCCTTGCGCGCATTCGGTGGCGAAACCATCGGAGTTGGCGATGTCGCTATAGGGGCCGTCGAGGATTTCGAGGCCATGGGCGCGCGTCGCCAGGATGCAATGGGAGATCATCGGGATCATCGCCGCGCGGCCCGGCAGCATCTTGATGCGCGTCTCGCGCGAGATGTCGTTGGGCCCGAACACGAAGCCTGACAGGCGCCGCGCTGGATCGCGCCCGGCGGCAGCGAGTTCTTCGGCATGCAGTACCGCGCGCGCGGTCTCGATCATGGCCCAGACCTTTACGGTCGGCGCCGCGCCGAGTTCGGCGAGACGGCGGCCGATCGTGTCGAGCTCCTCCACGCGTGAAACCTTTGGAACCAGGATGCCGTCGGGCGAGGCATTCGCCGCCATCGCGACATCGTCGGCCCACCAGGGCGTGTCGAGGCCGTTGGTCCGGATCAGGATCTCGCGCTTGCCGAACCCTTTGGCCGCGATCGCGGCCGCGATGCCATCGCGTGCCACTGCCTTGGCGTCGGGCGCGACGGAGTCTTCCAGGTCGAGGATCAGGCCGTCGGCGGCGAGATTGCGCGCCTTTTCCAGCGCGCGGGGGTTGGAGCCGGGCATGAACAGATGGCTGCGGCGCGGGCGGGTCATGCAAGCGTTCCTTCCGGTTTCCTCATCTCATTCCGACCGAAGCCGATAGCATCTGGCCTGCCTATTCGAAAGGCTTGTTCGTCCCAGCGGTATATGATTAGGCATAGGCCATGACCACATTCCCAGAGCATTTGCTGGAAGGCTACAAGGCCTTCGCCACCCAGCGGCTGCCGACCGAGCAGACCCGCTACCGCGAGCTGTCGGTGAAGGGGCAGTTCCCTGAAGTGATGGTGATCGGCTGCTGCGACAGCCGCGTCTCGCCCGAAGTGATCTTCGACGTCGGGCCGGGCGAACTCTTCGTCGTCCGCAACATCGCCAATCTGGTGCCGGTGTATCAGCCCGACGGCAACGCGCATGGCGTCTCGGCGGCGCTGGAATATGCCGTGACGGTGCTGAAGGTGAAGCACATCGTGGTGCTCGGGCACGCCCAGTGCGGCGGCATCCGCGCCTTCGTCGACAAGATCGAGCCGCTCACGCCGGGCGACTTCATCGGCAAATGGATGCAGATGTTCATCAAGCCGGGCGAAGTGGTGGAGCAGCGCGACCACGAGACCATGGCGCAATTCGTCGAGCGCATCGAGAAGGCCGCGGTGTTCCGCAGCCTGGAAAACCTGATGACCTTCCCGTTCGTGCAGAAGGCGGTCGAGAGCGGCCAGATGCAGACCCACGGCGCCTATTTCGGCGTCGCGGAGGGATCACTGTTCGTGCTGGACAAGGCGGCGAAGGAATTCAGGAACGCGCGCGAGATGGCGTAGGTCCGCAGCTCTTGTGGGGTGGGCAAAGCGAAGCGTGCCCACCACTTTTCTAGCAATTGTGGAAAGATGGTGGGCACGGCGCTTCGCGTCTTTGCCCACCCTACGGCAGCACGGCTTACGCCGCCTTCTTCTTCGCGCTGATCAGCTTGCGGTTGATCAGGACTTCCGCGATCTGGATCGCGTTGAGCGCGGCGCCCTTGCGTAGATTATCCGAGACGCACCACAGCACGAGACCGTTCTCCACCGTCGCGTCCTCGCGGATACGGCTGATATAGGTGGCGTCCTCGCCGGCGGCTTCATACGGCGTGGCGTAGCCGCCGGGCTCATGCTTGTCGATGACGAGACAACCCGGCGCCTTGCGCAGGATGTCGCGTGCTTCGTCCGCGCTGATCGGGTTCTCGAACTCGATGTTGACGGCCTCGGAATGGCCGACGAAAACTGGCACGCGCACGCAGGTCGCGGAGAGCTTGATCTTGGGATCAAGAATCTTCTTGGTCTCCGCCATCATCTTCCACTCTTCCTTGGTGTAGCCGTCCTCCATGAAGACGTCGATCTGGGGGATGACGTTGAAGGCGATGCGCGCCGGAAACTTGTTATTGATCAGCTCCTGGTTGGTGTAGACGGCCTTGGTCTGCGAGAACAGTTCGTCCATCGCGTCCTTGCCGGCGCCCGACACCGATTGATAGGTCGAGACCACGACGCGCTTGATCGTCGCCTTGTCGTGCAGGGGCTTGAGCGCGACCACGAGCTGCGCGGTCGAGCAGTTCGGGTTGGCGATGATGTTCTTCTTCTTGAAGCCCGCAGTCGCGTCCGCATTCACTTCCGGCACGATCAACGGCACGTCCGGGTCCATGCGCCAGGCCGAGGAATTGTCGATCACGACCGTGCCGGCGGCGCCGATCTTCGGCGACCATTCCTTCGACACCTCTCCGCCGGCCGACATCAGGCAGATGTCGACGTCGGAGAAGTCGTAATGCTCCAGCGCTTTGACCTTCAGCGTGCGGTCGCCGTAGGAGACCTCGACGCCCATGCTGCGGCGTGACGCCAGGGCCACCACCTCGTCCGCAGGGAATTTGCGCTCGTCGAGGATGTTGAGCATTTCCCGTCCGACATTGCCGGTCGCGCCGACGACTGCGACTTTGTAACCCATCGTTCACTCTCCGACGAAAAAGCTCTTTCCTGAAGCTGAGGCTTAAACAGGAAGAGCAGCGCTTCTATGCGAGAACCGGCCTCAAGACAACGTTGGACCATGCCTTAGGGACGTGGATGCAGTCGCCCGAGGCCAGCACGGCCGCAAACCCCACCCAGATCCATCTGGCGCTTGCAGCCTTCGCCGACGAGGTCGTCGGCACGCTGGCGCGCCTGTTCGCCTATGTGGGGATTTTGGTACTGTTTGCCATCCTCGGCCTTGCCGCACTCGGCCAGCTGCCCAACTTGCGCGACGATGATCCGGCGCTGAAGCCCGATTGGAGCGTGGCCGACCGGTCGCCTCCGGCCTTCGCCCTCAGCCGGCTGGATTCGTCAGAAAAAACAGCTTCTTACGCGATCTTCAGGCATCCCGAAGGCGGCCGCAGGGACGTGATGCGCTGGGCCAGCGAGGCAGACAGGACCGTGGCCGAGCTCGAGATTTACCGGGAAGGCGGCGAATTCGACGTGACGCGTCCGGCAACAATGGATCTGGCCGTCCGGATGGGACTGGGCACCGCGACCCTTCTGGAGCAAGCCGGCCTGATCGCCACGAAATTCGGCCCCGTCGCCCTATTCCAGCCGACCGGCACGGCGGAGGGCGCGCGGGCCTGCCTCGGCTACCTCAAGCGCAGCGAGGAGCCGGCGCTCCAGATCTCCGGATTCTCCTGCCAGGGCGACAGCCTGCCTGCGCGGCGCGCCGCGATCGCCTGCACGCTGAACCGGCTAACGCTGCTGACCTCGGGCAACGAGCCGAAGCTGGCCGAATTGTTCGCCCATGCGGAGCTGAAGCGCCGCCCCTGCGCGCCCCCGGGCGCGTCGGACTGGCTGCTCGGCGCCGCCAATGCGCAATTGCGCGGCGCGCTCTGATCGGCATCAAGCTCAAGTGGCTGTATCCATGCAACTTTTGCCGGCGCGCACGATTATTCAGCGCTGGTGTGACCCAATAGACCTAGTTGCATCCGCCCCGGCCGGGTTAGTATGAGCGTGAAATTGATTGGCGGCTTGCCGCCTGAAGGGGACGTGATGAGCTCGAATTTCTCTGCCGCGAACAAACTGGCGATGTGGCTTGCGGCCGGCGCCGTGATTGCCATGTCCTCAGCCTTCGCGACACCCGCCTCGGCCGACACCAAGAAGCAGCGCTATGACAGCGGCCGTCACTATTACGGCCCGAGCGGCCCCAATTCGAGCTATCAGCAGGGCCGCACCCGCATCTATGTGAGCAAGCGCTCCTGGCTCGACGGCGGCACCGAGGTCAATCCGGGCGACCGCAAGTTCTCCGACTACGCCTTCCCGCCGGCGGTGGGCTATCCGACCTTCGCGCGCGAAAATCTCAACCGCCCGATCGATCGCCAGCCGCTGAGCACGCCGCAGGATGTTGGCGGCTATCCGCAGAATTTCCCGCTGTACTGAGGCGGACATATCGACCGAATCAAAATGGCCGGGCTCGCGCCCGGCCATTTTTGTTTGTCGTGTAGCCCGGGAGGAGCGAAGCGCAATCCGGGATTTTCGACACGCGGGAAGAACGCCGGATTTCGCTTCGCTCCATCCGGGCTACGGCTCTAAGCGTGCAGCTTCTGCAATTCCTTCAAGATCGCTTCGCCCATCTGCGTGGTCGAGGCGGCAGTGGTGCCTTCCGACTTGATGTCGGCGGTGCGCAGGCCGCTGGCCAGCACCGCGGCGATCGCGGCGTCGACCTTGTCGGCGAGCGCGCCCATGTCGAAGGAGTAGCGCAACGCCATGCCGAAGGACGAGATCATCGCGATCGGATTGGCGAGGCCCTGGCCTGCGATATCAGGCGCCGAGCCGTGCACGGGCTCGTACAGCGCCTTGCGCTTCTTGCTCTTGACGTCGACCTCGCCGAGCGAGGCCGAGGGCAGCATGCCGAGCGATCCCGTCAACATCGCAGCAATGTCGGACAGCATGTCGCCGAACAGATTGTCGGTGACGATGACGTCGAACTGCTTCGGCCATTTCACCAGCATCATGCCGCCGGAATCGGCGAGCTGATGCTCGAGCGTGACGTCGGGATATTCGCGCTTGTGGACCTGGGTCATGACCTCATTCCAGAGCACGCCCGACTTCATGACGTTGCGCTTCTCCATCGACGTCACCTTGTTCTTGCGCTTCTTCGCAAGCTCGAAGGCGACGCGGCCGATGCGCTCGATCTCATAGGTGTCGTAGACCTGGGTATCGATGGCGCGCTTCTGGCCGTTGCCGAGATCGGTGATGGTCTTGGGCTCGCCGAAATAGACGCCGCCGGTGAGTTCGCGCACGATCATGATGTCGAGGCCCTCGACCGCCTCGCGCTTCAGGCTGGAGGCCTCCGCCAGCGCCGGGTAGCAGACCGCGGGACGGAGGTTGGCGAACAGACCGAGATCCTTGCGCAGGCGCAGCAGGCCGGCTTCGGGGCGCACCTCGTAGGGCACCGCGTCCCATTTGGGACCGCCGACCGCACCGAAGATGATGGCGTCGGCGTCCTTGGCCTTGGCCATGTCGCGTTCCGAGATCGACACCTTGTGCGCGTCATAGGCCGAACCGCCGACGAGGCCGGTGTCGGTCTCGAACTTGGCGATGCCCGCCGAATTGAGCCAGTCGATCAGCCGCTTCACCTCGCCCATCACCTCGGGGCCGATACCGTCGCCGGGAAGCAGCAGCAGTTTGTGGGTCGCCATGGTCGTTTCCTCTGAGGTCGATTTCGGCCGGAGTGCTAGAGCGGCGTTGCGTACTTGGCAAGACACCATTGCCGCTTCGGTTCTGTGCAAGGCGGGCAGGGCCTGCCACACTGCGCATGCCGGAGTACCCATTTGCACGCCCCTGAACGTCCCCCGCCCGACGCCCATCCCGCGCGGCTGATCCTGACCCTGTCGCTGGCTGCGACGGTCGGGCTGGGTATCGGCCGCTTCGCCTATTCGCTGGTGCTGCCCGACATGCGGGAGGACCTCGGCTGGTCCTACTCGGCGGCCGGTTTCATGAACACCATCAACGCCGTCGGCTACCTCGCGGGCGCGCTAGTGGCGTCCCGGCTGATCCAGCGGGTCGGCTGGTCGGCCGCGATCCGCGGCGGAACCCTGGCCTGCGTCGCGGCGCTCGCGACTTGCGCGCTGACCGGGAATTTCGTTGCGCTGAGCCTGGCCCGTCTCGTGCTGGGCGTTGGCGCCGCGGCCGGTTTCGTCGCCGGAGGCGCGCTGGCCGCTTCCATTGCGCAGTCACGCCCGGAGCGGGCCAATTTCCTGCTCAGCCTGTTCTATGCCGGGCCCGGCATTGGCATTCTCTCATCAGGACTGATCGCCCCGTTCACGCTGCAATATTTCGGGCCGGGCTCGTGGTGGATCGTGTGGTGGGCGATGACGCTGCTGTCCGTTGTCATGACCGTGCCGCTGTTCCTGGTCCGCATCGAGAGCGGCGTGCGTTTCTCGCAAGGCGGCCACGGCGCCTTCGCCATTTTTCCGGTGCTGATCTATCTCGCCGGCTACTTCCTGTTTGGCGCGGGCTACATCGCCTACATGACCTTCATGATCGCCTATGTGCGCGACGGCGGCGGCGGGGCCGCAGCGCAGGCCGCGTTCTGGAGCCTGATTGGCTTGAGCGCCTTCGTCACGCCGTGGGCCTGGCGCCGCGTGCTCGCGCTCGATCGCGGTGGTCTTGCCACCGCCATCATCCTCGGCACCAACGCGCTCGGCGCCGCCCTGCCGATGCTCGGGCATTCGCCGGCATGGCTCGCGGTCTCGGCGATCGTGTTCGGCGTCGCCTTCTTCGCCGTAGTCGGCTCGACCACCGCCTTCGTGCGCTTCAACTATCCGCCCGAGGTGTGGCCGACCGCGATCGCGGCGATGACGATCTCGTTCGGCGTCGGCCAGACGCTGGGCCCGATCGTGGTCGGCGCGATCACGGACGCGCTGGGGAGCTTGAGTTACGCGCTGAATGTGTCGGCGGCGCTGCTGGCGCTGGGCGCGGTTGCCGCGCTGTGCCAGCGGAAAGTGGAGCCGGCCTCATAACAAGTGTCGTCCCGGCGAAGGCCGGGACCCATAACCACAGGGAGCATTTTGGGGAAGACTGGTCGTTCGGGATTGGCATCTAGCGAAAATCGATAGACCTCGCGGTATGGGCCCTGGCCTTCGCCGGGACGACAACAGCTAGCTTCCGCTGAACGAATTGTACCCCTGGTCTTCCCAATAGCCGCCCTTGTAGTCGTTGGTGACTTCCATCGACACCACGTATTTCGGGTTCTTGAAGCCGAGCTTGGTCGGCACGCGGATCTTCATCGGGAAGCCGTAGGCGCGCGGCAGGATTTCGCCCGCATATTTGAACGTCATCTGGGTCTGCGGATGCAGCGCGGTGCGCATGTCGAGCGGAGAATTGTAGCCGTCCTTGTCGGCGCACTGGAACCAGACATACTTTGCGCGGGTGTCGGCGCCGATCAGCTTAAGGAAGTCGCGCATGGGTGTACCGGTCCAGCTGCCGATCGCGCTCCAGCCCTCGACGCAGATGTGACGGGTGATCTGCGTAGCCTGCGGCAGCTTGTACAGCTCGGGAAGCGTCCACGACTTCTTGTTCTCGACGAGACCGCGGACTTCGAGCTTCCAGTCGGCACCGTCGACATCGGGCGCGTCGTCGAGATCGTAATAGGCGTTGAACGGAAACGGTTTTGTGATCGCGCTCTCGGGAAACGTCGGCGCCAGCGCGTCGGGATTGAAGATGAAATCCTGCACGGCATCGTTGAATTTCGAAACCGACTTCAGCATCTCCTCCGCGGAGGACGAGTCGATCACGTCGCAGCCGGTGAGCAGCGTCAGCGCCCCGAGGCTGGCGCCGCCCGCGATGAAGCGGCGGCGGCTGACCTCTGGCATCGTCTTGATGGAATCCTTGATCAGCAGCCGCTTGTCGACGCCCGGGATCAGGAATGAGCGCTTCGCCATGACTCTCTCTCCACTCAACGGCCGATGATCATCGCGCGCAGGCTCTTCGGCACCAGCAGCGCGAGTAAAACATGAATGACCAGGAAGGCGCAGATCGCGGCCATGCAGAAGAAATGGATGTAGCGCGCGGTCGGATAGTCGCCGAACAGGGACACGAGCCAGTGCAGTTGCACCGGTTTCCACATTCCCAGCCCCGACAGCACGATGATCACGCCGATCAATATGATGCCGGCATAGAGCACGCGCTGGACGTAATTGTAGACGGAGAGATCGGCATGGCCGAGCTTGAAGGTCAGCGCAGCCCTGACGTCGTGGAGCACGCCGGATGGGGTGATCGGCAGCAGTTTTTTCCGGAAGCGGCCGGTGGCAAAACCGGTGACGAGATAAGCAAGGCCGTTGATCATCAAGAGCCACATCGCCGCAAAGTGCCAGAGCAGGCCGCCACCGAGCCAGCCGCCGAGCGTGTACTCGCGCGGAAAGCTGAAACCGAACAGCGGCGAGGCGTTGTAGATCTGCCAACCCGACAGGATCATCAGGATCATGGCGAAAGCGTTGATCCAGTGCATGACCCGGACCCAGGCCGGCTGGATCACTTTGGCCGGGGTGGCGCTGACCTGCTCGTCGGTCACGGTAAGGCTCGACATGGCGGTTCCGTCCTGAACATCGTCTGACAGCAATTATACGCCGATGCTTCCGCTTTCGTTACGCCCTGTCCGGCATCGAATCGATACCGGCGGGCTATCGTGGTCACAATAAAGCGAGCCGGGTGCCCCCGGCTCGCCATTTCGTCGCATCCGGTTCGGGGGTGAAGCCGGACGGCGCGGTATTTACGTCGCCGGCATCAGCACGGTGTCGACCACATGGATTACACCGTTGGACTGGTTGACGTTGGAGATCGTCACCATCGAGGTACCGCCCTTGGCGTCGACGATCCAGACCTTGCCGTCCTGCTTCTTCACCGTCAGCTCCTCGCCTTCGGCGGTCTTCATCTTCTTGCCGTCGGTGAGGTCGGACGCCTCGAGCTTGCCGGGCACGACATGGTAGGTGAGGATCTTGGTCAGCGTCGCCTTGTTCTCGGGCTTCACCAGAGTGTCGACGGTGCCGGCCGGCAGCTTGCCGAAGGCGGCGTTGGTCGGCGCGAACACCGTGAACGGACCCTTGCCTTCCAGCGTCGGCACTAGGCCGGCCGCCTTCACCGCCGCCACCAGCGTGGTGTGGTCCTTCGAGTTGACCGCGTTCTGGACGATGTTCTTGGACGGGAACATCGCGGCGCCGCCGACCATGACGGTCTTTTCCTCGGCGCGGACGGGCGCGACGACGGCCGCGGTGATGGCCAGGGTGCTGAACGCGGCGGCAGCGAGATAGGCAATACGCTTCGACATGGAGGGTCTCCCGATTGGATTGTGACCGGCGATTGCCGGCGTTCGAGTTGGGCAACAACAGTGGCTGCGACCTGTGAGCGTGAAGCAGCGCGCCGTCGTTGGCTCGAACTACGGGAGCGTTTGCGAAGCGGTTTCGAACAAAACTTCTTTGTGATGGGTGAAACTAAGTGCGTGGTTCTCCGTGGGGGGCGTCATTGCGAGGAGCGAAGCGACGAAGCGATCCAGGCTGCCACCGCGGATGCACCGCTGGATTGCTTCGCTTCGCTCGCAATGACGCGCCTCGACGATCTACCTGCCGCTCAATCCCTGTTGTGCGGCGTCTGGATAAACCCGCGATTATGCGTCGGGCTGATCAGCAGTTCATTGATGCACACCCGCGCCGGCATGCTCGCGATGAACGCGATGGTGCGGCCGAGATCTTCGGATTGCAGCATCCTGGCCTGCTCCTCCTCGCTCGGTACCACCGGGCGCAGCTTCAGGATCGGGGTCGCCACCTCGCCCGGCATCAGGCAGCAGGCGCGCAAGCCGTTGACGCATTCGTCCATGTTGAAGGAATGCGTCAGCGCCAGCACCGCATGCTTGGTCGTGGTGTAGGCCGGGCCCGGCATTTTCGAGACGTGGCGGCCGGCCCAGGACGAGACGTTGATGATGGAGCCGTCCTGCTGCTTGCGCATCGTCGGCAGCACCGCGCGCATGCAATAGAGCACGCCGTTGAGATTGACCTGGACCAGCTGGTCCCAGCCCGCCAGTTCCATGTCCTTCCAGCTCCGCTTAGGGACATTGATGCCGGCATTGTTCACCAGCAGGTCGATCCGGCCGTGCTTCGCAACGATTTGATCAGCCGCCTTCTGGGCCGCGGCGGCGACCGACACGTCCAGCGCGACGGCCTCGGCGGCCCCGCCCGCCCCGGTGATCTTCTCGACTACGGTATCCAGGGCGTCCTTGCGCCGGCCCGAGACCACCACCGTCCAGCCGTCGGCCGCTAGCGCCTCGGCGCCGGCCTCCCCGATCCCGCTGCCCCCGCCTGTCACCCAGGCCACGCGTTTCCCGTTTTTGGTCATGCAAACTGTCTCCGTTGCTTCATCGGGGCGGTTTTTGCTAATCCAGCCCTCGGTTTTGACCGGCCTCTGACGATCGTTGCGGTCAAGCCTTGCGGTCGAGGAAATCTTGCATGAACCAAGCTGCCAACGCCAATCTGTTTTCCCGCCTGTTCGACGGCCTCGACGATCCGAAGCGCCTCGCGATCGAGACGCATGACGGGGTCCGCATCAGCTATGGTGATCTGATCGCCCGGGCCGGACAGATGGCCAATGTGCTGGTCGCGCGCGGCGTGAAGCCCGGCGACCGCGTTGCGGTGCAGGTCGAGAAGTCCGTGACCAACATCGTGCTGTATTTGGCCACGGTGCGGGCCGGCGCAGTCTATCTGCCGCTCAACACCGCCTATACGCTCAACGAGCTCGACTACTTCATCGGCGATGCCGAGCCCTCGCTGGTGGTCTGCGATCCCGCCAAGGCGGAGGGCCTCGCCCCCATCGCCGCCAAGGTGAAGGCCAAAGTCGAGACGCTCGGGCCTGACGGCAAGGGCTCGCTGACGGACGCCGCCGACAAGACGAGCAGCGAATTCACCACGGTGGCGCGCGCAAACGACGATCTCGCCGCGATCCTCTACACGTCCGGCACCACCGGCCGCTCCAAGGGCGCGATGTTGACCCACGACAATCTGGCGTCGAACTCGCTCTCGCTCGTCGGCTTCTGGCGCTTCACCGACAAGGACGTGCTGATCCACGCACTGCCGATCTACCACACCCACGGCCTGTTCGTGGCGACCAACGTGACGCTGTTTGCGCGGGCATCGATGATCTTCCTGCCGAAGCTCGACCCGGATTTGATCATCAAGCTGATGGCGCGTGCCACGGTGCTGATGGGCGTGCCGACGTTCTATACCCGTCTGCTCCAGAACGCTGCGCTGTCGCGCGAAACCACAAAGCACATGCGGCTGTTCGTCTCGGGCTCGGCGCCGCTGCTCGCCGAAACCCATCGCGAATGGTCGGCGCGCACGGGGCACGCGGTGCTCGAGCGCTACGGCATGACCGAGACCAACATGAACACGTCGAATCCCTATGACGGCGAGCGCGTGCCCGGCGCGGTCGGCTTTCCGCTCCCCGGCGTGTCCGTACGCGTCACCGATCCCGAGACCGGCAAGGAGCTGCCCCGTGACGAAATCGGCATGATCGAGGTCAAGGGCCCGAACGTGTTCAAGGGCTATTGGCGCATGCCGGAGAAGACCAAGGCGGAATTCCGCGACGACGGCTTCTTCATCACCGGCGACCTCGGCAAGATCGACGCCAAGGGTTACGTCCATATTCTCGGCCGCGGCAAGGATCTCGTGATCTCCGGCGGCTTCAATGTCTACCCGAAGGAAATCGAGAGCGAGATCGACGCCATGCCCGGCGTGATCGAATCCGCCGTGATCGGCGTGCCCCACGCTGATTTCGGCGAGGGCGTCACGGCGGTGCTGGTCTGCAACAAGGGCGCCGATGTGACCGAGGCCGCGGTGCTGAAGGCGCTCGACGGCCGGCTGGCCAAGTTCAAGATGCCCAAGCGGGTCTTCGTGGTCGACGAGCTGCCGCGCAACACCATGGGCAAGGTGCAGAAGAACGTGCTGCGGGATACGTACAAGGATCTTTACGCGAAGAAATAGGGGCGCAACTGCTCCGGGCTGGGGGGACATGAACCGAGAGCAAGCTAAGAAGATACACAAGCACCTGCTCGATGCCGCCGCAGCATTCCGGCGAGCGGAGGCCGCGATCGTCGATGTTGGCGATGACGGCCGAAAGCTGTTTGCAGATCCGCTCGTAACGGCGGTTTTCCATTTGCAATTCAAGCTTCTGCGATTGATCTACAAGCGATTTCCGGATCTTGAACCGCCGGGACGGCCTGCCACCATCGACAGCACACTCCGGTGGGAAGACGTTTCACTTCCGTCCTCTGTGCTGGAGACCGATTTGGATCGCGTCATTTTCTCTGTCATGAAGTCGCGATGGCAGAAGTTCGCAATGGTCCTGTACTGCGCGGTTGAGAGGGTCGAAAAGGAAGAAGCGCTAGCGGCTCCCGTCGATTTTGAGGTCTTTGCGGCCCGCATTCAGGCGTTGGTTGAGGCCGACCTCCTGGAGGCGCAAGGCAATCTTCAAATGTGGGGCCACAGCGAAGTGAGATTGAAGGACCGGTCCGTCAATTAGTGCCCACCCACCAGGCTCATCACAAACCTGCTGCCGACGATGAACAGATAGCACCCGAACGCGACTTCCAGCGTCCGCTTCGACATTGCATGCGCAGCCTTCACACCGAGCGGTGCCGTCACAAGGCTCATTGGCATCACCAGGACCGCGCCGATCAGCGAGACGTAACCGAGCGCGAACGGGACCTGCAGGGCTGCAACGGCCGGGTAGCTCACCGCCGCAGGCCAACCGGCATAGATGTAGCCGAGCGCGCCGGGGATCGAGATCAAGACCGCGAGCGCCGACGATGTCGCCACTGCCTGGTGGATCGGGCGGCCGTAGAACGTCATCAGCAGGTTCGAGAAGAGGCCACCGCCGATGCCCATCAACGTCGACAAAATGCCGACGCAGAAGCCGTAGATTCGCATCAAGGGGCCCTTCGGCAGATCATCGCCGAGCTTCCAGCTCTCGCGCGCGAAGATCAGCCGTACCGCGGCCGACCAAGCGACGGCGACGAACACGATCTTGAACAGTCGCTCCGGCGCGTAACGCGCGACCACGCTGCCGGCGACGACGCCGATCAGGATCGGCAGCCACCAGACCCGGAGGATCGCAAGATCGACGGCGCCGCGCCTGTAGTGCGCCTGGAACGAACGGATCGAGGTCGGAATGATGACAGCGAGCGAAGTGCCGATGCAGAGCGGCATGCGCACCTCGAGCGGCACACCGGCGATGCGGAAGCACTCGTAGAACACCGGCACCAGAATCGCGCCGCCGCCGATGCCGAACACGCCGGCCAAAAATCCGGAGAGCGCGCCGGTTGCGATCAGCAGCAGCGCGAGTTCGGCGATCTCCTTGATATCAAGTCCTGCAATCACCCCTGACCTGCCCCGGCGATGGGTCGCAACTTCTCCGATGCATCGCTCGGAAACGGCTGCCCGCAATGCTCTAGGCGATCTGATTTGTCGGGTCGACCGCCGCATCTCCGGTCCGGGGTGGGATGCGGACTGCGCATATCCGCCCGTCTCGCGAAAAATCGGCGCGCTTCGCGGAACTTGGAGATTGCTTGCCGACCATCCCTACCGGTTCGAACGTCATGAACTGACTGGCTCGAACCCTGGCCGGCCCGCAGCGGCTTGGAGCCGTTCCAATAGTAATTTCAATGCGTCTCGGGTCTCATTACAAGAGGTGAATTTATATTCTATCTTTAGCCGGTGCGCCACCCCTCTGGTATACCAAGTCTCCGATTGGCCTTGTTACATCAAGGGCCTAGAGCTGAACTCAAGTTCGGTTTATGGCGATTTGGTGATTGCGCAGGTGAAATCGACTCCGTAAATAGAGCCGACCTTTCGCGATCCCCGCGCGCCCCATGCTGGGCCGCAATAAAGCAATTGAAGCCCATGACCGCACGGATCGAACGACCGCTTTCGCCGCACATTCAGACCTACCGCTGGACCCTGACGATGGCGCTTTCCATCGTCCATCGCGCCACCGGAATTGCCCTCTACGCCGGAACGCTGCTGCTGGCCTGGTGGCTGATTGCGGCGGCCTCCGGCCCCGCCGCCTATAGCCACGTCCAAGCCTTCACCGGCAGCATCATCGGCCGCCTGATCGTGTTCGGCTACACCTGGGCGCTGATGCACCACATGCTCAGCGGCATCCGGCATTTCGTCTGGGACCTCGGCTACGGCTTCAAGGCCAATGAGCGCGAAGCGTTGACCTGGGGCGCCCTGATCGGCGGCATCGTGCTCACGGTCCTCATTTGGATCATCGCCTACGCGATCGGAGGCGGACGATGAGTTTCGACGAATCCCACGGCGCCCCGAAGGGCTCCTCCATGCGCACCCCGCTCGGCCGCGTGCGCAATCTCGGCGCGGCGCATTCGGGCACCTCCGATTTCTGGCGCCAGCGCATCACCGGCGTCGCCATGACGCTGCTGATGATCCCCGTGATCGTGATCGTGATGATGCTGCTCGGCCGCAACCAGGCCGGCGCCGCACAGATTCTCGGCTCGCTGCCGATCGCGGTGATCCTGCTGCTCTTCATCTTCGCCAGCGCCTGGCACATGAAGATCGGCATGCAGGTCGTGATCGAGGACTACATCCATAACGAGAAGCTGAAGCTCATCTCGATCATGCTCAACAACTTCTTCTCGTTCGCCGTGGCGCTCGCCTCGACCTACGCGATCCTGAAACTTTCCTCCGGAGTCTAAACCCATGGCCACAGAGACCAATGGCAAGGGCAACGGCGCTCCCGCCACCAACGGCAAAGCCTATCCGATCGAAGATCACACCTATGATGTCGTCGTGGTCGGCGCCGGCGGCGCAGGCCTGCGCGCCGTGGTCGGCTGCAGCGAAGCCGGTCTTCGTACCGCCTGCATCACCAAAGTGTTTCCGACCCGCTCGCACACCGTCGCGGCGCAGGGCGGCATCTCGGCGTCCCTCGGCAACATGCACAAGGACGACTGGCGCTGGCACATGTACGACACCGTGAAGGGGTCGGACTGGCTGGGCGACCAGGACGCGATCGAATACATGGTGCGCAACGCGCCCGAGGCGGTCTACGAGCTCGAGCATTGGGGCGTGCCGTTCTCGCGCACCGAAGACGGCAAGATCTACCAGCGCCCGTTCGGCGGCATGACCATGGACTACGGCAAGGGCCAGGCGCAGCGCACCTGCGCCGCCGCCGACCGCACCGGCCACGCCATGCTGCACACGATGTACGGCCAGTCGCTGCGTCACGCGGCCGAGTTCTTCATCGAGTTCTTTGCCATCGACCTGATCATGGACGACCAGGGCACCTGCCGCGGCGTTATCGCGCTCAAGCTCGATGACGGCACGCTGCACCGCTTCCGCGCCCAGACCGTGATCCTCGCCACCGGCGGCTATGGCCGCGCCTATGCATCCTGCACCTCGGCGCACACCTGCACCGGCGACGGCGGCGGCATGGTGCTGCGCGCCGGTCTGCCGATGCAGGACATGGAGTTCGTGCAGTTCCACCCGACCGGCATCTACGGTTCGGGCTGTCTCGTCACCGAAGGCGCGCGCGGCGAAGGCGGCTATCTCGTCAACTCCGAGGGCGAGCGCTTCATGGAGCGCTATGCGCCCTCCGCCAAGGATCTGGCCTCGCGTGACGTCGTCTCGCGCGCGATGACCATCGAGATTCGCGAAGGTCGCGGTGTCGGCAAGAAGAAGGACCACATCTTCCTTCATCTCGACCATCTCGATCCCGCGGTGCTGGCCGAACGCCTGCCGGGCATCTCGGAATCCGCAAAGATCTTCGCCAATGTCGACGTGACGCGCGAGCCGATCCCAATTGTGCCGACCGTGCATTACAACATGGGCGGCATCCCGACGAACTATCACGGCGAAGTCCTGACCAAGAAGGACGGCGACGACAACGCCATCATCCCCGGCCTGATGGCGATCGGCGAGGCCGCCTGCGTCTCCGTGCACGGCGCCAACCGCCTCGGCTCCAACTCGCTGATCGACCTCGTCGTGTTCGGACGCGCCGCGGCGCTGCGCCTCGCCGAGAAGCTCACGCCGAACGCCAGCCAGCCGGAATTGCCGGCGAATTCGTCCGACCTGGCGCTCGGCCGGCTCGACCACTACCGCTACGCCTCCGGCGGCACGCCGACCGCGAAGCTGCGCGAAGGCATGCAGCACGTGATGCAGAACAATTGCGCGGTGTTCCGCACCGGCGACATCCTGAGCGAAGGCCAGAACCTGATCGAGAAGGTCCATAGCGGCATCATCGACATCGCCGTATCCGACCGCTCGCTGGTGTGGAATTCCGACCTGATCGAGACGCTCGAATTCGACAATCTGATCTCGCAGGCGGTGGTGACGATGAACTCGGCCGCCAACCGCACCGAGAGCCGTGGCGCGCATGCCCGCGAGGACTTCTCCGAGCGCGACGACAAGAACTGGATGAAGCACACGCTGGCCTGGCTGGAAGATTCCGGCAAGGTCAAGATCGAGTACCGCCCCGTTCACGACTACACCATGACCAACGACGTCCAGTACATCCCGCCCAAAGCTCGCGTTTACTAAACGGCGCGCGTGTACTGAGCGAACAGCGAAAGCTTTATCGAAATGGTTGAATTCGCACTTCCGAAGAACTCCAAGATATCAGGCGGCAAGACCTGGCCGAAGCCCGCGGGCGCGACTGAGGTCCGTGAATTCCGCGTCTATCGCTGGAATCCGGACGACGGCAAGACTCCAAGCGTCGACACCTATTACGTCGACACCCATGATTGCGGGCCGATGGTGCTGGACGGCCTGATCTGGATCAAGAACAACATCGACCCGTCGCTGACCTTCCGCCGCTCCTGCCGCGAAGGCGTCTGCGGCTCCTGCGCGATGAACATCGACGGCCAGAACACCCTGGCCTGTACCCGCTCGATGCACGACGTGAAGGACGGCGCGGTGAAGATCAATCCGCTGCCGCACCAGCCTGTCGTGAAGGACCTCATCCCCGACCTCACCAATTTCTATGCACAATACGCTTCGGTCGAGCCGTGGCTAAAGACGACCTCGCCGACGCCGCAGAAGGAATGGAAGCAGAGCCACGAAGACCGCGAGAAGCTCGACGGCCTCTATGAATGCATCCTCTGCGCCTGCTGCTCGACCTCTTGCCCGAGCTATTGGTGGAACAGCGAGCGCTACCTCGGTCCCGCCGCGCTGCTCCAGGCCAACCGCTGGGTATCGGATTCGCGGGATGAGGCGACCGGCGAGCGGCTCGACAATCTCGAGGACCCGTTCCGCCTCTATCGCTGCCACACCATCATGAACTGCGCCAAGGCCTGCCCGAAGGGCCTCAACCCGGCGGAAGCCATCGCCGAGCTCAAGCTCAAGATGGTCGAGCGCCAGATCTAGGCGTCATTCATGCTGCGATCCCCGGCCGGAACGGCCGGGGCATTCTACGACGGGCAGGTGTTCGAGTAGATTTTGCCTGCACCCCTGCGCGCGCAAGCAGGCGGGTTGCAACCTCTGGTTCCCGCCACAAGCCGCTTCCTTCCCGGCGCGAAATTCAAGTAAGCTCTCCGGCGTGGGACCGGAGCGACCGTGCAGGGCGCACAACGCAATTCGCTGAGATTGCTGCAGTGGATGATGGCTGCGTCCCTGGCGCTGCCGATTGCGCTGTTCGCGATCGCCGCCTCGATCTCCTACACCTCGACGAAAGATATCGCCGACCGCGAGATCGAGCGCACCCTCGATGTCGCGCATGAGCATGCGCTCAAGGTGTTCGAGACCATCGACCGCAGCCTCGCCGAGATCAACGAGGTGGTGCGCGGCATGCCCGACGACATCATCCGCTCGCGCGAGCCGGCCCTGCACCGCCGCCTGAAGCAACTCTCCGATTCGCTGCCGCAGCTCAAATCGGCATGGATCTTCGATGCGGACGGAAAGTCGCTGGTCAACAGCCTGGCCTCGCCGCCGCCGGCGCAGAGCTTTGCGGACCGCGACTACTTTGCCGCCCATGTCGACCAGACCATCGGCAGCTACATCGGTGTTCCCCTGACGCCGCGCCAGCCCTATCAGGGCGCGCGCTTCTTCGGGGTCAGCCGCCGCCGCGGCTCCGACGACGGCAGCTTCATCGGCGTGATCCAGGCCTCTGTCCTCCCGGAATATTTCGAGAGCTTTTATGCCCGGATCGGCTCCGACCCTGGCAGCTTCCTCGCCATGGGACGCACCGACGGCGTGGTGCTGGCGCATCTTCCGCGGCTGGATCGCGACCTCAGGCTCGATCCTAACGGGCCGGTCGGCCGCAGCATCGCAGCTCACCCCGAGCATGGCCTCATCACCATTGCCTGGCCATGGGACGAGGTCGAGCGCCGCATCGGCTACCGACGCATCGCCGAATACCCGATCTATGTCAGCGCGGGGTTGGAGACCTCGGCGATCCGCGCGCGCTGGTTCGCCACCATGGGCCAGCATCTGGTGTTCGGCATTCCCGCCACCGCGCTGCTGTTTCTGCTGCTGGCGTTCGCGTTCCGGCGCACCCAGCATCTCCAGGCCGAGGCCGCCGCGCGGCGCGAAGCCGAGGAGGCGCTCAAGCACAGCCAGCGCCTTGAGGCGCTCGGCCAGCTCACCGGCGGCGTCGCGCACGACTTCAACAACCTCCTGACCGTGATTCGCGCCTCCGTTGACCTGCTGAACCGGCCGCAGCTGAGCGAGGAGCGGCGCCAGCGCTACATCACCGCCATCGCAGACGCGGTCGGGCGCGCAGCCAAGCTGACATCGCAGCTGCTCGCCTTCGCGCGCCGCCAGACCTTGAAGCCGGAGGTGTTCGACGTCGGCGCGCGGTTGCAGTCGCTGCACGACATGCTCGCGACGCTGCTCGGACCCGCGATCGAAATCGCGATGCGGCTGCCGGCCGAGCCCTGCCTCGTCAATGCCGATGCAAGCCAGTTCGAGACGGCGTTGATCAACATGGCGACCAATGCGCGCGATGCCATGCACGGCAAGGGCAGGATCGTCTTCAACGTCGAGGCCGCAGCGACCATTGCGGACACGCGGGCTCCCGTCTCGGGCAGCCCTGATCTTTCAGGCGGCCATGACCTTGCTGGCAAACACGGTTTCGTCGGCATTGCCGTCAGCGACACCGGCATCGGCATTCCGGCTACGCGGCTCGAGCGCATCTTCGAACCGTTCTTCACCACCAAGCAGATCGGCCACGGCACCGGTCTCGGCCTGTCGCAGGTGTTCGGCTTTGCCCGGCAGTCCGGCGGCGAGGTGACAGTCACCAGCGAGGTCGGCCACGGCAGCACCTTCTCGCTCTACCTGCCGCGCGTGGCGCCGGATTTGCTGCCGCAGCGGCAGGCACCGAATACGGCCCCGGCCGTGGCCGGCAGCGGCATGTCGGTGCTGCTGGTCGAGGACAATATCGAACTCGCCAATTTCGCGGCCGACGGCCTCACCGAGCTCGGCTACAGCGTCACGCTGATCGACAACGCAACCGATGCACTCGCCGAGCTGGTCATGGATGCCGATCGCTTCGATGTCGTTTTCTCGGACATCGTGATGCCCGGCATGACCGGGCTCGATCTCGCGCAGGCGGTCCGCGACCGCGGCATCGGCGTGCCGGTCGTGCTGACCACCGGCTACAGCGAGGCGCTGTCCCAGGACGGCAAGGTCGATTTCGAGCTCGTGCAGAAGCCCTACGCGATCGATCAGCTATCGCGCGTGCTGCACCGGGTCGCGCGGCGCAGGGTGCGCGACGGCGCCGCCGAGTGAGCTGACGCCCGGAACCTACGGGAACCTTTTGATTTAGCTTGCGTTATCCGGCCATGCAAAAGCCGGTCAGAAAACGCGAATCGGGCAAGAAGCCGCCCATCGTCGAAATCATCGGCGAGACCGGCGGGGAAGTGGCTCCGCCGCCGCCCGAGCTGGTCGAGCCCGACCCGGAGCTGTCGCCTGAAGAGGCCGAGCAGGCCCGCAAGGACTATCTCCTCACCCGCTTCTGGATCAGCGCGCGCGGCTTCTGGGGCGGCAACGGCGACCGGCTTGCGTGGCTCTACTCCGTCGGCCTCGGCCTGCTGATCGTCCTCACCGTCGGCTTCCAATACGGCATCAATGTCTGGAATCGGGCGATCTTCGACGCGATCGAGAAGCGCGAGGCGTCCACCGTCTTCCATCTCACCGCGGTATTCTTCCCGCTCGCGATCGGCAGCATCGTGCTCGGTGTGGCACAAGTGTTCGCGCGCATGGGCATCCAGCGGCGCTGGCGGGCGTGGCTGACGGCAAGCGTGCTGACGCGCTGGCTTGGCAACGGCCGCTATTACCAGCTCAATCTCGTCAGCGGCGACCACAAGAATCCGGAATACCGGATCGCGGAGGATCTGCGCGTCGCGACCGATTCTCCGGTGGATTTTCTCGCCGGCGTGACGTCCGCGCTGCTGTCGGCCGTGACCTTCATCGTCGTGCTCTGGACCATCGGCGGCGCGCTCACCGTCACCCTTGCGGGATCGTCGGTGACCATTCCCGGCTTCCTGGTGATCGCCGCGATGCTCTATGCGGGAATCGCATCGGGCTCGATCCTGGTGATCGGCCGCCAATTCGTGCAGGTCTCCGAGGACAAGAACCAGGCTGAGGCCGATTTCCGCTACACGCTGACGCGCGTGCGCGAGAACGGCGAGAGCATCGCGCTGCTCGGCGGCGAGGAGGAGGAGCGCGACGGCATCGACCGCAATTTCACCAACGTGCTGCGGCAATGGGCGCGGCTCGCGGGTCAGCACATGCGCACCACGCTGGTGTCGCAGGGATCGAGCCTCGTTGCGCCGGTCGTGCCGCTTCTGCTGTGCGCGCCGAAATTCCTCGACGGCAGCATGACGCTGGGTCAGGTGATGCAGGCGGCTTCCGCCTTCACCATCGTGCAGAGCGCGTTCGGCTGGTTGGTCGACAATTATCCGCGGCTCGCCGACTGGAATGCCTGCGCTCGCCGCATCGCCTCGCTGATGATGTCGCTCGACGGCCTCGAGCGCGCCGAGCTGGGCGACGGCTTCGGCCGCATCAAGCGCGGCGAGACCAGCAATGACGCCATGCTGGAGCTGAAGGATCTCTCCGTCACGCTCGATGACGGCACCGCCGTGGTCGGCGAGACCGAGGTGGTGATCGAGCGTGGCGAGCGGCTGCTGGTGGCCGGCGAATCCGGCACCGGCAAGAGCACGCTGGTGCGCGCCATCGCCGGGCTCTGGCCATGGGGTGGCGGCAGCGTCAATTTCCATCCCGACCGGCGGCTGTTCATGCTGCCACAGCGACCCTACGTGCCGTCGGGCTCCTTGCGTCGTGCCGTCGCCTATCCCGGCGCGGAAGACGACTGGACGGTCGAGGAGATCGGCGAGGCCCTGCACAAGGTCGGCCTCGACCATCTCAAGGAGAAGATCGAGGAAGAAGCACCCTGGGACCAGACGCTGTCCGGCGGCGAGAAGCAGCGCCTCGCCTTCGCGCGGTTGTTGCTGCACAACCCGGATATCGTCGTGCTCGACGAGGCGACCTCGGCGCTCGACGAGAAGAGCCAGGACAAGATGATGAAGATGATCACCGACGAACTGCCGAAGGCCACCATCGTCAGCGTCGCGCATCGTGTCGAGCTGGAAGCCTTCCACAGCCGCAAGATCGTGCTGGAGCGCCGCAAGGGCGGCGCAAAACTCGTCAGCGATATCGACCTGATCCCGCGCAAGGGCAAGCGCAAGCTGCTCGGCCGCTTCCTGCGCCAGCGCAAGGCGCCGAAAAAGGCGGCGTGAGGGGCGGTCTCTTTTCTTCGTCGTCCCGGCGAAGGCCGGGACGACCCAGAGATTGTTGCCCGGATCGAGCGTTGGAGTCCCCGGCAAAACCGGCTATGCATGCGCCGCTTGCAACGAGGACTTTGACTTGGCGACCGATAATGCCCCTTCGTCCGCGCCGTTCGGCGCGTTTGCGCCGAACGCGGCGCAGGCCGCGATCATTCGCCTCGCGACACAATCGGGGCTGAAGCGCGGCGCGTTCCGGCCCTGGCTGTCGCGATTGGTGAACCTGCTGCGCGGTGGCCCCATCGACATGCAATACCAGGGCGCATCGTTCCGCTTCTATCACCAGGGCAGCGCCACCGAGCGCGGCGCGCTGTTCAATCCCGATTACAATCTCGACGAGCTCGACTTCCTGCGCCAGCACACCCCGGAGGGCGGCGTGTTCGTCGACGTCGGCGCCAATGTCGGCACCTTCGCGCTGGTGATGGCGCGACAGGTCGGGCCATCAGGCAAAGTGATCGCCATCGAGCCGCATCCGATGACGTTTGGACGGCTGTCGTTCAACCAGGCCGCGTCGAAAGCGACGCAGGTGCGCCTGGTGCAGGCGGCCGCCGGCGACAGCGACGGCGAGCTGATGATCGAGAGCGGCGGCGGCAATCTCGGTGCCACGCATGTCGTCACTGGCACGGCCAGCGCGGAGGCCATCAAGGTGCCCTCGCTGCGGTTGACGCGCATTCTCGGCGACGCCGGCGTCACCAAGGTGGACGCGCTGAAGATCGACGTCGAGGGCTTCGAGGATCGCGTTTTGATCGGCTTCTTCCGCGACGCGCCGCAATTGCTATGGCCGCGCGCGGTGGTAATCGAGCATTTGTCGCAAAAGGAATGGCGGGACGATTGTATCGCCGACATGGTCGCGCGCGGTTTCGTGGTTGCGCGCAAGACGCGGAGCAATACGTTCCTGTCGCGCTGACGACGAACAACGGAGGTTACGAATGATCGACCATATGGGCTTCCCGGTCTCCGACTATGAGCGCGCCAAGGCGTTCTACGCCAAGGCATTGGCGCCGCTCGGCTACAGCCTGATCATGGAGGTCACGCAGGAGCAGACCGGACACGATCCAGCCGCCGGCTTCGGCGCCGACGGCAAGCCGGATTTCTGGATCGGCGGCGAGGGCGCGCTGAACAAGCCGGTGCATGTCGCGATTCTGGCGAAGGACCGCGCCACGGTAGACGCGTTCTACAAGGCGGCGATTGCAGCGGGCGGGCGCGACAACGGGCCGCCGGGCATCCGGGCGCATTACCATCCGACCTATTACGGCGCCTTCGTGCTCGACCCTGATGGACACAACATCGAGGCGGTTTGCCACGCGCCGGAATAGATAAGTTCCATCCTTCGGCCGGAACCTCGTTCCGCGCGCGCCGTTGTCGTCCCTTGCAAGAAGGAGCACGACATGGCCAACGACAATGCCCGCGACGTCGACCGCGTATGGGATCTGATGAAGACGATCGGATTCGCGATGCTGGTGACGCGCGATGGCGACAAGCTCCGCGCGCGGCCGATGAGCGCCTATCTCGACCGCAACGCGAACACGATTTATTTCCTCACCGACGCGCGGCGTCACAAGGACGAGGAGATCGCGCGCAATCCGTCCATCAACCTGTCGTTCGCAGATGCCGGCAGCCAGAAATACGTGTCGCTGACGGGCACCGCAATGATCTCCAATGACCGTGCCAAGATCAAGGAGCTGTTCTCGACGCCGGCCAAGGCGTGGTGGGACTCTGCGGAAGATCCGAACATCCGCGTGCTCAAGGTCACGCCTGACGATGCCGAGTTCTGGGACTCGCCCGGCACCGTGATTTCCTATGTGAAGATGGCGGCCGCGGCGGTGACGAACACGCGCCCCGATCTCGGCGACAACCGCAAGGTCTCTATGTAATGCCGATCGAGCCGCCCGAGATACCGCCGTCGACGCCCGGTACGCCCACCGAACCGCCGCCGGGGATTCCGCCGAGCAATCCGCAGCCTGAAATCGCACCGCCGGTGCGCGAGCCCGGCTCGCCAGCGCCGCCCGACGAATTGCCGGGCCGCATGCCTGAAGAGATTCCATCACGCGGACCGAACGGACCGCTCACGCCGAATCCCGCGACGGATGCAAGTCCGCCGCGGGATCGCGCATGAGGCGACGCATCACATCCGAGGCAATTGCAACCTGCGTCTGAATGCGCAATGAACGTCACCATAGTGAGGTGATTTGCGTGCAGAAATAAATCGGGCCGCGTCCGCTTCGTCCGCCACAATCCGGCCTAACGCGTAGCTGTTCATCCGAACACTTCGTCAAAGAACCTTCCGGGGAAGTTCACCACATGACCAACCTTCGTTTCGTGCTGCTTGCCACCACGGCTCTGACCGCGATGCAATTCGCAAGCTCCGCATCGCATGCACAAGGCGCGCCGCCGCTTGTCGTCGCGCAGGCGCAGCCACAAGAGACCGGCCCTGACGGAAAACCGAAGCAGCCGCCGAAGGGACCACCAGCGGCCGCGCCGCCTGCGGCGCCCGCGCGCCCGGCCGCACCGCCGCCCGCAGCTGCACCTCCCCATCCGCCGGCAGCGCCTCCGCCGGCTGCGGCACCGCCGCGCCCAGCAGCGCCGCCACCGCCCCCGCCACCACCTGCGGCCCGTCCGGCACCGCCGCCGCCCCCACCGCCGCCCGCCGCCCCGAAGCAACCTGCGCCGCCCCCGGCTGCGGCTCCGCAACAGCACGCGCCGACACCGCCGCCTCCGGCACCGCCTGCCGCGCGCCCGGCGCCCACGCCGCCAGCGCCGCCACCCGCCGCGGCTCCGCAGCAGCACGCACCCACGCCTCCGCCGCCCGCGGCTCACCCGACACCACCGCCGCCGCCTGCAGCAACTCCTCAGGGACGCCCAGCGCCGGCGCCCACGGCAACACCGTCGCCTGCGCCGGCCGCTCCGACCGCGCGACCGGGTGCACCCGCTCCGGCTGCACCTTCAGCCACACCGTCACCGACGGCGACTCCTGCGCCGACCGCGACGCCGGCTCCAGGCAGCACGCCGGGCACGCCGCCGACTGGCCGCCCCGGTACGCCGCCCCCCGGCGGACGTCCTGGTGCGCCCCCGGCTGCAGGGTCACCTGCTCCAGGCGCCACGCCCGCGCCGACGGCCACGCCGACCCCCGGTGGCACTCCGACGCCGCCGCCCGGCCGTCCAGGTTCGCCTCCTGCGCCTGGTGCAACTCCGGCTCCGACAACGACGCCGGCCCCCGGTGGCGCCGTGACACCGCCCCCTGGACGCCAGGGTGGTGCGCCTCCTGCTGGCGCACCCGCTGCTGGTGCGCCCGCTGCCGGAGCTCCGCCGACCCAGCCGCAGGCAGGCGCCCCGCCCCGGCCGCCGGCTCCCCCCGCCGGCGCCGCTGCACCGAGCACCGTGCCGGGCTCTGCGGCTGCGACCCCGCCGCCCAACAGGGCGCAATACGCGGCGCCCACGGTTGCGCCGGCGTTCCGCGCCGCGCCCACGACGACCACGCCCCTGCCGCCACCGCCGCGTCCGCCGCAGCGTGACCTGACGCCGCTCGCGATCGGTGCAGGTGTCGTCGCCGGTGCCGTGATCGGCGCCACCATCGCCGACTACCGCAACCAGCGCCGCGAGTCGGTCGAAGGCGGCCGCACCGTCTACACCGAGCCGGACCGCATCATCATCCGCGATCCGGGTGGGCAGACCTACGTCCGCGGCAACGATCTCTATCGCTTCCGCTATGGCGCCCGCGACATCCGCACCGAAACTGTCGGCGCCGATACCCGCACCGTGGTGATCCGTCCCGACGGCAGCGAGATCATTACCGTTGTAGGTCAGGACGGTCGGCTGCTGCGGCGAATCCGCAGGGACCCGGCCGGGCGCGAGCTCGTCATCATCGACAACAGCTACCGCGATCCTCAGTCGGTCGGCGGTTTCTATGTCGACGCGCCGCCGCCCGTCGTCAACATGCCCTACGATCGCTATATCGTCGACGCCCAGGAGGCCTCGCCGGACGTGATCTACGAGACGATGGTGGCGCCGCCGGTGCAGCGGATCAACCGTCGCTACACGCTCGACGAGATCCGCTACAGCCCGAATGTTCGCATGCAAATGCCGAGCATCGACCTCAACACGATCAACTTCGAGACCGGATCGTGGACCATCCCACCGGACCAGGCGGCGAAGCTGCAGTCGATCGCGGACGGTCTCAACCGTGCGATCCAGGCCAACCCGCGCGTGGTGTTCCTGATCGAAGGTCACACCGACGCGGTCGGCAACGACGTCGACAATTTGTCATTGTCGGACCGTCGTGCGCAGTCCGCGGCCGAATTGCTGACCCAGCAATTCGGTGTGCCGTCTGAAAACCTGACGTCGCAAGGCTATGGCGAGCAGTACCTGAAGGAGCAGACGCAAGGACCGAGCGCGATCAACCGGCGCGTCACCGTCCGCAACATCACGCCGTTGCTCAACGGCGGCCAGGCCTCGCTGCCGCCGCCCCCGCCCGGCACCGCGCCGCCGCGCTGAGGCGACACACAAATGCAAAATGGCCGGGAGCAATCCCGGCCATTTTTGTTTCGTAGCCCGATGGAGCGAAGCGTAATCCGGGTTCTATCGGCTTAGTTAGAGAATCCCGGATTTCGCTGCGCTCCATTCGGGCTACGGGCGCGTCAGCCCTTGTCGCTCTCCAGCCGGAAGATCTGCGAGCCTTCACTGCCCGACAACAGACCCGTGTCGCTGTAGAGCTTGAGCTTGGCGCGGGTATCGTTGATGTCGAGGTTGCGCATGGTGAGCTGACCAATGCGATCGGCCGGCGTGAACGCCGCGTCCTCGACCTTCTCCATGCTGAGCCGCTCCGGCGCATAGGTGAGGTTCGGGCTTTCGGTGTTGAGGATCGAGTAGTCGTTGCCACGGCGCAGCTCGAGCGAGACCTCGCCGGTGACGGCGCGCGCGACCCAGCGCTGCGCGGTCTCGCGCAACATCAGGGCCTGCGAATCGAACCAGCGGCCCTGGTAGAGCAGGCGTCCGAGGCGCATGCCGCTGATGCGGTACTGCTCGATGGTGTCTTCGTTGTGGATGCCGGTGACGAGGCGCTCATAGGCGATGTGCAGCAGCGCCATGCCGGGCGCTTCATAGATGCCGCGGCTCTTGGCCTCGATGATGCGGTTCTCGATCTGGTCGCTCATGCCGAGGCCGTGGCGGCCGCCGATGGCGTTAGCTTCGAGGAACAGCGCGACGGGATCAGAGAAGGTCTGGCCGTTCAGCGCGACCGGCTGGCCTTCCTCGAAACGCACCACAACCTTCTCGGCCTTGACGTTGCAGTCGTCACGCCAGAACGGCACGCCCATGATCGGGTTGACGATCTTGATGCCGCTGTCGAGACTTTCAAGATCCTTGGCCTCGTGCGTCGCGCCGAGCAGATTGCTGTCGGTCGAATACGCCTTCTCGGCGCTCATCTTGTAGGCAAAGCCCTGCGCCGTCATGAACGCCGACATCTCGGCGCGGCCGCCGAGCTCGTCAATGAACTGCTGGTCGAGCCAGGGCTTGTAGATGCGCAGGCCCGGATTGGTCAGGAGGCCGTAGCGATAGAAGCGCTCGATGTCGTTGCCCTTGAAGGTCGAGCCGTCGCCCCAGATGTTGACGCCGTCCTCCTTCATCGCCGCGACCAGCATCGTGCCGGTGACGGCGCGCCCGAGCGGCGTGGTGTTGAAATAGGTGATGCCGCCGGTCGAGATATGAAAGGCGCCGGACTGGATCGCGGCGATGCCTTCGTGGACGAGCTGCTTGCGGCAATCGACCAGCAGCGCTTTCTCCGCGCCGAACTCCATCGCCTTGCGCGGGATCTCGTTGTAATCGGCCTCATCCGGCTGGCCGAGATTGGCGGTATAGGCGTAGCAGCGCGCGCCCTTCTGCTTCATCCAGAGCAGCGCCGCGCTGGTATCGAGGCCGCCCGAAAAAGCGATGCCGACTTTCTCCCCCTTGGGCAGGCTTTTCAGGATCGTGGTCATGGGGCTTCCAATCGGTCTCGAAGGGCTGATGTCGTTTCACGGGTTGACCGCGCGAATATCAAATTTCGCGGGGCTCGGCACCCCTTTAATGGCTCAAACTGACGGCTCGGCACCCGTCTTGCGTCCGAACAGGCGCTGGCGGAGCCGGTAAGCGGGCATGTTCAGCCGAGTCAGGGCGGCATCGACCGCCTCGTCGGAAAACCGGGTCCGCGGCCAGCGGTAAATCAGCGCGTAGGCAAACCAGATCACGACGAAGGTGACGAGGCCGGCGATCGACACGTCGGTGAAGAAATGGCCACCAAAGGCCATCCGCAGCCCGCTGGTCACGAGGCCGAACACCACGGCTCCGGCATAAGCGAGCGGTCGCCACGCCGGCGGTGCCAGTGCGGCCGGCGCCAGCGTCCAGAACGCGGTCGCGCCCTCGCCCGAGAAGAACGAGCAGTTGCGCGCGCAGCCCCCGCGCGGATCCCACCACGGCACGAATTGCTGGTCGCCGGCGAACTGCGTCACCACCACCGGGCGCGGCCGGCCCCAATAGGACTTGAAGGCGAGATTGGTGAGGATGCCGGCCGACATGATGATCGTGACCAGCAGGAAGACGATCGCGCGACCGGATACCATCAGCGGGCGGTCGGGCCGGACCATCTTGACCACGAGCGCGATCAGCGCAGGCAGCACGAACGCCCAGGCGACCCACATCGCGGCGTCGCGCGCGAAGCCGGCCCAACCGTTCAGCTTGAGCGGAAACGTTTTCGTCTCAGGGTCGAAGAACAGCGCGGCGAGCTTGAGATCAAGCTCGGGATAGAGGCCGAAAACGACGCCGATCACGAGCCACAGCGCCAGGGCGATGAAGAGTCCAGTCCGGTTCATGGCGCGCGGTTTAGCCCAGTGGGAAAGGGATGAAAACCCCGTGACAAGTCAGAAAGTCACCGCGCATCCGGCCGCGAATTCGACGGCAGCGGCGGAGGCGGCTGGCGCGCAGGCGGCGGATTGCGCCAAGCGCCGGCATTGCGGCCGGCGATCAGCCAGTAGACGACGCCGGCGACGATGCCCGCGCCGGTCATGATCTCCAGATGCCGCCGCACAATGCCTTCGAATTGCAGCGTGTCGGAATGAAACGGGACCAGGCCGAGATAGCAGGCGAGCCCCACGACGCCTCCGCCCACGGCATAGGCGAGCGCGCTGCGGATGTAGAGCGCCTCGGTGATCGCCACGATCACCGCCGCCGGCACCAGCGCAAAGCCCGAGACGAAGATGAAGCCGAACCCGAGCAGGATATCGATCGTGCCCTGATCGACGGGACCGGCGCCGAGATCGGCGAACTCCGGAAACAACAGCGCGACGACAACGATCATGCCGCCGACGAAACAGGCGGCGAGGAAGCCGATGAAGATGACGACGAGGCGGCCGATCAGGGACATGATGGGAACGAATTGGTGACTGACGGCGTCGCCACATCCACAATCGTCATGCCCGGGCTTGACCCGGGCATCCACGACTTGCTCTCTCGTGGCTCGACGTGGATGGCCGGGTCAAGCCCGGCCATGACGGGCGTTGAGAGCGTCGCCATCATCAATATCAATCCGTCATCGCCATGGCCCGCAGCGTCTGGCGTTCACGGGCCGAGAGCTTTTCCGTCTCCGACTTGAGCTGGCCGCAGGCGGCGAGGATGTCGCGGCCGCGCGGAGTGCGCACCGGCGAGGAATAGCCGGCGTTGAAGACGTATTCGGAGAATTTTTCGATCTGGTCCCAGTCCGAGCACTCATAGGCGGTGCCGGGCCAGGGGTTGAACGGGATCAGATTGATCTTGGCGTGAATGCCCTTGAGCATCTTCACCAGCAGCTTGGCATCGTCGAGCGAATCGTTGACGCCCTTGAGCATCACATATTCGAAGGTGATGCGGCGCGCGTTCGAGGCGCCGGGATAGTCGCGGCAGGCCTGCAGCAATTCCTTGATCGGATATTTGCGGTTGAGCGGCACCAGCTCGTTACGCAGCTCGTCGCGCACCGCATGCAGCGAGATCGCGAGCATCACTCCAATCTCCTCGCCCGCGCGCACGATATTCGGGACCACACCCGAGGTCGACAGCGTGATGCGGCGGCGGGAGATGCCGATGCCTTCGTTGTCGCCGACGATCAGCAGCGCGTCGCGCACCGCGTCGAAATTGTAGAGCGGCTCGCCCATGCCCATCATCACGATGTTGGTGACGCGGCGCGTACCGTCTTCGCGATCGGCCCAATCATTCAGACGATCGCGCGCCACCATCACCTGTCCGACGATCTCCCCGGCGGTGAGATTGCGCACCAGGCGCTGCGTGCCGGTGTGGCAGAACGAGCAGTTCAGCGTGCAGCCGACCTGGGAGGACACACACAACGTGCCGCGATCGGTTTCGGGGATGTAGACGCACTCGACTTCATGCGCCCGCTCGACATTGTCGCCGCTCGGCAGCCGCAGCAGCCATTTGCGGGTGCCGTCGTTGGAGATCTGCTCGGCCACGACTTCGGGCCGGTCGACGGTAAAATGTTGCGCGAGCTCGGCACGAATGCCCTTCGAGACCGACGTCATCTCTTCGAAATTCTGGGCGCCACGGAAATACATCCAGTGCCACAGCTGCTGCACGCGCATCTTGCGCTGCGCCGGTGCAACGCCGATCTCGCCGAGGCGATCGGCAAGCTCGGTGCGCGACAGGCCGATCAGCGAGGGCCTCGCCGGCGGCACATAGGTCTCGAGCGGAGTCTTCTCCACCAGTGTTGCGTTGTGCGGCTCGGTCGTCGGTTGCATGGAATGGCCTGATTTAGGTGGTCGTTCTGGGATGGTCCAAAGGACTAAACCCGGAACCTCGAGATTCCGAGTTCGATGCTACGCATCGCCCCGGAATGACGGGAGAAAATCTGGAACGCGCCCTATATAGCAACCGGAACGGCCGATTGCGACCTTATCGACCGCAGGCTTAACGCCTGCAATCCTGCGCGATCTTGTCGAGCGCCTGGGCAAGGCCCTTCAGCGAAAAGGTGTCGGTGGTCTCGGTTCCCTTGGACGACATGCCCTTGACCACGAGATCGGCGGATTTGCGCATGGCCTCGACCATCCGCTCTTCCTCGGCCGCGTTCTTGATCCAGAGACCGTCGCCCTGCGAGTACATGGCGAAAGCGGCGCCGCCCACCTCGACCGAGGATTCAGAGCCCGGCTTCAGCGCATAGCCGATCATGACCGAGACTTCGTTGTTGACCTTCTCCGCCGGGCGGGTGGAGACGAAGGCATAGGCAGGATCGCGCGGCCGATTCGGCGGGTTGGTCTTCGACGACGACGGCTTGGCCAGCGCGAAGCAGACCTTTTTGCCGTTGGGCGCGGCCGAATAGGCGCCCCAGGTGCCGAACTGACCGATCAGGGTTGGCTCCGCGCCGCCGGCAACCGCCGCGTGCGGGGCCGCCGGCTTGCTCTCGGGCTTTGCAGCCGTCTTTCCGGTCGTATTGGCCGCCGGCGCGGCCGGTTTCGGCGCGGCCTCTTTCGGTGCAGTCTTGGGCGCAGGCTGCGCCGTCTGCGCCCGCGCGGAATCGATGATTCCACAGGCCGCCACGCCCGTCATCAAAGCTAAAATCAGCACCCGCCACATGCTGGAGTGGTTCCCTCAATATTGTGACTGGAAGATGGCCCGGTCGCGCATTGTCCCCGGGGCAGGGATAGCCGGGAAAGTCCAATTTGGGAAGGCAGTTAGCGAAGGTCGCGGCGACTAGGCCCTGGATCGCGCCGCGCGTTGTTCCGCCCATTGCGCATCGGTCCAGCGCAACAAATCCTCGGCGCCGGAGCTGCGCAAATGCGCGCCACCGTCGATCACCACCATCTCGCCGTTGATGTAGCCGGCACGGTCGGAGACCAGGAAGCTGGCGAGGTCGGCAAGCTCGGGGTGCTCGCCGGCGCGTCCCATCGGGTTGCGCGCGGCCCACCCTTCGTCGCGACCCTCGGGGCGGAGCTGGCCCGAGGCGCCGGCGGTCGGGAACGGTCCCGGCGCGATCGCGACGGTGCGGATTCCCTTCGGGCCCCATTCCACGGCGAGACTTTTGGTCATCGCCAACACGGCCGACTTCGCCATCGCCGACGGCACGGTGAAGGCGCGACCGGTGATGGTCGAGGTCGAGAGGATCGAGAGCACGACGCCGCCATGCTTGCCGTCGATCCAGCGCTTGCCGGCGGCAAGCGTGCAATACATCGCACCATGCAGGGTCGGCGCGAGAATCGCATCCGCGGCGCGGAATGAGAGATGCTCACTCTGCGCGATGAAAGTCGCAGCCGCATTGTTGACGAGAATATCGAGCGGCGCCCCGCGCCAGATCGCGTCCATCATGCTCTCGACGGCGGTGCCGTCGCGGATATCGCAGGCGATCGTGGTGACCTTGCCGCCGGTCTCTTCGCGCATCTTGCTCGCCGCCGCCTCGAGCCGATCGAGCTTGCGGCCGCAGATCACGAGCTCGGCGCCGAGCGCGAGGAAACGGTGCGCCATTGCAGCACCGAGGCCCGAACCGCCGCCGGTGACGAGGATGCGCTTGTCCTTGAGCAGGCCTGTTTCAAACATGGTTTGAATCCTTCTTGTTTCGTCGTTGCGCGCGCAGCGGGAAACCGTACCGCGGAAATAGGCTTCGCTACGCTCCCAATGACGGGAGGATAGGCTCCTGCGTTCCAACTGACAAAGAAACCGGATTGTCGCCCGCACCTAAATCCGGCAGAAACGGGCAAACTATAAATCTACTCGAAACGCCCAGTACTTCACTTCTCAAGAAGGTGCCGCCATGAAAGCCATCCTCTGCTCGCAATATTGCCAGCCCGACGATCTCGTTCTGGCCGACGTGCCGGATCCGGTGGCCGGTCCCGGCGAAGCCGTGATCGCGATCAAGGCTGCGGCGCTGAACTTCTTCGACATCCTGATGATTCAAGGCAAGTACCAGATCAAGCCGCCATTCCCGTTCTCGCCGGCCGCCGAAGTGGCTGGGGTGATCGAGAGCATCGGTCCCGGCGTGACTGATCTGAAGATCGGCGATCGCGTCGTCGCCTCCTGCGGCCACAACGGCGCGCGCGAAAAGATCGCGCTGCCGGCGGCATCGATCGTGAAGATCCCCGACAATCTCGATTATGACCGCGCGGCCGGCATCATCATCATCTACGGCACCGCGCTGCATGCGCTGGAAGATCGCGCGAGCCCGAAGCCGGGCGAGACGCTCGCGGTGCTCGGCGCCGCCGGCGGCACCGGACTTGCCGCGTGCGAGCTCGGCAAGCTGATGGGCCTGAAGGTGATCGCCTGCGCCTCGTCGGACGAGAAGCTCGAATTCGCGAAGGCGCACGGCGCAGAACTCGCGCTCAATTACGGCAAGGAAGATTTGAAGGAAGGCCTGCGAAAGCTTACGGGCGGCAAGGGCGTCGACATCATCTTCGATCCGGTTGGTGGCACCTATGCCGAGCAGGCCCTGCGCTCGATTGCCTGGGAAGGCCGCTTCCTCGTGATCGGCTTCGCCGCCGGCGACATTCCGAAGATGCCGCTGAACCTCGCGCTGCTGAAAGGCTGCGACATCCGCGGCGTGTTCTGGGGCGCATGGACCCGACTCAACCCGGAAAAGAACCGCGCCAATCTCGAGAAGCTCGTGAAGTGGACAGCGGAAGGAAAGATCTCCTCGCATGTCGATCGCGTCTTCCCGCTGGCGCAGACGGCGGATGCGCTCAAGGTGCTCGCCGGACGCCAGGCGATGGGCAAAGTGATCCTGCATCCGTGAGGCTATGCGGCGCGACGTGTGTCGGTACGGCCGCTCGCCACGAGCTCAACTGTCATCGCCCGGCTTGACCGGGCGACCAGTACTCCGAGACGTCAGTCATTGAATCGAGAAGCCGCGGCGTACTGGTTTCCCGCCTTCGCGGGGAATGACCGCGAGCGCGGGACAGGCAGTGTCCGCGCCGCCGCCGGGTCAATCCCCGTCAACCATTGTCGACAAAATTGCGGGGCATTCCTCCGCCTCGCCTCAATCAAACCCAAATATCTCCCGATTCGCGCAAGCCGCCGACGTTTTTTGGGCTGATTCAGACGGCGATTTACCGGCTCCAGTTTGCGGGGCATTTCTGGACAACAACAAAAAGACTGAAGCCGGGATGCCCCAGCGTTGCGTTAGTAGTGGGGAGCATCACCATGGAGACGACGGCGTACCGCCCGTCCACGGAATCGAGATCGTTCGATTCCGATCAAGCTGCATCACATCCGGCCGTCGCGTCCTATATCCGTGCGCGCGCCGCGCGGCTCGATCTGTCACCGGAAGATCCAATTCCACTGTTCCTGTCCGATCCGCTCGGTGTGCCGGAGTCAGGCGAATATACGGCGCGGGCGTTGGGTCCCCGGCTCAGAATTGTCCCGCGTGTTCTCGCGGCGGTTCTCATCGCATCCACGCTGGCCGTTGCGGCCGCGCTGTATCAGCCCAGTCTCCGCAATCTCTTCGCCGCCGACGCTGCCGGCCCGACGGGTGCCGAGCTGGACCAGGCCATGGCGTCGGCCAACGTGCCGGACAGGCCTCAGACCGCGTACAAGGACCCGGCGCGCTTGAGCAACACAAGGCTGGCGAGCGCTGACGCGCAGGATCTCCCCGCAGCCTCAGCTCCGAGCCGCGAAGCGATTGCGACTGCCTATCAAACCGCGCTGCAAGCCCAGGCGCCCGGGCCAGTCGCGGCGCCGCCTGCGCCCCCGCCGCCCGCTAAGACGCTCGATGCCGACACACTGGCTGGGCTGATGGCGCGCGCGAACGGTCTGTTGGCGGTCGGCGACATTGCCGCGGCGCGCCTGCTGCTCGAACGGGCCGCCAATGCACAGGATGCAACGGCTGCATTTCTGCTCGCGCAAACCTATGACCCGGCGGTGCTGGGCACGAGCGACGCGCGGCGCGTTGCTGCCGACGCGACCGCCGCGCGCGACTGGTACCAAAAGGCCGCAGGCCTTGGATCGGCGGAGGCGCGGCAACGCCTCGCCCAGCTTCAGAACTAGAACTCTTTAGGGGATATCATGCGTAACGCTTTGAGAATGGCGCTTGCCGCCATCATGATGATCTATGCTTTCGCGGCACGCGCGGAGCAGACCGAATATGATCCGGCCAAGGTCTCTGACAGCCTGAAAGCCATCTTCCAGTTCGGTTCGACCTCGACCAAGCAGTCGCTGAACGCCAACACCGTGACGTTGATCACCGGCACGATCGGCGGCACCTATGTGCAATTCGGCGCCGACCTCGCCTCCGTGCTCGACGACGGCAACAGGATTCGTGTGTTGCCAATCGTCGGCCGAGGTTCGGTGCAGAGCGTTGCCGACATCCTGTTCCTGCAAGGCGTCGATCTCGGAATCGTCCGCGCGGATACGCTCGACTATCTCGAGCGCAAAGGTTTTGCCAAGGACATCAAGAAGCAATTCACCTATGTGACGAAGCTCTACAACGAAGAGATGCAGGTGATCGCGCCAAAATCGGTCGCGACACTCAAGGATCTGGAAGGCAAAACTGTAAGCGTCGATCTGCCCAACGGCGGCACCTTCGTCACCGCGCTCACCGTGTTCGAGCGGCTCGGGATCAAGGCGAAATTCGTTTATGTCGAGCAGCGCATCGCGATGGAGAAACTGAAGGCCGGCGAGATCGACGCCGTCATCGTGGTCGGCGGCAAACCGTACAAGTCCGTTTCGACCTTCGGCAATGACGGCCGCTTCCACCTTGCGACCGTGGATTATGCAAAGCCCCTCCAGAGCGACTATCTGCCGGCGACGCTGACCGCCAAGGACTATCCGAACCTGGTCAAGGAGGGCGAGAGCGTGGACACCATCGCGGTGCCGGCGGTGCTCGCGGCCTACAACTGGGCGCCCAACACCGAGCGCTACCGCAAGCTTGCACTGTACGTGGACGCGTTCTTCACGAAATTCCCGACGCTGCAGAACCCGCCCTTCCATCCCAAGTGGAAGGAGGTCTCGCTCGCGGCGCCCCTGGCGGGCTGGAACAGATTGCCGGTGGCGCAGCAATGGCTCGACCGCCACGGCGTCGAACCGGTGACGCGGCAACGCTTCGAGGCGTTCCTGCGACAGAGCCCCTCGGCCGCAAAAGTGTCCGACGCGGACAAGGAAACGCTGTTCAAGCAATTCCAGGCGTGGGACGCCGAAAAGGCCCAGGCCCAGGCCCAGGCGCAGGCGGAGAAGAAGTAGCGAGCAGTCATCCACACATACAGCTGTCATCGCCCGCGAAGGCGGCGATCCAGCATTCCGAGACGGTTATGGTTCAATCGGTGGGCCGCGGCGTGCTGGATTCCGCACCTTCGCGAGGAATGACAGCGGAGTATGCGACGACAGCTATTGCGCGGCTTCCGGCTCCACCTCATCCACCCCGCGCTTCAGCGCGGCGCGGGCGGCTTCGCGATGCTCGTTCGTGATGTGGCTGGCAACCATGCGGATCGCGGTGGCGAGTACGGCGGCGTCATCGGTGAAGCCGAGGATCGGCATCACGTCGGGAACGAAATCAAACGGCAGGATGAAATAGGCGATCGCCCCGAGCAGCGAGGCCTGGACATGGCGCGGCGTCTGTCGGTCGAAGGCGCAGTAATAGGCGGCGAGCAGATCCTCCGCGAACGGCAGATGCGCGGCGACACGCTTCAGCTTGCGCCAGAAGCGGCGGCGCACGCTCTCACGATCTTCCGCGAGCCGGTCGGCGGGCTCGAAACCGACGCTGTGTTCGGCAGCCATGTTCGACAAACTCCCCGTTCCAGCCTGGGGTGGCAGATCGCCGCATCCCGTGCTGATCACAAGATGGGGACGCGGCCTTCCCCTGCAAGACGTCAGCCTGGTGTCAGCTTGGCGATGGCGTTCATCGCCTTGGCGAGCTCGATGTCGAGCGCGGTGACGCCGCCGGCGTCATGGGTCGACAGCACCACCTCCACCGTCTTGTAGACATTGCGCCATTCGGGGTGGTGGTCCATCTTCTCGGCGACCAGTGCCGCGCGGGTCATGAAGCCGAACGCCTCGTTGAAATCCTTGAAGACAAAGGTTTTCCTGATCGCCTCGCGTCCTTGAGCCTCGGTCCAGCCAGGTAGTTCGCCCAGCGCCTGCCTGCGTGCCTCCGCCGAGAGCCGTTCTGTCATCCTCGCCTCCGTCCCTTTCAGGGGAACTTTACCCTAACACCGCACTGACGCCCCGGGTTCATACGGGATTGGACCCCATCCGCTAACCATGACGGAGATGTAACCCTGCCGGACAAGAAATTTGCTACACTTGCAGGCGTAAACCGCCGGCCAAGACCAAACTGAGCCTCAAGCGAATGTTCGGGAGATCGATGACCGGGGGATTGGACCTGGCCGAAGCGCCCACCCCGCCCTCGCCGCGATCATCGGCGCGGAAGACGGCGCTCGTGACTCTCGCGCTGGTGCTCGCGATCGTTGGCGCGCTCGCCGGCGGCTATTACTTTGCCATGCGGCCGGTGACGCTGAAGATCGCGGTCGGCCCCGCCAACAGCGATGACGTCAAGGTCGTGCAGGCACTGACCCAGGCCTTCGCGCAGCATAAGAGTTCTGTGCGATTGCGCCCGATCCAGACCGACGGCGCCACCGCCAGCGCCAATCTGCTCGCGGAAGGCAAGGCCGATCTTGCCATTGTGCGCGGCGACGTCGACGTACCGAAGAACGCGCAAGCGGTTGCGACCCTGCGCAAGAACGTCGTGGCGCTATGGTCCGTGTCCGGCAAGGGCAAGAAGAAGGGCGCGAAGATCACCAAGATCGCGCAGCTCGCCGGACATCGGGTCGGCGTGGTCGGCCGCACCCAGGCCAACGTCAATTTGCTCAAGGTGATCCTGCAGCAATACGGTGTCGATCCCGCCAAGGTCGAGATCGTGCAATACCCGGCAACCGAAGCCGTCGAAGCGATCAAGGCGCAGAGGGCTGATGCCTATCTCGCGGCCGGTCCCGTCAACAGCAAGATCACGGCGGAGGCGATCGCCGCTTCCACCAAGGATTTCGGCACGCCGACCTTTCTCGCGATCGATTCCGCGGATGCGATCGCCCAGAACCATCCGGTCTATGAAGCGGCCGAGATTCCCGCGGGCACTTACGGCGGCTCGCCCGATCGTCCCGATGACGAGGTCAAGACCATCAGCTTCTCGCACCACATCGTGGCGCGCAAAGCAGTGTCCGAAACCACCATCGCGGCGTTCACGCGCCAGCTTTTCTCCGTACGCCAGCAATTGGTGACGGAATTCCCGCTGGCGGCGAAGATCGAAACGCCCGACACCGACAAGGATGCGGTGATTCCCGTGCATCCCGGCGCCGCCGCTTTCGTCGACGGCGAAGAAAAGACCTTCCTCGACAGATACAGCGATTACATCTGGTGGACCCTGATGGCGCTCTCGGCCATGGGCTCGATCGGCGCCTGGTTTGCGGGCTATCTGAAGAAGGACGAGCGCGACAACAACAGCCATCTGCGCGAGCGGCTGCTCGACATGATCACCGCCGCTCGAAAGAGCGAAACGACCGAAGATCTCGATCAGATGCAGACCGAGGCCGACGAGATCCTGCGCGACACGCTGCGCTGCTACGACCACGGCGCGATCGAGGAAGGTGCGCTCACCGCCTTCAACATCGCGCTCGACCAGTTCCATGCGGCGGTTGCCGACCGCAAGGCGGTGCTGTTCAGCCTGCCGCAGAACCTGCAGCGCGCCGGTGCCCAATTCCGGGCCGCTGGCAACGCGTAAGCGCTCGCGCGTTATCGCCGCGTCACATTGTCTCAATATAGCGTCTGCTTCACCATGGCGACCGCCCTGGGCGATCGCCTCACGCGATATCGAGACCGTCTTCATGAACATCAAATTCTCCCGCCGCCGTTTCCTGACGACCAGCGCCGGCGCGCTCGGCGCGGTCGGAATGCCCCATCTCTCCCGCGCGGCCGACCGGCCGGCGGTGACCCATGGCGTGCAGTCGGGCGACGTCACCGTCGACAGCGGCGTGGTCTGGGCGCGCACCGACCGGCCCGCACAGATGCTGGTCGAGGTGGCGACGACGGAGTCGTTCAGGGATGCCCGCGCGCTGCCGCCGATCGCGGCGCTGCCCGACAGCGACTTCACCGCGAAGATGCTGATCGAAAACCTGCCGGGCGGACAGGACATTTTTTACCGCGTCCGCTTCCGCGATCTTTCGCACACCGCGGTGGAGGGCGAGCCGGTGACCGGCCGCTTCCGCACCGCACCCGCCGACCGTCGCGACGTCAGCTTCGTCTGGGGCGGCGACGTCGCAGGACAAGGCTGGGGCATCAACCCTGATGACGGCGGCATGTTCACCTTCTCGGCGATGCGCAAGCACCGTCCGGATTTCTTCCTGCACTCCGGTGACACCATCTATGCCGACGGCCCTATCCAGTCCGAGGTGAAGCTCGCGGACGGCAAGATCTGGAAGAACGTCACGATTCCCGAGAAGGCCAAGGTCGCCGAGACGCTGGACGAGTACCGCGCCGCGCACAAATACAATTTCACCGACGACAATCTTCGCGCCTTCAATGCCGAAGTGCCGATCTTCGTGCAGTGGGACGACCATGAGGTGACCAACAACTGGTCGCTGTCGAAGGAGCTGCCGGCGACCTACAAGGAGCGCGACATCGCACTGCTTGCGGCCCGCGCAAGCCGTGCCTTCCACGAGATGTATCCGATGCGCGAGAGCATCGTCGAGCCCGGCCGCGTCTATCGCCAGATCTCCTATGGTCCCCATCTCGAGGTGTTCGTGCTCGACGAGCGCAGCTATCGCGGCCCGAACGGCCCCAACCTCGAAACCGTTTACGACCCGGCCAGCTATTTCCTCGGCCCGGACCAGATCGCCTGGCTCAAGCGCGGCCTGTTGAATTCTCGCGCGACCTGGAAAGTGATCGCCTCCGACATGCCGCTCAGCCTCGTCGTGTCAGACACGCCGAAGGGGGGATCGGAAGCCATTGCGCAGGGCGACGGCCCGGTGCGCGGCCGCGAGTTCGAGATCGCCGACATCCTGCGTTTCATCAAGATGGCGCCGGTCAGCAACACCGTGTGGCTAACGGCGGACGTGCATTACGCGGCCGCGCATTATTACGATCCGAACAAGGCGCAATTCCAGGATTTCGAGCCGTTCTGGGAGTTCGTGTCGGGCCCGCTTCACGCGGGCACATTCGGCCCGAACGCGCTCGACAATACGTTTGGGCCGGAGGTGCGTTTCGTCAAGGCGCCCGGGAAAGACAACCAGAACCTGCCGCCATCCGCCGGCATGCAGTTCTTCGGTCACGTCAAGATCGACGGCGCTTCCGGCCAGATGACGGTGACCTTGCGCGACCGCGCCGACGTCGCGCTGTGGTCGACCACACTCGATCCGAAGCCGGCCTGACGCCGTATCGCTAGTTCGCCGCGCGGACCTGGAGCGCCGCCTCCAGCGCGTCGCTCGAACACGGCTTCTGCAATCGCGGCTGGCCGGCGAATTCGGGCGGGATGCGCGCGTCAGCGCCGTAGCCGGTGACGAACACAAAGGGAATTTTCAGCGCCGCGAGCCGTTCGGCGACCGCAAAGCTGTTCTCGCGACTCAAACCGACGTCGAGCAAGGCGAATTCGGGGGCGTGCGCCGCGATTGCGGCCAGCGCCTGCGCGACTGAACCTACCGTGCGCACGCTCTTCACGCCAAATCCGAGCAGGCGATCCTCGAAGTCGATCGCGATGATCGGATCGTCCTCGACGATGAGGACATCGGCGGGACAGTTCGAATCATCGGAAACGGCGGGTGCCATCATCGTAACTTGGAGCATGAGGTTTCTCTGACTGGGATACCGCGTCACGACGCCTGTACCCGGCGCGGAGGTTCCCGGAACGAAACCACCACATCACAGTTGTTAGGTCTGTCTACTTGTGCACACAGGACCTCGTCGGAACTCGCTAATGTGGAGGCGGATGGGAGTTTAGGATGGACGCGCGGACCAGCAACGCCACCGAGATCGATAGCCGGCCGACCAACAATCTGCTGCGGCGCTTGAGCCCGGCCGACTTCGCCCTGCTTGCGCCGCATGTCATGCTCGAAAGCGCCGCAGCGAATGAGCTGCTCTACAACCCCGGCGACGACGTCCAGGTCGTACACTTCCCCTGCGGACCGTCGCTTGCAACCTTCCTCGTTCCCAATGAGGACGGCCGCGATGTCGAGACCATCCTGGTCGGCCGCGAAGGCGCGGTGGGCGGCATCGTCAGCGAGGGTTATCTGCCGGCCTATACCCGGATCTGCGTGAAATTCGGCGGGCCGTTTGCGCGAATTCACGTCAGCAAGCTGGAGGCCGCCAAGCAGCGCTCGCCCTCGTTGCGCCATGTCTTCGCTCGTTACGCCGACTGCATGCTGGCTCAGATCTTCCAGTCCACCGCCTGCAACGCCATTCACTCGATCGAGCAGCGCACCGCCAAATGGATGCTGGCCGCTATGGAGCGGACCGGCGACGAGAGCAGCGTGCCTCTGACGCACGAGCAGCTCGCGACACTGCTCGGCGTCGGCCGCAGCTATGCCAGCCGCGTGCTCCAGTCGTTCAAGGCGGAGGGCGTGCTCGACACGCGACGCGGATCGATCCTGGTCCGCAACCGCGAGGGCCTGCGCCTGCGCTCCTGCCTGTGCAACGAGGCCGTGAAGATGCACTTCGAGGAGGTGCTGCGCGGCGTCTATCCGACCGAGGAGAGGCAGGCCGGCTAGCCGCCTGACTCGCTCCTCTTGGGGGATAAGAAGCGGCCGCACTATCCCGCCGCGGGGGAACCTGGGTAATGTCCCCGCATGAGCGGGGCTTTCCTTCACACTCTCTTCGACATCGCGGCGTGGCTGGCTGCGGCCGTGGCGCTCTACTGGCTGTCGCGACAGGGCTTGCGGTTTCCGGCGCAATCCTTCGAGCGGTCCTACCTCGCCGCTTTGGTGTTCGGTGCGGGCCTTGGCGCCTATCTGTTCGGCTCCGCGAATCTGTGGCTGTCCGGCCAGAGCGGCATCGCGCGCTCCGTGGAAGGAGCGCTGGTCGGCGGCATCGCGGCGATCGAGCTCTACAAAAGGTCCGCAGGGATCACGGTCCGAACCGGCGCCCGTTTTGCGCTGCCGCTGGCGCTCGGCATCGCGATCGGCCGGCTCGGCTGCTATTTCGCGGGCCTCGACGATTTCACCTACGGCACGCCGACGGCATGGCCCTGGGGTCATGATTTCGGCGACGGCATCCCGCGCCATCCCGTGCAGCTCTACGAAAGCGCCGCGATGGGGGTGTTCGCGCTGCTCTACGTGGTGGCGGTCTTGAACCGGAGCGCGTTTGTGATCACCAATGGTTTCTACCTCGTCCTCGTCTATTATGGCGCACAGCGCTTCCTGTGGGAATTCCTCAAGCCCTACGGCACGCTGCTCGGCCCCTTCACGCTGTTTCACCTGCTGTCCCTGTCCATTCTGCTCTACGCCGTCGTCATGCTGGCGAGGGCGCCCAAAGCGAGACCCATGCATGAACGCGCCGTTGCGTAAGTCGCGCCCCTATATCTTCTGGGGCCAGACCCAATCTCTCTGCGAGACCTGCCTGAAGCTGGTGCCGGCCAAGATCCAGATCCTCGACAACGAGGTTTGGTACCAGAAGCGCTGCAAGGAGCATGGCGTCCAGTCCACGCTTGTGTCGACGGACGCCGCCTATTGGCGCCTTTGCAAGGATTTCATCAAGCCGGGCGACCGGCCGCTGGCCTTTCAGCGACATACCGAATTCGGCTGCCCCTACGATTGCGGCATGTGCCCCGACCACGAGCAGCATTCCTGCCTGGCGCTGATCGAGATCACCGAGCATTGCAATCTGACCTGTCCGGTGTGCTTTGCCGATTCCTCGCCGGCGCGGACCAGCTTCACGCCGCTGGCCAAGATCGAGCGAATGCTGGACGCGCTGGTCGCGAGCGAAGGCGAGCCTGATTTGGTGCAGATCTCCGGCGGGGAGCCGACGCTGCATCCCGATTTCTTCGCGATCCTCGATGCGGTGCGCGCCCGCCCGATCCGCCATGTCATGATCAACACCAACGGCCTGCGTATCGCCCGCGAAAAGGATTTCGTGGCGCGGCTCGCCGAGAACAAGCGCGGGCTCGAGGTCTATCTCCAGTTCGACTCGCTCGAACGCGACGCGCTGATCAATCTGCGCGGCGCGGACTTGCGAAAGATCCGTCAGCAGGCGCTGGAAAATCTCGAGCATTACGGCGTATCGACCACGCTGGTGGCGACCATCAAGCGCGGTGTCAACGATGCCGAGATCGGCGACATCGTCCGCCACGCGCTGACCTGGAAGTGCGTTCGCGGCGTCACGCTGCAGCCGGTGCAGGACGCCGGCCGCAACGAAAATTTCGACAAGAACACCGATCGCATCATGCTGTCGGAGATCCGCAAGCGCGTGGTCGAAACCGGCGTGTTCGGCGACAAGGACATGATCCCGCTGCCCTGCAATCCCGAAAGCATCTCGATCGGTTACGGCCTGCGCAACGGCAAGAAAGTGCTGCCGCTGACCTCGCTGATCCCGCAGGAGCAACTCGTCGCATTGTTGCCCAATACGATAAGCCCGGAGAAGCATCCGGCGCTGAGGGAGAAATTCATCGATCTGTTCTCGCTGTCCTCGGGACCGCTGAACACGAGCGAGCGCGTCTGCGAATTGCTGTGCTGCCTGCCGAGCTTCGAGGTGCCGCAGGGAATCACGTACGAGAACGTATTCCGCGTCACCATCGTGCAGTTTCTCGATCGCTTCAATTTCTGCGTCGGCAACGTCAAGCGCAGCTGCATCCATTTCGTCACCGAGAACGGCGCGATCATCCCGTTCGACACCTACAATCTGTTCTACCGAAACGGAAAGATCGACGGCATCCGCGCCGAACTGGCGGCGCAGTCAACCGCAGGAGTCCTGCAGGCATGAGCATCAGCGACACGCCGCCGCCAGCCCCTCCGGGACCGCCTCCTGCCCCGCCGAACAAGCGCGGCGGCTGCCTGACCGCGATCATGGCGATCTTCGGGATCCTCATGCTGCTACCCGGTGCCTGCGCATTGCTGTTCGGCGGAATGTCGGTGATCGAGGGCGGCCGGATGGGTTCCGACGTGGCACCGCTGGTGTTCGTAGGCCTGGTCGTGGGGCTGGGCGGGGTCGCCCTGATCTGGGCCGCGATCAAGGGCCGGCGCGGCTGAGCCCGGCTTTTCGCCTAACCCCCGGGAATTCCCGGACAAAATTCAATCAACCAACGGCCAAAGAACACATTGTTTTTTGGCGGTTTTTGCCTATATTGCGCCGCAACGCGTAGGGTGCCCGGTCGATATGCCGGGCTTTCCCTTTTGGGCGGAAAGCGCCCCGTTTCCAGTCTTCAAGCGTTGTTTCGAGAAGAGGTCCCGGTCTGACCGGCGAGATCGCGCTTAACCCATTGTCCGACCGCAAAGAAGCCCACTCATGAATCTTCGCAACATCGCCATCATCGCCCACGTCGACCACGGCAAGACGACCCTGGTCGACCGCCTCCTCCAGCAATCCGGCACCTATCGCGAGAACCAGAAGGTGACTGAGCGCGCCATGGACTCCAACGATCTGGAGCGCGAGCGCGGCATCACCATTCTGGCCAAGGCGGCCTCGGTGCAGTGGAAGGACACCCGCATCAACATCGTCGACACCCCAGGCCACGCCGATTTCGGCGGCGAGGTCGAGCGCATCCTCAACATGGTGGACGGCGCGCTGGTGCTGGTCGACGCCGCCGAGGGGCCGCTGCCGCAGACCAAATTCGTAGTCTCCAAGGCGCTCAAGGTCGGTTTGAAGCCGATCGTCGTGATCAACAAGGTTGACCGTCCCGACGCGCGGGCAACCGAAGTCATCAACGAGGTGTTCGACCTGTTCGCGGCGCTCGACGCCAGCGAGGAGCAGCTCGACTTCCCGATCCTCTACGGGTCGGCCAAGCAAGGCTGGATGGCCGAGAGCCCGGACGGGTCGCAGGAAGCCGGCATGCAGCCGCTGTTCGACCTGATCGTTCGCCATGTCGCGCCGCCGACCGTCGAGGAAGGCCCGTTCCGCATGATCGGCACCATTCTGGAAGCCAACCCCTATCTCGGCCGCATCATCACCGGCCGTATTTCCTCGGGCTCGATCAAGCCGAACCAGGCCGTGAAGGTGCTGGGCGCCGACGGCAAGATGATCGAGCAGGGCCGCATCACCAAGATCCTCGCCTTCCGCGGCATCGAGCGCACTCCTCTCGACGAAGCCGAGGCAGGCGACATCGTCGCCATCGCCGGCCTGACCAAGGGCACCGTCGCCGACACCTTCTGCGATCCGTCGGTCGACACCCCGCTGGTGGCGCAGCCGATCGACCCCCCGACCGTGTCGATGTCCTTCATCGTCAACAACTCGCCGCTCGCCGGCACCGAAGGCGACAAGGTCACCAGCCGCATGATCCGCGACCGCCTGCTGCGCGAGTCCGAGGGCAACGTTGCGCTGCGGGTCGTCGAAGCCTCCGACAAGGACGCGATGGAAGTTTCAGGCCGTGGCGAATTGCAGCTCGCGATCCTGATCGAGACCATGCGCCGCGAGGGCTTCGAGCTTTCGGTGTCGCGTCCGCGTGTCGTATTTCAGAAGGACGAGGCCACCGGCGCCACCCTCGAGCCGATCGAGGAAGTCGTCATCGACGTCGACGAGGAGCATTCCGGTGTCGTCGTGCAGAAGATGAGCGAGCGCAAGTCCGAGCTGATCGAGATGAAGCCGTCCGGCGGCAACCGTCTGCGGCTGGTGTTCTACGCGCCGACCCGCGGCCTGATCGGCTACCAGGGCGAGCTGCTCACCGATACCCGCGGCACCGCGATCATGAACCGTCTGTTCCACGGCTACGCGCCGTACAAGGGCGAGATCCAGGGCCGCCGCAACGGCGTGCTGATCTCCAACGACCAGGGCGAAGCGGTGGCTTACGCCATGTTCAAGCTGGAAGATCGCGGCCCGATGATGATCGAGCCGGGCTGGAAGGTCTACAAGGGCATGATCGTCGGCGAGCATACCCGCGACAACGACCTCGAGATCAACGTGCTCAAGGGCAAGCAGCTCACCAACATCCGAACCACGTCGAAGGACGAAGCGGTGCGCCTGACCCCGCCGATCCGCATGACGCTGGAAAAGGCGCTGGCCTATATCGAGGACGACGAGCTGGTGGAGATCACGCCGAAGTCGATCCGCCTGCGCAAGCGGCACCTCGACCCGAACGAGCGCAAGCGCGCGGAAAAATCCAAGGAAGCGGTGGCTTAAGGCCACTCGGACACACGACGAATGCGTCATGGCCGGGCTTGTCCCGGCCATCCACGTCTTCGATACTGGTGTCAATGACGTGGATGCCCGGGACAAGCCCGGGCATGACGATGAAATTGACCGCTATGTCCCTCCCCTCCTCCGTCGACGTCGCGATCATCGGTGCGGGCGCCGCCGGCCTCGGCGCGGCGCATGCGCTGGCAGGCTCCGGCCTCTCCGTGATCGTGCTCGAGGCGCGTAACCGGCTCGGTGGCCGGGCCTGGACGGTGCAGGCCTCGCCCGAAGTCACCTTCGACGTCGGCTGCGGTTGGCTGCATTCGGCGGACAACAACTCCTTCGTCGCGATTGCAAAGCAGCTCGATTTCGAGGTCAACAAGGACCTCCCGCCCTGGCTCGAGCGCGCCTATGGCGACGCGTTTCCGAAAGCCGAGCGCGATGATTTCATGCACGCCATGGACGCCTTCTATCAGCGGCTGTGGGAGACCGCCCAGAAGGGCCAGGATGTCCCCGCGAGCTTCAGCCTGGAGCCCGGCAATCGCTGGAATCCCATGATCGACGCGATCTCGACCTACATTAACGGCTGCGAACTGAAGGACATGTCGACGCTGGACTGGGACGCCTACGAGGACAGCGACCTCAACTGGCGCGTCCGCCGCGGCTACGGCGCGCTGATCGCGGCCTATGGCGCGCCCTGCCTGGTGGCGCTGAACTGCAACGTCACGCTGATCGATCATTCCGGCCAGCGCATCCGCATCGAGACATCGCAGGGCACGCTGACCGCGGACAAGGTGATCGTCACCGTGCCGACCAATCTGATCGCCAATGAGGCGATCCGCTTCTCGCCACCTCTCCCCGCCAAGGTCGACGCCGCGGCCGGCCTGCCGCTCGGTGTCGATGACAAGGTGACGCTGGCGCTCGACGATGCCGAAGCCTTCCCGAAGGAAGGTAATTTGCGCGGCGCCACGATGCGCACTGACATGGGCACCTATCATATCCGCCCGTTCGGCCAGCCCTGCATCGAAGGCTTTTTCGGCGGCAGCTTTGCACGCGAACTGGAAGACGCGGGCGACGGCGCCATTGCCGCCCAAAGCATCGAGGAGATCGCAGGCTTCCTCGGCAACGACATCAGGCGAAAGCTGAAGCCGCTCTACGAGTCGCGCTGGGCCCACGACCCCTTCGCGAGAGGCTCCTACTCGCACGCCCTGCCCGGCCACGCCGGTGACCGCGCCGTGCTGGCGGCACCGACCGATGGGCGGCTGTTCTTTGCGGGAGAAGCGACGTCGCCGAACTTTTTCTCGACGGCGCATGGGGCGCGGGACTCAGGGGAGCGGGCGGCGAGGGAAGTGCTGGGCGTTCTGGGCAAACCGTAACCGCACGCTCGTCATTGCGAGCGCAGCGAAGCAATCCAGAATCTTTCCGCAGCGACACGGATCGCTTCGCTGCGCTCGCAATGACGAATTACTCGATCACCCGTGCTCGCAAATCGGCGTCAGGCACGAAGCACGCATCGTACTTGCCAAATATGCGGTAACGGTTGCGCGCAATGAGGCTATACACCGGGTCGCGCAACGCTTTCGGGACGGCAAACAACGCACGCACCCAGCCCCAGCCGGGGAGCTGCGACAGCACCGTCAGCGCAGCGTCCGACTTCATGAACACCTCGCCGCCGTGAATGACGGCATTGGTGTCGGGATCAGCGGGATCGATGCCGAACGTGCGCGCGAGCCTTGCGCCATAGTCGGACTGGATCGGCGTGAAGCGAAACCTCTTCCCCGTGTCGCGCGCGGCGACGAAGCGCACCCAGCGCGAGCAAAAAATGCAGACGCCGTCGAACAGGATCACGTCGTCGTCAGGCCATTTTGGCATCAGCGATTGTCCAATATCAGGTGCGTGACCAGGAAATACGGCGTCATGGCTTTTTGCCAACCGCCGGCTTCAGCGCACGATCGAGTTCGCCGCTCGCGGCTTTGACACCGGCCTCGCTCTCAATCATCCAGTGGCCCTCGCTACCGACGGCCGGCGTCGTGCGGAAGTCGACCTTGCCACCGCGGCCGCGAAACGCATCGACCAACGCAAGCGAAAATGCCGGTGCAAAGTAGCTGTCATTGGCGGCAACGAGCCATGTGATGGGGATGCGCGCGGCCTTGCCGAATTCAGCCGCCGCGGCGAGAAGCGTATGCGGCGCGCAGATCCGGTTCGGCTCGTCATTGGCATGGCCGCCGCGGCCCGGCGCAATGGCGATGATGGCGGAGATCGCCTTCGGATCGGCATTCGCGAGCGCCAGCGCGCCCCAACCGCCGGCGGAATGGCCGATCACGATCGCGGCGTCCTTGCGGATAAAATCCTGCTTTCGCAAATAGTCCAGCGCGAGCGCGATTTCGTCGGCCGTTGCGCGGCCCGAGCGCGCGTAGTCCGCCTCGTCGCAGCCGCCCTGGTCCTCGACATAGCGGCCACCGGTCGCACCATGGCCGAGCCGTTCCGGCACCAGCACGGCGAAGCCGCGCGCAATGAGGAATGCCGTGAGTGCGCGATATTCCGGCTGTGGCGTTTGCGCGCGCCGCAAGCCATTTTGCGTCGAAGCATGCGCGATCACCGCAAGCCGGAACGGGCCGGCACCCGGCGGGCGAAACAGCAGGGCATGAGCGGCGATGTCGGTATCCGGCGACGGCACGCGCCATTGCTGGCGGCGAAACGGATCGCCCTCCGCTCCGGACGAACCAAAAATGACCTGAGCGCACACCGGCGGCGCAGCCAGCAAGGCCAGCAGAGCCAAAGGCACGAGGATGTTGGGGATCCGCATGAATTGCCGGAGGCGAGAACAGCGACAGTTAGACTAGTAGGAACGAATCAATATCGGCAGACTTTCTGCGTTGCCGTTGCCGTTCATTCGTTGCCGCAAAGCAGTTTTGCACCGGCGCAGAGCACCCCGGTGCCATTCGAATCGGCGTCTTGTCTTTTTTCGGTACAACATGGTTCAAATACTGATGCAGAAAGTCCACACGTTAACCGATAATTAACGATAGGTCTTGCCGCCGGCGCGGCGACTTGGTTTGATCACGTCCATGAGCACAACCCTGATCGAGGTCCGGCCGGCCAAAGCCGCAGATGCAACTGCGGTGGCGTCCACCCATGACGAAGCCTGGCGCTCCGCCTATCAGGGCATCATTCCCGGCGCCGAACTGGAGAAGTTGATCAACCGCCGCGGTCCGCAATGGTGGGACAGCGCGATCCGCAAGGGCAGCCGCGTCAGCGTGCTGGTGTTCGGCGACAAGATCGCAGGCTACGCCAATTACGGCCGCAACCGCGCCCGCAGCCTGCATTTCGACGGTGAGGTCTACGAGCTCTATCTGCGTCCCGAATTCCAGGGCCTGGGCTTTGGTCGCCGCCTGTTCACCGCGGCCCGCCGCGACCTGATGCAGAGCGGCCTGAAGAGCATGGTGGTGTGGGCGCTCTCGGACAACGATCCGGCCACCGAGTTCTACCGCGCCTTGGGCGGCCGCATGGTGGCGCGGTCCTCGGAGCGTTTCGGGCCGAAGTCGCTCGACAAGGTTGCCTTCGCTTGGACCAATTGAGCTGCTGAAGTCCCGCCGGCAGCGTTTTCCTTCCGTCGATACCGCTGCCTTGAGCCGGTGATCGCCGGATTCATTATTTCACAAAAACGCGATGGATCAGCGGGCCAAGCCCGCGTATGACAGCGCCAAAATCGCTGCCGGGTGCGATTTAACCTCGGCAACAACGGAGCCTTGAATGCGTATCGATGCGGTCTCGATCGGGAAAAACGTCCCTCACGACGTCAACGTCATCATCGAAGTCCCCGTGGGCGGCGAACCGATCAAGTACGAGATGGACAAGGAAGCCGGCACGCTGGTGGTTGACCGCTTCCTCTACACGCCGATGCGTTACCCCGGGAACTACGGCTTCATTCCGCACACGCTGTCCGACGACGGCGATCCCTGCGACGTCCTCATCATCAACACCCGCGCCATCATTCCCGGCGCGGTCATGAGCGTGCGCCCGGTCGGCGTGCTGTTCATGGAAGACGAAGCCGGCGGCGACGAGAAGATTCTTGCGGTGCCGTCGTCGAAGCTGACGCAGCGCTATGACAAGGTGAAGTCGTATTCCGACCTGCCGGACATCACGCTCCAGCAGATCCAGCACTTCTTCGAGCACTACAAGGATCTCGAACCCGGCAAGTGGGTGAAGATCCTGCGCTGGGGCGGCCCCGAAGATGCGCACAAGCTGATCCTCGAAGGCATCGATCGCGAGAAAAAGAAGAAGGCCTGAGCTCTGCTCCCTCGCCCCGCTTGCGGGGCGAGGTGAACTACACCGCCGGCTTCGGCAGCCCTGCAATCGCGCAGGCCGCGCGCAACGTGTTCACGAGCAGGCAGGCGACTGTCATCTGACCGACGCCGCCCGGTACCGGCGTGATGGCGCCAGCCACGGCGAGCGCTTCCTGATAGGCAACATCGCCGACGAGACGCGTCTTGCCGTCGTCCCTCGGAATCCGGTTGATGCCGACGTCGATCACGGTCGCCCCCGGCTTCAGCCAGTCGCCGCGCACCATCTCGCACTTTCCGACGGCGGCATAGACGAGGTCTGCGCGCCTCACGAGCCCGGGCAGGTCACGCGAGCGCGAATGCGCGATGGTCACCGTGGCGTTCTCGTTCAGCAACAGCTGCACCAGCGGTCGGCCGACGAGGTTGGAGCGGCCGATGACGATGGCGTTCATGCCTTCAAGCGAAGCATGCACGCTCTTGGTCAAAATGATGCAGCCGAGCGGCGTGCAGGGCGACAGCGCCTCGAAACCGCCGGCGAGGCGGCCGGCATTGTTCGGATGCAGCCCGTCGACATCCTTGGCGGGGTCGATGGCATTGACGACCGCCTCGGTATTGAGGCCCTTGGGCAGCGGTAGTTGCACCAGAATACCGTGCACGGCGGGATCGCGGTTGAGTTTTGCGACCTGCGCCAGGAGATCTGCTTGCGAGACGTCGGCCGGCAGCTTGTGCTCGAACGAGGCCATGCCAGCGGCCTGGGTCTGGGTGTGTTTCGACCGGACATAGACCTCGCTCGCCGGGTCGCTTCCGACCAGGACCACCGCAAGGCCCGGAACCAGATTGTGCTCGCGCTTGACGCGTGCGACCTCGTCGGCGACGCGGGCGCGAAGTTCTGCGGCGATGACTTTTCCGTCGATGATCTTGGCGGTCATGTCAGTTCCCTCAGTCTGTCGATTTGGCTGATGCGAGCTGGCGCAGGGCTTCGCCGAGCCGCGCCGGATCGCCGTCGACCGCGATCTGCTTCAGCCGCGAGGTCGCTCCCGACAGGAGTTTGACGCTGGCCTTGGGCACGCCCAACGATTTCGCCAGCAGCACCAGAACGGCCTTGTTGGCCTCGCCGCCATCTGCGATAGCGCGCACCCGCACCTTGAGCACGCTGCGGCCATCGGAGAGCTGCTCGATCCCGTCGATGTCGTCGCGGACGCCGCGCGGCGTCACCCGCAGCGCGATGCTGATACCTGCGGCCCCGTAACGCCAAGGTTCCTTGATGACAAGGTTCTTTGGCAACCCAGGGCGCTCCAGCTTGCTTAGATCACGTTCGGGTAGATGTAATACAGGATCACCCGCTCGATGAACATGATGAGCAGGATCAGGATGATCGGCGAGATGTCGAGGCCGCCGAGGCTGGGCAGGAAATTGCGAATCGGAGCCAGGACCGGCTCGGTGATTCGGTACAGGAACTCCGCCACCGCCGAAACGAACTGGTTGCGGGTGTTCACGACGTTGAAGGCGATCAGCCAGGACAGGATCGCGGACGCGATCAGCAGCCAGACGTAGAGGTCGAGCACGATGATGACGATGTCGAGAACGGCACGCATGGCTTTTGAAGACTCTGACTTTTGAAAATTCTGGCTGCGGTCGGGATTGACGCCTGCTGCTAGATATCGGTTCCCCCCGGTCCAAACAAGGGAAGTCGGTGCCGGGATGGCTAAAACCGGGTTACACCCGTCCTTGACTTGACCTTGGCGGGGACTTAAATGGCGCCCGGTTGTCGGCCGCATTGACCAGAGCGGCCTACAAAAGGGGCCATAGCTCAGCTGGGAGAGCGCGTCGTTCGCAATGACGAGGTCGGCGGTTCGATCCCGCCTGGCTCCACCACGCTTCGCCCTTCGGGCTACGCGTGGCGCAGCCGCGCGGAGCTCGAGGGGCGAAGCGTAGTGTCCGGCGTAGCCCGCAGGACGAAGACGGACTGCCCCTTAAGCTTCCCTACTTCCCCGTAAACCTTGGCGGCCGCTTCTCCATGAAGCTCGCGACTCCCTCCCGGAAATCGCTGCCGTTCAGCGCCACCATCATGTCCCGATTGGCTTCGATCGTCGCCTCCGCCAGCGTCTGGAACGGCACCTCGTAGAGCTGCCGCTTGATCACGGCCACCGCGCTCGGCGAGACGAAATCGGCGAGGTCGCGCGCATAGGCATAGGTCTCCTCGCGCAGCTTCTCGGGCGAGCAGAGCCGATTCACCAGCCCCATCCGCAGCGCCTCGTCACTCGAAACGCGGCGCGCCGAGAGCAACAGATCCATCGCGTTGGCGTGGCCGACGATTCGCGGCAGCATCCAGCTGATGCCGTGCTCGGCGATCAGACCACGCCGGGCGAAGGCGGTGGTGAACACGGTGTTGTCGGCGGCAAAGCGCAGGTCGCAATAGAGCGCGTGGACGAGGCCGATGCCGGCGGTCGCTCCATTGAGCATGGCGATGACAGGCTTTCCGATCGACGGGTAGAAGCCATAGCGCGTCTGCCAGTCCGGCCGCCGGTTCATGTCGAAGGGCGGCAGGTTCGACGCACGCCTGACATCATCGGGGTCGAGCCCCTTCAATGCGTCCATGTCGGCACCGGCGCAGAAGGCGCGGCCCGCGCCGGTGATCACGATGACGCGGACATTGTCATCGGCGCTCGATGCTTCCATCGCATGGCGCACGTCGCGCTCCATGATCGGCGTCCACGCATTCATGCGATCGGGACGGTTGAGCGTGATGGTCGCGACCTTGTCGCTGACCTCATAGAGAATGTGTTCGTAAGCCATGGTGCTCTCCCTTTGTCTGCCGGCGCAGTTTCGCGCGCGCTCGTTGACATGAGCCTAGCATATCAAGGGATGAGACAAGGGCTTGTGCCAACGGCCTGGGAGGGCGCGATCACTCGGCGGCTTGCGCCAGCAACGGCCGACGCGCCAGCCAGCCGTCGATGAATTGATCAAGCCAGGCGCGTTCCGCGGCATCGTAGACGGCACGGTCCGCGAAATGATGATGCCGCTGCCGCGCGCCGGGCGCGCTGAGACCGTCATAGCCGCGCGTGGTCCAGCAATGCATCATGGCGTAGGTCACGTCAGGATGAAACTGCACGCCGAAAGCGTTGCCGGTGCGGAACGCCTGCACCGGAAAATCATCGCCTTCGGCAAGCAGTTCAGCGCCAACCGGCAGCTCGAAGCCTTCGCGATGCCAGTGATAGACCCGTGCCGGCCAATTCGGGCAGAGCCCGTGTCCCGCGGGTGTCGGGCGGATCGGGTAGTAGCCGATCTGGGTCAGCGCATCGGCATGCGGCGCGACGCGGGCCCCTAACTGCTTCGCGAGCATCTGCGCGCCGAGGCAGATGCCGAGGAACGGCCGCTGTTCGCGGAGCGGAATTTCGATCCAGTCGATCTCGCGGCGGATGTAGTCGTCGGGATCATTGGCGCTCATGGGACCGCCGAAGACCACAGCGCCGGCATGCTGGTCGAGGGTCTCAGGCAGCGGATCGCCGAGGCGGGGACGGCGGATGTCGAGGCGGTGGCCAAGGGCGCGCAGCGCATTGCCGACGCGGCCGGGCGTCGAGGATTCCTGATGCAGGATGATCAGAACCGGCAACCGGGTTTCGAAGGCGGCGACATCAGGCGTCCTTCTGGGGAAGGGCACCACATCTGCGCCACCAAATCTGTCCGTCCGGAACGACATGGTCTCTGCGACTGCTATCGGTTCTGACCGCCAGCATAACTAAGCGATCGTTAATTTCGTGTGAGTTTGCGCACACACACTCCCGATAGAAAGCAAGCTCCGGGCCACGACCGACCGAGAGCTCCCTCTAGCGTCTTTGTCTCTGAAACCGGCTGGTGGCGGACAGGATGAAGCCGCGCGGGAAGAAGCGCAGCGCGAATGGCACAATCTTGATGCCCAGACCGGGGAGCACGGCCCGCTTGTTGGCCATCAGGCCGCGATAGGCCTGTCGTGCGACCTCAGCGGCAGGAACATTGAGAAGGGCCGTATCATGTCCGGACCCAACGCCGGCGCGCGCCTGGAATTCGGTGGGCACCGGGCCCGGGCAAAGTACGGTGACGCGAACGCCGTGCGGTGCAAGCTCCGCCCGCAAGGCCTCGGTGAAGGAAATGACATAGGCCTTGGACGCGTAATAGACCGCCATGCCGGGGCCGGGCAGATAGCCGGCGACCGATCCGACGTTGAGGAGGCCACCCTTGTTCCTGATCAGCTGATCGGCAAAGCGCAGCGACAGATCCGTCAGAGCCCGGACATTGACATCCACTATGCCGACCTGCTCGACGCGGTCGCGCTCAATTGCGTCGCCGAACACGCCGAAGCCGGCATTGTTGACGAGATGATCGAGCTCGACGCCTTCGGCAGCGAGTGCGGCGGCGATCTTCTCGCCGGCATCCGCATCCTCAAGATCGCAGGCGATCACGATCGGCTTTTTGCCACCCTTGGCAGCGAGCTCGTTTGCGAGCGCCTCGAGCCGGTCCGCGCGTCGCGCCGTCAGCGCAAGACGGTGTCCGTTCGCGGCGAACACACGCGCTAGCTCCGTGCCGATGCCCGCCGAGGCACCGGTGATCAACGTTACCCGCTCAGTCACGATCAAGATCTCTTGAATTGAAGTTTTTTTGGCGCCGCAATGCTGGAACGAGAGCATAGGCCGTGCGCGACAGGCAAGCGGCGTCCACCGCATAGCCACCTGAGCGGGAAACGGGGGAAGCAGGAAAACCCCGTTTTTACAGGGGAAAACCGGAACCCGGGCAGCCCCGAGGCTACATTAAAGTTTCGTCATGTGGTCCGCACAACCGCCAATTGGCGGTATTGGCAATGATCACCCACCGACCGCGCTGTTCTTGACCTGACCACCGGCACGATCTGCGACCGCGTGCTTCAGGTCGATCCGGTCGCGTTGCGAAATCCCGAGCAGGTCGGAGGCACGCCAGACCACATTATCCTCGAACTCGGTAACCTGGCCATCGGCATAGACCAGCTCCCACATCATCTGGACGACCCGCTTGCGGCCCTCTTCGTCGAGCGAGCGCATCATGATGCTGGTGAAGTGATAGAGGTCGACCGCCTCGCCCTCGACCTCCGTCGCATCCGCGATCAGACGATCCGCGGTGCCGCGATCGAGCCCAAAGTGGCTTTCGATCAGGCTGTGCAATTTGCGCTGCTCGGCAGCCGTCGGCTGGCCGTCCAGCGAGATCACGTGAACCAGCAGCGCGGTCGCCGCCAGCCGGTAATCACTGTCACCGAAAGCACGGTCCTGGGCATGGGGAGCAACAATGTCGGCGATGAATTGGCGCAGGCCGTCGAGCATAAGATCCTACCGAAATCGATGAAGCCGCGGAGCGCGACCGCTACCAGCATTATATGAGTAGGAAATTCAACCGGCGCAACGTGCGTCAGTTCCGCGCGTCGCATTACGTTTCGGCAATCTGAGTCTGTGATTTTGGAGTAGGGCAAGGCAAGTGCGCACATGTGGTCCCGGCGAAGGCCGGGACCCATAACCACAGGCTGCGGTTTGGCGAAGGCTTTGGCAACGACCATCCAGCCTGTTTCGGAAATCACGCGGTATGGTCCCGGCCTTCGCCGGGACGACACCAGTCACGGTATCTCGTACACCACCATCTTGTCGGCGATGCCGCGCAGTGCGGCCTGCTTCTGGATCGGCCTGATTTCGCGCTGCTTGAGGACTTCGGCAACCGCCGGCGCATCCAGCACCGGGCCGGTGATGTGAATCTCCTGCGCGGTCGAGAGGCTCTGCACGCGGGCGGCGATGTTGACGGTCTGGCCGAAATAATCCTGCCGCTCGTTCAGCATCACCGCGAGGCACGGACCTTCGTGGATGCCGATCTTGACGATGAGATCGGCAGTACCGCGCTTTTTGTTGAGCTCGTCCATCGCCGCGCGCATCCGCAAACCCGCTGCGATCGCATGCTCGGGACGGACGAAGGTCGCCATCACGGCGTCGCCGATGGTCTTCACCACCGCGCCTTTCTCGGAGGAGATGATCTCGAGCAGCGCATGGAAATGCGCGCGCACGAGGTCGAAGGCGGCAAGATCGCCGACGCGCTCATAGAGCGCGGTCGATCCCTTCAGATCGGTGAACAGGAAGGTCAGCGAGGTGATCTGGAGCCGCTGGTCGAGACTGAGATTGTCCGCCTTGAACACATCACGAAACGTCTGGTTCGACAGCATCCGCTTGGCGGTCAGGAACGGCTTGCGCTTGCCGATGAGGTGATGGAGCGCCTCGGCCGCGATGAACACCGACGGCAGCACGCGTACGCCGGCCTGGTTCTCCAGCGACAGCCGCAGCGGGCCCGGCCGCATGGTCGTGGTTCCCGTCGGCGCCTGCACCCTGTTGTACATGATGGCGAGCTGCTGACGGTCCTTGGTGGGCTCGCCCTGCACGTCGATGAAATGCGCCGCGTGCGTCACCGGTTCGAAGATGATGATGAAATCGTCCGGCAGTTGCAGCGACATGGTCGCCTTCTCGCCGGCCGGGAGCTCCATCGTGTCCAGCGTCACCTCGTTGGCGAGCGTCGCAAACGATTCCTTGTTGAAGTCGACGCCGGAACTCCAGAACACCTGCTTGAAGTACTCCCACACCGGAAGCGTATCGGGATCATGCGCCGCAATGCGCCGGACACGTGAATTGACGGTGAAGGAGACTTCGACCTGATCATCGACGGAGGCCTTGTAGCCGCAGGCGCACAGCGCACAATGATAATCGTCTGGCTTGAGCGCCTTCAGGGTCGAGTGCGCACCCAACACGCCGCCGCAGCCCGGGCACAGCACATTCCAGCCCAGATCGAACAGGCCGAGCCGCGCCGAATGCAGGAATGCCGAGATCGCGTGCTCTTCATCGAGACCGTGCTGCTTCGCGAAATCGAGTACATTGACGCGGTTGAGCTCGTGATCTTCGCCGTCCTCGATGAGGCGCGCGATCGCGTCGACCACTTTCGCATCGGCGGTCTGCTTCAGAACGGAAAACTGGGCCTGGATATCGCTCATGGCGCAACTCTATCTGGAGTGGATCACGCCGTCGGCCAGGCGAACGCCTGTCACCGACGCGTGATGCGGAACAGCGGCGACCGGTCCGGCTGGGTCGTGACGACGCCGAGCGGAATGACAGGGCTGGTATCGGCAAGCTCGACACGGAACGCACCGATCAGCCGGGCCAGCGCCAGCACGGATTCGGCTTGCGCGAAGGGGGCGCCGACGCAGACGCGCGGACCCGCGCCAAAGGGCAGATACGCGAATCGATCGGGCGCTTCCGTGGACATGAAGCGTTTTGGAATGAACGCGTTCGGCTGATCCCACAGCTTCTCGTGCCGGTGCAGCAGCCACGGTGCGATCATGATGATGTCGCCCTTGCCGATGGCGACGCCGGCCGCGTTGTCCTTCTCGCGCGCGGCCCGGGCGATCAGGAAGGCCGGCGGATAAAGCCGCATGGTCTCCTCGATCACGGCGCGGGTGAACTTCTGCCGATCGATGTCGGCCATGCTGTCGAGGTGCTCGCCGCGGGTCTCGGAGGCGATCTCCTCCTGCGTATCGGGATCGAGCGCGAGCAGATAGAGCGCCCAGAACAGCGCGGTCGCCGTGGTCTCGTGACCCGCGAGGATCATAGTCGCGACTTCGTCGACCAGTTGTTCGTCCGAAAAGCCCTTGCCGGTTTCAGGGTCACGCGCCTCGTCCATGAGATCGAAAAGATCGCGCGGCGGCGCGCCGTCTTTCTTGCCCATCTCACGCCGCTCGGCGATCAGCATCGCGACGAATTCGGTCCAGCGCTTGCGGAAACGGGCGCGGGCAAAATCCATCGGACTCGGCCAGGACAGCGGCAGCACCATGTCGAGCAAGTACGGCCGTCCGAGTCGGGCTCCATACTCCATGACGAAGTTGCGCAAGGTCAGACCATGCCGGTCCATGCCGAACGAGAACATGGTGCGGCCGGCGATCTCCAGCGTCATGCGCTGCATGATCTCGCGCAGATCGACCGGCTCGCTCGTTCGCCCGTCGAGCTTTGCGATGGTCTCGTCGAGCACCGCCGTCATGTGCGGAACGAGATTTGCTGTCGCACGCGGCGTGAACGCCGGCGCGAGGGTGCGGCGCTGAAACGTCCACGAATGGCCCTCCGCAATCAGAAGACCGTCGCCGAGCACGGGACGAAGCATGCGGATGCCCGCCGGAGTACGCGAATAATTCTCGTAATTGCTGAGCAGGACATGCCGGATCGCATCCGGCCGGTTCAGGATGAAGCTGTTGCGGAAGAAGAAGCGGCCTTCAATGACGTCTTCCTCATAGGCGCGCTGCCCCCAGGTCGCGATCATATTCCGCTTGATCACGGCAAGCCGGCCGAGGAACGACATGTCGTCGGGCGCTCGCGGCGGCGTCGGAGGGACGATGGGCCGACGCACGCTGGCGATGTTCATGGCTCTCTCCCGGAGGGGTGGCGCAGGCAGTTAGCTAGTAAGTCAGCTCGGCAATCGCAATCCTGTTCTCGGAGGCAGGCCAGGCGCGTGCCACAATTCGTTCTTCGTTGAATTCGGCCACGATGTTACGCCCGACCTCGCCGGCCGGAAGGCGCAGTGTTGCTGTCGAATCCGTGGGCACACCCGATTTGACGTCCGCCGGCTCCTTGCCGTCGAGCAGCACCACGTCCCGCGGCAGGCCGAAATAGCCGCGCGGACGCGACATGATCACGACGGCCCCGGCGTCCTTGTCCGCGGGACCGAGCGGGCGCGCGGCGCGCAGGTGAACGACGTCGGACGAGCGCGGGAAGGGCGAGCGGTAGATGTGCGTCGTCGGCGCATCCGGCGCTGCGAGGGCGAATTCGAGCGACCAGGAAGGTTCGACCTGCGCCGGTCCCCAGCGGCCGTCGGCACCGGTCTTCGCGCTGTGCACGGCGCTGCCCTTGCGCTCACCGGTTTCAGGATCAACCCGAAAGATATCGACGGTTGCACCGGCCACCGGCCGATTGGTCGGCGCACCGCCCGGTGTGCCCGTCACGAGGCCGCTCAGCCTGACGCTCTGCTCCGGCACAATCGAGATTCGCGCGGGCTCGCGGCCGGCAATGAACTTATAGATCTCGCGGAAGGCTCGGGGGTGAAACGCCACCTCGCGATGATCGAGTGCGCCCAGCACGAGGTTGGTGGCCCCCTTCAACTCCGGACCTTCGACGCTGACGCCGGTCGGCGTGCCGGGCTTGCCGATGAAGCGGCCATCGGCCTGCGCGTATTTGTCCATGCCGTCGCTGCGCAAGGTCAGGAAGGCAACACCCGGCGTCACCTCACTCTCGCCCTCGTTCAGGCCGAGCAGGAACGCGCCGCGGCCGTTGAACTCGCTGTTGGGCTGGTCGTCAGTCGCGAACACGCCGTGATTGGGCGTGCCGCACAGCACGGCGTGGCTGACATCGCCGGCGCCGCCGTTCTTGATGACGTTGCGGATGGCATAGCCGCCGCGCGAGCTGCCGACCAGCGCCACGCGGGCGGCGCCGGTGCTGCGCTTCAATTCGGCTATGGCGGCGGCGAGCTCGCGGCGCTGGTCCTCGGTCGAGGAGCGGCCCGCCTGCTCGACCTTGTCGTCACTTCGCGCATTGGGATCGTTGAAATTGATCGCATGCATGCGATCGCGCGCAATGCCGTTGGATTCCATCCGCCACAAGGTCGTCATCCAGAGCGCGTCGTAGTCGCCATTGCCGTGGACGAACAGGATTGGCGGCACCTCGCTCGGCGCAGTGGGTGCGGATTGAGCCAATGCGCCCGTGCGCAAGCTCGCAATTGCGAAGGGCAAGCTGCCGGCACCTTGCAAGATCATCCGTCGTGACAGCTTCATCTGTTCCTCCCCGGCAAAAGCATCTCTGTGCACCGCTTATACCGGCCTAACCACTGGACAGCGAAGGACTTTCGCGGGCATCACTGAACTTGCCGAAATCGCCCAAAGACCACGCCGACGCCACTTCTGCCAGCCCATTTGGAAGGGGATATGACCGAGCAGACGAACCGTCAGAAAATTGACGCCGACGGCATCATGGCGCCGCTACGGTACACCGTGTTCCGGCGCATCTGGCTCGCCAGCCTGCTCTCCAATCTCGGCCTGCTGATCCAGGGCGTGGGCGCCGCCTGGGCGATGACGCAGATGGCGGCCTCGGCGGACAAGGTGGCGCTGGTACAGACCGCCCTGATGCTGCCGATCATGCTGATCTCGATGCCGGCGGGCGCCATCGCCGACATGTATGACCGCCGTATCGTCACCCTGATCGCGCTCATGATCGCGCTGACTGGCGCGACCGCACTCACGGTCCTGGCCTGGCTCAACTTCATTTCCCCGGAAACGCTGCTCGCCTTCTGCTTCGTGGTCGGCAGCGGCAACGCACTGTTCGGTCCGGCCTGGCAGTCCTCGGTCAGCGAGCAGGTGCCGCCCGATGCACTGCCGTCAGCCGTCGCGCTGAACGGCATCAGCTACAACATCGCCCGCAGCTTCGGCCCTGCGGTCGGCGGTGTCATCGTCGCCGCACTCGGTGCTGTCGCGGCGTTCGCGTGTAACGCGATCCTCTATTTGCCGCTGTTGGTGGTGCTGCTGCTCTGGCGGCGCAACACCGAACCCTCGCGCCTGCCGCGGGAGAAGCTCAACCGCGCCATGGTATCGGGCTTCCGCTACATCACCAATTCGCCGCCGATCAAGATCGTGCTGTTGCGCACGCTGGTGATGGGCCTGATTGGCGGTGCCATCATGGCGTTGATGCCGCTGGTTGCACGTGATCTGCTGCATGGCGGCGCGCAAACCTACGGCATCATGCTCGGCGCCTTCGGAATGGGCGCTGTGATCGGCGCGCTCAACATCCACGAATTGCGCAAGCGCATGAGCGGCGAAGCCGCGATCCGCGCCTGCACCATCTCGATGGCGTTTGCGATGGCCGCTCTCGCCGTGAGCACCGAGCCGGTGCTGACCGCGGCTGCGCTGGTGCTCGCCGGCGCGGTCTGGATGGCCGCCATCGCGCTGTTCAATATCGGCGTGCAGCTCTCGGCGCCGCGCTGGGTCGCCGGCCGCTCGCTCGCGGCGTTTCAGGCTTCGATTTCCGGCGGCATCGCGATCGGCGCCTGGGGTTGGGGCCATCTCACCGACTATGCCGGCGTCGAGGTAGCGCTGCTGACGGCCGCCGGCCTGATGCTGATCTCGCCGGTGCTCGGGATCTGGCTCACGATGCCGCGCGTCGGCGCCCGCAACGAAGACGCCGATCTGCTGGCCGATCCGGAAGTCAAACTGTCGCTCACGGCGCGCAGCGGGCCGCTGGTGGTCGAGATCGAATACCGCGTCGCCCAAGAGAACGCCCGCGCCTTTCACAACGTGATGCAGGACGTGCAGCTCTCTCGCCAGCGCAACGGCGCCTATGGCTGGTCGATCGCGCGCGACATCGCCGATCCCGAATTGTGGACCGAGCGCTATCATTGCCCGACCTGGCTCGACTATCTGCGCCAGCGCAACCGCTCGACCCAGTCCGAACGCGCGCTGCATCAGGAGGCGATCGATTTCCACATCGGCCCGGATCCGGTGCGGATCCGCCGCATGCTCGAGCGTCCGTTCGGCTCAGTGCGCTGGAAAGAGGAGACGCCGGACCAGGCAGCAAGTGAGGTGCTGCCCGTGGTCGCCACTGCGGCGGGAAGCAGCACTTAGGTTTTGCGAGTCCGTAGCGACGTCTTACTGCCCGTGATCCGTCAGCACCTTGTCGCAGCCCTTGGTGAGCCGCGTACGGTTCTGCTTGAGGCAGGCGAGCACGGCGCCATCGCCATTGTTCATCACCGGACGGCAGAAGCGCGTGACGTCGCGCGCGCAGGCGTCGTGACCGGGCTGCTGCGCTGACGCAGCCGATGCAAACAGGATCAATGGAATGATGCAAAGAAATCTGGTCATCGCGTAATGCCTCTTACCCGGAAGATGTGCGGGCGAAGCTAGAGCGACGATCCCGAAGCCGCAACGGCTTTATTGGCAGACGGGCTTGCGCCGCCGCGGCGCTCCGGCATCACGCCGGGGCACATCGCGAGGGGAGCTAACCGACGCAACGACGCTATCGTTGCTGTTACTGATCGACTCTTATTGACTGTCCTGGGCGTCAGCGACCTTGCGTGACGCGCCGCCCTTGGCGAGATCCTTGTCCATCACCGCACGGCAACCGGCGCTCAGATCCGAACGATGCTTCATCATGCACGCCGTGATCTTCGGGATGTTCGGGATTTCCGACGAGCACAGGCGGAAAGCGTCGCCGGTGCACTGCTGCTGCGCTTCGGACGAGAAGGCGAAGCTCGAGCCGGTCGAGGCGATCGAGAGGATGGCGGCAAAGCCCAGAGCCAGGCTGACGTCGCGGATCTTGCTACTTAAGGACTTGATGTTCAGCGAGTTGGTCATTTGAAGCTCCCATTGGCACCGCGGAAGCGGGCCCGCCGTTGTTGATGGGATTGACCATGCTCCAGCAAAACAGTTCCGACTGTGATGACGGTCACGGGAGGCTCACCCTCTGTGACCTCGGTCACGCTGGCGCACCTCGCTGAAATTCCTCCATATCCGCTGTCGTGTTGGTGTCACGTTAACTGTTCCTTCGCATTAATGGCTCGTCGAGCGGGAAATTCCGCCGGTTTGGTTGCGTAATTGGAAAGAATGGCGATGCGTAATGCGTTGGGCCTGATGCTGGCCAGTGTAGTTGCGGCGGTCGTGATTGCCGCCGGCGGTTGGTTTTATTATTCCTCGCGCGCCGACCAGGCCGCTCCCAAGACGATTGCCGCCCGTGCCGCCGATCCATTGCCGGCACAGGCGAAGCTCGCCGCCAAGGACGACGTCGCGATCACGGCCGCGATTGCGGCCAAGCCGGCGGCAGCCGCCCCGGCGCCCGCACCCGCGCCGATGCCGGTTCAGCAGAAATCGACCTGCGCCAATCCCAACGCGCTCGGCGTCTCCCGCGTGGTCGAGATCGACACCACCGGCGGTCCGGGCTTCGGCTTCGATCATTTCAAGCAGTTCGACTTCCTCACCGACAAGGAGGTCGTGCTGACGTTCGACGACGGCCCCTGGCCGGTCAACACGCCCGCCGTACTGAAGGCGCTCGCGGACGAATGCGCCAAGGGCCTGTTCTTCTCGGTCGGCAAGCATGCGACCTACCACCCGGAGATCCTGCGCCAGGTGCTGGCCCAGGGCCATACGGTCGGCACGCACACCTGGTCGCACGTCAATCTGAACGGCAAGAAGATGACCGAGCAGATGGCCAAGGACGAGGTCGAAAAGGGCATTAGCGCGGTGAAATACGCGCTCGGCACCAACCCGGCGCCGTTCTTCCGCTTCCCGCAGCTCCAGCACAATCCGGCGATCGTGAGCTATTTCGGCACCCGAAACGTCGCGATGTTCTCGACCGATATCGACTCCTTCGATTTCAGGAAGGGCGCCACGCCGGAGAAGATCATCGAGACCGTGATGACCAGGCTCGACAAGCTCGGCAAGGGCATCATCCTGATGCACGACTTCCAGAAGCACACCGGCGAAGCCATGCCCGCGCTGCTCGCGCGGCTGAAGGCCGGCGGCTACAAGATCGTGCAGATGAAGGCCAAGACGACCCTCCAGTCGCTGCCGGAATATGACGAGGCGCTGCTGAAGGACCTAAAGGTGCCGACCTCGAGCGCGCGTCCGATCGGGAGCGTGGTGCAGACGGTTTCGCAGTAACGCGCCCGATCAGATTCAAAACTCTCGCGTGATGGCCGGGCTTGTCCCGGCCATATCCTTTTGAGAGCGGGCATCTTACCAGTAGATGCCATGGCGATGCAGCTCGCTGATGATGCGGCCTTCGGTCCAGCTGCGCTTGTGCTTCGGCTTGTCTGCCTTGGCCGTTGTCTTCGCGGCGGGTTGCGTCGTCGTCGCGGGCGCTGAGGCCGTCGTGGTCGTGGGTGTGGCAACCGCCGCGGGCGCATTGAGCGACACCGCCGGCGGGCGATCGAGATATTTCGGAGCTTCGGCGGCAGGCGCTGCTTCGCTCACCTGCGTCGGCGCGGCGGCAAGCGCCGGCGCCGTTTGCTGAACCGAAGCCGGCTCGCTCACCGCGGACAGCGACAGGCTGCGCGGGCCTCCGGCCTGGGCAGAGGCAGAGACCAGCACCATGGCGGTCACCAGAATGATCTTGCGCATATGAAATCTCCCCGTGTTTGGCGTGAGCTGGACACTGGGGGAGCCGCGCTCGGGGTAATGTGACGCGAATCACGCCGGCGGCATCCCTCGCATCTGTTGATTGGCTAGCGGCGAACACTCAGCTCCCGGATCGCAAAACCGAGGTCGCGGGGATCGCCCGGAAAATGCGTGACGGCATTGGTGTCCAGCTCGACCACGAGCGTTTCGTCGCCTGCAAACTGATCCAGCGGAAATGACAACGGGCCCGCAGGCACGACGCCTTTGTAGATCTCACGCCCATTGATCTTGACCAGGAACTCGTTTCCGCAGATCGGCATGGGCCACAATTCGAGCTTCAACGTGCGCGCCGGCATCACAGGCTTGTTCGGAATCTCGAGACGCGCGCTCGGTGATGCCCATTGCAGCGCACCCCCTGGGGTGATTTCCTTGCCGAAAAGACCGCGCGTTGCGATCCCCGGCGGGGCTTCCGTGCCGACCTCAAGCTCATTGCGCTGCCCATCCATGAATTCGCGCGAAGACCGGTCTGTGGCCACGGATATCAGCCGCTGCCCCGGATTGGCAGTGAGCCGCCCGGACGCCACCAGACAGTCGAACTTTTCAAAACCTTCGGGAAAATACGGCCGCCCCGCCGTGTCGGGCCAGGACATGATTCGCGGCGCCGCCCAGGGCACCCGAAGCTCCGCTGCGAGCCGGCGCAACAAATTGTGCATCATCGGATTCGCAACATCGATGACGAGTGCGTTGCAGCTCTTGATGTCCGCCGACAAGCGATTGTAGTCCCAGTCGAGAGACGTCGCCTTTTGCGCGTTGACCTGCGCGGCGGCGGTCGGAAGCCCCGGAAGACTCGCGCCCACCGCTTGCATCACCAGCAGCGGCCGCAACATGCCAAGGCCGAGGTGAACAGCTACGACGACGACAACGGCGGCGACGGCGCCCGGATTCCACCGATTCGCAGCCAAGGGAACCAAGCGCGCCAAGGGAGCAATGACAAGCGTGAAGAGCATCGGCGTCGCCATGGCCAGGCCCTTGCCCGCGGCCCAACCATGACCGGCCGCGAGAATGGCAATCGGCATGAGGCATCCGGCAAGGCTGCCTGCCAGGAGCCGCGCGACGCTTCCGTCCGGCTCGGCGCGCCAGATCGTCCACGCGGTTCTTGCGATGCCCCTCAACAGCACGAACAGAAAGCCATAGAGCAGCAATTTCCACGCAACCGCCACCGCGGCGGGCCAACCCGCCGACGGCAGCACCGCATAGAGGCCGAGACCCGCAAGCGCGGATTCGACGGGCAATGAGAACCAGGCGTTCGCCAGTTCTCCGATACGATTGTCGGGGCTGCCGATGACATCGAGAAAGTTCGCGTCACTGCCGAACAGGTAGCGCTGATAGTATTTCCACCAGTCGGGCGGGTTGATCGCTGCATGACTCAGCTGGCGGACGACATAGGCAACCGTGCCGGACCAGAGCGGGATGCACGCGAACAGCGATATTCCCACACCTGCCGCCAGGCCTGACGCAGCCACGGGCAAGGCCTTGCGCGAGGCGCGATGCCAGCAGCCCATCGCGGCCGCAACCGCCGCGGCGAGACCGTAGATCGTCAGCGATTCCGGATAGAGAAAGAACGCGCCTGTCATCAACGCCGCAAAGACCGCTCCCAACCGCATGATCGAGCTGGGCATTTGCCCAAAGCGATTGCGATCGAAGGCGAACGCCACGAATGCGAGCAGAAGCAGGAAGATCGGCTGCGTCGCAAGTTGAGACCAGGCGTTGATATCGAAGACGTACTGTTCGAAGAAGCCGATCGTGAGCGCGACGGCGCACGCAAACGCCAGCCAGCGCCGCATCGAGAGCGCGTTGACAAAGACGAACAGCGCGGCAAACAGCATGTTGAGCTGCATGCCGACCATATACGGATAGGCGCAATCGACGACATCGCCGCGACTGATAGCGGCGATTGCCGCATGGATCATCGACACGGCGCCGCGATAGTCGACGAACTTCAGTGCCATCACTGAAATTGGATTGGAGTTCGACTCGTCCGCGCCCTGGATGGCCAGGGTTGCGTAGTCGAGCACGCGATACGAGACCGACGATCCCACGTACAACATATGATCGTAGACGTTGGCCTGGAAAACGCGGAAGCGCGCGCCTCCGGTCCAGCCGGGAGCAAGACACACCATCGCAATAGCCGCGATCGCTATCGCCATCGCGAGCCATCGTCCGGGCGATGGCTCAGGCCGCCGACGCAGCGCCGGGAAGCGTATTGCAGCGGCAATGACAAGACCGGCGATTGCCATCGCAGGCAACGTCACCCACGGAGCGACGCCGGAGAGATACAGGACCGCGGTTCCTGCGGCGAGGAGGCCGAAGCCAAGCGGCGGCGCGAGCGCCCAGCGCACAGCAAACTGGTCCGACGGCAGAAGCAGGGAGAACGGAAGACCAATGGCGCCGGACGTCAGCGCGACGAGCCCAACCACCAGGATATCATGCATGCTGCCTCGCGCCGCCGCGTTGCCTGTAGTTTCGGCCGTCCGGACGCGCTGTCAATCCAAGGCAAATGACCAAAGCGCGCGACACGCGGGCCGCGAAGCATTTGGCTCGTCAGCTTCATGCACTATGATCTGGGATATTTCGACCTGGAGCAGAAAACCCTGCAACGTCTCGACAACGAGGCTGTCACCCATGTCTTAGGTACGTTCCGTTCTTGGGTACGTTCCGTTACCCATGTCTTCGGGCCGGACAATCAAGGCGCTGGTGCCGCAAGAGGGATTCGAACCCCCGACCCCGTCATTACGAATGACGTGCTCTACCAACTGAGCTATTGCGGCGAACCATGCCGGGGCCCGCGCGAGGCCGGTCCCGTTACGCGCGCTCCTGATATCGGGCATGGCCCGAATTGGCAAGGTGGAGCCGGCTCCCATATGCCGCTCACCCGCCCCAGCGAGACCAGAATCCGCGCCAGCCGCCGGCCTGGGCCTTTGCGTGGTCCCTGGGCGTGCCGATTTGTTCCGTAAATTCATCGCTCGGGCCCTCGTCGTCGATACCGGGATCATCCGGGGCGCGGACGATCGGGATGACGGCGGGAATAGGTGCTTGTCCAGGTTTGCCGAGGTCGGCGCGGGTCCGGAACACCGGCGTTGCCGCCGCGGACGATGATTCGGCGATCTCAGGGGCCGGTTTGAGCGGCTCGGCAGGCGTGACGACCGGCTCTTCCTTGACGGTTTCTTTGGCGGTCTCCTCGACGGCTTCCTTTAAGATTTCCTGGGCTTCAAGGGGCGGCGAATTGTCCTGCGGAGCGGGCACCGGATCCGGCGCCATGACAGCCGGTTCCACCGGGCTCTCGCTCGGGGCCGTCGTCACCCGCTTCGGCGGCGGAGCCGCCAGCATCGCCTCCTCGAAGGCCGAGGATTCGATCATGGCGCCTTTGTCGGAAGGAAGACTCGCGACTGGCGTTTGCCACTGGAAGGCGTCAAGACGGCCGGTGACCGGGGAAACCGGACGCCAGCGGTCGCTGACATAACCGTCCGCAGTCCAGGCCGGATCATGGCGGGCGCGCACCGCGCGCAAGGTCCAGGCGCGGGCCCGGCCGCCGTCACCATGCTCGGTCCGCTCGATCTCGGCCATCAGCAACGCCACGCGCTGGGTGGGATCGTTGACGTAAGGCGCCAGCACCGCGCGCGCACGGGCAAACTCGGACGCATCGATCGCGGCGCGCGCGATCGCCAGCTGGCCCTCGATATAGCCAGCCTTGTCGGCAGAAATCTTGGCCGCAAGCGTCTCGACCCGCTGCAGGCGCTGCCGCGCGGAATCGCCGAGCTTCACATGCGCATAGGCATCCGCAAGATCAGGATGCGGATTGGCGAGCCAGGCGGTTTCCACCAGCTTCATGGCGCGGCGCACCTGATGCGCCTCGCTCTCGAATTTTGCAGCGAGCACTGCGGCCGGAACCAGGGTCGGCGCGAGCTTGACCGCCTGCATCACGCTCTCGCGCGCGACGTCGCGGTCCATTGTTTCCAATTCCAGCGCGCGGGCGGCGAGCAGCACGCCGCGCTGGCGGCGATAGGCCTGCTTGTCGATCAGGCCCGCGGACAGATTCGAATCGAGGATCGCGAGCGCGCCGCTCCAGTCGCCGCGCGCGCAGCGGAAGCCGAGCACCGCATGCGAGGCCCAGGTCGAGGACGGCGACAGCTTGATCGCTTCCTCGGCGATCATCACGGCGCCGACCGCATCGTCGGCGCGCTGCGCCTCGATGAACAGGCCGCGCAGGCCGAGCAGGCGCGTGTCCTCGCGCTCGGCCATGGCACGGAAGACGCGCTGGGCCTCGTCGCGATTGCCCTCGAGCTGCGCCGATTGCGCATGCAAGAGAAGCGCGAGCGGATCGTTTGCAGCCAGCCGCCGCGCGGTATCGGCGTGGCGACGGGCAAGCGCGGTGTCGCCATGGCCGATCGCAAGCAGGCCGTGGGTGATGGCGTGGCGGCCGCGAGCATGGCGCTTTTCGTGACGACGGCGGCGCAGACGCCCCGGAGCGCGCCAGGCCATCGTCAGCAGGCTCCAGACCAGCACGACTGCCGCGGCAAAGAGACCAAGCAAGAACACGAAGCGGGGAAGCGTCGTTGTGGCGCGGAAAGCGCCCGCAGTCAGGACGAGGTCGCCGGGCTGATCGGCAACCCAGGCCGCGCCGGCCGCCGCCAGTGCGATCAGAACGAGGAAGAGGACGATGCGAAGCATGACGATCCCTATACGCGCTGATTGTTGCGCGAACCTTTATTGACCAGGCTTGACGAGATCCGCCATGGCGGCGTCGGCGAATTTGCGTGACGCGGCGAGCGCGGCGTCACGGGCATCGGTCTTGTCGAGCCAGGCTTGCGCCGGTGCACGATCGGCCTCGGGCAGCGTCTTCAACTCGCGCCGCGCCTCGCCGAAATCGTTGCGCAACGCAGCCGCCGTCACCCGCGCGACGATCGCGCCGCGATCGTTGCCGACCCCGTCGGTACGCTCGATGCGGACGAGTTTCGACGCCCCCGCCTGAAGGCGCTCGACGATTCCGGTGCCGCTGGCCGGAGCTTCCGCCCGCGGCGACAATTTTGGCACGATGTTGAGGAGCTCGCGACTCAAGGCGACCGGCGTCGGAATGCCTGACGACGCAAAGGTGTCGAGCGGCTTCAGCATCTCCGGCTTTGCTGCCAGCGACCGCGCGGCGGCGAGCTGCGACTCGTAGGCATCGCCGTGGCGAACGGCGACGTCGAGCAGGGCCGCCGCCACCACATGGCGCAGCGGCTTGTCGTCCATCGTCTTCGCGTCGGCGATCTTCTCGCTTTGCTGTGCGAGTTCCGCACGTTCGGTCTTGCTTGCACGCTCGAGCTGAGCGAGGCGGTCGTTGAGAGCGGCAAGATCGGGCGCGGCAGCGCGCGGCGCCGATGTCGCGTCGTTCAGGGCGCTGGCAGTCTTGTCGGATTGTGCGCGCAGATTGGCGATCTCGCTGCGCAGGCTCGTTGCGGATTTCTCCAGCGCATCGATCCGCGCCACCATGGCCGGATCGGCGGCCGGCTTGCCCGCCTTGGCTTCGACCGCGGCCACGCGCCCGCTCAGCGCCTCGACGGTTGCGCCCGTCACTTGCGGAGCAGCCGGCGGCGCCTGCACGGCAGGCCAGCCCAGCATCCAGCCGACCGCGATCACGATTGCGGCTGCGACGGCGCCGGAGAACGGAGCGATAACCCAGGGTGAAATCGACGGCGATACCGACGCGGACGCAACGGAAGACTCTTCTTCGGCAGGTTCGGGCTGCGGCGCGGCAATAGCTTCTTCGGACCTTACCTCTTGAGACTTTTCCTCTTGAGACTTTTCCTCTTGAGACTTTTCCTCTTCAGATTTGGCTTGCTCATGCGCGGCCTGTTCGGTCGCTGCCCCAGCCTCAGGCTCGCCCGTCACCTGCTGCGGCTGGGTCGAGACTTCCGTCGCCTCGAGGTCGATGGTGGGCGGGATGCGCTTGGCGCGGCCGGACTCGGGAGCCAATCCTGCGTCTTCAGGCTTGTCGTCGGCCATCGTGACGGTTCCTCACACTTACCTGCCCTGAACGAACGGACCCGATTGCGTCGGATTCGGCCCGACCTCTTACGCCAAACGGGTGCGCAAAGCACGCTCCAAGGTGTCAAATAAGGCATTTTCGTCCGGCGTCGCCGCAACCAGAACCTGCGAGGCACCGGCCTCGCGCAGTACGCCGGCGACCGGCTCGGACAGGCAGCACTGCGGGATCGCCAGAGCCGAGATTTCGACACCTTCCGCCCGCGCGGCCTCCAGGAAAGCCCGCGCGCTGCGCCGGGAGTAGTGCAGCACCGCCTCGATCCCATGGGCGGCAAAGCCTTCACAGACATCGCGCGGCAACAGCTTGACTGGCGCCATGCGATAGGTCGTCTGCGTGATGACGATGAAGCCTTCGGCGCCCAGCTCCCCGCCGAGGTCGCGCGACAGATCCGCGCCCGCGAGATAGAGCAACGTGCTCTTTTTCTTCAGCCGCTTGTCGCGCGCGCTCTGCATCACCTTGTCGCGCAGGGCAGCGGCATCGCCACCGGCGACGATCACCTCGGCAAAACCGGCATCGCGCCCGGCGGCAGCCGTGTGCTCGCCGACCGCGAACAGCGGCAGCTGCAGGAGACCAAGGTCCGGTAATTGCGATGCGACGCCACGGATCGCATTGGCCGATGTGACAATGACGGCGCTGTAGCTCGTTTCACTCTCGTCATGGAAGGCGACCGGCTCGAACTTGAGCACCGGCGCGAGCAGCACCACATGACCCCGTGCACGCAGATTTTCCGACGTCGCCTCATTGTCGGGATGCGGCCGTGTGACAAGAATGGACATCGCTTGTGTTCCCGAACCACGTGGCGGTGGCGCTTTCACGAGGAACGGCAGCGCGTGACGATTGCGTTGGCCGACCCCGGAATGCTACCGGACGTACCAGAACTCTGCTTTGCGGATGAGCGCAAGGGGCGGGAAGGGCGCAAATTGGATAACAATTCGCCAATGCTGGTACTGGGCATCGAAACCACCTGCGACGAGACCGCCGCGGCGGTGATCGAGCGTGCGCCTGACGGCAGCGGCAAGATCCTGTCCAATATCGTGTGGTCGCAGGTCGAGGAGCATGCCCGTTTCGGCGGCGTGGTACCGGAGATCGCGGCCCGCGCCCATGTCGACCTGCTCGACGGCATCATCGACCGCGCCATGACTGAGGCCGGCATCGACTTCGCCCAGCTCGACGGTGTCGCGGCCGCCGCGGGCCCGGGACTGATCGGCGGCGTCATCGTCGGGCTCACCACCGCGAAGGCGATCGCGATGGTGCACGACACGCCGCTGGTCGCGGTGAACCATCTGGAAGCGCATGCGCTGACACCGCGCCTGACCGACGCACTCGAATTTCCCTATTGCCTGTTTCTCGCCTCGGGCGGCCATACCCAGATCGTTGCCGTCACCGGCGTCGGACAGTATGTGCGGCTCGGCACCACCGTCGACGATGCGATCGGCGAAGCCTTCGACAAGGTGGCGAAGATGCTGGGGCTGCCCTATCCGGGCGGCCCGCAGGTCGAGCGCGCGGCAGCCAACGGCGATGCCGCGCGATTTGCGTTTCCGCGGCCGCTGCAGGGACGCCCCGACGCCAACTTCTCACTCTCGGGATTGAAGACAGCGGTGCGCAACGAAGCAAGCCGGTTGGCCGAGATCACACCGCAGGACGTCAACGATCTCTGCGCGAGCTTCCAGGCCGCCGTGCTCGACTCCACCGCCGACCGGCTGAGCGTCGGCCTGAAACTCTTCCGCGAGCAGTTCGGTGCACCGCGTGCGCTGGTGGCGGCCGGCGGTGTCGCCGCCAATCAGGCGATCCGCGGCGCGCTGCATGACGTTGCGAGGAAAGCCGGAACACAATTGATCATGCCGCCGCCGGCGCTCTGCACCGACAATGGTGCAATGATCGCCTGGGCCGGCGCGGAACGTCTCGCGCTCGGCATGACCGACACGATGGAAGCACAGCCTCGCGCGCGCTGGCTGCTCGATGCGAACGCGACGGCACCGGCCGGATACGGCAAGACACGCGCGGGATTCTAGCAATGACAGCGTTCCGATCTGTCGCGGTGATCGGCGCGGGCGCCTGGGGCACGGCGCTGGCGATGGTGGCGGCGCGGGCCGGACGGAACGTGACGCTGTGTGCGCGCAATTCCGAGCACGCGACGCGAATCGCATCGAGCCGCGACAATCCGCGGCTGCCGGGCGTGCGGCTTGCGCCGGAGATCATCGTCACGAGCGACCTGGCCCTCGCCGCACGCGCGGACATGCTGCTGATCGCAGTGCCCGCGCAGCATCTGCGCGGTGCTGTCAACATGCTCGCCTCGCACCTGGAAAAGCCGGTGCCGATCATTGCCTGCGCCAAGGGCATCGAGCACGGCACCCATAAATTCATGACCGACGTGATCGCCGAGGCCGCGCCTCACGCGCAGCCGGCGATCCTGTCGGGCCCGAGCTTTGCCGACGATGTCGCGCGTGGCCTGCCGACGGCGGTGACGCTGGCCGCAAAGGACGACGCCTTGGCGAGCCACCTGGTGCAGGCGCTGGGCTCGCCGACGTTCCGGCCCTATCACTCCACCGATGTCCGCGGCGTCGAGATCGGCGGCGCCGCCAAGAACGTGCTGGCGATCGCGGTCGGCATCGCGGTCGGGCGCAAGCTCGGCGCTTCCGCCCAGGCCGCACTTACCACCCGCGCCTTTGCCGAGCTGACACGCCTCGGCCGCGCGCTCGGCGCACGCAGCGAAACACTCACGGGCTTGTCTGGCCTCGGCGATCTGATCCTGACCTGCTCGAGCCCACAATCGCGCAATTTTGCGCTCGGCCTGTCGCTTGGCCGCAGCGAGCAGCCGCCCGCCGGCAAGCTTGCCGAAGGCGAATTCACCGCGCCGGTACTGATCGAGCTCGCGGCTTCGCAAAAAATCGAAATGCCAGTATCGGAAGCCGTCGCATCGATCCTGACCGGCAGAAGCACGATCGACGCCGCGATCTCGGGGCTCATGACGCGACCTTTCAAGGCGGAGGAATGAACATGGCGTACTGGCTGGTGAAATCCGAACCATCGGTGTGGTCCTGGGACCAGCAGGTGGCGAAAGGCGCCAAGGGCGAAGCCTGGACCGGCGTGCGCAATTACACCGCGCGCCAGAACCTCGTCGCCATGAAGAAGGGCGACAAGGCGTTCTTCTATCATTCCAACGAGGGCAAGGAGATCGTCGGCATCGCGGAGATTATCAAGGAAGCCTACCCCGATCCGACCGACAAGACCGAGAAATTCGTCTGCGTCGACATCAAGGCCGACAAGCCCTTGAAGACACCGGTGTCGATGGCCGCGATCAAGGCCGAGAAGAAGCTCGCCGACATGGCCCTGGTGAAATATTCGCGCCTCTCGGTGCAGCCGGTGACGGCCGAGGAATGGAAGCTCGTCTGCAAGATGGGCGGGATGTAGGCTTAGGTGCTGTAGCCCGGATGAGCGAAGCGATATCCAGGACTACTGCTGCTATCCCGCATGTCGCTACGCTCATGCGGGCTACGACATCGGAGCTTGTTTCTCCGGCAGCGCAAACACCTCGCATGGCGAGGCGATGCCCCGCAGCGAATGCGATCCGAGCGCGATCAGAGGCATGTCGGTCTCGGCGGCGAGCGCGCCCGACACCAGCACGGTTCTGCCGAGCGGCTTGCACAATCCTTCGAGCCGGCTGGCGAGATTGACGGCGGGACCGATCGCGGTGAAATCCAGCCGATTGGCGGCACCGATATTACCCCATAGCATCTCGCCGAGATGCAGCGCCGCGCCGAACGCGAGCGGCGGCAGACCTTGAGCACGGCGCTCCGCGTTGAGATACACCATCCCGGCTTCGGCTGCGCGCGCGGCACGCAGAGTTGCATCGGACGCTTGGCGCGGTGACGGCCCGACCACCGGAAAGATCGCGAGCACACCGTCGCCGATGAATTTCAGCACCTCGCCGCCGAAGGCGTGGACCGCGCCGGCGATGCGATCGAACCAGGCATCGAGCGCCGCGATGACCTCGGCAGGCGGATTGGTTTCCGATAGGAGCGTGAAGTTGCGCAAATCGGCATAGAGCAGCGCGGCCTGTATGGTCTCGCCGAGGTCGCGCCGCAGGGGTGCCGCCAGCACCCGCTCCGCACTGCGCTTGCCGAGATAGGCATCCAGCGTCGCGCGCAACGTTGCACGCGCGGCAAGTACGGCAAGGGGTGTAGCGGCAAAGCGCGCGGCCTGGCGCAATTGCTCGGTCTCGTCCGCGGTGAACGGACGCGGCCCGATCCAGCCGAGCAACGGCCCGTCGGGCCGTCCGACCAAATCTTCGTGCACTTCACCCTCCGCGATGTCGCGCAGCCAGCGGCGGCCGGCATCGTTGGGCGGGTCGGGCGCGAGGCCGCCTGGTGCGAAGCCGAGCGCTTCGATCACCCGGCCGTTCTCCGCGCGCCACAACCAGGTCCGTTTCGCGATCAGCGGATGTGGCACCTCCAGCGTCAGGCTGCCCGCCGCAAGCGGCACGCCATCGGCGACCAGATGTGCGCCAAGGTCCGCGAGCAGGCGGTCGGCGCCGGCGCTATCGGCGGCGGCATCGACAAGCCAGGCGAGTGTCGGCGAGAGGTGCATGGCCCGATCATGACGAAGGCAGGCGGTCTTTGTCACGGGCAATCCTTGACGGGCCGCTCGAGCGCCGCCATGTCCCAGTGTCAGCCCAGGGGTGATCGTCGATGACCGAACCGTTCATAGTGCGACGCGAGACCCAGATCGCGGCCCCACGCGCCACCGTTTTCGCCTACCTGACCGACCCCGAGAAGATTTTGAGCTGGATGGGTTCCGACGCGACCACGGAGCCACATCCCGGCGGGCTGTATCTGCTCAAAGGCATCGGCCCCCGCGGCGGCGTTGCCCGCGGCGCATTCCGCGAAGTCGTGCCGGTGCATCGGCTCGCCTACACGTTTGGATGGGAGGGCGGCCAGGAAGTGCCGCCCGGCTCAAGCCTGATCGAGATCGACCTGATCGAACGCGACGGCGGCACATTGCTGCGCATGACCCATAGCGGGCTGCCGACCGAGGAACAGGCGGCCGCCCACGCGACGGGATGGGCGCACTATCTGGGACGGCTCACGGCGGCAGCCGCGGGCGGCGATCCCGGTCCCGACAACGGCGTTTCCAACAACGCGTAACGACGCCGAGGTCAGACCGCCGCGGTCGCCACCACCTGCTGCAAAAGCTGCTCGCGCCTGGCCTGCGAGCGCTGGCCCTTCATGGTCGCGGCGAAGCGTTCCAGGATGCCGTCCTCGAACGCGGTGACGATGGTATCGTGAACATAGCTCTTGCGGCAGATCGCCGGCGTGTTGGAGAGCTGGTCGGCAGCGCCGCGGATCGCCTCCAGCACCTGCTTCTTGCGGCCGCGCTGGCTGGTCGCCGGCGTGATCCGCGACAGCGATTCCACGACGACGGCAGAGGCCATCAGCGTGCGGAAATCCTTCAGCGAGATCTTGATGCCGGCGATCTCGCGCAGAAACGCGTTCACCTGCGTGGTGCTGACCGCGCGCACGATGCCATAGGGATCGCGATACTGGAACATGCGCTTGCCGGGAACGCCCTGCAAGATCCCGATGGCGCGCACGAGCTTGGCCGCGTCGCACTCCTTGCGCACCGCCTTGCCGCCCTTCGCCTTGAAGGTCAGCACGAAGCTGTCGTCTTCCAGCGAGACGTTGGACTTCAGCAGCGTGGTGGCGCCGCGGGTGCCGTTGAGACGGGCATAGGATTCGTTGCCGGGGCGGATCGCGGTGCGCGCGATCAATTCGATGACGGCGGAGAGCGCGAACTCGCGGGTCGGCTCGTCGCCCGACAGGAACGCCGAGACCTTGCGCCGGATCTTGGGCAGCGCGCCGACGAGCTTTTCCAGGCGATGCGCCTTGCGTTGCTCGCGGACCTTCTCCCAATCGGCGTGATAGCGATATTGCAGCCGGCCCGCGGCATCGCGTCCCACTGCCTGGAGATGCGTGCTCGGATCGGCCGAGTAGCGCACCTCGCGATAGGCCGGCGGCACCGCCATCGAATGCAGCCGCCGAATGGTGCGGGCATCGCGGATGTGGACGCCGTTAGGCCGCACGAACGAATAGCCCTTGCCGCGCCTGACGCGGCGGATGGTCAGCTCGTTCTGGTCGCCGAGCCGCAGGCCCAGTTCCTTGGCGAGGGCCTCGACCGTCGTCGACGGCGCCGCGTCGAACACTTTCTTCGGGCTGGGACGGCCGGAACCGGCCGGTTTCGGCCATTGTCCGAGGGCTTTGGCCAGCGCGATGGCTGCAGGATCGGCTGAAGCGGGCCGTATCGTCCCGAGATTCTGCTGATCCATCATAGTCTTATGCCTTAGCCCTGTCTGTTGTCGGTCAATGCCGCTGTTCTGATTTTTGTTCCAAGGGGTCTCGTTGGACCCGGGTTGGCCATTTAGGGTGTTCCGAACCGCATTGCGAGTCCCGAATCAGTGAGAGGCGGTTTCTAAATACCTCTGCTGAATGCATGGCGCTCTGCGCGGGCCCATTCCGAGCATCTGGGTGAAGACCCCAAAGCCGCCCGTCGCCCTGTTTCAAAACTGCGACAGTCGCACGAAACGGCTTGATCCTCCGCATGGCAGGCTGCTCGCCGAAGGTCCAGCTTGTGCACCTTGTCGGGTCCGGTTAGCCCGACGCATAATCGGTTCAACGATCAAGTCGGCTCGCCAGTGGTCCGTGCTCGGCTCGCCGTATGTGGAGGGAAACATGTCCGAGAAGATCTACGACGTCCCCGCAGAATGGGCGAAGCGCGCCTGGGTCGACCAGGCCAAGTACAAGGACATGTACGCCCGCTCGATCTCGGACCCGAACGGTTTCTGGGCGGAGCAGGCCAAGCGCATCGACTGGATGCACGCGCCGACCAGGATCGAGAACGTCTCCTTCGCGCCCGGCAACATCTCCATCAAATGGTTCGAGGACGGCGTTCTCAACGTCGCCCATAATTGCATCGACCGGCATCTCCACAATCGCGCCAACCAGACCGCGATCATCTGGGAAGGCGACGATCCCTCCCAATCCCGGCACATCACCTACAAGGAGCTGCACGACGAGGTCTGCCGGATGGCCAACATCCTGCGCACCCGGAACGTCAAGAAGGGCGACCGCGTCACCATCTACCTGCCGATGATTCCGGAGGCGGCCTACGCGATGCTGGCCTGCGCGCGGATCGGCGCGATTCACTCCGTGGTGTTCGCCGGCTTCTCGCCCGACAGCCTCGCCCAGCGCATCAACGACTGCCAGTCCAAGGTGATCATCACCGCCGATGAGGGCCTGCGCGGCGGCAAGAAGGTGCCGCTGAAGGCCAATGTCGACGCGGCGCTCGCCAAGGCAGACGGCGTCGACTGGGTCGTCGTGGTCAAGCGCACCGGCGGCGCGGTCGAAATGAATCCCTCGCGCGACCTCTGGTACCACGACGCCGCCAAGATGGTGACGACCGAGTGCCCGGTCGAGCACATGCACGCCGAGGATCCGCTGTTCATCCTCTACACCTCGGGCTCGACCGGCCAACCCAAGGGCGTGCTGCACACCTCCGCCGGCTATCTCGTGTTCGCCGCGATGACGCATCAATACGTCTTCGACTATCACGACGGCGACATCTACTGGTGCACCGCCGACGTCGGCTGGGTCACCGGCCACAGCTACATTCTCTACGGACCGCTCGCCAACGGCGCGACCACGCTGATGTTCGAAGGCGTGCCGAATTACCCGGATAATTCGCGATTCTGGAACGTCATCGACAAGCACAAGGTCAACATCTTCTACACCGCGCCGACCGCGATCCGCGCGCTGATGCAGAGCGGCGACGCGCCCGTGAAGAAGACCTCGCGCGCCAGCCTGCGCCTGCTCGGCTCGGTAGGCGAGCCGATCAATCCGGAAGCCTGGGAGTGGTATCACCGCGTCGTCGGCGACGACCGCTGCCCGATCGTCGATACGTGGTGGCAGACCGAGACCGGCGGCATTTTGATCACGCCGCTGCCCGGCGCCACGAAGCTCAAGCCGGGCTCGGCGACGCAGCCGTTCTTCGGCGTGGTGCCTGAGATCGTCGACGCCGACGGCAACGTGCTGGACGGCGAGACATCAGGCAATCTGTGCCTGACGCGGTCATGGCCGGGCCAGATGCGCACGGTCTATGGCGACCACGCCCGCTTCGAGCAGACTTATTTCTCGACCTACAAGGGCAAGTACTTCACCGGCGACGGCTGCCGGCGCGATGCGGACGGTTATTACTGGATCACCGGCCGCGTCGACGACGTCATCAACGTCTCCGGCCACCGCATGGGTACCGCCGAAGTCGAAAGCGCGCTGGTGGCGCATGAGAAGGTCTCGGAAGCCGCCGTGGTCGGTTACCCGCACGACATCAAGGGTCAGGGCATTTACGCATATGTGACCCTGATGGCCGGCATCGAGCCAACCGAGGATCTACGCAAGGAGCTCGTCACCTGGGTGCGCAAGGAGATCGGCCCGATCGCTGCGCCCGACCAGATCCAGTTCTCGCCCGGCCTGCCCAAGACCCGATCCGGCAAGATCATGCGCCGCATCCTACGCAAGATCGCCGAGGACGAACCGGGCAGCCTGGGCGACACCTCGACCCTGGCCGATCCCGGCGTGGTCGACGACCTCGTCAAGAACCGTCAGAACAAAAAGGCGGTCTGAGCCACATCGTCCTGTGCCCCGGACGCAGCGTAGCGCGCACTTCGCGGTGCGCTGCAGAGTCGGGGCCGATGCAACGGCAGACTCTGTGGCCTTCTAGATCCCGGCTCTGCGTCGCACCGCTTCGCGCTGCGCCGCGTCCGGGACACGAGATCGCATCCCCGCGTTAGCGCTCCCTCGAACAACGGCCGTTCACATCCTCACGCACTTGTCAGGCCGCGCCCCGGCGCCCGGGCATCTTTCCCGCCAAGTGTTGTTTTCAGGTCATTTACTTTGTTTCGAACATTTCCTTTGTTCCCCCTGCTGGCTGGCCCTTGGCGGCCGTGCGTGGAAACCATCCGGTTAACAGGCGCGGTTAAGAATGTCCCCTAACAAGGACTTGGCGAGCCGGCGATTGCCGGTTTTGCGTAATCTTGGACGGTCCGTTCGGGGCAAGGGGAAAATCGATGTCGATGAGGATTGCTGTGGCGCTGGCCGCCACCGTCGTGACTGGGGTCTTGACGTTGACGGCGGCGCAGGCGCGGCCGGAAATGGTGGGGACGAACCTGGCTGACTATTCGCCGGGCACCATCGTGGTCAAAACCAACGAGCGTCGGCTCTATCTCGTCCTCGATAGCGGCCACGCCGTGCGCTACCCGGTCGGCGTCGGCAAGTCCGGCAAGCAGTGGGCCGGCACCACCCGCATCGACGGCAAGTACCGCAATCCGGCCTGGGCGCCGCCCGCCGAGGTGAAGCGCGACAAGCCCAGCATCCCGGACGTCATCCCGGGCGGCTCGCCCCGCAATCCGATGGGCGTCGCGGCGATGACGCTGTCCGGCGGTGAATACGCGATCCACGGCACCAACGTGCCGGGCTCGATCGGCGGCTTCGTCTCCTATGGCTGCATCCGCATGCTCAACGACGACATCACCGATCTCTACAGCCGCGTCTCGGTCGGCACGACGGTGGTCGTGACGCGCTGATCGCCGGCATCAGGACGACACGGCAATAGCCGCGTCGTTCGACGCGGCTTTTTGTCACCAGAAGCGCCAGCTCCGCGCGCACCAGCCGTCGCGATGGCCGCCATTGTAGCTCCGCGCGTAACCGCCCGCGAGCAACGCCGCCGAGACATTGGTCGTGCGTTTGGTCGCGACGTCGGCGAGAACGCGACCATATTTGTCGGCACCGAGGTTGGTGATCGTCACGCCACCCTGCGCGAGCAGATCGCGCAATGCGCGGGCCGCGGCTTCGGCCTTGTCCAGTTCCTCCTGGCAGGATGCTTTCATCTCGGGTGCGTCGATGCCGCGCAGGCGAACGCGCACGATGAGATCGCGGCCGTCGCGCTGACGAACGCGTGCGAGAAAGGTGTCGCCGTCAATGGTGCGAACGACATCGACCGGCTCGCGACGATCGGGATGGCCGCCTTGCTGGAGCACAATCTCGGCGTCTCGTGATTGACCGTCGGTCACGTGAGGGAACTGCCAGTTCATCCCATGCCGGGACGTGAACACCACGGCCACGACGATTCCAACCACGAACATCCACGGCAACAGCCCTGAGAACCGGCGACCAAATGGCGAGCCGCTGTATGAAGGCCGATATGGATGGCTTGGATCGAAACGCGACATCCGCGCACGCTAGGGCTGAGTCGGGCAGTCCGGCAAGCGAGCCTCAAAAGACAAGCTTCAGAAGTCGGAAGCGATGCCCTTGCGCTCCCAATCGCCATAGCGGGTCGGTTCGGGTCCTTTTGGGCCCTGCAACTCCTTTGGCGCCGCCTGGCCGTCGTTTTTAGTTCCGACTGCCGCAGCCTGACGGCGCGCTTCGGCCTCGGCCAGCGCGCGCTGGGCGGCCGGCGTAAGCTGCTTGCGGTCGGGAACGGGAGGCTGGTCGCTCATCGCCGGCTTTCTAGCGCGGGATGGCCCGCGACGCGACGCCCAATAACGCATTCCTGAAATGGCTCCGAAAGGGCTGAAAAACCCGGAAGCGATTCTTACATTTGGCATATTCGCGTGCCAGAGATCGCCTTCTCAAGGCATGCGCCCATTACGGCGAACTGCCGCTGCTCAGAACCTTGTTTCCGCATGCCTTCTCAACGTTTCGCTCCTCCATCCGAAGTGCCCGGTCTCGCGGCGCGGCGGATTGCCGCCGACATCGTCGACGGCGTGCTGCAAAAGCACCGCACACTTGACGAGCAGCTCGACGGCAGCGGCGCCCATCCCGGACTGAAGACGCTCCCCGACCGCGACCGCGCGCTGATGCGCCGCCTGGTCGCCACCGTGCTGCGCCGGCTCGGCACGCTCGGCCATGTGCTGTCCCGCCTGCTCGACAAGGGCATTCCCTCCGACGCGCCGCGCGCGCAGAGCGCGCTGTTGATCGGCGCCGCCCAGATCCTCTGGATGGACGTGCCCGATCACGCGGCCGTCGATCTCTCCGTTCGCCTCGTGCAATCCGACCGGCGCGCCGCGCGCTATGCCGGCCTCGTCAACGCCGTGCTGCGCCGCTGCGCCCGCGAGGGCAAGGCGCTGGTGGACGAGGTTGCCGCGCAGTCGCTGGACCTGCCGCCCTGGATGGTCGCGCGCTGGAGCGCGCATTATGGCGAGACGGTCGCAAGGGACATGGCGCTCGCGCTCAGCCATGATCCGTCGCTGGATCTGACCGTGAAGTCGGACGCCGCGCAATGGGCGAGCCGGCTCCATGGCGAAGTGCTACCGACCGGATCGGTGCGCACGGTGCTGCACGGCGCGGTGACCATGCTTCCCGGCTTCGCCGAAGGACAATGGTGGGTGCAGGACGCCGCCGCTGCGTTGCCAGCCCGGCTGTTCGGCGACATCAAGGGCAAATCCATCGCCGATCTCTGCGCCGCTCCCGGCGGCAAGACCGCGCAACTGGCGCAGGCCGGCGCGCACGTCACCGCCATCGACCGCTCGCCTGCCCGGGTGGCACGGCTGCGCGAGAATCTGACGCGGTTGTCGCTGCAGGCCGAGACCGTCGTCGCCGACGCCGCGGAATGGGCCGGCCCTGCCGATGGCTTCGACGGCATCCTCATTGATGCGCCTTGCACATCGACCGGGACGATCCGCCGCCACCCCGATGTATCCTGGCTCCGGCAGGAATCCGACATCGCCGCAATGACCGCGCTCCAGCGGCGGCTGCTGCAAAAATCGGTCTCGCTACTCAAGCCCGGTGGGACGCTAGTTTATTGCACCTGTTCGCTGGAACCTGAAGAGGGCGAGCATGCGGTCGCCGCGCTGCTGACCGCGGAGCCCGGTCTCCGCCGGGTTCCGATCGATGCGTCCGAGGTGTCTGGGCACAGCGAGATCATTACCGCCGAGGGCGATCTGCGCACCCTGCCCAGCCATCTGCCGAACGCCGATCCCAAGCTCGGCGGCCTCGACGGATTTTTCGCGGCCCGGCTCGTTAAATCCTGATTTTGCACTGGATTTTGCAAACACGGCACTGATTCGCGTCGTTCAAGGTGGTGTCGGCCGTCCGATTTTGGGATTAATAAGGATTCGTCGGAATCCTCTCCCCCATCAAGGCAAGGCGTGTCGGTCGCTCAACGCAGACGTATCTCGACGCTGGTGATGAACCGCTTCGCGCGGAACATGCTCGCGCGCGCGAGCGGCGGTTCCGTCGCCCTGTCGCGGGTTTGGCCCGGCCGCGCCGACCGGCTGATCATCGCGCCGCATGATCTACGCACCGCGGATGCGACCCGCGCCGCCGAGATCTATGCCGGCCGCTTCGTCTTCGCCGGCAAGATCGTCAATTGCCACGGCCGCTCGATCTTCGATCTCGAGCCGCCGTCGGAAGATTGGGAAGTTGCGCTGCTCGGCTTCGGCTGGCTGCGCCATTTGCGCGCCGCCGACACCGCGCTGACGCGCGCGAATGCGCGCTCGCTGATCGAGGACTGGATCGGCAACCCCGCCAGCAAGCGCCGTCCCGTCGCGCGACGCGCCGACGTGCTGGCGCGCCGCGTGATCTCCCTGCTGTCGCAGGCGCCGCTGGTGCTGAACGATACCGACAACAAATTCTATCGTCGGTATCTGCGCGCGCTGGCGCGCGAAATCCGCTTGCTGCGCTACACCATGGTCAACATCCCCGACGGAGTGCCGAAGCTCCAGGTGCTGATCGCGCTGTGCTATGCGGCGTTGTGCCTTGCCAACCAGGCAAGTCACATCCGCAGCACCTCGAAAAAGCTCTCGGATGAATTGCAGCGGCAGATCCTGCCCGACGGCGGGCATGTCTCGCGCAACCCGGGCGCGCTGATCGAGCTCTTGATCGACCTGTTGCCGCTGCGGCAGACCTTTGCCGCGCGCAACATCGCGCCGCCGCCCGCGCTGCTCAACGCGATCGACCGCATGATGCCGATGCTGCGCTTCTTCCGCCACGGCGACGGCAATTTCGCGCTTTTCAACGGCATGAGCGCGACCCCGTCGGACCTGCTCGCGACGCTGCTTGCCTATGACGACACCCACGGCGCGCCGATGTCGAACATGCCGCATACCGGTTTCCAGCGCCTCGATGCCGGCCAGACCACTTTGATCATCGACACGGGCCCGCCGCCGGCGGCCAGCGTCAGCCACGACGCCCATGCCGGCTGCCTGTCGTTCGAACTCTCCTCCGGCATCAGCCGCATCGTCACCAATTGCGGCATGCCGGCCACGGGCCGCGACAATTGGCGGCCGTTCGCACGCGGCACGGCGGCGCATTCGACGCTGACCTATCACGACACCTCGTCATGCCAGTTCGTGGAGATGTCGGCGATGAAGCGGCTCTTGCACGGTGCTCCGGTCACCAGCGGCCCGGTCGAGGTCGAGAGCTATCGCGAAATCGTGCAGAACGGCACCCTGCTCACGACGTCGCATGACGGTTACCTGACAAAATTCGGCGCGATCCACCGCCGCGTACTGATGATCGCCAATGACGGCGCGCGCATCGACGGCGAGGACACGTTGTCGCCGCCGCAAGGCGGGCGCTTCAAGGGTCCGGACGCCGATTTCGCGCTGCGATTCCATCTGCACCCGGCGGTGAAGGCGAGCCGGCTGTCCGACGCCCGCGGCGTCATGCTGGTGCTCCCGAATCGCGACGTCTGGACCTTCGAGGCGCTCGACGACAAGGTGGAACTCGAGGACAGCGTGTCCCTGGCCGGCAATGACGGCCCGCGCCGCACCGCGCAGATCGTGATCCGTCAGGATGCGCGGCAGGCGCCCTCGATCCGCTGGAGTTTTGTCCGCTCCACCGCCTCGCCGGCGGTCACGAATGCCCGCAGAAATGCACGGCGGGAGCCGGAACTTCCGCTGTAGACGCATGCGATTCGGCACCATCTGGTCGTTGTGATAGCGACCGAAAACTGCTATCGAGCCCTCGCTCGCGCGACTGGCGACCTTGGATGGAGCACCATCGGGAAGCGCGGGACACAGCTGCCGCGCGCCTGGGCATTACTCCTTCAGACAGAGGATCTTGCTCATGACTGACCATCCCCGCCGCGTCACCCGCGCACTTCTCTCCGTTTCCGACAAGACCGGCCTGATCGACTTCGCAAAGGCGCTTGCCGCGCACGATGTCGAACTAATCTCGACCGGCGGCACCGCAAAGGCGATCGCCGCGGCCGGCCTCGAGGTGAAGGACGTGTCCGAGCTGACCGGCTTCCCCGAGATGATGGATGGCCGCGTGAAGACGCTGCATCCGAAGGTGCACGGCGGTCTGCTCGCGATCCGCGACAACAAGGACCATGCGGATGCGATGACGGCGCATGGGATCGCGCCGATCGATCTCCTCGTCGTCAATCTCTATCCGTTCGAGGCGACCGTCGACAAAGGCGCGGGCTTCGAGGATTGCATCGAGAACATCGACATCGGCGGCCCCGCGATGATCCGCGCCGCCGCGAAGAATCATGACGACGTCGCCGTCGTGGTCGAGGCGCAGGACTATCAGGCCGTGCTCGATGAGCTCGCCGCCAACAGCGGTGCAACCACGCTGAAGTTGCGCCGGCGCCTTGCCGTCAAGGCTTACGCGCGCACTGCCGCCTATGACGCCGCGATCTCGAACTGGTTCAATCGCCAGCTCGAGATCGACGCGCCCGATTTCCGTGCCTTCGGCGGCCGGCTGATCCAGTCACTGCGCTATGGCGAGAATCCGCACCAGACCGCGGCGTTCTATGCGACGCCCGACAAGCGGCCGGGTGTCTCGACCGCGCGGCAGCTCCAGGGCAAGGAGCTCTCCTACAACAACATCAACGACACGGATGCGGCCTATGAATGCATCGGCGAGTTCGACGCCAAGCGCACCGCAGCCTGCGTCATCGTCAAGCATGCCAATCCCTGCGGCGTCGCGGAGGGCTCCGACCTCGTCGGCGCCTACCGCAAGGCGCTGGCCTGCGATTCCACCTCGGCGTTCGGCGGCATCATCGCGATGAACCGCGCACTCGATGCTGACACCGCGCGCGAGATCACGAAAATCTTCACCGAGGTGATCATCGCGCCTGACGCTAGCGAGGAAGCGATCGCCATCATCGGCGCGCGCAAGAACCTTCGGCTTCTGCTCGCCGGCAGCCTGCCCGACCCGCGCGCGCCGGGCCTCACCGCCAAGACGGTGGCGGGCGGTCTCCTCGTGCAGAGCCGCGACAACGCCGTCGTCGACGACATGACCTTCAAGGTTGTCACGAAGCGCGCGCCCACTGATGCCGAGATGCGCGACCTGAAGTTTGCTTTCCGTGTCGCAAAACACGTCAAGTCCAACACCATCATCTACGCCAAGGATCTCGCGACCGTCGGCATCGGCGCCGGCCAGATGAGCCGGGTCGATTCAGCGCGGATCGCGGCACGCAAGGCTCAGGATGCGGCCGCCGAGCTGAAGCTCGCCGAACCGCTCACCAAGGGCTCGGTGGTGGCGTCGGATGCGTTCTTCCCGTTCGCCGACGGCATGCTCGCCTGCATCGAGGCCGGCGCCACCGCCGTGGTGCAGCCCGGCGGCTCCATGCGCGACGACGAAGTGATCAAGGCCGCCGACGAGCATGGCATCGCCATGGTGTTCACGGGCACGCGGCACTTCAGGCACTAGATCTGTCGTGTACTAAACTCTCGACGGGTCGTCCCGGCGAAGGTCGGGACCCATAGCCCAGGAAGTAGTTTGGTGTGCGGTACTGGCCGTGTCGCGGCAACGAGCAATCACGCGGTATGGGTCCCGGTCCCCATGCGCAATTGCGCACTAGGCCGGGACGACGCTAATTTTCCCGCACCCGCATCAACAGCGCCAGACCCGCGACGAAGAACACCACCAGCACGGCCATGCCGGCCTTCTGGCTCGCCGTCACCGCGGTGATCACGCCGATCAGCAGCGGGCCGATGAAGGAGGTCACTTTCCCCGTCAGTGCGAACAGACCGAAATACTGCGCGATGCGGTCCTTCGGTGCGAGACGGATCAGAAGCGTACGTGAGGCCGCTTGCAGCGGACCACCGGCCGCACCGATCAGGCAGCCCAGCACCAGATACGCGCGCTCTGACGCAGCCGCGAACAATGCACCGCCGGGCGTGGGCGGCGCGACCTTGATGAAGAGGATCGAATCCTTGTCGACCAGCAGGATCGCCGCCAGCGCCAGCAGCAGGATCAGCATGCTGCCGGCGATCACGCGCTTCGGCCCGAAGCGATCGTCCAGCTTGCCGCCGGACCACGCGCCAAACGCGCCGGCGATCGCGAGCATGATGCCGAAGGTGCCGATCTGGATCGTGTGCCAGCCGAACGTGCCCGCGGCATAGATGCCGCCGAAGGCAAACAGCGACACCAGACCGTCGGTGTAGATCATGTTGGCGAGTAGAAACGCCGCAAGCGATTTCTGCTGCGGCAGCCCCTTGATCGATTGCTTCAGCTCCGACAGGCCTTCGTGCAGCGCCTCACGCACCGGACGCTTCGCGGGATAGTCCGGCGTGAACAGGAACATCGGCGTCACGAAAATGATGAACCAAAGTCCGGTCAACGGTCCGGCGGCACGATCGCCCTGACGGCTGATCGGATCGAGCCCGAACAGAGGCGTGAAGCCGAGCAACGTGCGGCCGGTCTCGGGATTCGCGGCGAGCAGGCCGAGCACGATGACCAGGCTGACGATGCCGCCGACATAACCCGTCGCCCAGCCGGTGCCGGAGAGCCGCCCGATGCGCTCCGGCGGCACCAGCGTCGGCATCATCGCATTGTTGAAGAGAGTGGCGAATTCCGCGCCAACGCTGGCGAGCGCGACCGCGGTGAGCAGCGGCGGAATGATCGAGGGATCGCCGGGCTTGCCGATCCACAGCGTGCAGGATGCCAGCACCAGCACTGCGCCGAATCCGGCGATCCACGGCTTCCTGCGGCCCGACGCATCGGCGATAGCCCCCAGCACCGGCGACATCAAGGCAATCGCGAGGCCCGCGGCAGCCATCGCAAAGCCCCACAACGATTGCCCGGTGGCGGGATTCGGCGCAATGCCGGTGGCGAAATAGGGCGCGAACACGAAGGTCGTGATCAGCGTAAAATAAGGCTGCGCGGCCCAGTCGAAGAAGATCCAGCTGACGACGGCGCTGCGCGGCGGATAGGTCCGCTGCGCGCCGGCGATCCGCGCATCCCGGGCGATCGTCGTCACTCCATAATCCTCATCACGAACAGTTTTGCCTCTGTCGGGGCAAACCGTATAGCATTGCAGCGCTGCATGTGAACTGCCCATGGCCATTGCGGAAGTTTGATGATGTCGTCTTTTTCGACACGGCGGACATTTTTCGCCTTCCTTGCCACTCTGGCGTTCGGACTTCCGACCGCGACCGCGCAGGATGCGCGGCGGGCCTATGTGCCGCCCGCGCTCGACACCGTGCACGCCGTTCCCGCCGAACACGGCATGGTAGTAGCGCAGGAGAAAATCTCCGCGCAGGTCGGCGCCTATATCTTGCGGCGCGGCGGCAATGCCGTCGATGCCGCGGTCGCGACCGGCTTTGCGATGGCCGTGACCTATCCGCGCGCCGGCAATATCGGCGGCGGCGGCTTCATGGTGATTCATTCCACCGAGCGCAACGAAGACATCACGATCGATTATCGCGAGACCGCGCCGGCTGCGACGACGCCGCAGATTTTCCTCGGCGCCGACGGCAAGCCCGATGCGGCGAAGTCGCGGGATTCCGCGCTCGGCGTCGGCGTGCCTGGCACCGTCGCGGGTCTTGCGCTGGCCCTGGAAAAATATGGCTCGGGCCGGTTCACGCTGGCGCAACTGCTCGAGCCCGCGATCGTGCTCGCCCGCGACGGCTTCCTCGTCGGCGACGACATTGCCGACACGCTGCCGGGCTGGCACAAGCGGCTGGTGCGCTGGCCCTCCTCGGCCCAGATCTTCTCGCGGCCTGATGGCACGCCGCTTGGCGAAGGCGACAAGCTGGTGCAGAGCGATCTCGCCGAAACGCTGTCGGCTGTCGCCGCACAGGGCCCGCGCGGTTTCTATGAGGGGCCGGTCGCGGAAAAACTTGCCAAGGCCGTGACTGACGCGGGCGGCATCATGACGTCGGCCGATTTGAAATCGTATCAGGCTGTGATCCGCGCGCCGGTGCGCGGCACCTATCGCGGCTATGACATCGTGTCGATGCCGCTGCCGTCGTCGGGCGGCGTGGTGCTGGTGGAGACGCTCAATATCCTCGAAGGTTTTCAGCTCGCCGATCTGAAGCAGGGATCGCCGGCCTCGCTGCATCTGTTGATCGAGGCCATGAAGCGCGCCTATGCGGACCGGGCGCGCTATCTCGGCGATCCCGCCTTCGTCAACGCGCCGATCGGGACGCTCACCGCCAAAGATTACGCCGCCAAGCTGCGGGCAACCATCTCCGCGGATCGCGCCACGCCGTCGAAACAGCTCGTTTCCACCGCGGCCTCACCGCATGAGGGCAGCAACACCACGCATTTTTCCGTCGTCGACGGCGGCGGCAACGCCGTCAGCAACACCTATACGCTGAACTTCAGCTACGGCGTCGGCCTCGTCGCCGACGGCACCGGCGTGCTGCTCAACAACGAGCTCGACGATTTCACCGCAGCGGTCGGCGCTTCCAATGCCTATGGCCTCGTCGGGTTCGAGCCCAATTTGCCCGGGCCGGGCAAGCGGCCGCTGTCCTCGATGTCGCCGACCATCGTCCTGAAGGACGGCAAGCCGGTGCTGGTGACGGGCTCGCCGGGCGGCAGCCGCATCATCTCGACAGTGCTCCAGGTGATCGTCAACGTCCTCGATTACAACATGGAGGTCGCCGCCGCCGTGGCCGCACCGCGACTGCATCACCAATGGCTGCCCGACGAGGTCCGGGTCGAGAGCGGCTTTCCCGATAATGTGCTGCTCGAGCTGAAGGCGATGGATCATCACATCGTCGCGCCGATGGGGCAGACATCGGCGAATTCGATCGCGGTGACCGCCAACGGGCCGCTCGGCGCGCCCGATCCACGCACCCGGGGCGCGGAAGCAGCGGGGCAGTAACTCTGTCCTTGCATGGCGCGAAGGCCGGCGGCCGGCTTACGCGCGCCGCCGCGCGTGCTACCATCGCGAGGCCAGAGAAACAGCCAAAGAAAACACCGTCGGGAAACGCGCATGACCACCGTTGATCCGAACCAGCGCATCGAACGCGCCGAGATCGAGGACACCAGCCTTCTTGCCTTCTATCGCGACATGAACGCGCCGGAGCGGCGGACATTCTGGGCGTGCGCCGCGGGCTGGGCGCTCGACGGCATGGACTTCATGATCTACCCGCTGGTGATCGGCACCATCATCGCGCTGTGGAAGGTCGATGCGGGATCGGCTGGCCTCGCCGGCACCGTGACGCTGCTGGCCTCCGCCATCGGCGGCTGGCTCGGCGGCTATCTCTCCGACCATATCGGCCGGGTCAGAACGCTCCAGATCACCATCATCTGGTTCTCGTTCTTCTCGCTGATCTGCGCGGTCGTGCAGAATTTCGAACAGCTCCTGATCGCACGCGCGGTGCTGGGCCTCGGCTTCGGCGGGGAGTGGGCGGCGGGCGCCGTGCTGATGGGTGAAGCGATCCGGCCGCAATATCGCGGGCGAGCGGTCGGCTCGGTACAGTCAGGCTGGGCGGTCGGCTGGGGCCTCGCGGTGCTGTCGCAGGCGATCCTGTTCTCGGCCTTGCCGGCGGAGACGGCGTGGCGCTGGATGTTCGTGATCGGCGCGCTACCGGCGCTGCTGGTGTTCTACATCCGCCGCTCCGTGACCGAACCGGAGATCGCGGCCGAGGCCCGCGCCAAGCAGGCCGCGAGCGGCAATCGTCCGGCGCTCTGGGAAATTTTCTCGGGCCCGGTCCTGAAGACCACGATCCTGGCGTCGCTGATGGCGACGGGCTGCCAGGGCGGCTATTACGCCGTCACCTTCTGGGTGCCGCAGTTCTTGACCAAGGAGCGGCACCTGTCGATCGTCGGCTCGACCGGCTATCTCTCGACCCTGATCATCGGCTCCTTCATCGGCTATCTCACCGGCGCCTGGCTCGCCGACCGGATCGGACGGCGCAATCTGTTCCTGACCTTCTCGATCGGCGCGATGGCGGTTGTGCTGCTTTACACGCAGCTGCCGCTCACCAACGAAATCCTGTGGGTGCTCGGCTTCCCGCTCGGCTTTTTCGCCTCGGGCTATTTCTCCGGCGTCGGCGCATTCCTGACCGAGCTTTATCCAACGCGGCTGCGCGGCTCGGGCCAGGGGTTCTGCTACAATTTCGGCCGCGGCATTGGCGCGTTGTTTCCGTTCCTGGTCGGAGCGCTGTCGGCGACGACGTCGCTTGCGAATGCGATCGCGATCTTCGCAGTGGTGGCTTACGCGCTGTTCTTCATCGCCGCCTTCGCGCTGCCGGAGACGCGCGGGCGCGTGCTGCACGCGGACTGATGCAGGCTAACTATCGCCCCACCTGATACGGCCCGCCCTTTTCGAGGGCGCGGCTGTAAGCCGGCCGTGCATGAATGCGCTCCAGGAACGCCATCGCCTTGGGGTGGCCGAGCTCGAGCCCGCCGCGCGCCTGGGCCGCTTCGAGCGGAAAGCTCATCTGGATGTCGGCGGCGGTAAACTCGTTGCCGGCGAACCACTCGGTCTTGCCGAGCTCGCCTTCCCAGTAATCCATGTGCTGCTTGAGCTGCGGATTGACCAGCGCAGTCAGCGCCTGGTTCGAGACCTTGCGCACCAGCGGGCGGAGCAACGCCGGCGCGCGCTTCGGCATCAGCGTGAACAGCAGCTTGAGCAGCAGCGGCTGCATCGCCGAGCCTTCCGCATAGTGCAGCCAGTAGGTGAAGCGCAGCCGCTCCGGCGTGTTCGGCGGCGGGACCAGCCGGCCGTTGCCATAGGTGGCGATGAGATATTCGATGATCGCGCCGGATTCGGCGATGGTGTTGCCGTTGTCCGTGATAACGGGCGACTTGCCGAGTGGATGGATGGCGCGGAGCTCCTTCGGCGCGCGCATGTCCGGCTGGCGCTGATAGCGCACGATCTCGTAAGGCACGCCCAACTCTTCGAGCAGCCACAGCACGCGCTGCGAGCGGGAATTGTTGAGGTGATGAACGGTCAGCATCGCGTGGTCCCCGGGGCTAGGCATGGTTCGATCAGCCGCGCTTCGTGCCAGCCCGGGAACGCAATGTCGAGCCATCCGGTCGGGTATTTTAACCCGGATATATTGACCTTAGCAATTTACCCGGGTATTAAAGCTGCCATCGCGACCAATATGGCAATGATTCCAATGCAGAAGACTTTCACCGCTTTCCAAGGGCATCGCCGTCTGGTCTCCGGGCCGGCAGGAGAGGTCGCGCTGGTCATCAAGAGGATGACGGAGCGGCCGGACGAGCCCATCATCATCTTCGAGGACGCCACGGGCAGATCGATCGACTTCGATCTGCGCGGCGGAGACCGCGAGGTGCTGGCGCGACTGGCGAAGCTGGTCCCGCCCCCGGTTGAGGAGACCCCATCGCCGAGCGAGCCGCGCGGTCGCGGCCGGCCGAAGCTCGGCGTGGTCGCGCGCGAGGTGACGCTGCTGCCGCGGCACTGGGAGTGGCTCAGCGCGCAAGCAGGCGGCGCCTCGGTCGCACTACGGAAACTTGTCGAAGAGGCGCGGCGTGCCAGCGGCGACAAAGACCGCGAGCGGCAGGCGCGCGATGCGGCCTATCACTTCATGTCGACCATGGCCGGCAATCTGCCGCAGTTCGAGGAAGCATCGCGCGCGCTGTTTGCGGATGATCGGCGGCGTTTCACCGGACTGATCGCAGATTGGCCCGCCGACATCCGCGACCACATTGTCAAGCTCGCCTACAGCGACCGCGCTTAGGTGCGCGCCTTCTCACAACCCCATCGACGGCCAGGCCACGCGCATTGCGCGTGGCGACGGTTTCGCAGGCCCTGATGAAAGGCCAATCCATGTCCGCAGCCAAGCCGCTCTGGAAAAGTTTTCTGCGCTTCCTCGCACCGTTGATGCTGAGCAACGCGCTGCAATCACTGTTCGGCACCGTCAGCAACGTCTATCTCGGCCAGATGATCGGGATTGACGCGCTTGCATCGGTCTCGGTGTTCTTTCCGGTGATGTTCTTCCTTTTCGCCTTCGTCATGGGGCTGAGCACCGGCGCCACGGTGCTGATCGGCCAGGCCTATGGTGCGGGCGAGCAGGGCCGGATCAAGCTCATCGTCGGCACGACGCTCGCAATCGGCCTGCTGCTCTCGATTGCAATTGCACTGATCGGCGGCATCTTCAGCCGGCAATTGATGATGATGCTCGCAACGCCCGCAGACATTCTCGACCAGGCTAGCGCCTATGCCCGCGTCATGCTGCTCACCATGCCGCTCGGCTTCGTCTTCCTGCTGATGACGGCGATGATCCGCGGCGTCGGTGACGCGCTGACGCCTTTGCTGGCGCTGGCCTTGTCGACCGCGATCGGCTTGATCCTGACGCCGATTCTGATCCGCGGGTCGTTCGGATTACCCGCGGCCGGCATCACCAGCCCGGCCTGGGCAGCGGCGATCGCCAACGCGCTGACGCTGGTCGCGCTGGCGGCCTATCTGCTGCGAAGAAAACATGGGTTGGCACCGGATGCTGCACTGCTGCGCCATCTGCGGCTCAATCGTGTGGTGCTGGGACAGATCCTCGGCATTGGACTGCCGAGCGCGATCGGCATGGTGGTGATGGCGATCGCCGAGCTGGTGCTGCTCGGCCTCGTCAACGGCTTCGGCTCGAACGCAACCGCGGCCTATGGCGCGGTCAATCAGGTGATGGGCTACACGCAGTTCACGGCGATATCGATTTCAATCGCGGTCTCGATCCTCGGCGCGCAGGCGGTCGGCCGCGGCGACAGAGCGGGGCTCGACGGCATCGTGCGCACCGGACTTGCGTTCAACATCGTCCTGACGGGCGGGCTGGTGGCGCTGATCTATCTCGCGCCGCGCGCCGTGCTCGGCATCTTCATCACGGATGACGCCGTGCTCGAGCTGGCCAAGAGCTTGCTCAACATCGCACTGTGGAGCTCGGTGCCGTTCGGCCTGGCGACGGTGTTTTCCGGCGCGATGCGCGCTGCCGGCGTGGCACTGACGCCAATGCTGCTCGCGATCTTCGCCATCGGAGCAATCGAACTGCCGTCCGCGGTGATCCTGAGCCGCACGATCGGCCTTGAGGGTGTGTGGGCCGCCTATCCGATCGTGTTCTGCGCCATGTTCCTTTTGCAGATGGGCTATTACCTTCTGTTGTGGCGCAAGGGGACGATCCGGCGCCTGACCTGACCAAATCATCAAGAGATTATGACCGTCATTAAACGGTAGACCCGCGGCGCGCGCTGCGCCACAATGCGAAAAAAGCGACGTCAGGGAGCATGATTTTGACCGGCACAGCCCCGCAATTCCTGTTCGATTTCGGCAGTCCGAACGCCTATCTCAGCCATCTCGCGATCCCCGCCATCGAGCAGCGCATCGGCGTCAAATTCGAATATGTGCCGATCCTGCTCGGCGGCATCTTCAAATCGACCAACAACAAGTCCCCCGCCGAGACGCTTGCCGGCATCAAGAACAAGCGCGAATTCCACGCGGTCGAGACCGAGCGCTTCGTCAAGCGCTTCCAGGTGCAGCCCTATGTCATGAATCCGTTCTTCCCCGTCAACACGCTGAACCTGATGCGCGCAGCGATCGCGGCGCAGCTCGAGGGCGTGTTCGAAACATACGTCGAAGCCGCCTTCCACCACATGTGGCGCGAGCCGAAGAAGATGGACGATCCGGAAATCGCCGCGAAGGCGCTGGCGTCCTCCGGCCTCGACGCGCAAAAGCTGTTCGCTCGCGCCGGGGAACCGGAGGTGAAGGGCAGACTGATCAAGAACACCGAGGAGGCTGTCGCGCGGGGCGCGTTCGGCTCGCCGACCTTCTTCGTCGGCAACGAGATGTTCTTCGGCAAGGAGCAGTTGCGCGAGGTCGAGGAGATGGTGTCGGGGAAGTGATTTTCTCGAAGCAGGGAAACCGAACAATGTCCTTGACGTCATCCTGGCGAAAGCCAGGACCCATAACCACCGGATCGCATTTGGCGATAGGCGGGGGCTCCGACTTGTCCGACAAGAGGCAGTCGGGGTAATGGGTCCTGGCTTTCGCCAAGACGACGAAAAAGAACCAACAACAAGGACAATCCCATGCGTATCCTCGTGGTCGGCGCTGGCGCCATCGGCGGCTATTTTGGTGGCAGGCTGTTGCAGGCCGGCCGCGACGTCACCTTCCTGGTCCGGCCGCGGCGCGCCAGCGAGCTCGCGAGCGCCGGCCTCGTCATCAAAAGCCCGAACGGCGACGTGACCTTGAAAAATCCGCCGACCATTCAGGCCGACGCGCTCAAGGACAAGTTCGACGTCGTGCTGCTGAGCTGCAAGGCCTTCGACCTCGACGACGCCATCGAGTCGTTCGCGGCAGCAGTCGGGCCCAATACGGCGATCATCCCGATGCTCAACGGCATGAAGCATCTCGATATCCTCGACGACAAGTTCGGCAAGGAGCGCGTGCTCGGTGGCCTCTGCGCCATCGCCGCGACGCTCAACGAGAAGCGCGAGGTGGTGCAGCTCCAGCCGATGCAGTCGATCAATTACGGCGAGCGCGACGGCGAGCTGTCGGATCGCGTCAAGGCGATCGACGAGGCCTTCAAGAGCGGCATCGCTGGGGCCACCGCCAGCCAGAACATCATGCAAGACATGTGGGAAAAGTGGGTGTTCCTGTCCTCGCTGGCCGCGTCCACCAGCCTGATGCGCACCTCCGTCGGCAATATTCTCGCCGCTCCCGGCGGCAGGGATTTCCTGCTCGGCATGCTGGACGAGACCAGCGCGATCGCCACCGCGTCGGGCTACACGCCGGGCGGGCCGTTCTTCGAGCGCGTGAAGGGCAACCTCACCACCGAGGGTTCACCGATGACGGCCTCGATGTTCCGCGACGTCAAGGCGGGCCTGCCGGTCGAGGCCGATCACGTCATCGGCGACCTCATCGCTCGCGCCGATGCCGCCAAGGTGCCGGTGCCGAAGCTGCGCATCGCCTACACGCATTTGAAAGCGTATGAGAAGCAGCGGGTGGGGTAGCCGCAGCTTCCGCTATTTGAAATACGCGAGATAGTGCGAGACGGCGGTGATTTCCTCATCGCTCATGTGATAGGCGACATCGGCCATCGCAGCGCCACCGCCGCCGACGCGCTGGCTGCTCTTGTAGTCGTGCAGCGCCTTGACCAGGTATTCCTCGCGCTGGCCCGCCAGCCGCGCGACGGCCTTGGTGCCGGCAAAGCTATCCGTATGACATGAGGCGCAGCGGCGGCCGGCGGCAACTTGGGCGCCCTTTTTCGACAGGTCCGGATCCTTGTCCTCCGCCGCTGTGGGCGGCGTCAGCGCGGCGAAATAGGCGCCGAGATTGCGGACGTCCTCGTTGGTGATTTCCTCGGCGATGGGTTGCATCTGGTCGTTCTTGCGCGAGCCGGCGCGGAAAAACACGAGCTGCCATTGCAGAAATTGATCGGGCTGGCCCGCGAGCGAAGGAATGTTCTCGGTCTGCGAGATGCCGTTCTCGCCGTGACAGCCGGCGCAGACGACGGCCTTCTCCTTGATCGCGGCATTGTCGGCGGCGCTTGTGGGGAGAGAACCGAGCGCGAGGAGCGCGACCGCGCTGATTGCGTGCGAGATGAACTGCCGGCGCATGATTGGAATTCCGATCTATCGAACGCGTCATTCCGGGGCGAAGAAGCGCGAGCTATGATGCGCAATGACGCATCTGAGAATTCGATAACCCGCGTTCGTGGCCAAGGGTTCCGGACTTGCGCGCAAGCGGTGCGCGATCGGAAACGACAGCGTGCGAAATTGAAATGAGAAAGGCTGCGGCGCCCTCTCGGCACCGCAGCCTCGCGTCGTCTTACGCTACTTCTTGCTGTAGCTGATGCGGTAGATCGCGCCGGCCCAGTCGTCGGCGACCAGGATCGAGCCGTCCTTGGCGAGAATGATGTCGTCGGGACGGCCGAGATAGCCTTGGTCGCCCTCGATCCAGCCGGAGGCGAACACCTCCTGCTTGGCGTTCTTGCCATCGGGACCGACGATCACGCGCATGATGCGGCCGCCCTGGTACTTGTGACGATTCCAGGAGCCGTGCTCGGCGATCAGGATGTTGTTCTTGTACTCGGCCGGGAATTGGTCGCCGGTATAGAACTTCATGCCCAGCGGAGCGACGTGAGCGCCGAGGTTCAGCACGGGCGGCGTGAACTCGGAGCATTTGTGGCCCATCGCGAACTTGGTATCCGGCAGATCACCCTGGTGACAGTAGGGATAACCGAAGTGCTCGCCGATCTTGCTGATCATGTTCAGCTTGTCTGAGGGCAGATCGTCGCTGATCCAGTCGCGGGCATTCTCGGTGAACCAGAACTTGCCGGTGCGCGGATCGACGTCGCCCCCGACCGAGTTGCGAACGCCGAGCGCATAGATTTCCGCATTGCCGGTCTTGGGATCGACGCGGCGGATCTGCGACACGCTGGTCGGGGGAATGCCGATGTTGAAGGGCGGTCCGAACGGAATGTAGAACCAGCCTTCCTTGTCGACCGCGATGTATTTCCAGCCATGCGCGGCATAGGACGGCATGTCGTCATAGACGACCTTGCCCTCGCCGGGATTGTCGAGCTTGTTTTCGATGTCGTCGTAGCGGATCAGCTTGTCGACCGCGATGACGTAGAGGGCACCGTCCTTGACGGCCAGACCCGTGGGCATGTTCAGGCCCTTGAGGATCGTCTTGACCTCTTTCTTTCCGTTGTTGTCCTTAATCGCATAGACGTTGCCGAGGCCGAATGAGCCGACGAACAGCGTGCCCTTGTCACCCCAGGCCATCTGCCGCGCGGCCAGCACGCCGGAGGCGTAGACCTCCATCTTGAAGCCCGGCGGCAGCTTGACCTTCTTGACGATATTGGCGAGCTCGGCGTCGGACGCGCCGGTGGGCGGACCCGACGGCGGCGCCAGGCCCTTCTGCGCCTCGGTCTCGTCGCCGAGGAACCAGTCGTCCGGCGGATGGGTCCAGAACTCCTTGGTGCCGGATTCGTATTTCTTCAGCGGCTTGTTCTTGTCCTGCTGCTGCGCGTGACCGACGCTTGTCCCCGCGAGAAGGGCAACCGCTGCAAGCGCCAGGACGGATTGAAAGACGGATCGATGGAATTTCATCGCGTCACTCCCCTAAGGCAGCCATCAGGGCTGCACATTTATTTTATTTTGCTATCGAGAGGCGAAGTTCGGACTCTGTCGAGAGGACAGACGCAGAAGGTTAGCACATCTGCGAGCGGTGAGAAGCGCGCCGCGTGCGCTGCGATAGCCCTCAGTAAAAATTGAGACGGAAAGGCAATGATCGCGAATGCCGCTACGACAACGCTCTCGCTGCAGCGCGGAATCGAGATCATGCGCGGCTAATTTGCAGGCAGCAGGAGGTCTGGAACAAAAAAAGCGAAAACAACCCCATGCAAAGTAGAACGGCTCCGGCCATCTTGCTGCCGGGTGACTCCGGGTAGACATCTGACGGATCGAGCGAATTAGCAAAGGTGGCGGCTACGGGGCGACGGGGTAAGGACCATCGTCGAAAATCGTCTCATGATAGCCTTTCGACCCGACATCGCGCGCCAGCGTGCTGCGAAAATCGCGGTCATCGCGAAGGCATTTCAGGACATGCGCAAAGTCGAATTCGGGCCGCCAGCCGAGTTCGTGCCGCACGCGCTCGTTGACATAGACGCGGTCGATCGCGGGGAACAACCGCCAGCCTCGCGCCGCATAGAGCTCCGCACAATCCGGATAGAGCTCGTGCACCACACCGGCCGCGTCGCGCGCCAGTGCGGCGAGATGGCGCTGCTCGAACGGGCTCGTGGCCGACAGGATGTAGCGGGCAAACCCGATGTCCGGCGCGCGCTCGGCGGCGAGCAGATGGGCGCTCACCGCGTCCGCGATATCCAGCCGGCGATAGAGCAGCTCGTTGGCCTGCGCATTCTCCGGCGCGTAAGCCGACCGCATCGCCGGATCGTCATCGTCTTCCGGGAAGAAGCGCGAGGTCCTCAAGACCACGACAGGCAGGCCGCGCTCGCGACAGAACAGCTCGCAGAGAGTCTCAGCCATCAGCTTGGTCGTGCCGTAGATGTTCTTCGGAATCGGCGGCAGGTCCTCGGTGACCCACACCGCGGCTTGGCCCGCCTCGGGGCGAAGCTGCGAGCCAAACGCGCTGGTGGTACTGGTAAAGACAAAACTGCGCACGCCGGCGGCCACGGCCGCTTCAAGCAGGTTGAGCGTGCCGGTGACGTTGGTGTCGACAAAGTCTTGCTTGCTGTGGGTCGCCACATGCGGCTTGTGCAGGGTCGCGGTGTGGATCACCGCGGTGACGCCGTCCATCTGGGCTCGGACGAAGTCGGAATCGACGATCGAGCCCACGGCATCGGTGAAGGGCGATGGCTTCAGGTCAATCCCACGCACAGACGAATCGCGCCCGCGGAGCGTGCGGAGAAGACCCTCGCCGAGATGGCCCGCGCTGCCTGTGACCAGAATTGTCATTCGAGACCCAAACGGCCGCCAGAGGCGTGGAAAACCACGTGCCCATCCGGCTCACTGGATGCTTTGGGAGAAAATTGGAGCGGGCGAAGGGGCTCGAACCCTCGACCCCGACCTTGGCAAGGTCGTGCTCTACCACTGAGCTACACCCGCATCCTGTGTCGGTCGCATGACTGCGCCGGCAACGGCTGTCGTATGCCAAAAGCGGGAGGGGAATGCAACAGCTACCGGCGGCATAGATGCGCAATCGGAGGCCCGATATGGACCCGAACGCGGCCAAATGCCCCAAAAAAGGCTCCGGAACCGGCGAATCGGCCCACACGGATTGAAATTCGGCCGTCCCGGCCCAATTTAGGGCCAACAGCGAAGCATATGAATTGGCGACGTGCTAAAGACCCGCCAATTCCAGACATCAGACGAGGGGATCCCGTGACGATCATCGACCAGGGTAACGGAGCAGCGGGCCCGGCTGCCGCCGATCTGATCAAGGACACGACTACCCAGACCTTCGTGAAGGACGTCATCGAGGAATCGAAGCGCCAGCCGGTGCTGATCGACTTCTGGGCGGAGTGGTGTGGCCCCTGCAAGCAGCTCACGCCCTTGCTGGAAAAAGCGGTCAAGGCCGCCAAGGGCAAGGTCAAGCTGGTCAAGATGAACATCGACCAGCACCCGGCGATCCCGGGCCAGATGGGCATCCAGTCGATTCCGGCGGTGATCGCCTTCGTCAACGGCCAGCCGGCCGACGGCTTCATGGGTGCGGTCCCGGAGAGCCAGCTCAACGCCTTCATCGAGAAGCTGACCAAGGGCGTGACCGCGCCGGGTGAGCCGAATATCGCGGAGATCCTCCAGGAAGCCGAGGCCGTGCTCGCAGAGGGCGATGCCGCCGCGGCCGCCCAGATCTACGCGGAGGTGTTGCAGCTCGAATCGACCAACATTGCGGCCCTCGCCGGGCTCGCGAAATGCTACGCCGTCTCCGGCGCGATGGAGCAGGCCAAGCAGACGCTCGCCATGGTCCCGGAATCCAAGCGCAACGACCCGGCTGTGAAAGCCGTGCAGACCGCGATCGATCTGGCCGAGCAGGCGGAGCAGCTCGGGCCCGTCGCCGAGCTGGAACAGAAAGTCGCCGCAAACCCGCTCGATCATCAGGCCCGATTCGACCTCGCGATCGCGCTCAACGCGCAAGGCAACCGGGCAGCGGCCACCGAGCAGCTGCTCGCGATCGTCAAGCGCGACCGCAAATGGAACGACGACGGCGCCCGCAAGCAGCTGGTACAGTTCTTCGAGGCCTGGGGCGGCACGGACGATGCAACCGTCGAGGGACGCAAGCGCTTGTCGATCATCCTGTTTTCCTGACGCGCGCTGGCAAGGCCAGGGGACCCGGCAGATGCCGATCAACATCGAATATCGCGGGCCGGCCGACCTTCCGGAGATCCTTCCGGTGTTTCCGCTGCCGGGCGCGCTGCTGCTGCCGCGCGGGCAGATGCCGCTCAACATCTTCGAGCCGCGCTACCTCGCGATGATCGACGATGCCTTTCGCGACGGCCATCGCTTGATCGGCATGATCCAGCCCGACATCGCGCATTCGCCCAAGAATTCCGACAAGCCGGCGCTGTTCCGTGTCGGCTGTGTCGGCCGCATCACCCAGCTCGCGGAATCCGGCGACGGCCGCTACATCCTCGAGCTCACCGGTGTCTCGCGCTTCAAGGTCGTCGAGGAGCTTGAGGTTCTCACCGCCTACCGGCAGTGCAAGGTGGATTTCTTTGCCTTCGTCGACGACTTCACGCCGCGCATGGGCGAGGAGGAGGTCGATCGCGAAGCACTGCTGACGGTGCTGGCGGACTTTCTGAAGGCCAACAACCTCAAGGTTGACTGGGAGGGCGTCGAGACCGCTCCCAACGAAGCACTCGTCAACGCGCTGGCGATGATGTCGCCCTATGGCGTGGCCGAGAAGCAGGCGATGCTGGAAGCGCCCGACCTGAAGACCCGCGCCGAAATTTTGATCGCGGTGACCGAGATGGACCTCGCGAAGAAGCGCACCAGCGGCGATCCGCCGCTGCAGTGAGGGTAGGAATGCTCATGCAGCGTGGTAGGCCGCTTCGGCACCTCGCCGCAGCATGCTGGTGATGCTGGATGCAGGCATCGGCCGGCTGAAATAGTAGCCTTGTGTTTCGACGCAGCCTTCCTCACGGAGGATGTCCAGCTGCTCTTTCGTTTCGACGCCTTCGGCGGTCGTTATCTTGCCGAGGCTGACAGCAAAACGAACCACTGCCCGCGCAAGATGGTGCGCCTCTGCGCTCGGGCTGGATAGTTCGCTGACGAAACTGCGGTCGATCTTGATTTTGTCGAACGGGAATCTCTGCAGAAAGCTCAGAGACGAATAGCCGGTGCCGAAATCGTCCAGGGCAACTCGCACGCCAAGCTCGCGCAATTGTCCGAGCACCGCGAAAGCAGCCTCGCTATCGTGCATGATCACCGTCTCGGTGACCTCGAGCTCGAGCCTGTGTGGCGCCACTCCCGAACTCGCCAGCGCGCCGACAATGACAGCAACGAGTTCCTTGCTCCTGAATTGAGCGGGAGATAGGTTGATAGCGATCCTGACATGCGCAGGCCAATTGGCGGCTTCCGCACAGGCGGTCCGCAAGACCCATTCTCCCAGCGGCACGATAAGGCCTGTCTCCTCCGCAAGCGGGATGAATTCGCTCGGCGTGACCAGTCCTCGCTGTGGGTGATGCCAGCGGAGCAGGGCCTCGAAGCCGCGGGTCTCGCCGGTAGCGGCGCTGACGAACGGCTGATAGTGGAGCTCGAACTGACGATCGGCAAGGGCATCCCGCATATCGTGCTCCAGGTTGCGTCGCGCGTGCATGAGCTCGTCGAGTTCCGGCTCGAAGAAGCGGTATGCGCCACGTCCGCCACTTTTGGCGGAGTAGAGGGCGAGATCCGCGCTCTTCATGATCACGTCGGAATCGCTGCCATCGCGCGGCGCGATGGCGATTCCGATGCTGGTGCCGACCGTGACCCGGTGATCGCCGAGATCGAAGGGCTCGCAAAGCGCCCTTCCGATGCTCTCGGCCAGGCCGGCAGCCTCCACGGCTGGATTGGTGACGTAATCGATCACTGCGAACTCGTCGCCGCCCAGTCGAGCGATCAACGCGGTTTCGGTGGTGCATTCGCGCAGGCGCGCGGCGACGGCGCGGAGCAGGGAATCCCCCGCCGGATGTCCAAGCGTGTCGTTGACTTCCTTGAAGCGGTCGAGGTCGAGCATGAGCACGGCCAAGTCGACGCCACCGTTGCGAGTAACTGCGATGGCATGCTCCATCCGCTCCCTGAGCAGCACGCGGTTGGGCAGATCGGTCAACGCGTCATGTTGCGCCATATGAGTGATTTTGGCCTCAGACCGGCGCTGCTCGGTCACATCGAGATGTGTGGCAACCCATCCGCCACCGGCCATTGGCTGCCGCGTCACGCAGATCAACCGACCGTCGGCAAACTCGTCGATCCTGCTTGAGACCGCATCGAACGGCAGCGCGGCCAGCTTCGAGATGAATTGCTCGGCAGCCCCCTCGCTGAGATCGCCCTTGAGGATTCCGTTCACGATGCGATGCCTGATGATGTCGGTGTGCGACGTCCCCGTCCGCAGCAGTTCCGGCGGCAGCCGATAGAGTCGGGCGTAGCGCTCGTTGCAGACGACAAGCCGCTTCTTGGCGTCAAACATGCAAAGGCCCTCAACCATGTGGTTGATCGCGGTGTCCAGCCTGAGCGTCTGATCCTGCAACTCTCTCTGCGAGCCTTCGAGCTGCTGCCGGGCGATCGAAAGCTGGCTGATGATCTCCTCGAATTTGCTGGTTCTACTTGCCAGGCGGCGGTCGGCGAGTACGCCGATCAGGCTCATCCCAAGTACAGATAGTGCCACGCCGGCGATGGCGAGAGCGAGGAAAGTCGGCGAAAGCGACAGACTGTCGGTTGAACGCGTCGGATCTGGAACGATCTGCACGGCACCCATCGCCGTGAAGTGATGCGAGACGATAGCAAGGGTCAGCAGGACTGCCGCCAACAGTGCGCCCCAGGAGTTCTTGTACCTGACTGCAACAACGAGGGCGGCACAGCCGAGGCACATGCCCAGAATGACCGAGGCAAACACCAGATCCAGCGACCAGGTGACGCGGCCCGGCACTTCAAGTGCCCACATTCCGAGATAGTGCATGCTGGCGATGCCGCCGCCAATGACGACACCGCCTGCCGCGGCGCGCCACCGGCCGGAATAGCCGGCCGCAATGCCGAAGCCGCCCGACGTCAACAGCATTGCCGTAGCAAGCGAAAGCGCCGTCAGTACGATGCCGTAACCGGTCGTAACGCCGGGTTCGTAGGCGAGCATCGCGACGAAATGCGTTGCCCAGATCCCATATCCGATGGCAGCGCCGGCAATCCCGATCCAGATCAACCGCGTTCTTGCGGGCGCCACGATCGCACGATGAAAGATACTGACCGCGACGCTACTCGCGAGCAAGCAGACCAGACCGGCGAGCAGGACAAGCCGCCAATCGTGCTCGACGGCAAGGCAAGCGAAAACCCGAAACATCCCAGCCGCTCCATCGTGGATATTGCCGATAGTGTCCGTGCTAATCCGCCTTCGCGTTAATTTTGTGCAACGCCTGATTGCATGCTTATTGGTTGCTTAACGTGGTCAGTGCAATTTGAAATCTGGCGGGCGCCCGCGCAGGACAATGCGCGCCACCGGTCGTAGAGCCAACCGAGAGCACTCTGGAACCGGCAGCGAGGCCTGGAGCGGAGGAAGGCGACACCGATTGGCGGGGGAGGAGACGCGCCGAACCGAAGCTTCGGTTCTGACACAATCAGAACCAATAGTGCTCTAGAGGTGATGACGGATGCGCTTACGTCCAGTGATCATCGCGCTGATCAGATTCTCGCGCTGAAGACGCCCCATCATCAGCACGCCCAAGACGTGCAGCACGATCAGGACGATGACCGCGTCGGATGAATAATGGTGAGTGTCCTCGACCCACCAGACACCGAAAAAGGTCACGGTCACCGACATCGCGCCCGTGATCGTCGAGACCGCCAGCGAGACCAGCAGCGCCACCAGCATCAACGTGCCGGCTGGATTGAGACCGATATAGCGGCCGGTGATGCCGCGGCGCAGATTCCAGAGATAACCCGGCGCGGCCCGAAGCCTGACGCCGACCATGCGAAAGCGCGAATAGCGGCTTCCCCAAAAACCCCAGACCAGACGGAACGCAAGAAGGCCGAGTACGGCATAACCGACGATGCGGTGAAGTCGGTCATAGACGGTCGGCGTGAACCACGCGGCCAGAACGCAAGCCGCGAGCGCCCAGTGCCAGAGCCGCAGCGGGAGGTCCCAGACCGCGACTGTCCGCGCGGCGGTTCGATCCGCGGGGGTCCGGTCGGACCCCCCGCGAGCGTGCGGCACCGTTTCTTCGATCAAGCGAGGACCACTCAGGCGTAGCATTGCGCAGACACTTCGCGCGGTCTACTTCGCAATCGTGTGCTTCAGGCTGAGATCTTCTGGGCTGTAGAACAGCTCGTAAAGCTTGCCTTCCTTGACGCCGTAGACCTCGTAGCACGAGCCTTCGATCTTGGAGCGCCGCACCTCGTAGCCGAGCGCCTTGGCCTTGGCTTCGGCGTCGCTCGCCGGCTTCCACGACGCCTTGTCGAGCTTGGTGCAGTCCTTGAAACCATCGGCCAAGGCTGCCGATCCCATGCCAATCCCGATCGTCAATGCAACGGCAACAACACGAATAACCTTCACGAACGTCTCCTCTTCTGTCGTGGGCGCTGCGCCGGCAGGCGAAGCGGGACCGAAGGAAGCAAAGCACATGATGAAGTCAATGCGGTTCGCGGCCAGTTCGCTTTAGAGTTATTCTAACGATCCGAAAAAGTTCAGCGCTCTCCGTATGCAGCGCGCATTTGAGACGACACTGCGGCCTTACGTCTCACGGTTTGACAGCAGGCTGATCCCGACGCGCAAGCTCAGTAGCCAGCAACCGCCATGACGACGACGGCGGTGAGCGCCATCCATCCAAAATGCCGGCCGCTTGTGGCCCATGCGTTGGCGAGAGCGGAGAAGCCGAACACACCGGCCATGGTGACGACGATCCAGTGACGCGCTGGCTCCGATTGCATCCAGGGCGCCGCGATCAGGAGCACACCGCCGCCGATCCAGGCGACGGTCGAGGCCTGCCAGACCAGGCGGATCAGGGTGCGGAGCCGCTCCGGCTCGATGCGGGCGCGGGCAAAGACCTTGGTCTCGCCGAGAATGCCATGAATGAGGGCCACGGCAATGGTCAAGACCCCGGCGCACTGGAGCAAGAGATCACGCATCGTCAAAGCTCCCTGCAAATATGGTCCATACAGTTATGTATGGTGGGATAGGCGCTGGCCTGCCGGCTGTCAATACACTAGTGTATGTTTGCATCCGGAACCCGACATGGCCGAACAGCTGACCGCCGACGACTGGATCAAACAGGGACTGAAGGCGCTCGCGCGAGACGGCTTCACCGCGCTGAAGGCCGATCCGCTGGCAAAAGCCATGGGGGTCTCGCGCGGCAGCTTCTATTGGCATTTCGCCGATCTCGGCGCATTCCATGCTGCTCTCTTGAAGCGCTGGCGCGAGATCGCGGCCGAGCAGATCATCGCCGATGTCGAGGCGGACAGCGACGAGCCGCTGAAAGCGCTGCTGCGCAGGACTTTTGGCGCGCGGCTCGACCTCGAGCGCGCGGTGCGGAACTGGGCGGCCTTCGATGCGGCGGCACAAACGGCGGTGCGTGCCATCGACCGGCGCAGGCTCGACTATATCGAGGAGCTGCTGAGGAAGCGTGGGTTCGAGGCGGCGACAGCGCGAGCCCGCGCGCAAATCCTGTACTGGACGTTTCTCGGCTTCGCCCTGTCGGGCCCGCCAGCGCCGGCCGCGCGGCTTGAGGGCCTGCTCGACGAGATTCTGCGGATGGTTGCCGCTTGAGGCGACGCGATGGGCTGCTACGATTTTTTATGCTAGAGGCAACCGACCGTCGGAGACCCCCATGAACGCGCCCACCGAACGCCCCGAAGCCAGCGTCGATCCCAAATTGCTGGAGATTCTGGTCTGCCCGCTGACCAAGGGTCCGCTGGAGTTCGATGCTGCAAAGCAGGAGCTGATTTCGCGCAGCGCCAAGCTCGCCTATCCGATCCGCGATGGCATCCCGATCATGCTGCCGGAAGAGGCCCGCAAGATCGATTGAGGGACTTGTGGCCCGATGAGAGACTTGTAGCCCGGATGGAGCGCAGCGAAATCCGGGGTTCCTCGTATGACGCAGCGGCCCCGGAATACGCTGCGCTCCATCCGGGCTACCGAAAATCCTACAGCGCCTCGCCCTTCAACAGCCGCGGTATCTCACCGGTCAAACCCGCGGCTTGGCGGATAAAAAGATTCTTCAGCGGCGGGGCGCGATCGACGAGGCCGAGGCCGATGTCGCGGACGGTGCGCAGCAAGGTGGACTGGTTGGAGAACAGGAAGTTCAGCGAGTTGGTGGCAACGCCCATGGCCATGGTGTCGAAGCGGCGCCAGCGCTGATAACGTTCGAGCACGTCGACGCCGCCGATATCCATGCCGAGCCGCGCGGCATCGACCACGACCTCGGCCAGCGCGGCGACGTCCTTCAGCCCCATGTTGAGACCCTGGCCCGCGATTGGGTGGATGACGTGGGCGGAATCGCCGACCAGCGCGAGGCGCTGGGCAATGAAGGAGCGTGCGACGAAATAGGACAGCGGAAACGCGCGCGGCTTGTCGAGCGCCTTCACCTCGCCGAGATGCAGGCCGAAGCGCTGCTCGAGCTCGCCGTGAAATTCCCCATCGCTCAACGCAACGATACGCGCGGCTTCGCTGCGGCGCTCGGTCCATACCAGCGAGGAGCGCTTGCCCGAAAGCGGCAGGATAGCAAACGGACCCGCCGGCAGAAAATGCTCTTCGGCGCGGCCTTCGTGATCGCGCTCATGGCCGACAGTGACGACGATGCCGGATTGATCATATTCCCAGCCGTGGGTGGCGATGCCGGCGCGCTCGCGCAGTTTCGACTTCGCACCGTCGGCCGCAACCAGGAGGCTCGCTGCAATCACGCTGCCATCACCGAGCGTCACGTCGATACCTTCGGCCCGCGCGTCGTAAGACGACACTGTGGTCGCGCGGAGATCGATGCCCTCGGCCTCGGCGCGCACCACCAGCGCATCAATGAGGCGGCGGTTCTCGACCATATGCGCGAAGGGCTCACCCGGCGCGACGTCGCCGGCAAAGTTGAGGAACGCCGGACGGGTGGCGTCTTCCAGCTTGGAATCGGTGACAATCATGTCGAGGATCGGCTGCGCCTCGCCCCTGACGTCGTCCCAGGCGCCGATCGCCTCGAACAGGCGGCGGCAGGCGGCCACGATCGCGGTCGCGCGCGGGTCCCGGCTCGGACGTGTGGAGAGCGCGGGGTCGGCGACGATGACGGGGATCTCGGGGCCGAGCCCCTGGCGCAGCGCCAGGGCCAGCGCCAGGCCCGCAAACGCGCCGCCACCGATGACAATGCTACCCTGTACCGACATACCCAATTCCCGGCTAAATCCTGGCCTTGCTAGCAGACTTGAGGTGGGCGAAACAGTGCGGTGAAACAAGGGCGGATAGCCCCCATTGTGTCGATCCGGAGCAGCGAACCCCGGGGCGGCAAGGCGAAAGCTGAAATCCATGTCCAAGAGCCTGATCGACCTCATCTCGATCCTCGACCTCGAACAACTCGAGGTGAATCTGTTCCGCGGCAACAGTCCGAAGACCAGCTGGCAGCGGGTGTTCGGCGGCCAGGTGATCGGACAGGCGATGGTTGCAGCGTGCCGCACCGTCGAGGGCAGGCTGCCGCATTCGCTGCATTGCTATTTCATCCTGCCGGGCGATCCGCAGATCCCGATCATCTATCAGGTCGAGCGCCTGCGCGACGGCAAGAGCTACTCGACGCGACGCGTCACCGCGATCCAGCATGGCAACGCGATCTTCTCGATCATGGTGTCGTTCCACGCGGAGGAAGAGAGCGCGTTCGATCATCAGGACAAGATGCCCGACGTGCCGCCGCCGGAAAAGCTGACGGCGGAGGAAGTCGCGAAGCAGCCGATGTTCAAGGAGATGCCGGAGTTCATCCGCCGCTATTATGAATCCGACCGTCCGATCGAGCTGCGCCCGGTCGAGCTCGGCCGTTATTTCGGTGAGAGGATCGAGGACGGCCGCATCCATGTCTGGATCAAGACCGCGGCAACGCTGCCGGACGATCCGGCGCTGCACATGTGCGCGCTGGCCTATGCGTCGGACTTCTCGCTGCTCGATGCGATTATGGCGCGCTACGGCCGCACCCTGTTCGACAAGCGCATGATGCCCGCGAGCCTCGACCACGCGATGTGGTTTCACCGTCCGTTCCGCGCCGACGAATGGCTGCTCTACGCACAGGATTCGCCGAGCGCGCGAAGCGGCCGCGGCTTGACCCGCGGCTCGATCTTCAAGCCTGACGGCACGCTGGTGGCCTCCGTCGCGCAGGAAGGCTCGGTGCGCGAACGGAGAGCCTAAGAGGCACAAGCACGATCGATCGCGCTTGTGCCTTTCGAGGTCAGGCCCGGAGCGATCCCCGCGGAGCCAGAACCGTCTCCGACGCGAACCAGTTCATGATCCAGCGATAGACCCACGGGATCGGGATGATGAAGCCGCACAGGAATGCGGCCACGATGCCCCGCCAGAGAATCCCGAGACCGCTGCCGTTGAACACGATCTCGCGCCGCGTGCCTTCGATGCTGCGGCAGAACCAGCGCATCTGAGCCGCGGCGACCCAGGCCCAGCCGATGATGGTGATGATGGAAATCGCGAACAGCAGGCTCCAGCCGACATAGGCCCAAACCGTGCCGGTGAAGCTCAGGCCGAGCGGCTGCCCATTGGAGGCGAGATTCGCGACCATCCATTTGATCAGGAGCCAGTACAGAACGAGCTGGGCGATGAACAGCAAATTGCTCAGCAAGGGAACGCCGATGTAGCCGATCACGACCGCCAGAACGATGAAGCCGAAATACCAGGGCACCAGCGCCATCGCATTGCCGGTGAAGCTGAGATTGGGCCGCCCGGGGACCTTCACGCAGGACACGATCCATTTCGTGTACCAGACGAACACCCACGGCACCGGGATGATGAAGCACATGCCGATCAGCATCACGATGCTGCGCCAGGTGAACTCGAGGATGCCGAAATCGACCGCCAGCGATCCTCCGGCGCCACCGCCGCCGTAGCCCCCGGAGCCCATCATCGGCGGGCCGCCAGCCGGCATCATCGGGGGCGCACCGCCCCCGCCGATCAGGCCGGGGATTTCGGCCGCCTTCTGCCAGCCGGCCATGCCGTCCGACCACACCAGCGTATCCGGACGCACGACTCCCTGGGCGACGAGGTCACGGAATTGCCCTTCCGGATAGGGCCCCTGCTGCTTGCCCTCGGATGCGTAGAACCAACTCGCCATGAAGCGTCCCCCTCGAACATAGTTTTGTACCGGCCGCGACGCTTGGGTTTCATCGCATCCATGCCAAAAACGCATTGTGGAGGATGAACGGCTGCCCTGTACAGAGGCGGCCGTTCACATGGCCCAACGATTTTCCGCTTCAATCTGCAAGTTTTTTATGCCATTTGCCCGGAAAGATGCCAGATTGACGCTGCGCCGGGGACATACGGCGCGGCGCATCCCGGGGAATAGGCCTGACCATGAAACTCGTCGTCGCGATCATCAAACCCTTCAAGCTCGATGAGGTCCGTCAGGCCCTGACGGCGATCGGCGTCCACGGCATGACCGTGACCGAAGTGAAGGGCTATGGCCGCCAAAAGGGCCACACCGAGATCTATCGCGGCGCCGAATATGTCGTGAATTTCCTGCCGAAGCTGCGGATCGAGATCGCGGTTGCCTCCGATATCGCCGAGAAGGCCGTCGCGGTCATCACCGCGACCGCGCGCACCGGCCAGATCGGCGACGGCAAGATCTTCGTCACGCCGATCGATCACGCGACCCGCATTCGCACCGGCGAGACCGACAGCGACGCGCTCTAGATTTTTGCTTTGACGCGTTTTCTTTTCGCGAACCGGTAACCGCTTCGCTCGACAACGCTCTTCTTCGATCGCACCGGGCAACGGCGCCACGGCGTGCGACACAATCAATAGCTGGGGGAAACGACATGGCGGGATTGTTGCGCCGCGCGGCTGCTATCGCCGCGCCGATCGGGCTTGGGTCGATCATGGCTTCGCCGGCGCGTGCCGCGGGCTCCGAGATCAACACTGCCGACACCGCCTGGATGATCGTCGCCACCGCGCTGGTGCTGATGATGACGATCCCGGGGCTCGCGCTGTTCTATTCCGGCATGGTGCGCAAGAAGAACGTCCTCGCCACCATGGCGCAGAGCCTCGCCGCAGTGACGATCATCTCCATTCTCTGGGTCGCGTTCGGCTATTCGTTGTGCTTCGTCGGCGACGGCCCGTGGATCGGCACGCTCGACCGCTGGTTTCTCTCCGGTATGACCATGGACAGCGTCAACCCGGCGGCGAAGACGATCCCGGAAGCGCTGTTCATGCTGTACCAGATGACGTTTGCGATCATCACGGTGGCGCTGGTCGCGGGCGCGGTGGCCGACCGGATGCGGTTCTCCGCTTATCTCCTCTTTTCCGTGGCCTGGTTCATCTTCGTCTACATTCCACTCGCGCATTGGGTGTGGGGCGGCGGCTTCCTCGCCGGAATGGGCGTGCTGGATTTCGCCGGCGGCCTCGTGGTGCATCTGTCGGCCGGCACCGCCGGCCTCGTCGCGGCGAAGGTGATGGGACGCCGTCATGGCTACGGCACGGAAAATCTCTCGCCATTCGATCTGTCGCTCGCGGTGATGGGCACCGGCCTGTTGTGGGTCGGCTGGTTCGGCTTCAACGGCGGCTCGGCGGGCGCAGCCAATTCTCGCGCGGTGATGGCGATCATCGCGACCCATCTCGCAGCCTGCTCCGGCGCGCTGACCTGGGGCGCGATCGAATGGTCGACGCGGCGCAAGCCGTCCGTGCTCGGCATGATCTCCGGCGCGGTGGCCGGCCTCGGCACCATCACGCCGGCCTCGGGATTCGTGGCGCCCTGGCACGGCATCGTCATCGGCGTGATCGCAGGCCTCGTCTGCTACTGGGCCTGCACCTGGCTGAAGCACCGCTTCGACTATGACGATTCGCTCGACGTGTTCGGCGTCCACGGCATCGGCGGGATGACCGGGACCCTGCTGGCCGGCGTGTTCGCAACGAGCGCGATCGGCGGCACCGCCGGCCTGCTCGAAGGCCATCCGCAGCAGCTTCTTATCCAGCTCTACGGGGTCGCCGTCACCTTCGTCTGGTCGGCAGGCATGAGCTTCGTCCTGCTCAAGCTGGTCGGTCTGTTCGTGCCGTTGCGGGTCTCCCGCGAGCACGAACTCGAGGGGCTGGATATTTCGCAGCACGGCGAGGCGCTGCAGTAATTGGGCTTGCGCAACACATAAGCGTATGCTTATGTGTCGCCATGATCGAAGCCGACATCTTCAAAGCGCTGGCCGACCCGACCCGCCGCAAGGTCTTTGAGAAGCTTGCCGGCGGAAGCCTGAATGCCAGCGCCTTGCGCGACGGATTGGAGATCAGCCAACCGGCGATGTCGCAGCATCTCGCGGTGCTGCGCGGCGCGGGCCTGGTGCGCGAACAGCGGCAGGGCCGCTTTGTGAATTACGAAGTCGATCCCGAAGGAATCTCCGCGATCGGGGCCTGGCTTGCGCGCTACCGCGCCTATTGGCCGAAACGCATGGATGCCCTCGCCGATCTCTTGAAGGAGATGGATCAATGAGCGACGCCGTGAAGCCTGATCCCTCCGACGCAGACTTGGCGCTCAAAACAGACCTGGTGCTCGAATATGAATTCGATGCGCCGCCGGCCAAGGTCTGGCGCGCGGTGACCATTCCGGCTTTGCGCGAGCGCTGGTTGCCGGATTGCGATCTTGCGGGCGCCGAGCCGGAATCAGCGATCCCGGGCCAGGAGGTGCGCTACCGGCTGCGCGATTCCGAACCGCCGTTTCGCGAAAGCCATGTCATCTTCCGGATCGAGCCGAACGAGGATGGCGGCACCCGCTTTCGCATCATCCAGCAAGCCTGCGAGATCCGTATGAAGCTGCCGCAGCCGGCCAACAGCAATGGCTGCCTGATGCGCGCGGCCGCCTGACACCAACACCACTTCATCACCCGCAGAAAATGGAGGTCGCCGATGCGCGACATGCTTCAGCTCGTCCCTATGGTCGTCGAACAATCCGCCCGCGGCGAGCGATCCTTCGACATCTATTCGCGCCTGTTGCGCGAGCGCATCATCTTCCTCAATGGCGAGGTCAATGATGCGATGTCCGGACTGGTCTGCGCGCAGCTCCTGTTTCTGGAGGCGGAGAATCCGAACAAGCCGATCAATCTCTACATCAATTCCTATGGCGGCGTGGTCACCAGCGGCCTTGCGATGTACGACACCATGCAATTCATCAAGGCGCCGGTGCATACGCTGTGCATGGGCACCGCGCGCTCGATGGGCTCGTTTCTGCTGATGGCCGGCGAGCCCGGTCACCGCGCCGCCCTGCCCAATGCGAGCCTTCACGTGCATCAGCCGCTCGGCGGCTTTCAGGGCCAGGCGTCCGACATCCTGATCCACGCCACCGAAATGCAGGAAACCAAGCGGCGCATCATCCGGCTCTATGCCCAGCATTGCGGGCGCCCCGAACCGGACGTGGAACGGACCTTGGACCGCGACCATTTCATGACCGCGCAGCAGGCGGTCAACTGGGGCCTGATCGACCGGGTCTTCGCGGAACGCAGCGCCGCCTGACGGTCCCTGCCGGGGACCCGTCCGGCAAGCCTCGCCCGCTCAAGCAGGTTGGCCGGTTGCGCGCATTCCGTGAGCACAAGTGCGACGGGCCCGATATTTCGCGGCACGACAAGCCCTGCAATAGGCGCGCGCCTTACGGAAATACCTTTCTGCTGCCCTACGTGTGAGCACCAATGTGTCGACAGCCTGTCGTGCCTGTATTTTAATCAGGCATGGTCAGGTATTGAGCGCGGCGTAATGGCGCACTGCACGGCACTACGCGTCAAACGCGAAAACACCCGTTTTCATAGTCCGTTAGGCAACACGCCCGATCTGGCACGGCATTTGATTCTAAGGGTCCTGGCTGTGCCCGCGTAGTGAACTTTCTCCCTCGTGGCGAACCAGTCGAGAAGCGCCCGGCCACGTCCGGACCGGGCCCAAGCGGGGATAGGACCCATGAAAATTGTTATGGCGATTATTAAGCCATTCAAGCTGGAAGAAGTCCGTGACGCCCTGACCGCCATCGGCGTTCACGGTCTCACGGTGACGGAAGTCAAGGGATATGGCCGCCAGAAGGGCCATACGGAAATCTATCGCGGCGCCGAATATGCCGTGAGCTTCCTGCCCAAGATCAAGATCGAGGTCGCTGTCGCCTCCGACCAGGTCGACAAGACCATCGACGCCATCACGACCGCCGCGAAAACCGGACAGATCGGCGACGGCAAGATCTTCGTCATCAATCTCGACCATGCGGTTCGCATCCGCACCGGCGAGGCCGATGCTGCGGCCCTTTGATTTCGCGCTCAATCAAAATTCAATCAGGAGTAAATGAAATGACGTTTAAGCGTCCCTATGGCGCGGGATTGGCGGCTCTCGCAGTCGGCCTGTTCGCTGCGACCGCAGCCTACGCCGAGCCAACGGTCAACAAGGGAGACAACGCCTGGATGCTGACATCGACAGTGCTCGTGCTGTTGATGACGATCCCCGGCCTCGCGCTGTTCTACGGCGGCCTCGTCCGTTCCAAGAACATGCTCTCCGTCCTGATGCAGGTGTTCTACACCGTCTGCGTCGTCACCGTGATCTGGGCCGTGTACGGCTACAGCCTCACCTTCACCGGCGGTTCCGACTTCATCGGCGGCTTCTCCAAGGCCTTCATGATGGGCGTCACCACCGACTCGAAGGCCGCGACCTTCTCGGTCGACGCCAACATCTCGGAGCTCATCTATATGTGCTTCCAGATGACCTTCGCGGCGATCACGCCCGCCCTCATCGTCGGCGCCTTCGCCGAACGCATGAAGTTCGCGGCGCTCGCGCTCTTCGTCCCGCTCTGGGTCACGCTGATCTACTTCCCGATCGCGCACATGGTCTGGTACTGGCCCGGCCCGGACATGATCCAGGACGCAGCCAAGGCTCTGGCTGCTGCGGCTGATGGCGCGGCGAAGACCGCAGCGCAGGCCAAGCTCGATGAGATCAACGCCGACGCAGGCTGGATCTTCAAGAAGGGCGCGATCGACTTTGCGGGCGGCACCGTGGTGCACATCAACGCCGGCATCGCAGGCCTCGTCGGCGCCCTGCTGATCGGCAAGCGCGTCGGCTACGGCAAGGAGCTGATGGCTCCGCACTCGCTGACGATGTCGATGATCGGCGCCTCGCTGCTCTGGGTCGGCTGGTTCGGCTTCAACGCCGGCTCCAACCTCGAAGCCAACGGCGGCGCAGCCCTCGCCATGACCAACTCCTTCGTCGCCACCGCAGCCGCCGCGCTGTCGTGGATGTTCGCGGAGTGGATCATCAAGGGTCACCCGTCGGTGCTCGGCGTCATCTCCGGCGCTGTCGCGGGCCTCGTGGCCGTCACGCCTGCCGCCGGCTTCTCCGGCGTGATGGGTGCGATCGTCCTCGGCCTCGTGGTCGGCGTGGTCTGCCTGTTCTTCTGCACCGTCGTGAAGAACGCGCTCGGCTACGACGACTCCCTCGATGTGTTCGGCGTGCACTGCGTCGGCGGCATCATCGGCGCCCTCGGCACCGGCATCCTCGTCAATCCGGCGCTGGGTGGTGCGGGCATCATCGACTACACCGCGATCCCGCCGAAGGTTGCCGATTACGACTTCGCGGCGCAGATGATCTCCCAGGTCTGGGGCGTCGGCACCACGCTGGTGTGGTCGGGCATCGGTTCGGCGATTCTCTACAAGGTCGTCGATGTGATCGTTGGCCTCCGCGCCAATGTCGAGAGCGAGCGTGAAGGCCTCGACATCACCGAGCACACAGAGCGCGCCTACAACATGTAAGTCTCCTCCCGGGCGCGGCCTCCTCGGAGGTCGCGCTCACAACTACGGTTTGGGGCACATACCCGGCAATGTCCCGACCGTTGAGGGGCTCCAGCGCAAGTTGGAGCCCCTTTCTTTTTGGTCCCGTGCCGCTGGGCCGTCATAAGTTAAATTGCATTGCTGCGAGCTTGCTGAATATCATGCTCCCCGTTTGGAGCAGGATTTCATGCGTCTGCCCTATTGCCTAGTCTGGTGTTTCCTGTTGCTCGCTTTGTCGAGCCTCGATGCCCGCGCGGACAAGCGCGTCGCGCTGGTGATTGGCAACGGCGCTTACCGAAACGTTCCCCCGCTCGCCAATCCGACCAACGATGCGGCCGATGTCGGCGCGGCCCTCAAGCGATCGGGGTTCGATCCTGTTGTCACGACCGACCTCGACCAGTCCGCCATGCAGGACACCATTCTTCGCTTCGCGCGTGAGGCCCGCGGCGCCGATGTCGCCCTGTTCTATTACAGTGGGCACGCGCTCCAGTTCGCCGGCGTCAACTATCTGGTGCCTGTCGATGCCGTCGTTCGCGACGAGGTCGATCTGCGCCGTCTGGTGCGCGCCGACGAGATCCTGGCGGATCTGCAGCAGGCCAAGAACCTGCGCATCCTCGTGCTCGACGCCTGCCGCGACAATCCATTTGCCGACGAGTTGCGGCGAAACGTCGGACAGGGCCGTGGCGTCACCGTCTCACGCGGCCTTGCCAAGATGGAAAGTCCCGAGGGCACCATCATTTCCTACGCGACACAGGCCGGCCGGACCGCCGACGACGGCAGCGGCCGCAACAGCCCCTACACCAGCGCGTTCCTGGAGCACATCGGCGACAAGGGCAACGTCAACACGGTATTTCAGACGATCAGCGCCGGCGTCTACCAGCGCTCCAAAGGCTCGCAAGTACCGGAGCTGTCGCTGTCGTTCTTCGGCGAGTTCTACCTGAACGGCAAGCCCGAGACGGCGGCGTTGTCGCCTGCGACGCCTCAGGTCGATCCCTGCGCGGAGGCCGGAGACCATTGGCGTAGCGCGGAAGCGCTGGGAACGCTCGCGGCATTCAAGGATCACCTCGCACGCTTCCCGGCCTGCGCGTTCGCAGATCTGGCGAAATCGCGCGTCGAGACCTTGGCGAAACCATCAGACACCGCCAAGCGCGTAACCGCATTCGATGGAACCTGGATCGCGAAGGAGACTTGCGAGAACAAGCCCCCATTTCCCGAGGCCTATTTCCAGTATGCCCTGCGCGTCAAGGATGGCGTGCTGCACACTCTCTCCGGGGAAGAGGGCAAGCCCGGTGCCACAATCTATGACGGGAAGATTGAAGCGGATGGCAGCGCGACTGTCACCGTCAACGGGCTGATTGGCGAGAAGGATCCGCTGCGCCGCACAGCCGGCGCGCCCTATCAGTACAAGCTCGCACTCGAGCTGAAAGGAACCACCGGCGCCGGCGTCCGCACCGATACCAGCCGACCGTGTCGGATGGAACTCTCCAAGCTGACGACACAGAGCCCCGCTGCAAGTCCGGGCCAACCTGATTCGAAGCGGGCGCCCAAGCGCGAGGACAAGACGGCCGTGCTGCCGCCAGATCAGGCCGGAGCAGGGCAACCGCGGCAGACCGGAAGCGGCATGAGCTGTTCGTTCATGCGAAGCAGGTGCGCCACGGCATGCGTCGGTATGGGTGGCCGCGCGGATTGCGCTTCAACCGCTTGTCCCCGGCTGGAAGCCGAGTGCATGAGCAGCGGGTGCTGGCGCGGCCGGGGATTCAACGGCTGCGGACTTGCCAAGAGATAGATGCACGAACCGGCTGCAGGAGGTCTGTCTTGGTCCGTCCAGGCGAAAGAAAAAGATTGCCATTCCACACCGCCCGCGCAGAAATATCGACCACAAGAAACAACAATCGGGAGGTCGTCATGCGTTTGGAAGGCGGATGCTATTGCGGCGAAGTGCGCTATGTCGCCGAGGGCGACCCGATGATGCAGGCGCAGTGTCATTGCCGCGAGTGCCAGTACATCTCGGGCGGCGCGCCCAACACCTTCATCGCGATGCCGGCGGCTGGCTTCAGCTACATCGCCGGGCAACCCAAGCAATTCGCGCGCAAGGACCTCGAACGCGCCGTCACGCGCGAATTCTGCGCTCGATGCGGGACCCATCTGGTGACCAAGGTTCCCGGCCTGCCGGCGGCGATCCTGAAGGCCGGCACGCTGGACGAGCCTGCGCAGTTCCATCCGCAGATGGCGATCTACACCTGCGACAAGCAGGACTTCCACGCGATCCCCGCGGGCATGGCGACATTCGAGAAGCTGCCGGGGCATTAGGGCGCCTATCCGCCAAAGCCGTCATAAGCCGTCATGCCCGGGCTTGTCCCGGCATCCACGTTCTTGGACGCCGTCGGAAAGGCCGTGGGTGGCCGGGACAGGCCCGGCCATGACATCGCCAAGACGTCCACCCTCTCGCAATGGCATGACCAGCTCCGAGAGCCGCCCGTGGCCTCATTATTCCTGCTCTGGACCGAGGCGGCGACCGATGGTTAATCGCGTCTTAACCTCGCCCTATCTATGGTGAACTGAACCGCTTCCCGTCGGCGCCGTGCTGCGACCGGCTGTTCCAAGAGTGCTGGCGTCCAGAATGGCTATGACCGCTTCATCCCGTGCGCCGCAGGACAGTGGAAGCTCCGATAGCGAACGCTCTCCCTTCGTCCGGCTGAACGAGCTGCTGGCACCGCATCAGCCCGGCAAGCCTTTGATTTCGCTTGCCGTCGGCGAGCCGCAGCATCCGGTGCCTGATTTCGTCGGCCCGGTACTGGCCAAGCACATCGCCGATTTCGGCCGTTACCCCGCGAACAAGGGCACCGACCCGTTCCGCTTGGCCGCGGGCGCCTGGCTGTCGTCGCGCTTCAGGCTGCCGCGACCGCTCAATCCCGAGAGCGAGATTCTCGTCCTCAATGGCAGCCGCGAGGGGCTGTTCCTCGCCGCCATCGCGGCTGCGCGCTATGTCGGCCCGCGTCCCGGCAAGCCCGCGATCCTGATGCCGAACCCGTTCTATCCGGTCTATGGCGCCGGCGCCCGCGCCGCTGCTTGCGAGCCGGTCTACCTGCCGACCACCGCCGAGAACGGCTTCCTGCCCGATCTCGACGCCATCGACGAGGCGACGCTGGCGCGCACGGTGGCGTTCTATCTGGCCTCGCCCGCCAACCCGCAGGGATCGGTGGCCTCGCGCGATTATTTCATTCGCCTGAAGCAGCTCGCCGACCGCTACGGCTTCGTGATCCTCAGCGACGAGTGCTATTCGGAGATCTACACCCGCGAAGCGCCCGGCAGCGCGCTCGAATGCGCTGGCCCTGATTTCACCCGCGTGGTCGCGTTCCAGTCGCTGTCCAAGCGCTCGAACCTGCCGGGCCTGCGCGTCGGCTTCGCCGCCGGCGACAAAAAACTCATCGGCATGTTCCTCGAATTGCGCAACATCGCGGCGCCGCAGGTGCCGGTCCCGTTGCAGCATGTCGCGACCGTTGCTTACGGCGACGAGGCGCATGTCGAGGAGAACCGCAGGCTCTACCGCATCAAGTTCGATCTCGCCGACCAGATCATCGGCAATCGTTACGGCTATCGCCGGCCCGATGCCGGCTTCTGCGTCTGGCTCAACACGTCCGAAATCGGCGACGATGTGTCTGTGTGCCTGAAACTCTTCAAGGAAGCAGGCGTGCGCGTGGTGCCCGGCAGCTATCTGGCGCGGCTCCAGCCCGACGGCTTCAATCCCGGCGCAGGCTACATTCGCCTTGCGCTGGTGCAGGATGGCGAGACCACGGCGCAGGCGCTGCACCGCCTGGTCGAGACTCTGGGTTAGGCGGGGCCCATGAGCATGTCGACAATCGAACGTGTCATTCCCTTGGTCAGCCATCTGCCGCCCTCGATCCGCGAGGGGCTGGCGCGGCGCGTGCGCGAGCTCAGCGGTCTCGGCCTGATCGCATTGTCGGGCGTCGCCTCGGCGGCGCTGATGACCTGGTCAGTGCAGGATCCCAGCCTCAGCCACGCAACGTCGCGGCCGATCCGCAATATTCTCGGCTATGCCGGCGCGATCGGCGCCGACCTTGCGATGCAGATCCTCGGGCTCGGCGCGATCATGCTGGTCCTGACCGTCGCGGTCTGGGGCTGGCGCATGCTGACCCATCGCCCGTTCGACCGCGAGGCGCTGCGGCTCGGCTGCTGGATTCTCTGCACGGTGATCGCGGCGGGCTTCGTCAGCTGCTGGCCACATGGCGGCGCATGGCCGCTGCCGACAGGCCTCGGCGGCGTGGTCGGCGATGCCCTGGTTCGCGCGCCCGCGGTGATCTTCGGACCGCCGGGCATGATCTATCGCATCGTGCTCGGCACGATCCTGTTCGCCGCGATGGCGGCGACCTTCCTGATCGCCTGCGGCCTCGGCGCACGCGAGCATGACGACGAACTCGCTGAGATCGAGGACGATGACAAGCCGCTCGACCTGGACGAGGAGAGCGATCGCGGTTCGGTATCGCTGGGCTGGCTGTTCCACGCCTTGATGAGCACGAAGGCACGGCTGATCTGGTTGCTTGGCGCGGCCTACCGCTCGCTGGTCTCGAGCGGACCGAAGACCAAGGCCGTTGCCTTCAGCCGTCAGGAGCCGAAGCTCGGTGGCGGCCGCGCCGCGCCGCCGATCTCGCCGCAGTCCGAAGACGAGCACGACGAGGACGAGCACGAAGAAGACCACGAGGAGGAAGAGGAGGAGGAGCCCGCCGCGCGCGCGCCGCGCAAGAAGGCTGCTCCAAAGGCTGCTTCCAAGAAATCTTCCGACAAGTTCGAGCTTCCGTCCGTGTCGGTGCTGGCCGCGCCCAAGGCCGGCGATCGCCAGCCGCTCAGCAAGGCCGAGCTGGAAACCAATTCGCGCGCGCTCGAAGGCGTGCTGCAGGATTTCGGCGTTCGCGGCGAGATCGTGAAGGCCCATCCGGGTCCCGTGGTCACGCTGTACGAGCTGGAGCCGGCGCCGGGGATCAAATCGTCGCGCGTGATCGGACTTTCCGACGACATCGCCCGTTCGATGAGCGCGCTGTCGGCGCGCGTCGCCGTCGTGCCGGGCCGCAACGCCATCGGCATCGAGCTGCCGAACGCGCATCGCGAAAAGGTCTATCTGCGCGAGCTGCTGGTCGCCAAGGAGACTGTCGATTCGGTTGCGAAACTGCCGCTCTGCCTCGGCAAGACCATCGGCGGTGATCCCGTCATCATCGACCTCGCACGCACGCCGCACATGCTGATCGCCGGTACCACCGGCTCCGGCAAGTCGGTCGCCATCAACACCATGATCCTCAGCCTGGTCTACCGGCTGCGCCCGGACCAGTGCCGCCTGATCATGGTCGATCCGAAGATGCTCGAACTCTCCGTCTATGACGGCATTCCCCATCTGCTCACGCCCGTCGTGACCGACCCGAAGAAGGCGGTGGTCGCGCTGAAATGGGCCGTGCGCGAGATGGAAGAGCGCTACAAGAACATGGCCAAGCTCGGTGTGCGCAACATCGACGGTTACAACACGCGCTTGCTCGAATTGAAGGCCAAGGGCGAAGAGCCGACGCGCACGGTGCACACCGGCTTCGACAAGGAAACCGGCAAGGCGATCTACGAGGAAGAGAAGCTCTCGCTCGACCCGCTGCCCTACATCGTCATCATCGTCGACGAAATGGCCGACCTGATGATGGTTGCCGGCAAGGACATCGAAGGCGCGGTGCAGCGCCTCGCGCAGATGGCGCGCGCCGCCGGCCTGCACGTGATCCTCGCAACGCAGCGTCCATCGGTCGACGTCATCACCGGTACCATCAAGGCGAACTTCCCAACCCGCATCGCCTTCCAGGTGACGTCCAAGATCGACAGCCGCACGATTCTCGGCGAGATGGGTGCCGAGCAGCTGCTCGGCCAGGGCGACATGCTCTACATGGCCGGGGGCGGTCGCATCAGCCGCGTGCACGGACCTTTCGCGTCGGACGAGGAAGTCGAGAAGGTGGTGCGCCACCTCAAGACGCAGGGACAGCCGGAATATCTCGAAGCCGTCACGGCCGAAGAACCCAGCGAAGACGAGGACGGCGCGGTGTTCGACGCGTCCGCCATGGGCGCGGATGGCGGCGGCGATTTGTTCTCGCAGGCTGTTGCGATCGTCAAACGCGACCGTAAGGCCTCTACCAGCTACATCCAGCGCCGCCTGCAGATCGGCTATAACCGCGCCGCATCGCTGATGGAGCGCATGGAACTGGAGGGCATCGTCGGACCCGCCAACCACGCCGGCAAGCGCGAGATTCTGGTCGAGGAAGAAGACAGCCATATGTGAGGCGAGCCGCCTCAAACCATCATTCACGCAAAAACGTTATCTGCTTTTGGCCGAAATCACGCTAAAAGGGCGCCCAGCCACACAGGACGACGCGTTGATCAGACATCCGGACATTCGATTCGCTGCCATTGTCGCCGCGCGGAGCGCGCGCATGGCCGGCGTAATTCTCGTCACCGCCGCGATGGTGATCACGGCGTCGTTCGCGCAGACCGTTCCCGTGCCGAAGCCTGCACCGAAGGGCCGCGACGGCGGTCCGGCCGTTGGAGGGCCCGCGGTCACCGGCGCGACCCAGACGCCGCCCAATCCGGTGATTCCGGATCCACGCCGCAACGTGCCGAGCAGCATCTTCCAGACCTTCGATGCGAACCAGAAGGCCCAGGCCGCCAAGGTCAGCGCCTATTTGTCGTCATTGTCGACGCTGGTCGGGAATTTCGTCCAGGTCGGCCCCGACGGCAGCAAGACGCAAGGCGACTTCTACATCCAGAAGCCGGGCAAGGTGCGCTTCGAATATGACGCGCCGAGCCCGATCGACATCGTCGCCGACGGATCGTCGCTGGTGGTGCGCGACCGCAAGCTCGCGACGCAGGACGTCTATCCGCTGTCACAGACACCGCTGCGTTTCCTGCTGTCCGACCGCATCGACCTGATGAAGGACACCAACGTCGTCAACGTCTCGGCCGACGACGTCTTCGTCAGCGTCACCATCGAGGAGAAGCAGGCGCTGGTCGGCACCAGTCGCCTCTTGCTGATGTTCGGCGCCAAGGACGGCCAGTTGAAGCAGTGGACCGTCACCGACCCGCAGGGCTACGACACCACGATCGCGGTCTATAATCTGGATACGAGCAAGAAGCTCGATCCCGGCATGTTCAAGATCGATTTTACCAATTACGGCCCGTCGCCGGGCTGAGACTTACTCGCTGCTGCGACGATCGTCATGCCCGGGCTTGTCCCGGGCATCCACGTTCTGGACCTACAATCTGGACCTACAAAAGGCGTGGATGGCCGGGTCAAGCCCGGCCATGACGGATGGAGTTTGTTAGATCAATCTCATGCGTTTTTCCCTGACAACCTGGAACATCAATTCGGTGCGGCTGCGCATCGATCTGGTCGCAAAATTTCTCAAGAGCGCGCGGCCGGACGTGCTGTGTCTCCAGGAGACCAAGTGCATCGACGACGCTTTTCCGCTGAAGCGCTTCAAGCGGCTCGGCTACGAGCATGTCGCGTTGAACGGACAGAAGGGCTATCACGGCGTCGCCATCGTCTCGAAGATTCCGTTCGACTCGAAGGACATCCGCACCTTCTGCGACAAGGTGGATTCACGCCACATCTCGGTGTCGTTCGGTGAGAGGGCCGGGATCGCGAAACCCCTGGTGGTGCATAATTTCTACGTGCCCGCCGGCGGCGACATTCCCGATCCCGCGCTGAACGAGAAATTCGATCACAAGCTCCGCTTCCTCGACGAGATGAAGGCGTGCGAGCCGTTGCATCCGCGCGGCGAGGATCGCCACATCCTGGTCGGCGATCTCAACGTTGCCCCGCATGAGAATGACGTCTGGTCGCACAAGCAGCTTCTGAAAGTGGTGTCGCACACGCCCATCGAAACCGAGAAGCTGCAAGCCGCGCTCGCCGCCGGCGAATGGGTCGATGTCGCGCGCGATCGCATTCCGATGTCGGAAAAGGTCTACACGTGGTGGAGCTACCGCTCCGCCGATTGGACTGTCGGCGACCGCGGCCGCAGGCTCGACCACATCTGGGTCTCGCGCGCGCTGAAAGATGCGGTGAGTGATTTCAAGATTTTGCGCGATGCGCGGAGCTGGGAGCGTCCGTCGGATCATGTGCCGGTGACGGTGACGCTCGAGGTTTAATGTCGCTCTGGCGAAAGCCAGGCCCATTACACCAATCTTCGTTGTTGCGCGAGGACATCGGCAATCGCACCAAGCCAGAAACATTTGGGATGACGGGTCCTGGCCTTCGCCAGGACGACATCACGACGTCAGCTTCGCACCCGCCATCAATATATCGCTGGCGATCTGGCTGGAGCGCACCGCGAATTCGTCGCGCAGGCGGACGGCGGCGGCGGGGTCGCTTTCGAGCACACGCTGAAACAGGCTGCGCGCGACGCGGATGACGGAGGCGTGCTCGATCGCGATCGCGCTCGACGGCCGCTTCATCGGCACGATCAGCGCGAGCTCGCCGATCAACGCACCGGGACTTGCGATCATCTCCGCACCGGCGCCGTCGTCGACCCGGAAGGCGCCGCGCTGGACCACGAAGCCGGCATCGGCATCGTCGCCGAGATTGAACAAGACGTCGCCGCGGACGAAGTCACGCTGCTCGGAGCCGATCGCCAGCATGCGCAACGAAGCGTCTCCCAACAGGCGCAGTGTCGGGACACGCTCGAGAAGCGCTACATCATCGTCGATTGACATTCAGGTCCGGGGCTCAAGGGCACGCAATCTAAAACGATTCGCACGCCCCTGAAGCGTATCACGGCACCAGCTTGTAGCCACCGGCTTCCGTGACCAGGATTTCCGGGTTCGCGGCGTCCTTCTCGATCTTCTGGCGAAGCCGGTAAATGTGGGTTTCCAGCGTGTGGGTGGTGACGCCGGAATTGTAGCCCCAGACCTCCTGGAGCAGGGTCTCGCGCGAGACCGGCATCTGGCCGGCCCGGTAGAGGAAGCGGAGGATGGCGGTTTCCTTCTCCGTCAGCCGGACCTTGCGCGCATTGGCGGCGGTCAGCATCTTGGAGCCGGGCCGGAAAGAGTAGGGGCCGACCGAGAACACTGCGTCCTCGCTGGCTTCGTGCTGCCGGAGCTGGGCGCGGATGCGCGCCAGCAGTACGGCGAAGCGGAAGGGTTTTGCGACATAGTCGTTGGCGCCGGATTCCAGCCCCAAAATCGTGTCGGAATCGGTGTCATGCCCGGTGAGCATGATGATCGGAGCCTTGAACCCGCCCTTGCGTAAGGAACGGACCACTTCGCGGCCATCGGTGTCGGGCAGGCCAACATCCATCAGGACGAGATCGGGGGCATTGGCCTTCGCGGCGCTCGCGCCCTTGGCGCCGGTATCGACCGCGGAGGCTTCAAATTCTTCGTGCAGCGACAATTGCTCCACCAACGTATCGCGCAGATCGGTATCGTCATCCACGATCAGGATCTTGCGGGCATTGGCCATAGGGGGTCATCCTTTTGGGGTCCGGCGCGGCGCGCATCCATGCTGCACCCAGCCGAGAGGGAAGTTTAGGGGTCGCCGTTATTATTGTTGTTCGTCTTGAAGTAGTGGGCTGTTACCGATTCACAAGCCAGAACCACTCTAACCTAGAATAGCAGGCCGTTTTGATGAATGTCCTGTAATGAATTCGACATCGCACGTTCACATGAAAAATAAAGCTGCTTCAGCTAGTTACACCATGAACCGGAGCGCCGGGCCGCTCTCGGTGATCCGCGTTAAGCCTGCCGCCGGGAAGCCGCGCCGGGGCTGGCTGACCGCCGGAGCGCTGACGATTCCGGTGGCGCTCGGACGCGGCGGCATTCTGGCGAACAAGCGCGAGGGCGATGGCGGCACCCCGCGGGGCAGCTTCCGTCCGAGGCGATTGTGGTGGCGGGGCGACCGGCACAGCCGCCCGCAGACCTTCCTGCCGGCCCGGATCATCACCGGCGAGGACGCCTGGTGCGAGGATCCCAAGGACCGTCATTACAATCAGGGAATCCGCCTCCGCGAGGGGCAGGGCGGCGACCGGCTCAAGCGGGCCGACCATCTCTATGACTTCATCATCGAAATCGACCACAATACGAGGCCGCGGATCGCCGGCCGGGGCAGCGCGGTGTTCTTGCATCTGGCCCGCGACAATTTCGTCCCCACCGCAGGCTGCGTCTCGATGACCGAAGCGGCGATGCGACAATTGCTGCGGCGGCTTGGACCAAAAACAAAAATCATCATCGGATGAGGACACATGCTCGACAAGGATCAGATCGCCGCCGCTTCGCAGGTCCTGGTTAAACATTGGCGCGACGGCACCAAGCTTGACGCGCTGGAGCCAGAGTTGCGGCCTCAGAACCGCACCGAGGCTTACGCCGTGCAGGCTGCGCTCAGCGGGACTTTGTTCGGCTGGAAGATCGCGGCAACGAGCGAGTCCGGACAGAAGCACATCAATGTCGCGGGACCGTTGGCCGGTCGGATCATGAGCGACACCGTGATCGCCGATGGCGGCACCGCCTCGATGAAGGGCAACGCGATGCGCGTCGGCGAACCGGAGTTCGCTTTCGGCATGGGGCGCGATCTGCCGCCGCGCGCGGCGCCATATACTGTCGACGAGGTGCTCGCCGCCGTGGACAGCTTGCATCCCGCGATCGAGATTCCCGATTCGCGCTTTGCCGATTTCGCCAGCGCCGGCGAGGCGCAGCTCATCGCCGACAACGCCTGTGCGCATCTGTTCGTGCTGGGCGCAGCGACGAATGCGAACTGGCGTGCCATGGATCTCGTCGAAGAGCGGCCGCAGATCACGCTACGCGGCCAGCGCTATCTCGGCCACGGCAAGAACGTGCTCGGCGATCCCCGCATTGCCCTGGCCTGGCTGGCCAACGAGCTGCGTGGCCTCGGCATCACCTTGCGGGCAGGGGAGGTAGTGACCACGGGCACGTGCCATCCGCCGCTTCCGATCCAGGCGGGTGATCGGTTTGTCGCGGACTTTGGCGCGCTGGGGAAGGTGGCAGTGGGGTTTGAATAGGCCCCACATACACCACCGTCATTGCGAGCGCAGCGAAGCAATCCAGAATCTTTCCGCGGAGGGACTCTGGATTGCTTCGCTGTGCTCGCAATGACGAAATCGAGAGTTCGTATGGCGCTCTGCCGTCGCTAACGGCTCTCACCGGCGCCCGAAGATCGCACTGCCCACGCGCACATGGGTGGCGCCGAGCATGATCGCGGTCGCATAATCCGCGCTCATGCCCATCGAGAGCTTCTTCAATCCATTGCGCGCGGCGACCTTGGCGGTCAGCGCGAAATGCGCCGCCGGCGGCTCGTCTACCGGCGGGATGCACATCAACCCCGAGATCGTCAGCCCGTAGGTGTCGCGGCAGCTCGCGATGAAAGCATCGGCCTCGCCGGGCGCGATGCCCGCCTTCTGCGGCTCCTCACCGATATTGATCTGCACGAACAATTCCGGGTGCTTGTTCTGGGATTCGATTTCCTTGGCTAACGCCTGGCAAATGCTCGGGCGATCGACCGAATGGATGGCATCGAACAGCGCGACTGCCTCTTTCGCCTTGTTGGATTGCAGCGGGCCGATCAGATGCAGCGCGATATCGGGGTAAACAGAAGTTAACGCGGGCCACTTGCCTTTGGCCTCCTGCACGCGATTCTCCCCGAATACGCGCTGCCCGGCGCCGATGACCGGGGTAATTGCATCCGCGGCGAAAGTTTTCGATACCGCGATCAGCGTCACGGAGGCACGCTCGCGCCGCGCATCCTTGCAGGCGCGCGCGATTTCGGCTTCGACCGCGGCGAGCGCGTTTGGTGAATGGCCGGTTAGCGGCGCGGCGTTGGCTTCAGTCATGATGTCGCATCGGAGCTGGTTGTTGCGGAGCTAGTTCTAATTTTACCGAGTTCAAGAAAGAGTTTTTGAACCCCTCGCTTTACCTTAGCCGCGGGGTGGGCAGCGAAGATGTCAAACGTCAGTTTCAACCGCAAACGAGCGAAACTCAAGCAGGTTCTCGGAATCCGGGCGCGGCTTGCGTTGCTCGCGGTGATTCTGGTGACGCCTTTGATGTTCGAACGCATCCGATCGCTGGAAGACACGCGCACACGGCAGATCGCACAGGCCACAGCCGAATTCACCACCGTTGCAAGACACAGCGCCGATGCGCAGCGCGAGGTGATCTCGTCGGTCGAGACCATCCTGAAATCGGAAGCTTTCATCCGCGCCTCCGCCGGCGGCATCAGCAAGAGCTGTGACGTGCTGCGCGCGAGCCTGCCGTCGAACCTTCCCTGGATCCGCACGCTTCTGATCGCCGGCCAGGACGGGCGCATCCAGTGCGCCACCAACAACATGTATGTCGGCCTGGACCTCAGTGACCGGCCGTATTTCCAGCAGGCGCAGGAAACCGGCCGCTTCGTCCTGAGCGACTTCATCCTATCGCGCCCGGTGCTGACACCGACCGTCATGGCGGTTTACCCGGTGTCCGCCTTCAGCGGCGTAGCGGATGCCGTCGTGCTCGCCACCGTCAACCTCGACTGGATGTCGAAGGTCATGAGCAATTTGGGGGGGCGCGCCGGCATCACGGCCGTGCTGGTCGACAGCACCGGCACCGTGCTGGCGGCACCGGCCGACCAGCATAGTGCGATCGGCCGTCCGCTCGACAACATGCCGCTGATGTCCGCGATCGCCGACAAGGCGCTGAGGTCTGACCAGGACGAAGGTTCACTCTCTTTCCTCGCTGCCGACGGCTCCCGCCGCGCGGTCAGCTATATCCGCATCGCCGGAACCAATGCCCGCCTGATCGCCAGCATCGACGAGGACAAGGTGTCCGCGGCCGTGAGCCGCGACATCCGCACCGCCTATCTCCAGCTCGGTTTCGTCGTCGTATTCGTGCTGCTCGGCGCGCTGATCGCAGCCGAGAAACTGGTGATCAAGCCGATCAGGATGCTCGCCGACATGGCCAAGCGTCTGGGCGAGGGCGATCTGTCGGCGCGTGCCGCGCGCAATCGCCTGCCGGCCGAGTTCGTGCCGCTCGCCCGCGCGTTCAACGCGATGGCCGCACAGCTCAGCCAGCGCGAACGCGAGCTGATGGCGAGCAATGACCGACTCACGGTGATGGCCTCGATCGACATGTTGTCGGGGCTTGCCAACCGCCGCGGCTTCCAGAGCCGCCTCGATTTCGAATGGATGCGCGCGCAGCAATATGGCAGCGACCTCGCGCTGTTGATGATCGACGTCGACCATTTCAAGCTGTTCAACGACACCTACGGCCACCTCGAAGGCGATTCTTGCCTGACCAGGCTCGGCGAATCGCTGTCCGGCATCGCCGCCGACACGATGGGCTTCGCGGCCCGCTACGGCGGCGAGGAATTCTGCCTGTTGCTGCCGAACACCGACGTGGCGCGCGCCGTCGAAATCGGCGAACAGGCGCGTGCGGCCGTGCTGAAGCTGGGCCTGCCGCACATCACCTCCGACCACATGATCGTCACCGTCTCGATCGGCGTTGCCGCGACCAAGCCCACCGAGAGCTTGCGTCCGGGCGATTTGATCGAAGCCGCCGACGCCGCGCTCTACGCCGCCAAGCACCGCGGTCGCAACAACGTCGTCGAGCATGGCATCACGGTGATCGACAACGGCGCGGCGGAAATGATGATGGCGGGCTGAGGGCTAACCCGCAGCCCGGACGCGATCGACCTCGCTCTCGGTGACCAGGCCCGGCGAGCCGAACAGGACTCTCCGTATTTTTGCGGAGCAGCCTTGCGGCGCCGCGCCGCCAGCGGCAACCCATTGACCCCCCGAGGACTTCTATGGCCTAGTCCGCCGTCTTTAGACGGCCAGATCCACGAAAACCCAACGATTCCATGACCTCCGAACGCTACAACGCCCGCGACGCCGAACCGCGCTGGCAAGCCGCCTGGGACCAACAGGCGATCTTCGTCTCCAAAAACGACGATCCGCGGCCGAAATACTATGTGCTGGAGATGTTCCCCTACCCGTCGGGGCGCATCCATATCGGCCATGTCCGCAATTACACGCTGGGCGACGTACTGGCCCGCTTCATGCGCGCCAAGGGTTTCAACGTGCTGCACCCGATGGGCTGGGACGCTTTCGGCCTGCCGGCCGAGAACGCCGCGATCGAGCGCAAGGTCGCACCGAAGGCCTGGACCTACGCCAACATCGCCGCGATGAAGAAGCAGCTCCGTTCGATCGGACTGTCGCTGGACTGGAGCCGCGAGATCGCGACCTGCGATCCCTCCTATTACAAGCACCAGCAGAAGATGTTTCTGGACTTCCTGCGCGAAGGCCTCGCCGAGCGCGAGAAGCGCAAGGTGAACTGGGACCCCGTCGACATGACCGTGCTCGCCAACGAGCAGGTGATCGACGGGAAGGGCTGGCGTTCGGGTGCCGTTGTCGAGCAACGGGAAATGAACCAGTGGGTCTTCAAGATCACGAAGTACTCGCAGGAGCTGCTGTCTGCACTGGATACGCTGGACCGCTGGCCCGACAAGGTGCGGCTGATGCAGCGCAACTGGATCGGCCGGTCCGAGGGCCTGCTGATCCGCTTCGCGCTCGACGCGGCGACGACGCCGGCCGGCGAGAGCGAGCTGAAGATTTTTACGACACGCCCCGACACGCTGTTCGGCGCGAAGTTCATGGCGATCTCGGCCGATCATCCGCTGGCGCAGGCAGCCGCGGCTAAGAATCCGAAGCTTGCCGAGTTCATCGGCGAGATCAAGCGGATGGGCACGGCGCAGGAGATCATCGACACCGCCGAGAAGCAGGGATTCGATACCGGCATCCGCGCGGTCCACCCGTTCGATCCGAGCTGGAAGCTGCCGGTCTATGTCGCCAACTTCGTGCTGATGGAATACGGCACCGGCGCCATTTTCGGCTGTCCCGCACACGACCAGCGCGACCTCGACTTCGTCAACAAGTACGCTCTCGGCAACACGCCGGTGGTGTGCCCCGAGGGCCAGGATCCGAAATCATTCGTCATCACCGATACCGCCTATGACGGTGACGGCCGCATGATCAATTCGCGTTTCCTTGACGGCATGACCATCGATCAGGCCAAGGACGAGGTGGCGAAGCGTCTCGAGACCGAGCTGCGCGGCAACGCGCCGGTCGGCGAGCGCCAGGTCAATTTCCGCCTGCGCGACTGGGGCATTTCGCGCCAGCGCTATTGGGGCTGTCCGATCCCCGTCATCCATTGCCCGAAATGCGACGTCGTGCCGGTGCCGGATGCCGATCTGCCCGTCGAACTGCCGGACGATGCGACCTTCGACAAGCCGGGCAACGCGCTCGATCATCATCCGACCTGGAAGCACGTCACCTGTCCGCAATGCGGCGGCAAGGCTAGCCGCGAAACTGACACCATGGACACCTTCGTCGATTCGTCCTGGTACTTTGCGCGTTTCACCGATCCCTGGAACGAGAACGCGCCGACGACGCCAGAGGTCGCCAACCGGATGCTGCCGGTCGACCAGTATATCGGCGGCGTCGAGCACGCGATCCTGCATCTGCTCTACAGCCGCTTCTTCACCCGCGCGATGAAGGCGACCGGGCACATCGCCCTGGACGAGCCGTTCGCGGGCATGTTCACGCAGGGCATGGTAGTGCACGAGACCTACCAGAAGGCCGACGGCACCTACGTCCAGCCGGTCGAGGTGAAGGTCGAGACCGGCGCCAACGGCCGCCGCGCCACGCTGCTAACGTCAGGCGAAGACATCCAGATCGGCCCGATCGAGAAGATGTCGAAGTCGAAGAAGAACACGGTCGATCCCGACGACATCATCGAGACCTATGGCGCCGACGTCGCCCGCTGGTTCATGCTGTCGGACTCCCCGCCCGAGCGCGACGTGATCTGGAGCGACGAGCGCGTCCAGGGCGCCTCGCGCTTCGTGCAGCGGCTGTGGCGGCTGGTGAACGATTCTGTGGAACCCGGCAAGGGCGCGCCGACGGCCCGGCCGGCCAGCTTCGGCCCGGACGCCACCGCCTTGCGCAAGGCTGCCCATGGCGCGCTGGACAAGGTCACCACCGGAATCGAGCGACTGCACTTCAACGTCTGCCTCGCCCATATCCGCGAATTCACCAATGCGTTTGCGGAGATCTTGCAACGTCCCGGCCAGCCGGCTCCAGATTTGGCCTGGGCGATCCGGGAGGCCAGCCAGATCCTGGTCCAGCTGTTCTCCCCGATGATGCCGCATTTGGCCGAGGAGTGTTGGCAGGTTCTGGGCCATAGCGGGCTGGTTTCCGAGGCCAATTGGCCCCAAATCGAACGCGATTTGCTGGTTGAAGACAGTGTGACCCTGGTGGTCCAGGTCAACGGTAAGAAGCGGGGCGAGGTCACAGTTGCAACAGCGGCCGAGAATCCGGAAATCGAGGCTGCCGTTTTGGCCCTCGATGCGGTAAAACTGGCCTTGGATGGCAAACCCGTCCGCAAGGTGATTATCGTCCCCAAGAGGATCGTGAATGTTGTCGGCTAGGATCCGCATCGCAGCCCGCTTGCTGGCGGTCGCCGCACTGGCGGCCATGACGGCCGGCTGCTTCCACCCGATGTATGCCGAGCACACCGACGGCACCCCCGGTCTGCGCGAGAAGCTGATGGGGGTCGATCTACCCCCGATCGCCAAAGCCAATGCCTCACGCGAGGCCCGGGTCGGCGTCGAGGTCCGCAACGCGCTGGCCTTCAAGCTCTATGGCAGCGCCACTGGCATGCCGCCAACCCACCGCCTCGAGATCCGCTTCGCAAGCAGCAAGACGTCGCTGATCGTCGATCCCAACACCGGCCTGCCCAGCAGCGAAAACTACGGCCTCGACGCCCAGTACAATCTGATCGAGGTCGTCAGCGGCAAGTCGGTGATGACAGGCACCACGTTCTCCCGCGTGTCCTACGACATGCCCGGCTCCTATCAGCGTTTCAGCCGCAACCGCGCGGTACGTGATGCCGAGGATCGTGCTGCCAACGAGATCGCCGAGAACATCACGACTCGACTCGCCTCGTTCTTCACCGCGGGCACTTAATTCATCCCGTCACCCCGGTTCGCCCGGAATGACGAGTCCCAGGCAACATGGTCGCGCTGCGCGGAAAAGAGATCGACGCCTTTCTCGCCCGCCCCGATGCGGGCCGTCCGATCATCCTGCTCTATGGTCCCGACGCCGGCCTGGTCCGCGAACGCGCGGATGCGCTGATCGCCTCGTCCGTCGACGATCCCAATGATCCCTTCTCGCTGGTCAAGGTCGATGGCGACGAGCTCTCCGCCGAGCCGTCGCGCCTCGTCGACGAGGCCATGACGGTGCCGCTGTTCGGCGGCCGCCGCGCCATCCGCGTGCGCGCCGGCTCGCGCAGCTTTGCCAGTGCTATCGACACGCTGGCGGAAATGGGCGTCAGGGATTGCCGCATCGTGATCGAGGCCGGCGAGCTGCGTCCGGAATCGCCACTGCGCAAGGCCTGCGAACGCGCCAAGACGGCCGTCGCGATCGCCTGCTATCCCGATACCGAGCGCGATCTCGCCAAGCTCATGGAAGACGAGCTCCGCATCGCCAATTTGCGCATCGCGCAAGATGCCCGCGCGGCGCTGATGTCGTTCCTCGGCGGCGATCGCCAGGCCTCCCGCAACGAGCTGCGCAAGCTCACGCTCTATGCCCATGGCAAGGGCGAGATCACGCTGGATGACGTGATGGCTGTCGTCGCCGATGCGTCGGAACTGAAACTCGATCCGATCGTCGATGGCGCCTTCGCCGGCCGGCCCGAGATCGTCGAGAACGAGTTTGCCAAAGCCATGATCGCCGGCACCTACCCCGGCGTGATCATCTCCGCGGCGCAGCGTCAGGCGGCGTGGCTGCACAAATGGGCGCTCTCAATCGCCGACGGCACGCCCGCATCCGCGGTGCTCGACAGCGGCTATCCGCGCCTGCATTTTTCGCGGAAGCCCGCGGTCGAAACCGCATTGCGCAATTTCAGCGTGGCGCGGCTCGCCGTCATCATCGAGCAGCTCGCGACCGCCGCGCTCGATACCCGCAAGCAATCCACCCTCGCCGCCGCCATCGCCCAGCGCACGCTGATGGCGATCGCCGCAAACGCGAAGCGGCGGAGCTGAGCTTCCCGCACTGTCCCCTCGTCATTGCGAGGAGCCCTTGCGACGAAGCAATCCAGAATCTCTCCGCGGAAAGATTCTGGATGGCTTCGCTGCGCTCGCAATGACGTGTGGATCGGCATGAGGTCCTGGCTTTCGCCAGGACGACACCAAGCGGCTACAGCGCGCCCTTCGCCAGCCGCCGCATCACCTCGTCGAGCTGATCGAGGTTGCGGTAGTTTATCTGGACCGAGCCGCCGGGGTCTCGGTGGCTCACCGTGACCTTGAGCCCGAGCGCGTCGCTGACGCGCTTTTCGAGGTCGACCGTGTCAGGGTCTTTTTCCTTCGCCCCCGAGCGCGCCTTCTGCGGCTTGCGCTCCGGCACGCCCTCTTCATGCGCCAGCGCCTCGGCCTGGCGGACGTTGAGGCCCTCCTCGACGATGCGCTTGGCGGCCGCGAGCGGATCAGGCACGCCGATCAGCGCGCGGGCATGACCTGCGGTCAGCTCGCCGCTCGTGATCAGGGTTTGCACCTCGGCGGGAAGCTTCGTCAGCCGCATCATGTTGGCGATGTGGCTGCGGCTCTTGCCGACGACTTTGGCGATGTCGTCCTGGCTGCGTTTGAACTCGTTGGCGAGCGCGTGATAGCCGAGCGCCTCTTCCATCGGATTGAGGTCTTCGCGCTGCACGTTCTCGACGATCGCGAACTCCAGCGCATCGCTGTCGCTGATGTCGACGGGGACGATCGGCACTTCGTGCAGGCCGGCCATTTGCGAGGCGCGCCAGCGCCGTTCGCCGGCGATGATCTCGAAGCGGTCCTGCGCACCCTTCACCGGGCGCACCACGATCGGCTGGATCACGCCATGCTGCCTGATCGAATCGCTGAGCTCCCTGAGCTCGCTCTCCGAAAAGGTGCGGCGCGGGTTGCGCGGATTGGGCTTGATGAACTCGATCGGCACCTTGCGTTGCGCGCGCGGCCGATCGACATGCTGAGCCTCGCCGCCGACGTCACCGATCAGACTCGCAAGACCCCGGCCCAGTCGCGAACGCGCTTCGTCGGCCATCGCCAGCTCCCTTGGATTCACGATGCAGCACTCCAGAACTGAATTGTCGAAACTCGTAACTCGTAGGATCAACGCCGCTTCAATGCGTCGTCCGAAGCTCGCGCTCGCGCTGGATCACTTCGGTGGCGAGCCGCAAGTAGGCTTCGCTGCCGACGCATTTGAGATCGTAGACCAGCACCGGCTTGCCGTAGGACGGCGCCTCCGAGATGCGCACGTTGCGCGGGATCATGGTCTTGTAGACCTTCTCGCCCATGAACTGCCGGACGTCGGCAACGACCTGGTTCGAGAGATTGTTGCGCGAGTCGAACATGGTCAGCACGATGCCGTGGATCGACAAGTTCGGATTGAGCGTCGAGCGCACCTGCTCCACCGTCTGCAGCAATTGCGACAGACCTTCGAGCGCGAAGAACTCGCACTGCAGCGGCACCAGGATCGCGTCGGAAGCCGCCATCGCGTTCACGGTGATCAAGTTGAGCGAGGGCGGACAGTCGATCAGCACATAGGTGTAATCGGCGTCGGGCGAAACGTTGTTGTTGAGCGCGCTGATCGCGTCGCGCAGCTTGTACGCACGACCAGGCGTGGTGCCGAGCTCAAGCTCGAGGCCGGAGAGATCCATGGTCGAGGGCGCGATATGCAGCCGCGGCACTGCCGTCGACACCACCGCTTCCCGCAGGCTCGCCTCGCCGATCAGAACGTCATAGGTCGAGCAGGAGCGGTTGCGGCGATCGATGCCGAGTCCGGTCGAGGCATTGCCCTGCGGATCGAGATCGACGATCAGGACGCGTTCGCCGATCGCAGCGAGCGCCGTGCCGAGATTGATCGCCGTGGTTGTTTTTCCCACGCCGCCCTTCTGATTCGCCAGCGCCAGGATGCGCGGATGGCCCTGCGGGACGGCGGCGGTCTGTTCTTGCTGCGGTTCGTCAATCACGCTCATCGCAAATTCCCCACTCGGCCCCTGACGCCTCACCCGCGCCGTTCGACGGAAGCCAGCTCGACGATCCAACCGTCGCCTGTACGGCTGTGGTGGAGCTGCGGCTGAATATTCCAATATTTAGTGGCTTCGGTCAATTCAGACTCTACATCTTGACCCTTGAGAAACAACGCTTTTGCGCCCCGGCGCATCAGCGGCTCCGCAAAGCCGATGAGTTGATGTAGCGGAGCCAGCGCACGCGCGGTGACGCAATCGACCGGGCCGGTGATTCTATCCACATTATCCCCGATCTCAGCGAGATGTACGACTCCCGGAGATGTCGTGACGCGCACGGCTTCGCGCAGGAAGGCTGCCTTCTTGGCGATTCGCTCGACCAGATGGACGCTCGCCCCGGCCGTCCCGGCCATGGCGCAGGCCAGGACGATCCCGGGAAAGCCGCCACCGCTGCCGAGGTCGGCCCAACGTTTGGCCGATGGGGCGAGAGCGACGAGCTGAAGCGAGTCGGCGATGTGCCGGGTCCAGAGGTACGGCAATGTCGAGGGCGCGACGAGGTTGGTCTTGGCCTGCCACTCCCGTAGCAGTGCAATGTAGCGATCGAGCCGGGCTTCCGTTTCATGTGAAACAGGCGCGAGGTTGAGCGCCGCAACCTTGTCGGCTGCAATGACGACGTCCCACGATCGATCGTTGGCGCTGGCCTTGTCGATCTTTGGCCGGGCAGGCGCCGGTTCGGAGCGAACACCGGCACCCTCACCCGCCGAGGGTTTTCCTGATGACGATCTGCCGCCGCCGGTCCCGCGCTGTTTCACGTGAAACCTATGCGATTGCTTTGGAAGTCTTCCGCGCTTCGCGGCGGAGATAGGCCGCAAGAATGCCGAGCGCGGCAGGCGTCATGCCGTCGATTCGGCCGGCCTGGCCAACGGTGAACGGCCGCGCGTTCTCCAGCTTGGCCCGCACCTCATTGGAGAGACCGGGGACCTGCTGGTAATCGACGTCCGACAACACCATCCCCTCGTCCCGCCTGAAGGCTTCGACGTCCGCGCTCTGGCGCTCCAGATAGACGTCGTACTTCGCGTCGATCTCGAGATGGGTCGCAGTGACGGGATCAATGGCAGCGAGCTCAGGCCAGATCGCACGGACCTGGCTCCAGCCGATGTCAGGATAGGCCATCAGCTCGAAGGCCGAGCGACGCTGGCCGTCCCGGTTCAGGGACAGACCATGTTTGATCGCTTCGTTCGGAGTGATCGTCAGCGACTTCGAGAGCGCTCGTGCCGCATTCAGGGCGTCCATCTTGGCGCGATGATGCACCGTCCGGGCGCTGCCAACGCAGCCCAGAGCGACGCCCTTCTCGGTCAAACGCTGATCGGCATTGTCAGCCCGCAGTGTCAGGCGGTACTCGGCCCTGGAGGTGAACATCCGATAGGGTTCGCTGATGCCGCGGGTGACGAGGTCGTCGACCATGACGCCAAGATAGCCGTCAGCTCGGTCGAACACTGTCAGCGCGGCGCCGCTCGCAGCCAATGCCGCGTTCAGCCCGGCCACGATGCCTTGGCCGGCAGCTTCCTCGTACCCCGTGGTGCCATTGATCTGGCCGGCCAGGAACAGACCGCGCAGGCGCTTGGTCTCGAGGGTCGGATCGAGCTCACGCGGATCGATGTGGTCGTATTCGATGGCATAGCCCGGCCGGACCATCTTCACCCGCTCCAGGCCGGGAATGGTTGCGAGGATGGCGAGCTGAACCTCCTCCGGCAGCGAGGTCGAGATGCCGTTGGGATAGACAGTGTTGTCGTCGAGCCCTTCCGGCTCCAGGAAGATCTGGTGACCGTCGCGATCGCCGAAGCGAACGATCTTGTCCTCGATCGAGGGGCAATAACGCGGTCCGGAGCTCTTGATCTGGCCGGAGTACATCGGAGAGCGATGAACATTGGCCCGGATCACCTCGTGAGTCGCGGAATTGGTCCGGGTGATCCCGCACTGGATCTGTGGCGTCGTGATCCGCTCGGTCATCACGGAAAACGGCTCCGGAGGCTCGTCCCCCGGCTGCATCTCGACCGCCGACCAGTCGATCGTCGTCCCATCCAGACGCGGCGGGGTCCCCGTCTTGAGCCGTCCGAGGGTGAACCCCGCGCGCTCGAACGAGGTCGAAAGGCCCATCGCTGGCGCCTCGCCGACCCTGCCGGCGGGCCAAATCTTCTCTCCGAGATGGATCAGACCGCGGAGGAAGGTGCCGGTGGTGACGACGACAGCCCCTGCCCGAAGCTCGCGGCCATCTGCCAGGCGCAGGCCGATCACCCGTCCCTCGACCACGATCAGCTCGTCCGCTTCGCCTTCGACCACGGAAAGACCCTCGGTCTCCCGGATCGCCGCCTGCATCGCGGCCGCATAGAGCTTCCGGTCGGCCTGCGCGCGCGGACCACGGACCGCTGGGCCCTTACGGCGATTGAGAACGCGAAACTGAATACCGCCGGCGTCGCCGACCCGGCCCATCAGACCATCGAGCGCGTCGACCTCGCGAACCAGATGGCCCTTGCCGAGACCGCCAATGGCGGGATTGCAGGACATCGCGCCGACCGTGGAGAAGCGGTGCGTGACCAGAGCGGTCGCCGCGCCCATCCGGGCAGAGGCAGAAGCGGCCTCACAGCCGGCATGGCCGCCGCCAATCACGATGACGTCGAAGCTCTCTCGCTCTGTTCGCATGGACGGACTTCTAGCTCAGAGGCGGGGAAGCCGGAAGCGGAAACTGGAAAGGCGGTTGTTTCACGTGAAACGGTGCAAGCGGAGCCCAGATGTTTTTCGCGAAAACAACCCCATGCACAGTAGAACCGCCCTTGGAAAGATTATAATTTTCAGCGGGAGAAAACGGAGCTCCCGAAGCATAATGTGTCTACTGAAGGGCCGTAACGTCTAGATGCGGCCCGGTCTCCGAAGCTCGATGGCAGCGGCATACTCCCATCATCGCGAGCGGAGTGATCCGGGATCTCTCCGCTCACCCGCTCCCTTAGCTGCCACGTTTGCCAGCAAATATGGGTAATGGAGCCACGTTTCACGTGAAACGTCTCCGAACCGCGACCGCTGTGTTTCACGTGAAACGAAGAAGCGGAACAAAGGCTAGTTCTACAATGAAGACTAGGGCTACTTCCCAACGCAGAACTTCTGAAAAATCGCCCCTAGGACGTCCTCGACATCCACCCGACCCAGCAGCCGGCCCAAGGCATAGGCCGCAGCGCGCAGCTCTTCGGCGGCAAGCTCCTCGCCGTCTTCTACAAGCTCCAGACTCCGCCGCAAGCTGTCCGACGCTCGGCGCAGCAAATCCCGCTGCCGGGCCCGGGTCACCAACGCGCCCTCAGTCGTTCCGAAGAAGTCGGCGGCGAATTTCACCATAGCATCGACCAGCTCGGGAATGCCGTCCCCCCGGCTGGCGGCGATTCCGAACTCACCGTGCAGGCCGACGTCCTCGACCCCGCCGAGATCGATCTTGTTGCGCACGATCCAGACCGAACCGCCGGAGCGGCTGCCTGCGTTGCCGGACTTCCCCAGCAACGGCATTGCGGCCGGATCGACCGCGCGCCCCGCCTCCACCAGCCACAACACGAGGTCGGCGTCTTCGGCTCGGGCTCGCGCCCGGCGAACACCCTCCTGCTCCACCGGATCGTCGGTCTCGCGAATGCCGGCCGTGTCGATCACCGTGACGGGATAGCCATCAAGATCGAGCTGCACCTCGATCACATCGCGTGTCGTGCCGGCATGCGGCGAGACGATCGCGACGTCGCGGCGCGCGAGCTGGTTGATCAGCGTCGACTTGCCGACATTCGGCTCGCCCGCGATCGCAACCACCAGGCCGTCGCGCAAGCGTTCAGCTTGTCCCTGTGCCGCAAGAACTTCTGCGATTTCGTCATGCAGCGCACTGATCGCCTTGACCGCAGGCGCTCTCAACTCGGCGGGCACATCGCCCTCGTCGGAGAAATCGATGCCGGCCTCGATCAAGGCCGAAGCCTCGATGATGCGCTCGCGCCAGTCGCGCGCGCGATTGCCGAGGAGACCCTGCAACTGCCGCAACGCCTGGCGGCGCTGGCGGTCGGTGTCGGCATGAATGAGATCGTCGAGGCCCTCCGCCTCGGTCAGGTCGAGCTTGCCGTTCTCGAAGGCGCGCCGGCTGAATTCGCCCGGTTCGGCAGCTCGCATATTCGGAATTACGGAAATTGCGGTAAACAGTGCGGCCAGCACCGCGCGGCCGCCATGGACGTGAAATTCGGCGACGTCCTCGCCGGTCGCGCTGCCGGGCCCCGGAAACCACAACACCACCGAATCGTCGATCGGCTGGCCCACGCCGTCATGAAGGAGCCGGCGGCTGGCCTGCCTCGGCGCCGGCAGCTTGCCCGCCAGCGTCGTCAGCACCAGGCTCGCGCCTGGCCCGGAGACACGCACCGCCGCAAGCGCACTTGGCGGACGGCCAGACGACAGTGCAAAGATGGTGTGGTCTCGCGGATACATAGCCTATTTGTCCGGCTGAAAGGGAAAAGGCAAACATCCGTTTCGGCTGACAAATCGAGCGATTATGCTGCATGGATTCTCGCAGCAAAACCTATGGTGCGATGCAGTAAACTCCCGAGCGTCTCCTGCAAGACCCACTTCCAATGGAATTAGCGGCATCCCTCGATCCCGCTATTCATAAATTATATCAACATCTTAGACGACGCCTACTCCAGACAACAACGCCAGCCATGCTGCAGCTCCGCTGCAACAAAGCCGCACAAAGAAAAAGGGCGCCCAAAGGCGCCCTTTAATCATGTTGCATTGCAATCAGGTGTTCATCGAATCGAAGAACTCGGAATTGCTCTTGGTCGAGCGGAGCTTGTCGAGCAGGAAGTCGATTCCGTCCATCGTCCCCATCGGATTCAGGATGCGGCGGAGCACGTACATCTTCTTCAAGACCACCGGATCGGTGATCAGCTCTTCCTTACGGGTGCCGGAGCGCGAAATGTCGATCGCCGGGAAGGTCCGCTTGTCCGACACCTTGCGATCGAGGATCAGCTCGGAGTTGCCGGTGCCCTTGAACTCTTCGAAGATGACTTCGTCCATGCGGCTGCCGGTATCAACCAGCGCAGTCGCGATGATCGTCAGCGAGCCGCCCTCTTCGATGTTGCGGGCGGCGCCGAAGAACCGCTTCGGCCGCTGCAGCGCGTTGGCATCGACACCGCCGGTCAGCACCTTGCCCGATGACGGCACCACGGTGTTGTAGGCGCGGCCGAGGCGCGTGATGGAGTCCAGCAGGATCACGACGTCGCGGCCATGCTCGACCAGACGCTTGGCCTTCTCGATCACCATTTCGGCGACCTGGACATGGCGCACCGCCGGCTCGTCGAAGGTCGAGGAGACGACCTCGCCCTTCACCGAGCGCTGCATGTCCGTGACTTCTTCCGGACGTTCGTCGATCAGGAGCACGATCAGATAGCACTCGGGATGATTATGCGCGATCGAGTGCGCGATGTTCTGCATCAGCACGGTCTTGCCCGTGCGCGGCGGCGCGACGATCAGCGCGCGCTGACCCTTGCCGATCGGCGCGACGATGTCGATCACCCTTGCAGACAGGTCTTTCCGCGTCGGATCGTCGATTTCCATGCGGAAGCGCTGATTCGGAAACAGCGGCGTGAGGTTGTCGAAATTGACCTTGTGCTTGGCCTTTTCCGGGTCCTCGAAATTGAGCGTGTTGACCTTCAGCAACGCGAAATAACGCTCGCCCTCCTTCGGGCTGCGGATGTGGCCTTCGATGGTGTCGCCGGTGCGCAGGCCAAAACGGCGGATCTGCGAGGGCGAAACGTAGATGTCATCCGGGCCCGGCAGATAATTCGCATCGGGCGAGCGGAGGAAGCCGAAGCCGTCGGAGAGAACCTCGACGACACCTTCGCCGACGATGTCGGTCTCGGCGAGCGCAAGCTGCTTGAGGATGGCGAACAGCAGCTCCTGCTTGCGCATGGTGCTGGCATTCTCGACCCCATTCTCTTCCGCGAACGAGACGAGCTCGGCCGGCGTCTTCGACTTGAGGTCCTGGAGTTTGATTTCCCGCATTGGGGTGGTCCTGTGGGGTAACCTGGGAGGGGGGTGCGAGGAGGCTCTGAAATGCGGACGCGAAAAGGTAAGGTCCGCAGGTCTGGCAAGGAGAGCGCCGGTGAGGCTTCAAACCTGATGGGGTGTCCGGCCTCTGGAAAGCTCAGACACGACCACATCCGCCTGCGTTGGGTGGGATATCGCTAATATAGAAAATCGCCTCACACTCCGCAAGCAGAAGCACTGAGCGATTGTTCGCGACCGCTGCCTAGAACGGCTTCACGATCACCATGATGACGATCAGAATCATCAAGGCAGTTGGTACCTCGTTGATAATCCGATAGAATTTCTGGCTCCGGAGGCGCCGATCCGCTGCGAAATCCTTCAGCCAGCGCGAAAAAAAGCCGTGGACCGCGGACATCGCTAGGACCAGTGCCAGTTTTACGTGCAGCCAGCCGAAAGTGAACCAGTGGCCAGCCCAGGCGAGATAGAGCCCGGCGAGCCAGGTCACGATCATGGCGGGGTTGATGATCGCCTTGAACAGCCGCCGTTCCATGATCTTGAACGTTTCCGACTGCTTCGAGCCGATTTCGGCCTCACAATGATAAACGAACAGTCGCGGCAAATAGAGCATGCCCGCCATCCAGGAGATGACGGCGATCACATGCAGCGCCTTGATCCAGAGATAGACGTCTTCAAACATGTCTCGGGTCCGGATTGCCGCCTGGCCGAAGGGAACGCTGGGGATAGTAAGAACTCGTTAAGGTCTTACCTGCACACATATCCGTCCGTAGCGCCCTTCTCCAATAAGAATCTTAGATTCTTAAGGTTTGAGTCTATGTGACGGTGAATTGGACTCACACATTTCCGTCCGCCCATTCACACGCGCTTGTTCACATCCATCAACATATCCTCTGACAGCTCCGGCCGCTTTCGATAAGGCGGTCAGCTTCAAAGGCTTGCGCGTTTCTGTCGGCAGCTTATCAAGAGGGTTATCGACGCAATCCCGTTTCCTTTTCGGGAGGGCGTCGAAGTTGTTCTCAGGGGCAGTGGTGTGAAGAAATTGGCACTTGTCCCGCCCCCGGTGTCGCACATCCCTTTCCGGGGGGTTAAGCTCCACAGAAATCCACAAACCACACCGACTCCATACAAAGGGCTTTTGTGCCGACTTCGAACAATTATTTCCATCTGCACCTCGTCTCCGACTCCACCGGTGAGACGCTGATCACGGTCGCGCGCGCCGTTGCCGCCCAGTACGCCAACGTGACCCCGGTCGAGCACGTCTATCCCCTGGTGCGCAGCCAGAAACAGCTCGATCGCGTGCTCGACGAGATCGAGGAAGCGCCGGGAATCGTGCTGTTCACGCTGCTCGAGAAGGATCTGGTTTCGAGGCTCGAGGATAAGTGCAAGGGGATCAATGTTCCGAGCCTGTCGATCATCGGGCCGGTGATGCAGTTGTTCGAGGCCTATCTCGGAGCTGCCACGACCGGCCGGGTCGGCGCCCAGCACGTGCTCAATGCCGAATACTTCAAGCGTATCGACGCGTTGAACTACACGATGATCCACGATGACGGCCAGCATGTCGAAGGGCTCGACGACGCGGACGTGGTGCTCGTCGGCGTTTCCCGCACCTCCAAGACCCCGACGTCGATCTACCTTGCCAACCGAGGCATCCGCACTGCCAACGTGCCGCTGGTTCCAGGCATTCCGGTGCCCTCGCAACTGGAGACGTTGACGCGACCGCTGGTGGTGAGCTTGCATGCGACGCCGGAACGATTGATCCAGGTGCGCACGAACCGCCTGCTCTCCATGGGGGCCGATTCCAGCAGCGACACTTATACCGACAAGCAATCGGTCGCCGAGGAGGTCGCATTTGCCCGCAAGCTGAGCGCCAAGCACGATTGGCCGCTGCTCGACGTCACGCGGCGCTCGATCGAGGAAACCGCCGCGGCGATCATGAAACTTTACAGCGATCGTCAGCGTAACCGGCCTTCTGAATAGCTTTGGGATAGTTTCGCGATGGGTCTCTGGCTCGGCAAATCTTCGTTGATCCTGGCCTCGCAGAGCAGCGCGAGAAAGATGCTCCTGGCGAATGCCGGGCTCGAGTTCAAGGCGATCACGGCTGATATCGACGAGCGCGGCATCCAGGCCGCCTCCGGGCTTTCTGGTCCGCGCGAGATTGCCCTGCTGCTGGCGCGCGAAAAAGCCAAGGCAGTCTCGGCCCATCACGTTGGAAGCACCGTCATTGGTGCTGATCAAACGCTGGCGCTTGGCGATCGCCTCTTCAACAAGCCAGCGGGCCGCGCCCAGGCGCTGGCGCAGCTGCGCGATCTCTCCGGCCATAGCCATGAGCTGAATTCCGCCGTGGCGATCGCACGCGATGGCGAGATCATCTTCGAGGACGTCTCGGTTGCCCGCCTCACGATGCGGCAGATGACCGAGGCCGAGCTTTCGGCCTATCTCGACATCGCCGGCGGCGCCGTCAGCACCAGCGTCGGCGGCTATCAGCTCGAAAGCCTGGGGATCCATTTGTTCGAGCGTATCGAGGGCGACCACTTCACCATTCTCGGCTTGCCGCTGCTGCCGCTGCTTGCGTTCCTGCGGCGCGAGCGGCTAGTTGCGGTGTGACTGGCAGATATGGTTGGGCGCTGATGCGGATCCTGGGACTGACAGGCTCGATCGGGATGGGCAAATCCACCACCGCGAAATTATTCGCGGAGGCTGGCGTGCCTGTCTACGATGCCGATGCGGCCGTCCATCAGCTCTATGAGGGCGAGGCCGCACCCGCGATCGAGGCCGCCTTCCCCGGCACTACCGCGAACGGCAAGGTTGATCGGCCAAAACTCTCGGCGCGTGTGGTGCACGATCCTGCGGCCATCAAGCAGCTCGAGCAGATCGTCCATCCGATGCTCGGCGCTTCCCGGAAAAAATTCTTCGCCGACGCAAAAGCCGCCAACGCGCCGGTCGTGGTGCTGGACATTCCGCTGCTGTTCGAGACGGGTGGCGAGACGCGGGTCGATGCCGTAGTCGTCGTCACCACGTCTCCGGAACTGCAGCGCGAGCGGGTGCTGGCGCGCGGCACGATGGACGAGGCCAAGCTCGACGCCATCATCGCCAAGCAGACACCCGATGCGGAAAAGCGCAGGCGTGCCGATTTCGTGGTGGATACATCCCACGGACTCGAACCGGTGCGCGCCCAAATCGCGCACATCCTCGCCGACGTCGTTAAGATGCCGCAGCGGCGCGCCTGATTCGCCGCCTGACACGGCTTCCCAGATCATGCGCGAAATCGTTCTCGACACAGAAACCACCGGCCTTGACCCGTTGCGGGGAGATCGCCTGGTCGAAATCGGCTGCGTCGAGATGCTCAATCGCATGCCGACGGGGCAGAGTTTCCACGTCTACATCAATCCCGAAAGGGACATGCCGGCAGAAGCCTTTGCGGTGCACGGGCTGTCGGCCGAATTCCTGGCGACGAAGCAGCTGTTTCACGAGGTCGTCGACGATTTTCTGGAGTTCATCGGCGACGCGCCGCTGGTGATCCACAATGCCTCGTTCGACATCAGCTTCATCAATGCCGAGCTCGACCGGATCAAGCGCCCGGCGATCCCGCGCGAGCGGCTGGTCGATACGCTGCTGCTGGCTCGGCGCAAGCATCCCGGCGTGTCGAACCGGCTCGACGATCTCTGCTCACGCTATGCGATCGACAATTCACGCCGCACCAAGCACGGCGCATTGCTCGACGCCGAGCTGCTTGCGGAAGTCTATGTGGATCTGGTCGGGGCGCGGCAGTCGCAGCTGCTGCTTGCTTCGGAATCCGAAGAGACTCGCGCCAATGGGGCTGCCGATGCGCCTCGGCGGCAACGGCTGGCGCCGCTCACCCCGCGCATTTCGGACGCCGAGCGCGAGGCCCACCGGGCCTTCATCGCAACGCTCGGCGACAAGGCGATCTGGAACGAGTTCTTGCCCGCTCCAGCCGCCCCTTTGGCTGGTTAAGCCTGGCCGCTCGGCTGAGCGGCCATTTGCCGCTCCATGTTCTGGCGATAGAGGCCGACGAAGTCGACCGGATCCAGCATCAAAGGCGGGAACCCGCCGTCGCGCACGGCAGTGGCGATGATCTCACGGGCAAACGGGAACAGCAGGCGCGGGCATTCGATCATGACCAGCGGATGCAAATTGTCCTTCGGCACGTTGGAGATGCGGAAGACGCCGGCATAAGCGAGCTCGAACGAGAACATGATCTTGCCGGCGGTCTCGGCCTTGCCCTCGACCGACAGCGTCACCTCGAACTCCTGTTCGCTGAGATTGTTGGCGCTGACATTGATCTGGATGTTGATCTGGGGCGGCTGGCTCTGCTGCTGGAGCGAGCTGGGCGCATTCGGATTTTCGAACGAGAGGTCCTTGGTATATTGCGCCAGGACGTTGAGCTGGGGAGCCTGGGCCGCCTCGGGAGGGGTGCCGTTACCGTTGGTCATAAGAGTGTCTCCTTACCCGATTGGGCTGAATTTCGCGGCGGTTGGCTAACATAGGGCTACCTCGTTCCACAAGGACGAACGGTCCCGGATGGGGAATTCCGGCCACGCCCACAACTGTGGCGTTCACCCCGGCGATCCAGCGCAACTGCGCCTTAAACGATTGAAGATGCGCGATTTCCGGGCAGGATCGGGTTTCCCCTTAAGCATAAAACGCGCTACACTCGGTGCTGTGCCAAAAGGCGCCATTGGCCGGGCAAGATTTCGTGCCTACATCCCACGGACCTGACGCGCGGACCCAAAATGGTGATGTAGACTTGCCGTTCCGGTATGGAACGGTCTACTGGCCGGATCGATTTTCCCGGCACGATCCTTTCGAGACGGCCCCTTCTACAGACGACCAGAAAGCGAATACGACGTGGACATCTACACCATCATCTTCCTGGCGCTGGCGGTCTTCATCTTTCTGAGGCTGCGCAGCGTGCTGGGGCAGCGCACGGGCAACGAGCGGCCGCCGTTCGACCGCAACGCGCTCCAGGGCGCCCAGGACAAGAACGTCGTCACCATGCCGGGCAAGGTCATCGACCAGGCTCCCTTGGCGCCGACGGCCGAGCCGACCCCGCCCTCCGACCGTTGGAAGGGCCTGACCGAGCCGGGCACCGTGCTCGCCCAGGGTCTCGACGCCATCGTCGAAAAGGATTCCACCTTCGATCCGCGGCATTTCATCTCCGGCGCCCGCGGCGCCTATGAGATGATCGTGCTGGCCTTTGCCAATGGCGACCGCCGCGCGCTGCGCGACCTGCTGTCGTCGGAGGTCTATGAAAGCTTCGATGCCGCGATCAAGGAGCGCGAGAAGAACGAGCAGAAGACCGAGACGCGTTTTGTCTCGATCGACAAGGCCGAGCTCGTCGGCGCCGAACTGCGCGACCGCACCGCCCAGCTCACGATCCGCTTCGTCTCGCAGATGATCTCGGCCACCCGGGACAAGGCCGGCAACATCGTCGACGGAAGCGCCGACACGGTCGCCGACATCACCGACATCTGGACTTTCGCCCGCGACATCACTTCTCGCGATCCGAACTGGAAGCTGGTTGGCACCGGAAGCGCGAATTAAGGTTTTCCTGAAGACCAGCGCGACGGCGCTTTGCGCAGGTGCCGTCGCGCTGTCGTCGTTTTCACTCGGCGCTGAGGCGGCGCGGCGCCACTATCGCAGCCATCACCATCATCTCCCGGAATTGCCTGCCGCGCCGCCGCGCGCCTTGCCATATCCGCAGCTTCCCCTGCCGCTCGAAATTCCCGGCGCCCAATATCTGCCGCTGGCCTGGGCCGACGTGAAGGGCTGGGGCGACGACAATCATCTCGCCGCCTACAAGACCTTTCGCGCGAGCTGCCGTCCGATCAACGCGCAGACCGGCGCTCCCGAACCGAAGGCTTTGGGCGCCTCGCTGGGCGAACCCTGCCGGGTCGCCAAATCGCTCGAGCTTACCGACGACGCTCGGGCCAAAACCTTCTTCGAGGAGAATTTTGCGCCGCTGCGGATCTCGCGCCTCGGCGAGCCCGATGGTTTCGTCACCGGCTATTACGAACCGGTGCTGGAGGGATCGCGCACGCAGACCGACGTCTACAATGTCCCGGTCTATCGCCGCCCCTCGAATCTCTTTGTGCGCGGTTACAAGCAGGATTCGGTCAGCCTGCCCAACAAGGGCCCGGTCTATCGCAAGATCGGCCGCCGCAAGCTCGTGCCTTATTACGACCGCGCCGAGATCGAGGACGGCAAGATCGCCGGCCGCGGACTCGAGATTGCCTGGCTGAAGGACCCGACCGATCTGCTGTTCGCCCAGATCCAGGGTTCGGCGCGGATCAAGTTCGACGACGGCGGCACGGTCCGGCTCAACTACGACGCCTATAACGGCTATCCCTATACGGCGGTCGGTCGCATCCTGATCGAGCGCGGCATCATTCCAAAGGAAGAGATGTCGATGCAGAAGATCAGGGAGTGGATGGCGCAGACCCCTGACGGTGCCAAGGAGCTGCGCCGCCAGAACCGCTCCTACATCTTCTTTCGCGAGGTCAATCTATCCGACAAGGAGGAGGCGGTCGGCGCGCAAGGCATTCCGTTGACGGCCGGCCGCTCGATCGCGGTCGACAAATCGCTCCACGTCTACGGCACCCCGTTTTTCATCGAAGGCGAGCTGCCGATCGATTCCGAACGCGCGAAGACGCCGTTCCATCGCTTGATGATCGCGCAGGACACGGGCTCGGCCATCATCGGTCCGGCGCGCGCCGATCTCTATTTCGGCGCGGGTCAGGATGCCGGCCGGGTCTCCGGACGGCTGCGCCATGCCATGCATTTCGTGATGCTGGTGCCGAAGAGCCTCGATCCCACAACGCGCGGCGCGCGGCTCCCGGTGCCGGACCCGCGGCCCTCGGAGAAGATCGCAAAGCTGTTTCCGCAAACGGAGCCTGCGAAGGACAAGCCGCCTGCCGAGCTGCAAAGCAAGAGCGAGACGGTCGCTGTCGCCGGTCCAGTCCCGCTGCCGGTGCCGCGTCCCGTGATCGAGCCAGTTCAGGAGCCGCGGCGGCCGGTGAAAAATCGCTCCCATCGGCAACAATGAAGCGATCGTCCCGTCCGCCCGTGCTGGAGCCTCGTCCCTCGCCGCGCCGTCGCGCGCTGAGTGAGGAAGAGCGCGCGCTGTGGGATACGGTCGCAAAGCAGGTCAAGCCGCTGAGAAAGCATCGTGCGGCGAAGGCGCAAGCTGCACCACGCACCGAGTCTTCGCCTGCAGCGCCCGCCCCCCGGATTGCGCCGTCGCCACGTCCGATTGCCGCTGCCCCGGCACCGCGCGCAGCGAAGCCGGCGGTGCCGCCGCTGGCGCCGCTCGGCAAGCGCGAGCGCACAAAGCTGTCGCGCGGGCGCAGCGAGATCGAGGCGCGGCTCGATCTGCACGGCATGACCCAGATGCGTGCCCACCGCGCGCTGAGCGGCTTCCTGCACCGCGCCCATCATGACGGCCTGACCTTCGTGCTGGTCATCACCGGCAAGGGCCGAAGCGGCGGCGAAAGCGGCGTGCTGCGCCGTCAGGTGCCGGAATGGCTGAGCCTGCCGGAATTCCGGGCCTTCGTCGTCGGATTCGAAGAGGCCGGTATCGGCCATGGCGGCGAGGGCGCGCTCTACGTGCGGATCAGGCGGGCGAGATATTAGAACGGCCGCACGATTCCGACGCGCGGGATCAATGTGACAATCAGGCCGAAGATATTTGTCGTCTGATCTTCCGCCGAAATCAGCGGCGTCTCGCGTGCGGCGGGCAGCATCTTCACCGCGTGCAGGATCAGGAACATGCAGACTGCCCAGTTCGAGATCCAGCGCGAATAGTCGAATACCATCGCGAACATCACGACATAGGCGAGGCTGACGCCGATCAGCGCCGCAATGACGAGGCGGCGATGCGTGTCGCTTGCGAGCGCGCCGATCAAATTCGCAAAATAGCGCCACAGCGGTGTGTGCAGCCAGATCAGCAGCGCGAACACGGGCACGCCGAGGATGTTGTGCGGCAGGCGGCCCCAGGTGTCGGAAATCTCCTTCGCCAACGGCTGATACCAGATGTAGGCAAACTGCAGCAGGTCGGTCCGCGACGGATCGGCCATCCGGCTCTTCAGATCGGCGACGAAATCCGCCTCCGGGACCGGCATCGTTCCCCAAAACTGCGCGGCGAAGAACAGCGCGGAGACGGCCAGCAGGGCCATGATGCCGAACGCGACATTGGTGCGATCGCAGCCATGCGCTAGATAATGCCTGATCACGACGATGGTGATGATGGTCGGCACATACATCAAGAGATGGATGTGGTGGATCAGGACGAGAACGATCGAGAACAGCGCAGCCAGCGCCACGAACAGCAGCGAGCCGGCCGGCACCAGCAGCAGGACGATCGCCAGCGCGCAGCCATAGATGTCGAAATGGCCGAGCGTGTGCATGAAGTTCTTGAGGAAGAACGGCGAGCCCGCGATGAAGACGAACGTCGGCAATGTCTTCGCGGTGAAGCCGAACGTTGTCTGGAATAGTCTTGCGTACAGCCCGAGCGTCACCAGCCATGTAGCGCCGCCGAGCGCGAACACCAGCCATAGCGGCACCTTGTCGGTGAACAGCGCGACGATCGTCCCGATCAGCGCGCGCTTGATGAAGCCAAAATGGTAATCGACGAGGAGGTGGATGTAGGGGACGTAAGGCGGCAGCTGGATCTTGTGAACGAAGACGCCAACGATGATTGCCGCGTTGATCGCGAGCAGCAGGCGCCAGGGGTTTTGCAGGAAGCGTGCGGTCACGCCGCATCCATAGCGCGACCGTCCGGAATTACAAAATGAACCGGCTCAAATCCGCGTTCTTGGCGAGGTCGCCGACGTGCTTCTGCACGAAATCGGCGTCGACCCTGACGGTCTCGCCGCTGCGATCTGGGGCGGTGAAGGAGATCTCGTCCAGCACCCGCTCCATCACGGTCTGCAGCCGCCGCGCGCCGATGTTCTCGACGGTGGAATTCACGGCCACCGCGACGTCCGCAAGCGCGTCGATGGCGTTGTCGGTGATGTCGAGCGTGACGCCTTCGGTCTGCATCAGCGCGACATATTGCTTGATCAGCGAAGCCTCCGGCTCGGTCAGGATGCGGCGCATGTCGTCACGGGTCAGCGCCTGCAGCTCGACGCGGATCGGCAGGCGGCCCTGCAATTCCGGCAGCAAATCGGACGGTTTTGCGACGTGGAAGGCGCCTGAGGCAATGAACAGGATGTGGTCGGTCTTCACCGCGCCGTGCTTGGTCGAGACGGTGGTGCCCTCGATCAGCGGCAGCAGGTCGCGCTGCACGCCCTCGCGCGAGACGTCGCCGCCGGCGCGGCCTTCGCGGGCGCAGATCTTGTCGATCTCGTCCAGGAACACGATGCCGTTGTTCTCGACCGCACTGATCGCCTCCATCGTCAACTGATCGCTGTCGAGCAGCTTGTCGGATTCCTCGTTGATGAGGATCTCGTGCGAGCTCTCCACCGTCAGCCGCCGCGTCTTGCTGCGTCCGCCGAGCTTGCCGAAGATGTCGCCGATCGAAACCGCGCCCATCTGCGCGCCAGGCATGCCCGGGATCTCGAACATCGGAAAGCCGCTGCCGCCGCCTTGCGTCTCGATCTCGATTTCCTTGTCGTTGAGCTCGCCCGCGCGCAGCTTCTTGCGGAAGGAGTCCCGCGTCGCGGCGCTGGAATTGGCGCCGACCAGGGCATCAAGTACGCGCTCCTCAGCGGCGAGCTGCGCACGTGCCTGCACGTCTTTGCGCTTGCGCTCGCGGACCTGAGAAATCGCGACCTCGACGAGATCGCGCACGATCTGCTCGACGTCGCGGCCGACATAGCCGACCTCGGTGAATTTCGTCGCCTCGACCTTCAGGAACGGCGCGTTGGCAAGCTTGGCGAGCCGCCGCGCGATCTCGGTCTTGCCGACCCCGGTCGGGCCGATCATCAGGATGTTCTTCGGCAGCACCTCTTCGCGCAAGGAGCCTTCGAGCTGCTGCCGCCGCCAGCGGTTGCGCAGCGCGATCGAGACGGCGCGCTTGGCATCGGCCTGGCCGACGATGAAACGGTCGAGTTCGGAAACGATTTCGCGGGGGGAGAAGTCTGTCATGGGACCTTAGCTAGGATCAGATGCGGGGCGGGACAAGCCGCTTTTTTTGGCCGTCAGATGATCGGCGGACCCGATTGCCATAGTTTCACGGCCTCGATCGGATGGATCAGCATCAGGATATTGAGCGTCAGATTGTCGCGAATATGCAGCGCCAGCATGATTTCGAAGGCGAGCCCAAGCAGGATGGTCACTGATACAGGCAGCAGGCGCGCTACGAGGAAGCCCAGCATCATGGACAAATTGTCAGAGATCGAATTGACGATGCTGTCGCCGAAATAATCCAGCGAGATCGTGCCGGCGCGGTAGCGTTCGATGATGAAGGGCGAGTTCTCGACGATCTCCCAGGCACCTTCGATCAGAATGGCGATGATCAGGCGGGCGGGCCAGGACAGAGACACGAACGGCAGCCGCGCGAACAGCAGCCAGGTCAGCCCGTAAAACAGGAAGCCGTGCAGGATGTGCGAGAAGGTGTACCAGTCGGCGATGTGCTGCGAATTCTCCGAGCTGTTCACCACGCCATGCCACAGCTTGACATAGCCGCAGGTGCAGATCGGCACCCGGCCCATCGCAAGCAGGATCGAGGCCTGCATCGCCAGCAGCAGCAGCGCGATGCCGACCCAGGCGAGCGGCGGAAACGCGGCCTTGCTCTCATGCGTGGTTGCCAGCGTCATGGCTCGCGCACCATCAGGAGTGCGGGCCCGTCGGGCGTCTCGACCATGCGGTCGCGGACAAAGCCGGCCTTCTCATAGGCGCGCACGGCGCGCGCGTTGAGCGGATCAGGATCAGTGACGATGCGCGGCAGGCCCTGCCGCAACTGCGCGTCGGCGAATTGCCGGATGAATGCCGAACCGTGCCCGCGCGCGATCATGTCGCTTTCGCCGATGAACTGATCGATGCCAGGGGTGGCCTCCGGTTGCGGCCCAACACCCGTATTCCAGGCGGTCAGGCGGTAGCATTGAAGATAGCCGAACGGCTTGCCTTCGGCCAACACGATGAACTGGTCCATTGCCGGCTCGCCGAGATCGCCGCTCACGAGCGCGAACTGCTCGTCCGGATCGCCCCACCATTCCCGCACATGCGCTTCGCCCAGCCATCGCCGAATCAGCGGCAGAACGGCCGCGGTCATCGGGCGGAAGGTGTAGGCGAGGGCCATGGCCTACCCGGCCGACAGCGCTTCGATGGTCACATTGCGGTTGGTGTAGACGCAGATATCGGCGGCGATGTCGAGGGAGCGGCGGACGATGGTCTCGGCGTCCTTGTCGGTGTCGAGTAGGGCGCGGGCGGCCGCCAGCGCGTAATTCCCGCCGGAGCCGATCGCCATGACGCCGGCTTCGGGCTCCAACACGTCGCCGGTGCCTGTCAGCACCAGGGAGACGTCCTTGTCGGCGACGATCATCATGGCCTCCAGCCGCCGCAAATAACGGTCGGTGCGCCAGTCCTTGGCGAGCTCGACGGCGGCCCGGGTCAATTGCCCCGGATATTGCTCGAGTTTGGCTTCCAGACGCTCGAACAGCGTGAAGGCGTCGGCGGTGGCGCCGGCAAAGCCGCCGATGACGTCGCCCTTGCCGAGTTTCCGGACCTTCCTGGCGTTGTGCTTGATCACGGTCTGGCCGATCGAGACCTGGCCGTCGCCGCCGACCACCACCTTGCCGCCCTTGCGGACCGTCAAAATAGTGGTGCCGTGCCAGCCCGGCGAGCTGTTTGGGGAGTCCTGCATGAATGATCCTCGTTGACCGGGCTGATTTAGGCGGTCGGGAGCGGGGGCACAACGGGCCGCTCCGGGCCCAATTTGCTCACCATAGGCAGAAGTAGAGGCCCGGCCAGCCGTTGCCGCAGTAGCGAAGGCGTCATTTGGCTGTTAAAAGACCGGCGTTTTCGGCCCGAACTAGGATGGAAGCGTGTTTTGATGCGCACCGCGACGATCAAGCGCAAGACCAAGGAAACCGACATCGAGGTCACCGTGAACCTCGATGGCTCCGGCGTGTCCAATATCGCGACCGGCATCGGCTTTTTCGACCATATGCTCGATCTCCTCGCCCGCCATTCCCGCATTGACCTCACGGTCAAGGCGGTCGGCGATTTGCACATCGATCATCACCATACCACCGAAGACACCGGCATCGCGCTCGGCCAGGCCGTCAAGCAGGCGCTCGGCAACATGGCGGGCATCACCCGCTATGCCGGCGTGCACATGCCCATGGACGAGACGCTGTCACGCGTGGTCATCGACATCTCGGGCCGCCCGGTCCTGGTGTTCAAGGTCGACTTCCCCCGCGACAAGATCGGCGAGTTCGACACCGAATTGGTGCGCGAGTGGTTCCAGGCCTTCGCCATGAACGCCGGCGTGACTCTTCACGTCGAGACCCTATATGGCGATAACAGCCACCATATCGCCGAGTCCTGCTTCAAGGGTCTGGCACGGGCGCTGCGCACCGCCGTCGCGATCGATCCGAAGGCGGTGGGCGAAATCCCGTCCACCAAGGGCTCGCTCGGCGGCTGACATCTTTCGGCCCGCGGCCCGCGCCGTTTGCGGTATCACTGAATTCCTAGGGAACGGGGCATCGCCATGTCCGTCTACACAGTTCATGCTCCCTCCCCCGCAGGATCCGATCTGCGCGCGACCGACAAGTTCGTCTTCGTGCGCGACGGCTTCCATTTCTGGGCGATGATCTTCGGACCGCTCTGGCTGCTGTGGAATCGGCTGTGGCTGGCGCTGATCGGCTGGGTGATCTTCGTTGCCGCCTTCAACGTCGGGCTGTCCAGCCTCGGTGTCGGCCGTTCGTCGATCTTTTTCGCCGACATCATCGTCGCGCTGCTGATGGGATTCGAGGCCTCCAGCCTGCGCCGCTGGACGCTCTCGCGCGGTAAATGGCGACAGCTCGACGTGGTGATTTCCGACGACGAGGACACCGCCGAGCGCCGCTTCTTCGAGCGCTGGAGCCAGAAGCAGCGCGGCATCGTCAACGATCAATGGGCCGTCGATCGCGGTGGCCCGCCGCCGACCCGCAACGTGCCGGGTCAGCAATTCTCCAACCCGCCGCCAATGCCGGCAGGTGGCATCATTGGTTTGTTTCCAGAACCGGGAGGGTCAAGATGAGCGTCGCCATCATCGATTACGGTTCCGGCAATCTGCATTCGGCCGCCAAGGCGTTCGAGCGCGCCGCGCGCGGCATGGACAACCCGCAAAAGGTGTTCGTCACCAGCGATCCAGACCAGGCCTACAGCGCCGACCGTCTGGTACTGCCGGGCGTCGGTGCCTTCGCTGATTGCCGGCGCGGGCTCGATGCCGTCAACGGCATGGTCGAGGCGATCACCGAAGCGGTGCGCGTCAAGGCGCGGCCGATGTTCGGCATCTGCGTCGGCATGCAGCTGTTCGCCACCCGCGGCAAGGAGCATGTGATCACGCAAGGGCTGAACTGGATCGGCGGCGACGTCGAGAAGATCACGCCGAACGACGAGAGGCTGAAGATCCCGCACATGGGATGGAATACGCTCGATGTGCTGCGCGAGCATCCGGTGCTGGACAGGCTGCCGCTCGGCCCCAAGGGCCAGCACGCTTATTTCGTGCACTCCTACCACCTCAACGCCACCAACGAGGCGGACGTGCTCGCGCGCGCCGATTACGGCGGGCCCGTCACCGCGATCGTCGGCAAGGACACCGCGATCGGGACGCAGTTTCACCCCGAGAAGAGCCAGCGCTTCGGCCTCGCCCTGATCTCGAATTTTTTGCGATGGAAACCGTGATTCTCTTTCCCGCGATCGACCTCAAGAACGGCCAATGCGTGCGCCTCGAACAGGGCGACATGGCGCGCGCGACCGTGTTCAACCTCAATCCCGCTGCGCAGGCGGCGAGCTTCGTCGCGCAAGGCTTTGAGTATCTCCACGTCGTCGACCTCGACGGCGCGTTTGCCGGGAAGCCTGTGAACGCGCAGGCCGTCGAGGCGATGCTGAAGACGATCACGATTCCGGTGCAGCTCGGTGGCGGCATTCGCGATCTCGCGACTGTCGAAGCCTGGCTCGAAAAGGGCATCACCCGCGTCATCATCGGCACCGCCGCGGTGCGCGACCCCGAATTGGTGAAGGCTGCCGCCAGGAAATTCCCCGGCCGCGTCGCGGTCGGGCTCGATGCACGTGACGGCAAGGTCGCGGTCGAAGGCTGGGCCGAGACCTCGCAGGTGACGGTGCTGGAGATCGCACGGCGTTTCGAGGATGCCGGCGTTGCCGCCATCATCTTCACCGACATCGCGCGCGACGGCCTGCTCAAAGGCTTGAATCTCGATGCGACCATTGCGCTGGCGGATGCGATCTCGATTCCCGTGATCGCCTCCGGCGGCCTCGCCTCGATCGAGGACGTCAAGGCGATGCTGACGCCGCGCGCGAAAAAGCTCGCCGGCGCGATCGCCGGCCGCGCGCTCTATGACGGCCGACTCGATCCCGCTTCCGCCCTCGCCCTGATCCGCAACGCAGGCGCTGCCTAGGAGACCTCCGATGTTCAAGGTGCGCGTGATCCCCTGCCTCGACGTCAAGGACGGCCGGGTCGTCAAGGGCGTCAACTTCGTCGATTTGCGCGATGCCGGTGACCCCGTCGAAGCGGCGATCGCCTATGACGCCGCCGGCGCCGACGAGCTCACCTTCCTCGACATCACCGCGACCCATGAGAATCGCGGCATCATGCTGGACGTGGTCCGGCGCACTGCGGAAGCCTGCTTCATGCCCCTCACCGTCGGCGGCGGCGTGCGCGAGGTGAACGACATCAAGACCCTGCTGCGCGCGGGCGCCGACAAGGTCTCGATCAACAGCGCCGCGGTGTCACGGCGCGAGTTCGTCAAGGAAGCCGCCGAGAAATTCGGCGGGCAGTGCGTGGTGGTCGCGATCGACGCAAAGCGGGTCAAGCGCGCCGGTGGCGGAGAGCGCTGGGAGATCTTCACCCATGGCGGCCGCAACTCGACCGGCATCGATGCCGTCGAATATGCCCAGGAGGTGGTCTCGCTCGGCGCCGGTGAAATCCTGCTCACCTCGATGGACCGCGACGGCACACGGCAGGGTTTTGACATCCCGCTGACCCGGGCGATCGCCGACAGCATTCCCGTTCCTGTGATCGCCTCGGGCGGCGTCGGCAATCTCGACCACCTCGTCGACGGTATTCGCGACGGCCACGCCACCGCCGTGCTGGCCGCCTCGATCTTCCATTTCGGGGAATTCACCATCCGCGAAGCCAAGGAGCACATGTCCCGGCGCGGGCTGCCCATGCGCCTCGATGCCTGACGACTCCCGTTCCTAAAAATGCTAAATCATCGGCGGGAACCGGCTTATCCCGTCAGAAACCGGCCAATCATCGGCCAAGGCGCGTTTTCCGAGTATTTGTATGCCGCGTTTCACCATCCACGATCTGGCCGAGACCATCGACGCCCGCGCGGCAGCGGGTGGCGAGGCGTCCTATACCCGCAAGCTCCTCGACAAGGGCGCCGAACATTGCGCCAAAAAGTTCGGTGAGGAGGCAGTCGAAACCGTAATCGCAGCAGTCGAAAACGATCGCGCGCATCTGATCGCCGAAGGCGCCGACCTGCTCTATCATTTCCTTGTGCTGCTCAAGGCCCGCGGCGTAAAGCTGGAAGAGGTCGAGGCCGCATTGGACAAGCGGACCAATATGTCAGGGTTGGAAGAAAAGGCGTCGCGTAAGGGCGGCAGCTAGCCGAGGTGGAGAGTCGCGTCATGGATATCCGCGCACCCGAGCAGCAGTATAATCCGTACCGCGTCTATACGCGCGAGGAGTGGTCGCGACTGCGCGACGACACGCCGATGACGCTGGAGCCGGGCGAGTTCGACCGGCTACGCTCGCTGCACGACCGCCTCGACTTGCAGGAGGTCGAGGACATCTACCTGCCACTGTCGCGCCTGCTGTCGATCTATGTCGATGCGATGCAGCGGCTCTATTACGCGGAGCGCCAGTTTCTCAATATCCGCGACCGCAAGATGCCCTACATCATCGGCGTCGCCGGTTCGGTCGCGGTTGGAAAATCCACCACGGCCCGCGTGCTTCAGGCGCTGCTGGCGCGCTGGTCGCCGCGTCCCAAGGTCGAGCTGATCACCACCGACGGATTTCTGTATCCCAACGCCGTGCTGGAGCGGCAGGGCATCATGCAGAAGAAGGGTTTTCCGGAGAGCTACGACCTGCCGCTGCTGCTCAGCTTCCTCTCGGACATCAAGGCCGGCCGCCGCCATGTGCGCGCGCCGGTCTATTCGCATTTGACCTACGACATTGTGCCGAACCAGTGGGCCGAGATCGACCAGCCCGACATCCTGATCGTCGAGGGCGTCAACGTGCTGCAGACCGGCAAGCTGCCGCGTGACGGCAAGGCCGTGCCCGTGGTCTCCGACTTCTTCGATTTCTCGGTCTATATCGACGCCGACGAGGCCGCGCTGCGGCAGTGGTACATCAGGCGCTTCCTGTCGCTGCGCGACACCGCGTTCACCAATCCAAAATCCTACTTCAACCGCTACGCGCTGTTGTCGGACGAGGAAGCCACCGCCACCGCGATCGCGATCTGGGAACGCACCAACCTCGCCAATCTCGAGGACAACATCCTGCCGACCCGTCCCCGCGCGACCCTGATCCTGAAGAAGGGCGCCGATCACACGGTGGCGAGCGTGGCGCTCAGGCGGCTGTAGCAGCCTTGATGGACGGCGCCCTTTGTCAAATTTCGGGCTGAGTATCTTTTGTTGCAGACCGGCGAGGGGTATTTGGTTATGGCTTTCGGAAACGCAAACGGGCCCCATGGTTGATCGTCTCAGAAGCGCCGCCGAGCATCTCGAAGCACCGACCTGCCCGGACTGCCATATCGAGATGAAGTGGTTCCGCTCCGAACTGCTCGCGGACGAGCCGACCCCGATCATCGCGCATCTCTTCGTGTGTCCGCATTGCAAGCGCGCCGCCCAGGTAGACACCATGTTCAGGGGAGGCCAGGCGCCGCATGACAAGCTGTCTGCGCCGCGGTTTATGGCTTATGCCGCATAACGGTTCATCCCGTCGGAGCGCGCAGTGATGCCGAGCGCCCGGCCTGCTCCGCACCCAAGCTGACGTGCGTCGCCGGCAGGTGGCTCACTTGCCTGCCTTCGCGATCCAATCCGCAGGCTTGATGCGTCCTGCGAAAGCCGCCGCACCGGTGGTGCTTGCCCGGTAGACGAAAGCTTCGCCTTCCTGAGCGTCCCCGGCATCCTTGCCGAAGGCATCGGCGATGTTGGTCTTGTGGGTGACCAGGAAGGTTGGTGCCGGCCTTGGGCGGCGCATCGACGAGCTGCCGCACGGCCTGGCCCGCCTTTGCATTTGCACCGGTCGGATTTGCCATGCCCGACGCACTCGCGTTACTGCTGTCCGTCAATGCGTCGACCGGCTTGATCTCGCGGCCGGAGATCAGTCTGCCGGCCTCGATCGCGCGGTTCAGCCGGCTGGTGTAGACGTCGCCGATCGGGATCGCGAGTTCCTTGATGGCCGTCCCGATCTGGCGCGCCATGTCCCGGCCCTTTTCACTGAGCTGACGCTGGGCGCTCATGTCGTCGAATTTGAAAGGGTAGACATCCTTTTGGCTGTCGTCGGTAGCGGTGTGGCGAAACACCAGCACGTAGCCGCCTTGCTTGAGCGAGGCGATCAGTTGCGAGCTATCGGCCGCGGCGGCTTGAGTGGAACCACAGAGAAGAATCACGAAAGCGAGGCGGCAAAGCACGTTCATGCGAAATCCTCTGTTTAAATGCCCCAGAGGATGGTGACGTGCGACGCGGTCGATTTCAATTGTCGATTACCGGCCGAGATCAGGTTCCTATGAAATCCGAATCAAACCGCGAGCTGCCGCGCCGCCGCCAGTCCGGCCAGCGCCTCTTCCAGCTTCTCGCGATCGAGCGGCTTGATCAGAAACCCGTTCATGCCCGCTTCAAAGCAGGCGTAGCGATCTTCCACCAGCGTATTGGCGGTGAGCGCGAGGATCGGCGTGTGATGGCCGCCTCTAGCTGCCTCATGCGCACGGATTCGTTTTGTCGTTTCGATGCCGTCAAGCTGCGGCATCTGGATGTCCATCAGCACGAGATCATAGGGCGTGCCGGCCGATGCCGCGCCGAGCCAGGATTCCAGCGCGGCCTCGCCATTGATCGCGATGACGACGCGGTGGCCGAGTTTCGTCAGCAGCGAGCGCATCAACAGCGCGTTGATCTCGTTGTCCTCGGCGACGAGAACCGACAGGCCTTTCGCCGGTACCGCGGCGGTGGATGGGGCCGAGGGCTCCGGCGCGAGATCGGGCGAGGCGACCTCCGGGGGTAGCGTGAGGCGTGCGGCGAGCGAGGCCGCGCGCAGCGGCTTCACCAGGAAGCCCGTGAAGGCCGGCGAAAGTTTCTCGTGGCGCGAGCCGGACGTCAGCAGCACGAGGCGTTGCGTCGCATGACTGCGTGCGGCTTCGCCGAGGCGGTCGGCGGTGGCAGCGCCGAGCGCGCGATCGATCAGGACCGAATGCCATGAGCGTTCCGGCAGCAGCGCTTCCGCCACGGCGACGTCCGTCACCATGCAGGTCTGGCCGCCCCAGCGCTCCAGCCGGCGCGCGATCAAGGAGGCCTCGATGCCGTCGGCGATCAGCAGGATCGACTTGCCGGTGAGATCGGGACCGGGGAACGCCGTCTGTTCTGCGCCAGCGTGCGCTGGCGCGAGCGGAATCGCGACCTCGAAGGTCGAACCCTTGCCCGGCTCGCTCGTGAGCGTGATGCGGCCGCCCATGCGCTTGACGATGCGCTCGCTAATGGCGAGACCGAGGCCGGTGCCGCCATAGGTGCGGGCGACGCGTTCGTCGGCCTGCTCGAATTCGCGGAAGATGCGCTGTTGCGCGTCGGCTGCGATGCCGATGCCGGTGTCGCGCACCAGAAAACTGATCTCGTTCGGCCAGATGCCGGGCTCGACGATCAGCGCGACGCCGCCGCTCGCAGTGAACTTGATGCCGTTGCCGGCGAGGTTGAGCAGCACCTGGCGCAGCCGCGCGGCGTCGCCGACCACTTCGAGCGGCAGCCGCTCGTCGACATAGGCGGCGATCTCGAGCTGCTTCGCCTGCGCGCGCGGCGCGAGCAGCTCGGTGATGTCCTCGATCAGGGCCGAGAGCGCGAAGGGTCGCTGCTCGAGGTCGAGCTTGCCGGCTTCGATCTTGGAATAGTCGAGCAGCTCCTCGATCAGCGCCATCAGCGCTTCGCCGGAGGTCTTCACGGCCCTGGCGTAGGTCGACTGCTCCGGCGTTAGCGTGGTGTCGAGCAGCAGCCCGCCCATGCCGATGATGCCGTTCAGCGGCGTGCGGATCTCGTGCGAGGCCATCGCCAGGAAGCGCGATTTGGCCCGGTTGGCGGCGTCGGCCTGATCGCGGGCGTCGGACAGCGCGCGCTCGGTCTCGGTGCGGTCGGTGACGTCGCGTCCGACGCTCTGCAATTCGGCGGGCTGGCCGGCGTCGAGGCGGACATAGCCTTCGCGCCAGGCGATCCAGCGCGCGCCGAGCGGGGTTGCGATCTTCTGGTCGTGAATCCGCGTGCCGTTGCTCTCGCGAGCGCTGTCGCCCTGCTCCAGCACGGCGAAATCAAAGCGCGTGCCGACCAGCGCGCCGCGCGCCTGTCCGGCAAGCGCGCAATAGGCGTCGTTGGCGAAGGTGATGCAGCCATTTGTGTCGCGCAGCACGATCAGATCGCCCTGCTGTTCGAACAGGTTGCGGGCGCGTTCTTCCGCTTCCTTCAGCTCCCAATTGCGGTCGATCAGCGTTTCGTTGTGGGCAGCCAGCGCCCGCATCCGCTTGTTGACGAAGCGCAGGCGCATGCTGAGCGTGGCGAGGCCGAGGCAGGCGAGCGCGAACAGGAAGCTGACGCCGATCGCAAACGCATTGGGATCGTAGCCGGACGTCTCGGACCGGCTGCCGGAGACAAACCCATAGGCGCCGCCGAAGGTCGCCGAGAAGATCATGAAGGAGCGGATCGCAAAGGCGATTCGGGGGTGCTGTCGCCTGAAGCGGCGCATGCGCACCTTGATCCGGAACGTCCGACCCATCGCCACCGACCCGACTGTTTTCATAAAACGCTACGCTCGCTGTAAACGACGATGTGCCGCCGACCTTGCGAACAGTTTGAGGCCCTGCGACCGCCTCCAAACAGGGTTGACGAGGCGTTAACGGCGCAAAGCGACGCGGCTCAAAGCGAGGCGGCCTGGAGACGGCGGTGGCCGCCGCGGGCGCCGACGATCAGCGCCGCCGCCTCGCGCTGCGAGAAGGTTTTCGAGCGCACATAGACACGGTAATCCGCCGGCCCCTCGGTGGAGAGATAGATCACCTGACCGCCGTCGACGGGCTGCGCGGCAATCGAGATCAGGCGAGTCGAGGGGTTGGCCTGGCAGGACTCCGATTCCGAGCCGAGGCCGTCGTCGACGACGGCGAAGTCGGCCGCGTCCGCATCCCCGGTGATCTGAACCCGCACCGTGGCGCGCGCGGGATCATCGGTGAAGGCGACATGCACGCCGGCGGTCCAGAACAGCGACGTCAGCTCGACCGAGGTGTCGCCGAGGGCGATGCAGGGATGCGAGACCGATCCGATCTCGCTTCGGGTAAACACCGCGGCCGCCAACAGGGGAACAACCGACGCCAGGATCTTGAAACGCAACATGGCACGCTACTCGCCGGGCCCGGTACGGGGAACTGATGGGCCTTATGGTTTGCAGAGCGTAAAGGAAACTCGTTACCGCCGGGTTGATGCCGGTGTCCGGGGATGAGGATCTCAGTCGGTTAGGCGCTTCTGTTCGTTTTTCGCTCAACTTCAGTGAGAACCAAATAGCTGTTCTTGCCGAAGCTGATCGCCCACAGCGCCGCCCAGGCACCCCACCTGTTCCTGACCTCGATCTCGACGGTTTGGCCGGGAGTGGTGCGAACGACGAGCGGCTGGCTCCTGCCCCAATCAATGCTCGCCTCGATCGTGCAGGCGCCGGCCGGCAGCGTGATCTCCAACACGCCGTTGCGCGCAAGCTTCCCAACGCTGGTCCCGTTGACCCACAGCTCGTATGACCTCAGCCAATCAGCATATTGGGACGCACGAACAAATCTGATGGTGCAGGCATTGGCGTCGGTCATAGCTTCACTCTCGGGGAACGTGCTGTTCGTCAGGAAGATGCCGCGGGCGTATCGGTCAGGCGATCTGGCGCACATCCTCCGCGAGTGCGCGGTAGGACAAGGCCTCGGCGAGATGCAGCCGGCCGATCCTGTCGGCATGATCGAGATCGGCCAGCGTGCGCGCCACCCGCAGCACGCGGTGATAGCCGCGCGCCGACAGCCGCATGGTCTCGGCGGCGTCGCGCAGCAGCTTCTGGCCTTGCGCATCCGGCTTGGCGATCTCCTCCAGCACCGAGGCCGGCGCTTCGGCATTGGTGCGAACCTTCGGCAGGCCGGCATTCGCGTACCGTGCCAGCTGGATGTCGCGCGCGGCGGCCACGCGCGCGGCGACTTCGGCCGAGCCCTCTGCGGGCGGCGGCAGGATCAAATCGGCCGCGGTCACTGCGGGAACCTCGATGCGCAAATCGATGCGGTCCATCAGCGGCCCCGAGATGCGGGCCTGGTAGTCGCCCGTGCAGCGATCGATGCGGCCGCGCTTGCAGGCATAGCCGGGCTCGAACGCATTGCCGCAGCGGCAGGGATTCATCGCCGCGACCAGCATGAAGCGTGCGGGATAGGTGACGCGGTGATTGGCGCGGGACACCGAGACCTCGCCGTTCTCCAGCGGCTGGCGCAGCGAATCCAGCACGCGCGGATCGAATTCGGGGAGCTCGTCGAGGAACAGCACGCCCTGATGCGCGAGCGAGATCTCGCCGGGCCGGGCGCGCATGCCGCCGCCGGTGAGCGCAGCCATGCTGGCGGAATGATGCGGCGAGCGAAACGGCCGCCGCGCCGTCAGTGCGCCGCCCTCGATCTCGCCGGCAACAGAGGCGATCATCGAGACCTCGAGCAACTCGCCCGGTGACAGCGGCGGCAGGATCGAGGGCAGGCGTGCCGCCAGCATCGATTTGCCGGCGCCGGGCGCGCCGATCATCAGCAGGTGATGGCCGCCGGCGGCCGCGATCTCCAGCGCCCGCTTGGCGCTCTCCTGGCCCTTGATGTCGCGCAGGTCGAGCGGCGAGCTTGCTGCTTCATGCACCTTCGGCACAGGCCGCGACAGCACCTGCGTTCCCTTGAAATGGTTGGCTATCTGGATCAGCGAACTTGCGGCGATGATCTGGATGTCCGGGCTCGCCCATGCCGCTTCCGAGCCGCAAGCCGCCGGACAGATCAGCCCCTCCTCCCGCACATTGGCCCCAATCGCCGCGGGAAGAACACCGGCCACCGGCGCGATCGATCCGTCGAGGCCAAGCTCGCCCAGAACGGTGAAGCCGGTCAGCGCATCCGGAGGGATCGCGCCGATCGCCCCCATCAGGCCGAGCGCGATCGGCAGGTCATAATGGCTGCCCTCCTTGGGCAAATCGGCGGGCGCGAGATTGACGGTGATCCGCCGCGCCGGCAGCGCCAGCCCCGAGGCGATCAGCGCCGAGCGGACCCGCTCGCGCGCCTCCGACACCGCCTTGTCCGGGAGACCGACGATCGCGAAGGCCGGCAGACCGGGCGCGACCTGCACCTGCACGTCGACCGCGCGGGCCTCGATCCCCTCAAAGGCGACGGTAGAAACCCGCTGAACCATGCCCGAACCAGCCTGCCCTTTTGCACAATTAGGGGTAGCAGAGCGGGCCAATTCTTGCAAGAACAATACAGGAACGCGTCGAGGGGCGCCGGAAGGTCCTAACCAATCGTAAACACGACGAAGACACTACGCCTCGAATGCAAGCTGCTCTGCTCAGCACATTCCAACGAATGTCCGCTACTCTTAGGGGTGCGGGATGGGCCGTGGTCTAACGGGTGAACAATTCAAATGCTTGCAAATCGCCGGAGAAGCGAACGACGGATGTGCACGCGGCTCGCCAAGATTCATTTTGGCGCGGGTTCGCTGCCGCGGGACTGCACGATCACGGATATTTCGGATGGCGGCGTGAAAGTCGTGGCGGAATTTCTGGAAGTGCCGCCGCAATTCACCATCATCTTCGCGCCCGACTATTCCCGGCAGTGCCGCCTGCGCTGGCGCATCGGCTGCGAGTTCGGCGCTGAATTCACCGACTGAGCTTTCGGAAGCGCCCCGCCTTAACGGGACTTTAGCGTTAATCGGTAAGCATCTCTGATCAGTCGCCGAGTGATCAGAGTATGTCCAAGCGTTTGTCCGTCGCCTCTCTTCCGGCGAGATATCTGTTTTCCGCGCTTCTGATCCTGGCCCTCGGCGGCTGTCAGACAACCGGCATCGAGGACATCACCGGCGCGCTCGGCGGAAAGTCGGACACGGCTGGCAGGGCCGAGGCCAAGCCGGACGTGAAGCCGGACATGGATGCGCTGCGCGAGCGCTATCGCGCCAAGCCTGGCGATCCCAACGTCGCGCTCGAATACGGCAAGGCGTTGCGCCAGACCGGCCAGCGCGCGCAGGCGCTCGCGGTGCTGGAGCAGGCCGTGCTCGCCCATTCCAGCAACAAGGCGCTGCTCGCCGGCTACGGCCGTGCGCTCGCCGACAGCGGCAGTTTCCAGCAGGCGTTCGACGTCCTCGGCCGCGCGCATTCGCCCGAGGATCCCGACTGGCATATCCTGTCGGCGCAAGGCGCCGCGCTCGATCAGCTCGGTCGCAACGAGGAGGCGCAGCAATATTACGCCGCCGCGCTGAAGATCGTGCCGGACGAGCCGTCGGTGCTGTCCAATCTCGGACTGTCCTACATGCTGCAGAACAATCTGCCGCGGGCAGAGGAAACGATGCGCCGGGCGCACGAGCGCAATCCCGCCGATCTCCGGGTGCGCGCCAATCTCGCGCTCGTGCTGGGACTCGAAGGAAAGCAGGCCGAGGCCGAAGCCATCGTGAAGGCGGACCTGCCGCCGGATCAGGCGGCGGCCAAGGTCACGGCGCTGCGGCAGTTGCTGGTGAAGAAGCAGCAGCGGGCGGAGAAGTAACTCGCTCGCGCGCGTCAGGATGCCGTGTCAGGAAGCCTTGGTCCGAACGCCTTGCTCAGAACGCCTTGCTCAGGATGCCTTGCGATGCGGGGCTGACCCGCGACCCGACCTGCCCTTCAGCTTCTTCAGCAGCGGCCCGAGCAGCGAGCGCTTCGGCTTCTTCACTTCGCCCCGCCCGGCGAGGCGGTTCGCCATGTTCTGGAACAGCTCGGTGGTGCGGTGGCTCTTGGAGACCTCCGCGATCATCTGGCCGTTGTTGGCCGCGGTCGAGAACAGCTTCGAATCGAACGGGATCACCGCGATCGGCTGGCTCTCCATGGTCTTGGCGAAGGCCTTGACCTCGATCTCCGCCCGCTTGGGCATGCCGACCTGGTTGATGCAGTAGAGCGGCGGCCGGTCGTTCGGCCGCGCCGCCTTCAAGACGTTCAGCATGTTCTTGGTGTTGCGCAGGTTCGCAAGATCGGGCTCGGCCACGATGACGATGTCGTCCGCGTTGACCAGCGCGCGACGGGTCCAGCCCGACCATTGATGGGGAACATCGAGCACGATGCAGGGCGTGGTCATGCGCAGCGTGTCGAACACCGCGTCAAAGGCCTCCGCGCCGAAATCGTAGACGCGGTCAAGGGTGGCGGGCGCAGCAAGCAGGCTGAGACGCTCGGTGCATTTGGAGAGCAGACGCTCTATCAGGGCCGTGTCCGGCCGATCCTGCGACAGCACCGCATTGGCGATGCCTTGCACCGGGTCCTGGTTGTAGTCGAGACCCGCGGTGCCGAAGGCGAGGTCGAGATCGATCACGACGGAATCGAGCGCGAGGTCGCGGGCGATGGTCCAGGCCACATTGTGCGCGACGGTGGAGGCACCGACACCGCCCTTGGCCCCGACCACCGCGATGACGCGGCCGGTGATGATGGTTTCGGACGCCGAGAACAGGCTGCAGATCGAGCGGACGACGTCGAGCGTTTCGACCGGTCCCACCACATAGTCGTTGACGCCGCGGCGGACCAACTCGCGATAGGGCGCGGTGTCGTTGGGATTGCCGATCACGACCACACGGGTGCCGGGATCGCAGACGCCGGCGAGGTCGTCGAGGCCCTCGAGGATGTCGCGGGTGCCGTCGGATTCGATCACGATGACGTTCGGCGTCGGCATCGTTTCATAGACTTCGATTGCCGCCGCGAGGCCACCGTCCTTGGCCGTGAGATGCGCCTTGGCGAGACGGCGATCCTGCCCGGCCGCGGTCACCGCGGCGAGCGTCTGCTCGGTCTCGCAAAAGGCTTGCACGGAGATGCGAGGAACCGGCGCAATGTGTTCCTCGGGGTGCTGCGGATCGTCCGCTTCTTCGTCGTGGACGCGTGTCATCTGCCTGTATCGCTGAGTTTGGCCTTGTCGGCGTCTGGATTGCTGCTCGCGATCGGCGTGCCCTTGCGATAGCGCTCGAAGGCCATGTCACGCCGTGCGTTATAGACCGGCGTCTCGGACCGCGGCTGCTCCAGGTCGGCCGGATTGTCGATCATGGCCGCGAGGTTGCGCTGGCTGGCGCAGCCCAGATTGAAATAGGGCCGGTTCTCGTTGTAGCCGGGGTCGAGGATGGAGGGGCCGATATCTTCCGGCCACAGCCCGCAGGGGCCGGCGACCGCGGCGATCCGGGAATAGCTCAGGCGGATGGTGGGCAGCAGCCCTGGATCCTCGGGCTGATAGGGATGCTGGACGATGGCACGCGATGGCACGCCGACGGATGCGAGCACGGAACGGATCTCGTGATAGGTCGCCGCCGCCGCGCGCGAATTCGCCGCGTTGACCGGGACGTCGACCACGACCGAGCCGGTGCCTTCGCGCACCCAGTCCCGGGCAATGCCGGCGACGTCCGCGTGCTGCGCGGCCGAGAGGCCGCCGCGAGCCTTGCCGACGAATATCACGATCGACTTCTTGGCTTCCTCGACCGCGATCGGGTGACGCTGGCGATAGTCGGTCGGCACCGTCTGGGTGACGATCTCGCCGGTGGTGTTGCAGGCGCCCAGCATGACGGAGAGCCCCGTCAGTGCCAGCGCGACGCTCAACCCGCGACGTCGATCGGCCATGGTCTTCGTCATCGCTTCATCCCCTCGTGCCCCGTCTCTTGCCCCGTTCCTCAGGCTGTCCGTTCGTCGTCAGTCGATGATGAAGCCGAAATCGCCGGGCGTGCCCGCGATCGGATCGACGCGGCGCGCGACGCCATAGAGGCGGTTCATGCGACCGAGCAGCGCCGTCTGGGCGTCAGACGCCGGGGCGAAGCCGTCGTCGGGCCGGGACAGTTCCTTCTGAGCCACCGCGCGCACCACATAAGGCGTCACGATCACCATCAGCTCGGTCTCGTTGTTGACGAAGTCCTGGCTGCGGAACAGCGCGCCGATGATCGGTACCTGGTCGACGCCGGGCAGGCCGTTGATCGCCTGTTTGGTCTGCTGCTGGATCAGGCCGGCCATGGCCATCGAACCGCCCGAGGGAATTTCCAGCGTCGTTTCGGCGCGACGGGTCTGGATCGAGGGGATGGTGATCGAGTTGGTCGAGCTCGACGACAGCGCCTGGGTCACCGTGATGGCGCTTTGGTTCGACAGCTCGGACACCTCGGTCATCACCCGCAGGCTGATCCGTCCCTCGCTCAGCACGACCGGGGTGAAGTTCAGGGAGATGCCGAACTTCTTGTAGGTGATCTGGGTGGTGCAAACGTGGGTGACGGGATCGCAGGCATAGCCCGAGGGAATGGGGAATTCGCCGCCGGCGATGAAGGTGGCGGATTCGCCGGAGATCGCGGTCAGGCTCGGCTCGGCGAGCGTGCGCATGACACCGGCACTTTCCATCGCGCGCATCGTGGCGCTGACGGTCGCGAAGCCTTTGGTGAGACCGGCGACACCTAATCCGTTGTTGCTGACGATCGGTCCGCCGCTGACCGAGAACGGGTTGGAATTGTTGAAGTTCACCACCGCGGTGCCGGCGTTCAGACTGGCGCTGAGATCGACGCCCAACTGCTTGACGATATCGCGGCGCACTTCGCCGACGACGACCTTGAGCATCACCTGGTCGCGGCCGCGCACGATGATGTTATTGACCACCTTGTCGGAGCCGCCGACCAGTTTCGCGGCGACGTCGCCGGCCTGCTGGGCCTCGACCGGGCTCGACACCGAGCCTGTCAGCATCACGCTGTCGCCGACGCCTTCGATCTGCACGCCCGGCAGCGACTGGCGCAGCGCCGTGCGCATGCCGTTGAGATCGCGCTTCACCGCGATATCGTAGGCGGCGACCTGCTGGCCGTCGGCGGCGAAGAACACGACGTTGGTCTGGCCGACCTGTCCGCCGATGATATAGGCGCGTTGGGCCGAGCGGATCACGGCATTGGCGATCTTGGGATCGGCGACCAGCACGTCCTTGACGTCGCGCGGCAGGTCGATGACGGCGGACTTGCCGACGCCGAGCGACAGGAAGCGCGTCTTCGCCGGCGCGATCGTCCCGACCGGCGAAACATCGAGATCGGCTGCCTGCATCGGCGCCTGGTCGCCGACCGGCGCATCTGCGGCGCTGACGACATCGGGGGCTGCGAGGAGCCCCAGGGTCAGCATCGTCCCCGTCCAGAACGAGCGCGCGCGATTCCCCCGAATGCGCATGCCCGTCCGATCATCCCCGTAGTTCATCATGTCCCCATCACTTCTGTGACGTCAGTTGCCGCGCCTGTACGCCGTAGCGGATCACGTTGACCCCGCCGGACCGCTTGCTCGCCTGGTCCTCGGGCGTGCTGTCGACCGAGTTGGCATCGACGATGCTGCGCAGCGCGAGTGTCAGCGTGCCGCCCTGGCGCGCTGCCGATAGCGCGGCGACCTGGTCGGGTTTAAGCTCGAGCGTGACGGTCCTGCCGACCACGGCGTTCTGGCCGTCCTTTTCCTTCGGCGCCTGGTCGATCGCGAGCACGCGGATATTGGTCAGGATCGCTTCGGATAGGATGAGGTCGTTACCGGCGGCCCCGTCAGGATTCTTCAGGCGGCGGGTCAGCATGATGTCGACGCGGTCATTCGGCAGGATGAAGCCGCCGGCGGCAGTCTCGGCTGAAATCTCGGTGGAGACGGCGCGCATGCCCGACGGCAGGATCGCGGCCATGAAGCCGGAGCCGTCGGCCCTGACCAGCTTCTGCTCGCGGATTGGCTCGCCCTGCATCAACGGCACGCGTGCGATCGAGCCTGCAATCTGGATCTGCGCCTCGGGCCTGTTGTCGCGGCGGATGAAGGCGCTGCTCGCGGTCGCGGCCGGCCAGAGCTGCCATTGCAGGTCCTCGGGCTTCACGGCTTGACCGAGCTGAATGTCGTTCTTGGCGACCAGGACCTCGACCGTCGGCAGCTTCTCGGCGACGGGGAGAACGGGCGCGGGCTTATTGTCATAGCCGCTCGCCAGATACGCAGCGACGCCGCCGGCGCCCAGCGCGATGACGAGAACGATAATGCGTGCGGTGTTCATACGCTTCTACTCTTACGCAGGGTACTCGAACCGCACCTGGCGGGTCCCCGTGTCGATGAGTAGGCAGCAAAAGTATAAGCGGTGTTGCGAGGCCGAATGTGATCGACGGCCGCGCTGTGGTCTTTCGGCAGATGGTGAACGTCGCGTTAGCCGGTCGGCCACCGGCCCCGTAGTTTCACGCAGTGCGGCCACTGCGTTCGAATGATGCGCGCGGCGTCATGGTGAATGGGTGGTTAGTGGTGTGTGGGGTGATGCCGCGCATGCATTACGTAGCCTGGATGGAGCGAAGCGCAATCCGGGGCCGCTGAACATGATGTGGCATCCCGGATTTCGCTGCGCTCCATCCGGGCTACGGGCCGGCGGCTACTTCGCGCGCTTTTGCTCGATCACGTCCCAGAGCTTTGCGGCAACGTCCGGTCCGCCGAGCCGCGCGATGGCGCGGATGCCGGTCGGCGAGGTCACGTTGATCTCGGTGAGGTTGCCGTTGATGACGTCGATGCCGACGAACAACAGCCCGCGCTCGCGGAGCGCCGGGCCGACGGTAGCGCAGATCTCGCGCTCGCGCGGCGTGAGCTCGGTCTCCTGCGCTGCGCCGCCGCGCACCATGTTGGAGCGGAGGTCGTCCGTGGCCGGCACGCGATTCACCGCGCCGGCGAACTCGCCATTGATCAGGATGATGCGCTTGTCGCCGTGCTTTACCTCGGGGATGAACTGCTGGATTACCCAGGCTTCCTTGAACGTCACGGAGAACATGTCGAACAGCGAGCCGAAATTCATGTCCTGCGGCATCACGCGGAACACCGCAGCGCCGCCATGGCCGTGCAGCGGCTTCATGACGACGGCGCCGTGCCTGTCGCGAAACGCGTTGATCTCGTCGAGATCGCGCGAGATCAGCGTCGGCGGCATCAGCTGCGGGAAGTTCATCACGAACAGCTTTTCCGGCGCGTTGCGCACCGATGCGGGGTCATTGACGACGAGTGTCTTCGGATGGATGCGTTCGAGAAGGTGCGTCGAGGTGATGTAGGCGAGGTCGAACGGCGGATCCTGGCGCAGCAACACCACGTCGAAGCTGTTGAGCGCCTCGCGCCTGGGTTCGCCCAGGGTGAAATGATTGCCGGGCTCGTCGCGCACGGTGAGCAGCTGAACCGGAGCGACGATCTCCTCGCCGACCATCGAGAGCTTGTCGGGCGTGTAATAGGACAGACCATGGCCGCGCTTCTGCGCCTCCAGGAGCAGCGCAAAGGTGGAATCGCCCTTGATGTTGATGCGGGCGATGGGGTCCATCTGGACGGCGACGTTCAGTTTCATGGTCTGCCTTTCAGGTCGAGGCGTCGAATGCCGCCAACACATGGCGTGGAAGTCGTTTCGGCGCAATCAGCATGGCATCGAATCGCATCTCAAATTCCGCATGCTCGGGATGCGCGACGAGCCAGCCTTGCGCGGCATCGATGATGCGCTGCTGCTGGCGCGGCGTCACGGCGAAGGCGGCGTCGTCCAGCGTCGCGCGCGCCTTGACCTCGACGAAGGCGATCAAATTGCGGCGGCGCGCCACGATGTCGATCTCGCCATGCGGCGTGCGGTAACGTTTGGCGAGGATGCGGTAGCCCTTGGCCATGAGATAGGCCGCGGCGCGGCTTTCCGCGGAGATGCCGGTGCGAAACGCGGCGACGCGCTCGGGCGAGGCGATTTTCGGTTCCGCCGGGGCCTCATTCTTCGCCATCGCCGCCCCGCAGATCTTTGGCAAGCTCGAGCGCGCGGGCATAGACCTCGCGGCGCGGCCGGCCCGAGAGCGCGACCGCATGCGCCACCGCATCCTTGACGCTGTTCGCGGCGAGCTGCTCGCGCAGAAGGTCGTCGAGCGCGTCCGATGTCAGCATCCCGGCATCCGCCGCAGGTGGAGCGATCACCAGCACGAATTCGCCGCGCGTCTCCAGCGTATCGGCATCGCGCGCCAGCTCACGCAGCGTCGCGCGCGAAATCTGCTCGTGCAGTTTGGTCAGCTCGCGGCAGATCGCGGCTTCCCGGGTCCCCATGATCTCGGCGAGCTCGGCGAGCGTGTCCTGCACGCGGTTGCCGGAATCGAACATCACCAGCGTCGCATCGATGCGCGCAAGCTCGGCCAGGCGCGACTTTCGCGCGGCGGATTTCGAAGGCAGAAAGCCTTCGAAGAAGAAGCGGTCGGTCGGCAGCGCTGCGACCGATAGCGCCGCCAGCACCGAGGACGGGCCGGGCAGCGCGTAGACCGCGTGGCCGGCGGCGCAGACCTCGCGCACCAGCTTGTAGCCGGGGTCCGAGATCAACGGCGTGCCGGCATCCGACACCAGCGCGATCGAACCACCCTGCGAAAGCCGCTCCAGGATCTTCGGACGGGCCGCTTCCGCGTTGTGCTCGTGGTATTGCTTGAGCTGCGCGGAGATGTCGTAGCGCTCGGTCAGACGCCGCGTGATGCGGGTGTCCTCGCAGGCGATGACATCGACCCCGGCGAGGGTCTGCAGCGCCCGCAGCGTGATGTCACCGAGATTGCCGATGGGGGTCGCGACCAGGTGCAGGCCAGGCGCGGCCTTCGGCGCGACAAGGCGATGGGCGTCGACGGAGAAACCGCGCGAGGCGGCCTCCGTCGTCTCAGGTGTGTTTGTCGGGGACGGCTTTGCGCGCATAATCAGACGAACTTAGGCATGATCCCCGGGGCTGGGAACCGGTCCCCGGAAAAAGATCGTGCCTGGGCGAGGCAAGGGGCGAGGCAGGACTGGAATGTGATCCATTCGGCATCACATTCCCCAGGGAATGAAGCGTCAGCGCCATATTCGCGGCGGAAACGCCGCCTTGATGCTGGGTGACGGACGGCGGACAGCTAGCCAGAACTTGAGAGGAAGCCGCGTTAAGCGGGCATTATCCTTTTGTTTGAGTTAACTATTTGCCGACAATATGCCTGAATCCATGGCCGGTGTCGTGGAAAGAATGTCGTGACCGGCTGGCGACGGTCGGTCGGAAGAGAAACTGTCATGACGGGCCCACGTGATCCCAGATCCTCCTTTTCGGAGGAGTCTCCCGTTCAGGGGCCCCTGATGTCAGGGGCGACGCGGCGAAGCGCGCTCGGTCTGTTGCTCGGCGCGCCGCTGCTGTCGGCCTGCGCCGGCGTGCAGCAGAGCCTGAGCCAGTTCTCCAATCCGTTCAGCAGTTCCTCCCCGCCTCCGGCCCAGCCGGCCGGCCCGCCGCAACAGGCGACGACCGCCGGCACCGGCGGGGTGAAGGTTGCCGTGATCCTGCCGTTGTCGGCATCTGGCAATGCCGGCCTTGCCGCGCAGTCGATGCGCAACGCCGCCGAGATGGCGCTGGCCGAGTTCCAGAATCCCAACATCCAGCTCCTGATCAAGGACGACAATGGCAGCCCGCAGGGCGCGCAGGCCAGTGCGCAGCAGGCGGTCGATGAGGGCGCCGAGATCATCCTGGGGCCGCTATTCGCGCAGTCGGTGCCTGCGGTGGCGCAGATCGCGCGCACGCGCGGCATCCCGGTGATGGCGTTCTCGACCGATTCCAGCATCGCCGGCCGCGGTGTCTATCTGCTGAGCTTCCTGCCGGAGTCCGACGTCAACCGCATCGTCGAATATTCCGCCAGCATCGGGAAGCGCTCCGTCGCCGTGCTCGTGCCCGACAATGCCTATGGCAATGTGGTCGAGGCCGCGGTGAAGGCGGCGGTGCCGCGCCGCGGAGGGCGCATCGTCGCGTTCGAGAAATACGGCGCCGATCGCGCCACGCCGGCCCGGACCGTGGCGCAGCAGCTCGGCAGCGCCGATGCGCTGTTCATCGCCGATGATGGCGACGCCGTCGTCTCGGTCGCCGATGCGATGAGCGCGGCGGGTGCGAATCTGCGCAATATCCAGCTGCTCGGCACCGGCCTGTGGGACAGTCCGCGCGTCTATGCCAGCTCCAACTTGCAAGGCGGCCTCTACGCCGCGCCGGACCCGGCCGGCTTCCGCGCCTTCTCCGGCCGCTATCGCACCAAATATGGCGCCGAGCCCGTGCGCACCGCCACGCTTGCCTATGATGCGGTCGCCCTGGTGGCCGCGCTGGCGCGTACGCAGGGCACGACGCGCTTTTCGTCGGACGTGCTCACCAATCCCTCCGGCTTTGCCGGCATCGACGGCCTGTTCCGCTTTCGCGCCGACGGCACCAATGAGCGGGGCTTGGCGGTGATGAAGGTCACGACCGGCGGCGGCGTTGCGGTCGCGGGCTCGCCGAAGAGCTTTGGGGCGTAGCTGTTTCCTCGACGTCGTCCTGGCTTTCGCCAGGACGACGATGGAGAGACTTTACGCCGCGAGATCCGCGACCACCGCGTCCAGCACCGGAAAACCGCTGCTCGTCACGCGCAGCCGTCCCGTTGCATCCACCGTGATTGCACCTTCTTCGCTCAGCAGCGTGATGCGCTTGGGATCGAGTGAGCGGCCGGAGAGCGCTTTGTAACGCTCGGGGTCGATGCCCTCGGCGAGGCGCAATCCCATAAGCAGGAATTCGTCGGCGCGCTCTTCGCTGTTGAGGAGATCGTCGGTGACGACGCCGTGGCCGTTGGTCTCGACCCGCATCAGCCAGGCTTCGGGGCGCTTCTCGGTGGCGGTCGCGTGCCTGATACCGTCGATGTCGAGGCGGCCATGGGCGCCGGGGCCGATGCCGGCATATTCTTCGCCGCGCCAGTAGACCAGATTGTGCCGGCACTCGGCGCCGCGCCGCGCGTGATTTGAAATCTCGTAGGCGGGCAGGCCGAGCCTGTCGCAGGTCTCCTGCGTGACGTCGTAGAGCGCGCGTGCGACCGCTTCATCCGGCGTCTTCAGCTTGCCGGCTTGATGTAGGCCGAAGAACGGCGTGCCTTCTTCGATCGTCAATTGATAGAGCGACAGATGCTCGGCCGCCTCGCCGATCGCGAGACGCAATTCATCGGCCCACATCGCGGGCGTCTGGTCGGGACGGGCGTAGATCAGGTCGAACGAATAGCGATCGAACGAGCGGCGCGCGATAGCGACGGCATCGAGGGCCTCGCGCGCGCTGTGCATGCGGCCGAGCGCTTTCAGCGAGGCATCGTCGAGCGCCTGCACGCCGAGCGAGACGCGGTTGACGCCGGCGGCGCGATAGCCGGCGAAGCGCGTAGCCTCGACGCTGGTCGGGTTTGCCTCCAGCGTGACTTCGACGTCTTTCGCCACGGTCCAGTGCTTGCCGATGGCGTCGAGCACAGCGCCGACGGTTGCAGGCTGCATGAGCGAGGGCGTACCGCCGCCGAGAAAGATCGAGGTGACTTCGCGTCCGGGCGCGCGCTCGGCGGTCGCAGCGATTTCGCGCGCGAATGCTGACGCAAACCGCGGCTCGTCGATCGGGGCGTGGCGAACGTGGCTGTTGAAGTCGCAATAGGGGCACTTCGACAGGCAGAACGGCCAGTGCACGTAGACGCCGAAGGCTTCCTTAGCGCGGCTCAAGGCAGATCTCCGCCAGTTTCACGAAGGCGCGGGCACGATGCGACAGGCCGAGACCGAGCGGCGGCAGGCCGTGCTTCTCGATGCTCTCCATCTCGCCGAAGGTGCGGCTATGGCCGTCGGGCAAAAACATCGGGTCGTAGCCGAAGCCGGCGGTGCCGCGCGGCGGCCACACCAGCGTGCCGTCGACGCGCCCCTCGACCTCTTCGAGATGATCGTCGGGCCATGCAACGCAGAGCGCGGAAACGAAGTGCGCCTTGCGTTTGGCCGGCGTGGTCGCGCCGCGCTCCTGCAACAGACGCTCGATCTGCGCCATCGCTGCGGCAAAATCCTTGTTCGGGCCGGCCCAGCGCGCCGAGTAGATGCCGGGCGCGCCGTCGAGCGCGTCGACCACGATGCCGGAATCATCGGCGAAAGACGGCAGCTTCGTTGCCTGCGCCGCCGCGATCGCCTTGATCGCGGCATTGCTGCGGAAATCGTTTCCGGTTTCTTCCGGCTCGGGAAGGCCGAGCTCGCCGGCCGACACTGCTTCGATGCCGTAAGGCGCGAGTAGCTCCTTCATCTCGGCGAGCTTGCCGGGATTATGGGTCGCGATAACCAGCTTTCCGGTGATTCGGCGGTGCATCGGGCTATTGACTACGCTACCGCCAGTTTCTGCAAGTCCACGAGACGCGCGACGCCCTTGCGCGCCAGCGCCATCAACGCCAGGAACTCGGCTTCCGTGAATGGCTCGCGTTCCGCGGTGCCCTGGACCTCGATGATGCGGCCATCGCCGGTCATGACGAAATTGGCGTCGGTGTCGGCTTCGGAGTCCTCGGCATAGTCGAGGTCGAGCACGGGCGTGCCCTTGTAGATGCCGCAGGAGATCGCGGCGACGTTGTCGCGCAACACATTGGCCTTGACCATGTTGCGCGCCTTCATCCAGCTGACGCAATCGGCGAGCGCGACCCAGGCACCGGTGATCGAGGCGGTGCGGGTGCCGCCGTCGGCCTGGAGCACGTCGCAATCGACCGTGATCTGGCGCTCACCGAGCGCTTCGAGATTGATGATGGTGCGAAGCGAGCGGCCGATCAGGCGCTGGATTTCGACGGTGCGGCCGCTCTGCTTTCCGGCGGAGGCCTCGCGGCGGGTGCGTTCCGAGGTCGCGCGCGGCAGCATGCCGTATTCGGCGGTGACCCAGCCGCGGCCCTGGCCCTTCAGCCATGGCGGCAGGCGGTCTTCCAGCGTGGCGGTGACCAGCACGTGGGTGTCGCCGAATTTCACCAGGCACGAGCCTTCCGCATATTTGACCACGCCGCGCTCCAGCGTCACGGGGCGCAATTCGTCGGGCGCACGGCGGCTTGGCCGCATGGGAAATCCTCCAAAACTCTCGGAAAAGGGCTGTTGGCGGTGCTTGTAGGGGGGTGAGGGTGGGCGGCAAGGGGGAAGATCGAGGCCTTCTTCACCCCCGATTTCCAATCCGCCAACGCCACGCTTGTCAGAAGCATCCGGGATAGACAAATTACCTGTGTCTTAGAGGAGTTACCGTCTGTGGCCCATCACGATCCGATCCATCTGATCGCGCCGCGCGCGGGCCTCGCCCAGCTCAACGAGCGTTCCCGCGACATCTTTCGTCAAATCGTCGAAAGCTATCTCGCGACCGGGGAGCCGGTGGGCTCGCGCAATATTTCGCGCCTGATTGCCATGCCGCTGTCGCCCGCCTCGGTCCGCAACGTCATGGCCGATCTGGAACAGCTCGGCCTGATCTACGCCCCGCACACCTCCGCCGGCCGATTGCCGACGGAACTCGGCCTGCGGTTCTTCGTCGATGCCCTGATGCAGGTCGGCGACCTCAATGACAGTGAACGGCAGGCGATCCAGAGCCAGTTGACCTCCGTCGGCCACGCGCAATCGGTGGAGGCTGCGCTCGAGGAGGCATTGACGCGGCTCTCCGGCCTGACCCGCGCGGCCGCGGTCGTGCTGACGCCGAAATCCAATGCGCGGCTGAAACATATCGAATTCGTCCGCTTGGAACCGGAAAAGGCATTGGTGATCCTGGTCGGCGAGGACGGGCAGGTCGAAAATCGCGTGTTGACGCTGCCGCCGGGAGTTCCATCCTCGGCGTTGACCGAAGCCGGCAACTTCCTCAATGCCCGCATTCGGGGCCGGACCCTGGCCGAGGCGCGGCTGGAGCTCGAGACCGCGCTCGGAGAGGCGCGCACCGAGCTCGATCAGCTGACGCACAAGGTGATCTCGGCCGGCATCGCCAGCTGGTCCGGCGGCGAGAACGAGGATCGCCAGCTCATCGTCCGCGGCCACGCCAATCTGCTCGAGGATTTGCATGCGCTGGAGGATCTCGAGCGCGTTCGCCTGCTGTTCGACGATCTCGAGACCAAGCGCGGCGTGATCGACCTGCTCGGCCGGGCCGAAACCGCGGAAGGCGTGCGGATCTTCATCGGCAGTGAGAACAAGCTGTTCTCGCTGTCGGGTTCGTCCACCATCATCTCGCCCTATCGGGACGCCGCCGGCCATATCGTCGGCGTTTTGGGCGTGATCGGGCCGACGCGGCTGAATTATGCCCGCGTGATCCCCACCGTGGACTACGCTGCCCGCATCGTCAGCCGGCTCCTGGGGGGCTGACCGGCGGCCGGGCCGATCACGGGCGCTTGATTTTCGCCGCCCGAAGCACGATATCCGGGCCAGAAATCCCCTGAGACGAATGCGAAAAGAGAGCCGATGACCGATCGAGACCGGCAACCCGAAGACACGAGTGCTGCGGCCGGCGAGCCCGTGGTGTCAAAACCCTACATCATGCCCGACGATCCCGAGCCCGGCTCCGTCGAGCTTCTGCAGAAGGAAGTCGCCGAGGCGCGCGACCGCATGCTGCGGACGCTGGCCGAAATGGAGAATTTGCGCAAGCGGACCACCAAGGAGGTCGCGGATGCCCGCCTCTACGGCATCACCGGCTTTGCCCGCGACGTGCTCGACATCGCCGACAACCTGCAGCGCGCGCTCGATGCCGTTCCGGCCGAAGCCCGTGCGGCGGCCGATGCAGGCCTCGCCTCGCTGATCGAGGGCGTCGAGCTGACTGAGCGCTCGCTGCTCAGCGCGCTGGAAAAACACGGCGTGAAGAAGTTCGACCCCTCGGGCCAGAAGTTCGACCCGAACTTCCAGCAGGCGATGTTCGAGGTGCCCGATGCGTCGGTGCCCGCAGGCACGGTCGTCCAGGTCATGCAGGCCGGCTACACCATCGGCGAGCGCGTGCTGCGTCCCGCCTTGGTCGGTGTCGCCAAGGGCGGCGCCAAGGCTGCGCCCGCTGCCAACAGCAACGAGCCGAACGGCGCGGCCAACTAAGTCGATCCTCATGGCGAGGAGGCGCGTCAGCGCCGTCTCGAACCATGCAGGCCGCGCTGCTGCAGCGCGGCCTGCATCCTTCGAGACGCGCGCGAAGAAGCGCGCTCCTCAGGCTGAGGGTCTTGCAGTTTTTTGACCGGGCCTACGCGCTCGCCGCGATATCCGCGGACTGAATCCGCTTCACGCCGGCCTTGGCCATGTCGGCCCAGGCTTTTGCCAGCGAACCCTGATTGTCGATGCCGCGGCAGGCGTCTTCCACCACATAGACCTCGAAGCCCGCCTTGCGCGCGTCGAGCGCGGTCCAGGCGACGCAGAAATCCGTCGCCAGCCCCGCGACGAAGACGCGCTTGATCTTGCGCGCCTTCAGATAGCCGGCGAGACCCGTCGAGGTCTTGCCGTCGGCTTCGAGGAAGGCCGAATAGCTGTCGACGTCCTTGTGAAAACCCTTGCGGATGATGAGCTCGGCGTGCGGGATCGCAAGGTCTTTCGACAGCGCGGCGCCGTCGGTGCCCTGCACGCAATGGTCGGGCCACAGCACCTGCTTGCCGTAGGGAAGATCGACGGTCTCGAACGGCTTCTTGCCGGCGTGGACTGACGCAAAGGAAATATGGCCTTGCGTGTGCCAGTCCTGCGTCATCACCACATTCGAAAATGCTTTCGAGATCTTGTTGATGACGGGCACCACCTGCTCGCCTTCCTTCACGGCAAGGCTGCCGCCGGGCAGGAAGCAGTTCTGCACGTCGATCACGAGCAGCGCGGATGCATCGTCCGGCTTGATCGATGCCGCTGCCAGAATTGCCGTGGGCGCGAGCGCCACGAGCGCGCTCGTCCCGAGCGCCGCCAAGACTTGTCGCCGATCCAGCATCATTCGCCTCCCTCCAGGATGAACTCAACGGAAGGGGAGCCTAGTTCCGTTCGTATACGAACAGAAGCCCGAAAATGCAGCCGGCTTTGGTGAGTGGTTGGGCTTGAGCCGCGGGTTCGGTGCACCTCTCCCGCTTGCGGATGCTGCTAGCCCTTCGGCTGGATGCCGTCGCGGACCGCGCGGAAGCGGGTGAAGGCGGCCGGCCATTGCTCGCGCGGGGCGCTGGCGATGATGCGCAGCGAGGCGCCGCCGCTGCTGAAGCGGATCCACTGCACCACGGTCACCGGCGTCTTGTCCTTGCCGCTGACGCCGTCGATCCGGGTCTCGAAACCCTGCTGGCCGCTGATGCGGATCGGCTCGGACATGGTGACGCGCGACTCGCGCACGCCGGGAATCTGGAGCGCCGCCTCCTGGGCGAAGCGGGCGCGGTCGTCGGCGGCTTGCGGGGTGGCGCCAATCACGCCGAGGATGATAAACGGCTTCGATTCATAGCCGGAGCTCTCGTCGCCGTCGGCCAGGATGATACTCGAGCCCGGCGCCAGCGTGCGGACGTCCTTGAAGTCGGCGAGATCGGTGATCTTGAACGGCATCAGTGCGATCTGCTCTTCGGCCGAGACCTGCTTCCGGGTGACGACGCTCGCGAACATCTGCCGCACCGCCTCGTCGGTGTAGATCTTGATCGCATTCTCCGGAATCTGCACCGCGACGTAGCCGGAGAAGCCGGCGCCCGGCACGATCATCGAATAGCGCCGCACTGGCGTCTCGCCCGCCTTGCCGCTCTCCGTGGTGAAATAGGCCACGCCCGCGGGCGTCTCGATCTTGTCCTGCTTGACGCCGTTGGTGCCGGCCGGGTTGGAGTTGAAGGCGCTCACGACCTCGCCATAGGCGGCCGGCGGCAGCTCCGTGATCAGCACCTTGACGTTGCCGTCCTCGCTCTCGAAGCCGGGAAAGGTCTTGGCCGTGCTGAGGCCGACCAATGGCACCATGCCGAGGCGCAAGCCGGGTGGGAAAACGGCGTCGGCGGCCAGAGCCGGAAGCGTAGAGGCGACGAGGAGGGCGAGCGCGGCGAGGGGGCGGATCAGCTTCATGGGCACTCTGATTGGTTCACATTGAGGCCGTTCGATGGTGGCCAGCCGGCCGCTTTGTCGCGCGAGGCAGCCCGAGGACGAGCCCGGCCGGCTGCCCGCCTTTTAACGGTTTTGGTCTGGCCGCAACAGGGCGGGGCGGGATGCGGTAGCGGATGCCGGCCAATCGCGGACCTGTTAATAATTCCTCACCCGCAAGGGCGGTGCAGCCCGGATATGTTCTTCCAAAACCCAATGTTTTCACGGCCGAAACTTGCGTTCGGTCCTTGCAGGCACCTCCCCCCCTCCTATATGACCCCCAACCATCGCAATATCGCGAATGTTTGATCTTAGGGGGTTTCGGTTCGGGTGCCTTCTGGGCCCAGCCAGCCTGCCGCAAAAACAAGGATACAGGACCATGGGAAAGGTCATCGGGATCGACCTCGGCACCACGAATTCGTGCGTCGCCGTAATGGATGGCAAGAACGCCAAAGTCATCGAGAATTCCGAAGGCATGCGCACGACGCCTTCGATCGTCGCCGTGACGGACGACGGTGAGCGCCTCGTCGGCCAGCCGGCCAAGCGCCAGGCCGTCACCAATCCCGAGCGCACGTTCTTCGCAGTGAAGCGCCTGATCGGCCGCCGCTACGACGACCCGATGGTCGAGAAGGACAAGAAGCTCGTTCCGTACAAGATCGTGAAGGCTTCCAACGGCGACGCCTGGGTCGAGGCCGACGGCCAGACCTACTCGCCCTCGCAGGTCTCGGCGTTCATCTTGCAGAAGATGAAGGAGACCGCGGAAGCCCATCTCGGCCAGAAGGTCGACCAGGCCGTCATCACCGTGCCCGCCTACTTCAACGACGCCCAGCGCCAGGCGACCAAGGACGCCGGCAAGATCGCGGGCCTTGAAGTGCTGCGCATCATCAACGAGCCGACCGCGGCCGCGCTCGCCTACGGCCTCGACAAGACAAAGGCCGGTACGATCGCCGTGTACGATCTCGGCGGCGGCACGTTCGATATCTCGATTCTAGAAATCGGCGACGGCGTGTTCGAGGTGAAGTCGACCAACGGCGACACCTTCCTCGGCGGCGAAGACTTCGACATGCGCCTGGTCGGCTATCTCGCCGACGAATTCCAGAAGGAGCAGGGCATCAACCTGCGCAACGACAAGCTCGCGTTGCAGCGCCTGAAGGAAGCCGCCGAAAAGGCCAAGATCGAGCTGTCGTCGACGACGCAGACCGAGATCAACCTGCCCTTCATCACCGCGGACCAGACCGGCCCGAAGCATCTGACGATGAAGCTCACCCGCGCCAAGTTCGAGGCGCTGGTCGATGATCTCGTTCAGAAGACCGTCGAGCCCTGCCGCAAGGCGCTGAAGGATGCCGGCCTCACCGCCGCCGAGATCGGCGAAGTGGTGCTGGTCGGCGGCATGTCGCGCATGCCGAAAGTCCAGGAAGTCGTGAAGCAGCTGTTCGGCAAGGAGCCGCATAAGGGCGTCAACCCGGACGAAGTCGTGGCGATCGGCGCCGCGATCCAGGCCGGCGTGCTTCAGGGCGACGTCAAGGACGTGCTGCTGCTCGACGTGACCCCGCTGTCGCTGGGCATCGAGACTCTGGGCGGCGTGTTCACCCGCATCATCGACCGCAACACCACGATCCCGACCAAGAAGAGCCAGGTGTTCTCGACCGCCGAGGACAGTCAGAACGCGGTCACCATCCGCGTCTTCCAGGGCGAGCGTGAAATGGCGGCCGACAACAAGATGCTCGGCCAGTTCGACCTGATGGGCATTCCGCCGGCCCCGCGCGGCATGCCGCAGATCGAGGTGACGTTCGACATCGACGCCAACGGCATCGTCAACGTCTCGGCCAAGGACAAGGCCACGTCCAAGGAGCAGCAGATCCGCATCCAGGCCTCCGGCGGTCTATCGGAAGCCGACATCGAGAAGATGGTCAAGGACGCCGAGGCCAATGCCGAGGCGGACAAGAAGCGCCGCGAGGCCGTGACTGCCAAGAACGACGCGGATGGACTGGTGCATTCGACCGAGAAGGCACTGGCCGAGCACGGTTCGAAGGTCGCCGAGACCGAGCGCCGCGCCATCGAGGATTCCGTCAGCGACCTCAAGGAAGCGCTGAAGGGCGACGATGCCGAAGCGATCAAGGCCAAGACCCAAACGCTGGCCCAGGCTTCGATGAAGCTCGGCGAGGCCATGTACAAGCAGCAGGCCGAAGCCGACGCCAAGAAGGATGCGGCCAAGGACGACGTCGTCGACGCGGAATTCACCGAAGTCGACGACGACAAGACCAACAAGAAGTCCGCCTGAACCCCGCGAGGGTGATGATGCGGACGGCTTGGACCCCACACGCGCCAACGGCCTCCTCCCTCGCGGGGGAGGCCATCGTGTCGGGCTCGACGGGCCAAGACTCTTTGAAAATCGGCTCTGTTAAATTCGGGCCCGTTGCGATCGATCAATTCCCAGCCGTTATTCTGAACACTGCCGTGCAATCCTCTGCCGCGAGGCCGAAGGCTGCCTATATCGTTGCATGGCGACGTTGCGTCGCTCCGACTTGAATCGCGATCGGATAGACTGAGCTCATCATGTCCACGTCCACCAAGCGCTGCTACTACGAAACCCTCGAAGTCGAACGCGATGCCGACGATTCCGCGCTGAAATCGTCGTTCCGCAAGCTGGCGATGAAGTTTCACCCCGACCGCAATCCGGGGGACAACACCAGCGAAGTCAAGTTCAAGGAAATCAACGAGGCCTACGAGGTCCTGAAAGACAAGGACAAGCGCGCTGCCTATGACCGTTACGGCCATGCCGCCTTCGAGCAGGGCGGGGGCGGTGGTGCCGGTTTCGGTGCGGGCTTCGCCTCCTCCTTTTCCGACATTTTCGAAGATCTGTTCGGCATGGCCGGACAGCGCGGGGGCCGTGGCGGCCGCGAGCGCGGCGCCGACCTGCGCTACAACATGGAAATCACGCTCGAGGAAGCTTTTGGCGGCAAGACCGCGCAGATCGAGATCCCGGTCTCGGTCACTTGCGAGGCCTGTTCGGGCATCGGGGCCAGGGCCGGCACCAAGCCGAAGACCTGCTCGACCTGCGGCGGCGCCGGACGCGTACGGCAGTCGCAGGGCTTCTTCACGCTGGAGCGCACCTGTCCGGGCTGCCAGGGCCGCGGCCAGATGATCGAGGACGCCTGCCCGTCCTGCTCGGGTCAGGGGCGCGTCACCCGCGAGCGGACGCTGTCGGTCAACATTCCCCCCGGCGTGGAGGACGGCACCAGGATCAGACTCGCCGGCGAGGGCGAGGCCGGGGTCCGCGGCGGTCCGCCTGGGGACCTCTACATCTTCCTGTCGCTGGCCCAGCACCAGTTCTTCCAGCGCGACGGCGCCGATCTGCATTGTCGTGTGCCGATCTCGATGGTGACGGCGGCGCTTGGCGGCGAGTTCGAGGTGCCGACCATCGACAAGGGCAAGACCAAGGTGAAGGTCCCCGCGGGGACCCAGTCTAGCCGCCGATTCCGCATCGCATCAAAAGGCATGCCGGTGCTGCGCTCGCGCCAGATGGGCGACATGTACGTTCAGGTCGTGGTCGAAACCCCGCAAAATCTCACCAAGAAACAGCAGGAATTGCTGGCCGAGTTCGAAAAACTCTCCTCCGGCAACACCCAGCCGGAATCCGAGGGTTTCTTCACCAAGGTCAAGGATTTCTTCGGTAATCGCGCGAGTTGACGCGTCTTGACCGTGCCGCCTTCGGCCTATACGTCTTTATGACCATTTTCTGACACGCCGCGGTCACGCGGTCCCGGCCGGTCCCGACATGCCATTGCCATCGTCCGCGCGTGCGTTGAAGAAGCCCCGTCTCGATGACGAGGTGCGTTTTCTCCGGTCATGGATCGAAAAGCCTCTCCACATGGGCGCAGTGATGCCGTCGGGCAAGCTGCTGGCCCGGACAATGGCCCATTACGTCGACGTCAATTCGGACTCACCGGTGGTCGAGCTCGGGCCCGGCACCGGCGCCATCACCTCGGCCCTGGTCGAGCGCGGCGTCGACCAGAAGCGTCTCGTCCTCGTCGAATACAATCCAGGCTTCTGCGCCCTGCTGCGCGACCGCTATCCGCAGGCCAAGGTGGTGCAGGGCGATGCCTATCGTCTGCGCGACACCCTGTGGAACGTGCTGAGCGCGCCGGCCTCCGCGGTCGTCTCCGGCCTGCCGCTGGTCACAAAACCGATGCTGACGCGGCTGCGGCTCATCCGCGACGCCTTCACGGCCCTGGCGCCCGGTGCGCCCTTCGTCCAGTTCACCTATGCGGTGGTGCCGCCGATTCCGAAATCGCTGCCCGGCGTGTCCACAGAGGCCTCCGAACGGATCTGGATGAACCTTCCGCCGGCCCGCGTCTGGGTGTATCGCAAGGACTAATTCCGCCGGCATTCCTGTTTGCGTGGCGGTCTCGTTTCGCCGAACGCATGGAAGCGGATGTCCGCACCGAAAATTCTGATCATTCCCGGCTCCCTGCGCACCGGCTCGCAAAATGCGAAGCTGGCAGCGGTCGCTGCCTATGCATTCGATCAGGCCGGTGTCGACGTCACCCGGATCTCGCTCGCCGATTTTCCGCTGCCGATTTATGACGGCGACCTGCAGGCCAAATCCGGTGTGCCGAAGCACGCGATCAATCTCAAGCGCATGATCGGCGCGCATCATGGCGTGTTGATCGTCTCGCCCGAATACAACGCCTCGGTGCCGCCGCTGCTGAAGAACGCGATCGACTGGGTCAGCCGCGTGCATGAGCTGCACGAGCCGCGCGGCGAGGTGTTCCGCAACCGCGTCTTCGCGCTCGCCGGCGCCTCGCAGAGCCGGCTTGGCGCGGCTCGCGCGCTGCAGGCGTTGCGGCTGATCCTGACCTCCTGCCACGCCAATGTGATTGCCAGCCAGCTGACGCTCGCCTTTGCCGACCAGGCCTATGACGATATGGACAGGCTGAAGCACGAGGGCGATATCGCCGCGTTGAAGGAACTGGTGCGGCAGTTGATCGACGTTTCCCAACGCATGATGTGAGGTGACATGACGCCAGCCGAGATTGCCCCGAAAGACCGCCTGATCGTCGCGCTCGATCTGCCCAGCGTTGATGCCGCGGAAGCTATGGTCAACCGGCTCGGCGACAGCGTCACCTTCTACAAGATCGGCTATCGGCTCGCTTATGCCGGCGGCTTGCCGCTGGTCGGCAAGCTCGCCGACCAGGGCAAGAAGGTCTTTCTCGATCTCAAGCTGCACGACATCGGCAACACCGTGGCGCAGGGCGTCGACAGCATCACAAGGCTCGGCGCGACCTTCCTCACCGTGCACGCTTATCCGCAGACCATGAAGGGTGCCGTCGAAGGTCGCGGCAGCTCGAACCTGAAGATCCTCGCCGTCACTGTTCTGACGTCCTACAACGAGGACGATCTGCACGCGGCAGGCTTCCGGCTCGGCGTCTCCGAGCTCGTCGAAGCGCGCGCGCAGCAGGCGCAGGTGCTCGGCATCGACGGGCTGGTATCGTCGCCCGAGGAAGTCGGAGCCTTGCGCAAGATCGTCGGCCACCAGATGAGCCTCGTCACCCCCGGCATCCGGCCGGCGGGCGCCGCGAGCGGCGACCAGAAACGCATCATGACGCCGGGCCGCGCGATTGCGGCCGGCGCGGATTATCTCGTGGTCGGGCGGCCGGTGGTGGAAGCCACGGACTCCAGGGCGATCGCCGAGGCCATCCAGGCCGAGATCGCGCAAGCGCTCGGCTAACTACCAACACAGGGAGAAGAACAATGGCAAAAGGCTACTGGATCGGACGCGTCGACGTGAGCAGTGACGAGGGCTACAAGCCCTATGCCGTCGCCAATGGTCCGATCTTCAAGAAATGGGGTGGCCGCTTCGTCGTCCGCGCCGGCAAGTTCACCACCGTCGAAGGCGCCAGCCGCACCCGCAATGTCGTGATCGAATTCCCGGACTACGAGACCGCGATCGCCTGCTACAACTCGCCGGAATACCAGGCCAACATCAAGGTGCGCCAGCCGCACTCCGTCGCCGACCTCATCGTCATCGAGGGCTATGACGGCCCGCAACCGTCAGACGGCTGAGGCGCGAACTCCTCTTATTACTCTTGCCGAAATGCTCGGCCTGCATGGTTCGCCCGGCGATGCAGAGCATCGTCCGGAACGCCCGCCTTGCGGGCTCCTCACCATGAGGGTCTGATATCTTGCCGCAAGACGCGACCTCATCCTGAGGGCCGCCACAGGCGGGCGTCTCGAAGGATGGCCGCAGGCGACCTGCCCCTAATCCCCCTCGGTTGCCGGAACTGCATCCCCCCGCTACAACGGCCGTGAGAGGATCGCACCATGTCCGATATGCGCTTGATCGTTGCTGGAGCCGGCGGCCGGATGGGCCGGGCGCTGACGCGGGCGATTGCCGAGACCAAAGGCGCGGTGCTGGCCGGCGCGCTGGAGGCGCCGGGCTCGGAGCTGCTCGGCAAGGATGCCGGCGTGCTGGCAGGTCTGCCGGCCAATGGCATCAAACTCTCCGGCGATCTCTGGGCGATGTCGAAGGACGCCGACGGCATTCTGGATTTCACCGTGCCCGCGGCGACCCTCGCCAATGTCGCGATCGCCGCCGAGCGCGGCCTCGTGCACGTGGTCGGAACGACCGGCCTGTCGGGCTCCGACAACGCCGTGATCAAGAGCGTCACCAACCGCGCCGTCGTGGTGCAGTCCGGCAATATGAGCCTGGGTGTCAATCTGCTTGCCGCTGTGGTCAAGCGAGTCGCCAAGGCGCTCGACGAGAGCTTCGACATCGAGATCGTCGAGACCCATCACCGCATGAAGATCGACGCGCCCTCGGGCACGGCACTGATGCTGGGCCAGGCCGCAGCTAGCGGCCGCGGCATCGCGCTCGACGAGCATGCAGACCGCGGCCGCGACGGCATCACCGGCGCACGCAAGCCCGGCGACATCGGCTTTGCGTCGTTGCGCGGCGGCACCGCGGCCGGCGATCACAGCGTGAGCTTCCTCGGCGCGTTCGAGCGCCTGACGCTGTCGCATCACGCGGAGGATCGCATGCTGTTCGCCCACGGCGCGCTGAAAGCCGCGCTCTGGGCGCATGGCAAGAAGCCGGGGCACTACTCCATGGCCGACGTACTCGGCCTGTCCGACATCTGAACGAAGCATGATCCGGAAAAGTGTGAAGCGGTTTTCCGACAAGATCATGCTTAAACAACGAACGAAACGGAAAAGCAGTCGATGAGCGAACGTCTTCTCGTGCTGGTGCGGCACGGCCAGAGCGAATGGAATCTGAAGAACCTCTTCACGGGCTGGAAGGATCCTGATCTCACCGAGCTCGGCGTCAAGGAAGCCTCGGAAGCCGGCCGCAAGCTGAAGGCGCAGGGTCTCGTGTTCGACGTTGCATACACCTCGGTCTTGACGCGCGCACAGCACACGCTCGATCTCATTCTCGGCGAGCTCGACCAGAAGGGCCTGTCGACGACGAAGAACCTCGCGCTGAACGAGCGCGACTATGGCGATCTCTCCGGTCTCAACAAGGATGACGCCCGCAAGAAATGGGGCGAGGACCAGGTGCTGATCTGGCGCCGCTCCTACGACGTGCCGCCGCCCGGTGGCGAAAGCCTGAAGGACACGCTGGCGCGCGCGCTGCCGTATTACGTGCAGGAGATCCTGCCCGGCGTGCTCAACGGCAAGCGCACATTGGTCGCGGCTCACGGCAATTCGCTGCGCGCGCTGATCATGGTGCTGGAAAAGCTCTCGCCCGAAGGCATTTTGAAGCGCGAGCTCGCCACCGGCGTGCCGATCATCTACCGGCTCAATGCGGATTCGACGGTGGCATCGAAGCTGGATCTGGCGGGATAAAGACGTTCGCGCGCGACTGAGTCCCGCCAAGCACTCGGTGTCGTCCTGGCTTTCGCCAGGACGACTAAGTGGGGCAGTTTACGCGTGGCAACTCTTACTGCAGCCCCAGCTGCCCGGCCTCCCAGCCCAGCATCGCCTGCTTGCGAGTGATGCCCCAGTGGTAGCCGGTGAGCGTGCCGCTCTTGCCGAGCGCGCGGTGGCAGGGCACGACGAAGGACACCGGGTTCTTGCCGACGGCGGCGCCGACGGCGCGTGACGCTTTCGGGCTGTTGATGTTGCAGGCGATGTCCGAATAGGACACCGCGCGGCCCATCGGGATCTTCAGCAAGGTCTCCCACACCCGCACCTCGAAATCGGTACCGATCATCACCACGCGCAGCGGCTGGTCCGGCCGCCAGAGTTTTGTGTCGAAGATGCGCTGCGCCAATGGTGCGGTACCTTCGTGATCCTCGACGTAAGTTGCGTTCCGCCATCGCCGCGTCATATCGGCAAGCGCCACCTGTTCCTCACCGGGATCGGCGAAAGCGAGTCCCGACAATCCGCGATCGGTCGCGATCACGATCGCGGTGCCGAACGGTGAGTGATGGAAGCCGTAGCGCAAGGTGAGGCCGGCGCCGCCGTTCTTCCATTCGCCCGGCGACATCGCCTCATGGGTGACGAAGAGATCGTGCAGCCGGCCCGGACCCGACAAACCGGAGTCAAGCGCGGCGTCGAGGATACTCGCCGAATCCCTGAGCAAGCCCTTGGCGTGATCGAGCGTGAGCGCCTGCATAAAAGCCTTCGGCGTGATCGAGGCCCAGCGGCGGAACAGATGGTGCAGCTCGTCCGGGGTGACGCCGGCCGCATCCGCCATCGCCTCGATGGTCGGCTGCGTGCGCCATTTTTCGGAGATGAAGGCGATCGCCCGGCGCACGGAATCATAGTCGCGCATCGCGGCGTTCTGGGAGCCCGGCCCGGCCAGGCGCTGGTCATGTATCGCGAGTGTCATCATGCCTGGAAATGTAGGAGGGGGCGGGGTACGAAACCACCCGATTTCCGATCCGCAAATCAGGTCACCGGATTGTAGGTCGGACCGCGCCTGGCGGCATTTAAGGCCTCAACCAAACCCTTGTAGAAACTTGCCTTTTCGTCCGGCCCCAGGAAGCGGGCGATCTGGATCTGGTGACCTCGCGAGATCAGATAGAGGTGCTCGATGCCAAAATCCTCGTCGATTTCCATGTCGAGTCGAACCCAGAGCGGATTGAAGGTCCATTCGACGACCTGGCCATGCTGGCTGACGCGCCGCACGCGCAATTCAGATGGCGTGACCACGATCTCCTCGCTGGCCCGCGCCGCACGGAAATTGGCCTTGAAAGCCCACCAGATCACCAGCACGTCGAGGCCGAAAAAGCCGAACACCGGCCAGGCGCCCATCATCAGGAAGACGAGGCCGGTGACGAAGCTGACGGCGCTCAGGAACAGCATCACGGCGAGGAAGCCGGTGCGGTTCAGCGAGCGGTGCGGCGTCAGGCGCGCGGAAAAGATCTGAGGCTCAGCCTCGCTTGCAGATCGTTCGCGCTCAATTTCATTGCCTGTGCTCATCGTCCCTCAGTATATCCCGATCATGGCGAAAATCACCCGCACGCCGGCCCCCCGCAAAACGTCCGTGCCGAAGAAAAAGGCGAAGGTGGCCGCCGCGAAGCCCAAGGCCCCCGGCAAGAAATCTCTCAAAGCCATGAAACCCTGGACGCCGCCCGAAGTCCGCGAGGCCTTCAGCCGTTTCCGCAAGGCTAACCCGGAGCCAAAGGGGGAGCTCGAGCACGTCAATCCGTTCACGCTGCTGGTTGCCGTGGTGCTGTCGGCACAGGCGACTGACGCCGGCGTCAACAAGGCGACGCGCGCGCTGTTTGCGGTCGCCGACACGCCCCAGAAGATGCTTGACCTCGGCGAGGAACGCCTGCGCGAGTACATCAAGACCATCGGGCTCTATCGCACCAAGGCCAGAAACGTCATCGCGCTGTCGGCGAAGCTGCTCAGCGAGTTCGGCGGCGAGGTGCCGCGCACGCGCGTCGGGATCGAGTCGTTGCCCGGCGCCGGGCGCAAGACCGCCAATGTCGTGCTCAACATGGCCTTCGGCGAGCACACCATGGCGGTCGATACGCATGTCTTCCGCGTCGGCAACCGGACCGGACTTGCGCCCGGCAAGACGCCGCTGGAGGTCGAGCTCGGTCTCGAAAAGGTGATCCCGGCCGAGTTCATGCTGCATGCCCATCATTGGCTGATCCTGCATGGCCGCTATACTTGCCTCGCGCGCAAGCCGCGCTGCGAGGTTTGCCTGATCAACGATCTCTGCCGGTGGCCGGAAAAGACGGTCTGAAAATAGCGTTCGGGAAAGTGGTTTGGAGTCTAGCGTGAGTCAGCAGGAACAAATCTCGCCATCGCCACCTCCTGCTACACCGCCGCCGCCACCGAAGCCAACGCAGCCACCGGCGAGTTCGCTCTGGAGCCGGCTCGCGATTCCGCTGTTCGCGGTGATCGTCGCGCTCGGCTTCGTCGCGCTTGCAACGCAGCGCTTCGACGAATGGGTCGGCAATTCGGTGGTCCAGACCACCAACGACGCCTATGTGCGCGCCGAGCTGACGCGGCTCGCCAGTCGCGTCTCCGGCGAAGTGCTGACCGTCGGGGTCACCGACTTCCAGCGCGTCAAGGCCGGCGATCTCCTGATCCAGATCGATCCTGCCGACTATGAGACGCAAGTCGCGCAGGCCGAAGCGGCGGTCGCCGCTGCGCAGGCCGTGCTCGACAATCTGGCGAACCAGATCGAGCTGCAATATGCGACGATCGCGCAGGCGCAAGCCGCGCGGCTCTCGGCCGAAGCCGTGGAGGTCGAGGCGCGGCAGGAGCAGGAGCGTCAGCAGTCGCTGTCGCAGACCGAATCCGGTACGCGGCAGCGCTTCGAACAGGCGGTCGCAGGCTATGCCAAGGCGCAGGCCGACGTGCGCGCGAGCCGCGCCGTGATCGCGGCCCAGCAGCATCAGCTCGAAGTCCTGCAAGGCACCAGGAAGCAGCGCGCGGCCGATCTCGAAGCGACCAAGGCGACGCTGGCGAGCGCGAAGCTAAAGCTCGGCTACACCAAGATATCCGCGCCGTTCGATGGCGTCGTCGGCGAGCGACAGGTCCAGCCCGGCGACTACGTCAACATCGGCACCAACCTCATCAACGTCGTGCCGTTGCCGAAGGTCTATGTGATCGCGAATTACAAGGAGACCCAGCTTACCCACGTCGCACCGGGTCAGCCGGTCGAGATCACCGTCGACAGTTTCCCGCGCGAGAAGCTGCGCGGCCGGGTCGAGCGCATTGCGCCCGCGACCGGCGCGCAGGTCGCGCTGCTGCCACCGGACAACGCAACCGGCAACTTCACCAAAGTCGTGCAGCGCATTCCCGTGCGCATCCAGTTCGACGACAACCAGCCGCTGCTGGCGCGGCTGGTGCCGGGCATGTCGGTCGTCACCAGCATCGACACCAAGGCCGGCAATGGCGGAAAATGACGATTCCAGTCGCGGACCGCTCTCGCGCGGCGGCGTCGCCCCGCAGCCGCTGTTTGCGGTGGCGGCGGTGCTGCTCGGCTCGTTCCTCGCCAATTTTGACAGCCGGCTGACCACGATTGGCCTGCCGGACCTGCGCGGCGCGTTCTCGCTCTCGTTCGACGAAGGCGCATGGCTCTCCACGGCGGGCATCGGCTCGCAGATCTTCATCGCGCCCGCGGTGGCCTGGCTTGCCACCGTATTCGGCCTGCGTCGCGTGCTGGGTATCCCCAGCCTCGTCTATGCCGCGGTCTCGCTGATCATCCCGTTCGTGCACGACTATCCGACATTGCTCGCGCTCAGCGTCGTGCATGGCCTCCTGCTCGGCACCTTCGTGCCGGCGACGCTGATGATCGTGTTCCGCAATTTACCGATCCGCTGGTGGCTTCCGGCGATCTCGATCTATTCGATCCGCGTCGGCTTCGCGCTCGATACATCGAGCTCGCTGGTCGGCTTCTATGTCGACCATCTCGGCTGGCAATGGCTGTACTGGCAGAGCGTCCTGATCGCGCCGCTGATGGGCCTGATGGTCTATTGGGGCACGCCGAACGAGCCGGTGAATCGCGCTTTGCTGCGCGACGCCGATTGGGGCGGCATGCTGCTGCTCGGCGCCGGCGTCTCGATGATCTATGCCGGGCTCGACCAGGGCAACCGTCTGGACTGGCTGGGGTCGGGGACTGTGATGGCGTTGATCATTGCCGGCGCGGTGCTGGTCGCGGGCTTCCTCGTCAACGAGTCCCTGGTGCGGCAGCCCTGGGCGCATGTGAACGTCTTGTTCTCGCGCAATATCGGCCTGGGGCTGGTCCTGATCCTGCTCTACACGCTGACCAGCCTCTCCAACGCGTCGCTGGTGCCGAATTTCCTCGCCACCATCGCCCTGCTCAGGCCGGAGCAGAGTGGCTTGCTGCTGCTCACCTATGGCGCCTTGCCAATGTTCGTGCTGGTGCCGCTCTCGATCTGGCTGCTGCGGCATTTCGATACGCGCACGGTGGTGGTCGTGGGATTTGCCTGTTTCGCCGCCGCCAATCTCTGGGGCACGCAGCTCAGCCATGATTGGGCGCGCGAGGATTTCGCGGGCATCGTGCTGCTCCAGGCGATCGGGCAGTCGCTGACCTTGCTGCCGCTGATCATCACGCTGCTGTCCAACTCCGATCCGAGCCGTGCGACCTCGTTTGCCGCCTATATCCAGATCATGCGGCTCGGTGGCGCCGAGATCGGCGTCGCGTTGATGGGGACGTGGCTGCGCGTCCGCGAGCAGATCCATTCCTTCTATCTCGGCCAGAATCTCGGTGTCGGCGACGTCGACGTGGTCCGCATGCTGAAACAGCTCGCCGACCATTTTGCGGCCCATGGTGCCGGCTCGGCACAGGCACGCGCGGTCGGTACGCTCGCCGGCCTCGTCCAGCGCGAGGCCAATGTGCTCGCCTATATCGACGGCTTCTGGCTGTGCTTCTGGGTCGCGATGGCGGCGCTCGGCGTCGTCGCCCTAGTCACCCGTGCCCCGCCCGGCCCGTTCACGCCGGCGCCGTTCGGCTTCGCCAGGATGCTGTTGCGCAGATGCGGAGTGCCCCTGACGTAGGTTCAGGATCCAGACGACCCACGCGCCGAGCGACGGTCCGGGTTGGCTCTGACTATAACGTCAGACCACAAGCCCGACGGATGGCGATCTGAACCGGCGAGGGTGGCAACGCCGGGTCGAACTCGCCTGTTGGCAGCAGCGGCGGCTGTGCCATGAAACGCGGGCGCTTCCCCCGGTGAGGTTGCGCGGCGTGAACCAGGAATGGATGGCAGAGATAAACGGTCCCTGCCGCACCGATTGCCAGTTCAACGTCGCAATCTTCCGTAGAAGCGTAACCGTTGGCAGAGATCTGCTCCAGCGTTGCGCCTGCATCGCCATAGGGCAGCAGCTCCCGGGCGATGGTGGCGTGCGAACCTTTCCGTATCTTCGTTGGCGCATCCTCAGGGCCTACGCCCGAGAACAGGAAGAGCATTAGCAATGCGCGTCCGCTGCTCTTCACATTGACGCGCCACTGCATGAAATCCGGATTATCGAAGCCGAAACTCATGTCCACATGCCAGCCATCATCACCAGGGGATTCCGGTGAGGGAAAGCGGACCGGAAAAGTTCCGAGCGCATTGGGCGCGATCCAGCGGCGGTCACCCGCGAGTTGGTCATAGGCTTCGTGCAGGATCGGCGTGTTGGCGGCTTCAATGAATGGTGGCGAGGTCTTGGATCCCACCCGAATGACCGGCTGGGTCCAGCTTTCGGGCTCGTGTGGCGATAGACCAATATCCGCCCACAATTCGTCCCTGCATTGTTCCGCAAGGTGCGTGCTGAAGGCGTTCTCGATCTTGATGAAACCGTCGTCGATGAAGTTTAGGACCCGATGAGAGGTCACGCCGATGCGCTCGGTTTTGGGCATTGCACATTTCTCCGTTCGGCCACCGCGTCAGCGCAGCCGTCTTGATCTGATTGGCGCGATACGCCGGAACGACTTGGTCGCTCAGATCAGCGGGAAGAATGTGGACATGAAAATCATGCTGCGTACCTTACGGCGGCGGAGAGCAAAATCAAGACAAGCGGGACGCAGAGCGCCTCTACGAGGGGGCGTCGTACGAGCGCGCCGCCAAGTCCGCTTGACCTACCGCATCTGCCGCGCCGGCTCGATCAGCTCGGGCCGCGGACCTGACAGCCGCTTGTGCATGTGAACCATGAAGGCCATGGCGAAGATCGGCGTCGCCAGATTGACGATCGGGATCGAGACGAAGGCTGCGATGAACAGGCCCGCGGTGAAGATGGTGGCGGCGTTGTCGCGCCGCATCGCCTTGGCTTCCTCCGGCGAGCGAAACCGCATCGCCGCGAGCTCGAAATATTCGCGGCCGAGCAGCCATGCCGTGGCGAGGAAGAAGACCAGGAAGCCGGCGCCGGCGAAAAGCACCAGCGGCAGCGCGATCAGGTAGACCAGGATCGTCAGCAGCGCGGTCTTGACGCCCTCGTAGATCGCCTGGCTGAACGGCAGCGCGACGCCCGGCCGCTCCGCCGGATAATGCTCGCGCTCGACGATGTCGGCGACGTCGTCGACGAACACGCTCGCAACCAGCGAGGTGATCGCGGGCATCAGGAACACAGCCCCGAACACGACGCCGAGGCCCGCGGCGATCGAAATGATCCAGGACAACACCTCGAGCGATGAGTGCCAACCCGGACCGAGCAGGCCTTCCAGCCACGCCTCGCCATAGGTCGCAAACCAGCTCAGCAGCCGCTGCAAGCCGATCGCCAGCACGATGATCAGCACCAGTGCGACGCCGATCGACCGCCACAGGATCGAGCGCATCGGCGGCGAGATCATTTGTGACAGCGCCTTGACGGCGGCATCCAGCATGGGAGTTCCTCTCACGAAATCACCCGCGAGAGGTAGACACCCCGGGCCACTTCGGCAAGGGAGATCGGCGGCACCGCTTATGGCCGGATTGACCGCTGGCATCAACGAAGCCACGATGAATTCGGCAAGACCGTTGCTCCACCAACCCGCTTGACAACAAGCGGAACCAGCGCGGCAAAGGAACAGGCGCATATGGCGATGGAAGAATCGGCGGACGGATTGCCGCTTGCAGGCGTGCGCGTGGTCGAGATGACCCACATGGTCATGGGCCCGACCTGCGGCATGATCCTGGCGCAGCTCGGAGCCGACGTGATCAAGGTCGAGCCGCCTGCGGGCGACAAGACCCGGAGCTTGGGGGGCATGGGGACCGCCTTTTTCCCATTGTTCAACCGCGGCAAGCGCAGCGTGGTGCTGGATTTCGAGAAGACTGAGGATCGCGACACCATGCACCGGCTGCTGGCGACCGCCGACGTGTTCCTTGAGAATTTTCGCGACGGCCAGCTCGGTAAGCAGGGGCTTGGCGCGGACGAATTGCGCCGCCGGCATCCGGGTCTGATCATTGCCGGCCACAAGGGATTCCTCTCCGGTCCCTACGAGCACCGCCCCGCGCTCGACGAGGTGGTGCAGATGATGGCGGGCCTTGCCGCCATGACCGGCACCAGCGAAAAGCCCCAGCGCGTCGGCTCGTCCGCCAACGACATCATGGGCGGCATGTTCGGTGTGATCGCGATCCTCGCGGCGCTCTATCAGAAGCGCGGAGGAAAACGCGACGGCGCCGACATCCGCATCGGCCTGTTCGAGAACTGCCTGTTTCTGGTTGCCCAGCACATGGTCGAATACGAGATGACCGGGAACAAGCCGCGCTCGATGCCGGAGCGCGAGCATGCCTGGCCAATCTATGACATCTTCGAGACCGCCGGCGGCGAGCGCATCTTCATCGGCGTCGTCACCGAAGGCCATTGGCAGAGCTTTTGCCGCGAGTTCGGCCTGACTGAATTCCTCGATGATCCCGCCTTGCGCACCACGACCGATCGCATCCTGGCGCGCGGGCGGATCATTCCGCGCGCGGCCGGGATCATCAGGCAGTGGGACGTGGCAAAACTGTCGCAGAGGCTGGATGCGCTCAACATCTGCTTTTCGCCGATCAACCGGCCCGAGGATCTCTTCACCGATCCGCATGTGCTGCGGCCGGGCGGGCTCGTCAACAATGTCACCGCCGACGGCAAGCCGTTCCGGGTGCCGGCGCTGCCGATCGAATGGAACGGCAGCCATATCGGCGAAGGCCTGAGGGTCGCGCCGCTCGGCGCCGACACTGCGGCCGTTCGCGCCGAGATCGACAATGAAAATGAAGATGTCACGTCAAAAACAACAGGGAGGCGCGGATGAGCCGGATTCAGGAGATTTACCCCGCAGAACGCGTCAGCCTGCGCGAAGTCGGCCTGCGCGACGGGCTCCAGCTCGTGAAGAAAATTCCGTCCACCGACGCCAAGCAACGCTGGGTGCGCGAGGAATATGCCGCTGGCGTGCGGCATTTCGAGGTCGGCTCGTTCCTGCCGGCGAAGACTTTTCCGCAATTCGTCGATGTTCGTGATGTCGTCGCGACCGTCGCTTCATTGTCCGGCGCGCATGGCATCGCGCTTGCGCTCAACGAACGCGGCGTGAACGAGGCGCTGGAATCCGGCGTCGGCGAAATCGCCTCCGTGGTCTCTGCGACGGAAGAGCACAGCCAGGCCAATGCGCACCGCTCGCGCGAGTCCGCCATCGCCAATCTGAAACGCCTGTGCGAGATGCGCGATGCCACCAGCCACAAGCCGCTCGTCAACGCGGCGATCTCGATGGCGCTGGGCTGCTCGATCACCGGGGCGGTCGACCCTGCAGAAGTGCTGCGGCTGGTCGACAAATGCCTCGAAGCCGGTGTCGATTTCGTCGGCATCGCCGACACCGTGGGCTATGCCGGGCCGAAGCAGGTGGCGGAGCTGACGCGCGCCGCGGTGAAGCTCGCAGGGTCGAAGCCGATCTGCATCCATCTACACGATACCCGCGGCATGGGCATCGCGAACGCGGCCGCGGCGCTCGACGAAGGCGCGCGGATCCTCGACGGCTCGCTCGGCGGCCTCGGTGGCTGCCCCTTTGCCCCCGGTGCGACCGGCAATGTCGTGTTCGAGGATCTCGTGTTCCTGTGCGAGAGCAAGGGCTTTGCGACCGGCATCGATTTGGAGAAGCTGATCACGGTGCGCAGGATCCTGCGCGAGGAGATGCCGAACGAGCAGCTCTACGGCGGCCTCGCTCAGGCGGGATTGCCGGGTGGGAGCGCGGCGAAGGCGGCTTAAATCCGCAAGCGGAACGCCCTTCCCTTCTCCCCCTTGCGGGAGAAGGTGGCGCGAAGCGCCGGATGAGGGGTCTCTCTCCGCAAGCTCGAAGGAAAGTAGTCGCGGAGACATACCCCCTCACCCGTCTCGCCGCTTCGCGGCGAGCCACCCTTTCTCACAAGGGGAGAGGGGAACGCACCGCCTGCGCGGCAAATCTACTCATGCCGGTGCGCGTGCTGGCGTGCCTTCGTCGGCTCCGCTTCGTCCAGGCTACGCGCATCTTACCGCGTTTCGTGAACGGTGCGAGAGAGAAGGCGCTCGCTCACAGCCGCGTTGCCCGTAGCCGCAGCGCGTTTCCAACGACGCTGACCGAGGACAGCGCCATCGCGGCCGCGGCGATGATCGGCGACAGCAGCACGCCGAACGTTGGATAAAGGATTCCGGCCGCGATCGGAATGCCTGCGGCGTTGTAGATGAAGGCAAAGAACAGGTTTTGCCGGATGTTGCTCATCGTCGCCTGCGACAGTTTTCGCGCACGCACGATGCCGGTCAGATCGCCCTTCAGCAAGGTGACGCCGGCGCTCTCCATCGCCACGTCCGTGCCGGTGCCCATGGCGATGCCGACTTCGGCTGCGGCCAGCGCTGGCGCGTCGTTGACGCCGTCGCCAGCCATCGCGACGCTGCGGCCGGCCTTCTGCAGCTTTGTCACCACCGCGCTCTTCTGATCCGGCAGCACCTCGGCCTCGACATCGGCGATGCCGAGCCTGCGCGCGACAGCCTCCGCCGTGGTGCGGTTGTCGCCGGTCAGCATGATGACCTTGATGCCTTCGGCCGCGAGTGCCTTCAGCGCCTCCGGCGTGGAAGCCTTGACCGGATCGGCGATCGCGAACAGGCCGGCGAGCCGGCCGTCGACGGCCATGTTGATCACGGTCGCGCCATCGCCGCGCAGCCGTTCGGCCTCGCCATCGAGCGTTTTGGTGTCGATGCCGATCGACATCAGATATTTGGCATTGCCGAGCACGATGGTTTTGGCGTCGACCTTGCCGGTGGCGCCCTTGCCTGTCGGCGAATCGAATTGCTCGACCTGGCCCAGCGCGAGCTGCTTCTCCTTCGCCGCGAGCATGATCGCGTCGGCCAGAGGATGCTCGCTGGCGCGCTCCACGCTGGCGGCTAAGCGGAGGATGTCATCTTCCGCGAAGCCGGCCGCCGGCACGATCGCGACCACCTTCGGCTTGCCCTCGGTCAGCGTGCCGGTCTTGTCGACCACCAGTGTGTCGATCTTCTCCATCCGTTCCAACGCCTCGGCGTTCTTGATCAGCACGCCTGCCTGCGCGCCGCGGCCGACGCCGACCATGATCGACATCGGAGTCGCCAGGCCAAGCGCACAGGGGCAGGCGATGATCAGCACGCTGACGGCGGCGACGAGGCCGAAGGCCAGCCGCGGCTCCGGTCCGAACCAGGCCCAGGCTGCGAACGCGATGACGGCAACGGCGATCACCGCCGGCACGAACCAGCCCGCGACCTGGTCGGCGAGACGCTGGATCGGCGCGCGCGAGCGCTGCGCGTCCGCGACCATCTGCACGATCTGCGACAGCAGCGTCTCACGCCCGACCTTGTCGGCGCGCATGATGAAGCTGCCGGACTGGTTGAGCGTGCCCGCGATGACCTTCGCGCCCGTCTCCTTGGTGACCGGCATGGACTCGCCTGTTACCAGCGACTCGTCGAGCGAGGAACGGCCCTCCAGAATGACGCCGTCGACCGGCACTTTTTCGCCCGGACGCACGCGCAAGCGGTCACCGGCATGAAGGGCGTCGATCTCGACCTCGTGCTCGCCGCCGTCGGTATCGATGCGGCGCGCGGTCTTCGGGGCGAGCTGCAGCAGCGCCTTGATCGCACCCGACGTCGCATCGCGGGCGCGCAGCTCCAGCACCTGACCGAGCAGCACCAGCACGGTGATGACGGCCGCTGCCTCGAAATAAACCGCGACCGCGCCTTCGTGGCCGCGGAAGGTGGCAGGGAAAATCTGCGGCGTGATGGTGCCGATCAGGCTGTAGACATAGGCGACGCCCGTGCCCATCGCGATCAGCGTGAACATGTTGAGGTTGCGCGTCAGCAGCGACTGCCAGCCGCGGACGAAGAACGGCCAGCCGGCCCACAGCACCACTGGCGTTGCAAAGACGAGCTGGATCCGATTCGACAGCGTCGCATCGATCCAATTGTGCGGGCCCGCGAGATGGCCGCCCATCTCCAGCACGACGGCCGGCAGCGCCAGCGCGCCGCCGATCCAGAACCGCCGCGTCATGTCGGCAAGCTCGGGATTGGGACCGGTCTCCAGGCTCGCCACTTCCGGCTCCAGCGCCATGCCGCAGATCGGGCAGGTGCCAGGTCCGGCCTGGCGGATCTGCGGATGCATCGGGCAGGTGTAGATCGTGCCTGCGGGCATCTCGGGTTGGGGTGTCTTCTCCTTGGCGAGATATTTTGCGGGGTCGGCAGCGAATTTGGTGCGGCAGCCGGCCGAGCAGAAATGGAAGGTCTCGCCGTGATGGTCGAACCGGTGTTTTGAGGTCGCAGGATCGAAGGTCATGCCGCAGACGGGATCGCGGACTGTTGCCGCGGCGCCGTGGTCATGCGCGTGATCGCCGTGCCCGCCGCAGCAGGAGGAGGCCGCGGGCTTGGCGACCGGCGGAGCTTTGCTGCCACAGCCGCATCCGGAACGTGTTTCCGCGTTGTGACGGTGCTCGTGTTCGGCGTCGTTCATTGCCACGCTCCGGCCTTGCAAGTCATACCCTGGGGGGGTATATAGTCGGCATGCGCAAGGACATCAAGGCATCTGTCGGAAAACGTCTCGGCCGGATCGAGGGGCAGGTTCGCGGCCTTTCGAAAATGGTCGAGGAGGACCGCTATTGCATCGACATCGTCACGCAGATCTCGGCGGTGCGCGCCGCCTTGCGCCGGGTCGAGGAAGAGGTTCTGAAAGATCACGTCGCCCATTGCGTCGAGCATGCGATCGCGAGCGGCGACAGGGCGGACCAGCGCGAGAAGATCGCGGAGTTGATGGCGGTGATTGGGCGGGCGGAGCGGTAGATCGCCGTCATTGTGAGGAGCGTAGCGACGAAGCAACCCAGACTGCTCAGGCAGAGACCTGGATTGCTTCGCTGCGCTCGCAATGACGATAGTGGAGCGACGGCTACGCCGCCCGTTCGCGCGCCCGACCGCGCCGCCTTGGGCGGTCCATGGCCAGCTTCTTCAGCCGCCGGAAGCGCTCCGAGACGGTGACGCGATCGACCGTCTCCGCTGGGTGCGCGCTCACTTCTTCAGCCGGAATCGGCGCCTCTTCGTCAATCGTTTCAGGAACGAGCGGCGGCGCACGGAACGTTTCTGGAAACACACCGAAGGTGCCGGCTACCTCCTCGAGCGGCTTCTGCTTGTCGGCCCAGTGCAAGGCGGTGTAGTCGAAGCCGTGCACGATGGTGGGTTTGACGACTTCGAAATAGGGCGAGATGTCGAAGTCGCGGGGCATGTAGAGCGAGGAATCGCGGATGTGCAGGATCTCGCGGCGGGCAGCACGGCTGCCGGCCTTGGTGATCTTGGGCAGGATCGGGTAACGCACGGCGTCGAACGCTTGCGCGATCAGGGCCGAGCAGATGATCTTGGTGGGATCGCCCGAGCCGATCGAGATCATGCGCCGCCGCCAGCGCTGCGGGATCGGCAGCGGAAACAGAAAGCGCATCAGGTCGACGATGTTCTTGGTGTCGTAGCCGAAGCCGATGCGGTTGATCGCATAGCGGCAGACCGTGGTGCGGTCCTCATAGGACAGCCCGACCGGCCGGCAGACGCGGGTGTGATAGGGGAAATATTTCGACAGCGGCGCGGAGGTGACACCTTCGCCGATATTGGCCTCGATCAGCACGTGCGGCTCGCCGTCGGGCTCTTCCGCACCCTCGATCGGGCCGACATAGAGTGCGCCGTGGGACCAGGTCGACTGCGTCAGATATTTGATGATGCCCGAGATGCGGTTGTTGCCCTCGACCAGCAGCACGTCGCCGGGCTCGATGACGCCGCGCAGATGCTCGGGGTCGCTCGGCGTGAACGGCTCATAGCCCGGCACCTCCTTCGAGAGGTACGCGGCAATCAGCTTGCCGACTGAGTCCAGGACCGTCCCCATTTCAAAACTCCCCCACGGCCTTTTCCGACCGTCTTTTTCTCTTCTCTACCATGGTCGGAACGTGTTGCAATTCGGTTCATCGATTTGTGACATCAAGCACGATTGATTCACCATGATGGTTGCCGCGCAACATCAGATACGGCAAGGTTCGCTAGCTGTTCCCGTTTGCCGCAAGTCTCCGGAAACCATGACATGACAATCACGCGCCGCAGCTTCCTATCGGCGTCGGCGGGCCTTGCCGCGATGCCGGTCCTGCGCGCGACCGCCGCGACCCTGCCGCGCGAGGCTGACATTGTCGTGATCGGCGCGGGCGCGGCGGGAATTGCCGCGGCGCGGCGTATCATGGCGGCCAATCGCAAGGTCGTGGTGGTGGAGGCTGCGTCGCAGATCGGCGGCCGCTGCATCACGGATACGACCACCTTCGACGCGCCGTTCGATCGCGGCGCGCGCTGGATGCACAATCCCGACACCAATCCGATGATCCGGCTGGCGCGCAGTGCCGGGCTCGACGTTCTGCCGGCGCCCTCAGGCCAGAAGATGCGCATCGGCCGCCGCAACGCACGGGCCGGCGAGACCGAGGAGTTCCTGGCGGCGTTGGTCCGGGCCAACCGCGCCATCGACGAGGCCGCGCGCGGCAAGCTCGATACCGCCTGCGCCTCGGTGCTGCCGAAGGATCTCGGCGACTGGGCCGGGGCGGCCGAGTTCATGCTGGGTGCGAGCTTCGCCGGCAAGGACCTGAAGGAGCTGTCTGCGATCGACAAGGCGCGTGCACAGGATCGCAACGCCGCGATCGCCTGCCGCCAGGGCCTGGGGACCCTGATCACCAAACTGGGTGAGCAGGCGCCGGTCGCGCTGTCGACACCGGCGAGCCGGATCGTCTGGAGCAATCGCGACGTCAGCGTGGAGACACAGGCCGGCAGGATCGCCGCCCGCGCGGCCATCATTACGGTCTCGACTAATGTCCTGACCTCGGGCGCGATCAAGTTCGGGCCTGACATTCCGAAGCGCACGCTCGATGCCGCATCAAAGCTCACGCTCGGGAGCTACGATCACATCGTGCTGCAGCTACCGGGCAATCCGCTCGGCCTGTCGCGCGACGACATCCTGATCGAGCAGAGCAACTCGACGCGCACGGCGCTGATGTTCGCCAATATCGGCGGCTCCTCGCTGTGCTCGATCGATGTCGGCGGCTCGTTCGGCCGTGATCTCACCCAGCAAGGCGAGAAGGCGATGACGGCCTTCGCCAGAGAATGGATCACGAAGCTGTTCGGCAGCGAAGTCGCCGCAGCCGTGCAGAAAGCCAGCGTGACGCGCTGGAATGCCTCGCCGTTCGTGATGGGTGCGATGTCGGCGGCCTCGCCCGGCGGTCAGTTCTCGCGAAAAATCCTGACCGAGCCGATCGGCAACATGTTCCTCGCCGGCGAAGCCACGCACGAGACGCTCTGGGGCACCGTCGACGGCGCCTGGGAAAGCGGCGAGCGCGCCGCGGACGCGGCCTTGCGCAAGATCGGCGCGCTCAAGGACGAGCCGGCCGATGTCCCGACGCAGTCCACGAAGAAGCGGCGAGCGCCGCGGCAATAGGCAATTGACCTGGACAAGCGCAGCGCAGATCCAGGACCCATGACCCCAGAAGTCGTTTGGCGAAGACTTTTGGTGGCCAGCTCGCGGTACAAACGCTGGGGTAATGGGTCCTGGCTTTCGCCAGGACGACTCGCGGAGAGACTTACCGTAACACCCCGTCCAGCAGCGGCAGTCCCGCGATCACCGCGAGCGCGATCAGCGCGTAGCAGATGGCGCGAAACACTTTCTCGCTGGCACGGCCGAACAGCGACGCACCGAAGGCGACGCCGATCGCATAGACCGGCCCGACGATGAGCGATAGCACAAGCGACTCGCGTGAGATCAGGCCTGTGGTCGCGTAACTGATCATCGAGAAGAAATCCGACGCGCCGAAGAACAGCAAGATGTTGGCGCGCGCGACGATCGATGCGACCGGGCGGCCGAGCCAGTAGCCGACGATCGGCGGGCCGCCGGTCTGGGCGAGGCCGCTACAGAAGCCGGAGAGGCTGCCGATGCCGACCGAGAGCCACGCGTGGTCCTTGCCGCGATAGCGCCAGCCCGACAGCAGCAAGAGCAACAGCGCGGCGACGAAGCAGGAGATGATCCACCGCGTCGTAACGGGTTCGAGCACGCTGAGGAAATAGGTGCCGACGGGCACGCCGACCAGCGCGCCCAGCACGATCACGGCGGTGGCCTTGCGGTCGGCCTTGCGCCAGGCGTCAGGCAGCAGCGGCGCGGCCGCGACGAAATCGATCACGAGGAGCAGCGCGGCAACCAGACGCGGCGCCGCGATGCTGCTCGCCAACGGCATGAAGATCAGCGCCGAGCCGAAGCCGGAGAAGCCGCGCGCGGTGCCCGAAACGAAAGCGACGGCGCAGAGCGCCATCGCAATGGTGAGGCTGACGTCCTTTGGAAGAAAGTCAGTGAGATTCATGCTCTATGATTCTCGAGCATGATCATGCTCTCAAAGTGCCGCCGGTCTTCTTCGTCACCTCCGCCACGATTTTCGCGGCGACGGCCTCGATCTCCTGGTCGGTCAGGGTCTTTTCGCGCGGCTGAATCGTCACCGCGATCGCGATCGACTTCTTGCCGTCGTCGATGCCCTTACCTTCGTAGACGTCGAACACGTTCACAGCGGTGATCAGCTTCTTGTCGACGCTCTGAGCCGCGCGCACGATGTCGCCGCCCTTCACGGTGCGGTCGACGATGAAGGCGAAGTCACGCGACACAGGCTGGAATGCCGACAGCTCGATCACGGGCTTGGCACGGGTCGGCTTTTTCTTCGCCTCGGGGATGCGGTCGAGGATCACCTCGAACACCATCAGCGGGCCGCCGGCACCGAGCGCCTCGAGCGCGCGCGGATTCATCTCGCCGAAATAGCCGAGCACGTTTTGCGGCCCGATCTGGATCGTACCGGAGCGCCCGGGATGCAGCCAGGACGGGCCGCCCGCGACGATCTGAAGGGCCTGCATTGGTGCGCCGGCGGCGGCGAGTACCGCGAGCGCATCGGCCTTGGCATCGAACACGTCAGCCTGCGCCGAACCCGACCAGTGTCGTCCCAGACCTTGCGACGACGCAAAGCCGCGGCGGAGGCCGCTTGCCGCCATGAACTGATCCTGCGGGCGATCGCCCTTGAACACCTGCCCTACCTCGAATAGCGCGACATCGCTCAAGCCGCGATCGGCATTGGCCTGCGCCGCCGCGATCAGGCCGGCCAACAGGGTCGGGCGCATGTCGGACAAATCCGACGCGATCGGGTTGGCGACCTCGAGTTCGCGCTGGCCGCCGCCGAACAGCTCTGCGGCTGACTTGGTGATGAAGGACCAGGTCACCGCTTCGATGATGCCGCGGCTCGCCAGCGCGCGCCTGGCGCGGCGGGTGCGGAGCTGGAGCGGGGTCAGCACGGATTTGCGTGCGTCCTCGCCGCGCTCGAACGGCGTCATCGGCACCTTGTCGACGCCGTAGATGCGGACGACTTCCTCGACGATGTCGGCCTTGCCGTGCACGTCGGTCCGCCATGACGGCACCGCGACCTTCACGACGGGCCCCGGGCCCGCCATCATGAAGCCGAGATGAGTCAGGATGCGCTTGATCTCCGGCATCGGTACCTCGATGCCCGAGAGGCGCTTGACCTCGGTCACCGGAAAATCGATCACGCGGTCGTCGCCGAAGCTCTTGCCGACCACGACGTTCTCGGACGGCGTGCCGCCGCACATCTCCAGCACGAGTTTTGTCGCGAGCTCCAGCCCCGGCACCATGAAAGCCGGATCGACACCGCGCTCGAAGCGGTAGCGCGCGTCCGAATTGATGCCGAGCTTGCGGCCGGTCTGGGCGATGTTGATCTCGTTCCAAAGCGCCGATTCGATCAGCACGTCGGTGGTAGTCTCGTCGCAGCCCGAGGCCTCGCCGCCCATGATGCCGGCGAGCGATTCGACGCCGTGCTCGTCCGCGATGACGCAAATCGCGGGATCGAGATTGTAGCTGCGGCCGTCAAGCGCGAGCAGCGTCTCGCCGTCGCGGGCGCGGCGCACCACGAGATTGCCCTTCACTTTCTTCGCGTCGAACACGTGCAATGGCCGTGCGCGGTCGTAGGTCATGAAGTTGGTGATGTCGACCAGCGCGTTGATCGGGCGCAGCCCGATGGCGGTCAGTCGCTTCTGCAGCCATTCCGGCGACGGCCCGTTCTTCACGCCACGCACGAGCCGCAGCGCGAAGCCTGGGCACAGCGCCGCGTCCTCGACCGTGACCTTCACCGGGCAGGGGAATTCGCCCTTGATCGGCTTGATTGTGGGGTCCTTGAACTTGCCCATGTCGGCGGCGGCAAGCTCGCGCGCGATGCCGTGCACGCCGGTGCAGTCCTGCCGGTTCGGCGTCAGGTTGATCTCGACTACGGGATCGCCGAGGCCGGCCCATGCGGCGTAGGCAGCGCCGATCGGCGCATCCGCGGGCAATTCCATGATGCCGTCATGGTCGTTGGAAATCTGCAACTCAGCCGCCGAGCACAGCATGCCGCGGCTCTCGACGCCGCGGATGGTGCCGACACCGAGCGTGATGTCCTTGCCGGGAATATAGGTGCCGGGCGGGGAGAACACGCTGACGAGACCCGCACGCGCATTCGGCGCGCCGCACACCACCTGCACGGGTGCGCCGCCATCACCGGTGTCGACCATGCAGACGCGCAGCCGATCCGCATTCGGATGCTGCTCGGCGGATATCACCTTCGCGATGGTGAAAGGCTTCAGCGCCTTCGCCTTGTCCTCGATGTTCTCGACCTCGAGCCCGATCATGGTGAGCTTCTCGGCGAGCTTGTCCAAGGGCTCGTCGGTGTCGAGATGTTCCTTCAGCCAGGAGAGAGTGAATTTCACGAGCTCAGCCCTCCCGCGAGGGTCGGTACTTCGAGCGGCTTGAAGCCGTAATGGGACAGCCAGCGGACGTCGCTGTCGAACAGCTGGCGCAAATCGGCGATGCCGTATTTCAGCATGGCGATGCGGTCGATGCCCATGCCCCAGGCAAAGCCCTGGTACTCGTCGGGATCGATGCCGCAGGCGCGCAGCACGTTCGGATGCACCATGCCGCAGCCGAGAATCTCGAGCCAGTCCTCGCCCTCGCCGAAGCGGATCTCGCCCTTGTCGCGGCGGCACTGGATGTCGACTTCCAGCGACGGCTCCGTGAACGGGAAGAACGAGGGCCGAAAGCGCATGTTGATGTGGTCCACCTCGAAGAACGCCTTGCAGAACTCGTGCAGGATCCATTTGAGATGGCCGAGATGGGAGTGCTTGTCGATGACGAGGCCTTCGACCTGGTGGAATTGCGGCGTGTGGGTCGCGTCCGAATCGATGCGATAGGTGCGGCCCGGGCAGATCACGCGGATCGGCGGCTTCTGGCTCAGCATGGTGCGCACCTGCACCGGCGAGGTGTGGGTGCGCAACAGCATGCGGGAGCCGTCCTCCTTCGGGTGGAAGAAGAACGTGTCGTGCATCTCGCGCGCGGGATGGCCTTCCGGAAAATTCAGCTTGGTGAAGTTGTAGTCGTCGGTTTCGATATCGGGGCCTTCGGCAACCGAGAATCCCATGTCGGCGAAGATCGTGGTCAGCTCGTCCCAGACCTGGCTCAGCGGATGGATGCGGCCGGCCTCGGCGGGCGCATCGCGCAGCGGCAGGGTGACGTCGATGGTTTCCGACGCAAGCCGCGCGTCGAGCGCCGCCGATTTCAAGACGTCGCGCCGCGCGGCGAGCGCCTCGGTGACCTTGTCCTTGGCCTGGTTGATCGCGGCGCCTTGCGTCTTGCGCTCGTCCGCGGACATTTTTCCGAGCGTGGCAAGCAGCGCCGAGATCGAACCCTTCTTGCCGAGGGCTGCGACGCGCACCGCTTCGAGGGCGGCCTCGTCGCCGGCGGCGGCGATCTGGTCGAGGATGGATGTTTCGAGCATTGCGAGGTCGGACACGGTCAAATCCCTGCTGCCAAATTCGGCTGGGTTGTCGCCGCCCGAAGGCCGTAACGTCAAGCGAAAAGCCGGTCATTCGGGCTGACGAGCGGCTGGGTTGAACCTCGCGCGGGAGGCTGGCACCAAGGAGGATACGAGGAGACTTTCGCGATGCTCTCAAGATCCGGTCTGGCTGCTCTCGCCGTCGTTCTCTTGGTCGCGAGCACCCCGGCGCGCGCCATGGTCTGCATGGAGAAGTCCATGACGCTGGACGAGGTCGTCGACACCATCGGTGCCCAAGAGGGCTGCGAAAGCGCGATGAAGGTGTTTCAGGATTGCCAATTGACCGCGAGCGGCGATGTCCAGCTCGGCGCCGCCGTCGAGAAGAAATGCGAGGCGGACTTCATGCCCGGCCTCAACACGGTGCGGAAACAGGCTTACCAACGCGAGATGCGCGTGTGCGACCGGAAGTACCGGAATAAATCCGGCACCATGTATCTGTCGTTCACGGCATTCTGCCGGGCGGAGGTCGCCCAGCGCTACTCGCAACGCGCGCTGAAGGCCGGCGGAGCCGGCCGCTAGCTCAGGCCGCCAGAGCGGCCTTGGCCTTCTCGGCGATCGCCTGGAACGACGCGGGCTCGTTGATCGCGAGATCCGACAGCACCTTGCGGTCCACGGTGATCCCGGACTTGGCCATGCCATCGATAAAGCGGCTGTAGGTCAGGCCGAACGGACGCACGGCGGCGTTGATGCGCTGGATCCAGAGCGCGCGGAACGTCCGCTTCTTGCGCTTGCGATCACGGAAGGCATAGACGAGAGCCTTCTCGACCGCCGGCTTGGCGGTGCGGATCGTGTTCTTGCGGCGGCCGCGGAAACCCTTGGCGGCCTTGTAGACTTTCTTGTGCTTGGCGTGGGCGGTCACACCGCGTTTGACGCGAGCCATGACAAAAATCCTTCGAAAGATGACTTGATGTTCGGATCGCCGCGAAAGCCGCGGCGCGGGTGGCAATGATCGTGGACGCGATCAGGCGTTCGGCAAGAAGTACTTCTTGACGTTGTCGCCGTCGGTCTTGAACAGCACGGCGGTGCCGCGCAGCTGCCGGATCTGCTTCTTCGTCCGCTTGATCATGCCGTGACGCTTGCTACGATGCGCGAACATCACTTTGCCGGTGGCAGTCACCTTGAAGCGCTTTTTAGCGCCCGATTTGGTCTTCAGCTTGGGCATTTGGCTCTCCTAATGGCCATAGCAATCCGCCCGCAAAGGCGGCTGGCCGTCAAAATGCTCGTTAGAGCGTTGATTGTGCTCAGGTTTTACGAACAAGCGCGAAACCCGCACGGACACCGCCACGGCAGCCCTTAATCAGCCGGGCAATGAAGGCTGGGCTTATGACAGAGGACGGGCGAATTGGCAACGATGAACCGGTGGAACCTAGCCGGCGACTATCCGGAATTGCTAACCTCATGTCCGAGCCGTGTGACCCGGAGCAGGACCAGAATGCCCCCTTTTTCCCAAACGCTGTCGTCCTTGACTGATGTCGCTCGCCCGCGCTGCCTGGCGCTGTTGGCCGTGCTCGCCATGGCCGCGTTTCCGTCGAGTGCCAATGCGCGCATCCGCGGCTATGACGGCGTCTGGAACGTCACCTTCGCCACCACCCGCGGCAATTGCAGCTCGGGCTACAGCGTCCCCTTCACCGTCACCGGCAGCCGGGTGTCGTCCGCCGGCGGCGGTCGGGTCTCCGGCAGGGTCAATCGCAGCGGTACCGTCGCGGTCCAGGTCTCGGTCGGGGCCTCACATGCCAGCGGCGGCGGCCGCCTCGCTGGCGTGAACGGCGCCGGTTCGTGGAGGGGTATCATCTCCGGCGATCAGTGCAGCGGCACCTGGCATGCGACGAGGACGTAATTATCGCCTCCAGAGGACGGTGCGCTCTCTCTTGCGCAAGCGGGAGAGGCAAAAAAACAAAACGGCCCGCCGGAGATCCGGACGGGCCGTTGAATTCTTCAGCCTAAAGAACCAGCGTCAGCGCGGCGCCAGCACCATGACGACCTGACGGCCCTCGAACCGCGCGTCCTGCTCCACCTTGGCGAGCTCGGCGACGTCGGTCTTGATCTTGTCGAGCAGCTTGGTGCCGATCTCCTGGTGCGCCATTTCGCGGCCACGATAGCGCAGGGTGATCTTGACCTTGTCGCCTTCTTCGAAGAACCGCTGCATGGCGCGCATCTTCACTTCGTAATCGTGGTCGTCGATCATCGGGCGGAGCTTGATCTCCTTGATCTCGACGATCTTCTGCCGCTTGCGGGCTTCGGCGGCTTTTTTCTGCGCGGAATACTTATACTTCCCGTAGTCCATGATCTTGCAGACGGGAGGGCTGACGTTCGGCGAGATCTCGACCAAATCCATGCCGGCTTCCTGGGCCAAGCGGATAGCCGCGACGGTCTCGATGGTGCCCTTGTTGTCACCGGTCTGATCGATCAGCTGGATCTGCGCATTGCGAATATCGTCATTGATGCGCGGCCCGTCTTTGGCGGCAGTGGGCGGGGCTTTATTTGGACGGCGAATGGGTGGTTCTCCAAAGTTATGAAAAGAGGCGGCTATTTTGCAGGAAGATACGGTTGCCGGCAAGCAATCGCTCGTGCGGCGGTCGAAAAAGCCTCAAATGCGAGGCATTTTGGCCACGGCGGGGCACGCAGAGGGACATAGACACCTTGCTTCTGTTCCGCAAGCGTCCCAAAGGGCCAATGCCGACGTCCGGCTGCGCTGCGGAGCACGTCCGGACAGCTCAAACCGCACAGCCAGAGTAAACGTTCCATGAATCACCCAATTCCCGATGCCGTGCTCGACTTCATCGATGTGGGCGAAGGCCCGTCCACACGCCGGATCGCGGTGCGCCGCCGCGCGGCCCAAGAATCAAGTCAAGGACCTGGGCTGGTCTGGCTCGGCGGTTTCAAGTCGGACATGCAGGGCAGCAAGGCCGTGGCGCTGGACGAATGGGCCCGGGATCACGGCCGCGCCGTGGTCCGGTTCGATTATTCCGGCCACGGCGAATCCGGTGGCGATTTCGTCGACGGAACCATCGGGCGCTGGCTCGAGGAAAGCGTCGCGGTATTCGAGCGGTTCTGCGACGGCCCGCAAATCCTGATCGGCTCGTCCATGGGCGGCTGGATGGCGCTGCTGCTCGCGCGCGAGATCAAAAAGCGGCAAAAGAAACTGCAAGCCAAAGCCTCGCTGGCGGGCCTGGTGCTGATCGCGCCGGCGCCCGATTTCACCGAGGAGCTGATGTGGAAGAATTTTCCGGCCGCGGTGAAGAAAGAAATCGAGACCAAAGGCGTCTGGCTGAGACCGTCGAACTATGGCGACGGCTTGCCCTATCCGATCACGCGGAATCTAATCGAGGAGGGACGCAACCACCTCCTGCTCGGCAGCGCCATCGATCTCGGCTGTCCCGTCCGCATCCTGCAAGGTGCGCAGGATCCTGACGTGCCCTGGCAGCACGCGTTCGCCCTGACCCATCGCCTGCCGGCCGACGACGTCGTGCTGACCATGATCCAGGACGGCGATCACCGCCTCTCGCGCCCGCAGGACATCGCCCGCATTCTTGCCGCCGTGGCCGAGATCGGGTGAAATCGTCACCTAGCACTCGGTGTCATCGCCCGACTTGATCGGGCGATGCAGTATTCCAGAGGCGCTCGTGCTCAAGCCGAGAAGCCGCGGCGTACTGGATGCCCCGGTCGGGGCATGACTGAGAATGGGAGGGGAGAATCGCCGATGACCACCACCGCCATGCTGCGCGCCTTCTGCGACGCCGTCGAACAACGCAACGGAAAAGCCTTTGCGGATCTCTTCACCGAGGACGGCGTCTATCACGACGTGTTCTATGGCGCCTTCGCCGGCCGCGAGAAGATCGCCGCGATGATCGACGACTGGTTCTATCGCACGGCGACCGACTTTCGCTGGGACATGCACGACCCGGTGTCGAACGGCACCACGCTCTATGCGCGCTACACGTTCAGCTATCGCTCGATCTTGCCGGAGGCTGATGGCGCGCGGGCGATGTTCGAGGGCGTGGCGATCATGACGCTCCGGGACGGAAGGATCGTCAGCTATCACGAGGTCGCCAACACCGCGCCGGCGTTTGTCGATTTGAAGTTTGCGCCGGAACGGATTGCGAAGATCGTCGCCAGACAGGGCGCGGAGCTCAAGGCGCGGCCGGAGATGAAGCGACATTTGGGTTAGCCGTCGTTCTTGCGCACCTACCGCTTCGACGGATTTACCATCGGCTTGCGCTGCGCCAGCGCCGCGACAGTGGCGGTGCCGATCGGGCCCTGCTCGTCATAGAGCCAGCATTCGCCGATCGCCACACCGTCGGTGGCCTGGTGGTTCACCACCTCGAAGCCGATCCAGTTCGTCACCGGCAGGCGGTGCAGATAGATCGTGACGTCGCTGTTGATGTAGCCGAGCCCCTTGTCGCCGGCGTTCGCGAACGGACTGGCGAAGTCCGCGCCGATGGCGACATGGACGAACGGCGTCATCGGCACGCCCGCGACCAGCTCGCGCACCTCGCTCATCCAGAGCTTTCGTGGCCCGAGCGAGCCCATGTGACCGACGATCGGTCGCGTGGTCCATTTGCCGTTCATGCCGAGCCTGGGATCGGTCGGCTTGGGAATGTCGGCCGGCTTCGGCACGTCCCAGTTCGGCGGCGACCAGACATTGCCGTCGGGATTCTGCGTTCGCCGTAACAGCTGGCACGAGGCGCGCGCCATGCCGATGCCGCCGGAAAAGAACTCTGCTTCCACGACGCGGATGCGCATCCCGTCGCGCACCAGCCGTGTCGTCACCTCGATCGGCTTGTCGATGGTGGGCAGCCGAAACATATCGACGGTCAGCCGCGCCGGCACGAATTCAGGACCGGAATGGCGCTCCTCGATGGCGAAGCCGAGCAGGCCGACGATGACGCGTCCGTGCAGCGATGTCGGATCCCACGGCCCATTGGCGACTTCCGTCGGGTGGAATGTGTCGCCGTCGCGGGTGAAGAAAGGCATGTTTGTCATGACGCGCGAGCTTGGAGGAACGTGCGGGGAAATCAAGATGCTCAATCCTCGTGGTGAGGAGGCGCGAAGCGCTCTTACCACAACAACGGTGTCATCGTCCGGCTTGACCGGGCGATCCAGTACTCCGCGGCGCTCGTGATTGAATCGATAGGCCGCGGCGTACTGGATGCCCCGGTCAAGCCGGGGCATGACACCGAGGATTAGGAAGCGAGCTCCCACTCCTCGCGCACGCCGTCATCACGCTCGCGCGCTATGGCGGTTGCTCTCATCGTTTCGAACTCATCCCGCGGCACCAACTGCCCCAGCGCCCATACCGCAGCCCCGCGTACCAGCGCGCTCTCATCCTCCAGCAATCGCCGCGCCTCGTCCGCCAGTGCCGCATCACCGGAGTTGCCGATCGCGATCAGCACGTTGCGCAAAAAGCGGTCGCGGCCGATGCGTTTCACCGGCGATTTGGTGAACAGCGCGCGAAACGCAGCGTCGTCGAGCCGTGCGAGCTCGGCAAGACCTGGCGCGCGCAAAGCGTCACGTGCGGCGAGCTTGGCCTCACGGCCCTCCTGCGCGAACTTGTTCCAGGGACAGGCGGCGAGGCAATCGTCGCAACCATAGATGCGGTTGCCGATGCTTTTACGAAATTCGCGCGGGATCGGGCCCTTGTTCTCGATGGTGAGATACGAGATGCAGCGCCGCGCATCGAGCCTGTAGGGCGCGGGAAAGGCCGCGGTCGGGCAGATGTCGAGGCACGCCCGGCACGAGCCGCAATGATCGATCTCGGCGTCGTCGCGCGGCAGTTCCAGCGTGGTGTAGATCGCGCCGAGAAACAGCCATGAGCCGAATTCGCGCGAGACCAGATTGGTATGCTTGCCCTGCCAGCCCAGATGCGCGGCTTGCGCCAGCGGTTTCTCCATCACGGCCGCAGTGTCGACGAATACTTTCACTTCGCAAGGCTTCACCTCACAAGTTGCGGTCGCGACCAGCCATCGCGCCAGTGCCTTCAGGCGCTTCTTGATGAGGTCGTGATAGTCGTCGCCCTGCGCATAGACCGAGATCGCCGCGCGCGTGCGCTGTTGCAGGATCGCGAGCGGATCCTGGTCGGGGCCGTAATTGACGCCGAGCATGATGACGCTGCGCACGTCCTGCCACAGCCCGCGGGGATCGACCCGGCGCTCCGGCTGCGCGGCGAGCCAGTCCATGTCGCCATGGCCGCCGGATGCGATGAATTCGAGAAAGTGTTTTCCGGCGCTTTCGATCGTGCCGGGCTCCGTAATGCCGATGCAGTCGAAGCCGAGCGCACGTGCTTCGTTTGCCAGCGCCGTCTTCAGTTCGGTCGGATCGGAGTTCAGAAGTCCAGGTCCACGTAGGTCCGCGACGCCGGCACGCCCGCCAGCCATTCGCTCAACAGCGGACGGAACGACGGGCGGGATTTCACCCGTGCGTACCAGGCCTTTGCCGCGTCGTCCTCGCTCCATGGCACGTCGCCCAGATAGTCGATCGCCGAGAGGTGCGCCGCGGCGGCGAGATCCGCGTAGGTGAGCCGGTCGCCGGCGAGGAAATTACGCGTCTGCGCCAGCCAGCCGATATAGGCCAGATGATAGCGCACGTTTGCCTTGGCGGCGCGCATCACGTCGGCCGAGGGCGGGCCCCCGCCGTTGTCCTCGCTCATGAAGCGCTTGTAGATGCGCTCGGTGACGAGCGGGTGGGAGACTTCCTCGAAAAACTTTTCGTTGAACCAGGCCATCAGCCGGCGGACCTCGACGCGCTCGCCGATCGTGTCCGGCATCAGGCGCTTAAGTCCCATCTCAGAGCCATAGGCCTCGTCGACATATTCGGCGACGATCGCCGCGCCCGGGATCGGCGGCTGCTCGTCGTCCACCAGGACGGGCGTCGTGCCCGCCGCATTGAGCAGCAGAAATGCTTCGCGCCGCTCCCAGCTGCGCTCTTCGATCAGCTTCAGCTCAAGCCCGTATTCTCCCGCGATCAGGCGGATGAACCGCGAATGCGGACAGAACGGATGATGAAACAGCGTAAACATGAAGCCTTTGACTATGTGATGGTGCTTAAGAATCCATCAATGTTTTGTGCGGCGCCACACTAGTCATTCAAAACCGCGAAGCAAGGGCGCGACGCCGCATTTTGCGATTGCAGCAAGGGAGCGGATGGGCGAGAAGAGCCCCGCTTTTCCAGCCGAAATGGACCGTAAATATGTCAGATGCAATACGGGCAGTGATCCTCGGCATCATCGAGGGTGTGACCGAGTTCCTTCCCGTGTCCTCGACCGGCCATTTGCTGCTTGCTGAGCGCTTTTTCCATCTCGGCGAAGGCGCGTTCTGGGATTCGTTTACGGTCCTGATCCAGCTCGGCGCGATCCTCGCGATCGTCGTGTTGTACTTCAAGAAATTGTGGGACGTCGCGATCGGGATGTTCACGGGTGACGTCTATGCACGCCGCTTCGTGATCGGCGTGCTGGTGGCGTTCCTTCCCGCCGTCATCGTCGGTCTCGTCGGCGGCAAATACATCAAGAGTCTGCTGTTCAATCCCTGGGTGGTGTGCTTCTCGCTGATCGTCGGCGGCGCCATCCTGCTCTGGGTCGACAAGCTCGATCTCAAGGCGCGCGAGCATGACGCCACCCGGTTTCCGCTGCTGATGTATCTTTACATCGGTATCGCGCAGTGTCTGGCGATGATCCCGGGCGTGTCGCGCTCCGGCGCAACCATTGTCTCCGCCATGCTGCTCGGGGCCGATAAGCGCGCGGCGGCGGAGTTCTCGTTCTTCCTCGCCATTCCCACCATGATCGGCGCGTTCGCCTACGATTTCTACAAGAACCGCTCCGAGATGACGATGGACCACATGGGCATCGTCGCGATCGGCTTCGTGGTGTCGTTCGTCACCGCCATCATCGTGGTGAAGACGTTCCTGGAATACGTCACCCGCCACGGCTTCGTGGTGTTCGCCTGGTGGCGCGTGATCGTCGGCACCCTCGGCCTGATCGCGCTGGCACTGGGGCGGTAACCCCGAACTTCAAACAATTGACTGCGGGGATGGTTACGCGCTCTTGCGCTGGAATTGCCCGGCGGCGCGGAAACGCCAGAGATATTGCGGGGCGATCGCTTCAAGCGAGTCGGGCGCGATGCCGAGGCCTTCCAGCGTTAGCCCAGCGGCCTTCGCCGCGTCCGACACGACATTGTCGCGCGCGAGCAGCGTGACCTGGTCCGGCGTCAGCTTCAGCGCGCCCGGCGCGAATTGCAGGAAGTTGGCCTTGAAGCGGGCGAGGCCAAACGGCAGCGGCATCAGCATCGGCTTGCGATCGGCAATCGCGAGAATGGCCTCGATGATCTCGCGCATGGTCAGGACTTCCGGGCCGCCGAGCTCGTAGGTCGCGCCCGCCTTGGCCTTGCCGTCGACGGCATCCGCGACCGCGGTGGCGACGTCGCCGACATAGACCGGCTGCATCTTCGTGTCGCCGCCGATCAGCGGCAGCACCGGCGACATCCGCGCCAGCGCCGCGAAGCGGTTGGTGAATTGGTCCTCGGGGCCGAACATCACGGAGGGGCGGAAGATCGTCGCCGACGGCACCGCGGCCAGGACCGCGGCTTCTCCGGCCGCCTTGGCCCTGGCATAGCGCGAGGGCGATTCCGCGTCGGCGCCGATCGCCGAGACATGGATCAGCTGTGCCCCCGCGGCCGCGGCCGCCTTGGCGATGGTCTCGGCGCCCTTGGCCTGGACGGCGTCAAAACTCTGCGCGCCACCCTCGGCGAGGATGCCGACCAGATTGATCACGATCTGCGAATCACGCAGTGCCGCCTCAATCGAGGCCGGATAACGGACATTCGCCTGCACGGTGTGGACCTGCCCGACCTTGCCGGAGGGCTGGAGGTACCCGGCCAGCTCCGGCCGCCGCACCGCGACCCGGACCCGGTAGTCGCGCCGGCACAGCGCGCGGACGACATTCCGGCCCAAAAACCCCGATCCGCCGAAAACCGTGACGAGCGTGTCCAGATTCGATGCCATGGGATCCATTCCTGGGGTCCATATCCTGCGGGAAGAGTGCGTCTCGTCAGGCTTGTATCGGGCCGGTTTGCGATGCGCAATCCGCATCCCGAAGCGGGGTTCAAGCATGAATTGACAACCGCGTCACCGAACCGTAGTAACCGCCTCCGTGCCTAACCGGCATGCCCAGGTGGTGGAATTGGTAGACGCGCTGGCTTCAGGTGCCAGTGGCTTAACGGCCGTGAAGGTTCGAGTCCTTTCCTGGGCACCATCTCCTACTCAAGCGATTGAAATCGCTTTTGCAGGGAATTTGAGCTGCTGACCGGTACTCAAAACCGAGGCACGGCGCTCATGGCGTACCGAATGGCCTACATCGCTCGTCGGGTCGGCTCGGATCGCAGGCGATCTGGAGGCGGCTGGCTTCAGTCGCTCAGGGAAGCGCTACGCGCCGACAGCCGTTGCCCGGATACCAGGTGAGCTATGAACGACGTCCACCGCGCTCGCGGCCGAAGCCGTCATCGCTATGTGGGAAAAGGTCGGCAAAGCTGATGACCCCAAGCGCCTAAGAGGTCTCAATGCTCGTTGACCGCGGCGCCGAGCTTGATCAGGCTCAGCGAGCGGTTCGCGGTCTCGCGCAGGCGGCAGTAGCTCGCGCTGCCCCGGTACATGCCGGGATCGACCTTGTCGAAGACCGCGCAGAAGCCATCACGCGACGCGGCGAAAGTTTTCTGCGAGTCATTGACCGCCTTGATCGCGTCGGCGAACCCGCCGGCCTGAACCTTCTTTAGCGCCTCATTGGTTTTCTGCGTCCAAATGGCGAGTTCGCGCGCCGCGCAGGCTTTCCATTTGGCGACATCGTCATTCGCGCCCTCTGCCGCTTTGATGCAGGGGTCGGCGACGAGCCCAACGCACGCGCCGCCGAAACCGCCGGTTTTCTCCGCGGTCTTCAGGCAGCCATCGATCACCGCAAGTTCGGCTGGCGCGATGCCTTGGGCGAAAGCCATCGATGCGATCGGGAGGCTTGCTGCGAGCATCGCGACGGCAAGTTTGAGCTTCATTGGAGATCTCCGTTCGACGCATCGAAAATATGGAACAGAACACCACTGCGAGCGCATGAAGCTCAGCGAGACGGTAGACCGGCGGCTGTGGCGGAAGGGCCGGGCGTCGAGGGCGAAGGGAAAACGAGGGGGTATGCGGCTTCGCCTACGCCTCTCCAATCAATGCCTTTGATGTGCCTTGACCTGACTTACGGGATTTTCGACCAATAGGTGATACATGCAACTTTGGTCATCGAAGGCCCAGCGTTGGTTCACCTGAATGTGGAACAGGAGCTACGCTGACGAATGCTGACGGCGGGACCGCTTAAGGCACGCACTGGCGATCTCCACGCTGCGCGGTCGCGGTCTCGCGGGCCTCCATTTGGACAACTGAAGGTGACGATCGAGTCTTTTCCTGGGCACCACACCCAACCGAAGTCGTTGAATCGCTCCCGCCGGTGACACCACCTCCGCCCCCGAAGCCGGTGACTGCGGCCGCCGCCGCCGCCGAAACCGGTAGCTGAAGCGATTTCGGGCATTTTCCGGCAATGCGATTAATAACAGCTCGGGGATGAGACGATGCAGGTTCGCTTCGAAGATTTCCAAGTGTAAACAGCTGCTTGGGAGGCCTCGGAAGCCCGCCGTTGAGCGGAATTTCATTCCGCCAATCCCCCCCTCGGTTGCATCGTCCGAATTTACCCCGCTTTAGACAAACTAGCTCTAAGTCAGCGGGCAGGCTCGCATCCGGCCGTCGGCGAGCGCGGAGCCATCGGGCTCGCTTTGTCGTGGGGGAAGCGGTGGATCAGCATCAGGTCTGGCACGAGCCGGCATTCGACAAGGCTGCGAACGCGATCAGCCCGTTTCTCCTGAGATCGGGAATTTATCTGTTCCTGATCTCGTTCATCTGCCTGTTCTACGTCTTGAACGCGCCGCTTCTGCTCGGCCATTACGATCTGGGCTGGCATCTGGCGGCCGGAGATATCATCCGGGAACGCAACGCCATCCCGCTCCGCGACCCCTGGTCGTTCACCCACGGCGACAAGCCATGGCTCAACCTGTCCTGGCTCTGGGACGCGCTTGCCAGTGCGACGTTTCAATACGCAGGCTTTGGCGGCCTCGTCCTGCTGACGGTGGCCTGCGGCGCAGCGATCGTCGGCATCCTGACCGCGATCTCTCTCGGCTACGGCGCGTCGGCGATCGCGGTCTGCGTCTCGGTCTTCTTGGCCTGCCTGCTCTATCCCGCTTACGAAGCTTCGCCGAACATGTATCTCGCGGTCTCGCCGAATGCTTGCACGATGTTGTTCTGCGTCGTCTTCTATCGTGAATGCCTGCGACGAACGCGATGGTTCGTGCTTCCCGTGTTGATGGTGCTCTGGGCCAATCTGCACGGCGGTTTTCTGCTCGGCTTCTTCGTGATCGGCGTCTTCTGCGGCGGCGCCGTGCTCAGAGCGGCCTGGGCCGACCTCAGGATTCTTGCTCTCGCGGGGATCGGGTGCCTTGCCGCGACCTTCGTCAATCCGCTTGGCTGGAATATCTATGCCGGTGCCGCCGCGACTATGGGGCACTTCGTCCAGGGCAATATTGGCGAATGGCTGTCCTACTATCACAACATGGAAATGCCGGGCAGCATTCCCGGCATCCTGTACATGTTGGCCTTCGTCGCGCTCGAGCTTCGCTACAGAAACTCCAGACCGATCCCGCTCGAGCCGAGATTGATGTCCTGGCTGTTCCTGATTCTGGGGCTGTATCAGTTCAGGTACATCGCTTTTTTCTTCATCTTCTCGACCGCGCCGATGGCGCTTCACCTCAGCCGCTTGCTGCCTGAGCGTCTCACCGGTCGAGACGTGAGGGGAGCGTTGCTGGCCGCCGGCATCGTCGGTCTCGGCACCCTGCCGATGGCCTATTTGAACGTTGCGCCGGCGCTCGCACTTCCGCCGATGCTGTCGAGCGAAGATGCCGGCTATCTGCAAAAGCATCTCGCAGGTCGGCGGGTCCTGAACAATTGGAACGTCGGTGGCTACCTGATCTTCGCGACGCACGGCACCGTCCCCCCATTCGTCGATGGTCGCGCCGCGACCGCCTATCCGGACGATTTGCTGCGCGACTATTTCAAGCTGGTGAGCTGGGAGATCGACGAAGCCGCGTGGGACATGGTGCTCGACAAATACCGGATCGACGCCGTGCTGTGGGTCAAGGCGCACGAACAGCTGCGGCGATTTCTGGTGGAGCGGCGAGGCTGGCGCGAGCAATACACCGGCGCTTACGAGACCGTTTACGTCAGGCCGCAATCCGGTTTGGCCGGCGAAGCCAAAAGACAATGACAACTGGCGCCGCGGCTCTGTATGACCAGCCGCGCCTGATGCTTGCGCCGGCGGCTGCCAGCGGATACATCGCGGCCGGCCCTCGCCAGCATCTGTCCCGGGGATTAGCCTGCAAAGCGCACCGATTCGATTGAGGTTTGAAACGCCATGACCGTACGCCTGCACCGCGGCGACCTGCCCGATCTGTCCCGCTATACCGGAGCGGTGGCGATCGACACCGAAACCATGGGCCTGAACCCGCATCGCGACCGGCTCTGCGTGGTGCAGCTCTCGCCCGGCGACGGCAGCGCGGACGTGGTGCAGATCCCCAAAGGTCATACCGACGCGCCGAACTTGAAGGCGCTTTTGGCCAATCCCGCGAACACGAAAATCTTCCATTTTGCGCGGTTCGACGTCGCGGTGCTGTACCAGACGTTTGGTGTCATGACCGGGCCGATCTACTGCACCAAGATCGCCTCCCGCCTGATCCGCACCTATACCGACCGCCATGGCCTCAAGGACCTCGTGCGCGAGGTACTCAATGTCGACCTCTCCAAGCAGCAGCAATCGAGCGATTGGGGTTCCGACAGCCTGACCGAGCCGCAGCTCGCCTACGCCGCCTCCGATGTGCTGCATCTGCACGGCTTGCGCGAGCGGCTCGATGCCATGCTGGCGCGGGAAGGCCGCACGGCGCTGGCCAAAGCCTGTTTCGACTTCCTGCCGACCCGCGCTTTGCTCGATCTCCAGGGCTGGGCCGAAGAGGACATTTTCGCGCATTCCTAGAGTTTAGCGCGGCGGCAAGCTGGGCGGTCGCCCCGTTTCAGACACTTTCGTAACGGCCTGTCGCGGGCTGCATATTTTGGCGTTGCCGGCTACAATGGGGCGCCCGCCAGCCGGACAAGGCGAGCGACACCTCAGGAGCCCAGGTGAATTCGGCCCACAATGTCACCTACGACGCCGCGCTCGCGGCGAAGTTCGCCAGCGCGGCGCGCCACAGCCGCCTAGTGCGGATTCTGCGCATCGCGGTGCCGACGACAGTGGCCGCGGCCATGGGTCTGCTCGTCCTCATCTCGACCATTTTCAACCCGTTCCAGATCCCCGTGAAGCTCGACTCCGGAAATCTCGTGGTCACTGGCACGAAGATCACGATGGAATCGCCGCACATGTCCGGCTTCACGCCGGACCAGCGGCCGTACGAGCTCTGGGCCAAGACCGCGACCCAGGACATCACCGATCCCGATCATGTCGATCTCCATGATTTGCGCGCGAAGGTGCTGATGGAAGACCAATCGACCCTGTTCCTCGATGCCCGCACTGGACGGTTCGACAACAAGCAGCAGCAGCTCGACCTGCACAAGGACATCTTCCTGCGCACCTCGACCGGCTACGAGGCGCGGCTGAACTCGGCCTTCGTCGACATGGGCAAGGGCACGGTCTCCTCGGACGAGCATGTCGACGTCAAGCTGACCAACGGAACGCTGACGGCCGATCGGCTGCGGATCACGGAAGGCGGCGACGTCATCCGCTTCGAAGGCAATGTGGTGATGCACCTCGACAAGCTGGACGATCCTGCCGCCGCTCAGCCCGCGCCGACTGAATCCGCGCCGGCTGCGAAGACACGTACGCCCCAGAACAAGTCCGCCAATTCAAAGTGATTTTCATGATCAGGTTTTTTCCGCGCAACGACGGCAAGCGGCGCGTCATCCCGGGTGCGGCCGCGCTCGCCGTCGGCATCGCACTGGTCGCAACGGGTGCGGCGATCGCGCAGAGCACGATGCAAGGCGTGCCCAACGCGATGCAGGGCTTCTCGCAGAACCGCGATCAGCCGATCCAGATCGAGGCCGCCTCGCTCGAGATGCGCGACAAGAAGAAGGAAGCGACGTTTTCCGGCAATGTGAAGGTCATTCAGGGCGACACCACCATGACCTCGAAGACGCTGGTGGTGTTTTACGATTCGGGCGGCGACAAGCCGGCCGCGCCGCAGCCTGCGGCAAAGGCGGCAAAGGGGGCGCCGATGCAGTCGGCGACGCCGGGACCGGGCGGCAACTCCTCGATCAAGCGACTGGAGGCGCGCGGCAATGTCGTCGTCACCCAGAAGGACCAGGTGGTCACGGGCGAGACCGCCGTGTTCGACACCCGCACCAACCTCATCACCATGCTCGGGGGCGTCGTCTTGACGCAGTGCAAGAACGTGCTGCGCGGCGACCGGCTGGCGGTCGACATGACCACGGGCGTGTCGCGTGTGGAATCCGATAGCGGCCGGGTGCAGGCGCTGCTGCCGCAGGGCGGCGGCAATGATTGCGGATCCGGAGGCGCGGGCAAGCCCGGCGCGGGACCTCTGCAATTGCCTGGCGCAACTAAACCCAAATAAGTCAGCGTAGACCCAAGCCCGTCAAAGTAAATTTGAAGAATGATTTCAGACGCTTGGGTCGATCATCGCCGATCCGAGGTTGAAGCTTGCGCGCCGAGACTGTATCTAGCGCGAAGGGCTTTCGAAGCGGGCTTCGCCGCTTTTCGGGCGTGTTTCACTGGGCATGAGACATCCCTTCATTCATGCTGCGTCGGCGAATCCTGAAGCCGGCGCGGCAGATCGCGCGAAGACCGCGCAGGATCGTCGCGAAAGGCTAGAAGGCGGGGATGGTCGATCTCTTCAGCATGTTCCGTCGGCGCCCCGCCAAACGCGGCCGGCCAGGATTTGCGCGCCAGGACATCACCGCGCTCGCTGACAGCGTCGGCGGCCTCGTGGCCAGCCCTGTCAGGGACGCGCCGCCGATCGCCCGTAACCAGCCGATGCACGCACCCGATCAGTTCCAAGGGGACTATCAAGCCGAGCAGCCCCGGGCCCAGGCGGTTCATCCCGTGAGGGCTGCCGGCAGGCCCAACGGTTCCGGCGGGCCTCAGCTCTTGAAGCGGCCGGGCTTCCTGGCTGTGCATAGCGTGGAAAAGAGTTTTGGCAGCCGCCAGGTCGTGCGCGGCGTCAGCATCTATGTGCGCCGTGGCGAAGCGGTCGGCCTGCTCGGCCCCAACGGCGCCGGCAAGACCACCGTGTTCTACATGATCACCGGCCTGATCAAGGCCGATCGCGGCGCGATCGAGCTCGACGGCCACGACGTCACCAAGCTGCCGATGTATCAGCGCGCGCGGCTCGGGATCGGCTATCTGCCGCAGGAGGCCTCGATCTTCCGCGGTCTCACCGTCGAGCAGAACATCCGCGCCGTGCTCGAAGTGGTCGAGCCGTCGCGCAAGAAGCGCGAGCAGCAGCTCGACTCGCTGCTCGACGAATTCAACATCACGCGCCTAAGGAAATCGCCGTCGATTGCGTTGTCCGGCGGTGAGCGGCGCCGCGTCGAGATCGCGCGCGCACTGGCGACGCGTCCGAACTACATGCTGCTCGACGAGCCCTTTGCCGGCATCGATCCGATCGCGGTCGGCGACATCCAGGACCTCGTCCGCCATCTCACCAACCGCGGCATCGGCGTGCTGATCACCGACCACAATGTGCGCGAGACGCTCGGCCTCACCGATCGCGCCTACATCGTCTATGCCGGTGAGATCCTGACCGAGGGGAGCCCGGATGAGATCGTCGCCGATCCGGACGTGCGCCGCCTTTACCTTGGCGAGGAATTCCGCCTCTAGCCCGTTTTTCCAATTCGTCAAGACGTGTACATCGGGCTTGGACTAGGATAAGCAAAAATCGGACCAACTTTTGGGATCGGTTCTTGCTTCATGGCGCTTTCGCAGAGATTAGAGTTCCGGCAATCGCAGTCGCTGGTCATGACGCCGCAGTTGATGCAGGCGATCAAGCTGCTGCAATTGTCCAATCTCGATCTCACGACGTTCGTCGAAGAGGAACTCGAGCGTAATCCCCTGCTGGAACGGGCCAATGACGAGCCGCCCGCGGGCGAGGGCCCGGCCGAGACCGGCCAGTTCAATGACAGCGACGGCGGCCACAACGACGAGCCGGGCGGCGGCCCGGGCGAAGCCTTCGAGCCCGGCCAGGAAGAGTGGATGAGCAAGGATCTCGGCACCCGCGCCGAGATCGAGCAGACCATGGACACCGGGCTGGACAACGTCTTCTCCGAGGAACCGGCCGAGGCGGCCGCGCGCAACGCCCAGGATGCGGCGCCGACCACCTACACCGAATGGGGCGGCGGCGCCTCCGGTGACGAGGACTACAATCTCGAAGCCTTTGTCGCCGCGGAGACCACGCTCGGCGACCATCTCGCCGAGCAGCTCTCGGTTGCCTTCACCGGGGCCGCGCAGCGCATGATCGGCCAGTATCTGATCGACCTCGTCGACGAAGCCGGCTACCTGCCGCCGGATCTCGGCCAGGCCGCCGAACGGCTGGGCGCATCGCAACAGGACGTCGAGAACGTTCTTGCCGTACTGCAGAAATTCGATCCGCCCGGCGTCTGCGCGCGCAATTTGAGCGAATGCCTGGCGATCCAGCTCCGCGAGCTCGACCGTTACGATCCCGCGATGCAGGCCCTGGTCGAGCATCTCGACCTCCTCGCCAAGCGCGACATCGGAGCCTTGCGCAAGGTTTGCGGCGTCGACGATGAGGACATCGCCGACATGATCGGCGAGATCCGCCGGCTCAATCCCAAGCCCGGCATGAAGTTCGGCACGGCCCGGCTCCAGACCATGGTGCCCGATGTCTATGTCCGCCCGGGACCCGATGGCGGCTGGCATGTCGAGCTCAACAGCGACACCTTGCCGCGCGTGCTGGTCAACCAGACCTACTATTCGCAGCTCTCGAAGAAGATCGGCAAGGACGGCGACAAATCGTATTTCACCGATGCGCTTCAGAACGCGACCTGGCTGGTGCGTGCGCTCGACCAGCGCGCCCGCACCATCCTGAAAGTCGCAACCGAAATCGTGCGCCAGCAGGACGGCTTCTTCACCCATGGTGTGGCGCATCTGCGACCGCTGAATCTGAAGGCCGTCGCCGACGCCATTCAGATGCATGAATCCACGGTGTCGCGCGTCACCGCCAACAAATACATGGCGACCAATCGCGGCACGTTTGAGCTGAAATATTTCTTCACGGCCTCGATTGCCTCGGCCGATGGCGGCGAGGCTCATTCGGCCGAAGCCGTGCGCCACCACATCAAGCAGCTGATCGATGCGGAGGCGCCCTCCGCGATCCTGTCCGACGACACCATCGTGGAACGCTTGCGCGGCTCGGGCATTGATATCGCCCGCCGCACGGTCGCGAAGTACCGCGAAGCCATGCGCATTCCTTCCTCGGTGCAACGCCGTCGCGACAAGCAGAGCGCTCTTGGTAACGTCGTCTCCACCGCCATGGCCGATCGCTCCCGCAATCCCGAACCGGCCTGATTGCGCCGGCGCGAAATCGCGCTACTCTCGATCTGCTATCGGGCCCAAATCCAGGCCAGGCACGAACCAAGTGAGGTTCACATGACTCTCCGCATCTCGGGAAAGAGCGTCAACGTCGGCGAGGCCCTGCGCGGCCGCGTCAACGACCGGACTGAAGAGGTCCTGCGCAAATATTTCGACGGCAATTACTCTGGTCACATCACGCTGAGCAAGGACGGCTTCGGCTTCCGCACCGACTGTGCGCTGCATCTTGATTCGGGAATCACGCTCGAGGCCGATTCCAACGCACCGGACGCCTATGCCAGTGCCGACCAGGCGCTGGTGATGATCGAGAAGCGGCTCAAGCGCTACAAGAGCCGGCTCAAGGATCGCTCCGCCCGCAAGGCCCATGTCGCCTCCGCGGCGCTGGCCGCGATGGATGCCACCAGCTACGTGCTGGAGGCACCGGGCGAGGGTGAGGATGAGGACGAGATCACCGGCTACAGCCCCGTCATCATCGCCGAGGCCACCACCTCGCTGAAGCCGCTGTCCGTGAGCGAAGCGGTCATGGAACTCGACCTCAGCGGGGCGCCCTGCCTGGTGTTTCAGCACGGCTCCTCCGGCCGGGTGAACATCATTTACCGCCGGGCCGACGGCAATGTCGGCTGGATAGACCCCCCGGGGGTCAAGACGGACGGCAAGGTGGGTGGCAAGGCGTGAGGCCGTCGGGCGACGCTCTGGGGGCCCCGCGCCGGGGCCCCTTTCCGCCTTAACAATGACCGGGGCAAAGCTGCACGCGGGAGTTGGCACCGGGATTGCGTTGGAGTAGAAGCCCCCCACATCGGGGGCGAGCTAAGTCCGCCTCCTGCTTCATCTTGTTGACGTCGGCCCGCCTGGTTCTTTGTCCAGGCTGGCCAATTCGGAACCTGACGTTTTCATTCACCTCGGAAAACTTCCATGCCGATTACCGATCTGGTCGCGCCCGAGGCGATTCTCCCGGCATTGAAGGTCAACAGCAAGAAGCAGGCGCTTCAGGAACTCGCGGCCAAGGCCGCCGAGTTGACCGGGCAGAACGAGCGTTCCGTGTTCGAGGTACTCCTGCAACGCGAGAAGCTCGGCACCACTGCGGTCGGCTACGGCGTCGCCATTCCCCACGGCAAGCTGCCCAAGCTGGAAAAGATCTTCGGCATGTTCGCCCGCCTCGATCGCCCGATCGATTTCGAATCGATGGACGGCCAGCCGGTCGATCTCGTCTTCCTGCTGCTCGCCCCCGAAGGCGCCGGTGCCGATCACCTCAAGGCGCTGGCCCGCATCGCCCGCCTGCTCCGCGACCAGGACATCGCCAAGAAGCTCCGCGCCTCGCGCGATGCCCAGGCGATCTATTCGGTGCTCGCGCTGCCGCCGGCGACCGCGGCGTAACTCCCCTCCTTCTTGCAGGATAAGGCCCGATCGATTCTGGCACCTGGATTACGCGGCGCGCAGCAATCTCGTCATGCTCATCTTGAGCTCGAAGGTAGAAGACGCGAATATCTTCCCGTATGAGACGTAGGGCATAGGGGGCGGCCCTCACATCGTTAAGGGCCGTTCGCCGTTATGGACTGAGTGCACGTGACAGGGAATGGAAGGGCGCCGCTGCACATCGGTGCCGGGGCGGAAGAGCGGCCCGCGGCCGTGCTTCAGGGCGGTCAGCTTGGCGCCGGACTGCATACCGCAGCGGACTCCGATGCATATGAAAGCGCGATCTGGAAAGCGCCAAGCGCCGGCGTGGAACGGCTGGCCAGAAACGTGATCCGCAGCTCGATCACCCTCAACGTGATCGCATCAATGGGTGTTCTTCACCCCGCATTACTACCTTCAGAGTGGAGCTATGTGCAGCAGGCGGTCGCGCTGCTGATGTGGATCGTCTCGATCTATGCCAGTGTCTTCGTACGGCCGCGGGTCCGGATCCAGCCCAATCCAGATCTCATCGCGTTGGTCACATTTTATGCCCTCGCGGCCATTTCCGTTCTCTGGACCACGCTTTCCATCGCAGCGATCATGAAGAGCGTTGCACTTGTGGTGACGACTTTCGGTGCGTATTGCCTCATCACGCGTATCGACATCGACGAGATCGTCGGATCCACGGCGCTCGGGCTGTTCGTTCTGGTCGCCGCCTCGGCGTTGTGCGCCGTCTTCGTGCCCGAGATCGGCGTCGACCAGAGCTGGATGCACAACGGCCAGTGGCAAGGAATCTACGAATCGAAGCAGACGCTCGGCTTTATCAGCGCATATCTGATGTTCTTTGCCTGTTATCAGAAGATCACGGGGCAGGGATGGATTGCATTCCTCGTGTCGCTTGTTCTGGCATCGACCTGCGTCATCGCCTCGGAGTCGCGTGGTGCCGGCGCTGTCGCATTCGCGGCGGGCGGGCTGCTCGTGACTTCCATGTGGTCGATCCGCTGCATGAAAATCTATGCGGTGTTGCCATTCATCATGTGCATCCTGGCCGCTCTGCTGATGCTGTATTTTTACGTGACGGGGTACGATTCCATCCATCTCGGCGAGGCGACCGTCGATTTGACCGAGCGGACCTTCATTTGGCAGTACGCCATCGGCCATTTCAACGATGCGCCGCTGCTGGGCTTCGGCATCAACGGATTCTGGACGCGCCCGGCGATCTACGACTATTTCAACCAGAATCATGGCTGGGTGCTCGACAATTATCATAGCGGTTACATCGCGGTCGCGATTGAAACTGGATTTCTGGGATATTTGCTGTTCGTCACGAGCGTTTATCTGTTCTCGGAAAAGGTCCTCTATTTGATCGCCACCCGGTCGATCGATCGGTATCACTGCGCGCTGATCATCGGCTTCGTCGTCCTGAGCTTTCAATCGAACTTCACGGAGACGATGTTTCTTCGCTCGACAATGTTCACGTCGGTGCTGCTCGTCGCATTCTTCTTCGCAGTGTGCAGGCCGGTGCCCCAGCAGGGGCCTGCAGCAATGACGGGGCAAACAGGATGAATGCCATCCGCGTCCGCTGGACGATAGCCTTTCGTCTTGTCTTGGCACTATCCGTGCTTCCGATCTGCTTCCGGACCGAGGCAGCCGGACAGGCCAACACGCCCCCTGCTCCAAAATTGGGGCGCGGCATCAACATCCTCGGCTACGACGGCGTCTGGGAGGGAGGCCGAAACGCGCCATTTCGTCTGGACAACCTCACTGCGATCAGACGCGCCGGGTTCTCGCACGTTCGGATCAATTTCTTCGGCTTTAAATTCATGAATCCGGAGAAGGTAATGGATGAAGTCGTCTTGAGGCGGCTCGATGGCGTCATCGAGGAAGTGCTCGCCCGAAATCTCATCCCCATCCTGGACGAGCACGATACCCATGTTTGTCAGCGCGACATCTCCGAGTGCACAGACAAGCTGAAATCGTTCTGGACCCAAATCGCCGCGCGCTATGCCGGGAAATATCCAGCACTTGTCTTCGAGGTCCTCAACGAGCCGGGCGGGCAGATGTCGTCCACCGGCTGGAACGGCCTTCTGAACGAGTGCCTCAGCATCATCCGCGCCACCAATCCCCGGCGGACGGTCATCGCTTCGGTTCTCAACGTCGACGAGATGCCGGTCGAGGACCTGGTCCTGCCGTCGGATGACCGGAATCTGATCGTCACGTTTCACTATTACGCGCCGATCCGTTTCACCCATCAGGGCGCACCGTGGTCGCCCACATTCTCGCGAATCGGCCCGCTCGACTGGGGTACCCCGGAGGATAAACAGAAGGCCCGCGCCGATTTCGAGAAGATTCGGTCCTGGTCCCAAAGAGAAAAGCGCCCGATCTATCTCGGCGAGTTCGGCGTGTACGAGGCCGCTCCAGCCGAAGCACGGACCAGATATCTGTCATTCGTGGCGCGGAGCGCAGAGCGGCTTGGCTGGGCTTGGGCCTATTGGCAGTTCGATCATGATTTCGCGGCCTTCGACAGCGCGCGTCAAGCCTGGAAGCCGGACATCCTGCGGGCACTGCTTCCGGCCGGGCGTTGAGGTGCATCCGGGACGCGAGCCATCGCCGCACACTGCGTCATTGCGAGCGAGCGAAGCAATCCAAAATCTTGCCACGGAAAGATTCTGGATCCCCCAAAGCAAACGGGCACGCCTTCCTGCGAAGGCATGCCCGCTTGAAACCCTATTCGTGCGACGCGCGCGTGCTCAGTGCACGCTCACCGCTTGCAGCTCGTTGCTCCAGGCGTTGGCGATTGCGGCTTCGCGGCTGTCGGTCAGCATGATCGGCGTGCCGTCGGCGGCGTGGAGCGCGAAGAGCTTGAGGCCCGGCGCGATCTTCGGCGCTTCGGGAAACAGGCCCGGCACATCCTCAGAGCGGATCTGCTTCACATAGGCGATATGGCCTTCGCCGAGGGTTGCCAGCGTCTCCGGCGAGACGTTCTTGGCTTCGTATTCGAACGCAACGTGACCTTCACTCATGGTCTCGACTCCTCTCTCGAAACTAAGCGGTCGAGTCCGCTACTCGTTCCATTATTCGTGCTCATTGATAGCGATTGTCTTAACGATCCTCTCCGGTTCCGGCCGGGCAAGATCGATCGCCAGCAATCCGTTCTTCAGATCCGCACCCAGCACCAGCATCCCCTCCGCCAGCACGAAAGTGCGCTGGAAGTGGCGCGCGGCGATGCCGCGATGGATGTATTGCCGGGACTTGTCGTCCTGCTGCCGCCCGCGAATGACGAGCTGGTTTTCCTCAATGGTTACATCGAGTTGGTCGCGGGTGAATCCGGCGACCGCCAGCGTGATTCGCAGACGCTCGGGCTGGCCCTCCGACCGGTCGCACCTCTCGATATTGTAGGGAGGGTAACCGTCGGCGCCTTTGACGACCCGATCGAGCACGCGCTCGATCTCGTCGAAGCCCAGAAGGAAGGGACTGGAAAGCGTGGGAACACGAGACATAGTTTACAAAGTCCTCTCGAAGCGACTTTGGTGCATCAGGGCCCGTACAGGCACCCCTTGATCAGCAATATGGGCATATCCGCGTGTGGGTTCAAGGACGTAGCCGGGGCTGTGGACTGGCAGCTCACCCGCTCTGCCATGCACAAAAGCTGACTTGTCGCCATGGCGCGAAACGCCTGCCACAAGCCGGCCCGACGAAATTGCGGTGTGATTTTTCTCAACAAAAACAAACCCCCTTCTACTGTGCGTGGGGTTGTTTTCGCGTTTTTTAATCGACGGCCCAGCGGAACCCGGTCAGGCCTCGATCCGCGTCCGCCCATCGCCGCTGAACAGATGCAGCTTTTGGCGCATTGCTGCGACGCGGATCTTCTCGCCGATCGGCGGCGCCTCTGAGCCGGGAATGCGGACGATGACCTCGCCGGGCGGCAGTTCGCCGGGGTTGGCGGCGATGCGCTGCTCGTCCTGGGCCCGCGTGCCGTAAACGAAGGTTTCGGCGCCGACGCGCTCGATCGCTTCCACGGTGAGCGGAAGGGCGACGCCGCCGGCCGGGGTCTGGTCGGTGATGACGAAATCCTCCGGGCGAATGCCGAGGATGCCGGCGTCGGTGCTGCCGAGCTGCGACTTGATCTCGTCGGCGCGAATCGACATCAGATTCATCGGTGGCGCGCCGATGAAGGAGGCGACGAAAGTCGTCGCCGGCTTCTCGTAGATCGCCAAGGGATTGCCGACCTGCTCGACCTGGCCGCCATTCATCACCACGAGAATGTCGGCGAGCGTCATCGCCTCGAGCTGGTCGTGGGTGACGTAGATCGACGTGGTGTTGAGCCGGCGCTGCAATTTGCGGATCTCGACCCGCATCGCGATGCGGAGTTTGGCGTCAAGATTGGAGAGCGGCTCGTCGAACAGAAACACCTTCGGCTGGCGCACGATGGCGCGGCCCATGGCGACGCGCTGGCGCTGGCCGCCGGAGAGCTGGCGCGGCTTGCGCTCCAGCATCGAGGTGAGCTCGAGCACGCGCGCGGCTTCGTCGACGCGGGTCTTGACCTCAGCCTCCTTCATGCCGCGGTTACGCAGGCCGTAGGCCATGTTGTTGAACACGCTCATATGCGGATAGAGCGCGTAGTTCTGGAACACCATCGCGATGTCGCGGTCGGCGGGCTCGATCTGGTTGACGATGCGGCCGCCGATGTCGATCTCGCCGCCGGTGACGGTTTCGAGGCCCGCGACCATGCGCAGCAATGTCGACTTGCCGCAGCCGGAGGGCCCGACCAGCACGCAGAACTGACCGTCGCCGACATCGACGTTGACGCCCTTGATGGCCTCGAAGCCGCCGGGATAGGTTTTGCGGACGTTGCGCAGAGTGACGTTAGCCATGGGATTTACTTTTCCGTCTCCACGAGTCCGCGCACGAACAGTTTCTGCATCACGACGACGACGAACACCGGCGGCAGCATCGCAAGCACGGCCGTGGCCATCACGATCGGCCATTCGGTCAGCGCGTCGGTGGTGGTGATCATCTTGCGGATGCCGACCTGGATGGTCTGCATGTCGTCGCGGGTGGTGATCAGCAGCGGCCAGAGATATTGATTCCAGCCGAGGATGAAGAGGATCACGAACAGCGCCGCCATGTTGGTGCGCGACAGCGGCAGCAGCGTATCCCAGAAGAAGCGCAAGGGACCGGCGCCGTCGATGCGCGAGGCTTCCAGCAGCTCGTCCGGGACGGTCATGAAGAACTGGCGGAACAGCAGCGTCGCGGTGGCCGAGGCGATCAGCGGCAGTGACAGGCCCGCATAGCTGTCGAGCATGTGCAGATCTGCGACGATCTTGTAGGTCGGATAGATGCGCACCTCGACCGGCAGCATCAGGGTGATGAAGATGATCCAGAAGATCGGCATCCGGAAGGGAAAGCGGAAATAGACGATTGCATAGGCCGAGATGATCGAGATCGCGATCTTACCGACGGCGATCAGCAGCGCCATCACCAGCGAGTTCAGCATCATGTTGCCGACGGGCTCGCGGGTCGAGCCGCTCGTGCCGACGAAGATGGTCTGGTAGTAGACTTCGAAGAAATGACCGCCCGGCAGCAGCGACATCTGCCCGTTGGCGATCAGCGCGTTGTCCTGGGTCGAGGCGACGAACGCGATGTAGACGGGGAAGGCGACGATCGCGATCCCGATCCAGAGGATGATGTGGGCGATGTAGCGCCGGAAGCCCTCTTCCTCGACCATCAGTAGGTCACCTTGCGTTCGACGAAGCGGAACTGGATTCCGGTGAGCACGATGACCATGACCATCAGGATCACCGACTGCGCCGCCGAGCTGCCGAGATTGCCGCCCAGCAGGCCGTCGGAATAGACCTTGTAGACCAGCGTGACCGTCGACGTTCCGGGGCCGCCGCGGGTCATCGTGTCGATGATGCCGAACGTGTCGAAGAAGGCGTAGACGATGTTGACCACCAGCAGGAAGAAGATGGTCGGCGACAGCAACGGGAAGGTCACGGTCCAGAACCGCCGCATCGGACGGGCGCCGTCGATCGCGGCGGCCTCGAACACGCTCTTTGGGATCGCTTGCAGGCCGGCGAGGAAGAACAGGAAATTATAGGAGATCTGCTTCCACGCGGCGGCGAGGATGATCAGCGCCGCGGCCTGGTCGCCGTCGAGCAGCGGATTCCAGTCGACGCCCATATTGCGCAGATAGCGCGAGAGCACGCCGAGCGAGGGATGCAGCATGAAGATCCAGAGCACGCCGACCACGGGCGGTGCCACCGCATAGGGCCAGATCAGGAGCGTGCGGTAGAGCATCGAGCCACGCAGCGGCTTGTCCGCCATCACGGCGAGCAGCAGCGCAAAGGACAGCGACGAGACGGCGATGGCGAACGAGAACAAGAAGGTCCGGACGATCGCCTCGAAATAGGCTGCGTCCTTGAACAGCTCGACGTAATTCTCGAACCAGACAAAGGTGGTCGACAGACCGAACGCATCCTGGAGCAGGAAGGACTGGATCACCGCCTGCAGGGCCGGCCAATAGAAGAAAATCAGGACGATCGCGAGCTGCGGCGCAACCAGCGCGTACGGTAACAGTCTTGACTGGAAGATGGCTTGCTTTTGCATGATGCCAGCAGAGCGGCAGGCCGGGTCGCGGCCTGCCGCTCATTGCCTCACTTGACGGCGGTCTTTTCGAACTGCCGCAGCATCGTGTTGCCGCGCTCGACGGCGGCATCGAGCGCCTGCTTGGCGGTCTTCTTGCCGGCCAGCGCCTGCTCAATCTCTTCCGACCAGACGTCACGCAGCTGCACCATGTTGCCGAGGCGCAGACCGCGCGAATTCTCGGTCGGCTCCTTGTTGGTCAGCTCGAGCAGCGGGGTCTCGAGATAGGGCTGATCCTTGTAGAAGCCTTCTTCCTTCGCCTTGGCGTAGGCCGCCTTGGTGATCGGCAGGTAGCCGGAGGCCTTGTGGATGTAGACCTGGCGATCGGTGTCGGAGAGGAAGGTCAGGAATTTCGCGACGCCCTTGTATTCCTCGGCCGACTTGCCGCCCATCACCCACAGCGAAGCGCCGCCGATGATCGAGTTCTGCGGCGCGCCCTTGACGTCCGGATAATACGGCATCGGCACGGCGGTGAAGTTGAACTTGGCCTGTGCCTTGACGTTGCCGAAGAACGCCGACGAGGTCAGGTAGATCGGGCATTCGCCGGAGGTGAAGCGACCCTCGCCGGTGTTGGTGCGGCCGGCGTAGTCATAGGTCTTGGTCTTCTGCAGCTCGACCAGGGTTTCGAGATGCTTGACCTGAAGCGGTCCGTTGAACTCGAGCACGGTGTCGAAGCCGTCGAGGCCGTTGGCCTTGCTGGCGAGCGGCACGTTGTGCCACGCCGAGAGCTGCTCGAGATTGACCCAGGTGATCCAGGAGCCCGAGAAGCCGCAGGTGTCATGACCGGCAGCCTTCAGCTTCTTGGCGGCCTCGAACGTTTCGGGCCAGGTCTTCGGGATCTCTACGTTCGCCTTCTTCAGCTCGTCGAGGTTCACCCACATCACGGTCGAGGACGAGTTGAAAGGGAAGGACAGCATCTCGCCCTTCGACGTCGAATAATAGCCGGTGATGGCGGGCAGGTAGATCTTGGGGTCGAACTTCTCGCCGGCGTCGGCCATCAGCTTGTAGACGGGCTTCACGGCGCCGGTCGCGGCCATCATGGTCGCGGTGCCGACTTCGAACACCTGCATGATGTGCGGGGCGTTGCCGGCGCGGAACGCCGCGATGCCGGCGTTCATCGTATCGGGATAGTTGCCCTTGTAGGTCGGGATCACCTTGTAGTCGCTCTGCGACGCGTTGAAGTCGGTGGCGAGCTTGACGATGACGTCGTTGTTGGCGCCGGTCATCGCGTGCCACCACTGGATTTCGGTCACGGCCAAGGCCGGCGAGGCCGATAGTCCAACCGTGAGTGCAATAGCGGCAGCCGCTCCAAAATGTCGAAGAGCCATCAAGTAAACCTCCCTTGGGCCGTCAAAAATGATCGCTTGCGCTAGCAGCGCCATATGACGTTCACATGACTGTGTAAGCGGCCGAAACGAAAGCGGCAAGCGCTGGAAAAGGGAAGCCGTCAAATAGGCGAATGCCGCGCGCGCAGCGTCCTCCGTTCGCGGTGCACAGAGCGCCCGCACCGCACTGCGGCATTGCCGTGGGATGTGGAAGGCGAGGGCGCTAGCGCTTGCGCTCGGGGCCGCAGACAGTGCCCTGCTCGACCATCGCGTCGATCTCGGACCTGGAGTAGCCGAATTCGCCCAGGACCTCGGCGGCGTGCTCGCTGAATTTCGGCGGCAGGCGCCGCAGGCTCGGCTTGCTGCGGTCGAGCCGGATCGGCGACGCCACGCCCTTGTACCAATCCTTCTCGATAATGTCGCCGCGCGCGATCGTGTGCGGGTTGGTCAATGCCTGGTCGATCTTCTGCACGGGGCCGGCGGGCAGGCCCGCGGCGAGCAGGCGATTGCACAGCGGCTCGGCCTCCTGCTGGCTGAACACGGCGGCAAGCTCGGCCCGCAGCGCCTCGCGATTGCCGATGCGATCCTTGTTGCGCGCAAAGCGCGGATCGGTGCCGAGCTCGGGCTTGCCGATCTCCTTGGCGAGCTTGCGGAAGGTGCCGTCATTGCCGACGCCGATGAAGATGTCGTCGGTCTTGGTCGGGAAGATCGCATAGGGCACGAGGTTGGGATGCTCGTTGCCGGTGAGCGACGGCGGCTTGCCATGCATGAAATAATTCGCGGTGTGCGGATGCATGATGGCGAGACCGGTCTCGTACAGCGTGGTCTCCAGGAACTGGCCCTGGCCCGAGCGCTGCCGCTCCGACAGCGCCATCAAGATGCCGATCGCCGCATAGAGGCCGGTGCCGATGTCGACCAGCGGCACGCCGATCCGCATCGGTCCGCTCTCGGGCGAGCCGGTCGCCGCGATCATGCCGGTCATGGCCTGGATGATGGCGTCATAGCCGGGATTGCCGCCGCGCGGGCCGTCGGCGCCGAAGCCGCAGATCCGGCAATGCACGAGGCGCGGGAATTTTTCCCGCAACACCTCGTTGCCGATGCCCCATTTCTCCAGCGTGCCCGGCTTGAAGTTCTCGATCAGGACGTCGGCGCTCTCCAGCATCTTGAGCAGCACGGTCCGGCCGCCCTCGGAGGCGAGGTCGAGGCCGATCGAGCGCTTGTTGCGGTTGACGCCGATGAAATAGGCCGCGTCTTCCTCGTGGAAGGGAGGGCCCCAGTCGCGTACCTCGTCGCCTGCGGGCGGCTCGACCTTGATCACGTCGGCGCCATGGTCGGCGAGGATCTGGGTGCAATAGGGGCCGCCGAGCACGCGCGTCAGATCGATGACGCGCAGGCCGCTCATTGCACCCATGGCAGCTCCAGAACTGGCGGCTTCAGTCATGCCTTCGCGTCCCCTGTGTCGATGTGATCACAGGCCTAACGAGGTTCGTCCGAGCCGGCAATGGCTTCGCGCGTAGGGCGTCATGCAGGCCGCTTGCCGCAATCCCGCGAGATGGCAAATAAAGGGAAGCGGCCGGCCCGGGGGTATCCCGGGCCAGCCGCTTCACCGAAACCGGTCAGACCACCGTCAGGCGGACGTCGACATTGCCGCGCGTCGCGTTGGAATACGGGCACACCTGGTGCGCCTTCTCGACCAGCGCCTCGGCTTCCGCGCGGGCGAGGCCTGGCAGCGAGACGGCAAGGTCGATGTCGAGACCGAAGCCGCCGGCCGCGCGCGGGCCGATGCCGACGGTCGAAGTCACGGAGGCGTCGGCCGGAACCTTGGGGCCGCCCTGCGAGGACACGAACTTCATCGCGCCGATGAAGCAGGCGGCATAGCCCGCAGCAAACAGCTGCTCGGGATTGTTGCCGGCGCCGCCTCCGCCGCCGAGCTCCTTCGGCGTGGTGAGCTTGACGTCGAGCGCGCCGTCGAGGGTCGCGGCATGGCCGTCGCGGCCGCCGGTGGCCTTTGCGCTGGTCTTGTAGAGGACGTTCACTGACATTTTTGTCTCCCTGTGTTTTCGGGGTGGGGGCGCCATCTTTATCGCAGGCAATTAGATTGCGCGCAATTGAAATTATAGCGTCTCACATTTAATTGTTCGCAATTGAATGTAGCGACGGCCGGCCCCAGAATGGAGCAAGTCCTGTGAGATTCTCGATGCCCCGGAAACATTCGGCAGCGGACGCGCCGCTGCGCCTCGACAACCAGATCTGCTTCGCGGTCTATTCCGCCGCGCATGCGTTCAACCGCGTCTACAAGCCGCTGCTGGACCGGCTCGGCCTGACCTATCCGCAATATCTGGTGATGCTGGTGCTGTGGGAGCGCGACGACGTGCCGGTCAAGAGCATCGGCGAAAAGCTGCACCTGGATTCGGGCACGCTGACACCGCTGCTCAAGCGGCTCGAGGCGGCCCACCTCGTCAAGCGCACGCGCTCGAGCGAGGACGAGCGTCAGGTGCTGATCGCGTTGACGCCGCAGGGCCAGGCCTTGAAGGACAAGGCGCGGGCCGTGCCGCAATCGATTCTGGCGGCATCGGACTGCTCGGTCTCGGAGCTTGTCGCGATGAAGGACGAGATTGTGGCGTTGCGCGATCGGTTGAATGCGGTGATCGGGGAGTAGGGTTAGAGGTGCGCTCTTAGGACAGCCGCTTCTTTGTGAAGGCTCGGCCGGAGTGAGACTTCAGGTAGGCTTCAAAAGCGAGCGCTTTGTGCTTGTCAGGGGAAGGCGCAGTACCAGATCAGCTTCCAAGGCTTGAACTTGGCAGTGTGGGTGGATTTGCCAGCATTGTGCTCTGGAAACCGGCGCTTCAGATCTTCCGTAGCCCCAACGTATTCCTGCTCGGGAAATTCGATGCTGCGGAGGATGTAGACGTACCACATTGACGATTATCGCCCGGGCAGCCGCTGCGTGGGAGTCTCACCAGTCCGTCTTCGCCCTTCGGGCTTCGCCGGACACCACGCTTCGCCCTTCGAGCTCCGCGCGGCTGCGCCACGCGTAGCCCGAAGGGCGAAGCGTGGTGGAGCCAGGCGGGATCGAACCGCCGACCTCTTGCATGCCATGCAAGCGCTCTCCCAGCTGAGCTATGGCCCCTTAACCGTCCGACGCGCCTTGGGCGACGCGTCGGGAAAGACCCAGAACCACAGTTCTGGAATTATCTCAAGTCTCTTCGTCACCGCCGACATCACCAATGATGTCGGTGACGTCCTCATCGCCTTCTTCGTCGTCGGCGATAAAGGTCGAATCATCGTCGTCATCGTCCTCGATAGTTTCATCGACTTCGATGTCGTCCTCGGATTCGGGCACGACGGCCTTGACCTTGCCGGTGTTCTCCTCGGCATCGGCCTCCTCGAGCGAGACCTCCTCGACCTCCGCCGGCTCTGGCGTGGCGTCGGCGGCAGCGGCTGCGTGACGGGCTTCGGCACCGCGGGGTGCGCGAGCCGGCGCGATGGGCGCGATCGGCACGACTTCACCGGTATAGGGCGAGATCACCGGATTCTTGTTGAGGTCATAGAACTTTTTGCCCGTGGTCGGGCAAATACGTTTAGTTCCGAGTTCGGACTTGGCCACGGCAGAGGAATCCTGGAAATGTCTGAAAAGCGGTGCTTCACTTGGCTAGTTGGCGGCCCGCTGTCAATAGCGCATTGCGGGAGAACGACATGCCCGTGACGGCGGGGAGACCATGTGGTACCTGCCCCGCGAGTCCCACAGGGACGTTTCGGGCCTACCCAAGGACACAAACTTGACCGATTCCGACAAGCCGACGCCGCTCCAGTCGCGCGCCAGCGGTCCCCTGACCGGGAAAGTAAGGGTGCCCGGAGACAAGTCGATCTCCCACCGTGCCCTCATCCTCGGCGCGCTCGCGGTCGGAGAGACGCGGATTTCGGGCCTCCTGGAGGGCGAGGACGTCCTTAACACCGCCAAATCCATGCAGGCGCTCGGCGCCGGGGTCGAGCGTACCGGAGATTTCGCCTGGAAGGTGAACGGCGTGGGTGTCGCAGGCTTCGCGGAGCCCAAAGCGCCGCTGGATTTCGGCAACTCCGGCACCGGCTGCCGGCTCGTCATGGGCGCCGTCGCCGGCTGTCCGATCTCCGCGGTTTTCGACGGCGATGCCTCACTGCGCAGCCGGCCCATGCGCCGGATCCTGGATCCCCTGGAAAAGATGGGCGCGAAGGTCGTCTCCGGCGGCGCGGGCGGCCGTCTGCCGCTGACCGTCCAGGGTGCGCGCGATCCGCTGCCGATCACCTACAAGACGCCTGTGGCCTCGGCCCAGATCAAATCCGCCGTGCTGCTCGCGGGCCTGGCCGCGCCGGGCGCCACGACCGTCATCGAGACCGAGGCCAGTCGCGACCACACCGAACTGATGCTCAAGCATTTCGGCGCCGAGATCACCTCAGTGCAAGAAGGTCAGCACGGCCGCCGTATCACGCTCGTGGGGCAGCCGGAGCTGCATGGCGCCAATGTCGTCGTGCCCGCCGATCCCTCGTCGGCGGCGTTCCCTATCGTTGCTGCGCTGATCGTCGAAGGCTCCGAAATCGTCCTGTCCGACGTCATGACCAATCCGCTGCGCACCGGTCTTTTCACCACGCTGCGCGAAATGGGTGCCTCGATCGAGGAAAGCGAAGTTCGTGGCGACGCTGGCGAGCCGATGGCAAAGCTGCGGGTACGCGCCTCGAAATTGCGCGGTGTCGAGGTGCCGCCGGAGCGTGCACCGTCGATGATCGACGAATATCTGGTGCTGGCGGTGGCGGCCGCCTTTGCCGAGGGCACGACCATCATGCGCGGCCTCCAGGAGCTGCGCGTGAAGGAATCCGACCGTTTGGAGGCCACCGCCGCCATGCTCCGCGTCAACGGTGTCAAGGTCGAGGTCTGCGGCGACGATTTGATCGTCGAAGGCCGCGGCCACGTTCCCGGCGGCGGCGTGGTGGCCACCCACATGGATCATCGCATCGCGATGTCCGCGCTGGTGATGGGCTGCGCCTCCGATCAGCCGGTAACCGTCGATGACACCGCCTTCATCGCCACCAGTTTTCCGGATTTCATCCCGATGATGCGTTCGCTTGGGGCCGATTTTTCATGATCATTGCCATCGACGGGCCCGCGGCGTCGGGCAAGGGCACCCTCGGCAAGCGCCTTGCCCACCATTACGGCTACCGTCACCTTGATACCGGCGTGATCTATCGCGCGGTGGCCTATTCCCTGATGCAGTCCGGTCATGATCTCCGGGACGAGGCGGCGGCGGTCGCTGCGGCGCTGGAACTCGATCCCGAAAAGTTCGGCAATCCCGCCCTGAAGACCCAGAAGGCCGGCGAGGGCGCCTCGATCGTCTCGGCGATCCCCAAGGTGCGCGAGGCCCTCATCAACTTTCAGCGGCAATTCGCCGCCGATCCGCCCGGCGCCGTGCTCGATGGGCGCGATATTGGAACCGTGATCTGCCCCCATGCCGACGTGAAGATCTTCGTCGTCGCCGACCCCAAGGTCCGTGCCCGCCGCCGGACCATGGAGGCCAAGGCGCGGGGCGAGGAGGCGGACGAGGCGGCCGTGCTCGCCGATATCATCCAGCGCGACGAGCGCGACAAGAACCGGGCGATCGCCCCCCTGAAGCCGGCTCCGGATGCTTACTTGCTAGATAACTCCCAACTGGATATAGAAGGCGGCGTCCGGGCCGCCATCGACATTATCGAGGCCGTCCGAGCGGGCCGGTCGCGGGGTTAAGCCGCTGCCGTCATTGGAGGAAGCGCCCGCTCCCGCTCTTTGAGGTCGATACTCTCGGTCCCTGCTCGGGGCCGACGCGATCCAGGTTCCGGACAAAAGATTTCCACGTATCGAACGCGCGGGCCTCAGCCGGCCCGCTTCCGCTGTTCCGCCCTCCAGGTCGGAGCAGCGAGCGGTCGCTCGAAGGTTCTGCGGACCTTCCGACACTGCGCGTACGGTGCGCCCAAGAACCCAACGGCCGGCATGACATCCGCAACTGGAGAACAAATGGCTTCGACTTCTGCTGATACCTATAGCCCGTCGCGCGACGATTTCGCCGCGATGCTCGACGAGTCCTTCGCAGGCGGCAACCTGCAGGAAAGCTCAGTCATCAAGGGCAAGGTTGTTGCAATCGAAAAGGACATGGCCGTCATCGACGTCGGCCTGAAGACGGAGGGCCGCGTTGCCCTGCGCGAATTTTCCGGCCCCGGCCGTGACAGCGAGCTCAAGGTCGGCGACGAGGTGGAAGTGTTCCTCGATCGGATCGAGAACGCCCTCGGCGAAGCCGTGCTGTCGCGTGACAAGGCGCGCCGCGAAGAGAGCTGGGGCAAGCTCGAGAAGGCCTTCCAGAACAACGAGAAGGTCAACGGCGTCATCTTCAACCAGGTCAAGGGCGGCTTCACCGTCGACCTCGACGGTGCCGTGGCCTTCCTGCCGCGTTCGCAGGTCGACATCCGTCCGATCCGCGACGTTGCGCCGCTGATGAACAACTCGCAGCCGTTCCAGATCCTCAAGATGGACCGCCGCCGCGGCAACATCGTCGTGTCCCGCCGCACGGTTCTCGAAGAGACCCGCGCCGAGCAGCGTCAGGAGCTGGTGCAGAACCTCGAAGAGGGTCAGGTCATCGACGGCGTGGTCAAGAACATCACCGATTACGGTGCGTTCGTTGATCTCGGCGGCATCGACGGTCTGCTGCACGTCACCGACATCGCGTGGCGCCGCGTCAACCACCCGACCGAGGTGCTCTCGATCGGCCAGACCGTGAAGGTCAAGATCATCAAGATCAACCACGAGACGCACCGCATCTCGCTGGGCATGAAGCAGCTGTTGGACGATCCGTGGCAGGGCATCGAAGCCAAGTACCCGCTGGGTGCCCGCTTCACCGGTCGCGTCACCAACATCACCGACTACGGCGCGTTCGTCGAGCTCGAGCCGGGCATCGAAGGCCTGATCCACGTCTCCGAGATGTCGTGGACCAAGAAGAACATGCACCCCGGCAAGATCGTTTCGACCTCGCAGGAAGTCGAAGTGCAGGTGCTGGAAGTCGATTCCGTCAAGCGCCGCATCTCGCTCGGCCTCAAGCAGACCATGCGCAACCCGTGGGAGGTCTTCGTCGAAGGTCACCCGACCGGTTCGACGGTCGAGGGCGAGGTCAAGAACAAGACCGAATTCGGTTTGTTCCTGGGCCTCGAGGGCGACGTCGACGGCATGGTCCATCTCTCCGACCTCGACTGGAAGCAGCCGGGCGAGCAGGTGATCGACAACTACAAGAAGGGCGACATGGTGAAGGCCGTGGTGCTCGATGTGGACGTCGAGAAGGAGCGCATTTCTCTTGGAATCAAACAGCTTGAAGGCGACCCCTTCGCCGAGCCGGGCGATGTCAAGAAGGGCGCGGTCGTGACCTGCGAAGTGATCGAAGTGAAGGAGAGCGGCATCGAGGTGAAGATCACCGGTACCGACTTCACCACGTTCGTGAAGCGCTCGGAGCTCGCTCGTGACCGCAACGATCAGCGCGCCGAACGCTTCGCCGTCGGCGAGAAGGTCGATGCCCGCGTGATCCAGTTCGACAAGAAGGCCCGCAAGGTCCAGGTGTCGATCAAGGCGCTCGAAGTCGCCGAAGAGAAGGAAGCCATCGCGCAGTACGGCTCTTCCGATTCGGGAGCAACGCTCGGCGACATCCTCGGCACCGCGCTCAAGAACCGCGACACCAAGTAAGCGAAACGCAGGTTTCACTGCATCAAAGCCCCGGCGCGAGCCGGGGCTTTTTTGTAGTGAGGTCGTCGCCCGGATGGGGCGAAGTGAAATCCGGGAAAGCCTCTCCGTGAGGCGAGAACCCCGGATTACGCTTGCGCTCCATCCGGGCTACGCGGCAGCCGGCCTTGTTTTCTTCTAATTGCGCCGCAATTGATGTATCCAGATAAGCCAATGGCGACGCTGCGACGGCACAACGCGCCTGGCCTTTCATTTGGAGATATTGAGATGTCACTCGATTCGGACATCATCGTCGATCGCCGCAGGATCCGCCGCAAGCTGACGTTCTGGCGCGTATTGGCCGCGCTGATCGCGATCGCGGCGATCGCAGGCTTCGCGCTGGTCGCGACGCCTGGTGCGCGCGGCACGTTCGCGTCCGCCGGCTCGATCGCGCGGGTCCAGATCGAGGGCCTGATCCGCAGCGATTCCGATCGCACCCAGGCGCTCGAGCGGCTGGAGAATTCGCAGGCCGCCGCCGTCATCGTTCACATCAATTCGCCGGGCGGCACCACCGCCGGCTCCGAGCAGCTCTATGATTCGCTTGTACGGTTGAAGGCAAAGAAGCCGCTCGTTGTCGTCGTCGAAGGCCTCGCCGCCTCCGGCGGCTACATCACCGCGATCGCCAGCGATCACATCATCGCCCAGCAGAGCTCGCTGGTCGGCTCGATCGGCGTGCTGTTCCAGTTTCCGAACGTCTCGGAGCTGTTGAAGACCGTCGGCGTCAAGGTCGAGGAGGTAAAGTCCACGCCGCTGAAGGCCGCGCCCAACGGTTTCGAGCCAACCAGCCCTGAGGCACGGGCGGCGCTCGATGCGTTGGTGAAGGATTCCTATGCCTGGTTCAAGGGATTGGTGAAGGAACGGCGTGGCATGGATGACACGCAGCTCGAGAAAGTGGTTGATGGCCGTGTCTTCACCGGACGCCAGGCCATCGATCTCAAGCTGATCGATCAGATCGGCGACGAGAAGACCGCCGTGACCTGGCTGGTCGAGCAGAAGGGCGTCAAGAAGGGGCTCTCCGTGCGCGATTACAAGCTGCAGCCGCGCTTCAGCGATCTGCCGTTCCTCAAGACGGCGGCCGCAGTAACGCTGGAAGCACTGGGTTTAGGCTCGATTGCGCATCAAATCGGACAAACCGGCGTCGCACAGGCGGTCGATCGGCTCGGAATGGATGGAATGCTCGCCTTGTGGCAGCCGGCGGCGTCGAACTGACCGGAACCGGGCGAGCCACAGAGGTTTTTCCCGTTCGGCGCGTGTAGGTCCAGCCCGCTTTTTCGGCATTTGTCACGTGTTTTCACGACGCTCAACCCTCATTTAGCGTCTTGACAGATCACGGTATTTTCACGGAAATGGTCGTCCGCACGCTCCCGGGTCCTATCTCTCGATGATCAAATCCGAACTTGTTCAGCGTATCGCCGAGCACAACCCGCATCTGTACCAGCGGGATGTCGAGAACATTGTGAATGCGATTCTCGAAGAGATCGTAGCGGCTCTCGCGCGCGGTGATCGCGTCGAGTTGCGCGGCTTCGGTGCCTTCTCGGTCAAGCATCGCCCTGCGCGCGCAGGGCGCAATCCGCGCACCGGCGCCCATGTGCCTGTCGATCAGAAGAGCGTTCCGTTCTTCAAGACCGGCAAGGAAATGCGCGAACGGCTGAATCGCGACCATCCGGATCCAGGCGCGCCAGACTGAGGTCCACCTCAGGGTTTCCCGCGGTCGCCAGTGATGCGGCCGCAACCTTGATTCAAGGCGAGCGAGCCGAGATGCGAAAATTCCTGAGCGCGCTGGTCGTGATTCCGCTGGGCCTGGTCCTGATGGTCTTTGCCGTCGCCAACCGGCATTTCGTCACGGTCTCGTTCGATCCCTTCGTTTCCAACGACCCGTCATTCTCGGCAACGCTGCCGCTGTTCCTGCTCCTGATCGTGGTGGCTGCGCTCGGGGTCCTCGTGGGCGGGTGTGCCGTCTGGTTCGGCCAGCGGCACTGGCGGCGTGCGGCGCGCCGGCATGACGCGGATGCCCGGGCCGCGCGAGGCGAGCTGGCTGATCTGCGGGCCCAGTCTGCCGCAGCAAGGCCTGAGTCCCAGCGCCTCCCCGTTCCCTCCGGTGTGGGGCTTTACGGGCCCGTCGGGCGAGACAAGCAGCGCGCGACGTTGTAGAAGCGGCCGCAACCGAAAAGCCCGTTTTCCGGCCGCGGACCCGCGGCCCTCCATTTGCTTTGAGCCCATATCCGTCGAGAACATGTCCTTGCTCGTCAAAATCTGCGGCCTGTCCACGCCCGAGACGCTCGAAACGGCGCTCGAGGCGGGTGCCGACATGGTGGGCTTTGTGTTCTTCCCGCCGTCGCCGCGGCATTTGTCGCTGGAAGCCGGCCGGGAGCTCGGCCGGCAGGTGAAGCGGCGCGCGCTCAAGGTCGCGCTCACCGTCGATGCCGACGATGCCACGCTCGACAACATCATGGACGCGCTGTCGCCGGACATTTTCCAGCTTCATGGCACGGAGAGCGTGGCCCGGCTGCGCGACATCAGGCAACGGGTCGGTCGTCCGGTGATGAAGGTCGTGCCGGTCGCAACGTCAGCCGATCTCGCCGTGCTGCCCGGTTACGCCGAGATAGCCGAACGCATCCTGTTCGATGCGCGCGCACCGAAGGACGCAACGCGGCCAGGCGGCCTCGGCGCACCATTCGATTGGCATCTGCTCGGAAACCTGGAGCTCGCGTTGCCGTATATGGTCTCGGGCGGCCTCAGCGCCGACAACGTCGCCGAAGCCGTTCGCGTCACCCGGGCCGGTGGCGTCGACGTCTCCTCTGGTGTCGAGAGCGCCCCGGGCGTGAAGGACCCCGAGATGATCAAGGCCTTCATTCGCGCCGCGCGCGCAAGCCAAGATGCAAGTCAAGAGTTGAGCGTCCGATGAATGTTGCAAAACCCAATTCCTATCGCAGCGGCCCCGACGAGCGCGGCCATTTCGGCATTTTCGGCGGACGCTTCGTTGCCGAAACCCTGATGCCGCTGATCCTCGATCTGGAGAAAGCCTACACCGAGGCCAAGGTCGACCCGGCCTTCCAGATCGAGATGAACGGCTATCTCAAGAATTATGTCGGCCGGCCCTCGCCGCTCTATTTCGCCGAGCGTCTGACCGAGCATCTGGGCGGCGCCAAGATCTACCTCAAGCGCGAAGAGCTCAACCACACCGGCTCGCACAAGGTGAACAACGTGCTCGGCCAGATCATGCTGGCGCGACGCATGGGCAAGAAGCGCATCATCGCCGAGACCGGCGCCGGCCAGCACGGTGTCGCCACCGCGACGCTGTGTGCGCGCTTCGGCCTGGAATGCATCGTCTATATGGGCGCCGTCGACGTCGAGCGGCAGCAGCCCAACGTCATCCGCATGGAGATGTTGGGCGCAACGGTCATTCCAGTGCAGTCGGGCACGCGCACGCTGAAGGATGCCATGAACGAGGCGCTGCGCGACTGGGTCACCAACGTGCACAACACCTTCTACTGCATCGGCACGGTCGCGGGTCCGCATCCCTATCCGACGCTGGTCCGCGACTTCCAGTCGATCATCGGCAACGAGACCAAGGTGCAGATGCAGGAGATCGAAGGCCGCCTGCCGGATTCGCTGGTCGCCTGTATCGGCGGCGGCTCCAACGCGATGGGCCTGTTTCATCCGTTCCTCGACGATTCCACCGTCGAGATCTTCGGCGTCGAAGCTGCGGGCCACGGGCTGACGCAACTGCATGCGGCGTCGATCGCGGGCGGTCGTCCCGGCGTGCTGCACGGCAACCGCACCTATCTCCTGATGGACGCCGACGGCCAGATCCAGGACGCGCATTCGATCTCCGCCGGGCTCGACTATCCCGGCATCGGCCCCGAGCACTCCTGGCTGCACGAGATCGGCCGCGTGAACTATCTCTCCGCGACCGACGACGAGGCCCTCGCAGCGTTCCAGTTGCTGTCAAAGCTGGAAGGCATCATCCCCGCGCTCGAGCCGGCACATGCCATCGCCAAAGTGATGGAGCTCGCGCCGAAGCGGACCAAAGATCACCTGATGGTCGTCAACCTCTCCGGCCGCGGCGATAAGGACGTCCCGCAGGTCGGCGACATCCTGAGGGGCAAGAGCAAGTGACCACGCGTATCGACACCCGTTTCGCCGAGCTGAAGAAAGCCGGCCGCGCGGCCTTCGTCACTTTCGTGATGGCCGGCGATCCCGATCCGGCCACCTCGCTCGAGATCATCAAGGCGCTGCCGAAGGCGGGCGCCGATGTGATCGAGCTCGGTATGCCCTTCACCGATCCGATGGCCGACGGGCCGTCGATCCAGGCGGCAGGCCTGCGCGCGCTTAAGGCCGGCATGACGCTGAAGAAGACGCTCGATCTCGTGCGCGGCTTCCGCAAGGACGACAATGCCACGCCGATCGTGCTGATGGGCTACTACAACCCGATCTACATCTATGGCGTCGACAAGTTCTTAGGTGATGCCAAGAGTGCCGGCATCGACGGCCTCATCATCGTCGACCTGCCGCCGGAAGAGGACGACGAGCTCTGCCTGCCCGCGATGAAGGCCGGCCTCAATTTCATCCGCCTGGCGACGCCGACCACCGACGACAAGCGCCTGCCGGCCGTGCTCGCGAACACGTCAGGCTTTGTCTACTATGTCTCTATCGCCGGCATCACCGGTGCAGCGGAGGCGGACGCCAATGCCGTCGGCGACGCGGTCGCGCGCATCAAGCGGCATACCAAGCTCCCGATATGCGTCGGTTTCGGCATCCGCACGCCGGAGGCGGCGCGCGCCATTGCCGAAAAGGCCAATGGCTCGGTAGTCGGCACCGCGCTGGTCGATGCGCTCAAGAACAGCCTCGATGCGGAAGGGCGCGCGACGGCCAAAACCGTCAACGCCGTCGCCGAGCTGACGGCGGCACTGGCCCAGGGCGTCAAGGGCGCGCAACAGGCGGCGGAATAGGCCTTAATTCCGCTGCCAAGTCCGACGAGCAAGGCGGACGATACGGCGGCTTGCCGGGCCGGGTCCCGGCCGCCATATATCCCTTCAGGTGGTCCCCAGGCGGGATCGCACATCGGAGCAAACCATGAACTGGCTTACCAATGTGGTCCGGCCGAAGATCCGCAACATGCTGCGGCGGGAGACGCCGGAGAATCTGTGGATCAAGTGCCCGGATTCCGGACAGCTCGTGTTCTACAAGGACGTCGAGGCCAACCAGTTCGTCATCCCCGGCTCGAACTATCATATGCGCATGAATGCGGTGGCGCGTCTGAAGTCGATTTTCGACAATGAGACCTGGTACGACGTCGCGCTGCCTGACGTCACGCCCGATCCGCTCAAGTTCCGTGACGAGAAGAAGTACGTCGATCGCATCAAGGATGCCCGCGCGCGGACCAATCTGAACGACGCGATCAAGGTCGGCTACGGCAAGCTCGAAGGTGCCGCCGTCGTCGTCGCGGTGCAGGATTTCGACTTCATGGGCGGCTCGCTCGGCATGGCGGCGGGCGAAGCCATCGTGCGCGGGCTCGAGCTCGCGGTCGAGAAGAAGTCACCCTTCATCGTGTTCGCCGCCAGTGGTGGCGCGCGCATGCAGGAAGGCATCTTGTCGCTGATGCAGATGCCGCGCACCACGGTCGCGGTGCAGATGCTGCGTGAAGCAAAACAGCCCTACATCGTCGTGCTGACCAACCCGACCACCGGCGGCGTCACTGCGTCCTATGCGATGCTCGGCGACGTGCAGATTGCCGAGCCCGGTGCGCTGATCGGTTTTGCCGGCGCGCGCGTGATCGAGCAGACCATCCGCGAAAAACTCCCCGAGGGGTTTCAGCGCGCCGAATACCTCAAGGAGCACGGCATGATCGACATGGTCGTGCATCGCCACGAATTGCGCCCGACCCTGGCGCGGCTCTGCCGACTGTTGACCAGGGCGCCGGCGCTTGAGACCGCGTCAAAGCCGGTGCAGCCGGTCGTCAGTCCGGCGCAGATTGTATCGGCTCCCGAAACGGCGCCGGCCGCGCCGCACGCGTGAACGCTTCCTCCGACCGCGCAAAGCCGCCGCTCGACGAATTGATCGGGCGGCTGTCGGCCCTGCACCAGAAACGCATCGATCTCGGGCTGGAGCGGATGCACCGCCTGTTCGAGCGGCTCGGTCATCCCGAGCGCAAGCTGCCGCCGGTGATCCACATCGCCGGTACCAACGGCAAGGGCTCGACGCTCGCATATCTGCGCGCGACGCTGGAGGCAGCTAACCTGCGCGTCCACGCTTACACTTCACCCTATCTCGTTCGCATCAACGAATGCTTCCGGCTCGGCCGCGTCGGGGGCGGCGTGCTGGTCGGCGACGACGAGTTGCGCGCGGCACTGGAAGAGGTCGAGCGTGTCAATGCCGGCGAGCCGGCCACCGTGTTCGAGCTCAAGACGGCGGCTGCATTTCATCTGTTCGCGCGGAACCCGGCCGATGTGGTTCTGCTGGAGGTCGGCCTTGGCGGTCGGCTTGATTCAACCAATGTGGTTGACGCGCCGGCGGCCTGCGTGATCACGCCTGTCAGCATGGACCACATGGATTTCCTCGGTGACACCTTGACGTCGATCGCGGGCGAAAAGGCTGGGATCATCAAGCGTGGCGTGCCCGTGGTTTGCGCCGAGCAGCCGGCTGAGGCGATGGCCGTGATCGAGGCGCAGGCCAGGCGCATGCGCGCGCCGTTGTTTGCCGCGGGCGAGAGCTGGCATGTCAATGTCGAGAACGGGCGGCTGGTTTATTCCGATGAGCGCGGCTTGATGGATCTCACAGCGCCGCGCCTGTTCGGCCGGCACCAGTTCGACAATGCCGGTCTCGCCATCGCGACGTTGCGGGCCACCAACGCCTTCAAGATCAACCAGGCGGCGTTCGAGGCGGGGATCGTCGGTGCGGAATGGCCGGCGCGGATGCAGCGCATCGCTTCGGGCGAGCTGCTCGCTCTCGGCCCGCAGGGCTCGGAGATCTGGCTCGACGGCGGCCACAATGCGGAAGGCGGCCGCGTCGCGGCGGCCGCGCTCGGCGATCTCGAAGAGCGGGTGTCGCGGCCGCTGGTCGTGATCGTGGGCATGATGGCCAACAAGGACGCGAAAGGCTTTCTCGCCAATTTCGCCGGTCTGACCCGTCACATCATCGCAGTGCCGATTCCCGACACCGACAACGCGATGCCGGTCGACCGCCTTACGGATGCCGCCCGCAGCCTCGGCATGCGCGTCGAGCCCGCGCCCGGCGTGGAGGCCGCACTGCGCGCCTTGGCGAAGCTCGCCTACGAAGTGCCGCCGCGCATTCTGATCACCGGCTCGCTCTATCTCGCCGGCCACGTGCTCGCCATCAACGGCACGCCTCCTGTATAGTCTTCGCTCCATCCGAGCTACGGGAAGACCCATGCGTTTTGCCGCGATTGCCGACGTCCACGGAAATTACCTGGCGCTGGAAGCTGTGCTCGCCGACATCCGCGCGCAAGGCGTCTCCGAGATCGTCAATCTCGGCGACATGCTGAGCGGCCCGCTCGATGCGCGCCGGACCATCGAAATCCTGATGCAGCTCGATGCCGTGCACGTGCTCGGCAATCATGACCGCTATCTGCTCGACCGTCCGCCCGAGAAGATGGGCTCGTGGGATCGCCCGGCCCATGCCGCTCTCAATGCCGCGCAACTCGACTGGCTGCGCGCGCAGCCGATGACGCGCGTCTTTCGCGATCAGGTGTTCCTCTGCCACGCGACGCCCGACAATGACGAAGTCTATTGGCTCGATACCGTGCATCCCGACGGCGCGGTGGCGCTGTCGCCGCTCGATCGCATCGAGAAATTTGCGCAAGGCATCACGCAATCGCTGATCCTGTGCGCCCACACCCATCTCGCCCGTGCCGTGCGACTTCGCGACGGAAGGCTGATCGTCAATCCCGGCAGCGTGGGCGGCCCGGGCTTCCGTGACAAGCATCCGTTCCCGCATGTCGTCGAGGCCGGCACGCCGCACGCGCGCTATGCGATCCTTGAGCTAACCGATGGTGCCTGGCAGGTCACGTTCCGCCATGTGGTCTATGATCACGAGGCGATGGCCACGCTCGCTCGCCGCAACGGCCAGCCGGAGTTGGCGAACGCGCTGGCGACGGGATGGCTTGCCTAGCGGCTACGGCTACGGCTGTTTTAGCAGCTTCATCGGATCCACCGCCTTCTGCTTCAGCTGCTCGAAGCTGCATTGCCGCGGGGCCTTGTCGAGGCGCCAGCGCAGGATCGAGGTGCCGTGGCGAAAGCGCTCGCCGCTGAAATGGTCATAGCAGACCTCGATCACCAGCTTCGGCTTGAGCGGACACCACTTCGCCGAGCGCTCGGTGGACCAGCGGCTGGGGCCGCCCGGCGCGTTGCCGGTGAAGCCGGGCTCGCCGATCAATGCCTCAAGCCGATCGGTCAGGTCAGGCTTTTCCGCCGCTTTGATCGCCGAGGTGAAGCCGACATGGTGCAGGAGACCATCGTCATCGTAAAGCCCGAGCAGCAGCGAACCGACCACGCTCCGGCCGGCGATCTTGTTGGTCGCATAGCGGAAACCGCCGACCACGCAATCGGCGCTGCGGAATTTCTTGATCTTCTGCATGCCGTCGCGATTTCCCGCCTGGTAGGGCAGGTCGACGCGCTTGGCGATGACGCCGTCCGAGCCGCCGCCGGATTGCGCCAGCCACTTTTTCGCAAGGGCGTAGCTCGTCGTCGCCGGTGAGAGGCGGAAGATGCTGCTTTTCAGATTCGCCTTGGCAAACGCTTCCAGCGCCGGTCGCCGCTCCCTCAGCGGTTGCCCGGCAAGCTGCTTCTCCCTGGTCGTCGCAAGCAGATCGAAGGCGAGATAGAGCGCCGGCGTCTCCTCCGAGAGTTTCTTCACGCGGCTCGCCGCAGGGTGAATGCGTTGCAGCAGCGCGTCGAAGGAAAACCCCTTGCCGTGCGGCACGACGATCTCGCCGTCGAGGGTGAAGCGATCCGCCTTCAGCTTCAGCGCCGCGGCGACGATCTCGGGGAAATAACGCGCAAGGTCTTCACCGCATTTCGAGCGCAGATCAATGCTGCCGCCGTTGCGCGAGAGCAGGCAACGAAAGCCATCCCATTTCGGCTCGTATTGCCACTCCTTGCCGCGCGGGATCGCGTCGACCGAGCGCGCCTCCATCGCCACGAGGGGGTCCGACTTTCGCGCGCGTTTTGCGGGAGGAGGAGGCAACAGGCGGGACTCATCATACGCTGGACATGTCCCATCAACGCGAAACGGCCGACTTTCGCCGGCCGTTTCCAAAAATAATCTTGCGCGCGGCGGATCAGACCGCGGAAGTGATCCACTGCTGCAGCTTCGCCTTCGGCGCCGCGCCGACCTGGCGGGAGGCCATCTCGCCGCCCTTGAAGATCATCAGGGTCGGGATCGACATCACGCCATATTTCGACGCGGTCTTCGGGCTCTCGTCGACGTTGAGCTTCACGATCTTGACCTTGTCGCCCATCGCGCCGGCGATCTCGTCGAGCGCGGGTGCGATCATGCGGCAGGGGCCGCACCATTCGGCCCAGAAATCGACGACCACGGGGCCGTTTGCCTTGAGCACTTCGGCTTCGAAATCGGTGTCAGAAACCTTACCAACGGCCATGGGAGTACCTCGTACCTGAGAGAACGGCGCGACGGGAATCGCGCCAAGATCATGGCGTCAACCTATGAATGGCTCCTTGCCGGGTCAAGGACGCTCACACCGAGATGAAGAGATGCCAGCGCCGCGTCCAGCGCGGGAGCCGAAATCTCCATATATTCAAGGGCCTCGGTCCAAAGCAGGACGGCGCGGACAGGCTTTTGGGGATAAAGCCGCGATAGCACCGCCCGATAGAGCGCAAGCTGCCGGACATAGGCGGCGGGCGCCGCATCGGCGCTCCTGGGAGCCGCCTGATTGGTCTTGAAATCGACGATCAGGACCTCATCCGGCCGAACGACCAACCGGTCGATCTGCCCCGACACCAGCGCCCGGGCGTGGCCCGGCCGTTCCAGCCGGCCGACGATCGCGACCTCCGCCCGGCTGCCGGCCGCAAACACGGGCGCAAACCGTGGCTCGGCGATCAAGCTGAGCACCTTGTCGGCCAGCGCGGTCCGGTCGGCCTCCGCCCAATCCGCCGCGTTGCGCGCCATGAAGCCGAGCGCGGCCTCGCGTCGGCGCTCAGTGGCGATGTCGGGGAGCGATTGCAATAGCCGGTGCACCAGCGTGCCGCGTTGCAGCGCGAGCGCGCGGGACTGCACTGATTCGCCCGACTGCACGGCGCGGCCGTCCCCGGACGGCTGGCCGGAGGGGCGCACCGGATCGTCGTCGATGGTGTCGCGCGGTGCCGGCGTCCGCAGCCAGTCCGGGAGCGCGGTCGCCTGGTCCAACGAGGCCGCGGGCGTGCCCAGCGCCACGACATCCTCCGGTCGGGAGAAGCGCGTCGCCTTTCCCAGCGGCGTCTCGATCGTCTCTTTCGTCAGGCCCGAGCCGGCGAGCCCGGTGTCGACCAGATCGTACCAGCTCAGCTTGCGAACCGTCTTCATGTTGCCGGGCATGCAGCCGCCGACGATGAGCCGGTCGGCGGCGCGCGTCATCGCGACGTAGAGCAGGCGGCGATATTCGTCCTCGGTCTCCTCGAGCATCGCCTTGCGCGCCTCGACGACGGGTTTGGGATCATCCGCCTTGCGTCCGGCCCAGACCACCACCTCGCCGCCATTGCCGCGCGGGACATGGATCAGCCGCAGCCGCTGCGAATCCGCTGGCGACGATGTAGTGTCGACCATGAACACGACCGAGGCCTCCAGGCCCTTGGCGCCGTGCACGGTCATCACCCGCACCTCATCGCGGGAGATCTCCATGTCGCGCTTCACCTCGGTATCGGCCGAGCGCAGCCAGGCCATGAAACCCTGCAGCGAGGCGGGCGCCTTGCGCTCGTAGTTCAGCGCCAGCTCCAGGAACTCATCGAGCGCGTCATTGGCCTCATGACCGAGCCGGCGCAGCATGCGCGCGCGTCCGCCGTCTCGCCCGAGCAACCAGGCGTAAAAGGCGAACGGCGTCTCCTCGCGCGCCCGCGTTTCGCAGGCTTCGAGGCCTCGCAACGCCGCAGCGAATGTCTCGCTTGTCGTGGCATGCTCGCCAAGCGCGCGGCGCAGCGATCCCTTGCGGTCATGGGCCAGCTGGAACAGATCGTCGTCATCGAGCCCGAACAGCGGGCTCTTCAGCGCGACCGCGAGCGCGAGATCGTCCTGCGGCAGCAGCAGCGCATCGGCAAGGTTCATCAGGTCGATGATTCCGATGTGCTCGGTGAGCTTGAGCCGATCGGCGCCCGCGACCGGAACGTTGGCATGCTTCAGCGCCTGGATCACGGCATCGAACGCATTGCCGCGCCGGCGCACCAGGATCAGCATGTCGCCATAGCGCAAGGGACGCCGCTCGCCTTCGTGCCCGGTCAGCGTGCCGCTCTCGACCAGCCGCTTGATCTCGGTTTGGATCCGGCGCGCGAGCTTCACCTCGGGGCTGGTGGCGGCGACGCCGTCGAACGGCGCGCGCCAGCCCTCGATTTCCTGCCTGTCGTCGGCTTCCGCAAGGTCCCACAGCTCGATCACGCTGGGGCCGGCATCGCCGAGTGCATTGTGCAGGGGATGACCGGTCTCGAGCGAATGGATGCTCTTGTAGATCGCGGGCTCGCGGAAGACGTGGTCGACCGAATGCAGGATCGCGGCGCCGGAGCGGAACGAATAGGTGAAGGCGACCGGATCGAATTTCAGTCCGGCCGCCGTGAACTTGCGGTGCAGTTCGCGCCGGCGTGCATCGAATTCCCGGGGCTGGGCGCCCTGGAACGAGAAGATCGACTGCTTCTCGTCGCCGACAGCGAAGACGGTGCGGTTCAGGCCCTCGCGCGCACCTTCGCCGGCGGTGAACTCCGAGATGATGTGCGCGACGATGTCCCACTGCCGCGGACTTGTGTCCTGGGCTTCGTCGATCAGCACGTGATCGACGCCGCGGTCGAGCTTGTAATGCACCCAGCCCGAGGAAACGCGATCGAGCATCGCCAGCGTCTTGTCGATGAGGTCGTCATAGTCAAGCAGCCCGCGCTCCTGCTTCTCGCGGCGGTAGTTTGCGCCAGCCGCGGTCGCCATATGCAGCAGGGCCGCGGTGCGGTCGCGCATGGTCACCGCACGGCGCGTCTCGACCAATCCGGCGACGCGCTGCGCCTCGTTCTCGAACAGGCGGGCGACGGACGGGTTGTGATCGCAAAACTTCTTGGTCAGCACCGCCTTGCGCGGCAGCTTTTCGTCGGTGAGGAAAACGCTGAGATAGGCATCGACCTGCGCGGCGCCGGAAAAGACCTTTGCCTCGCGAAGCCGGCAGGCCTGGTCGTTGTCGGACTTGCTGCCGTCCTCCAGCGCAAAGGCGATCTCGTTCCAGCGCGATCGCGGCAGGAACGGACCGTCGACAATCTCCGTCTCGACGTCCTCGATGCGATCGTTCGCGTCCACCCCCAGCGCCGCTGCCATCTGCACGGCAGCCAGCTCCGCGCTGCCGGCTTCATCGGTCCAGGCCATGAAGTGATCGCGGCTCAGGCAAGCCTCGCGCACCACCTCCTTGAAGGTGACATCGGCGGCGCTCGCCATCGCGGTCAGCAGCGCGCGGCCGGTCACGCTGTCTGGGTCGCGCGCGGCCTCCAGCAGCACCTTCAGATTGGCGCGTTCCATCATGTCGGTCTGGTCGCGCTCGTCGATCACGGCGAAGCGCGCGGGGACATTGGCCTCGAACGGAAACTGCTGGAGCAAACGCGTGCACAGCGCGTGGATGGTCTGCACCTTGAGCCCGCCCGGCGTCTCCAGCGCACAGGCGAACAGCTTTCGTGCGTCGCGCCGCAATTTTGCAGTGGGATGCGGGATGCCGACCGCGCGGATCGCCGCATCGAGTGCCGTGTCGTCGAGCGTCACCCAATGCCCGAGCGTGGTGAACACGCGCTCGGCCATGTTGGCGGCAGCCGCCTTGGTGAAGGTAATGCAGAGGATCTTTTCCGGCGGCACGCCCGCGAGCAGCAGGCGGATCACGCGCTGCACCAGCACATGCGTCTTGCCCGAGCCGGCATTGGCCGACACGAAGGCCGACGCGGACGGGTCCGATGCGCGCGCTTGCCTGGCGCGCACCTCATCCGGGATGGGGCGCGGTGCCTTCACCATTCCTCGATCCCCAATCCACCGGCCGCGGACCATTCCTTGATCCGGGCGAGATCGTCATAGGCGCCGTAGCGATTGGTCCACATCGGCAGGTTCAACGAGGTATAGGGCTGGTTCTCGTCCTCGAAGGCGCGGATCAGCGCCTCGAGCTTGGCCCTGGCCTCGGCAGCCGCGGTGTCCGGCGGCTGCGGCTCGTCGCCCTGCTTGAACTTGAGTTCGAGAATGCGTTCTTCGCCCGGCGGATTGTTGCCGCTCAGGCGAACATAGACGAGCTGGCTCACGGACGCGCCGGCATCGATGTCGGGAAAACCACCCTCGCGCAGGATCGCGGCTTCCAGCGTGAGCTGCGGCGACAGGCCCATGCGGACCTGCTTGCCGGTCGGTGGCTGGCCGGTCTTGTAGTCGAGGATGGCGTAGCCGCCGCCCCGGCGCCGTTCGATGCGGTCGGCGCGCGCGGAGAGACGGAAGCTGCGCCCATGGTCGAGCGGGATCGAGATCTCGCCGCGAGTTTCCGCGGCGATCGCCTCGATCGCGTCGCGCCGCGCCGTCTCCCATTCGCCGAACCAGCGTGCGATGCGCTGGAAGCGCGGCCACCACAGCGCCCGCGCCTCGGGTCGCTCCATCAGCGGCTCAAAGTATTTTTCGCCGATCGCGCGCAGCACGCGCGCCGGATCGTCGGGCAGATCGGTGGCGTAGCGTTCCGTGAACTCTCCGAGCGCATCGTGGATCGCCGAGCCGCGGTCGGCGGCCGACAGCGGCATGTCGACGGGATCGAGCGCGTCGAGCCGCAAAATGTGTTTTGCGTAGATCGTATAGGGATCGCGCAGCCAGTCCTCGATCCCAGTCACAGACATCCTGAGCGGCCGGGTCGCGCGTGGCGGTCGCGGCTCGGGCTGCTTGATCGGCCTCACCTCGTCGGGCTGGTCCAGCGCGGCTGCGAACTGCACGTATTTCTCGCCCGCGCGAATCGCGGCCTTCCAGTGCGCATCGCCCGCGACCGCCTCCAACCGGTGCAGGAAGCGCGAGGCAACCGCCGGGGCACCGCCAGCCTTGGCGGAGTGGGTGAGGATGACCTCGTCGCCGCCCAGCAGTTGCGCAAAATCATGCGCGGAGAGGCCGATACGGCGTTCCGGCAGATCGAGGCCCAGCTGGTGCCGCATCGGCCGGCTCAGCCACGGATCGATGCGCGGCGCCGGTGGCCAGACCCCCTCGATCAGCCCGCCGACGATGATGCGGTCGGCCTGCATCAGGCGTGATTCCAGCGGTCCGTAGATCTGGAGCCGCGCGCCTGGCCTGTCCCGCCGCCGCACCGCGCGATCGCTGAACGCGGTCTGGAACACGTCTGCGTAGTCGGGCAGCGTGACCATCAGTCCGCTGGTCGTGCCGCCGCGCAGGAGATCGTCGAAGGCGCTCGCGAGCGCGAGGCCCTCGCGGTCCTCGAAGGCCACGGAAATGCCCTGCTCGTCGCGCGACAGCTCGATCATGATCTCGCGATGCCGATGCGCGAGTTCGGCGAAGTCATACGGTTTTGATGACGCAAGACTCTCGATCGGCGCCAAGGCTTGTCGTAAGGCATCGATCAGCGCCTGGATGCGATCGAGGTCTTCCGCCTTGAGACGTGCGCGCGGCTCGGCCTTATGCAGCGCGGAGACTTCGCTGCGCCACAGCTTGGCCAGCTCCTCGCGAAAGCGATTGAATTCGCGCAAGAGGCCGGCGGTGCCTGCAGGCGGGCGCGTGCCGCGCAACAAGGCGAGCTCCAGGCCTTCGATCGCAGCCTTCCATGCGCCAGGGGCCCGGCCGAGCCGGCATAGCGGATGCTTCAACATTGCGAGCAGCGTCGGCGGCTCCAGTCCCTTGGTCGCAGCCTCAGCTGTCAGTCGGGCAAAGACGCCGGCGGAGGTTTCCATCAGGACGTCGCCGCCGGAATCGTCGAATGCGAGATCCCACCGGGTCAGCGCGGCCATCACCCGCCGCGCCAGGGCGCGATCGGGCGTGACAAGTGCGGCGGATTTGTCGAGGTGCCGCGCCTCGCGCATCGCAATGGCGATGGCGAGCGCTTCCATTTCAGGGTTGGGAGCTTCGACAACCGCGAGGTTCTTCATGCCGCCGGTGATCTTTAAGGCCACATCCGGCTGCTTCAACCGGTCGTGCCAGATCTCGGTCTTGGCCGATGGCCGCATCGATTCGGAGGCGAGCAGATCGCGACCGCCTTCTGCCGGAGGCTTGAGAATATCGACGTCGCTGCGCTTGATGCCAAAGCGATCCAGCAGCGCGTGCATGGCATATTGCGGATGGTTCGAGACCGGATGCTCCGCGAACTTGCCGAGCGAGTCGCGGACGCCGCCGATGCTGCGCCAGGCATCGTCATCGAGATCAGTGTCGAGGCCGGGCAGCACCACGGCGCCATGCGGCAGCGAAGCGACTGCGTGGAGAAATCTTGCCGTGGCCGGCATCGAGCCGGTCGAGCCGGCCGCGATCACGGGACCATGGGGATGCGCGGTCAGCCGCCTGGCTTCGGCATCGATCAGGAGGTCGCGGCGGGCAGCGGGCTCGATGCGTTTGATCTCGGCGAGATGACCGGGCCAGGCGATGCGGGCGATGCGCAGAAATTCGAGCGAGTGCTGCCAGTAGCGGTCGAGCATATCGGGCACGAGGCCATCGAGCGCGCTCCAGTCGACGCCGCGCGTGACCATGTCGTCGATCAGGCGCGCGAGATCGGACGCGAGCGCCAGCGTCGAGGCGGGGCCGCCGACGACCAGCGGAGACAGCACCGGGCCCTTGGCCCAGGCCGCGACGAGTTGCGCCAGTGTCAGCCGCCGCTCGAGCTCGCCGAGCCGCGGCGGAATGTCGAGCGGCGTTGCGCCGGAAAACTGTTCGCCCTCATCGGCGAAAGCGAGCTCATCCTCGTCGATGTCGCCGAGCGCGACGATGCGCGGCAGCACGACGGCATCCGCCTTCATCTCGTCGAGGAAGATCTCGCGGACGACGCGCATGGCGCGCCGTGTCGGCAGGTACAGTGTGGTATCCGCCAGCCGTGCCGGCTCCTTGCGTGCCTCAAAGCCCTCGACCAGCCGGCCGTCGAGCAAGCCTGAGACGACGGTGCGCAGGAACGGAACTGAGATGGGAACGCTGAAAACGCGCATGAGCTGCCTGATTCGGGAATCAGGCGCCAATATAGGGAGGCGGAGTCAAATGGTCATGGGCGGAGGTGGGATAGTCCCCGCTGTTTGCCGGACCAGAACAGGTGCCGTAGGGGACAATGGCGCAGCCCTACGCCACGCTCTCCAGAAACGCCTCTTCCGCCGCGTGCACGGCATCAGGCGTGCCGACATGCATCCAGACGCCGTCGAGGCGAAGGCCGAACAGCCGCTCCTGCTCGTTGGCACGATCGAACATCTTGGTCAGCGAGAACTCGCCCGCGGGGGCATCGGCGAAGATCGACGGCGACAAAATCGCAGCGCCGGCATAGACGAACGGAACGACCTCTTTTTCCTTGCGCTTGCGCAGGGCACCGTCGGCCAGCATGCCGTAATCGCCGCGGCCGCTATAGCCGATGCTGGTCGCCGTCGGCGCCATCAGCAGCAAAATGTCCATCCGCGCGGGATCAAAGTTTTCGGCGAGCCGCGTCAGGTTGGAGCGTACGCCGTCGATCCACAGCGTGTCGGAATTGACGTGAAAGAACGGTGCGTCCCCGAGCAGCGGCAGTGCCTTGACCACGCCGCCGCCGGTGCCGAGCACCTGGTCGCGCTCGTCCGAGATGGTCACGCGCGGATGCTGGCGGGATGCGGTGTGATCGATGATCTGGTCCGGCAGGTAATGCACGTTGACCACCGCCTCGCTCACGCCGGCCCGACCGAGCTTGTCGAGCACATGGTCGAGCAGCGGCTGGCCGGCCACCGGAACCATCGGTTTCGGCATCTTGTCCGTCAACGGACGCATGCGCAGGCCGAACCCTGCGGCGAGCACCATGGCTTTGGTCGGTTTGACGGGCATCCTTCGCTTTCTCAGACCTACTGATCTCGCGTTCGCAGCAATCCTAACATGAGGTTCGACCGACCGCACCGCGTCTTAACCGCCTTAACCACCTGCCGTGACGCTTGTACGACAGGTGTTGCCGTTACGCCCCGATGGACGTTGACCGCGTCTTTTTCTTCTTGTCGCCGAGCTTGAGAAAGTTGACGCCGATCTGGTCGCCATTGACCCAGGCGAGCTCGCAGCGTCGGTATGCAAGTCCGGTGGACGATAGCAGCAGAAAAAACTCCTTCAGATGCAGGCCTTCGACTGAGCCGTCGATGGTCAATTTGGCGCCGCTGTCGGAGACGTCCTCCATGGTGCAGTCGCGCCGCCAGGTGCCGTCGATACCCATCATCTGGGCCGCGATCCCGCGCTCGAAAACAACCCGGCTGTTGCCGCGCTGGTCCGTCTTCACCGCCATCTGCCCTGCTCCAGCCCCGTAATCATCCGGCTGCTCCGCCGCCAGATTACCGGCGTCTTGGCTAACAGCCGGTAAATCGAGCCCTGAATCAGCCTTTTCAGCCCCTACTAGCCTTTTCAGCCTTGGGCCTCAGCCTTGGACCTCAGCCTTGGGCCTGCCTTTGGGGCGGCGGGACGTTGGCGAGATACCAGTCGCGCAGATGGGCGAGCGCGGGATGCGCCAGGGAGCGCTGGAGATAGGTCCAGATCCGCGGCTGGTGACGCAGATAATGCGGCTTGCCGTCGCGGCGGTTGAGGCGGGCAAAGGTGCCGAGCAGACGCGTGTTCCGCTGCGCCGACATGATGGCGTAGAGCTCGGCGAAGCCGGCCGCATCGAAGCTCGCCTCGCTGGCGCGGCGCGCCTTGATGTAGCGCGACAGCAGCGTCAGCTCGATCGTCTCGGGCACGTCGATGCGGGCATCCTGGAGCAGCGACACCACGTCGTAGGATTGCGGCCCCAGCACGGTGTCCTGGAAATCGATCAGGCCGACGCGTTCGATGCCGGTGCGATTGCCGAGCCAGATCAGGTTCGGCGAGTGATAATCGCGGATGATCCAGGTCTTCGGCGCGGCCTGCGCCTTCTGCAGCAACTCGCGCCACATGGCGAAAAATTCGGCGCGCTTCGCGTCGTCCAGCGGCGCGTTGCGATCAGGCAGGTACCATTCCGGCATCAAGCCGATTTCGATCAGCAGCGCCTCGATATCGAAGACGGGAATGGCGTAGGTCTGCCGCCCGAGCGGCAGCGTTTGCGGCAGCGTCTTGCCGTGCAGCACGGCCAGCAGATCGGCCGCGGCTTCGTAGCGTTCGGCGATCGGGCGCGGCGGATCGCCCTCGATCACGCCTTCGGTGCCGAAGTCTTCGCTAATCAGGAACCCGTGGTCGAGGTCGGAATGATGGATCGCGGGCGCAGAGATTCCTCGCGCGCGCAGGCCCTCGTCGATGGCGACGAAGGGTTTGATGTTTTCGGCGAGATGCACCGCGGCGCTGTAGGATTTTCCGTTGTACATGGCAGCACCATCGGGGCGCTGCGGCGAATTCATGAGGATGACGATCTCGTCGTCGCGCAGCAGCCGCGCATAGGAGCGGGTCGAGGCGTCGCCCGCCATGCGTTTGCGCGTTGCCTCCATGTAGCCGGATGAATCGAGGAATTCGCGCAGCGCCTGCAGCCGCGCGACGATGGCGGCAGCCTTGCCATGGCCGGTGATGTCGGCGGCGCGTGCATTCGAGCCCAGTGCCGGCCGGTGCGTCAGCGCGATGTCGATGCGGTCTTGAGGCATCGCCGACGGTGCGCGCTCCGGCCATTCGATCAGGACGAGAGTTGCTTCCGGCAGCGGCGACAACCCGATCTCTTCGAGCTCGCTCTCGTCCTCGACGCGGTAGAGGTCGGCATGCATCACCGGGAACGGTGGCAGCTCGTAGCCCTGCACCAGCGTGAAGGTCGGGCTCGGCACTTCCAGTGCATCGTCACCGGCGAGGTAGCGGATCATGGCCCGCGCCGCCGCGGTCTTGCCGGCCCCGAGATCGCCGGTGAGCGTGATGACATCGCCGGGGCCGACCAGCAGCGCGAGGTCGGCCATCAGTTGCGCAGTGGCCGTCTCGTTGCGGAGCGCGACGGCGAATGTGGTTGGCGCAGTCATTCGGCGGCGTCGCGATGCGCCGCCTGGTCGGTCGGGAAGTCACAGATCACGACCGTGCCCCTGCCCACGATCGAATCCACGCGGATATTGCCGCCATGCAACTCGACGAAGGAGCGCACCAGCGACAGGCCGAGCCCGGCGCCGCGATGACGCGAGCCTTGCGAGCGGCTCTCGAACCAGTTGAACACCTTGTCCTTCATGTCGGCAGGTATTCCAGGCCCGGAATCTGTCACGGTGAAGACCACACTGCGTTCGGTGCGGCGGGCGCTGATGCCGACGGTGGAATCCGGTGGAGAAAACCCGACGGCGTTGGCGAGGAGGTTATAGAGCACCTGCACCACGCGCTTCTCGTCGCCGGTGAAGCTGCCGACATCGGGCGCGATCTCGACCTTGAGGCGGATGCGGTCGGTGGCGAGCCGGTCCTGGAGACCCTCGGCGGCGAGCTCGATGGTCTTGCTGACGTCGACCGGGCCGAGTTCCAGCTTCATGGCGCCGGCGTCGATGGTGGCGAGATCCAGGATGTTGTTGGTCAGCGCCAGCAGCGCATTGGTCGATTTGGTGACGTAGTCGAGATATTCGGCCTGTTTCGGGGTCAGCGGCCCGGTCGAGGGATCGCTGAGGAAATGCGCAAAGCCAATGATGGTGGTGAGCGGCGAGCGCAGCTCGTAGGAGACGTGGTGGACGAAATCCACCTTCATCTGGTCGGCCGCCTCCAGCGCCTCGTTGCGCTCGCGCAGAGCGCGCTCGACGTTCTCGGTGTCGGTGATGTCCTGGAAGGTCAGCATCGTGGCGCCGTCGTGCAGCGGCCGGATCATGCCGTCGAGCACGCTGCCGTCCTTGCGCTCAAGCTTCAGCGGAATGTCGGCGCGGCTCTCGATCGAGGTGACGGCCTCGCGGATCTGCCGCCAAACGATCGCGTCGTCGAACAGCTGATGGCACCAGCCCTCGACCGTCTGGATGTGCGGCTCGTCGCGCATGGCGTCAGCGGACAGCTTCCACATCCGGACGAACGCCGGGTTGAACAGCTGCGCCCTGCCATTGCTGCCGAACACCGCAACGCCCTCGGCGAGGCTATCCAGCGTCTCACGCTGGACCCGGATCATGCCGTCGAAGCGGCGGGCGAGCTCCAGGCTCTCGGTGACGTCGTCGAACAGATAGGTGACGCCGCCTTCGGGATTCGGCGTGGTGACGACGGAGAGCGCGCGCCCATCGGGCAGGTACCAGGTGTCCTTGGCGGCCTCGACCGCGCGATAGGCCTCGTGCAGCTTGGCCTTCCAGGCGCGGAAGTCCGGCTGCTCCGGCAATTTGCGCGCGGCGCGAAGCTTGTCGAGCACGCTGGAATCATCGGGGTTGGCATCGAGAAAGGTGCGGTCGAGGTCCCACAGCTGGCGGTAAGAATCATTGTAGAAGGCAAGCCGGCGCTGGCCGTCGAACACGGCAACGCCGGAGGAGAGCTGGTCGAGTGTGCGGCGATGCGCTTCCGCCATCCGCACCAGCGCCGAGCTCAAGGCATCCGCCTCGCTGGCATCGATGGCAACGCCGACATTGCCGCTGCCGACATTGACGGCGCGCACGTCATAGATGCGCCGCTCGCCGCCGATCACGATCGGCAGCCGCGAGGTGAAATTGGCCGTTTCCTTTAGTCCCCGCTCCATCGCGCTCCGGTCGGCGCTGTCGAGCAGCTCGAGCTTGCGCTCCTGGGCATCGGTGATGCTGGCCGCCTCGGTCGCACGGACATAGGCCGGGTTGGCGTAAGCCAGCGCGCCGTTCTCGCCCTTGGCCCAGATCGGCCAGGGGGCGGCGGTCGCGAAGCCGCGCAACATCTCCGTCTCGTCGGAAAGTGCCTTGTAACGCAGATTGGTCTCGGCCAGATCGCGGCGGAGCCCCGAGAGTTCGCGAATCCTGACGATGGCTTGGCCACCGATGGCGCGGCCGATGGCCTCCAGCGTGTGGCCATGCGCGGTGGTGAGCGTCAGCTGGAACCCGTCGCCGCGGTCGCGCAGCGCATCGACGGCGTGATCCATCTGCAGCGCCGGTTCCGGCGGCAACCAGGTTCCAAACGCGAGCACGCGCTGGGGAGAGGAGTCGCGCGGCAGCACCATGGAGATGTCACCGGAGATCTGCGCGCGATTGTCGCCAGCCGGCCAGGAGATCAGGATCTGCGGCTCGGCAAACAGCAATGCGCCGAAGCGGTCGGCCTGGAGCTGGAGTTCCCCGATCCGGGCGCGCAGCCGCGCCTCGTTCTTCGCCGTGCGCACGCGCGTGCGCATCAGGAGGATCGCGGCGACCACCGAGAAGCCGAGCAAGGCCAGCGCGGTGGCCAGCACCGCGAGCTCCTGCCGGTTGAAATCCAGCAACGTTGAGAGTGTGTCGACGAGGTCGGCGGCCTCAGCCGGCGCAGCCGGCAGCAGCGCTGCGAGAGCGCTTCCCAACAAGCCGTTGCGCACCAGCGATGTGCACGACAGCAGCGTCCGACGCATCGACACGATCACGCCTGACATAGTTGCCCCAAGATCGCACGAATTTGCGCGCGGCGACCCCCGTCGCGCGCGAATCAAACGACAATACCCTCACCGTGACTCCACCGGTAAGAGTCCAGATCGTGAACGCAACGGCGGTCCCAAAAAAATGCCGGAGGCGGTGTTCCAATTCGCGTAATTCCTCGGGTGATTCGGTGTGTTAGCGGCCGGTCGAGCCGAATCCGCCGGTCCCGCGATCGGTCGCGGACAATGTCGACACGGGAACCAGCGCGGCCTGCACCATTGGCGCAATCACCATCTGCGCGATGCGCTCGCCGCGCTTGACCACGAAGGCGGTCTGGCCGTGGTTGATCAGGATCACCTTGATCTCGCCGCGATAGTCCGCGTCGATCGTGCCCGGTGAGTTCAGCACGGTGACGCCGTGCTTGGCCGCAAGCCCGGAGCGCGGCCGCACCTGCGCCTCGTAGCCGGGCGGCAATGCGATCGCGAGTCCCGTCGGCACCAGCGCGTATTGGCCGGACGCGAGCGTCAGCGGCTCGTTCTCGGGCACCGCCGCCATCAGGTCGAGACCGGCGGCATCATTGGTCTGATAGGCCGGCAGCGGCAGCCCCTCCGCATGGGGCAGGCGTTGCAGTTCAACGGTGACTTTGGTGCTCAAGATGCGGGCTCCCGGGATTTGCCGGTCACGCTCTTTGCGATATGCGCGACCAATCGAATGGCGACCTGTTCCTTGGTCATCGCCGGCCAGGAATCAACTGCAATCTCGCCATCCTTCTCATCGTTCTTCTCACCGCTCTTGCTGATGAGGTGCACGGTGTTGCGGTCTCCGCCCATCACCCCGGTTGCGGGGGAGACGTCGTTGGCGACAATCCAGTCGCAGCCCTTGCGGGCAAGCTTCGACTTGGCGTTGTCGATGAGGTGCTCGGTCTCGGCGGCAAAGCCGATCACCAGTGGCGGCCGCTGGTCGGTCAGCTTGGAGATCGTCGCGAGGATGTCGGGGTTTTCGACCAGCTGGAGCGGCGGCATGCCGGCCGAAGTCTTCTTCAGCTTCTGCTCGCCTTCATTGGCGACCCGCCAGTCGGCGACGGCGGCGGCGAAGATCGCGATGTCAGCGGGGAGCGCGGCCTGCACCTGCTCCAGCATCTGCCGTGCCGATTCCACATGCTTGACTGTCACGCCCTGGGGATCGCTGAGATCGACCGGGCCGCTGACCAGGATTACCTCGGCGCCCGCGGCCTGTGCCGCGGCGGCGATCGCAAAGCCCTGCTTACCGGAGGATCGGTTGGCGATGTAGCGCACCGGATCGATCGGCTCGTGGGTCGGACCAGCCGTGATCAGCACGCGCTTGCCGGCGAGGGGGCGAGACACCGGCGGCCGCAGCAGTCGCTCGGTGGCAGCCGCAATTTCGATCGCCTCGGACATGCGACCGATGCCGGCTTCACCGGCTTCCGCCATCTCGCCGGAATTCGGCCCGATCAGCATCACGCCGTCGCGTTGAAGTTGCGCGACGTTGCGCCGCGTCGCCGCGTTGTTCCACATCAGCGGGTTCATCGCCGGCGCGAGCAGGACCTTGCGGTTGGTCGCAAGCAGGATGGCGCTGGCGAGATCGTCGGCATGGCCGTTGGCCATCTTGGCCATCAAATCCGCGGTCGCAGGCGCCACCACGATCAGGTCGCACTCGCGCGCCAGCCGGATATGACCGGCGTCGAACTCGCTCTCGGGATCGAACAGGTCGGTGTGGACGCGCTCATGCGAGAGCGCGCTCACGGCCAATGCCGTGACGAATTGTTGCGCCGCCTTGGTCAGCACGCAGCGGACCTCGATCCGCCGCTCCTTGAGCCTGCGGATCAGGTCGAGCGATTTGTAGGCCGCGATCCCGCCGCCGATGATCAGGGTGACGTTGGCCTCGGGGAGGGCGCCGCTGCGCTGGGGCGTGGGGGTGGCGGAAGCCGCGGGCGGCGCCGTGAACGGCGTCAGGGGCTCCTCGCGGCCCTCGATCAGCTCGCCGAGGATGACCCGGACCTCTTCCTCGACCGACCTGCGGTTCCTGGCCGAGCGCAGCCTAAGGTAAGTTTTGATGCCTTCATCGAGCTTGCGAATGGTCAGGCTCGCCATGACGCCCCTCCAGCACAAATGATGGCGATGCTATCATTCGCATGATTGCACTGCAATCAAAGATTCCGGACGGCGATCAGGATGCCGATGAAGGTCGCGGCGATGATCCAGAGCGCCACGGTGCGCCAACGGTTCTTGCGGCCTTCGCTGCGGCCCATCGCCGCGATGCTCTCCGGCGACAGCCGGATGCCCTCCCGGGTCATGGTCTCCAGCTGTTCGAGCACCGTAATCGAGCGCGCGGCGATATCAGGCAGGCGCATCAGGATGCGCGCGAGATCGCCGGTGCCGGAGATCGCGCCCTGGACCCGGCCGATCGGACCGAGATTGCGCTCGATCCATTCCCGCACCACGGGGTCGGCGACCTTCCAGATGTCGAGCTTGGGATCGAAGCCGCGTGCCACGCCCTCGACCACCACCATTGTTTTCTGGAGCAGGATCAGCTCGGGCCGCGTGGTCATGTCGAACAGGCCGGTGACCTCGAGCAGCAGCGTCAGCAGCCGCGCCATCGAGATCTCTTCCGCCGTGCGGTTATGAATGGGCTCGCCGATGGCGCGGATCGCTTGCGCGAAGTTCTCGACCGAGTGATGCGCCGGGACGTAGCCTGCCTCGAAATGCACTTCCGCGACACGACGATAGTCGCGGGTGATGAAGCCGAGCAGGATTTCGGCAAGGAAGCGCCGCTCCTTCATGCCGAGCCGGCCCATGATGCCGAAATCAACCGCGACGAGGCGACCGGCGTCATCCAGGAACAGATTGCCCGGATGCATGTCGGCGTGGAAGAAGCCGTCGCGCAGCGCGTGGCGCAGGAAACTCTGAATCACCTTGCGGCCGAGATCGGGCAGGTCGACCTGCGACTCGGCCAGGCGCTTGTGATCGTTCAGCGCGATGCCGTCGATCCACTCCATCGTCAGCACGTTGTGCGTGGTGCGGTCCCAGTCCACGGTCGGTACGCGGAAATCAGGATCGTCGCGCGTGTTCTCCGCCATCTCCGACAGCGCCGCGGCCTCGAGGCGCAGGTCCATCTCCATCGCGACCGAGCGCGACATGGTGTTGATGACCTCGATGAGACGCAGGCGCCGCGCTTCGGACGAATAGGACTCGGCCTTGTATGCGACGAAGAAGAAGTCGGAGAGGTCGCGGCGGAAGCGTGCGGCCACGTTGGGGCGCAGCACTTTCACGGCGACTGCCTTGCGGATGCCATCGCGCAAGACTTCGCCGCGATGCACCTGTGCGATCGAGGCCGCTGCGACCGGCGCACTGAGGCTCGCGAATACGTCCGTCAGCGGACGCTCCAGCGACGTCGCGATCACGGCTTCCGCTTCGACTTGCGAAAACGGCGGCAGGCGATCCTGCAGGCTTTCCAGATCACGCGCCATGGCAACGCCGACCACATCGGGGCGCGTCGCCAGAAATTGCCCGAGCTTGAGATAGGCCGGGCCCATCCGGGTCAGCGCGCGCGACAGCCGAGGCCCGTCCTTAGGGCCGCCCCGTTCGACGATGCGCGCAAGCTTCAGCGCGAGCTGTCCGGGCGGCGGCACCAGGCTGGGATCGACGGCGCCGAACACGCCCTCGCGCGCGAATACGAACGCGGCGCGCATCAGGCGCGCACTATGGGTTATGGCAGAGATCACAAACGCCAGCCCGAATGCAGTGCGACGATGCCGCCGGACAATATCTGCCAGTTCACGCGGGCGAAGCCGGCATTACGGATCATATCGGCGAAGGCGTTGGGTCTTGGGAACTTGCGGATCGACTCGACCAAATATTGGTAGGACTCGGCGTCACCCGTGATCATGCGGCCGAGCGGCGGGATGACCTTGAACGAGAACAGGTCATAAAGACGATCGAGTCCGGGCATCTCGACGGTGGAGAATTCCAGACAGAGGAAGCGGCTGCCTGGCTTGAGCACGCGATAGGCCTCGGCCAGCGCGAGATCGATCCGAGGCACGTTGCGAATGCCGAAAGCGATCGTATATGCGTCGAAGCTGCGGTCGGCGAAGGCGAGCGCTTCCGCATTGCCCTCGACGAAATCGACCTGGGTCTTGAGATGCCGCTTTGCGGCGCGCTCGCGGCCTACCTCCAGCATCCCGGAATTGATGTCGCAGACGGTGGCATGGAAGCCGGGGCCTGCGGCCTTGGCGGCGCGGAACGAGATGTCGCCGGTGCCGCCGGCAACGTCGAGCAGCGCGAACCGCCGGTCGCCTCGCGGCGGGTCGAGCGCGGTGATCATGATGTCCTTCCAGACCCGATGCAGGCCACCGGACATCAAATCGTTCATCAAATCATAGCGCGACGCCACGCTGTGAAACACATCGTTCACCAGCGTCTGCTTGTCGCCCAGGGGGACGTCCCTGAAGCCAAAATGCGTGGTTTCGCCCGGCCGATCCATTACTCTACTCCACGAGGCGGACCATAGCGCGCCCGCCGCAATGGCGCTATCACACCGCCCTCATAAGGTGAATGCCTGACCATGCCCGAATTGCCCGAAGTCGAGACCGTCCGCCGCGGCCTTCAGCCTGTCATGGAGGGTGCGAAAATCCTGGTCGCGGAGACCCGCAGGCCCGATTTGCGCTTTCCTTTCCAGCCGGATTTCGTGGCCCGACTGAAGGGGCAGGTCGTCACGGGGCTCGGCCGCCGTGCAAAATATCTCATGGCCGATCTCGCCTCCGGCGACGTGCTGTTGATGCATCTGGGCATGTCGGGTTCGTTTCGCGTCATCAAGCCGGACAACGAGGCTCAGCCGGGCGAGTTTCACTATCCGCGAGCCAAGGACTCCGCGCACGATCACGTGCTGTTTCGGATGTCCTCCGGCGCCGACATCATCTTCAACGATCCGCGCCGCTTCGGTTACATGAAAGTGATCGCGCGCAGCGCGCTCGACGAGGAGCCGCTGCTGCGCGGGCTCGGGCCCGAGCCGCTTGGCAACGAATTTGACGCCGCGATGCTGGCGCGATCCTGCGCCGGCAAGACCACGAGCCTGAAAGCCGCGCTGCTCGATCAGCGCGTGGTCGCCGGGCTCGGCAATATCTATGTCTGCGAAGCCCTGCATCGCTCGCATCTGTCGCCGCGCCGGATCGCCGCGACGTTGTCGACCAAGGCCGGACAACGCAAGGGCGTTGCCGGGGGCGAGCCGACCGACCATGCAAAGCGACTGGTCGGCGCGATCCACACCGTGCTGAACGACGCCATCAAAGCCGGCGGCTCCAGCTTGCGCGACCATCGCCAGACCTCGGGTGAGCTCGGCTATTTCCAGCACTCCTTCAAGGTCTACGACCGTGAAGGCGAGAAATGCACCACGCCGCGCTGCGGCGGCACCGTGAAGCGTTTTACGCAGAACGGCCGATCGACGTTCTGGTGTCCGAAATGTCAGAAGTGAGCGTCATTGCGAGGAGCCCTTGCGACGAAGCAACCCAGAATTCCTCTGCGGAAAGATTCTGGATTGCTTCGCTACGCTCGCAATGACGGCGGGGATAGCGCCTTCACAAAAAAACGCGAAGCGAAGCAATCCGGCCGGGCTGGTGGCCGGATTGCTTCGTCGCTAAGGCCCTTCCGGATGGTGAAGGGCCGGCTGCCATCCGAGCGATCGCCCCGCTCAGGACGCCAGTGTCGTGGTTTCATCGGCGGCCAGCTCGGCGGCGACGTGCAACATTCCGTCCGCGGCCGCGATAACCTGGTCGATCAAGACATTGGTGGCGGCGAGCTCGAGCCGGGTCTCGATCCAGTGCCAGAGGCCGCGAATCTCATCTGCCGACTTGCCGTTCGGCGCGAATTCGCTCACCGCAAGGCCGCTGGCGAGCGAGTCCTGATGGTCGTTGCGCATCACGATCAGGGGACGCGCGAGCACCTCGGCGAGATCAAGCGCTGCTTCCTCGGCGAGCGTGTTGGCGGCGTTGTCGATGCGCTGGCCGCGGATCGGGGTTTGGTTCAGCACGAAGCTGTAAGGCCGCTTCCAGGCGCGCGCGACGCTCAGCGTCGAAACGGTCGCTTCGATGTCGGCGACGCTCGGGCGTGCCGGGATCAGGCAGAGGTCGGAATGGCGGATCGCGGCGGTGGTCGCGGCGCTGAGGCCGGCGGCGGTATCGACGATCGCAATCTGGAGACCGCCGTCGGCGAGCATCTTCAGGCGCGGCTCGATATCGGCGGCGTGATAGATCGGCTCGACGACGAGATCATCGGTGGTGCGGCGGCGCTGCCAGTTCGACAGTGTGCCCTGCGGGTCGGTTTCGATCAGACGAACGGTGAAGCCAGCCTGCTTGGCTGCCAGCGCGAGGCCGATGGCGAGCGTGCTCTTGCCGCTGCCACCCTTTTGGGTGGCCAGCGCGATCGTGTGCATTGAAGATCAATCCTTTGGAGTGCTTGGGTCTCGGGAAACGCCACGCGAACGTGCATCGATCTCGATGCTGAGCTCTTCTCGCTCAGGACGTGCCGGCCCGATCCAAAGGGGATCGCTGAGGTCCGAATCAGCAGTCACGATGATGGCGGAATCGGGAATGCCAACGAATCCGTACCATTACTGGACCCGTACTCGTACGTGTGCTGTGCTTGCAGCCGTGAATAATAAGGACAAGCGGCATGGGCGGAAACTGGCGCGACCGGACGGCGACGAATTTCGAATGCCAGAAGATGCCCGCGGTATCGAGCCGCGGCATGGTGGTCAGCAACCATCCACTGGCCTCCAGCGCCGGCGCGGAGATGCTGGCCGCCGGCGGCAACGCCATCGACGCCGCGATAGCGACCCTGTTCACGCTGACCGTGGTCGAGCCGATGATGGTGGGCATCATCGGCGGTGGCATGGCGCACATCCGGCTCGCCGACGGCAGCCACCGTTTCATCGACGGACAGAGCACCGTGCCCGCGGCGGTGCTTGACACCAGCTACACCCCCACGCCGGGTTCCGCGCATGATGTGTTCGACACCGTCGGCAATGAAAATCTCAACGGACCAAAGGCGGTCGCCACGCCGGGCTCGCTGAAAGCCTGGTGCGAGACGCTGCGCCGCTTCGGCACCATGAGCCTTGCCGACGTCATGCAGCCCGCGATCAAGCACGCCGCGCGCGGCTATGCGACGACACCCTATCTGCACGAATGCATCACCGAGAGCGCCGCCGAGATGCGCAAGGACAAGCCGATCGCGGCGATCTATCTGCCAGACGGCGAGCCGCTCAAGGTCGGCGAGCGCGTGGTACAGGCCGAGTATGCCGAGACGTTGCGGCATATCGCCGACCACGGCGAAAAGGCGCTCTATGAGGGGCCGCTTGGCGATATCCTGGTCGACTATATGGAAAAGGCCGGCGGCTTTATCCGGCGCAACGATCTCACCAGCTACAAGACTGTTGAACGGCAGCCGATCCGCGCCGATTACCGCGGCTGGACTATCTTTGGCCCGCCGCCGCCTGCGGCTTCCGGCGTGCACATCGCGCAGATGCTGAACATTCTGGAGGGCTACGACATCGAGGGCCTCGGCTTCGGCACGCCCGAGACCATCCACTATCTCGCCGAAGTCCTGAAGATCGCATTCGCCGATCGCGCTGCGGCAAGCGGTGATCCTGATTATGTCGGCGTCCCCGTGGAGCGGCTGACCTCGAAGGCCTATGCCGAGGAGCGCCGCGCTGCGATCGATCCGGCACGGGCGCAGAGCTGGGGCGCCGGCGTGTCGCAGCTTGAAGGCGCTCACACCACGCACATGACGGCGGCGGATGCGTTCGGCAACGTGGTTGCGACCACGCAGACCATCAACAATCTGTTCGGCGCCAAGATCATGATCCCGGGCCTGGGCGCCATCGCCAACAACTACATGAACCTGTTCGATCCGCGTCCAGGCCACGCCCTGTCGCTGGCGCCGGGCAAGCGGGTGACGACCTCGATGTCGCCGATGATGGCACTCCGTGATGGAAAGTTGCGCTATGCGCTCGGCTTGCCCGGCGGAAAACGAATCTTCCCGAGCGCGATGCAGGCGCTGCTCAATCTGATCGACCACGGTATGAGCTTGCAGGAAGCAGTCGAGGCGCCGCGGGTCTGGACCGAAGGCAATGCGCTTGAGGTCGAGCAGAAGGTGCCGGAGAGCGTGCGCGCGAAGCTCGCGGAGCTCGGCCACAAGGTGCAGCCTGTCGCGGCAGTCGCCGGCGGCATGAATGGTATCGCCTTCCACGACGACGGCACCATGAGTGGCGCCGCTTGCTGGCGTGCGGACGGCACGCCGGTCGGGATCTCGGGTGGTCTTGCGAAGGCCGGGATCAGGTTCAGGCTGAGCTAGGTCTCATGCCCCGGACGCAGCGCAGCGCTTCTTCAGCGGCGCGCATTTCATGCCGCACCGCGCCCGGGACACGAGAGCTACTTGCGCACGCAGATCACGCGCACGACAGCGGCTTTCGCATCTGTGGACGTTCCGTTCGCCGCGACACCGTTCGCCTTCAGGAAATCGCGCACCGTCTCCGCGGAGACCATCACCGCCTGCGACGCCGGCACCGACGTCGCGGGGCCCGCAACCATCGCCGGCTTCAACAGTGCGATGCCGGCGAACTTGCCGTCGCCGTCGATGGCGGGGCTGCCGGACAAGCCGACAGACGGTGGCGGTGAGAGTGGGGAATCGCCACCACCGACGGATGCCAGCGTAGCCTTGAGGCTCGACACACCCGCGGCTCCGCCCTGGCTCTGCGGATCCGCGATACCGATGACATCGACACTCGTCTTCGCCGCGCCGGCGGCGAGGCTGAGGGGCTGCAGGCCGCGGGCGCCGTAAATATGCAGCAGCGCGAGATCGTGTTCCCGGTCCTCCGCGAGACGGTCGGCGCTGCCATAGCCGGCGATCGTGATCGCGAGGCAGCTATCAGTGACGAGGCGGTCCGTGAGGATCGCGCCATCGTCGCTGACGACAATGCCGGTGCCATATTCGACGGTCTTGCGTGGCGGCGGCCCCGCCTGTGGCCCCGACGGAAACGCGTTGAAGGCGCTCGACATCGCGATCACGACCGGCTCGACCGTGTTCTCGGTCGCCTGATCGTAGAGGATCGTCATGATGCGGACCTCGTCACCCCTGGAGGTGCCGCGCAAATAGAATTTCTTCAGGCCCTGCAGACCCGACAGCACGAAGAAGTCGGGCTTTACCACGGTGTAGTCGACCTTGCGACCCGGCTCTTTCTTCTCCGCTTCGGCAAGCTTGGCTGTGGTCGGGTTCGCCTCCTTGCGGCGGCTGAGCAGAACCTGCACCGTGCCAGTGGGCGAGGTCCATTTCGAGCCGCTGGCGTCGGTCGCCTGCTGCGGCACCAGCTTTGAGGGAATGCCGAGCCGCGCGCCGCTGGTCATTTCCGTCACGATCTTCCAGCCGACGCTGTCCTGTTTGCGGCGCGCGGTCTCGGCGAGCGCTGCGCGTTCCTGCGGATTGAGCACGCCGGTCGCCTTGCCGCCCTTGGCCTTCTGATACTCCTTGATGGCCTCGACCAGGCGCGCGCTGACGTCGCCGGTGATGGCGCCGTTATACTGGCCGACCCAGGCGAGGTCGGACTGCAGCGACAGCCGCTCCGCCTGCGCCATGGCATCGGCCGTCGCAGCCGGCGTCTGCAATGCAGGAGGCCGGATCGGAACGGTCTGGACCGGCTTCGGCTTGGTGCCGGGAAGCTGCGGTGTCGTCATCTGGGCGTTCGCGCCTGTCGCAGCCGCAAACATCAGTGTTGCCGCAAGCATCGATCTCATGACAAATCCAGCCCGCCCATTGAACGCAATGCCATTGAAGCACATCTCGTTGGTCGCGAACAATGTTGCGGTGGTTCAGACCGGCAGGAGAGGTCTAGCTCCTCATCCTGAGGAGCCGCGTAAGCGGCGTCTCGAAGGATGAAGGCCGTGCAGCCGCAGCGGGGCCTGCATGGTTCGAGACGGCGCTTCGCGCCTCCTCACCATGAGGAGAGGATCTGGAAGGATAACGATGCTGAGCCCGGACGAACTCGAACGTTATGCCCGCCATATCGTGCTGCGCGATGTCGGTGGCCCCGGCCAGGCTGCGCTGAAGCGGGCCTCCGTGCTGGTGATCGGCGCCGGCGGGCTCGGTGCGCCCGCTTTGATGTATCTGGCGGCCGCCGGCATCGGTACGCTCGGCGTGGTCGATGACGACGTGGTGTCGCTGTCGAACCTCCAGCGCCAGGTCATTCACACCACGCCCGATATCGGCCGGCACAAGGTCGAGAGCGCGGCCGAACGGATCTCGGCGCTCAACCCGCATGTCCGCTTCGTCGGTCACGCCACCTGGCTCAATGCCCACAATGCGCTGTCGCTGATCGGGGACTATGACCTCGTGCTCGACGGCTCCGACAATTTCTCGACCCGCTATCTGGCCTCGGACGCCTGCTTCTTCGCCAAGAGGCCGCTGATCACGGCGGCGCTCGGCACCTTCGATGGCTCGCTGACCACCATCCGCGCGCATGAGACAAACGAGCAGGGCGAATTCAATCCGACCTATCGCTGCCTATTCCCGGAAGCGCCGCCGCCCGGGACCGTGCCGGCGTGCGCGGAAGCCGGCGTCATGGGCGCGCTCGCGGGCGTGATGGGCTCGATGATGGCGCTGGAGGCGATCCGCGAGATCGTCGGCTTTGGCGACGGCCTCGTCGGCCGCCTCCTGATGATCGATGCGCGCGCGATGCGCTTCGAGACGCTGCGTTACGCGCGCGATCCCGCCAATCCGCTCAATGGCGATGGGCCTGTGATCACCGATCTCAGCGCCCATCGCACTTGATTGCAGACGTTATGCTGTGGCCGGCTTCTCGCTGTCGAGATGCGCCATCTGCTCAGCGGCGTAACGCGTGCCGGCAGCGACATCGGGCGGGAAGGCCGTTGCCAGCACGGCGAGATGAGCCGGCGTCAGCGTGACCTTGGCCGCGCCGAGTGCTTCGGTGAGGCGGTTGCGGGTGCGGGCGCCGACCAGCGGCACGATCTGCTTGCCTTGCGCCGCCACCCAGGCGATCGCGACCTGTGCCGGCGTCGCGCCAATCTCAGCGGAGATGGCGCGCAGCTGCTCCACCAATGCGAGATTGGCATCGAGATTCGATCCCTGGAAGCGCGGCGTCATCAGCCGGTAGTCCTTGCCTGTCTTGCCGGAGTCCTTCGACCAATGGCCGCTGATGAGGCCGCGCGCCAACACGCCGTAAGCCGTGATGCCGATGCCGAGCTCGCGGCAGGTCGTCAGGATGTCGCGTTCGATGCCACGCTCGATCAGCGAATATTCGATCTGGAGATCGGCGATCGGGTGCACGGCATGCGCGCGGCGGATGGTGGCGGAGCCGACCTCGGACAGGCCGATATGTTTGATGTAGCCGGCCTTCACGAGATCGGCGATGCCGCCGATGGTCTCCTCGATCGGAATGTTGGGATCGAGCCGCGCCGGACGGTAGACGTCGATGTAGTCGGTGCCGAGCCGCTGCAGCGAATAGGCTAGGAAGTTCCTCGTTGCGGCCGGCCTCGTGTCCATGCCGGTGAATTCGCCGGCAGGACCGCGCAGCGCACCGAACTTGACACTGATCTGCACCTTGTCGCGCGGCACCTCCTTGAGCGCTTCGCGCACCAGCATTTCATTGTGGCCCATGGCGTAGAAATCGCCGGTGTCGACCAGGGTAATGCCGGCATCCAGTGCGGCGTGGATCGTGGCGATGCTCTCGCCGCGATCGGCGGGGCCGTAGACCTCGGACATGCCCATGCACCCGAGACCGAGAGCGGAGACGGTGGGACCGGTCGAACCGAGTTTGCGCTGTTCCATGATGGCTCTCCTCGAAAAGGCGCTGACTGCGCCGCGTGACGAGGCCTGATATGCGCTTGATCGATTGCGCCGATAAGCTGGACAATCGAGAATGGCTTGTTCACATTGGCGAACAATGGCTGAGCCCGACCTGCGTGATCTCGACGTCTTCATGGCGGTCGCCCGCACCCGCAATTTCCGGCGCGCGGCGATCGATATTCGCGTGTCGGTGTCGAGCCTTAGCCAGCGATTGCGGGACCTGGAGGAGCGCCTCGGCGTCCGCCTGATGAACCGCACCACCCGCAGCGTCGCCCTGACCGAGGCGGGCGATCTGCTGCTGTCGCGCTTGGCGCCGGCGCTGCGCGATGTCGGCGATGCCCTCGATCAGGTCCGGGGCCTGCGCGAAGTGGCCTCGGGCCTGCTGCGCATCAACGCACCGCCGCCCGCGGTCGATCTCGTGCTGGCCCCCATGATCGGGCCGTTCCTTAAGGCCTATCCGCAGGTCGACCTCGAGATCGTTTCCGAGAGCGGGTTCGTCGATATCGTCAGCGCGGGCTTCGATGCCGGCGTACGTTATGGCGAGCATCTCGCGCAGGACATGGTCGCGATCTCGCTCAGCGGTCCGCAGAGCTATGTCGTGGTCGCTTCGCCCGATTACCTCGCGCGCCGCGGCAAGCCTGAGCATCCGAAGGATCTGCTCGACCACGATTGCATCCGCGCCCGCTACTCCAGCGGTGTCATGCACGATTGGGAGTTCGAGAAGGCCGGCCAGCTGGTGAAGGTCGATCCGCCGGCAAAGCTGATCTCGACCAACATGGGCCTTTCCATGCGCGCCGCGCTCGACGGCGCCGGCATCTGGGCGACGCTTGATGGTTATGTCGGCGAAGCCCTGAAGTCCGGCGCGCTCGTCAGTCTGATTCAGGATTGGTGCGAGCCGTTTCCCGGGCCGTTCCTGTACTATCCAAGCCGGCGACAAACGCCGCCGGCGCTGCGGGCCTTTATCGATTTCGTTGCCGACTAGCGCAAGCGCGAAACACGCAGCAAATAGACCTCACAGCATGCTCGGCAGCACGCGATCCGGCGGCTTGTGCGCATCGAGGAAGGTTCGGATGTTGATGATCACCTTCTCGCCCATCTCGACGCGGCCCTCGATCGTGGCCGAGCCCATATGCGGCAGCAACGTCACCTTGCCGGCCTTGGCGAGCCGCACCAGCTTCGGGTTCACCGCGGGCTCGTGCTCATAGACATCGAGGCCGGCGCCGCCGATCTCGCCGCCTTCGATCAGCTTGATCAGCGTGTCTTCGTCGGTGACCCCGCCGCGCGCGGTGTTGACGATGTAGGCGTCCTTGCGAATAAGCTTCAGCCGGCGCGCCGACAGCAGATGGTAGGTCGCCGGCGTGTGCGGACAGTTCACCGAGATGATGTCCATCCGTGCCAGCATCTGGTCGAGGCTTTCCCAATAGGTCGCGCCCAGCTCTTCGGCGATCTTCGGCGCCACCGGCCGACGATTGTGGTAGTGGATCTGCAAGCCGAAGGCGCGGGCGCGGCGTGCGACCGCCTGGCCGATGCGGCCCATGCCGATGATGCCAAGGCGCTTTCCGCCGATGCGATGGCCGAGCATCCAGGTCGGCGACCAGCCCGGCCAGGGTTTTCCTTCCGTCAGGATCGAGGCGCCTTCGATCATCCGCCTGGGCACGGCGAGGATCAGCGCCATGGTCATGTCGGCGGTGTCTTCGGTCAGAACTTTCGGCGTGTTGGTGACGGTGATGCCGCGGGCATGCGCGGCCTCGACATCGATGTTGTCGACGCCGTTGCCGAAATTCGCGATCAGTTTCAACCTGCAGTCGGGCTGGTTGACGATGTCGGCGGAGATGTGGTCGGTCACGGTTGGGACCAGCACGTCGGCGGTACGGGCGGCTTCCGCGATCTGCTCGGGCGACATCGGCGTGTCGTCGAGATTGATCCGCGCGTCGAACAGCTCGCGCATCCGGGTCTCGATCGAGTCCGGAAGCTTGCGCGTCACCACGACGAGGGGCTTTTTCTTCACCGACATGTCCTGCCCTCATGAGGCGTTGCGAGCCGCCTCTGTCGCCAAAGGCCGGCCGTTGAGGCCTCATTAACCCGGTTGTTCGACACTGCGCTTGCCGTGTCGTCCCCGGCGTTTCCTTCAAGCTCTCCCGACATTTCCGGCCGGAAAATCGGGACAAACCGGTTGTTCAGATGTCCGTCCTCTCTAGCAGAAGGCCGGGCCAAGACAAGAACCACGGGTAAAGGGCTCGGGAACACCCGCGTGGGGCGGGGTCAGGGGCGACAGCGGCCTGGTTTGGGAATTTAGGGCGAGGGACCGGCTCGGCCGGACCTTCGACAGGAGACGGGTTGATGGCGTTGGGGCGTTTTTGTTCGGTGATGGCGCTCGTTTGCACCTGGTTGAGCGCTTCGGTCAGTCCCGGGCATTCGGCAAAGGACAACACCCCTCAGACGGCCTCAGGCCTCCCGGTGCCGCGCTACGTCAGCCTGAAATCGGATCACGTCAACGTCCGCGCCGGCCCGACCAAGGACAACGACGTCGCCTGGGTCTACACCCGTTCCGGCCTGCCGGTCGAAATCACCGCCGAGTTCGAGAACTGGCGCCGGATCCGCGATTCCGAGGGCGCCGAGGGTTGGGTCTATCACTCGCTGCTGTCGGGCCGCCGTACTGCTGTCGTCACCATGAAGCACAAGGACGAGCTCGCGCCGATCTACGACCGCGCCGATCCCGAGAGCGCGGTTGCGGCCAGGCTCCAGGCCGGTGTCGTCACCCAGGTGAAGAAGTGCACTGCAAACTGGTGCCGCGTCAGCGGTAACGGCTTTGACGGCTGGATCCAGCAGGAGCGCCTCTGGGGCGTCTACTCGGACGAGCAGGTGAATTGATCTGGGCGGGAGCGGAACTGTTGCTCCACCGTCATGCCCGGGCATCCACGCATTTTTCGACGCCTGACCGAATAACGTGGATAGCCGGGACAAGCCCGGCCATGACGATCAAATCAGCAGTTCAGGATAGATCTCAGCGCTTCTTGCGCAACCGTACGACCATGTCGATGCGGGCGATCTCGTAACCCGCGGGCACCTCAGGCATCTTGGACAGCGCCAGATGCGGATCCTCGATGTCGACCAGCTCATGGCTGTTCTCGAGGTAGTAGTGATGGTGGGTCGTGACGTTGGTGTCGAAATAGGTCTTGGTGCCGTCGACGCTGACCTGACGCAGCAGACCGGCATCGGTGAGCTGGTTCAGCGTGTTGTAGACGGTCGCCAGCGAGACCGGCACCTTGGCCAGCGTCGCTTCCTCGTAAAGCATTTCAGCCGTGAGGTGACGTGCACCCTTGCCGAACAGGAGCCAGCCGAGCGCCATGCGCTGGCGCGTGGGGCGAAGCCCTGCGGACTGGAGCATTTCGTTGACGTCGTGCCACGGGCAGCCGGTCAACGCCGGCTGGCGGCCGGACATAAGAGCCGCCGCATGGGCCTCTTCGTCGCGATGGGGCGCGTTATTTTCGTTCATTTCCAGCTTCGGGCACGCGTGAACACTGTCGTTGCCCAACATATATGGAGAGATAGATGCAGATGCAAGTTTCTCGCAACTAGAGTGGTTCTAATCAGGCAGGGAACCGGGTGGCGGCCCGCTCATTTTACCTTCATGAGAGCGCTTTGCTACCCGAAATGGCCTGTGTTAGAGAGCCCGCGGTTCCGCTTAATCGATTTTGGCGCGACCCGGCATTGAAGCCGCTCGCTATCCATCCGGGGTCCTTCGGTATTCTCGTCTGACAATGGCAACAGATGTTGCTTTTCGAACAGGATGGGGCCCATTTTCGCCGGAAACGCCGCTCAATCGGGGTTTGAACACAAAGGCTTCCGCATGCTGAACAGGCGCAACGGTTACGAATATGAAGATCTGCTGGCATGTGCCCGCGGTGAGATGTTCGGCCCTGGCAATGCGCAATTGCCGCTGCCGCCGATGCTGATGTTCGACCGCATCACGGACATCAGCGAGACCGGCGGCGAATTCGGCAAGGGGGTGGTGCGCGCCGAGCTCGACGTGAAGCCCGACCTCTGGTTCTTCGGCTGCCACTTCAAGAACGATCCGGTGATGCCCGGCTGCCTCGGGCTCGATGCGCTGTGGCAAATGGTCGGCTTTTATCTGGGCTGGAGCGGCGGTGAAGGTCGCGGTCGCGCGCTTGGCCTGAACGAGCTGAAGTTCAGCGGCCAGGTGCTGCCGGAGGCCCGCAAGGTTGTGTACAACATCGATATCAAGCGCGTGATGCGTTCAAAGCTGGTGCTCGGTATCGCCGACGGATGGCTTTCGGTCGATGACCAGATTATCTATCGCGCAAAGGATTTGAAGGTCGGCCTGTTCAAGCAGGGCACGAGCCTGGGCTGAGCGCATCACCACGAAGACAACGATTGAGGCGAGGCTGTCATGAGGCGGGTTGTGGTCACCGGGATGGGCATTGTCTCCTCCATCGGAAACAACACCCAGGAAGTGCTCGCGAGCCTTCACGAGGCGAAGTCGGGCATTTCGCGGGCTGAGAAATATGCCGAGCTCGGCTTCCGCTCCCAGGTGCAGGGTGCGCCAACGCTCGATCCTTCGACGGTAGTCGACCGCCGCGCCATGCGTTTCCTCGGTCAGGGCGCGGCGTGGAATCACGTCGCGATGGAACAGGCGATCCAGGATTCCGGTCTTTCGCCCGACGAAATTTCCAATATTCGCACCGGCATCATCATGGGCTCCGGCGGTCCGTCGGCGCGCACCATCGTCGAAGCCGCCGACATCACCCGCACCAAGGGACCGAAGCGTGTCGGGCCGTTTGCAGTGCCGAAGGCGATGTCCTCCACGGCCTCCGCAACGCTTGCGACCTGGTTCAAGATCAAGGGCGTGAACTATTCGATCTCGTCGGCCTGCGCGACGTCGAACCATTGCGTCGGCAATGCCTATGAAACGATCCAGATCGGCAAGCAGGACGTCATCTTCGCCGGCGGCTGCGAGGAGCTGGACTGGTCGCTGTCGGTGCTGTTCGACGCCATGGGCGCGATGTCCTCGAAGTACAACGACACGCCTGCGACGGCCTCCCGTCCCTACGACGTCAACCGCGACGGCTTCGTGATTGCCGGCGGAGCCGGCGTGCTGGTGCTGGAAGAGCTCGAGCATGCCAAGGCGCGTGGCGCGCGCATTTACGGCGAGATCGTCGGCTATGGCGCGACGTCCGACGGCTACGACATGGTCGCACCATCAGGCGAGGGCGCCGAACGCTGCATGCGCATGGCGATGTCGACCGTGAAGACCAAGGTCGACTACATCAATCCGCACGCGACATCGACCCCGGCCGGCGATCCGCCGGAGATCGACGCACTCCGCAAGGTGTTCGGAAGCGGCGAGAAGTGCCCGCCGATCTCGGCGACCAAGGCGCTGACCGGTCACTCCCTGGGCGCAACCGGCGTGCAGGAAGCGATCTATTCGCTGCTGATGATGAACAATGGGTTCATCTGCGAGAGCGCCCACATCCAGGAGCTCGACCCCGTGTTCGCCGACATGCCGATCGTGCGCAAGCGCATTGACAACGTCAAAATCGGCACCGTGCTGTCGAACTCCTTCGGCTTCGGCGGCACCAACGCCACGCTGGTGTTCAGCCGGCTGGATGCGTAATTTTGGCACGCTGTCATGCCCCGCGAAGGCGGGCATCCAGCACGCCGCAACTTCTCGATTTGCAGTAATCGCCTCGAAATACTGGATCGCCTGCCCCAGTGCGCAAGTGCGCACAAGGCGGGCGATGACGCCGGAATAATGGGAGCTATCAGGCAATGGAAGGTTTAATGAAAGGCAAGCGCGGTCTGATCATGGGCATCGCCAATGATCATTCGATCGCCTGGGGCATGGCGAAGACGCTGCATGCCCACGGCGCCGAGCTTGCCTTCACCTTCCAGGGCGAGGCGCTGGGCAAGCGTGTTAAGCCGCTGGCGGAGCAGCTTGGCGTCGACATGGTGCTGCCCTGCGACGTCGAGGACATCGCCAGCGTCGACGCCACATTCACGGCCTTGCGCGAAAAGTGGGGTCGGCTGGATTTCGTGATCCACGCGATCGGCTTCGCCGACAAGAACGAGCTCAAGGGTCGCTACGCCGACACCAGCCGCGAGAATTTTTCGCGCACCATGGTGATCTCCTGCTTCTCCTTCACGGAAGTGGCAAAACGCGCCGCCGAGCTGATGACGGAGGGCGGCAGCATGATCACGCTGACCTTCGGCGCCTCGGAACGCGCGATGCCGAACTACAACGTGATGGGCGTGGCCAAGGCGGCGCTGGAAGCCTCGGTGCGCTATCTCGCCTCGGATTTCGGACCGCGCGGCATCCGCGTCAACGCGATCTCCGCCGGCCCGATCCGCACGCTCGCCGGCTCCGGCATCGGCGAGGCGCGCGCCATGTTCGCCTTCATGCAAAAACATTCGCCGCTCCGCCGGGGCGTGACGCTCGACGAGCTCGGCGGCTCGGCGCTGTATCTGTTGTCGGATCTCTCCGGCGGCGTGACCGGCGAGATCCACTATGTCGATTCCGGCTACAACACCGTCCTGATGCCGCGGCCGGACGATTTGAAGGCGCAGGATTAGCTCTCGTAGAGTGGGCAAAGGCGCGCAAGCGACGTGCCCACGATTTCTCAATAATCGAGACCAGTTCCTGCTGCGAAGGACGTGTCGATCAGCGCGCGTCGCTGTTGCGCGCCGCTCGTTGAACCCCGATCAGCAGCGGCAGCGTCTTGTCGAGGCTTTCCGTCAGCATGGCACGCACGTCGTCGCGCAGTGCGGGATTGTCGGCGGCATCTTCAGGGCGGGTTGGAAACGATTCTGCGGGTAGTTCGCGATAGGGGCCGCCGATTTGCACGCCCAGGAGCCTCTGCACCATAAGGGAATGATGCGTGTTGATCAGCGCAGAACTCTGTCTGACAACGGAGAAGTCGCGCCCATCGAAGATGCGGACAAACGCCAGGGCGTAGAGATAGATGCGACGCCCGAGCACCACCTCATGGTTGAGGATGCCGAAGCCGCGGACCGTATAGTTGGATGACCCGAAAGGGCTGATTGAATTGAGGATCTGGATGTAGTGCCGGCAATTCGTTCCTTTCACGACGTCGCGCATGTATTGGGCCAGCTCCGCATTGAGATCGCGGAACAACCTGTCCTTCAATGTGTCCTTGGACTCATCGCGGGGAGGAAATTTCGCCGGGTTGTAGGGGATTCTCAGAACGGACACGCCGGCAGGGATCGTGGCGCGAATCCGCGCGAAGATCAGATCATTGAGTCCCCAGCCCGGGATCGGGACGACCGTCTTCTTGTGCTGAAATACGGTCAGGCCGGTCGTCAGCACGGTGAACTCATCGCCGGTGGTGACGACGACACCGAAGTCGCACGGGCCGCCGACCACGGGAGCGGGTTTGCCCGTCGCTTCACGCCGCGTGGTCGTCTTGTTGTTGCTTTGCTTGACGGCTGATCCTGCCGTTTCCGCCCCTGGTGGTACCAATTTGGTCTGCGCCCAAGCAGATGTCGAAAAGCACCACGCGACGGCCGCAAGGACGACGAGCCGGGCCAAAACGTCAAATGCAGCCCAGCCGCAGGAAGCGGACGAGCGATAGTCTTTGTCGCGTCCCCTCGGCGAAGGCGCTTACTCGCCCTTGATATACGCGGGTAGATACCTGTCCAGCTGGGCCGTGAGCAGGCTGCGTGTGCTGTCACGCAGCAATGCACTGCTGGTCACCTGTTCAGGGGTCTTGGGAAATTCGAGATTGTTGAGGATTTGCATATTGTCGTTCTTGTTGGAGAAACTCGAAGCAATCACATCGCCGAAGCTGCGGGTAGGCGCCCGATGGATGTCGAAAGTCCGTCCGTCAAAAACGTTTATGCGGAAATAGGAAACCACGACGCCGCGCCCGGAAGGGCTCGCCCAATTCTTGTAGACCCCGAGGCCCTCGATTGATTGATTGGTGCCATCCACCGAAACGCGGGCTTTCGTGGCTACGACGTAGCGTTCGCAATTTGCAGCTCCGGCGATCTGCCGCACCAGCGCCGTCAGGTCGTCGCGGTCATTGCGGAACAGTTTCGCTTCCGGATGATAGTACGGCCTGAAGGCTCCGCTTGCGTAAGCGACCTTTCGGACAGCCGTGCCGGGAGCCGTGGCGCGAACCCTCGCGACGAACAGATCATCGATACCCCACGTCTCGATCGGCGCCTCCATATACTCGTTGCCGAACATCGTGAGGCCGACATGTTGCACCGAGAACTGGTCTCCGATCGCGGAAATGACGCCGATCTGACAGGGGCCGCTCTCCGCCGCAACTGGCTGTTGTGCAGCCGGTTTGGCCTTCGGCGCCGCCTTCTTGACTGCCTTCTTGGCTGGCGCCGCCGTCTGAGCGGGAGGCGCGGTGGTTGCGGGAGGGGTTTGCGCGGCTGCCGTGGTGAGCAGGGACAGCAACGCGATCAGCGAGACAGCAATTCGAAGCATCGATTCCGGGAGATCAGGGGGCAGGAGGACGGCGGATACGCCACAGTAAATTGGAACCGTGACAACCGCAAGCTGCACCAGGCGACCACTGCCTATCCGGCGGGTCGCTGCCGCCGCCACCGATAATACTTCATCATGAATCCGTTCGACGGCTCGACCTCTTCTTTCTCGAACACAAAGCCCTCGCGCTCGTACCAGCGCCAGGCTTTTTCGTTCTCGCGGATGCAGCGCAGAGACATCTCGTCGGGCATTTGTGTGCGCGTGAAGCCAAGCAATTGGCGGCCGAGCGATTGGCCCTGATAGGCGGGCGCGACGAACAGCATGTCGAGATAGAGTTTTGGCAAATGCAGCGCCAGCATCGCGGCGATCGTGCCGTCGTCGTCGGCGACGAACAGGCTCCAGCCGTCCTCGGTCTCGCGCCGGATCCGTGCACGCAGGTTTGCCAGCAGGAAGTCGCTCGTCTCGCCGAGGCCGGTCGAGACCCAGCTCTCCATCCAGATACGGCCGATCTCGTCGTATTCGTCCGCGCGGGCTGGGCGAATGATGGGATGCGACATCGAGGCCTCAGGTTGGCTTGCTGCGCACGGATGGACGTGCGCGCACCTTGCCCGCCGACAGGCACACCACCTCGGAGATTTGCAGGAGTTGCCGCGCCAGCGGGCTGGTCTTGCGCCAGACCATGCCGATGGTGCGCGACGGCTGCGGGTCGCGGAAGCGCGCGAGCGAGACCGAGGCCGATCGCGTCTCAACTGACACCGCCATCTCGGGGATCAACGTGACGCCGATGCCGGCGCTGACCATCTGGACCAGCGTCGACAGCGAATTGGCATCCAGCATCTCGCGTGGCGGCGCCGATTGCATGTTGCAGAATGACAGCGCCTGATCGCGGAAGCAGTGCCCCTCTTCGAGCAACAGCAGCCGCATCTCGCGCATCATCTCCCGCGACGGTGCCGGCGTTCCCTCATCCGCACTCGGCCGCACCAGCAGGAATTTTTCCTCGAACAGGGCGACCTCGGTGAGCGAGGGCTCGGACACCGGCAGCGCCACGATGGCGGTATCGAGCCGACCCTCCACCAGTTCCTGAATCAGCCGCGGCGTCATCGTCTCGCGCACGCGGATGTCGAGCTCCGGATGCATGCGCGTCAGATTCTTGGTGATCGTCGGCAGCAGATAGGGCGCGATCGTCGGAATCATGCCGATGCGCAGCCGTCCGGAGAACCGGTCCTGCGAGGCGCGGGCGAAATCGCCGAGCTCGTCGACCGAGCGCAAGATGTCGCGGACGCGCTGCGCGAGCTCCTCGCCAAATCGGGTCAGCGCCACCTGCCGGGCGCTGCGCTCCAGCAGCAGACCGCCGAGCGCCTCCTCCAGCTCCTTGATCTGCATCGACAGGGCAGGCTGCGAGATCGAGCAGGACTCAGCCGCGCGGCCGAAATGACTGTGACGGGCCAGGGCGTCGAAATACCGGAGCTGGCGCAGCGTGAGGTTTAGCATCAGAAAATCTTATCGCTGCGATCATTAAAGTCAACTTCCCCTGATCGAACGTGAAGCTTAGAGTGTTTCTATCTGGTCAAAGGCGCGAGTTCGACGCCACCAGAGGAGGTATTCATGGACGACACTTCAAAGTGCCCGTTTTCGGGTGGAAAACGTGTGCCGGCGAACCGCGATTGGTGGCCGACCCAGCTCAGCATCGAGATGCTGCACAAGAATTCCGCCAAGTCCGACCCGATGGACAAGGACTTCGACTACGCCAAGGAATTCAAGTCGCTCGACCTGAACGCGGTCATCAAGGACCTGACCGCTCTGATGACGGAATCGCAGGAATGGTGGCCCGCCGACTTCGGTCACTACGGCGGCCTCATGATCCGCATGGCCTGGCACAGCGCGGGCACCTACCGCACCACCGACGGTCGCGGTGGCGCCGGCGCCGGACAGCAGCGTTTCGCGCCGCTCAACAGCTGGCCCGATAACGCAAATCTCGACAAGGCACGCCGTCTGCTCTGGCCGATCAAGCAGAAATACGGCCGCAAGATTTCCTGGGCCGATCTGATGGTGCTGGCGGGCAACGTCGCGCTGGAGTCGATGGGCTTCAAGACCTTTGGCTTTGCCGGCGGCCGCGTCGACGTCTGGGAGCCGGAAGAGCTCTATTGGGGTCCGGAAGGCACCTGGCTGGGCGATGAGCGCTACAGCGGCGAACGCCAGCTCGCCGAGCCGCTCGGCGCGGTGCAGATGGGCCTCATCTACGTCAATCCGGAAGGCCCGAACGGCAAGCCGGATCCGATCGCCGCGGCCAAGGACATTCGCGAGACCTTTTTCCGCATGGCGATGAACGACGAGGAAACCGTCGCACTGATCGCCGGCGGCCACACCTTCGGCAAGACCCACGGCGCCGGCGATCCGTCGCTGGTCGGACCGGAGCCGGAAGCGGGCGCGCTCGAAGATCAGGGCCTCGGCTGGAAGAGCAAGCACGCGTCGGGCATTGGCGGCGATTCCATCACCAGCGGTCTCGAGGTGACCTGGACCACGACGCCGACGAAGTGGAGCAACAACTTCTTCGAGAACCTGTTCAAGTACGAATGGGAGCTGACTAAGAGCCCGGGCGGTGCGCAGCAGTGGACGGCCAAGGGCGCCGAGGCGATCATTCCCGATGCCTTCGACAAGTCCAAGAAGCATCGGCCGACGATGCTGACGACCGACCTCTCGCTGCGTATGGATCCGGCCTATGAGAAGATCTCGCGCCGCTTCCTCGAGAATCCCGATCAGTTCGCGGACGCCTTCGCCCGTGCCTGGTTCAAGCTCACCCATCGCGACATGGGTCCGGTGGTGCGCTATCTCGGTCCGCTGGTGCCGAAGGAAACCCTGATCTGGCAGGATCCGATCCCTGCTGTGAATCACGAGCTGGCCAGCGAGCAGGATATCGCCTCGCTGAAGACCAAGATCCTGGCCTCGGGTCTGTCGGTCTCGGAGCTGGTCTCGACCGCCTGGGCGTCGGCCTCGACGTTCCGCGGCTCGGACAAGCGCGGCGGCGCCAACGGCGCGCGTATCCGCCTCGCCCCGCAGAAGGATTGGGAAGTGAACGAGCCGGCTCAGCTCTCGAAGGTCCTGGGCAAGCTCGAAGCGATCCAGAAGGACTTCAACGCGTCATCCGGTGCGAAGAAGGTCTCGCTGGCGGACCTCATCGTGCTCGGCGGCACCGCCGCGGTCGAGAAGGCCGCCAAGGATGCCGGCGTCGACGTCAAGGTCGGCTTCACGCCGGGCCGCATGGATGCCTCGCAGGAGCAGACCGACGCCGCTTCGTTTGCTCCGCTGGAGCCGCGGGCCGATGGCTTCCGCAACTTCATCGGCAAGCGGCAGCAGTTCATGATGCCCGAGGAGGCTCTGGTCGATCGTGCGCAGCTGCTCCGGCTTACCGGCCCGGAGATGACGGTGCTCGTCGGCGGTCTGCGCGTGCTCGGTGCCAATGCGAACGGTTCGAAGAACGGCGTCCTCACCTCGAAGGTGGGAACGCTGAGCAACGACTTCTTCGTCAACCTGCTCGACATGAGCACGCAGTGGACGCCGGCCGGCACCGACGGCACCTATGAGGCCCGCGACCGCAAGACCAACGCGGTCAAGTGGACCGGCACGCGCGTCGACCTGATCTTCGGCGCACACTCGCAGCTTCGCGCCTACGCAGAGGTCTATGCCACGTCGGATTCCAAGGAGCAGTTCGTCAAGGACTTCGCCAAGGCCTGGACCAAGGTGATGAACCTCGATCGCTACGACATCGCGGCCTGATTCCAAAGTTCGGCAAGCGACAAACAAAAAGGGCGGCCGCGAGGCCGCCCTTCGTGTTTCTGGCAGGTAGCGAGATTTACTCGCCGGCCGCTTCGCGCGCGGGCTGCTGGCTCTCGCCCTTGCCCTCGAGGTCTTCGCCGGTCTCCTGGTCGACCACCTTCATCGACAGGCGGGTCTTGCCGCGGTCGTCGAAGCCGAGCAGCTTGACCTTGACCTTGTCGCCTTCCTTGACGACGTCGGAGGTCTTCTGCACGCGCGCCGAGGCGAGCTGGCTGATGTGGACAAGGCCGTCCTTGGAGCCGAAGAAGTTCACGAAAGCGCCGAACTCCATCACCTTGACGACGGTGCCGTCATAGATCTGGCCGACTTCCGGATCGGAGGCGATCGACTTGATCCACTTGATCGCGGCCTTCATCGCCTCGCCGTCGCTGGAGGCGACCTTCACGGTGCCGTCATCCTCGATGTTGACCTTGGCGCCGGTCTTCTCGACGATCTCGCGGATCACCTTGCCGCCGGTGCCGATCACTTCGCGGATCTTGTCGGTGGCGATCTTGAAGGTCTCGATGCGCGGCGCGTATTCGCCGAGCTCGGCGCGGGCGTTGGTGAGCGCCTTCGACATCTCGCCGAGGATGTAGATACGCCCATCCTTGGCCTGACCGAGCGCGACCTTCATGATCTCCTCGGTGATGCCCTCGATCTTGATGTCCATCTGGAGCGAGGTGATGCCCTGCTCGGTACCGGCGACCTTGAAGTCCATGTCGCCGAGATGGTCCTCGTCACCGAGGATGTCCGAGAGAACCGCGAAGCGCTTGTCTTCGAGGATCAGGCCCATTGCGATGCCCGCGGTCGGCCGCTTCAACGGCACGCCGGCGTCCATCAGCGCGAGCGAGGCGCCGCAGACCGATGCCATCGACGAGGAGCCGTTGGATTCGGTGATCTCCGACACCACGCGCGTGGTGTAGGGGAATTCGTGGTGCGGCGGCAGCACCGGGTGGATCGCACGCCAGGCGAGCTTGCCGTGGCCGATCTCGCGGCGCTTGGTACCGCCGAGGCGGCCGGTCTCACCGACCGAGTAGGGAGGGAAATTGTAGTGCAGCAGGAACGTCTCTTTGTACGTTCCCGACAGCGCGTCGATGTACTGCTCGTCCTCGCCGGTGCCGAGCGTGGTCACGACCAGCGCCTGGGTCTCGCCGCGGGTGAACAGCGCCGAACCGTGGGCGCGGGGCAGCACGCCGACTTCGGCGACGATGTTGCGCACGGTCTTGGAATCGCGGCCGTCGATGCGCTTGCCGGTGTCGAGAATGTTCCAGCGAACGATCTTGGCTTCGAGCTCCTTGAACACGCCGCCGATGCGCAGCTTGTCGTATTTCGGCTCTTGGCCTTCCGGGAAGTAGTGCGCGATCACCTTTTCCTTGACTTTGCCGACCGCGGCGTAGCGATCCTGCTTGACCGGAATGGCGTAGGCGGCGCGCAGTTCCTGCTCGACCATGCCGAGCATTTCCTTTTCGAGCGCCGAATTGTCGATCGCGGTGACCTCGCGCGGCTCCTTCGCGGCCTTTTCGGCGAGCTCGATGATCGCGTTGATCACCGGCTGGAAGTGGCGGTGACCGAACATCACGGCGCCGAGCATGATCTCTTCGTTCAGCTCCTTGGCTTCCGATTCCACCATCAGCACGGCGTCCGCAGTGCCGGCGACGACGAGGTCGAGCTGAGTGTCGACCATCTCGTCGAGCGTCGGGTTGAGGATGAACTCGTCATTGGCGAAGCCGACGCGCGCGGCGCCGATCGGGCCCTTGAAGGGAGCGCCCGACAGGGTCAGCGCAGCCGATGAGGCCACCAGCGCGACGATATCGGGATCGTTCTCCATATCGTGCGAGAGCACGGTCACGATCACCTGGGTCTCGTTGCGCCAGCCGTCGACGAACAGCGGACGGATCGGACGGTCGATCAGGCGGGAGACCAGCGTTTCCTTCTCGGTCGGACGACCCTCGCGCTTGAAATAGCCACCGGGAATGCGGCCGGCTGCGTAGGTCTTCTCCTGGTAGTCGACGGTCAGCGGCAGGAAGTCGACGCCTTCACGCGGTGACTTCGCGGCAACGACGGTGGCGAGCACCACGGTCTCGCCGTAGGTCGCGACGACGGCGCCGTCGGCCTGGCGGGCGATCTTGCCGGTTTCAAGCTTGAGAGGGCGTCCACCCCAGTCGATCTCGACTGAATGCTTATTGAACATAGAGGTCTTCTTTCATGGGTTCTCGAAAGAAGGACGGGTCGAAAAACAAAAACCATGCGCAAGATTGCGGGACGTTGATCGAAGCGGGCGATCAGCGTCCTGCGATCCTGCCATGGTTTTTGGATTTCGGATGGCGTCCATCCCTTCGGGTCATACGGGCGCCTTGCCCGTTGTGCCCAGCCGCCGGATTGCTGCTGGACTGTCAGTCGGCACGAACGCGAACACCGAAGCGCGGTGTTCGCCCATCATGCCCGGATGCTCGCCGTCAACGGCTCGCATCCGACGCGCACGCAGCCTCGACGAAAAACCTTTAAACAAACGCTTTCGTTCGAAATCACGCGCGAAAACGCGCGCCGGTTGGCGCGCGCAAGAACTCTTAACGACGAATGTTGTGCTTCTCGAGCAGCGCCTTGTAGCGCGCCTCGTCCTTCTTCTTCACATAGTCGAGGAGCGAGCGGCGGGTCGAGACCAGCTTCAAGAGACCGCGACGCGAATGATTGTCCTTCACGTGGGTCTTGAAATGGTTGGTGAGGTTGGCGATGCGTTCCGACAGGATCGCGACCTGAACCTCTGGCGAGCCGGTATCGCCGGCCTTGTTGGCATTCGTCTTGATGACTTCCGCTTTGCGTTCTGCGGCAATCGACATCGTCAATTTCTCTCGTTGCGATCGGCGCTGGCAGTCAGGCCGGTCAGGTTGAACACACGCTTGGGGATGATTTCGCCATTGCCGACTTCGGCAAGCGCGAGAAGCCGGCCTGCCACCGTGACATAGACTGTGCCGCTACAAGTGGGCGCATCCCGTCCGCGCAACAAAACGGCCTGGCCCCGATGGAGCCTTGCCGCATCAGCCCGAGTGACGGCCAGTGCCGGGATGTCGTCCAGCGCGGTCTCAACGGGCATAAGCGCGTCGGCGAGGCTACCCTCGCCGGACGCGGCTCTATCGCACAAAGCCTCCAGCTGATCCAGCGGAATCATGTCGTTCTCGCCAAATGGGCCGACCAGGGTCCGCCGCAGTGCGCAGATATGGCCGTAAGTGCCGAGAATCCGGCCCATATCGCGGGCCAGCGCGCGGACATAGGTGCCCTTGCCGCACTCGGCCTCGAACACGGCCCGGTCGCTATCCGGTTGATCTACAAGGCTTAATCGGTGAATCTCGACCGGACGGGGGGCCAGTTCCACGATCTCGCCGTCGCGGGCGAGGTCGTAGGCGCGCTCACCCTGGACCTTGATCGCGGAATAGCGCGGCGGGATCTGCTGGATCACCCCGGTGAAACGGGGCAGCAGGGCCTCGATGGCCTCCCGGGTCGGGCGCTGGTCCGAGGTTGCGGTCGCACGGCCCTCGATGTCGTCGGTGTCGCGCTCCTCGCCCCAGCATACCGTGAACCGGTAGCGCTTGCGGCCGTCCATGACGAAGGGGACGGTCTTGGTGGCCTCGCCGAGCGCGATCGGCAGGCCGCCGGAGGCCAGCGGATCGAGCGTGCCGGCATGGCCGGCGCGTTTGGCGTTGAACAGGCGCTTGAGCACGGCAACCGCCTGCGTCGAGGTCATGCCGATCGGCTTGTCGAGCACGACCCAGCCGTGGACGTCGCGGCGGTCGCGGCGCGGCTGGTTGCCCTTCTGCTTGTTGGCGCGCGGATCGTTGTTGACGCGGCGCGGCTCCTGAGCCGGCTGAGAATTGCCGCCCATGTCCGCAAAATTATTTTTCTGCACGTCGAGCTGATCGGCCTCTTCGCCGCCGATCGTGCCGTGAGCCGGGTCCATCGTCATCGTTCTTCTTCCCGATCCGAATCCGGATCCTGTTCCAGGTCCTTCTGCACCGCGGGTGTTCGCAAAAGCTTCTCGATCCGTTCCGCTTCGTCGAATCGTTCGTCGACGCGGAAACGAAGGTCAGGTGCAAATTTCAGGTTAACGCGCCGCGCGACCTCGCCGCGCAGGAATTTCTTGTTGCGCTCGAGCGCAGCGAGGACGATCTCGGTGTCGCGGCCACCGAGCGGCATCACATAGACTGTTGCGAGCTTCAGGTCTGGCGACATCCGCACCTCCGGCACGGTGATAATGTGACCTTCGAGGTCAGCATCATGCACGCTGCCTTGCGCCAGAATCTCGGCTATCGCATGGCGAACCTGCTCGCCGACCCGCAACTGACGTTGCGAGCCGCCGGACGCGGAACTCTTCTTCTGATGATGGCGGGGCATAGTCTGAAAATCACCTCGTCATGCCCGCTTTTGGGACACGGGCATTGTCATTTGTCTTGCTGAAACGAAGAGGGGTGGATGGCCGGAAAAAATCCGGCCATCGCACTCCCGCAATTCAGTTCAAAAAAGATCCAGGCGCTTCGGTAAGATTTGGACTTACAGGGAGCGCTGGATCGTCTCCACGCGGTAACACTCGATGACGTCACCGGCGCGCATGTCGTGATAGTTCTCGAAGGCCATGCCGCATTCCTGACCGGACTGGACTTCCTTCACTTCGTCCTTGAAGCGCTTCAGCGTCGACAGCTTGCCTTCGTGCACGACGACGTTGTCGCGGATCAGACGCACGTTGGCGCCACGTTCCACGGTGCCGTCGGTGACGCGGCAGCCGGCGACCTTGCCGACCTTGGAGATGTTGAAGATCTCCAGGATCGCGGCATTGCCGAGCATGGTTTCCCGCAGGGTCGGCGCGAGCAGGCCGCTCATGGCCTTCTTCACGTCGTCCACGAGGTCGTAGATGATGTTGTAGTAACGGATCTCGATGCCGTTGCGCTTGGCGGCCGCAGCGGCCTCCTTGTTCGCACGGACCGAGAAGCCGATGATCGCGGCGTTGAAGCCTTCCGCGAGCGTCACGTCCGATTCCGAGATGCCGCCGACACCGGCATGCAGGATGCGCGCGGCGACTTCATCGGTGCCGAGCTTCTCCAGCGAGCCGAGGATCGCTTCCAGCGAGCCCTGCACGTCGGCCTTGATGATCAGCGGGAATTCCTTGCGGCCCGCCGTCTTCAACTGCGACATCATCTGCTCGAGCGAGCCGCGCATGCCGGAGATCGAGGCAGCCGCGTTCTCGCGCTTCTGGTGCGCGCGGTAGCTGGTGACCTGGCGGGCGCGGGCTTCGTTCTCGACCACGGCGAGACGATCGCCGGCTTCCGGCGGACCGTTGAAGCCGAGCACCTCGACCGGCACCGACGGACCTGCCTCCTGCACCGTCTCGCCCTGATCCGAGATCAGCGCGCGGACGCGGCCCATTTCGGCGCCGGCGACGATGATGTCACCGACACGGAGCGTGCCGCGCTGGACCAGAACGGTCGCGACCGGACCGCGGCCACGATCGAGCTTGGCTTCGATCACGGTGCCTTCGGCCGGACGATCCGAATTGGTCTTGAGGTCGAGGATGTCGGCCTGGAGCGCGATCATCTCGAGCAGCTTGTCGAGATTGGTCTTGTTCTTCGCCGACACTTCGACGTCGACGACTTCGCCGCCGAAGGATTCCACCTGCACCTCGTGCTGGAGCAGCTCGGTGCGCACGCGCTCGGGCTTGGCGTCGGGCTTGTCGATCTTGTTGATGGCAACAATGATCGGCACCCGCGCCGCCTTGGCGTGGTTGATGGCCTCGATCGTCTGCGGCATCACGCCGTCGTCGGCCGCAACCACCAGCACGACGATGTCGGTCACCTTGGCGCCGCGGGCGCGCATCGCGGTGAACGCGGCGTGGCCGGGCGTGTCGATGAAGGTGATCTTCTTGCCGCTTTCGGGCGACAGCACCTGATAGGCGCCGATATGCTGGGTGATGCCGCCGGCTTCGCCGGAGACCACGTTGGCATGGCGGAGCGCGTCAAGCAGCGAGGTCTTGCCGTGGTCGACGTGGCCCATCACCGTCACCACCGGCGAGCGCGGCTCGGTGTCGGTGGAATCGTCGATGGCGTCGAACAGGCCTTCTTCAACGTCGGACGCGGCAACGCGCTTGACGGTGTGACCAAGCTCCTCGGCGATCAGCTGCGCAGTGTCGGCATCGATCACGTCGGTGATCTTGTGGATCGCGCCCTGCTTCATCAGCATGCGGATGATTTCCACCGCGCGCTCCGACATGCGGTTGGCGAGCTCCTGGATGGTGATCGCTTCCGGAATGACCACCTCGCGGATGAGCTTTTCCTTCGGCTCGTTCGCGGCATGGCCCTTCAGGCGCTGGGTGCGGCGGCGGAACGAGGCGATCGAGCGCTCGCGGACGTCGTCGGCATTGAAGGCGGTGACGACCGTCAGGCGGCCGCGCTCCTTCTGCGGGCCGGGCTTGTGGGTGGGCTTGGGAGCGACCACAGGCCGCGCAGCGCCGCCGGGGCCGCGACGGATCTGGCGCGGACCCTCGTCCTCGTCCGGTCCGGCTGCGACAGCAGGGGCGCGGCCCACCGGGCCTCCCGGCCGCTGCGTGGTCGTTCCGGGTCGCGCGGTCGTTGTTCCCGGGCGTGCCGTGGTGGTTGTGCCGGGTCGCGCCATCGGCGCTCCGGGCCGCGCTGCAGGAGCGGCCGAGGTCCCCGTTGCAGGGCGCGCCACAGATTGCGGCTGCTCGCCTTCGCCAAAACGCTTCTTGGCCTCGGTTTCGGCCTTCCGCTTGGCTTCCTCCTCGTGACGGTGACGCTCCTCCTCGGCCTTGCGGCGGGCTTCGGCGGCCTCACGATCAGCACGCTCGGCGCTTTCGCGGACCGCGCGGCGCTGGGCCTCTTCCTCGGCATGGCGGCGCTCTTCGACTTCGCGCACCTTGGCATCGGCCAGCGCGCTGGCGCGGGCGGAACGTTCGTCCTCGGTCAGCGTGCGCAGCACCACGCCGGAGCCGGCGTTGCGCGGCGGCGCGTGGCGTGCCGGGGCAGGCTTGGGCGCGGCGGCCGGCGCGGGCTTCGCCACTTCGGCCACCTGCGGTTCAGGGCTGCCGTCGACACGGCGCTTGCCACGCTTCTCGACCACGACCTGCTTGCTACGGCCATGACTGAAGCTCTGGCGCACGGTGCCCGTTTCGACGCGCGGCTTGAGCGATAGCGTCTTGCTCGGAACGCTCAGCTTCTTGTCGCCAGGGGTCTTGGTATCAACCATTAAGCAGTCCTAATCCTGATCTTGTTGTCTTGTGCGTTGCCGCACCGTGCTATCGGGTGGTCGTTGTCTCTCAGAAATCCTGGCCGGGCTTTTCGGCAGTCCTGTCAGCGTCCGCCATCCGGTATCGGACCAGCATCTGGCTACGTGACAGGAATGACTTGCTCGCCGGGCCCGCGAGCAGGGCAGCATGTATCACATTTGACCGGGTAAGTGCCAAATCCAATTCTGTCGATTTTAGTGCAGTGACGACGGGAATCTCCGGCTTGGCGCCGCGATTTCCCTCATTTTGACGCGCCAGCATGTCCAATTTGCGGATTCCGTCCGCGGCCCCGTCGCTGGCATGGATCAGGACCTCGACCGTACCCTCCCGAAGCGCGCTTTCGACCTTGCCGAAACCGGCGACGATCTGGCGCGCTTTGGCCGCAATCCCAAGGGCTTCGACCACGCTCCGGACCAGGAGCGCCTCGAGGTCGGCGGGAAACGTCTGAGGGATGCGCAGCTCGCGCTTGAAGGCTTTCGTAAAATGGTGACGCCGAACGGCTTCCGCAACCACCTCGCGCGAGGCGGTGACCCACATGCCGCGTCCGGGCAGCTTGCGCTTGAGATCGGGAACTATGTGCCCTTGCGGCGAGACGACGAAGCGGATCAGCTCGTCGATCGGCCGGACCTCGCGGCTGACCGCACACATCCGCACGGTCGCGGACCTTTCGGTCCGCGGTCCATGGTCGAGTTCGGGGTCAGTATCGGCGAGCATCCGGGTGACATCCTCCTTCGCCCTAAGCCGGCTGATCTTCGGTCGCCTCGGCCTCTTCAGCAGGCTTGGCGAGATCGGCCTCGGTGATCCATCCGGCCTTGACGCGGGCCTGCATGATCATCGCTTCAGCATCGTCACGGGAGATCTCCAGGCCATCGAGCGCGCCCGGATATTTGGTCTGCTCGCCGCCTTCCTTGCGCTCGGTCCAGCCGACCAGATCGTCCGTGGCGCAGCCGGCGAGGTCGTCGACCGTCTTGATGTCGTTCTCGCCGAACTTCACCAGCATCTTCGAGGTGACGCCGGGCACGTCCTTCACGGCGTCCTCGACGCCGAGTTCCTTGCGCCTGGCCTCGAGCTCGGCTTCCAGCTGTTCGAGATATTCCCGGGCGCGGTTCTGGAGTTCCTGCGCGGTCTCCTCGTCGAAACCTTCGATGCCGGCGAGTTCCTTGACGTCCACCATCGCGAGTTCCTCGACCGACGTGAAGCCTTCGGACGCCAGCAACTGGCCGACCACTTCGTCGACATTGAGCGATTCCATGAAGACGCGGGTGGAGTTCTCGAAGTCGGCCTGGCGGCGCTCCGATTCCTCCTGCTCGGTCAGGATGTCGATGTCCCAGCCGGTGAGCTGCGAGGCCAGACGCACATTCTGGCCGCGGCGGCCGATCGCCAGCGAGAGCTGGTTGTTGGTGTCGGGCACGACGACCTCGATGCGCTCGCGGTCTTCGTCGATGACGACCTTGGAGACTTCGGCCGGCGCCAGCGCGTTGACCACGAAGGTCGCGATGTCGGGCGACCAGGGGATGATGTCGATCTTCTCGCCCTGCAATTCGTTCACCACCGCCTGCACGCGCGAACCGCGCATACCGACGCAGGCGCCGACCGGATCGACCGAGGAATCACGAGAAATCACGCCGATTTTTGCGCGCGAGCCGGGATCGCGGGCGACCGCCTTGATCTCGACGATGCCGTCATAGATCTCGGGCACTTCCTGCGCGAACAGCTTTGCCATGAACTGCGGATGGGTGCGGGAGAGGAAGATCTGCGGCCCGCGGGTCTCGCGGCGGACATCGAAGATGTAGGCGCGGACGCGGTCGCCGTTGCGGAACACTTCGCGCGGCAGCATCTCGTCGCGGCGGATGATGGCCTCGCCGCGGCCGAGATCGACGATCACACTGCCATATTCGACGCGCTTGACGACGCCGTTGACGATGTCGCCGATGCGGTCCTTGAATTCCATATATTGCCGGTCGCGCTCGGCTTCGCGCACCTTTTGCACGATCACCTGCTTGGCGGATTGCGCGGCGATGCGGCCATATTCCAGCGGCGGCAGGGTGTCGGCGATGGTGTCGCCGACCTGGGCACCGGGATTGGCGCGCTGCGCATCCACCAGCGAAATCTGGTTGGAATGGTTTTCGACCGTCTCGACCACCAGCATGTGGCGCGACAGCCGCAGCTCGCCCTTCTTCGGGTCGATCTCGGCGTGAACGTCGGTCTCGCTGCCGTAGCGGGCCCGCGCCGCCTTGGCGATGGCATCCTCCATCGCCGCGATGACGATGCCGCGGTCGATCGATTTCTCGCGCGCAACGGCGTCGGCGATCTGAAGCAATTCAAGTCGATTGGCGCTGACTGCCATGGCTAGTCTCCTTCGTCAGGATCGATTTCGCCCCGTCGCGCGCGTTCGGCGGCCAGGCGATGTTTCTTGGTATTGGTCGGAGCCGGCTTCTTCGTCGCGGCCGGCGTCGGTTTCTTAGTCGGCTTGGTGTTCTTGGTCGTTTTTTCGCTGATGCTGGCGTGCGGCGCCGCCGGCGGCTCGAGGCCGAGATTGCGGCGCATTTCGCGGGCCTGGGCCTTGCCGCGGCGCATGGATTCCGCGATCAGCTCGTCCGTCAGCACCAGCCGTGCCTCGGCGATGTCTTCCATCGTCAGGAGAACGTCGGCAGCCTCGCCCGCCTTGATGTCGTCGCGATGCAGATGCACGCGGTCGCCTTCGACGGGGCCGATCGTGCCGCGGAACCGCTTCCGCCCCTCATGGGCGACAGCCATTTCGACCTTCACCAGATGGCCGGCATAACGCTCGAAATCGGAGCGGCGCACCAGCGGGCGGTCGATCCCCGGTGAGGAGATTTCCAGCCGATAGGCGCGATCGACGGGATCGGCGACGTCGAGCACGGGCGACAGTGCCCGCGAGATCGCCTCGCAATCCTCGATCTGCATGGAGCCGTCCGGCCGCTCTGCCATAACCTGCACGGTGCAGCCGGATTCCCCGGAAATGCGGATCCGCACCAGGCGGTAGCCCATGCCTTCGAGCACCGGCCCCGCGACCGCGGACACCCGCGCCGCGACGCCCGGCTCGACCACGAGCCTCGGCTCGGCCAGCAATTCGGCATCCGTGGAACCAGGGTTCGGTTCGGTCATGTCAGAGGTCAAGGCGCTCGGTATGGTTAAGGCTTGGTTAAGCTTTCAAGCCCGCTTCGGAACTCTCCCGACAGATCGGCGGGCCGCACATCTTCCACCAGGCCGCGTTCAGGTAATAAAAAAGAGCGGGTCCTTTCGGGCCCACTCTCACTACGCGGATCGTATGAGAAGATGAATTGCCGGTGATATAGCCCTTTCCGCCCTCTCGGACAAGGCCCATTGCACGGCGCGCGAGGCTTTTTGCGCCCGCTGTGCGGCCCGCTGGCGCAACGCTTCCTTCACCTCCAAGGCCTAGATTCCCTGATTGTGGGGCGGCTTGGACCAGGGCGTACCCGCGGCGTGCCCCCTACGAGTTTGCGTTTTCATGACCGTTGCCACGTCGCTCATTCCCGGACTGGACGATATCGTCAAACGCGGCGACCCGCGGCGTCGCGGCGAGATCGCGCATGCCATTTCCCAATTGTTCTTTCAGGACGCCGAGAACCTCCGTCCCGATGTCATCGATCTCTTCGACAATCTGCTGATCGATCTCGTCCCGCATGCCGAGCTCGCCTCGCGCGTCGATCTCGCCGAACGCTTCTCGCGCCTGAACAACGCGCCGCGGCGTCTCGTGAGCGAGCTCGCGCGCGAAAACGAAATCGCGGTGGCGGGCCCCGTGCTGCGCCATTCGCCCGTGCTCGACGACGCCGCTCTCGTCGAAATCGCGCGACTGAAGGGCCAGGGACATCTGCTGGCGATGAGCGAACGCCCCACGCTGTCGGCTGTCATCACCGACGTGCTGGTCGAGCGCGGCGATCGCGACGTGGTGCGCCGCGCCGCGGGCAATGCCGGCGCGGTGTTCTCGCTTGGCAGCTATTCGGAGCTGATCAAGCGTGCCGCGCAGGATGGCGTGCTGACGCTCAGGATCGGCCAGCGCAGCGATCTTTCGGGTGAGAACCTGAAACAGCTTCTCGACGGTACGCTCGACGTCATCCGCCGTCGCCTCTCGAGCGTGGTCAATCCCGTGCGCCAGGTCGAGATCACGCGCGCCATGGCGGCCATCGAGGAAGCCACGCTGCCGCCGGGCCCGCGTCGCGATTTCTCGGGAGCGCAACGTACGGTGCTGGCCTTGCATCGCGGGGGCCATCTTGGCGAGAGCGCGCTGTTTGGCTTCGCGAAGGCCTACAAATACGAGGAGGCGATCGCTTCGCTCTCGGCGATGTCCGGAGTCCGCCTCTCGGTCCTCGACCGCCTGATCACGGGTGACCGCTACGATCCAATTCTGGTGCTGGGGCGTGTGCTGAATGTCAGCTGGCCGACGGTGCGGGCGCTGATCCTGATGTGGTACGGCCCGAATCGCACGCCAGCCGATGCCGATCTTGAGCAGGCGCGCGCGAATTTCACGCGCTTGATGCCGACGACCGCCGAGCGCGTCGTGAATTTCTGGCGCAACCGGCAGACGATCTAGACCCGCCTGAATCGCAGATACGCCGCCTTGCGCCCCTCGCGAGTGGCCTTTCGGCCGTAGCGCGTCATCGTGTATCCGGCCCACGGCAGGCGAAAATCATCGGCGCGCTCCGCGAGCCAGACAAAGTCCTGCGAGCGCGACAGATGCGACAGCGTCCAGGCGCAGTAATCGTCGATGTCGCAGACGAAACGAAATTCGCCGCCGGCTTTCAACACGCGCGCCATCGCGGCGATGGTCCGGTCCTGGACGAAGCGCCGCTTCCAGTGCCGCCGTTTCGGCCAGGGATCGGGATGGATCAGGTCAATCCGCGACAGCGAAGCTTCCGGCAGCCAGGCCAGGAGCTCGGCGGCATCGCCTGCGAACAGGCGGATGTTGCCGATCTCGGCGGCCTCGATCTGCGCGAGGATCTTCGCCATGCCGTTGACGTAAGGCTCGCAGCCAATGAAGCCGGTTGTGGCGAAGGTCTGCGCTTCCGCCGCAAGATGCTCGCCGCCGCCGAAGCCGATCTCGAGCCGCAAATCGTCGGCTGCGGGGGCGAAGATCTCGCGGGCATCCGCCGGTGCTGCGCGGTCGATGGCGAGCGCAAGACGCGGCAGCAGATGATCGATCAGCTCGGCTTGGTGCTGCCTGAGCTTGTGGCCCTTGCGGCGTCCGAAGAAGGCGCGCTCGCTGTCCTCGCGATCCGGATCTGATTTGCGCTCACTCATCGTAGCGTCTGGTAGAGGCGGTGGAGCAGCCGCGCGCGCGGTGCGAGCGACGAGACATAGAGCTGCTCATAATGGGTGTGCGCGCCCTTGCCGTCGACGCCGAGCCCGTCGAGCGTCGCGGTGTGGGCGGCGGTGAAATTGCCGTCCGAGCCGCCGCCGGTGTGAACGTCCACCAGATCGAAGCCGATCTCCGTGGCAACCGTCTTTGCATGTTCGTACAGCGAAGCGCCTGCATTGCTCTTCTCGTAAGGCGGACGATTGAGCCCGCCCGTGACCTTGACGGTGACGCCATCTGTCTTCGATGTCAAAGCGAGGATCTTGCCGACGAATTCATCCGCGTCCTTGAAGCTCGGCACGCGCAGATCGATTTCAGCATAGGCTTCTTCCGGGGTCACGTTGGGCCGCGTGCCGCCGCGCACCACGCCGACATTGACGGTGACGCCGCGCGCCAGATCGTTCATCGCCTCCAGCGCCAGGATGACGTTGGCAAGCTCGCGGATCGCGCTGCGGCCATCCTGGGGCCGCGTGCCGGCATGCGCGGGCACGCCCTTGATGAACACTTCGAATCGCCCGACGCCCTTGCGACCGGTGACGATCTTGCCGCCCTCGCGCGCCGGCTCCGTCACCAGCACGTACTTCGCCTTGCGCCCTTCGGTCTCGATGAGTGCGCGAGAGGTGGGGCTGCCGATCTCCTCGTCCGAAGTGAACAGATGGGTGATGCCGAGCGGCCGGCGATCGGCCGTGGCGCAAAGCGCGCGAAAGGCGTGGTGGGCGATGTAGGCGCCGCCCTTCATGTCGTAGATGCCGGGACCGAACGCGCTGTCGCCTTCGACCTTGAACGGCAGGCGCTCGATGAATCCCATGGGGTGAACGGTATCGAGGTGGCTCAGCACCAGGATGCCCGGCCGGTCCTGGCCCCAGGTCGAGCGCGCCACGAGATGATCGCCGCAACCATCGACACCGGCGATGCGCTCGAGCGTAACAGGGAGATCGCGGTATTGCTCCGCGACCATCGAGACGAGCTTGTTGACCTGTTCAGGCGTGTCCGTTGGCGTCTCGACCTCCACCCAGCGGCGGATGCCATCGAGAATAGTTTGAGAATCGAACCAATTGGAGCTGGCCATGGGCGCATCTGTGCCTTTGAATCGCATCATCAAGGAGGACGCGCATCAAAGCGCGCCACAAATGACGACATAGGCCAGATTTGACGCAGTCTCAAATCGGATTGAGATGGCGCGTCAGCGCTTGTCGGGGCCTTCGCGGGCCGCAATCTGCTCGACGAGATCGACGATCGAGCGGCGCATCTTCGAATCGGTGATTCGGGTGAACGCCTTGGTCAAAGCGAGTCCTTCGGAAGTCGCGAGGAAATCCGAGACGTAAGACGGCGATGCGCCTTCTGCGAAGCCGTCCGGCCCCGCCACGCCGCTCGGACCGCCCTCGAACAGGAAGGACACCGGCACCTGGAGAATTTCGGCAATTTGCTGGATGCGGCTCGCGCCGACCCGGTTTGTGCCCTTCTCGTATTTCTGAACTTGTTGGAAAGTCAGGCCCAAAGCTTCACCGAGCTTTTCCTGGCTCATGCCCAACATGATGCGGCGCATCCGCACGCGACTGCCGACATATTTGTCAACAGGGTTGGGCGCTTTCGACATTTCCTCAGCCCTCCAAACATCACCTTCGGCGCAATCAGGAATGCCTGAGGTGTAAGCAACGTCAAAATCAGACCCTGTTATTGGGAAACATTGCGGAGAAATTTAGCAATACCCACTGTCTTTTGCAGCCGGTGCAGAATGAGGAGGCCGCGTGCAGTCTGTCAACCGTGGGACTACGGTTGTCAAAAGCTATCGGCCGCGGCTGCGTGATCAGGGATGCCGTTTGGCAACACGTCGGCGGATAGCCAGAAACACGGCGAGCGCGACAAACATGGCCGCGGGTACATCGCCCACGCGCGCATAGATGGTCGGCGGGATCGCGGCGGGCAGATTTGCATCCAAAATGCCTTCGATCCCGAGACCGAGGCTGGCGACGATGCGTCCCACCGGATCGATCACTGCGGAAACGCCGGTATTGGCGGAGCGAACCAGCGGCAATCCGAGCTCGATCGCGCGCATCCGCGCCTGTTCGAGGTGTTGGTAGGGGCCGGTCGAGATTCCGAACCAGCCGTCATTGGTGAGATTCACGATCCAGCCCGGACGTTCATTGCGTCCAGCCACCTCGCCGGGAAAGATTGCTTCGTAACAGATCAGCGGCAGCGCGGACGGCGCGCCGGGGACCGGCAGCGCATGCCGCACGGTGCCGGCAATGAAGCCGCCGCGCACACGCGTGAGTTGCTCGAAACCGAGCTTCTCCATCAGACCCTGGTAGGGAAGAAACTCGCCGAACGGCACCAAATGCAGCTTGTCGTACATAGAGAGCACGCTGCCGTCGTGGTCGATCACGTAGATCGAATTGTAGGCGCGTGTGATCGGCGTGCCCCGCGGCAGGTCGGGCGCGCGGACCGAGCCCGTGATCAGCACCGTGCCCTTGGGCAGAAGCTCCGCGATTTGCGCCATCGCATCGGCTTCGCGAGTCAGGAAGAACGGAAAGGCGGATTCCGGCCAGATCAGGATGGTGGCATCGCGCACGCCGGTCGATTGCGGTCCGGAGGCGCGGTCCGACAAGGCCAGATATTTCTTCATCACCTCCGCCTTGGCGGCGTAGTTGAATTTCGCGTCCTGCTGGAGATCCGGCTGCATCAGGCGCAATTTGGTGCCGGCGACCATCGTGGTCGGATGCAGCGACAGGCGGATCGCGCCGAAGATACTCATGACCAGCAGGACTGCCACGGCTGCGGCCGGCGCGCGCCACGCCAGGCGGCGATCGGGCGTGCGGTCGATCAGCGCCGCGGGGCTTGCGAAGATCGCAACCGTCAGGAACGTCATGCCCCACAGGCCGATCAGCGACGCCGTTTGTGCCAGCGGCAGCGGCTCGGACAGCGCATAGCCGAACGCGTTCCAGGGAAAGCCGGTCAGCGCATGACCCCGCAGCCATTCCGTGATGGTGAGGCTTGCCGCGAGCGCAAGCACGCGCGTCGCGTTCTTGGTCCAGAGCAGGCGGGCGAGCGCAAAGCCCATTGCCGTGAAGATCGACAGATAGGCCGGCAGGCCCAGCACGGCGAACGGCGTCAGCCAGGCGAATACATCGGCGTCGACGAAGAAGGCGTAGCCGATCCAGTAGAGGCCGGGCACGAAATAGCCGAGGCCGAACCAGTAGCCGGTCAGCGCCGCGGCGGGGACGCCGCGATATCGTCCGGCGCCGGCGCCGTCGATCAGCCAGACCAACACCGGGAAGGTGACGAATAGCACCGGGAATACATTGAACGGCGCCAGTGCGAGCACCGAGAGCGCGCCGGCAGCCATTGCGACGAGCGCGCGCTTCCATCCCCAGGTCAGGATGATGGCAAGCGCGATCTGGCGAAATCGCTGGAAAGGGCTCACTGCGGACCGGTCCCGTCGCTCGGCGGCGGGGTGGGCGTGTCGCTGGCCGCCGGCTGGCTGCCATCCGGCGCAGCCTCGCGGCGCCGGCTCTCGCGCTGGGTGCGCGGCGCGGGGCGCTCCTTTCGCGTCGAGATCCGCAGTCGCTTGACCCGGCGCGGATCGGCATCGAGCACCTCGATCTCGTAATGGCCGGGACCCGAGATCACCTCGCCGCGCACCGGCAGGCGCCCGACGAAGCTGACGAGATAGCCGCCCAGCGTCTCCACTTCCTCGCCGGCCTCGCCGGTGACGAAGTCCTCGCCGATCACGGTGCGGACGTCGTCGAGGCTGGCGCGGGCGTCGGCGATGAAGGCGTTGTCGGGCAGCCGCACGATCGAGGGTGGCTCGTCGCTGTCATGCTCGTCGTCGATCTCGCCGACGATCTGCTCGACGATGTCCTCGAGCGAGACCAGGCCATCACTGCCGCCATATTCGTCGACCACCAGCGCCAGATGGATGCGGGTGGCCTGCATCTGCGCGAGCAGGTCGATCGCCCGCATCGACGGCGGCACGTAGAGCAGCTTGCGGATGATGCGCGCTTCCTCGAGCGGCAGCGCGAGATCGACCGTACGCAGATCGAGCCCGGCCGGCAGAGGTTTCTTGCGCTTGGTTTTCGTGACCCCCGACACGCGCGCACGCGCGGTCATGAAGGCGAGCAGATCGCGGATATGGACGATGCCGACGGGATCGTCGAGCGTCTCGTTGTAGACCACGAGGCGCGAATGGCCGGCGCTCTCGAAACGGTCCATCAACTCGCCGAGCGGGATGTCGCGCTTGACCGCGACGATGTCGGCGCGATGCACCATGACGTCGGCGATGCGACGCTCGTGCAGGCCGAGGATGTTGCGCAGCATGGTGCGCTCGACCGTCGAGAAGCCGGTGTCGTCGGGCGTCGTCGCGTCGAGCACGACCTGGAGGTCGTCGCGCACCGAACCCGCCTTCCAGCCGAACAGGCTGCGAATGGCACGCAGCAGCCAGCCCTCCGCGGTCGGGCGCATCACCTCGCCGGAGGTCACCACGACCGGTAAATTGGCCGTGTTGCGCGGATTGTCGTGAGTCGGGTCCGAATCCGGCATCTCAATGCGTCCCTGGGCGGTCGGCATAGGGGTCGGGAATGCCGAGATGAGCCAGGATCTCTCGTTCGAGCGCTTCCATTTCCTCGGCGTCGTCTTCGTTTTCGTGGTCGTAGCCGACCAGATGCAGGAAACCGTGCACGGCGAGATGGCTCAAATGATGATCGAACGGCTTTTGTTCCTCGTCCGCCTCACGGCGCGTGGTCTCGTAGGCGATCGCGATGTCGCCCAGCATGCGCGGCGCATCGCCAGGCTTCCAGTCGCCTTCCGGCTGCAGCGCGGGAAACGACAGCACGTTGGTCGGCTTGTCGATGCCGCGCCAGTTGCTGTTCAGGGTGCGGATGCCGGCATCATCGGTCAGCATCACCGCCACTTCCGCCTCCGCAACGTCTTCGTCGACATTCTCGGCGGCGGCCGCCACGGCGCGCTGGATCACGGCTTCGGATTCGGGCTCCCGCTGCCAGCAATCGGCGACGACGAGGACCTCGGTGATGGGAAGGTTGGGGTGTGACATTGTCCTTGTTCCGAACGAAGGGGCGCCGTGTCCGCGCCCATATGGTCCGGTTGCTGTCTCGTCAGGATTTACCGGCGGCCGGCCGCTGCGGCGACCCTTCGTAGGCGGAGACGATCCGCGCCACGAGCTCGTGGCGGATCACGTCTTCGGCCTTGAAATGAACTTGCGCAATGCCTTCGACGCCGCTCAGCAGGCGCGTCGCCTCGGCGAGGCCCGAGGTCTGGCCGTTCGGCAAGTCGATCTGCGAGGGATCGCCGGTGACGATCATGCGGCTGTTCTCGCCAAGGCGGGTCAAGAACATCTTCATCTGCATGGACGTGGTGTTTTGCGCCTCGTCCAGGATGATGGCCGCGTTGGTCAGCGTGCGACCGCGCATGAAGGCGAGTGGCGCGATCTCGATCTCGCCGGTCTGCAGCGCGCGCTCGACAATGCGCGCGTCCATCAGGTCATAGAGCGCGTCGTAGATAGGGCGGAGATAAGGATCGACCTTCTCGCGGAGATCGCCGGGCAAAAAGCCGAGCCGCTCGCCGGCTTCCACCGCCGGGCGCGACAGGATGATCTTGTCGACTTCCTTGCGCTCGAATAGCTGCGCGGCATGCGCGACCGCGAGCCAGGTCTTGCCGGTGCCGGCGGGGCCGATGCCGAACACCAGCTCGTGGCGCTTCAGCGCGCGGATGTAGGAATCCTGCGCCGCCGTGCGCGCACGCACCGGGCGCTTGCGCAGATTGATGCTGTCGAAGCTGGATTTGGCCGACTTGGCATCGAACTCGAACAGCGAGCCCTGCGCGATCACGGCTCGGATCGCGCCCTCGACCTCGCCCTGGTCGAGATCCTGTCCCTTCACGGCCTGGGCGTAGAGCGTCTCCAGCACCCGGCGCGCGGCATCGCAGCCGTCGCGCGAGCCGCCAATCGTGATGTGGTTGCCCTTGGAATCGACGACGACGCCGAGCCGCCGTTCGATCTGTGCCAGATGCTGGCCGTAAGGACCGACCAGCGCCGACGCGGCGCGGTTGTCGTCGAAATCGATGACGACCTGGGTCTCGGGCGGAACCTGCATGTCGCGGTCAAATTTGCGGCTGGGAGCGATGGAAGAAGACGAATCCGATGCGCTTTTTGGCAAGGGTTCAGGCTCCAGTGGCGATGGGCGATAAAGCGGGCACGCGCGCCATGGCGAGCTCGCCGAGGAAGCTGTAGCGTTCGAGACTGTCGATCCGGACCGGCAGGATCTGTCCGATGATGTCGGGGGAGGCCATCACATGCGCGGGCTGGAGGAAGGCGGTGCGGCCGACGATCTGGCCGTCCTTGCGGGCCGGGCGCTCGAACAGCACATCGACCGTTGAGCCAATCGCAGCCTTGTTGAAGGCCGATTGCTGGCTGTCGATCAGTTCCTGGAGCCGCTCCAATCGCTGGTCCATCTCGGAGGGGGACACCGTCTCCTGCATGTCCGCGGCCGGCGTTCCCGGCCGGGCGGAGTATTTGAACGAATATGCCGCAGCGTAGCCGATTTGCGTGACAAGCGCGAGGGTCGCGAGAAAATCTTGCTCGCTCTCGCCGGGGAAGCCGACGATAAAATCTGATGAGAAAGCAATGTCTTGGCGTGCGGACCGGAAACGGTCGACGACACGCCGATAATCATCGGCGGTATGTTTCCGGTTCATGGCAGCCAGAATCCGGTCCGAGCCCGACTGCACCGGCAGGTGCACGAACGGCATCAAGGCATCGAGATCGCGATGGGCTGCAATCAGACTGTCATCGACATCGCGCGGATGGCTGGTCGAATAACGCAGCCGCGCGACGCCCGGGAGCGCCGCGAGGTGCTCCAGCAGCCTGCCGAGCGGCCAGCTTTTTCCGTCCGGTCCCTCGCCGTGATAGGCGTTGACGTTCTGTCCGATCAGCGTGAGCTCGCGCACGCCGTTCTCGGTGAGCCGCTTCACGTCGTCGACGATCTTTGTCACCGGCCGCGAGACTTCCGAGCCACGCGTGTAAGGCACGACGCAGAAGGTGCAGAACTTGTCGCAGCCTTCCTGCACCGTGACGAAAGCGGAAATGCCGCGGGCGCGGATCGCGCCGGGCTTGGGTTGGGCCAGGAAGCCGAACTTGTCCTGAGCCGGGAATTCGGTCTCGATGGCGCGGCCTTCATTGCCGGCGCGCTTCAACAGCTGCGGCAAATGATGATAGCTCTGCGGTCCCACCACGACGTCGACCGCGGGTGCACGGCGCACGATCTCCTCGCCCTCGGCCTGTGCCACGCAGCCTGCGACCGCGATCTGCATGGTACGCCCGTCGCGCGCGGCGGCGTCCTTGGCGACGCGCAGGCGGCCGAGCTCCGAATAGACCTTTTCCGAGGCCTTCTCGCGGATATGGCAGGTGTTGAGGATGACGAGGTCGGCGTCATCAGCGCTGGCCGTCTCCACGAATCCTTCCGGGGCCAGCGTGTCCACCATGCGCTGGGCATCGTAGACGTTCATCTGGCAGCCATATGATTTGATGTGCAGCTTGCGCGGCGGCGTCATGGAATCCGGAATTGAGGTGGAGGACCGCCCTCAGATATAGGCTGGGGAGGCGAAAATCCAGCGATTGGCGCCCTTTGGGCTGTCATTCCGGGGCGAGCGCTGGCGGGAAGTGCGGAATCCCGCCAAAACCTCGGGATTCCGGGCGTGTGCGTGTCCCGGCAGCCGCCAGCTGCACTCAGAAAATACCCTGAATCAGCCCGCCAGGGTGTCCGCCGCGACCCGCCGGACCAGCTCCGGCAATTGCCGCATATCGTCGAACGTCAATCCGGCCCCGGCGGCCCGGAGCCTTTCAGCGTGGCCCGGCGGGCAATGGCTGCCACCGTGAAAGCCCAGCACGGTCATCCCGGCGGCATGCGCGCCGGTCACCCCGGGGACGCTGTCCTCGATCACGAGGCACCGCTCCGGCGCGACTTTCATCTGCGCGGCGGCGAACAGAAAAAGATCGGGCGCGGGCTTGCCGCGCGCGACCTGGCTCGCGGAAAAGATGTTCGGCGCAAGCAGATCGTAGAGACCGGCGCAGGTCAGGCCATGATGGATCTTCTCCGGTGTGCCGCTCGACGCAACGCATTTGGGCAAATCGATTGCGCCAATCGCTGCGGCCACATGGGTGATCGGCTGCAAATCGCTGGCATAAAATTGCAGCGTCGCAGCATTCACTTGGCTTTCGAGATCATCGGGAAGATTGCGGCCGATCTCCTGTTCGACCATTCGCCGTGCATCTTTCTCGGATACGCCGAGGAAGCGGACCAGCACCTGCTCCGATGTGATCGGATAGCCGTGCCTCGACAGCACATCTGCATGCGCGCGACAGGAGATCACCTCGCTGTCCACGAGCACGCCGTCGCAATCGAAGATGACGAGATCGATCGCCACTTAACTTGTGGGTTTGTCGTCGTCGAGCGGGACGCAATAGAGTTCGAGCCGATGATCGACCAGCTTGTAGCCGAGCTTGCGGGCGATCTCCGCCTGGAGCTTCTCGATCTCTTCGGAGGTGAACTCGATCACCTTGCCGTCGCGCAGGTTGATGAGGTGGTCGTGATGGCTGTCGCGCATCTGCTCGTAGCGCGCGCGGCCTTCGCGGAAATCATGGCGCTCGATGATGCCCGCATCTTCGAACAGCTTGACGGTCCGATACACGGTCGAGATCGAGATCTTGTCGTCGACCGCGACACAGCGGCGATATAGTTCCTCCACATCGGGATGATCGACCGCCTCCGCGAGCACGCGGGCGATGACACGACGCTGCTCGGTCATGCGCATGCCTGTGGCGGCACAGCGCGCCTCGATGCCGGACGCCTTGGAAGCGGGGGAAGGTTTAAGACCAGTCATGTGATGTCCGCCTGACGGGGCGCTTTCTGCCATCAATGTTACGACAAGTCACGTCGCATCAGAAGTGCGTTCAATTGTTCCCCGTTCGGCTGCTTATAGTAGCGTTCGCGGCGTCCGACCACCATGAATCCGGCTCGGTCGTAGAGCCGCCGCGCCGGCTGGTTATTTTCCTCGACCTCAAGAAATATTGTGCGCACGCCGCGTCCTGCCAGGTGGCCGAGATGGGTCATCAGCAGCGTGCGAGAGAGGCCGCGGCCGCGATGGGCCTGATCGACCGCGATCGAGAGAATCTCTGCTTCGTCTGCGCCGATCCGCGACACCGCGAAGCCCACGGTCTTGCGGCCGAGCCGCAACCGGTGCACCAGCGTGTTGCGCTCGCTGAGCATGCTCTCGAACTCGCCTTCGCCCCAACCGCGCGCGAAGGAGGCGCCGTGGAGTTGCGCAAGCCGTGCGACGTCGCGCGCGACAGCCGGCTCGACGACGGCCGTACCGCCGCGCCACCATTCCGACAACCATTTCATCGTGAGCTTGCGGCTTGTGCTGCAAGCGGCAGTTGTGCGGGCGGCTTTGCGTCGGGCGCCCGCAGATAGAACGGCCGCGCCGGATTTGTCGCGGGATCGGCGGCGGCGCCAAGCCATGCGACCCAGCCGATGTCGGGCGCGGGCTGCGCGTCGACCGCGACCGGCTGCGGCATATCTTTCGGCCAGCGCTCGGCGAGGATCTTCGCGGCATTGCCGACCAGATGCGGCGCGCCGAATTGCGACGCCGCGATCGCCTCGTCGATGGGAGCGACGCCCGGCCGCACCAGCTGACTGCCGTCGCCGGCCACGATCTGGAAATAGACGTGGTCGTGCCGCGCGTCGATCGCCGCGATCACCGGCGCCGCTCCGCTCTGGCCGACGACTGCGGCGGCATAGGCCGACAAGGTGGTCAGGCCGACGGCGGGCCGCTTCGCAGCAAGCGCAAGGCCGCGGGCGGCCGAAATGCCGACGCGCAGGCCGGTGAAACTTCCGGGGCCCATGGTGACCGCGATGCGCTCGAGCGCTGTGAAGGCGAGGTTGGCTGACTGCATCACGCGCGCGATCATCGGCATCAGCGCTTCGGCGTGGCCGCGCTTCATCAGAAGCTGCTCCTGCGCGAGGAGCTGGCCGGCATCGGTGTCGAGAACGGCAACCGCGCACGCTTCCAGCGCGGTATCGATGGCAAGGATCAGCATGGAACGATGGTAGCACCATCCGTCATGGAATGCTCGTCATCATGGCCGGGCTTGTCCCGGCCATCCACGCCTTTGCGGCCCCAGCCTACATCGGCCGGACTTCGACCACGTCGGGGACGAAGTGCTTGAGCAGGTTCTGGATGCCGTGCTGGAGCGTCGCGGTCGATGACGGGCAGCCGGCGCAGGAGCCCTTCATGTTGAGATAGACGATACCATCCTTGAAGCCGCGGAAAGTGATGTCGCCGCCGTCATTGGCGACCGCTGGCCGCACGCGGGTCTCGATCAGATCCTTGATCATGTCGACCGTCTCGGCATCGGCTTCGTCAAAGAACTCGTCCTCTTCGTCGAGATCGACATCGCTCGCGGCCGCACCGTCGGCGAGCAGCGGCGCGCCGGACATGTAGTGCTCCATGATGGCGCCGAGGATCGCGGGCTTGAGCTGTTGCCATTCACCGTTCGCCTTGGTCACGGTGATGAAGTCCGAGCCGTAGAACACGCCGGTGACGCCGGGGACTTCGAACAGCTTTTCGGCGAGCGGCGAGCGTGCGGCCGATTCGCGGTTGGCAAATTCCATCGGTCCGCCGTCGACCACGACGCGGCCGGGAATGAACTTCAGCGTGGCGGGATTGGGGGTGGCTTCGGTTTGAATGAACATGGTTTTCTCCAGACGTCGCCGGTTCAAGGCCGGCGCGTGCTCTATCCACTAGCAGATGGCGACGGCGAACGCACGGTCAAGGGGTAAGCTGGCCGTTCACCTGTTATATCAGCGGGTTAGGGTACCCGCTTCTTCCCTCTGTCGGCTAACGGGGCGAGGCGAACGAGCAGCAGTCTAGGACAGCGAATCCACGCTCTGGTCGCTGAGCGCGCCGGAAATGACCGTCACCGGCACCGGGAACGTGCCCAGCGCGTGCGCGAGCAGCGCGACCAATGGCCCCGGGCCTTCCGCGCCCGGGTTCGCGGCGAGCACCAGCATGGCGATGTCGGGGTCCTCGTCGATCACCGCCAGCAGCTGTTCCATCGCAGCGCCTTCGCGGATCACCCGTTCCGGCGTGATCGCGGCGATGCCGTTGGCGCGGCCGGCGGCACGGTCGAGCGCGGCTTCGGCCGCCTCATGCGCTTCGGCGCGCATGATGTCGGCGACCCCCAGCCATTCCTGGCTCTGCTGTTCGGGCTCGATGATGCGGAGCATCACCACGCCGCCACCGGCCCGAATCGCCCAGCGGCTGGCGTAATAGACCGCGCGATCCCATTCGGCGGTGTCGTCGACGATGACGAGGCATTTGGGCTTGTGACCCGGCTCGAAGCAAAGTCGCTTGCTGGTCATGCATGTCCCGGAATGTGCACGGCTGACATGCTGCCACACTCCGTCGTACTTGGGGAGAGCAGAAGCGAGCCGGCGCCGTGGCGTCGGCCGCGTTTTCGCGAACTTATTATCAGCGCCGACGGATGAAGCCGACGATGTCCTTCGAGAGCTTCATGGTCTCGTCGGCAATCGCGCGCGCGCGGTCGGCGCCATCGTTCAGGATCGCGTCGATATGGCCGGGGTCGGCGACGAGGCGCTTCATCTCGCCGGCAATCGGCGCGAGCTTCGTGACGCACAAATCCACCAGCGCGTTCTTGAAGCTGGAGAACTGGCCGCCGCCGAAATCCCTGAGCACGTCGGCCTTGGAGCGGCCGGAGAGCGCGGCGAAGATACCGACGAGATTGTCGGCCTCGGGACGCGCTTCCAGACCCTTCTCCTCGGTCGGCAGCGGCTCCGGGTCGGTCTTGGCCTTGCGGACCTTCTGCGCGATGGTGTCGGCGTCGTCGGTCAGATTGATGCGCGAATTATCCGACGCATCCGACTTCGACATCTTCTTGGTGCCGTCGCGCAAGCTCATCACGCGCGTCGCCGGGCCCGTGATCAAGGGTTCCGGCAGCGGGAAAAACAGGCCGTCATTGGCGCCCTGGCTGCGGATCGAGTCGGCGAAGTCGTTGTTGAACTTCTGCGCGATGTCGCGCGAGAGCTCAAGATGCTGCTTCTGGTCCTCGCCGACCGGCACGTGGGTGGCGCGGTAGAGCAGAATGTCAGCCGCCATCAGCACGGGATAGTCGAACAGACCGACGGACGCGTTCTCGCGGTCCTTGCCGGCCTTCTCCTTGAACTGGGTCATGCGACCCAGCCAGCCCATGCGCGCGACGCAGTTGAAGATCCAGGCGAGCTCGGCGTGGCCCGAGACCTGGCTCTGGTTGAACACGATGTGCTTGCTCGGATCGATGCCGCTGGCGATGAACGCCGCGGTCACCTCGCGGGTGTTGCGCGCGAGCTCGACTGGTCCGCCCCAGACGTCCACGCCCTGCGTGATCGCGTGCATGTCGACGACGCAATAGATGCAGTTGTGGGTTTCCTGCATCTTCACGAAGTTGACGATTGCGCCGAGATAATTGCCGAGGTGCAGATTGCCCGTCGGCTGGACGCCCGAAAAAACCCGTTCAACGAATGGCATGGCAGCTTCCCTGCAAGATACGGGGCGTCGTTTCCAACAGCGGCGCTGCCCCGTCAAGGGAATTTCGCTGACTTCAGGCGCCGGGATCGGGCTGGGCGGGGCGCTTCAAGGCACCGGCCGCCTCGCGCCAGGACGCGACGCGGAGGATTTGCAGGAGCAAGCCATAGACGACGATTCCGGCGGCGATCTGTGATCCCAGCGCAATGAAGCGGATGAGCCCATGGGCCTGTGAAGGCAAGAGGCCCGCGGTCAGCCACAGCAGGCCGCCCATGGCGAGCGCGGCGAGCACGATTCGCGGCAGCCGCTTGCGGGCGGCGGCGTCGACCGAGAAGCCGAATTCACGCGTGCCTTTCCGGAGCAGCGAGATCGCACTGCTCCAGGCGCCGGCGGCAATGCTGGCGGCGATCCCGCTCGCGCCGAAGAAGTGACCGAGCAGGATCGCGAGCGCGACCGCGACCACGAACCCTTTCGCGGTCGCAAGCAGCGGCGTCATCGTGTCGCTGCGGGCAAAATAGGTCGGGGACAGCGCCTTGATCAGCACGTGCGCCGGCAGTCCCAGCGCCAGCCACATCAGGGCGCGCGCCGTGGTCGCGCTGTCCTCCGCGCCAAAGGCGCCGTGTTCAAACAGCAGCCGCACGATCGGCTCGGCCAGCACGATCAGGCCGAACGTCGCCGGCAATGCCAGCCCGGTCGCGAGTTCCAGCGCACGCGATTCCGCATGCGCAACCGCGTCACGGTGACCGCTCCTCACCGCGCGCGTCAGCTCCGGCACCAGCACCGTACCCATGGCGACGCCGACAATGCCAAGCGGCAGCTCGATCAAGCGGTTGGCGAAATAGAGCCAGGAGACCGCGGCCGGCGTGGCGGAGGCGATGATCGCGCCGGCAACCATCAGCCATTGCGGGCCGGAGCTCGCGATCATGCCCGGGATCGCCTTGGCGAAGAAGCCGCGCATGTCCTTGTCGAAGCTCACGCGCAACGGTGTCGCCAGACGCGCACTTCGCTGCGACAGCAGCATCAGGAGCTGCAACAGGCCGGCGATGCCGACGGAGGCCGCCAATATCCACGCGGCGACGGTCGCGTCGACGTGCCACAGCAGGAGTGTTGTGCTCGCAGCGATCAGGGCGATGTTGAACAGCAGCGGCGAGAACGCGGTGAGTGCAAAGCGACCCTGCGCGTTGAGCAGGCCCATCAGCACCGTGACGGGTCCCGCGAAGGCAAGATAAGGCAGCATCAGCCGCGCATTCTGGACGGCGAGATCGAGCGATGCGCTGCCGACGAAGCCCGGCGCGATGATCATGATGATCAGCCGCATCAGCAGTGCAATCACGATTGAGATTGCGATCAGGCCCGCGCTCACGGAGCTGAGCACGCGTCCCGCGAACGCCGCGGCAGCCGCCTCGCCGTCGCGGTCACGAACGCGCAGCCAGGCCGGGATCAGCGCCGCATTCAGGGCCCCCTCGCTGAGCAGGCGCCGCACCACATTGACGAGCTGAAATGCCGCCAGAAACGCGTCCGCCACGGCGCCGGTGCCGAGCAGCGCCGCGATCAGGGAATCGCGTGCAAAGCCCAGCAGCCGTGAAGCCAGTGTCCCCGTCGAGACGGTCAGGAAGGAGCGGATCATCGGAACTGCATAATACCGTTGCTTGCCCGCGAAGGGCCGGCCGTGATAGGCCGCGAGCCAGATTTCAGACCGACAGGAAGCGGATTTCCGCGGGTATCGCAATCCGCCAAACAGGATCAAGGTGAATGGCTGACGTGAAATATGACGTTCTCGGCATCGGCAACGCGCTGTTCGACGTGCTGGTCAAGACCGACGAAGCCTTTCTGGGCAAGCACGGCATGACCAAGGGCAGCATGTCCCTGATCGACGAGGCGCGGGCCGCCGCCATCTACAAGGACATGGGCCCGGCGACGGAAGTTTCCGGCGGTTCGGCCGCCAACACCATCGTCGGCATCGGCAGCCTCGGGGCGCGCGCCGCCTATGTCGGCAAGGTCAAGGACGACCAGATCGGGAAGCTCTACGTCCACGACATCCGCGCGGCCGGCGTCGCCTTCAACACGCCCGCGGCGAAGGACGGTCCTGCGACCGGCTGCTCCTACATCCTGGTGACTGACGACGGCGAGCGCACCATGAACACCTATCTCGGCGCCGCGCAGGACCTGTCGCCCGCCGACATCGACCCGGCCGAGATCGCCGCGGCCGGCATCGTCTACCTCGAGGGCTATCTCTGGGACCCCAAGAACGCCAAGGACGCCTTCGTCAAGGCGGCCAAGATCGCTCATGATGCCAAGCGCAAGGTGGCGCTGACGTTGTCGGATTCCTTCTGCGTCGATCGTTATCGCGACGAGTTCCTGGGGCTGATGCGCAACGGCACCGTCGATATCGTGTTCGCGAACGAGTCCGAGCTGCATTCGCTCTACCAGACCTCGGACTTCGACACCGCGCTCAAGCAGCTGCGCAACGACGTCAATCTCGGCGTGGTCACCCGCAGCGAGAAAGGCTGCGTGGTGGTGACGCCAACTGACGCAGTCGCAGCCCCGGCGTCTCCGATCGCGAAACTCGTGGACACCACCGGGGCCGGCGATCTCTTCGCCGCCGGCTTCCTGTTCGGTCTGGCGCGCAACCTGCCCCACAAGCAGTGCGGCGAACTCGGCGCGCTCGCGGCCGCCGAAGTGATCCAGCACATCGGCGCGCGTCCACAGGTGTCGCTGAAGGAGCTCGCCGGGCAGCGCGGGCTGACGTCTTAAGGTGGAATAGCCTCATCCTCGCTGTCATCGCCCGGCTTGGCCGGGCGATCCAGTACTCCGAGACGGTCGTGATTCAATCGAGAAGCTTCGGCGTACTGGATTCCCCGCCTTCGCGGGGAATGACAGCTGCGGCTCACGCCGTCTTCGCGGCTTTCAGTCCAAGCCGTTGCTCCACGTCGTCGCGCATCAGGAATTTCTGGACCTTTCCGGTCACGGTCATCGGAAACTCGTCGACGAATTCCACGTACCGCGGAATCTTGTTGTGGGCGATCTGGCCGTCGCAGAAGGTGCGCACCTCTTCCTTCGTCAGCGTCTCGCCGGGCCTGACGCGGATCCAGGCGCAGAGCTCCTCGCCGTAGCGGGTATCCGCAACGCCAAAGATCTGCACGTCCTGAATCTTGGGATGGCGGTAGAGAAATTCCTCGATCTCGCGGGGATAGAGGTTCTCGCCGCCGCGGATCACCATGTCCTTGATGCGGCCGACGATGTTGCAATAACCCTGGTCGTCGATGATGGCGATGTCGCCGGTATGCATCCAGCCGTTGGCGTCGAGCACATCCGCGGTCTTCTCCGGCTCCTCCCAGTAGCCCAGCATCACGCTGTAGCCGCGGGTGCAGAGCTCGCCCCGTTCGCCGCGCTTGACGATCTTGCCCTCGAGATCGACGACCTTGACCTCGACATGCGGATGGATTCGCCCGACCGTCGAGACGCGGCGATCGAGCGGGTCGTCGACGGCGCTTTGGAAGCTGACCGGGCTCGTCTCGGTCATGCCATAGGCGATCGTGACCTCGCCCATGTTCATCTCGCTGTTGACGCGCTTCATCACCTCGATCGGGCAGGGTGCACCGGCCATGATGCCGGTGCGCAGCGATGTCAGATCGAAGTTTGAGAATTCGCCGTGGTCGAGTTCGGCGATGAACATGGTCGGCACACCGTACAGCGCGGTGCATTTTTCCTGCTCGATCGTCCGCAGCGTTGCGAGCGGATCAAACCCCTCGCCGGGATAGACCATCGTTGCGCCGAGCGTGACGGAGGCGAGGTTGCCCATCACCATGCCGAAGCAATGATAGAGCGGCACCGGAATGCAGATGCGGTCCTGTTCGGTCAGGCGCATGGCGCGGCCGACGAAATAGCCGTTGTTGAGAATGTTGTGATGGGTCAGCGTCACGCCCTTGGGCGATCCCGTCGTTCCGCTGGTGAACTGGATGTTGACGGCATCGTCGAATTGCAGCGAGGCACTGAGCGCGGCGAGCTGTTCGCGATGCAGGGTACCGCCCATGCCGGCGACCTCGTCGAACGGGACCGTGCCCGGGCAGGCGGGGCCGCCGATCTGGATCACGATGCGCAAGGCCGGCAGCCGCGCCGCGCGCAATTGCCCGGGCTTGGCGCTCGCGAGCTCCGGCAACAGCGTGTTGAGCATGTCCATGTAGTTGCTGGTCTTGAATGCCGTCGCGGTGACGATGGCGCTGCATCCGACCTTGTGAAGCGCGAATTCCAGCTCGCTCAGCCGGTAGGCCGGATTGATCGTCACCAGGATGAGGCCGGCCTTGGCGGCGGCAAACTGGGTCAGTGTCCATTCCGGCCGGTTCAGCGACCAGATGCCGATCCGCGCGCCGCGTTCGAGGCCGAGCGCGACAAAGCCGGCGGCGAGCGCGTCGACCCGCTGGGCAAACTCTCCCCATTTCCATCTCACGCCGTGGCTGGGCGAGACCAGCGCCTCACGATCGCTCCAGCGCCGCGCGGCCTGATCGAGGCTGCGCCCGATGGTGTCGCCGAGCAGCGGCGTGTCGGAGGTGCCGCAAACGTAACTGTCGGCTTTGTCTGCCAAGATCGTGTCCTCCAGTCAGCTGCGTGTACGGCCGGGACAACAAGCCCGGCCGTGACGCGTCGTGAGAGTCAGGCGCGCCTCACGCCGCCTTCTGCCCGCTTCCCGCATCGAGCCCGGCATAGACGCCGCGCTCGAAGCCGGCAAAAGCCTCGAGACACTTTGCGTCGGCGAATGGCAGCAGCTGCATCAGGATCACGCCGGTGACGTCGCGCGCCGGGTCGATCCAGTAATAGGTGTTGGCGAGGCCCGCCCAGGCGAGGCTGCCCGCGCTGCGGCCCTCGGCGGTCTTGGCGGTGTTGATCATGAAGCTGAGGCCCCACTTCTTCACCTGCTCCGGATAGAGATCGACGTCATTGGTGTACATCGGCGCCGCCGTGGTCATCTTGCCCATGGCGAGGTCGCCGATGTGGTTCTGCCCCATCGTCGCGATGGTCTCGGCCTTCAGCACCTGATTGCCGTTGCCGCGGCCCTTGTTCAGGATCATCTGGGTAAACTTGATGTAGTCGGCCGCGGTCGAATAAAGGCCGCCGCCGCCCATGTGGAATTCCGGCTCCTGCTCGAGCTCGAACGGGATCGCGGCGAGCTGGCCATCCTCGCCGCGCGCATGCATGCCGACCAGACGCTTGCGCATGTCGTCGGTGATCTTGAAAGCGGTATCGCTCATGCCGAGCGGTGCGAACAGATTGTCGCGCAGATAGGCATCGAGGCGCTTGCCGCTGACGGCTTCCACCGCCTTGCCGACGAAATCGATATTGGTGCCGTATTCCCAGCGCGTGCCGGGGTCGGTCATAACCGGCGTCTTCAACGCCGCGTTCTGGCAGGTGGTGATGGCGGGGATGCCGGATTTCTCGAGATGGATCGCGAGATCGCCGTTCCACATGTTGTAGGCAAAGCCGGCGGTGTGGGTCATGAGCTGGCGCAGCGTGATCGGCCCCTTGGCCGGCCGCAGCTTGGCTTCGCCCTTGGCATCGAAACCTTCGAGCACCTGCGGCTTGGCGAGATCGGGCAACACCTCGCCGATCGGCGCATCCAGCGACAGCTTGCCTTGCTCGACGAGCTGCATCGCGCCCGCTGATGTCACCGCCTTCGTCATCGATGCGATCCAGAACACGCTGTCGGCGGTCATCGCATCCGGCTTGGACAGGTCGCGTTTGCCGAACGCGCCCTGATACAGCACCTCGGTACCGCTGGCGGCGATGGCGACGACGCCGGGAATCTCCCTGGCCTCGCTCTTCTGGCGCAGAATCTCGTCGATCTCAGCTTTGCCTTGCATCCGCGTTTCCTCCGGTTTGATTATTGTTGGAAGCGATCGATTGTCCTCCCGCGTGCGCCGCGCGGCAAGCACATCCGCGTACCTGCCGCGGTCGCGATGTCGTGACTTGACGGTCGGCTCCCCTCGCACGACGACAAGGCGGCTGACCTGCAACACTCCGTCACAATCTGTGGTGGATGGCCGCAACCAGCCGTGACCGTGGATGGGTGCTGGCGAGATGTTTCGACTGTTTGAAGCACTTGAAACATTTTGTGAGCTGCGGCGTTCAGCTCTCGGCCGATCGACGGTCGACGTTAAGACTTGATGCAAATTGGCGGCCGCCCACCGGCCGCGAGGGGGGACCTCAGATGATTTCGACCTGGAGCGAATGGAAGCGCTATCCCCGTCCCGGACGGGGCGAGAATCTCGAAGCGCCGATCGCGCCCGGCATCTACGAGGTCCGCATCGCCGGCACCGGCGCACTTTATTCCTTCGGCGCTGTCGACAATCTGGCACAGGCGCTGGCGCTGCTGCCGGTCGGTTCAAAGTCCTGGTTCGGCCGCCGCAACGCGTCCGACGTTCCTGATCTCGAATACCGGACCTGCGCAACCTCCTCGAAGGCCGACGCCAAGGCCGCCGCCGAGCGCATGATCGGGCGGCGCGAGACCTATCTGAGCGGCGCGGCGTAACTCCGCCGCTCCGAGCCTGGCTCCCAGCAGATGTGCGTTGCGGGACGGTGCATTGCGCGCCGCGTCTCCCTATATTCCGGCCGAACCGGAACAGCCCGCAAAAGCCCCGCAGGAGCAACGCCATGACCCCGACCGCCGCCGCACGTGCCCAGCGCGCCACGTCCAATCTGCGCGACCGGTTGAAGGACCCGTCGCTGCTGAAGGAGGCCTGTTACATCGACGGCACCTGGGTCGGCTCGCCGGTCTTCGCCGTCAACAATCCCGCAACCGGCATCGAGCTTGCAAAGGTTCCGCAGCTTTCGGCCGATGACGCCACCAGGGCGGTCGAGGCCGCCGAGCGCGCGTTCCCGGGCTGGGCCAAGCACACCGCCAAGCAGCGCTCCAATATTTTGCGCAAATGGTTCGAGCTGATCATCGCCAATCGCGAGGACCTCGCGCTGATCCTCACCTCCGAGCAGGGCAAGCCGCTCGCCGAAGCGCTCGGCGAGGTCGACATCGGCGGCGCCTATGTCGAATTTTTCGCCGAGGAGGCCCGCCGCGTCTATGGCGAGACGATTCCGACGCAGCGGCCGGATGCGCGCTTGCTCGCGATCAAGCAGCCGATCGGCGTCTGCGGCGCGATCACGCCGTGGAATTTCCCGAACTCGATGATCACACGAAAGGTTTCGCCGGCGCTTGCGGCCGGGTGCACCGTGGTGCTGAAGCCCGCCAATGAAACGCCGCTGTCGGCGCTGGCGCTTGCCGCGCTCGCGGAGAGAGCCGGCGTGCCCAAGGGTGTGTTCAACATCGTCACGGGCGATGCAGCGCCGATCGGCAAGGTGTTGTGCGAGCATCCGGCCGTGCGTTTCGTCGGCTTCACCGGCTCGACCGCGGTCGGCAAGATTCTCTACCGGCAGGCCTCCGTCGGCGTGAAGCGGCTCGGCCTCGAGCTCGGCGGCAACGCGCCGTTCGTGGTGTTCGACGACGCCGACATCGATGCGGCGGTCGACGGCGCGATCGTCTCGAAATACCGCAACATGGGCCAGACCTGCGTCTGCGCCAACCGCATCTACGCCCAGGACAAGATCTACGACGAGTTCGTGCAGAAGCTGTCGAAGAAAGTCGCGGCGATGAAGATCGGTGACGGTACCGAGAACGGCGTCACGCAGGGCCCACTGATCAATTTGAAAGCGGTCGACAAGGTCGAGCGCCATATCGCGGACGCCGTCAAGCGCGGCGCCAGGATCGTCACCGGCGGCAAGCGCAGCGAGCTCGGGCGTTCGTTCTTCAAGCCGACGGTGCTTGCCGACGTCGAGCCGGACTCGCTGGTGGCGCAGGAGGAAACCTTCGGCCCGCTCGCACCGGTGATCCGCTTCAAGGACGAGGCCGACGTCATCGCGATGTGCAACGCCTCGCCGTTCGGGCTCGCCTCCTACTTCTACTCCCGCGATCTCGGCCGCGTCTGGCGCGTCGCCGAGGCGCTGGAATCCGGCATGGTCGGCGTCAACACCGGCCTGATCACCACCGAAGTGGCGCCCTTCGGCGGCGTCAAGGAAAGCGGCCTCGGCCGCGAAGGCTCGCATCACGGCATGGAAGAATATGTCGAGATCAAATATGTGATGATGGCGGGGGTTTAGCTGCTGGTCGCCGTGGCCTGAAACGCGGCATCTACGGCGTTCGCCGTCCTCCCGTGAGGGCCTAACGTTCTCTGCAGCAGGGCTCAATGCAACGGCCCCTACGCAGGAGAACGTGATGACCAAACTAAGTGAGCTGGCGATCGAAGCCCATGGTGGGCTTCAGCGCTGGAACCAGTTCGAGCAGGTCGCGGCCGACCTTCAGCAGGGGGGCGTGTTGTGGTCCTTGAAAGGGCAGCCCGAGACGCTTCAGCAGACCACCGTGACGGTTGGTCTGCGCCAGGAATGGGCGTCCCACTCGCCCTTCGGCGCCGAGCGCCGCCGTTCGCGGTTTGAGCCGGGGCGGGTCGCCCTCGAAGCGGCCGACGGCACGGTGCTCGACGAGCTTCGTGACCCGCGCAGCAGCTTTGCAGGTCATACTCTGCAAACGCCGTGGACCGATCTCCAGCTCGCCTATTTCGCCGGCTGCGCCATGTGGACTTACCTCAACACCCCGTTCGTGCTCGCCTGGCCGGGAGTCGAGGCAGAAGAGCTGGAGCCGGTGCGTACGAATGACGGGCTGTGGCGCCGTCTTGCGGTCCGTTTTCCAAATGACATCGCAACGCACAGCGCGGTGCAGACGCTCTATTTCGATGCGGACGGACTCTTGAAGCGGCACGATTACGACGTGGAGATCGCCGGCAATACGCCCGGCGCGCATCTGATCGATGGCTATGTCGAGGTCTCGGGCATCCGGTTTCCGACCAAGCGTCGCATTTATGCACGGCAACCCGAAGGCAGCTTCAGCACCGAGCCGCTGGTCGTCTCGATCGATCTGTCCAATATCCGGCTGAGCTGATTTGAGGCACGTCAGAGCATGGCGAGTGGCCCAGCCTCCTTGCGGAAGGTCCGCGGCGCCTCGCCATGCACGCGGACAAAAGCCTGTCGCATGCGCTCACGGGTCGCAAAGCCGGTCTCGCGCGCCACGACCTCGATCGGCAAACGAGTCTGCTCCAGCATCAGCTTCGCGGATTCGAGGCGCAAGGCTTCGACGGCCTTGGCCGGCGTCGTGCCGGTCGCCGAGCGGAAGAGTCGCGTGAATTGCCGCGGGCTGAGACAGGCGGCGCGGGCCAAATCCTCGATCGTGAGGCTCTCGCGCAGGTTTTGCCGGGCGTAGTTCAGGGCCTTCTGGATCCTGTCTTCGCTCGTTCCGACCTCCAGCAAAACCGAATGCTGCGATTGTCCGCCGGGGCGGCTGTGGTACATGACCATGCCTTTGGCCACGGAGCGAGCCCTCTCGGCACCGAGGTCTCGTTCGATCATGCCGACGACCATGTCGGTGCCGGCGCTCATGCCGGCAGACGTCCAGATCTGGCCGTCGGCAATGAAGATCTTGTCGGCGTCCACATTGCAACCCGGGAATCTGGCCTGCATCTCCTGTGCGTAGCGCCAATGCGTGGTCGCTCGCCGCCCGTTCAACAGCCCGGCGTCACCGAGCACGAACGAGCCGAGACAGATCGACGAAACCCGCCGCGCATTCCGGGCCGCTGCGCGAAGCAGCCGGACGAGGCCGGGTGATGAGGTTGGAATGTCGAGGCCCGCCGCGACGATGAGGGTGTCGAAAGCGGCCTGATCGAAAGGCTCCGTCATGACTTGCATCCCAGCAGACGAGGTGACCAGCCCGCCGTCTTCCGAGAACGCACGAACATCGTAGATTTTTTCTCCAGCCTGCTTGTTCGCCACGTCGAAAGCGGCGACGGCGCCGAAACAGACGGCCTGGAAGCTCGGAGACAGAACCAAGCCGATTCTCATGATGACTCCTGGATGCGACGGACCACCTGTTTGTGCGCCTGCTCCCCTCGCCAATTGGATGGCCGAAATGATGGCATCTACGTCCTGTCGATGCCGTAAGCCGGCTGATACGTCTCCACCCTCGAGCGCGGGAAGACCACATACATATGGCGGGCGTCATATATGGAGTGCTCGCCGTCGTGCCAGCAGCCATCCGTGCACTTCAAGAAAAAGGAAAAGGCATGTCCCTTGAAACGGCGCGAACGGAATTCATCGAGGCCGGCGGTATGCGCTTTGCCTTCAGGCGCCTCGGCCCGGCAAAGGGTATGCCACTGGTCCTGCTTCAGCATTTCACAGGCAACATGGATTCCTGGGATCCGGCCGTGGTGAACCAGCTCGCGGAAACCAGGCCGGTCATCGTTTTCAACAATGCGGGCGTCGGCACGAGCTCCGGCGCGACGCCGGACAACGTCGAGCAGATGGCGGCGGATGCCGAAACTTTCATCAGGGCGCTCGATCTCGGTGAGGTCGATCTTCTCGGCTTCTCGCTCGGTGGCATGATCGCTCAGGTGCTCGCTGCCCGGGGGACGGGGCTCGTCCGCAAGATGATCGTGGCGGGAGCGGCGCCGCGCGGCGGCGAGGAGCATCTGATGGCCGTCGTCAACGACGCCTTTGCCCGTGGGGCTGCCGATGTCAGGCTGCCGCTGTTCTTTACGCCCTCCGAGGCCAGCCAGCGCGCCGGTAGGGGCTTTATCGCGCGAGCGACTGCGCGCGCACAGGACCGGGATCCCGAAAGCGGAGACAGTGTGAGCGAACCTCAGGCGAAGGCGATCATCACCTGGTGTGCCCGCAAGGACGAGGCGTCCATCCTCCGCGCAATCGCGCAGCCCACCTTGATTGTTCACGGCAGCGACGATTCAATGTTCCCGAGCATCAACGCCTACAACATGTTCAAGGCGATGAGTGATGCGCAGCTCATCCTGTATCCCGACTCCGGACACGGCGCACCTTTCCAATACCCGGATTTGTTCGTAGCACATTGCAGAACGTTTCTGGATGCGAGGGCTACCGCCTGAGCACCGCGATCGTGCGGTTCGCAAAGGTCAGCCGCTCCGCCATGACCGACACGAAATAGGTCAGCAGCTTGTGGCTGAGCGCTGGATCCTCGGTCTTGATGGCGTCGAACTGGTGCGTATTCAGCACGTAGAGCACGCTGTCGACCTCGGCCTGGATGGTCGCGCTGCGCGGTGTCTGTGACACCAGCCCCATCTCGCCGATCGTGGTGTAACGGCCGAGGCTGCGCACGCGTGTGGTGCGGTCGTGATCGGCCGGGATCATGATGCCGACGCGGCCGTCGAGGATGAAATGCATGGAATCGGCGGGGGCGCCGGCCTGCACGATGACCTCGCCGGCTTCGACCTCGATGCGCTGGCAGCGGCGGATCAGCTCGTCGGCGCCGTCTTCGCTGCCGAGCATTCGCGTGAACCAGTCACGCAGGCTGGCTTCTTCCTGCGCCAGCTCCTGATGCTGCGAGATGAGCTCGTTCTCGCACCATTCCAGCGCGCGATCGAGCTCGGGGATGATGGTGACGCCCTCGCCGACGAAGTCGCTGGAGCGCAGCACCTTCTCGGCCGCAGCCGACAGATGCACCAGGATCAGCTCGACTCCGAGATCGCCGGCGCTGCGCTTGATCTGGGCGAAACTATAGGCAGCCGATGAATCCACGCCGGTGACGAGCTTGAAGTCAAACAGCAGATAGCGGCACTCGGGGCGTTCCTGCAGCAGCTGCTTGACGTGCTGGTAGAGCCGGTTGGCGGAGCCGAAGAAGAGATAGCTCTGGAGATTGAGGCCCTGGATCTTGCCCCCGTGGGCAAGCAGCACGGCCTGGTCGTCGCGCGAGCGGTCGAGCGAGGAGCGGTACTCCGAGCCGTCGAAACTGTATTTGATCGACTCGACCCGCGCGGCGCTGAACGCAAACGTCGCGCAGCCGATGATGACGCCGATCAGGATGCCCGGCACGAAACCCCAGGCCACGATGATCGCGATGATGGCGATCAGCGAGAGATATTCGAGCTTCGACAGCCGCTTGCGCGACTCGATGATCCATTTGTGCAACTGGTCGGCGCCGAGATAGAGCAACAGCCCGCCGAGCACGCATTTGGGGATGAAGCCGAGCAGCTCGGGTGCGACGGCAAGCACCAGCAGCGACAGCGCTGCGGCGGTGAGGCCGGACAGGCGCCCGCGGCCGCCGCTGCTGAAATTGAGCATCGAGCGGCTGGTCGAGCTGCAACCGGGGTAGCCGCCCAGCATGCCGGTCAGGATGTTGGCGGCGCCGGTGACGTTCAGCTCACACTCCAGATTGGCTTCGCGATGCGTGGCCACCTCGATGCCGGTGGTGTTGAACAGCGTGCTGGAGGCCGTGACGAAGATGACGGCGACGACATTGCCAAGCAGGTCCGGTATGGCAAACCAGGGATAGCGGGCGAGATCGTCGGTATGCCAGGGCAGCATGAACACCGCTTGCGGCGGGGGCTGAAAGGTCCAGCCCAACGCCCGCGCCTCATCGAAGGAAACGCCGGTGATCCAGAACGCCAGATGCGCGGTGAGCACGCCGCCGACCAGGATGATCGGCAGTCCGAACGGGCTGCGCGAGCGGTGCCAGGTGAGATACAGCACCAGCGCCATCGCGCAGGCGGCACCGAGCTCCAGCAGGATGGTGCGGTCGGCGAAGTGCGACAGTGTCGCGAATTGCAGCGGGTGGTCGGTGATCACCCGGACCGCACCCATGACGATGAGAAGTCCGGTGGCGCCGAGGAAGCCGCCGACCACCGGATAAGGCACGTAACGGATGGCGCGGCCAAGCCGCGTCAGGCCCAGTCCACACAGCACCAATCCTGTCAGCATCGTCGACAGGCCGAGCGTGATCAGGATCGGGGACAGCAACGGCGTCGACAGGTTCGCCGTCTCGATGCGTTCGACCACCGAGGCCGCCAGGATACCCGTCACCGCGGCGGTCGAGCTGTCGGGGGCTGCAATCGCGAAGGGCAGCGAGCTGCCGAGCCCGACGACGGCCGCAAGCACCGCGGAGCTGACGAAAGTGGCCGTGATGCCGTAGGACAGATAGGGCGACAACGGCCCCGCGAAGATCAGCAGCGCGTAGGACAGTCCGAACGTGACGGTCAGGACGCTGGCGGCGCTCCCGCCCAATATATCGTTCAGCGCGCGCTTGAGGGCCGGATTGAGCCCGGTCGACGGAGTGAAGCCAATCGCTGGATCTGTCACGCCGTGCCACTCGCTGAGTATTCCCCTCCGAGAGGTAGACGACTGGAGACTTAGCGCAACAAGATTCTTGCAAGCCGGATGGAAGAAACCGACGCGCCCGCCATTCGGTGTCGTCCCGGCGAAGGCCGGGAGGTGGATTCACACTCGAAGTGCAACAGTTGAGAGGAGAAGGCCTCTGCCGGGGTTCTGAAGTCAAGGCATTTGCGCGGGGTGTTGTTGTAGGCGGCAATGGACTGACGGAAGCGCCTGGTTGGGAGCTTTTCGAGGTCGGTCTTTCGGGGGATGAAGCGGCGCAAGCGGCCGATGGCGTTCTCGATGCCGCCCTTTTGCCACGGCGCGTGCGGGTCGCAGAAGAAGGTCTTCATCAAGAGGCTCTGCAAGGAAAGGTGGGCGGCGAACTCGGTGCCGTTGTCGAACGGTACGGCGCAGTGCCTCCGGTACGGCTTTGAACAGGCGTACGAGATGGCTAGCGATACCGGCGGCGAACTTGCGTTCGATGGGAACGGCGAGCAGCAGGCGCGAGGTTCGCTGGTGGACGGCCAGGATGGCCTGCCGGTATTTGGAGAACATCATCAGATCGGCTTCCCAGTGGCCCGGGACTTTGCGATCGGCGACCTCGGCAGGCCGTTCTGCCAGCGAAACACGGCCTTCGATGAAGCTTGCGGGGCTCCCGCCTCGTTTGCCGCGGTGGCCTCGCTTGCTCTTGCCCCGAGGCAGATAGCGCCGCCAGGTGAAGTCCGTCGTGCGTGTGATCTGGGCGTAGATGAAGCGGTAGATGCTCTCGCAGGAGATCACCCTACGGCCACGTTCCCGGGCCAGCCTGCCTGCGACCTGTTCGGGTGACCAACCGCGGCTCAAGCCTGCCAAGACCTCGCGGCGCAAGCTGGCGTCCCACTCGAGGCGAGAGCCCTTCCAGCGCCGCGCCCGGGTCTGCTGCTGAGCATAGCTTGGCTTGTAGCCGACTTGCCTGCCACGGTTCCGCCTCAGCTCCCGAGAGATCGTTGATGGCGGCCGATCCAAAGCTGCCGCGATTTGCCCGACCGAGCCGCCATTGGCCGAAAGGCGGGCAATCTCGCATCGATCGTCAAGGGAGAGCTGTTTGTAAGTCCGCCCCATGGCAACACCTCCAGATGGAAGTGTTGCACTTCGTTTGTGAACTCAGGGGACCCATTATCCCAGGGAGGAGTCGTGGCGCGAGGTGACGGCCACAGTCTTCGCCAAACCGCGCCCGGCGGTAATGGGTCCTGGATCGGCGCTCACTTCGTTCGCTGGTCCAGGACGACGCTAAGGCCTGCACTAGATCTTGAGTTCGCTTCCCGTCACGCGGCGATATGCTTCCAGATACCGCTTGCTGGTCGCGTCCACCACGCTTGCGGGCAAAGGCGGCGGCGGGGCGTCGCCGTTCCAGCGGCCGGCGCGGCGCTCGACATCGAGATAGTCGCGCAAGGGCTGCTTGTCGAAGCTCGCCTGCGGCTGGCCGGGTTTGTAGGCATCGACGGCCCAGAAGCGCGAACTATCCGGCGTCATGACTTCGTCGATCAGGATGATGCGGCCGTCCTTGTCGCGGCCGAATTCGAACTTGGTGTCGGCGATGATGATGCCCTGTTCGCGGGCGAGCTCCTCGCCGAGCGTGTAGATCGCGCGCGTCATGCTCTCGAGCGTGTAGGCCGTCTCGTCGCCGACGACCTCGCGCATTTTTGCGATGGTAATGTTCTCGTCATGGCCGGTCTCGGCCTTGGTCGCCGGGCTGAAGATCGAGGGCTCCAGCTTCTCGCTCTCGACAAGTCCCGCCTTCAGCTTCTCGCCGGCCAGCGTTCCGCTTGCTGCATATTCCTTCCAGGCCGAGCCCGAGAGATAACCGCGGATCACGCATTCGATCGGAAACACCGTGGTCCGGCGGCACAGCATGGCGCGGCCGAGAATTTCGGCGCGATGCGGCTTCAAGGCCGGCACGGCGGCGATGATCTCGTCGGTGTCGGCGCTGATCATGTGATGCGGCACCACGCCTTCGAGCTCGTTGAACCAGAAGGCGCTGATTTGCGTCAGCACCGCGCCCTTCATCGGGATGGTCTCGCCCATCACGACATCGAAGGCGCTGATGCGGTCCGTGGTGACGAGCAGCAGGCGGTCGTCGTCGACGGCGTAGATATCGCGCACCTTGCCGCGCCCGATCTTGGGCAGGGGCAGGTCGCTGGAGAGCATGGTGGTCATCGGCAGAACTTTCGGAGCAAGGCCTTGCGACGGGACATCCGGCCGCGCCTGATCGCGCGACCGGAAACCGGGATAGCCTATTCCGGCAGCGGAATGAACTCATGTTCCTGCGGAACCGCAGCGAAGCGGCCGGTTTTCCAGTCCTGCTTGGCCTGCTCGATCCGCTCCTTGCTGGAGGAGACGAAATTCCACCAGATGTGGCGCGGGCCCTCCAGCGCGTCGCCGCCCAGAAACATCATCCGCGTGGCTTTGAGCGCCTTCACCGTGATGCGGTCGCCCGGCCGGAAGATCAGGAGCCGCGGCCCCTCGTAGCGCTCGTTCGCGATCTCGACCTCGCCGTCGACGACATAGATGGCGCGCTCCTCGTGATCGGGGTCGAGCGGCACGATTGCGCCCGCGACCGCGGTGACCTCGGTGTAGAACCAGGGCGAGACCATCGAAACAGGGGAAGTGACGCCGAAGGCCGAGCCCGCAATCACCTTCGCGGTGAAGTCGCGCTCGGAGACCATCGGCAGGTCACCCGCGCCGTAGTGCTGAAACGACGGTGCGATCTCTTCCGATCCCGCCGGCAGCGCGATCCAGCTTTGCAGGCCCAGCATCTTCTGCCCCGAGGCGCGCTGCACATCCGGCGTGCGCTCGGAATGCGCGATGCCACGGCCTGCCGTCATCAAATTCATCGCGCCGGGCTGGATCTCCTGGATGTTGCCCTCGCTGTCACGATGCATGATCGCGCCGTCGAACAGATAGGTGACGGTGGCAAGCCCGATATGCGGGTGCGGCCGCACGTCCATGCCCTTGCCTGAGACGAACTGCACCGGCCCGAAATGGTCGAAGAAGATGAAGGGGCCGACCATCTGCCGCTTGCCGTGCGGCAACGCGCGGCGTACCGCGAAGCCGTCGCCGAGATCGCGCGTGCGCGGCACGATGACGAGATCGAGCGCATCGCAGGACATGGGATCGCCGAGCACGGGATCGTTCGAGGGTTGCCAGCTCATGGTAAAACTCCGTCTAAATTGCTTGGGCTCGATACTAGCAGGATTCCGCGCCAGCGTCGCGGCTAAGCCCGCTGTCATGCCCCGCGAAGGCGGGGCATCCAGTACGCGGCGGCCTATCCGTTCAATCATGGCCGTCTCGGAGTACTGGATCGTCCGGTCAAGCCGGGCGATGACAGAGTGCGCGCGGCGAGCGATGGTGCTTGAAAAAACAGGCGCTACGAAGGATGTTCGGCCGATGTCAACCGCGACCCATCGCAGCACCCGATGACCCCAGCCGCAACCGAACTCGCCTTTCGCGCCGCCGCCGTGGCGCTGCTGCTGGTGCTGGCAGCGTCATTGCTCTCGGATTTCCGCAATGTGCTGGCAGCCCGGCTCGGTGCGGCCTTTGCGCTCGGCTCGGCCGCGCATGCTGTGAGCTATTCTGTCGGAACATCATCGCTGGTACCGGCATGGCATGCGCCGCTGATCGCGTTGTCGACCGGCAATATCGTGGTGTTCTGGCTGTTCACGCGGGCGCTGTTCGACGATGAGTTTCGCCTGCGCCGGTGGCACGGATTGACCTGGGGGCTGGTGACAGCCTTCAGCTTCGTCAGCTGTCTCTGGATCGCACCCGGCGGACATGTCCGGGTCGCCGTCACCGCGGTGAACCTGATCGTGCTCGGCTTCATTGCGCTCGCGATCGTGCAGACGATCGGCTCATGGTCGGCCGATCTGGTCGAGCGCCGCCGCCGCGTCCGTGTCTTCATCGTCTGTGCTGCCGCGCTCTATGGCGGATTGAACGCGCTGCTCCAGATCCTCGCCGGCAGCGACGTCGGCGATGTTGCCAACACCGTCAATACCGGCGTGCTCGCCAGCATCGTCGCGGCCATCGCCTATGCGATGATGCGCGTCGATGGCGCCGACCTGTTTCCGGCTGCCGCGGAGGCTGCGCCCGCGATCGCGGCGAGCCAGCCTATCATCGGCGAGGATGCCGCCGACCAAAAGCTCATCGACGCCCTGATGCGGCTGATGGCGGACGAACGGATCTATCGCCAGGAGAACATCAGCATCGGCGTGCTGGCGGGCCGGCTGAAAATTCCCGAATACCGGCTGCGCCGGCTGATCAACCAGGGGCTCGGCTACCGCAATTTCAATGTGTTCCTGAACAGCCACCGGATCGAGGAGGCCAAGGCCGCGCTGGCCGATCCCGCCCAGGCCGAGGTCCCGGTCATCACCATCGCGATGGACTCCGGCTTCCAGTCGCTCGGTCCCTTCAACCGCGCCTTCAAGGCCGTGACCGGCGTGACGCCGACGGAATATCGTCGGCTCAAGATGAATGCTATTCAATCTATAGCGCACTGAAATATCTAGCTTATTTCAGAATCGGCGAGCGTCTCGCTGCTTTCGGCTCTGCCGTTTTCCAAATCCGGCGAGCGGGCATCGCGTGAATGCCGCTTCGTCTCCGGCACGCGCCTCAAGCCGGAGCAAGCCCGTGACCCGCCGCCGCAAGATCGTCCTTCTCATCACCACCGTCGCCTTTGCCGGCCTCGCGCTCGGCGCGGTTCGCGCCCATGACCTGCCCAAGGTCGCCACCGGCTTCATCGCCGACGTGCTCTGCTCGGAGACGTTTGTCTCGGGCCTCGATATCAGGCGCAACCTGACCGAGACCGCCGATGCGATGCCGGGCGCCGGTCTGCTCACCTGGGCGATGGACTATCAGGTCGATCGCGCGCGCAAGGACGTCACGGTGACGCTGTTCGGCATTGGCCGCAGCCATGCCATCTATCGCGAGGGCCTCGGCTGCACACTCGAGCACGGTGCTGAGATCGCCGACGTCAGGCTGCCGCCTGGTGACAGGCAGCCGGCGTTGCTGCCCGAGATCGCCGGCCCCGCGGTCGTGTCGCCGCAAAGCCCGGAACTGTCAGCCGCGCTCGATCGCGCCTTCGCCGAGCCGACATCGCCGCCATTCCGCCGCACCCGCGCAATTGTCGTCATGAAGTCGGGCCGCATCATCGCGGAGCGCTATGCGGACGGCATCGGACCGGAGACGCCGCTGCTCGGCTTCTCCATGACCAAGTCCGTGATCTCGGCTCTCACCGGGATCCTCGTGCGCCAGGGCCGACTGAAGCTCGACGGGCCCGCACCGGTCGCCGCCTGGACAAATCCGGACGATCCGCGTCACGCCATCACCGTCGATCAATTGCTGCGCCACACCGCGGGCCTGGCACTCGGCAGCTCGCTTCAGGCCTCGCTTGGCTCCGCCTTCGAGCCGGTCAATCGCATGAAATTCGTGGAGGCCGACATGGCCGCCTATGCAGCGAGCATGCCGCTTGCGACCGCGCCGGGCACCGTGTGGAATTATCACGATGCCAACACCATCATGCTCGCGCATCTGATCCGCAATGCCGCCGGCGGCAATCCCGAAGGAGCGCTTGCCTTCGCGCGCCGCGAATTGTTCGCGCCGCTTGGCATGCGACACGTCACGCTCCAGCTCGACGGCGCCGGCACGATCGAGGGGTCGAGCGAGATGCTCGCATCCGCGCGCGACTGGGCACGCTTCGGCCAACTCTATCTCAACGATGGCGTCGCCGGCGGCCGACGCATCCTGCCCGAGGGCTGGGTGAATTACTCGGCGTCGGCGACGCCCAATGCCTGGGTCGGTATCGGCGCCGGATTCTGGACCAACCAGGGCGACAGCTTTGGCGCGACCTTTCGCGTCGATCACGGCTGGCCGCGCGATGCCTTCTTCGCCAAGGGCACGATCGGGCAGTATACGATCGTGATTCCGTCGGAACGACTCGTGATCGTGCGGCTCGGCCGTTCGCCGAACTCACCGCCGGAAGCGGACGGTGTGTTTGATCTGGTGCGGGATGTGATTGCGGCAACGCGCGCTAAAGGGAAGGTGGCGGGGATGGATTGAGGTGCTTTACCTTCCCAGCTCCGTCGCCTTTGCCACGCGATCGAACCGCTCCAGCGTCATGATCGCGTCCGCGAATTTCTCCGCGCGCGCATTCAGCACCGGGCGTGCCAGCGTCAAGAATTTTTGCTGCATCGCCTGTGCATCCGGGAACGAGGTCGGCTCTCCCGAGGGATCGGCGTAGAGCCGCTCATGCACGCCGTCGTCCGTCGTGATACTCACGCGCGCGCCAAAGGGGTGGGTGCGGCCGATTTCGAGGCGATCGTCCTGCACTACGTCGAACTTGTCGGCGAGTGCGTCGATGGCGGCGTCGCCAAGACGATTGTAGTCGTCCCAGCCAAATGAGCCCTGGTCGAGCGCGAGCGCGCCGGTGAAGAACATCGAGAACTGGCCGCCGACGATCGAGGTCGGGTGGCGCTTGGTCGCGGCGTCGCCGGTGAGCGTGATGCCGTTGCGATGCAGGCCGATTTCGACCCGCTTGACCTGATCGGGCGTCAGATTGTGCTCGCGCCGCATTGCGATCAGCGCGTCGATCGCGGCGTGAGTGTAGCGGCAGCTCGGATACGGTTTGACGCCGATCTTCATGGTCTCGTAGGTCTTGCCGAGCTCGGCGACCGCCTTGTCGGGATGCGCATCGTCGGTGTAGCCGGCGAGCAGGCCATGTTTGCCCTCCACGGATTCCGTCGCCCCGACGAAGTCGTTGCGCGCCAGCGTCGCGGCGATCACGCCATTCATCGCGGCGGCTCCGACCTGGTAGCGCTTGTTCCAGGCGCCATTGACCAGGAATTGCAGCGAGCCCGCGGCCTGGCTGCCGGCGACGCCGAAGGCGGCGATGAGCTGTTGCTCGGACAGGCCGAACAGTTTTCCGGCGGCCGCTGCTGCGCCATAGGTGCCAGCGGTGGCGGTCGGATGGAAGCCGCGCGCATAATGCGAGGTCGGGTCGAGCGCGTTGCCGAGCCGGCAGCAGACCTCATAGCCCGCAACGATCGCGGTCAGCACGTCGCGGCCCGACGCGCCGACCATCTCGCCGATGGCGAAGGCGGCCGGAACGACCGGCGCGCTCGGGTGCAGCGAGGAGTCCGCATGGGTGTCGTCGAAGTCGAGGGAATGGCCGAGCGCGCCGTTGAGCAGCGCCGCGACCGCCGGCGTCCAGGTCTTGCTGTCGCCGAACACGGTGGATTCGCCGCTGGTGTCGAGCGCGAGCGCCTCCAGCATCTTCAGGATCGAGGGGGTCGATTCCGCTTCGCTGCGGGCGCGGATGGCGCTGCCGAGGAAGTCCAGCGTCAGCACCTTTGCGCGATCCAGCACTTCCGCCGGAATATCCCCGTATTTCAGATTGAAGACATAGGCAGCGAGCGTTGCGGTTTCGTGGGCCATCGTGTTTCCTCGTTTTGGCGCGCAAGTTAGGCGGGCTGATTTGGCCTTTCAAGCGGCCATGGGCTGCGGGCATCAGCTATGCTTTTGGCAGGCTCCAAGAGGATCGGGATATTCCACGATGGGACTTCCAAAAGATGTGTTCGACCGGGTCCGGGCGCGGCGAACGCAACTGGGCCTGGCGATCCGGGTCACGGTCGCGGCCACCGCGGCCTACGCGATCGCCACCGCGCTGCATCTGCTGCTGCCGCTCTGGGCGGTGCTGACCTCGCTGATCGTGACCCAGTTGAGCGTCGGGCGCTCGCTGAAGGCGACGCGCGATTACGTGCTCGGCACCATCGGCGGCGCCATCTATGGGGGCGCCATCGCGATCCTGATCCCTTATTCGACCGAGGCCGGCCTGTTGGGCCTGCTGGTGCTGGCGGTCGCGCCACTCGCCTTCGTCGCCGCGATCAACCCGAGCCTCAATGCAGCGACGGTCACCGCCATCATCGTGCTGCTGGTTCCGACGATGCATCATTCCGATCCCATGACATCGGCAATCGATCGGGTCAGCGAGGTCGGGGTCGGCGCAATCACGGGATTGCTGGTCTCGTTCCTGGTGCTGCCCTCGCGCGCGGTGCGCCAGATCCGCGCCAGCGCGGCAAGGCTGCTCGAGCTGATCGCGGACGCCTTCACCGAGCTGCTCGCGGGTCTCACGCGCGGCCGCGACAACGATGCGCTGCACCGGATCCAGGACGGCATCGGCACCGCGATGGTGGGCATGAATGCGATCGGTGCCGAAGCCGAGCGCGAGCGGGCCGCGCGCCTGTCAAGCGGGCCCGACACCGGTCCCTTGCTGCGAACGATCCTACGGCTGCGCCACGACGTCGTGATGATCGGCCGCTCGACCGTGGTGCCGTTGCCGGCCGAGGTGCAGATGCGGCTCGCCGCGCCGCTGGCGGAGGTCAGTGCGGCGATCGTGCGCTTTCTGCGCTCGGCGGCCGAAGCGTTGCGGGCTGGTGCCGGCGCGCCGCCGATTCATCCCGTGCACGTCGCGCTCCAGCATTACGCCGAGGCGGTTGCCGCCGTTCGCCAGGACGGCCTGATCCGCGGCCAGCCGAGCGACACCGCCGAGCGCTTCTTCGCGATCGGCTTCTCGCTGGAGCAGATGCACCAGAATCTCTGCGATCTCGATCGCGTCGTCGGCGAGTGGTCGGAAGCCTCGTCGGACAAGTCAGCGCGCTTGGCCGAGTGAGCTAGCGCCGCATCAGGTCCTTGCCCTGCATGCGCCAGACCAGCAAATCGATGCGGTCCTGGCCGAAGAACGGCTCGTTGTCGAACACGAAGGTCGGCACGCCCCAATGGCCGGAGGCGGCGTGGTCCTTCTCGTTCTCCGTGATCACCTGCTCGTAGCGATCAGGGTCCGCGGTGATTGCGGCATCCATCGCGGCGAGATCGAAGCCGGCCTTTTCGGCGCCGCGCCCGAGATGATCGCCTTCGTTCCAGCCCGACACCGAGCCGTCCCACAGCACGCGGGCGATTGCATCGGTGAATGCGAGCGAGCGTCCCTCGAGCTGCGCCATGGCACCAAGCCGGGTCAGACGGTGGATGTAGGGCTGCTCCGCCGCGACCTCGAACGTCACCTTGTCCTGCACGATCGGATCGGGCCTGGGAAAGCGGAACGGAATGCCTTCGTGCTGCGCCACGCGCGTGCTGTCGAGCACCACATAGCGAATGAAGTTCGGGCTGGCCTTCTTGAAAAACCCGGGCACACGGACTGCGAGCGGATAGACCGGCCGCAAATTCACCGTCAGATCGTAGGTTTCGACCAGGTTGAGCGTTTTCGGCAACGCCAGATAGCTGAACGGGCTGCGAAAGGAGTAGAAGAGGTCGACGGAGAGCGTCATCGGGCCGGCTCCGCGAGCCGCCCCATCATGCTGCGGGCGACGAGCTTGTGGAAGGGCGTGATGAACGCGAGATAGGCGCGGCCCAGCCGATTGTTGGTCCGCACCAGCGTGGTCAGGGTGACGTGGCGCAGCACCGCTTCGCCGGCGACATCGACCACGATGCGGAAGTCGAGATGATAATCATTGAAGCCGGCGACCAGCTGCTCCGGCGTTTCGCTCAGCACCGGAAACAAGCCGATCAGGCCGCCCGGCGCTGGTGCGCCTTCACCCGATGTCTTCAATCCAAAGGGCCTCACGAGGATGTTGCGCAGGCGTGTCAGTGCACCGATCCAGCGCGGTCCGTGCAACAGCATCCTGGTGCAGGCCTCGCGGGCATTCACCGGTGCTGTGCCGATCTCCACGCGAAAGGCGTCGATGAATTGCGCACCGGCCAGCAGCGTGCCGGCGTCGACATCGGGGATGACTTCGCGGACGGTCCCGTTCATCCCGCCAGTTTGCGCGTCAGCATCCGGAAGCGCAAGATCAGAAGTCCGGCATAGACGAACGATCCGATCGACAGTCCGATCCAGACACCGACCGCGCCGAAATCAGCGTGAAAAGCGAGCAACCAGGCGATGGGAAAGCCCACGCACCAGTAGCCGATCGCGGCGAATACCAACGTCATTCTGGTGTCATTGATGCCGCGCAGTGCGCCGCCCATGATGGTCTGGATGGCATCGGCGATGAAGAAGGTCGCGCCGACCAGCAGCAGCGTTGCAGTCAGCTCGACGGTCGCCATGCTCGCCTCGCCGCTGCCGAAGAACAGCCGTCCGAGCTCATAGCGGCCGAGAATGATTGCGACGGTGAGGGCCGAGACGAACGCGATCCCGATCACGGCTGCCACGAGACCTGCGCGCCTCACCGCAGCCGGGTCGCCCCGGCCGAAGGCGTGGCCGACCCGCACCGTGGCTGCCATGCCGATGCCGAGCGGGACCATGAACAGCACGGCGGTGACCTGGAGCGCGATCTGATGCGCCGCGAGCGCCGTGGTCGAGATCAACCCCATCAGCAGCGCCGCCGAAGAGAACAGGCCATATTCCAGCAGCAGCGAGAACGAGATCGGGGCGCCGATCGCGATGAGCTTGTGCATCAGGGGCCAGTCGATCCGCCAGAGATGGGCAAGCGGACGATAATCCGCGAACGGCTTGCGCAGCCCCGCAATGGCGAGCGTGGCGACGAACGTGCCGAGATTGACGATGGTGGTCGCAAGCCCTGCGCCGAACAGACCGAGCTCCGGCAGGCCGAACAGGCCGTGGATCAGGGCGTAGACCAGCGCGGCATTGACGGGGATCGCCGCGAGCGTGATCCATAGCGGGGCCTGCGGCCGGTTCACCGCGCTCATCATGCTGCGCAGCGCGATGAACCCGAGCGCCGGCGCGATGCCCCAGGCCAGCCCATTCAGATAGCGCTGGGCGAGCGCGGCCGAGTGCGGCGCCTGACCGAGTGCGACCAGGATGTGCTCGCCATAGAGCGGCGAGGCCATCATCGGCAGCGAGATCAGCAACGCGACCCACAAGCCGACGCGCAGAGAGCGGCGGATGCGCCTGACATCGCCGGCGCCGAAGGCTTGCGCGACCAGCGGCGACACCGCCGTCATCAATCCGAGCCCGAAGGTGAAGCTGACGAAATAGACCGTGTGCGCCAGCGCTGCTGCTGCGACCGCGCTCTCGCCGAGCCGCCCGATCAGCGCGAGATCGGTCGTGATCATCGCGATCTGCCCGAGCTGCGTCAGCATCATCGGCACGGCCAGCCGCAGCGTCGCGACGAATTCGTCGGCGAGAGGATTTGGCGGCACGCCGGCTTGCGGCTGCGAACGAGGCTGGACGGTGTCGAGCATGGCCGGGTCAATAGCACAGCCGGGCGACGAAAACATGGCTTGGTCTTCTCCCTCTCCCCTTGCGGGAGAGGGTGGCTCGCCGCAGCAGCGGCGAGACGGGTGAGGGGGATCTCTCCGCGTACGGCCCTCAAGCAGCAGGACTCGCTGAAGCAACCCCTCATCCCGCGCTATAGCCGATGCGAAGCTTCGGCGTTCTCAAAAACGGCGGCCAAAGGCCGCCTACGCCACCTTCTCCCACAAGGGGAGAAGGGAAGAAGCGCCTCAGCCCTTCCGTTCAGGCACGCGCCTGATCTTCGCGCCGAGCGCGTTGAGGCGCTCGTCGATGCGCTCGTAGCCGCGCTCGATCTGGTCGGCGTTGTTGATCGTGGAGGTGCCCTCGGCGCAGACGGCCGCGAGCAGCATGGCCATGCCGGCGCGAATGTCGGGCGAGATCATCGATGCACCGCGCAGGCGGCTGGGGCCGGCGATGATGGCGCGATGGGGGTCACAGAGCACGATACGCGCGCCCATCGCGATCAGCTTGTCGACGAAGAACATCCGCGATTCGAACATCTTCTCGAACATCAGGATCACGCCCTCGCATTGCGTGGCGGTGACGATCGCGATCGACATCAGATCGGCCGGGAAGGCCGGCCAGGGCTGGTCTTCCAGCTTCGGCACGTGGCCGCCAAAATCGTCCTGGATCTTCAGCGTCTGGTTTGATGGCACGATGAGATCGTCGCCCTCGATGCGGCAGACGATGCCGAGCCGTTCGAATCCCATGCGGATCGAGCGCAGATGCTCGACGCCCGCGCGCACGATGCGAAGCGGCGACCGCGTCACGGCCGCGAGTCCGATCAGCGAGCCGACCTCGATATGGTCGGGCTGGATCCGGTAGGTCGCGCCGCCCAGCGTCGCCGGACCGTGCACGATCATGGTGTTGGTGCCGATGCCCTCGATCCCTGCGCCGAGCGCGACCAGGAAGTTGGCGAGGTCCTGCACATGCGGCTCGGACGCGGCGTTGCGCAAATAGGTGGTGCCTTGGGCGGCGACGGCTGCGACCAGCGCGTTCTCGGTCGCGGTCACGCTGGGCTCGTCCAGGAACACGTCGGCGCCGGTCAGTTTCGAAGCGCGGAATTCGAGCCGGTCGGTCGCGGTGACCTTGGCTCCCAACTGCTCGAGTGCGAGCACATGCGTGTCGAGCCTTCGGCGGCCGATGACGTCGCCGCCGGGCGGCGGTAGCATCACTTCGCCGCAGCGGGCGAGCAGGGGGCCGGCGAGCAGGATCGAGGCGCGGATGCGCACGCACAGATCAGGATCGAGATCGGCGGCGCGGATGCTCTTGGCGTGAATATGAAGCGTGTTGCGGGCGGTCCATTCCGCCGCCGCGCCGACCGAGCGGATCAGCTCGACCAGCGTCTCGGTGTCGCGGATCCGCGGCACGTTCTCCAGCGTCACCGGATGCTCGGTGAGCAGGGCTGCCGCGATGATCGGCAGGGCCGCATTCTTGTTGCCGGAAGGCTCGATCGAGCCCGAGAGCCGGTGACCGCCCTCGACAATGTACTGGATGGGCGCCACGGGGTCTCTCGCTGTCGTGTTGGGTGGGCGGGTTTTCGAGGCGGAAACTACCGAGAATTGAGCGCGGGAGCAATTCTGCACTTGTCGCGAGGGCGGGGGAGGTTCAGCCGTGTCTCTACGTCATGGCCGGGCTTGTCCCGGCCATCCACGCCTTTGCCAGATGCACGGAGAACCTAGATGCCCGGGACAAGTCCGGGGCATGACGACCGTCCAAGCCATCCGATCTCAGATATCGATCGTCGCGCTCAGCGAATGTTCCTGGATGAAGTCGCGGCGCGGCTCGACCACGTCGCCCATCAGCTTGGTGAAGATGTCGTCGGCCTCGTCGACCTCTTTGACCTTCACCTGGAGCAGTGATCGCGCATTGACGTCCAGCGTCGTCTGCCAGAGTTGCTCCGGATTCATCTCGCCCAGCCCTTTGTAGCGCTGCAGCGAGACGCCCTTGCGGCCGGCGTCGGTGACGGCTTCGAACAGATCGACCGGGCCGTAGACCATGTGCTCGGTGTCCTTGCGCCGCAGCTTGCCGGGGCGGGCATAAACGTCCTGGAGCTTGACGGTGTACTCGTCGAGCTTGCGGGCTTCGACCGAGCCCAGGAACGCGTCATCGATGAGGGCGACGTCCTTGACGCCGCGCACGGTGCGCTCGAACTGGAAACCATGGCCTTCGACGTATTGACCGATCCAGCCGCGCTCGACCTCGTCGGCGAGCGTGTCGAGGCGGGCGGCGATGTATTGGGCTGCCGCGGCGGCTTTCTCCGGATCGCCGTAGATCGCCTTGTTGAGCACGCCGGTGATGGCGGCCTGCTCGATCACCTTGCGATTGTAGCGGGTGTGCAGGCTGCGCAGGACGCCGCGGACGGCGCGGGCGTCATCGACCAGCGAGCGCAGGTCGCGGCCGGTGCGATCGCCGCCGGTGCCGGGAATATAGACGCAATCGTCCAGCCCGGTATCGATCAGATAATCTTCCAGCGCCCGCTCGTCCTTCAGATATTGCTCGGACTTGCCGCGGTTGACCTTATAGAGCGGCGGCTGGGCGATATAGAGATAGCCGCCGTCGATGATCTCGCGCATCTGCCGGTAGAAGAAAGTGAGCAGCAGCGTGCGGATGTGGGCGCCGTCGACGTCGGCGTCCGTCATCACGATGATCTTGTGATAGCGCAGCTTCTCGATCGAGAATTCGTCGCTGATGCCGGTGCCGAGCGCGGTGATCAGCGTGCCGATCTGCTCGCTGTGCAGCATCTTGTCGGGACGCACGCGTTCGACATTGAGGATCTTGCCGCGCAGCGGCAGCACGGCCTGGAATTCGCGGTTGCGGCCCTGCTTGGCGCTGCCGCCTGCCGAGTCACCCTCGACGATGAAGAGCTCGGATTTCGCCGGGTCCTTCTCCTGGCAGTCGGCGAGCTTGCCGGGCAGCGAAGAGACCGAGAGCGGGCTCTTGCGCGTCAGTTCGCGCGCCTTTCGCGCCGCTTCGCGGGCAGCTGCCGCCTGGATCACCTTGCCGACGATCATCTTGGCTTCGGAAGGGTGCTCCTCGAACCAGGCCTGCAGCGCCTCGTTGAGCACGTTCTCGACCACGGGACGCACTTCCGAGGACACCAGCTTGTCCTTGGTCTGCGACGAAAATTTTGGGTCCGGCACCTTCACCGACAGCACCGCAGTGAGGCCTTCGCGGCAGTCGTCGCCGGTGAGCGCGATCTTTTCCTTTTTCGCGTTGGCCTCGGCATAGCCGTTGACCTGGCGCGTCAGCGCGCCCCGGAAGCCGGCGAGATGGGTACCGCCGTCGCGCTGCGGGATGTTGTTGGTGAAGCACAGCACGTTCTCGTGGTAGCTGTCGTTCCACCACAACGCGGCCTCGACACCGATGCCGTTGGATTCCGCGCGCACCATGATCGGCGCCGGCACGATCGCCTTCTTGTTGCGGTCGAGATATTTGACGAATTCCTCGACGCCGCCGGAATAGTGCATCTCCTCGCGCTTCTCGACGGCGTGACGCATGTCGGAGAGGGCGATGTTGACGCCGGAATTGAGGAAGGCGAGCTCGCGCAGCCGGTGCTCCAGCGTGGCGAAATCATACTCGATGTTCTTGAAGGTTTCCGTCGAAGCCTGGAACGTCACCTCAGTGCCGCGCCTGCCAGGCGCGTCGCCGACCACCTTGAGCGGCGCGACCGCATCGCCATGGGCGAATTCGATGTAGTGTTCCTTGTTGTCGCGCCAGATGCGCAAGCCGAGCTTGCTTGACAGCGCGTTGACGACAGAGACGCCGACGCCGTGCAGACCGCCGGACACCTTGTAGGAATTCTGGTCGAACTTACCGCCGGCATGGAGCTGGGTCATGATGACCTCGGCTGCCGAGATGCCTTCGCCCTTGTGGATGTCGACGGGAATGCCGCGGCCGTCGTCGCGCACGGTGACGGAATTGTCGGCGTTGAGGATCACGTCCACGCGCGTGGCGTGGCCCGCGAGCGCCTCGTCGATCGCGTTATCCACGACCTCGTACACCATGTGATGCAGGCCCGAGCCGTCATCGGTGTCGCCGATATACATGCCGGGACGCTTGCGGACGGCGTCGAGACCCTTGAGCACGCGGATCGATTCCGCCCCGTAATCGCTCGGATTTGAGGGTTCGTTTTCGGCAGGCGTCTGCCGAGCAGGTTCTGTCATGAGAGGCCTTCGAGATGTCGCCCGAATCAGCGGCGCAAAAGGCGCTGATATGCGGGCTATTTGTGCCACGAAAGACGGATTGCGCCTAGCGCAAAGTATCCCCCGGCAAGTCTTTGATTAAATAGAATTTTTTGGCCGATTTTCAAGGCCTTCGAAGCCCGATTCGGCGGCTTGGAAAAAGCGCGATTCGGGAAGCCGTTTCGGGCCGTGGAAGGCGTGGATTTTGCGGGGACGAGGGCGTTCCGAGGCGCCTGGAACGCCCCGGAACGGCCTTGCAGCTCAATACATCTGAAGCGGCAGCACATCTCCGTTTGGCCCCACCAGGAGGCCCCAGGCATCGCCGGCGGCCACTGTGAGAATCTCGGTGCGAGTGGGGCGTCCCGGCAGACGCAGCGCGTACTGGTACTTGCCTGGCGGCAGATCGAGCATCGGGCCTTTCGGCGATTGCGGACCGCCGGCGCCGGCCGCGATCTTTACGGTCTGATTGTTGATCGTCAGCGATGCTTCTTTCGGCCCCATATTGCCGAGCATCAGCCTGGCCTGTCCGGCCTTCGGCATGATGTCGGCCTTGGCCGCGGCCTGCGGATTTCGCTGCATCAGGCTGACCGTGGTCTCGTCTCGGGCGCGGCCAAGCTTCAGCACGGCCGGCCCCTGCGGCGAGGTGAACGCGAGCTCCGCCCGCTCGGCCGTCACGATCGCGCCGTCGGCCTTCTCTTGCCAGCCCCGATTGGTCAGCTCCGCGCGATAGAAGGCGAGGACCTCGCCAAGCTCGGCGGGGATGCTGGCTTCGAGCTCGGTCCGGAACGACTGGTCGCTGCCGGGAAATTTCGTGGAGCTGATGCCGGTCGAGCTGTGCTGCGTCGGCACCGGCAGGGCCGAATCGGGATCGGGCGTGAGCGGCTCCTTCGATTTGGTCTGGACCGCCTTGGCTTGGGTCGATTTGGCCTCGACGGGCTTCGCCGCGGCGACGACCAGACCGGAGCCGTTGGCGCTAACGTTCACCTTCGGTCCCATCTGCATCACGGTCATCGAGATCGACTTGCCGCTCTTTGCGAACTCCATCACCGCCATGTTGGGCTGATTGATGACGGAGGGCTGCTCTTTCCAGCCCGCTGGCTTGAGCGATGCGCGATAGAACGCAGTGAGCGCCTTCACGCTCGAGGTCGAGGAGAACTCGAGCCTGCCCTCGTCGCTCTCGAACTTCACACCCTCGGCGTTTTCAGGCAGCGGCACCGGAATCTTGCTGTCGGCCTGCGCGTTGAGCGGCGCGTCGGACAATGCGGCCGCCTGCACCTTGCGCCTGGCTTCGTCGGCGGTGATGAGCTGCTTGGCCGCACCTAACGCATCCCCAAGGAACTTGTCGTCCGCCTCTTTCTTCGCCTTGGCACGGGCGGCAAGCGCGGAGTCCTTCACCTGCGCGGTCAGGCTGACCATGGTGAAATCATATTTGCGGCCAAGCCGCAGCACGCCGGTTTCCTCCGCCGAAGAGATCTTGATCGCGACCTCGTCACCGGGTGCGAGCTGCGCGCTGCCGTCCTCCTGCCAGCCGCGCGCGGCGAACTCGCGGTGATAGAAGGCGAGCACGGCCGGCAGCTCGGCCATCGCGGCGGCCGACATTTCGCGCTTGTTGTCGCTCGCGCCGCCGAGCCCCCTGGCCGTCTTGGTCGGGCTCGGCCGCGGCAGGCCGGCCAGATCGCTATCGGCTTTGAGCTCGCTCGGCAGCGCGAAGGGGGCGACCCGGATATCGACATTGGTGCGGCCATCGTCGCGGCGCGTCAGCGTCAGCATCACGGGCTTCTGCTGATAGAAGCCGGTCTCCTTGCTATCGGCATGCGCGTAGAACGCGCGCAGGCCGTTGGGAACGGTTTCATTCAGGCTGGTGGTCCAGCGTGCGGCGGTTTCCGGCGTGAGCTTCTGCCAGCCGATCGCAGCCATCTGGCTGCTGTAGAAATCCGACGTTGCATCGAGCGGCGTCGGCGCGATGCAGCCGAGATAGGGCCGGGTCCCGTCGAACACGATGTCACTTGCGCCTTCCGGAAATGGCACGTTCCCGTACATCCGGTCGGTGGTCTAGTAAACCACGGACTGGTCGGGCCGGCCGAGCGCCTGCGTGAAATGAACGGAAAGGCCTTGTCGTCCCTTCCTGAACTTCAGCAGGCTGCTTTTCTCCTCAAGCGGCATCACATAGGGCACCCATCCGTTGTCGCGCAGGAGCTTTTGGACCGCGGGCAGCGTCACGGCCTGCCGCATCGGTACGCGATATTCGACGCTATAGGGATCGGGGCGCGAAATGTCTTCCACCGCACCTTCGAGCTGGGGCAGCGCGTGGACGTCGACGATGCCCTCGTCGGCGCCGGCCGCGATCGAGCAGCTCGCCATCAGGAAGAGACCGCATGCAAGCAGCCGCCATCGTGCCGGGACTTGCATCCCGCGCGGGATCATCGCCATCGTTACGTCTCCAGGATGCCGCGCGGCGCTTGGGCGCGCGCGATTGCGACGGCTGCGACACCGTCGGCGGGTCTCAAACGAGAAGTCGCGGCAGGAACCGGGCAGGTTCAAAGATCCGGACGGCTCAATACAGCTGGAGCGGCGACCATGCCTCGCCGTCGCGCCCGATGGTGAGCTCCCAGGCGTCGCCGGCTGCGACGGTGAGGATATTGCTGTGGGCCGGACGGCCGGGTACGTTCAGTTCGTAGGGATATCTGCCGGGCGCCAGATCCAGCGAGACGGCGTTAGCGCCGGCCGAGCGCTTGATGATGTGCGCGTTGATCCCGAGCACGGCTTCCGTCTCGCCGATGTTGCTGAACACCAGCTTCGCCTGGCCCGGCTCGGGCATGACGTTCGCCCGGGTTGCAGTATCCGAGTTCTTCTGCACGAGATGAACCAAGGTGCTGCTGCCCTTGCGGCCGAGCTCCAGCATCGCCGGACCGAGCGGAGATGCGAACGCGAGCTGGACGTGATCGGCGGAGACGACGGCGCCATCGTGCTGCTCCTGCCAGCCGAGCTTTCCGAGCTCCCTGCGGTAGAAGGCTAGGACGTCGCCGAGTTCGGCGGGCACGGTGGCCTCGAGCTTGACCCGAAGCGGCGCTTCGACGCCCCGCATCAGGGTGGTGTGGATTCCTCGAAAGCTGTAGCGGGTCGGTGCGAGCAGCCTGGCATCGGGATCCGGCGTGAGATCGGCGGAAAACAGCGCCGCGAGATGCGGCATCCCGGCGCCGGCCCTTGCAGCGAGCATGCAGATCGCGAGCAGGACGAGGCCGCACGCAAACGCCCGCCATCGTGCCGGAGCTTGCGCCCCGGACCTTGCCGTCCGCATCTCACTCTCCAGGGGTCTCGCGCGGCATGTCATTGCGCGATTGCAAAACGGCTGCGGCGCCGTCGGCGCGGCCTCCGGCAACTAGTCGCGGCAGAAATGGGGCCGGTTCAACGGCGGCGACTAGCGCCGGGCCGATACCTGTCCGCTTTCGACGTCAAAGATCTCGCCCCCGGCGCCGATCTCGGCGAAGGCGGCAGGGTCTGCGCCGGTCAACCACACCTGCGCGCCGAGCTTGCGCAGCTCGTCGAACAGCGCCGCGCGCCTGCCGGGATCCAGATGCGCGACGACCTCGTCGAGTAGCAGCAGCGGCACGATGCCGGTCATCTCGGCGACCAGGCTCGCATGCGCCAGCACCAGCCCGATCAGCAACGCCTTCTGCTCGCCGGTCGAGGCATCGCGCGCCGGCATGCTTTTCGGCGCGTAGATCACCTGCAGATCGGTGAGATGCGGACCATCCGTGGTACGGCCGGCGATGGCGTCACGCGGACGGTTGTCGCGCAGGATCTGGCGGTAGCGGTCCTCGACCGACGTCGCGGTCTCCGTCAGCAGCGCGTTCTCCATCCAGCCGTCGAGCGCGATCTGCGCCGAAGGGAAGGCGGAGGCCTGCGCGCGAGCGTTCAGCATGCCGGTCAGACGCGCCGCGGTCTGGCCGCGGGTTGCGGCGACCGCGACCGCAAGCTCCGCGGTCTCACGCTCGATCGCGTCACACCAATGGTCGTCGTAATTGCGCGTCTCGAGCAGTCGGTTGCGCGAACGCAGCGAACGTTCGAGCGCGGAGATGCGGCTGGAATGGTCGCTGTCGATGGCGAGCACCAGGCGGTCGAAGAAGCGCCGCCGCTCGGACGCCGCTCCCATGAACAGCCCGTCCATCGCCGGCGTCAGCCATACCATGCGGATGTGGTCGCCGAACGCCGCCGCCGAATTGACCGGTTCGCGGTCGATGCGGCAGCGCCGGCTGACCGGGCTATCTGCGCACGGCGGATCGATGCCGGTGCCGAGCGTGGCAAGGCCCAGCGCGCCCTCGACCTGTGCCGACACCGCCCAGGAGCCGTCGCCCTGATTGTCGGCGACGTCGTCCAGCGTCGCACGCCGCAGGCCGCGTCCCGGCGACAGGAACGAGATCGCCTCGATGCAATTGGTCTTGCCCGCTCCGTTCGGCCCGACCAGGACCACCATGTCGGCCGCCGTCTCGAGCCCCGCCGCCCGGTAATTACGAAAATGCGTCAGCGTCAGGCGATGAATGCGGGAGGGGGTCATCAGATCTTTGTCGTGGCCGCGATTCTTCCCCTCTCCCCTTGTGGGAGAGGGTGGCGCCTCACAAGGTGAGGCGACGGGTGAGGGGTATCTTACCGCTCGGCGAGCTTTGCAAGGATGTCCTCCAATACAGAAGTGGGTCGCTGGAGCACGTCGTTGTTCCAGTAGCGCGCGATGACAAAGCCTTCGGCGAGAGAGCTGCGTCACGCGCTGCATCGCGTCGTGATTCTCCGTGCTGACCGCCGTCGATCTCGATCACCAGGCGCTTCTCAAAGCAGACGAAGTCGAGAATGTAGGTGTTGAACGGGACCTGCCGGCGAAACTTGAAAGCGGAGAGTTGCCGGTGCCTGAGCAGGCGCCACATTGCCGCTTCCGCATCCGCCGGTTCGTGCCGCATATTCTTCGCGAATTGGCGAAGACGTTTGGAGACTGGCCGATGGGATGGTTCCTGCGGCACGAACCCCTCACCCGACTGAGTATGTATCCGCCCGTGGAGATGCCCTCTCCCACAAGGGGAGAGGGCGCAGCAACGTGCATTGCGCTTGTTTCGGCAGGCGAAGCTGTAGCTTCCCCCTCTCCCCTTGTGGGAGAGGGGGGCTTCGCGCAGCGAGGCCGGGTGAGGGGTTGTCTCTGCATAAAAGGTGTCGCGAGAGGAGGACCACGTCCCTCACACCCGCATCGGCATCAGCACGTAGAGCGCGCTCTTGTCGTCGCGGTCTTGCACCAGAGTCGGTGAGCCCGGGTCGGCGAGCCGGAGCGTTGCGACGTCGCCTTCGATCTGGGCGGCGATGTCGAGCAGATAGCGGGAGTTGAAGCCGATATCGAGGGCGTCGGAGGCGTATTCGACTTCGAGCTCTTCGGTCGCGCTGCCGGAATCCGGATTGGTCACCGACAGCACCAGCTTGCCCGGCGACAGCGAGAGTTTCACGGCTCGCCCGCGCTCGCTGGAAATCGTCGAGACGCGGTCGACCGCGTTCTCGAAATCCTTCTTGTCGACGACGAGCTCCTTGTCGTTGCCCTGCGGGATCACGCGGCCGTAATCGGGGAAGGTGCCGTCGATCAGCTTCGAGGTCAGCACCACATTGCCGATGGTGAAGCGGATCTTGGCCTGCGACAGCTCGATCGTGACCTCGGCCTCGTTGTCCTCGATCAGGCGCTGCACCTCGCCGACCGTCTTGCGCGGCACGATCACGCCGGGCATGCCCTCGGCACCCTTGGGCTGCACCAGGTCGAGCTGGGCGAGGCGGTGGCCGTCGGTGGCGACGCCGCGCAGGGTGGCGGCTTTGGCGGAGCCCGCGGCATGCAGGTAGATGCCGTTGAGATAATAGCGGGTCTCCTCCGTGGAGATCGCGAACTGGGTGCGATCGATCAGCCGCTTGACGTCCTTGGCGGCGAGGCTGAACGAATGCGACATGTCGCCGGCGGCGAGATCCGGGAAATCGTTTTCCGGCAGGGTCTGCAGCGTGAAGCGGGAGCGCCCGGCACGGATCGCCAGCACGGCGCGGTCGCCGTCGGCTTCGAGCACGATCTGCGAACCATCCGGCAGCTTGCGCACGATGTCGTAGAACATGTGCGCCGGCACGGTGGTCGAGCCCGCGGTCGCGGTTTCCGCCGCGAGCGTTTCCGTGACCTCGAGGTCGAGGTCGGTCGCCTTCAGCGACAATTTCGCGTTTTCGGCCCTAACAAGCACGTTGCCGAGGATCGGAATCGTGTTGCGGCGTTCGACCACGCGGTGGACGTGGCCCAGCGACTTCAGGAGTTGCGCGCGTTCGACCGTAACCTTCATTGCACTACTCGCCCGATCCCCAAGGAAACACAAATCTGGAAAAGCCGGGCGGCGGGACGCGCGCCACGGCACCGAAGACCCCGGAAAGCCGGATCATCCAGCCGATATGACCAAAGCCGTCAGGGTCGCGCAAGGTGGCGCGGATGGCCCCCGGATTCAAGGGATTGCGGGCAGTTCCCCACGATTTACCTATGTTTCCGCAACGCGCTGAACGCCTCGCCGGCCAGGGACGTCTCTGCGCCCGTCACGGCCGGGCTTGTCCCGGCCATCCACGTCTGGGTTCGCGGTCCTAAGAACGTGGATGCCCGGGACAGGCCCGGGCATGACGACCTCCGATGCAGCTTGGATGTGGTCGCACCCGCGCAGAAGCAAATAGGCGTTTATTCCTGAAGCTGGCGCTTGAGCGATTCGACCTCGTCCGACAGCGCCGTGTCCTTGGAAACCAGGGCCTCGATCTTGCGCACGGCGTGCAGCACCGTGGTGTGGTCGCGCCCACCGAAGCGGCGGCCGATCTCGGGGAGCGATCGCAAGGTCAGCGTCTTGGCGAGATACATCGCCACCTGGCGCGGACGGACCACGTTGGCGGTCCGGCGCGAGGACAGGAGATCGGAGCGGCTGACATTATACTGCCGTGCCACCACGCGCTGGATGTCCTCGATCTTGATCCGCTTCGGTTCCTGCGGCCGGATCAGGTCGCGCACCTCGTGCTCCGCCATCTCCAGCGTCACCGGCCGATTGTTGAGCTTCGAATGCGCGAGCAGGCGGTTGATCGCGCCTTCGAGATCCCGGCCGTTATGGGTGATGGCGCGGGCCAGATAGGTCAGCACCTCCTCCGGCACCTCGAAGGTCGCATGATGGGCGCGGGCGGCTGCGACGCGCGACTTGAGAATACCGTGCCGCAGCTCCTCGCCGAGCGAGGCCATCTCGACCACGAGGCCGCCGGCCAGCCGCGAGCGCACGCGGTCGTCGAGGCTTTCGAGGTCGGACGGCGGACGGTCGGCCGCGATCACGACCTGGCGGCCGGCATCGATCAGCGCGTTCAGCGTGTGGCAGAACTCGGCCTGGGTCGACTTGCCCTGCAGGAACTGGAGATCGTCGATCACGAGCACGTCGATGCCGCGCAACGCTTCCTTGAAGGCGAGCGCCGTCTGCGTCTTCAGCGCGGCGACGAAGCCGTACATGAATTTCTCGGCGGTGAGATAAAGCACCTTGCGCTCGTTGCCGGAATTGCCGGCCCAGGTCACCGCCTGCAAGAGATGCGTCTTGCCGAGGCCGACGCCCGCATGGATGTAGAGCGGATTGAACATGACGGGATCGCCGCGACGACCCTCGGCGACCTGACGGGCAGCCGCATGCGCCAGCGTGTTGGAGCGGCCGACGACGAAGCTCGCAAACGTCAGGCGCGGATCGAGCGGCGAGCCGCCGAGTGCATCATGATTGGCCGAGACCGGCGCGGTCGCGGTCGAGCGCAGCTCCGGCGCAGGCGAGCGGCGCGTTTCGACCGGCGCGGGCGCTTCCTTCTGCTGCACCACGGGGCGCACGGCCGAGCGCACGGTGAGATCGATGCGATGCACTTCCGGCATCTCGGCCTGCCAGCACGACAGCACGCGCTCGGCATAATGGGCCTGGATCCAGCTCTTCAGGAAGCGGGTTGGCACCGACAGACGCACGCTCTCGTCCTGGACGCCTTCCAGATCCATGCGCGCGAACCAGCTCGTATAGACGTCCTCGCCTACGTTCGAGCGCAGCCGACTCTTCACGCGTGACCAGCGATCCTGTTCCGGGGTTGTCAT